>CAWFFL010000001.1:0-428585 GCA_963815165.1 Vulcanimicrobiota bacterium
CCGATCCGGCTCGTCGCTGGAAATTACGCCGAGCGCATAGGCGCCCCGCACTTCGTGCACGGTCCGGCGCACCGCCTCCTCGAGATTGCCGTCGTAGTGCAGCTCGATCAAGTGCGCGAGGACCTCGGTATCGGTTTCACTCGAAAAAACATGGCCGAGCTCGAGCAACCGTGCCCGCAACGCCGCGTAGTTTTCGATGATGCCGTTGTGCACCACCGCGATGCGCCCATTGCAGTCGAGGTGCGGGTGCGCGTTCGCGTCGGATGGCCGCCCGTGGGTCGCCCAGCGCGTGTGCCCGACGCCCACCACGCCCGACAACGGACTGCCGTTACTCAAGCGCTCGGCGAGGCGCGAAAGCTTGCCTTCGGCCTTCGAGCCCGACAGCGTGCCGCTCGAGTTGATGACCGCTATCCCGGCGCTATCGTATCCGCGATACTCCAAGCGCCGCAACGCGTCCATTATGATCGGGACGCTATCGCGCTTCCCAATATATCCTACGATCCCGCACATATTGCCATCCTACTTACTACCGCCGCACGAGCGGAATCCTCGTTTGAAACTCCGCCATATGGTGCGGAAGCTGCAGGCACCTCGGACGAGGACCGTCTGACCGAGCGCCGGAGCTAGGATTGCGCGAGGCGCGAGGCAGTCGAGTTGCTTACTTGATCCCTTCGCGAGTCCGGCGGTACTCTATTTTGCCGTCGGCGATTTCGTCGAGCGCGATCGAGACCGGTTTGTTGGGGTTGATCGAATCTTTGTCGTCGACGAGCGGCTCGCTCGCGAAGTATTCGCGGCGCTCGGTCGCGGGGAGCTGCTGCACCCTGATCCAGTTGTTCAACTGCCGCGCGCGCTTCGTCACGATGTTGACGAGGCTGAATTTGGAATCGGCATGCTCGAGCAGCGCGTCGAGGTCGCCGAATACGGACTTGCTCATGATAGTACGATAATTCCTTACAATGACGATGTTCGTTAGGACGATTCGACCCGCTGGATCGAATCGTCGGTGTAGCGATGGATGCGGAAACGCTCCGCCTGCAGGATTGCCTCCAGATCGCGAACCGCCTCCTGCGGACGGTCCTGCGCGTTGACCACGATGTAGTCGAAGCGCCGAATGGACTTCATTTCGTGCTGCGCGATCTCGAGCCGGCGCGCGATCTCCTCGTTCGTCTCCGTGCGACGCGCCAGAAGGCGCTCGCGCAGATTCGAGAATCGGTCCGGCACCAAAAAGATCAGCACCGCATCGGGATAGGCCGCCTTGACGGCCAGTGCGCCGTTGACCTCGGGCTTCATGATGACGTCATAGCCCTCGGTCAAGGTTCGCACCATGTAATCGCGCGGCGTGCCGTAAAGGTTGCCGTTATACTCGCGCCACTCCAGAAGCCTGCCCTCTCGGCGCATCCGCTCGAACTCGTCCGTCGAGACGAAGAAGTAGTGCTCTTCGTCGCGTTCCTCGCAGCGGGGAGGCCGGGTCGTAGCAGAGACCGAGTAACGCAGGCTGGCGCGATTTTCGCGGAGCGCCTCAACGAGCGTGTCCTTGCCGGCGCCCGAAGGCCCCGATACGACAAAGAGCAAGCCCGGCCCCGCGATCAACGTGTTTCCCCTTCACGCCGCGGGCCCGCTTGACCTCGCGTGAGAACAGCCGTTGCGCTCTAGAAGGCTATTTGAAGAGCTTTACCAGGGCAAAACCGCCCGCGTCTACGACCAACGGGACCCCATCGCCAATCTCGCGGTCACTAAGGCGGCCCTTCTCCTGCCATTGGTTCCAAACCGTCGAGAAAAGCTGAACCGTGCGCTCGCCCGTCTCGAGGCCGCCGAACGCCACCGCCAGGAGGACGGTGCGCGGCGTGGGATTGCCGACGAAGAGCAGGACATGCTCGTCGTTTTCAAAGGCAACCACGGTCGCTTCGGGTTCCGTTACGCGAGCCCGATCGGTTGCGTCCGAGGCATACCGTGCCGTATGGAAGTGGGACGGCAGATCCGATGTGGTGTGCAAATGCACTCCGTCGGGCATTCTGCACGCAATCCACGCAATCGAGCCGCCGCAATAGGGCACGTTCACCGCGGTGAGCCATCGCCATTCGCCGGCAAGACACGGATTGAGGGCTTTCTCGCGCGTGACGTGCAGCCCGCCGGCACCTTCGATCGCGGCCCAGAGATAGCGTGGCGCATCCCACGGTGAAAGCATCATGCCTTCATTTGAAAGAATCTCCCCGTGCAGCCACTCGGAGAACTGGCCCGGCACGGTATTATTGCGCCGCGGATCGATCGAAAAGTGATGGAAACTGCTCGCTAGAGCTCGCGCCATGATGCTAGGCTGATGCGGCGCCGCGGCAAAAGCGAACCAATACGAGACCGCGACCCAGACGCCGCCCAGTAGACCGTACTGTTTCACGGGTCCGTAATCTAAGGCATTTCGCGGAATCGTGCGAATGCCGGCATCGGTCCAGAAGGCGGCCACACTGAGCGCGTTGATGATCGCAGCCGCGCGCTCGGGCGGTGCGACACCGCAGAGAACCGGGAAGACCAAGTCGGCGGTAACGTCGGTGCGCTTCGATCCGTCGACGTCGATCGCCAAGAAGTAGAGATCGTTCTCCGGGTTGACGAGATGCGCGTTAATCGCGTTTCGGAGTGCCTCCGCCTCACCGGCGAAGCGATCTGCGTCCGGGTCGCCGAGCTCACGCGCCAAGCTTGCCAGCGAAATCAACGCCGCGTAACACTCGGAGTTCAGCTCGGTCGAGGCTCCGCTGATGCGATAGTTCTCGATGATGTTGCGCCACCCGACGATTCCCCAATCCGCAGCTCCGGTTGCGTCGCACCAAACCAAGCCGTCGGCGTTGCGCTGAGAGAGCATGTACTCCACGGCGCGCACCGCACAGGGATAACATTCGCGCAAGAAGTCTTCGTTCTTCGTCGCACCATAGTGATGCGCGAGCGCGATGACGGCAAGCGGAGTGTCGTCGTTGACGTTGAGTCCATAATCGTCCCACGCACCGTTGCGCACGTCGTAATACTCAACGACCTTTCCGCTCGGCTGTTGCAAACGAAAGTATGCCCGCAGAGATTCCCGCGCAAAATCCGGGTTGAGGTAGTCGGCGCCGAACGACATCCAGGCGGTATCCCGCCCGACGCTGTTGTTGCTGCGGGTTGGGTCGTTCGTAAAGCACCATCCCGTCGGCGCATACGTTTGAACGCGTAAGATGTTCGCTTTTGCCCAGAGCACGCCGTGGTTGACGTCGACGCTCGGCGTTCGCAGGACCGACCGGCGAAGAAGGCTCCAATAATATTGCGTCGTCCGCCGGCCGGCGTCTTGGCCGCTGGGACACCGTTTGCAATTGACGGCAAGCTCCGCACGAGACGCGGAGAGCACGCAAAGAAATTCGATCCAACGTTCCTCGCCGGGAGCAAGGTCGATGCCGGCATGCAGCACGGCGATGACGTCGGTGCCTTCTCCCAAGGCTTGATTCTTGAGCCGGCCAGGCGAAAGCCGGCCGACGACCATCCCGCGGTCGCTGTTCGTCTCCCAATCGTCGGCTCGCCCGAGCATCGCGACCAGCCGCGTTTGCGACGGCGCGGCGCGATTCCAAGCGACGACGCCGCCCAGTGCCTCGTCGTATTCGGCCTGGACGTCATGATCGGTGTTGCCGCGCAGATCGCAAAATCCATAGCTGTCGAAAGACGCCGGAGACTCGCCATCGTTCTTGAAGTGGACTCGAAAATAGACGGCCGGCGGCGGAATATCTTCTTCTTTTTCCCACGCATCGTTGAATGGAAAGAGTTGCTCGTGGACGTGGACGCCGTTGTCGAGCGTGAAGACGTGATCTTGGCGCTCCGGGTGAATGTGAAATTCACCGGCCCGTTTGTTGAGGCGAACCCCGCTTCGTCGGTCCCAGTGGTGCACTTCGAGCGCTCCGATAAAGTCCAGGCCGGCGTCGGGGGAGTAGATCTTCGAAATGGCTCCGGTCGGCTTGATCACGAGGCAGCAACGGGGCGCGCCGATCGTACTTCCCTGCGCCATCTCGTCGTCGCTCAGTACGTAAGCAAAACGAGGATCCGCGATTGCGTGATGCGCGAGGTCGGTCGAGACCGGCAGCAGATCGTACCGCGTCGTCATCCCGTCGTTATGCCGGGGTGACGCAAAGCGCGTTTTGCATCGCATCGATCGCGTTGGGATCGCTCGGCGCGCCCGGCGGACGAACGTACGTCGTTCGAATCGAGGCCGATCCGCTCACCGCGAAGCCTTCTTCCAGTGTAGCGCCGCCTGGTAAGGTAAACGTCGCGACCCCGGCGACACCTCGGCAGGGTGCAAAAGGAACGCTGCTCTTAAACCGAGCGCCCCGATGGCGAATCAGTACGTTGATGGTAACGACCGAAGCCAGGTCTTGGAGCGTTCCGCCGAAATTCACGCGGTGATATGAGTATTGCTGGGCTCTTGCGCCGCCACTCGTCCAGGCGTCACTGGCGCCGGGAATCGGCTGCCAGCCTCGGGGGGCGGAGGGCGTGCCGCCATGACTGCAAGCCGCAAGCATCACCATGAACATGCCGATCGGAGCTGGTCGAACTCTCACGAGGAACATCTTTAGATGCTGACCGATTGGGTCCTCATTACGCGGCTGGCGCACGAGCTAAAGGAGCGCTTACGCGGAGCGAGGGTCGACGATGCCGGCTTGCTTCCCGATGGACGCATCGCCCTCGTCCTGCGATCCCGCGGCAGCCGCTCGTTGCTGGCAATCGACCTCTATGGCTCGCCGCCTCTCGTTACTTTGGAAGAGGGTGAGCTCGGCATCGTCACCGAGCCCGGTTTCGTCCGCACGTTGGCGCGCACGCTTCAAGGAATGGTTCTCGATGATGCCGCCGCGCGGCGCGACGATCGATTGCTTCGGCTCACGTTCAAGTCGCGCTCGCGCTTCGGCGTCGGGGACCAGCTCGAACTTTACGTCGAGTTGGTCCCGCGATTCGGCAACGCCGTTCTGGTCAAGGACGGCACCGTCGTGGCGGCATTTAAAGAGTTCGCGCTCGCCGATAATCCGCAACGCTACGTGCAGGCAGGTAAACCGTACCTGTTGCCCCCACTGCCGCCGATGGTGCGTACGCTGCCGGAACAGCCGCCAGGGCCCGTGCTAGAACTCTTCGCGGCGGCCCGCGCGCAGCAAACCGCACGGACGGGAAACGAGCGTGTCGCTGCGCGGCGGCGTGTTCTTACCAAGCGCCTGGCACAACGCGAGGTGAGGTTACAGAACGAGCTTGCATCGCTATACCAGAAGCGCTCGCAAGCGCACGAGCGCGATGGGCTGAGGGCCGAAGGGGAGGCCATCTTTGCGACGCTCCACGAGCTTGGCGAAGGCGATCGCGACGAGGCAAAGCAGCGCGCTGCGAAACTCTTCGCACGATACAAGAAGCTCACAAAGAGCCTTCCGCACGTGGACGCTCGCGAACGTGAAGTGCATGCGGGGCTCGAGGCGGTCGAAACGCTTCGGTGGGAAACGGAGCGCGCCGCCGATGAAGATCTCGAGGCAGTCGAGGAAGCCGCCCTGTCCGTCATCCCCAGGAGCAATCCAGAGCGAGCGCCGCAAGCCGCAGGCCGCAGTAAACGCAAACGCGCGCCGCTCGAGTTTCACACGCCGCGCGGGTCGCGAATCGTCGTGGGCAGATCGCCGATCGAGAATGCCGATTTGACGTTTCGGCAGGCGCGACCGGACGATCTGTGGTTTCACGCGCAGCGCATTCCGGGCGCGCACGTGATCCTGGCGCGCGACGATCGCATGCCGCCGCCAGATGAAGACATCGCAGCCGCCGCATCGCTCGCCGCTTTTCACTCGCGCGCGAGAGGCTCGGCAACGGTGCCGGTAGACTACACGTTGCGCAAATACGTTCGCAAACAGCGCGCCGCGGCGCCCGGACTCGTTTGGTACACGAACGCCAAGACCGTCCTCGCCTCGCCGCTGGAGAAACCCGCCGACTGAGGCGGGTAGATTATCACGGAAGGCGCGATTCGCACGCCTTCCAGTCGAGGTTCGCAAAGAACGCTTCGATGTACTTGCTTTTCTCGGCAGGCTTGTAATCTTTGATGAAGGCGTGTTCCCAGACGTCCATCACGACGATCGGGACGAAGCCGGCAAGATTCCCGTTTTCGTGATCGTTGATCCAGTGGTTGGTAATCTGTCCGTTCGTGACGTCGCAATACGCGATCGCCCAGCCCACACCGCGCATGCCGCCGACGGCCATGAAATCCTTCTTCCACTCCTCGAAACCGCCGTAGCATCGGCCCAGCGCGTCGTACAGACGGCCATTGCCGATCTCACCCGGCTGCCGGGCGAGGTTATCGAAATAATATTCGTGCAAGCGCATACCGTTGTACTCGAAGCCGAGCCGGCGAACCAGCTCCGCGAATCCTGGATCGCTCCCTTTTGGGTCGCCGTCTTGTCGAATTTCTCGGAGGCGGTCGTTGAGCATATTCGTATTCTTGACGTAGCCTTCGTAAAGAGCGAAGTGCATCTCGAGAGTGGCGTCGGAAATGCCCTGCAAACCGGATAGGTCCCATTTCTTTGGCGCGTACGGCGCCACAAGCGATTGAACGTTCATAGCTTCGAGCGGATACCCGCGCGACACCCTCCCCAAACCGGGCGCGCGGAAGGACCCTTTTGCGGGGCGAGCAACCATGCGCTCATACCACTCCGATTCCAGGGAGGCGATACGTGAAGAATCCATTGGACTCGTTGTCCGGAACGATCATCTGCGGCTTTATCCTGACCGCCATCCTATGGTACGTCGCAAAGTTGATCGTTTCGCACGCTATGGGGACGGGCGCGTAAGATGGCAAGCACCGACTGGATCTTCCGCTGGTTCCATATCATGGCCGGCATCATGTGGATCGGCCTGCTTTACTTCTTCAACTTCGTCAATGTGGCCGCCGTTAAGGAGGCGACGGCTGCCGGCGAAGCGGCGCCCATTGCGAAATACGTCGTACCGAGAGCGTTGCTCTTCTTCCGCTGGGGCGCAGTCGTAACTTGGATCTTCGGTGCCGCGCTGCTCGGCAATCTCCATGGGCCAAGCGACACGAACGGGTTCGTCGCGGCTTTTACGCTTCAAGGTGCGATGGCGCCGATCGGCATCGGGGCTTGGCTCGGAACGATCATGCTCGTCAACGTATGGGCGCTAATCTGGCCGAATCAAAAGAAAATCCTCGGCTTCGTTCCGGCGACCGATACGGAAAAAGCCAAGGGCCGCCGCATCGCCTTCTTGGCTTCGAGAACGAATACGATGCTCTCGATCCCGATGCTCTTCTTCATGGCCACTGGCCCCACGTCGATCAGCCAGTTCATCTATCACTGATTTGGGGCACTAATACGATTTTGCCGATGTGCGCGCTCGACTCCATGCGCGCGTGTGCCTCGGCGGCGCGCTCGAACGAATAGACGAAGTCGATAACCGGCACGATCTTGTCGCGTGCCGGCAGCAGCGGCCAGACGTTGCGCTCGAGTTCGCGCGCGATTGCGCCTTTCTCTTCGGCGGTCCGCGGGCGTAAGCTCGAGGCCATGATGGCGCCGCGCTTTGCAAAGAGGCGGCGCAGGTCGAGTTCGACGGTGACGCCGCGCTGAGTCGCGATGCATGCGATGCGACCGTCCAAAGCGAGGCACTCGACGTCGCGCGCGATGTAATCGCCGCCGACGATATCGAGCACGACGTTCACCCCCCGACCTTCAGTGATACGGAGAACCTCTCGAACAAAGTCGTGCGTTCGGTAATCGATGGCCGCGGCGGCTCCCAGGCGGATACAAGCCGCACATTTTTCCGGTGAGCCGGCGGTTGCGATGGCGGTCGCGCCGAGAGCCCGTGCAAACATGATTGCCGTGGTCCCGATGCCGCTCGTTCCTCCGTGCACCAAGACCGTCTCGCCGGCGCGCAGGTTCGCGCGTGTGAAGAGGTTGTCATACACGGTAAAGGCATTCTCGGGCAGCGACGCAGCTTCGATTGCGCTCCAGCCGTCGGGAATCGGTAAGACCTGTCCGGCCGGAACGGCGACATACTCTGCGTAACCGCCGCCGTTGGTCAGCGCGCAGACGCGGTCGCCGGCCTTCCAGCGCGTTACGTCGGAGGCTGCCGCTGCGACCGTTCCGGCGACTTCCAGGCCAAGAACGGCCGAAGCGCCCGGCGGCGGCGGATATTTCCCTTGACGCTGCATGATGTCGGCGCGGGAAATGCCGGCAGCCTCGACCGCGATGAGTACTTCGCCGGCGCCCGCACTTGGCGGATGCGATTCGCCGAGGTGCAAGACGCTTGCGGCACCCGGCGCGTCGAACGTCACGTAACGCATTGCATCAGCCTCCATTGCCGATGATCATCGCGTCGCCAAAGGAGTAAAAGCGATATCCGTGCGCGACCGCTTCACCGTAGGCGCGCAAGACGTGCTCGCGTCCGGCGAAGGCAGCTACCATCATCAGCAGGGTCGAGCGCGGGAGATGGAAGTTCGTGATCATTGCGCCGACGACACGGAAGCGAAAGCCCGGAACGATGAAGATCCCCGTCGCGTGCTCGCCCGGCTCAATCCGTTGGTACGCTTGAAAGTTACCTTCGAGCGCGCGCACGACCGTCGTGCCGGCGGCAACGATTCGGCGCCCCGACTCCCGAGCGCGATGTATTGCGTCGGCTGCGGCCGGCGGAATTGTGTAGGCTTCCTCGTGCATCACGTGATCCTCGATCGAATCGACGCAGACAGGCCGAAATGTTCCGAGGCCAATGGCGAGCGTTATGCGCGCGATCTCGATACCGGCATCCTCGATCTGCTCCAGCAGCTCCGGCGTGAAATGAAGTGATGCCGTGGGCGCCGCAACGCTTCCCGGAACTCGCGAGAAGACCGTCTGATAGCGCTTCTGCGCTTGCGCGGAATCGTTGTGGATGTACGGCGGGATCGGCATGCGTCCGGCGCGTGCGAGAAATTCTTCGAGCGTCAGCGGCGTCTCGAGCTCGATCCGTCGCATGCCCTCCCCGAGCCGTGCGCGAACTGTCGCAGCGCCGTGCTCGCCGAACCGAATGCGGTCGCCGGGACGCAGCCGCTTCCCGGGCCGTGCCAGGGCAATCCAGTCGAGCGCCTCGGGATCGTACTGCAGGGAACGCGCGGGATGCAGCAAGAGCAGCTCAGCGGCTCCGCCACCATCGCGTTCGCCGATGAGGCGCGCGGCGAGGACGCGTGTTTCGTTGAGAACGAGGAGATCGTTAGCGCGCAAAAGCCTCGGCAGCTCCGCAAAGGTATGGTGCGCGACCGCCCCATCGTCGAGGAACATCAATCGGCTCGCGTCGCGTTCAGTTGCGGGCGTCTGCGCGATGAGCTCGGCGGGAAGCTCGTAATCGAAGTCAGCGGTGCGCGGCGAGATTCTGCAGATCCGTCCCGGGAAAGTAGAAGTTTAGAATCTCGTTTGCCGCGCTTCCCGAAAGCGCCATGCCATGCGCGCCCCACTGACAGAGTCCGACGCCGTGGCCGAGGCCGCCGCCGGCAATGTCAACGCCCACACCGTCGGCCGAACGCGTAACCGCGGTGAGCAGCAGACTTGGCAGAACGCGAGTCCCTATCGCGCGCCGAAAGGCGCCGCCCGCCACGGACGCGTCGCCGCGGTCCGTGACGAGATCGATCGTGCGCGCGCGACCGCTGGCATCGCGCTGCGAAATCTGCAAATCTTGGAGTCTCCCCAGCAACGCAAGCTGCGGCGCGCAGCGCTGCGCGATGGATTCAAACGAGAGATTGCGGCTCCAACGATAGTTCGGCGAAGCGCTGCACCACGAGCAGGAAACGCCTTGCAGGTACGGCGGCGCGGCGTTTCCCCACGCATCGGATGCCGACTCGGTATGGCCGCCGCAGCACGACGAATACGCGACCTGCGCAAAGAATCCGCCAAAGGAGAGTACTTGCCCGGCCGTCCTTTCGACCGCGGAAGTCGCACTCGCCGTTTCACCGGCGATGCCGTCGTAGCGCTGGTCGAGCTCAGAGGGAATCAAATCATAGGAACGGCGCGGGTCGCTCCGCTGCAAAACGTACGTGCGCGCGCAAATTGCTTGCGTCTGGAGTGCCGCGGAAGGCCAACCGGGCGGCATTTCGCGCGACACGACGCTATAGAGATATTGCTCGAGGTCGACGAGATTGACGATTTGCCCATCGCCGGTACGCTCGAAGCTTCCGCGGTAGGAGTGCCCATCAAACTCAAAGATGCCCGCCGAGACCGGCGTCGCATCGCCGCGACCGAGCAGCACGCGCAACGCCTGACGCGAGGAGCTCTGAGCCGGGTCGATGTCATCTTGCGCCCGGGCAACAGCCGTCGCGATCGATGTTGCCAGTGCGCCGAGCGCCACGAACTCAACTCGCCTCATCGCGCTCCTAAAGTAACCGCTCCTGCGCGGGAGCGCCGCGTACGATGCCGAGGTGAGCGTACGCGTGGGCCGTCGCGCGACGACCGCTGGCGGTTCGCGTGACGAACCCCTCTTTGAGCAAGTACGGCTCGACGACATCCTCGAGCGTTTCGGCATCTTCCGTGAGCGTGGCCGCGATTGCGGCAATTCCCGCGGGACCGCCGCGAAACTGTTCCACCAGGGTGCGCAGGAAGGCGCGATCGAGCCGATCGAGGCCCAATCGGTCGACGCCTTCACGCGCCAACGCTTCTTCTGCGATCGGCAGAGTGATGCGCCCATCGCCGCGTACCTCGGCGTAATCGCGAACGCGCCGCAAGAGCCGGTTCGCCACGCGAGGCGTTCCCCGGCTGCGCGCGGCGATCGTCCGAGCTGCGTCGGGCTCGACGGGAACGCCGAGAACGCCGGCGGAGCGGCGTACGATGCGTTCGAGCTCTGCCGGCTCGTAGTAATCCAGATGTTGCACTATGCCGAAACGCTCGCGAAGCGGCGCGGTCAGCATCCCGGCGCGCGTAGTCGCGCCGACCAGCGTAAAACGCTTTAGCGGCAACTTCAACGTTTTCGCGTAGGCCCCGCGATCGACGACGAAGTCGATTTGGAAATCCTCCATTGCCGGATAGAGAAACTCTTCGACGACGCGGCTGAGCCGGTGAATCTCATCGACGAAAAAGACGTCGCCCTTTTCGAGCGACGTGAGGATGCCGACGAGATCCTTTGGCTTCTCGAGCGTCGGTCCGCTCGTGGGGCGAAAGTTTGCGCCAAGCTCGCGCGCGATCAATCCCGCCAGCGTCGTTTTGCCCAAGCCCGGGGGACCGTAGAAAAGCACGTGCTCGAGCGGCTCACCCCGTCGCTTGGCCGCATCGATCGAGATGCGCAAGTTTTCCACGACGCGCTCCTGCCCAACGTACTCATCGAACGAGCGCGGGCGCAGGCTCGCACCGTAGAGCTCGTCTTCGAGCGTGTCCTGCGGATCGACGACACGCTCGTACTCTTGCGTTGCCGTGGCATCGACTACGGCGTCCGCGGGACCGAGCACGCGGCGGCGAGCGCTATTCTCTTCGGCCATGGATCTCTGGCGACTCTTTCGCTTTGCGCCGATAGATCTCCGCGAGCAGCCGTTCAGCATCGTCGATCGCTCCGTCGGCATCGAGCGTGCGGCGTATCATCCCTTCTCCTTCGCCGCGCTTGTATCCGAGTTGCAAGAGAACCGCCAGCGCTTCGTCGGCGAAATCGGGAATCGGCGCGAGCGACGCGGGCGGGGCATCGCGAATGAGCAAAAATTTCGCGACTTTTCCTTGGAGCTTCGCAACGATGTCGCGCGCCTTCTGCTGACCGATACCCGGCAGGCTCTTCAAGAAGGTGTAATCGCCTCGGTCGATCGCATCGGCGATCGTCGACATGGGCGCGCTGAAGGCGCGTGCCGCCGAGCGCGGACCGATCGACGCTACGCTAATGAGCGCCTCGAAAAACTCGCGCTCGATCGCGTTGGTAAAGCCGTAATACGTAAATCGCCCGGTATTACCGTCGAGGTTGACGACAGAATAAATCTCGAGCGTCACGCGCTCGCCGGGTGTCGCCGGAACTTTCTGCGCGATGCATGGCGGAAGAATGACTTCGTAACCCAGGCCGCCCGCTTCGATCACCGCGCCTTCGAGCGTGCGCTCGACCAGCGCGCCGGAGATTCTAGCGAACATTTACGACGCGCGTTCCATCGTAGACGTTGAGAAATGCCAAGGCGAGCGCGAGTGCGTCGGAAACGTCGTGCGGGGACGGTGGCCGCCGCAACCGCAGCAGGCGAGTGACCATGGCGCCAACCTGCTCCTTGCGCGCGCTCCCCGAGCCGACTAATGCGCGCTTCACGCGTGCGTGACCGAGGGAATGGACCGCGACGCCGGCTTGCGCGCTCGCCAAGCAGAGCACGCCGCGCGCGTGTCCCATGATCACAGCGGTCCGCGGATTCTTGTACGTCGTGTAGAGCTCTTCGATGACGACGAGTTGCGGCTGGGTTGCGGCGATCACCTCGCAAATCCCGGAGTAGAGCTCGCACAATCGCTGCTCGAGGGTGCCGCTCGCGGCCGGAACGACGACGCCCGCCTCGATGAGCCGCACGCGTCCGTTGCCGCGTTCGATGGCGCCGTATCCCGTCGTACGCAGTGCCGGGTCGATGCCGAGAATTCGCAGTGCTGGGTCCGTCAGGGCTGCGGTCCGTTGATCGTCAGCGTTACGGACGATCCCGGCGCGAGCGGTGTGCCGGCGCTGGGCTGCGTTCCGACGACTTTGCCGTCGGCGCCGACCGCGGTCGTATACTCGGAACGCGCCACGGAATATCCGTAGGCGTGCAGCGTTTTGGTTGCATCGGCCGGCGTCATGCCGCCCGTATCGGGGACTTCACCGGAAACGGAGAGACTCAGCATGACGGTCTCGCCTTGCGGCACCGCGCCGGCCGGCGGCGTCTGCGAAACGATCGTTCCGTTATTCGAGCTCTGGGTGACGTAGCGAACGGAGTACTGAAAACCGGACTGCGTCAGCGTTTGTCGTGCGGAATCCAAATCTTGGCCGACGACGTTCGGGAGCGTTACGCTGGGACTGTTCGGACCCTCGGCCGCCGGCGGCGCGTTGGGCATGCCGCTGTTGACGACGACCCGCACGCTAGCATTACGATCTCGGCTCGTGCCTGCCGAGACATCCTGCGATGCGACGGTCTCCGGCGGATTTCCAGGAATGCTTTGCGACGTATCGAGGGTAATGCCGCGTTTATCGGCGAGCGATCGTGCCGCATCGACCGTCATGCCGACGAAGTTCGGAATCGTCACCGGCGGCGGCCCGTTGGAGACGACCAGCTTGATGCGGCTTGCCTCGGGAACCTGCGCTCCGGGTTTGGGTGATTGATCGATGACGTTGTCGCGTACGGTGTTGTCGAACCGCCGCTCGATCGTGACCGCGAAGCCTTCTTGCTGCAGCGTCCGCTGCGCGTCGTTGAGATTATATCCGCGCACGTCCTCTAGGCCGCGTAACGGCTTTCCATTGCTCACGACGAGCTCGACGACCTGATTCTTCTCTACGCGCGTTCCTGCCGGCGGCGACTGTCGTATGACGTGGTCAGGCTGCACCGTTTCGCTTGCGCTCTTGGTGAAGCGCGTTCGCAGACCCGCGTTGACGATCTCCTCCTGCGCTTGCGCCTGCGTCATTGAAGTGTAGTCGCCCACGACCACGCCCCCGGCGAGCCCGGCAAATCCTCGCCCGAAGATCACGTAGCCGATCGCGATCGCTGCGAGGAGTGCGCCGACGAGCGTTACGATCGCCCAACCCGAGCGCCGAGGCGCACGAAGCTCTTCTTCATCTTCATTGGCACGGTCGGGCAAGGGCGATCGCCGCGGCGGAAGCCGCGTCGCGCGTATCGCTTGCGTCGGTGCGTCGTCGGCGATGCGGTATCCGGCAACGCTCGGGCGCTCGCGCGCCTCGCGCAGGGCGGTCGCAAGTTCGCTCGCCGAGGAAAAGCGGCTGGAAGGATTCTTTTGCAGGAGCCGGTTGACGATTGCGGCGAGCGCGGGGCTTACGCCGGTTTTGCGTGTGTCGATGCTCGGTACCGGATCGCCGATGTGTTTGAGCGCAACCGTAACCGGCGACTCGCCGGTGAACGGCAGTTTGCCGGTCAGCATTTGATAGAGCACGATACCGAGACTGTAAAGATCGGCCGTCTCGTGAACTTCGTGCTCCTGCGCCTGTTCGGGCGATATGTAATAGACGCTCCCCATGACGAGGCCGGGCTTGGTCAGAGCCATCGTCTGCTGCGAAACGGCGCGCGCGATGCCGAAATCGGAAAGTTTCACCACGTCGTCTTTTGTGACGAGCACATTGGCCGGCTTGATGTCGCGATGGAGCAGCCCTTGCCGATGCGCGTATGCGAGGCCGCTCGCGATCTGCGCCGCATAGTCGATCGCCACCGGTTCGGGTAGGCGTCCGTCGGCGGCGAGGATCTCGGCAAGCGACGGGCCGTCCACGAGCTCCATCACGATGAAATAGGTGTCGTCTTGGCGCCCAACGTCGTACGTGTTGACGATATTGGGATGCGAAAGTTTTGCCGCCGATTCGGCCTCTTGATAAAAGCGCCGAACGAACTCTTCATCGGCGGCATACTGTTCGCGCAACACCTTAACCGCGACTCGCCGTCGCAGCAGAATGTCGGTCCCGCAATAGACCGTCGCCATACCGCCTTCGCCGAGCTTGCGGTCGAGCCGATACCGGTTATTGAAGACTCTCTCTTCGATCACGCCGGCGTTTCCAAGGTCACGCTCCCGCGTCCAGCGCAGCGCGAATGACCTCCCGCGCGATCGGTGCGGCATAGGTTGCACCATAGCCGACGTTCTCCACGACGATGGCGACGGCGACGCGGGGATTATCGGCCGGCGCGAAGGCCACGAACCACGAGTGCGAGCGCCCGAGCGGATTGGTTGCGGTCCCGGTCTTGCCGGCAACGCTGACGTGTGGGAGTTGTGCGGGAGTTCCGGTACCGCGCTCCACGACGGCTACCATCATCTTCGTTACCTTCGTGGCCGTCTCGGGGGATACCGGGCTTGCGAGCGACGCCGCTCCCGATGAGCTCTCTGCGATGCCCCCGCTGACGACCTGGCGCACGATGTACGGCCGCGGTTCGTTTCCGCCGTCGGCAATTGTCGCACCGATGAGCGCCATGTGCAGCGGCGTCATCAACAGCGCGCCTTGGCCGAAGCCCATTTGGGCGAGCTCGCCCGGAACGACACTTGCTTTGAGCGGAACGCGATCGCGTGCAGCCGCGAGCTGAAAATCGAGCGAGCCGCCGATTCCCCAGCGCTGCAAATACTCGTAAAACGTGTCGACGCCCATTCTAAGCGCGATTTGCGCGAAGTCGACGTTGCTCGAGAGCGCGAAAGCGGTCGTGAGGTCGCCGTATCCGGTCGCTTCGCTCTCGTTGTCGTGCAGGGTGAAATTGCCGATGACGAGATAACCCGGATCCTCGAACTGCGAATCCATGGTGACGGTGTCGCTGTCGAGCGCTGCGGACGCGGTGAAGATTTTGAATGTCGACCCGGGCGGATAGAGGCCGTCGAGCGCGCGATCGAGCAGCGGCGAGCTTGGGTCCACACTCAAGGAAGGAAATGCGGCGTCGAAGTTATTCGGGTCGTAGCTGGGAACGCTTGCAAGGGCCAAGATCGCGCCGCTGCGGGGGTCGAGGGCGACGCCCGCCGCGCGCGGATATTGCGAAAGCAATCCGAAGAGTCGCGCCTGCACTGCAGGCTCGATCGTCGTTACGACATCGGCCCCGCGCGAAGCCGACGCGCTGCCGCGCAGTGCCGCCACGAGTTGCGCCACTTGCGCAAGCACGTCCCCACTGAGGTCGGGAGCGGCCAGCGCGCGATCGAAAGCACCCTCGATTCCCGACGCGCCGTAGCGCGCGGACGCATAACCCACCGGATGTGCGACCGCCGCGCCGAGCGGATACACGCGCTTTCCGCCGATCGTCTCGGCCAGCACCGTGCCGTCGCTTGCAAGTATGCGGCCTCGCCCGACATCGAGCAGCGCGTGACGCGGGTTTGTCGCTCGCCCCGCGATTTGCGGCGCCGCAACGATCTGTACGTACGCTTGCCGCAACACCAAGACGACGAAAAGCAGTACGAAGAAGGTCGAAAGGTCCCTAATCGCGCGGTTCGTCACCGCTCGCGCAATACCACGAGGCCGCGCGCGGAGCGCACGGTCATGTGCGAGCGAACCGGCTCGTTTTCGAGCAGCGTCCGAATCAGCGTATAGGCGGTGGCATCGGAGACCTGACCGAGGCTGAGCACTCGATCGACGCCCAGCTCGTCGAGCAGCTCCTCAACGACGTAAGAGCACTCGGGCAGGCTTTCGAAGTGCCGGACTTCGGTG
This sequence comes from Vulcanimicrobiota bacterium, assembly GCA_963815165.1. GTDB lineage: Bacteria > Vulcanimicrobiota > Vulcanimicrobiia > Vulcanimicrobiales > Vulcanimicrobiaceae > Cybelea. Next base: position 16,294 of record CAWFFL010000001.1, read on the forward strand.
TTGCCCTCGTGCCAGGGACCGCGTTTTCCGAACACCTGCGAGTGATAATCCCAAGCGCAGAGTTGTCGCTCTTTCCATACGAAATCGTCGCGTACGCAGAGCCGGCGGCACGCCGTGCACTGCACGAGCGCGGCAGGCGGTCGGGCCAGCGCCTCGAGCAGTTCTTCGGGAGTCTCCTCGACGTTGAGCACGCTCCGCTCGTCGAGCCTTTCCGGAAACGGGGAATCCCAGCCGACGCGCAGCAGCAGCTCGAGATCGCGTAACGAGCCGATGAACGCTCGATCGTCGTTTGCCGGAAAAGTGCGATCGGCCCAATCGAAGAGCCCAGACCGCGCAACGCCTACTCTTTGCCGGTCCTCCCCGAGCACGACTCCCATCGGCGTCCACGCAATCGGAACGAGCTGCGCAGTGATCGGGTCGTCCTTTAAACTATTGACGACGCCGAGGGTGCTTGCGTTTGCGCCGATGAGGAAGACCTGCGGTACTCCTGCAGACTGCGCGGCGGCCCGGCTTTGCTCCGGAGCGCTTCGGCCAGCGCCCGCGCGGTATCGAGACTCGTCAAACACGCAATGCTCGCTTCGACCGCCGCACGGCGAATCTTGTAGTCATCGGAAATCTCGCGCGGCCCCTTCGCGTCGTTGATCACCAAATCGACGCTCCGCGACGTGATGAGATCGAGTACGTGCGGCGAACCGTCGGCGATCTTATTGACCGGCTCGGTCGCAATCCCGGCCTCGTGGAGCAGCGCTCGCGTCCCGGGAGTTGCTACCAACCGATGACCGAGCTGCACGTAGGCCCGCAGCACCGGGATCGATTCGCCCTTTTCCTCGTCCGCGATGGAAACCAAGATTCGCCCGCCGCCGCCCGGCAAGCGAACGCCGGCTGCGAGAAACCCCTTACGCAACGCACCCCCGAACGTCTCGTCGATGCCCAGGACTTCTCCGGTCGATTTCATCTCCGGCCCCAAGATCGTCTCGACGCCGCGCATCTTTGAGAACGAGAACACGGGGACTTTTACCACGACGTAAGGCACGTGGGGACGCAGACCGGTGCCGTATTCCATCTCGCGCAGTTTTTCGCCCAGCGCGACTCGAGTCGCGGCCGCGACGAGATTGATGCCCGTCGCCTTTTGAATGATCGGCACAGTTCGGCTCGCGCGCGGATTCGCCTCGATGATGTAGAGAGTGCCTGCGTGCAATACGAATTGGATGTTGATAAGGCCGCGAATGCCGAGTTCGGCAGCGATCGCGCCCGTTACACCGGCGATGCGTTCCTCCATCTCCTCGTCAATAGACTGAACCGGATAGACGCTGATCGAATCGCCGGAATGGACGCCCGCGCGCTCGACGTGCTCGAAGACTCCCGGAATCAGAATATCGTCACCGTCGAAAACGGCGTCGACTTCCAACTCGAGGCCGCGCAGGTACCTGTCGACCAGCAGCGGCGCGTCGGGAAGAATCGGGGGGGCGGACTCTGCGTATGAAACGAGCTGGGCCTCGTTGTAAACGATCTCCATCGCGCGACCGCCGAGCACGAAGGATGGCCGTACCAGCACCGGAAACCCGAGCTCGCGCGCGATGGCTCGCGCTTCGCGAAAGCTGCGGGCCGCCTTGCCCTCGGGGCGGGCAACGCTCAAGCGCGCTAGCGCCGCGTCGAACTGCTCCCGATTCTCCGCCATATCGAGCGAGCGCCGATCGCTTCCGACGATCGGCACGCCGCGACGGCTGAGCTCGGCGGCCAAGTTGATTGCGGTCTGTCCGCCGAAGGCCAGCATCACGCCGCGCGCGTTGGTTGCCCGGCACGTCGCCTCGACTTCGTCAGGCCCCGGCGGTTCGAATACGAGCGAATCCGAGATGTCGAAATCCGTCGAGACCGTCTCCGGATTGTTGTTAACGACGACCGGCGATCGCCCCGCATTCTTCAGCGCCCATGCCGCGTGGACGCAGCTATAATCGAACTCGATGCCCTGTCCAATGCGTATCGGACCGCTGCCGACCACCACCACGGCATCGTTGGGCGTCTTGCGCATCTCGTCGAGCTCGCCGCGCGACAAGTAATAGTACGGCGACTTCGCCGGAAACTCTGCGGCAGCGGTATCGACCATACGAAATGCCGGAGCTGTTCGCGCTCTGCCGTTGCGACGCGGGCGATCCTTCATCAGCTTCGCGACGCTCGTGGTGGAATATCCGCACTGGAGCGCTTCGTCGATGTCGTCGTCAGCGGGCGTTTGGCGTAGGCGTTCTTCCACCCCGACGAGTCCGCCGAGCTCGTGAAGCCAGAAACGATCGATCGCGCTAAGGCCCGCAATCCGCTCGACGGCATCGGTCGCGTCCCGTGCGCCCGCTCGTCGCAGCAGCTCGCACACGGCGAAGAGACGCTCGTGCGTAGGTCGCGCGACAATCGCCTCCAACTCGCCGTCGCTCCACTCCGCGAGCGCTCCCGTGAGCGTTTCACGCCCCAGATCGAGTCCCCGCACCGCTTTGAGCAGCGCCGCACGAAAGCTTCGCCCGATTCCCATGGCCTCGCCGGTCGACTTCATCTGCGTGCCGATGGCCGTGTCGGCGAGCGGGAACTTATCGAAGGGCCAGCGGGGAATCTTGACAACCACGTAATCGAGCGTCGGTTCGTACGCCGCTTTCGTGACACCGGTGACGGGATTGGGGATTTCGTCGAGCCGCTGGCCCAGCGCGATGCGCGTCGAGATCTTGGCGATGGGATAACCCGTCGCTTTTGATGCCAGCGCCGAGCTGCGCGAGACGCGTGGATTGACTTCAATGATCGCGTACTCGCTGCGCTGCGGGTGAAGCGCGAACTGAATGTTGCAGCCGCCCTGCACGTCGAGCGCGCGAATCACGTTGATGCTCGCGCTGCGCAGCATTTGGTACTCGAGGTCGGAGAGCGTCTGCGACGGGGCTACGACGATCGAGTCTCCGGTGTGTACCCCGACGGGATCGATGTTCTCCATGTTGCAGACGACGATGCAGTTGCCCGCGCCGTCGCGCAACACTTCGTATTCGATCTCTTTCCAGCCGAGCAACGAAGTTTCTACGAGAGCTTGATGGATCAGGCTCGCGTTCAACCCGGCATCGAGCGTCTCGCGCAACTGCGTTTCATCGTAGACGACACCGCCGCCGGTTCCCGCGAGCGTATATGCCGGGCGTACCACGAGCGGATACCCGGCGGCCTTTGCAAATGCGAGCCCTGCTTCGATATGCGTGACAATCGCGCTATCGGGGACGGGCTCGCCGATCTCGAGCATCTTGAGCTTGAAGCGCTCGCGGTCTTCGGCGAGCCGAATCGTTTCGATCGGCGTTCCCAGCACCTCGACGTTGTAACGCTGCAAGACTCCGGCTTCGTCGAGTTCCACCGCGAGGTTGAGTCCCGTCTGTCCGCCGAGCGTCGGCAGCAACGCATCGGGTCTTTCGCGGGCGACGATTTCTTCCACCGACGCGACGGTGAGCGGCTCGAGATAGACGGCTTCCGCAATCTCCGGGTCGGTCATGATCGTCGCGGGGTTCGAGTTGACGAGGACGACTCGGTGGCCTTCCTCGCGTAGCGCGCGGCACGCTTGAACGCCCGCGTAATCGAACTCTGCGGCCTGACCGATCACGATCGGTCCCGACCCGATGACCATTACGCTCCGCCGCGACACTAAAGCTGAGGGTTTAAAGCAGAGTCGCTGTAGTCCCTTGAATTCGCGGATTTCCGCTTGCCTGCGTTTAAGAGAGTGAGATGGGAATTGGACGCTATGTATTAGGGCTTGCGGCGCTTGCAACCGGCGTTATCGATTTGATCTGGGGCGTCTTCGAGCCCGCGCATCAGCCGATTCAGGCGTACGGCAACAAACTGACCGGACGCGGAGGCTTCGCCGATGCGGTTGGCGTCGTGCTCGTTGTGGGCGCTATCGCAATCATGACGCGGCGCGGGGTGCGGATAGGTGCGCTGCTCGTGGCGATCGGGTACCTCGTCTTTGCGATCTTTTGGGCTCCGCGGATCTATTGGGCGAGCACGATCATCGGATGGACCGGTGCGATTGGGGCCGTTGGAGGCGTTGGTCAGCAGGCGATCCTCATTGCCGCTGCGGCGATCATCTACGCGCTGGCGACGGCGCCGTCCGGCGCGCCGTGGGCGCCGGCCGTGCTGCAAATCGCGCGATGGGTCTTCGGAATCTCTACAATTTTTTTCGGGCTCGCCCACTTTACCGGCATTGCGAGCACCGCCTTGATGGTGCCGAAATGGATACCGCCAGGCGCGGATTTCTGGGTGGTCGTCACGGGGCTCGCGTTCGTCGCAGCGGGCATCGGCATAGTATCCGGGATCCGCGATGTTCTGGCAGCGCGACTGCTCACGCTGATGCTCCTGATCTTCGGTGCGATCGTCCTGCTCCCAATCATTCCGCCCTACGTCCACAGCGAAATTGCGTGGGGCTCAAACGCATACAATCTCGCGGCGGCCGGTGCGGCATGGGTGCTTTCCGACTGGCTCGCGAGCCTCCGCCGCAATCAGGGTTGGAGGCGCGACGCCTTCCAGCCGTCGGTGGAGCGCGTGTAGAGCATGCGATCGTGCATGCGATTGGGGCGGCCCTGCCAGAACTCGATTTGCGAAGGCGCTAACAAATAGCCGCCCCACGAATGCGGCCGAGGTACTTCCTCTCCTTCGAAGCGCGCGTCGAAACTCGCGTAGCGCTCCTCTAGCGTCGCGTACGTTTCGAGCGGCTCGCTCTGTTCCGAAGCCCAGGCGGCAATGCGATGGCCGCGCGGCCGTGCATCGAAGTATTCGTCGGACTCATCCTCGGAGAGCGGTGCGACCTCGCCTTCGACGCGAGCCTGGCGATGGAGTTGCGGCCAATAGAATACCGCTGCCGCGTTCGGATTTTCGGCCACGTCGCGCCCTTTGCGGCTCAGGTATGAAGTATAAAAGCGTAAGCCCTGTCCATCGAGGCCGCGCAGCAGCACCATCCGTGCCGAAGGTCGCGCGCGTGCGTCGGCGGTTGCCAGACACATTGCGATCGCTTCGACGTTCTCCATGCCGCCGGCATCGTCGATCCATTCCGCAAGCAGCGCGATGGGATCGGTCACGGGTAGCGGCCGAGGGCGAAGCCTGCGAGGAACGCCGCCAGCATAGCGACCGCCCCGCCAATGGTAAAGCCGAGCGACGCATCGACGGGCTTGCGCTCCAGTGACGTGATGCGGCCCAGGCGCGCGAGCGCATCACGCAGCTGCGTCGCATTCTCGGCTCGCGCGTATGCCCCGCCGCTCGCAGCCGCATAGCCGCGCAATGCGTCTTCGTCGATCGTCGCCTCTTCGTTCGTGCCCGGAATCAGGCCGCCGTTGGGCGTCCCAATGCCGACCGTGTAGACCGGAATGTGGTGGGCGCCAAGCCACTGCGCGATCTCCATCGGATCGCTGCCGCTGTTGTTTACGCCATCGGTGATCAAGATGACGACGCGATGTCCGATCGAGGGCAGTTGCTGTGCTGTAAGCTTGAGCGCGTCGCCGATCGCCGTCGCGCCATTAGGAAGCGGAACTTCGTCCAGCGCAGCGATAACTGCTTGGTGGTCGGCGCTGAGCGGCTGTACCACACCCGCGGCACCTGCAAACGAGATGATGCCGATTTTCGTTCCTCCCGGGCTCTCTTCGAGGAAGGCGCGGGCGGCGTTTTTGGCGGCTTGCGAACGCGTCGGGAAGACGTCGGCGGAAGCCATCGATCCCGAGGTGTCGATGCAGATAAAGACCGAACCGTCGCGGATCGGGACGGGCAGGGACAGATGCGGACCGGAAATGCCCAGCACGACACCGCCGAGCGCGAGGATCCAGAGCGCTTGCAGCGCGCGGGGGATCCAGCGTTGCGGCCTGGCGGCTTCGACAAAGAACGCGACGTTGGAATAGGCCAGATCGCGCGACGTCTGCCGGCGTTGCAGCACATCGTAGATCAATGCGAAGAGAACCACCAACAACGCTCCGAATGCGAGGCGAGCGGGATGGTCGACGCTCACGGCGTCCTCAGCCCGAAGGCAGCGGCCAGCGACGCCGTGCCGTCGGCTTCGCGAAGAATTCCGGTTCGCCAGTTCGCGCGCTCAAAACGCCGTAAGAGTGCCGTCTCACGCCGCCGGACGGCCGAATGAAAGCGCGTCCGCTCGCGAGCGCCGATATAAGCTCGGAGCTGGCCGCCTTCAGTCCCGCGCATGCGTACGATTCCGCCCAGCGGCAACTCGTCGTGCCAAGGATCGCGCGCGATCAGCGCGGTGCAGTCGTAGCGCGCGCCGAGATCGGCAAGATCGCGATCGAGCGACGTGTCGAGCTCGTACCAATCGCCGACTGCGAGCAGCGCCGTTCCGCGAGGCAGCGCGGCGCGGGCACCGCGAAGGGCGCGCCGCAGATCGAAAGACTCGTCAGGTTGGCGCATGGCCAGCAGGGCGTTGGGGCTGCGCTGAAGCTGCGGTGGCGTAATGCCGTCGGAGCCGACGCAGATGCAGCGATCTTCGCTCATCGCCGAGCCGAACCAGGCCGCGAGCGCCTCGTGAGCTGCATTGAGTAATGGACGCTGCCGCCCGACGTACATCGAAGGTGATTCGTCGATAATCGCCGCCAGCGTCAGTGCGACGTCTTCGAGCACGACTCGTGTCTGAAGCTCGCCCGAACGCGCCGTCGCGGCCCAATCGATGCGGCGGACGTCGTCACCGGGAACGTAACCCCGCAGCTCGACGAATTCGTATCCGTCGCCGCGATAGATCGTCGGGGATCCCGCGCCCAGGTGTCGCGGGCGGCGGCGCGCACGCAGCAGCGCTTCGCGCAGCGTCATGGTGCCGGAACGGCGGCGATCATGCCCTCGATGAGCGCATCGGCGCGTAGTCCTTCGGCGGCGACTCGGTAGTTGAAGCCGATGCGATGGCGTAATGCGTGCGGCGCAACCGCGCGGACGTCGTCCGGCAACGCAAAATCGCGTCCTGCCAGCAGCGCCCGTCCGCGCGCTAAGAACGCCAGCGAGAGCGTCGCCCGCGGGCTCGCGCCGTAATCGATATATTGAGACGACTCGCGCGTTTTTGCGACCAGCTCGACGATATAACGCTTGAGCTTCTCGTCGATGTGCACGCTGTGGGTTTGCGAGCGCCACGCGCGGACGTCTTCGAGCGTTGCAACGTCGCGAATGGGTTGCGTGTCGGCAACGGCAAAGCGCTCGAGGATGCGCAGCTCTTCATCGCGCGACGGATAGCCGACGTTGACCTTCATCAAGAAACGATCCATCTGCGCGATCGGAAGGGCGTAGGTTCCTTCGGAATCGAGCGGGTTCATTGTCGCCATTACGACGAACGGGTCGGGCAGCGGATAGGATTGCGGTCCGATCGTAACTTGCCGCTCCTGCATTGCCTCGAGCAGAGCGGATTGAACCTTGGCCGGCGCGCGATTGATTTCGTCGGCTAGCACCACGTTCGCGAAAATCGGACCGATGACGGTGGCGAAGGCGCTCTCGCGCTGATCGAAGATACGCGTCCCGATGATATCGCTGGGCAAGAGATCCGGCGTAAATTGAATTCGCTTGAACTCGCCCGCTAGCGCCGCCGCAACCGAACGGCAGGCCAGCGTCTTCGCTAGTCCAGGCGGCCCTTCGAGCAGGACGTGCCCGTTGCAGAGCAGAGCCAGCAACAGCGCCTCGATCACGCCTTCCTGGCCGACGATTGTGGCAGAGAGGGCGTCGTGCAAATCGGACGGCGAACGCGTCATGGTGAGTCGATATACCGCCGGAGGGCGCCGCACGTGTCGTCGATCGCGGCATGCAAGTCTGCGTCGTAGGTGAACGCGCTGCGCTCGAGCGCGACGAGAAGATCGCGCATCGGCACCTCGTCCCGTTTCGCGCGCCGAAGCACGTCTCCCAGCGTTTCGCCCTCCGAGGCGCCGCACATCCGCCAGATCGCCGCCCGCACCCTGATCGCGGCGCTTCGCGTACGCTCCGCAGCGAGAACGGCGAGCGCATCGGTCGCCTGTAACCGTCGCGAACGCGGCGCAGGCGCCGGCTCCGGCGCGGGCGAGACGGGCGCGCCGAGCTGTGCGACGCCGCGGCGACGCCGAAAGAGCAAGAGCACGACGGCGGCGAGGCAACCGATTCCAAGCACCCAAAGTACGATCCACATCAGGAAGCGCAGGACGCCGAGCAGGTCGGAAAGCGCCGCGTGCCCTGCGTTGCTCAGGGCCCGCGAGCCGGCGCCGGCGACGTGAAGCGTGAGTCCGTTGGTAAACCACTGCTTTGCTCTGCCGTCGCGTCGATCGATCGCTTGCAGGGTCGCCGAGCTAATGGCAATCGTGCCGGGGTCGTGCGCGACGACCGTGATGCTTTCGCGATACTGCGTCCCCTGCGGCCCGCTGGTCGTTTGGCGCTCGTCACCGAGCAGCTCGAGCTGCGCAAGAATCGGCAGATCGAGGTTTTCGATTTGTGCGACACGCTCGCGAACGCGAAGCGTTACGAGTAAATGAAACGGCACGTCGACGCGCGGCGACACCGTGTCGGAGGTGAGCCCGAACGATAGAACGGTAAACTGCTGCAGGCTTTGCGCAGTCGCGACGGTCGTCAACGCGCAAGCAAACGCGACGATGGCCGCTATCTGCGCGGGAGTTCGGCTAACCATTGCGCAAAAAGGCCCCGCGCATCGAAGGGACCAGGCGAGGCTTCGGGGTGGAACTGAACCGCAGCAATCGGCAACTTGCGATGGCGAAAGCCCTCGTTGGTCCCGTCATTGAGATTCGTCATGGTCGGTTCCAGTTCGTCGGGAAGTGATGCGGCATCGACGGCGTACCCGTGATTGTGCGCGGTCACGAGCACTTCACCCGCGATCAAGTCTTTGACCGGCTGATTGCCCCCACGGTGACCGTAAGGAAGCTTGTAGGTTCGGCCGCCACACGCCAAGGCGAGGAGTTGGTGGCCCAGACAAATACCATAGAGAGGCTTGCGCCCGACGAGCCCGCGCAGGACTTCGATCGTTCCCGCGAGGTCGGTGGGGTCGCCGGGTCCCGGCGAGACGAAGACCGCATCAGGATCGGCGGCGAGCACCTCGGCTTCACTCGCATCGTACGGCACGACCGCAATGCTCGCGCCGAGCGCTTCGAGCTGTTGTAAGATGGCTCGTTTGACCCCGCAATCGATCAGCACGACTCGCGTAGCCCGCTCTTCACCGACGACGAATTGGCTGCGCGTCGCGACGCTGGGCACCAAGGCCTTCGTATTCGCGCTGCGCACGAACTCCCCCAATCGGCGCTCCGCGCTCGCGAGCGCTTCGTCGCCGACGGCCAGCGCCGCCCAAATCGTGCCATGCTCGCGCAACGCGATCGTAATCGCGCGCGTATCGGCTTCGAGCAGCGCCGGGACGCCTTCTTCGTCGAGCCACGCCGGCAGCGAGGTCTTGGCAAGATGGTGCGACGGATGATAGGCGATTTGTTTGATGACGGTGCCTGCGACGCAGGCCCGTGGATACTGCGAGGCACTTCCCGAGATTCCGTAGTTGCCGATCATTGGATACGTAAACGTGAGGATTTGTCCGGCATACGACGGATCGGTGAGGGCCTCTTCGTAGCCCGTCATGCCCGTATAGAACACGGCCTCACCAAGTGCAATTCCCTCGCGACGCAGTCCGCGTCCATCGAAACGGCTGCCGTCGGCGAGAAAAAGCGCCGCATGCGGTCGGCTCATGCCGCGCTGCGCAACTCCGTTGCCCGATATCGCACGTCTCCCCCCACGAACGTCGCTAAGACTTTCCGTGGCAGCGAGCAACCCGCAAACGGCGTGCATTTGCCTTTGGAAGCGAATCGCGATGGATCGACGGTCCACTCCCGCTCGGCAAAGATCGTGATATCGGCAGGCGCGCCGATTCGCAAATTTCCGCCGGGCAACCGAAAAATGCGCGCGGGATTCGTCGAAAGGAGCTCGACGAAGCGCCTCACCGGTAAGCCGGGGAAGGCGGCAGCATAGGCGCCGACGGCAATTTCGAGTCCCGAAAATCCGGGCGCCGCGCGTTCTGGGTCTCCTTCTTTCTCGTTTGCGGTGTGAGGCGCGTGATCGCTTGCAAACACGTCAATGGTGCCGTCGCGCACCCCGGCGCGTAGTGCTTCGACGTCGTCGTCGCCGGCCAGCGGCGGATTGACCTTAGCGGCGGCACCGCGCTCCTCGAAGAGTGCGTTGGTAAACGTCACGTGATGCGGTGTGACTTCGCACGTAACTCGAACGCCGCGATCGCGGAAGTCTCGTATGAGATCGAGCGCGCCGGCGGTCGAGACGTGCGCCACGTGCCACTGCTTTCCAGTTTCGGCGGCGATGTGCATATCTCGGGCGACGATCGGCATTTCGGGAACGCAGTGAGCCACAAAGGGCGGCTCGACGCCACGCGCAAGGAGCGCCGCTTCGCGCATCACCGCGGCGTTCTCAACCGTATCGCCGTCGTCGGAAAACGCGACCGCTCCCGCGCGGGCAAGCGCAGCGTAGTCCGCCGGATCGATTCCTTTCCGACCGCGTGTCATCGCGGCAATCGGATAGACACGGCAGCGCGCCTCCCGTCCGACGTTTGCGATCAAATCAGCGATGACGCGCGTATCGTCGAGCGCCGGATTCGTATTCGGCATGCAGGCGACGGCGGTGAAGCCGCCGTTTACCGCTGCGAGGGTGCCAGTCGCGATCGTCTCCTTTTCCGGGTATCCCGGCTGGCGCAAATGAACGTGAACGTCGATGAAGCCTGGAGCGACGACGGCGTTGCTCGCGTCGAGGACCGCTTCATCAGGACGAGTTTCCAGGTGCTCGCCGATTTCGGCAACTCTGCCGTCGCGCACACGAAGATCGCGCAGCAAATCGAGGGAGGATCCCGGATCGACGATCCTTCCCCCGCGTATCAGAAGATCTTTCACGATGGCCCGGTGTTCACCAACAGGTCGAGAACCGCCATCCGAACCCCGACGCCGTGTTGAACCTGGCGCGCGTAACGCCAGCCGGCAAACTCGAGCACTGAATCGTCGAGCTCCACCCCGCGATTGTACGGACCAGGGTGCATCACGATGGCCTCTTTTCGAAGCAGCGCCAACCGCCGCCGGTCGAGGCGAAAACGATCGATGTATTCGCTATCCGATATCGGGATTTCCACGAAGCGCTCGCGCTGGATGCGCAGCAAGATGACTGCATCGACGTGCGGCAGGACGGCGTCGAAGTCACGTTCGACGGTGGTGCGATTTCCGGCGTAGGTGCCCGGCAAGAAGGCCTCGGGCCCCACCAAGACGATCGAAGCACCCAGCCGCGTCAGGCCGCGAATGGTCGAGTGGGCGACTCGGCTGTGAAGGATGTCGCCGACAATGGCAATCGACCGATCCGCGAGGTCGCCGAACTCCTCGCGCAAAGTATAGATGTCGAGTAAGGCTTGAGTAGGATGCGCGTGCACGCCGTCGCCGGCGTTGACGACGTGACCGTCGAACGCCATCGCGATACGAGCAGGAAAGCCCGCTTCGTGATGACGCACGACGACGAGACAGAATTCCCAGCGCCCCCAGCGTGATCGCCGTATCCTCCAGCGTCTCACCTTTGGTTGCGAGGCTCAGATTCTTCGGCGTAAGATTCACCACGTTGGCTCCCAGGCGCAGCTCCGCGAGATTGAACGACGTGAACGTGCGCGTGCTCTCCTCGAAAAACATGTTCACGCAGGATTTCCCCGCCAATAGCGGCCCCGGCGGCGTTTGCTCGAATTCGCCGGTGCGCTCGAAGATGTACGAAAGCTCGTCGGCGGTGAGGTCGTCGAGATCGATGAGACTACGGCGTATCCGCATCGGGAGAACCCGTGATGACGATCTCGTCGCTCGGCGTCGCTTCCGGCGCGAGCGTCACTCTTACGCGCTGCGCGGGAGTCGTCGGTGTGACCCGTCCGACGTAGTCGGCTTGAATCGGAAGCTCGCGCAGACCGCGGTCGACGAGGACGCAAAGGCGGATGGCTGCGGGCCGGCCGAGGTCGGTCACTGCGTCGAGCGCTGAGCGCACCGTGCGCCCCGTGTACAGAACGTCGTCGATGACGACCACAACGCGACCTGCCAGGTCGCTCGGAATCTGCGACTCCGGAATCTCGTGCATAACGCGATCGTCGCGATAAAGGTTGATGTTGAGGAATCCCAAGGCCGGCGCGCGTCCGCTGATCCGTTCCACTTCCGCGGCGAGCCGAGTCGCCAGCGCTTCGCCGCCACGCCGAACGCCAAGCAGCACGAGGCCTCGCTCCGACTCGTTCGGCTCGAGAATTTGATGGGCGAGGCGCGCAACGATCCGTTCGATCTCCGCGCTGCCGGCGAGCACGCGCGGCGAGCCCGTTGCGGTCACGCCTTCTCCTTCAGATCGGCAAGTGCCGCTTCGACGCGGCTGAGCTCGCCGCGGTATCCCTCCAGCTTTTCGCGCTCTTTTGCGACGATATTTGGCGCCGCTTTCGAAACGAATGCTTCGTCGTACAGCTTCTTCTCGCCGCGATCGATCTCGGACCTTAAATGCTTGGCTTCCTTCTCGTACCGTTCTGCGAGCAGCGCCAGCGGGGCTCGTACCTCCACGTTGGCCAGCGCCTCGTCGAGGGTCGTTCCCGCGGGAGCGCCGCGTTCGATGGTCGCCAAGACGAGCAGCGCGAGCGACGCGATCATGTCATCGGGCACGTTCGCAGGGACGTCGAGCACGACGCGATCGCGCGGATTCAATCCCATGTCGGCGCGCCGATTGCGAATCCGCTCGACGGCGCGCTGTAGCGACGCAAAGTCGCGAACGGCGCCTTCGAATGCCGGCACTTCGAGCGGATCGGGCCAGTTTGCGGTCACGATGCTCTCGCCGTCGTGCGGCAGTGCGAGCCAGACTTCCTCGGTGATGAACGGTTCGATGGGGTGGAGCAGGCGCATGGCGGCGTTCCACACATAGGAGAGTACGGGCGCCCGTGTGCTGCGATTCTGTTCCGCTTTTGTCGCCTCAACATACCAATCGCAGAACTCATACCACACGAAACGCCACATCGTTTCAGCGGCGTTGCCGAAGTCGTACGCGCGCAGGAGATCGCTGACGCGTGAAATCGTTTCGCGAAGGCGGGTGAGGATCCAGCGGTCGGCGAGCGTCAGCGCCTCCTCGGGGGGAAGCGTCATAGCCGGCGGCAAGCCTTCGGGCAACGCCAGGGTGTAGCGCGTGGCGTTCCAGATCTTATTATTGAAGTTCCGCGCCTCTTCGCAGCGCGACTCTTGATAACGCATCTCCTGGCTATCGAGACGCATCTGGCGCAGAATCGACATTCGAAATGCGTCGGCGCCGTACTTTTCGATGAGGTCGATCGGATCGATGACGTTCCCGAGCGACTTGGACATCTTACGCCCCGCCGCGTCGAAGACCAGCGGCGTGATAACGACGTCGCGAAACGGGATCTCCCCAGTGAAGCGGATCCCGAGCATCACCATCCGCGCGACCCACAAGAAGATGATCTCCCCCGCCGTGATCAGCGTTTGCGACGGATACCAGCAACGCAGCTCCGGTGTCTCTTCGGGCCAGCCGAGAATCGAAAACGGCCAAATGCCGCTCGAGAACCACGTATCGAGCGTGTCGGAGTCGCGCGTCAGCTCACGCGTTCCGTAGGTGCGGTCGGCGATCGCGAACGCTTCCTCTTCGGTCTCCGCGACGACTTCGCGTCCGTCGGGCGTGTACCAAACGGGAAGTTGATGTCCCCACCAAATTTGCCGCGAGACGTTCCAATCGCGGATATTCTCGAGCCACTGTTCGTAGGTGCGCCCGTATCGCTCAGGGACGAAACGAATGCGGCCGCTCCGATAGGCTTCGAGCGCCGGCGCGGCGAGCGGCGCGGTTTTGACGAACCATTGCAACGATAATAACGGTTCTACGACGTCGCCGCTGCGCTCGCTCGTTGCTACCGAGTGCCGGTGCGGCTTCGTTTCGACGAGCAGTCCGAGCTGCTGCAGATCTCGCACGATCTCGGCTCGCGCTTCGTAGCGGTCGAGCCCCGCATACCGTCCGACGTCAACGTCGGCGCCGGCGATGCGCGCATCAAGGCCGATGACCGACGGCATCGTCAAGCCATGGCGCACGCCGATGTCGTAATCAGTGGGATCGTGGGCCGGAGTAACTTTTACGGCGCCCGTGCCGAAGTCGGGATCGACGGCGTCGTCGGCGACGATCGGAATTGCGCGCTGTAGCAAAGGCGGTACTAGAACCGTTCGGCCGACCAGCGCCTTATTTCGCTCGTCGTTGGGATGGACGGCGATTGCCACGTCGGCGAGCATGGTCTCAGGCCGCGTCGTTGCGATTTCGATACCGGCGCGCAGATCGTCGGCAGTAAACGGATAGCGAATGCGCCACAGCGTCCCGTCGCGCTCGACATGATCCAGCTCGGCATCCGAGACGGTCGACTGCGCAGTTGGATCCCAGTTGATGAGGCGCGTTCCGCGATACACTAAACCTTCACGATAGAGCTGCACGAAAACGCGCCGAACGGCAGCCGATAAGCCTTCATCCATCGTGAAGCGCGACCGCTGCCAGTCGGGGCCGAACCCGAGCCGTCGGAACTGTTCGTTGATGACGCCGCCATAGGTACGCGACCATTCCCACGCGCGCTCGACGAAGAGCTCCCGTCCAAGATCGTCGCGCCGCACGCCCTGACGCGTAAGCTCCTTGACGAGCACGGTTTCCGTCGCAATTGCCGCGTGGTCGACGCCCGGAAGCCAGTCGGCGTTGTCACCGAGCATCCGATGAAAACGAGTCAGCACGTCCATCGGCGTGTACGTAGAAGCATGTCCCAGATGCGCGCGCGCCGTGACGTTCGGCGGCGGCATACAGATGATGAACGGCGGCCGCGCGGGATCGGGCTCCTCGTGAAAGTAGCCGTTGCGCTCCCAACGCTCGTAGAGGCGCGGCTCTACCGCCTTCGGATCGTAGTTCTTCGGGAGATCCATCGGTTGGCCCGGGTTCAGCACCCTTCGTCGGGTCGCCTCTCCTATGCGCCGAGGCCGCGCGCGCGCAGCCGTTCTGATTGGGCGACCTTCTCAGGAGAAAATTGCGACGAGCGCGGACCAGCGCGGGATGCGCGCTTCGTTCCGAGCTTGCTCGTCCGGGCGAGCGCTATAGCAGGAGGAGCGCACGATGCGCGACGACGAGCGGTTTCTCGGAGAAGGTGCCGTCAGATGGGCTACGCGGCCGAAGGCCTAGGCCGGCATATCTTTCTTTTGCTCGTGATAGATGAGCGTCGGCGATTCTTTCTTCTCGATTACGTCTTTGTTGACGACGCACTTCTTGACGCCTTGCAGCGACGGCAGATCGTACATGACTTCGAGCATCGTCTCTTCGAGAATCGACCGCAAACCGCGCGCACCGGTCTTACGGCCTTGTGCCTTATTGGCAATCGCGACGAGCGCCTCTTTCGTAAACTGCAGATCGACGCCGTCCATGTTGAGGATCTTCTGAAACTGGCGCACGAGCGCGTTGCGCGGCTCGGTGAGAATCCGTCGCAAGGCCAGCTCGTCGAGCGCGTCGAGCGTCACGACGATAGGCAGACGCCCAATGAACTCCGGAATGAGTCCGAAGCGCAGCAAATCCTCGGGCATAAGCTGCTGGAGCAGCTTGCCGACGCGGATGTCGCGCTTTCCCTCGGGCTGCGCGCGGAAACCCATGTTGTTGGCGGCGACGCGCGATTCGATGATCCGCTCCAGACCGTCGAACGCGCCGCCGCAAATGAAGAGTACGTTCGTCGTATCGATCTGAATGAATTCTTGGTGGGGATGCTTGCGGCCGCCCTGCGGAGGAACGTTGGCTGTCGTTCCCTCCAATATCTTGAGGAGCGCCTGCTGCACGCCTTCACCGGAGACGTCGCGGGTGATCGACGGGTTTTCGCTCTTGCGCGCAATCTTGTCGATCTCATCGATGTAAACGATGCCCTTCTCGGCACGCTTGACGTCGTAGTCGGCCGCTTGAATGAGTTTGAGCAGAATGTTCTCGACGTCTTCGCCGACGTAGCCGGCCTCGGTCAACGATGTGGCGTCCGCCATCGCAAGCGGCACGTCGAGTATTTTGGCAAGCGTCTGAGCGAGATACGTTTTGCCCGAACCGGTCGGCCCGACCAGAAGAATGTTGGATTTCTGCAGCTCGACGTCGTCGGCGGTCCCCCCGACGTTGATGCGCTTATAGTGATTGTAAACCGCAACGGCGAGCGATTTCTTCGCTCGCTCCTGGCCGATCACGTATTGGTTGAGGATGTGGTTGATTTCTTTGGGCTTAGGAATATTGCGCAGGCGCAGATTCTCGTCGACGTTCTTATAGAGCTCCTCCTCGATGATCTCGTTGCAGAGCTCGATGCACTCGTCGCAAATATAGACGCCGGGGCCCGCGATCAGCTTGCGAACCTGCTCCTGCGATTTTCCGCAGAAGCTGCACTTGAGCTGACCCTTATCGTCTCCGAAGCGAAACATCGGGTGGCGGGTTCCCCTCTCCTATGCCGGTAACGGCAGACCTTGCCGATTTTCGATGATCTGGTCGATTATCCCGTATTGCTTGGCTTCCGCAGCGGTCATATAGTAGTCCCGCTCGATGTCCCGTAGAATTTGCTCGACGGGCTTTTTGGTGGTCTCCTCATAGATCGTGGCGACCGTGTGGCGGGTCGCCAGGAGGTCCCGAGCGGCGATCTCGACATCCGTGGCCTGCCCCCCAATCTGCGAGACCCACGGCTGGTGGATCACAATCTTCGAGTGGGGCAGGGCGTAACGCTTTCCGGGGGCGCCGCCCGTCAACAGAATCGACCCCATCGAAGCGGCAAAGCCCATACAGATCGTCGCGACGTCCGGTTTGATGAAGCGCATCGCGTCGTACATCGCCAAACCCGCGGTTACGCTGCCGCCGGGGCTGTTGAGGTACATGTCGATGTCTTTTTCCGGGTCTTCTTTCTCGAGAAAAAGAAGCTGCGCGATAACCAGGTTGGCGAGGTGGTCGTCTATCGGACCGCCGACGAAGACGATGCGGTCCTTCAGGAGCCGTGAATAGATATCGTAGGCGCGTTCGCCGCGCGCGGTCTGTTCTACGACCATCGGCACGAGATGTCCCATAGTTATCCTCTAAACTACGACGCGGTGCGAGAAGTTTCTTCGTCTACCGTCACGACGGCATTATCGATAAGCAAGTCGAGCGTCTTGTTGCGCACGATGCCGTCCATGAGAGAGATGAGATTACGGCCCAAAGCCTCCCGAATTCGCGCTACGGGTTGACCGTAGCGCCGCGCGAGGGCCTCGAGCTCTGCGGCCAGGTCCGCGGGTGTCGCGCTAACGTTCTCGGCCTTGGCGATTGCCGCGATCAGCAGCGCACCCTTCACGCGAGATTCCGCGTCTTTGCGATACGTCTCGCGAAGCTGCGCTTCGTTTGGCTCCGCCCCGTCCGCCGAACCAACCTCCTCGAGGATCTGGTTGAGCGCATTTTCTACCAGCGAGGGCGGTAGCGGAAAGTCATGGGCGCTCATCAGTTTGTCCATAATCGAATTTCCCGTGGCGCGGCGTGCGCGTCCGGCCGCGACGGCTTCGAGCCGTCTGCGCACGTCATCGCGCAACTGCGCCACAGTTGCGTTTTCCGAAACGGCGCGAGCAAAATCGTCATCGATTGCCGGCGGATCGAGCTCTTTGACCTCATGTAATGTGACTGAGAAATCCGCAGTTTTACTCGCGAGATCGGTCGCTGGGTATTCGGCGGGGAAGGTAGCTTGGATCTGCCGACTTTCGCCCGCTCGCATCCCCTCGATTCCGGCGGCAAAACCCGGGACGAAACGCCCTTCGGCAAGCTCGACCACTTCTCCGACGCCGCGCCCTCCCTCAAACGGTGTGCCTTCGATCGATCCTTCGTAGTCGATCGTTACCACGTCGCCAAAACGCGCCGCACGCTCGACGGGAACGAGCGTCGCACGTTCTTTGGCCAAGGCCGTAAGGCTTCGCTCCACGTCTTCATCGGCGACTTCGATGGGCGGACGGGATACAACGACGCCCTTATACGCGCCCAGCTGGATCTCGGGTCGGACTTCGACCGTCGCTCGCATGCGCGACGGTCGACCGCCGGCCTCCTCGACGACTTCAAACTTCGGGCGCTCGACCGGATCGAGATCGTGCTCGCGGACCGCTTTAGCGTAAACGTCCGGAACGATCTCATCCATTGCTTCGTTGCGAACCGCCTCGGGGCCATAGGTCTGATCGAAAAGCTTGCGAGGAATCTTTCCTTTGCGGAACCCCGGCAGGCGAACGTTCTTCGAAAGGCGGCGGAATGCGCGTTCTTCGGCAGCGGCGAGTTCCTCCTCGCCCAGGACGAAGTCAAGCGTTACCGTCGTAGGTGCGAGCCGCGTTAGGGTCGAGCCGGTCATTGGCCGACTCTTCGCTGTGTGTCAGCGCGGGCGCTTAACACGGCGATCGAGCACCTAGGGCTAGGGTTAGCGACGTACATGTCTCCTGAAATACCGAGCTGAAAATCGAATCCGAAGGCTGCGGAGGCTCGAGGCACGCAAGAATTAGCGGAAGACGAGATTCGAACTCGCGACCCTCGCCTTGGCAAGGCGATGCTCTACCACTGAGCTACTTCCGCACGTGGGCGCTCGCTGTTTCGACGTTCGCGTTACCTGGCCCTCACGGCCGTTTGGCCGCGCATCACGTGCTCGCCTACACTCGATTCTGCGCCCGCTGGCCATCCACGGCTACGGGCGCATTCAGACGCCGCTCGAACCATGGAACCCGAACGTGCGAACAGCTAGCTTAAGAATTCCCCGATCTGGGTGGCGACGAGCATGGGCAAGCAGAGATTTGAACTCTGACGGGTTGCCCCACTGGATCCTAAGTCCAGCGCGTCTGCCAGTTCCGCCACTTGCCCGGCGACCCCCTTAGATAAAACGCTCTCTGTGGTTTTCCTCCCCGGGGGCTGGTTGCGCACCGGCCTCCCAACGCTTATGATCCTCCCGCGCTATGCACGGTAGCCGACGGAAGGGCCGTCCCGCTACGGTGACGTAGTCCTACACCTCTAAACTAGCGCCCAATCGTTCGTCAAACTGAGGAGTATCAGGTTGTGAACGCCGTGTCACGATTTGACGCTAAACGGCATAAGAGGTCAGGGGCCTTACAAAGCCTGCCGGCGTGGGCGCCCTTTGCGCTCTACGGCGCCGGAGCAACGCTGGCCGCGTTCTTCGTATTCCAGCTTTTCTTCCGCTATCAGTATTTCGACAATAATGGAGCGCTTTGGCGCATCGATCGCCTCACGCAACAAACGTGCCGCGTCGACATTACTCGAAACCGCTGCATCACGCCGCAACAGATCACGAAGTTCAGCACAAGCACCAGCACGAGCCTCAGCACCAGCACTAGCGTAACCGCGAGAGTGCCGGCCAAGCCGAAACATTAGCGACACAAATCTGCGAATGCAAGACCCTTGAAGAGTCCCTTCAGGGGTTTCTTGTTTTTGGCGCGATTATTTGTAACTCGTCACGCGGTCAGTCTGCGAAATCCGGCCTAACGGCAGTTCCACGACCCGAAGAAGCGCGATTCACTGACGCGTTCGACGGGTCTTGGACGCCAGCACGTATTACTGGTACGATTTTCCGCTTGCCGTGATGTAGGACGCTCCCGCGGTGTCGGATTTTAACTGGTAGGTAGCCGTGAACGGACCCGCAGCGAACGCCCCGGCCCCCGACGGCACACCCGCGCTGACTGAAAACGAGTAGCCTATACCGTCCGTGAAGGTGGCCCCGACCTGCGAATTAATTTTCGCCGTCAGGACGGGCGCCGGCGACGAGGCGCAATACTCCGCGAATGACAAGCCTGAATACAGCGCAGCCACGCTCAACGTGGCGCTACCTCTTGACGTACACGTAAACGGGCTGCCTTTAACTTTTAGCGTGGCGGTCAAGCTCACCGGCGAGCTAGGCGGAAGGGTCTTTGAAGTGATGGTGAACGTGTCTTTCCAGCCGGCCCCAATAGTTGCGCTGGAACTCTCGCTTCCCTTACCTGTGCTGTGAGCCTTCTCAGTACCGACGATGCTCCCGAGCGCGGTAGTTGACTTGAGCGACGCGGAACCATATGCGCTGTTCGTGCTTAAATTGAACGTCAGTTTTTCTTTCTCGACGTATGCATTGCACGCTGACCCTGATGGTGGCGCACTGCACGCGATCGGGTTGCTGGCACCCTCAACATCCACGCCGTCAATGACACTGAGGCCCCATTGACCTGGGCCCTTTTTCCTGCCTGGATTCACATCGGCTCGGCCAGCGTTCGACTGTGACGTCGCCGGGAGCGATGCTTGGGACGGCACGCTCGCGGACGAACCGGCAGCGCAGCCCGTAAACGCCACGACCGCCGCGACGACTATGAGTCGCGGGAACAGCGAGAGATTCAAGATAGTTTACCCTTTTCTCCGAAGTCGTTCGATCGCTCCGGGAGGGAACATGCGCCTGCGACGCATCCTCCGAAAATGAACCTCGGCGCCTTGCAAGCTTAAGCAAGAAGGTCGCAGGACCGCGAAAAGGACTCGACGTCCCTCACAGCCAGCGTGCGCGCTTTTTGCCGCCTTGTCAATAGCGTAAAATAACCATCTATTAATTCGAGTCTTGCAGCGATGATCTCCCTTTTCGCCCTCGCCTTGCAACACACTCGCGATCGCTCGCGGAACCTTCTGGAGCTCTCGGAGCATGAGCGCTTGTGTCTCTTGTATTGACTCGATTGATCGCGCTCGGACTCTCATTGCTTCTACAGAGCGTAAACAACCTGATTGACATTCTTGCGCAACAGCGCCAAGCATTGGCCAGTCACGCCCACTGCTATTGTCGCCCTTACGCTCTGATACTTACGCGGGGAAAATCGCGAGCCTCTCCTCTTGCGTCGTTTCGCTCATTGTCGTTGCACGTCTAACGGCGAACATTCGTAGCAAGGGTCATTGAGTTTTGTCAAGCTTTCCGAGCCCAATTGATTGGCGTCATCAAAAGGTCTAAGAGACTGCGCCAAACCCTATAGGAGCGCACAGTAATAGCCGCGTAGGTTGTTGCGTGTCAATTCGGCACGCAACACACACAATGAGGAGCACCCATGTCGCAAATGATCTTCGGTCTTCGCTGGCTCGCGATTGCGGGCGCAGCAGCGTTTCTCGCAAATTGCGGTGGCGCAGGATTATCCCCCTCGAATCCATCCAGCGCAGCATCTTCCACTTCCGTTCAAGCTCGGGACGGGGCTGTCGACAACGTTTCACCTGATTCGCGACGCTGCCGTCGCGCAGGCCATCGAGTTGCGGTGAATCCGTGTAACGTGCTGCTCACTGCATCAAAGACCTCGGTAACCATCACCGTGTACGGTCCGAAGGGCGGCACGTTTGCATTTCGCGATCGCGGATGCACCGAGAAGAACGTTGCGTCAGTCTCCAGCGCGGGCGGCAACTCGTACACGGTTACCGCGGGCACGTCAAAGGGATTCTGTCGCGTTATGTTCGGCGAAAAGACCCCGCACGGACGCCGGGTCGGGGCGGCGCTGCTGCGAGTCTCCAACAAAGGCTAAAACGATCTCTCGGGCCATCGGAATCAGGGCGCTCGTCTAGGCGGGGGCGCCCTTTTCATTGGGTATAAGGCCCATGGCAGAACGCGAAGTAATCAATACTACGGCTTGCGCCGCAATGACTGAGAAGGCAATCAAGGTCCGCATCTTAGGCTCCCTAGCAGCCGTGGCGCTTCGCGTCGGCATGAACGTATCTAGAGATGCACGTCATTACAATCGCATACGCGCAATGTCCGGGCAGGGAGCGATCTGGCAAGATGTTCAAAGAATGATTCGCGAGATCATCCGGCGCGAACGAGAATCGCCAATAGACCTGCCGTCCGTCATCGCGGGCCTCCCCGCAGTTATCGCGCGATACGTCAAAATCAAAGCAATGTCGTCGCCGCTGTACGTTCCTTCGACTCGATGAAAGGGTCTTTCGCCCCTGGCTCTTTGCCTTTGGGCGATCCGGCCGACCGGCCAGCCGACGCAGCACCACAAGCAGTCGACTGGACCGGCGCTGGGGCGGCAGCTCTAATGGTTCCGAAGGCACTTAGGGCAGTACATGGCGGTACAGGAACGGAGCTCCTAGGAAAAACGAAACCCCCGGAAAGTCTTAATTTCCAGGGGGTTTCTCCGTTACTTTGCACCGCCAGGGACTCGAACCCCGAACCAAGTGATTAAGAGTCACCTGCTCTACCATTGAGCTAGCGGTGCATTCAATTGCGCCCTCCGGGACTCGAACCCGGGACCAACGGCTTAAAAGGCCGCTGCTCTACCGACTGAGCTAAAGGCGCTCGCGCCGGGACGTGAGCCGCTAGATGTTACGCACTTGCTCGATAGGCGTCCTCCGAGAGCCTTGGGGTGACTGACGGGATTCGGACCCGCGACCTCTTGAGTCACAGTCAAGCGCTCTAACCAGCTGAGCTACAGTCACCACGAAACGGCATTGTAACACGGCACCGTGCGCCCGGAGGGACTCGAACCCCCATCTTCGAGTTTAGAAGACTCGTGCCTTATCCGCTTAGACCACGGGCGCGTCAACGGATAGAATAGCATAGAGAGGAATTGGTCGGGGCGACAGGATTCGAACCTGCGGATCCTCCCGCTCCCAAAGCGGGCGCTCTACCAAGCTGAGCTACGCCCCGACGACCATACCTTCGACACTCCGCAACCAGCCGAATTGCGTCGCGGCTCGGCGACGATGGCAATTCGCGCACTAAACCTCACATTGTGCGAGCTCCTCTTCAGTCCTCTGCCGGACTCACGCGATCGAAAACTTCTTAGAGAAGTAGTTCGTGATAGCCGACGTATGCTTGAGATCCGCTCCACGAAACACTGGAAGCAAATGTGAATGTTTCTTTAACGCGTAACCCTGCGCGTAAAGCCGCGCGAGCGATGCGGCGGTCAGAGCCCGGCACCAGCGTCGTGCACCACGATGCGCCGTACGTCCGCGATAACGTGACGAGCGCATACGCGAAGATCTGTACGAGGTAGGCCTCCGACGCGCACGCGAGGGGACCGATTCGCCCGTCCGGCCAGCCGTACGCGTAGCCGACGCACTCGCCGTTTAGGAAAAAGACGTTACCGCCTGCGTTGAGCGCGAATTCGGCGTGGTCGGCGGGTCGCGCCGTTCCGCGGGCGCGGCGGTCGAGTTCGTTCAAGACGAAGTTGTGCATCGCGGGGTCGACCCGTGCCACCTCGAATCGATAGTCGCCGGCGGCCATTTTCGCCAGCTCTTCTTCTTTCGGTACCGCGCCGGCAAAACGCAAGACAGGTTCGGACAATGCCATCCCAAAGCGAAGCGCGAGCGCAAGGCCGGCCGGATCGCCGGGATCGAGCAGCGCGGCGCGCGCAGCATCGGCGTCATCGAAAACCGCCTCCAAGAGCCGCCGCCCAATCTCCTGGCCCCGAAAGGACGGCTCGATGAAAAGATCGCCGACGTATCGTTCGTCCTGCGAATCGTGCGCGACGGCGATTCCGACGATCTCGCCCGCATCTCGCGCTACCCACGCCGTTCCACCTTCGGCCGCACCGAGAGAGACGCATCGTCACATCGTCAACCTTTCGACGGGCCTGTATCGTGCGAACGTGGTCTACAGCGCCGCGCTCAATTTGGATCTCCACGGTCAGGCTGAGTCTAGCGTAGCCGCTATAGCATCGCCGGTTCGGGACTGCGCTCGCGCAACATTTTCAACAACGCTTCAGCTGCGTTGTGCCGATGGCTGACGCCGTTCTTCTCCTTTTCCGACAGCGCGGCAAAACTGCGGCCGAGCGGCGGATAGAGAAACATGGAATCGTAGCCGAATCCTCCGGTGCCGCTCTCGCTCTCCATAATGTAGCCGCGTACTTCACCGATCGCCGTTATCGGCTCGCCGTGCGGCTCGACCAGCACGAGCGCACAGACGAATCGCGCGCCGCGTCGATAGGGGGGCACCCCACGCAGCTCGGCCAGCAATGCCGCTCGACGCGCCGGCCAGGAAATATCCGGGCCGCCGTAGCGCGCGGAAAGGATGCCCGGCCGTCCGGCGAGAGCCTCGACTTCGAGACCGCTGTCATCGGCAAGCACTGCGGCGGAAACGTGTCGTTCGCGCAATGCGGAGGCCAGCGCCGTCGCTTTGAGCAGCGAGTTCCCCGCATATGTCGGCGCGGTCTCCAGAACGTCGGAATCCAGTGGCTTGCGCGGCGTCACGATCTGCAGTGTCGAGCGCGCAAAGAGCATTTTGAGTTCGCGCAGCTTGCCGGGATTGCTCGTTGCAATGTACGTTTTCACGAACTGAGCCTCAGTACGGCCATAAAAGCTTCTTGAGGCAGCTCGACCTTGCCGACGCGCTTCATCCGCTCCTTGCCGGCTTTCTGCTTCTCGAGCAGCTTACGCTTGCGGGTGATGTCGCCGCCGTAGCACTTCGAGAGCACGTTCTTGCGCATCGCACTCACCGTTTCGCGCGCCACGATCTTGCCGCCGATCGCCGCTTGAATCGGCACCTCGAAAAGCTGACGCGGGATGAGCTCCTTGAGCTTCTCGACCAGTGCGCGCCCGCGGGAGGCGGCTTTGTCGCGCGCGACGATGAATGAAAGGGCGTCGACCGGCTCGGCGTTGAGCATCACCTCGAGCTTCACCAAGTCTCCTTCGCGATACTCGATCACCTCGTAATCGAGCGATGCGTAACCCTTCGTTCGGGACTTGAGCGCATCGAAGAAGTCGACGATCACTTCGATCAACGGCATCTCGTACGTCAGGATGACGCGGCCGTCGTGCAGATACTCCATGTTCGACAGCGTTCCGCGGCGGTTTTGGGTGATTTCCATGATTGCCCCGACGTACTCGGGTGGCGAGATGATCGTCGCCTTCACATACGGTTCCTCGATCACCCGAATGACGCTGGGTGGCGGCAGCTTCGAGGGATTGTCGATGGTAAGGGTCGTCCCGTCGGTGTAGATGACGCGAAAGACCACCGAGGGCGATGTCGCGATGAGATCGAGCCCGTAGCCGCGCTCGAGACGCTCCTGGACGATCTCCATGTGCAGCAGGCCCAAGAAGCCGCAGCGGAATCCGAACCCGAGTGCGACCGAGCTCTCCGGCTCGTAGACCAGCGCCGCGTCATTGAGCTTCAGCTTTTCGAGCGCGTCGCGTAAGCCGTCGTACTCACCCTCGTTGGGATAGAGTCCGCAGTAAACCATGGGTACGGCTTTGCGATATCCGGGCAACGCAACATGGGCGGGATTGGCCGCGGAGGTGATGGTGTCTCCGACATCGATCTCGCCGAGCGACTTGATGTTGGCGATGACGTAGCCGACGTCGCCGAGCTCGAGCGTCTTGGTAGCGCGCATCTGGGGCGCGAATATTCCGACCTCGGCGCATTCGAAGACACGCTCGTGCGCCATCGACAGAAAGCGCGTGCCCGGCGAGAGCGTGCCGTCGACGACGCGCAAGTAGTTCACCACGCCGCGATACGGATCGAACTGCGCGTTGAAGACGAGCGCCCGGAGGTGGTCGCGGTGGCCTTTAGGCGGAGGAATTCGATGGACGATCGCCTCCAGAATCTCCTCGATGCCGACGCCGTTCTTGGCACTGGCTAAGATGCACTCGCTGCGCTCCATCACGAGCAGCTCCTCGATCTCCCCCATGACGCGCTCCGGATCGGCCGCCGGCAGATCGATCTTATTGATGACGGGAATGATCGTCAGCTCGTGCTCGAGCGCCAGATGGTAGTTCGCGAGCGTCTGGGCTTCGATGCCCTGAGCGGCGTCGATGACCAAAACGGCGCCTTCGCAGGCTGCCAGCGATCGGGAAACCTCGTACGAGAAATCGACGTGACCGGGAGTATCGATCAGATTCAGGCGGTAGCGTTCGCCGTTCCTCGCGCGGTATTCGAGCGTCACCGGATGCATTCGAATCGTGATCCCGCGCTCGCGCTCGAGATCCATCGCGTCGAGCGCTTGTTCTTCGAGGGCGCGCGTATTGACGGTCCGCGTGATCTCGAGCAGGCGGTCCGAGAGCGTCGTCTTGCCGTGGTCGATGTGCGCGATGATACAGAAGTTGCGAACGTTGGCCGCCACGTCGACCCGGTGCGGCCGTTCGGCTTTCAACGTCACGTTCGAGCTGCTAGTATATCGCGTAGCAGCTGTTGAACGCGAGCTGATAGAGCCCGGGGCGAACCAGCAGCTGTAACACGAGCAAGAGGACCAGGAACGCCAAGTCGAGTCCGCCCAACGGTGGAATGATGCGCCGGATCGGCATCAGAACCGGCTCGATCACCGAGGCCAAGTAGTAGATCCAGCGTCCGCGGCGCAGGTCGGGAACCCAGGAGATCACGGCGTACACGAGCAGCAAGATCGTGTAGATGTTGACGACGTAGACGAGCGCTTTGGCTACGTCGCAGAGTAAGAGATTCACTGCGCCGCCGTTCTACGATGCGGGCTTGCGCGCCCGCTCGATTGCCTCGAGCTCTTCGCCTGAAGCTTGGACCGTCGGTTTGAATCCGGCGACGGGTTTGCCGAACGTTCGCGTATCGTCGCGAGAGTAAATGCTGGTGATCACGACTCCGTCCCCTTGGCGATTGAGCAGTGCGAGCGCATAGGAGAGCCCGGAACCGCTGCCCGCAAAGGCGTCGTAGCGCACGAAACCCGTTCGGGAGAGATCCGATTGCGATAAGGCCTCGAGGCTCGCGAGGCGTTCGTCCAGCTTC
The DNA here is from genome assembly GCA_963815165.1 of Vulcanimicrobiota bacterium. Taxonomy (GTDB): domain Bacteria; phylum Vulcanimicrobiota; class Vulcanimicrobiia; order Vulcanimicrobiales; family Vulcanimicrobiaceae; genus Cybelea. The sequence goes on from CAWFFL010000001.1 coordinate 42,986, forward strand.
TGCCTCTCGCGCGCAGCTGCGTCTCCTGCCTCTTCGAGTGTGGCCAGCCTGCCCGCCGCGCTACCCGTTCCGCCCGAGATCAGATTGTCGTGCACCTCGAGCAGACGCCGCGACTGCGTCAGCGCAGGCCGCACGACGGTGGCGTGATAGACGGCGAGCGCCACGAGGGCGCCTACGAATGCGCCGGCGGCGGCGTAAAAAGTTCCGAAAAACATCTTTCGATCTTTATAGCAAGCGGGCCACGACGAGAGCCAGGAGACTCACGGCACCCGTAAGGGCCCGCGTACCGTTGCTACCTTCCGGTTCTGGCGGGGTTTGCGGGGTTACGCCGCGTGAGGCCTAACTCCCATCATGGCCACGCCATGATACCATACGCTCATGCTGCGTCTGGTAGCGGCGGCCGGTATCGTGCTCGCCACAACGATTGGACCGCTGCGGATTCAAAGCAGCGACTTTTCCGATAGCGGCGTTATTCCGGCGCGCGCGATGGCTGCAGATTGCGGCGGAGAGAACCGTTCACCGCAACTGCAGTGGAGCGGCGCGCCGAAAGGGACGAAGTCATTTGCCCTCATCGTTCACGATGCCGATGCCCCGATTCCGGGCGGCTTCTACCATTGGGTTGTCTACAATCTCCCTGCAGCGACCAACGAGCTCTCCGCCAACGTGAAACTCGATTCTGCACAACTTGGCGAGACGTCGACCGGCAAAGCGGGCTATTACGGGCCATGTCCGCCGCCCGGTCCGACGCATCACTACACATTTACGGTCTACGCATTGGATGTCGCACGGATTTCTGCCGCTGCGCCGCTGCTCGCGCCGGATCTCCAGGCACGCATCGCCGGTCACGTTTTGGCGCGCGGGGTGCTTCGCGGGACCGAAACGCGCCGTTAGGAGCATCTACGCCGCGCGTCGAAGGGCAGATGCGACATGGAAATCGATGAAGTAACGATCAAAGTGCGCGAAAACGGGCCGTATCTCGTTCGCGGTAAGGTCACGGTTACCGATGCGGACGGCAACGTGTACACGGTCGAGAGCCCCAACATCGCGCTCTGCCGTTGCGGCGGGTCGCAAACAAAGCCGTTTTGCGACGGCTCGCATAAGACGAACGGCTTTGCCGCAAGCGAGCGCGCCGCCATCGTCGGGACCGAGAGCGTACAGCCCTAGATGCCTTCGTACGTCCGCGAGGGCTCGGTGCCGCACAAGCGGCACATCCAATTCCGCAAACCGGACGGCGGCCTCTACGCCGAAGAACTTTTCTCGACCAAGGGCTTTGAAAGCGTTTACTCGCTTCTCTATCACCTGCGTCCGCCTACCGCGACGCTCGACGTCCGCCCCTGGGCGCGCCCGGCTGTTTCATTCACACCCAACGAACCGCTGCGCAACCGGCATCTCAAGACGAGCGCGCTTCAGTTTGAGGATGGTGACGCTTTGGCGACGCGCACGCCCCTGCTCGGCAACGACGATGTCATCGTCTCGGTTGCCGCCGCAAGCGAGCCGATGGCCTATTTCTATCGCAACACCGGCGGCGACGAGCTGCTCTTCATTCACCGTGGTAGCGGCGCGATCGAAACGCAGTTCGGCAGCCTCGCGTATCGCGAACACGATTACGTCGTCATTCCGACGGGCACCACGTACCGCGTCCAACCAGCGACGCCGACGCGAATGCTGGTCTACGAAACCACCGGCCAGGTGAAGATCCCTCGGCGCTATCGCAACGAATTCGGGCAGCTCGAGGAGCACGCGCCGTACTACGAGCGTGATTTTCGCGCGCCGCTACTCCAACCGCCCATCGAAAGTCAGGGCGAATACGAGGTCCGTGTGACCAATGGCGGGCGCAACGCCGTGTACGTCGTGCAGAATCATCCGTGCGATGTCATCGGGTGGGATGGCTACTGCTATCCGTATGCGTTCAACCTCGAAGAGTTCGCGCCGATCACTGGTAAGCTTCACCAGCCCCCGCCGGCGCACGCGACCTTCGAAGCGCCGGGCGCCGCGTTCTGCGCGTTCGTACCGAGGCTCTTCGATTACCACCCGCTCGCTATTCCGGTGCCATACAATCACTCGAGCGTCGACTGCGACGAAGTCCTCTATTACGTGAGCGGCAACTTCATGAGCCGGCGCGGCGTCGAGGAGGGCTCAATCACTCTGCACGCCGCGGGAGCGCCCCACGGGCCGCAACCCGGCGCGGTCGAGCAGAGTTTGGGCAAAAAATCGACCGATGAAATCGCGGTGATGATCGATACGTTCAAACCGCTACAGCTCGCCGAAGCGGCGCTCGAATGCGAGGACCCGCAGTACTTCCGCTCGTGGGTGGAGGAACCGGCCCGCACCTAAGCCGGCACGATTCGCCCGCGAGCCGCGCCGAACCCGATGCGGCGCGCCCCGGCCTTCTCGCACCAGCCGCGCAGCGTGATCTCGTCGCCGTCTTCCAAGAACCCGCGGCGCTCGCCGTCGGGCAGCTCGATGGGATGCGCGCCATTCCACGTCAGCTCGATGAAGCTGCCTTGCGTGCGTTCCGCGGAGCCGCTGATGGTGCCCGATGCGAATAGGTCGCCGGATCTCGCGATTGCGCCATTGACCGTAGCGTGCGCGAGCTGCTGCGCGACGGTCCAGTACATACCTCGAAAGTTCGTGTGCGAAATTTGCACCGGCGCGATGTCGCCTTCGCGCATTTCGGCTGTTTGGAGTTCGACTGCGAGACGAATATCGTACGCCCAATCGTCCGTCGCACTCAAATAGGGTAACGGCGGCGGCGTCTGCGGCGGCGGCGCGCAGCGAAACGGCTCCAGCGCATCGAGTGGCACGATCCACGGTGAAATCGTCGTTGCAAACGATTTGCCCAAGAACGGTCCCAGCGGCTGGTACTCCCAGGCCTGGATATCGCGCGCGCTCCAATCGTTGACGAGCACCAGGCCGAAGATATGTTCGCGCGCATCATCAATCGCAATCGGCTCACCGAGCCTGTTGGCAGCTCCGGTAACGAACCCCATCTCCAGCTCGATGTCGAGCCGGCGGCTCGGCCCAAATTCCGGTCTCTCTGCATCGGGCGGTTTGCGTTGGCCGCGCGGGCGGCGTACGGGCGTGCGGTCGACGACGATCGTCGCGGAGCGCCCGTGGTATCCAACCGGCAGCCATCGCCAGTTCGGCAGCAGCGCTTCGGCGTTCGGCCGAAAGAGGCGGCCGAGATTCGTCGCATGCTCGATCGAGGAGTAAAAGTCAACGTAATCGCCGATCTCCATCGGAAGGCACATTTCGACCGACGCCTGCGGCACGAGAAAATGCTCGGGGCCGGCTTCGCGCAGTCGCGCGTCGCCACCGGCGCGCAAAAGTTGCGAAAGACGCTCGCGCACCCGTCGCCAAGCTCCCCGTCCTGCCGCGAGCAATGGGTTCAGTCGCGGCGCTTCCAGCAGCGTGGGCTCACAGCAATCGTCGATAAAGCCCGCGCGGGCGACTGCCGTGCAGTCCAATACCATCTGACCGATCGCGACGCCCACTCGGGGAGGGGTTGCGCCGTGTGCGAAAACGCCGAACGGTAGATTTTGAACGGGGAAATCGCTCTCGTCGGCAACCGGCACCCACGACTCTAGACGCGCGTCGGTCGTATCGCCGCGCCCGATCATTGCGCGGGAACAACTCCCAGAGCGACCAGATCCTCGACCGGTTCGCGCAAGCTGCAGCTTCCAAAGCTCTGAAACGATTGTCCACGCGTCTGCTTCAACTCACCGGCGCTGATGCGTCGGTCGCGCCACCAAAACGATGTCTCGTCGAAACCAAAGACCGTCGGCTCTTCTTCTGCGACGATCGCGCGCAGGGTTGCTGCATCCACCGCGGGCGCCAGCGCCGCTGCCGCCAATACGTTCAGAAAGCCGTGCATCGTGAATCCAGTCGCCGGGTCGCGGCGGCGCAGCGGATGATGCAAGCCCGCCGTCGCTTTGAAGGCCACGCCGGCCGCGTGCGCGCTTGCAATGAAACCGGCGAGCTCTTCAACGCTTGGAAATGCTTGGGCCGTTACGCCGCCGCAACGGAATTTTGCGCGGAGCCCAAATCGCGCCAACGTTTGGAGCGTTTGTTGGAGAGCGCCGAGCCACGGCTCGCTGCGCGGCACCTCGAGGAATACCGGCAGATCGCGAAGTCCTTCCACCGAAAGGTCGCTCTCGAGCGCACCGATAGCATCCAGAATTTCGTCGGCGGAGAGCCGGTCGCGCCCCGGCGAAACGGTTTTCGCAAGTGGAATCTCCAGCGCTTCGACGTTAACGCCGCTGCGCCGCAAAGTCGCGACGCTTTGCAGCGCCTCGACATTTGGATCGACGATAACCGAAAATCGCCCTTCGAAGCTCGTCGCGGCGTCGCTCAGAAGTGCGGCCGGTACGATAAATCTCGCAAGCATCCAGGCGTGCGCACGGGCTCGCTCCGTTTGGTACTCGCTTACTGCCTCCGCCAGAAGTAACTGCGCCGGCGGAAAGAGCCCTGCGTAGTCGATGAGCGCATCGAACGCAGCGCGGACCGAGAGGGGAAGCGCCGTCGAGCTACGCATGGGCCCCTCTTCGACAGGGCCGGTCGGGAGGCTTCGCCAAGTCGGAACGCATGAGCACGGCGACCGAAGCGCGCAGCAATCCCCTCGCGCAGATCGACTGGGACTATGTCGAGTTCTACGTTGGAAATGCGAAGCAGGCGGCGCATTATTACATGTCGGCCTTCGGCTTCGAGCAAGTCGCCTATGCAGGCCCGGAGACCGGCCTGCGCAATCGCGTAAGTTATCTCCTGCAGCAGAATAAGCTGCGCTTCGTGCTGACCGCAAGTCTCGTTCCCGATGATGAAATCGCACGTCATGTGATGCTCCACGGTGACGGCATCAAGGACATCGCCATTCTGGTCGAAGATGCCCGCGCCGCCTTTGAAATGGCAGTGAAGGGCGGCGCGCGAGTGGTGCAAGAGCCGGCGACACTTGAGGACGCCTCCGGAAAACTCGTCAAGGCGACCATTGCGACGTATGGCGAGACGGTGCACTCGTTCATTCAACGCGACGGGTACTCCGGAATCTTCGCGCCGGGTTTCGTCGAGGCCAGAAGGAGCATCGCGCACGCGGCAAAGCCGGAGCTTCAGTTCATCGATCACTGCGTCGGCAACGTCGCCGAAGGTGAAATGGATAGCCTGGGGCGACTTTTACGGACGCGTTTTTGGTTTCTCTCAGCTCATCTCGTTCGACGACAAAGACATCTCGACCGAATACACGGCGCTCCGCTCGAAGGTTATGACGGATTCGCGACATCGCGTAAAGTTTCCGATCAACGAGCCGGCGCAAGGCAAGAAGAAATCGCAGATCGAGGAGTATTTGGAGTTCTATCGCGGCGCCGGCGTGCAGCACATGGCGATCCGCACCGAAGATATCGCTGCCACGATTCGCGCGCTCAAGCGCAACGGCGTCGAATTCCTCGATACGCCGGACTCCTATTACGATTTGCTCGGGGAGCGCGTCGGCAAGATCGACGAAGCGCTCGAGACCCTGCGTAACCTCCGCATTTTGGTCGATCGCGACGACATGGGATACATGCTGCAGATCTTCACCAAGCCGTTACAGGACAGGCCGACGGTCTTTTTCGAGATCATTCAGCGCAAGGGCAGCCTCTCGTTCGGCAAGGGTAATTTCAAGGCGCTCTTTGTCTCGATCGAGCGCGAACAAGAAAAGCGAGGCACGCTGTAGTTACCACGACCGCGCTCGATCGCGCCGCGCTCCTGGACTGGTACCGCAGCAATCGCGAGCGCACGGCGAAGCTTTTCGATTTGATCCGCGAAGCGGCATTCTTCGATCGTCCGATTCCGCTTCGCCATCCCTTTGCGTTCTACGCCGGACACATTCCCGCGTTCAGCTTCTTGACGCTCAACGAGCGCAGCCTCGGCGAAGAACCGATTGACCCGCGGCTCGAACGCCTCTTCGAACGCGGCATCGATCCGGCAAACTTGGACCAGGCGCGCCGTCACGACCGTTCGGACTGGCCCGATCGGGCGACGATCGCGCAGTTCGGCAGCCGTTGTGATGAACGCGTGCTGGCAGCGCTGGCCGCGGCACGAATCGAGGATTCCAGCAACCCCCGACTCGTTCGAGCGCAGGCCGCGTATACGATCCTCGAACACGAAAATATGCACCATGAGACGCTGATGTATATCATCCATCAGCTCGCTTACGATCGTAAGCATGCCATGTCGTTCCGTCACGAAGACCACGACATCCACGGCAATGCGATGCGCGCCATTCCGGCGGGCATCGTGACGCTCGGAGCCGATGCCGATTCGATTGCGTTCGGGTGGGATAACGAGTTCCCGCGAGACGAGGCCCGAGTCGAAGCGTTCGAGATCCAAGAACATCCCGTCACAAACGGCGACTGGTTGGATTTCGTCGCCGCCGGTGGTCCAGCGCCGTTCTTCTGGCATCAGCGCGATGGCGAGTGGTTCTTGCGGCTGCAGTTCGAGGAAATCCCGTTGCCGCAATCGTGGCCGGTTTACGTCACGAATCGGCAAGCGCGAGCGTACGCGGCGCATCGCGGAATGCGGTTGCCGACCGAGGCCGAGTATCATCGTGCCGCTTTTGGCACGGCGCAGGGCGACGAGCGGCGCTTCCCTTGGGGCGACGAGCGGCCGGCGCCGCAGTACGGTAACTTCGATTTCCAACGGTTCGACCCCGAACCGGTCGACGCGCATTCCGCAGGCGTCAGCGCATGGGGAGTCGCCGACCTCGTAGGAAATGGCTGGGAGTGGACGGCAACCCTGTTCGCACCGCTGCCGGGGTTCGAAGCCATGGCCTCGTATCCGCAATACTCCGCCGATTTCTTCGATGGAAACCACTACGTGATGAAAGGCGCCTCGCCGGTTACCCCCCGCGAGCTGATTCGCCGCTCGTTCCGGAACTGGTTCTACGACGACTATCCCTTTATGTACGCGAAATTCCGCTGCGTCAACAGCTAACTTACACTTAGCCGGAACAGGAGACTCATGCAAAAGACGCCCGTAACGGTCGCCTACGGCGACGGCATCGGACCGGAGATCATGGCGGCCACGCTGCGCATCCTCGACGCGGGCGGCGCAGACTTGGCGTTCGATCCGATCGAGATTGGCGAATCGGTTTACAACAAAGGCCTATCGAACGGCATAGAGCCGTCCTCATGGGAATCGTTGCGCCGAACGAAGGTCTTTCTCAAAGCCCCCATTACGACGCCGCAGGGTGGAGGCTTCAAGAGTCTCAACGTCACCGTCCGCAAGACCCTTGGGATGTACGCGAACGTACGTCCGTGCGCTTCGCTGCATCCATACGTTGTCACGAAGCATCCCAATATGGACGTCGTCATCGTTCGCGAAAACGAGGAAGACGTTTATGGCGGCATCGAGCACCGTCAAACCAATCAAGTGGCGCAGTGCCTCAAGCTGATCTCCCGTCCCGGAAGCAAGCGCATCATACGCTACGCGTTCGAATATGCCACTGCCTACAAGCGGAAGAAAGTCACGTGCTTCACCAAAGACAACATTATGAAGATCACGGATGGGCTCTTCCATCGAACGTTCAACGAGATCGCGCAAGAGTATCCCGAGATCGAACACGAGCACTGGATCGTCGACATCGGCGCCGCAAAGATGGCCGACACCCCCGAAGCGTTCGACGTCATCGTGATGCCGAATCTTTACGGCGACGTGCTCTCCGACGTCGCCGCGCAAATTACGGGCTCGGTAGGTCTTGCAGGCTCGGCCAACATCGGCGACCACTGCTCGATGTTCGAAGCGATTCACGGCTCGGCTCCGCGGCGCGCGGGGCAAAACATGGCGAATCCCTCAGGCTTGTTGCACGGCGCAATTTTGATGCTGGTGCATATTGGCCAAGCCGATGTCGCCGAACGCGTCCATAACGCATGGCTGCGGACGATCGAGGACGGCATTCACACCTACGACGTCTACAAAGAGGGAACGTCGCGCCAAAAGGTCGGCACCAAGGAGTTCGGCGATGCCATCATCGAGCGGCTCGGCCGAAAGCCCGACCATCTCAAGGCGGTCGAGTACGATACGAAAACTCAGATGAATCTCGCGATCAGACCTGCAGGCAAGCCACCGATGAAACTGCGGGCCGGCGTCGACCTCTTCATTGACCGGCGAGACGGCAACCCCGATACGATCGCCGAGGTGATGCAGCGCTTCGACGTCGGGGGCGCGAAACTGACGATCATCAGCAATCGCGGCACCAAGGTCTGGCCGCAGGGAAATCCCGATACCTACTGGAGCGATCATTGGTGCTGCCGCTTCGAGGCGGACGGCGAACTCTTCACCGCCGCCCACATCGTGAAGCTCTTGGAGGCGGCCGATCAAGCCGGATTCGACGTCATCAAAACCGAGGGACTCTACACTTTCAACGGCGAGCGCGGCTACTCGCTAGCGCAAGGAGAGTGAGTGGCCGCGCGATGCCGTCGCCTCGTTATTCTGTTACGGTAATCGTCCCCGCCATCCCGGAGTTGACGTGGTAGATGCAACCGTAATAAAACGTCCCCGGCGCGGTGAACATCAGCCGAAACTCGCCACCGCCGATGAACGTGCCTGAAATTCACGATCTTGCTTCCGTCGTACTTGTTGATGCCGTGCCGCGTGGCGTTGACGGGCGGGTCGGGCGGAATATTCGGTAGCCCCGATTGACCGGCCACGTTCAACGTGACGGTATGAGGTTCGTTTGAGGTCTCGTTGATGAAGGTCACGACGGTCCCCACCTTGATGGTCAGGTTGCCGGTCGCCGCGACCTTTCTGGGCTTGTTCGTGTCGACGTATCGCAGCACCGTCACGTCCGACGGCGGATACTGCACGAGCCCAGGATCGATTCCGGCCGCGAGCGTCGTGCCGTCCGGCGTAAATGGGAATAACGCGACGGAGTCCCGTGCTTCGTGCAAATCGTCGTTCTGCTGCGAATTGCCGAGTTTCCGATAATACGATTGGTCGTACGGGTAGGGTGAGCCGGCCCGCTGCACGATCACGGTGCTCTCCATTGCGGGCGCATGGAAGAGGCAGAGTATGCGATAGGTTCCCGGTTTAGGGAAGGAGAGCGTAAACGTCTGACCGCCGAACAATATACCGGAGTTGACGTATTTCTTGCCATCGACGATCGTTCCGCCGTGAGGATTTTCATCTTTGACGCTGAGCGGCGACGGTATCTTCATCTTCGGAGGAACGAAGGTTACCGTATGTGCATCGCCGCCGCCGCCACTCGCAACCTTATATGTAACGGTATCGCCCGCATCGATCGTAATGCTGTTGGGATAATAATCGAGTACCTGGAGAGCGTAATGATCGGCCGCGCCTCCGACGACGACCGACCAGTTCGTCGGTCCGGCGCCTCCGCCAAGCGGACGGGTTCCCGAGTAGGGCATGCCCGGAACCGCATGCGAGCCGATCGTAGTGCCGCCACAGGCGGACAGCGCAAACGTGAGGATCATAAGCAGCGCTCTTCGCATTGAAACCTCCTTGGTAGCATTTGAGCGTCTATTAGATGCGTCGCACGGTAAGATACCAGAAGGGTGGATAAAAATGCAGCTCCCGAAGTTTCATTTAATGTCATGCGGATAGCCAGTCTCCTGCCCAGCGCTACTGAGATACTCTTCGCCATCGGCGCCGGCAGCGAGGTGGTCGGCGTCACGCACGAGTGTGATTATCCGCCTGCGGCACTGCGCTTACCGAAGCTCACCGGCGCGTCCGGACCGGAGTACGCGAGGCCGGCCGAGATCGACCGGCACGTGCGTGCGGCAATTCACTCGGGATCGAGCCTCTACTCTCTCGATTCCGCGCTGCTCGAACGGATTTCCCCGAATCTCATCGTAACGCAAGAGCTCTGTGCGGTCTGCGCGGTTTCGTACGACATTGTAACGGATGCCATACGCCGTCTTCGTTCAGACGCTCGCATCGTCTCCCTCGAACCGTTCTCACTACGCGGCGTTCTCTCCACGATCGAATTTCTCGGGGATGCCACGGATCACGCACCGGAAGCGAAGGCGCTGGTAACGAGCCTGCAGCAACGTATCGATGTATTAAAGCGCGGTGTCGTCCTTCGACAGGCTCAGGATGACACCCCAGTGCGTACACTTCTGTTGGAATGGACCGATCCGCCGATGAGCGCGGGGCACTGGATACCCGAATTGATCGAGATCGCGGGCGGCATCCCGGTTCTGGCGAATCGCGGAGCGCACTCGCGACGTCTCGACTGGGAGGCGATCGCAGCTGCAGATCCCGACGCCATCGTCGTCGCGCCGTGCGGCTTCGATCTCGTCAAGACACGGCGCGCCATCGCGGAGCTGGAATCGACGCAGCATTGGCCCGGACTGCGCGCGGTTCGCGACGGCAACATCTTGCCGTTCGACGGCAACGCGTATATGAGCCGGCCGGGCCCGCGTTTGGTGGATGCGGCGGAAATGCTTGCGCGATGGTATACTAAACGCGCGGAGTACGCTGGGTGACCGCCCTGAAACGGGAGGAAAGTCCGGGCTTCACACGGGCAAGGTGCAGGATAACGTCCTGTCGAGGTGACTCGAAGGAAAGTGCCACAGAAACATACCGCCGGCGCCTTCGGCGCCGCGCAAGGGTGAAATCGTGAGGTAAGAGCTCACGGAGCGCTGCGGTGACGCAGCCTCGGGTAAACCCCACCTGAAGCAAGACCGCTCGGTTGAAAAAGGACGGCCCGTCCGAACGAGCTACGTCGCATCGAGGCGTCCGGTGACGAACGCCCCAGAGAGATGGTCATCACCCACGAAAGGTGGGTACAGAATCCGGCTTACAGGCATACTCCGCAGCACGCTTCGAGCTGCGCAACCAGTGGGGCGCGGCGCGCGTTCTAGCGAAGGAAAGCATCCGATGAACCAACAGCAGAGCTTTACTCCCGAGATGACCGTCGACGAGGCCTTCCGGCTCCATGCCGGCGCCCGGCGCGTCTTTGCGCGCTTCCATTTAGGCGGTTGCTCGAACTGTGCGATCAGCGAAACGCACACGATCGGCGCGATAAGCGAAGATTACGGAATTCCGCTTCCGATGTTGCTCGAAAGTCTCAACGGGCTCTTCGATCAGGGAACCCTTTCGGTCGGCGATCGCGTTCGAATTCCCGATGAAATTCGTTCGCGAATTCCACAGCTTGCAAGCGTTCCGGAAATCGGCGAAATCACCGCGGCGGACAGCGGAGCCTATACCGCCGATTTCGGCGACGTCCGCTTGCAGGGGCTCTCCGAAGACTTTATCGCAGTCGGAGCGACCGCCGGCTAGCCGACCGTTAAATGAGCGGCTTTCTCGAGGCGAAGCCGTCCTCCACGCCGTGCCAATAGCCCACCGAAGGCTCACCCAGCTTCCAACAGAGATAGATTGGCTCGTCGTTGCGCGTCGCCGGAAAGTCGACGAGCCCTAGGTCGATATCCTTGACGACGCATCCGTACGATTCGATGCGGTAGATCAACCGGCCGATTTCGTGCTTGAGCTCCCCGAAGCGCGGGGCCGGAAGCGCCGAGCGTGCCGCGGCGAGCCGAGGGCGGCGTGGCGGAGCGTGCTGCAGGGCCGGATCCGATTCGAGCAGCTTGATTGCCAAGTCGCGCCGGAGCGTCAGCAACTCGTGGAGCAGCGGCTCCAGCTTTGGAATGAGGGCGTTGGCGCGTTCGGGCGAAAATAGCTTCATATGAGTTCGCTGCGCATCGTCTTCGTGACGGGTCTCTCCGGGGCGGGCTTGAGCCAGGCGATAAAATCCTTCGAAGACCTGGGGTTCTACTGTATCGAGCACCTGCCCCCCGTCGCGCTTTCCGGGGTCGTCTCCGCTTTGGAGCGTTCCCGCGCCGGCGACGTTGCAATCGCGCTCGACCTTCGCAGCGGCGCGGAGCTCGGCGACGCTAAGAGCGCCATCGATAGCGTCGCGCGCTCTCACCACGTGCGTCTGCTCTTTCTGGACGCGGCCGACGACTTGCTCGTACGCCGGTTCAGCGAAACGCGGCGGCGTCATCCATTCTCCGCGACCGGCTCGTTGAGAGAAGCCATCGAAACGGATCGCCGGGCGCTCGCGCCGCTACGCGAGCGTGCCGACGTCGTCATCGACACGACCAGCCTCACGCCAGGTGCACTCAAACAGCGCATCGCCGCAGCATTTTTCGGCGATCGCCCCGTGCGTCTCATGATGACTTTTCTCTCGTTTGGTTTCAAGTTCGGGCTTCCAACCGATTTGGATCTGCTCTTCGACGTGCGCTTCTTGCGTAATCCGAATTATGAGGAAGCGCTCGCACAGCAGACGGGCGAAGACGCCGCGGTGGCGGCGTTCATCGAGCGGGATCCTTCACTCGATCCGTTCCTGGCAAAAGTGAACGACCTGCTCGACTATTTGGTGCCCCGCTACCTCGCCGAAGGAAAGAGTCAGTTGACGATCGGCATCGGCTGCACCGGCGGCCGCCACCGTTCCGTTTACATCGCGCGGCGGCTGATGCAGCGCTTTGCCGAGGACCCACGGTTGGACGTCGCTTTCGAAGCGCGGGATCTCGCTCGGGCGGCATAGACGCGGATGCGGCAAAGATTTTCGCGCTCGCTACAGTGGTTGCTGCCCGGCATCGGGGTCAAACGCTGGCTCTTGCTTGCCGCGCTGGGCATTATCGTCTTACTCGACGCCGCAACGCGCTGGCTCATTGCCGAGGGCACCGGGATCCACATCAACGAGATTCTCGACGGCATCGTGGTCGAGTACTTTCCACCCGGTTACTTAACGTGGATTTTTGCCGTGATCGGTGCGACTTTTCTGACCGTCGGCATTTCGATGTGGCTACGGGCCACCGTACGCATGGCGCGCGAGCGCAGCCCGAAGGGCTTTCGCGAAGCCCTCGCCGGGCGACGGCTTCAGCAAGGTTACAAAATCGTTGCGATCGGCGGCGGCACGGGGCTTTCAACTTTGCTGCGTGGCCTCAAACGCCGCACAAGCAACCTCACCGCTATCGTAACCGTGAGCGACGACGGCGGTTCCTCCGGACGGCTGCTCAAAGAGCTCGGCGTCTTACCGCCCGGGGATATTCGAAACTGTTTGGTTGCTCTTGCCGACGATGAGGCGCTGGTCACCGATCTCTTCCGCTATCGTTTTACCGAAGGCGAGGGATTGTCCGGGCATTCTTTCGGCAATCTCTTCCTCGCCGCCATGAGCGGCGTCACCGGCAATTTCGATCAGGCCGTCAAGGAGTCGAGCCGGGTTCTCAACGTCGTCGGGCGTGTGCTGCCCGCGACGCTTGGGGTCGTGCGGCTCTGCGCGGAGCTCGACGACGGCAGCATCGTCGAAGGCGAATCGAATATCTCAGCCGCAAAGCGCCCGATCAAGCGCGTCTTCTTCGATCCGCCCGCCGCCGCGCCGTTGGAGGAAGTCATCGCGGCAATTCGCGACGCCGACGCCATCGTGCTCGGTCCAGGGTCGCTCTACACCTCGGTTGTGCCGAACTTCTTGGTGAATCGAATCGCGCGCGAAGTCGCGCACGCGGACGCCGTTAGAATGTACGTCTGCAATGTGATGACGCAACCCGGTGAAACGGACGGAATGACGGCTGCCGATCACGTCGAGGCGCTGCTTGCCAATGCGGGCGAGCATGTTTGCGATTACGTCATCGTGAACGAGGAACCGCCGTCGCGGCTTTTGGGAGCATACGCGCAAGAGGGCCAAGTGCCGGTCGAACCCGATGTCGATCGCATTGCCGCACTCGGTCTGCAGGCGGTCTGCGCCGCCGTCATCGGCGAGACGGAAACGGTGCGGCACGACCCGGAGAAGCTCGCAGCGGTCGTGCTCGGAATCGTCGATCGAACCGTAGCACGGCGCGCAACGCTCGTCAAACCCGCGAGCGCCTACCGCCGCTCGACAGCGTACAGTTAAGAGAATCTTCTCAGTGAGGTGATTGCTGGGCTGCAAGCGTCAGATTGAGCTGGAACGGTTTACCCGGCTCGACGTTCGTGCTCGATGCGAGCGCCTGATAGCCTTTGGCCTGTACGGCATAATCGACGATACCGCTCGGCACTTTGTTAATCGTGAATTTGCCTGACGCATCGGTCGTCGCGGTTAGTACCGTGTCGATCGTGATGACGGCTCCGGCGATCGGCGCGTTCGTCGTCGCGTCGACGATAACACCGTTGACATCCGCAAATCCCGCAGCGGGCGGGAGTTGATCCGCGTTACAGCCTTGCATGCCGAGTAGGATCGCGACGGCAATAGAGAGCGCGCCAGCATAGCGTTTCATAGGCGAACTTCTTCGCCATGCCGAAGCCGCCGGTCCTATGGCAACCTCCGTCGCCAAGTCGCAAGCGACCCGTCTCGTCTATTGCGAGAACGCGCTCGAGGCAATCGGCCATACGCCGCTCGTAAAGCTCAACAAGGTAGTGGACGGCGCGGCCTGTCTGGTCCTCGCGAAGGTCGAGTACGTCAACCCCGGCGGGAGCGTCAAAGACCGTCCGGCTGTCACGATGCTCGATGCCGCCGAGCGCCAAGGGCTGCTCAAGCCTGGGGGCACCATCGTCGAACCGACCAGCGGGAACACCGGCACCGGCCTGGCCATGGCAGCAGCGATTCGAGGCTACCGCTGCATACTCGTGATGCCCGACAAAATGTCGCGCGAGAAAATCGACCTGCTGCGCGCATACGGCGCCGACGTCGTCATCACGCCGACGAACGTGCCGCCCGACTCACCCGAATCGTACTACGGCGTCGCGAATCGGCTGGCGTCGGAGATTCCCGGCGCCTTCCAACCGAATCAGTTTCACAATCACTTCAATCCCGAGGCGCACTATCACACCACGGGACCTGAGATTTGGGAGGCGACGGGCGGCCTCATTACCCACTTCGTCGCCGGAATCGGAACGGGCGGAACGATCTCCGGAACGGCGCGCTTTCTCAAAGAGAAGAATCCTGCCGTTCACGTCGTCGGTGCCGATCCCGAAGGCTCGATTTATTCAGGCGACATACCGCGTTCGTATGCCGTCGAAGGAATCGGCATGAGCTATCTCCCCGAAACGGTCGATCTGCGGGTTATCGACGAAATGGTGCGCGTCTCCGATCGAGATTCATTCTTGATGGCGCGCCGCATCGCGCGCGAGGAAGGGCTGCTCGTAGGCGGCTCTTCGGGTACCGCGGCAGTGGCGGCGGTCAAGCTCGCCAAGACGCTGCCCGCCGAGGCGATCGTGGTGGTGATCTTGCCGGATTCGGGGCGCGGCTACATGTCGAAGATTTTCAACGACGACTGGATGATCGCCAACGGATTTCTCGCCGACGCCAAACGGCGCGCCACGGTCGGCGACGTCTTGCGCAGCAAGACTCCGCTTCCGTCGCTCATTACCGTGCAGCAGGACGATACGGTGAAGACCGCGCTCGATCTCCTGCGCCAATACGAGATCTCGCAGATTCCGGTGATGCGAGACGGCGAGCAGGTCGGCAGCGTCAACGACATCGGCGTGATGCAAAGCGTTTTCGATCATGCGGACATCCTCCATCAACCGGTCAGCGACGTCATGGGCAGACCGTTCCCGGCGCTCGAGCAGTTCGAAGAGATCGAGCGGGCGTACAAGCTACTGACATTGGCGAACCCCGCGCTCGTCGTTACCGACGATGGCGAACCGATCGGGGTGCTGACGCGCCAAGACATCATCACCTTCCTTTCGACCAGCTCCGAGGTCGTGCGGTCGTAAGGTGGAATTTGCGACGAGGGCGATTCACGTTGGGCAGGATGCCGATCCGGCCACCGGCGCAACGATCGTTCCGATCTATCAAACTTCGACCTACACCCAAACGCGCGTCGGCGAGCACAAAGGCTTCGACTACAGCCGGACGATCAATCCGACGCGTCTTGCGCTCGAGCGACAACTCGCCTCGCTCGAAGGTGCTCGTTATGCCAGCGCGTTTGCCAGCGGAATGGCGGCGACGACTGCCGTGCTCGGACTGCTTTCGGCGGGCGACCACGTCGTCGTCGGCGACGATCTCTATGGCGGCACGTATCGGCTCTTTGCGCGCGTCCTCGAACGCTACGGACTGAGCTTCACCTACGTCGACATGACGAGGCCTGATGCGGTACGCGAAGCAATCCGGCCGAATACGAAGCTCTTCTGGGTCGAGACGCCGAGCAATCCACTCCTCAAGCTCGTCGACATCGCCGCGATCGCGCGGCTCCGCGGCTCCGGGCAGGTCGTTGCGGTCGACAATACCTTCGCAACGCCATATTTTCAGCAGCCGCTGGCGCTGGGCGCGCAGATCGTGGTGCATTCGACGACCAAGTACATCGGCGGTCACAGCGACGTGGTCGGTGGCGTCGCCATCACCGACGATGAGTCGCTGCACGAGCAGATTCGATTTCAACAGAACGCCGCCGGCGGTGTCCCCGGACCGCACGACGCATGGCTGACGATGCGCGGCGCAAAAACGCTCGCGCTGCGGATGCGCGAGCATGCGGGCAACGCTCAAATGGTCGCCGAATTTCTCGCGAAGCGCGCCGACGTTGCGCGAGTCTACTACCCAGGGCTGAAATCACATCCGCAGCACGACTTGGCGAAACGTCAGATGAGCGGCTTCGGCGGAATGCTCTCCTTCGAGCTCGTTGGACCGCCGCAACGCGCCCTCGACTTCGCGGCGCGCTTGCAGTACTTCAGTCTGGCCGAGAGCTTGGGGGGCGTCGAGTCGCTCATCTGCCATCCGGCGCGCATGACCCATGGCGTCCATACCCAAGGAAATACGCGAAGAACGCGGCGTGACCGACGGGCTCTTGCGTCTATCGGTAGGGATTGAAGATATCGGCGACCTTCTGGACGATTTGCGCGAAGCGCTCGAAGCTACGGCTGATCGCTCGGGTATCGCACTCCCGTCGCCTGTTTGAGCACCTCCCGCGCTTCCTTCGCACTTGCCGCCCCAACCACCGAGGTCTCGGATAACACGATACCGCGCGCTCCGTCCGCCCAGACTATTGCATACTCTTTTCGCGCATCAAAGCCGCTGCCGTAGGCGACCTCGACGAAATATGCAGGCATCCCGTTGAGCAGCGTTATCGCCGTCTTGTTCTTGATGAGCGTGCCTTCCTGATTGCCGTGAGTTTGGCTCTCGAACTGCCCCTCCCACTGATCGGGCGCGCCGCTATACGCTTCCATTTGAATTTGAATCGTGCGCGCGTTCTCGTCGCCGGGATGTAAGACCCAGGCCGCTACGGTTTGCAGATCTTGTCCGAGCTGCTCGATGGCGATCGGGTGATTTCCCACCAAGATCGCATCGGCCGGAGCGGTATAGCTCATCGCCGGGTCGGTATAGACGTGCGGATCCGGCGTCGGCGTCGGCTCCGCAACTTGCGCGAGCAGGAAAAACGTAAGGCCAATCATTCCTTGTCCAAGACTTCGACGAGGGCGGGCATCGAAACTTCGTGCCGATAACCGACGTTGCGATGGTCGTCGTCGAATTCCTCGTGACGAACGGTAAGCCCGAGGTCTCTTATCCGCCGGCTCACGACGCGAGCGCCGATGTCGAGATTATATTCGTCGCGTCGCCCGCAATCGAGATAGCGCAAACGCAAACGTGTCAATTCGGCTCGATGCGAGCCCACGCGTTCCGCCGGGTCGAAGGCGAGCCAGCGCTCGAAAACGTCGCCCCGCACTTCGCCGGTCTCTCGGTCGAAGGGCAAGTCAATCTCGAAGGCGGCTGCGCCGGCCGGCGAATATGCCGCAGCATAGGCGAGCATCTCCATCGTCGTATATTCGGGCATGCTTCGCTTCTGCTTCTTCTCGAAGGCTTCGACGAACGCTCGCAGATCGAACTGATGCGCTTCGAGGATGCGGTGGACGGTTGCAAATGCCGGAAAATGCGCGTACCGAAAATACGAGTCGCCGCTGTGCGACGCAAAGGCACCGAAGATTCCCGGGTGCTCGAGGACGAGATGCATCGCGCCAAAGCCCCCCGAGGATTTTCCCAGCACCGCGCGTCCGCCCTCCGTAGGGATCGTGCGATAGGAGCCGTCGACGTGACCGACGACATCGCGCACGGTGTACGTCGCGTACTTTCCATTGTGCACGGAATCGACGTACTGCGAGCCGCCCAGACGCGTAAATCCGTCGACGAGAACGACGATGGCGGCGTGCCATGCGCCCCGTACAGACGAGACGATCGGCCCACTGAAGCACATTCGTTTCCCACGGCCGCGAGGAGATCAGCGCGGCAACGTCGCCGGTGTAGCCGTGCAGCACGTAGAGCGCCGGATAGCGACGCGAGCCCTGCGCCTCGTAACCGGGCGGCAGATAAACGGCCACCGCGCGCGTCGAGGGATCGCCCAACGGATTCTTCGCCAGGGCCGCACTATCGACGAAGTCGATGCGAGCGTCGCCTTCCAAGCCAAGAATGCGGGCGATTTCAGAGCGCTCGGGCATGGCGCGCGAGCTTCGTCGCACGAATGGCTCGCGCCTAGGTGAAGCTGAGCGCGCCATCGATTTACGCGGCGCGATTTCGATCAACGTCATCACGATGATCGGCATCGGTCCGCTCGTAACGATTCCGCTGGTCATCGCCGCGCTGGCGGGACCGCTCGCGCTCGTCGGCTGGGTCGCCGGAGCCATTGTCGCCCTTTGCGACGGGCTGGTCTGGGCCGAGCTTTCGTCGCGTTATCCCGGCTCGGGCGGTACCTACGTCTACTTGCGCAACGTCTTCGGCGCCCATGGCTCGGGAAAAGCGCTCGCGTTTCTTTTCAACTGGCAGTTTTGCTCGCAGCTCCGTGCGTGCTTGCCAGCGGTTACATCGGATTTGCAAACTATGCGGCGTATCTCTATCCGGCGCTCGGCATCGAACGTTTGGTTGCACGATATGGTGGCCGATCGGTATCGGCATCGTGACGCTGCTGTTGCTGTACCGGCGTACCGCCGACGTTGCGTGGCTCGGCGCGATACTTGCCGTCGTTGCGACGCTGACGATCGTGCTCGTCGCGCTGGCCGGTTTTTCACACGCTGAACTTCGCGCAGAGCCTTTCATCTCGATCAACCGCTTCGCATTAGGCGCCGGATTCTTGGCAGGATTCGGCAGCGCGCTCTACATCACGCTCTACGACTACGCTGGTTATGCCGACGCAGCGCTCGTCGGCGAGGAGGTCGCGCGGCCGCAGCCGCACGATACCGCTGGCAATCGTCTTCTTCGGTACTGATCGTCGCGGTGCTCTACGTTCTGCTCCAAATCGGCGTGCTCGGCGCGGTTCCTTGGCAATCGCTGCTCGACGCGCACGGTCAGCCGACCGCGGCGGCTCAGTACGTCGGCGCCTACGTCGTCGAGCGCGCCTGGGGACGCTTCGCCGCGGTGGCCGTAACGTTGCTCGTGTTAGTCACGGCGCTTCGCCTCGCTCTATGGCAATCTTCTGGGCTTTTCGCGCATTCCGTTTGCCGCTGCGCGCGACAACGCTTTTCTTCCGGTCTTCGGGCGGCTACATCCGCGCAAGGAGTTTCCGCACGTCGCACTGCTCGCCGTTGGAGTACTCTCGCTGATTGCCAGCCTTTTTACGCTCGACCAGGTCATCGCGTTTCTTACCGCAGGGATCGTCCTGATTCAAGGCGTTGCGCAGATCGTCGCGCTTGGCCGTGATGCGGGCGCGCCGCAACGACGATCGCCCTTCCGCATGCCGCTCTATCCGCTGCCCGCTGTAATTGCACTTGGCGGTTGGATTTGGGCATTCGTCGCCACAGGGCGGTTCGGCGATCGCGCTTCGGCGTCGGCTGGCTGATCTGCGGCTCGATCGTCTATATCGTCGCGGCCCGCGCGCAGCGCTGGTGGCCGTTGCTCTGGCAGTTCGCCTGGTGGCTTTGTTGGCTGACCACGCCTGCCCACGCCGCAACCCCCGGGTTGGTCGAATTGGAACGCCTCGCGCGTCGTTTCCGATCGCGGCTATCCGGTCTTCACTGTCGACGGGCGGCCGTTTTTCGTCTATGGCGCGGCCTTCTTCTACGAACGAGATTCCGCGCGACGAGTGGCGACCGGCACTGGTAGGCGTACAAACGGCTCGGAATCAACACGATCGATCTCTACGTCATCTGGAACTGGCACGCCCCATCCGAAGGCGTCCTGGACTTCACGGGCGCGACCGATCCGCAGCGCGATCTGATGCATCTGCTGAGCCTCATCCACGAGCTTGGATTCAAGATAATACTTCGGCCCGGACCGGTTATTCGAAACGAATGGCGCAACGGCGGCTATCCCGATTGGCTGCTCGAGCGTGCAGCGAATACGGCATGCCGCTGCACGACGTGCTCGAAGGCCGATATCCCGCGACGGCGACGCTGCAGAATCGCCATGCCGACGCGGCCGAGCGCGGAATGGCTCGGTAATGCGACCCACTTGAGTTTCGCGGCATCGTGGCTTCGCGACGTGTTGCACGCCGTCGAACCCTATTCGCAGGACGTTATCGCGATTGCGCTCGACGACGATCAGGGCGCGTATCTCGACAACGACACCTGGCCGGCACCGCACTGGCATGCGTATATCGGCTGGCTGCGCTCGACCGTACAATCCAGTCACCGGTTCGCGCGTTCCGCTTTTCGTCAATACATATGAGATGAAGGTTCCCTCCGCGTCTCCTGCGTGGGCGTGGGGCAACTGGTATCAAGGCAACTCGTACAGCATCGGCGCGCACGACTTCGCCGATTTGGATTTCGCAACCGGTCTGCTTGCAGACGCAGCCGCGTGTACCGGTGATGCAGTCGGAGTTTCAAGCCGGCTGGTTCCAAGGCGCCGACGAAGGCGTTCCGCGTCCAAGCGATCCATCGAACACAACGCTCGCGCTGAACGAACTGCTGCGCGACGGCGCGCATGGCATCGTGAACTTTCCGGTGCAAGATACGATCTATCCCCACGGCTGGGAAGCGCCGTGGGCGAATTGGTCGTACGCGTGGGATGCTGCGCTGAGTGTCGATCTCCAGGGATCACCGCGATACGCTCCGACACACGCATTCGGCGAGGCGATTCGCGTGTATGGCGCGCTCCTTGCGCGAACGCACGTCGCAGCGGACGCATCGATCGTTTGGCCGCCGAGCCTCTTTCGGCCCGGCACGCTGACCAACGACGATTTCTGCGCGCTTTCGCCGGCATGACGCGTCGCGATGCAGCGCGAATGCAATGCGCGCGGCGTGACCTGCACGCTCGTCGATTTTGCAGCGGGGAACGCGCTCGCGCGGCTTTCTATCGCCGCTTCTTTTGCCCGTACTGCCCTCGGCGTATCGGCCTTGGGCGCCTCACGCCGGCGGCCGTTGCGTCGAGCTACAGCGGATTGCGTCGATCTCACCGGCTGATCTCGGACGCGTACGTCGGTACGCGTTGCTCCGCGCTACGCAAAGCCGTCGGACGTGACACTATTGCTTGCCGACGACGGATCGTACTGCTTTTGTTGCGGCAATCAATCCGACTCGGCAGGCTGCGGCATATTGCTCCGATGAACGTGCGCCTGGCAGCGCGGACGGTTCAGGTCGCGCCGTTTACGTGCCGGCTCGCGGAGCACGCCTCATTCCCGTCGGCACAGCTGTCGACCGACGCCGAACCTCGGGCCATCTCTTCTGCTGGCGAGTCCACCGCCGTTTCAAGATCGCGGCGGCATGTCGATCGCGAACGCGCACCTATGATCGTCGTCTTCGCGCCGTTTGCCGGCGCGCGAATGGCGGAGCTTGGCGATGGACATGGCAATGCGGCAACAAGCATCGGACTCTTGCGTGACGCGGTCGATCCGGCGCCTCCGATCATCGTCGCGCGATTATATCGCGCCGTACACGCATCCGTCTGCCGGCCGGGACGTTCAATCGCCATTACGAGTGCTCGCGAGCTCGACTGCCGGCAAGCGTCCGTATCACATGTTCGTACGACGCGCCCGACCTTCCCGGTCGGCGGCGCGCTATTCAAGCGAACGCTGACGCTACGGCGCCGGCAGCACCGAGCTGATCGTCCACGAGGAGTTCTACACCGCACGCCGCGCGATCAACGGCGCGCCTCGAAAGCATTTCCGGTTTCGCCTTGGCCCGGACGACACGCTGTTACATTCCGCCAATGGCAATGCGCTGGCGATTCTCCACGATCAGCGATTGACGGTTATGCGCTGGCGTCGCGCCGAGATCGTGCGTGAAATCGAGATTGGCGAAGCGCGCGGCGCCAGCTCGTGACGCTCGATCTTTGCGCGCCGATCCGTCGAGCTTCGTCTGGGCCTCTACAGCGCTCGGAACGCCGCCGAGGCGCGACGCCTGCTCGACGCGAATCAGCCGTAGCTTCCGGGGAAGTGGCGGAATGGCAGACGCAGCCGCCTCAAAAGCGGCCGAGGCAACTCATGTGGGTTCGACTCCCACCTTCCCCACCATGAGATTGGGAAATTCAGCGTTTTTTGCCTCTACTGTACACGGACTGTACACGCGCCCTATTTCCGTTCCTTGCCTTGTTAAAAGCTTTCGTTAGCGGGCAGGGCGCTACGGATCTATCCCTTGCCGGCTGGCCGGCGTTTACGCGCCAATTCCTTGAATGAACTTAATCGCCGGAAACACTGCCGCCATCGCGGCAATCAGCGGTGCCCACAGCGCAATTTCGTTGGTGAACGGTTGGCGAACGTCAATCGAATACTCCCTCACCCAGCGCGGGGCGATCTCGGCGTATTGGCGTCCGACGATCCTGCGCTGATAGACGTCAATGCGAACGAAATGGCGCCCCACCGAGCGAGGGCGCAAGAACCATGTCCATTTTAGGTCCTGTACGGGGGTCGTCGAGCCATTATTACAGTCGGAATCCTTTGGGAACATCACGCAGTAAAAGTTGCGACCGCCAAGCTCGTTCGCCATGACCGGAGCGACGTCAAAGTCGAGCGCCGAGATCTCAGGCTTGAACTGCACCCCGTTATCGCGCATCTGCGCAACTGCGGAAACGTCATTAAAAGCGCACGCAAATACGACGGTGACTTGTAGAACGTCGCCTATCGTGACGCTCTTTGCAATTGCGTCTGGCGGCCCGGTAGATGCCGGAGCGGGAGTCGGCGACGCAACTACGCCAATTCTTTCGGGCACGCCCGCGTCGGACTCGCACGTGTTGTACTGTTCGCCCTCGTGGACGAGGAAATTTACGGGCTGCTGACTTGCGTTCGCGAGGTTCACCTGGTCATCATCTAAACGCGCCTGTTTGATTGCACTGTCTTGGAACAAAAATATAGTGCCGCGCCAGCAGAAAGGACGAACACGACAAGTGAAACCAGCAACCAGCGGTGGTGCGTCACGGTCAATTCCTCAAGACAGGAGTACACCTCAGGAATTTAGCGTTCGTGGGATAGCCGACCGATTGCCACTGGCCATTGTTACCGTAGTGAGGCGGTAAACCGGTCGAGTCGATCACCGTGTGGGAAGCGACGACCTCCCGGCTTTCGTCGAGGAAGTCAAAGCGAATGATTATCGGCGCGATCGTCTGTCTTCCGTAGTTCTGATACTGCGCCTTCAGCACAACGTAGTAATCGGCTGTTCCGGTCTCGCTCGGAGCGCTGGTGGCAGTGCACAGCGAAATTTCAATCGGATTGGTACCTCTCGGAGTCACTGGCGCGGTCAGTGAACGGCTGGGTGCCGCACTTGGTCCGGTGACAACACCAAGCAGTGTCAAGAACAACGCCATGACGCAGGCAGGTGGCGCAGCTGCGGGTCTGCCGTTCAACACGCTACTTTGCGTTCGATAGCAACGCCTGCGGGACCCGCGGACGGCCGGTTGGCGGCGGCATGGCCGGCTAGGCCGGCATTGCCAGTCGCGCGCGGCTGCTTCAATGCAGCAAAGGGGGCGAATTGCGCGTGATGACTCCGCTCCCTCGAATCAGCGGCGGAATGCCGCAGCATCGGCGCTGGGATTCTTTTTGCTAGCTCCGTAGTTCGCCCATTCCAAGTAAAGGTCCAAACTGCTCCCGCGCCACGGCATAACACTCGCATGCAGCGTTTTCCAGGCCTTTACGATTGAGAATCACGATCTTGCCACGGGCGTAACGAATGAATCCGGCTTGCTGCAAAGAAGCCGCCGCAATCGTTACTCCAGAGCGTCGCGTCGCCTAACATCATAGCGAGGTATTCGTGACTTAGAGCGACTTATCGGAGTTTACGCGATCCTGCGTCAGCAGAAGCCACCGAGCGCACCGCTCATATATACTGTGTTTTCCGTTACAGGCGGCGAGCTGACCTAGCATATTCACATATGCTTGAAGAAATCGGTCGAGAAGGTTACGAAACTGATTGTCATCGGCGCTAAGCAATCTTCGAAAGTGATCGCTGCTGATGACGACGGCGCGGCCGGGAACCTGGCAATAGCTCTCGTTGGCAGACTTGATAGCGCCGAGCAATAATGGGATTGCTGATACTCCCTCTCGTCCGACCGTGCCAACTTCGATCGAGCCGCCATCTTGCATTTGCGTTACGACGGAAAGCACCGCATCGATTGGAAAATAAACCTCGTGAATCTCACACCCAGCGTCGTAGATTTGTTCTGGGGCCTTGAGCTCAGTCAGCTTCCCGTTTTCAAGCACGTCGCCGATCATCGGCGCAGCGAGGCCGGCGAGGATCGCGTTTTGCTTGAGCATGCCTCTTGTTAAGGGCGGTCGCGTCGCGTTGTGAGCCTTCAACGTTCCATAACTCGGGTACTTCAGCCCGAGTCCTGTCCAGCGTCTTGCGAACGTCTTTGATTCATCTAATGCTGGTAATCTGGTCAAGAAAGCGTTTATTTCGCGTCGCAGGATGATGAGCTGACCGGCAAGGCTTCTGCCGTCAGCCGTCATCCCCGCCGCGGTGACTTGGGGAGTCGCGTAAGTTTTTAGGCTCTGTATCAAATCTTGCGCGAGTCCGATGACTCGCGCTACGGTATGGGAGTCGTTCGGAGGTGTGTGGTCCATTCTGTGCAATGCCCATTATGCGGCTCGGCAGCGGCCGGCCGAAAGAGCCACTTCCGTTAGCGGAGGTAAGGCCAGTGGCCCAACGAACTCGCCTCGATTTTCGCTTCTCACATATCAAAATCGATGCAGCGTCGCCCGTCCCGAAGCACCGACAAATCTATGCCGCGGTGCGCCGCTCGATCTTGGAAGGGCGCCTGCGAGCCGACGAGGCGCTTCCCTCAACGCGTCAGTTGGCGAGTGAGTTAGGCGTCGCAAGAAGCACGGTTCTGGTGGCTTACGAGCTCTTACTCGCCGAGGGCTACGTCGTAGGTCGCGGTGGCGCGGGAACGTTCGTCGCGCGCAACGCCGTACGCCCGCAGCGCAAGCGCCGGCCGAGCGCATCGAACCGCGCCCGCTTTCACAAGCGGCCGACATCCTGCGTGTCTGGCGATTGCCCGACTTGGCATCGCTGGCGCGGCCGTTCCGCCCGTCGTCACCGGCGTTCGATGCCTTTCCCGTCGCGAAGTGGTCGCGCATCGTCGCGCGCCTGGAACGCGATACGAGCGCGCGGTGGATGCGCGAAGGCGACCCTCGGGGGTACTTGCCGTTGCGCAAGGCCATCGCCGCGCACCTCTTCACGGTCCGCACGTGCGATTGCAGCCCCGACCAGATCGTTATCGTTTCGGGTTCGCAGCTCGCGCTCTTCATGTCCGCCTTGCTGCTGATTGATCAGGATGACGTCGTCTGGATCGAAGAGCCAGGCTACCCGCACGCGCGCCTAACGTTCCGCGTGCGCTCGGATCGCGTCATTCCCGTTCCAACCAACGACGCGGGGCTCGACATTGAAGCCGGGAAGTCGCTATCTCCCAATCCGCGCATGATCTACGTGACCCCGACGCACCAATGGCCGCTCGGCTGGACGATGCCGGTTCAGAAAAGGCTCGCGCTGCTCGACTTTGCGGCGCAGCGTGGTGCATGGATCGTCGAAGACGATTACGACGGCGACCTGCGCTACGACCGGAAAACCTATGCAACGTTGTTTGGCTTGGGCGAATCCCACCGCGTCTTGCACCTCGGCACGTTCACGAAGACGATGCACCCTGGACTGCGGATCGGCTTCATCGTTCTTCCCGCCGCTTTGGTCGATTCGTTCGTCGCCGGCCGCCAAATCCTCGATCGCTACCCAAATACCATCAGCCAGGGTGCGCTTGCAGAGTTCATGGAAAGCGGGGCATACGCTCGACACATCTACGACATGCAAAGGCTCTACCTGGAACGGCATCAGCTACTGCAGGAGAGAATCTCGAAGCAGTTGTCGGGATTTCTTCACGCGAAAAAAGCCCAAACTGGAACGTTTACCGTGACGGAGCTGATCGGCGGCGTCGACGACGTCGCCCTTGCCGTTGCCCTCAAGAAGGAGGGATTTGATTCGGTGCCGCTCTCCGTCGCCTATGCAGGACCGCCGGGGAAACACGGCCTGTTACTCGGTCACGCGGTCGCCCGGCCTGAAGAAATTCGTAAAGGCGTGAACGCGCTCGAACGAATCGCTTCGAACATGGGGAGACGGAAGGCATGACGTTCCCACCCCTCTTCTTCTGCGTACCTACTAATGGATTGTGAGTGCCGTAGGGTCATTAAGCTTCATCTTCGGGCCCTTGATTCTAGCGATCGGTTGACCGTGCCATTCGAGCCGGCGGGATACACCGCAATCGAATCGTCGTCGTAGTTGCTGATGAAAATGTTCTTGCTGCCATCCAATGCCACGCCCCACGGGCACGTCTAACTTTGTTTTTGCGCCCTTGATCGTTCAAATTGCCCGAACATCGCTAGAAGCGCCCGCAGCGTACCCGGAATGCTCCCGCGGGTCATAGAAATTACCAGCGTAGATGTCGCGACTCATCGGTGTGGTTGACCCGCTCGCGCGGTCAGCGACCACCGCAATCGCCATCGTGAACCCGATCGCGTTTTTGGTTCCAGAAATCCGCATGATTCTCTCCTTACTTAATGAGCAAGGGATCGGCGTAAGAGGCGTTACCTGTGGCCGATCGGAGTCGCCTGTACGCTTTTGCTTGAGTCAATCCCCTCGTCCACACTCCGTATAGTCGCACACTGATTCGGGGCTAGGGGCCCATTCTCGTCGGTGGTTGCGTCGTGTCTGCGGACGTCAACAGACCTTCGTTGCGGCACATATTGGCGAAGCCTAGAGAATCTTCACTGCGACAACGCCGGCCACAGGGGACCGGTTGGCAGCGCGAACCAGATCAGTCCGTTCCACGTGGGCTTCTGGCCGGCGCTCAGCGCCTCTTCGGCGTAGAGTATAATGAAGCGTGTAACGTGATAGGACGCATCGATGTTGCCAATCTGGGTGTGATTGCCCTAGTCCATCGTTCGTCAACTGTTCGCCGATGGAGACGAGCCCGCGCTGGCCGACGTTATCGTAGAGTTCGTATGAAACGCCGTTGCTGCCCGCTGAGGGGGCACCCATACCCGGATTGCTGTCGTGATTCATCTGATACGTCGCGAGGAAGCCGGGCACACCGTTGACCGGATCGCGCTGTGCGTAAAACCCGTTGCTGTAGTACTGGTCGAATCCGCCTTCGGTCAACGGCCAGGAACCCCGCGCACCGTAATAACCGAGCTCGAGCGGATTGCCTTGGTTCGCGAAGGCAAGTTTGTACTGCAGCGTCTTGTCCTGCGTCGAGTCGTAATCGTTGAATCCGTTAAGGTCGGCGCTCGAGGTGACGTATGCAATCTCGGCATCAAGGGAGCCCCGAACGTACGCAAACTTTTCCCCCCATCTATTGCCGTCCAACTCGTAAGCGTGCTCGCCGACGGTGATCTCCGCCTGGGAGTTGACGGTAAGGCCGGTAACGTCGAGCCACTGACTGAATTCCGATGGCGCGGGCACCTCGAGCTTTCCCACGAAAATGTGGCCTGCACCGTTGAAGAAATTGTTGTAGGCAAACCACGCGGTGTCGAGGCCTCCGGCTTGGCTGGCCTGCCAAATCCACTGCTGTACGTGATACGTCCATTCGCTGCTGGGGGTTCCGAACGCGCCGTCGGCGTGCACTCCGAGACTCCCGATGTCCCACGAAGCCGCGCTTGGCGCCTGCTGCGAGTAGCCGACGGGATAGTCGACCCAAATCGGAGACTCGCGCTCTAATACGTGCGGATTCAGGCCTGCATATCCCGTCCGCTGAACGTAGCGCCCGTAGGCGTTGAGTGCCGGGATCTGAATGTGACATTCGGAACATTTAATGCCGTATGCTTGTGCGAAGTTCGGCATCGCCTGCGCGGGTGTACTCATGGCGAGCGTTATCGTAGCGGAACCGGCAACCTAATGCACGAAAGGATTCCAATCTTGCCGTGGATTCGCATAATAATCTCTCCCTCGCGGGGTGCATTTTCGGAGCTAGCTTGATTGTGCCCTGCATGGTATGATTGATTGACGAACTGGGACATGGGCTGAGTTTTGCACATCCCCAGTGCTCCGAGGAGAATCACAGAGATGCTAAAACGCTGGATAACTCTTGCTCTGACCGCCGCTGTCAACCTCGCTCGTGCCGATCTTATTTGGAATAGGTGCCCCCACGATAGCGGCCACTACCGCTGCGCCGGCGGCGGGTCAAAAGATCTACAACGCAAACTGCTCCGCCTGCCACAACGTCAATGGGACCGGCACTCCGAGCGTCTTTCCGCCGCTCGCGAGCAATCCAATGGTGACAGGTTCGCCCGATAAAGTGATCGCGGCTGTTAAGAATGGTCTCACAGGCTCCATCACCGTGAATGGCAAGACATACAATTCCACGATGCCGGCGTGGAAGGGTAAGTTGAGTAACGCCGAGATCGCCGACGTTATTACGTACATGCGCTCATCGTGGGGAAATAAAGGTAGCGCCGTAACCGAAGCGCAGGTCGCAGGCTCGAAGTAGCAACAGGTTGCCGACTTGAGCTGTCGAAGTCGATTGCGTTCCTAGCGGACCACGCACGCTTGACGGAGGCCGCGCTTGAAGATCTATTCGAGGCTCGTCTTTATCGCAGGAATCGCCGTCGCGGGATTGATTCTGGTGCATTTCAGTAGTAGCGTGATGGGCGCCCCGGCGATCGACGGCAAGGCAATCTTCATTGTGAATTGCGCGGTCTGCCATCAGGCTACGGGCGCGGGTGGCGGCCCCTATCCGCCGCTTGCGGGGAATCCTGATGTCAATCAGGTGGACAGTGCCAACCTTATCCAGACCGTTCTAAACGGGCGCACGGGTCCGATCACGGTCAACGGCACGCAATACGGCGGCAATATGCCCTCTTGGCGCGGCCAGCTTTCGAATGCCCAGATTGCGGCAGTGCTTACGCTATGTGCGAACGACGTGGAACAACAGCGCGCCGGCGGTCTCTGAAGATCAGGTTGCAGCCGCGCGGGCCCCTGAGGCATTGAGCGGTGCCGAGCTTTTTGCAGTGAAGTGCTCGACCTGCCATCAATCCGCGGGTCAAGGAACCGCCGTGTACCCGCCGCTTGCGGGCAATCCGGTAGTGACTGCGGCCGACCCCAGCACTATGATCGGCGTGATCGTCAATGGGCGCACGGGCCCGATCACGGTTAACGGCAAGACGTTCAACAACCAAATGCCGACTTGGAAAGGACAGCTCACGGACGCGAGTATCGCGGCGGTCGCGACATATATTCGCTCTGCTTGGGGAAACAATGCCGCACCTGTGACCGAACAAGAAGTCGCGGCCATCGGTTCGCCCGTTTCACTCCAAGTCGGAGCTTCTATTTTTGCGAAGAATTGCGCCGCGTGTCACCAAGCCAATGGCGAAGGTGGCATCGGCCCTGCACTCGCGGGAAATCCGCACGTCAATATCGCCAACCCGACGATGATGCTGACCACGATCTTGCAAGGTCGAAATGCAATGCCGTCATGGCGCGGACAACTCGCGGCGAGCGACATCGCAGCGGTTGCAACTTTCATTCGCTCCTCGTGGGGGAACAACGTCGGCCCGGTGACCGTACAAGAAGTCATGATGATCAAGTGAGGTAGCCAATATTAGTTCATTGCACCTCGAATGTTGTGAGATCCGCCGGCGCTATAGGAACGTCATTCAAGCGGCAGAATGAAGTCGTGGTGCAGGCCGTATGACCTCGCTAGACCACGACAGAGTTCAGAGGCGTAGACGAGAGCATTGTCGGTCCGTAGCCTACATCCGCATTGCGAAGAGCGGGTTCGGAATCACTTGCCTCATCAGTGCGATGCACTTACTGAGATTGCCACGCCGCCGGCACTCTTGACGGGGATGACCACTAGTGGATTCCCACCGGAAGGATAGTGGTAGTACGTGATGCCGCTGCCGCATATCACCGCAAGCTCGGAACCTTGGATGGAGAAGAAACCACCATAAGCGCAGTCGTCGAGCAGAATTTTTCCGCTGTTTTCCCCTTCGCGCCGTTTAATTTGTAGCGGACCAACGAGGTTGTCCCTAAGTGTCCGCGGTCGATGACCAAGTAGCTTCCATCCCAACCGTAGTAGCCCACCTTATTCACCCGAAAGCGTGAGACGGTCGAGCCGCCCGGCGGAAGCCACGCGGTAGCCTTTGGATCGGCGAAGCTTCGCATGTACAGATCGCCGCTGCCGTCATAGGTTAGGGTGCGGACGTTTTGCACGAAGCCGTTCGTTGAATAGTAGGTGGGCGAACCCTGAGCGTTCGCATACACCGCGACGTTTGCGCTCATGTTGCCAACGGCGAGATTACCCGTAGCCGGGTCGACGGCACATGTTTGGGGAACGTTGTCGTTTGCGTCCTGCAACGTCGCTATCGGCGCAGTGCCGCCGTGGGCATACTCGACGAGCGTGCTCGTCCCTAAGTAGCTGGGATTGACGATCCAAACGTTTCCGCTCGAGATCGGCGCAGAGTCCCGTCGCATCGGTGAAACCGGTGGAGATTTTCCCCGCTAACTCGCCGCTGGGATACTTGTAGACGTCCACTTCTCCCTGGGCGCTGACGTATACCAGATCCTTACGCGACGCCGCGGGATCCATCCAGGAACCTCCCGGCATGCCGTGTCTTACAAAGGCTGCGCTCGATGAGCTCGCGCCCGGCACGGCCGATCCGCCGCAACCGGCAAGCATCGCCGCCGACGTCCAAAAAATAACAGGAAAAACACTGAGCTTCGAAACCTTCATACGTCCGTTCCGGAAGTGCACGTCAGGTTAGTGCAACCGCTCGAGGAGTTTACCCCAACTCCACATTTCATGTCGCCGTCTTTGGATAGGCGTCGATACGCCCCTTGAAGGCGCGCCCTGCGGGCGGGGTTAGGCGGGAGCGATGTCCATGCATTAAACCTATCGCTCCCGCGGGAGGAAACCACGAAGTTTTTAGAGTTTTTAGACCTTCATCGGCCTAGCGCCCGTGACGGTGCACCGAGGCGACCACCGCGAGGGAAACCGGCTTCGACGGGATGCCGTTGGTAACGACTTGCAGCGTGCCCGTGCCGCCCGCTATGCCGGTCGGCACGTCGAAGGAGGTCGTGACACTCTGCGTAGGCGCGGCGACGCCCATGAAGCTCGTTCCGTGCGTGCGGCAGTAGTGGACGGCTCCCGCGACGGTGATGCGGACGAGCGGAAAGTTCGTAGCTTGCTGGTCGTCGTCGCCGTAGAAGTTTGCCTGCGTCGCGCCGTTGAACCCCGTGCCGGTCACGCTATACGTGCCGCCTGTAGTCACCGATGACGGCGCGGACGTTACGACCGGGGCGAAGTGCCTGTTTGCCTTCTTCTTTGGCGTATAAAACTCGATGTCGGATGAACCGTCCACTTCCATTACTTGACCGTTTGGTAGGCCGAGCAGCCGAATATTATATGAAGAATCGTTCGGAGCGTTGGGCGGCCCGGTGATCTCTTTGAGCTTCCTGCCGTTGAACGTGAAGAATGTCGCCGGCGCATTATATAAGCCTGGACTCGCTGAAATCAGAACCCAGCCGTTGGTGAAGACCGCCGACGGTCCGTCGCCGACATCGACCTGCTTGCCGCTGACCAGCGGGAAGCTGGGAGCGGCGCTCCACGTACCAGCACTCGTGCTGTAGAGTGCGTTCTTTCCGGTGGCTCCGGCGACGAAGACGTTGCCGTTGGGCATGAGCGTTTGTGGGCCGATCTCATATCCGGTGACGATGTTATAGGGAAGCGTGACTCGCCGACTGCCACGCGTTTGCAGTCGGATTGTATTGTTGCGCATAGGGTGGGTCGCTAACGTTCGCCGCGAGTACGTTGCCGCTTGGCAAGAGCGTCCAACCCTCCTCGCTGTTCGCATCTTGCTTTCCGCTTCCGACGATCGTCCACTTCGACGATCCTTCGTTGAAGAGTGCTTGTGAACTGTTGCAGCAGTTGCCCATCATCAGCGTGCCGTTTGCCAGGATGACGCTCTGCGCGTCGCCCACTTCACTCCACTGGGTTGGTGCCGATACCGAACTCCACGTCGAGTTGAATGGGTTGTAGATCGCGCCCAGCGTCGTCTCGGCGCCATAGCAGAAATTGTATTCGCCGCCCATGACGAACAAGTATCCGTTGGGCAGCACTGCCGAAGCGAAATAGAGCGGCGCATAGCCTGATGGAAGCGACGGTGCCGCCGACCACGTTCCCGTAAGATAGTTTCCGTTCGAATCGGGCGTTAGCTGATAGACGTTCGACGCGCACTCGTCGAAGACGAGCACCGTTCCGTCCGTCATCAATTCTTGGGTTTGCGGCCCGTTTGGAAACGCCGGAACCGATGACATCTGTGTCCAGCCCGCCGCCGTGTGCACGTGCGCGCATCGCCGGGGTGATTCGATGCCGTATCGGCGGCGGAAGCGGCGGCGTACGCATCAAGCGCAGGTTACGGGGATAGGCTATACCCGAATCGACGAGCCGTCCATCGGCCGGCAAAGCGGTCGTTTGAGTCGGAGACGCCACCGCCGCTGCAGCCCGCTGCTGCGAGCGCTAAAGTCAATCCGGCAAGAACAAAGGGAAAACGTCGCACTACAACCTCCAAAAGAGCACCAAACGGGATGAAACAGAGTGGAGCTTGCCGGTTTTAACGCCGGCAAGCTCAAGAATTGACGAACTGGCTAAATCGAAAACGCTAACGAATTTCTAGCGCTTCTTGCGGGCGGTGGTTTTCCGTGCGGTCGCCGGCGACTTCGCGTGGCGGTCGTTTTGCCCCGGTCTTCTTGCGAGCCGCACCACCGCGTCCGCCCCGCTTCGACATAACGGCTTCCTTGAGTGCTTTCGCCGGCAAGAACTTGAAGACGCGTTTTGCGGGAACTTTCACTTGCTCGCCCGTCGCGGGATTACGCGCCATGCGCGCTGCGCGATCGCGCACTTTGAACTGACCGAATCCGGGAATCTTTACGGGTTCGCCTGCGACGCACGGCCGCTTGAATGTCTTCGAATACGCCGTCGATCAGTGCGACGGCATCCTTACGCGCGATCTCCAGGCGGTCGATCGCCGAGCGCACCAAATCTACTTTGTTCATCGGTTCCTTTCGTCTGAAAAGCAGTCGCTGCCCTACGAAAATTCTTTCGCTGCTTGCTACGAAATGATGATGGACTCCTTGTTGAAAATGAGCGCATATGCCGAAAACAGCGGTAACCTTTCATCCCGGACCGCTGCGCGGCAGCGTCGGCGTTCCCGGCGATAAGTCGATTTCGCATCGGGCCTTGATCGTCGGCGCCCGCTGCCGCACGCCCTTGCGCGTCGCAAATCTGAATCCGGGCAGCGACGTGCTTGCAACGCGCAAGTCGTTCGAGGCGCTGGGCGCAGCGATTGGCTCCGATGGCGACGACGTCGTCGTCAGTGGCGACGCCGCTAGCCAACCCGGCAACGACGCTGGATTGCATGAATTCGGGCTCGACGGTTCGCATGCTGCTCGGGGTTTGCGCCGGGGCGAGCGTTCGCGCGCGGTTCGATGGGGACGATTCGCTTCGACGGCGGCCGATGGAGCCGGTCGCGGCTCAACTGCGAGCCTTCGGCGCGAAAATTGAAACGACGCAAGGCCGTCTTCCGGTCGAGCATTGTTGGGCGGCCGAGCGTAGAGACGCGCCATTTTATCCTTCTCGCGCCCTCGGCGCAGGTGAAGTCCGCGCTGCTCTTCGCCGGGCTCTTTGCCGGCGTTTCTGTGGTAGGTCGACGGCGACCGTGGCTCACGCGACCATACCGAACGCCTCTTGCGCCATCTCGGCGCGGAGATCGAGTGGAACGCCGAACTCCATTCGGCTCGGCCCCGCGCCGCTGCACGGCGGGAACGTCGAAGTTGCCGGGGACTTTTCGGCGGCAGCGTTTTTCATCATCGCGGCCGCTATCACGCCGGGAAGCTCGATCGTCGTGCGCAACGTCGGCGTCAATCCGACGCGAACCGGGCTTCTCGACGCCTTGTCGCGCATGGGGCGCGACATCGAGCTGCGCAATCCTCGCACGTCAATCGGGTGAACCGGTCGCCGACGTCGCTGTGGAATACCGCCCGCTGAGCCGATTGCGGCCGGCTCCGATCTCGCCGTGCGCGCTATCGACGAGATTCCGCTGGTCGCGATTGCGGCGGCCTTCGCGAATCGGGCACCAGCACGATCGCCGGCGTTGCCGAGTTGCGCTCCAAGGAGTCGGACCGAATCGCCGCCATCGAGCGATTGCTCGAAGCGGTTGGGATCGAAGCGACGTACGATCGCGGAATCCTACGGGTCACAGGGGGCTCGCCCGAGGGCCGTTCGGCGATGGTCGAGACGCACGGGGATCATCGCATCGCGATGGCTGCTGCGGCGCTCGCCTGCGCTGCCGGCCCGCTCGCGGTCGATAGCGCGCAATCGGTGGAGGTCAGTTTCCCGGGATTTGTGCGAGCGCTCGAAGCGCTCCGAACGGCTTAAGCCGCCGATTCCGAGGGCTGGAGCCCTTTGGAGCCGCTCGGCGGCGGCGCTGAGTCTGCCTTGGCGCTTGCCGGTCTCGTCTTTCGGCTTCTCCGCCTTCTCGGGCTTGCCCGGGGCCGGAGAGCGGCGCGAATCGGTTACATAGAAGCCTGAGCCCTTGAAGAGCACGGGCGCCGGGTTGAAGACGCGCCGCATCGGTGCCCCGCAAGCCTCACACGGCCGATCGTAAGTCTCATCGAACCCGTGGCGGACCTCATGCACTCGGCCGCAGGCCGTACAAGCATAGTCATAGAGCGGCATGCTCGAAGTATACCCACGTTAGCACTCTTGGTCAAACAGTGCTAACAGCGCCTCAAAAATCGGCAAGGATCGGGTCGTCGCGCTTGTATTCGACAAGTCCCTTGAAGTGAAGGAGCGAGTCGTCGAGCGCGTTGGCCACGCGCCGACCGCGTTGCCACCGGTCCAAGAACGTTCCGAAGCGGCCCGTGATAGGCTGGGTACGCGAGCCGAACGTGCAGCTTCGAACACGTCGTCCGGCGTTCGATGCGAAACTCCAGTCGGCGCCGCAACCGAGTATGCACCGACAAAGGAAAGCCGGTAGTTCGCAATCAGCCCATCGACTTCATAAAGCTCTTCTTCGTCTCCCGGCAGCCACGAACGAATGACGACTTCACTGCCGAGGCCGAGTTCGAACCGTCCGCCGCGCGACGCGCGCTACGTAGAAACGAGAGCCATACCGGCCACTTTTCCACGGCGCAAAGCAAAGCGAAGGCTTCTTCTGCCGAGCAATCGAGATCGAGGCTTGCGCTATGCGACTGCAAGCCGCGCAAAAATGCATTATCCGTAACGGCCATGCGCGATTATTTCGCGCGACGAAACAGCCTTATCCTTTTAGAAAATATCCACACGCAATGTGGAATGTTATCAACGAATTTCACCGCTTGTGATGGCTCGCGCGAAGAGGACAAGCGTGGTCAACGCCTAGCGGCAAGGCAGTTTCATCGATTCGAAAGAGCGGGCTATGGCCCGGATGCACGGCCCCGCAAGCCTCGCTTCGCACGCCGAGGCGAATCAATACGCCCGGCACGCGTTGCGCGAAATATGCAAAATCTTCGGCGCCCATCGTCGCCGGCGGCCGTTCGACTCTCAGCGAGCTTGCGTTCTTGCACGTAGCTCCCAAACTCTTGCGCAAGCGCCGCGTCGTTATGAACCGGCGGATAACCCCGCACGATGCGGACGTCGGCTCGCACGTTGTACGCTGCAGCGACGCCACCGACGATCCGTCGTAATCGCGCCTCGAGCTCATCGCGCACGGTGTCGTCGTGCGAGCGAAGCGTTCCGCTCAACTTCACTTCGTCGGCGATAACGTTGTTGCGATAACCGCCTGCGATCGTCCCAACCGTCAATACCGCGCTTGCCAGCGGATCGGTTTCGCGCGCAACGACGTTCTGCAGCGCCAAGACCATCGCCGCCGCCGCAGGAATTGCATCAACCGCCGTATGTGGATAGCCGCCATGTCCGCCGCTGCCGCGAATGTCAGGTAGAATTCGTCGGCCGCCGCATTCACGGCCCCCGGCGTAGATGCCGATCGCTCCGGCGTCCAAACGCGAATCGACGTGAATCATCGCGATCGCGTCGACCCGCGGATCGTCGAGCACGCCCGCTTCGATCATCGGCAGTGCGCCGCCGGGGCCTTCTTCGGCCGGTTGAAAGATCAGCACGACGCTTCCCTCGAAGCTCGTCAGCTCGTTTCGGCGAGCAGTCGCGCCGCGCCGAGTAGCATCGCCGTATGAGCGTCGTGCCCACAGGCGTGCATTTTGCCCTCGATCTCCGACGCGTAGGGCAGGCCGGTTCGCTCTGTAATCGGGCAGCGCATCCATGTCCGCGCGCAAAGCCGCGACACGACCCGGCTTGCTCTCCGTCGATTCGCGCGACGACGCCGGTCGTTGCGACGCGGCGATGTGCGATGCCAAGCGAATCGAGCTCGCGCTCGACCAGTGCCGCGGTCTCGAACTCTTCGAAACCTAGCTCCGGGCGGCGGTGAATCGTGCGCCGCAGCTCGACGACGCGCGCGGCCAGCGGTTCGTTTACTTCGATTGCCATTTCAAGCGCGGTTTTTCGGACCGGTACTTTCGTTCCCGCTGCCGAAACAGAATCGCCGGAATGATGACCGCCGATTTGGCTTTTGCGATCCTTATAAATCGCACGAGCGCCTTCTATCAAGCCAGTCCGCCGCTTTACATGACCTACATCGAACACACGCACGTCAGCGCGCCGTCGCTTGGGCGTGCCCAGGACATCGACCGCTCGATTGCGGTGCGCATCGCCGACAATTTTGCCGTCATGAAGGATCTGCCCAACGGCGGATGGCGGACCGGAGAAGCGTTTCCGATCGTCGCCTATTTCGATCCCGATATCGAACTTCAAGTTCAGCTACTTTGCGAATCTCAAGCGCGTCGACATCATACTCGAGCGCGGCGCGCCCTTTTTTCTCGCCATACCAGCCGAAGACTCCGCGTCAACGTAGTCGTGCCGTATAACAGCTATTGGGCCGCACGATACGCGCCTGACTCTACCAATGCCGCACTGCATCTGATGATCGATCCGACGCCTCGAGTGCGGGAGGGCTTTACCCGTCCGAAGTGATCGAAGACGGCACGACGCATCTGCCGAAGCATATCGAGATGCGAGTCGCCGGCAGCGGCGACGAGATGTTCGCGCTCGATTATTCGGTGATCCAGGGCCATTGGGTCGTCGTGCACGGCACGTTCAGTCAAACGATGCACGTTGCGTTCTTGACCTACAAAATCGTCGCCGACGTCACGTTCAGCGATATCGCTTTCCCTGCCGAGCCGCCGGATCCGCGCCTCGCCGGCACGCCGGCTCCGACGCCCTCGTCATCGCCGCTCTAGAAGCGGCATCGCTCACGAAGTGGCGGGCACCGGCTGCGTCTCGAGCGTGAGCTGTCGGAGCGCCGGATGCGCCTCTCCGTTCGTCTTGGGATGATCTTTCGGCGCGACCCACACGTAGACGTTGGGAATGAGCAACAGCGTCAGCACGAGCGAGCTCAAGACGCCGCCGATCACGACGATGCCCAGACTCGAACGCGACGAGGGTCCCGGATCGAGTGCTAGCGCGAGCGGAATATTTCCCGCAACGACCGAAAAACTCGTCATGATGATCGGCCGGAACCGCGTGTGCGCGCTTTCCTTGATTGCCGAGAGCTTATCCAGGCCGCGCGTCCGTAACGTATTCGCATAATCGACCAACAGGATGCCGTTCTTCGTCGCGATGCCGATGAGCAGAATCGTTCCGATCAGCGAAAAGAGATTGAGCGTTCTGCCCGTGAGCCAGAGGGCGCCGATGGCGCCGATCGCCGCTACCGGCACCGAAAAGATAATGATGAACGGTGAGACGTAGCTGTTATAGAGCGCGACCATCAGCAGGTAGACGAGAATGACCGAAACGATCATCGACAAGGCCCATGCCGAGAAGCGTCTGATGCATGAAGTCTTGCTGGCCCAAGCGGCGCGGGACGGGCGACGATGTTCGGAGGAAGGTGCAGCGACGGCAGTTTCTTGAGCAATCCGTTCTCGACGGCGGAGAGCGACGAGCCGGGCAGATAGTTCGCGTCGACGTGAATCACGTTGTTGCGGTCGGTGCGCGTGATGAGCGGCGACGTCGGCGTCGAGACGAAGCGCGCGATGTCGCTAAGATAGACGAGGCCGCCGGTCGACGACCGAACCGTCACCGATTTGAGGACGTCGAAGCTCGTTTGATAGGAGTCCGGATAGATGACCTGCACTTGCTCGAGTCCGGCGGTCGTTTCGAATTGCGTCGCCACGTTGCCGCCGAACGCCGCGCCGGCAGCTTGCGCGGCCTGCCCGAGATCCACTCCCAACGCCTGAGCCTTGTTCCGATCGAATTGAATCGAGATCTCCGGGCGCCAGCTCCGTGCCGGTGCTATTGACGCTCGTTGCGCCCTTCACCGTACGCAGCAGGTCCGTCACTTTCTGCGCGTACGGCGTGGGGTCGCCGCCGGTTACATCGGTGACAGGAAATCGATCGGTTGGGCGTTTCCGCCCGACGTTCCCGTGGACGGAACCACAACGGCGGTGACGCCCTGCGGTAAATTCTTTTCCGCGATCTTACGGAACTGCTCGACCCAGTAGCTGGTGGGATGCGATGGGTTGTCTTTCAACCATACGTGAACCTGGCCGACGTTACTTTGCGAGACAAAACCTCCGAATGACGCGGCATACGCGCCGGCCACGGCCGTGTTGGCGAAGATGTCCGACGTCTTGAGAACCTGCTGCTGCAATCCGAATACGCCCTTCTCGACGGTTTGAATCGGCGTGCCGATCGGATAGACGAGCTGCACGTAAATTTCGCCGCGGTCGACCGGTGGAATGAACTCTTCGCCCACGGCGCCGACGCCAACCATTGCCAGCGCCAGGGCAAACGTGGCCGCGCAAAAAGCCGCGACCAGCTTGCCGTGATCGAGGCTCCACGGTAGGGCGCGCTGCGTATACCAGCTTCGAATGTCGTCGAATTTCTTTCCGAACCAATCGACGACGCGCCAGGGTTTCCAATGCGAGCGCAAAGCCCAGAGACCGGCGAGGGTTGGAGTGATCGTGAACGAGACGAACAGCGAGGTCAGCGTCGAGATAACGACGACGATCGCAAACTCCGCGATCTGCCGCCCGACCTGTCCTTGAATGAACGCGATCGGCAGAAAGACGACGACGTCGACGAGCGTGATAACGACCGCGGCGGCGCCGATCTCTTCACGGCCTCGGACGGCAGCTTCTTCCGGCGGCTCTTTGAGCTCCGTGAAATGCCGCTCGATGTTCTCGAGAACGACGGTCGAGTCGTCCACGAGGATTCCGATCACCAGCGACATGCCGAGCAGCGAGATCGTGTCGATCGTCAGATGCATCGCCTTCATGACGGTCATCGCGATCGCGAGCGAGGTCGGAATAGAGATGCAGACCACGATCGCACTGCGCCACGAGCGGAGGAAGAAAATCATCGCAACGCCGGTCAGGAGAATCGCCAGCATGAGCGTCCGCGTCACGATCTGAATCTGCTGCTGGGTGAACGTCGACTGCACGTGAATGACGCGAAATTTGATCTCCGGGAACTGACGCTCCACTTGCGGAAGCGCGCGGATCACGTTGTTGGAGGCGTCGACCTCGCTGCCGGTCGCCGACTTCTGCACCTGCATGAAGAGGCCCGGACGACCGCTGATCTGCGCGTACTGTAGCCGCGGCTCGTAGCCTTCCGTGACGGTCGCCACGTCGCCGATTCGGACTACAGAGTTCGAGGCCGTCCAGGGATTGATGACGCCGGCAAGTGCCGAGAGTCCACCCTGATAATTCTGAACTTGCGCGCCCGTTGAGTTCGCGATCGCGCTCGCGACCGAAGAACCTCCGCCTGCGGGAATGATCGCCAGGCTGCGAACGGTATCGAGATCATAGATATCGCCGCGAACGTCGATCGTGGTTTGCCGATTCGGCTCGTATGCGAAGCCGCCGGGAACGCGCTGGTTGTCCGTTTGCAGCGTGTTAATGACGTCATTCATCGTCAGATTTGCCGCCGCGAGACGAACCGGGTCGACCACGACTTCGTAGGCCGGCGTCACGATGCCGCCGACGTTGACGAACGAGATGCCCGGCACTTGCTCGAGCGCCGGAGCGATCACGTTGGTGGCGTAGAGCGCGAGGCGCGCGAGCGAAACTTCTGCGAGTACAGCGCGAGGGTGACGACGACCGATTGTGTCGGATCGTAGAGATTCACCGTCGGCGGCGTCAGATTCGTAGGCAGATATTTCTCCGCCGCTTGGATCGCTTTGTTCGTCAGTGCGAGGTCCGTGGCAGTGTCGGAGTTGATGTCGAAGATCGCACTAATCGACGCCTGGCCCTGCTGGACGACCGAGTTGATCGTCTGCAGATCAGCCGTGCCGGAGAGGTTCTGCTCGATGGGTTGCACGATGTTGTCGCGCATTTCGGTTACCGAAGCGCCGCTATATTGCACTTGGATCGTGACGGTGGGCTGCGAGATGTCGGGATAGAGCTCTTTGACGATCGTCGCGGTCGAAAGGATGCCCGCGAACATCATCAGCGCCACGATAACGAAGACCAACGTCGGGCGTTTGATGAAGAGCCGAGTCAGGCTAAACTTCATTGTTGATAAGAAACCTTTTCGCCGTCGCCTAGACTCGTCTGACCGTTGCTGACGATCCGCGTTCCGGAGGGAACGCCGGATATGACTGAAGTCGTGCCGTCGGTTGCGATCTCGGAAACCTTGACCGTCTTGATCGTGTCATCCGACTGAACGACCATGACTGCGTCGTGATTGTCGTCGGTAAACGCCGCGACCGGGACACGAATGCCCCGCGTCGGAACGGTCGCGATGTCGCCCTGAACGACCATCCCAGGACGCAACGTTTGGTGCGGGTTCGCCAGCAGGATCTTCACTTGAAAGTCGGTCGACCCAGGATTGATCTCGTTCAAGACTCCCGTAACATGACCGGTGAACCGCTCGTTCCCACCGGCGTCCGCAGCGGTGACGCTCGCGGGCGCACCGCTTTCGATGCGCGCGACTTGCTCGCTCGACGCATGGAGTACCGCGTAAATCGGATTTACCTGCTGCAGCGTAAAGATCTCGCGATTACCCGGATATTCGCCCGGATTGATATTTCGGTTGACGACGACGCCGTCGATCGGCGAGAGCACCGCTGCTTTGCCGATCTGGACGCGTACCTGCTCGGCTTGAGCGAGTGCGACTTGTTCTTGTGCCGCAGATTGCTGCACCGCCGACGATTGCAGGCCGGGGCCCGAGAGCGATCCGTTCGCCTGGACCGTCGACCGAGCTCCCGCAAGGGTCGCGTTAGCGGTATTGAGAGCCTGCTGATCGTTCTTCACCAGCGTCGCTTGCGAGTCGACGCTTTGCTGCGAAACGTAGCCTTGCGACAGGAGATTCTGATCTCGCTGCAAGTTCTTTTGATCGTTCGTCAGCGTCTGCTGCGCTTGGTGAACCGCCGCCTCGTCGGTGCGCATGGTATCGACGCCCTGGGAAATCGTGAGGGAACCTTGGTAGGTCGTGTGCACCGTGTTCGCGTGATTGCTGTTCGCCGTCGCGAGATCGGACTGAAGCTGGGCCTGCAAGTCGGAGGTGTCGAACTGCGCCAGGAGCTCGCCTTGGGTAACGCGGTCGCCTTCGCGAACGTAGACGGCATCGGCGGGCTCTGCAAGGGTGCTCTGGATCGCGACGTTCTGATACGGTGCGATGACGCCGGCCAAGTGCCGAGCGGGCTCGATTTCGCCATAGCTCGAAAAGGTGGTCGTAACGTATGGGACGGGCGTGGCGCGGGGGGCAGGACGTCCAGCACAAGCCGCCGCGGCTAGAATCGCGACGACCGCCCCGAAAAGTCTTCTATAGAGGACGACCCTGCGTTGCATACTAGTCCGATTGTAGCCAAAGGACGGGTTTTGAATCCTGGAGCGAGTCTGAGAACGGCACCTGCAGCCAAGCCCAGAGTGCTGGTCGTCGACGACGAACGAGCCCTGCGGGAGCTGCTTGAATACGGCCTTGGGCAGGCCGGCTTTGCCGTGCGCAGCGTAGCCGAGGGGACGGCAGCTCTGCCGGTGTTGCAGAGCTGGCTGCCGGAGCTCATCGTGCTCGACGTGATGTTGCCCGACCGCGACGGATTCGAGCTG
Organism: Vulcanimicrobiota bacterium; assembly: GCA_963815165.1. Lineage (GTDB taxonomy): Bacteria > Vulcanimicrobiota > Vulcanimicrobiia > Vulcanimicrobiales > Vulcanimicrobiaceae > Cybelea. The sequence continues at coordinate 85,439 of CAWFFL010000001.1, forward strand.
CTGCCGGAGATTCGGCGCTTTACCACCGCCCCCGTCGTCATGCTGACCGCGCGAACCGAAATCGCCGAGAAGGTCGCCGGGTTCTCCGCGGGGGCGGACGATTACGTAGGTAAGCCGTTCGATCTGGAAGAGCTGGTTGCTCGTCTTTGGACGTTGTTGCGCCGTCCTCGCATCGAAGAGCATGAGACGTTTGCATACGGCGATCTAACGATCGATCTGGTCAGCCGCGCGGTCTATCGCGGGAACCGTCGCGTCGAGCTTTCGCCGCGTGAATTCGACCTGTTGCGCGTCTTCGCCGAAAACGCGGAAAAAGTGCTGAGCCGCTCGGAGCTGCTCGATCTCGTTTGGGGCATCGACCGCGACGTCATCCCGAACACCGTGGAAACCTACGTTTCTTTCCTGCGCGCAAAGCTCGACAGCGGCGAGCGTGTGAAGCTCATTCAGACCCTGCGCGGGACCGGCTACTCGTTACGGGCGACACCCGCGTGAGTACACGGCTCGCGCGCCGGATTCAAACGCTCGCGGCTATCGAGATTTCGCTCGTTCTCGTGGCGGTGCTCCTGGCAGGCGCGCTCTTTGCCTTTGGGGCCTACGTTCGCACGCTCTCCAACGAACTCGCTGGAACGCTCGGAGAGCTGCAGGTCTCACTGGCTAAATCGACGCCGCAAAACGCCCGCGCGAGTGGTGAATATGCTGCGTCATTACTGCTTGGGACCGGCGGCGAGATCGTCTTCCTGGATTCGGACGAACGCGTTACGGTCTACCGCTTGCATCGCGCCGATGCACGGCCTGTCATCACCGTGCGCTCGCGAGGCGACCTTTCCGGCGATCCGCACGGATCGGGCCCGTTCGCGCGCGTCATCGTAGGCCTTGCGACAGCCTTTGGTCTTCAATCGCTCTACGCGCACGTCGGCCCGGTCTACATCATCGTCAAAAGCAATGAAGCGACCCTGGTTTCAACCGTTCGAACCTTTCTGATTCCGCTGCTCGCCGCGCTGGTCATGGCGATCGTCTGCGGAATCCTCATTGCACGCGCGCTCACGCGTCAAGCCCTCCGGCCGCTCGACGATGTCGGCGCCGCACTCGCACGCTTTGCGTCGGGCGATCTGACGCCGCAGCTGATTGCTGCAGACTCACGGCACGAACTCGGGTCGCTCGCAATTGCCTACAATGGCGCAATCGAGCAGATGGAGCGCGCTTTTGCCGCACGGGATCGCGCAAACGCGTCGATGCGCCAGTTCATCGCCGACGCCGGACACCAGCTCCGCACGCCGTTGACGGTCGTCCAAGGCTTCATCGCCATTTTGCGCCGCGGCGGATTCGAAAGCCCGAAAGATCGCGAGCACATTCTCGATACGATGAACGATCAGAGCCGCATCATGGGCTCGCTCATCGACAAATTGATCCTGCTCGAGCGCTGGGAGAGTCCCGAAGCGACGCCCTCGAGCATTCCCATCGACGTGGGAACGCTCGTCGCCGATCTGGTTGCGCCGATCGCCGACGCGCATCCCGATCGGCGTTTCGCAATTTTCGCTGAAAGCGGAATCCTCGCCGCGATCGATCCGACCGAACTGGGCTACGTCGTCACCAATCTCACCGACAACGCCGTGAAGTACGGACTTGGAGAAATCGCGGTGCGCGTGCATTCGCAAAACGCACGCGCGCTCATTGAAGTCGCCGACCAAGGACCAGGCATTCCTTCTACCGACGTCGCGCGCGTCTTCGATCGTTTCTATCGCGGCACGCAACGCGACGTGCCGGGCTCGGGTCTCGGCCTCGCCATCGTCAAACGCGCCGTCGAACGCGCGCACGGCACGATCTCGCTCGACACCGGCCCCCACGGCTCCCGCTTCATCGTAGAACTCCCGCGGGCAGCGTAATCGTCCGTCGCTACCTCACAGGGCAAAGGTAAATCCGGAGAGGGTGAGATTCGAACTCACGGAACGCTGTTAACGTTCGCCCGCTTTCGAGGCGGGTGCCTTCAACCACTCGACCACCTCTCCGAGGCCGTGGATTGGGACGAGGCGGCGCTTATACCTTCTTAACTGCTCGCACGCCGCTCGCTGAAAAAGCGCGCAAGCTGCTCGGCGGTTTCCGACTCCAACACGCCGGAGGTTACTTCGAGCCGGTGATTCGTCTTCGGGGATCGCAAGATGTCGAAGGCGCCGCCGTCCGCCCCTCCTTTGGGATCTCGCGCGCCATAAACGAGCCGTTTGATTCGCGCGGCGATGATTGCGCCGGCGCACATGATGCAGGGTTCTTTCGTGACGTAGAGCGTAGCGTCAGAGAGGCGCCACTTCCCTAGGCGCCGCGAAGCTTCTTGAAGGACGAGCATCTCCGCGTGAGCCGTGGGGTCGTTACGCGCTTCCTTCTCGTTCTTCGCTTCTATTGCGAGATCGCTGCTTATCAAAACTGCGCCGATCGGAACGTCGCCCGCGTGCCGCGCTTCGGCGGCCAGCTCGATCGCTCGACTGACGTAGCGTTCGTCATCGTTCACGGTAGTTACCCAAGAATGCGCGCCCGGAGGGATTCGAACCCCCGATCCCAGCCTTCGGAGGGCTGTGCGTTATCCAGCTACGCTACGGGCGCGCGAAAAGCGGCGATCGTCAACGGGCCGCGTCCGGCGGCGATCCGGCGCTCGGAATGTGCTTGAATAGATCGAGCTTATGGTCGACAAGCGTGCGGTAAAATTTACGCACGCAATCGGGATGACCGAAGAAATACGTGCGGGCATATGCAAGGTCTTCACCGGAGCTGTCCGGCACGTAGTGCGATATCTCGATCTCCTCCATCTGGCCGCGATCGACCGGATGTGGGCAGAAATCGCACGGAATCGTCGACATGAGAAACCACCTGGCCTTTGTTCGTATGTGGCTCGGGTAGGACTCGAACCTACGACCAAGGGCTTATGAGTCCCCTGCTCTACCACTGAGCTACCGAGCCGCGGCATCGGCGCAAGCCGATTTGACACCGCAGTATAGCAGGACCCCGCCACGCGGGCAACCGTTGCGAGCAAGCGGGGTTTCAAAAGCCCGCGGTGAACGTACCCCGGGCGCTCCAAATGGAGGCTCCGTGATGCTATTTCTCTCCGATGGTAGAGGTCTTGCATTGATGCGTATTCCGTTGCTCGTTGCCGGCGCTTTGATCGCCGGCTGGATCGTTTTACCCGCATCGGCCAGCGCCGACGACACCGCTGCCGCGTTGCTTGCAAAACACACTGCGTATATCGGCTGGGCGTTCGGCGACGGCACCTTCAAGACGATGCGATTCGTCACCCATGGCACGTCCGCTTCCGGTGCACTCGTCAGCGCGTGGAGTACCGTGGAGACGGGTCCGATTTATCGCATCCAGGAGACCGAACGCGGGGGTCTCACCTATAACGCCGGTTATACCGGTCAAGTCTTTTGGGAGTCGGACGAAAACGGCTTCACGCGCCCCGATTACAGCGATCATCGCAAGTTCGAGATCTCCCGGTACGCTCTATTCAACGAAGCGACGGCACAGCTTACGGGTACGCTGCAAAGCCAAGCAACTATAGATGGAGCCGCGTATTCGGTCGTTCGCGTGCAGCCGCCCAACGGGGACGCAATCGATCTTTACGTCGATCCGCAAACCGGTGCCTATCGGCGCGCCGTCATCGACCCCGGAGGTTCGTACGAAGCGACCTATGAGATCAAGAACTACGCCGAGGGCCTGCCGGGAAAGCGCTATATTTCCGAGTACCGCACCGGCGTCACGGATTACAAAATCACGAAATTCGAAGCGAACGCCGCGGTCGATCCGAGCGACTTCCATCCACCCGCGCAGCAGGCGTCGTGGGAGTTCGCCAATCCAGCGCCCTTCCACGTCGACGTCAAGCCGCACGCGGTCTTTGTGAACGCGACGGTTAACGGCGTTCCTGGAAGATTCATCCTCGACACCGGCGCCTTCGATATTCTACTCACTAATGCGTTTGCCGATCGCGCTCACCTGTCCACGATTACCACCGGCGAAACGAGCGGTTTCGGTCCCGATACGCTCAAGACGCGCTATCGCCGAGTCGATAAACTCGTCATCGGCGGGAACACGCTCTCAAATGTGATCGTTTCGACGGGCGGCCTCGACTTCGTCGAGGACGAAGAGCGCGCCGACGGCCTCATCGGCTTCCCGCTCATGGCGGGCGCCACCGTGCATCTCAACACGGGTGATAAAACGATGACGATCGCGGATCCGTCGACCGCGAGCATCGATCAATCGGCCGGCGTTCCACTGCGTGTCGACTTGAGCGATCAAGTTCCGGTGGTACCGATGACCATCGACGGCCGCGTCACGGTCAACGCCGTCCTCGATCTAGGAAGCGGGGGCACCGTGGCAATGTCGCCGCAACTGGTGAGCAAACGCCATATCCCAATGCTTGCAAGCAACGGCATGTACCTTTCGCAACGCGATCCCGACTCTGGGACTGCCGTCGAAAGCTACCTTCAATCCCACATCGAGGTGATGGGTGTCGGCGGCCCGGAGATCGAAAGCTGCTCGACTGTTTCTTCCATCGCGTTAGGTCCGATCAACTACCAGGGGACATATGCGTGCACGTCGCCCTCAATCACCGGCGACAACATTATCGTCGGCTACGACTTCCTCAAGAATTTCGATCTGCTCTTCGACTATCACGACGGCATCTTGGTTCTCAAGCCGCACGCGCCGTAGCGCGGAGAAATGGCGCGGTCGGAGGGACTCGAACCCCCAGCCTACAAGTTCGTAGCCTGTTGCTCTATCCAATTGAGCTACGACCGCGCGTCGGCGGCTAACACTTTACCCTTTTTTGCCTCCGCCGTCGCCTCCTTGTGCGGCAGCGCCGTTACCAGTCGTCGTCCGGAGCCTGGTACGAGTGCTTCTCGTGCATGAAGTATGATTCGCCCAAGCTCGATGCAATCGGCTGGAACGTAATCGGCGTCTGGCTATAGTTGAAGCAGTCGAGGATGCTCGCCGAGCTCTCGTCGGTCGTGTTGAGATAGCCGAGGTTCCAGTTATCCTCGATATAATGCAGGATGCTGCCGAACTGATACGCCGTTGTAGAGATGTATCCGGGCTTGGCGTAGGGTGAAACGACGATTGCCGGGACGCGTTCGCCCGGACCGCCATAGGTCATCGGGATACCGAACTGCGTCTGCGTTCCCGACTCATTATCGTAGAAGCCGCCCCAGTCATCCCAAACGATGATAATCGCCGTAGAGTTCCAGTACGAGCTTTCGCCGATCGCGTTCACGACGCTTGCCACCCACTGCGGCCCATTATCCTGCGAGGTGCCTGGATGATCGGAATTGTTCGCTTCGGGAATCACCCAGGACATCTGCGCGAGCGTCCCCTCAGAAATATCGTTGAAGATGTTGGTCTCGGGCGACGAGATGTTCGTCTTCCACTCCGTACCGTGGTAGACGGGCCAGATAACCCGAAACGCGCTCAAGAGCTTGCCGTTGACGCTATTACTCGGCGGAACGTAGTAGGTCCACGAGATACCCTTTGCGTCGAGTAGGTCTCTGAGCGTATCGTATTTGTTCTTGAACCTAAACTTTTTCGAGCAGGGATACGGCCCGAGTTTTTTATCCCAAACATTGGTATTGCTGATTAGATGCGTTCGAGTCCCGCCTGGAGCATTGCAGCCCCAAAAGCATTTCGGTCCCGAACAGCCGGGAAGATCGACTAATGCCTCATCCGGCGCGACGATCGTTCCGCCGCGAATAAGGGCTTGGTGGGCCGTGAAACTGTCGCTCCCCTGCGTCGTAAACATGTGCTCGGCGAGGGCGTACTGCTCTGCCATGGTCCAGTACGGCTGAATCTGGGATGGGTTCGTATACTGATACGGATAGCTGCACTCGGGATAACCGCTTCCGAACGGTACGTCGTCAAAACCATCCATCTTGCCGTTGTCGTATGCCGCGGAATAACCGGTCTTGTAGCTGTGGTTCAAGTCTTTGCTTAGCACGAGCGGCATTTCCGCCAGAGCGATGGGGCCGCCGTAGATCGGCGGACTGCAAGATGTATTCGTTACGGCGTAGCCCGTCGTCGTACCGTCGCCGCCGGGATATGTGGCAAAAAAATCGTTGAAGGAGCGATTTTCTTGAACGATCAGGACGACGTGCTGAATCGGGCTTGCGCTGCCGGAATGGTGATGGCCGTCGTTCGCGACTGCACGTCCAACCGGCGGAGCGCCCGAGCTCGACCCGGCGCTATTGCAGGCCGCCAGCAAAAACGCGGTGGCGCAGAAGGCTACGACGCGAAAGAGGGGCCGCATCTACCAATCGTCGTCCGGGGCGCGCGTCGAGCGCCTTTCGTGCATAAAGTACGACTTTCCCAAGCTCGACGTAATCGGCTGGAACGGGATCGGCGTTTGGCTATAGTTGAAGCAATCGATAATGCTGGTTGACGTCTTATCCGTTGTCTGAAGCGAGCCGAGATTCCAGTTGTTCTCGACGTATTTCAAGATGCTGCCGAACTGATAGCTGGTCGTTGAGATGTAACTCGGTCTCGCGTAGGGCGAAACGACGATCGCTGGTACGCGCTCGCCGGGTCCCGCGTAGACGAGCGGCAAAGCGCCCCCTTCGTTGTCGTAGAATCCGCCCCAGTCGTCCCAGACGATGATGATCGCCGTGGAATCCCAATACTGGCTCTCGCCGATTGCGTTGACGACGGTAGCAATCCACTGCGGACCGTAGTCGTACGTTTCGTCCGGATGATCGGAGTTGTTTCCGTCCGGTATTACCCAGGACATTTGCGCCAAATTGCCGCTCTGGACGTCGTTGAGTATCTGGGTTTCGGGTGAAACGACGTTGTTCGTCCATTCCGGGCCCGGACTAGAATGAGGCCCGCAGGTGGCGGAGCCACTTGGGCCGCACCGCACTGGAGCGATGGCATCGAACGCGCTCAGCAACTTGCCGTTGATGTAGTTCTTTGGACTTGGCACGTAGTATTTCCAGGAAACGCTCTTGGCATCGAGCAGATCGCGCAGCGTTGGATACTTCGACTTAAACTTATCCGAGCACGGGAACGGGCCTTTTCGCTTGTAGTACTTGGCACCACCCTTATTGACGAGATTTGTCTTGGTTCCGGCGGGTGCATCGCAGCCCCACCAGTTGCTGCCATCGCTTGGAATGTCGACCATCGCCTTATTCGGCTCCACGATCGTTCCACCACGAATTAAATCTTGATGCGCGGTGAAACTATCGCTGCCTTGTGTCGTGAACATATGCTCGGCAAGCGTATACTCCGACGCCAGCGTCCAATAGGGCGCAATGTCGCCGGGATTGGTGTACTGGTAAGGCGCGCCGCACTCCGGTGTGCCGCTCAAGTATGGCACGGTATCGAACCCGTCCATCTTTCCATTGTCAAACGCGGTCTGGTACCCCCCGTACCAGCGATGGTCTAAATCCTTAGGAACCAAGAGCGGCTCTTCGGTTAGCGCGAGCGGTCCCGCATAGATCGGCGGGTAGCACTGCGTATTCGTCAGGGCAAAACCGGTCGTGGTCCCGTCGGCGCCTGGAAACGTCGCAAATAGGTCGTTGAAGCTGCGATTCTCCTGAATCATCAGGACCACGTGTTGAATCGGGCTCGAGCTACCCGAACGGTGGTGACCGTGCGTCGCGCCAGGGCTCGCTACCGGCGGCGTGCCGGTGTTCGAACCGACGCCATTGCACGCCGCCAAGATAAATGCAGCCGCGCAAAAGGCGACGATGCTCTTGAGGCTCCGGATGCTCATTTCGGTTCATCTCCCTCGCAGCGACCGCTTCGGAGAGAGAGGGATTCGAACCCTCGATACGACTTTACATCGTATAACGGTTTAGCAAACCGCCGCCTTCAGCCGCTCGGCCATCTCTCCACGTCCCGCGCGCGTTATCGGCGGGTTTGCTCACGGTTTGCTCCGGAGGCTCGCCGGCCCTGCGATGCAATTTCGTAGTCAACAATTGTTATGGTCGCGGCGCCGACGGACCGTCGAGCGGACGTTCCGGCACCACTTCCGCAACAACGGTGGGCCTGCGAGCGGCACGCGGCGTTCGCAGAGCGTCGAATCCGGCGACGCGACCTGTCGGCAAGATAAGACTGATGAACGAAAGCAATGCCAGCACGGCGTCGGGCGAGCCCCAGCCGTTCACCGTTCCCATCGCACCACGCGCCGCCATATAGTTCAGCGGCAAAAGAACTCCGAAGAATGCGCCCAGGCGCGAAAAGACGCCCAGCACCAGGGAGATTCCCACTAAGAGCTCGCCCACGCGCACGAGTTCCGCGAAGATCGCGGCGTTGGGCACGACGACGTTCACCATGAAATCGTGATAGGGACCGCCCGTCGTCGCAACGCCTCGCGCAAGGTACGCGGCAAACATGCCGTTGGGCGGCAAAAACGCTGGACCGTCGAGAAATTTCGGAACCGCGTGAATTAGCCAGATGACGCCCGTAAGAATCCGCACGAGCGCCAGCCAGCCGGCATAGGTTCGCAGAGAGGGCAGAATCATGCAAAGACCTCCTTTCGCGCGTGAACGAGAGCCGAAACCATTTTAGCGGCATCGACTGCTGCATTTGGCCGTGCGATGCGCGCAGCGGAATTGAGCATGCGTTCACGCAGCGCAGTATCGGACAACAGCATGTCGAGCATTTCGGGCAACTCGTCCATGCGCCGCACGCGAACGGCAGCACCGCATTGCAGCAGCACGCGCGCGTTGCGCTCCTCTTGGCCCGGCAACGGCTTGCAAAGGACGATCGGAATTCGAGCGACCAACGCCTCGGCGGTCGTCAGCCCCCCGGGTTTAGTGACGAGCACGTCGGCGGCATGCATATAGTCGTAAACGTTGTCGACGAAACCCAGTGCGCGCACGGGGTATTCTACCCGCTCGGCCGTCTGTGTAAGACGGCGGCCGATCCGAGCGTTCCGACCCGCAATGACGACCGCCGCCAGCGGCGCGCGCACGCCCTTGAGGGCTGCGAGCATACGCTCGACCGGCGCAATTCCTAGACCGCCGCCCATCAAAAGTACCACGTGTCGGTCCCGCGGCAGGTCGAGTCGCTCGCGCAACGCCCCTCGAGGCTCGGAGCGCGTCGCGAACTCGCGCCGCACCGGAATGCCGGAGACCAGAACTCGCTCGGGCGCAACGCCACGGGCGACGATTGCCTCGCGCATTTCGTCGGTCGCCACGCAGTAAGCGTCGATGTTTTCGTGGACCCAAAAGCTGTGCACCGCGAAATCCGTCACGATGGCGACCACGGGCGGGGCGTCGCTAAAGAGCGTCTTGTATTCCGCCATGGCCCCACACGGAAAAGCGTGCGTGCAGACGACGGCATCGGGTCGATCCTGCTCGATGAGCCCGCGAAGATTGCTCGCCGTAAATTGATGCGCCCAGGTACGAAACGGTCCGACCTCGGTGGCGCGCTCCGCGCGATGGTAAATGTAACGATAGAGCTGCGGGATCGTCTTGACCATGCCGATATAGCCGTCCGAAACGACCCGCGAAACGACCAGCGCGGCATATTCGTAGGAGTCGACGATCGAAGTCCGCGCCGACGAATCGATCTCGTGCAGTGCGCCCGCGACCGCGTTTGCAGCCGAAACGTGACCGACGCCGACGCTAGCTGAAAGAAAAAGGACGCGAATTAACTCGACTCCCCGTTATGTGCGGCGCGATCGTCATCGTCCTCTGCAAAGGCGAGAAAGTCATCGAGAATCTCCTGGGCGAGCGCATCGTCCTCAACGAGGTTACCCTCGATATCCGTGACGATAAACTCGTCGTCCTCGCCCTCCGCTGCTTCATGGTGAAGAACCGCATACGAGGCGGCGTTCTCGGGATCTTCGAGAATCCCGACCACTTCAAAGCGCAGCCAATCCCCTGCGTTCGTTTCGATGGTGAGCGCCTCGTTCAACTCGAGCGGACCTCTGCGCTCCTCTTCCCCACCATTTGGCGTTGTCATTGAAACCTCCGTTTATTGTAGGCAGCGGGCGACGTTTGCCTGATGTTCGGCAAGCGTCTTGGAAAAAACGTGACGGTCGTTTCCGCAATAGACGTAATAGAGATCGTCACCCTTCGCCGGATGGAAGGCCGCCTCCAGCGACGGTCGTCCGGGATTTGCAATCGGCGTCGGCGGCAGTCCAACGTGGGTGTAAGTGTTATACGGCGAATCGATCCGCAAATCGGCATAGCTGAGCTGCGTCTTGTGCTCGGGCAATGCGTACTCGATGGTAGCATCGACCTGCAGCGGCATGTGCAATCGAAGGCGATTATAGATCACCTGCGCGATCTTTGGCCGATCGACTTCGCTCTTCGCCTCCCGCTCGACGAGCGAAGCGACCGTGACGCCTTGCGGGACCGTCACGTGCAAGGCTCGCGCTCGCCCCGCCGCATCGCGAGGAAGCTCTTTGAAAAACTGGGCAATCATCGGCGCAGCGACTTGTTGCGGCGATGCACCCAGCGGGACCAAGTACGTATTCGGAAAGAGGAAGCCCTCGAGGTTGCGCGTGCGAACGCCGTCCACCACGATCCGTTCGCTCATGAACCCGCTCAAGAAGGACCGTGCCGGGCCGACCCCCCCATCCTGGAGCCGTTGCGCGATCTCGGCCACGGTAAATCCCTCGGGAATAGCGACCCAGGTAGCGACTTGTGCGCCCCCGGTAACGAGCGCCTCAAGCACCTGACTCTGATTGAGGTGCGGCGTAAAGCGGTACTCTCCGGCGCGCACCGCCGCTTCTTCGCCGCGCAGATGCGCGAGAATTCGAAACGTCAGCACGTTGGCGATCACTCCGCCGGCCGCCAGTTCGCGCGTTACCTCCGCAAAAGAGGAGCCCCGCGCAACGATGATTTGGCTTGGGGTCACCGGATGCGAACGGTCGCCATAGATCGCGTAGGCGAGCGAGCCGGCGGCGGCACCGGCGAGCAGCAGCGTTGCCAGCGCAGCGAAGCCGGCGTAGCGAAGCGCTTTCATCGCGCGGGCTCGTTGCGCCGGCGCGTGAGAAACGTTTCCAGTATCAGCGCGGCCGCCATCGCATCGACGACGTGGCGGCGTTTCGCCCGCGAAAGATCGGCCGCAATAAGGCTCTTTGTCGCCTGAGCGGTCGTCATGCGCTCGTCGACGCGATGAATCGGACCCTTGAAAATTTCGCGGAGGCGCTCGACGAACTGGTCGATCGCGGCGGCGGCGATGCCGCGCTCGCCTTGCAGCGTGATCGGATCGCCGACGACGAGTTCCTTCACGCCGTAGGAGTCGAGATAGCGTTCGATCGACGCTAGGTCGTCGCGGCGGTTGCACCGTTCGATCGTCGCGACCGGCAACGCAAAGCTGCCGCTTGGATCGGCGATCGCGACGCCGATACGCTTGCTGCCGACGTCGAGCGCCATCAGCAAGCGCCTACACTCCGAGGCTGCCGAGTTGCGTGGTTGCTTTTGGTCGTTTCCCCAAATGGTGCGCCACAAGCTCGTCGATCGCAGCCGCCGCGCGCGGCGTGGCGGCAAGGGCGGCACTGGCGCTGCCTTTGGGCCGTGCGAGGGCCTCGAGACTCGCGCGGTCGTGCTCGTCGAGTTCGGGCATATCGCGCCCGCGCTCCAGGCAGTCACGCCCGGCCAATCCGCCCGCTTGAGCATCGAGCCACGCCGCGCCGGCCGGCAGGGGTTCGCCGCACCGCACGCAGGTCGTCAGCGGAGGCGCTAAACCGAGCATCTCGAGCAGTCGTAGCGAAAAGCGCGGCAGAATGGCGCGCGGCAACGGCGCACTGGCAATGGCGGCGATGGCCCCCACGAGCATCGCGTAGACCTCGGGTAAAGCGAGATCGGGTTCGCAGAATGCGTCGATCAGTTCCGAGACGACCGCGGCGACGGCATAGCGGTCAGGCTCGACGAGCCGCGACCACGGCGCGTAGACGATTTCGGCAGAAACAATGACCTCCAGCGAGCGACCGCGATGCATCAGAAAATCGCATTCGTTGAAAGACTCCAGACGGCCGGCGAAGTGACTGCGCGGGCGGCGAACGCCTTTGGCCACGCCGTCGAGTTTGCCGCGCTCAAGCGTGAAGAGCGTCACGATCCGATCGGCTTCGCCGAGCTGACGTGCCCGCAGTACGACGCCTCGTGTCTTATAGGCGCGTGGCTGCGTCGGCGCCTTCCGATTCCTCGGTTTGTTGAATGCTGCCGTTGGTGTAAATGCGCACCGCGAGGATTCGCCGGCCGCGCGTTCGATCAACGCGCAAGCGTACGTGATTGGCGCCTTCGATTTCTTCGCCTTCCTTCGGCAGCCGCCCAAAGAGGCCGACGGTGTACCCGCCGATCGTTTCGAAATCTTCGGTCGGCAACTCGGTGCCGAGCCGTGCGTTAACGTCCTCGATGTTCGTGCCGGCTTCGACGACCGCTTCGAGCTCGCTAACGACGGCGATCGGCTCTTGCTCGTCGACATCGTGCTCGTCGCGGATTTCTCCGACGATCTCTTCGAGGAGATCTTCCATCGTGACGAGTCCCGCGGTGCCGCCGTATTCGTCCACGACGATCGCCAGGGAGAATTTATCGCGCTGCATCTCGCGCAGGAGGTCTGCGATCTTCTTCGTCTCAGGAACGTGGACCGCCGTCCGCATCAGCGTGCGCACGCTGGCATGCGCGAGCGAGCCGTTTGCGAGCGCCACCAGCAGCTCGCGGTCGTGGATGACGCCGACGATGTCGTCCTTGGACTCCTGGTAGACCGGCAGCTTCGAGTAGCCTTCCGCGATCACGACGTCGAGTACGCGACGCGGCGAATCGTCGATCGAGACGGCAATCATTTCGGGGCGCGGCTTCATCACCTCGCGCACGATCGTATCGCCGAACTCCATCACCGAGTGTATGAGCTCGCGCTCCTGTTCCTCGATAACGCGTTGCTCCGCCCCGACGTTGATGAGCACGCGAATATCTTCCTCGGTAACGTATGGCCGGTGTGCGCCTTTGATGCCGAACGCGCGAAGGATGAGATCGGTGACCACCTGAAACGAGCGCGCGATCGGCGTCAGGATGAATGCGGCCCAGCGCGTCGGCAGCGCGAGTTTGAGCGCCCAGCGCTCGGCGTCGCCGGTGGCGACCGTCTTGGGCACGATCTCGCCGAAGAGCAGAAAGATTACGGTCATGACGATCGTGGAGAGAATGGCGCCTGATGGAACTCCCAAGGATATCGCGATGTACGTCGCAAGCGAATCGGCGGCGAGCAGCACGATCGTGTTGCCGACCAAAATTGCCGTGAGAAAACGGGTCTTGTCTTCGACGAGCTCCTGAAGGCTGCTCCCTCCGCGCACGCGCCGCTCGGCGATCGCTCGCGCTCGCAGGCGGGAGATGGAAACGAGCGCGGACTCAGCGGCCGCAAAGAAGGCCGCCAGCAGGACGAGCACGACGAGCGCGACGATCTGGTACGGCAGGCCTTGCGGGCTACTCGGGGCGGGGTCCGTGTTCAAATCGGCGCCATTATAGCATAACGTGAGGTCGCACCAGCACGTAGATTGCCAGGGCGACGAGCGTACCAAGCACCGCACCCCAGAATACCTCGAAGGGCCGGTGGATGCGCGCCTCGACGCGGCTCTGCGCCACCAGAAAGGCTGCAAAGTAGGCCAAGATCGCGGCGAGCGGCTTTTGGTAAAAGAACGCGAGCATCGTGGCGACGGCGAATGCAAGCGCCGCGTGCCCGGAGACGGCACCGCCTTGCAATGCCGAGCCTCGGCCAACCCAGGCCTTGGCGAAAATCGTTGCGATCGCCACGACGGCCAGCGCAATGAGCGCGACGTTGGCCGGCACCGCTTGCACCGCCGCGAAGACGCGCGTTCCGCCGCTGATGATTCCCTGGTAGAAGATCAGATAGCCGCCGAGCGCGGCGCCGACCGCCGCAATCAAAACGGCACCGGCGGCTGCATCCTTGGCGTTCTTTGCGAGCGGATGGTGCGTAACGGTGAGCAGATCGACGATTGCCTCGATCGCCGTATTCATCAGCTCCAAGCTGAGCACGAGGGCGATCAGCCCAATGGTCGCAACGACGTAGAGACGGTCGAGGCGCAGAATGAGCGTCGCCAGCAAAACCAGCGCCGCTATGAGAAAGTGGACGCGCATGTTGGCCTCGCTGCGCGTCGCGTAAATGATGCCCTCAAACGCGTGGTGGAATGACCGTAAGAACCGGCTCCGTTCGATCGGGAGATAGTGCGGCTCACCTTGGCGCGGGTGGTGCATCAGCGGCTCATCGCGTACGGCCACGGAAGTGCAATTGCCTGTGCGAGGCGCCGCTCCTCACGCTCCATCGTGCGCCGCTCGCCGGCTCGCTCGTGGTCGTGGCCTTTGAGATGGAGCAACCCGTGGATGAGCAGACGATAGAGCTCGCGTTGAAGCGGTGCATCATAATCGGCGGCCTGACGTCGGGCCGTATCGACGGAGATCACGACGTCGCCCAGGAGATGCTCGCGACCTCCGCCGCGAGTGTCATCGAGCGGAAAGCTCAGCACATCCGTTGCCGTGTCCTTTCCGCGATACTGATGGTTGAGCGCCCGAATCGCCGCGTCGCCGACCAGTGAAAGCGAAAGCGCCGACCCCGCCTCCCCGACCGCGTCGAGAAGCCTCCGCGCCGTGGATACCAGCGCGCGCCCATCGACGCCGCTTCGCCGTACGTCGTTTCGGTAGTAAATCACGGCGTCGGCGAGGCATAGGCGCGAACGATCCGTGCCACGAGGGGATGGCGCACGACGTCGCTCTCGTCGAGTTCGACGACCCCGACGTCCTCGATGTCGTTGAGGCGAAGCGCGGCGGCACGCAGACCGCTGCGCTGGCCGGCGGGCAAGTCGATCTGCGTTACGTCGCCCGTAACGACCATCTTCGACCCGCTGCCGAGACGCGTCAGAAACATCTTGAGCTGATCGTCGGTCGCATTCTGCGCCTCGTCGAGAATTACAAAGGAGTCCGCCAGCGTTCGGCCCCGCATGAAGGCCAGCGGCGCCACTTCGAGGGTCCCGCGCTCCATGTACTTAGTGACTTGCGAATCCTCGAGCATCTCGCCGAGCGCATCGAAGAGCGGACGCATGTAGGGATCGAACTTTTCCCGCAGATCGCCGGGAAGAAATCCGAGCCGTTCGCCCGCCTCGACTGCCGGCCGCGAAAGGACTACCCGCGAGACGTCGTGGCGCTTGAGTGCGCGAACCGCCATCACTACGGCGAGATAGGTTTTTCCCGTGCCTGCAGGGCCGATGCCGAACGTCAGCGTTGTTTCCTCGATCGAACGTACGAAGCGGCGTTGGCCCGGCGTGCGGGGCCGGATTTCACGTCCGCGATAGCTTCGCAGGAGCGTAGCCGGCAACGGCCGAGCGTGTTCTACCCCGGTATCTGTGCCGGCATCGCGAAGCGCCAGCGCTACGTCGTCGGGGGTGACGTGGGCGCCATCCACCGCAGCGGCGAGGACGCGCCGCACGACATTCTCCGCCCGCGCGACTGCGGCGTCGTCACCCGCGAGCAGCAGCCGATCGCCGTCCGCGTGGACGGCGACGTCGAGCGAGCATTCGATTGCTGAAAGGTTGCGATCGTACTCTCCGAAGAGGCGGACACGGTCGGAAAGCTCGCCGAGATCGATCGATCGTTGCGCGGTCAACGAAAGGGATATTCGTCGGCCAAGCCTCGAGGCTTGCCGAGTACTTCCGCAGCGATCACCGCCCGGACGAGGCTGTTCCCGTTGCCAAAGAGCGCTGGGGCGCGGCGTGCGCGATGCTCGGTCGTCGTGTGGTGCTCGACGATGGCTGCGCGCGTCGGCGGCGCTTTCGCCGGCGTCGGCGGGCGCGGACGCGTCCTCGCCGGCGTTAGCGGTGCCTGTGCCGGCGTTAGCGGTGCCGGCACCGGCTTGGGCGTCCAACGCGTGGGCGCCCAATTCGACGGCTTCTGCGTGGGTGTCTGCGCGCCGGCCGTACGTTGTTGGCTCGCTTGCTGAGACTGCTTTCGGACGCTGGAAACGACGCTGCCGATTACACCGACGAAGAGCAGGATGATCCAGACGAGAAAGCCGACGTCGCGCACGCGCGTTTATTTCGGGGGTGGTGGCGGCGATGGGAGCGGCGGCTGCGGCTCCGCGGTCGCTTCGGTCGATGCTCCGATCGAAGATCGCATCTCGGTGTCAGCTTGAACGTTTCTCAGCCGATAGTAATCCATGACGCCGAGATTGCCGTGCATGAAGGCCTGCGCGATCGCCTGCGGTATCGCCGCTTCGGCTTCCACGACCTTTGCGCGCATCGCTTGCGTCTGCGCCTTCTGTTCCTGCTCGGAAGCTAGCGCTGCGTATTGCCGCTCAGCAGCTTTCGCCTGGGCGATGCGGCGGTCGGCTTCGGCTTGACTCGTCTGAAGTTCCGCGCCAATATTTTTGCCGACGTCGACGTCAGCGATGTCGATGGAAACGATCTCGAACGCCGTACCGGCGTCGAGGCCTTTGGCGAGAACCATCTTGCTGATACGGTCGGGATATTCCAAGACTTCCTTGTGGTCTTGAGCGGCGCCAACCGCGGAGACGACTCCCTCGCCGACGCGCGCGACGATCGTCGGCTCGCCCGCGCCGCCGACATAGCGGTCGAGATCGCTGCGCACCGTGATGCGCGCTTTAACGTTGAGCTGGATGCCGTTCTGTGCGACACCCTGAAAGAACGGCGTCTCGATAACCTTAGGATTCACGAACATCTGAAGCGCCTCGACGACGTTGCGGCCGGCCAAATCGATCGCTGCGGCGCGCTGCCACGGCAACGGAATCTGCGCGCGCTGCGCGGCGATCATCGCAAGCGTCACGTTCTCGACGTTGCCGCCCGCGAGATAGTGCGACTGCATTTGGTCAACCGTCAAATCGAGGCCGGCCTTGCGCGCGCGCACGTAATTCGTCACGATTACGCCCGGTGGGATCCCTATCAAACGCATTCGCACGAGCGCGATGATGCCGAGAGGCACCCCTGCCGCGATCGTTCGAATCCACATTCCGATCGGGAAATAGTAGAGGAACGCAAAGAATAAGATGACGACGATAAGGATTACGATGGCGCCGCTGACGGCAATCATGTTCTCTCCTATGTAGTCGACGGGCTCGACGAAGACGCGGGCGCCTTCGACGCGCGCGACGCGGATCGGTGTTCCCGCAGCGATGAACTCGCCCTCGGTGAGGACGTCGATGCGCCGGCCTTCAATCGAGGCGATGCCGGCCGGACGAAGGTAACTCACGGCGGTGCCTGTGCAACCGTGAAGATTGCGGTAATCGCGGCTTGCGACGTAGTCGGGCCCCTGCGCGGCCACAAGGGCGAGCCGATGCGCCCACGCATTCTGCGGCACTGCGCGAACGGCGAGCGTGAATCCGATAACCGTAAGAATGATCGCCGTCGCAAGCGTCTCGATGCCGACGAAGAAAAACGGCATGCCGAAGGCAAAGAGCACGGCGAGCAAGAGCGCTACGGCACCAAGGATTCCCGGAACCCCGTGGCCGGGCACGACGTGAAGTTCCCAAAGGATTCCGAGCAGGCCGAAAATCGCGAGCACCGCCACGAATCCGTTGGAGAAACCGGCATAGACGTGGCTTCCAAAGAAGAGTGCCAGCGCGCCAATCCCGATGACGCCGGCGATCCCGTGCATCGTCTGCATTTCGATGAGCAGACCCAACATGCCGATCGTGAGCAGAAGCCCGCTGACAACGGGATCGGTCGCGAATCGCGCAACTGCTTCGGCCCACGAAAAGGATTCCGCGATTCGCGGCGCGTCGCCTAAATGAAGTTGTGCGAGTGCGGCGTCCAGTGTCGGCGCGGTTCCCGTAGCGATTCCCGAGCGCACCGCATCTTCCGTATTCAGTGTAAGGATTGCTCCGGATCGTTTATATTGCGGAAGATCGACGTTCTTGTCGACCATTGCGCCCGCAATATGCGAATCGCGATGCGTGCGCTCGGCCGTCGATTCGAATTCGGCGCGCAGGGCGGAAATGGTTTTGACGGTCGCCGGTATGGGCTCGGCTGCACCAATCGACGCACCCGGCGCCATAATGATGCGGTTAGCCGTCAGCGTGATGAGTGCCGCCGCTGAATACGCGCGTTCGCCGACATATGCGTAGACCGGTTCCTGCGCCGAAAAGAGCGCGTCGCGAATACGAAACGCCGCGTCGACGAGGCCGCCGGGGCTGTTGACGTCGAGGACGATCGCTTGTGCGTGCTGCGCGATTCGCCTCGTCGACCGATCGCTCGACCAAATGCGCGCATTCCGGCGTCGACGGTCCCCTCGATCGGTATGACCACGACCGGGCGGCCCATCGCTGCGCTGAGCGTCGTCGAAGCGCCGGCAAGGCCCGTTACTCCGAAAAGCAGCAGTCCGCACCAGAGCCAGGAACGTACCCTGAGTTCCCTCATGGTGTTTGCTACCTTTGCCGCGGCCCGGAAGTTACGGCCCCTTAGGATGACGCCGCGAGCAGTTCGGTGACGATTTGGCGCACGAGATTGCCATCGGCTTGTCCTTTGAGCGCCGGCATGACGACCTTCATGACGGAGCCGGCGTTGCGCGACTCCGGCGGCAATTCGGCGAGAACGCTTTGCACGATCTCGCGGATCTCTGCGGCCGATCGTTGCGGCGGCAGATAGGCGAGCAAGATCTCGCGCTCGGCGCGTTCTTTGTCGGCTAGGTCGGCGCGCCCGGCCTTGTCGTACTCCGCGAGCGAATCGCCGCGCTGCTTGACCAATCGGCGCACCACATCCATCTCGTCGGCCTCCGATAGGTCGCGGCCGCTCTCCGTTCGCTTATAGGTGAAGCCGGAGAGTGCGGAGCGCAGTGTGTCCAGACGAAGCTGGTCGCGCGCGCGCATCGCCTCTTTGAGATCCGAGGCGATGCGATCTTTGAGTGAACCCATGCGCCTTAAGCGCGGCGCTTGCGAGCTGCGGCAGATTTCTTCTTGCGCCGAACGCTCGGCTTTTCGTAATGCTCGTGCTTGCGCGCCTCGGCTAGAATGCCGGCCTTTTGGGTGGCCTTCTTAAAGCGGCGCAGCGCGCTTTCAATCGTTTCGCCCGGTGCGATACGAACTTCCATTTATCGACGACCCCCCTTTCGGCGCCCCCTCGCCCTTCGATTCCTCGTTTGCAACGCTCCGCTGTAGGATGACGCGGCAGTTCGATCGGCTCAGGATAACAAGATTTGAAGCACGAAAATTAGGCCCTTTTGGGGCCTTGGCAAACAGTAGCATAGCGCGCGGCTTCGGGTCAAATCGCCCCTCCGAGACAACTATCCCGGGGGCCAGGTCATGGGCCGCCCGGCGAGCACGTGAACGTGCACGTGTCCGACGGTCTGTCCACCCTGCGGACCGGTATTAACGACCAAGCGGAATCCATCTCTGCCGCGTGCGTTTCCCAAGCTCGACGCGACGGCCGTTAGCTTTCCGACGAGTCCTTCCGCTGCGCCGGCATCGACGATGGTTGCGTGATGTTGGATCGGCATGACCAGCAGATGCACCGGAGCCTGTGGATTGAGATCTTCGATGGCCACGACGTCGTCGTCGCGATAGACTTCTTTCGCCGCTATCTCTCGAGCCCCGATCTTGCAGAAGATGCACTCCACCGTTAATGCGTCCTTATGGTGAAAGTCCACGACCTCGTTGTAATATTGCCGGCCTGATCCGCGACGCGAACCGTTACACGCACCGGGCCGTCGGGATAGCTGTACGACGGCAGATATTGGATGAACTCCGCCGTTCGCAGGCATTCCGACGTGACGTCGCGTCCGTCAATCCAAAGCAGCGCGCTCGACGGATTGACGGGCACCGCATCGGCGGCAAAGCTCGCATAGACTGCCGGACGAGTGGTGTTGATCGTGGAGCCTGCATCGGGAGCGAAATCGGCGATGCCCGGACCGATACTCGATGCCGAGACCGTCTGCGGCGCCGGCGCTTGCGCGGTCGCATTGCCGATTGCCAGCCGGCCGATCAGCGCGACGTCGTCGAAGTTCGCGCCGCGCGGAATCGTATAATCGCCGACGTAGACTCCCGGCGCCCGCTGCTGCATCGTTTGTCCCACGACGTCGGAGCCGATGTCGAAGCTCGCCGATCCGCCGGGCGTCCCTCGCATCGTCACGTGGATCGTTTGCCCGGGACGCAGCGGGTGGGTGGCGTCGCTTTCGACGCCGGCGATTTGGACGCCGGCGGTCGCGCTCGCCGCAGCGGTGGCTATGCTGCGGCTCGCCAAAATCTCGCGCACTTCGTTGCTCTCGACGTTATAGCGAACGGTGACTTCGTCCTCGGGACGAAGCCCGTCGAACGATGCCGCCTTGCCGTTGAGCGAAATCTCCGTCATTCGCCCGGCGGCGATGACTTGTCCGTCGTCGAGCACGAACTGGTTGCCGCCTACGGCGACGATGTGACCGTTGCGCGAACCGTACTCGTCGACGACTCGCTCGACGCGTCCGTCTTTGCGCATCTCGATCCGGGCAAAATCTCCCGGACGCACGTCGCCAAGCTCACCCGGTGAGGTTACGTCCACGTTCACATCCAGCATATCGATCGTTGCGTTCGGCGCAACGCGAACGATTCGCACGCCGCCGTTGTATTGCAGCGCGATCGTCGGCGGGTCCGAGAGCACATCGACGGCGGCCACCGTGCCAAAGCGTTGATAAC
This sequence comes from Vulcanimicrobiota bacterium, assembly GCA_963815165.1. Lineage (GTDB taxonomy): Bacteria > Vulcanimicrobiota > Vulcanimicrobiia > Vulcanimicrobiales > Vulcanimicrobiaceae > Cybelea. The sequence continues at coordinate 106,031 of CAWFFL010000001.1, forward strand.
CGTTACCGGTCTGGACTAGGCCGTTCGTCGAGCGCCCGACGAGCTGTGCGACGATCGTCACCGTGTTGGAACGGCGATCGAAACTCGCTTGGGCGCCGAGCGCGTCCGTAAAGTAGCGCAGCGGCGCGTACAGCACGTTCTTGACCTCGAATGGCGGCGCTTCCAGCATGAGCTCGTCACGATCGATCAAAGCGATTCGGCTGCCCAGCGTGAGTGTTACCGACCGCGACCCGATCTGCGTCGTGATTCGATTTCCGGTGCGCTCGAACGGCAAGCCCAGCGCCTCGATCGTGCGGCGCACCGGAACGAAAAGCACGTTCTGGGAAAAGCGTGGCGGCGGCTCGAGCGAGAGCGGATTCCCGTTGATAACGATCGCAATTGGGCGCCCCGGCGGCGCGGCGCCAAGCAGCGCGATTGCAAGGACCAGCAGTAGGGACTTCACACCTTCTCCAACACCTCCCGATAGACGTCTGCCGTGGCCCGCGCGCAGCGGTCCCACGTCAGCTCGCGTGCGGCTTCACGGCCAAGGTTAATTGCCCGCAGTCGCAGCCCTTCATCGCTCGAGAGCAGCTCCAGCTTTGCACGCAATTCGGTGACATTGCCGGGCCGAAACGTCAGTGCGGCGCGCTCCAGCGGTGCCGGCACCGCCTCGTCGCAGGCGATCACCGGACAGCCGGCCGCCATGGCCTCCAGCATCGGCAGACCAAAGCCTTCGCGCCATGCCGGCTGCACGAGCGCTTGCGCTCCTGCATAATAAGCGATGAGTTGCTCCGTCGAAACGTCTGCCAAGGGCGACGATTCGGCGTGGGAGACTGCTGCGGCGTTGGAGCTCGCCGCCGAAATCATCCGGTCCTGTCAGGTACAGATCGAGGGTCGCCGGCGCCGGCAAGTGCGACCATGCCTCAAAGAGCGTCGGCAAGTCCTTGTGCCGGCGATGGTTGCCGACGTAGAGCAGGTACGGACGCTCGCGAGCGATAGGGCTCGATTGGCGCAAAGTAACGCTCGCTCACGCCCAGCGGTACCACCCGCACTTTCGCGCGTTTTACTCCCAGAAATTTTTCCAGATCCTCGAGGGTGCGCGGATCGTCGGTAATGACGCGTGCGGCGCGCGAACATGCGTAGCGGACGACCGTCGCATAGTACGGTCCGAACCTTTGCCTTGAAATACTGCGAGAATCGCAGGTGTATCAGATCGTGAATCGTGACGACGAACGTGCGCGGCAGCAGCACCGGGCACGTATTGCGAGAGGAAATGGATGACGTCGAGCTGCGCATCGCGCAATCGCGCGCGGCAGCGCAACTTGCTCGCTCCAATCGAAGTTCGCGCCCTGCGTGAAGGTCGCGTACGCGAACTCCGGCGCGACGTGGGGCAGACGCGCGACGAGCTCCCGAACGTACGTCTGCATTCCTGCCGACAACTGCCGCGTCAAACGCGCGTCGAGCGCCGATGCGCGGCACGCCGACTGGGAGCGCACTCACCCGAAAAGCGCTTTACGCGCCGCTACTGCCGAATAGCTCGCGGAGCGATACGCGACGTACCAGCCGCGCGGACCATCCAGCAAGGCCCCGCGCGCGAGGAGCAACCACACCAAGCGTGCGACGCTTTCTGCGCTAGCCTTCAGCAAACCAGCGAGCGAACGCCGCATGTTCGCTGCTTCGAGCGATGTGTACCGATCGTATTTCGCGCGATATGTCGCGACGTCGGGATACGAGTAGTGCAACAGCGTTCCGGGCAGTTCCGCGAACGGGGCCGTCGGACGACCAACCTTCGTGAAGGGGAGCGCTTTGCGCGGCGGCGGGGTGCGCTTCGAGGCGCACGTGCCCCTTGCGGAAGAGGCGGATCAGCGGCTCGTTGCGCCAGATTCGCATCGGCTTACCGCAAAAGTACGTCGTGCGCCTGAGCCGATACGCTTGCGCGTCGGGCGAAGCGCTGACGATCGCCTCGCAAAGCACGTCGTCGAGCGCCTCATCGGCATCGATCATCAACACCCACGGTGTTTCGACCTGCGATAGTGCGTGCCGGCGTGCGTCGACGAAGTCCGTCCACTCGCGCTGCTCGACGCGCGCGCCCGCCGCACGCGCAAACTGTACGGTATGGTCGCGGGAGCCCGCATCCAGAACGAAGATGTTGATCCCGCGAGGGAGACTCGTGAGGGCACGCGGCAGATTGCGCTCTTCGTCGCTCGTCAGAACGACTGCGGTGATTAAACTTGAGTCCAGGACGCGCCCTCGGCAACACCGGCACGGCCGTCGATCCGCTCTTCGTGCATCAATGCTGCAGCGATGAAATCTCGATAGAGCGGGGCCGGCCGGTTCGGGCGCGACTTGAACTCGGGGTGCGCCTGCGTCGCGACGAACCAGGGATGAAGGTCTGCCTGCAGCTCGATAACTTCCACTAAGCGCGTCTTATCGACGGAATGATGGCCGGTGAATCGCATGCCATGCTCTTCGAAGATCGGCCGATAACGGTTGTTGAACTCGTAACGATGGCGATGGCGCTCGGTGATCTCGAGCTCACCGTACGCGCGAGCCGCGAGGCTTCCGGGCTCGAGCGTGCAAGCGTACGTCCCCAAACGCATCGTGCCGCCGAGAATCTCGAGGTTTCGCTGATCGGGCATGAAGTCGATGACGGGATCGGCACTCGTCTCGTCGACTTCGCTCGTCATTGCGTCGGGCAGACCGCAGACGTTGCGCGCGAACTCTACGCACGCGAGCTGCATGCCGTAGCAGATGCCCAAGAAAGGAATTTTTCTTTCCCGCACGTGCGCAATGGCTCGTAGCTTGCCCTTGACACCTCTCGCACCAAAGCCGGGAGCCACGAGAACACCATGCGCACCACGCAGCACGGCGACGCCTTCGTTCTCGACCAGCTCCGAATCGATGCGCTGGATCTCGACCGCAGCATGATGGAAGACTCCGGCATGCGCGAGCGCCTCGTTGATCGAAATGTAGGCATCTTTGAGTTCGACGTATTTTCCGACCAGCGCGATGGTTACGCGGCGCCGCGGGTGGAGCAAGCGCTCAGCGATCGCTACCCAATCGTCGAGCGTCGGCGCCGCCGCGGGAAGCTTTAACTTGCGGACCGCGGCCTGCGCCAAGCCCTCGGTTTCGAGGTTGAGCGGAACCTGATAAATGGTTGCGGCGTCGCTATTCTGCACGACCGCACTCGGCGGCACGTCGCAGAAGAGCGCGATCTTCTCCTTGAGCTCGCGGGGCATCGGCAGCGACGATTGCGTGCGGCAGACGATCGCATCGGGCGAAATTCCGATGCCACGCAGCTCGCGAACCGAGTGCTGCGTCGGCTTGGTCTTGAGCTCGTCGGCGGCGCCCAAATGCGGCACGAGCGTGAGATGGACGTACATGACGTTCTCGTCGCCCACGTCATAACGCATCTGACGGATCGCTTCGAGAAACGGCAGCGACTCGATGTCGCCGACGGTCCCCCGACCTCGACGATGCAGACTTCGGCATGGCTCGCTTCGGCAACGCGCTTGATGTGGGCCTTGATCTCGTTCGTGATATGAGGAATCACCTGAACGGTCGCGCCGAGGTACTCGCCGCGGCGCTCTTTCTCGATCACCGAGTTGTAAATCTGACCCGTCGTAACGTTGTTTGCGCGCTGAAGATTCTCGTCGATGAAACGCTCGTAATGTCCGAGATCGAGATCGGTCTCGGCGCCGTCCTCTGTTACGAAAACCTCGCCGTGCTGGTACGGATTCATCGTGCCTGCGTCGACGTTGATGTAGGGATCGAGCTTCTGGATCGAAACGCTCGAGCCGCGGGCTTTTAAAAGCCTGCCGAGCGATGCGGCAGTGATGCCCTTGCCGAGCGAACTCACGACGCCCCCGGTGAAGAAGATATACTTCGCCATCTCGGGTCGTTTTTGTTCTGCGCGCCTCGCTAGGTTACCTGGGGTGGGGCTTTATTGCGCTCTCCATTCGGGTGGTACATCCCGGTGACGGGGCGCCTGAATCGGCCCGCGCCATGGATGGCGAGAGGGCCGAGAATCGAGCGTCGGCGAGCGCGTGATGCGCTCGCCAAGCGTCCCCAGAACCGGGGGATATACCACCCGAATGGAGAGGCCCTTACCCGCATGCGCGGCCCTCGGACCGTCGATCGAGCGCTTTCACGTAACGGGGGAGGCCGGCGTAATCGGTGCACCCTTCGATGACGAAGTCTGGAAGGTCGAGCGCGCGAGTTTGGTTAGTTGGCGTATCGTTGGTGAAGCGCACTCGAGCAATATCAGTGCGCCGGGGTTCATTATCGAAGGAAGCTCGGGCAGGAGCTCTTCGTAGAGGCGTAGGCCGGTGGGGCCGCCGTCGAGGGCGATCCGCGGTTCGAAGGACGCGGGATCGGGCGGCTTCGGAAGATCGCTCGTTGGAACGTAGGGCAGATTTGCGACGATCACATCATAGCGTTCCGTGGAGACCGGCTCGATGAGATTTCCCTCGTAGAAACGGCAACGGCTCGAGACGTCGAGACGGCGCGCATTCTCCGTTGCGACGTCGATGGCGCTTGGCCGAAAGGTCGGTACCATCGACGAACGCATTGGTTTCCGCGGCAATGGTGCAGGCGATCGCGCCGCTGCCGGTACCGACGTCGAGCACGTGAAGGCTGCGCTCCGCGATGAAGCGCAACGCCTCGTCGACGAGGTGTTCCGTTTCGGGGCGTGGGACGAGCACATATTCGTTCAGCGTGAAATTCGCGACCGTAAAAATGCGCCCTCCCGAGCAATGTAGGCGATGGGAACGCCGGCGGCACGGCGCCTGCAGAACGCGAGAAACCGTATGGCTTCTTCTTTCGAGGTGTTCGCATCCCCATGCGCTACGATCCATTCACGTGCGGCGCCGGACCGCCTTGCTCAGTAAGAGCAGCGCGTCTGCGCGCGGCGAGTCGCTATGGCCCTCCAGCGATTTCGTTCCACGCGCCAGCAGCGGACCTATCGATTCAGCGATTCTTTGACGGCTTTCTCCAGGCCGGCTCGAACGTCGTCGAGATTCATCACCGGCAAGAACTCGACGCTCGCGTTGAGCTCCATAAAAAACGGTTCGGCGATCGACGGTATGTCGGACGAGTCCTTCATATCGAACACGAAGAAACCGCCGCGCTTTCCTTCCTGCGCGAAAAAGTAGCATGCTTCCGGATTGAGTCGCTCGACTGCGCCCGCAAGCACCTTCTCCAACCTTCCATCTTTGATCGCGGCGTTCGACTCCTCAACCGGGAAACTAGCCCGGAACAACATTCGCATGGCGTTCTCCTTTCTCGGCGGACCTGTTAGGCCTCAGAGCGAGCGGGCCTGCGTTAGCTTGCAGCTTCACCGGCCAATAGGCGGGCGCGTTCGTCGGCGATGAGCTCCTCGCTAATTTGGCCGAGATTGCCGTCCATAATTGCGCGGATATTGCCGAAGTTACGGTTGATGCGATGATCGGTTATGCGATCTTGCGGAAAGTTATAGGTCCGAATCTTCTCGGCACGTTCGCCGCTGCCGACTTGCGAGCGGCGCATCGAGCCGACCGCCTCTTCCTGCTCGCGCCGCTTGCGATCGTAAAGCGTTGCGCGCAGCATCTGCATCGCTTTCTCGCGATTCTGCTGCTGCGAGCGCTCTTGCTGCGACGCAACGACGATACCCGTCGGAACGTGCGTGATGCGGATCGCGGATTCGGTCTTGTTGACGTACTGGCCGCCCGCACCCGACGCCTTGAACGTGTCGACCTGCAGGTCCGCCGGTTTGATCTCGATTTCGACGTCGTCTTCCACTTGCGGCAGAACCGCAACGGTCGCCGTGCTCGTGTGGATGCGTCCCTGCGTCTCGGTTGCCGGAACGCGCTGAACGCGGTGTACGCCGGATTCGTGCTTCAAATAGCGATACGGCTGGTTGCCGTTCACGGCGAAAACGATTTCTTTGTAACCGCCCGCTTCACTCGGACTCTCTGAGGCGAGCTCGACTTTCATGCCGGCGCTCTCGGCAAAGCGCATGTACATGCGCGCGAGATCGCCGGCAAAGATCGCTGCCTCGTCGCCGCCCGTTCCGGCGCGAATTTCGACGAAAACGTCGCGTGCATCGTTTGGATCGCGCGGCACCATGAGGCGCGAAAGCTCGGCTTGGAGTTCGCGCTACGCGCACTGCGCAGACGCTCGTTCTCTTCCTGCGCGAGTTCGCGCAGCTCGCCGTCGCCCTGACGCGCCAGTTCCTCGTTTCCTTCGATTTGTGCGCGTAGACGAGAAAGCTCGCGGTACGTCTGCACCGGAGCTTCGAGTTGGGCGCGCTCCTTCACGAGCGCCGTATATCGGGATTGGTCGAACGCGCCTGTCGGGTTGGCAAGCTGCGCGTCGATCTCTTCGAAGCGCCGCGCCATCGAATCGAGGCGGCCGATCAGAGAGCGGCTGCCGCCTTCTTCGCCTCGCGCGCGGCTTTGCGAGCTGCGGCCTCCTCTTGTTTCTTGCGCGCAGCGGCCGAGCGCTGGTTGAACTTATCGACGCGTCCGGCCGTATCGACGAGCTTCTGCTGCCCGGTAAAGAGGGGATGGCAGGCCGCGCAGATCTCGACGGAGATCTCGGGCAGGGTCGAGCCGGTAACGAAGCTGTTGCCGCAGGCACAATGCACGCGGGCTTCGGGGTGCCACTTGGGATGGATCTTGGACTTCACAGCCCCTGCATTATACCAAGCGTGTCAAAGACGGACGCGCGCCGCGGAGCACCGAGCTCGAAAGGAGCATTCCCCGCCCCTCGAAAAGCCACTAAGCCGTGAAATCGCTTTCCTTCTTCATCTCTGCGACGTCCGCGACGGCGGCCGCACGTCCTTTTCTTCGTCGCCACGCCTGCGGCGCGGCTACCGGCCGTTGCGGCAACGCCGCCGCCGAGCCCTCCGCCAATCAACCAGCCGCAGACGCTGCCCGCGACACCAGGTCCGGCGGCCACCGTCATCACCATTGCCCGGCGTTACGCCTTCGCCGGCCCCCGCCCGCGAGAAGGGCGACACCGACGCCACCGCCCGAACGCGCGAAAAGGCCTCGACGGCGTTTGGGAAGTGCAGATTCAGCACTCCAACGCCACCGACTACACGCACTTCAAGCTCTCGCAAGAAGGCGACGCGCTAACCGGCACTTATCTCGATTCAGGCGGAAAGAAATATCCGCTCGCGGGAAGCGTCGACGGGCAGTCGGTTCGCTTAATCGTCACGATGCCGAACGGCACGACGATGCTGCTCGAAGGGCGCCTCGACGGAACGACCGATATGGTGGGCGAGCTGACGACGCCGGGCGGTCAGGTTCCGTTCACGGCCGCCTACCGCGCAAAAACGAAGTTCCTCGATAACGTCAATCCATCGCCCGGCGGAATTCCGCAACCCGGCGGGTACACTCCGCCGTAAGAACGGCTCGAGCAACTATCGAGCGCCGTGCGCTAACCGCCCCTCGACGTACGGGCACCAGGCCGCCGGCGTCGATGAGCGAGCGCATGAACGGCGGAAACTCCGCCGCTTTATACTCCGCGTTCTTCGGTGAGGTTGCGCACTATGCCGGTCGCGGGCTCGACCTCGATTTCGTCGCCCGCTTTCGATACCTTCGACGGCCTCGGACGACTCGAAGATCGGGAGACCGATGTTGAGCGCGTTGCGGTAAAAGATTCGCGCGAAGCTCTTCGCGATAACGGCCGAGGTGCCGGAGCCCTTGATCGCAATCGGCGCGACTTCGCGGCTCGACCCGCAACCGAAGTTCGTGTCGGCGACGATGATGTCGCCGGGCTTCATTCGCGTGACATAGTCGGGGTCGAGCCCTTCGAGCGCGTGTTTTCCGAGCTCGGTCTGATCGACGAGGTTGCAATATTTACCGGGAATGATGACGTCGGTATCGACGTTCTTTCCGTATTTATGCGCCTGTCCGCGCAGTTTCGCTTCCATTATCCTTTTTTTGCTCATCCAATACCGTTTCTACGCGCTCAAAAAGACCCCGAGAGGCGGTTCCATTACGCGGGATCGGTAATGCGGCCGGTTATCGCTGAGGCGGCGCACGTTGCCGGCGAAGCGAGATAGATTTCAGCCTTGGGTGAACCCATGCGCCCGACGTAGTTGCGATTCGTCGTCGAAATCGCGCGCTCGCCATCGCCGAGCGTTCCCATATGACCGCCGAAACAGGCGCCGCAGCCTGGCGTGTTCACCGCGCAGCCGGCCGCCGCCAACGTCGTAAGGATGCCTTCGTCCGCGGCTTGCATCCAGACTTTCTGCGAGCCGGGATTGACGATGACGCGCAGGTTGGAAGCGATCTGCTTGCCCTCCAGGATTTTCGCGACGATCCGAAGGTCGTCGATGTAGCCGTTCGTACACGAACCGATGAAGACCTGATCGACGCTGCAAATCGTCTCGCGTCACTTCGGAGATCGGATGAACGTTGTCGGGCGTGCTGGGGCAGGCGACTTGCGGCTCGAGCGCATCGATATCGATCGCGATGACGCGCTCGTAAACGGCGTCCGAATCGGCGCGCTCGACGATGAAGGGCCGATCGGTGCGCTCTTTCACAAACGCGATGCGTCTTTTCGTCTGCGTGGAAGATGCCGTTCTTCGCGCCGGCTTCGATCGCCATATTTGCCATCGTGATGCGGCCGGTAATCGAAAGGTCGTCGATCGTCGAGCCATGATATTCGATCGCGCGATAGGTCGCGCCGTCGATGCCGAGCTCTCCGACGGTGCGCAGCATGATGTCCTTCGCATAGACCATCGGGCCGGCCTTACCGCTGTAGACGATCTTGATCGAGGCGGGCACCTTCAGCCAGACTTCGCCGAGAACGAATGCGGCGGCGATATCGGTCGAACCCATGCCGGTCGCAAAAGCGCCAAAGGCTCCGTACGTGCACGTGTGCGAATCGCCGCCGACGATCAGCTCGCCGGGCGCAACCAATCCTTCTTCCGGAAGAACGACGTGCTCGATGCCGCCGCGTCCGACGTCGAAGAAATGCTCGATCTCTTGTTCGCGCGCGAACTCTTTCATCAACCGCGCGAGACCGGCCGATTGGGCGTCCTTGGCGGGAACGAAATGATCGGCTACCAGTGCAATCTTGTGCGAGTCGAAGACGCGGCTCGCGCCTTTGATCTTGCGCATTACTGCGATTGCGACGGCCGCCGAGAGCTCGTTTGCGAGAACGAGATCGACTTTCGCGTTGATGATTTGGCCCGGCTCGACGCCGTCGACTCCGGCGTGGCGCGCAAGAATCTTCTCGGTGAGTGTCATGCCCATGATACAGCCATTATAAGGCGAAGATAGCGCTGGGACCTACTCATGATGCAGCACGAGCGCGAATTCGGCTTTGCGACGCGGGCGCTCCACGCCGGAACGCCGCCCGACCCGGCGACCGGCTCGCGCGCCATGCCGATTTATCAGACCTCCGCCTATGTCTTCGGCTCAACGGAGCAGGCGGCGGAACTCTTCGCGCTACGCAGCTACGGTCACATCTACAGCCGCATCAGCAACCCCACGGTCGCCGCGTTCGAAGAACGCATGGCGAGCCTCGAAGGGGGCCTCGGTGCCATCGCGTTCTCTAGCGGCCTGGCCGCTCAGCTGTGCATGGTGCTCTCCCTTGCCGAGGCAGGCGATCATCTCGTTTGTACGCAGAACGTCTACGGCGGAACCGTAACGCAACTCAACGTGACGATCAAACGTATGGGCATCGCGACGACGTTTGCACCAGTCGACGACCTTGAAGCGCTGCGTCGGGCAATGCGCCCGCAGACAAAGCTGCTTTTCGTCGAAACGATCGGCAACCCGTCGGGCGTCGATTGCAGATCTGTCCGCACTCGCACGGCTCGCGCACGACGCCGGCGTGCCGCTCGTCGTGGATAACACGTTCGCCACACCATACCTCTGCCGGCCGATCGAGCGCGGCGCCGATCTCGTCGTTCATTCCGCGACGAAATTCATAAACGGGCACGGAACGTCGATCGGGGGCGTGTTGATCGAATCGGGAAGGTTTCCGTGGAGCAGCGGGCGATTTCCGCTTCTGTCGCAGCCGAGTCCCGGCTATCACGGCAAAGTCTTTACCGAAACTTTTGGAGAGTATGCGTTCTTGATGCGAGCGCGGGCCGAAGTCTTGCGCGACGTCGGCGCACAGATGTCGCCGATGGACGCGTGGCTTCTTCTGCTCGGACTGGAGACGCTCGAGCTGCGCATGGAGCGCCACGTTCGCAACGCGCGAGACGTCGTCGCCTATTTAAAGACGAGGCCGGAAGTTTCGTGGGTGCGCGAGCCGCAGCTCGGCTCGATTTTTACCTTCGGGCTGCACGGGGGTCGCGACGCGGGACGTCGTTTCATCGATGCGCTCGAGCTCTGGAGCCACCTCGCGAACGTCGGCGATTCGAAGAGTTTGGTCATCCATCCGGCATCGACCACCCATTCGCAGCTCTCCGACGAAGAAATGCGCAAGGCCGGCGTCGAGCCCGAATCGGTCCGCCTGTCGGTCGGCCTGGAGGACGTCGACGACTTGATTTGGGATCTTGGGAACGCGCTCCAGGCCGCATCGCGCGCATGATCCTCACGACGCCGTCGCAGCGCCGAGATCTTCTCGAACGCATTCGAACGATTGCCGTCGTCGGCGCATCACCCAATCCGCTGCGACCGAGCTATACCGTCTTTTCCTATCTGCGCCGCCAGCCCGGTTACGACGTCACACCGATCAATCCGAGGATCGACGCGATCGACGGCATCAAAGCGTTTCCAACCCTGGCAGCGTTTGGCGCCGCGCACGGCGCGCCGGACGCAATCGACGTCTTTCGCAAGCCCAGCGAAGTCGTTCCCATCGTTTGGGATGCAATCGCCGCCGGCGTAAAGGCCATTTGGTTTCAGTATGGCGTAATCAATGACGACGCGGTTGCATTGGCCGACGCCGCCGGCCTCGATGTAGTCGTCGACCGTTGCATGAAGGTCGAGCACGCTCGCTTTTGCGGTGGCCTCTCGACGAGCGGCGCCAATAGTGGCATCATCACGTCCCGCCGCAGGCAACTCTGAAGAAGGCGTACGACCGCACTTTACTATTTCTTGACCATCGCTCGCTACGATAGCTAGAGAAAGCTGGGGGAAGGCTGCTTTTGGCCTCGCCTCGCGGCAATTGAGGTCAACATGAGAACGGGTTTTCGAACGAAACTCCTCTTTGGAGTTGCGCTGCCGTTTGTCTTTGCTGCCTGCAGCGAACGCACGAACGTGCCAGCCCTTGCGGGCCCTGCAGGCAATCACGCGGGTAGCGCGGCGCTTCCTCCGGCGGGCGCGAACCCCAACGCCGGGCTAATCTATTTTGGCGGCAAGTTTTACGGCGCGACTACGAATGGAGGCGCGCACGGCTATGGTGTCTTCTTTAAATTCACGCCGCCGAGTACGGAAGTCTCCTTGCACGACTTCAACAACAACGGGTCCGATGGCACCCAACCGTTTGGTGCCATCGCGCACGTGCCCGCATTCAATATTGTCGTTGGCACGACGCAAACTGGAGGCGCGAATGGCTTGGGAACGGTTTTTCTGCAAAAGCTTACCACCGGCGGCGGTGGCGGGGTCATTCATAGCTTTACGGGGACCGACGGCAATGGCCCGGTCTCGCGGCTCATCAGGGTCGGCCCATGGGTCTATGGTACGACGCAAAATGGAGGCACGAACGGCCACGGTACGATCTTTAGAGTAAAGCCGAACGCGGCGGGGACATTTACGACGCTCTACAACTTCCTGGGTGGAACCGATGGCGTAGGTCCCTATGGCGGACTTACGCGCGTCGGAAGCAACTGGCTTTACGGTACGACGCAGTCTGGAGGCACGACCGGCCTCGGTACCGTCTACAAAATCCATCTCAACGGCACTTCGTACGCGAAGCTCTACGACTTTCTGGGGGGAACGGATGGAGCGAGCCCCGCGGCAGACCTAACGTTCATCGGCGGCGTGCTTTACGGCACGACGTTGCAAGGTGGTGCGAGCGGCGTAGGCGTGGTCTTTAAGTTTGCGCTTCCCGGCGGCCCGGCGACTCCGCTCTGCGCGTTTCAATCCACCGGCGGTGATGGTGAATTCCCCTTTGCGGCGATAGTCCAAGGGCCAGGCGGCCTTCTCTACGGCACGACGTCGCAGGGTGGGGCTTTTGCGTCCGGCACGCTCTTCTCGTGTCCACTCGGCGGTGGATCCGACACGGTGCTGCATAGCTTCGCCGACCCCAGCGTCACAAATGATGGGGCGAATCCGAACGCGCCGCTGGTTGTCGTTGGATCGACCCTCTATGGCACGACCACGTACGGCGGCGCCGGCGGTATGGGGACGATTTTCAAATCGACCAGTGCCGGCTCCGAAAATCCGATCTATAGCTTTTAGGAGACGATTTTCAATGAACGCATTAGTCCGCACATGCGGGCCATCCATCCGCATTGCCGCTGCAGCACTGTTGGCCGCGGCAGCAGCGTGCTCGGCGGCTCCAACGGCGACTCCGCACGCTCAAACGTTCGTGCTTCGCGGCGCCGGCAACCATCGGTCGATGTGCACGACGCGCGTGTGGGCTTCCGCGCCCGGCGCCGCGTCCGTGATCGGGTACGATGCCTCCGCATCCAACTGCATCACCATCACATCCGGCAACGCGATGGCATTCGGCGCCACGTATGGGCTCGCGACGGACCGCCAGGGATATCTCTACGTGAGCGATCCCGCAAATTCTCGCGTCGTCGTTTTCGATAAGACCGGCACCTACTGGTCGACTCTCCAAGTCTCACCAGGCAAGCAGCCTCAAGCCGTTTGCGTATCGCGGCAAGGGGTTGTCGGTGTAGCAAACAACGACGCCGGCGTCACGGAAAACGTCGACTTTTTTACCAACAAAGGACTCCTCAATAGCGTCTCGGGCCCGTCGAATTCCGCGACCGGGCAGCCCTTCGTGCGTTTCTGCGCGTTCGACAAGCGGGGCGACTTCTTTACCGACTACCACACCGAGATACTTTATATACGCAACTCGGATGTAAATACGTCGAGTGCAACGCTGCAGGTCTGTTCCGATCCCGTCTGCACGAGTGGCGACTTCTGGTCGGGAATGTATTCGCACATTCGTCCCGGCAACGTAAACACGCTGAGCGTCGCTTCCGGAACTGCCCACGACGTCGTCAATCTCTCCGTTTCACTCGGTGCGCCGCACTTGCTGACGTTTGCATCTTGGTCCACACCGACGACGGCGCTTACCAACTACCCGTCCGGCGATATCTGCCAGATCGCGCCGACCAAAGGTCAGACGAACTCGTCGCGGCTTTACATCGCTGACTGCAGTTCAGACATTTACAAAGTGTCCAACGTAAATACCGGCGGCCTCGTCACTTCGTTCGTCACACAGTCTGGAACTTATGGCATCGCCACCGAGCCAACCGGTCAATACTAACGCTATACCAGGAAAGATGAGTTACTTATGAGATCAGCTTCCTTTGTCTCCGGCCTTCTCATTGCGTCGGTTTCCGTCGCGTTTGCAGGTTGCGGCGGGAATGTCACGCCGCCGGCCGGAGTGCCCATGAACTCCACGAACAAAGTCCATCGCGGCTTGCTAACCGGCACGGGACAATTGCCCGAGGCCGGGCTGCTAAAAGTTGGAAATCTCTTCTACGGCACCGCCGCGATAAGGGGCGCGTACGGATACGGTACGGTTTACAAAATGACGAGCAGCGGCACCGTGACCGATATCTATAGCTTTCAAGGCGGCAACGACGGAGCCGGCCCGATTGCTCCTTTGATCAAAGACGGGAACGCACTATACGGTGTGACGCCGGGCGGAGGACCCGCAAATACTGGAACGATCTTTAAAATTACGACGGCCGGCATCGAAACCGTTCTCTACGCTTTTGGAACCGGAACCGACGCGCAATCGCCGCTGGCCGGACTTGCGAAGCTAGGCGGAGCGATGTACGGTACGACGCAATATGGCGGCACGAACAATCTGGGCGCGGTCTTTAAAATCACTCCCGCCGGTGCCTATAGCGTGATCTATAGCTTCCAAGGTGGCGGATCGGACGGCGACATGCCGGTGGGCGGCTTGACCAAGGTTGGAAACATCCTATACGGCACGACCAGCGGCGGAGGCACGTTCAACGCGGGCACCGCTTTCAAAATCACGACGACCGGCGTCGAAACGGTGATCCACAGCTTCGCGGGCGGCAACAACGATGGAGTCGAGCCCTACGCTACGCTAACCAAAGTCGGAAACGCGCTCTACGGCACGGCGAGGGCGGGCGGCACGCACAACGCGGGAATCGTTTTCAAGCTGACCACGAGCGGCACCGTCAGCGCGATCTATTCGTTCCTAGGAGGGACGGACGGTGAATATCCGGATGCGGGCGTCATCAAGTACAACGGCTCGTTTTACGGCACGACCCCGAATGGCGGAACGAACGGCTACGGTACCGTCTATGGACTTACGAACGGTAACGAAACGATGCTCTATAGTTTCCAGAACACACCCGACGGCTACGACCCCGTTTCAAACCTAATCCAATCCGGGGGCCTGCTTTACGGTACGACAGCCGGAGGAGGAACGACCGGTTATGGAACGGCGTTCAAGATCACGCAGTCCGGCACCGAGACCGCGCTTCACAGTTTCTGACCTGCCGAAGTCTTTAGCCCTTCGGCGTCGAGCGAGCATCCTCGGGGAGCCGCTTCACGATCGCGACCGATGAGCACGAGTCCCTCATCGGTCGCAACGCCGAGGTCTTCCGTTTGGATCGCCATGCACGAGGAGCGGTTCGAAAGATCTACGTGAAGGAGTGAGCCGATCTCGCCTACGGCCAGAGTCGTGCGGTCTGGTCCGACCACTCGTGCGCGCAACCACGGCGGCGCAAGGTATCCCCGCGCCGGTCCCCACGCGTAATATTGCGATGTCAGCTCGGTCATACCGTACTCGGAGATGATCGCCTCATCCCCCAGATCGAATGCGTCCCGGATCCGCCGGTAAAGTTCGTCGCGATCGACCACGCGGGCGCGGCCCTTGAAGCCGCCGGTCTCCATGATCCGCGAACCGGGCGGCAGCGAGATTTTACGTCCGCGCGCCTTCATTGCGTCGAGCAGATGGGCGATCGCAAATGCAGTGGTCGCGATGCAGACGGGCTGCGCCGCAGCCGCAGCCACTTCAATATCGGCGATGAAGTCGTCGAAACGCAACTCGCCCGCGCGCAGGTACCAACCGGTCGCACCGTTTCCGCGTTTTTCGGCAATACGTGCCATCATATAGCCGAGCGACGAACGTGGATTTTCGGCGGGACTCGGGACGAGATTGAAGTAGCGCAATCGCGCGCGGTCGGAGAGGACGAAGCGATCGAAACCCGCCAGCAGCGCGGCATCGTACAATGTTGCCGATTCCATGTAATGCCGCCCCGGTACTCCGGTCGTCGTACCGCTTGTATGGAAAACGAGTGCCGCGTTCGAGAAATCGAAGGTCGTCAGCGCCGCATCTTTCAACGCCGGCGCCGGCACCGCGGGTATTTGCTCCCACGATCTCGGCGCAGCCCCGACGCCTAAGCGCCGACAGTAACGCGCGTACGGCTCGCTATAACGCAGTTGATGATCGAAGAGCCGCAGCGCGAGGTCGTTGAAGGCCTCGCCCGCCAGGGGCTCCTCATCAGAGTGCCAGCGCTCGATGATGCCAAGAATTTCGGCGTCGAGCGCTTGCGATTCCGATTGATAGTTCACGTGACACTGAACTACTTAACTATTTCGATTTGAGAGAGCTCGGCGGCATCGCCCGAGCGGACGCGCGTTTTCGTGATGCGCGTGTAACCACCGGTGCGGCCTTTGAGCGCCGGCGCGATCTGCTCCAAGAGCTTCTTGACGACGGCAGGCTCCGTGATGTATTCGGCGACGCGGCGGCGTGCCGCGAGATCGCCGGTCATCGCCGTCGTGATGAGCCGCTCCGCGACGCGGCTTATTTCCTTGGCCTTTGCCGAAGTCGTTTCAATCTTCTCATGCTTGAAGAGCGAGGTTGCCAGATTGCGCAGGAGCGCCCGGCGGTGACCGTCGGTGCGCGAAAGGCGTTTGTATGCGATTGAATGCGGCATGACGTGCAGCGCTGTGCCTTACGATTGGCGCAGCGACAACCCCCTCTCTGCTAAGACCAGCTTGATCTCGTCGAGCGACTTCTTACCGAAGTTACGCATCTTCATGATCTCGTCCTCGGTAAGATCGAGCAGCTCGGAGACCTTCGAGATGCCCGCGCGCTTGAGGCAGTTGAACGAACGAACCGACAGATTGAGCGTTTCGACCGGAACGTCCCACTCGTTGGGCGGTGTCTCGGGCAGCGGCTCCGCGCGGTTGGTGAACGAAACGAAGAGATCGAGCTCGTCCTGCATGATCGAAGCGGCGGACGAGAGCGCCTCGTCGGGCGTGATCGAGCCGTTGGTTTCAACCTCAACGGTTAGCCGGTCGTAGTCGACGCTTTGTCCGACACGCGTATCGTCAACGGTAAAGTTCACTTTACGAATAGGCGAAAACATGGAGTCGAGTGGTATCAAGCCGATCATGTGCTCGACGTTGCGCTGGCGGTCAGCCATCACGTAGCCGCGGCCGCGCTCGACGCCGATCTCCATCGTCAGCTTTGCATCCTTCGACGAAAGCGTGCAGAGCCGATAGCTCGGATCGAGAACTTCGACGTCCGCATCGGGCACGATATCCGCCGCGGTCACGTCGCGCGCGCCGCTCACCGAGAGCGTGAGAACTTTCGGCTCGTCGCTATTGAGCTTGACGGGCAATCCTTTGAGGTTCAGCATCAGCGCGATCGTGTCCTCAGCCATTCCGGGAATGGTCGAGAACTCGTGCAGCACGCCGTCGATCTTCATGTACGTCACGGCGGCGCCGGGTATCGAGCTGAGCAAAACGCGACGCAGCGCGTTACCTAGCGTAATACCGAAGCCGCGCTCGAGCGGCTCGATGACGAACTTCGCGTAGTTGTCGCGACGCTCGCGAACTTCGATAGTCGCCCCGACGGGCGCTTCCATCATGGTGGTCATTCGATTGGTTTCCTTTATTGCTACTTACGTTATCCGCCCCCGACACCACGTCGACGGACGATCGTACGCCTAATAGCGGAGATGCGTTTCTATTTTATTTTCGAGTCGCCGCGAGAGAACGGCATACTTTATTGTAGCGGCGTGTGAATGTGCCGCGAAGCCATGGATGGCGGGAGCGGCGCAGAGGCCGAGCGCAGCCGAGCACGTGATGTGCGAGGCAAGCGGCCGCGGCAATAAAGTATGCCGATCTCGAACGGCGCTCAAACCTTTCCTATCGAGAATAATACTCGACGATGAGTTGTTCGTCGACGGGCGTGTCGATTTGCTCGCGCGGCGGCGCCTGGAGCACCTTCGCGGTCTTGTTCTCGGCGTTCCATTCGAGCCACTCGGGCGGGCGGCGGCTCTGCGCAACGTCCAGATTCGACTCGAAGACCGGCGACTTCAGACTATTTGCCGCAATCGAGATTTCGTCGCCCTGCCGTACGACATATGACGGAATGTTGACGACTCGTCCGTTCACGCGGAAGTGCCGGTGTGTCACGAGTTGGCGCGCCTGCGCGCGGCTGCTCGCCAGATTCAAGCGATAGACGACGTTGTCGAGGCGCCGCTCCAAGAGTTGCAGGAAGGTGCGACCGGTCTGTCCGGGCACTCGCGCTGCCTGCCGAAAATAGTTCTCGAACTGGGTCTCGTGAACGCCGTAGTAGCGGCGCATCTTCTGCTTTTCCCGAAGCTGGCGCCCGTATTCCGAGACCTTTGTGCGAGATTTCCCAGTGGTCTTCTGTCCCGGGGCAGTGCCCCGACGCTCGACCGCGCAGTTGCGCGAGAGACAACGGTCGCCCTTGAGAAAGAGCTTGATCTTCTCGCCGGTCTTGCTCGCGGCGGTCTCCCGGCGGCAGAGCCGGCAGACCGGTCCGGTGTAACGCGACATCTTCGCCTAAACCCGGCGGCGCTTCGGCGGGCGGCAGCCGTTATGCGGAATGGGCGTGACGTCCTTGATCATCGTGATCTCGAGCCCTGCCGCTTGGAGCGAGCGGATTGCCGCTTCCCGGCCCGCGCCCGGGCCCTTGACGAGCACTTCCGTCGACTTCATCCCATGCTCCATGGCCTTGCGCGCGGCGGCTTCGGCCGCCATCTGCGCGGCGAAGGGTGTGGACTTCTTGGAGCCCTTGAAGCCGAGGTTGCCGGCCGAGGCCCATGAGATGACGCCACCGTGCGGGTCGCTGATGGCTACGATCGTGTTGTTGAAGGACGCGTGAACGTGAGCGACGCCTGCCTGGACGTTCTTGACCTCGCGCTTACGGCGGGACTTCGTTTGTTTCTTAGCTGCCAAGGATTCTCCAAATCATGAAGAGAGGGCCCTTCGATTTCGCGCCCCGACTACTCTGGGACGTTTCGCTCAGGATGATAAAGGCGACACAAAGGCCCAAGGAGTTATATTACCCGGAGAACGGCGCTTAAGGCAAGGGGCCCGGCACCTGCCGAGCCCCTTCTCGCTAGTCTTCTCCTCAGAGTTATGGGTAGAGAAACTTCAACCCGAGGCCAGCGAAGGGACCATTATAGGTCCGGTTGATGGGGGCGTTCTGCTTGTTCGTCCAGCTATTGCCGATCCAGCCACCCTCGAAGAAGAGCGGCATATTGGGGATCGAGATCGTAATGCCGGCCTGATACTTCAGGATGTTGTACTGAAGTGCCAGCGAGTGCTGCGTGAAACCCGAACTCGGATACGGATTCTCGATGTTGAAGACCGCCGTTCCGTTGACGCTCGGGTAGTACCAAACGTTACCGAAGAACGAGAACGTCTGATTGAGATCGGGGAGTTTCTCTCCGCCGAACCCAAAGCCGTTCATGTTCGGATAGCCGTAGTTGTTCGACGTCCACAAGTAACCCACGCCGACGTAGATACGCGGTCTGAGAACGCGTACGGCAAAGCGAACGTCGACGTTTTGGTCCTGCGCTTGGAACGCCGGAACCGGCGAGCTGCCGCCACCGCCGATGATCGTCACGTAGCAGTTGGGTTGCGCTACGCCGCCAACCATCGTGCAGTTGTGCGGATAGGGCCAGTGCTCGAATGCACCTTCCAGCATGAATGGAATGCTGCCGAGGCTGAATTCACCGCCACCACGGACGGCATATCCGCCGTTCCCGCCGTTGCTGTGATCGCCGGGGTTGAACTCGTCGTAGACCGTCGGTGAGAAGATGTAGTCGCCGGCCACAAACGCCTCACCGAGCAACGGCCTTGGCGTCGGCGCCGGAGGCGGTGGCGGAGGCGGAGGCGGCGCCGATGCCGGCGGGGGCGCCGGACTGGGCGGCGGCGTCGCTGGAATATACCGAACCACGACGATGTGCCGATCCGGGACCCACTGCACGTACGCGCCCATCCCTTCGGAGATGACGCGAACAGGCACGAGAACCGTACCTTGATAGATCATCGGCGGAACGTCGAGTGGACGCGTTTCACCGTTGACCTCGACCTCGGGCTTGCCGACGGTCACCTTGACTTCGGCGCCGGGCTTTGAAACCGTCGCCGTCCGGCTTCCCGCATCCCACGAAACCGTCGCACCCATTTGCTCGAACATCGAGCGTAACGGAATCAGCAGCGTGCCGCCTTTCACGAGCGCAGCCAACACACGCCCCTGTTTGAGGACGTCGGGCTTGCTGTAGACGTGATGATCGTTATAGAGAATTGGAATCTGGCCGGACGGCGGCGATCCAAAATCCGCCGGCGGTGATCCTCCGCCTTGCGCGACGCTGTTTCCAGTGTTTCCTTGCGCCGCATTCGACGGAGCCGCAACCGCGTTCAACCCGCAGAGCGTAACAATTAACGCTGCGAGAACTCCGGTGCTCAGTCGCTTCACGAGTGCCTCCTTATAGAAAGAGTCCAAGGCGAGCGGACGCCTGTTGTACTGCCGCTCGCACCAAACACACGATACCCGTTATTCCCCCTGGGCACAACGCGATAAACGCCAGACGGCGGCCTGCTGACGAAAACTCTCACCAAAGACCAACCGACGCCAACGAATGAATTAGACGAGGGCTCGGCTGATGCCGAGCCCTCATTTGCTAGCCTCGCGCGATGCTCGTTACGGGTAGAGAAACTTCAACCCGAGGCCAGCGAAGGGACCATTATAGGTCCGGTTGATGGGGGCGTTCTGCTTGTTCGTCCAGCTATTGCCGATCCAGCCACCCTCGAAGAAGAGCGGCATATTGGGGATCGAGATCGTAATGCCGGCCTGATACTTCAGGATGTTGTACTGAAGTGCCAGCGAGTGCTGCGTGAAACCCGAACTCGGATACGGATTCTCGATGTTGAAGACCGCCGTTCCGTTGACGCTCGGGTAGTACCAAACGTTACCGAAGAACGAGAACGTCTGATTGAGATCGGGGAGTTTCTCTCCGCCGAACCCAAAGCCGTTCATGTTCGGATAGCCGTAGTTGTTCGACGTCCACAAGTAACCCACGCCGACGTAGATACGCGGTCTGAGAACGCGTACGGCAAAGCGAACGTCGACGTTTTGGTCCTGCGCTTGGAACGCCGGAACCGGCGAGCTGCCGCCACCGCCGATGATCGTCACGTAGCAGTTGGGTTGCGCTACGCCGCCAACCATCGTGCAGTTGTGCGGATAGGGCCAGTGCTCGAATGCACCTTCCAGCATGAATGGAATGCTGCCGAGGCTGAATTCACCGCCACCACGGACGGCATATCCGCCGTTCCCGCCGTTGCTGTGATCGCCGGGGTTGAACTCGTCGTAGACCGTCGGTGAGAAGATGTAGTCGCCGGCCACAAACGCCTCACCGAGCAACGGCCTTGGCGTCGGCGCCGGAGGCGGTGGCGGAGGCGGAGGCGGCGCCGATGCCGGCGGGGGCGCCGGACTGGGCGGCGGCGTCGCTGGAATATACCGAACCACGACGATGTGCCGATCCGGGACCCACTGCACGTACGCGCCCATCCCTTCGGAGATGACGCGAACAGGCACGAGAACCGTACCTTGATAGATCATCGGCGGAACGTCGAGTGGACGCGTTTCACCGTTGACCTCGACCTCGGGCTTGCCGACGGTCACCTTGACTTCGGCGCCGGGCTTTGAAACCGTCGCCGTCCGGCTGCCCGCATCCCACGAAACCGTCGCACCCATTTGCTCGAACATCGAGCGTAACGGAATCAGCAGCGTGCCGCCTTTCACGAGCGCAGCCAACACACGCCCCTGTTTGAGGACGTCGGGCTTGCTGTAGACGTGATGATCGTTATAGAGAATTGGAATCTGGCCGGACGGCGGCGATCCAAAATCCGCCGGCGGTGATCCTCCGCCTTGCGCGACGCTGTTTCCAGTGTTTCCTTGCGCCGCATTCGACGGAGCCGCAACCGCGTTCAACCCGCAGAGCGTAACAATTAACGCTGCGAGTATTCCGGTGCTCAGTCGTTTCACTAAGAGCCTCCTTATATAAAAGTCCATGCCGAGCAGACGCCTATTGTGCCGCCCGCTCGCACAAACACACGATACCTTTTATTCTTTTATCCTGCAATGCGGAAGACGTCAGCTTGGTTTCGCAGGCGATGATTAGCTTACTTGGTTTGGCGTCGCCTGGCTGCTTCCTTCTATCGCGGAGCGTGAGAGCCGCCATAACCAGGCGATACCAGCGACGCTCTCGATCAGGGCCAACCCAAAGGCAAGGCGGGGCGCGCTGGAACCGCCGATCGTCCCCGTGCTCTTCAATACTACGGTCGTGAGCGCCGGAGCTACGATCTGGGGAAGGACGATCGCAAGGTTCCAAACGCCCATTGCCGAGGCCATCGCGCCGGGCGGCAAAACACGGCAGGCGATAGCCCAGTCCGCGACGAGAAAGACGCCCCATCCGACGCCCGCCACGATGCTCGCCGTAACGATCCCCGGCAGCGAATGCGCGCCGATGAAGATCCCGAGCGATACGATGAATGCGACGGCTCCCAACGTCGCGACGAGCCGCTTATCGACGCGATCGCTCGGTCGCGCGGCCAGGGCTGCCCCGAGCGTCCCGACGATCGTGAAGCTGATGATGAGGATGCCGGTGAGGCGGCGCGCGTCGGCCAGTGAGGCGGCACCGACGGTGGCCTCGACGTAAAACAATAAATAGCCAAGCAGCGTGTAGAAGCCGAGATACGTCAGGGCCCGAGAAACGAAGAGATCGACGAAAGGCCGCGTCACCCGCACTGGGCTGCGGTCAAGCGTCGCTTCGCGCAACGGTAACACGCGCGCGTGCGACGAGGTCGCGGCGCACGTGACGAGCAGAAGCGCTCCAAGTGACGCGCCGAGAAGTCGCGCATTGTTGATGAAGCTCGCCGCGAGCGCTCCAACGGCATTGCCGCCGGATTGGAGCGCCGCCATCCAGGATGAAGCAATTCCAACGCGCGCGCGCTCCACGAAGTCCGGAATGATCGCCTGATACGGACCGATCGCGACGTTCATCGCCGCTTGCAGCACTACGTAAGACATCGTAAGCGCCCAGAATGTAGACGCGTCGTAAAACCAAAGCAGCGAAATCGCACCCCCGATCGCGCCGATGAGATAGAACTCGATCCGCCGGCTTCCGTTGCGCCGGCGCGCGTCCGCCCACAATCCGACGACGATCTGGGCGACTGCGGCCGTCACCGCTCCCGCGGTGGCAAGGCGGCCGTACGCGATCACCGCGCTTCCCGATGCCAGCTCGATCGTGCGCGCCTGAAGCGAAATGCCCAAGAGTGCGCCCCAGACGGCCTGGACGCCTAGCCAATAGAGCGCGAGCCGAAACGGGCTAGCCGACTTTACGACATGCACTATTCGTGCGTGGTGGCGTAGAGATACTCGGGCGCAGTATCGACGTCGAAAGCAAGCTCGGGGGCGCAGCCTCGCAGCGCCTGCGCCGGAACTTGCAGTACGTGCAACGCCATCGTCTCCAGGTCGGCAACGCGTAATCGCCCCGATAAAAACCGGATCAGGACTGCGGGCCCGACGAGGCTTGCCATACGCCACGGGCGCTTGCGCGCTTCGAAGAAGCGCGTGGCGATCGCGGCCAGCTTCTCCGTCGTGCCCTGCGGGATGGAGAAGACGCCGCCGTTGACGACACGCTCGCGGCCAAGGCTGAATTCCAAAACCCGGCGGAGCGTTCGGAAAGCGCTCGATGAAGGCGGGGTGCTCGGCGAGTGAAACGGCGAGCGTGCCCATTCCCACGCGGGCGACGAAATCATCGATCGCCGCGGCGGTTACGTACGGCAGATCGCTCGTCGCGTAGATGAGTCGCTCCGTATCGGGCCATGCGCGCAGCGCGCGCAATAGATTCTCGCTGCCCGATGGGCTTTCTTCGACGAAGCGCTCGACGGCCGTACCGCACGCAGCACGCACATCATCTCCGCCGACGACTGCGATTTCGTTCACCCCAGCGGCACGCAACGCGTCGAGCATGCGCTGCAGCATCGTTACACCGCGTACCGAAGCCAGCGCTTTCACACGCGTGCCGGCGGACCGCGCAAAGTCGCCTTCTATCCGCCCTCCGGCGGTGACCACCGCCCTCATGAAGGGCTACTTCTTCGCGAGGGTTTTTTTCTTGCCGGCGACAGTGCGCTTGGGACCCTTGCGGGTGCGCGCGTTCGTCTTCGTTCGCTGGCCGCGAACGGGCAGTCCGCGCCGATGGCGCATGCCGCGGTAGCAACCGATATCCATGAGGCGCTTGATATTGCTCTGCACTTCGCGGCGCAAATCGCCCTCGACGCGCAACTGCAGGGAATCGATCGCGTCACGAAGCTTCTTTTCGTCTTCCTCATTCATCGCCTTGACGCGCAGATCGGGATCGACACCCGCAAACTTCAAAAGTTTTCGCGCGGTCGGCGCGCCGATTCCGAAGATGTACGTCAGCGCGACTTCGATGCGTTTTTCGCGCGGCAGATCGATACCAGCAATACGAGCCATTTGATATATAAGTTCCTTTTTGATCCTGAGCTTGTCGAAGGGACTTTTTTGATCCCGAGGCTATCGAACGACTATCCCTGAACCTGTTTGTGTTTCGGATTAACGTCGCAGATCACCCGCACCTTACCCCGGCGCCGAATGATCTTACACTTCTCACAAATCTTTTTAACTGACGGTCTAACTTTCATTTTATATGGCGCTCCGCCCCAGGCTGCGCGCCCCCCACTGAAGTGGGGCCCCCAACCCATGGGCGCCTTTCACATCTTGACTCGTTTGAGATTCCCCTAGGGGCGCCCCAATTATCGTTGTTGCTATAACAATGTCCCTTCGGGACCTGGTCGTGCTATAAACTTTCACTTGTACCTATACGTTATTCTGCCGTGCGTTAGATCGTAGGGCGATAGTTCCACGAGGACGCGATCTCCGGGAAGAATCCTGATGAAGTGCATCCGGATCTTTCCCGACACATGCGCGAGCACGCGATGCCCGTTGGTCAGCTCCACGCGAAACATCGCGTTGGGAAGCGGTTCGACGATCGTGCCCTCGACCTCGATCGCCTCTTCTCTTGGCGTTGCGATCTTTGCAGCTTTTTCCCCCGACGCTTTCTTGCCTCGAGGGGGCCGCCCGCCGCGCCGGCGCGCCATTTACGCAATGGCCTCTCGCGTCGGACGATAGCGCTCGAGAGCCGGATCCTCGGCATAATCGCGAATGGTGAGGATTTTCGGTCCGCCCTCAGTCACGGCCACCGTGTGCTCGAAGTGCGCAGCGAGTTTACCATCTGCGGTGACGACTGTCCAGCCGTCGCCGAGGATGCGCACCTTTGGGCTGCCGTGCGTAATCATCGGCTCGAGCGCGAGGACGAGACCGGGGCGAAGCTCCATGCCGGTTCCGGCGTCGCCGTAGTTCGGTACTTGCGGCTCCTCGTGCATCGCCCGGCCGACGCCGTGCCCCACCAGCTCGCGGACGACGCCAAAACCGTGGCGCTGCGCGTGCGCTTGCACCGCCGCGCCGATGTCGCCGATGTGCCGCCCGCGCTGCATCTGCCCGATCGCGATCGTCAAGCATTCTCGAGTTACTTCCAGCAGGCGGCGGGCGTCCTGCGGCACGTTGCCGACCGCAACGGTTATCGCGCTGTCGCTCACGTAGCCTTCGAGCGTTGTGCCGATGTCGATGGAAAGCAAGTCGCCTTCGCGCAGCGTGCGCGCACCGGGAATGCCATGCACGACCTCTTCATTGATCGACGCGCAGATCGAGGCCGGAAAACCATTGTAGCCTTTGAACGTCGGGACACCGCCGGCTTCACGAATCCCGCGTTCGGCAATTTGGTCGAGCTCCACCGCCGATATCCCTGGACGAACCGCCTTGACGAGCTCGGTCAACACCCGCGACGTAATCTTCCCGCTGCGGCGCATCGCTTCGATTTCGCGCGGCGATTTGAGCGTAACCATGGCTACGCGCGGGCTCCGGCACCAAGCGCCGCGGCAATCCGCTCGGCTACGTCTTTGACGCTCGCGAGTGCGTCCACTTGGACGAGCTTGCCCACCTTGCGGTAGTACTCAACGAGCGGACGCGTCTGGCGATCGTAGACTTCGAGCCGCTTGGCGACAGTTTCAGGGCGATCGTCCTCGCGTTGGATGAGCGGTCCGCCGTCCTCGTCGTCGACTCCAGCGACTTTCGGAGGACTGGTGATCGCGTTATAGGTGCGGCCCGTGCGCGGATTCGTCCATCGCGAGGCCAGGCGCGCGACGAGCGCCGGGCGTTCGCCCTTGAAATAGATCGCGGCATCCAACGGCGTGCCGTGACTCGCCAACAGCGCGTCGAGGGCCTGTGCCTGAGCCACGGTGCGCGGAAACCCGTCGAGCACGAAACCGACCGGTGTGAGTTTGAGGTCGCGCTCGATCATCGCAATCATGAGGTCGTCGGGCACGAGCTGACCGCGCCGCACGAAATCGACGGCCTGCGTACCGAGCTCGGTGCCGCTGGCGATGTTCTGGCGTAAGACGTCGCCCGTGGAGATTTGTTCGAGTCCGAAACGTTCGTGGAGGAGACGAGCCTGGGTGCCTTTGCCCGCGCCGGGCGAACCGAGAAAAACGACGCGCATTATAATGAATGCTCTACCGTTTTATAAACCCGCGGTAGTCGCGCATCGCCAGCCGTGCCTCGATCTGCGTGATCGTATCGAGGGCAACGCCGACAACAATGAGCAACGAGGTCGATCCGAGATAGAACGTCGTAACGGAAAGCCCACGCTGCAGGGCGCCGGGCAAGACGGCCAAGAGGCCGAGATAGATCGCCGCAGCGGTCGTGATGCGCATCAGGATCTTGTTGAGATAGTCGACGGTCGGCTGCCCGGGGCGGATCCCCGGGACGAAAGCGCCGGTCTTCTTGAGATTGTCGGCGACGTCGCGCGTGTTGAGAACGATCGAGCTGTAAAAGAACGTGAAAACGACCACGAGCAAGAAATATACGATGTTGTAGAGCATGCCGTTGGGACTGAACCATACGTTGAGCCATTGCGAAAAGGCTTGTAGTCCGTGCTGGAGCGCGCCCCACGCACCCGTGCCCGCCGTCGTCTGACCGTGACCGAACCACGAAAGCGCCTGCTGCGGTAAGAGCAAGATTGAAATCGCGAAGATGATCGAGATGACGCCGGCATTGTTGAGACGCAGCGGTATGTACGTCGAGCGCCCCGCGAACATCTTGCGGCCGACGACGCGGCGCGCCTGCTGCACGGGCACTCGCCGCTGCCCCTGATAGAGAAAAACGATCGAAATGATTACCACGATCGCAATGGCAATATAAAGCGCCAGATTGAGGAGTGACTCGGCGCCTTGACTCGTCGACGTGAACGTCTGGCGGACGTATTGCGGGTAGCGCAAGACGATGCCGATGAAGATGATGAGCGAAACGCCGTTACCAATTCCCTTGTCGCTGATCTGCTCGCCGAGCCACATCAAGAAGAGCGTCCCGCCCACCATTGCGATGATGGCATAGAGCAAATACCAGACGCTCGTGTCGTAGAATACGCCGGAGCGTTCCATGGAAATCGCCATGAACGAGGCTTGGACGGTGCCCAGCACGATCGTCAGCCAGCGCGTGTATTGACTGATGCGTTTGCGCCCTTCCTCGCCGCCCTTTTTTGCCATCTCTTCGAGTTGCGGCATCACGACGGTCATGAGCTGCATGATGATCGAGGCGTTGATGTAGGGCGTAATGCCCATCGCGATGATCGAGAGCTTCTGGAGCGCGCCGCCCGAAAGGAAGCCAAGCAAGTTGTAGAATGCGCCGCTCTGCAGCACGCGCTGCCAGGCCGCTTGATTCACGTTGGGGAGCTGCACGTGGATCATGAAGACGAACCACGCAAAAGCAAAAAAGACAAAGAGGATCCGTTGACGGATCTCCGGGACGAGCACCGCCGCGCGCAGATTGTTAAACACTTTCCTCCAAGTGCGCGCCGGCGGCGACGAGCGCTTCGCGGGCGCTCCGCGAGAAAAGAACGTCGCGCAGGCGCAACCCTGGAGGAAGGGTGCTGCCGGCGCCGTCTCCCAGAATTTTTACGCCGTCGAGAAGCGCCTTTGCGAAGCCCCGCTCTCGCAGCGACTCGGGCGTAATCTCGACCGACGGATCCCACTGCGCGAGGCGTTTGAGGTTGACGACGGCGAGCCGCGTGCCGAAATGGCCGCGGTCGCGCGCTTTCTGTGAATAGCCGCGACGGTGCGGGAGACGGCGCGCCCACGCGGTTTGGCCGCCTTCAAAGGCCGGTCCTTTGCCGCCGCCCGAGCGCACGGTTTGACCTTTACCGCCCTCGCCGCCGGTCTTGACCATGCCCGACCCGTGCCCGCGACCAATGCGCTGGCGTTTCGGGCGGCTGCCGGGCGCGGGTTTAAGCGCCCCGAGTTTCAGTATTGCTTTCTCTGCCATTACCATATGCCGTATAGAGTTCTTTGACGCTCTTGCCGCGCATCGCCGCTACCTGTTCGGCGCTGCGCAGTGATTTGAGTGCGGAAACCGTCGCCATGACGACGTTGATGGGATTATTCGTGCCGAGCGATTTCGTCAGAATGTCGTGAATGCCGGCCAGCTCGAGCACCGCGCGCATCGAACCGCCCGCAATTACGCCCGTCCCTGGCGCCGCAGGCTTGAGCAGGACCGTCGCGGCACCGAGTTCGTGGCGCACTTCGTGCGGAATCGTACGCTCGACCATGGAGACCGTAATCAGACTGCGCCGCGCTTGCTCGACCGCCTTGCGAATCGCCTCGGGAACTTCGGCTGCCTTCCCGATCGCGTAGCCGACCCGGCCCTTGCGATCGCCCACGACGACGAGCGCGCTAAAGCTAAAGCGCTTACCGCCCTTCACGACTTTGGCGACGCGGTTGACGCGAACGACGGTCTCTTCCAGTCCGCTGCCGTCGCGTTCGCGACCACCCCGATATTGCATTAGAATTCCAACCCCGCTTCACGCGCTGCGTCGGCGAGCGCGCGGACACGACCGTGATACTTGTAGCCACCGCGATCGAAGACGACTCGCGAAATACCGGCCGCCTTTGCCTTGGCGGCGATAGCGCTCCCGACGGCCTTCGCGGCGCCGAGATTCGTCTTCGATCCAAGGTCCGCGCCGATCGACTTCTCCAACGTCGAAGCCGATGCGAGCGTGTGCCCGCGCACGTCGTCGACGAGCATCGCATAAAGATGATGCAGCGAACGCCGGACGTAGAGCCTCGGTCGCTCGTCCGTGCCGGCGATCTTCTTGCGAAGACGCGTGTGGCGCTCGCGGCGCGCTTGCGCCTTGACGATCACTTCTTCGCCGCCTTTCCGGCCTTGCCGAGCTTCTTGCGAATTCGTTCGCGCTCGTAACGGATGCCTTTGCCTTTATACGGCTCGGGCTCACGCAGGCGCCGAATATCGGCAGCGACTTGCCCGACCGCCTGTTTATCGATTCCGTCAACGTGAATCTTCGTTTGACCCTCGACGGTGAGCGCGACCCCGCTGGGCGCTTCGAACGTTACCGGGTGGGAGAAACCGAGGCTGAGGTTCAGACGCTCGCCCGACTTGGCAACGCGGTAACCAACGCCGCTGATCTCGAGGCTCTTGCGAAAGCCCTTGCTCACGCCCTCGACCATGTTCGCAATTAGCGTGCGCGTCAATCCGTGCGCGCTCCGGTGTACCTTCGCATCGCCCTTTCGTACGACCAGAACCTTGCCGTCGCTCAACGTAACGTCGACGACGTCGGATAGGATGCGCTGACGTAGCTCACCCTTGGGGCCCTTGACCATGACCTCGCCGTCGCCGAACTTGACTTCGACGCCGGAGGGGACGGTGACCGGAAGTTTACCTATGCGCGACATGATTTCAAACCCTTACCATACGTACGCCAGCACCTCGCCGCCGACGCCCTGTTTCTTCGCGCGTTTGCCCGACATGATGCCTTGCGGCGTCGATATAATGACCACGCCGAGACCGCCGAGCACGCGCGGAATCTCGGTTTTCCGCGTGTAGACTCGCAGGCCGGGCCGCGAGATGCGCCGCAAGCCGGTGATGATTTTCTCTTTCTCCGGACCATATCGGAGCGCGATGCGAATCGTGCCCTGCGGGCCACCCTCGATGCGCTCGAAGCTTTGGATGAAGCCTTCTTCCTGCAGAATCTGCGCGATTGCATGCTTCACGCGCGAGGCGGGCACGTCGACCGTCTTGTGGTTCGCCGTGTTCGCGTTGCGAATGCGTGTAAGCATATCTGCGATCGGATCGGTTACCGACATTTGGCTCTGCTCTCCCTTACCACGACGCCTTGGTCACGCCGGGAACGACGCCCGCGTGCGCGCTCTCGCGGAAACAGATACGGCACATCGCAAACTTGCGCAGATAGCCGCGCGGCCGTCCGCAAACCCGGCAACGGTTGTGGCGGCGTACGCCGAACTTCGGATCGCGCTGTGATTTGATGATCAGGCTCGTCTTAGCCATTACGCTCGGCCCTTCTGCAACGGTAAACCCATCGCCACGAGAAACTCCGAGGCCTCCTCGTCGGTCTTCGCTGTCGTAACGATCGTCACGTCCATCCCGCGTGCTTTATCCACCTTGTCGAAGTTGATCTCCGGAAAGACGAGCTGCTCGCGCAGCCCGAGATTGTAGTTGCCGCGCCCGTCGAACGACTTCGGCGGCAACCCGCGGAAATCGCGAATACGCGGCAGTACGACGTTAAAGAGTTTATCGATGAAAACGTACATGCGGTCGCCGCGCAAGGTCACTTTCGCGCCGATGTTCGTGCCGGCACGCAGTTTGAATGCCGCAATCGACTTCTTCGCCTTGGTGACGATCGGCCGCTGGCCGGTAATTGCCGTTAGCTCGCTCACCGCCGCGTCCAAGGCCTTCGGATTGACAATCGCCTCGCCGACGCTCATGTTGACGACGACCTTCTCGAGTCTCGGAATTTCGTTGACGTTCTTGTAGCCGAACCGCTCCTGCAGCTGCGGACGAATGCGTTCTTTATAGATCTCGCGTAAACGCTCCATTAGTGGCTCTACGCTCCCTTCGCCGAGTCGCGAGCGGGTTCGCCGCAGCGCGAACAGATGCGATGCATGCCGCCGTCGGCGGTGCGGCCGTGGCGCAGGCGCGTGGGCGCCTTGCACTTCTCGCAGACATACTGCAGCGCCGAAAGCGGAAGTGCCGCTTCTTTTTCGATGATGCCGCCGCTTTGCATGGATCTGCCCATATTGGACTGCCGAGGTTGCGACTGTTGTTTCGCATGGCGTTTGACGATGTTCACGCCCTCGACGACGGCGGTGCCCGCGGTGGTCTGCACCGCCTTCACGGTGCCGCGTTTACCGCGTTCCTTGCCGCGCCGGACCATTACCGTATCGCCCTTGATAATCGTTGTCTTCATTACCGTACGACCTATAAAACCTCGGGAGCGAGCGACGCGATCTTGAGAAAGCCGCGCTCGCGCAGCTCCCGCATGACCGGCCCGAAGACGCGCGTGCCGCGCGGATCGAGATTGTCTTTCTCGCCCTTGATGATGACGCAGGCATTGTCGTCGCAACGGACCACCGAACCGTCACCGCGCCGAATAGGCGCACTCGTGCGGACCACGACCGCTTTGACGACCTGCCCTTTCTTGACGGCGGCGCCCGGAATCGCGCTCTTGACCGTACCAACGATGATGTCGCCGACGTGAGCGTACACGTGGCGCCCGCCGCCGCTGATGTGGATCACCAGCAGCTCGCGCGCGCCGCTGTTGTCCGCGACTTTCAAGCGGGTTTCTTGCTGAATCACTTCGCGCGCTCCACGATTTCCACGAGGCGCCACCGCTTCTCGCGCGACATCGGACGGCATTCCACGATACGAACGATGTCGCCGACGTTGGCTTCGTTGCGCTCGTCGTGCGCTTTGAAGCGTGCCGATTTGCGCACGATCTTGCCGTACATCGTATGCGGCACGCGCGTCTCCGAGACGACGACGATCGTCTTCTCCATCTTATTGGATGCTACGCGCCCCTGCTTGATCCGTCTTTTTCCACGGACCACCGTATCGTTACGCTGCTCCACGTTCACCCTCGGCGAGACGCTTCTCGCAAATTACTGTTTGAATTTGCGCGTAGGACCGACGCATCGCACGAATCTTACTAAAGTCGGTGAGATGACCCGTTCGCAACGCAAACCGCAGATTGAAGAGCTCCGACTTGACGTCGCGAGCCTTCTGTTGCAGCTCCTTGACGGTGAGATCGCGAAGCCCATCAAGCTGTTTGTTTGCCACCTTAGACCTCCTCGCGCGCGACGATCTTGGTACCGATCGGGAGCTTCGCGGCGGCGCGGCGGAGCGCTTCGCGCGCCACCGACGGCGCGACGCCCGAGAGCTCGAAGAGCACGCGCCCGGGCCGGACGACGGCCACCCAAAATTCGGGATTGCCTTTTCCGGAGCCCATGCGAACCTCGGCCGGTTTCTTCGTCACCGGCTTATCGGGAAAGACTTTGATCCAAACTTTTCCGCCGCGCTTGATGTAACGCGTCATCGCAATACGTGCAGCTTCGATCTGGCGGTTCGACATCCAGCACGGCTCCATCGCCTGCAATCCGTAATCGCCGAAGCTCAACGTATTACCGCGCTGCGCGGCGCCGCGCATTCGCCCGCGCTGAACCTTGCGCCACTTGACGCGCTTGGGAGTCAGCATTTATTCCGAGACCTCGCCGACGGGGACCGTTTCGGTCGCGACTGGAACCGGCTCGGGCGCGACTGGAACCGGCTCGGGCGCGACTGGAACCGGCTCGGGCGCGACTGGAACCGGCTCGGGCGCGATTTCCACCGGCGCCGGCAGCGGCGCTTCTTGCACGGGTGCGGAAGGCACGCCGATCCGCTGCTCGCGTCCGCGCCCGCGTCCGCCCCGCTCGCGACGATCTCGTCCGCGATCCATCCGGTCGCGCATTGCGCCGTCGCCGCGCGGCTGATCCGGTAGAACCTCACCGCGATAAATCCACACCTTCACCCCAATGCGACCGAAGGTCGTGAACGCTTCGACTTGAGCGTAATCGATATCGGCCCGCAGCGTGTGCAGCGGCACCTTGCCGTCAGCGTTGTGTTCCGTACGCGCGATCTCGGCGCCGCCCAAACGTCCGGAAACCTGTACCTTGATGCCCCGCGCGCCGGCGCGCATCGTTCGCATGATTGCTTGTTTCATCGCGCGTCTGAAGGCAATGCGCTTCTCGAGCTGGTCGACGATATTCTGCGCGACGAGCCGAGCGTCGAGCTCCGGATGCGAAATCTCCATGACGTTGACCGCCACGTTCTTGCCGGTGAGCTGCTCGAGATTTTTGCGGATGTCGTCGATGCCGACGCCGCGCTTACCGATGATGATGCCGGGCTTAGCCGTGTTGACGATGACGCGCGTCTGATTGGCGCGCCGCTCGATTTCGATCTTGCTGATCGACGCCGAACGCATCCAGCGGATTGAACGATTTGCGGATCGCAATGTCTTCGTGCAGCCAATCGACATAGTGCTTTTTCTCGAACCAGCGGCTATCCCACGTGCGGGTGATGCCAAGGCGCATGCCGACCGGATGAATTTTTTGACCCATTACGTTTCCTTGGACTCCGTTGATTTCGTTGCGGGGGCGGAGGAAGCAGCCGCGCTTGCAACTCGCTTG
Source organism: Vulcanimicrobiota bacterium (assembly GCA_963815165.1). Lineage (GTDB taxonomy): Bacteria > Vulcanimicrobiota > Vulcanimicrobiia > Vulcanimicrobiales > Vulcanimicrobiaceae > Cybelea. The sequence goes on from CAWFFL010000001.1 coordinate 139,054, forward strand.
CGAGTGCTGCGTTTACGACGCGATTTCGCCGGCGTCTCCGCGGCCGCTCGGCGGGTTGCGCGCGCAGCCTGCACCGATGCACCTGCCGATTTGCGGCGCGGTTTCGGAGGAGTGCCTTCAGCTTACGATCACCGTAACATGCGACAAGCGCTTGCGCTTGAAAGCGGCGCGCCCTTGCGCGCGCGGATCAAGCGCTTGGTGAAGCGTCCGCCGGGACCGCCGTCAACGGTAATACGAGAGATGTAGAGATCGTCGGCATTCATGTCGTGGTTGTTGCCTGCGTTGGCGACGGCGCTCTTAACGAGCTTCTCGATCGGCTCGGCGGCAAAAACTTCGGCAAACTTCAAGAGCACGAGCGCTTCGCGCACGCTCTTTCCGCGAATGGCATCGGCGACGCGCCGCAGTTTGCGCGGAGCGGTGCGGACGAAGCGCAGATGCGCGACGGCCTGAGGCGTACGCTCCGTCACGGCGTCTTCACCGTTGCTTTTTCACCGCCATGTCCGCGGAAATGGCGCGTCGGCGCGAATTCGCCCAGCTTATGACCGACCATATTTTCCGTCACGTAGACCGGAATATGCGTCTTGCCGTTGTGAACGCCGATCGTATGCCCGACCATCGCCGGCAGCACGGTGGACGCGCGGCTCCACGTCTTGATGACTCTCCGCTCGCGTGTCTCGTTGAGCTTCTCGATCTTCTTCACGAGATGGTCCGCGACGAACGGACCCTTCTTCAGCGATCTCGACATTTACTTAGACCCTCGGCGGCGCACGATCATCTTCGTGGTGCGCTTGTTGCGGCGCGTCTTCTTGCCCATCGTCATGACGCCCCACGGCGTCGTCGGGGGCCGCCCGGAGGTGGAGCGCGCTTCGCCCCCGCCGTGCGGGTGATCGACGGGATTCATCGCGATGCCGCGCACGGACGGTCGCTTGCCGAGATGCCGCGAGCGCCCCGCTTTGCCGATCACTTGATTTTCGTGTTCAACGTTGCCGAGCTGGCCAATCGTCGCACGGCACTCGACATGGATTTTGCGCACCTCTCCAGAGGGCATGCGCACCTGCGAATACTCGTCCTCTTTCGCCATGAGCTGCGCCGAAGCGCCGGCAGAACGCACGAGCTTGCCGCCCTGGCCCGGGCGAAGCTCGACGTTGTGAATCACGCGTACCGACGGGAATGTTGCGAATCGGCAGCGCGTTGCCGATCTTGATGTCAGCCGCCGCCCCCGACTCGACGACCTCTCCGATCTTCAGACCGAGGGGCGCCAACATATAGCGCTTCTCGCCGTCGCGATAGTTCAACAGGGCAATGCGGCAGGACCGGTTGGGGTCGTACTCGATCGTCGCCACTTTTGCAGGGATGCCGTCCTTGCTGCGCTTGAAATCGACGATGCGGTAGAGCTTGCGCGTACCGCCGCCGCGATGGCGCACCGTGATGTGACCGTTGTTATTGCGTCCAGAATGTTTCTTACGCACCTCGACCAGCGAGCGCTCCGGAGACGACTTTCGAGAGCTCGGAAAAGTCGAGCGTCGTCGATAAAGCGCCTTCCAGGCGACGTCGGACGGTATTTCTTCATCGGCATAGAGTGGAACCCTTACTGCTCGAAGTAGTTCACGCCGCCAAGCTCGATCTTTTGGCCGGCCTTGATGGTGACGATCGCCTTCTTGTAGTCGCTCTGCTTGCCGCTCGTGCGCGATCCGCGCCGGGCGAAGTTGCGCGTTTTTCCGCGAACGTTCACGGTGTTCACGCGCAGAACGTTGACCTTGAAGATCTCCTCGATCGCATGACGGATTTGCGTCTTGGTCGCATGCGGGTGTACGACGAACGTATATTGGTGGGCAAGCGCATCGGCCATCGCTTTCTCCGTGATGCGTGGGGCGACGATCACGTCACGCGCGTCCATTATTCCTTATCCTCTCAAACGAGCGGTGAGCGCGTCGTAGGCCGCTGTCGTAAAGAGAATGCGGTCGTAGCGCAGCACGTCTTTCACGTCGAGGGCGCCGTCGGTGGTGACGGCGACGCGCTGCAAGTTGCGGCTGACGCGCGCGATCTCCGTGCCGTGTTTCTCCTGGCCCTCGCAAACGATCAGCGTCTTCGGTCCGCTGCCTCGCAGCCTTCGCGCTTCCGAAGACGAGCTTCGCGAACGCGGCAGTCTTTTCGATTCCGAACTCGCTCGACATCCAAGAGCGTCACCGCGTCGTTGCGAAAGCGATCGGCAAGCGCCGCCAAAAACGCGAGCCGGCGTTCCTTCTTATTGAGGCCCTCAACGTAGCTGCGCGGCTGCGGGCCGAAGACGACGCCGCCGTGACGCCACTGCGGCGAACGAATCGAGCCCTGGCGTGCGCGCCCGGTGCCCTTTTGCCGCCAAGGCTTGCGACCGCCGCCGGCGACTTCGTCGCGCTTACGAGTCGAAGCGGTACCGGCACGCGGATTTGCAAACTCGCGGTGGACGGCGCGAAAGATGACGTCGAGCTTTGCCGTCAAAATCGCGCTCGAGGCAATTGCGGCGTCGGGCGTTCGCCCACGACGGCTCCCGCCGCATCGATAACGTTTGGCACTTAGGTTCTGCTTTCCGCGACTTGACGCTTTCGCTGACCATGACGAGCGCGTTCTTAGCGCCGGGCACTGCGCCGCGCACGAGCAAGAGATTGCGCTCGCCGTCGGCGCGCACGACTTCGAGATTCTGCAGGGTCGTGCGATCGACGCCGTAGTGACCGGGCCGGCGGCTTCCTTTCGTCGTGCGTCCGGCGTTCGTGTCGCCGTTCGAGGCAGGCTGACGATGGATCATCGAGCCGTGGCTCGCGCCGCCGCCGCTTAAAGTTGTGCCGTTTGATGCCGCCGGAGAAGCCATGGCCTTTCGAGATCCCCACGACGTCGACACGATCGCCAGGCTCGAAGCCGGAGACGGTCACCGTTGCGCCGACTTCGACGTCGCCGATGCCGTCGCGAAACTCTCGCACGAAGCGGGCCGGCTCGACGCCCTGCTTCTTGAAGTGTCCCGCAAGCGCGCGCGTAACGCGATTTCGCTTCACCGGCTCGAAACCCAAAGCAACGGCATCATAGCCGTGGCGCTCTTTCGTTCGGCGCTCCACGACCGTGCAGGGACCGGCGGCGATCACCGTAACGGGCACGGAGCGCCCGTCGGCGGTGAAGACGCTGGTCATCCCGACTTTACGGCCCAGGATGTTCTTCATGCTTCCTTATGATATGCGGTGTTGGCGGGTAAACTATGCCACGGACCCAGGCGTATTGCCCGAGTGAACCGCAACCACGGCAGTTTACCAGGAGGGCCACGCGGAGAGTCAAGGCTCGCGACCGGCTTTGCGCCAAGGCCTGCGCATGCGGGCGATGACGCAGAATCGCTGCAGCTTGCCGGCGCTCTTAGCGATTCGGCCGGTCTGCTCGGCGGACCGATGGCCTCGGCCGAGCCAGTTCCATCGACGAAAACGCTGATGGACGCGCTGCGGAGAGCGACGCTCTGTCGCTCGATCGCCTCGATTACGTCGATTCACACCGTCGGCAACGTCGACGTGCTCGGGCTGCGCGGCCGAACGCAAGAATGGGATGATCTACGAGGGGTTCGCTTCACGAGCGACCTCGACGCCGGCGCGCTGAGCGGTGCCTCCGGCTGGGACGGAAAGGTCGCGTGGAGCCAGGACTATGCGGGGCTCGTCACGATCGATGGCGGCGAGTCTGGTCGCCTGCAGGCGATCGACCAAGCCTATCTCGACAATCTTCGATACCTTCGGCCCGACGCGGGCGGAGCCACCGTTGTCTACGCCGGGGACGCGAAGCGAAGGCGGGAGTACCTACGATGTTCTCGCGGTGACGCCGCCGCGCGGCAGCGAGCTCGATCTCTGGATCGACCCCGCACGCATCTGATCGCGCGCGTAACCGCGACGGTCGGCACCGTTACGTCGACGACGATCTACTCGAACTATCGGCGCGTCGACGGGGCCTTACGTATCCGTTCCTAGCAAGCACGCAGCTTTCGAGCGGCAACAGCCTATTCGGAGCGCGTCACGTCGCTCGAGCTCAACGCCGACGTTGCCGAGCGCATGCGGGTCCCCGGCCAGAACGTGCACGATTTTTCGATCTCCGGCGCAAGCGAGCACGAGCGATGCCGATCGAGATCGTCAACAATCACATCTATCTCGACCGACGTGATGCTCGACGGACATGGCCCGTATCCGATTCGTGCTCGATAGCGGCGGCGATTACATCGTCACGCCGGAAGTCGCCGCGGCCCTGCAAGCACGAAGCTCGGGAGCGATGCAGCTGCAAGGAGTCGGAAGCGCAACTGAAGGGGCCGCTTTCGCGCCAGTGGGCTCGCTCGCCGATGGTAACGCCGTCGTGCGCAACCAATATACGCTCGTCTTGCCGATTGCGACCGGCTTCGGCGTCGCCGAAGGGGTTGAAGATCGATGGAATGCTCGGCTATCAGTTCCTCGCGCGATTTTCTGACGACGATCGACTACGCGAACTCAAAGCTGACGCTGGCGATGCCGGCCGGACGCGCCGGCTGCGGCGCACCGGCGCTGCGGCGATTGCCATTTTATATCGACCGTACGATACCGCGCATCACCGTGACGATCGCACGGCGTCAATACGTCGGCCGAGGTCGACACCGGAAACCGCGCCGGCCTCGAGCTCTCGTCGCCGTTTCTCGCGGGGCATCCGGCATCGCCGCGCTCGCCAGGACGCCTGCCGGCGTCGTCGGATTCGGCGTCGGCGGACCGGCACTTGCGCGACTCGGACGCGTGCCGGCGGTCCAAATCGGACCCTACACACTATCGAACGTCGTCACGTCGTTCACGTATCCGAGTCAAGGCGCATTTGCCGGTCCCGTTCAATCCCGCGAACATCGGCGGCGCGATCTGGCGGCGATTCACCGTGACGTTCGACTACGCGCACAGCAGATGCTTCTGGCAAAGAACTGCGCAGTTCGACGTGCCGTTTTCTTACGATCGCTCGGGATTATTTCTGATCGACGCCGGCGGTGCGTATACCGTAATTTCGGTCTTTCCCGGGCACGCCGGCGGCCGCGGCGGGATTGGCGAAGGGCGACGTCGTCGCTTGCCGTCAACGAGCGCCGGCCTCGAGTCAATCGCTCGCTGCACTGCGCGCGTTGTTATCAGTCCCGGCGGGAACGACCGTTCGACTCCACATTCGCAGGCTCACGCGGCGACGAACGCGATGTTACGCTGAAGCTGGCGGATTACGTTTAGCTAAAAGCGTCGAGGCCGGTGATTTCTTTGCCGACAACAAGCGCGTGCATTTCGCTCGTGCCCTCGTAGGTGAGCACCGATTCGAGATTATTCATGTGGCGGATCACCGGATACTCCAGCGTCACCCCGTTGGCGCCAAGAATCGTGCGCGCTTCACGCGCGATCGCAAGCGCTTCTCGGACGTTGTTGAGTTTTGCGAAAGCTCACCATCGCGGGATGGAGCCGGCACTCGTCTTTCGCACGGCCAAGGTGGAGCGAAAGCAGCGTGCCCTTTGTTGAGTTCGAGCAGCATGTTGACGAGCTTTTCTTGCGTGAGCTGAAAGCCGCCGATGGGCCGATCGAACTGCACGCGCGTTTTGCTATACTCAAGCGCCGTCTCGTAACAAGCTCCGCGCCGCGCCCATCGCGCCCCAAACGATGCCATAGCGCGCTTCGTTGAGGCAGGCCAGCGGCGCGCCCAAACCGCGACCGTGCGCGAGAAGCGCTCTGCGGGAGCCGGCAATCGTCGAGCACGAGCTCGCTCGTCACCGAGGCGCGCAGCGAGAGTTTGCGGTGAATGTTCGTCGCCGCGAAAGCCTTTGGTCGTCGCGCGGCACGATGAAGCCGCGAATGCCGTCTTCGCTCTGCGCCCAGACAATTGCGAGGTCGGCAATCGAACCGTTGGTGATCCACATCTTTGTGCCGTCGAGCACCCAATCGGATCCGTCGCGTCGCGCGAACGTTCGCATTCCCGCCGGATTGCTTCCGAAGTCCGGCTCCGTCAGACCGAAGCAGCCGATCAGCTCGCCGCGCGCCATGCGCGGTAACCATTGTTGCTTCTGCGCATCGTCGCCCCAGCGATAGATCGCGTACATCGCAAGCGACCCTTGCACCGAGGCGAAACTGCGCACGCCCGAATCGCCGGCTTCGAGCTCCAAACATGCCAACCCATAAGCAACGGCACTCGCGCCGGCGCAGCCATAGCCTTCAAGATGCATGCCGAGCAGTCCGAGCTTTCCAAGCTCGAACCCAAGTTCGCGCGGCAGCGTTCCGGTTTCGAACCACTCGGCAATTTCCGGAAGCACCCGGTCGCGCACGTACGCCCGAACGGTATCACGAATCAGCCGCTCTTCATCCGAGAGCAGCGCGCTAATGCCGAGAAAGTCTACGGGATCAGGCGACTGCGGCACGCCCGTGTCCGATTAGCGCTTGAGGACGCGTGCGAGTTTGTCGAAGAGCGCTTCCGTCGAGCGCTCGAACTGGTCCTCGAAGCGCCGCCAAAGCAGTCGGCCGTCAGTATCGGAGAGCATCGCGTCGACGCGATATTGCAGCAGCGTCTCTTTTCCCTCGGTAGAGAGATAGAAGCCGTGCGTTCCATCGAGGCCTTCATTCCGAAACCGCCAAACGATGCGATCTTCGGGGACGGCCTCGCTGAGGATGCTATGCATGCCGAGATGCCATTCTTCGGTTCGCCCAGGAGTCAGCGGTCCCGGCGAACGCATGAAGGGCTGCGACGCAAAGGGCCATATCTGATCGCCCGACGTGCCCATCTCCTCGAGCAGATGGTAAATCCGCCGTTTCGTACCGTGAAACGACCTCGACCGCAGTTCGTGAAGCTCGATGGGCATGGGCGGTCGTTCGCTTAGCGAAGCGCGACGACCCCTGCGCCGCCCGCTAAGGAGGATCAGCAACGGCGCGGCGATCTTGGTGCGAAGCATCAAGAAGCAAGACGACCGCGGTAATGACATAGGCAACGGCACTCGACGGCGCACCGCGGCCGATCGTCAAGACGCTCGACCAAACTAAGCCAACGATCGCCGGGCTCAAGCCACGCGAGATCATAGCGCGCCACGGCGAAGCCTGGAATCGCTCCCAAAGCGCGTCGAACGCAACCATGATCGCGCTCGAGGGAACGAACATCCCGACGTTGCCGCGGCTGCTCCGATGAGTGGCCGTCCCGGCGTCGCGGCGTATCCGACCAGTGCGGCAAAAATAGTCGTCGGCCCGGTACCAGCTTGCCGATGGTGTAAAACTGCGTAAACTGTTCCGAGGTCAGCCAGTGGTAACGCGTTACTGCATCGGCGTGCATCTGTGGAATGATGCCTTTGCCGCCGCCAAATCCCAGTACCGAGAGCTGCGAGAAGGTCCACAGCAAATGCAGGATCGTCTGAACCGTTGCCATTCATCGTTCGGATCCGAGCGGGCGGCGACGTACGTGAGCGAAGGTATTCGTGGGCGACTCCGATGCCGCCGAAGAGCACGAGCACGAGCAGTAACGGCATATGCAGAAACGAGACGGTCGCAGCGGTGATGGCGACCAGGACGATGCGAATCCATTCCGCGCGCTCGTCCCACGTCAGCTCTAGCGCGTTTCCGAGCGTCAGGCCGAGCGCGCCCGCCGCACAGCCGACGCAGCGCACCGTGTACGAATGGATTCGCCGCATATTTGAAGTAGAGCGCACCGGCGACCAGGACGATGCGAACGGTGGGATGCTGGCCCCCAAAAAAGCCGCAACTGCGCCTGGAATACCACGAACGCGCTGGCCGCAATAGAGCGCGAGATTCAAAATGTTCGGACCGGGCAGAACTTGCGCGATCTCGAGGCCGTCCATAAAGCGGTCGCGATCCATCCAACCGCGATTGAGCACTTGTTGACGGATGCTGGCCTTCTGGCCTCCGCCGAACGCCGTCGAAGAGATCGTCGCGAACGTCAGCGCGACTTCAGCAGCGATGGCCGGTTCACGCTCAGGAGACATCCGGCAGCGGGCCGTCCAACACCGGCGAGGTGTGTTTGCCCGAAAGAATGTGGATGTGAACGTGCTCGGTATGCTGGTACGGCGGAAGAACGCCCATGCGAATCATGAAGCCCTTTTCATAAAGTCCCATCAAAAGCGCGACTTTCTGAATCCCGGCGACGAGGCGGTGCCAAATGCGCGCGTCGCCGAGACCCGAGGTCGAGGATCGTTGGAATCCATTTCTTCGGAATGATGACGACGTGGATCTCCCACCACTCCTCCTTCGATTCATCGACGTTGTGCCGAAACGCAAAAACGTCATCGTCTTGATAGACGACTTCGTCTGCCTTCGCACGCGTCCCGTCGAGTCTTCCGCGAAATGTATGTTCCGGATCGGGCTTCTCCCAAACACGTTGCTCCGGTCCGGAAATCATTTCCGAAATCCATTGCGCCATCGTGCGTTTTTCCGCTATTGCAGGCAGCCGTCCTGTTACAAACGAAGCGTGCGCTCATGAGCGACGACCGCAAGAAGAGAGTCGTCACGCCCGCCGACGTCTTGGGTGCGCAGCCGATATGGCCCAAGGATCCCAAGAGAATGGGAGAAGCTTGTCGGCGACAGCGAGGTGGTTTATGAGGACCGGCACGTCGTCGTTTTTCACGACCCGATCGACGAAGAGCACGAGACGCAGCGAATCGACGGCGAGATCCGGCTAACACTGCTCTCGAAGAAAGAAGGAGTCGACACACTCATGGACATCGGCGTTGCGGACGAAACGCTCAATGCTGCGATTCTGCACGGCATTCAGCAGGCCGCGTTTCGCTTAGGTTTGGAGAAAAACGGCTTCGAAGTGCGCGCACACATCTATCCGCCACTGCAGCACCGGCCCGCGGTAGCGTTCAAGATTCGCGCGGGTAAGCCCCCAAAAAAGATTGTGGCTTCTTCGGGTTAGCTTTCCGGCGGCCGTTTCGCGAACGGCAATTTCGCGCTAAGCGCGGCCTCCTTCTCGGCCAGTTTCGCCAAGCTCTGCACCACGACGATCGCGAGAATCGTAACCAGGACGGCATAGATCAGCTCGGCCCAAATCCATTGCCGGGCTTGAGAAAGAGCGCGATCAGATCGGCGATCAGCTTGTTCCACGCGCCGGCGGCAATGAGGCCGAAGGCAACCGTCGCAAGCGCGATCATCGTGCCCAGATATGTCGGTTTGACTTCCAATTGTGCTCCTTTCGCTGCGCAGCGTGCATAGAGAGATGATTCCGCTCGCCGCTACGCTTTGAGCTCGATGTCGACCCCGGCCGGCAGATCGAGGTGCATCAGCGCATCCATCGTTTTGGGCGAAGCTTGTAAAATGTCGATTAGACGCTTGTGCGTGCGCATCTCGAAGTGCTCGCGCGACTTCTTGTCATTGTTCGTCGAGCGCTGCACGCAAAAGCGATTGATCTCCGTCGGCAGCGGGACGGGGCCGCTGACGAAAGCGCCGGTGCGCTTCGCCGTCTCGACGATCCGCTCCGCGGATTGATCCAAAACTTTGTGATCGTACGCCTTCAGGCGTATCCGAATCATCTGCTTCGCCATAAAATCTTCTGCTTTTCTCTATTCTATTTTCAAGGAGCGAGTAATGGACGTGAGGATGGGGCTACGTGTTGCCGAGGGGTTTGCGACGAGCGCGCGGCCGCACACGGACGTGCACTTCGTTCACAACTTGTTCCCGCGCGCGAGCGCGTAAGTAGGAGCGCGCTGGATGCGCGCGACGAGCGGCCCCGAGGCAACATGTAGCTCCATACGAACGGAACCTACTCTGCGACGCTCGTAACGACGCCGGCGCCAACCGTGCGGCCACCCTCGCGGATGGCGAATCGCAGGCCCTCTTCGCAAGCGATCGGCGTGATGAGCTCGACGTCCATCTGAACGTTGTCACCCGGCATCACCATCTCGACGCCCTCCGGGAGTTTGATCGTGCCGGTAACGTCGGTCGTGCGGAAATAGAACTGCGGCCGATAGTTCGCGAAGAATGGAGTGTGGCGCCCGCCCTCCTCTTTGGAGAGGACGTAGCATTCCGCTTTGAATTTGCGATGCGGCTTCACCGAACCCGGCTTGGCGAGAACCTGACCACGCTCGATCTCGTTGCGGTCGACGCCGCGAAGGAGCACGCCGATGTTATCACCCGCGATGCCCGAATCGAGCAACTTGCGGAACATCTCGATGCCCGTGACGACGGTCTTCTTCGTCTCCTCTTTGAGACCGACGATCTCGACCTCTTCGCCGACCTTCACTTGACCGCGCTCCACGCGTCCGGTACCCACCGTGCCGCGGCCGGTGATCGTAAACACGTCTTCGACCGGCATCAAGAATGGTTTGTCGACTTCGCGCTGGGGCTCGGGGATGTACTCATCGACGGTATCCATCAGCTTGAAGATCGGATCGGCGTCGGCGTCGCCTTTTCGGCCGCTCGAATTGAGCGCCTTGAGCGCCGAGCCTCGAATGATCGGCGTGTCGTCGCCGGGGAATTCGTATTGCGTGAGCAGCTCGCGGATCTCCATCTCGACGAGCTCGAGCAGCTCTTCGTCGTCGACCATGTCGACCTTATTGAGGAAGACGATGATGCGGGGCACGCCGACCTGACGCATCAGCAGGATGTGCTCGCGCGTCTGGGGCATCGGGCCGTCCGAAGCGGCGACGACGAGGATCGCGCCGTCCATTTGAGCGGCGCCCGTGATCATGTTCTTGATGTAGTCCGCGTGGCCCGGGCAATCGACGTGGGCGTAGTGACGCTTGGTCGTCTCGTACTCCTGGTGCGAGATGGCGATCGTGATGCCGCGCTCTTTTTCTTCGGGCGCGTTATCGATTTGATCGACGCCGACTTTTTGCGCCAACCCCTCGGTTGCAAGGCAGTGCATGATAGCCGCGGTAAGCGTCGTCTTGCCATGATCGACATGTCCGGTCGTACCGATGTTGACGTGCGGCTTCTTGCGCTCGAACTTTTGTTTCGCCATTGATTCTCCTAATACACGGTGCCAGGCGTTTCAGCAGCCACTCCGGCCCTGACGCGGTAAACGCCCTCGCTCGCGGAGGGCGTAACCACGGAATACTATCAGGCCGCGAGAAGCCCTGTCAACGCTAGACTAAACCGCGAGCGCTTCGTCCGCCGCCCGCTCCTCCGAAAATTCTGCGCCCTCTGCGTCCAATGCGCAAAGGTCGCCCTCGGCGAGCTTTTCGCGTAGGGCCGACGTCAAAATATCGGCGGTACGCCGCTCCGTGGCGTCGCGCTCGCACCCTTCCCTGCGATACCAAGCGTCGACGTATCCGCGAAGGCGGGCGGCCCGGGCAGCGTCGCCGCGCAGCGCCGCGACGGTGGCCAGATGCTGGATCGCGGCTCCAACCACCACCGGCGACGCCCAGTGTGCGAGCGCGAGTGCCTCGCGCGCGTCTTCGCGCGCTCCGTTGATGTCGCCGAGCGTAAGGCGGTAGGCTGCTGAATTCGCAAAAGCCATCGCTTCTCGGTGGCGCGAGCCGATCCGACGAGCCGCCGCCGCTGCGTCGCTTGCAAATTGTAACGCCTCCTCGAAGCGCCCCGCTCCGTATTCGAACTCCCCCATACTGAGCCGCATGTGAATGCCGTTCGCGTCGTGCTCTTCTCCAAGCGCCGTCATCAACGAGAGCGCTTGCCCGCAGCACTCTCGGGCTTCGTCCAGACAACCACGGAGAGCTGCGATGTGGGCCCTCAGGTCGAGCGCGGCCGCATATCGTCGCGACCGCGTAAGGCCGCTTTCCTGACATATCGCCAGCGCGCGTTCGTTCGCGGCTTCCGCTTCGCTTATGCGTCCCGCCTGAAGAAACCCGGCACTGATCTGATGCACCGTCGCTACTTTTCGGCTCGGGTCACCGTCGCATGGATCGAGCTGTAGCGCACGCTCTGCTGCATTGACGCTATGCATGCCGAACGTTACGGACGAGAGCGTTTGCAGGATACGAGCCGTAGCGGCCGGATTAGTCGCCCCGTCAATACGTGAGAGCAGTAACTCCAGCCATCTGCGCGGTTCCGCATAGCCGAGGGTCGCACGCCAAACTTCGGTAAGCCCGCATGCGATGCGCGCGCCAACCGATACCTCGTCGCACTGTATCGCCCATTCGATCGCCGTGCGCGCATTTTCGAGCTCGGGCTGGAACTCGCGAACCCAATCCTCGACCGGCTTGGCCAGGCTGCTCTCTGCTGCTCGATCCGCCACGGAGACCATCCAGGAAGCATGCCGTTGCGCGAGCGCTGCCGGTCGCCCGTTTTCGACCAGCTTTTCCAAGGCAAACGCTCGCGTCGACTCGAGCAGGCGATATCGCGAATCGCTGCCGTTGCGATCGACGACGACGAGCGATTTCTCTGCCAAGGACGACAGGAGATCGAAGACGTCGGCCGCCTGGAGTTCGCCATTTGGAGCAACCGCCTCGGCTGCCGCGAGCGTACAACCGCCGACAAAGACGGAGAGCCGTTCGAAGAGGCGCCGCTCCGGCGTCGAAAGCAATTCGTAGCTCCACTCAATGGCCGCTCGCATCGTCTGCTGGCGCGGTAGTCCCGTGCGTTTTCCGCCCGATAAAATTCGAAAGCGTTCGTTGAGTCGCTCGGTAAGCTCTTCGACCGAGAGTAAGTTCACGCGAGCGGCGGCAAGTTCGATAGCGAGCGGTATGCCGTCCAAACGGCGACAGAGCTCCGCGATAGTCGGGGCATTTTCGCCGGTAAGCGCGAAGTCGTGGTTGACGGCTATCGCACGATCTTCGAAAAGCGCCGCGGCCTCCGAGCTGGTCAGCGAAGGCAGCCGATACGTGCGTTCACCCGCTACTCTCAGGGGCTCTCGGCTCGTGGCGACGATCCGAACGTTCGGACAAGCATTTAGCACCGCGTCCGCGATGAGTGCGACTTCTCCAACCACGTGCTCGCAGTTGTCGAAGATGAGCAGGAACGGCTTGTTTTTCAAATGCGCAACGAGGCTTTCGAGAAGCGAACTATTGGGGAGCTCCGGCGCACCGACGGCCGAGGCAACGCTCGATGCGATCAGCGAAGGATCCTCGATTGCAGCGAGCTCGATGAAGCGAACGCTCTCGTCGTCGCCCCATGCTCGGGCAACGCGTATGGCGGTCTGAGTCTTCCCGACGCCGCCGCTGCCGGTAATCGTCACGAGCCGATAATCGCGCACGAGAGCGGTGATCTCGTCGAGCTCGGTTTCTCTTCCGATGAAGCTCGTTAAAGAAACCGGCAACACCGACGCGGCGACCGGCCCCCGGGCGGCAACCGCTGCGCCGGAACGACGCTGTACGCCCGAACGCGCCGCAGCCGCCTCGAAAAGGCGCCGATCCTCGCCGTCGAGCGCGAGCGCGCCGGCTAGCAGCGCGAGCGTTTCGCGTTGCGGCGTGTGCCGATAACCGCGCTCTAGCGCGCCGATCCCATTCGTGCTCATCCGCGCGCGTTCGGCAAGCGCCTCTTGCGAGAGTCCCGCGGCGAGGCGGTATTGTCGCAGGAGCATCCCGAAGTCCGGAGAGCTCAGGGCTCGCCCGTCGTCATGCACGCCGTTAGGTTTCGGAGGAAGCTGCAGTTGCTCTTCTTTGCAGCCGGTGTAGCGGTGCGAGTCATCATCGGGCTCGAAACGAACTACTACGTCGCGGGCAAACCGGGCGCCACGCATACGTTGTCCGAGCGAATGCGCCATTACCACCGAGTTCCGGCGGTGAGTACTAATTTCGAGCCTTACCCGCAATGAGAAGCGGGCCCGCCGAAGCGAGCCCGCTTAACCTGTGTGCGACCTTGTTGACGAGGTTGTCTTTAGTACTGGCCCGAGGGCTGCGTCGCGACGCCGGTCGTCGACGGCACGGTTTCGTAGGTCGCGATCGCGCCGCCGTTGGCGGGGCCTTCGAGGGTCTGGCCTGCGCCATAATCGGCGATGAAGAGCTTGCCTAGCGCGCCGTTCTTGCTCGGTGCGAGTTGGTACATCGGATCGATCGTGCTCGGGTAGGTGGTGAACGTGTACGTCGGGGCTGAGACGAAGGCGAGACTGCAGTTTGACGCGCCGGTCACCGTCCAGTTGTAGACACTTTCGCTCGTGCTGCTGCCGACGGCCGCGCCCACACTCAGGGTTTGGTCTACTGGAGAGTCGATTCTCGAATACATCCCGACCCAGTAGTTAGCATTTCCGAGTGCGGAGTTGCAGAGTGTCGCCGCCGGAGTGTTGATGTGGTTTGCCGCGATGTAGCCGATTTGCTGGCCGCCGCCTAGACCGCTCAGCGCCGCTCCGTCGACGAAGAAGTTGCTTTTCTTGTCGAACGCGCAGAACTCGTCGCTTCCAAACATTCCGCTACCGTATCCGGTCGGTGTGCTTCCCGAAGCGGCGTTATAGTTCCAGAACTCGACGTTACCGTTAACCGTACCACCGTTCGAAGTCGTGCCCTGGCGGGTACCGACGCCGACGATGCCGGTCTTGCTTACGCAGACGCCCCACGGCTGGTAGGACGTGCTGTTGCTCGGTATCTTCGTGCTGAACCACTTCACGTACGAGCCGGTGATCGTAAACTCCACGACGCGATAGTTATTGAGATCGGCAACGAAGAGGAACTTTTTCCAGACCGAGACGCTGACTGGCGCGTTGAAGTTGATGCTGTTGGCGCTGGTGAGCGTGATGCACGGCGCGCTGTTTGCGGCCGTGTAGCCGTAGACGGCGTTCGTTGAGAGTGACGACGTCCAGAGGGTCGGAAGGCACGCCGCTGGACTGACGCCGCTTTGATGCCGGGCTTGCGCGGCGAGAGTAGTCGGGACCGAGGGACTAAACTGCCCTCCGGCGTTGCTGCAGCCGCCCAACGTGATCGAGCTCACCGCTGCGATCGTTGCCGGCGCGAGAAGGTGCGAGATTTTCATGATGTTGCTCCATTTCTTTAGTTCGAGTTGCGCTTTTAGTCGCGCCGGTCGGCGCGTTGCGGCTTGGAGCAATCATGGACCAAGAAGGAGGCGCCCGTTAGGCACAACCTCACGAATCACTTGCACTTGGAATGCACATCTGCACAACTACCTGCACAAGACTGGCCGGCGCGCCGATTCCCGGCCAGCGGAGAGTAATGGCGAGCGGAGAGTACTACCGAGGGTTAAGCGGCGGACTTCTTGCCGGCGGCCTTGGCGACGATCTCTTCCTCTACTGATTTCGGCGCCTTCTCGTAGTGCGAGAACTCCATCGTATAGGTCGCGCGTCCTTGCGTTGCCGAGCGCATGTCCGTCGCATAACCGAACATCTCCGAGAGCGGAACGTGCGCGGTGATCACTTGCGCACCGCCCGGCGCCTCTTCGGTCGCGTGAATCTGCCCGCGCCGGCGGCTCAAGTCGCCGTTGATCGCGCCCATGTACTCTTTGGGCGTCGTTACCTCGACCTTCATGATCGGCTCGAGCAAAATGGGGCCGGCAGCGCGATTCGCTTCTTTCCACGCCATCGATGCGGCGATCTTGAACGCCATTTCCGAGGAATCGACCTCGTGATAGGAACCATCGAAGGCCTGGCACTTGAAGTCCATTACCGGAAAGCCGGCGAGCACGCCGCTCTGCGCCGACTCGCGGATGCCCTCTTGGACCGCCTTCTGATACTCCTTTGGAACGGCGCCGCCGACGATCTTCCACTCAAAGACGAAGCCGGTTCCCGGCGGTTGCGGCTCAACCCGGAGCCAAACGTCGCCGTACTGACCTTTACCCCCGCTTTGCCGGACGAAGCGGCCTTCTTTTTCGACCGTCTTGGTAATCGCTTCTTTATATGCCACCTGCGGCTTGCCGACGTTCGCGTCGACTTTGAACTCGCGGCGCAGCCGATCGAGGATGATCTCGAGATGAAGCTCGCCCATTCCGGCAATGATCGTTTGCTGCGTCTCCTCGTCAGTGCGCATGCGGAACGTCGGGTCTTCCTGGGCGAGCCGTGCGAGCGCCAAACCGAGTTTATCCTGGTCGGCTTTGCTCTTCGGCTCGATAGCCTGATGGATGACGGGCTCGGGAAAAGTAATCGATTCGAGCGCAATCGGCGCCTTCTCGTCGCAGAGCGTATCGCCGGTGCGCGTGTCGGAGAGACCGACGGCCGCCGCAATGTCGCCGGCGCCGATCGAGTCGATGTCTTCGCGATGGTTGGCGTGCATGCGCAGAATGCGCCCGATGCGCTCTTTGCGCCCCGTACGTGAATTGAGAACGTAGCTCCCCTTGTTGAG
The DNA here is from genome assembly GCA_963815165.1 of Vulcanimicrobiota bacterium. Lineage (GTDB taxonomy): Bacteria > Vulcanimicrobiota > Vulcanimicrobiia > Vulcanimicrobiales > Vulcanimicrobiaceae > Cybelea. The sequence continues at coordinate 155,201 of CAWFFL010000001.1, forward strand.
CACGCCGGAGTAGACGCGGAAATACGTCAGGTTGCCGTACGGATCGGTTGCAATCTTGAACGCCAGGGCGCAGTAGGGTTCTTTGTCCTCCGGCTTGCGAACGATCTCGTCGCCGGTTTTCGGATCGCGTCCGACGATCGTCTTGGCTTCCAGGGGTGACGGCATGTACTCGACGACCGCGTCGAGCAGCGGCTGCACGCCTTTGTTCTTGAAGGCCGAGCCGCAAAGCATTGGCAGCACCGTTCCTTCGATCGTCGCTTTGCGCAGCGCCGTCTTCATGCGGTCGATGGGCAGCTCTTTTCCTTCGAAGAACATTTCGAGCAGCTCGTCGTCTTGCTCGGCAATAGCCTCGACGAGGCGCCGGCGCCACTCCATCGCGAGATCGCGCAGCTCGCCTTCCTCGACGTCTTCGAGAGCCATCATCGAACCGAGGTCGTCCGTGTAGATGAGTTTCTTCATCGTGAACAAGTCGACGACGCCCTTGAACTTGTCTTCGGCGCCGATCGGAACTTGAACCGGAACCGCGCGCGCACCTAAGCGCTCGCGAATCTTTTCGACGACGTTGAAAAAGTCGGCGCCCACGCGGTCCATCTTGTTGACGAATACGATACGCGGAACTTTATATTTGTTTGCTTGGCGCCAGACAGTCTCAGATTGCGGCTGAACGGCCGCGACGGAATCGAAGAGCGCAACGAGCCCGTCGAGCACGCGAAGCGAGCGCTCGACCTCGACGGTGAAGTCGACGTGGCCGGGCGTATCGATGATGTTGATGCGCGTGTCACGCCAAGTCGTTGCCGTCGCAGCCGACGTAATGGTAATGCCGCGCTCCTGCTCTTGGACCATCCAGTCCATCGTTGCGGCGCCGTCGTGCACCTCGCCCATTTTGTGGACGCGACCGGTAAAAAAGAGGATGCGTTCGGTGCAGGTCGTCTTGCCGGCGTCGATGTGCGCAGCAATGCCGATATTCCTCGTTCGTTCGAGCGGATATTCCCTTACAGCCATGGTCTTAGTTTGAAAAAAGTTACCAACGATAATGGGCGAAGGCTTTGTTCGCTTCCGCCATCTTGTGCGTGTCTTCACGCTTTTTGATCGTAGCGCCCGTGTTGTTGGAGGCATCCAGCAGCTCGCCCGCGAGCTTCTCCTCCATCGAATGGCCGCCGCGCGATCGAGCAAAACCGATCAGCCAGCGCATCGCCATCGCTTGGCGCCGATCGGGTCTAACCTCCATCGGCACCTGATAGGTTGCACCCCCAACGCGGCGAGGCCGTACTTCAACGAGCGGCATCGCGTTGGAGAGCGCTTGCGAAAAGACTTCCATCGGATCGCGACCCGTCTTCTCGGCAACGATGTCGAGCGCGCCATAGCAGATGTGCTCGGCCGTCGACTTCTTGCCGCGCAGCATCACCTTATTGATGAAGCGGGCGAGCACTTTGGAGTTGAACCGAGGGTCGGGCAGAATCTGCCGCTTCGGCGCGGGACCTTTTCTAGGCATTACTTCTTCTTCTCGCGCTTGGCGCCGTACTTAGAGCGTCCTTGCTTGCGGTTGGCCGTACCGGCAGTATCGAGCGTACCGCGGATGATGTGATAGCGCACGCCGGGGAGATCCTTGACACGTCCGCCTCGCACGAGCACGACGGAGTGCTCCTGCAAGTTGTGCCCGATGCCCGGAATGTAGGCGGTCACTTCCTCGCCGTTGGTCAGACGAACGCGAGCGACTTTGCGCAACGCGGAGTTCGGCTTCTTCGGCGTCACCGTCTTGACTTGCGTGCAGACGCCTCGCCGCTGCGGGTTTCCGGTCACCTCGAAGGCTCGGGTCGGAAGATCGGGGTGCCCCGGCTTCGGACCCGTCAAGATCACGCGGAATGCCCGCGTCTTGACCTTTTGCTCGGTCTTTTCGCGCCCGCGGCGCACGAGTTGGTTAATAGTCGGCAAAAACCTTAGCTCCTACACACAAACAACGGCCTCACCCGCAGGTGGGACCGAGCCTCAAATATACCAAGGCGCTATTTTGCCGTCAAATGCTTGGGTAGCTTGCTTACTCAGCACAGAGGCCATCCATGGATTCGATCGGCGGATGGGTCGCGCGCTGAAATGTCCCCAGGCCGCTCGGGATGACACGCCTGGGCGATGGCCGTATCGGGGCGACTATGGCCGCAAGCGGAGGTCTGCACGAGGCTTCGCGTCTTGGAGTCCTCGATGGGCTGCGGGGCATCGCCATTGCGCTCGTCCTCTGGTACCACATCTGGGAAATCTCGTGGTTGTCGCCCGGTCCGCTTCTGCAGTTCCTGCCCGCCACCGGTTTCATCGGCGTTCAGCTCTTCTTTTTTCTGAGCGGTTTCGTCATCTCGTATCCGTTCGTTCGCGCGATGCTCGCGCGAAGGCCGCAGCCGTCGTGGAAAGATTTTGCCTGGCGCCGCTTCATCAAGATCGTCCCGTCGTACGTTCTCTCGATCGCGGCGGCGTACGCAATCGGCTACGCCCAGATTCAGCCGAATGCTTCCGTACTGCCCGATCTCGTCACACACTTGCTCTTCATTCACACGTGGTTCCCGCTACGATACGGAACGATCGACGGCGTGCTCTGGACGCTCGCGGTCGAAGTCGAATTTTACTGCCTCTTTCCGCTGATCTGGTGGTGCTTCAGACGCCGGCCGGGTCTTACCGCCGCCCTTATGATTGCGATCGCATGGTACTGGCGTGCCGCGCTGGCGCGGTGCTGCTACGCGACGCTTTTTGCTCAGTGGGAAGAGAATCTGCCCGGTTATCTCGACATCTTTGCCTTCGGAATGATATCGGCATACGTCTTCACGCGCTTTGGCGAGAGCTGGCGCGCGTCGCGTTTGAGCAACGCCGCCCCGCTGGTTGCGATTGCGGGCGTTGCATGCCTCGTGGCACTTCTGGAGAGCCTCTACGCGTATCGCTTTTACGATCAGTGGGCGGGCGTCTGGCAGATCAATAATCGCGAGCTGCTAGGCGCCGCGTTTGCAATCGTCGCGTTAGCGTGGCTGGCAAGTCCGCGCTGGTGGCAAGTATTGCTCGACAATCTTCCACTGCGCTTCATGGCGCAGATTTCGTACAATCTCTACCTTTACCACCAAATGGTCGCGCGCGAGCTGCTAGCGCACCGCATTCCGCCTTACGGAGACGAGCCACATTCGGACCAGCGATGGGAGACGAGATATACGCAGGCCGCTTTCGCGATAACGATCGCGCAAGCGGCCGTGGTGACCTACTGCTTCGAGCGCCCGCTACTGAAGATACGACTTAAAGATGCTTCGCGTTAAGGGAGCGACCAGCGGGACCTCGACCTCCTTGCCTTGGAACGCCGTAATGAAGGTCCAAAGCCACAGAACCAATCCCAAGATCGGCAAGACGAAGACGGCCAGAATTACCAAGGGGACGAAGACGATCGAGGCCGCTAAGAGGCCCAGACATTTCCAAATGATGATCCACAACGCCCACATCGTTATTGACTGAGCGGCGGACCAGCGGACGAACTTATTCGTGCCGCCGCCAATGGCGATCACGATCCCGCCGACCAAACCGAAGAGATAAGCAAGACCCGCCGCAACGTTGGGCTCAAGGCCAAAGGGCGTCTCGGAGGGCGGTTGAGTTACGGACATAACAATCCTTTCGAGTTCGAGCTGTACTCCAAGCGTTGGGGCGTTGGTTTGCTTTAGCAGTCCAGCGGCCCTTCGTCGCGTGCTCGCCGATAACAGGCGCACCGGTTGAACGCGTGCAAACTGGGGCGCAATGCGCCGTGCCGCTTACCTGCTGCTGCTCTTGCCGTTCGCCGGCACGCTGAGCGTGCCGCTCTACAATTACGCTCGGCCGACGCTCTTCGGCATTCCGTTCTTCTATTGGTATCAGCTCGGGTGGGTTCTTTTGACCGCAGCATTGCTCGGGTGTTTCCTCGCATTGACGCGCGAGCGCGATGTCTAGCTCCGCAGTTATCCTCGCCCTGGCCGTACTCGGCGTCACGGCCCTCGGATTTCTGGCCGCACGCTGGGGAGGCGCCAACATGGCCAGCCTCGAGGAATGGGCGTTAGGCGGGCGCAGCTTCGGGACGATCGTCTCATGGTTCTTGCTCGGTGGCGATCTCTACACCGCGTACACGTTCATCGCCGTGCCGGCGCTCGTCTACGGCGTCGGCGCGTTGGGATTCTTCGCGGTACCGTATGCGACGATCGCCTATCCAATCGCGTTGGTCGTTCTCGTGCGATTTTGGGACGTCGCGCGCCGTTACGGATACGTCACGACCGCCGATTTCGTGCGTGACCGCTACGGCGACCGCGCGCTGGAGATCGCCGTTGCGCTCACCGGCATCGTCGCCGCCCTGCCCTATATCGCACTGCAGCTCGTCGGAATGCGCACGGTTTTCGCGCAATTCAGTTCGCTTGGCGCGGGTGCATCGCTGCCGGCGCTGACCGTCGCCTTCGTTCTGCTCGCTGCATATACGTACACGAGCGGCTTGCGTGCGCCGGCGCTCATCGCGTTCGTCAAAGATACGCTTATCTACGTCACGGTCATCGCCGCGATCATCCTTATTCCGGCGCGGTTGGGCGGCTGGGCGCACGTTTTCGCCTTGTCGCAGAACGCGCTGGCCCGACGGCCGCATCCCTCGTCGATCTATCTCGCACCGTCCCAATACTTCACCTACGCGTCCATGGCGTTTGGCTCGGCGCTCTCGCTCTTCATCTATCCGCATTCCATCACGAGCGTGCTTGCCGCGCGCAGCCGCGAGGTCATTGCGCGCAACGCGGCGCTCTTACCGATCTATTCGCTGTTGTTGGGTTTGCTCGCTCTGCTCGGTTATTGCGGGGTCGCCGCAGGCATCGTTACGAAGGATGCCAGCAGCATCGTTCCGCTGCTCTTCATCCGATACTTCCCCGATTGGTTTGCCGGCGTCGCCGAGGCCGCCGTGGTGATCGGAGCGCTCGTGCCGGCGGCAATCATGAGCATCGGCGCGGCCAATCTCTTTGCCAGTAACGTCTTTCGCGAGTTTTCGCCGCAGCGGTCGCCGGTAGAGACGCTCGTTGCGAAGCTCTTGACGCTCGCAGTCTGCGCGTTCGCGCTGCTCTTCGTCTTCTTCGTTCCGGTGCCGTACGCGATCGACTTTCAGCTCCTCGGCGGCGCGCTGATGCTGCAAATTTTCCGGCCTTCGTTCTGGGCTTGTGGACGCGATGGTTCCATCCGAGGGCATTACTCACCGGCTGGGCCTGCGGGCTCGTCGCGAGCTGCGCGATGGCTTACGCGAGCGGATTTACGTCAAACTTTACGCTGCACGTCTTTGGCGTTTCGCTTACCGGCTTCATCGCGCTCTATGGTCTTATCTTGAATCTGCTCGTCAGCGTGCTGCTGACGATTCCGCTGCGAAACGGAGCTGCCGCATGAGTGAAGCGATCAACCCGCCAAATTGGCCGCGTCCGAGCGGTTACGCAAACGGCGTCGCTGCCGAAGGGCGTTTCTTGGCCATCTCGGGGCAAATCGGCTGGAACGAAAGCGGCGAGCTCGTCGGCGACGATTTCGTCGAGCAGGCACGACAAGCGCTCGAGAACGTCATCGCCGTGCTACGGGCCGCCGGCGGCCAGCCGGAGCACCTCGTGCGGCTCACGTGGTATATCACCAACAAGGAAGAGTACCGTTCGAGCGTTGGCGCGTTGGGCGCGGCATATCGCCGGGTCGTCGGAGCGCATTATCCCGCCATGGCGCTGGTCCAGGTAGCCGCCCTGCTCGAAGAGGGAGCAAAAGTCGAAATTGAAGCGACGGCGATTCTGCCGTCGAAGTAACTCGCCGGCCGATGTCGGAGAGTACTCAGAATCGGGCGCCGGATCGTCGCCGTTCGGCGGGAATTCTACCGGGCATCCTTTTTGCGATGCTTGCAGCGCTGTGCTCAACTCCCACCGCATCAGCCGAGCCGGAAGGAATTTCTGCGCTCCAGAGGTCGCTCTCCAACGGCCTGCACGTCATCGTTTTGCCCGATCATCTCGCCCCCGTCGCTACGGCGGTCATGGAGTACGGCGCCGGCTCGAATGAGGATACTATGCCGGGGACCGCTCATGCGACCGAGCATATGATGTTTCGCGGAACCAGCACGGTATCGGCAGCACAGTTCGCGGAGATTGCCGATCGGATGGGTGCGCAATATAATGCCGAGACCGCGAACGAATTCACCTACTATTACTTCAACGTGCCATCGCAGTATATCGGTGTCGTGCTGCGGCTCGAAGCCGATCGCATGACGAACGCCGTCATGCGCGAGAGCGACTGGGCGACGGAACGCAAAGCTATCGAGCAGGAGATTCGCGCTCAAGAGAGCGCGCCGGGATACGCGATCGGCATGCGCCTCAACGGCCTCTTCTACGGCGACAGCGTACTCGCGCAACCGCCGGGGGGCACCGTCGAAAGTTTCGAACGGATGACCGCAGCCGACATCGCGAGCTTCTATCACACTTGGTATCATCCCAACGATGCGACCCTCATCGTAGCCGGCGATGTGGACCCGACCAGCATTCTGGCAGATGTCGCGCGATGGTTCGATCCAATCGCTTCCGCCCCGCTGCCGAATCGCCCAGCAATCTCGCTCCCGCCGCTGACGTCGAGCACGGTGCGGGGATCGAGCGGATTGCCGATTCCATTTTGCGCGCTCATGTACCGCGCACCGGGAACGACCGATGCCGATTACGGCGCGTCGCTCGTCCTCAATGGCGTGCTCAATAGCGGACGCGGGACGATCGCCGATCTGAACGCCAGCGGTTCGCTCCTCGTAGCGTTTGCATTTTCCGCCGCGCTGCCGGAGACGGGCTCGTCGTTTCTCGCGGGCGTGCCCGGGCTCGGAGAAGAGCCGCAGCAGGCGTTGGACCTGCTGAGCAGCGCACTATCTCACTATCGTGACGCCGGCGTGCCGCAAACCTTATTCGCGGCGGCAAAACTCAAAATCACGAGCGACGCTGCTTACGCCCAGAGCTCGATATCCGAGCTCGCGCTTCGCTGGGCCGGTGCTATCGGCAACCGTCTGTCGTCGCCCGCTGCGGTGTACGATACCGTTGCGCGTGCGGGCATGGATGACGTCGATCGCCTGCTGAGAACCTACTACACCCCCGCACACCAGCTCACGGCGATCCTTACCCCGACGACTTACGCCGCACTGCCAAGAATCAACGCGAGCGGTACGACCGAGAGCGTGCGCTACACGCCGCTGTCGAGCGAACCGCTGCCGGAGTGGACGAGCGAGTACTTCAGCACACCGCTTAAGTATCCCGACCAAGGCGAACGCGACAGCGTGGCGACATTGCGCAACGGATTGCGCCTTATCGTCCGCCCGGAATCCAGCGCTCCCGTCGTCATCCTCAAAGGCGAAGTCCGAACGGACGACGTTTATCAGCCCGAAGGACTCGACGGAGTCGACAACGCCACGGAGCGCCTTTTGGCCTGGGGAACTACGAGTTACGATCGCACGGCGTACCAAGCTCAACTCGACGACGTTGCCGCCGACGTTTCGCTGGGCGAGAACTTCAAGCTGAGCGTCACATCTGCACATTTCGAGCGCGGCGTCGCGCTGCTCGCCGACGGCTTGATGCACCCGGCGCTTCCGGCCGCGGGATTCCAGGTAGTGAAGGGCGCGCTCGTCCAGGCAACGAGCGCAACGCAACGACTTCCTTCCGCGCAGGCCGAGGCGGCAGCCGCCGACGCTCTCTATCCCTCCGGCGACCCGCGCCGAAGGCGCATGACCACCGCTTCGGTACGGGCGATCGGCCTTGGTGACGTGCGACGATGGTACGCCGCTGCTTATCGTCCCGACCTGACGACGATCGCGATCGTCGGCGACGTCTCGCCGACCGAGGCGATTGCAGCAACGTCGAAGTATTTCGGAACCTGGAAGGCCGTCGGCGCAAAACCAAGCCCTTCTTCCTCGGTGGTTCGGCCGGCGTCATCGAAGAGCGAGACGATTACGGTACGCGTACCTAACGCGACCCAATCGCGCGTTACGCTCGAAGAACCGGTCGCGTGCCGTCGCAGTGACGCGGATTACGTGGCGTTGCTCCTCGCCGACACGATGCTCTCGGGCGAGCGCACGGGATCGCTGCTCTTTCGCGAGTTGCGCACGCGCGACGGATACGTATATGAAGTCTCTTCCGATTTGCAGGCGGAAGGCGCCGGTGCGACGTTCAAGATCTCGTACGCCAGCGACCCCAAAAACGTCAAGAACGCTCAAGCAGCCGCTCTGGCAATCGTCCAGCGCCTACGCACGACGCCCTTGGATGACGCCGAGCTCGCGGAAGCAAAGGCGGTGTTGCTTGCCCAGCGCGTACTACCACTCGCGAGCTATGACGGCATCGCGACGCGCCTTCTGGACGAAAGCAACAGAGAAGCCTTGCAAAGAGTCTCGTTCTGGGCTTCACTCGCCGCGACGACACCCGTGGAAATACGCGACACGATGCGCCGCTGCGTGAAACCGGATCGCTTCTTGCGAATCGTGCTGGAACCGGCAGCGTGAAGCTTTTCGGCATGTTCCTGGCCGCGTTTATCGCGCAAGCGGCTTCGCCGCAGCCAAACGGCGCGCCGACCGCTACTATTGCGCCTTCGCCGACCGCGAGCGCGACGCCGTCAGCTGCTCCGTTAGTGCCGCAGCCGGTGGGCGTTTCAGTTCCGTCGGCGTGGAAAGCGCAGAGCGTCAAGCCGTCAAACGCACCCGCGCGGCGAATCGGCGTATGGGTCGACGCGTCGGGCGACGGCGAGGCGCTGACGCTCGACGTTTCCCCGACGTTCGGCCTCGATTTGAAACACATCGTAGAGGCCGCAACGAACGAGATGAAACGCCAAGCCGGCGTTACGATACTCTCGAGCGGACCTTTCGCACTTTGCAACGGAAGGCAAGGATGGAAGCAGACCTACCATGATTCGTCGGGCCTCGGCATGACGTTCGTATTTGCGCTCACGCGATCGCGTGCTTACGTCGCAACATACGAGTATCCGGCATATCCTGGGCCGCTGGCGAGCGGCGAAGCTGCCGCCGAAAGCCTCTGCCCGCCGCTCGATCGCGATCGTGCATCTGCCCCCGCCGCCACTCGATCCGCCCGCTAAATGGATCGCGCGAGATCCAGGCGCCTATTTTATGCCGACGCCCGGGTGGACGGTCTGGGGCTGGGAGGCTCCCGCAAGAGAAAACATTCCCGCAGCAGCTCACGGTGATGACGTTCCCGATGCCGCCCGACGCAGCAATCTCTTACGGCTTCACGGCATGGATGACACGATATGCTAAAGGACACGCAACGGTCCTCAAGCGCGTTCCCGCCGAACTCTGCCACCGTACCGTCGACGGCGTTTAGTAGCAATGCGCGTCACCAGTAAAGAGGGCGCCTCGATGTTGGAGGCGGTCATGACGGTCGTCGCACATCGTGCGCTACCTGGCAATCTATTCGCGCCGCGATGGCGAGCCATTCCGCCGCGAAGCGTATCCCGCCCTTGAATCACTCTGCCCCCGTTGACCTATGTGTCACCCGCAGGAGCGCAACTTGTAGCGTTGGAGTTTGCCGGTTTCGGTTCGCGGAAGTTCGGTGACGAACTCGATTTCGCGCGGTGCTTTGAACGGAGCGATTTGCGTCTTGCAAAACTCGCGCAGCTCGTCGGCTTTCTGCGTTGAGCCGACGCAATCCGCGGTGAGGACCACGAAGGCTTTGACGATGTTCGTTTCTTTACCAGCGTCGCGTTTGCCCACAACGGCGACTTCTTTGACGTCGGCGTGGGCGATCAGCGCCTGCTCGACTTCGGGGCCGGAGACGTTGTAACCGGCGGAGACGATCATGTCGTCGGTGCGCGCGACGTACCAAAAATATCCGTCGCCATCGCGTCGATACGCGTCGCCGGGATAGTTCCAGCCTCGCTGTACGTACGCGCTCTGCCGGTCGTCTTGTAAATATTTACACCCCGTCGGGCCCTTTACCGCGAGACGCCCCACCGTTCCGTCGGGAACCGGTCGCCCCTCGTCATCGTGAATTTCGGCGACGTAACCGGTTACGATGCGGCCGGTCGATCCGGAACGCGATTTCGTCGCGCGGCGAACCGATGAAGATATGCAGCATTTCGGTGCTGCCGATCCCGTCGAGAATCGGTAGGCCCGTGCGCGCATACCACTCTTCCCAAACGGCTTTGGGCAACGTTTCGCCGGCCGAAACGCAGATCCGCAGCGACGAGACGTCGGATGAATGGAGCGACGCCGCCATCGTGCGATAGGCGATGGGTGCCGTGAAGATCGCGGTGACGCCGAAATCGCTCGATGGCGTCGAGAAGCTCCGCGGGGCCGGCTCTTTCCAATAGAAGGGTCGCGGCACCGGCGTAGAGCGGGAAGAGGAGCTGTCCGCCGAGGCCAAACGTGAACGCAAGCGGCGGGCTGCCGCAAAACAGATCGGCCGCTTCCGGCTGCAGGACCCGCGCGGCATAGGTATCGCATATTGCGAGCAGATCCCGATGGTAATGCATTGCCGCTTTCGGCGTTCCGGTGGTGCCTGAAGTGAACGCGATGATGGCGACGTCTTCGCGCGGCGGTCTCGACGTTGCGGAAATCGTTGGTTTTCGATTGCATGCGCGCTTCGAGCGATTCGCTGCCTCCGTCGCCGTTGAAATAGGCCGCACGCAGGCCGCGATAATCCTCAAGGGCGTTTTCGAGGTCCCCGCGCAGGCGTGCGTCGCAGATCGCGTGCTTTACCTGGGCTTTCTCCATGATGAAACGCAGCTCGGCCGTACGATAGAGCGGCATCGTCGTGACGGCAATTCCTCCGGCTTTCAGAACGGCGAACCAAGCAGGCGGCGAGCATCGCGCAGTTTGGCGCGCGCAGCAGAACGCGATTACCGGGTTCGAGCTGGAGATCTTCTCGGTCAGCACGCGCGCGATACGATTCGCAAATGCCTGCAACTCCGCGTAACTCCACACGCCGCCGTCGGGCAGCACGATGCAACGCTCGTCGCGAAACCCGCTCTCGACTCGTGCGGTCGAGCAGCTCGGACGCAGCGTTCAGATGGGCCGGATACTGCGATCCTCCCAAGAGCAGCTCCGGCAGCTGCTCGGGCAAAGGAAGGCGATCCTCCGCAAAGGTATCGACGTGGGCCGTCTCGCGCACCAACGATCTAGCTCTCCAAGATGCCCTTCGCGATGACGACTTGCTGAATCTCGCTCGCTCCTTCGTAAATGCGCAGCGCGCGGACGTCGCGATAGAGCCGCTCGACGACTTCGCCGCGCGTTACGCCGCGAGCGCCGAAGAGCTGCACGGCGCGATCGCAGACCCGTCCGGCAGCTTCCGTAGCGAACCATTTTGCCATTGAGGATTCGCGCGCAACGCGCGGAGCTCCCGAATCTTTGGTCCAGGCGGCGCGATAGACCAGCAGCGCACTGGCATCGACGTCGGTGGCCATTTCGGCGATTGCCGCCTGCGTCATTTGGAGCGCTCCGAGCGTCGAGCCAAAGAGACGGCGCGACTTCACGTGCTCGATCGATTCCGTCAGCGCGCGGCTCGCGAAACCGAGCGCTGCGGCTCCTACCGTGCTTCGAAAGACGTCAAGTGTCGCCATCGCGATCTTGAAACCTTCGCCTTCCTCACCGATACGGCAGCTCGCCGGCACGCGGCAGCGTTCGAATCGTAGAGAGCCGAGCGGATGCGGCGACATCGTTTCGATGCGCTTGCCGGCGGAGCACCCTGCGGTGGAAGCGTCGACCGCAAAAGCGGAGAGGCCTCGCGCGCCGTCGTCGCCCGTTCGCGCGAAGACGACATAGAGGTCGGCGACGCCGGCATTCGATATCCACGTCTTCTCGCCGTCGATCACGTACGTGTCGCGATCGCGCTGTGCGCGCGTCGCCAGTGCCCCGACGTCGGAGCCGGCCTCGCGTTCCGATAGCACGAAAGCGGTGACGCATCGCCCGTTCGCCACGTTGGGCAGATACCTTCGCTTCAACTCTTCACTGCCGTAGAGCGCGATCGGAGCGCTGCCGAGTCCCTGCATCGCAAAGGCAAAGTCTGCTAACGCCGAGCGATATGCCAGTATTTCACGTGCAAGGCAGAGCGTCCGTGCATCGAGAGATGCGCGCAGGCCACCATACTGGGCCGGCACGCACGCGCGCAGCCACCCCGCGTCGGCGAGCGCGCGGACCCACGCGCGACAGCTCGCATCGGCCTTGCGATCGTCGTCGAGCACGTCGGCCTGCGCGAGCCATCGCGCTAATCCTTCGGCGAAAGCGCGATGATCTTCGTCGAAAAAGGGCCACTGCGTGCTTTCGACACGTTCGCGAACCATTAATTGCCCTCGAACGTCGGGGTGCGTTTTTCGACGAACGCGTCGTAGGCGCGGCGGAAATCGGCGCTCTCCATGCACTGCGCTTGCGCGCGCGCTTCGGCATCGATTGCAGCGTCGAGCGCTAGCGCCCATTCTTCGCGCAGCATTCGCTTCGTGAGCGCATGCGCGATTGTCGGGCCGCTCGCGAGCTCGCGGGCAAAGCTTTGCGCGCGCGCTGCCAGCACTTCCGCGCTGCAGATTTCGTTGTAAAATCCCCACTCATACGCTTGTCGCCCCGGCATGGCGCGACCCGAGTAGAGCAGCTCTGCGGCTCGGCCCAAACCAATGATCCGCGGAAGGATCGCGCATGCGCCCATGTCGCAGCCGGCCAAACCGACCCGCACGAAGAGAAAGGCCACGCGTGAACGTTCAGTTCCAAACCGCAGGTCGCTCGCCATCGCCAGAATCGCGCCGGCGCCCGCGCAGACCCCATCGATCGCAGCAACGATCGGCTGCGGACACGCGCGCATCGCTTTGACCAGGTCGCCGGTCATTTGCGTGAAGCGGAGTAACTCCTCGGGTGTTTTGCGCGTCAACGGCCCGATGATTTCATGTACGTCGCCGCCCGAGCAGAAGTTACCGCCCGCGCCGGCGAGCACGACGGCTTTGACGTCGGGTTGACCTTGCAGCGCGCGGAAACGGTCGCGCAGCTGCGCGTACAGCTCGAACGTCAAAGGATTCTTTCGCTCCGCCCGGTCGAGCGTAATCGTCAAAACGCCGGCCTCGGCTCGATAATGCGCCTTCGTCATCGAATCCTAAACGGGAGGTCCTCTTCGTATTCGTTCCCCGCGCTGTTGCGCGCGATGACGCGCAAGCGATAGGCTCGAACGAAAATCGGCGGCGTATCGAGAACGTTGAGAACGAATGAGAACCTGCCCGGCGCGCGTTTCGGCACGTTGATCGAGAACAAGTTCGTGCGGACTTCGACGCTCGCGACATTCGTGCCGGTCACGACGGCACCCGACCAGTGCTGACGCCGTCGCACGTCGAGCGACGAAAACCGCATACCGAGAATTCGTGGCGGCGCGTCGTTGGGTTGGACGGGCGGTGTCGGCAACGTGGCGGCTCCGATGGTGACGTTGGCCGGCGGAGCGGGAAGATGCGACGCGCAGGCGCCGAGCACGGCCGCAAACGCGAGCGCTCCCGTGCGTCCGAGTCGCTTGTCACGCACAAAAAGGTCGTACGAGGAGAGGCGCGTAAGGCCCTGTCAGGAGTTGCTTGAGGTGGTTCATCCGCTGGTGCAGCAGCGTGCCGCTCCGAGAAACGTCACGCTCGATTATGCGGTCGGCATCTGCGGCGTCTGGATTTCGGGAGGTTTCTTTCTCGACGCGTGGGCGCATGGCCACGTTCCGGTCGAGAGCTTTTTCACGCCCTATCACGCCGTCTTCTACTCCGGAATGTTCGCGCTTGCGTTCGTCATTGCAGCATACGCGCTCTACTATCGTTCGCTCGGCTATGAGTGGGCGAACGCGATGCCGCGCTGCTATCGCTTGGCGCTCTTGGGCGTGCCGATTTTCATTCTCGCGGGTCTCGGCGACATGCTGTGGCACCGAGCGTTCGGAATCGAAGAAGGCGTCGACGCGCTGCTTAGCCCGACCCACCAAGTGCTTGGACTTGCGATCTTCTTTCTGGCAAGCGGCCCGATACGATCCGTTCTCGCAGATCGCTCGCATGCCACGACCCTCGGGCGACAGATGCCGCTCGTCTTGGGTCTCGCGACGTGGCTGATCCTCGCGCATTTCGGAACGGCTTATGCGTTCGACCCTGGAGCGGGCAAGAGCGATGCACCGCCGCCGATCGTTCCGTTCAACTCCGACTACCTCACGTCGCTCGGGATCGGATACTACAAGATCGCCAGCGGCGTCTTGATCGTCATCTTCCAAAGTATCCTCATGGCCGGATTCGCCCTCTGGCTCGTCTCACGCATTCGTCCCTGTCCTGGAATGCTGACGCTGTTTTTCCTGATCGGCAACGTCCCCGCCGCTGCCGCGTTTACCAATCAAACGCCGTTACTCGCCATTACGATCGTGCAGTCCCTACTCACCGGACTGCTCGCCGATCTCCTCATCCTTCGCTACGACCCGCAGCCCACGCCGGCCCGCATGGAGGGGTTTCGCTGGTTCGCCGTTGCCGTGCCCATGGCGTACGTCGGAGTCTATCTCGCCGGAATGGCGCTCGTTCAAGGTCTGTGGTGGGATTGGAACGTTGCGCTGGGTTCCTGGATTTGGTCGGGCGTCTGCGGATTCGCGCTCAGCCTCTTGATCGTCGCGCGCCGCAGCGCGTGATCGCATTCGCGCTTGCCGCAGCTGCGGCGTTGCTTCACGCGGCGACCGCGTGGCGGTATGGTTATTTTCGCGACGAGCTCTACTTCATCGCGTGTTCGAAGCACCTCGCGTGGGGTTACGTCGACCAGCCGCCGATGGTTGCCGCCGCTGCATGGCTCTCAGCCCCCGCTGGCTACGATTTACTCGCGCTTCGCGCGCTGCCGATCTTAGCGGCCGCGCTCACAGTCTACCTCGCCGCCCGCCTCGCGCGCGAACTCGGCGGAGGCCGCTTCGCGCAGACTCTCGCCGGAATCGCCACGATGTTGCTGCCGGCCTATTTGCTGCTCGGCAACACGCTCACGACTACATCGTTCGAGCCGTTCTTCTGGACTCTCTTGCTCTATGTCGCGATTCGAATCACACGCGCCGGAATCGCCGAGCGCCCACGGCTGTGGCTTGCGATGGGAGTAACGCTCGCAGTAGCCGCGTACGCAAAGTATTCGATCGCCTTGCCCCTCGCCGGCATCGCAGTCGGATTCATGGCGATGCCTGGGCGAACGCTCTTACGCTCGCCCTTCCCCTACTATGCGATCGGTCTCGGCCTTGCTCTCCTCTCGCCCAACCTCGTGTGGCAGTCGTCGCACGGCTGGCCGATCGTCGAGGTGCTGCGCGGCGATGCCTCACACCGGCCGAGCTTTCAAAACGGCATCGCCCTGGAGAGCTACGACATCGCCGCCAATGCACTCCGCTTTGGGCTCGAACAAATCGTTTACACGAACCCGTTGGCCGTACCAATTTGGCTTGCAGCATTGATCGCGCCGTTTCGGGTCGCACATCTTTGCAATCTGCGATTTGTCAGCGTCGCGTATGCCTTCGTCTTTCTCGTTGCCGTTGCGCTCGATGCCAAAGGGTATTATATCGTCGGATTCTACGCATCGTTGTTGGCAATCGGCGCCGTCTACGTCGAGCAAGCGGCACCGCTTCTGAGAACTATAAGCATCGCTTCCCTCACGGCCGTCGCACTCATCGCGATGCCGCTCTCGCTGCCCGTCCTCTCTATTGATTCGTTAATCGGTTACGAAAAGCGGTTGGGCTTGACGGGACGCGCCGGCACGCCGGCGCATTTGGTGCAGCCGATCTTTGCCGAAGAGTTCGGCTGGCGCCGCCTTGCCGACGACGTTGCGGCCGTCTATTTCTCCCTGCCGCCTGCCGTGCGGGCGCGCACCGCGATTTATGCCGATACGTACGGCGATGCCGGTGCGCTCGATTTCTTTGGACCTGCATACGGTCTGCCGCCCGCGATCTCGAGTCAAAACAACTACTATTTATGGGGCACGCGCGGCTACGACGGCTCGACGCTCGTTGCCATCGGCGCGACGCGCATCGACTTGCTCCGCCGCTACTACCACAGCGTCGTGCTGATGCGTACCTCCGTCGAACCCTACAAATGGATCGTCGAGGGCCCCGCACCAGTCTATCTCTGTCGCGACCCCGTCGCCCCGCTCTCGATCGTTTGGCCGAGGCTTCGATGGTACGGAGCGTAGTGCGTCTTACTGGGTCGCGCCGCCTGGAACGACCACAGCGACCCCGGTGCGCGATCCTTCGACGAGATCGAGGACCGCCTGCGCGACCTCGCCGGCGGTCGCGATTCGTCCCTCCGGATTGCCTTGCGCCATCAACTCGCGCGCCGCCGCCTCGCTGCGGCCCGTTCGCGCCGTAATTTTGGCAATCGCGCGATGCATCATTTCAGTTTCCGTGTACCCGGGACAGACGGCGTTGACCGTGACGCCCGACGACGTGAGCTCCGCTGCAACCGCTCGTGTAAAACCTACGACGCCGTGTTTGCTCGCGCAGTATGCCGAAATGTAGGGAGCGCCGCCGAGCCCGGCCGTGCTCGCGACATTCACGATGCGTCCCCACCGCGCGTCGAGCATCGCCGGCAACGCTTCGCGCGTGCAGAGGAACGTCCCGGTAAGATTCGTTGCAATGATCCGATCCCACATTTCGGCGTCGGTCCGTGTCAAAGTCGCCGATTCGGCGATTCCGGCGTTGTTTACCAAAATCTCGACCGGGCCATTTGCTTCCCGGCACGCATCAAACGCGCGATGAATTTTCGCTTCGTCCGTGACGTCGGCTGCGGTGCAAAAAAATTCTCCTCCGGTCTCACCTTGAGCGTGTCGAAGGGTTCGGCTGACGAGGCTGAGCCGGGCGCCTTCGCGCGCGAGCAGCGATGCGATTGCGAGGCCGATTCCGCGCCCCCCGCCTGTCACGAGGGCATGCCGACCCGAAAGGCTCACGGCGCGACGCTCTGCGCTCGAGCAATGAGCCGCTCGAGCTGATCCTTGCCGGCGAGATACTGAACCGGCCAGCGTATTTCGCGATAGCCGAGTTGCGCGGCGGCGTGAAGCGTCCAAAAGGGATCCGCGAGGTGCGGGCGTCCGAGCGCGACCAAGTCCGCGCGGCCGCCCGCCAAGATCGCGTTGACTTGATCGGCGTCGGTAATATTGCCGACCGCCATTGTGGCGATGCCGACCTCGTTGCGTATCTTGTCGGCGTATGGCGTCTGAAACATGCGACCGAAGACCGGCTTGGCGTCCGGCGATGTTTGCCCCGTCGAAACGTCAATTAGGTCGGCGCCCTGAGTTTTGAAGGCGCGCGCGATCTCGACCGCGTCGTCGCCGGAGATGCCGCCGTCAACCCAGTCGGTTGCCGAGATGCGAACCGACATCGGCCGCTCGGCGGGCCACACGGAGCGCATCGCGCAAAAGATCTCGAGCGGGTAACGCAGCCGATTCTTCAGCGATCCTCCGTACTCGTCCGTTCGGCGATTGCGCAGCGGCGTGATGAACGATGAAAGAAGGTAGCCGTGCGCGCAGTGCAGCTCGAGCATATCGAAGCCGGCTTCGAGCCCCATGCGGGCGGCATCGACGAAGGCCGCGCAAATCTCCGCCAGTTCACGTTTTGTGAGCTCCGCCGGCACCTGATTGACCGGCGCGTACGGAATTGCCGACGGACCGACCACGGGCCAGTTGCCCGTTTCCAGCGGCTCGTCCATGCCGTCCCACATCAACTTCGTCGAGCCTTTCGGACCGGAATGTCCGAGCTGCAAGCAGACCTTCGCGCGTGAGAACTCGTGAACGAAATCGACGATGCGCCGCCACGCGGCGGCGTGCTCCGGCGAATACATGCCGGTACAGCCAGGAGAGATGCGCCCTTCCCGCGTCACGCAGGTCATCTCGGTGAAGACCAAGCCGGCACCGCCGAGCGCGCGCGTGCCCAGATGCACGAGATGAAAATCGTTCGGCGTTCCGTCAACGGCGGAGTACATATCCATAGGCGAGACGACGATGCGATTTGCGAGCTCTAACTCGCGCAGCCGAAAGGGCGTAAACATCGGCGGTACGACGCGGCCGGCGAACCACTCTTCGACGCTTTGGACGTACGGCGCGTCGCGCAGGCGCAAATTTTCATGGCCGATGCGTTGGCTGCGAGTCAAGAGGCTGTAGGCGAACTGTTCCGGCGGCAGCGTTGCGTAGCGGGCGACGTTTTCGAACCATTCGGTGGAGTTGCGCGCGGCATTCTGCAGCTTGAGAACTTCCAGTTTGCGCTCTTCTTCGTATTTCGCGAAGCCATGCTCCAAAGTCTTACCCTGGGCATGCCGAAGGGCGACATTTTGTGTTAAGCCGATGGCATCTTCCATGGCAAGTTTGGTGCCGGAACCTACCGAGAAATGTGCGGTGTGAGCGGCATCGCCCAGGAGGACCACGTTATCGTGAACCCACCGTTGGTTCGCGACGCGCGTGAAGTTGAGCCAGTCGCGACCGTTTGCCATCAACCGATGGCCGTGCAGGTACGGTTCGAAGAGACCCTCGCAAAACGCCAGTGTCTCCTGCGTGCCGGCCGAGTCGAGCCCGTGAGCGAGCCACGTCTCCTCGCGGCACTCGACAATGAACGTGCTCAACTCCTCGTCGAAGCGATAGGCATGCACGGTAAACCACCCGTGTTCGGTACGCTCGAAGAGAAACGTGAAGGCGTCGAGCGGCAGCGTCGTGCCCAGCCAGACGTAACGGCAGAGACGACGGTCGAGGCTCGGTTGAAAGACGTCCGCGTAGGCACTGCGCACGCGGCTGTTGATGCCGTCGGCGCCGACGAGCAGGTCGCATTGCGCGCGCAAATCGGCGACGTTTTCGACCTGCGTTTCGAAGTGTAGCCGTACGCCAAGCTCGACCGCGCGGTGCTGGAGGATCTCGAGCAGGCGCTTCCGGGAAATCCCACAAAAACCGTGCCCTCCAGAGCGCATCGTTCGCCCGGCGAAATGAATTTCGATATCGTCCCAGTGCGCAAACGATTCGGTGATCTCGCGATGCGTCGGCTCGTCGGCGACCCGAAGGTTCTCGAGGGTTGCATCCGAGAAGACGACACCCCAGCCGAAGGTGTCGAGGGGCCGATTGCGCTCGTAGATGCGCACGTCCCAAGTGGGGAATCGGCGCTTGATCAGGATGCCGAAGTAAAGGCCGGCTGGACCGCCGCCGACACATCCAATGCGCAAGTTCTCGATAGCGCCCACATCATAAGTCTTTGATGAGAGCCGCAGACGAATCCCGCCGCCTGTGGTACGCTACGCTCGACCGGATGAAGCCGCCAGCGCTCCGCGCGATCGTTCTTAGCCTATGCCTGGGTGCGAGCGTCGCAGCGATTTTCGCAGCGACTCACCGCGTCTTCGCCTCGGCGTCGACAATCATCTCGAGCGGCACGACGTCAACGCGAACGACGATACCGATTACTATCGAGGGCCTGCGAACGAGCTGCGTGCTCGATACGGGAACATCAGCGATCATCGTCGCCCCTTGGGTCGCCCAAACGGCTCATCTGCAGGCGCGCGCCGGTACGTTCGAGGTTGCGCCCGACGGCCGGACATATGTCGACCACCAGACGGAGATCTCGCGATTCGCTGTCGCCGGCTACACGCTGCACGACGTTCCCGCGCTGATCTCCCAGAACGCGAGCGGCATTAACGCCCTGTGCGGCTACGATTTCTTCACGCACTTTCCTACGCTCATCGACCGGGAACATCGCCAGGTAACGCTCTTTCCTCCCCTGTCGCGACTCAAGAAGATGCACTGCATCGGCGTCGATCTTGCGTCGCACGTTCCGCTTGCCACGATCGAAATCAACGACACCTTGGTGAGTCACATCGTCCTCGACTCGGGCATGGCGGGCGGCGGAGCGCTTTGGGAAGGAGTCCGCTCACAGCTTCGCAAGCCGCTCGTCGCCAACGCGAACTACGAAACGATGCCTGCGGCCATACGCGAAGGCTTCGCCTGCGGTGCCGTTGCCTCGATTCGCTATGCTCCCGGCGCGCCGCAGAGCTCGATGCCGCTCTGCACGGAGCCCCAGCGACCCGACGGAGATAACGGCATCATCGAAACCAACCTCGACACGGTCCACGCAATGGCGGTCGATTATCCGCATCGCCGCATCTGCTTTGAGGTCGGCGCCTCCTCCGACGTCGCCGCGCCGAGTAATCGTGCGTACCTTCCGAGCAGTTCAAGCACTCCGCCAAACGGTGCCTGGGCTCGCTTCAACTACTTCCGGCCCCCTAGCGCTTTCTCGCAATAAGCAAACCATCGCAAACGGGAACGAGGGCGACGTCGACGCGTTCGTCGTGGCCGGCTTTGGCGTTGAGCGCGCGTAAGGCTTGTGTTGATTCGTCAACGGCGTCAACCTCGAGGACGGCGCCGTCCCAGAGCACGTTGTCCACGAGAACGATGCCGCCGGAGCGAACGAGTTCGAGCGAGGCTTCGTAATACGCGTCGACGTTCGGCTTATCGGCGTCGATAAACACCATATCGAACGGTTCGACCGCTTGCGCTCGCAGCGCGCTCAGCGTCTCGAGAGCCGGCGCGAGACGAAGGTCGATCTTGCCGGCGACGCCGGCCTCACTCCAATATCGGCGCGCCACCGCGGTGTATTCTTCGCTGACGTCGCACGCGACGATCCGCCCATCGCGCGGAATCGCAAGCGCCATCGCCAGGGAGCTGTAGCCGGTGAAGACGCCGATCTCGAGGTAGCGGCGCGCGCCGATCGCGCCCGCCAAGAGCTGCATGAACTGACCTTGTTCCGGACCAATCGCCATCCGTGCGTGGGGCCGGCGCGCGGTCTCCTCGCGCAGCGCGCGCAGCACAGGGTGCTCGCGCACGATGTTTTGGATAATGTACTCTTGGATCGCAGGATCGACAAACGTGCTTTTTGCGGTCATCGCGTCGTATGATAGCACGCCAAAGGGAGAGCGCCCGAAAATTCGGGCGCTCTTGGTTTCACTGCGGGGGCGATTGGTTGGCTGGGACGTTGCGCGCCGGCCCTCCGCCGCCGGAGGGCGGCGACGCGTTCCAAGCGGCACTGTAGCCTCGCGTCGCATCGTAGCCGCGCGCTGCGTCGTAGCCGCGCGCCGCGTCGTAGCTCGGCACTACGTGATAACCTCGAGCGGCATCGTAACCGCGCGCGGCATCATAACCGCGAACCGGATCGTAGCCACGGGCTGCGTCGTACGCGGTATTCGACGGAGCGATGGGCATAGGAGCCTGCGCAAGAGCCGGTTCTACCGGAGGTGCTTCTTGCACCAGAGGTGCTTCTTGCACCAGAGGTGCTTCTTGTTCCGGTGGTGGCGCTTGTTCAGCCGGTGGCGCTTGTTCAGCCGGTGGCGCTTGATTCACGAGCTGCGGATCCTCGGGCGGCGGCGCATCGGCTACCGTCTGTTCGTCGGGGAGGGGAGCCTGAGCAAGGTCGCCTTGAGGCGCCGAGTCGTCGCGAATCGCATACGACGGCAACGCCGACGCTACTTGCGCGTTGCCTGCGCTTTCGGCCGGCATGTCTTCCGTCACGCGAGACCTGCGCAAGCGCGCCGTTGGAACCGTAGACCAGTGCGACCGTTTCGGACGTTACCGGTGCGTCGGGAAATGCCGAACGTAGATCGGCCAGTGCAGCCATTCCACGCATGCTCGAAGCTTGGCCGGCACGCCAATACTCACGAACGAGATGAGCCAGAGCTGACGCCAGCCATGGATCGCGCGGATATTTGGACTGCCAATCGCGGATCGCGAGCTGCAGGTGATCGAGATATGTCGGCACCGATGGATCCAGCATCGTGCTGACATCTCGTTGATCGTAATCCGACAATCGGTTGCGGATCTCCAGAACGCTCTGCTTGTACGGACCGAAGTATTCGTCGGCAGGCGCAGCGTTCGGGTTGACGTCTGCTCGTGCTGCCTGGATGCAGGCAACGAACAGTACCGTCACTGCGAGAAGTACTTTGCGCATTGTACCTTCCCTCAATAGGGCAACTGACCGCACAATTGCGGCCATGCGATAATTGTCGAAATCAAGCCGGCAGGTTCCCGGCTGTTAACGTCAACGCGAGGTTATAAGAGTATTAGCTGCCGATTACAGCGGCATTAAAGAGCAACGCAGAGCATCAAGGAAGTTAAAGGAGCCTCCGTCTGCGTTCCAGCCTTCGGCGGTTGGGGCGGCAACTTGCAATTTCCCGGGACCTATAATGCGAGTTACACGGTAAGCCTGACGAGCAGTACGACGGCCTATAAAGGAGGACTCTTTCCTCCGGGCGGATCGCAGAAGCCGATCTTCTATCTGCAGATTGCTTTTAGCGGCTTCCCCGGTTTCTATCACTCGCTTCCAAAAGGCAACCCGTTGGAAAGCACGCACCTCACGGCCGGCAAGCCGTACACCATCGAGGTTCTAGAGTACTTTTATGGGCTGGGATGGTCGGAAGTCGGCGAGTGCTACCAAAACGCCAAGAAAGCGAAAAACGGCAACGGCCTCGCCGGCGGCGGCACGATATTCGAGGGCGCGGTCTTTCGCGAACAGAAGGGCGTGCTCGAAGTCTTCAAAGGCGCACTCGTCAGCAACCAATGCTGAGGCGAGAAAGGCCGGCGCTTGCCCAGCGCCGGCCTTTCTTTACTTGCGGATGTGCTGTTTGTGAATCTCGTCGAGATCTTCGATCGTGTTGAGCGAGACCGCATCTTTGACCGATGAGTTCTTGATCTTCGAGGAACCGCGCATCTGCTGTGCCAGGTCGTCGCTGTGATTGTATCCGCGAATGGCCGCGTTATGGCGATCGATGCTTTCCTTATCGGTCTTGCCGTTGGCGACGACCCACTCTTCGAACTCCATATAGCTCGGCCGATTTTGGCGGATGAAGTCGATCGTCTTCTGTCGGTCCAAGCCGAGCCCGTCGAGCGTCATCGCGTCGAAGCCGGCGCCGCATTCGTCGTAACCGTCCGGCAGCGCGCCGACGGAGGCAAGCGATATCTTGAGCCACATGCGCGGCAGATGCACCGCTCCGAGCGGCCCGGCCGTTCCGGAACTAACGGATGGAACGACTTTGCTTTGAGTTTCCGCAGGCATGACAAATCCTCCCGAGTTAGCTGTGCGCGCCGGTCTTTTGGCCGTGACGCGATTTAAATGAAAGCTCCGATACGCCTGACTTGTCGAGCTCGCCGAGTCCGAGCTCCTTCATTTTTTCGTACTGATCGAACGTCGCCTGTGCCAACGGCAACCGCAGGTCGAGCTCGCGCGCGAGCGCTAACGCGATGCCCGAATCTTTCGCCGCGTGCGCGGCCGAAAAATAGACGTCGTGTTCGCGGTTCTGCATGTCGGCTCCGTCGGTCTCGAGCACGCGCGAGTTGGCGCCAGTCTGCGAGAAGACTTCGCGTAAAACGTCGAGATCGAGCCCGAGCGCATCGCCAAGGCCCAAACCTTCGGCGAGGCCCGCCGTATTGATATTCATCACCATGTTCACCAGCGCTTTGACCTGCGCGGCTTTGCCAGCTTCGCCGACATACCTCAGCGAAGCGCTCATTTGTTCGAGCATCGGCTTGAACGCGCTCGAAGACCTCGCGCCGGCCGCCGACCATCAAATAGAGCGTGCCGTTGCGCGCCTGGGGGATCGAGCTGGCCATGCAGGCTTCGAGCGAATGCCCGCCGCGCAACTTCGGCGAGCCGCTCGACGTCAACGTGCACCTTCGGCGATACGGTCGCGCAGTTGACGAAGAGCTTTCCTTGCGCGCCGTTGAGCAGCGAGTCGCCCGTTTGGCAAAGATGCGGTACATTGCAGCGTCGTCGCTCACGACCGTGAGAATCACGTCGGCCAGCTCGGTGACGCGCGATAGCGAGCCCGCGACCTCGCCGCCGGTCTCCGCGGCGGTGGCCGCCGCAGATTCCGGGTTGACGTCGTAGAGCGCGGCGATGCGGATAGCCGACGTCATGAAGGCGCTTGGCGATGTTGGCGCCCATGCGGCCTGTCCCGACGACACCTATGCCGGTAATTCTGGCTCTATTCTGAAGCAGCCGAAAACGATACCACCGGCTCTTTCCCGCTCCCTGCCGCCGCTTAGCCCCGGCGAGCAGGCGTGCGTGCGGCTGCGTCCAAGAACTGCTCCTTTCCCCTTGACCGTTTGCTTAGGAGGTATCATTTGCGTATTAGCCGAGTCCTTATCGCCGTCGTAGTGCTTGCTGCGCAGCGATGCCGGCTTACGCCCCGGCTCAGGTAGAGAGCACGCCGATTCCGCTGCCTGGCAAACCGAACTTTTCCTCAATGCAATTCATGGTCGGAAGCTGGACGTTGCAGCACCAAGAGCGCACGCCGCCCGGCGGCCTACGTCACGACTGTCGACCTACACAATGGACCCCAGCGGCTGGTACATCGACGAGGACTCGGTCACGGCTCCAAAGAAGTGGTTCCTGCGATCCCGAACAAATTGACCACGTGATGGACAAGATCACGTACGATACCACCACACACCGCTGGGTCGACGTGAGCTATGGCAACCAAGGCGAGTACGGGCTGTCGTTCGCCACCGGATGGAACGGAAACAAGCTCACGTGGCACGACGTTTCGTTCGCGCCGTCGAGCGATATCAAGAGCCAAACCGACACGACCACTACCAAAGTCAGCACCACCAAGATGACCGCGTACTCTACGTTCACCGAAGCAAAGACTGGCCGCGTCGTCGCCGTTACCACGACCTGCACGAAGCACTAGGCGGTCCTCAGCGCGAGATCAAGAGAGCGCGGCGGCGTCAAGTCGCCGCGCTTTTGTCACGTGCCGTTTGCAGACCGAGCTGCTCGTCGTCTTCCAGACATCGCCTTCGTAGATTTCGAACTCGCGCTCGAACGACGCGTCGTGAGATCCAGGTGTAGATCATGCGGATTCGATGCGTATCGGTATCGTGCGGATGCGGCCGCTGCGTCACGGTTCCATCGAAGAACCAGTTCGTGCGCGGTCCATATCCCGGCGGTCGCAGCTTCTTTGAAATCGGGATTGCGCCGGCCACGTTGCCGTCCAGAGCCAATATTGAGCCGGCGAGACGAGCCGATACGTTTCGTCGAATTCGCCTTGCGCGCCGTGCGGCGCATTAAAGAAGTTGCGCATCGTGAACGAGCCTTCGCTCTGGCGAATGAACGTCATCGTGGCGCTGCTGCCGGCGGCATTCGCGCAGTTCCACGTGCCGAGGAGGTCGTACGCGCGATCGACGCTAGCGGATTGCGAAGCTGCAAGTGTGGCGGCGGCAGCAATCGACATCGGTAACGCCGCGGCCAAGATGGCCAGAATCGAAATGAACACGAGGCACTCCTTCGACTTCGACTCGTGTAGTGTATCCTACAGCGTAGTCGAAGCGGCTCGCTGCGCTCAGGCTGACACGCGCGGGTTGACACTAGAAAAAAGGCCCCGCCGTTAGCGGGACCTTTTCTTTGTTCGCGCGGACCAACGAGCTAGAACTCTTCTTCGGGGCCGTTTTCGTTGAAGGGCGTTTCCTCTTCGTCGCCTTCGTACGACGGTTTGTCCTCTTCGTAGGTCGATTCTTCGTCCTCTTCCTCGAGCTCGTAGCCTTGCGGACCCTCGACCTCCTCTTCGGAGGGCTCTTGCCTCTTCCTCGAAGATCTCTTCGGTCTCGGTCTCCATTTCGGCGGCGCGCGGCGCCGGCGGCGGAGCGGGAACGGGAGTGGTCGCATCCAGCGGCTTGCTGTCGTCGATTTCCTCTTCTTCCTCTTCCTCGGGTTCCGGACTCGGGCTCTGCGGTTACGGCTTCGCGAGTCGGCTAACGACCGTTTGTGAAACGGCCGCCTGTTCGTCACCCATGAGCAACCCGTACTCGCGCCGCTCGGACTCGCCCATCTCGTCCTCGGGCGTCTTGATTTCGACCTCTTCACGGTTCTCGGTGAGGACCTTGACGTCGAGGGCGAGCGATTGCAGCTCCTTGATCAAGACCTTGAACGACTCCGGCACACCCGGCTCCATGACGTTCTCGCCCTTGACGATCGCCTCGTATGTCTTGACGCGCCCGACGACGTCGTCGGACTTCACGGTCAGCAACTCTTGCAGCGTATAGGCTGCGCCGTAGGCTTCGAGCGCCCAGACTTCCATTTCACCGAAGCGCTGCCCGCCGAACTGGGCCTTACCGCCGAGCGGCTGTTGCGTGATCATCGAGTACGGTCCGGTTGAGCGCGCGTGGATCTTGTCGTCGACGAGATGCGCGAGCTTGAGCATGTAGATGAGACCGACCGTGATCGGCCGCGAGAAGCGCTCGCCACTACGTCCGTCGCGAAGCCACGTCTTGCCGTCGGCCGGAAGTCCGGCGTCTTGCAGCCACTCCCCGATATCCTCGGCGTGCGCACCGTCGAAGACGGGCGTTGCAACGCTCATGCCGAGCATGCGCGCCGCCCAGCCGAGGTGCGTCTCCATGATCTGTCCGAGATTCATGCGCGACGGCACGCCCAGCGGATTGAGCACGATGTCGACCGGCGAGCCATCCTCGAGATACGGCATGTCCTCTTCGGGCAGCACCTTGGCAATCACGCCCTTGTTTCCGTGTCGCCCCGCCATCTTATCGCCTTGCAGAATCTTGCGCTTCTGCGCAACGTAGACGCGAACGAGATGATTCACGCCCGGGGAGAGCTCGTCGCCATTCTCACGGGAGAAGACCTTGACGTCAATGATCTTGCCCTTCTCACCGTGCGGCACTTTGAGGCTCGTATCGCGAACCTCGCGCGACTTCTCGCCGAAGATCGCGCGCAGCAGGCGCTCCTCGGCGGTCAGCTCCGTTTCGCCCTTCGGCGTCACCTTGCCGACGAGAATGTCTTCGGGGCGAACCTCAGCGCCGACGCGAATGATGCCGCGCTCGTCGAGATCCTTGAGCGCGTCTTCGCCAACGTTGGGAATGTCGCGCGTGATCTCTTCGGGGCCAAGCTTAGTATCGCGCGCTTCGCACTCGTACTCTTCGATGTGAATCGAGGTGAAGCGGTCTTCTTTGACCATGCGTTCGCTGATGAGGATCGCGTCTTCGTAGTTGTAGCCTTCCCACGGCATGAACGCGACGAGCACGTTTTGTCCGAGCGCGAGCTCGCCCTGATCGGACGACGGCCCGTCGACGATCACTTGCCCCGCTTCGATTTGGTCGCCGACGTTCACGATCGGACGCTGGTTGATGCACGTGCCGGCGTTGCTGCGCACGAACTTGAGCAGCTCGTATGTCTTCTCGACGCCTTCGCGGTTGCGAACAACGACGGCCTTCGCATCGACCGACGTGACGGTGCCGGCTTCTTCGGCAACGATCAGGCTGCCCGAATCCTTGGCCGCCCGATACTCCATGCCGGTGCCGACGATCGGCGCCTTCGGCTGAAGCAACGGCACGGCCTGACGCTGCATGTTGGCGCCCATCAGCGCACGGTTTGCATCGTCGTGCTCGAGGAACGGGATCAGCGCCGTCGCCACCGAGACGATTTGCTTCGGCGAAACGTCCATGAGCTGGACGCGCTGCGCGGGTTCTTCGATGTACTCTTCGGCGTAGCGCGCTCACCACCGAATCGGCGGTGATCCGGCCGGATTCGGCATCGACGGGCGTATTAGCCTGCGCGATGATGTATTCGTCTTCTTTGTCGGCCGTCAGGTACTTGATTTCGTCGGAGACCACGCTGTCGCGCACGACGCGATAAGGCGTCTCGATGAAGCCGAACTTGTTGACGCGCGCGTAGGTTGCCAGCGAGCCGATCAGTCCGATGTTCGGGCCTTCCGGCGTCTCGATCGGACAGATCCGACCGTAGTGCGAGTGATGGACGTCGCGAACTTCGAAGCCGGCGCGCTCGCGCGACAGACCGCCGGGCCCGAGAGCCGAGAGCCGCCGCTTATGCGTGAGCTCGGCGAGCGAGTTTGTCTGGTCCATGAACTGCGAGAGCTGCGACGATCCGAAGAACTCTTTGATCGCCGCGACGACCGGACGGATGTTGATGAGCGCCTGCGGCGTGACCGTCTCGATGTCTTGAACCGTCATGCGCTCGCGCACGACGCGCTCTAGACGAAGCAAGCCGACGCGGAACTGATTCTGCAGCAGCTCGCCGACCGAACGGACGCGGCGGTTGCCGAGGTGATCGATGTCGTCCTTCTGCACCATGCCGACCGCGACGCGAATCAAGCGGCGAATGACGGCGATCATATCTTCGCGCAGCAAGCAGCGCGCGCCATCGCCGATCGTATCGCCCTTCTTTACGTTCTGGCCGCGGCTGGATACCCGGTGCAACGCGCGGACGAACGCCGAGCACTTTGCGGATCCCAAGCTGCTCGTAGAGATCGTACGCAACGGTCTCGACCGTTTTTGTAGCGGATCGTGACGACGCACTCCGACTGCTCCGGCACGCTCTTTATCGAAAACGTCGACGATGTCGACGACGTCGCCGTCGTCTCGCGCCGTAACGATCGCCTTGGGCTCCGTCAGCCCTGCGTCGGTATACTCATTGATGGCAACATGCGGATGCTCGAGTCGCGCTTCCGGATCAGGGTTTTGGATGCGGTATTGGAACTTGCTGCTGAGCTTGTACCGCCCGACACCCGCCAAATCGTAACGCTTATCGTCGAAGAAGAGCGACTCGATGAGCTTGTCGGCGTTTTCGGCATTCTCGGGCTCACCCGGCCGAAGCTTCTTGTAGATCTCTTTGAGCGCGTCTTCGCGCGTCTTGATATCGCGATCTTTTTCGATCGAATTGCGAATGATCGCGACGCCCTCAGGCGGGAGATCCTCGAAAAGCGCAAGGATCGCGTCGTCGCTCTCCCAGTCGTAGCCGAGCTGCGGCCGCGAGAGCGCGCGGATGAACGTCGAGACGTAGATCTTGCGGTTCTTGTCGATCCGGACGCCGATCGTCCCCTCGGTCTCGTCGTTCTTGGTGCCGTTGTCGGTTTCGAACTCGATCCAGGCGCCGCGATTTGGGATGATCGTCGCGTTGTACGTCGGCCTGGCGTTCGTATCGACGTCTTGGTTGTAGTAAACGCCGGGCGAGCGTACGAGCTGGCTGACGATCACGCGCTCGGCGCCGTTGATCATAAACGTGCCCTTGTCGGTCATGAGCGGGAAATCGCCCATGAAGATCTCTTGGTCGGGGATGCCTTTGATTTCGCCCGATTCGGCCGTGATCAAACGAACGCGCACCCGCAGCGGCGCGCTGTAGGTCATGTCGCGCTCGCGGCACTCCTCGATCGAGTACTTCGGCTCGCCCAGCGAGTGCTCGCCGAACTCGAGAATCAGGTTACCGGTAAAGTCCTTGATCGGGGATATCGAGGCAAACGCCTCGGCGAGGCCTTCGGTCTTGAACCAATCGAAGCTGGCCTTCTGCAGCTCGATGAGGTTGGGGACCTCGAGGACGTCCGGAATCTTCGCGAAGGTGTAACGCTCGCGCTTGGGTCCCGGCTCCGGCCGCTGTTCGATCGTGAAAGCGCCGGTGGGCATCGGGAACGTCGAGGGCATGATGGTCGGGCGCCGTTGCCGTCGGTCGTATTTTGAGCGCGCACGGAGGAGCGCTTGGATCGGGGTCGGGTTGCCCTCGGCGAGTCTGGGACAGGCTCCGCGGAGCTCTTCGGTGCGGACTTCGGAGCTGTCGTCTTCGCCATTACTCTCTTTCTCTGTCGGTGAATCGTCGAAAATTATGAATGCGGTTCCTTCGTCCTTCGACTGCTCGCTTTGCTCGCGCTCAGAACGACAGGACTCTAGATATGCCGCCATGGGCTTTTGGGCACACCAAAAAGACGAAACACGGGCTCCGTAGGTGGAGGTGTCTCGCCCTTCTTTTTTCGGCCGCTTTCATGCGCCCCGGGGCATAGGCCACGAGTTTAGCATCCGTCGCCAATAGCGTCAAGGAAACCTGCTTGGTGGGTAGTGGGTCAGTATTAAGTTTCCGACGTTAGTAGGAGCTAGGGGGGAGCCACCCAAGGCGCCGACACCATAGGGAGGATACCCGGACCTCGCCTGAAGAGCGGTCGTCCTCGACGGGGAGCTCGATCTCGCCCGCCGGGATGAAATGCGCTCGCTCTTTGACGCGCTCGATGGGGCCGCGCCGGTCGTCATTGACGTTCAGGGGTCGAGTACGCATTGCCCTATCGCGCTGCTTGGGCCGACGCCCCTGCTCAAGCGCGTCTTTCAAATGCTCGATTACGACGAGTTATTTGGAATCGTCGACGCAGAGTAGGCGCACGCGCGCCCGGCGTGGTACACCCGCTCATGTTTCGCTTTGTTTCCATCGTGGTTTCCCTATCGGCGCTGACTGCGTGCGCCGGCGGGTCGACGCTCTATGCCGGCGTGCCGGCGAGCAATGCGCGGATGGACGCGACCGGGTGCGGTAAGTCGGTGGTCTACGTCACCTCGTATAACAACTCGGTCTATATCTACGATCAGATGCATAATTCGCAGACGCCGTGCGGTCAGATCACCGGCGTTACGAACCCGCAGGGACTTTTCGTCGACAAGAAACGGAACCTCTGGGTCGCGGTTTCCGGTAACTGCAAGACGCAGTTTTCAAGTGTGCTCGAGTTTGCTCCGGGCAACTCCACACCGATCAAGACGCTGCAAGATCCTGCCGGCTCCGCGACGGACGTCGCCGTGGATAACGCGTCCGGAACCGTCTACGTCACGAATTTCTTCGATTACAGCCAAGGCTGCGCGAGCGGAAATAACGGCGCAGTGGAGGTTTACGCAAACGGGAGCACATCGCCGACTTCGACTTTGACCGATCCGAAGATGACGTACGCCTTCAACGATGCAGTTGATGATAAAGGAAATCTCTACGTGACCTATCTCGACGTCACCGGCATTAGCGGAACGGGCCGAATCGACGAATGGTCGGGCGGTTCCGGCTCGCCGACCGACCTCGGCATCACGTTGCAGGCGCCCGGCGGCATTGAGACGACGGCCAACGGTGCCTTGCTGGTCTGCGATCAGAGCGTAGCCTGCGGCGATTTCGAACCGGGCTCGACGACGATGACCAACCTCTTTGCCACAAAGACGCCCGGTGCGTTCGGTGTCGCGCTCGACAAGCACGAGAAGCATGCTTGGGTCGAAAACTCGAATGCCAGCGCCGGTCAGCTTCAGCAATATAAGTATCCGGGGCCGCATAGGCGCGCCAAGCAGTCGATCGTCGTTCCGGGAGGCGGTTATGCCGGCGTTGCCGTGAGTCCGGCCGCGCGCGAAGGAGCGCCCTACTGATGCGCCGTCACAATTCGCTCCAAGCAACGCTGGTGGTTTCATGAAGGCCTTTGCGACGAGCGCGCTCGGCGCGCTGTTTTTTGCTTGCGTTTTCCTTCCGGCTCGCGCGGATGAAAATGCGACGTACTTCGGAGCGCTTTCACCGGCCGAACAGCAATTCGTCGCTTCCGTAAAAGCCGATCTTCTGGCCCGGTTTCCGCACGTGACGGATGCTGAGAAGGCCGGTTACGTCCGCTACACGAGTCCGGACGACACCGGCGCGATCAGCTATGCCAACCAGCACTGGAACGCAGACGCGACACACCCCAGCCAGCTCTGGTACGACGCGAGCGGCAACCTGATGGGCGCCGATTTCTCCGTGCCGCGCCCCAACGGTGAGGCGCGTCCACAGGTATGGGGCATCAACCCGGGCCGCTGGTACGAGTTCAACGGCCACGTGCACTACGTCGTCAAAATGCCCGACGGCAAGATACTCTACGACCAGTGGATTTGGAATAAAGACTGGACCGCTGCCGGAGGCAGTCTCTCGAGCCCTGCGGCCGCAACCGTCGTCACCTTAGGCAAAGTTCCGAGCGCCGACTACATCCAGACCATCTTCGAGTTTCCAACGCAGTGGGATCTCATCGTTTGGGTACAGCCGCACGGAGCCGATCCATTCCACTGGTAGAGCGCCTTCCACTCGAAACTACTCGACGAGTGCCACCTGCCCGCTGCCGAGTTGGTAGATGCCCCCGGTCACGAGTACTCGCCCGCTGTTAACGGCTTGCGAGAGAACTGATGAAGTGCTCACGAGGGCCTGCTTTCCGGCGCGAACGTTCGCCTCGATCGCCTCGTTCATCGCACCGCGCCGCTGCACGACGCTTGTAATCCCCGGCGCGATGAGTCGCTGAATTATTGAGAGATGCGGCGGTAGCTGCGTCTTCGTTTCAACCGCCGAATAAACGGCCTTGACGGCGCCGCAGTTTTGATGGCCCAGTACCATGATCAGCTTCGTCCCTAAATGTTCGACGGCGTACTCGATTGAAGCCGTCACGAGATCGTCAGGGTAGTTCCCGGCAACTCGAGCTGTGAACAAATCGCCGATCCCTTGAACGAAGATCAAGTTCGGAATTACCCGGGAATCCGCGCATCCGAGGATCGCGGCAAACGGTTCCTGCGTGTCTTCGAGAAGTTCTCGCTTTTCTGCGGCGCGAGTCTGTGAAGGAAAGTCGTTATCTACGAAACGTTTGTTTCCGGCCATCAGCCGTCCTAAGAGCCGTTCCGGCGACGCGCTGCTCATCGCGGCCGATCCGCTCGGGGCTGCGCTCAAGGCTCCTTCCGGAAGGGCGGCACCTATTGCCGCCAGCGAACCGAATAAAAACGACGTACGATTAATCTCCATGCGTAGCCCCTCCATTTTCCGCCAATGACGAATACGCGACTGTCAAACCGGCGGTACGCACTGGCTCATTCCCCAGGCGCTTGGTCGTTCCTATTGCAGGATGCGGGCTCGCTCTGCGATGTCTCCCGAATCGACGATCTGCTTGATTCTCCCCGCCAGAGCGTCGCCCGTCAAGCCGAAGAGGGCGCGCTGTCTATCTTGTGAGTCGTGCTGCACGAGAACGTTCGGTATCGCCATGCGCTCCACGCGCAGCTTCAGCCCGTGATCTGAGACGAACTCTGCGACGGCCGAGCCGAACCCGCCGGCGAGGGAATGTTCTTCGAGCGTGATGACGTGCGTGTGATCCCGCTGCAATTCGATGAGGAGCGCCTCGTCGAGCGGCTTGGCGAACCGCGCGTTGATAACGGTAATTTCTGCGTCACCCTTCGACACGCTTAGGGCGACACGAGCATCCAGCGCGATGTCCACCGTCGTACCGTAAGCGAGGATCGCGACGCGGCGGCCGCGATGCAGTACCTCCGCCTTGCCATGTAGCAGCGGCGCAAGCGGTAAATCGTGCTTTCCGCTGCTCGATCCCCGCGGATACCGAATGCCGGCGGGCGAGTTCAGCGAGAGTGCGAGCTCGAGCATCGGAAGGAGCTCGGCCTCGTTGCGCGGCGCCATCAACGTAAAGTTCGGCAGCGTGCGCAAATAAGCGATGTCATAGAGACCCATGTGCGTCGGTCCGTCGTCGCCGACCAGCCCGGCGCGGTCCATGCAAAAGATTACCGGCAAACCCTGCACGACGACATCGTGAACGACCTGATCGTACGCGCGTTGCAGGAAGGTCGAGTAGATCGCACATACGGGGCGGAAGCCGCTCGTCGCCAAGCCCGCGGCAAAGCAGACCGCGTGCGCTTCGGCGATTCCCACGTCGAAGTAGCGATCGGGGAATCGTTTCCCGAACTTCGCAAGCCCCGTGCCGTCGGGCATCGCGGCCGTGATGCCGACGATGCGCGGATCCTTCTCGCCGATAGCAATCATCGCGTCGCCGAAAGCGTCCTGGAATTTCGGACGCGCGCCGGGGCTGCTCTTCTTCGCGCCGTTGCTGGGTTCAAACGCGTTGGCGCCGATGCCGTGGAACGTACGCGAATCGCGCTCGGCCGGCTCGTAGCCTTTACCCTTGACCGTGCGGACGTGCAGCAGCACCGGCCGTTCGATGTCGACCGCGGTTTGCACGGCGTCGAGCACCGTGTCATAGTTGTGACCGTCGATGGGGCCGATGTAACGAAAACCGAGCTCTTCGAAAATGACGGCGGTCTTCTCGGACGGCCCGATGAAGTGCATCGCGCCGATCTCGGCGCCTTCGATCGCTTTCTTTGCGGCACCGCCCAACGGAATGCGCTTGAGCATTTCTTTGCCGGTCCGCCGGACGAAATTCGCAAATGGCTTGCTGCGAAGCACCGAGAGATACGATGCAATCGAACCCACGTTAGGGGCAATCGACATCTCGTTGTCGTTGAGGACGACCAGGAATTGGCTCTTGAGATTGCCGGCATTGTTGAGCGCCTCATAGGCGAGGCCGCCGGTCAGCGCGCCGTCGCCGAGCACCGCAACGACTCTCTCTTTGCCGGCCATCAGATCGCGCGCCGTCGCCATGCCGAGCGCCGCCGCAACCGCCGTGCTCGCGTGCCCCGCACCAAATGGATCGTATGGCGATTCGCTGCGCATCGCAAAGCCCGAGATACCGCCGCCCTTGCGAAGCGTCGTGAAACGGTCGCGCCGGCCGGTGAGGATCTTATGAACGTAGGTTTGATGGCTCACGTCCCAGACGAGCTTATCACCCGGGAGATCGAGCACTCGATGAAGCGCGAGCGTCAGCTCGACGACGCCGAGATTCGGTGCGAGGTGTCCGCCGTTGACGGCACACGTGTTGACGAGCAGCTTGCGAATCTCACTGGCGAGGACGTCGATTTCATCGCGTTTGAGCCCCTTGACGTCGGCCGGAGACTCGATCCGCTCGATAATCATTGACGCGTTATACGCAGCTAGGCTGCGAGGCCCTGCGCGCCCGCGACGACGCGTGCAGCGATTGCTGCGGCTCGCGGCCCTTCACGCGCCAGCCATAGCGCCTGCGGCCAATTCCATGGTTTGAGTATTGCCCGCAGCGGCGATTGCCAGTCGCCGGAGATCTCGCGCTGCGGCGTGTCGAGCACGACGCGCACCGCGGCCACGCGTGGCGCATCCAACAGTCCCGTCTCCATATCGACGCCGGCAAATCCCTTGGCGGCCCACTGCGCCCGCGCATCACCATGCACGATTTCGACGGCGGTAAGCAACGGATCGAGGATCGGCTCGATGCCGAGCCGGCGGCAGCTTCGTGTAAAGAGCGTCACAAACTCGCTGTCGCAACGCAGCACGCTGCCGTCGGGTCGCTGCACTTCGCGCGGGATGAGTACCGCCCCAGTCGGCACGTCCGTGCGCAAACCGCCCGCGAGGCCGAAGCTAACGACCGCGTCCCCGAAGCCCGCACGCACCTTCGAGAGCGCGATCCCGGCTTCCACGATGCGCGCACCCTGGAGTCGCCGGCGGAGCGCCGCGTATTCGATGCCGGTCGCTGCGATGAACGTCGCGGCGGCAAGAGAATTGTCGTTCACCGAAGGGTTCTTTTGGTTACGGTCGTAGCCTCATGGTCCCGCTAGAAAAAGGAGCTTTCATGACCGCGACGGGCCAGTCTTTTATTTCAGACGTTACCGAGCTTCGGCGGCGGGCGCGCGAACAGATCGAGCGCGGGGCCGTCACCCAGAATTACGGCGGCGACGTCCAACAGGCTATCGATCTGCTTCAAACGGCGCTGGCGACAGAGATCGTTTGTGTCTTGCGTTACACGATGCATAACATCGCTGCGGTCGGCATCGATAGTGAAAGCGTCAAAGAGGAATTCGCCGAGCATGCCAACGACGAGCGCGAACACGCTGAGAAAATCGCCGAGCGCATCAATCAGCTTGGCGGGACGCCGAACTTCGATCCGGCCGGTCTAGAGTCGCGCTCCGCTACAGAATACGGGCATGCCGAAAAACTCATCGACATGATCAAAGATAATCTTGTCGCTGAGCGCATCGCCGTGGAGCACTATCGGGAGCTCGTGCGATTCTTCGGCGAGAAGGATCCGACGACGCGCGTTATGCTTGAAGGCATTCTCGCGCAGGAGGAAGAGCATGCCAACGACATGCACGACCTGCTAGTCGCGCACGAAGGAACGCCGTTCCTCAAGTCGTAGCGATCGCATGCCGGCGGGGCAACTACTTCTTGTATTTGTTTCCGCTCGCCGTCGTGTAGGTTGCACCGTTAGTAATCGACGTAACGGTAAACGCGTAGTGTCCGCTAAGGTTCGCGACGATGTCGCCGACACAATAGTTCACGGTCTGGCACGCGATCACTTGTCCCGTTGCGACGAAGTAGAGCGTGAAGGTGTCGCCCACGGCGGTGGTTATCGTGCCCGTAGCCGTCGTCCCGACGTCATTCTCGTTGCCATAAAGAAAGTACTCGAACTTTCCCTTGACGCAGTAACCGCCGATTGCGAATTGGCTGCCGCTTGAAGGTGTCACGCTTGGACTGTAAAGGTCCAGTTCGCCGAATGAGTTGTTGGCAGAATCGCACGCGATATCAGTCGCGGCAGCCTTCAGAGCGAGCTGCACACCGAGCGTAACTGGAGTGCCTTGCTTGAGCGTCCCCGATTTGATCGTGAAAGTATCGTCCCAACCGCTGGAAACGATTTGAGTCTGGGCGCCGATGTCTCGATAGTACTTTGTTAGTTCATCAGTTTCGCCTGATAAGGAATAGTTGCCCGTTCCGAGTTTCGAGGTCACGGAGATCTTCACTTTGGCGTAGCCGTTTGGTTGGCCGGACTGATTGACCAAATTTACCGATCCTGATGCGCTGCTGCTGAACTTACGCTTGCCTGGAACTTCGCCGTAGCACCCGCTGGGATTCTCCAGGACTCCGTCACAGTAATCGTACCTGAACGGACTACTGGTGGTGTCCCCGTCCGCGCCGGCGTCGTCGGCAAGTCCCACGCCAAACTGTTTCGTCTTCTTGGCAGGGCTCGCCAGCGCGTACCGCGCTTGCGGCGCCGTCACCCCTGCGCCGGTGAGTTGACCTTGTGATCCTCCGCACGCGGTAAGCGCAAAAACTGCGGCCAATAGACAGGCCTGCGGGGCTGAAGGCGCAATGCTTTTCATGATCCCCCTTCGCGTCGAGCTCCAGCCGAGTGATGGGCTGGCAAGCAACTGGATTCTTGCGCGTTGACGCGCTCGCCTGCGCATGGTCAGGGGTCGCCCTTCAAGTCGCCGTTTGTGCGATACCAAGCCACGGCGCGCTCGAGCGCGGCCCGCACCGGCGTCGCATGGTAATCGAGCTCGCGTTCTGCCCTCGAAGAATCGGCGAACATCCGCTCCCGCGAAAGGCGGACACCTTCGAGTGGGACGTCCGGTGTCGCGCCGGTGACGCGACAGCGCACTTCGTCGGCGCACGCGGCGGCGAATGCCAGCGCATAGGGCGCGCGCCAGCGCGGCATCGGCTGGTTAGTGACCTCGGCGAGCAGCGCCCAGATTTCGTCCATCGTGAGGTTCTCGCCGCCCACGATGTAGCGCTCGCCGATGCGCCCTCGCTGGAGTGCGCTCACATGCGCACGGGCGACGTCCTCGACGGCAACGAGATTCATTCCGCCGTTACCGGGTGCTTTTGCGACAATCTTTCCGCGCGCGAAATCGAGCACGAGTTTTCCGGTGGGCGTAGGCTTCGCATCGCCTGGACCCACCGGAGCGGTCGGCAGCAGTGCGAGCAGAGGGAGACGAGCGGCAAACGCGACGCGCTCCTGCTCGAGCTTCGAGCGATGATAGCCCGAGTGGGCGTGACCCTCGGTCGCCGAACTCGAGGTGAGCACCGCGCGTTCGACGCCCGCCAGCTCGGCGGCAAGCATCAAGCCGGCCGTGCCGTCAACGTTGACCGCGTGGATTTGCGCCCGGTCGCGCGGTGAAAACGAATAGAGCGCCGCGCAGTGGATTAAATACCGGCAGCCCCAAAGTTGCCGCGCAAAGGCTCCGACGTCGCGCAGATCGCCGACAACGGTTTCGACCCCAGTCTCATCCCGAGCATGTAGAAGGGTGGCACTTGGGCCGCGCACGAGCGCGCGGACGGTGTAGCCTGCAGCGAGAAGCTCGCGCAAAATGTGCGAGCCCACGAACCCGGTAGCGCCGGTGAGGAAGACGCGATCGCCATGCGCCATGACGGCGTCTTACTGCCGCATTGCGAAGGGCTCCTCGCGCGTTATCCGGTAGTACGGCGGCGAGGTGACCAGTATGAAGATTTCTGTTGTCGTGTTTACGGCAATTTCGGTCCTTTCGCTCTGCGCGTGCGGAAGCGGCTATGCGAGCTCCGCGGCGAGCGGCGCCGCGGCTGCGCCCGCGACGTCCCAGTCGGTTTCGTTACCGTCGACGAGTGGAGCAGATCCCGACGCCGGCGGCGCCGCGACCTATTGCCGGCAGACGCACGGCGAGGTCGAGCTGCGGCGCGCGGTCTACGGCAGCAACGGCCCGTCGCTGCTCTTTCTGGCCGGCGCGCGGACGTTCTGTCAGTACACGAAGAAGAGCGACGGCTCGCGCATTCACATCTTGCTCAGTACGCTCTATACGAAAAAGCCGACGCTGGCGGCACTCGCCTACATTTTGAAGCCGCCGACGGGATCGTGCCAAGGAAATCCCGCGTCGTGCTACTGCTCGTTCTTGGGCGGCTCCGATCAGTTCGGCGGAACGACGGGCGCCGGTGGCGGCTGGTACAAGAAAAACTCCATCGATCAAACGCTCGAAGCGTGTATTTTTCCGGATATGTCGTCGATCGACTCGTGGGGTTTAGCCTACCACGCCAACGGCATCATCCGCGGCACCAATCTCGAAAAGGTGATGCGATATAAATATCCCGGAACTATCTGACGGCTACCATCCCGTCCCGTCGGGCCGTCTCGCAGCGGTGCAGACGTTTTTGGAGATGCGCGCGAAGCCGCCGTCCCGGCCATCTCCCGCTAATTCGGCGTGGAGACTGGAACGGATGCGCGAACCGGACCTTGCCCGCTATCGTGCGCTCTTTCATCGGGTCGGCGACGAATATCTCTGGACGCTTCGGCTGCTGCTGACCGATGCGGAACTAAGGACGTATCTCTCCGAGCCGTTGGTCGAGGTCTACACGCTCGTCACGCCCGAAGGCGACGCCGGACTCTTGGAGCTCGACTTTCGGGAGGCTAAAGAATGCGAGGTCGCCCTATTCGGCGTCGCCGCGCAGCTGTTTGGCACCGGAGCGGGACGATGGCTGATGAACAACGCGCTCGAAATCGCGTGGTCGCGGCCGATCGAGCGCTTCTGGCTGCACACGTGTTCGCTCGACCATCCCAACGCATTGGACTTTTACCGGCGCACCGGCCTTACGCCGTACGCACGTAAGATCGAAATCTTTCCCGACCCTCGCGTGCTCGACGTAACGCGTCGTGACGCGGCGCCGCGCGTGCCCACTCTCTAAAAGCGAGGTCGTTCGTTATCGGCCGATGGCGAAGAGGGCCATCGCGATAACGAGGATAAAGGCGACGATACCCGACGCATGGACTGCGTGCGCGGCATGGTGGCGCTCTTCACGGCCATGGTGGGAGACGATCCGAAAGTCGGCGATCGAGACGATGACGCCCACTACGCCAAGTACGATCAACAGCACGAGCGCGTGCAGATACGCGACAGCGCCGAGAACGATGCCTAATGCGATATCGCGAATCCCGGTTGCGCGGACAAATGCCGCCGCATCATCGCCGCGCGCGGCAACCCCATACCTTCGCGCGAGCCCATGGGGCGTTGCAAGCGCATAGACCCCGACTGCAACGAGAACGACGGCGATGATCCAGGCGAGATAATAAACCGCAGCCATGGCTTTAAGCTTACCATAGGGCGCCAAAGCACGACCCGCGAACGGTTCGTCTTTGCGCGAATCGCCGCGTCTCTCGGAGAGTTTAGGCGTCGCCATGACGCTGCTCGTCGCCGTTATCCTTGCGGGAACGGCGGGTTATGTCGTGCTGGAGCACTGGTCGTGGTTCGACTCGTTTTACATGACGATTACGACGATCACCACGATCGGAAACGGCGAACCGTCGCCGATGAACGTCGAAGGGAAGTGGTGGACGATCGGCGTCGTCGCGATAGGGTTCGGCGTACTCACCTACACGCTTCTGCGTTTGATGAGCTACACGCTCGAGGGACGCCTGGGGAGCGTCGTCCAGGAGCGGCGAATGCGTAGGCGGGTTGGGGGAATGACTGGACACTATATTCTTTGCGGGTTCGGCCGAGTCGGCAGTGAGATCGCACGGATTTTCACCGACGAGCGCATTGAGTTCGTGATCATCGACATCAATCCGCAGTCATTGGAGCGCGCCGCTGGCGAGGGCTTCAGGACGATCGGTGGCGATGCGGCCGAGAGCTCGACGCTGCAAGCCGCAGGCGTCGAACGCGCGCGGGGGCTCGTGGCTGCAGTCGACAGCGACGAGATCAATATCTACGTCACGCTATCGGCTCGCGTTCTCAATCCGAATCTTTTCATCGTTGCGCGCGCGAATCGCGAGGACGCAGAATCGAAGTTGCGCCTTGCCGGCGCTACTCGCGTTATCTCGCCCTATCGGATGGGCGGCAGGCGGATGGCGAGTTTAGCGATGCGGCCAACGGCGGTCGAGTTCGTCGACACCGTGCTCTTCGCAAAAAATAGCCGGCTCGTGCTCGAGGATTTTGTGATCGCGCGCGGCTCGCCGTGGATCGGAAAGTCCATCTCGTCGCTTGTACCCGACGCAGGCGACGTCTTCGTGCTCGCAGTCAAACGCGGCAACACGATGCTGTTCCGTCCCGATCCGCACACGCCGCTGGGCGAGCATGACGAAATCGTCGCGGCGGGACCGCCCGAAGGGATTCGCGCGCTGGACGAGCGGCTGAGCGCGAGCGCAGGCTAACGAAGCTAGTGCGTTGTGATGCGTCCGATCGCTGATGGGCTACTGGCGCTGACAAACCACATGTCGCCGTGCGGGCCGAGTGTAATCTGCTCGAGTGAGGCGAAACTGCCGCCAGGTACGTCGTAGAGCCGCAGCTTACCCGCGGTCGTCATCCGCCCGATTGCGCTAGCACCGGTCGCGTCTTCGGTGAACCAGAGCGCGCCGTCGAGGCCTGTTGCGATGCCGACGGGCGTGGCGCCGGATGAGACTCCCTTAATCCGAAACTCGCTCAATGCGCCTGCCGTGGTTATGCGCCCGATGAGATTTCCGAATTCCGTAAACCAGAGCGCTCCATCGGGGCCGACGCAAATGTACTGCGGCCCATGCGACACTTTGTAGGTCTTGACTTTACCGGAGATACTGAGACGGATGAGCTTGGGCGGCGCGTAGTTACCCGTCTGCGTCGCCCAGAGCGCGCCGTCGGGACCGGCGACAATGCTCAAGATTGTCGCGCTCTTTGGCCCAACTTTGAAATGCGAAACGCTGCCTTGCGTCGTCATGCGCCCGATCGTTCCATTGGATTCTCCAAACCACAGCGCACCGTCCGGTCCCGACGCGATGCCTTGCGGATACGAACCGTCGGGATCGTTGAAGAGGTGCACCACTCCGCTCGTGGAGACGCGACCGATGAACGCATCGGGCTGATCTTGTGCGGTCGTAAACCACAACGCGCCGTCGGATCCGACGGTGATTCCGATCGACACTTCCGCGCCGGCGCGATAGAACGTAAAGCGGCCGTTGGTCGTCATGCGGCCGATCGTGTCGTTTCCGGGATCGGCAAACCACAGCGCTCCGTCCGTACCCGCGGTGATGCCGTACGGAACCGGATCTTCATAATCGTCAATGAAGAGCTTGATCTTGCCCGGTTTATCGGGCTCGACGTTATCGCTGCGCCGAGTGAGGTTCGCCGAGGACGACGGCGCGAATGGAACGGTGCTCCCCGACGAGGTGCAGCCTGCCAGCAGCGTTAACGCCGCGCCACAACTCAGGACATAACGTCGAAACTCCATACGCCCGATCGCTCTTTTCCCTTCGACAAAATCAGCGGCGCCGTAGTTCGACGCGCGCTTTACGCGGATTAGTTGCCGAACGCGGCGCGCAGGGATTCCTTGAAAGAAGCCGTCGTCTGGATTACGGCGGTCGGCTCGTAACCGCAGTGGGCCATGCAGTTTTCGCATGACTCGTGCTTGCCGCGGCCATACTTCGACCAGTCTGTTTCATCGAGCAGCTCTTTGTAGGTGCGCGCGTAGCCTTCTTTACTCATGAGGTAGCACGGGCGCTGCCACCCGAAGACCGTGTAGCACGGGATGCCCCACGGGGTGCATTCGAAATCGGCTTTGCCTTCGAGGAAGTCAAGATAGAGCGGGCTGTGATTGAGACGCCATTTCTTACGCTTGCCGCCGGCGAACGCCGCCTCGAAAATTTCGCGCGTGCGTTTCACGCCTAAAAAGTGCTCTTGGTCGGGCGCTTTCTCATACGCGTAGGCCGGCGAGATCTGCATCATGTCGACCTTGAGCTCGTCGTTGAGATAGTCGAGCACCTCGCGGATCGAATCGGGGCCATCCTGCGTGAAGAACGTCGTGTTGGTGAAGACGCGGAAACCGCGGGACTTTGCTTCCTTGATCGCATCGATCGCTTTGTCGAAGACACCCTGGCGGCAAACCGATTGATCGTGGCGCTCGCGCATGCCGTCGAGATGGATCATCCAGACGAAGTAGACCGACGGTTTGAAGAGATGGATCTTCTTCTTGAGCAACAGCGCGTTGGTGCAGAGGAAGACGAACTTCTTGCGCTTGACGAGCTCTTCGACGATCTGCGGCATCTGCTCGTGCACCAAGCGGCTCGCCGCCCGCAATCGAAATCATGGGCGCGCCGCATTCCTCGACCGCAGCGATGCACTCT
The DNA here is from genome assembly GCA_963815165.1 of Vulcanimicrobiota bacterium. Taxonomy (GTDB): domain Bacteria; phylum Vulcanimicrobiota; class Vulcanimicrobiia; order Vulcanimicrobiales; family Vulcanimicrobiaceae; genus Cybelea. The sequence goes on from CAWFFL010000001.1 coordinate 197,660, forward strand.
TCGACGCTCAGGCGCTGGCGCAAAATCTCGTCGGGATGTTGGATCTTGCCGCAGCCGGCGCAGGCGAGGTTACATTGAAGCAACGGCTCGAGCTCCAGGACGAGCGGATACTTCTTCTCGCCTTTGAGTTTCTTGCCGGCGACGTACTTCGCCACGGCGATCTTTTGCTGTAGGGGCATGCTCATAGTTGGGTTGCTGCGCTCCTTCATGGTTTCGACCGGCTCGTCCTTCGACTGCGCGCGCTACGCTGAGGATGACAGGCGCTGACGACGGCACTACCATTCTTCTCTGAATTGCGGTGCTTTGCGTCCATCGCGAGGGCCATCGTCGGAAAAAGGTGGCGATACAGGTGATAGTTGATGTAGAAATCGCGCGGGAAGCCCGTGCCGGTGCATTCGGGTTCGTCCCAGGTCCCATCGGGCCGTTGCCGCTCGCACAGGTAGCGTAAACCCCGCAAGGTGGCCGGATGTTGCGAGAAGACCGGCAAGTTGGAGAGCGAGCACGGCCCAGGCCGTTTGCGAGGGGGTGCTATGGCCGATTCCTGCAAACGATTCGTCAGCGTACGAATGGCAGCTTTCGCCCCATCCGCCGTCGGGATTCTGCACCGACACCAGCCATTGCGCCGCCCGGCCGATCATATCGGCGCCCGTGCGCAGCGCCTCGAGCGCCGAGATCACGCACCAGGTTCCATAGATATGATTGACGCCCCAGCGGCCGTACCACGATCCCCACGGTTTCTGCGTCTCGCGCAAATACGTCAGACCGCGCGCCACGAAACGGTTCGACGCATCATATCCGAAGGCGGCAAGCATTTCCAGCACGTGCGCCGTGACGTCTTCGGTCGGCGGATCGATCATCGCGCCGAAATCGGAGAACGGCATCTTATAGAGCAACTCGCGCGTATTATCGCGATCGAATGCAGCCCAGGCGCCGTTGCGCGAATCCATAGCGAGCGTCCAACGCCGCGCGCGTTCGACCGAGGATGCGACGGCCGCGCGATCGCCGCCCTCGAGGAATGCCAGCACGACGATCGTAGTATCGTCGATGTCGGGATAGGCGTCGTTGTCGAACTCGAACGCCCAGCCATTGCCGCGCGTCTCGGTGCATTTCATTCGCCAGTCGCCGGGCGCGTCGTCGGGAATTTGCTCGCGCAAAAGCCAATCGACGGCGCGGCGCATCGCCGGATGCTGACGCGTCGAAACCTGCTAGCGCCAGCACGCGGACCGCCCACGCGGTATCCCAAACCGGCGACATGCAGGCCAAGAAACGCCAGCCTTGCGCGTCGTCGATCGAAAAACGCTTCATTCCCTCGATGCCTTTACGCATCACCGGATGGTCGAGCTCATAGCCCATGAGATCGAGCGCGATCAACGAGTAGACCCACGGCGGCTGAATGCCGCCCCAGCTTCCGTCGGCCTCTTGCCGCTCGACGACCCACTGCGCGATCGCGGCGCATCGCTTCGTCGCGGTACTGGCTGCCTGCGAGCCGTTCGTAGAGCTTCAGCAGCTTTTCGGCGTAGAGCAGCCAGTGGCGGCGCCCTTTGACGCGCTTCATTTCGTTTTCGGTTCCGGGCGCGACGATTTCGCCGACGTCGACGCCAAGCTCGCGAACGGGCTTCTTTGAGAGCACGATCGTCAGCGGCGCGACCGTGCCGCGTGCCCAGCACGCGAAGTCGTAGAGATTGAAACGGCATCCAAAGCGGAAAAGAAGACGATCTCCGGCGGCACCGAGGGTACGCCCGACCACGGATAAACGCCAAAGAGCGCAAGCCAAATCTTCGTGAAGACGCGCGCGTTGACGACGCCGCCTTGGCGCAAAATAACGTCGAGCGCCTTGCGCATCTCCGGACGCTCCGGATCGACGCCAAGCACCTTGAGCGCGACGTAGGCTTCGATCGTCGTGCTCAGATCGGCTGGCCCATCGTAATAGAGCGCCCACGAACCATCGCTGCGCTGATGATGCAAGATGTGCGCGATCGCGCCGGCGCGGAAATCGTCGAGCGGCAAGCCTAAGAACCGGAAGAGCAGCACGTGCTCCGCCGTCATCGTCACATTGGTCTCGAGCTCGCCCGACCACCAGCCTTCAGTCGACTGTTCCTGCAACAACCACCCTATCGCACGTTTTAGCGATTGATCGACCGCGGCCGCTCGGCGGAAGTGAGCCCTCCCGCAAAGACGCTCGTCGCTGCACCTCCATGTGGCGCTCCTGCTTCACCAGCTTTTTCGGAAGAACGAAGTTTTGAAGTTCAGCAGGACCTGTGAAGTCCGAAAAAGTTGGACGACTTTGCTTGGAGGGCTCGCGGTCGGCCTCGCCGCCGCTTTCCAGCAAAGGAATCCGCTGCCAGGGTGCCGCTCCGGATGGCTGATTCCATGGTGTCGGGCCAGCCGGTTTCGGTCCAGGCGCCCGCGATTGCAATGCGCGGGTCCGACGTGCGCTGCGAGCGTACGCGTCGCGCCGATGCGCGGCAGCCAGGTTGCTTCGGGGTTTCGCGTGACGGCGCTGCGCATGAAGCTTCGCGTTCTCGAGTTGCGGAAGAAGGTTTGAACGCCTCGCGCCACGCGAGCGATTCGAGCTCTTGGGTCGGTCATCTGCAGCGTACTCGTCGGCGGCGCTGATGCTGCAGCAGAGATAGCCCGGTGACTTTTCAAAGATCCATTGCAGCGGCTGATTCGAGCGCCGCTGCGAAATCGAGGCCGATCGTCCCGGCATCGTGCCATAGATGAACGTCGACGATCGGAAAGGCGTCGTACGCGTCGAGGTTCGCTACGCCGTAGCGTGCGGATCGCCGAGGATGCGAGCGACTTGGCGCGGCGGAACGGCGAGCACGACGGCGTCGAAATGCAGCGGTCTCACCTTGAGCGTGTCGAAGGGCGTGACGCCGCGGCCTGTCGCCGCTGCGGATGAACAGTCGAGCACGGCCGTCAGAGGTGTGGACGGCGTCGAGGTGCGACGCCGCCGCGGCCGGCAAGATGCGCCAGCGGAACCTTTGAGAAGCCGAAGCGCGCGGCGCTCGGCGTCGCGCAAAAACGCCGTTTGCAGCACGAAGAGCGCGTCGGCCGCCGCGACGCGATCGTATGGCGCGTTGAGCGCGGGAATGAAGAACGGATCCCAAAACGCGCGGCGTTCGCCCGGCGCCTTGTTTGTTGCGCTGCAGCCAGTCTTCGAAGGTTCGTCGGACGTATCTCCCTGTCGACTGCGCCGCGGATGACGCGTTGGCGGGCAGACGAGCGCCTTGGCAATGCTGAGTTTTTCGCGCAGCGTTAGAAAGGGATAGGTCGCGAAGGATTCGGCAAGCTGAAACGGCGCCGGTAGACGCACCGCGCGCGGAGTCGCCCGCTACGGCCGTCGCGCGAAAGAATGCGCGCGTCGAAGCGATCTTGCAGGCGCAAGTTGATCGTTCCATGCCGACGCGTCGCGCGAACGAAATGAACTCGGTGCAGCACGCGAGAAAGACATGCTGGCCGTTGTCGACTTCGATGCCGTCGATTTCAAACGAGGTGGCGCGGCCGCCGAGCAAACGGCTCGCTCGAAAAGCTCGACGTGGGCACCCGCATCTTTGAGCCGAAGCGCCGCCGAAAGGCCGGCGAGCCCACCGCCGACGACGGCTACGCGCTCGAGAGCCACGACCGCACGACGACGCGCAGTTTTTCGGTCTTGGAGAGCGCCGCGCGCGCTCGCAACGGAAGCCCCGGATCGCGCTCGATTTTCTTGAGAAACTCTTCGTAGATGCCCGGCCATCGTTTGCACGCAGGCCGCCGGGCGGCGCGGAATGTAGCGCAAAACCTCGTAACCGCGTCGCGAAATACGTCGCGCGCGAGCGCGACGTTGATGCGCGACGAGATCTTGCCAACCCGGATAGATCAAGCCCGTTCGCGAGCGCCGATTCCGGAATACCGAAGCGCGCGCAGCTCGGCTCTGCGGAAGATAGACGCGCTTCATATCGACGGCGTCTTCGCGCACGTCGCGAAGAATGTTCGTGAGCTGCAACGCCATGCCGAGATCGTCGGCGCGCTCGAGCGCGACCGGATCGGCTGAAGCCGAAGATTCGCACGCACATGCGGCCTACGACGGAAGCGACGAGAGTGCAGTAGGCGCGCAGCTCGTCGAACGTCTCGTATCGTGAGCGGCTGAAATCCATCTCCACGCCGTCGACGAGCATCTGCAGCTCTTCTTCGGGGATCGCGTACCGCTCGACGGCCTCGGAGAGGACGCGCAGAATTGGATCGTCGCCGAAATCGCCACGGACGCAGCGCGAAATGCGCTCGCGATGCACGGCCAGCCGCGCCGGGAAGATTCTCGATGCCGACGGTATCGGCCTCATCGTCGACCTGCCGCGCGAAGTTGTAGAGCGCGTAGATCGCCATTCGCTCGTGGTAACCAAGCGAAATGAAACCCCAATAGAAATTTCCCGCCTCGCGCTTGGCCATTTCGCGATTGAAGCGCTCGGCGCGGTGCTGTTCGGTCTCGGGAATCGAATAGCCGTAAAGCGCTCGCTGGAAGTTGATCATCTACGCCGGGCGGCCTGCGCAAGAGGCTTGCCAACGCTGCGCGCAACACCAACGAAACCTTGGTAGAGGTTGAGACGCTCGGTCGCACACTTTCCGTCTTATACCCGATTGCCTGGATCGCATCGCATATCGCCAGGCCTCCCATTCGATAGAGCGCGAGCTGAAGACGCAACGGTCGCGGGACTCGCCCTTCGAGCTCCTCCCCGGAGGCGAGCAGCGCGCGGGCCCGTTCTACCATGGCTTGCGCGGCGCCGTCGATTCCCCTGGCTTCGACGTCGTTATCCACAAGATATCGACGCCCGATCGCCGCGTCGCGGCTGACGTCTTGCGCGTGATTGGCAAGCTGCAGACCGATGCAGACGTCGTCGGAGAGCGCCTCCGATCGCGCGTCGCTCACGCCGAAGACGCGCAGCACCATTCTGCCGACCGGCGCGGCCGAGAGGCGGCAATAGCCGATGAGCTCGTCCCAGGTACGGTAACGAACGACGTGCTGATCCTGCACGTTCGCTGCAATGAGATCGAGAAAAGGCTGCGCAGGAATTGCGCGGCGTTCGATCGTCGGCTGCAAGTGCAACGAGCACCGGATGCACCGGCGGCATGTCCGTCGAAGAGCGCCGCCACCTCGCTGCGCCAACGCTCCAACCGCGGCAGCGCGCGCTCCCACCGGGGCTCTCGTCGCCCAGATCGTCGGTCGTGCGGCAGTACGCGTAGATGCGCATGAGGTCTCGCCGCGTCGCGGCGTCGACGAAGTTGCGAAGCGACGCTGAAGTTTTCGTAGTGCCGCCGCGTCAGCATACGGCAATAGGCGTCGGCCGCCTCCAGGTTTGATCCTTCAGCAGAGCCTCTCCTCGGCGAAGGCGAAGGGCTCAGGATAGCACCATCGGTCGAAGCGTGCCGCGAAGAGCGCGCGGCGTGCGCGCGCCGACGCAAAACATCGCGATTCGCAGCGTCTCTAGCGAGCTCGCGCGCGAACGCCTCGGCGCGCCTCTTCGCCTTCGTCGGCCGCTGCGCAGAAAGGGTCCGGCGATGCCGACGAGATCCGCGCCGAGCGCGAGAGCTTTTGCGACGTCGAGACCGTCCCGAATGCCGCCGCTTGCGATCAACGATTCCGCTCCGGAGCCGACCGTGCGCGCTTCGATCAGCGCGCTCTGCCGTCGGGATTCCCCAACCGGCGAAATGTCGCCGCGACGCGGGCGCGCCACGGCTGCGCGATGCGATGGCGCTCGACTTCGCTCCAGGACGTGCCGCCGGCTCCCGCGACGTCAACCGCGGCCACGCCGGCTTCGAAGAGCGCCCGAACGTCGGACGGCGCCGATGCCCCAACCGACTTCTTTGACGACGATCGGGAAATCGACCTCGCGCAGAGTCTGGCGATACGCTCGAGCAGTCCGCCAAAACACGTGTCGCCTTCGGGCTGCAGCGCCTCCTGCAGCGGATTCAAATGCAGCACCAGCGCGTCGGCGCGCAGCAGAGCGACGAGCCGGCGGCATTCGTCTACGCCGTATCCTTTGTTGAGCTGCACGGCGCCGAGGTTGGCAAAGAGCGCAACGTCGGGCGCGTCGTCGCGCACGTCGAAGCTTGCGATCGTATCTGGCGATTCGAGCAGTGCGCGACCCGAGCCAAGGCCCATCGCGAGGCCATGCTCTGCGCGACCGCGCGAGGCGCCGATTGATTCGTCGCGCTTCGGGGGTTCCGCCGGTCATGCACGAGATCGAGCAACGGCGCGCTTCGAGCCGTCGGCCCGACGAGAGTTCGCTGAAAGATCGACGTCAGCTAGATCGATTCCGGGCAGCGCTCGATGCGCGAAGCGATACGCTTCGAAACCGGTCGCAATGCCTTTGCTCGAGACGTCGCGCTCGATATTGATGCGAAGATGTTCCGCCTTGCGCGACGGCGTTCACGCGTTAGGCGGCTCGTCGCGCAACGTGAGCGGGCAACTTCTTCAAAGTCCGCGAGCTCCTCGCTGGAGAGGTGCGCGCGCAGCGGCGCGGCGGCGTCTATTCGGTTTGTCAGTCCAAGAGGCGCCCGCGCATATTCGAAATCGCAAGCGGCGCGCCTCGGGCGCACCGGCAATCACGGCGCCGCCGCGCAGTGCCGCTCCCGTGAGCGCTCGCGTTTCGGCGTGCCTCGTCAGTTTCAGTCGATCGCTTCGAGCACCGCTTGCGCGACGCGTCTTGCGCGGTTTCCAAACGCCGCGCAGCGGGTTCGAAACGTCGCGCGGCGAGGCTGCGAAAGGCGAGCGCGTAAAATGCATCGCCCGCATTGAGACTCTGTCCCAATCCCCAGCGCCGATACGGCCTCGGCCGATTCGATCGTCAACTCGGCGTGAAGCAGCAAGAACCGATCGAAAAGGTCGAACGCGGCCGCAACGGGCAGCGCGTCGCGCGAGGTCGCCCCCCGACACGTCGCACGCCCAGAGCACGAGCGCCGGCCGCAATGGATCGCCGACGTACCGGGACGCGCAGACGTTCGCGGATAATCGTTGCCGCAACCGAACCAGTGGGAAAAGCGATTTGACCGAAGGTACTGCGCAAGAGAAGCGCGATGATTGCTCAAAGGAAACGTATCGCGAAGCGCGGCCATGCTTGTGGGTCCACTTCGCGGCGCGGGCCCCCGGATTCCCTGCAGTGATGGAGTAGACGAGTGCAAATCGGGTCGGACGAACACAAGGAACTTTTCTGCCGCTCGTTCATCGAATCGTTCCGAGCCTACGAGCCGCAAGAGTGGGCGTGGCCGCAGCTCGACGACCTTTCGCTCGCGCGGCTTCGCGCAATTCCGATTTGGACGCTGGCGCTCGAGGTCAGAGCTCGGCGCGGGCGAGATGCTCGGAAAGTTTCGGCGAAAACGAGACCGATCCGACTCGTGCGTCAAGCATTCGAGCTGCAAGGCTTATGAGGAAGACCGCCACGGCCGCATCCTGCAATGCTTGATCGATCGCTACGCGTTGCGCGTCGCGCCGAAGCGTGCCGTACGCAGGAGCCGACGCGCGGCGCCTTCATCGATTTCGGATATAACGAGTGCGTCGACTCATTTGCGGGTTTTGGAATCTTCCGGCTCGCGCGCGACGCACGCATCCTGCCCGAGGCGCTCACATCGCTCTTCACCCGCCTCATTTTGCGAAGAGGCGCGCCACATCGTCTTCTTCACCAACTGGGTCGCATGGGATCGCGCGCGGCGCGGTCTTGCCGTGGCCGCTACTGCAGGCGTTTCCGATGCTGTTACTCCTACGTCGCGGCGATAGCCCGGCGAATCAAGGGCGGTGGCAGCGATGCAACGCGAATGCAACCGAAACGCCCGATCTCGATCTCTTCGGCGATTTCGTGAAGAATCTGACGCCGGCAAGCTCTTTGCGCGCACGTGCGTCGAAGAGAACGAGCGTTACATGGCGTCGTTCGATCCACGGCTGCTGCGGCCGCGGTTTATTCCGGCGCTCGGGAAAGCAGCGCTGGCGGTCAGCGAAGCAGTTGAAAAGATTCGCGCCGCATTTCTAAGGCGAAGGCGGCAGCCGTTCGGCTAGGTAGCGAGCGCGTTCTGACGAGACGCCGAGCAATCCATCGAGACTAGTGAGCTCCAGCAGCCGTCGCATATTGCTGTCGCCGACGAGTGCTTCCAACCGCCGGCCCGCTACGTTGAGGCGCTTGTAGAGGGCGATGAGCTCGGCGAGCGCGGTTGAATCGAAAAAATTCGCTTCGCGGAGGTCGACGAGCACGTCGTTCTCGGTTCCGACTCTCGCGAGCGCGTCACGGAGCCGCTCGCGTGTCGCGACGTCCCACTCGCCACGCAGCGTTACGACGCGCACCCCTTCGAAGGACGACGTCGCAATGTCCTGATCGTCATCGCCGTGCATTGCTCGATAGTGTAGCGTGCCGCCGTCTAGAATTTGAAGTAGATGAACGTCGGAGATGGGCCCGCCCACGTGAGAAGCTGCAAAGCGACCAGCAGCCCGGCAAGAGCGCCGATCTGGGTCAGCGGCCGAAGCTGCGGCCACGCGATGGTGATGCCGCGCCGCTCGAGCAAGAGACGCAGAATGCCGAACGCGACGATCCCACACCCCAGCACGGCGGGCCATCCCGTCAGCATCGAAACGCCGCTTCCGCCTGTGAAGAGCTCGCGGTAGACGTTGCTTGCCACTGCGAATGTCGGCGAACGAAAGAGCACCCACGCCAGCGAAACGAGCATGAATGTCAGCGCGATGCGCGATACGGCGACGATGCCGCGAGGCGTCGTGCCTTCGTGGCCGATTTTCGCAAGCCGCTCGATGCAAAGTAGTCGCGCCGTGGAAACCACCCCACGCGACGAAGGTCCACTGCGCACCGTGCCAGAGGCCACCCAGCAGCATCGTGATCATCAAGATTGCGCAAGGTTGCAAGGTTGCCGAAACGGTTGCCGCCCAGCGGAATGTAGAGATAGTCGCGTAGCCACGTCGAGAGCGTGATGTGCCAGCGGTGCCAGAAATCGGTAATGCTCGTGGCGAGGTACGGCATCCGAAAATTCTCGGGAAAGACGAAGCCGAAGAGGCGCGCGCAGCCGATCGCGATATCGCTGTAGCCCGAAAAATCGAAATAAATCTGCATCGCGAACGCGAAGAGTGCGCTCCACGCCGCAGGCGCTCCCCGATGCGCCGGGATCGCGTCCCAGTAGCCGTTTGCAATGCCGGCAAATTGATCGGCGATCGCCATCTTCTTGAAGAGGCCGAAGCCGCAGCGAGCCAAGCCGTACGTCACGTCTTGTGCGCTGGGCGCACGCCACGCGAAGAACTCGCCGAAGAAGAGTCCCGCGCGAACGATCGGGCCGGCCAAGAGCTGCGGAAAGAACGCGAGATAGAGCGCGTAGTCGAGCGGTTTGCGAATCGCCGCCATCTTTCCGCGATAGACGTCGACGAGGTACGAGATGCTCTGAAACGTGTGGAAGCTGATGCCGATCGGAACGAAGAGATTGACGAGCCACGGATCGGCACGCATGCCCACCAGCGCCGCGACGGTTCCGCTTGCCAAGTTTGTGTACTTGAAGCTGCCTAAGAAAGCGAGATTCGCGGCGACGCCGAGCGCGAGCAGCAGCTTCGTGTTGCGGGAGTGGGTTTGCGTGCTTCGCTCCAGCGCAATCGCGATGAAGAAATCGCTTGCCGTCAGAATCCAGAGAAAGACCACATACCATGCGTTCCAGCGCGCATAAAAATAGTAGCTTGCGAAGAGCAGCCAATACCGCCGAAAGCGCAGTGGCAGCAGATAGAAGACCGCGGCGACGATCGCAACGAAGAGCCAGAACTCATAGGATTGGAATCGCAACGGAATCCCGATGCCCGCTACTGCCGCAAACCAGGAGAAGTCGTGATGCGGACGCCCTTTGTCACCGTGAAGCGCGACGCGCGGCGCCGTGTCCTTCGAGACGCGCGCCTTCGGCACGCTCCTCAGGATGACACCGTGCGGAGCGTTCCTAACAATAACACGGAAAAGTGCGCGATTGACGTCAACGCCTAAAAGATGGCTGAAGAGTAGGCTGCCGGTTCGATTGAGATGATCTTCGTCGGCGAAGAGCTCGGGGCGTTCGAGGGCCATGTAGGGGGCGGCGGGCAGCAAGTACCGCATGCTGATCCTGCGCGATGTCGAGTAGCGAGCCGCTCGGCGACTGCGTTGCGTCGCGATGCTCCGGACGCGTTGGAATTCGAACGAAGAAGACCGGCACACCGGCGGCGCGGTAGCGCGCGGCAATCGGCTCGAGCCACTGACGACGGTAGATTGCGTATGACGGGCTCGGTAGCGCCGGCGATAATACTTGCGCGGCAATCGCGTGCCGCCCGTCCACCGAAACACCGAGGGGATAGACGATTTGATTCGTCGAGAAGTCGACCCGAAGGCCGCCGCAGGGTTTCGCTGCGCGGATGCGCCGCGAGCGGATCGTAGCTCGGTGCTTGCGCGGCCGCAGCGAGCTCGGCTGATCGCGCCGACGGGTTTGCAACGAGCGCTTGGAAGTCATCGCGCAGCTCGGTTCCGCGCCAAAAGAGATCGATGCCGTATTCGACGCGCTCGCGCGGATCGGAGAACGAACCCGCGAGCTTGGGCAGATCGAGGAGATGCGTTTGAAAAACGACGTAGCGCAGATCCATCGGGCGGTCGTCGCCGTCGAGGCTGCCGATCGCGCTATCGTCGTCGCCGTAGGTGTCGACCGCGATGACGACCGCTCGCAAGCGATCCGCGCGCGGATCGATCGCGCGCACGAAGAAGGGCCAACAGCGTGGCGTCGTACCCGGCACGCCGCCGTTGAGAAAACGCAACCGGCCGCTTGCGGCGCTCGCCGCGGCCGGATCGAGACCCGAGTAGATTCGCGAATCGCCCAGCACCAGTACGTCGGTACGCGCGTCGGTTCGAAAAGTCGCGAAATTGCTTGATGGCGGCCTCGAAGCTGCCCGTGCTGGACGACGGATCAAGGATGCCGCGATAGAGTCCGGTGCGAAATGCGGCAAAGTCGATTATGGCAAAAATCGCAAAGGCGGCAAATAAAAACCGAGCAAGCACCGCAACGTCCCTTGTTCGAAGCTGGGTTGAAGGCCTTTAGGGAATGGCCACTGCCGCAGTCGCCCAAGAGTTCGCTCAAACATCGTGCGCAGAGCACGTCCGTCGCGCTCATCACGATAACGGTGATGCTGGGGATGATCATGGCGATCATCGACGCGACAATCGTCAACGTCGCGCTCAACACGATTGGCGGTAATCTTGGGGCGACCGTCGACCAGGTCGCCTGGGTTGCTACCGGATACATCCTCGCCAACGTCGTCGTGATGCCGCTCAACGGCTGGCTCACGGCCTTCTTCGGACGAAAAACGTTTTACGCCGTACGTCGCTCGGCGCTCTTTACCGTCGCTTCTTTCTTATGCGGAACGGCGCACTCGATCTGGGTGCTCGTCTTCTATCGCATCATTCAAGGAATCGGCGGCGGCGCACTCCAGCCGACGGCGCAGGCGATTCTCTTCGAGACCTTTCCGGTCGAGCGGCGCGGCGCGGCGATGGCGATCTTCGGCATGGGCGCGATGGTCGGGCCGGCGATCGGGCCGACGCTGGGCGGATGGATCGTCGATAACGCGAGCGTGGCCACTGATCTTCTTCATCAACATTCCAATCGGTATCGTCGCCTGTTTCATGACGCTCGCCTTCATTCCGAATCCCCGAAGTTCCACGAAAAGCCGAAGGGCGGCGTCGATTGGATTGGTCTCGGACTTCTCACGACCGGGCTTGCATCGCTGCAGTTCGTTCTCGAGCAGGGCGAGCGCGACGATTGGTTCCAATCGCAGACGATCGTCATCTTCACCTTCCTCTCGGCTGCGGCGCTGATCACCTTCATCATCAAGGCGCTGCGCGATCGCGATCCGATCGTCGACCTGAGCGTCTTCAAGTTCCGCTCGTTTTCGGTCGGATCGTTTCTGAGCATCGTCATGGGCTTCGGGCTCTTCGGAACGGCGCTCATCTTGCCGCTCTTCTTCCAAACGATTCTCGGGTTCACCGCATTCGACACGGGCATGGCGTTGATGCCCGGCGCGATCGCGACGGCGATCTCCATGCTCATCATCGGACGGCTTCTCAACCGCATCGACGGGCGCTGGTCGATCGTGTTCGGAACGCTACTCTTCGCCTGGTCGACGTGGCTTCTTGGGCGGCCTCACCGTTCAGGCCGGATATTGGGACGTCTTTTGGCCTCGCGTCGTGCAAGGTTTCGCGCTGGGCTTTCTCTTCGTTCCCCTGACGACGATCTCGCTGGGCGACGTGCCCGTGCCCAAGCTTGCCGGCGCAACGGGCGTCTTCACGCTGCTGCGCCAGCTCGGCGGAAGTCTCGGCATCGCGATTCTCACGACGCTGCTCACGCATCAAACCGCCGATGGCGTGGAACAATCTCGCGTCGGGCGTGACGCAGACGCACGGCTATTCGGTGGGGCAACTCACGCAGATCGTCGCGCAGCAGTCGGCGATGATCGCCTACAATTACCTGTTCCGCGTAACCGCGATCGTTTTCGTGATCACCGCGCCGCTCGTCTTCTTCATCCGGCGGCAAACACGCCCAGTCGCGCCAGTCGTGGAGGCGGAAGCAGCGTAGTTCCTCCTTCGAGACGCTCCCCGAGCGCTATTGCGATACGACCATCGCTGACGTGCTCGACATGTTGATCGTCGCGTTCGGCACGAATCCCATCATAAACTTGAAAGGATACGTAACCTTCACCGATACGGTGCAGCCAGGTGCGGCCGTAGCGGTACCGCCCCCCGGGCAACTAACCGGCGCCGGCGATACGGCGATTAACGGCGCGCTCGTCGCACCTTCGTTGAGGCCTTTCACGTAGGTCGTCACTTGCGCGGCCGTGGCATTGCAGTTGGTGAGCTGGCTGTTGCTGTTGGTGCATGACGTTGTGCCCCGAACGATCCAATATCGAGCACCTTCACGCGCGAGCTGCCCGACGAAGCCGTAGGTGTATAGAGCGCGGCTGAAGTCGATGATTCCGAAGAGCAGTGCGAAGAAGCATGTGGCGGCGATGGCCATTTCGGGCATCGTCGCGCCGCGTTGCGAATGTTTTCTCATTGTTGTTCCACACGCATGGTAGAAGAACCGCTGACGTTTACTGGATTCGGCAGCAGCGGGTATTTAATAAGCGGAGTGAACTGCCCGGTAACGGTGACTTGCACGTAAACGATTTCTGACGTACTCGTTCCGCAAGTGATACTGGAGCCCCCATTAGTGCAGACCGGAACTGCGTTGACGGTTTTCCAAGTGATGCCTTGCGAGTCGTTATTAGCGGCTGTCTGCATTCCGCCGATGTCTTGCGCCGTCGCCAGCGTCTGTGCGCCGTACGCCGCGGCGGCTCGCGCCGCGTTGGCGGCCAGAATGCCGTCGTACATGAAGCGACCGAAGTCGATGATCCCCAGCAGCAAGAGCGCCAGGACGGGAGCGACCACGGCGAACTCGACGAGCGCCGCTCCCGACTCTGACTTGTTGAACCGACTCATCACTGACCTAGAACGACGTTGCTCATCAACGAGCTGCCGGGCGCGGGCGCGGCGAACGTATACGACGAGCCGCTGAAATTCACCGAACCGGCAATGACTAGCGTGTAGTCGCCTTTGGCGCCGTCGAAGTTGAGGTTGTTCGCCGAAGGCGCATAGACGAGACCGTTCCAGTGCACCGACGACCCCGAAAAGTTCGGCGTGCCGGTGTTTGCGGGGACCTGATAATAGAGGATACCCTTATAGTTGCCACTCGTCGGCGGAGAGATCGTCGCGCTCTGGGCGGCGCTGAAATCCGGCGGCGAGCCATTGGCGGTCACGTAGAACGTCACGCCGCTGCCGACAAACGAGGAGCCGGCGAAGTTGCTCGTCCCATTGAGGACGTAGACGCCTGGCTGAAGCGTCACCGTGCCGCAACCGCCCACCTGGAAGTTATTGTAGCAACCCGGGCTGATCGTCGGGTTCATGTTGCCGCCCTGCATCGACTGACAGTTCGTCGCCGGCGGAGGGTTATTTGCGAGGTAATTGCAGCCCGCGATTTCCGGGCAGGGGTTCGGAATCGGATATTGGGGCGACGGAGTAGCCGAGGTAAACGTCGTCTTGCTGCAGCTCGCGCTCTTCCCCACACCGTACGTGATCGCGCCGACGTTGATCGTGCTCGAGCCGCACGCAATCGATCCGTTGCTGGTAAAGCTCGTACCGGGCCCACTGATGCTGCCGGTATAGTTCGACGTACCGCCCGGGTTGAGCCCAACGAAGGTCGTCGTGTTGTTATTGACGACCTGCGCCGTCGCGGTCGTCGACTCGGTCATCTTGGTGAATCCGAGGATGCGCGTAAAAAACGTTGGATGCGGGGCTTGAACGGTCACTGAAACGGCACAGTTGTTGCTGGAATAAGGGTTTCCAGCCTGTGGGGGATTGTACGCATTGACCGTCACGTTGTTGACGCCAGTCGTGAAGCCGTTGCTCGTTGCGTCAGTATACGCTGCCGTTTTGGCCGCCGTCGGATTGGGGCAGCCGGCGAGTGCGAGCGCTTGGGCGCCGCCGATCGCCGCGCTATCGGCCGCGTTCTGTTGCTGCCGCTGGGCGTATTGCCAGTAGCCGTGGTCGACGGCCATGCCGCCGGCCCCCATCAGTGCCGTCATCGATATGGCAATGAGCGGAATGATCTGGCCTTTTTGGTCGGTGCGGTTCATCTAGGTCCTCCTGCTGCTGAAATCGAGCCAGTGATGCAATCCTGCTCGCAGAGCCGGCAACCGAGGCCAAGGTCCGCGTCCCTTCTTTCAACCGTGTGATAATACGTTAACGACATTTAACGCCCTCTCGTCCCGCCGTCGCCGAGCCTAGAAGGGCACCGGGTGCGACCTTGCGGCCACCCCGAGGAGGGGGTAGAGCGAGCTGACCCGTTTGCCGAACGCCTGGACACTCGCCAAGGCGACAAGCGCAATGAAGCCTACGAGCAGGCCATACTCGACCAACTCGGCGCCTTGCTCGTCCCAGATCAGTTGTGTGATAGTGTGCAATGTTCTGACCCTCTTAGCGGCATGGAGGCGGCAGGCGCCCTAGGAGGGGACCTACCTACCGGCTTCTTTGCCGCCGTCGTATTATGCGGTAAATCCGTTAACGCGTCAACAGTTTTCAACGGCGTCCAAAGGAGGCTGCCTCCTCCCAGGGCGAAGGAGCATGCCGCGAAGCACCCGCTCTAGATAGCGGATGCCCGCTTGCATGCCTTCGGCGGCCGGCTTTATGTCGGCAGCTCAGCCAGCGCTTTGCAGGCCGCTTGGGTGGCCGGCGGGCGCGACGTTGCCGAGGGCGGTGACGTTTATTTGCAAGTTACTACGACCGCCAAACTCAAGGAGAAACCATGGTTCAGACACTCACCAACCTGCTTCGCGACGAAGAAGGCGCCTCGATGGTCGAATACGGCCTGCTCATTGCTTTGATCGCGATGGTTGCGCTGGTCGCCGTTCAGGCTCTGGGCAAGAATCTCAGCACGCTTTTCAGCACCGTCGCCACCTCGGTCTAGCTTCGCCGGTCTAAACCGGGAACGACGAAGGGGGCGCGATCTTGACGATCGCGCCCCTTCGTGTCTCCGCTGGTGGTATAAGACTTACGGATTGACGGTGATGGGCTGTACGACGCTCTCTTGGCCGAAGCCGTCGGTGAAGTTCGCCTGTATTACGTAACGGGTCGTCACCGAAACGACGGGCGCGCGAAGCGTAACGACGTCAGCGTCGGCGCCGACATCAACTCCGGAAATCTCGCGCGACTGCATATCCATCACAGAAATTCGCATTCCGTTGCGCGGTGAAAGGATCTTCACCGAGATCTGAGCTCCGCTTTTCACCTCGTTAGCGAGCAGCTCGAAGGTTCCGTTCTCATCCGAGCTCGAGGCGGCCGGCGCATTCGGATCGTCGTCGCCGGCGACTTCGACGGCCGGCACGACCGCAACCGCCGCAGCCTTCGACGCTTGCGCCAAAACGAGGCCGGCAACCGATTCGGCGCTCGTAGCGCCTTTATTCACGTGGAGAACGACGCGCAATCCGCCCGCCGCGAGCGGCGGAATGACGAAGCGCGTTTGACCGGTCGAAGAGAAGGGTTGCTGCGACCACACAGTACCGTCCGTACTCTCGAGCCGAACGTATCCGGTCTCGCCCGTCGCGGCGTACGCGACCGTGGCGGTCTCGCCGGGCTTGACGATCAAGGGATTGACCGAGATGTTTTCGATCGACGCGCTGCGCGCTTTGGCCGGCACGGTGTTGAGCACGCGCGTCTCTTCGGCGCGGCCGAGCGGCCCGTTCATCACCAACTGCAGCGTGTACGCGCCCGACTCTTGCGCGGACGGAATCGAGATCGGGATCGCGCCCGCGGAATCGGCGAGCGTGCCTTCCCGCAGCGCGTGCCCGTCGGGAGCGAGCACCGAATACGAGAGCCGCCCCGTACCGGACGCCGCGTATTCTGCGCGTACAGTCGTTCCTGCGAGCGTTTCCGGCGGCACCGCAAAAGCGTCGATCCGCGGGATCGCCGAACGGAGTGCCGCGGCGCCGACGAGCGCGAGCAAACCGAACAGCACGCAGGCCGCCGAGGCAACGACGTAAGTTTGAATCGGCTTCTTGACGACCGGACGGGGCGCTTCGACCAAGCAATGAATGCCGTCGCCCGCGATCTCGGCGATCGCGCGTTCGAACCACGGATAATCGCGCGGTACGAGTGGAATCTGCGTTGCGGTCGTGGAGCCGGGAGCGACCTCGAACTGCGTGGGAGCAGCCAGCATCGTGCTGCCGCTGCGCGTCGCGATCCAGATGCGGCAAAGCAGCGACGATCTCGTAGTGTTGACCACGCGCAAAGAATACGTCGCGATCCCATGGCGCGCGTCGTAGCCTTCGAGAGCGAAGATCGAGGAGACGCCACCGGCTGGTGTTTCGATCGCCGTCGCCGAACCGGCACGGCGCACGTTGGGGAGGCGCGTGCGGGCGTAGGGCGACGGCGGTCGACCCGTTCATTGGCTTCCCAGTCGCATCACCGAGGTTCCCGTTACCGGCACGTGATTCGGTATACCCGGATAGCTGATCAGCGTGTTGAAGGTACCCGTAACGTTGACTTGCACGTAATAGACGAGCGACGTGGGCACCGAGCTCGTATTGTTAGCCGGGCACGACGACGACGAGCCATTCACCGTGCAGAGTACCGTCGTGGTCGCGGAAAAGTTCGAGAGCGCCTGCGCGTCTTGGAGTGCGGCATTCTGAATGCCGCCCTTGTCGAGCGCCGTCATCGAGGTCTGCGCGCCGTACTGCACGCCGGCCCGCGCCGCATGGCTGGCCAAAATTCCGTAGTAGGTGTAACGCCCCACGTCGATGAGCCCGAGCAGAAAAAAGACTAAGATCGGCGCGAGCACCGCAAACTCCACCATCGCCGATCCAGCGTCGTTGTGTTTTTTCATTGCACGATGACTGCTTTCGTGACGAGCGCGCCGCCCGGCGGCGGCGAGGCGAAGTCTTGCTATAGCTGCCGTTAAAGTTCACTGAACCGAAGACGAGCACGAGATAGCCACCATTTACGCCGTTGAAGTTTACGCCCGTCGCGTTGGGCGCATACATCAGTCCGCTGAAGTTACTGTTGCTGCCGTTGAAGTTCGGAGCGCCGGTATTCGACGGCACCTGATAGTAAGCCACGCCGACGTCGGGGCCGCTGGTCGGGGGCGAGAGCGTAACCTTCAAACCGTTGAAGTTCGGCGGCGTTCCACTCGCGGTTACGTAGATCGTCGCATTCGTTGCCGTGATCGTCGAGCCGTTGAAGTTCGAGGTGCCGTTGAGGATATACATGCCGGTCATCGTCACGTTGGACCCGTTGAGGTTCAGCGAGTTATAACAGCCGGAAGCGAGCGGCCCGGTGTACGCATTGCCGTTGTAGGACGTGCACGAACTGGTGGACGGCGGATTGTTGGCGAGGTAGTTGCAGCCGGGAATCGTCGGACAGGGATCTGCGATCGGAAGCATCGGCTGCGGCGTGGCTTCGGTAAAGGTCGTGCCGTTCTCGTTCGGCGTTCCGCCTGCATATCCAATGTACGGAAGGTCGATCGTCGAGCCGTTGAAGTTCGCCGTGTTGTTGATATAAGCGCCGCATTGCGGCGAATGAAGATTTTCGCCGTTGAGATTCTGAACGATCGTCGGGCTGAGCAGATAAATGCAGCCGGTGCCGCCGTTCGCGCTGACCGCAGCGACCGCCTGAGTCGACTCCTGCATACCCGACGGATAGCCGAAGAGCCGCGAGAAAAACGTTTGGGCGTTCTGATTGTTGATCTGGACGCTGACCGCGCAGCCGTTGCCGGCGTAGGGTCCGCTCGTGGGTGGGACGTTCGGCTTTACGCTGATGCCGCCGCCTGAGGTAAAACCGTTTCCCGTGGCGTCGGCGGTTGCAGCCGCTTCGCCGACGAGCGCACTCGAACAACTCGTGCGCGCGAGCGCCTGCGCGCCCCCGAGCGCCGCCGCGTCGGTCGCGTTTTGCTGGACCTGTTGCCGATACTCGAGAAACCCGACGTCAACCGCGACTCCGCCGAAACCCATGAGCGTGCCGACCATCATGACGACGAGCGGAAGTACTTGCCCTGCGTTGTGTTTGTTCATTGTGAGATGACCATTTGGGAGGTGCTCGACATAGTGATCGGCATGCTGGCGAGATACGGAATGAGCGTGAACTTGTATTGATAGGAGACCGCAACGCCGATTTGGCATCCCGGCGCGTTGCCGGAGCTGCCCGGCGGGCACGTCCCGTGGGTTTCGGTGACGGTAATGCTGGACGGCTGCGTCAGCCCCTCGGAGAGGCTTTGCACGTAGGTCTGTAGGTCTGTCTGCGACGCATTGCAATGGTCGAGCAGCGAGCACTGCGAGCCGCGCACGATCGCCCAGCGCGCCCCTTCGCGCGCGATCTGGGCGACGAAGGCATACGTGTACATCATCTTGCCGAAGTCCATGATTCCGAACAACAGCGCTAGCACTACGCCGATGACAATTGCGGTCTCGGGCAGACTGGCGCCGCGCTCGCGACGCTTGGCTTTCATTGGCCGTCTACCCTCATCGTCGTGGTTGCGCTCACCGGAATGGTCTTCGGAATGCCCGGATAGGCGATCAGAGGGTTGAAAGTGCCGCTGACCGTGACTTGCACGTAATAGATCATGTTCGACGAGATGGCCATCGTGCTGTTCGCGGGACAGGCCGACATTTGGCTGCTGTTATTGCACATCGGTGTGACGGAGACCGACCAGTTCGAAAGACTCTGCGCGTCTTGCGAGGCCGCACTCTTCATCCCGTTCGTATCGGCCGCGGTGACGAGATTTTGAGAGCCATACTGCGCGGCAGCCCGCGCCGCATGCGCGGCGAGAATGCCGTCATACGTGTAGCGTCCCACATCGATGACTCCAAGCAGCAAGAGCGCCAAGAAAGGTGCCGCTACGGCAAGCTCGACTAGTGCGCTTCCTTGGGAATCACGTATGCGGTCTGTCATTGCCCTAATACCGCCGTTTTGATATACGACCCGTTGGGGGGCGGCGACGCGAAATCTTGGGCGGTGTTGCCGTTGAAGTTTGCCGATCCCGCAACGATGACGAGATATTTTCCCGAAGCTCCGTCGAAATTAATTTGCGCGCCCGGGCAATAGATGAGCCCCTGCAGATCGACGTTGGGTCCGTTGAAATCAGGATTGCTCGTGTTGCTCGGAACCTGATAGTAGAGGACGCCGGCATAGTTTCCGGTTGTCGGCGGACTGAGGTTGATCATTTCGGCGTTGTCCCATTGCGGCGCGTTTGCGCCCGCAGGAATGTAGAACGTGACGCCGCTTCCGGTTAAGTTGGTGTTATTGGTGTTCATGTTTCCGGTGATGGTATAGACACCGGGCAGAAGCGTGACCGAGCCTCCGTTAAAGTTCAGGTACGTATAGCATCCCGCCGCAACGGGCGGTCCGTTCGCGGCTTCATTCAAGCCCGTACAGTTCGTCTGCGAGGGCGGGTTTGCGGCTAGATAGGCGCAACCGGGGATTTGCGGACATGGATCGGCGACGGGAAGCATCGGCGCCGGATGCGCCAGCGTAAAGGTCGTGCCGCCGTAGTTGGGCGTTCCGCCGGCGTAGCCGATGAAGGGCGATGCGATCGTGCCGCCGTCGAAGTCGGCGCTATAGTTGATGTCGATCGGGCAGGTCTGCGCTTGGACGTTGACCGGGCTGTTGAAGCTTGACCAAGTGTTCATGCTGAGCAGATAGATGCAGGCGCCGCCGTTGGCGTTGACGGTTCCGACTGCTTGAGTCGACTCTGCCATCGACGGATAGCCGAATAGACGCGCGAAGAACGTCTGCACCGCCGACGTCTTGACCGTCACGGCGACCGCGCAGACATTGCCTGAGTACGGGCCGCTCGTGGGGGGACTATTCGCCGTTACGATAACGCCGTTGCTGCCGTTGGTGAATCCGTTGGTCGCCGAATCGACGAGCGCGGCGGTCTGTGCGTTGATCCCGCTCGTGCAATTGTCGTGCGCGAGCACTTGCGCGCCGCCGATCGCAGCCGCGTCGGTTGCGGCCTGTTGAGCCTGCTGCCGGTACTCGAGGAATCCGACGTCCACGGAAATTCCCGCGAAGCCCATGAGGGCCGTGAGGCAGACGACGACCAGGGGAATGACCTGTCCGGCAGTCTGCCTGCGCTTCACCGGGTAACGACCTCCGGCGTCATGACGAAAACGACGTCGGATTGCTGGCTTTGGTAGAGGGTCGAAGTGAATAGTTTGCCGAGAATCGGAATGTCCGAGAGCAGCGGGATTTTCTGGATCGTCTTTTTCTCGAGACGCTGTACGAGGCCGCCGAGTAAGATGCTCTCGCCGGGACGCGTGATGACGTCGGTCGAGAGCTGACTCACCGTCAGCGCCGGAATCGTGAAACCGGAGACGACGACGGCGTTACTATAATCCAACGCCGAGACCTCCGGCGCGACGACCGAGTGCACGGAGCCGTTGCCCAAGACCTCCGGCGTAACGTTGAGCTGCACGCCGTAGGGTTGATACGTTACGTTCACCGCACCGAGTCCGGTCGAGGTGACGACCGGAATCTCGCCGCCCACCAAAAACGTCGCCTTCTTGCCGGGGCTCGTGACGAGATTGGGACTGTTGAGCAGATGCGCGTGCCCCTCTTGCATCAGCAGATTCAGCGTCGGCGCGAGCGTGATCGTCCGAAAGAACGGTTGGATCGTGAAGCCGAGACCCGAGCCGGGATAGCGTCGGCTGACTCGACTACCGGGAACGATGGCGTGACCGAAGCTATATGGTACGTCCCGCCCGTCGTGAAGGTCGCCGACTGCAGCGCGATGCCCAAGTTCGACTGCGCCGTCTTGTCGACTTCGAGTATGTAGACTTTGATGTCGATCTGGCTATTGTTGATCGCGTTGAGACGGTCGATGAGCTGGCCGTTGCTGGCCAGGTACGGACCGGCCAAGCCGCGCGCCCGATCGAGAATCGCCTGGGCGGTGATCGCGTCGGTCGCGTTGCCGCTGACGATGACGTTACCTTTGCCGTCCGGATCGACGCGGACGTCGCTGGCACCGGGGATATTGGCGATCGCACGCTGCAGCATCGCTAAGTTCTGCGAGATCGTGACCGCATTGACGACGACGGCGCCCTGCTCTTTGGCAATCGGATCGAAGCGAGCGATGATGTCGTTGATCTGCTGGAACTGCGCGCCGTCCGCGACCGTTCCGCGCACGACGATCGAGTGGTCGAAGCTTACGACCTGAACGCCGGACGGTCCGATGGCGCTGCGCAGCATCTGCGCGAGATCGTCGAGCTGCTGCTCCGTGACGGTCAGCTCGTAGGTCATGCGGCGCCCTGCCGCCCATACGAAGATCGTCGTATGACCGGGAGATTTTGCATTTACGACGACTTGCGAGGTTCCGATCGGCACGACGCCGGCGATACGTCCGTCACCTACGGCAACGCGCGTAAGACCATCGGCTTTGAGCACGATCGAATGTCCCGATTGAACGGACAGAAGTGAAACCTGATCGGCGCGGACAGGAGCGGCGGAGATCATCATGATTACCGCCGCCATCGACGCGAACGCTTGACGATGTAAGAAAATCATCGACCCTCCATGGATAGGTGCGGGCGCCGAAAGGCGTCCGCCCGTGGAAGGATTATGGCACGAATTTCACCGTTGAGGCGTTAACAAATCCTCGACGTTGAGTTAGAATTTCGTAGACGGGGGGCGACATTTCTTGCAAGCCGCCCCTCTTGAGTGTAATGATATCGCCGCACCAGGAGCTAGGAGGTTCGCCATGCGGCCTTTTCGTCAGGTGGTACTTCTCGCATGCTGTTCGTTGCTCATGACGCCGTGCGTTAGAGCCTCGACGGGACCGGGAATTCCACTCGCAAGCGTAGCCCGATCGGCCCATCTGCAATACGATTGGCTGGCGGTCACGCGCGCGGTACAACTGAGTGGCCCCGGAATCGTGCTGGTCATTCGCCCCGGCGATTACCTGTACGATGTTAACGATCGTGTCGAAGTAGCCTCGGTCGTACCATACTATGCCTCGAATGACATCTACGTTACTCCGGCGCTTGCCAATCACATCATCTCCCTCGCACGGCAGGCGCAGTTCGCAGAAAGCGCACAGGAGGCGCAATTTGCGAAAGCAGCAGCAGCCGAGGCAAATCTAGAACGTACCGAGTCGATCGTCGGCGCAACGCAAGGAACGATCGTTCTCAATGCCACTCAGCTGAACGGAGCAGAAGCAGTGCTCATTACGGGACAAGCGCCGCCGTCGGCACCCGTAGAGATCACGCTGCTCGCCACGCTCTCTTCAGATCTTCCAAACGTTCTGCTCAGCCGTCATCAAACGTTAGCTGGGCCGGACGGGAAGTTTCAGGCGATTCTGCCTATTGGCCCCGACTATTGGCGCGGCACATTCATCCACGTTCTGGCGACGTCGTTGCCAGGCGTAACTCCAGCAAGCGCGCAGCTCCTGGTCCAAGAGCCAAACGCTGGCGTCAAGGTTCCGGCTGATGCCTTCCCGGGCGGCATATGGTAATAAAGGAGAAACCATGCATACCCTATCGATGATTCGCGACGAGGATGGTGCGTCTATGGTCGAATACGGGTTGCTGGTAGCGTTGATCGCCATGGTAGCCTTTGCCGCCGTGCAGACCCTCGGCCTCAACCTCAGCACCTTGTTCTCCACGACAGCATCAACCATCTAAGAAGCAAGGACGCATCCACTACATCCACTCTCAACTCACTCACACTAAGGAGACAGAATGCTCAGCAACCTCACAATGATGATCCGTGACGAAGAAGGCGCCTCGATGGTCGAGTACGGCCTGCTCGTTGCTCTTATCGCGATGGTCGCCCTGGTGGCCGTTCAACAGCTCGGAAAGAATCTGAGCACCGTGTTCAACACCGTGGCGGGCTCGGTCTAAAACCCAAATACGGGTTTCTAGGGCGCGAAGCAACGGACTGCGACGCGCCCTCAAACCCAGAATCAGGAGTACATACATGGCGCGAGAAATTACCGGACGAACTCCCCTTATGAAGTTCGCTGGAGAGTCTCGCGCCTAATTATGTCTATCACGTTCGTTTCGATCGCGCTGACTCTCACAGGCTGCCTCGTCGCCAGCCTTTTTGACATACGGCAACGCCGTATTCCGAACTGGCTAACGGGATCGATTGCCGTTGCGGCGGTCGCCGTTCACGCGTTTGGCGGCGTTCGCGGTTTAGGCGTCAGCATCGCAGTAATGGCGATTTTGACCCTCGGCGGGACGTTGGTCTACTCGCGCGGCGGCATCGGGGGCGGCGATATCAAGCTCGCGATTGCGGGCTCGGGTCTGCTCAGCTTTCCGCTCTGCATCCCATTCTTGCTCTACACCGCAATCGGGGGCGGAGTGCTCGCAGTCATTTTTTTGGCCGCGCGCGGTAAGACCCAAGTCATCTCCCGCACCGTTCTTTTGGCTGCAATGGGCGCACCAGGCTTAGCTCCGAACAAGGCCGAAACGATGCCCTACGCGGTTGCCTTCGCATTCGGCGCGATTTTGGTTGCTCTTTCGCAGAATGTTGCGCCATTCTTGAGGATAACGGTTTAAATTTATGAACGTTCGCCGCACGACGCTTTTAGTCGCCATCGTTCTGGCCGTCGGGACGGGTTGGCTCACGCTGACCTATCTTTCGTCCCTGAAGCCGGCCGAGAACCAGCCCCGGCAAGTGCTGATCACGACGCAAGAGATCCCCGCTCGCGAGCACATTACCTCGACGATGTTTACAGCGCAGACGCGCTCGAGTGAATCGCTTCAACCCGATGCGCTTTCAAATCCGAATCAGGCCATTGGATCGCTTGCACTGATCACCATTCCAGTCGGCTCGCAGCTGACGGCTTCGCAGATCGGCATCAACGCTCCATCGGCGCTGCCCGTACGGTTGCAGCCCGGAATGCGCGCGGTCAGCATCCCGATCGATCGCGTCAAGGGCGTTTCGGGTTTGATTCAGCCCGGCGATAGAGTCGACGTGATCGCGATACCGCCGCAGCGCGGGAACGGACCGCCGGACAAAGCGGTGACGATCTTCCGCGGCATTCGCGTGCTCGCAGTCGGAACCGCGCTCGAAAACGCACAGGCAACGCCCTCGCCGGACGAACAGACCGCCGCAACCGTTACTTTGGAAGTGAACCCAAGGCAGGCCGACATGCTGGCATGGGCCGATCAAAACGCGACGCTTCGCCTCGCGCTGCGCTCGCCTCGCGAAGCAATTCGATCGGAGCCGACCGAGTTGCTCACGCTCGAAGGCGGAGGCGGCACGCCGGCGCCGCTGCTGCCGCAGCCGATCGCGCCGCCGGCCTTCGCGATGGGACCACCGGTTCCGATTCCGGCTCCGCACGGTCCGACCAGCCCGGTTCAACTGATCATCGGCGACCAAATCGTAGATCCCAGCGCGGCGCGATGAGCGATCCGCAGTTCCTCGTCTTTATCGGCGCAAAAGGCGGCGCCGGCACGACGACGCTCTGTCGCGAGCTGGCGCGAGCGATGCGCGACCGCGGCGCCATCGCGGTCGTCGACGCCGATTTCACGGGGAGCCGCGGCGTTGCGCTCCTTCTTGACGGCGTTCGAGCGCTGGATTCCGCGCGCACGACCTCGTCGATCGCAAGCGCCAAAGTCGACGGCGTTACGATCGTCGAGCTCGTCGAGCGGTACGACGCAGCGTACACGCTCGACGCAGAGTCGGTCGAATCGTACGCCGCCCGCATGGACGGATTCGCTACGATCATCGTCGACGCGCCGCAACCCTTTGCCGCCGCGTCCCGCCCCTTCGTACAACGCGCAAAGCGCTTCTTCGTGGTCGTCGAGCCGACGTTGCTCGGCGTCGCCGGAGCGCACGCTATGGTCGCCGACCTTCGCCGCTTCGGCATACCGGCGAACCGGATCGACGTCATCACCAACAGCCGCATCGAAAACGCCGCTATCGCGCGCAACGAGATCGAAGAGGCGCTTGCACTAAAAGTCGTCGCAGAAGTTTCGCCTTTGACCCAGCGCAACTACGCCAAGAGCATTGCGACGCTTGCGCGTTATATCGAAGCGCTCCCCAAGGCCGACGCACTCGGCGCCCTTCAACCGTCGGCATCGGGGCCGCTGGCCGAAGGACGCAGTTCGCTGACCGGCGAGCAACGCGGGGCGCCTTCGGGGACGTACGACCCCAAGCGCGACGCATTCAAACAAGAAATTCAAGAGGCGCTCTTGCGCCAGGCCGATCTCGTTTCGGCAAGCCTCGCCCACACCGACGCCGCCAAGCTTGCGGAGTTGCGAGCACGCGTCGAAGCCATCACTGCCGATTTCGTGGCGCAACGCAAGTTCGACGGCTCGGCGCAAGAGATGGCGCAGTTGCGCCAAGAGGTGCTCGACGAAGCGCTCGGTCTTGGTCCGCTCGAAGAGCTCGTCAACGATCCCGACGTGACGGAAATCATGGTCAACGGTCCGGATAAAGTCTACGTCGAGAAGCGCGGCGTGATCGAACCGACGACCAAACGTTTTAGCGGCGAGCGTCAGTTGCGGCTGGTCATCGAACGCATCATCACGCCGCTCGGCCGGCGAATCGACGAAGCCTCGCCGATGGTCGACGCACGCCTGCCCGACGGCTCGCGCGTGAACGCGATCATCGAGCCCGTCGCGATCGATGGCGCGACGCTCACGATCCGGCGCTTCGGTAAGCGGCGCTTGAACGCCGAGGATCTCGTCAAGATCGGCGCCGCGCCGGAGCAGGTAATCGATTTTCTACGCGCCGCGGTGCAAGCGCGTTTGAACATTGTGGTCAGCGGCGGCACCGGTTCGGGAAAGACCACGTTTCTCAACATTCTTTCGTCGTTTCTGCCCGATAGCGAGCGCATCATCACGATCGAAGATGCCGCGGAGCTTCTGCTCAATCAGTCGCACATCGTGCGCCTGGAGTCGCGGCCTCCGAACATCGAGGGTGCCGGCGAGATTCGCATCCGCGATCTCTTTCGCAACGCGCTGCGCATGCGCCCCGACCGCATCATCATCGGCGAGTGCCGCGGACCCGAAGCGCTCGACATGCTGCAAGCGATGAACACCGGTCACGACGGATCGCTGACGACGGTCCACGCCAACAGTCAGCGCGACGCGATCTCGCGTATCGAGACGATGGTGCTGATGGCCGGCTTCGATCTCCCGGTGCGCGCGATCCGCGAGCAGGTATCGAGCGCGCTCGACATCGTGATTCACACCGCGCGAATGCGCGACGGCACCCGCAAGCTTACCGGCGTGAGCGAGGTCGTCGGGATGGAGGGCGACATCGTAACGATGCAGGAGATCGTGCGGTTCTCGCAGCGCGGCGTCGACCAAGATAATCGCGTCCTCGGTGAATTCTGCTATACCGGCGTTCAACCGGGTTGTCTGAAGCGCTTTGCGGAGTATGGGGTGCCGTATAACTCCAGAGGCCTCAACGAGCTATCGCTGCTCTCATCGGTATGGTAAGCACGCTCGTTCTCGGAGGCGTCGTCCTCGGTATATCCGCGACCGCCTTCTTCACCTTCTTCACCTTCTGGGGATCGGTCAACCGTAAGGCGACGGCGCGCGTCAATACGCTGAGCGATCAGCTCGAGCGCGCGGGGATCAACCTGAGCTCGCAAGAGATCGTGCTATCGCTCGCCGGCGGCGTCGCCATCGTCTGGTTCGTGCTGCTCTTTCTGATCAAGCCATCGCTGGTCTTTGCGCTCCTTCTCTTGCCCATCATCGCCGGGCTCGCGGCCTTCGGCTTTTATTCGTTCGTTCAGTTCAGAATCGGTCAGCGGCTCAATGCGTTCATCGAGCAGCTCGAGGTGGCGATGCGGCTGATTGCCAGCAGCGTGCGAGTCGGCTTGGGCGTACGCCAAGCGCTCAACATCGTGATCGAAGAGCTGCCCGATCCGGCGCGGCATGAGTTTCGCCGCGTCGTCGGGCAGACGAACATCGGCGTGAGCGTCTTCGACGCACTCGACACGATGGCAGCCCGGATGCCCTGTAATGAATCGCTGATGGTGGCGCGCGTCTTTCGCGTGCAGTCGGAGACCGGCGGCGACCTCGCTAGAATTCTCGAACAGCTCGCCGACACGATCAAAGGCCGGCGCCAGGTGCACCGCAAGATCTCCAGCCTTACCGCGGAGGGACGGATGAGCGCTTGGGTGCTGATGCTGATCCCCGTCGGGCTCGCGGCCTTTATCTGGTCGACGCAGCCCGATATGTCGCATGCGCTCTTCTATACCTGGCTCGGTCACATCGTACTGATCATCATCGCCGTCTTCGAGTTCTTGAGCTTCGTTTGGGTGAAGAAACTGCTGCGGGTGGACGTCTGATGGAAGCGGCGCTCACTTATCTGATCCCGATCTTCGGCGCGGTCTCGGTCTTCTTTTTCGCGCTCTCGCTGATTCCGTCGAAGAGCGTCCTGGCAGAGCAGCTCCAAACGTTGAAGCAACACGAGCCGCTGCAGCGCGATTTGAGCTCGCCGCTCGCCGACCGCATCTTCAAAGGGGAGCGGCGCGTCGTCCTCGTCAAGCAGCTCGCCGAGGCGGGCTGGTACACGACGACGCCGGCCGCCTTTGCAATGCGCGTCGTCGGCGGCGCCGCAATGGGACCGGTCATTACGCTCTTCGTATGGAGACTCGCACACCTGGAGCTAGTCTGGCTGCTGCCGCTGCTCGCGCTCTTTACCGCGCTCGGCGCGTATTCGCCATTCTACATGATGAACCGGGCGATCGAAGAGCGGCACGTCGCGATTCAAAAGACGTTGCCGGAGTTTCTCGACATGGTCTCCTCGACCGTCCAAGCGGGACTCGCGTTGAATTCCGCGCTGGCTTATGCGGTCGAAGCGTCGGGTGGACCGCTGGGCGAAGAGATCAGAGAGGCGCTAGCGGAAATTCGGCTCGGACGATCGCGCGCCGACGCCCTCAAAGGTGCCGGCGAGCGAACGAATCAACCCGCGTTCAAGAACGCGCTACGCGTGATGACACAGGCGGAGCGCCTCGGCGCCAATGTCGCGAAACTCTTGACCGAGCTTGCCGAAGATGCTCGCCATCAGCGGCTCATGAGCGTCGAAGAGATGGCGTCGAAGCTGCCCGTAAAGCTGGTCTTTCCGATGGTCTTCTTGATGATTCCGTCGATCTTCACGATCATCTTCGGTACGGTGGCGGTAAACTATCTGACGCAGCACCCGTGATGGTCGTCGCCGTCGCCGCCGCCGCCGCACTCTTCTTCGGGAGCATCGCGTGTCTCGGCCTCAACGTCAGCCGTCACGTCTGCGCCGGCATCGCTCCCGCCGACGACGGGCCGCCGCCCGTTCGCACGCCGGCGCCCGTACTGATCGCCGGCGCGATGATCGTCGGCGCCGCGCTCGTTCTTCTGCACGCACCGCCGGTGCAAATTGGAATCGCCGCTATCGTCGTCTTCGCGCTGGTCGCGTGTTGGCTGAGCGATGCGATGTGCGGCATCGTGCCCGATCTCTTTACGCTCGTGCCGCTGGCGGCGCTGCTGCTCTTCGCGCTCGCGCATCGCGATTGGGGTACGATCGTTTCGGCCGTTGTCGTCTTTGTGCCCTTTGCGGGCGCGGCGTTCTTCTCGCGCGGTTACGGCATGGGCTGGGGCGACGCCAAGCTCGTTGCGCTAGCCGGCGCGGCGCTCGGCGCGCCGCTGGCACTGCTAGCGCTGACGATTGCCTGTGCGATTGCGGGTATCGGCCATTGGATTTGGGGAAAAGCCCGCGCGCCAATCGCTTTTGCGCCGTATATTGCCGCTGCGACCGGCATCGCACTGCCGCTAGGGTTGCTGCGCTGAGCCTCGCGCGACTCGCACTGCTGCTGTGGGGCGGCCTTTACCTCGTGCTCGGACCGCTGCAGAG
Organism: Vulcanimicrobiota bacterium; assembly: GCA_963815165.1. Taxonomy (GTDB): domain Bacteria; phylum Vulcanimicrobiota; class Vulcanimicrobiia; order Vulcanimicrobiales; family Vulcanimicrobiaceae; genus Cybelea. The sequence continues at coordinate 227,047 of CAWFFL010000001.1, forward strand.
CGCGGGCGACGGCGATTTGTATTGGCAGCGATGGCTCGGCGAGCTATTGCTGCAAACGCATCGCCTTCCGACGACGCTGGGCAACGAAACCTATACGGCCGCCGGTGCGCCGTGGGTGCCGCAAGAATGGCTCTTCAGCCTCGCGGTCGCGCTCGCGTCCAACGCACATCTCTTTTTTCTTCTCTCCGTTGCGGTGAGCGTGATACCGCTGGCGATCTTGATTTCGATTTATTGCCGGTCGCGCGCAAACGCCGGCACCGAAGCGATCGGCATCGTGTTGTTGCTGACGGGCCTGACGTTCCTGGAGTCGTTCGGCGCGCGCGCGCAGGTTTTGGGTTGGGGCGCGCTTGCATTCTTCATGCTCTTCCTCGAACGCAAGGACCGCTGGTATTACGCCGCATTTCCCACCGCAATTGTGTGGGCGAACCTCCATGCGAGCGTCGCCATCGCGCCGGCGATCGTGCTCGCTCGGATCGTCGCGACCGTTGCGGACGGGGGTCCGCGAGCGCTGCGCTCGAGCCGCGATCTGCTGATGTTCCCCGCCGTTTGTTTGGCGCTTTTCTGCACGCCGTTCGGCTGGCGTCTGCCGGCACTCGCCGTTACGCTCGCGACGAGCCCGATTCGCCATTACATCCAAGAGTGGCAGCCGGTGGGATCGCACGATTTAGCCTTCCTGCTCGGGGCACTGCCGCTCGCATTGGCAATCATTTTCGGCGGTCGAACGACGCTGTGGCAATCGAAGAATGAGAGCTTTCCTGCGGCAATGCTCTTCGCCGCGATGCTCTTTGCTTCGCGAAACATTCCGCTCTTCGCGATCGTCGCGGCGCCGCTTGCCGCTCGCGGCCTGGGCGCCCGATTCCGCGATTTGACGGCGCTGGGGAAGAAAGCACGCGAACTCGAGCCTGTAGCATTCGCCGGCATCGCCCTTGCAATTGCCATTTCGGCCGCGGCGCTCGTGCGAATTCAAGCACACGCGCCGCCCCGATTGCCCAGCGCGGCAATGGCGATGATGGACCGCGACACGACCGGCCACCGGGTTTTTTGCGAAAACTTCACCTGGTGCAGTCTCGCACTTGGCTATCCGCGGCTACAGGTTTTCATCGATGGCCGCTGCGACCCATATCCGCTATCGGTTTGGCGCGAATACGTCGCGGCTATCCGCGCCCGCAAAGGCTGGAGCGAGCCGCTCGAACGCCACGGCGTCGATTTCATCGTTGCGACGCGCGGCGGCGGATTTGCTCGGGCGCTGGCAGGCAATGCGCGGTGGAAGCCGAGCTATGAAGACGCCGCGTTCGTCGTCTTCCAGCGTGACTAGCTCGCCGGCGCGCGGCCGCGCGTATGCGCCATATGCCGCCGGCGCGCTGCTCCTGCTCGTCTTGTCGTATGCAATCCTCAATCCGCCGCGAATAGGGGCGACGTACTTGGATTTCGACGCGTTTTACTGTGGTGCGCAAACACTAGCGCAGGGACAGGACCCCTATCGCTACGAGCCGTTGCACGCGTGCGAAACGGGTAATCTCCACGCAGCGACACCAAATGCCGTCGTTCCGGTTCCGCTGCCGCCGTACGCAATTGCTGCCTTCGTGCCGATTTCGCGCCTGGCGTATCCGAGCGCGCAGTTTCTGTGGTGGCTGCTGTTGATCGCAAGCGGCGTCGCAATCGTTTGGGCGCTCGCCGAAATTACGGGCTTTCCCCTCGCCCTATTGAGCGCCCCGATTTTGGTGAGCCTCCTCTTGCCGTCGCTGATGGTCGGAAGTCTTGCGCTTCTTCCGATCGCGTTGCTCTGCCTCTGCGCCGTTGCATTGCAGCGCGAACGCTGGGCCGCGGCCGCGGTGCTTGCGGGCGTTGCTTGCCTCGAACCGCACGTTGCGCTGCCCGTAATTCTCAGCATCGTCATCTTCATTCCTCGGATGCGCATCCCGCTCGTGTCGGCAGCCGCTGCGATCGTCGTGCTCTCCTTCGCTGTCGGACGCGAAAGTCTCAACGCCGAGTTCGTGCGCGCCGTTCTTCCGGCACATGCAGTCTCCGAAATCGGCAACGCCGAGCAGTACGGGTTGAGCGCCGTGCTTCACGCGTTCGGCACAGGCGACCGCGCAGCGGCATCGCTTGCGAACCTGCAATACGCAATCTTTGTGACCGCCGGGCTTTGGCTCGTGCGCGCGATGCGCCGGGAGGTTCCGGAGAGCGTCGTCTTCGTGCCGATGGCGTTGGCGGTTTCGGGCGGCCCATTCATTCACGTCACGCAGATCGGTGCCGCCATTCCGCTCGCGCTCGTGCTCGCGCGACGCACGCCTTCGATTCTTACTTGGGCCGGCTTGACGGCTGTCGCCGTCACGATACCGTGGCAGGCATCGATCGGATTCGGGGGCGTCTTGGGCGCGCTCGTGCTCTTTGCCGTCCTCGCTTACAACCGCGTTCCCTGGATCGTTTCGATCGCCGCAGCGGGAGCGGCTGCCGCGGTGCTCGAGTTCTTGCAAATGCCGGAGGTGCACCGCCCGGCGGTTACGGCAATCGCGTCGGTTTCGGCAACCGCGCTCGCGGAGATTCCGTGGCGCGAGCTCGCCCAACAGTTTACGCCGACACCATTTTCGTGGTACGGACACGCACTGATCTATGCGGGGCTCGCATGCATCTCTTGGAGCGCGATCAGGCTCGCGCGCACGCTTTCCTATGGGTAGGGCGGACGTCAAGCCGAGCCGTCGCGCCAACGTCGCCGCGGCGCTCGTCATCGTCCTAGCCGGGTTGCTCGGCGCAGCGTGGGCGTTCGTCGTACCGATCTTTCAAGCCACCGACGAAGCGGCGCACTTCGATTACGCAATGTCGATTCTTACCGAAGGCCACTTGATCGGCACGAGCGGCACGCAGGTCGGCTGGATCGTCAGTCCGTACACGCGCTACCTCTTAGGTACGAGCGACTATTTTCGAATCGCCTTTCACTCCTCGATGCGAGTGCCGTCGGGATATGGGACGCTCGCATATTTTCGCCGAGTCGATGCCGGCGCAAACCGTTTGGCAAATGTCGATCCCCCGCCGGGCGAGGTCAGCTATATCGCCAGCGCCTATCCTTTTGGATTCTACGCTCTCGAAGCGGCGTGGATGAAGCTCATCTCGCTTGCGACGGGGTCGCTCGTCGCGATGTTCTTCGGAGCGCGAATTCTTTGCGTCCTCCTAACGATGCTCGGACTCTACTTCAACTACCGAACGGCGCTCAATATTGGGATACCGCGTTGGTCGAGCGTCGCGCTCGTAGCGGCCATCGGCTTCTTTCCGCTCACGACGCTGGTTTCGTCGTACGTGCAACCCGATAACCTTGGCTACGCTCTGGTATCGGCTACTCTATTTTTTGCCACGCAGCTTCGGCGCAGCCGGTGGCCTCTCACGACGACCGCCGCTCTCGGTGCCGTGCTCGGTGCGCTCGCCGTTACCAAGTATCACTTCTTCTTGAGTGTCGCGGTACCGGTCGTTCTTCTGGTGGTGGCGCGGCTATGGCTCGAGCGCGCCAAGCCGGCGACCAGCGCGTTGCGAATCCTCACGCTTTTCTTTCCAACCGTCGTTCTGGTGACGCTTCAGTTCGCGGTCGCCACGCCGGCGTACGTGAAGCGTCCCACGAGCGGCGTGCTCGCCTCGACGGCGTCGTCGTTGCAGAGCGGTCTTTGGCCGACGATCCTCCACATGCTCGCAAACGTGCCCCGCGCGTTCGCCGATTTCTTCGTTGCGGGACCGAACGCCGCCACGTATTGGGGCGAACTAGGCCTTTGGGATACCCCGCTCATCGTCGTCAACACGCAGATCGAGCTGATGCTGCGGATTCTATTTTCCGTCGGCAGCATCGCGGTCTTCGGCGCAATCGTTTATCGCGTCGTCCGTGATCTTGCGCGCTTGCGCGCCGTGGCTTCTCGCGTGAGCCCGCGCCGAGCCGCACTGATCGCAACGAGCGACCCTCTCCTCAACGCTTACGTTCTTTTTACACTGATGATGATTGGGCTCTACGTCGTGACCGACAACGTCTTCGGCGCGGTTGGGAGGCAGTGGTATCCTTACGTCTTTGCACCGTTTCTTTGCACCGCATGGTACGCGCCGCGGACGTTCCGCCCTTTGCGAAACCGGTGGCCGGCCGCGATTGCCGTTGCATTGTGCACGTACTCCGTGGTCGCCTCCGGATACGCCACCGCGGAGATGTTCCAGCGCTACTACGGCGCACCAAACGCATCGTATACGAGCATCGTACCCGCATCTTCGCAGATCGCACGCAGCAGAGCGTTAGGCTTCCTTTGGCCGATACAAGGTATGGACTTTCATCCGCTCGCGGCGCGTCGTTTTCGCTACACGTTTCTCCCCGGCTCGCGCTTGTGGGCCGGCGGAGCGGCCATTTTTCCGCAAGAACACGGCGCGGCCTCGAACGTCGCTGTGGTCATCGACGGCCGGGTGCCGGCGCGAACGGTGGGTGGTCTCTACAACTTTGAAATCGCCGAAGGTACGCGCGACTTCACGTACGCCTATAGCGGCTTCTACGGGCCGTTCGCCACGCGAGGTCTGCGCGAAGGCGTGCACACCGTGACGGCCTACGCGATGGATCCGCAGCGGCAAACCTTTGCGCAGCTCCAACCGCGCAGAACGTTTTTCTTAGTAGGCGGCGAGCGTTTCACGCCGGCATTCTTAGAAAAACTGAGCCGGGCGCCGCAGGTCGCGGGCTCGCTTCACGGTGACGAGCATTGTGGCGCTGGCGTAGCCTTAGTAGACGGCACGCTCAAAAGCGGTGCACCGTCGGGTTCGGTCGTCTGGCTCCTCGCCGGCGGCAAGCCATATCCGGCGCGCTACGGGGCGCACGGGCGCACGTTTTTCGCGACGATTCCGACGTCGGGCATGTCGCTGGGTCTGCACGACGTCCTTGCCTATATCGCCGATCCGCCGACGGACCGCTACGAACGAATCGGCGGCACGCTGGCGCTCCGCGTCGAGGCGCTTAGCGCCGTGCGCGGCTTGGCTTGGCAAGCTCCCCCGGCACCGGTCGAGTGCCACGATCCGCTCGATTTGCTTGCTGCGACGTAGCGCGATGGCGGCCAATCGCGTAGCTTTGATCCCCCTGCGCTTATCGCTCGAGCGAATTTGGCTCTACGCAGCGTGCTGCGCGACAATCATTTCGCTGCCGTTTTTTGCCCTTCGGTGGTTTCCGAAGGTCGCCTACGTGTACGACTTCGCGTGCTTTTGGTCGGCTGGAGCGACGGCAGGCACTTCGACGCTGACGAATCCGCAACGCCTCAACGAATGGGCCCACGCGCGAGACATGATCGCGCAGCCGTTCTCGTATCCGCCGGGCTTCGCGTGGTTCTATGCGCCGTTTAGCCGGCTGACGCCGATCCGCGGTCTGCTCGTCGAGGAACTGTTGATGGTTGGGGTCTTTGTTTTGAGCGCGATCCTCGCTGCTCGCGTTTACGGCTTCAATCCGTGGTTCTGCATCGCCGCCGTGCTCGGATGGGCGCCCGTAATCAACTCGATCGAAGTCGGACAGAATATCGGTCTCGCCGTGCTTTTCGTCTTCGTCACCGCGTGGGGAATGATGCGGCGCCGCTCGGCGATAACCGGCATCGGCGCGGGATTCTTGCTCTACAAACCTTCGGTCGCGCTGCCGATATTGCTCTTACTCGCGGCGCGTAAAGATTGGCGCGCGTTAGGCGTCGCGTCGCTCTTCGCACTCGGCTGGTATTTCGCCAGCGTCGCGGCCTCGGGCGGCGACTGGCTCTGGCCCGTTACGTACGCTCACACCATGACATGGTGGCTGCCCATGGACTTTTTTGGAGGAACCTCAAAGGCGTTTACCGTCCCTACGTTGCTGCTGTCGCACGGACTGAGTATTAGGGGCGCCGCCATTGTCGCAATCGCGATGTTGCTGGCGGCACTGCCGATTGCGTCACGCGCAACGACGATCGAAGCCATCAGCATGATGCCGTTGGTTGGGTTGACGGCGAGCCTCCATGCGTGGCCGTACGAAGCGGCGTTGGCGCTACCAGCGATCTTTTACGCGATGACGGTCGTGCGCGAGCCCGTTCGTATCGCCGTTATTGCGTCGCTCTATGGCGCAATCGCCGTTTCGATGATCACGCGTTTTGGAGCTGCAGCCTTGGCGGCGCTCTGCATCGGCGCGACACTCGTATGGTTCTTTTATCGCACGCGGCGCGGCAGATATGGTATAATCAACGCATGGCCGGTCCCGCCGACTTCATGATCGGGGCTTCGTTTTTTGATGCAGCGACGTGATTTTGTGACCGCGGTGGCGACCGCCGCTTTCGCCGGCGTGTCGCCCCGCGCCGTTCGTGCCGCCACGCCTACTCCTACACGGCGCGTTCTGTGGCTGCGGCACGCTGCCGACGGCGAAGAAGTCATCGCGCCGTTCTGCGTTGACGGCCGCACAATCTACGAACCGGGCTACAGGCAAGTCTGCTGGTTGATGCGCGACCGGCACGTTCCGTTCGGCCAGGGCTACGTTCAGATCGACATCAACGAAGTCGAAGCACTCTGGGAAGTGCAGCAAGTGCTTGCGCTGCTCGGAGCGCGCGCGCCGCTGGTCATCACGAGCGGTTACCGCTCGCCGCAGACGAATGCCGCGACGGAGGGCGCCGCGCGCAACAGCATGCATCTTTACGGCAAAGCCGCCGATTTCTACGTGGCGGGCGTTTCGACGCGCGAGCTTTTCAGTGTCGCCTATTCGCGCGAGGTCTCAGGCGGCATCGGCTACTACGAAGACCACGTGCATCTTGATTCAGGTGCGCGACGCTACTGGGTTGGCGAGATCCGGCTGCCCGAACGGCGGCTTACTGCCGGCTAGGCACCTCAGGCTCGCTTGCTAGGTCACGCGCCCCGGTAACGAGCATCGCAGCCCGCAGGCGTTACGTTCGGCCGCTCGGTGGGTATCATCGGCCATGCTGCGGCTGGCCCAGACCTCTAATCGGCTCCGGGAGCGGACCCTGTATGGGTTCGTTGCCTACTGGGGCCTCAACGTCGTGCTTCTTCTAATTGAAGCGCGCTGGCACGTCCTGTATCACCTCACCGTTTGGGACATTTCGACGATCCGAACCTTGTTAGCGAGCAGCGCCCAACACGTTCACTAGTTAACGAAAATAAACGCGATGTAAACGGCGGAACGACGGCGTTTTAAAGACTTTTACGCCGCTTGATGGTATCATGAGCGCTACGTGGCTAACACCCTACAGGTAGGGCGCGTTTTAAGCGTTGCCGGATCGCAGATGTTGGTCGATCTCGATATTAAGAGTATCGACTGGCGTTCTATTCGTGTCGGTTCCGTCGTCAAGGTACGCAACGGCGAGCGCGAGGTCGTCGCCAACGTCAGCGAGGTCAACTCCGGCAACAATGGCGACGGCCACAAGCTCATCGCCGATCTCTTAGGCGAAATCGTCTTCACGGAGAAGGGCGAGCCGAAATTTAGCCGCGGCGTCTCCATCCATCCGGTTCCAGGTGAGTATGCGACGACCGCGACTGAAGACGAGCTTCGCGCTATTTATGGCGAGGCATCGGAAGCGAACGTCGCGATAGGAACGCTCTATCACGATCCGACGCGACCTGCGTACATAATCACCGACAAGTTGCTCGGCAAACATTTCGCGGTGCTGGGAACGACGGGCTCGGGCAAATCGTGCTCCGTCACCGTGATTCTCTCGGCCATTTTGCAGCGGCATCCAAACGGCCACGTCATCTTGCTCGACCCGCACAACGAGTACGGGGGCGCCTTCGGGAGCGCGGCCGAGGTAATCAACGTCGACAACCTGCGTCTGCCGCTCTGGTTGCTCGACTTCGCCGAAGCGTCCCGATTGCTGATCCGCAGCGGCAGCGCGAGCGAACAGCAATCGCAGGAGCTCATTCTCAAAGACGCGATTACGGCGGCGCGCATGATGTATAACGGCTACGACGAGGCGACTCGCAAGAGTATTACCGTCGATACGCCGGTGCCGTATCGCACCTTCGAGCTCATCCGTTCGATCAACGAGCAGATGGGACGACTCGCCAAGCCGGACACGTCGATGCCGTATTTGCGCCTACGCGAGCGGATCCAATCGCTGGTCAGCGACCCGCGCTTCAGCTTCTTCTTCACGTCGGAAGACGACATTTTAGAGGAGGTCGTGGGCCGGTTGATCCGCGTTCCGGTCAACGGTAAACCGCTGACCATCGTCGATCTTTCCGGCGTTCCGTCCGAAGTCACCGACGTGCTCGTTTCGACGCTCAGCCGCGTCATCTTCAACTTCGCCGTTTGGTCCGAGCGCGGTAAGATGCCGCCCGTACTGCTCGTTTGCGAAGAGGCGCAACGCTACGTTCCGGCCGACGAACGCCTCGGCTTCGCCGAAACGGTACGGGTGCTGACGCAGATCGCCAAGGAAGGGCGCAAATATGGGATTTCGCTCGCGCTCATCACGCAGCGCCCGACGGAGTTATCATTACCGGTACTTTCACAGTGCGGAACGGTCTTTGCCTTGCGGCTCGGCAGCGAAGCCGATCAGCAGTTCATCGCCAAAACGCTTCCCAACGCCGCGCGCGAAATGCTCGCGGCGTTGCCGAGCCTGCCCCTTCAGCAAGCGATTGTCTCGGGGGAGGGCGTGCCCGTGCCGATGCGCATTCGATTCAATGACCTTCCAGCGGATTGTCACCCGCGCAGCGCCGGCGGGACATTTGCGCGGGCGTGGCAATACGATACAGCAGCCAATGAAGTTATCACCAGCGGCATACGGCGGTGGCGAGCGCGCATTAGGACGTAAGCCGCCGATGCGGTACGCCCTGTGAGCGACGTCGAGCTGACGGTCTTGCTTCCCGTGTACAACGGGAGGAAATACGTCGGAAGAGCAATCGAAAGCGTCTTAGCGCAGTCGTTTGGCGACTTCGAGTTCTTGATTCTCGACGATGGATCGCACGATGCGACGCGGCAGATTCTCTTACAGTGCGCCCGCCAGGACCCGCGAATTCGGCTGCTTCATCACAAGAAGCACGGCGCCGGTTACACGCTCGACCGCGGCATCCGGGAGGCGCGCGGCGCCCTGATCGCGCAGATCGGCGCCGACGACCTGGCGCTGCCGGGGCGACTTCGCAAACAGCTCGGCTTCTTACGGCTTAATCCGGATCACGTCGTCGTGGGTAGCTATCTGCAAATCGTCGATTCCTTCGATCAATCGATCGGCCTGGACAAATGCCCCATAAGCGACGAGCAGATTCGTAACAGCCTGACGGTCTACAACCCGATGAGCTCCGCGTCGATCATGTATCGCCGCGACGATGCGCTGGCGTGCGGCAGCTATACGGCACGCTTCGCAACATGCGAGGACTATGATTTCGTCCTGCGCCTTGCACGGCGCGGCAAGGTCGCCAACATCCCCGAGCCGCTCGCCGCGTACCGCTTCCCGGATCACTCGCCCAAAGCGCCAAACGTCAAAGGCAAGCTTCGCGATATGTTAAAGGTGAAGCGTGCTGCATATTCGGAGTACGGTTATCACGAAAGCCTTTCGGCCCTCGTGTTCAACCTGGCTCAGCGAGCGCTATCCATGCTGCCAAACGGCATTGCATACTGGCTTCTCACGAAAGACTTCGTACTCTCTGACGGCGCAGATGGCGCGACGGCGAATTGATCCGTGGCTCTTCCTATGAGTGATGTGATAGCTACGGTTCTCCTTCCCGTGTACAACGGCGAGAAATACGTCGCCAAAACGATTGAAAGCATCCTTTCCCAGTCCTTCTCGGATTTCGAATTCCTTGTAATCGACGATGGGTCCAATGACGGAACGCCCCTGCTTCTTGCCGAGTACGCCAAGCGCGACCCGCGCATCCGGCTTCTGCGACACGAGAACCGCGGCGTGGGCTATACGCTCAATCGTGGGATCCATGAAGCGCGCGGCGCTCTGCTGGCGGAGATCGGCGCGGATGACCTGGCATTGCCCAATAGGCTTCTAAAACAGATCGAGTTCATGGAAAGCAACCGGGAGTACGTACTCGTCGGCGGTTATCTCAGCATCATCGACGACGGGGATCGACCGGTGGGTATCCGCAGATATGCCGCGGAGGACGAGCAGCTGCGTCGCCAAATGGCCTTATTCAATCCCTTCGCTTCACCGTCTATCATGTATCGGCGCGACGCGGCCCTTGCGGCGGGCTCCTATACGGGTCGCTTTCGCACCTGCGAAGACTATGATTTCGTCTTACGCCTCGCACGGCTTGGTAAGATCGCGAATCTTCCCGAGCCGTTGACCGCTTACCGCCTGCACGACACATCGACAAAATCGACCCGAACCCTCAGCCAGCTTCGAGATACGCTCAGAATTAAACGAACTGCATATCTCGAATACGGCTATAGCGAGACCCCCCTAGCAAAGGCAGTGAATTGTGCGCAGCAGGGAATGACGCTCCTTCCCAGCGGTGTAACGTACTGGCTGTTCAAGAAGCTGGCCATCCGCACCTGACACGGGTCGGGCATCGCGCCGCCACGAGGACGCTCCCGAGGTATGTGTACTCACGGACGAGGTAGAAATGCTTAAGTGATGGTCCCAATAATCATAGCCAGCCTCATCGTTATCGCGCTGTACGTCGGGATGAAGCGTCTCTCGGGGCTTCAGTTAGTCGGCGTCATAGCTCTGGCGCTCCTGGGCATCGTTCTAGCCATCTTCCCCGAGCTTTCAAGCCGCGTCGCGGCCGCATTGCACGTCGGCCGTGGTACGGACCTCATTTTCTACTTCGCTTTGCTTGCCGGACTATTTGTGGTGTCGAATTTCTACTTCGAAATTCAAGCGCCACGAGGAAGCATTGATTGCCCTAGCTCGTCAGAGCGCGATCGACCACGCACACGAGCCCTCGGAGGCGATAGGGCGCCTACGACCGCAGAGCGATGGACCGGTACAGCAAGTCGAGCAGGATCTTAATCGAATCGAACCCTGATTGTCCCTTACGCGTCGAATACGGCGTGTAGGAAATTTCAACGGGCACCTCGACGATGCGCAGATTGCAGGCGCCGAGTTTTTGCAAGATCTCCGATGCATGCGCCATTCCCGGTTGTTCGATTTCTACCATTTGCGCCGCGCGACGCGTAAATGCGCGCAATCCGTTGTGGGTATCGGTAACACTCACGCGCGCATGCAGTCGCGTGAAGAGCAATGCCGCCTTGAGCAGCAGTCGCCTATGCAGCGGCACGGCGGAGCCGCCCTGCAAGAATCGTGATCCCAGCGCAACGTCGGCGTTCGAGCGCTCGAGTGCATCGAGCAGGTCGCTCACAGATTGAGGCGAGTGCTGGCCGTCGGCATCAAACGTACAAACGTACTGTGCGCCGCGCTTGAGCGCATATGCGATGCCGGTCTGCAGCGCAGCCCCTTGTCCTAAGTTTGTTACGTGATCGAGGACATATGCGTCGGCATTGCGAGCCAGCTCGCTCGTGGCGTCGGATGAACCGTCGTTCACGACGCAAACGTGGGAGTAACTTAATACGCGCAGCGAACCAACGACCGTCGCGATGGTCGCCGCTTCATTATACGCGGGAACGACTATCCAAACGTCGTCGCGCTTCATGCGCCTGACTCCGCGAGACGGTGGTTTGCGGTGGCGATCGTGATCGGCGCCTTGCGCACGAGAGCGATCGCCGTTGCGGTTAGAACGACCAACCCAATCCAGGTCGGCGCTCGCAGCAGCCACATGATCGGACGATTGGTGGAATTGCCGAGCACCAGCTGACGCCAACTCGCTTCGGCGAGTCGCGGATCGATCGGCGGATAGGCGTGATGCTGAATGCCTGCGGGTCCGCCATGTACGGTAGAGAGCGCGAATAGGCCGGCGATCGTCGCGAACGACGCGACGCCGACGGCCAGGGCTACGGTTCGATCGCCACGCAGTAGCGTATAGGCGAGATAAGCGGCTGGAAAGACCGGCGCCAACAGAATTGCGATCGACGTCGCAAGTATCCACGGCACTACCAAGAGGATCAGTGCGCCGAAGAGCCAGACGCGGTACCTCTTACCGCGCGCGAAGAGCAGCAGGCACGCCGGCGCCGCCATCGCGATCTCGCCCGTGTGGACGAATGCGCCTCCGAGCAGTGAAATCGCCGGAGGCAGAAGCACGACCAATCCCGGCTCATGATATCGCCGCGCTAACCGAAGCGCAACGACGACGCCGATGCCTGCCATAACCAGATACGAAACGCTGCCGGCGAGCGCCGCCGCCGCGTCGGGCGCGCCCAACGCGCTCAACACGGTCGCAACGCTATATTGGTTGTCGCGGGAAACTTCCGACAGCGCATGCGCCGGAATCACTTGGGTTACGTAACTGACGCTTTGGGCGAAGCCGGCGGTCAACAGCGAGAGCAGCCCCAGAGCGGCAACGGCGCCCAAGAGCACCAGCCGCGATGCGGGCGCGAAAGCAAAGAGCGCAACCAATGCGGGCAGTCCGATCTGCGGTTCGACCATCGCCACGGCCGCGGCCACAGCGGCCGCGACGATTCGGCCGCTCTGTGCAAAGAACGCGGAAACGGCGACGGCTCCGACCGCAAACGGCACGACGTTTCCCGAGCTTAGCGACGTAAGGCCGACCGAAAGCACGAAGACGGCCCACCCAACGAGCCATGGTTGCCCCGTCGTTCGCGAGAGCGCCCATGCCGCAAGGGCTACGCTCGCGAGAAGAACGAGCCACCAGATCGCTACTGCGACACCAAACGGCAAGAACGTGAGCGGATAGAAGAGCGCCAGCGCGTACGGCGGATACGGCGCCGGAACCGTGACGTTGCCGGGCGCGCGATAAAAAGGCGCCGGAGTCTCGCGCTCGCATTGATGAATCGATTGCGCGTAGTATGGATTCAAACCGTCGCGCTGCGCGAGCGCGGCGCAGTAATAGGCGCGGAAATCGACCCCGAGCCATCCGCCGGCGCGATCGCCGTAAGACTGGCCGGCAAACGGCAGCAGCGTGCAAATGACGGCGATTGCAAGCCAAACCTTGTTCTGCACGCTAGGAAACCCCGCGCGAAAGATAGCTTAAAGGCCGCCCTGCCATAACCGCGACGGCGCGCGCTTGCAACGTCAGGAGCCCCAGCAATACGATGAGACCGCCCCACGTCGGAATCCGCACGGCCCATGCGGCGACGCTGTTGTTCGAGGTCCGCTGCGAATACGCACTCCAGGATGCCTCGGCTAAGCGGGAATCGATCGCCGGAACTGGGGTGTGGCTGCCGAGATGGATCCCGTGAATGAGATAGAGCTGCTGCAGCCCGAGTATCATTACGGCGGCCAGTACGCCGGCCAAGAGCACCGCGCTGATGTTCGCACTCCAGTAACGGTATGCCAGAAACGCCACCGGAACGAGCGGCCCCAGAATCAGTGCTGCCGAAACGGTCCATCCCCATGGAACGGAGAGCACGAGCAGCGCAATCACCGCGAGCGTCCGATATTCGCCGCGGGCGTATTCCGCAAGAAGCAGGGCCGCCGGAAGCGCTGCGGCGATCTGCGTGATGTGGATGAACGTGCCGCCGAATACGGCAAACGCCGGTGGAACGCAGGCCAGAAACGCGGCATTCTTCGTCTGCCGCGCGAGGCGCCCGGCGATGACTGTCCCTACCGCGAGCATGGCGAGATACCAAAGGCCGCCGATCTTTACCGCCAGCAAGGCCGGCGTTCCGAAGGCCGCGAGCACCGCGGTGAGACTATACTGCGTGTCGCGCGTCAGCCTCAGAGAATGCGTGCGCGGGAAGAACGCTCGTAAGGTACTCGATGTTGGCCGGTATGCCGAGCACGAGAATCGAGAACGCAGCGAGCGCCGCCAGCGCGGCGACGAGCGTGACGCGCGATTCCGGCGCCAAACGGCGAGCGCGACGCAGACCGGAGAGCCCAAGGTGCGGCTCGACCATTGCAACGGCCGCGCAGAATGCCGCCGCGTCCCAACGGCCTTCGCGGCAGAAATAAGCCGCAACGCAGATGCCGGCGACGGCGAGCGGTACGACCTCGCCGAACGGCAGCGAGAGCGCAGCAAGCGCAAGCGACGTTGCCGCAAACGCGACTTCCCAGGGGACCGCCGCGAAGCTCGAAAGCGCGACGACGCAGAGCAGCCACGCCAGCGAGCAACAGCGACGATCCAAATCGCGGCCGCCGCGTCAAAGCGAAGCACGGGCCAGCGGGACGAGCGCCGCCGATCACGTAGCCTGGCAGCGGCGCGGGAATCGTCACGCCGGGATTTCGCTTCAAGAAACGCCGGCCTGCCCGATTGCGGCTTCGCACGCGCGCAACGGTTCGCTGTGATACGGGTTTTCGCCGCGCGCCGTGACGCTGGCCGCGCAATAGAATGCGCGAAAGTCGCCCATGAAAAATCCCGTGCGCGCGACGACTCGTGCCTGCAAGCAATATACCGGTCAGACCCGCGACAACGATGACCGCGCTCAGCCATCGGCTTCGCATGCGGATTAGGAGCCCGAGACGAGGCGCAGGTTCGGCTTCTCGGCGGCTTGGTAATCGAGCGTCGCGACGATCTCGCCGATTCGGTCGAGGATCGTGACGTGGCGTTGCTTGAGCGCGGCATCGAGCGACGCAACCCACGACTCGTGAGCGTCACCGATGAGCAGATCGCCACGATAGACGCGGGCCGCGCTGCGGTAGTGCGCGTAAGCGGCGCCGCAGCTCACCACGATTATACTGTTCGTCGGCATCGTTCGCGTGCATGACGAAGCGATTGACGTCGACGATCACGTTGTCGAGATCGATCGAAAGCTCGTCGCCCGCGCGGAAGTACGATTCGACCTCCTTGAAGCCGACGATGTGTGCGATCGCCTTACGAATGTTCGAACAGGCGGTGCGCAGGCTCTGCGCGACGAGATGGCGCTCGGCATCGGGCCAAAAGACTTGGCCGATCTTCGGCGCGCGAAACGGTGCCATTGGGCTGCAACGCAATGTATTTGAAGATCTGCCGGTCGCGGCGGCGGACCCACTCAATCGGCTGGCGGTCGATCTCCGCGAGGAACCATCCGAAGAGCCGCACTTGCATCGGCGTAACCGGAGCGACGCGGCGGCCGTAGCGGTCGTAGAGGCGGCTTCGCGAGAGCGCGCGCAGCGGACGGTATCCGTCGGGAGTGTGGATCGACGAAGAGCCCTTGCTCTTCGAGCGCCTGCAGCTGCGTGCGGTCGTCGAGATACGAGCCGCTCATGAGCTTGAGCACGAGGTCGGCGTCGTGTTCCGAAACGTGCTTGAGCGACTCGGCAACGAACTCGTTGAAGAGATGGCCGTGGCGCGTGCGCCAATGTTCGAACGCTTGCGCGAGCGAGCAGTTATCTTCGGCCGCTTTACGAAGGGCACCGCTGACGACTTGCGGCCATCCGTCGGTCGCTTCGAGCATGCGCAGCACATCGGCGTGCGTAAACGGAACGCCGCAGCGTTTCGGCGACGTGGCGGATGCCGGCGGCATCGAACGCCAGACGTTCGGCGTCGCAGAGCACCGCGGTGCCTTCGGAGACGAAACGCCCGACGTGGAAATGCCGCGCGCGAGCGGCAAGCGACGAGCAACGCGACGTCGTCGGGAACGTCCTCGATGAGCGCGAGCACCGCATCGATCCCCGGCGCCGTCGGGCACGCCGTCACAATCGAGTGCGAGCTCCATCGGGGCGCTTGCCGCGAGCGCGCGCACGAGTTCTTCGTGCGAGCCGAACTGCACCTCGAGCTTGAGCGCCTTGGCGACGGAACTCCAAACCGCTTCGTGGTTGCGCGGCGCGCGGAATAACGCAGTAGACGCCGTTGGTTGCCATGTGGCGCAGATAGCCAAGGAGCGCCATCGCTCTTACCGTAGCCCGGCGGCGCGACCAAGAACCGAACCGGAACGCTCTTAAAGCGTCCCAACCATTCTTCCAAGCCCGGGCGTCGGACGATCGACGGCCCAAGGCGAGGCATCATCCCTGAGCTCATAACTCCATAGGGGCGGTCAGTAAGCTGCCCCCTTCCCTGCTAAGTATACTGCCAAGTTCATATTTGCGCAATATTTCGCGCCGAGTCCTAAACCGCGAGACGTTTGCCCAGCTACGGTCGTTGCGCCGATCGACCCCACGTTCGTTCGACCAAAATGGCTCCGCGCAGGCAGCTTTACGATCAAGCCGGCCCACCGAACGCTGAATTATTATTCGATGAAAAGGCGCTCAATCGCCAGGCAAGCGGCGAGAACGCCCGCGACCTCCAGCGCAGCTCGTAGTTGAGCTTGCGGACAACGTTGAGGAGCTTTACGTGCATAGGGCCGTTGCGTTACCATTCGCTTCGTCAGGGCGTGATGCTTCTGAAGCTCGGCGGCCAATCGCGCGACCGTCGGCTGCGCCGCCGGCGGATGGTGTCCGCCAAAATTCAACAGCCTCGGATAGACGGGCGCGTAATAGCGCGCGACATCGAACGAGTCGAGCTCGTCCTCGGCCAGAACGTTGCCCGGCGCGCCGAGCGACGAATAGTGGCGTCCCTTTTCGGCGTGACGCCGCGGCTCGAGCGTATGCCCGTAATGCGCGTACAGATACGGAACGGCGAGTCGCCTTCCGTCGAGCCCGAGCAGCTTCTCGTGCACCGCGCCTTCCCATCGCACGCCGGGACCATACCGAAAGAACATCATGCGCCGCTCGATCGACGTGTAGTAGTCGAACGATGCAAAGAAATGCCACGTGTAGCCGTCGACGAAATCGTATTCGGACGGAACGCGATCGAGCGCTCGTGCAATGGCGCCTACGCCCGCGCCGTGTACTTCGTCGGCATCCACGAAGGCAATCCACGGCGCGCGGCTGTGCTCGGCGTGTAGGCGCAAACAGAGGTTTCTCGCGGCGGCAAATCCCGCGAACGGCGTTCGGTCGACGACGAGCCGGTTCTCGCGACCGAAGCGGCTTGCATCGAGGAAGGGCGCGTGCGGCGAGGGGTCGGGGCCGTTGTCGTTGACGAGCAGCATCGTCGCAATGCCGGCGATGGAATCGAGCATCGCAGCCAAGAATGGCTCCTCGCGCGGTCCCAGAATCAAATGCGCGGCGATATCCGCCATACCATTCGATTCTCAGAGCCATCGCATGTGTCATCCTGAGCCTGTCGAAGGACGCAGCGATGCCGCCTTTGCGCTTGGCCGTCGACGCGCGCGTCATTGCCGAAGATACGCGCGGAATCGGCCGCTATGCGCGCGCGATATTGCGCCGGCTGGCGGCACGCGACGACATCGCGCTTACGTTCCTTGCGGAAGGACTTTTTACGCAGCGGCAGCGCCGAGCATATGCCGCGGCACTCGGCAGCGAGAGGTTCGTGATTCGCCGGCGCGCAGGCCGTTCCAACGACCTGAGCTGGCATCCGGCGAACGGTACGTTCTTCTCCTCGCGCCTGCCCAGCGTCGCAACTATTCACGATGCGGTGCCATTTCGTTATCCGAACAGCGATCCGCAACGGCGCGAGCACGCGCAAGGCCCGTTCCTTCGTTCGGCGGCGACCGCGACGCGCGTCATTGCCGTCTCGCATTTCGGGCGTTGCGAGGTGCACGAAGCACTCGGCGTTCCGGTCGATCGCATCACCGTTATCGAGCACGGCGTCGAAGCATCGTTTCATCCAGGCGAGCCACGGCCGCTTCCGCCGACATTGCTGGGACGGGTCTTCTTGCTCTTCGTCGGTGATCCGATCGGCGAGCCGCGTAAAAACTTTCCGCTTCTTTACGAGGCGTATCGGCGCGCATGGCCGAGTGACGGCGGGCCATCGTTGGCGGTCGTGGGCCCGCGCGCGCCCGACCTGCCCGGCGTCGTCTGGGCGGGAAATCTCGCCGAGGATCTGGTAGCGGGCGGCGATGAGGCGATCCGCGCATGCTATCGCGGGGCGCTGGCGCTGACGCTCGCCTCGTATCATGAAACGTTCGGGATGCCGATGCTCGAGGCGATGGCATGCGGCACATCGGTAATTGCGTCCCGCGCGGGGTCGCTTCCGGAGATCGGCGGCGACGCTGCCCTCTACGCACCGCCCGACGACGCCGGCGCGTGGGCCGCGGCGTTGCGCCGCATCGTCGATGATGCGGCGTTGCGCGAAC
Organism: Vulcanimicrobiota bacterium; assembly: GCA_963815165.1. Lineage (GTDB taxonomy): Bacteria > Vulcanimicrobiota > Vulcanimicrobiia > Vulcanimicrobiales > Vulcanimicrobiaceae > Cybelea. Next base: position 245,069 of record CAWFFL010000001.1, read on the forward strand.
GCCTGCGCGCGCAAGGGCTGGAGCGCGTCACGCACTTCAACTGGGACGAGAGCGCACGCCGTCACGTCGCACTCTTTCGCGACGTCGCCGGATGATTCGCCTCGGAGTCGACGCGTGGAATCTTCCCGGCGACCGGCGCGGCATCGGCCGCTACCTGCGCGAGATTCTGCGCGTGTGGTGGCAGAACGCGCGCGACCGCGTCGAAATTACGCTCGTCGCGCCGGAGTGGCATACGTGGACGGTACGCCGGCGCTACTTGCATGAAGTCGAGGATCGGTCGTATCGCGTCGTCTCGCGCCGGTTTCACGGCCGCGCCGGTCTCGATGCGCTCTGGTTTCCGTTCAACGGCTGCAGTTGGACGAGCTTCACGCTTCCCGCAGCCGCTACGTTGCACGATGCCTCGAACTTCGTCGTGCCGGATTACGCGCCGCAAGCGCAGCGCATCTTTCGCGCGGCGGCGGAGCGCTGCCGCGCGCTCGTCACCGATTCCCACTTTGCGCAAGCCGAGCTTGCGCGTGAGCTTGGGGTTCCCCCCGAGCGAATCGTGCCGATCCCGTTGGGGGTCGCGCCGCCACGAGCGCCGGCATCCGTGACACTCGACGTTACGCCGCTGCGGCCATTCGTGCTCTACGTCGGTACGGCGGAGCGGCGCAAAGGCTTCGACACGCTGCTCTCGGCGATGGCGCAAGTCGCGCGCGAACGTCCCGAGCTTTCGCTAGTCGTGACGACGAAACTGGCCGGATGGACGATTCCGGACGGCGTGCGCGTCGTCGAGTTGGGATTCGTGGATGAGGATACCCTCGCGGCACTCTATCGCGGCTGCGCGCTGCTCGCCTTTCCGTCGCGCTATGAAGGCTTCGGACTGCCGGTGCTCGAGGCGATGAGTTACGGCGCGCCGGTCGTTGCGTCGAACGCTTCCGCCGTGCCCGAGGCCGGCGGCAATGCTGCGTGCTACGTAACCCCGGACGATCCGCAGGCGCTCGCCGCCGCGATCGTGCGCGTCGCCTCCGACACTGCCTTCGATTCGGAACTGCGACGGCGCGGGCCGATCCATGCTGCCGGCTTTACATGGGATAGCACCGCGATGCGCACCTTGGAAGTAATCGAGGGATTACGATGTTAGCTCGGCTGAGGATCGGCATATCGTTGACCGCGGCCCTCATGAGCGGCTGCGGGGGATCGCAGGGCCTGAGTGCAACGCCCGGTGTCCCACTGAGCGCCTCGCATTCTACTGCCGCGCACGCGCCTTCTTGGATGTTATCTGAGACTGTAAGCGACGATTTGCTTTACGCCGCCGACTGGTATATGCCTGCTCGATCGACCCGACGACCGGCGATCTCGCTGCGACGAACCGGTATCCGTTGGCGGTGTCGATCTTCAAAAACGCGTCAGGAAGTCCCATCTTCTACCAGCTCGGCGGATTCTACAACTGGATTTCGTGCGCGTACGATCCTAGTGGGAACCTTTTCGCGGCGAGCTTTGGCCAATACAAGACGCTCGCGGAGCTCCCGCACGGTGGCAGCGCCCTCACCACGATCGCACTGAAATCGCGAATCCATCCCGCCTCCAGCATGCAATGGGACGGTACGTATCTGGCAATACGTTCGGTCGACTACCGTCGCGGCGGGAGTCCGACACAGATTTACCGCGTTGAAGTTTCGGGATCGAAGGCGAAGGTGAAGAGCACCGTGGACCTTGCGGATCGCATCGGTCGCGAAGGAGCGTTTTCAGGTCAATATTTCGTCTTCGGAAATACGATCGTCGGTCCCGACCGGTACCGCGGAACGAGCCGAGGCCCTCGCGCATACTCGCTCGATTTTTGGCGGTATCCCGCCGGCGGCCGTCCCATACGGGTTCTCAGTCGGGTGGGCGACATTTTCGGAACGGTCATCAGCCCCGCGGCGACGAGGGGTCGTTGAAGGATCGGGCTAGTAGTCGTCGGGGGGGTCGGCGGTATCGTTGTTATTCAAGAAATATTGCGCGGAGAGCGCCGCGTTGATCGGCGTGAAGGGATGCGGTTTCGTTGCGAAGTCAAAACAATCGAAGAGGTCGTCGGAGCGTGCATCGGTCGTGCCCATCGATGGAAGATCGAACACCTCCTCCGAAAATTTGAGAATGCTGCCGAACTCGTGCGGAACGTGCGAGACGTAACCTTGTTTTGCGTAGGGCGAGACGACGATCAGCGGAACGCGAAACCCTAACTCGTACGAGTTGTAGACGTGCGGCGCGACGTGATCGTAGAAGCCCCCCCAATCATCCCACGTTATGAAGATTGCGGTGTCATTCCAAAACTGAGACTCACCGATCGCATTGACGACCGCGGCGACCCATGACGGGCCTAAGCCTTTGTTGCCTCCGGGGTGGTCGGATTCGCCCCGCGTCGGAGTGACCCAAGTAACGCTCGCGAGATCGCCTTTCGCGACGTCGTGAAGTATCCGCGATGGCGGAGCGACGTCGTTCTTTTTATAAAATCGGCTGTCCCAAACGGGTTTAACGGCGTTGGGCGCGTTCCATATGCTCGGCTGCGAGCTAAACGAATAATAGCGCCACGCGATGCCGGCATCGTCGAGAACTTCCATCAGCGAGATCCGGTCGAAGCACGGATGAAAGTGCTGATCTTCCTGGCCGTAGGGATTGATTACGACGACGAGGTTGCTCGGCGCCGAGCCGCAACCGCCGGGGGGCGCGCCGCCGTGGTCGTGTAACGGATTCTCCGACGCCTTGAGGTTGGACGTGTTCGAAATGGCCGAAGTGCCGGAAACCAGGTATTGATGCGCCGGAAAACTCGGGCCTTGATTGCTCGCAAACATCGCATCGGCGAGAGTGTATTCCTTCGCCATTTCCCAATAGGACCGCACGTCGGTGCGCGGCACGTAACTGTACGCCGCAATGCCTGGCGCCGGGCATTTCCCGTGCTTGTGCCTGACGCACCACGCTTTTTCGAGATTGAACCCGTTCATTTTGCCGTCGGCGTATTCGAGCTCGAAAGCGAGATGTCTGTGCGCGAGCGAAAGCGGTGCGGCTAAGCCGACCGGCCTCAGCGGCACGCGTTTGCCGAACGAATTGACGCCGTACTGCGCGGTGTCGGCGCCCGGAAACCCGTGAAAGAGATTATCCATCGTTCGATTCTCTTGCACGATGATGACGACGTGACGAATAGGGGACCTTGCCAGCGGCGATATCGCCGAGCTCTGAGCGCTTAGCGGCGGTGTGCTCGGAGCACCCATCGATTGACATCCGACGATAACAAAGAACAGCGAGCATACTACGGCGCCTTTTGATACCAACGTCATCAACCTCGCCCTGTTTGAAAAGAAATTGTAACGACTATACAAGCCGGGCCTTGGTGAATCCTTAGATGGCGGCCGAGCAGCCTCTCGGTCGCACGGCAACCTTGAACTACTGGAGGCAAAAGCGGCGTTGCAAGCAATAGAAGGGCGACGACCGAGGGGGAGGCATCGTAGATGAGCAGGTCGACCATTGACCGGCGCGCTCTTGGCATGGGCTTGGTTCTCGCATGGCTCTGCGGCTGCGCGGCTTTTTCGCCGGCGCCTATCAGGACGATCGCGCCTGCCGCCGCACGACCCACGGAGAGCGCTGCATCGTGGATGCTGCCGGAGGCGCACGGCGAGATGCTGCTCTACGTTTCGGCATCTCCGAGTAACGTTTACGTCTATTCGCTTCCCAAGCCGAAGCTCGTCGGGCAGTTACAGTTCAATGCCGATGTTGCGGGGATTTGCACCGATAGCGATGGCAACGTCTGGGTGCCGCTCTTCGATCGCAGCACGGCAACGGCAAAGGTCGTGAAGTATCGCCATGGGAGCAAGAAGCGCATCGCAGAGGTCCGCGACGACGGGTTCCCTGCGGGATGTGCCGTCGACCCCGTAACGGGAAATCTCGCCGTCAGCAACTCCTGCATCGATTATCGAGCTCCGACCTGCGTCGGTAGCGGCGACGTCGTCATTTACTCGAGCGCAGGCGGCGACGGCACACCCTACGTCGACCCAGACATGGTCAGTTACGGATTTTGCACTTATAACGAAACAGGCGATTTGTTCGTCGACGGCACCGGCGCCTCGACCCCGTTCAACTTGGCGGAGATGCGTAAGGATGATACGCGATTGACGAACGTCACCGTTACTCAGCCGCTCACCCTTCCCGCAGGACTTCAATGGTACGGCCGGCACCTAGCAATTTCGAACGACAACGTCATTTATTCGTTTGCCATCAGGCGTGGGTCGGCCCGCGAGGTCGGCGAGACGCCGCTGAGCAACACGAGCGAGGCGGTGCAGTTCGCCTTACAAGACGGAACGGCGATCGTTCCCGGCGTGCAGAGCAACAACATCGATTTTTATCGCTATCCGCGGGGGGGAACGCCCGGCAAGACGATTCTGCTATTTCACGCAATCAGCGCGAGCGTGAGCACTCGCTCGCACTAGATTTCACCAACGGCGTTCGATTACGGCTTGACTTTATAAATGGTGCCGCAGCCATTGCCGCCGCAGCCGGTCCCCCCGCCCTGCGTCGTCGTTCCATAGAGTTCGTGGTTGTATAAGTAGACGGGGCCCTGGGGATCGGAACCATCCGAACCTCCTCCGAAACTGTATAGCACGGTTTCGGTGCCGGCGGGCGTGATCTTGAAGACAGTGCCGTCGCCGACAGTGCCGCCGCCGACGGTCGTCCCGTAGAGATTTCCTTTCGAATAGATCAAACTCGCACCCGGCAAATTGCCGTCCGGAATGTCTTGAAAGTTGTAGAGCGTCGCAAATTTGCCGGAACGCGTGACGGAAAAGAACGTGCCGGAGTTTCTCGAGCCGCCGCCTTCGGTCGTACCGTAGAGAACGCCCTTGACGGCGATGAGCCCGTTGGGATAGGCGCCGCCGGAACCGCCCGCAAATCGATAGAGCACGCGTTCCTTACCGGCTGTCGTGACTTCGAAGATCGTGCCGCAACCGGTGCTGCCGCACGCGCCGCCGCCGCCGAAGAGCGTGGCGCCATAGAGTTTGCCGTGCAAAACGGTCAGCGGCGCGTAGACGCGATTACCATCGTTGCCGCCTTTGAAGCGATAGAGCACTGTTTCCGAGCCGGCTGTACTCACGGAATAGACGATTCCGCAGCCACTGCCGCCGCAGCCTGAGCCACCCGAGACCGTAGTTCCGAAGAGCAGGTTCTTATACGGCACGAGCGACGCTTCCGGGCCGGCGCCGTCGTTGCCGGCGGCTCCGGCAAAGCTGTAGATCACCTGTTCGGATCCGGATCCGCTCAACGTATAGACGACGCCGGCGTTGTGCGCACCGGCACTCGAAGTAGTGCCGTACATCTGACCGCCAAGCGCGGTCAGTCCGGCAAACGGCCACGACCCGTCGTGCGCGCTATCGAAATCCCCTTTGAAATTATAGACGACCTGCTCGCTTCCCGAACTATCGATCGTGAAGACGGTGCCGCAACCGAGATAACAAAGATTGCTGCCGCAACTCTGCGAGCAGTAGTTCGTCGAGCCATTCAGCGTGGTGCCGAATAGCATGCCGCCCATCGCAATCAATCCCGAATACGGGCTCGCGCCGTCCGGCGTTCCCTTGAAGGCGTAGAGTTGCTGGTAGCCGCTCTTCTTCGCCGCGACGGTCGATGCGATAAGTGCTGCGTTCACTCGGCGCGCCGCTTTGATTCGGCAGATTCAACGATCCGCCGCAACCGTTCATCAACGCAGCGCCGGCAACGAATAGAACCAAATTACGCGTATAAAGGAATGCGATCGTCTTCATGCAGAGCCGCTTTGGCGTGCGCTCGAAAATTCCGCCTAAAAAAGACGCGGTGACGGCGTATCGAGCGCGCCTTCGAGTTCGAGCAGCGCTTGCTTGAGCGGTAAGCCGCCGCCGTAGCCCGTGAGCGTTCCGTTCGTACCGATCACGCGATGACACGGAATGACGATCGGAATCGGATTCGAACCGTTGGCGCGCCCGACGGCGCGCGCGCCGTTGACGAGGCCGAGCTCTCCGGCAATAGCGCCGTACGACGTCGTAACGCCGTAGGGAATCGTCATGAGCCGCTGCCAAACGATTCGCTCGAACTTCGAGCCGGACGGACTCAGACGCAGCGCGAAATCGCGCCGTTTGCGCGAAAAGTATTCGCTCAGCTGCGCGCGAGCTTCGTACAGCCCTTCGCGCGCCTCGCGCGGCCACGGCGCCGGCGTTTCTTGGCTCCGCCTGCGATTTGGCAACCACACTTCGACCAAGACGCCCTGCACATCCACCGCGATCTGCATCGGACCGAACGGCGTATCGAGCATCGAGCGAAAGCAATCGGTTGCTGTTATAATGCTACGCATGCCGGCCTGCATACATCTCGCGACGGGTATTCTCGTTCGCGACGGCAGGTTGCTGATGGTCGCGTCGCACTATCCAAATCAGGCGCTGCCGCTTTGGAATCTCCCGGGCGGGCGGCAGCTGCCCGGCGAGCTGCTCGAAGAAACCGTCGCGCGTGAGGTTTTCGAGGAGACCGGCCTTCGAGTCGAAGTCCGCGAGCTTGCGTACGTGAGCGAGAGTTACGATGGCGACGTGCACTTTATCAGCATCGCTTTTCGCGTCGAGCCTGCCCCGAGCGAAGTCGAAGGTCGGGCCGAGGAAGAGGGCGTGCTCCTGCGGGTAACATCAAGGGGGACCACGTTGTGGGCGTGGACTGGGTGGCGGTCGAGCGCGTGCGCGAGCATGTCGGCGTTGCGGTCGTACGCGAGCCGCTCGTGGCGTATCTCGCGGGAGCGCTGCCGAGGTATTATGCGGCTGTTCACGATGCGGGAATTACGATCGAGTGGCCGCTGGATTCTTCGTGAGCCGCGCGGCCCAACGATCGTGCTCCAGCGTGTGAACGATCACGTCGACCGGCTTACCCTGCACCGTGGCCCCGCGGGGCAGCGTCCCTTCGTCTTCGAAGCCGTTGTGACGTAAGACGGCGCGTGATGAGAGGTTCCCCGGAAGGCAGTACGCGCGGACTTCCTGAAGGCGCGCGCGCCGAAATCCCTCTTCCAACAGTGCGGCGACGGCTTCGGTCGCGATGCCACGGCCGCGATGCGCGCGAATGACGCTGTAACCGATCTCCCCGCTCGTGCGGGTCGAGTCGCCGATACGCAGCGAAACCCAGCCAAGCGGATCGCTTTTCTCCTCGCAATAGTGCAGGAGCCACTCAAAGCGTCCGGTTGCGCCCTGGACCAGGCGCGTCGGACGCGCGCCGACGACGCGCAGGAATTGCGCGCGATCGACGTCGGGCAAGTCTTGGAAGTCGCGCAGGTCTGGTTCTTGCAGCAGCTCCCACAACGCCACCGCGTTTACCGGCGTCACCGGCACGAGCAGCAGGCGTGCAGTTCGAATCGTCCTCACGCCGTCACATATTCCCCGTGGCGCGGGGTATTGCCATCGACGGGTGAGCGCGTGATGAGAGCGGCATGGACTTGGCCGCTGCGTACACCGGTACCACGCCGGCGTGGGTGGACTTTTCGGGCACGGTGGCAACCGCGCCGCGCTTCTTCTACGGTTCGCGAACGCATGCCATGCACGAAGCGTTCGACGTGCAGAGCAGCGCAGGCAGAGTCGAAATCGTCGACAACGTCGGCATCGCGCCGCGCTGTCCGGTTCAGGCCGGCGACCGGATCGAAGTCTGCGGCGAAATGGTCCACGATCCGGGACGCCTTCCGGTCGTGCATTGGACCCATCACGATCCCGGACGCCAACACGCCGATGGCTTCATTCGCTTGAACGGGAGAGTGTACGCGTAGGTGCATGCGACTGCATACGCAGCAGCTCGGGAATCGTGACGAACCGGTAACCCCGCCGTTTGAGCGTCTCGACGATGAGCCGCGTCGCCTCGACGTCGGCGCTGCGATCGCAAAGCCGGGGTGCAGCGTGCATGCGCGCACAGACGATTCCTTGATTGCCGTCGTGCAAGTCGATAATCGCACCGTCGTCTGCATACCGAAGGACGCGCGCCGCGATGACGCGCGCCGGCGGATACTCCCAATCGTTGGCAAGCGGGACCGACCACATCACCGGCGTGTAGCCGAGCTTGCGCACTTCGTCGAGTACCAGCCAGTCGCGCGCGCCGAAGGGCGGCCGCATGATGCGCGAGTGGATGCCCGCTGCGGCGAAGATCGCCGCATCGGTGCGCTCGAGCTGCCGGCGCAAGCGGGTGCCATCGTAGAGCAGCAGGTGCGCATGGCTCCAGGTGTGGTTGCCGACCGCATGTCCGCCTGCGACCTCGGCCCGCACGACGTTGGGATAGGCCGCAACCGCGCGACCGACGACGAAGAACGTCGCGTGTACGTGCTCGGCGCGCAATACTTCGAGGATTTGCCCGGTGTACGGCGGGTTCGGCCCATCGTCATACGTTAGCGCGATGACGCGCTCGTTCGTAGGGCCGCTGACGAGCGTTTTACCAAAGATTTGATTCGCCGGACTTTCAACGACGCGGTAGCCTTGGTAAACGGCGAATCCTAAGAGTGCGAGTACGATAATGGCGCGAGCGGCCACGCGCCGCAGCCGGGCCGGAGACGAGTCGAAGGGCGTCACTAACCGTTCGTGGCGCGAATGCGCGCCTGGGCCGCGGCAACGTTGTGCCGAAACTCATCGGGGCCGAAGCTCAGAAAATCGTCGACGATCTGCTGGTAGTGCGTGTCACCGGCCTGCTGACTCGCCATAAAGACGAGATTCTTCGGTACGCCCTTGGAGAGATCGATTTGGAACTGCTGCCCGGCGCGCTTCGCCCAGTACTCCGGACTGGTGAACGTCACGGTTCGCGTGCCTTGCTTGTAGTCGGCAAGCTGGCGGACGTAGACGCGGTAAAAAGCGGGCGCGTCGGGACGAGGCGGTTTGTTGATGAGCTGCCAGACTCCGTCTTGATCCAGCTTCCCGAAGAAAAAGCTGACGTCGTAGACGCGCGCTGCAGGCGCGCGGACGGTGATTTGGTGACCTTTGACGCCGCGAATGCGATAATCGAACGTCGAAACGCCCTCGTTGTCCGTCATGCGATACTCTTCTTCGTACACGGGCGCCTTTGCATAGCGAATCAGCAGTCGCGCCTCGAGCAGACTCGGCGCGCGCTGCGCGTGAACCGCGGGGCCGAAGCGCCCCATTTCACCCGTGCCGTAGATTCGCCATCCGATCGCGAGCATGACGACGCAGAGCGCGATGATGAGGATGCCGATAGGAAAGCGCCGCACGCCCTTCGCCTACTTTGCGGGCGCCGGAGCTTCCTGGTCGAGCACGCGGTTCACGAGCCGATCGGCAAGCGCGTTCTCCTTGCGCGGAACGTGGCGAATGTCGACTTCGGAAAAGCCGCGTAAGAGCTGTTGCGCGCGGCGGTGCAAGCGGTTGAAGTCCCGCGTGCTTCACGCGATACTCGCCGAGGAGCTGACGCACCACGAGCTCCGAATCGAGCCGCACGTTCAAGCGCGTAAGGCCGCGCTTGGCGGCTGCTTCGAGGCCCAGTACGAGCGCCGTCCACTCGGCGATATTGTTCGTCGCAACGCCGAGGTAGGCGCTGACCTCTTCGATCACCTCGCCGCTGGGGTAAAGCAGCACCGCGGCGCTCGCCGCGGGGCCGGGATTGCCGCGCGAGCCGCCGTCGGCAAAGAGCGTTGCTTCCACGCGCCTGCGGTTCGCCGCGCGCCGGGCATGAACCGCCCGGCTGGTGGGTAAACCCCAGCTATGACGCTCTTTTCATTTCTTCGAGCCCGCCGCAGCGACGCTCGCCGTGGCGCTTCTCGCCGCACCGGCGCAGCCCGCGATGGCGATTCAAACGAAGACGTTCTATGGAATCACCGTGCACGTCTCGACTCAGAACATCAAAGTTCAGAATCCGAAGACCCAGCAGACGTTGAGCTTCGTGCTCCTGCCGAAGTTCGATCAGGTCTTCTCTGCCGACGGCAAGACCACGTATCAGATGAGCAAGGTCAAAGCCGGCCAGTACGTCGGCGTCATCTACGATACATCGGCACTTGGGATCCGCCACGCCGACAAAATCTACTTGCTCACCAACGCCAATCAAAAAATCGGCACGCAATAGCACGAGTAGCCTGCGTCGGGAGAACGCATCAAGTGTCAGGGGCCCCTAGCCGATCCGTGTCAGGAGGCCCGTCTAACCGGTCCGTGTCAGCAGCGAGTTACGGTGCTCGTGATGGCGTAGTTGAGCGACTTGATCAATTTATCGTAACACGTGCCTTGCAGGTCGAGCGACTTGTAATGCTGCTGGCTCTTACCATTCGACGGCGAAAGCCGGCTGCAGTGAAGGTCAGCGTATCGGACGACTGCACTGTGTTGAGCAGAAGCCACGAGTCGGGGTTACCTTTGGCCCCGTCAATGCCGGTTTCGTTCTTGGTCTGCACGATCGACGCCTTCTGCGTTGCGCTGGAACTGCCGGCGACGTAGTTGTAGTTCACCTTCAACGGCCACGTAAACGTCGATCGAGAGTTTGCATGGCCCTTGCCGGTGGTTACGGTTTGCGACGTCACGGTAGTGAGCTGCGAGATATTTTGCATAAACTGGCTCGACGAAAGCTTGATCTTCTGGACGTTGGAGAAACTGACACTCTGCGTCACGCGCGTTTCCACGCGTCCCTTCGACGTGATCACGTATCCGTCGAGGCTCACGGGATGAGTGGACGTCACGGTAATCGTTCCGGAGGCAGCGGAACTGCGCGTCTTCACCTTCTCGACGACACTCTGCGCCGGGGCGCTCGCGGTACCGTTGCTAACGAGCTTTCCAGTCACGACCGAAGCCCCATGATCTTCGTAAACGAGCAGCGCCGCGTTGGCCGAAAAGTAGTTGTCGTCGTTAAAAACGGCGACCGCGACGGTGTGCGGGTTCCCGTCGTCAAGCTGGGCCGCGAAGGGCGTCAGGTTGATACGGTACGGCGAGAAGTTGAGTGTCTCGACTCCCGGCACCGGAATCCAAAGATACGGATCGATGCCGCCGGTGTAAATCCATGGGTAGATCGGCACGACGCCGGCCGGCTGGCCGTCGAGCGTGACTTCACCCTCGCGGAAGCCGGTGCTGCCGCAGTTATCGAACTCCTTCGCGAGATCGTTCGGGAAACACGTGTACCAAAACTCGTCGCTGCCCTGCGATTCTAGGAAGACGTCGAGATACGCGGCCTGGACGTTAGTTGGGAACGTGAAGGTCCCGTCATCTGATTGCTCGGACCATCGAGATAGACGTAGCCGCCGTCGGGGCCGCCCGAGAGCGGATAGACCGCATCCGCGACCGCCGGCGCTTTATATTTCTTGGTCGCCGGATAAAAGTAGAGTTTGGCGGTTCCGTAGATGATGCCGGTGTACTGCGAGTTGACGATGTTGTAAACGGAAGCCTGTCCCGTCGACGCTTGGTTGAAGATCTGAGCGTACTCGGTCACGTCTCGCTCGATGCTCCACTGTGGGCTTGCATTCGGACTCGGCTCCGACGTCGTGCCGAAGAAAATGTTCGTCGCGCCAACCCAAATGGCGCCCGTGCGATCGTACTGAATGCCGGCGGAGACGTGAAAGTCGACGCGGAGTACGATCTTGGCATAAGGGCCAGGGCAGTTTGCCGGTGGGTTGTAGTTAAATGGATGATCGCTGTAATCGGCAAATTTGCCGACGGGCAAGCCGCTCGGGTTAAGCGGCGGCGTATGCGGCGTGAAGAGCACGTCTACGCACGGCGCCTCCTTCGGAACGCTGACCGGAGGGACTGCCGTAATGGGATAACCCGCGGTGCTCTTCGCCTTCGACACGCTGCTACGCGTCAGCTCGCGAATCAGTTGCGTGGAGCGCACGAGTGAGAGCGCACCCGCTTGACGCAACGACTGCGCAGCCGAGCCCGGTGCCGTAAGCGCCGGACCGAATTGAGCGTGCTCGGCGCACGCCGTCAAGAACGTAATTGAGGCCGCAAGCACGATCGGCAAGCAGCGTATCGATAGACGCATCCTAACACCTCCAAAGCAACGGATTCTTGCAGTTGCGTTCAGCGGCGAGGCTGCGATTCACTGCTTGTGTCGCGACCGGCCCCTTTGTTGTTTACTCCCCCCACGCGGGGCCCTCTCATCAACGTCGAAGGGTGAGGCGCTAGGTTATTCTTCTAAGGAGTGGCCGAAGAACGTTGAAAGACTCGTTATTGCTGCTCGTCGCGCTCATCGGCGCCACCTGTGTCGGCGCAAGCGCCGCCAGTCCGGCGCCCGCGATCGCGGCTTTCGACCGGGCATTTGCCGGCGTCAACGACTATACATGCATTCTGCAAGTTCACGAAGCAATGGGCACGCAGACGCAGGACCGTATCTACCGTTATTCATTTATGAAGCCGCATTACGTCCAGACGTTGATCCTCGCCGGTAATGGCAATGGCTCGGGCGCTGTTTGGGTTGGTGGCGATAAGGTGAGCGGTCACCTAGGCGGCATTCTCTCCGCCTTCCGAGTGAAACTCGGCCTGCACGATCCGCGCGTCGACTCGCTGCGCGGCGTTACGATTCCTGACGCTCTGCTACCGGGCGTGATCGACGATTATCGAACGATCCCCGGGAAGCTCACACAGACCGACGGCGGTAAGATCGGGGGTGTCCAGACTTACCGCCTGGACCTACAGGTCGCCGATCCAGCGTCGAATCACGGTGTTAGCGAGCAGATTCTCTATCTTTCGAAAGATACTCATTGGCCGATCCGGCAGCTCATGTATTCGGGCTCACAGCTTGCGCTCGACGAATCGGTTAGCGCTCTCAAAATGAACGTGGGCCTGACGCAACGCGACTTCCCGTTTTAGAACTAGCCGAATCTAGGCACGAACTAGCGATACGAGGATCGCGACGCGAAGCAATCGCGGCAATAGACTGGCCGTCCGGCTTTCGGTTCAAAAGGAACTTCTGCGACGCCGCCGCACTGACCGCACGTTGCTTTGAACAACTCGCGGCGCGGGGAGTCGAAGCCGCCGCGGCGGCCTCCGCCTGCGTTCTTTCGCGCAGCGCGACAATCGTTACAACGGCTTGGTTTGTTCGTGAAGCCTTTGCTCGCGAAAAACTCTTGCTGACCGGCGCCGAAGACAAAGTTGCTTCCGCAGTCGACGCAGGTGAGCGTTTCATCAGTATACATATGGGAGTCTCCTAAACTTATTGGGTGTGGTCGGTCCCCTGTGGGGGCCGGCGTTCTTCACCGGCGCGATACCGATAGACGATGCGACCCTTCGTCAAATCATATGGCGAAAGCTCCACATCCACTCGGTCACCGGGAAGAATTCTGATACGGTGACGGCGCAAGCGTCCGGCGATATGTGCGAGGACGACGTGGCCGTTGTCGAGCTCGACCGAAAAGGTCGTGCTCGGAAAAACTTGTTTGATGCTGCCCAGCACTTCAAGCGGGGCTTCTTTAACGTTTTGGGCAGCCTTGGGTTTTGCAGGACGCGGGGGCCTGCGGTTTCGATTGCGGGGAGGAATGTCGAACGCTCCTTTCCTTTAAATAATAAAAGAGCACCAAGCCTTAGCTGGGGGCTTGCACTCGATAGCAGGGACAGGGAAATTCAACATTTCGGCGGATCTTTCATTGGCGCAATTTTATCGACATTCGAAAGATCGCGCTGTAGCAGTTGGCGTGGATTATCTCACAAATCCTCGCTACGTACAAGTGGGACCCGCGTGTGGCGGCTTGGTTGCGCAGGCGCGCTCCCGCCCTTTCGCCCTTCGCCGGCGCCTCGTGACACAGAGTGGGGTTAGTAGTCGTCGATAGGGGCGACTGAGGGTTTGTAGTGGTGCGCAAAGTAGTCGATCGATAAGCTCGAAGCGACGGGAATAAAGGGGCGCGGAGGTTGGGAAAAGTCGAAAGAATCGGCGATGCTGTTGGCGCGCTGATCCGACGTTCCAAGGCTGCCGAGATTCCAGTTCTGCTCGATGAACTTCAGGATGCTGCCGTCTTCGTATTGCGTATGCGAGATGTAGCCGGGCGCGCTGGGACTCGTTTCTTTATCGTAGGCGGAGACGATCAGCATCGGGATGCGCGGACCTAAGCCTTGCCCGTCGAGCTGAGGGGGCGGCACGTGGTCGAATTGACCGCCCCATTCATCCCAGACGACGATGACGACGGTGGACGACCAGTAAGAACTTTGGCCGATCGCGTTGACGACGGAGGCGATCCATTGGGGACCGGCGTCGTTGGCTGCGCCCGGATGATCGGAAGTTCCGGAATCCGGCGTGACGTACGTGACGTTGGGCAGCTCGCCGTACGTGATGTACGCAAAGATATTCGTCTGCGGAATGATGATGTTCGTCGACCACTCCGGACCCTCGCGAACGGCCTTGATTGCATCGAATGCGTTCCACACGTAATTGCCCGAAGTGTTCGCGAAATAGAGCCACGTAAGCCCAGCACCGTCGAGGAGATCGCGAATGGTTTCGTACGTAAAGCACGGGTACGGTCCTTTGCCGCGCAGGAAGTTGCCTTTTTGCGAGATCAGATCCGTAACCGTCCCGGCCTTCGCCGTGCATCCCCAGCTCGACGGCATCGGAAAGTTGATAACGTTATCCCCTCCGACCGGCGTTCCGCCGGCGATAAAATCCTGATGTGCGGTGAAGCTGCTGCTGCCTTGCGTCGTGAACATATGGTCGGCCAGCACCCAGTCGCCGGCGATCTGCCAGTAGGGTTCGATCTGCTGCGGATCCACGTATTGATACGGGTAGGTGCCCGCGCGGACGTTATGGCCCTTTCTCACGGAGCGCTTTACCTCGGGAAAACCGTCCATCCGGCCGTTATCGTACTCTTTCTTGAACGAGAAAATATTCGTGGCCCAGACTATCCGAGATCAGATTGCCCTCACTGAGCTGGCTGGACCGTGTCCGCCCGCCGGGCAGTTATAGGATCGCTCCTCCGCCATGGCGGATCTGCGCGACGAAGCTTCCGGCTTTAACACAGCCGTAAGTCGTGCCATCGGCGCCCGGAAACGTCGCAAAGAAATCGTCGAAGCTGCGATTCTCTTGAATCATGATAACGACGTGCTGAATCGGGCTCGATCCCGACAAATGACGCACGTACGAGCCGAGGAAACGGCCGACTCATCGTGCCCGACGAAACGCCGGCACCCGCGCATCCCGCTGCAACGAGAAGCCGTACATACGGCGGTCAAGAGCAGGCGCGCTTGCACGGTGCCGGAGGCCTAATACTCGTCGATTGGATCGCTCGAGACCTTGTAGTGATGCCTGAAATAGTCGATTGAGAGAGACGACGATACTGGGATATAGGCCCGCGGCGGCTGTGAGAAGTCGAAGCTGTCGCGAAATACTGTTCGCTCGCTGATCGGTCGCTCCCAGGCTTGGGAGATTCCAATTCTCCTCAATGAACTTGAGCACGCTGCCATCTTCGTATTGCGTGTGTGAAATGTAGCCGGGCGTTCCAGGGGTCGTTTCCTTGTCGTAGGCGGAGATCAAAAGCATCGGAATACGAGGACCGAGGCCCTGGCTGTCCAGCTGCGGAGGCGGCACGTGATCGTAGTTCCCGCCCCATTCATCCCAGACGACAATCACCAGCGTCGAGGGCCAGTAGTTGCTTTCACCGATCGCGTTCACGACGGACGCAATCCAATCGGTCCCTTGTCATGCATGGGTCCCGGATGATCGGAAGTCCTGGCATCGGGAATCACGTAGCTGACGGCCGGAAGCTGGTACGTCGCGATGTAGTTGAGAATTTGCGTTTCGGGCCTAATGAAGTTCGTCGACCATTCGGACCCGGAGTAGACGGCTTTGATTGCATCGAAGGCGTCCCAGACGCCATGGCCGGACGTGTTCGTAAAGTACAACCACTAGACGTCCGGCCCCATCGAGCAATCGCGAATCGTTTCGTACGTAAAGCACGGAAACGGGCCTTGGTCGCGCTTGTACTTTCCTCCCGGCGTGATCAGACTCGTCTTCGTGCCGGATGCGGCGTTGCATCCCCAACTCGAAGGAGCGGAAAGTCGATGACTTCGTCACCGTCGACGGGCGTATCGCCGGCAATAAAATCTTGATGAGCGGTAAAGCTGCTGCTTCCCTGGGTGCTGAACATTGTCGGCGAGCACCCAATTCGAGGCTAGATCCCAATATGGTTTGATAAATTTCGGATTTACGTAGCGATAGGGATACGTCCCGCCTGTTCCGTCACGCCTTGACGCAGCGCGCGCTTCACAAACGGGAATCCGTCCATTCGGCCCGTTGTCGTACTCCTTCTTAAAGGAGAAATATTCGTGGCCGAGGCTATCGGACGATAGGCCGCCTATTTTGAGCGGTATCGCCGTGTCGCCCGGCGGACAGTTGTACGTTCCCGAGCGGTGGACGAGGAACTGCCGGCGAATGACTGACCCGGAGCCCGACGGCTCCATGCAACCATACGTCGTCCCGTCTGCGCCGGGGAACGTCGCGAAGAAATTGTCGAAGCTGCGATTCTCTTGGATCATGATGACGATATGTTGAATTGACGCCGCCAGCTGCCAGACCCTCTCTTGGCGAAATGATCCGCCGGGGGTCGCGGGCAGGCCCGCGGCGATTGCGACGAGTTGCGCCGGACACCCGCTGATAGCGACGGTAGTCAGCAGAGCGCTTACTAGAGTGCTCTTGCGCATGAGTTCCAACCCCCATCCGTGTGTAGCGACGCGACGTCAGTCGCCCGTTGTCCGAGTATAGCTTTATTGTCCTTGGTCCGCAAAAAATCCGGCGATATTTTGGTTCGAATCGATGACAAAAATCACCGGTTGCGTACCCTTGTCGAAAATCGCAATATAGTGGAACCGCTGAAATCCCTGCACGCTGTCCTGCGGGTGAACTGCAGCCTTTGAAACTCCCTAAAGTCGCGTAACATGGTTTTCACTTGATCCATCGCGCTTTGCGTAAAGGCCGTCTTCATGCATCGGTAAGGCCGGTCTCGGGGAGCTACCTGCAAGAACGTCGGTCATGAAGGTCGAAACGCGCGCGTGAGCTGCTGCGTCTGGCCGTTGCTGCGGCGCGGGTGTCGGGGACAGATTGGCGGCTCGCGACTGCGGAAGCGCGGCTATCGCTGCAGCGCGAAAACGGCAAGCAACTGCCAGTCGTCCAAGAACTCGCATACAGAATCTCCCTTTCAGGCACGTTTCCACACGAGTACGTTCGAACTCCCCCAAATTTCCGGCGGCAGCGTGCGAATCGTAAGCGATCCCCTCCATCTCGAACTGCCGCTCGAGCGTGCTTCCCATGAGGTTGGTGAAAACGCTTACTTCCACGTGATGAAAGACCCGATCCCCTCGAACTTCATAGCGCCCGGCATAGGCGAGAAAGTTAAGAGTGCCTCGCTGCGCTGAGCTTCCGATGCAGCCGTTCCATCGGGCGATTTCGAGTCGGGGCGATCGGTTCCCGCGAGTACCGCTGCCATCCGAGCATTGGCACTATAGATGAGATAGCCGACCGGATCGGGTCCGAAACGCGGCTTCTCCTTGCCTTTGCCTTCATCGACGTCGAAGCTCACCAAGCTCCATGCGCCGATGACGCCCTGCGTCGTTGCCGCCTTTCGCCTCCAGCGCGGCGTCACCGACGTGCGGCGAGCAGGCCAAATGACGCGGCGATCTCGAGTATCCCTCGCGGGAGAGGGCGTGTAACCGCGGGCCGCTTCTCGCAGTAGGCTCGTATATGTTCGAACGTGTCATGATTATCGCCGCGATTACGCTCGCCGCGTCGAGTTCCTGTCGCGTCGCCGGCATTCGCACAAGAGGATGCGGCCGCGATTTTCGCGTCGCGGCGATTTCCCGGCGGCCGCCACGGCATACAAAACGATGCTGCGAGTGCATCCCGCCGATCGCGACGCGCAACTGGGCCTGCGGCGCGATACGGCTTTACGAGAACGACTTCGCAGCCGCGGAGCCAATTCTCGATTCGGTCCTCAATGCAGATCCGCATAACGTGCGTGCGACGCAGTTGCTCGCCGAGGTGATGCGACGGCGAGCGGAAGCGGCGCGACGATCGATCGTCGACGGTACAGAGACTCGCGTCCCGTTCGTCACGTCCGATCCACTGCCGGTCGTAACGGTCGTCGCGAACGGCGTTCGCGCGAACTTTCTCGTGGATACCGGCGGCGACGTCGATCTCGAACCGGCCTTTGCTCAGCGCATCGGCGTCAAGACCGAGAGCGCGGGCACCGGAACCTTTGCGGGCGGACTGCGTGCCGCGGTCGCGCGCGGCATGGTGAAGAGACTGGCGCTCGGTGGTGCGACGGCAAACGACGTACCGGTGCACGTGATCGAGAGCCACGCATCGGCCTTCTTTCCGAAGCTGAAGATCGACGGTGTGATCGGAACGACGTACTTCGAGCGGTTCTTGGTGACGATCGACTATCCGCATAACCAGTTGATCTTGCGCCCGCGATCGCGCGAAGTTTCGGCGGCATTCGAGAGCGCCGCCGCCGCGGATTCGGCGGTCGTTCCCTGTTATCTCGTCGGCGACCATTTCGTCTTTGCGCAGGCGCAGGTCAACAGCGCGCCACCCGGCCTCTTCCTCTTCGATACCGGCCTCGCCGGGGGCGGCCTAATGGCTACTTCCCGGTTGGTGCGCGATGCGCGGATCTCACTCCAGGAAGCCGCGGCCTCGACGGGCATGGGCGGCGGCGGCGCGCTTACTGCCGTCCCTTTTGTGGCGCAACGCATCGCGGTCGGATCGGCGGTGCAGCAAAAGATCGCTGGCATCTATACGCCGCAAGGCGATCCGTTCGGCGTTTTTCCGTTCACGGTGTGGGGAGCGATCTCGAACGATTTCCTGCGGCCCTACGCCTACACCGTCGATTTCGACGCAATGAAGATCGTACTTAGCGCAGCGAGGTTGTCGTCGTTAGTCCCAAAAAGAGTGCGCCGGGTGAGCGTCGAAGGGCCCATTCCCCCAATCTGACCATCGAGAAAAGAGGCATCCATGCGACGCTTTTTCATGTTGGGGGCGCTTACGTTTCTGATGACGGCCTGTCAGGCAAGTGACTTTGGCCCAACAACGGCCGGGGCGACCCATGACAACCTCGGTTCCTTTCTTCATACTCCGCGTGCCGTGTTTTCGAAACCCGACGTCTCGGACCGCAAGGGGCCTCCCGCGAAGAGCTGGATCTTCGCATCCAACGGTGAGGGCGCGAACGTCGACGTTTACGACGAGGCGACGCTCAAGTTGATTTCAAGCTGCCCGTGCACGGGAATCGGTCTCGCCGTAGATCCGACGTCCGGCGATCTAGCCGTTGCAACGCGATCCGAGACGGTAACCGTGTGGCACGTTTCAGGCAAGAGCATAACGCAGTTTGCGACATTGCAGCTTTCTCAAGGTCCCTATGCGATTGGTCTAGCCTACGACGAGCACGGCGATCTCTACGCCGGCAACGTCGGCGAGAACGTCATCGACTTCTTTCCGGCCAGCGTGATTCGCGCGGGTGGCGGCAGCCCGACGCGCAGCCTACCAACGTCCAGCCTCGTCGAGATCTATTACCTCGCCGCGGCGGGCAAGAAGCTCTTAGCCGACGGCTACAACATGAACGGCCAACCGATTCTGGTCTCCGTCAACGTAAAGGCGGGTGGAGACACCGTGCTCCAAGAGCTTTCAACGTACGGTACGTTGGCCGAAGGTATTGCCGTGGATCGCCGGCAACGCCTGATCGTCAACGCGGCCGGCAACGCCAACGTGCTGTTGGTTTTTGACAAGCCGTGGACCGGGTCGCCTGCAGCAACGTTTCCGTACGGCTCGGGCGGAGCTTCGTATTACACGGGCATCTCGTTGAACAAGCAGCAAAGCACGCTCTGGGCTGCGAACTTCTTCGAGCAAAACATTTCCCACGCTTCTACCGACGTTCAGGCCAATAGCTACCCGCTTGGGACCCTCGGCGTTGCGACTGCTCCGATCCCATCAGAATTTCTACGATAGCGTCGCCCTCGATCCGCAAGCGAAGAAATAACACGGCTCGCCGCAACGAGCTAGCCCGTTAGCGATCGGGCGGCCACGTCGACGACGAGGGCTTTGCGCGTAGGATTGCTGTCGCGTGCAGAACGCCGGCGGCATCGTACGTTCCCCGGACGGTGAGGCTCTCGCCCACGACCAAGTCAACGCTTCGCTCACGCCGAACAGCCTCGGAGCCATCGACGCGAACGACTCTTCCGGTGCGCGTTCGTAGGGCAAGCATCGAGTCGCGGCGCGCCACGAGCGTACCGGTGACTTCATGCGGAGCATGGCCGTTCATGCGCGTAGCCGCGATCGGTCGCGTCGTTGCCGCGCCGGGCGCAGTGCCGCCAAGTCCGAAAATGTCGAGTTGCTGGTAACTCGCAACGTAGACTTTGCCGTTTGCTATGACGGGAACGATGTTCGCATTTGCACCTGACGAAGCCCAGTAACCGGCCGTCGCCTGGTAGAGCGTTTCGAGCGTCGAGCCGCCCCGAGGCGTCGCCGTAAAAGCGAAAAGCTTGATAGCTCCATAGCTGTTCGTCGGACGAGCCACCGCCCAAATAATCGCGCCCGGATGATTTCCGGCCGATGAGACGGCGGTAAAGAAACCGGGATCTTGTCCGTCGGGCACTTGGGGCGACGTGCCCGCCGCGCTCAACGCGATCGAGGGCGAAGTTTGAACTCTCCAGACGGTTACGTGAGTGCCGCCGCTTCCGACGATGCGTTGCATTGAATCCTTTGCAGCATCGAAATACGATTCGCCGCACCAGCATCCGCCGATGGACTCTTGAGCCAGAACGTTATTTGAACTCTTATTGTATCCACCCAAGTTGTTCTGGTCGAGCAGGAACATCGTCCCAAATTTGCCGGCTGCCGCGGCCAACGGCGTGGCCGATGGGCTTAACCTCGGCAGCAGCAGCACGCCGCCCGATCCAAAGTCCACGTCACCGTTATCGAGTTGGTTGACATTGTCCGGCGTAAAGATACTCAAAAGGTCGGTGAGATCCGCGCTGACCTTTACGACGCTCTCTTGAACGTTGGTGACCCCATTGTACGTCGCGGTATCCGAATTGCCGGTTACGAAATAGATATTCCCCGATGGGTCGGCGGCGGGTCCGTACCCCGACATCCAGATCGAAGACAAGAAAAAGTCGTCGTGGGACTTTGCGAGGCTGTCGTTCAATCGATTCGCCGCAAGCGGCGTCAGCGATCCGGCCTGCCAGCCCAACAGCCAGCCACGCGACAGCGATGCGCTAAAGTCGCAAAAACTCCCGAACCCGGCATAGACGTTGCCGTTTGACTCGAGCAGAGCCGGCCGCTGTCGCTGATAGGTTGCGTTGAAATAATAGCTGGTTCCGTCGGTCAAGGTGTGCGACGCTGCCACGACGACCGGGCTGACGACGTCGGTAAGATTTGCCAAACTGAGCTCGTGAATCGTATAGGTCGGCGTCGAGCCAACCATCGTATAGGCGATGACGTACATCACGTTAGCGGCGAGGTCGATCACCGGCGTTCCGTCGATTCCGACGTTTGGCCCGTTGTTGTTACAACCCAATGGCGTCGGCACCGGATTGCCCAAGTTCTTGGAGAAGAGCG
The DNA here is from genome assembly GCA_963815165.1 of Vulcanimicrobiota bacterium. GTDB lineage: Bacteria > Vulcanimicrobiota > Vulcanimicrobiia > Vulcanimicrobiales > Vulcanimicrobiaceae > Cybelea. The sequence continues at coordinate 266,555 of CAWFFL010000001.1, forward strand.
TCGCTCCGCTCGAAGCGTCGATGGCGTAGACCGTGTTGTTTTCCGTTGTGACGTAGACGACGTCGTGCTTGCCCGAGGAGCCTCCGCCGGTCGTCAATTCGTTCCTGACGATGAGCGGCTGAGTATCGACCTGGTCGTCGAGCGTTGTCGTGTGCAGCAGACCGAACGATCCGCTCGTGACGTTCTTATACGATAAGGTGAACTCGTTCTTGTCCCAACCGGTTCGATAGTTGTCGTAGTGATACGTGGTAACATCGACTCCGAAGACCAAGCCCAGGCTGACCAGCACTGCCTGCGGTTGACGAGCATCTTTGACGATCGTCGTCGGGCTGCCGCCCGCCGGATAGTCGTAGAGCGTCACGCCGGCCGAACCGGGAACGACGATATTTTCACCGTGTATCCAAAACGCGCCGGGATTTCCGGAGTTCTTGAGCGGCGCCTCGCCGGCCAACGTGGCTCGCCCCGCGCGCACGCTATAACGAACGACCGTCGCCGCCCCCGAGGCATCCGCGGCATTCATTGCTGCGAGATACTTGCCGTCCCATTGAATCGTGTCAAAGCGCGCGGGCCGCCCGCCCCACGTGATGCTTCTGAATCGCTTCGCGCCCTTGCGAAGTTCCAATAAGTCAACGGCGGTGCGAGAAGCGCGCGCGACGAAAAGATTTCCTTCGTTGTCGTAGGCACAAGACCAATGGCTACCGTCGGCATCGCCTAATCGATATATTCTTGGATTGTCCTTCGCATCGGCGTAGATCGCGACGCCGAACTTAGGATAGGCGCCGCCGGAAACGGCGAGGTTTCCCGTCGTAGGGTCGTCAGCGCAAACTTGGGAGGTCCCTCCGAGCGAGTTACGCAGTACGTCGATCTGCCGCGTACCGCCGTGGGCATACTCGAGTATTTCGTTACCGGACGGAATAAGAACGTCGCCATTCTTGCCGGAGCAAAGCCCGTCAGCCCGTACGTCTTGCAGTTGCCCCTTCAGCTTGCCACCCGGGTAGGAATAAACGTCGACGCCCTCCTCTCGATGCGCCACGTAGAGCAGGTTGAGCGTTCTGGCGTCGGGCGCCATCCATGCGGATTTACCGCCGAGCTGGCCGGTCGCCGGACTCGATTGGCCCGGAACCATCGAACTACCCTGCGGCTGCGATCCCGCACAACCAGCGAGGAATACCAAACTTACGCAAGCACTGAGTGCCCAACGCGACCAACCCGAGCAAGCCGTCATTCAAACGCTCCTTTGGCGGTTCGCATTCATCGCCAAATCAAAGGCCCCTTTGCCTCTCAGCGTCTGCGACCTCACTACGCACTGGAATCCCATAATCCGCGGCGCAGATTGCCTGAGCCCTCCGGCGGCATCCCGCCGGTCGGGTCGTCGACGCTTGGGTGCGCCAGCGGAATCGCGCACGGCACACTTCAGAGCGCATTGACCCAACATTTGGTTTGAACGTCGTACGAACGAATCGGCGCAACGTTCCCGTCGGCGTGGGCATCGTAGATTCGAATGTGATGGAGGGCGCCGGATGCAACCGCAGTCTTAGGTCCGTCGAAGACGTAGAGGTTTCCGTTTGTGCCGATGGCAAGCGCTTGCGGCGTTTCGAGCTGCGTCGCGGAGCCGGCGATGCGCGCGATCGGCGCGACGTTGCCGGAAGCTCCCCGCGCGAAGACCAAGATTTCGTTGCCTGCCGTGTTGGCGACGTAGAGCGAGCCGTCGCGGTTTACCGCAAGACCAAGTGGATGATTCAACCCGGTCTTCCCTCCCGCGAGCACGGCTTGCGCTCCGTTCGCTCGCACCGCCAGGATCGCGTCGTTCGAAGACGACGAAAAATAGAAATACCCGGCCGAGTCGGCAGCAAACGCATCCAGATTCCGGCCGAGCGGCGTTGCGAACAGCGTTCGCCGCGCACCTTCCGTGGCAGCGGAGTCGTTAGGTAGTCGCGTAATCACACCCCCGGTCGAGGCTGTGTACACGGCGCCGTCTTGATCGGTCGCGATGAACTCGGGATCGTCCAGGTTCATCGCAGCGTTCCCTCTGCTCCCGTGCGGCCGCGACAAGTCGACTTTTTCGACACCGCCAAACTGGTCGGCGATGATGAGCGAACCAGCGCCGAATGCGACGCTCCAGCCGCGCGCCGTCAAGTGCGCTTCGGGCGGCCACTGCGTCGGCGGCAGCGTTGCGGCGCCGCGAAAGAGCGCTGTGCCGTCGGATCCCAAAATCGCAACGTCGTTGCTCCTTGCATCGATCGCGATTCGGAATGGATATGTGACCGTCGCGGAGGGCTTGCGAATCCATTGCGGCCCGACGTTACCCGTCTGCTGCGGCGCGAAGACAAGGATCTCGCCGCTGCTCCGGTCTGTCGGTGCGTCATGTTGAAGAGCGAGAATGTCGCCGCGCGCATCAACGGCGAGTTCCGGCGCGAGGAGCCCGGTGCTCGAGCCGGCAATCATGCGCACGACTCGCGGCGCGGAGCCGCGAACGTCGAGAACGCCGATCGCAGAATCGCTGAAGCCGTTGGCATTGCGCGCGCCGCTTACGACGATGCGACCCAGCACGATCGAATGCGAGGCTCCCGACTTCCGCGAAACCGAGCAGTCGCCTCAGATCGATCGCCGTCGACGGCGCAACGTCTCCGCGTTGATTTGGTGCGTAACAGAGCACGGATCGCGTATCAGCCGTCGAGCGCGCAGGCCCGACCGGCATTATCGACGGTAACGGCAATCGGCGAGTCCAACCGTGTGCGAGGCCCGGAAATGAACGTCCGAAGGCGCGGCTCCGGAGCCAGGAGATCCGCACGGCGTATGACGGGGTCGTGCTGGTCCACCGAGTAGACGTAGCGATCGTTCGCCGCGATCCACGTCTCATTCGTCTTACTGAAAGGGCCGCCCGACTCTGCAGCGAGCCCTGACCTTCGACCAATTACCGTCGCGCTCCCCGACGCAAGGTTGATGCGATAGACCAGGTTCGGATGTTGCTCGGTGTTCTCGAGCACGTACATGGTGCCGTCGTGCGCGAGCGTGTAGCCCTGCGCGAATGCAAGATTCTGTTCTTCGGACGGCGGCCGCGGCCATCGGCTGACGTTGCGCAAGATCGAGGAGTTCGGGCTGATAAAGCCACTCTCGCCGCGCAGAACGATGTTGCCGCGATCGTCGACAGTGACGCCGGCGTTGTCGCACTCCGAGGTGCAGGCCGGAGCGACGCCGAGCACGCAAAGAGCGAGAACGAAGAACTTCATTTACAAGCACCTTCGCCGCCGCAACCTTTGCCCCATCGCCGCAGCGTCGAGCGCCGGGTAGGCGGGCGCTGCACTCGAGGCGAAAAATTCCGCGTTGTGACGTCTAGAGATGTTATTCGTTGCGGTTTGGGCATTTGTGCGGCTATAGCGATTGCAAGCTGTGGAGACGCCGGGCTCCGAGCAACTGCACTGGGACCGACCCCTAGCCTCACGACGCGGGAGCGAGTGCCGCAGAGCGCGACGTACGCGGTGCTCTATAATTTTGGCGCCTCCGCTACGGATGGCGAAGGGCCGCAAGGCGCGCTGATCGATCTTAACGGCACACTCTACGGCACCACGATCGGCGGCGGCTCGGGATGCTATCCGAGCGGTGGGTGCGGAACCGTTTACGCGATCGCGGCATCCGGCGACGAAACCGTACTCCATAACTTTGGCGGAGCTAAAGACGGTGCATTTCCGTATGCGGGAATCACCGATGTGCATGGCCTCCTTTACGGAACGACCGGCGGAGGCGCGAGCACGAGCGGTACCGTCTTCTCGATGGAAACGACCGGCAAAGAAACGGTGCTCTACCATTTCAGAAATGCTCCGGACGGAGGCGACCCGCATGCCCGCGTTCTCAACGTCCGCGGCGCGCTCTACGGCACGACGGTCTTTGGCGGCGTAAAGGGTCGGGGTACTGTCTACAAGATCACGCCGTCCGGTAAGGAGACGGTTCTCTACAGCTTTTTGGGCCGAAAGAACGAGGTCGGCGACGGAAAGTATCCCAACGCGGGTCTGCTCGACGTCGGCGGCAGGCTTTACGGCACGACCTATAAAGGCGGCACGCACGATAACGGCACCGTCTTCGAGATCACGCTGGCGGGCAAGGAGATCGTGTTGCACAGCTTCGCCGGCGGCCCCGAAGATGGCGGATTTCCGCGCGGCGGGTTGATCGACGTCAACGGTACGCTGTATGGCACAACGAACGGCGGAGGCACCAAGTGCAGCGACTGTTTTGACAAGAACCGTGACGGCGTCGTTTTTTCGATCACCACCTCCGGTAAGGAGAAAGTACTCTACCGATTCAAAGGCTATCCGCAAGACGGTGCAAACCCGTGGGGCAATCTCCTCGACGTCGACGGCACACTCTACGGCACGACCGAAGCCGGCGGTTCGGATTGCAGTGCATCCGCGGGATGCGGAACGATCTACTCGATCACACCCTCCGGCGCGGAGACCGTGCTGCATAGCTTCCTCGCCAAGCGCGACGGCGCAGTGCCGCTCGGAGGCCTCCTCAACGCCGGCGGCACGTTCTACGGCACCGCTTCACAAGGCGGCCAACACAACGCCGGCACGCTCTTTTCAATGAGCGTCTTCCCTCACTCGTAGTCGGGGGCACTGTACTCGGATCGGTAATGCATGAAGAATCCCGGTGGTAACGGGGCCCGGATTTTCACGAACGCGCGCGGCCGCTTCGAGAAGTCGAAGCAATCTTTCGCGGGCGAGTTCGCGCGCTTGTCCGCCGCGGCGAGCTGACCTAAGCCGAAGAGGTCTTCGGCAAATCGCAACACGCTCGCCGTTTCGTACTGCACGTGCGAAACGTAGTTCATGCTTCGCGTACGGCGAGATGACGAGCAGCGGCACGCGAAAGCCCAACCCGTCGAAATCTTCATACGGCGGTGGCACGTGGTCGTAGAGACCGCCCCAGTCGTCCCACTGCACGAAGATGACCGTCGAGTTCCAGAATCGGCTCTTACCGACCGCGTTGACGAGCGCGCTGACCCATGAGGGACCGTTTCCGCCGCCGCAATTCACGTGATCGGAGTCGTCGCAAACCGGCGTGATCCAGGTAAAATTCGCAAGCTGTCCGGCTCGGACGTCGGTGATGAACTTCCAATTCGGAGAGATGACGTCGTTCTTCCAATCCGGACCGTAATAGATGTGACGGATCGCTTGATAGCTCGACCAGACCCCGCCGTCGCCGCTCGACTCGCTGCCGTAAGCGCTCGCATAAAAACGCCAGGAAAGATTCGCTGCGTCGAGCTCGTCACCGAGGGTCTGATAATCGTAACATGGACGTATGTTTGGACCGTAGCTGCGGTCGGTATTGATCGTTTGCACGAATACCGCGCGTCCCCCGCCACATCCCCAATCGCCAAACGGAAGATTGACGCTATGGGCGGCTTGAGCCGCGATGATGTATTGGTGGCTGACGAAACTCTCGTCGAGGTGCGATTGAAACATACGATCGGCCACGACCCACTCGTGCGCCATGTCGAAATAGGGTTTCGTGTCCTTCGGCGACGCGTAAACGTACTGCGGATATTTGATGTTACCGGGTCCGCCGTACTCCGGTTCTTCGTCGAACCCGTCGTTGCGGCAATCGGTACCCGGAAGGGTTCCCGTCCCGTCGCACGCGAGGAACATCGAGGCGGCGGAATGGTCGATCTCGTACTTGTAGCGCAGCGGAACCGGCTTCAGTACGATCGTGTCGCCGTGGGAGTCTTTGCCGCTCTTCGCGGTGTCTGCGCCGGGATAGCCGTAAAAGAGATTGTCGAAGCTGCGATTCTCTTGCACGATGTAGACGATGTGCTTGATTTTGCCCGCACCCATCGCAGTGAGCGACCTCAGCGGCGCTTCATTTCGCATGTATGGCAGCGGCGGCGAGCCGGTTTGAGCCTGTTGCACGCCGATCGAGCATCCGCCAAGCATCGTAAGGAGTGCTGCAGTAAAAGCGAGGGCCGAGAAGCTGGAGAGAAGCGGCTTCTTCATCGAGGATTAAGTCTCTATTGCTCGTCCGGAACGCGGTTGTCCTGGCCTTGACGGAGGAAAAACGCCGTATCTCTCGGCGCTTCGATCGGAACGAATGGACGCGGCTCTTGCGAGAAGTCGAAGCAATCGCCGGCGGGTGAGTTCGCGCGCGCGTCCGCGGCAGCAAGACGACCGAGCCCCCAAAGATCCTCGGCGAAGCGCAGCACGCTGGCGGTTTCGTATTGTTCGTGCGAAACGTGGTCGCGCCTCGCGTAAGGCGAAAGGACGATGAGCGGAACCCTGAAACCGAGACCGTCGTAATCTTCGAAGGGCGGCGCAACGTGATCGTAGAGGCCGCCCCAATCGTCCCATTGTATAAAAATCGCGGTCGTATTCCAAAATTTGCTTTTGCCGACCACGTTCACGACTGCGGCGACCCAGGACGGGCCGAAGCCGCCGCCGCAGTTCACGTGATCGGAGTTCGGACAGGTCGGCGTGATCCACGTGAAGCTCGCCAGCTTTCCGGCGCGCACATCGCCGATAAAGCGTTTCTGCGGCGTGATCACCTTCAGCCAATCGGGGCCGTCGTAGACATGGTGGACCGCCTGATAACCTGACCAGAACGAGCCGCCGTCGCTCGAGGGCGAGGCGAACTTGCTCGTATAGAAGCGCCACGACAGGTGCGCCGCGTCGAGCTCGTCGCCGAGCGTTTGGTAGTCGAAACACGGCGCCTGCATCTTGCCGATCCTGCGTTTCTTCGTGATCGTGTAGACGAAGTCGCCCGCCGTGCCGCATCCCCAAAAACCATACGGAAGATCGACGCTCGACTGCGCCTGCGCCGCGATGACGTATTGATGCGCGACGAAGCTCTCGTCGAGTTGCGACTGGAACATCCGATCCGCGAGAACGCCTTCATGTGCCATCTCGAAATACGGCTTTGAATCCGTATGAGGGACGAAGACGTACTGCGGATTGGGGGGACCGCCGTATGCGCGCTCCTTGTCGAAGCCGTTCATGCGGCAATGCGTTCCAGGCAACGAACTGGTGCCGTTGCATGCCGCGAACATTGCGTGTACGGAGTGGTCGATTTCGTACTCCGTCGCGAGGCGAGTCGGCGTCAGCCGAATTCGCTTGCCGCTCGAATTCCGGCCGATCGAAACCGTGTCGGCACCGGGATACCCCTGGAAGAGATCGTCGAAGCTGCGATTCTCTTGAATGATGTAGACGATATGCGAGATCTTGCCGGCACCGGTCTGCGCCGGTGCTATGAGAATCGGAGTGCCTTGCCCGGGTAGGGTGCTCTCGCCCCTTGACGAGCTCAGGGTGACGGCGCAACCGGTCAGTGCCGCAACGACGAAAACCCCTAAGGCGCTATTCCGGATCCCCATGCTGCGGTGTGTGCGGCTGCTTGATGAAGTATTGCGCGTTTTGCGCAGCGGGGATTACAGTGAACGAACGCGGACTTTGGCTGTAGTTGAGAATGCCGCCGATCGACGTGGCGCGCACGTCGGTCGTGCCGAGCCTTCCGAGATTCCAGTTCTGCTCGATGTATTTCAGAATGCTGCCGAACTCGTACTGCGTGTGCGCGATGTACCCGCCTTGGCTGCCCTTACCGGCGATCGCATAGGGCGAAACGACGAGCATAGGCACGCGGAATCCGAGGCCGCCGTTGACGTCGGCAAACTGCTGCGGCGGAACGTGATCGTAGAGTCCGCCCCAATCGTCCCATAGAACGATGATGACGCTCGACGACCAGTATTGGCTACCGCCGACCGCATTGACGACGCTGGCGACCCACTGCGGGCCTTTGTCGCTCTGTCTCCCCCGGATGATCGTTGTTCCCGTCGGCCGGAATAACCCAAGAGACTGCGGGAAGCGTGCCGTTGGTAATGTCGGTGAAGATGTTCGTTTCGGGCCACGAAACGTTGGTGCCCCATTCGGGACCGGGACTGGATTTTGGGCCGCAAGTGGCGGAGCCGATGAGCGTACCGCAGCGCACCGGTGAGATGACGTCGAACGCGTTGAGCAGCGTGGCGTCGCAGTTTCCGCTGTTGTGGCCTTTTTTGCATGCTTTATTGGGCTTCGTGCAGCCCGCCTCGTCCATCGACTGAAAGCACGGCGTATAGTACTTCCACGTGACGTCCGCAGCATCGAGCAGGTCGCGCAGCGTTTCATATCCGCCGTTCGAAGAGCCGTAGTTTGGGAAAGCGTCGGAGCACGGGAACGGACCTTTATTGGTCTGCACGACGCCATAAACGTTGATGAGTCGACGTTTTCTCGTTCTGGACCGCCGTCGCAGCCCCAGGGCCAGAAGGTTGGGTTATCCACGAGACTCTCGCTGTAGGCCGACGGCGAGGGTGAGACGCACGCTTCGATGCAGGTGTTGCCGCGAATGAGATCCTGGTGCGCCGTAAAACTGCCGCTGCCTTGCGTTTGGAACGTATCGTCCGCTAGAACCCACTGCCTTCGCGATGTCCCAATACGGCTTGATGTACTTTGGATTGACGTATTGATATGCGGCGGTCGCTGCAGGGTTTCGGCGTATGGTTCACGCACGCGCCTTTGCCCTCTTCATAGAAACCGTCCATAAGACCGCCGTCGTAGTCGGTTTCAAAGGCTGAGTGACAGTGGTTCAAGTCATAACCCTGGATCAACTTGCGCTCCGCGAGTTTGATGACTTCATCGCCGGGCGGACATTTGGACGTACCCGAAGCACGCCGCCCGGTACGCACCGGCAAGGAACTCGACGGTTTTGCGCAGCCGTACGTCGTGCCGTTGGCACCCGGGAACGTCGCAAAGAGATTATCGAAGCTGCGATTCTCCTGAACGATGATAACGACGTGTTCGATCGGTGAGCTGCCCGAATGATGGTGCGCGGACGGCAGCATACTGACGAACGATGACGAGCCGGCGCTGCAGGCGCCGAGTGCGACGCCGATGGCTATTCCGATCGTCCATAGGTAGAGCGTTCGAGGCTTCATGTCGTTTACGTCCTATTCGGTGTCAGGTACGATGCCCGACGGCGGCTGATTCAAAAAGTATTGACGCGAGTACTTCGACGCGATGGATTGAAACTTTCGCGGCGTCATCTTGAAGTCGAAGGCGTTCGCAATGCTCGTAGAATGGGCGTCGCTCTTTCCAAGCGTGCCGAGATCCCACGTCTCCTCCATAAAGCGCAAAGACGCTGCCGAATTCGTAGACGGTATGCTCGACATGCGGCTTGACGTACGGCGAGACGATCAGCATCGGAACGCGAAAGCCCGGGCCGCCCGTCCACGAGAAGGGCTGCGGCGGCGGCGACGTGGTCGTAGAACCCGCCCCAATCGTCCCAAAGAATCACGATCGCGGTCGTTTTCCAATACGGGCTTTTGCCGATCGCATTGACGATCGACGCGACCCACGAGGGGCCGGTGTCGGTGGGTGCGCCGTCGGTGAAGCAGGGCGAATTCTTATATTCGGCGGGGTGATCCGAGTTGAGTCCGTCGGGCGTTACCCAAGCAACCGCGGGCAACTGCTTGTTGGAGATGTCGGTGAAGAGCACGTTGGGGCTGCGAGTTACGTTCTTCTCCCACTCGCTGCTGTAGCGCACCGTTTTGACGGCATCGAAGGCGCTCCAAATGCCGGCGGTGTCCCCGTGGCAAACGCCCGGTCTCCTTTTGCACCTTGCGAGGCGTAGTACTTCCACGTGACGCTCTTTGCGTCGAGCAGGTCGCGCATAGTCGAGTACGATTCGCTCGCCGCCGGGAGGCACGGAAACGGTCCGCCAAAGCGATAGACTTTCTGACTGCCGCGCTTGATGATTGCGGTGACGACCGATGGATTCGCATCGCATCCCCAGGGAAAGAAGCTCGGGTTGTCGATCAGCGCTTCGTCCGATGTCAGCTGCGTTCCGGCGGCGATGAGGTCCTGATGCGCAGTGAAGCTTCCGCTGCCTTGCGTTTGAAAGGTGTGATCGGCAAGAACGTACTGCTTCGCAAGGTCCCAATACGGCGCGATATCGTCCGGATTCACGTATTGGTAGGCGTACGTGCAGCTCGGTCCACCGCTGCCGTCGGCGCTGAGACCCGGCAGGTCGAAACCGTCCATCTTCTGATGATCGCGCTCGATCTCAAAACCCGTATGGATATGGTCGAGATCGGAATCGGCGGCAAAGTTGTTCGGAAAGCCTTTACCCGTGAGCGAAACCTCGGTCAGCGGAATCGACGTCGGCTGCGTCACCACCCGCTGCCCGTCCTCCCGGCAATCCCGCGCCGTCGAAGCGGACATTGCCGCGGCGTTGCCCGTCTTCGTTCCATCGGCGCCGGGAAAGGTCGCGAAGAAGTTATCGAAGCTGCGGTTCTCTTGAATCACGACGACGACGTGCTCGATGGGCGACTTGCTCGCTGCCGGTCTACCGCCTTCGCTTGTACTTGCGTTCGAAATCATCGGCACCGCCGGCTGCGACGTGCCGCTGCACGCAGCGATTCCACAAGCAAAGGCGAGGACGACGAACGTCTCTCTAGTCGGAATCGGGCGGAATCCCCGAGGGTTTTTGATTCAAAAAGAAGCTCCGCGAATACTTGGCGGAGATGGTTTGGAAGGGGCGCGGTGTCTGGCTGAAGTTGAAAGCGTTCTCGATGCCGGTGGCACGCTTATCTTCTTGGCCGAGCGTTCCCAAGTTCCAATTGTCCTCGATAAATCGCAACACGCTGGTCGTTTCATATTGGGTATGCTCGACGTGCGGGGCAACGTACGGCGAAATAATGAGCATCGGGAATCGGAAGCCGAGGCCGCCTTGCTGGTCGTAGAGCGGCGGCGGTACGTGGTCGTAGAAGCCGCCCCAATCGTCCCAGAGCACGACGATCGCGCAAGTCTTCCAATACTTGCTGGTACCGATCGGCATTGACCACTTGCGCCACCCACGACGGTCCGGTGTCGGACTTCTCCTGCGGATGATCCGAGTTGATCCCGTCGGGCGTGACCCACGCGACGTCGGGCAAGCGGTGATGCTCGATGTCGGCGAAAATCTTCGTATCTTTGAAGGTAACTTTGGTCCCCCACTCCTTACTGTAGCGCACGCTTTGGACCGCATCGAAAGCGCTCCAGATGCCGGAGCCGCCGGCCTTCTGAGCGTTGAGTATACGGATACGCTTTGTTGGCATAATATTTCCATGAGATGCCCGCCGCATCGAGCTCGTCGCGAATGGTTCCGTTCGGATAGTTCCAGCAAGGAAACGGCCCTTTGTCGGCGAGGTACTGTCCGTAAATCGTGATCAGGTTAGTCTTCTCGCCTGAGGGATTACCGTCGCAACCCCACGGAAACCCGGTGGGATCGTCGATGATGCTCGCATTGGTGACGATTCCCGCGGTTCCGCCTGCAATCAAGTCCTGATGCGCGGTAAAACTCTCGCTGCCTTGCGTCATAAACGCGTTGTCGGCGAGCGCGTATTCCTGCGCAAGCGTCCAATACGGTGCGATATCTTTCGGATTAACGTACTGATACGTGTACGTGCAGGTCGGATGCCCCTCCCCGTCGGGACCCGTATTCGAAAGATCGAATCCGTCCATCCTACAGGGGTTTGACCCGCTGGGTTGACCGGCCGCCGAGTCGCAATCGCCGATGTAGCCTGATGGATAATTGTGGGCTAAATCTTGATTGTGGTCCCAGTTGCCCGGAAAACCGTTGCCTTGGAGATCCACTTCGGTCAGCGGAACGCTTGTCGGATACGTGATAACGGGCTGACCGTCTTCGGCGCACGCGCTCGCGACGGGCGCCGGCATCGCTTCCGCCAAGCCAACGGTCGCGCCGTTCGCGCCTGGAAACGTTGCGAAGAAATTATCGAAGCTGCGGTTCTCTTGAACGACGACGATGATGTGTGAAATCGGACTGGTTTGAGAATGATGCGAACCGCGCGCCGACGGTATTACGCCGTTCGACGCCGACGAACCATTACAAGCGACGATTCCACCGCCCGCTATTAGCAAAAAAAACAGCAGCCCGGCAGTCCGATAATGCACGCAGCACCTCCGTCTCAGCCGCGCCTACTTGGGCGAAAGGGCGCTTTCTTTCCTCTTTACGACGAAAGTTAACTTTCTTTGAACGCAGCGTTCAGTCGTAGCTTTCGCGCACGGTCTCCAAAAGCGTCTGTCCGAATTCAACGATTTCGCCGTCTCCGTCGAGCACGTCGACGCCGAAGCCGGGATAGAGGCTGACGAATCGTTCCTGCTTCCAGCGCGCCACGGACCAGCGGTCGCGCGCGCCCTTCTCGTACGGCCACGGCGGCATGCCTTCGCGATCGGAGCGAATGTCGCGGCCGTCGGAGGTACGGATGCGAACCTGAAAACCCTCGACGCGAGCGATTTTCATCTCAAGCGTGCCAATCTTCATCGTTGAATAAAATGGTCGGGCTGACTGGATTCGAACCAGCGATCTCTAGTCCCCCAGACTAGCGCGATAACCAAGCTTCGCTACAGCCCGTTTGCCGACACGATTTTCCTCGTCTTTTTCTTGCGCGACGCGCCAGCGATCGCCTCCTTGAGCGACTGCCCCGCAACGAACGCAGGCACGTTGCGCGCGGCGATGACGATCTTTTCGCCGGTCTTCGGATTTCGGCCCTCGCGCGCCCGCCGCGAACGCACCATGAAGCTGCCGAAGGGAGTGAGCGCAACGCGATCGCCTCGTTGCAGAGCCGACTTGATTTCGTTGAGAATCAAATCGACGATTTCGCCGGTCTGGCGTCTCGAAAGTTCCGCGCGCAGCGCGACGGCGTCAACTACATCGGCTTTCGTCAACGCGGATCTCCTTCTCTTGCGCGCGCCGGGATCTCGCCGAGCGCGCGCAGCGCCAAAATATATCCGGCAGCGCCGAAACCACTGATGACGCCGCGACAGGCTGCGGCAGTAACGCTCGCGTGCCGGAAGCGTTCACGCGCCGCGACGTTCGAGAGATGCACCTCGATCGTTGGAACTCCGATTGCAGCGATCGCGTCGCGAATCGCGTACGAGTAGTGGGCGTAGGCGCCCGGATTGATGACGACGCCTTCGTATCGGCTGCGCGCCGCCTGCAGCGCGTCGATGATCGCCCCTTCGGCGTTGTGCTGTTCGCAGCGCAGTTCGACGCCGAGCTCTTGCGCGGCCGCGGAAATCGACTCGTTGAGCTCCGCGAGCGTTTGCGTTCCGTAGACGGCAGGTTCGCGCTCGCCAAGCAAGTTAAGGTTCGGTCCGTGCAAAACCAAAACGCGCATCGTCGCTCGCTTCTTTAAAGGAAAAGCGCGGGCCTCCGGCCCAGTGGCGCTCATGCCCGACAAACTCGTTGCCGCATCGAATCTCGATGCCGGAATCGCGCTCGTCGCTGCGGTCACGACGGAGCTCGTCGCTGAGATTCGCGACCGTCACGACCTTTGGCCCACGGCGACGGCGGCTGTCGGACGCCTTACCACGGGCGCCGCTCTTTTCACCGCCGGCTTGAAAGCGTAACGAACGCGTCTCGCTGCAGATCGCCGGAAACGGGCCGCTCGGGACGCTGGCGGCCGATGCGTGGCTGCTCGGCGATCGGATCATCGGCGCGCGCGGCTACGCAAGAAACGGTCAGGTCGAGCTGCCCGTCGACCCTCGCGGGAAGTTCAACGTCGCGGCGGCAGTCGGCACCGGTTCGCTGCAGGTCACGCGATCGAGCGACGTCGGACAACCATACGTCGGCGTCGTCTCGATCGAGTCGGGAGAAATCGCCGAAGATCTTGCGCTCTACCTCGCCCAGTCGGAACAGATTCCAAGTGTCGTCGCCCTGGGTGTGCTCGCGAATCCAAACGGCGTCGTCGCGGCCGGCGGAATAATTGCACGGGCGCTGCCCGGAGCCGACGAACGCGCATTGGCAAGCTTGGAATCGCGAGCGACGCAAATGCGTCCCGTCACGCAGATCATCGTCGAGCGCAACGACCCCGAAGCGCTGCTTCACGAACTGGCCGGCGACATGGAGCTTCGTTCGCACGACGCCGTGGACGTTCGTTTCGCGTGCCGGTGCAATCGGACGAAAGTCGAGGCCGTGCTGATGGGGTCTGGGCGCCGACGAGCTCATACAACTCACGCAAGAACGCGATCGCAACGAAGCGACGTGCGAATACTGCAAGACGCGCTACATCTTTAGCGCAACGACATCCGTTCGCTCGCCGCCCTGCTCTAGGCTTTTCGCGGGGGGCAGCACGCGGACGAAGCGGCGCGATCCGACCGAGAGAACGACGGGCTGGGTCGCGCTCCACGGCGCATTGGCATCGCGCACGGGCTCGCCGTCGATTTTCACGGCATTTCCCGAGATGAGACGTTCCGCCGCGCGCCGGCTCTCGGCAAAACCGACCCTCACCAAAAGCTCGGCGACGCGCTCTGCAATCGCCGGCACGCGACCTCGGCGAGATTTTCGGTCGGCAGCTCGCGGCGTTGAACGGTTCGCTCGAAGTATTCGCGTGCAGCCTTTGCCTGACGAGTCGCCGTGGTAACGAGCGACGATATCTTCGGCAACGCGCTTCTTCTCCTCCATCGGATTCGCGCGGCCGGCTGCGATTTCGGCACTCAGGCGTTCGGCATCAGCGCGTGGACGAAATGCCGCTAAACGGGCGTAGGTGCCGATGAGCTCGTCGGGGATCTTCATGAGCTTGCCGAACTGGTCGGTTGGCGATTCCGACACGCCGACGTAGTTGCCCAACGACTTACTCATTTTTTTCTCGCCGTCCAGACCGACGAGCAAGGGAACCGTCGCGCAAATTTGCGGAGGCTGGCCAAACTCGCGCTGATATTGACGGCCCAGCAACAGGTTGAAGAGCTGATCGGTTCCACCAAGCTCTACGTCGGCTTCGATCGCCACCGAATCGTACGCCTGCGCCACCGGATAGAGAAACTCGTGCAGCGAAATGGGCACGCCGCCCTCGTACCGTTCGTGGAAGTCGTTGCGCTCGAGCATTTGGGCGACGGTCGTCTTTGCGAGCAGTTTGACGAGATCGGCGAGCGAGAGCGGATCGAGCCACTCGGAGTTGTGGCGCACCTCGATGCGCTCGAGATCGAGAACTTTGCTCGCCTGATCGAGGTAGGTTTGCATATTCGCCTCGATCTCGTCGCGGGTAAGCTGCGGCCGGGTCACGTTGCGGCCGCTGGGGTCGCCGATCCGAGCCGTAAAGTCGCCGATGATCAGAATTACGCGGTGGCCGGCCTGCGCGAAACGTTGAAGTTGATGCAGCACCACCATAAAGCCCAAATGGAGATCGGGGCTCGTCGGATCGATGCCGAGTTTGACGCGCAGCGGGCGCCCGATCTTCAGGCGCTCCTCGAAATCTGCAACGGTTTCGACGTGATCGAAGCCCTCGAGCAGATCGGCGGCAGCGGCGCTCACGTGCGCAGTTCGACGAGCGTGACGCCGGTCGACCCTTCTTCTTCGCTGCCGTAGCGGACGCTCTTGACTGCGGCATGGCCGCGCAAGTACTCCTGCAAACCTCGCCCGAGCATGCCGGTACCCTTGCCGTGAATCAATCGCAGTGGAGTATTCCCGGCGAGCAGTGCATCGTCGAGCCATCGTTCGACCAGCGGTTCCGCCTCTGCATAACGCTTTCCGCGAACGTCGAGCTCGGCATGGGAGCGTTGCGTCGCCATCATCCGCGTATCGGCTTGCTTGCCGGAGGTTCGGCGCGCGCTTTACCGCGTGCGCTTCGCGGCGGACGTCGCTTCTTTCCACCGTCGTCTTCATTGAACCGATCGCGACGAGCAACCTTTCACCCCAATCTTCGACGACGGTTCCATCCTGATTCAACGAGAAGATGCGCACGCGATCGCCGGGCGAAAACGTGCCGCCGTCGGTTTCGCTCTCGATGCGCGGCCGTACGCCGAGCTCGCGGCGCATCGCGTCGATCGTGTCGCCGAGCAGTTTGGTTTGCGAGCGGGTGACCTTGCGACCGTGAAGCTCGCTGACGAAATCGCGCAGCCCCTGCTGGAGGCGCTCTTCCGCGCGTATCGCAAAACGGCGCCGCTCGGCATCGAGCTCGTCGCGCTCGCGGCGCGCCGTTTCTCGCGCGCTCGCAACGTCGTGGCGCTCTTCCTCGAGCCTCGTGCGTTCGTCGCGAAGCTCGCTGCTTCGCAGCGCGAGCTCGGCCAAGGCTGCTTCATAATCGCGCTCGCGCCGCTCGAGCAGCGTTTCGGCGCGCTCGACGATCTGAGGATCGATTCCCATTCGCAGCGCGAGCGGAAATGCCAGCGACTGTCCGGGCGTCCCGACGTCGAGCTCGAACGTCGGCGCGAAGCTGCGCGGATCGAACCGCACGCTCGCATTGGCGACGCCGGCCGTTGAATGCGCAAAAAGCTTGAGCTCCACGGAATGCGTGGAGACGACGGCACGCGCCCCCGACGTGCAACAATCGCTCCAAGATGGCGATCGCGAGCGCCGCTCCCGCAGTCGGCTCGGTGCCCCCGCCGATCTCGTCGACGATCGCCAGCGTGCGTCCGCCGGCACCGTCGAGCACTTCGCGCATCCGTTCCAAGTGCGCGGAAAAGGTCGATGCATTCGCCACGACCGACTGCTCGTCACCGATGTCGGCAAGCACGCGCTCGAAGCGGCCCACGCATGCAGCGGCTGCGGGAATTTGCATCCCCGCGTAAGTCATTGCGAGAAAGAGGCCGGCCATCTTGAGCGCGACGGTCTTGCCGCCCATGTTCGGCCCGCTGATGACCAAGAGCCGGGTCTGGTCGTCGACGTGCAGCGATTGCGCGACGGCTCGCTCGCCCAAGAGCGGATGGCGTCCGCGCTCGATCGCCAACACGGCGTCCTCGCTCAGCTCCGGAACGATGCTCTCCGTTTTGACGGAGACCTCGGCCTTGGCCGCGAGCAAATCGACTTGCGCGAGCACTTCGACGTCGGCATCAACTTGCGCGGCGTGCGCGCCGACCTCTCGAGAGAGCGACTCGAGAATGCGCTGGATTTCGCGCTCCTCTTCGATCTGCAGCGTGCGCACGCGGTTATTCGCCTCCAGCGCCGCAAGGGGTTCGACGAAGAGCGTTTGGCCGCTCGCGCTGGTGTCGTGCACGATGCTCGGCAGCGCGCCGGCGAACTCCGCTTTGATCGGAATGACGAAGCGTCCATTCCGAATGGTGACGATGCGGTCTTGAATTGCTTTTGCGTACTTGGCCGACGAGAGGATTGCGCCGACCCGATCGCGTGCGTCGCCGTGCGCCTGCGTCTGACTGCGACGAATTCTTCCCAACGCCGAGGATGCGCGATCGAGCACCGTCCCGCGCTCGTCGATAGCGTTGATGATTGAACGCGCGAGCTCGCGAAGCGGCCTGTATGGCGCTACGACACCGGCAAGGTCGGGGTGTTCCCGAACGGCGCTATAAGCCGCGCCCGAAGACGCAAGCGCGTCCCCGATCGAGCGTAGGTCGCTCGGCGCGAGCGTCCGCTCCGACGCTCGCCGCGTCGGTCAGTTCCGAAGTTTCGCGCGCCGGCATGATTCGAAGATCCGATGCGACAATGAGCGAGCGAAGCGCTTCGGTTCGAAGCTGCTCGCCGCGCACGCGCTCGAAGTCCGCATAGGGTACGAGCTCGCGAGCATACGACCGGCCCCGTTCCGTCCGAGTCGCCGCGACGACGCGATCGCGGACGGCGGCAAAATCGAGAGCCTCGAGCGTGCGGTCGTCGACTAGCAGAGTTTCTTCCGTAGTAACTCGTTGACCAGGCTCGGATCGGCTTTTCCGCGCGAGGCCTTCATCACCTGACCGACGAGGAATCCCATAACGTTGGCTTTCCCCGCCTTATACTCAGCGGCGACTTTCGGGTTCGCAGCTGAGAGCCTCGTCGACGAAGCGCTCGAGCTCTCCAGGATCGCTCGTTTGCGCGAGCCCTTCGCGCTCGACGATCGCGGCGGGAGAGCCGGCACCCGCCCACATGCGCGCAAGCAGCTCCTTGGCGATCTTCGAGTTGACGCGCTTCCCGTCAACGAGCGCAATGAGCTCGGCAACGTCTCGGGGCGCGACTTTTGAGTCCGCGACGGCGACGCCCGTCTCGTTGGCCAGGCGCGAAAGTTCGCCCAACACGAAGTTACTCGATTGCTGCGGATTCTTGCTGGCGCCGACCACTCGATCGAAATACTCGCCGAGCGAAAGGTTCTCGATGAGCTGGGTCGCCGGTTTCGCGGGGAGACCGTACTCGCGCGTGTATTGCTCGAAGCGCTGCCATGGCAACGTCGGTAGTGTCGCGCGCAGCCGCGCAACCTCGTCGGGCGCGATCTCCAACGGCACCAAATCGGGATCGGGGAAATAGCGGTAATCGTGCGCTTCTTCTTTGCTGCGCATCGGATGCGTGTCGCCCTTGATCTCGTCCCATCCGCGCGTCTCCTGCACGACGCGGCCGCCGCCGGCAATCACTTCGATTTGCCGCGCGATCTCGCTTTCGATCGCGCGCTCCACCGACCGAAACGAATTCATGTTCTTGATCTCGGTCTTCGTCCCAAGCTGCGCAGCGCCGGACGGGCGGATCGAAACGTTGGCATCGCAGCGCAGCGAGCCTTCCTCCATCTTCACGTCACTCACGCCGAGCGTCAGCAGCGTGCGGCGAAGCGATTCGAGGTACGCGATTGCTTCCTGCGCCGAGTGCAGCTCCGGCTCGGAGACACACTCCATCAACGGCACGCCCGCGCGATTGAAATCGACCAACGAATAGGAGCTGCCGGCGATCCGCCCGTCGCCCGAACCCGCGTGCGTCGATTTTCCGGTGTCCTCTTCGAGATGGATCCGGGTGAGACGGCATTCTTTCATCGTGCCGTCCTCGAGCCAATATTTTACCGCTCCGCCGAGGGTCAGCGGCATATCGTACTGCGAGATCTGGTAATCCTTCGGCATGTCCGGATAGAAATAATTCTTCCGATCGAATTTCGAAAAGCCGGGGATTTCCGCATCGAAAGCGAGGCCCGTCGCGACGATCAGCTCGATTGCACGGGCGTTGGGAACCGGAAGGGCGCCAGGCATCCCAAGGCAGACGGGGCAAACCTTCGTATTGGGCTCGCCGCCGAACTCGTTCGCACAGCCGCAGAACATTTTCGTTCGCGTCTTGAGCTCGACGTGACATTCGATGCCGATAACGGCCTCGTACGTAACGCTCACGCACGCACTCCTTCCGACGCCGGGCTCGTGCGCGCGCGCGTGGCCGGTCGCGCGCTCGTAAGCATGCGCGGCTCCGAGCAGCAGCCGCTCTTCGAAGAGCGGTGCGGCGAACTGCAATCCGAGCGGCATCGGTAGACTTCCGCCGGCCGGCGTATTCCAGCCGCAGGGTACCGAGAGCGCGGGCAGGCCCGCAAGCGCCATCGGGATCGTGTAGTAATCCATCAAATACATACTGTACGGATCGCTCTTCGCGCCGAACTCGAAAGCGGGACAACTCGCCGCCGGGCACGCGATGAGATCGCATTGCGCGAATGCGCACATCGAAATCGCGCGCGATGAGCGTTCGGGCTTTTTGGGCGCGAATATAGTACGCATCGTAGTAGCCACTCGAGAGCGCGTAGGTGCCGATGAGAATGCGCCGCTTCACTTCGGCCCCGAAACCGGCAGCGCGCGTTTTTTCGTACATCGTGCGGACGTCGTTCCCCTCGACCCGCAACCCGTAGCGGACGCCGTCGAAACGCGCCAGGTTCGACGAACACTCGGCCGGAGCGATCAAATAATACGTTGCAACCCCATAATCGGCAGTCGGCAGCGTCACGTCGACCAGCTCGGCTCCCAGGCGCTCGAGGTTCCGGTAGGCGCTACGATAGACGGCGTCGAGCTCGTCGCCGAGCGCTTTGGTGTCGAACTCGCGCACGATGCCGATCCGAAGGCCACGCAAATCCTCGCGCAGCGAGCCGGCAGTGCGCTCGACCGGCCGATCGATCGAGGTTGCGTCCATTGGATCGTAACCGGCCATCGCATCGTATGCGAGCGCGGCATCTTCGACGCTGCGCGTCAGCGGGCCGATCTGGTCGAGGCTCGACGCAAAGGCAATCAGTCCGTAGCGCGACACGCGGCCATAGGTCGGCTTGAATCCCACGAGATTGCAGAACGCGCCCGGCTCGCGAATCGAACCCCCGGTATCGCTCCCCATGCCGATCGCCGCTTCGTACGCGGCAACGGCTGCGGCGGAGCCGCCGCTCGAGCCGCCCGGCACGCGAGCTAGGTCGTACGGATTGCGGGTAATCCCGAGCGCCGAATTTTCACACGAGCTGCCCATCGCGAACTCGTCGCAGTTGGCCTTGCCGATCGGGATTGCGCCGGCCTCGAGCATTCGCGCTACCGCGGTTGCGGTGTACGGTGCGACCCACTCTTCCAAGATCTTGCTGCCGCATGTCGTGCGCGTTCCGTCCAAACACATATTATCTTTTACGGCGAGCGGCACGCCCGCAAGCGCAAGCTGCTCGCCGGCTGCGACTCGCTCGTCGACGCGTACGGCGTGTGCGCGCGCCATCTCGGCAAGCACGCTGAGATAAGCGCCGACACGGCCGTCAACCGCCTCCACCTGGGCCAGCGTCGCTTCGACCACTTCGGCGGCGCTCGTTCGGCGCGACCGCACGTCCGCCGCAATTTCGGCGGCGCTGCGCGTGACGAACTCGTTGCGCATCCGCGCTACTCCGCGATGATCCGGGGCACGCGGAAAAATGCACCCTGCCGCTGCGGCGCTTGCGATAGAACGCGTTCGCGATCCAGACACGGCCGCAGCTCGTCTTCGCGCATCACGTTGCGCGATTCAACCACCTGCGCGGTCGCGGGGACGCTCTCGATATCGAGCTCGGCGAGCCGGTTTGCGTGACCGAGCAAATCGCCGAGCTGACGGCCGAAGGTCTCGACCTCTTCATCGGTCAAGGCGAGGCGAGCGAGCGTCGCGACGTAACGAATATCGATTCGATCGGAAGACAAGTTTACGAGTACTCCAGGCGGGCAAGCGTCTCGACGTGCCCCGTCTGCGGGAACATGTCGAATGGTTGAAGGCTGTCGAGCCGGTAGCCCTTGGCCACCAAGAACTTGGAATCCCTCGCCAGCGTTGCGGGGTCGCACGAGAGGTACCAAACGTTGCGAACGCGCGCATCGGCGATCTGCGCCAGCGTCGTCTCGTCGCAACCCTTGCGCGGGGGATCGAGAAAAACGACGTCGCTCTTTCGCAACGCGCCGCGAAGCGTCTCCGCAAGGCGCTCGACTCGCCCGGCCGTAAAGCGCGTCGATTGGTGCAGTTCGTTCAGACGCGCGTTAGCGACGGCCTCGGCGACGGCAACCGCGTTCTCCTCGATGCCGTAGATACGACAGCCAAACTTTGCGAAGAAGAGCGAAAACGTTCCGACTCCACAATAGAGATCGACGATTCGACGCGCTCCCTGCAGCCACGGTTCCAACGTGTCGAAGATGCGCCCCACCATTTCTACGTTCACTTGAAAGAACGAAGCCGGGGAGACGCGGTAGCGGACGCCGCCGATGCTCTCTTCGATCTCACCACGTCCGGCAAGCACTCGATGGCGCCGGCCGAGAATGGCGTTTTCATTCGAAAGATCGAACGAGTTCGTGACGCCGGCGAGCCCCGGAATCTCGCGCCGGAGATCGTGCGCCGCGCGCGCTACGGCCTCGGAGCGCCGCGCCGTCGTAATCGTCAGCACGCTTTCATTCGTAACGCTCGAAGCGCGCGCGATCAGATGACGCGCTTCGCGCAGCGCAAGCTTTACCGATTCCGTGCCGCGCAGTGCATCGAGACGGCGCAGCAGCGCGTCGAGCAGCGGCGCGACGACCGGACACCCGTCGATCGCAACGACCTCGTGCGTGCGCTGCTGGTAGAAGCCGAGCGCGGGCGGATCCGCGCTCGCATCGACGACGAGCGACATCTTGTTACGATACGCGCGCGGATCGGTTGCGCCGATCGTTTCGCGCACGTTCGGATCTTCGATTCCGCCGATACGATGCATCGTCTCGCGAACGACATCGCGTTTCCAGGTTAACTGCGCCGGATAGCTCAGATGTTGGATTTGACAGCCGCCGCAGCGTCCGAAGACGGGACAGAACGGATCCGCTCGCTGCGGCGTTTCGCGCAGAATCTCGAGCTTTTCGGCGACGGCATATCGCTGCTTGACCTCGGTAACGCGTACGCGCGCAAGCTCGCCGGGCAGTGGGCCGAAGCAAAAGACGACGATGCCGGCGGCGCGGCCGACGCCTTGACCGTTAGCGAGCAGATCGGTGAACGCGAGCTCGAGTTCGGCGCCGTTGCGAAGCGCCGGGACTGCGTTAGGCGCTGTGTCTTTGGTCGTCAAGCGCTTTCAGCAACGAGTTCGCTTCGTCGATGAGCTGTTGAATTCGCTGCGTCGTTGGATCATCGCGCCGTTGCGCGGCAGCAATTCGCAGTGAGACGTAGGCGAGCGTCGCGCCAAGCGCGGCAACCCCAATGCCAAGGCCGATCCAAAAGAGCATCGGCGCGAGCCGCCGCTCTTCGCGGTCCTGGAAACGTTCGGGATCCAATCGTGGGTCGGGCGATTGCATGGCGCGTTATTCGCGATGGAGGGCGGCCGGCCCTTACTTCGTCCCGCCCGCGGCCGGAGCTCGCTAAGGTCACGTCGTCGACGAACTGCTGCGTCGACGCATTCGGATAACCGTCGCCGTGAACCCCAAAGTAGAGCCAGTAAGTGTGCCCAGCATATGCCGCGAGGTTCCACCGCCCCAGCACCCACGCCGCTTTGTCAGTGGTGCTCTTGAAGAGATTGAGCACGACGTAGCCGCGATCGTCCACCAGATCGGCTTCTTGATAGGCAAACGTCGAGCCGCCTTCGTTTGAAAGTTGATAGAGCTGCGCGGTCAACACGGCGCCTGCGGGGATCAGCACGCGCTGGCAGACGCCCGAATTCCCCAAAGGCTCTCCCTTGCCGTTGAGCGTGCCCGAATATTCGTCGTACGCGCCGCCGTATGGATGCGCAGCCATTGCATATGCAGGCACGTCACCGCACTGAAACCACCCGCTGTCGATTTTTCCGCTTTCAAAGCCGGGATTTGCAAGCGCGTTCGCGCCCGTGCCGGCCGCAACCGAAGTCTGCACGTAGACGTTCGGTACGTTGTAATGGCCGGCAGCAGGATGCCGTCGCGTCGTTTCGGGCGCCGCTCCGACGAGGAGCGCGCTAGTCAGCACCGCAACTATGTAGCCGAGAGTGGGGGCCCCAGCGGCTCTGCCGCTGGGGGGCGCGCAGCACGCAACGCGTGCGTAGCGCCTCTTGGAGTGATCGGGGCCCTCAATCGACGCAGTCGATTGGGGAGAGGTGGTCGAGCGGTTGAAGGCACTCGCTTGGAAAGCGAGCAGAGGTGACAAGCCTCTCGAGGGTTCGAATCCCTCCCTCTCCGAAGCGGCGCAGACATCCGCCATTAAGTGCCGGCGACTCGGTCGAGATGCGCGAGCCAAAAGTCGAAGCTCGCGCGCGCTTGCGCTTCGAGCATCGCGTCGCCCGCCACGACTTCGCGACCGAGCCTCTCTCCCAGCGTCGCGCGAACGCCGTAGTTCGCGTCCATCACTAGATCGGGGCTGCGTAAAGCGATTTGCAGCATCTCGGGAAGCTCGGCCTGCGGCGGAAGCGTGCTGATGACGATCTCGGGCGGATTGCGTTCCGGCCATGGACGCGCTTCGAACTCGCGGCAGGTCTCGCGCACCCGCTCGGCGTTGCGCCCCCAAAGAAATACGTACGCGTCGTTTTCTTGCATTTCTACAAGAATTGCGCGCGCGGTCGCACCGTAACCGAGAACGCCGACGCGCTTGAGCGCAATCGGCTCGTCGAGCAGCGTTTCGATTGCCGTGCGCGCGCCGATGCCGTCGGTATTCGTGCCGACGATCGCGCGCCCAAAGAAGATCGTATTGACGGCATGCGCGCGTCGCGCTTCTTCGGTGAGCGTGCCGCACGCAGCGAATGCCTCTTCTTTTAATGGATACGTGACGTTGCAGCCAACGTATCCCTCGGCTTGCAGACGCCCAATCGCGGCGCCCCCTTCGCCGCGCGGAACCCGAATCGGCACGTAGCTTCCGTCGAGCTCGGCTTCTTCCAAGAACTCGCGATGCAGCGCGCGGACTCGCGCTATGCTCGACCGGGTCGCCGATCAGAGCGAGCTTCATTGACGGCGCTCGGGCAGCATCAACCACTCAAAGAACCGGAAAATTCGCGTGATGGGGAAGTCTTTGAGCTCGATCGGCTCGGTAAGAATCGTGTAGAGACCGCAGAGCTTACCACCCAAAACATCGGTAAAAAGCTGGTCGCCTACGACCGCAATCTCGTGACGACGAAGCTGAAGGCAGCGCTTGGCGCGCAAAAAGCCAAAGGGCAGGGGCTTGAGCGCGTTCGGGAAGCACGCGACCTGCAGCTGAGCGGCCAGCGTGGTGACCCGCTCGGAGAAGTTATTCGAGAGCATCGCGATGCGAAAACCGCGTTCGCGGGCCGAGCGACCCACTCCAGGTGCTCCTGGGCGAGCTCCGTCTCCCGAAAGCCGAGCAGCGTGTTGTCGAGATCGATGATGAGGCCTCGAATGCCGGCCGCTTCGAGCTCCTCGTGGGGTACGTCGTGTAGCCGCGGGGCGAAGCGATCCGGTCCCAACATGCGTCTGCCTTGTACCGGTTATCCCCCGTATCCTCGGAGCTGTCCACATACCCTGCACCCGCTCGCTTAGTCCAAGCCATTCTATCCACCGATTTGGGGCACTCGGCCACAGTCTGTGCACAAGGATTTCAAGTCCGACCCCAATATCTTGTGGTTAACGGCTCGATATGGCACAATAGGTATTCGAATCACGCCGTAGAAACCCGTCAGATGCGAACGTGTGTTCGATATTGCGAGGAGCTTGCGCATGAAGTTTACGCGTACCTATTCTACTGCTGGTGATCCCTATGCCGGCTTGACCTTTGAGTCGCGCACGTCTCGGATCGTCAACCCCGACGGTTCGGTGATTTTCGAGGCAAAGGATGTCATGGTGCCGTCGACCTGGAGTCAGGTCGCGGTCGACGTCCTTGCCCAGAAGTATTGCCGAAAGGCGGGAGTGCCCAAGGCGACCGCGCGGGTGGCCGAGGAGGGGGTGCCCGAGTGGCTCCAACGCTCGAGCGTCGTTGAGGCCGCGCTTGCGGCGCTGCCCCGCGACGAGCAGTTCGGTCCGGAGCGCGACGCGCGGCAGGTCTTCAATCGAATGGCGGGCTGCTGGACGTATTGGGGCTGGAAGCACGGCTACTTCGATTCCGAAAACGACGCGCAGATATACTACGACGAAATGTGTGCGATGCTCGCGCGCCAAATCGGCGCGCCAAATTCGCCACAATGGTTTAATACCGGCTTGCATTGGGCGTACGGCATTTCCGGACCGCCGCAAGGTCATTGGCATGTCGATCCCGATGGAGTTTCACGGCCGTCACCGGATACGTTCACTTTTCCGCAAGTCTCGGCGTGCTATATCCTTGGCATTGACGACGATCTCGTCAACGAAGGCGGCATTTTCGATGGCATCGTCCGTGAAGCGCGCATTTTTAAGGGTGGCTCCGGATCGGGTGCTAACTTTTCCAAGCTTCGCGCCGCCGGTGAAAAGCTTACGGGCGGCGGCACGTCGAGCGGCCTCATGTCGTTTCTCAAGGTTTTCGATCGCGCTGCCGGCGCCATTAAATCGGGCGGCACAACGCGTCGCGCAGCAAAAATGGTTGTTCTCAATGCGGATCATCCGGATATCGAAGAGTTCGTCAATTGGAAGGTTCGGGAGGAACGCAAGGTAGCCGATCTCGTGATCGGCTCGCGCATCTTTGAAAAACAGCTCAACGCCGTCATTTCGGCCGCGCACGACACGCGCGTTCCCGAGCACGCGCGCTTCGACCCGGCTTTAAACGTTGCGCTGCGCCATGCGATTCGCGAAGCGATTAGCTGCCGGCGTGCCGTCCGGCGCTGCACAGAGCGCGCTGGATTACGCTCGCCAGGGTTATACTCGCATCGAAGTCGAGCAGTACGACACGGCGTGGGATTCCGAGGCCTACGTTACCGTCTCGGGCCAGAACTCGAACAATTCCGTTCGATTAACGAACGGCTTCTTCGAAGCTATCGATCGCGACGACGACTGGCTTTTGACGGCCCGTACGACCGGCGATGTCGTTAAACGCATTAAAGCGCGTGATTTATGGGAACAGATCGGCGTAGCCGCCTGGCAGTCTGCCGATCCCGGCTTACAGTTCGACGACACGATTCAAGAGTGGCATACATGTGCGAACGACGAACGCATTAACGCAACTAACCCGTGCGTAACTGGGGAGACCCTCGTCGCAACGGCCGATGGCCCTCAACGCATCGCTGATTTGGTTGGCAAAGCCGCCTTTGTGACGGGCGCGGGCGGCAAGCCGCATCTTGTTACTAGCATCTTCCCTACCGGAACAAAACCGGTGTACCGGCTAATAACAAAGAGCGGCTACGAACTCGAGTTAACCGCTGATCACCGCGTCTGGACCGAGAATCGCGGCGACGTACCCGCGCGCGATTTGCAACCAGGCGACAGAGTAGCGTTAGCCGGTTCGGGCTTCGGGCCAGTTTGGCTGGACGAGCGAATCGCGTTCGGTATCGGCGCGGCAGTTGGAGACGGCTGCATCTCACGTGCCGGAAGGCCGCTGCTTATGCTCACCATGCATACTGACGAGGCTCCAGTGCTTGCTGACGTCGCGCGCGGGATAAATCACGCGAAGGCCGGCTACTACGACGACGGTCGCAGCCGTAGGCCGACGGCCGTTACGGTGCCGCCGAAGGGGACGGGCTCTCGCGTTTCTACCGGCAACGGCCGCATAGTTGAACTATTTTCCAGGTATGCAATCCTTGATGGCGGCAGCGCGCAAAAGCGCTTCACTGATGCTATTTATCGGCTCGATCGTCAAGCTACGTCAAACGTCTTGCGAGGGCTCTTCACAGCTGACGGAACCGTCGCCAATTATGGTACCAAATCGCAATATATTTCACTTGACTCGTGCTCGCTTCCACTGTTAAAGCAGGTTGCCCATCTGCTGCTGTCATTTGGCGTCAAATCTAAGCTTTATACTAACCGCCGCGTCGAACTGCTTAGCAACTGCCCGGACGGCAAGGGTGGTTTCGCGGAATATAACGTCGTGCAAATGCATTCTCTGCGAATCTCTCGCTCATCGCGACGTATGTTTGAACGCGAAATCGGTTTCCATCCGGCTTCAGATAAAGCGCGGGCTCTTAACAACCTCAATTATCTTGTATCTTGCTACGCCGATCGTATGACCGATGAATTTGCATCCCTCGAAGCGATCGGCGAGGCGCCCGTCTTCGACCTAACGGAACCCGATACGCATCATTTCGTCGCAAACGGTTTGCGCGTCCACAATTGTTCAGAATATGTCTTTATAAATGACACAGCGTGTAATTTAGCTAGTCTGAACTTGGTAAAGTTTCTTGGCGACGACGGCAACTTCGATGCGATGCGCTTCTGCGATGCCGCTCGAACTTGGACGACGACGCTAGAGATTTCGGTCGCAATGGGGCAAATGCCGTCGAGGCGTATCGCCGAGAAGAATCATGGCTACCGCACTCTCGGCCTAGGTTATGCAAACCTAGGAACGCTCCTCATGCGAATGGGCTTGCCATACGACTCCGAGGAAAGTTTCGGCTGGTGCGGCGCGATCAACTCACTATTGACAGGCATGGCTTACCGTACGTCCGCCGAGATGGCTCAGAAGTTGGGACCATTTGCACGGTTCGAGGCGAATCGGGAGCCGATGCTTCGCGTAATCAGAAACCACCGTCGCGCCGCCTATGCGTCCGATCCCGGCGAGTACGAGAACCTCACCGTCAAGCCAGTAACGTACATGCCGACGCTGTTCACCCAGAAGACTTGGGCGCTCGCGAGAAAAGCTTGGGACGAAGCGCTTTCGATCGGCGAGGTCGCCGGCTTCCGGAACGCGCAGGTCACCGTCACAGCGCCGACTGGCACCATAGGGCTTGTGATGGATTGCGATACGACCGGGATTGAGCCGGATTTCGCACTGATCAAATTCAAGAAGCTCGCCGGCGGCGGGTATTTCAAGATCGTCAATCAGTCTGTCGATGCCGCGCTCCACAAACTCGGGTACAATCAAGAGCAGATCGACGCGATCGAAACGTATGCCAAGGGTACGGGGACGCTCGAAGAGGCGCCTCACATCAACCGCGCGACGCTGCGGGCAAGGGGCTTTGACGACGATGCCATCGCGCGCGTGGAGGCGGCCTTGCCGAGCGCATTCGAACTCCCGTTCGTCTTCAACAAGTTCGTTTTAGGCGAGGACTTCTGCAAAGAAAAGCTCGGGCTTACCGAAGAGCAGCTCAACGATTGGAGCTTCTCGATATTACGCGACGGCCTCGGCTTTACGTCGCGGCAGATTGAGGAGGCGTCGGCTCATATCTGCGGCCGAATGACCGTCGAAGGCGCGCCGTATCTGAACGACGAGCACCTTTCCGTTTTCGATTGCGCGACGCCGTGCGGTAAGTACGGCACGCGATACATTCGTCCGCTCGCGCACGTCGATATGATGGCGGCTGCACAACCCTGGGTGAGCGGTGCAATCAGCAAGTGCGTTGTCGGCAACACCTTGCTGACGACGGAGGATGGCCTTGTCCGAATCCGCGCGCTCCACGAAGGAGAAGCCGAGGATAGCTTCCGCGCGTACGAGAGGACCGTCGCCTCGCTCGGCGGTTCGAAATCCACCGACGCCTTCTATTACGGCGGCGCTCGCGACGTTCGCGAAGTGCGCCTGCAATCTGGACACCGGATCCGCGGCACGCCGAATCATCGAGTGTTGGTTTGCAGCGACACGGGACTTGCGTGGCGTTATTTGTCGGAGATCGAGCCCGGCGAGCACGTAGCGGTTCAGTATGGAGACGATATGTGGTCTCGCCGCCCCGCGCGCTTCCAAGACTTTTCCGCGAGTCCACCACATGGCTCGCAAAAAGCTATCCGCGTGCCCGAACAGATGACCTCGGACCTGGCCTTCTTCCTTGGAGCCTACGCAAGCCGAAGGCCACACATCGCGTTCAACTATACCGTCGTAATCACGAACGCCTCAGACGACGTTCTTCACCGAGTTGCGAACGCTGCACGTTCCGTATTTGGCATCGAGGGGAAAATCGTCAGACAACATGAGAAGTGCCCCGGGATCACATTCGCATCCAAGACTCTCGTGGAGTTCTTAGAGTATCTCGGGTGCGGATCGCGGGCGCGACACAAACGAATCCCCGATGCAGTGCTCCGCTCGCCCAAAGACCACGTCCTCGCGTTTCTGACCGGCTTATTCCTGGACGCGTATGTCACGACCGCAGAGTCGTGCAAGTGGGCGATCTGCCTCGACTCGGCATCCCTGCTCGATGATCTGCAATCCGTCCTCACAAACCTCGGGGTCGTCCACAGCCGCATCGAAAAGTATAACAAGCAAAACGGAAAGTCGTATGGAGAGGTTTATGCCGGCGGAAGACAGGCCCAGAAGCTCTTGGCGCTGGTTCAGTTTCCGGAGGCCGCCAAGCTTGCGCGGCAGTGGACACTCCTATCAAGAGAGTTTAGTCAAAGCACGGCGGATGTAATTCCGGGGCTCTCGGGACGTCAACTCTACGAACTCATTCCGAAGGCACATGGCGGCAAACGAGTGCAAGGCACGAGGATCCGTGGCAATCATACGTACTTACTCGACCCGAGGACGAAGAACGTATCTTGGGAAACGCTTCGCAAGTTAAGCGAGCTAATCGAGCTTCCGTCGTGGCTGGACGAAGTCGTCAATAGCAATCTTCATTTTAGTCCGGTCGAGTATGTGGCCGACGCGGGAGACTCAAGCCGTATACGATATTTCTGTCCCCGAGACTCATGCCTTTGTCGGTAACGGAATCGTCAACCACAACACGATCAATCTTCCGCAGACAGCAACGATCGCCGACGTCAAAGAAGCTTATCGCTACTCGTGGGAGCGGATGATCAAAGCCGTTGCCCTCTATCGCGATGGCTCGAAGCTCTCGCAACCACTCGCGGCCAGTTACGACTTTGGCGGCGACGCCGACGAGCCCGAAGCAATGGCCGCTCAGCAGCCCTTCACGACGCCGCTGCAGATTGCCGAGAAGATCGTCTACCGCTATATCGCCAAACGGCGCCCGATGCCGCAGCGGCGCAGCGGCTACACGCAAAAGGCGACGATCGCGGGACACAAAGTCTACCTGCGCACGGGCGAGTACGAAGGCGGCCAACTTGGCGAGATCTTCATCGACATGCACAAGGAGGGCGCCGCCTTCCGATCGCTGATGAACAACTTTGCAATCGCGATTTCGCTGGGATTGCAGCACGGCGTGCCGCTCGAGGAGTTCGTCGAAGCCTTCACCTTCACGCGGTTCGAGCCGAACGGTCCGGTGATCGGCCACGATCACATCAAGATGGCGACGTCGATCCTCGATTACATCTTCCGTGAACTTGCCGTGAGCTATCTCGGTCGCTACGATCTCGCGCACGTGCAGCCGTCGATGCAGATGGATGCGATGGGGCCCGAAGCGCAAGAGGAGTATATCGCCGAGGAAGAGGCCGGCGTGCAAATGCGCCCGGCGGGCGTCGCCGAGAGGCTGCATCCCGTCAGCACGCATCTGCATCCGGGCCACGACCAGCCGCAAGGTTCCAGCGCTACCGCCGAACCCGAAGCGCCGCCACCGCGGTTTGCGACCAACGGCGGCGGCACCGCCGTCGCAGTGCTGGCACGCACGCAAGCAATCAATGCGTCGAAGGCCAAAGGCTACACGGGCAACGCGTGCGCTGAATGCGGGCAGCTCACCATGGTGCGCAACGGCGCCTGCGAAAAGTGCGATTCGTGCGGAGCTACGAGCGGCTGTAGCTAAGCGCTTCGGCTTGCGATGAACTATAAGCTGGAGACGGAGCGACTCCGTCTTCGGCTTATGGAGTTGGGCGATGCGGAAAGCATCTTTCGAGGTTACGCTTCCGACCCCGAGGCTTCACGCTACATGGCATTTCCAACGGCAACGAACATTGCCGAGACCATTTCTTTTCTGCACGCGCAAAGGATCAGATTCGAAGCTGGGCATTCTTTCCTCTGGGCAATCCTCGACCGTAAAGAGGGTGCCTTTATCGGAGCGATCGAGATTATGAAAATCGATGATCACGAAGGTGAAGTCGGGTTCATCATTTCGAAGCCCTACTGGGGACGGGGAATCGTACCCGAAGCGCTGCGAGCCGTGCTCGCGTTTTCAAAAGAAGAGCTAGCCTTGCAACGCATTCGCGGTCGCTGCGACGTCGACAACAGCCGCTCCGCGCGGGTCTTTGAGAAGACGGGTTTCCGCAACCTCGGCATTGCTCGCAGTCCGATCCTCCATCCGAACGTATCGGCGGAAATGCGAGAGTGCCGAATGTTCGCTCTGGAACTCTAGCCGGACTCCGCGAGCCGTTTAATGTGCCGGAGCACGCGCATGTGTATTCGGTGGATGATTGCGTTTGAAAAGAACGCCCAATAGAATTCGGGCCAGAGGTGATGCTGATACCGAGGTCGTACCGATAAGAAGCGTTCGCCCACCAGGGAGTGGCTGTAGGTCGAATTCTCCTCGCCGAGAGATCATATATCCGTGCAGGTGCGCCGTGTCGAGCCCCGAGTATGGGCTTAGTTCTCGCATCGGCTCCGGATTCTGCGCCACAGTGAACGCGAGGACTCTGCCGGGCTTCCAATCGGTGATCGGCTCGACGAAGTCGCCCGTCGAAAATTCACAATATCGCACCGCGCCAACGCCGCGCCCTGCAATTCGAGCGCGCTCGGGATACGCGATGCCTAAACGAAACTCTGGCTCCGTCGGAGGAGGTAAATCGGGAAAACTAATAACGCTGCGCCAAACCTTCATCGGCGACGCATTAATTACGATTTCCGAGCGAACCGTGTAAACGGACGCGTCTTGAGGCATAGTCGCTTCGGCGCCCATAATGGTCGGAGGCAACAGTGCCAGTACGATCACCGTCGCGGCATCTAGCCTGCCGCCCGATCCTCGGCTTTGCAGCGCGTATCCAAATAGGGCGCCTACAAAGGCTAAGAAAAGCGCAAGCGGCGCCGCCATCGCGATGCACATCGCCCCTTCCAAGGCGACCGCAAGCAGGGCGCCTAGCGTTAGAAGCATCGCGCACATCGCGACAACAACGCTCTCGTTCAATTCACGACGGCGGTGAGCGCCGTACAATGATGCAGCTAGTGCTCCCTCT
Organism: Vulcanimicrobiota bacterium; assembly: GCA_963815165.1. GTDB lineage: Bacteria > Vulcanimicrobiota > Vulcanimicrobiia > Vulcanimicrobiales > Vulcanimicrobiaceae > Cybelea. The sequence continues at coordinate 298,729 of CAWFFL010000001.1, forward strand.
GAAAAAGGAATCGCCGCAAAGACGCCCCAGCCGTACGTCGTGAGGAGACGCGTTCCGAGCGCAACAAAGCCGACACCGAGCGCGGCGGAAAGCACCGCCGCAAGCGTAGCGGCGCCTAATGAGTCTTCAGGAACCAGGCGCGCAAGCCAACGGGGACGCTCCTCTCCGTCGCCCGGAGTACGTTCGGGCCATGCTGCCGCGACGAGAAAAGAAGCAACGTTAGCGATCGGAACAAAGAACAAGATCCATAGCCAGGGTGGCCACCCGACCGTGCGAAAACGCTTGACCGTTATTGCAACGCCGACCCACGCGAAGGGAAGCGCTACCGCCAACATAGAGAGCACAAATTCCCGTTCGCCAGGATCCAGGCCGCCGATTGAAACGGGAACGCCCAGGGGCAACAAATAGTTGAGCGGCGACCACGCCCTGTGAAATGCGAACGTTGCGACGAAGAGATCGATAACGTGCTTAACCAGCACGGCGGTAAGAGCGACTGCGACGTACGCTCGCCGGGTGATCGTTCCCGAAAAGCCAAAAAGCGTGGAGAATAGCACTACTCAGCGACTGGTCGAAATTGACCTAAGGCGGAAGGCGATGGGGGGCGATCATCTCGCCTAATGCGGCCTGTAGCGTACCAACTGCATTCGAGCATCGCTCGGCATTACGTTCTCTCGATCGAGGACGTCGGTGTGCGGGTTATACCAGGCGGCGATGCGTTCGCTCCCCAGCGCAACCATCGCGACGGTGTCGCCTGGGGGGCCGCCGGTTTGCGGCGCTGCGCTGCCGCGCCCGGCCCGCTCGGCCGCAAAGCCGGTAAAGTATGCGACCGTGAACGATGCACCCGGGTGCGCCGCGATGACAAACGGCAGCATCATGCGGAAAGCGTTGAGACCTTCGTAAGGCAGCATATACTTCGTGCCGCCAAGCGGGGTGTAGGCGACTGGCACGCTCGTAAACTGTATCGACGTGGGCGAAATCCGAGCATCCAGAACGTCGCTGCCTTGATGCAGCGTGTAATGAATCGGTAGCAGCGTAGCCGAATCCCAGGTCGTAAGTGTCGTGGCGTCGGCGCCGTTGGGGAGAGTTACCGCCTCAACGACATCGAACGTGCTGCCGTTGCTCTTCACGATGACGGTGCTCGTCAGGATTGCCGGCCCCTTTCCTTGACTGATCGCATAGGTATACGTACCGTCCGGCGGCCTCGCCGGCGGAGACGAAACGGCGAGAACCGCGCTTAGCCATACATGCAACACGATCGTATCTCCCGCGGCAAGCTTGCGTTGCGCCGGCGCAGCCGCTTTAACGCAGCCGCTGCGCTTGGCGCGCCGCTTTATGGATGTTCTTCCACCGGCGTTTGCGCTCCGCTGCGAGGGTAGGGTCTTCGCGCGAAGCAATCCAATCCGCCTCGCGACGCAGCTTACGCCATTGCTCCAGACGCTCGGGTCGAGCATCGGCAAGCACGGCGCAGCCGGGCTCGCTTGTGTGGGTGCAATCGCGAAATCGGCACGCGCAAGCCAGCACTTCGACGTCGGCGAACGCCTCGTCGACGTCGTTAGCGCTCGCCCATGCGGAAAATGCGCGCATTCCAGGTGTATCGATGATCGCGGCTCCCGTCGGCAGTAAAAAGAGCCGGCGAGACGTCGTCGTGTGGCGCCCTCGTCCGTCGTCGCGCATCTTCTCGGTTCGCATCGCATCTTCACCAAGCAGTCGATTGAGCAAGGTCGACTTGCCCACGCCCGACGAGCCGCAAAGCGCGACGGTCGCACCCTCTTGAACGTACGGCTCCAGCGCTTCGCAGTTCGTCCCATCGAGCGCGGAAATCGGCACGACCGGCGCACCTGCGGCAACAACCCGCAAGCCGCCCACGAGACCCTCGACGTTCGCATCGGCGTCGCACTTATTGAGCACGATGACCGGATCGACGCGGCCGGACCGCAACGCGATCAAGTATCGTACGACGCGCCGAGGCGAAAACTCGCGCGGCTCCGGAGACGTTACGATAAAACCCGTCGTGACGTTAGCGGCCACGTATTGCGCCGCGCCGCTCGGTCGCGCGCGCGCAATCCAGCTCTGCCGCGCACCGATTTCGACCACGCGGCCGGTAGAATCATCGACCACCACGTCGTCACCGACGACGGGACGTTCCGGCAGGTGACAGTCAAAAGATTCGATTTGACCGCTGGGCGTCAAGACGCCCAGCATTGCGCCGCGATCCTCGGCTACGCGGTAATGGAGTTTGCGGGAAGACATGATGAAAAAGCCTCTCTTCAAAAGTGTCGACGTGAGAGAGGCGCTGAAGGTCCGCGTACTGCGGATTGTTAGAGAACGGTCCTCCGCGGAGAACGCGAAACCCAGCGCCGAGCGCGGTACCGAGCAGACATAGGCGTCCTCCTTTCGTGAGCCATCACCATAGCAAAAATGCCGGGACGATGCAAGGCGCGCCGCGGTGCCTTCCGAAAATGCCGGCTATGTTGCGAGGCAAAGCGCGGGCCTTAGAGTTCAGCGTCTTGATTTTGGTCGCCGTCGCCGTGCTGCGCACGCCCCACGTCGTATCTGCCCAAGCGCCTTCATCGCAAGACGGCATCCACAAGATCAAGCACGTGATCGTCGTCATGCAAGAGAATCGCTCCTTCGATAGTTACTTCGGCACCTATCCCGGTGCGGACGGCATTCCGATGCGCGACGGCGTCCCGCAAGTATGTTCGCCAGATCCTAAAACAAAAGAATGCGTTACGCCCTATCACGACACGAACGACGAAGACACCGGCGCGCCGCACAGCGAGCTCTCGGCGATCGCCGCGATCGACGGCGGTAAGATGGACGGCTTCGTTGCCGTGATGCGCGGCGCTAAGCGGGCCGGCGGATGTCCGACCGACATTCCGACCTGCAGCGTCAAGGGCCACGAGCACAACGTCATGGGCTACCATACGGAAGCGGAGCTGCCGGTCTATTGGGCTTACGCCCGAAACTTCGTGTTGCAGGACCATATGTTCGAGGCGATTCGATCCTGGAGTCTGCCGGCGCACCTCTACATGGTTTCCGAATGGGCGGCCAGCTGCGCGAGAATCGACGATCCGATGAGCTGCACGCCGGAAGTCGCCTACTTCAAGCCGCTCGATCAACCGCGCGATCTCTCCGGTCAACCGTCGCCGCAAGAACCGGGGCGCCCGAGCTACGCGTGGACCGACCTAACCTATCTGCTCCACGCGCAAGGGGTTACGTGGGCCTATTACGTCATGGATGGCCTCGAGCCGGATTGCCTAAACGAGCAAAGCAGCTGCAACCGTAAGCCGCAGAGCGCGCGAACGCCGGGCATTTGGAATCCGCTGCCGTCTTTTACCGACGTCCGCCAAGACGGAGAGCTTGGTAACGTCAAAGACACGACGGTGTTTTTTAGCGATCTGCGCACCGGTAAGCTGCCTTCGGTAGTGTGGTTAACGCCAAGCAATCGTTATAGCGAACATCCCCCCGCGCTCGTCAGCACGGGACAGGCGTACGTTGCCGGCATCATCAACGCCGTCATGCGCAGCAAGTACTGGGATTCGACCGCAATCTTCTTGAGCTGGGACGATTGGGGCGGCTTTTACGACCACGTAGCGCCGCCGAACGTCAATGCATTCGGCTATGGCTTGCGCGTGCCGGCGCTCGTGATCAGCGCCTACGCGCGGAAAGGATATATCGACCACCAGGTTCTCAGCCACGACGCATACGTCAAATTCATCGAAGACGATTTTCTGGGCGGCCGGCGGATCGACCCGAAGACGGACGGACGCCCCGATCCGCGCGAAGGGGCCGTCGAGGACGAGCCGCAGCTCGGCGATCTGCGCGACGATTTCGATTTCGCGCAACCGCCTCGACCCCCGCTCATCGTCAAAGGCGGCATCGGACCGCCCTATAAACCTGGGTACACCGGCGCACCGTAATGGGAACTCTTTGAGACTCTACGTCATGAGTTCGATGACGTTTCCGCACGGATCGCGGACGTACAACGATAGATGGCGCCCACGCTCCGATTCTTCGTAACGCTCTTCGACGATTTCGACGCCGAACTCCGACAGATGCGCGCGCAATGCCGCTTCGTCGGTCGAACTGATGCGCAGCCCGACGTGATCGACGTTGCGTCCGCCGGAAATCGGCGGCACTGCCCACGAACCTTCGGGCGCCGAGACGTCCACGAGATCGATATGGGAATCCCCGGCGCGAAGCTCCGCCATACCATACTGGGGCAGCCGCGACTGCAGCGTAGCCCCAAGGACGTCCTGATAAAACGCAAGCGACGATTCGAGGTCGCGCACTAGGAGCAGGACGTGCTCGATCCCGCGCAGCGTAAACGGGGGCGAACTCGCGTTTGGCAATCGGCGCCTAATAGTCGGTATCGATCGATCGATCGTCGATCGGCTGCTCGAGGAAGTATTGCGCCGAATACGGCGTGCGGATCGGGACGAAGGCACGCGGCAAGCTGCCGTAGTTGAAGCAGTCCGAGAGGTCGTTCGATCTCTTGTCGGTCGTATTGAGCGTCGAAAGTCCGAAAGTGTGCTCGATGAACTTTAGAATGCTGCCGAACTCGTATGGCACGTGCGAGACGTAGCCGGACTTGGCGTACGGCGAGATAACGAGCATCGGAACCCGGAATCCATCCTCAAAAGAGTTATAGATTTGCGGCGGGTAATGCTCGAACCACCCGCCCCAATCGTCCCACACGACGATGATGGCGGTCGACTTCCAGTAGTGACTCTTGCCGATCGCATTGACGATGTTGGCAACCCACGACGGCCCCGATCCATTGGTGACGCCGGGATGATCTGAGGCCTGAGCCGTCGGGGTGACGTAAACGACCTGCGCTAGATCCCCGTTGGCGACGTCCTTGAGAATCTTCGACGACGGAAATTCCACGCTCTTCTTATATATCGAACGATCCCAAATCTGTTTGATGGCATCCACGGCATGCCATTGTCCGGATCCGCCGAAGGCTTGATAGAACCGCCAACTGATCGACTGCGCGTCGAGCAAATCGAAAATTGAGACGCGATCGAAGCACGGAAAGACGGGGTTGCCCTCGTTGCCGTAGGGATCGATCGTTTCGACGGTCGCCGAGGGAATCGAGCTGCATCCGCCTTGATGCCCGATATCTGCTTCGTCTCCGGCATTCTCGGAGGCCTTGTAGTACGACGTATTTGAAATCGCCGAGGTTCCGCTGATCAAATATTGATGCGCGGGAAACGATGGCCCCTCGCTGGTTTCGAACATCTCGTCCGCAATCGTATACTTCTGCGCTAAGTCCCAGTACGGCTCGATCTCGCTCTTGGGGAACGTAGGAGTACGCGGCAACGTCGGCGGGCGGGCATCTCGATTTCTTCGTGTAGCACTTCGATGACTCGTGATCGAAGCCGTCCATCTTTCCGTTATCGTAATCGGCGACCCACGCTTGGTGCTTATGCGACAAATCGAAGCGCGCTTTCATCTCGATCGGTTCGAGGTTTACCGTCTGGCCTTTCGAGTTCGAGACCCGCCGACACCGTATCGGCGCCCGGAAACCCATTGAAAAGATTATCGAAGCTTCGATTTTCTTGGACGATGATGACGACATGGCTGATCGGAAGGCGTGCCTTCGCGCGATGCACCGCGTCAGTCGTTTGCGAGGCTAGACCGAAGCTGCCGCCCTGCGGCGAACATCCAAAGAGCGCCAGCACGACTGTGAGCGCAACAAGATGACGCACGTTATTCTCCTCAGTTGAACCGCTTAGCGAGACGTTCAAGGTTTCTGCCGACTTTTACTTCCGCATCAAAAAGGATTATCGGACGCCTGGGCGCGATAACGCATCATGAAGCGACTTCTCGGTTTTCTGTTGCGGTTTCTTTCGTTTTGAGCCCAGCTGAGTATCCGAGCGGCGAGTGGCGGGACGCCCGCGCAGCAGCTCATCGGCAAGCTGCAGTGGCGCAGTATCGGACCCTATATCGGCGGGCGCTCGGTTGCCGTTGCAGGCGTTCCAAGCCAGCCGAATCTCTTCTATTTCGGCGGCGTCGAGGCCGGGGTTTGGAAGAGCACCGATTACGGTTTGAGCTGGACGAATATCACCGACGGCAAGATTCCCGGAGTTGCCAGTCCTATCGGTGCGCTCGCCGTCGCGCCGTCGAATGCGAACGTCATCTACGCGGGCACGGGCGAGGCCGACATCCGCGGCGACTTCGATACGGGCGATGGCGTATATAAAACGACGAATGCCGGCAAAGACGTGGACGTACGCAGGTTTACGCGACACGCACATGATCGCGAAGCTCGCGATCGATCCGCGCGATCCGAACATCGTGTATGCGGCTTCGATGGGACACGTCTTCAAGCCGAACGCAGAGCGCGGCATCTTCAAAACAACCAACGGCGGCGCGACGTGGCGCAAGGTCCTCTACGTGGACGAGAAGACCGGCGGTATCGATCTCGTCCATGGATCCGCGATAACCCCAACGTGCTTTACGCCGCGATGTGGCAGGCGCAGCGACAGCCCTGGAAGCTGACCAGCGGCGGACCCGGCAGCGGACTCTATAAGACCATCGACGGGGGCACGCATTGGACGAAGATTTCGGCCCATCCGGGTTTCGCAACCGGGACTCTCGGAAAGATCGGCGTCTCGGTTGCGGTTAGCAATCCGCACATCGTCTACTCGATCGTGCAGGCGCGCGACGGCGGCGTCTTTCGTTCCAACGATGCGGGTGCGACGTGGAAGCGCGTGAATGCCGAAATGAAGCTGCGTCAGCGCGGCTTCTATTACACGGCGATCTTCGTCGACCCGACGAATCCGCAACGTCGTCTACGCTCCCAACGTGGACTCGGTATGGAAGTCCAAAGACGGCGGAAGGACGTGGACGGGCGTCAATCCGCCGCATGGTGACAACCACATCGTTTGGATCAATCCGCGCAATCCGAAGATCATCTTAGTCGGTGACGACGGCGGCGCGAGCGTTTCGGTCGACGGCGGGCGAAACCTTCAGCACCGACCTCAATCAGCCGACCGGGCAGTTCTATCACGTCGCCATCGATAATCAGTTTCCGTTTCACGTCTTCGGCGCGTCGCAGGACGAGGGTGCCTACGAAGGCCCCAGCGCGGCGGTCGGGTCCAGGAATCGGACCGGCGGAGTGGCATTCGGTCGCATTAGGCGAGAGCACGTTTATCGCCCCGGATCCGGACGACGTTTACGTTACGTACGGCAGCGGCTATTACAGCTCGTTCGCGCGTTTGAATCGCGTCACCGGGGACGAGAAGAACGTCAGCCCGTGGCCGCGGTATATGGCCGGCGCGTCGTCCGGCGAAACGAAATATCGCTTCGGCTGGACGCATCCGATCTTCTTCTCGCCGGCAAATCCGCGCGAACTGCTCGTCGCTGCGCAAGTCGTTTTCTCGAGCATGGATCGGGGACAGACCTGGTCGATCATCAGTCCGGACCTCACGCGCAACGATCCAAGCACCGAAGGGCCGACCGGCGGCCCCGTCTTCTGGGATCAAACGGGCGCGGAAACATTTCCCGACATTGCTTCACTTGCGGTCTCGCCCCTCGACGCAAACGTCTTATGGGCAGGATCGGCCGACGGGTTGGTTCACGTCACGACCGACCATGGCGGACATTGGACGTCCGTCACGCCGCCACAACTCCCGCAATGGGCACAGATCAGCTCGATCGAGCCGTCTCACACCGATAAAGGCACGGCATATCTCTCGGCCTCGCGCTATATGTGGGACGATTATCACCCTTACGTTTACATGACGACCGATTACGGCGCGCACTGGACGACGTTGACGAATGGCTTGCCGTCGGATCAGTACGTCTTCACGATACGCCAGGATCCGCGCGAGCCGCGCCTCCTCTTCGCCGGCACGCGCAGCACCGCATTACGTCAGCCTCGACGGCGGTTCGCTTTGGCAGCCGCTCACGCTTGAATCTCCCCGGCGTCCAAGTTCGAGATCTGGCGATCGATACGCGCGAGGGCGAGCTCGTCGCTGCGACGCACGGACGGGCATTTTGGATCCTGGACAACGTCGCGCTGCTCGAGCAACTCGCGAGACAAAGCTCGTACTCGACGGCGAGCCTGCAGCTGTTCGCTTCCGAGACGGCGTGGCTGAGCAACGCCTATGGCGGACCGAACTTCGGGATTCCCGATTTCGGTGATAATCCGCGTTACGGCGCGGCAGTCTTCTTCAACGTGCCGCCGGGCTACAACGGTTCCACGGCGCTGACGCTTTCGTTCCTCGACGGAAACGGCACGACCGATACGCAGTTACGCGCTGCATCCAAAGAACAAGCACGCCAAGAAACTGACGCCCGAGCAAGAGGAGAATCTCGACGAAAACCAGCGCCGTCAGCACGACCTCGACGAACTTACTTCCGTCGAGCCGGGCATGAATCACTTTCAGTGGGATCTGAAGTACTCGCCGGCTTACGACTATCCGGGATTCAAGTCCGTACCGACCGACGACTGGGCCGACACTGCCGACGGCCCGACGATCGTGCCGGGGAGTTACCGGGTCGTATTGCAGTATGGCTCGCAACGGCTGCAAGCACCGTTAACGGTGCAGCTCGATCCTCGCATCCATCCCGCCGCCGGCGACCTGGAAGCGCGGCTCGCGCTGGAGATGCAGATATTCACGGCGATCGACCGGCTCGACCGGGCAATCGCTGCGGCATTGAGCTCCGGCAATCGCGCCGCATCGGCAAAGCGAACGCAAATCGACGCGGAGGTCGCAAACCTCACGTTAACGGGAGTGAGCTCCAGCGAGTACGACGTGTTGCATCCGACGAAAATCCGCGAGCAGCTCGGGTTCCTCTTGAACTCACTCGAAGCAGCGTACGCGCGGCCGACCGCCGCGGAGTATGCGGCCGCTAAAGATCTCGAAGCGCTGGCGAGCGCCGGCGAGACTCGTTTACAAGCCCTCGCCACACAATAACTCTCGGATATCTGGAGGTACGATGTCATCGATACGTTTTGCGTCGCTGCCCGCGATTGGTGCGGCGGCGGCGCTCGTGTTCGTTCTTGCCGGTTGCGCGCAGCACGGCGCGCGGCACGAGCCTGCCCTCGACGACTGCGGCGCGGCAGCTCCATATGGCCGGCGGCAATCCACCGCAGTGCAAAGGCCAAAAGAACGAGCAATACTACTCGACGGTGACGGCAACACTGAAGACGAAGGGCGGAGCCTTCTGCATACCGGAGTTCGGCGGCTTCGGTGGTAAGGTGCAGTATCCAAGCGTCAAACCGTCGGTGAAACTGACGCTGACGAGCAGCACGACGGATTACGCCGGTCTTCCGCAGCTCGGCTCCGGCAGCGCGATCTTTTACCTGCAGCTTTCGATTTCGGGGGGTACGAGCTTCGGCTCGAACACCAAAGCGGGCGGGGGCCTCACCTCGGAATCGATCGTCGCGGGCGATACGTACACCGCGTTCGGCGAAGCGATCGTTTTTGGCTACCACTATAAATTCAAGCCGTGCTATGCGGTGGCAACCCAAGGAAAGCACGGCGGCGTCATCGGCGGTCTCGGCAGCTTGTTGAAAGGCGTCGACGTGCCGACGAGCGGCTCGGGTTTTATCGAAATCTATTCGGGCGAGCAGGCCAGCACGCAATGCTGAGCCGCTAGGCGACGGCGCCGGGGAGCACGATCCCGTTAAGGTTGAGCGGATCGTACGATCCAAGCGTAACGTTCGCCGCCTCCGCGCCGGATCGACGCACCGCGCGCAGTGCGTCGACGGCCTCCGGAAGCGCAAACTGCTCGCCGACAAAGCCCGCGACGAAACGTCCGCCGCGTATCTCGCCTCGCGCTTCCATCCGCCGCAGCACGGCCAAGAGCTCGCGCCATGGCGGCGCAAGACTTTCGCGCGCGATGACGTCGCGAAAAACCACACCCCAGCGCGCGAGCAAACGGCGCGCGAACTGCTCTCGGTCGATCCGCTCGGTTGCGGCTTGCAGCAGTGCCCATCGTCCGCCCGACGAGCGCGGGCGCGCCCGCAATCCCTTCTCGCCCAAGCGGCGCTTCGCGTCGCTGAGCGAGCGCAACGCATCGAAGCCGTCGGCCGTTACGAGGCCCGCAGCGACGAGCTGCCAGAGCGCCTCTTCCACCTCGCTCGGTAAGCGCTTTGTGGCACGTGCGATTTCGGCGAAGAACGGCGCACGCAGACGCTCGATTTCCTCGAGTACTTCACGCGCAACGTGCGAGAGACCGGCCACTTCGCTGGAGCGCCGCACGGTCAGCTCCTCGGCATTCGCACGCAAAAAGAGCGCGATCGGCGCGAGCCGCGTCGGGCGCACGCGCGAGCGTTCCGAACCGGGGCTCGGTTCGAGCGCGGGATGCGGCGTGAGCCGTCCCCACATCACGTCGCCCGCGTAGCAGAGACGGTCGAGCAGCTCCGGACGGTATCCAGCCACGCGCGCCGGCAGAATCTGCTCCTCCCACGCGAATGCCGGAATCTCGTAGCCCTCGAGCTGCCGCACGATCTGCAGCGTGCCATCGATTCCGTGAAGGCGCGACGCCGGCGCCACGTGCTGCCAGCGATGCAGAAAGGTCACGTACGCCGCGGCCGTTACCGGTTCGATCTCGCGCCGGAGCGTTCCGATCGTCAGCCGGTGAATGCGTGCCAGCACGCGGCGATTGCACCACTCGTCGCCGTTCTGCGAAAACTTGCCGCGCAAGACTTGACCCTGCGCTTCGAGACGCAAAAGCGCCATCTCGATCGCGCCTTCGTCGAGGTGCAGTCGCGCGCTCATCTGCGCTACCGTCAGCGGCCCGCTGCATTCGAGCCAACCGCGCACGATTTCAGTAACAGCAGAATCGCGTTCTTCGCCTGGTTGGCCGTAGGCCGCACTCGCGAGGGAGCGGCGCTCGGCGCAAGTCCATAAGCCCGCGAGACGTGTAGCGCGGTTCTCGGCAACGAGCTCTTCGAACCAGGCGTTCCATGAAGCGACGGGCGGAAGTACGACGAGCGACGCGAGCGCGTCGTGCAGCTCGTCGGGGTCGCGAACGACCGGCCAGGATTCGGCTGCAACTTCCGCGATCGCTGCGGGATCGAGAACGCCGGCTCCATCGAGGTCGTCGCGCAACGTTCTGCGCAACTGTACCGCGCGGGCACGCCGTTCTTCGAGCGGTGCGTCGTCGAGATACGCATAGGGATTCGCGTTGAGAATCTCGTGCGAAAACGGGGAAGGCTCGGGCGTATCGATCGCCACGGTTCGAATGCGTCCGGCTTCAACGTCGCGCAGCACGTCGAGAAGTCCATGGATATCCATCGCCTCGTGCAGACAGTTTTCGATCGTTTCACGCACGAGCACGTGATCGGGAATGCGAATCGGTCCGCTCAGGTTCTCGGGACAAGCCGCTTGATCCGGGAAGACGGCGGCGAGCAGATCGTCTGCACGCATGCGCAAGAGCTGCGGCGGCACTTTGCGTCCACCGCTGAACCGCAAGATCGCCAGCGCGCGCGAGGCGTTCCAGCGCCAGCGCGCCGTGAACATCGGCGCGGGCAGCAGCGCCTGCGTTAGAACCTGTTCGACGCTGGCCGATTTGACGAATTCGAACACGGCATCGAGCGGAAAGGCATGCTGGTCGGTCAGCGAGAGCACGAAGCCGTTATCGGTCGCCGCAGCCTGCAGTTCGAGATTGAAAGAGCGGCAGAATCGCTTGCGAAGCGCGAGGCCCCACGCGCGGTTGATGCGGGCGCCGTACGGAGTGTGGAGGATGAGCTGCATTCCACCGCTCTCGTCAAAGAAACGCTCGGCAACGATGGAACGTTCCGTCGGAACGACGCCTAGAATGCGCCTCCCGGCACGAACGTACGTTACGGCTTGCTCTGCGCCGGCGCGATCGAGCGCGCATTCGCGCTCCAGCCACTCGTGTGCGCCGGCGTCGTCGCGCTCGTCGATGGCGCTGCGCACGGTGCAAACCTCGCGTGAAAGCTCGACCGTTCGACCTAGACCTTCGCCGTTCCAGAACGGAATCGACGGCGGCGCTCCATGCGCGTCCTCGACGCGTACCACCCCCGCCTCGACTCGGCGGATCTTCCAAGAGTTCGTGCCGAGCAAGAAGATGTCGCCGGCCATGCTTTCGATCGCAAAATCCTCGTCGAGCGTGCCGACGACGTGCCCTTCCGGCTCCAGGATGACGTTGTAGTTCGCCGTGTCGGGTATGGCGCCGCCGCAAGTGATCGCGGCGAGACGTGCCCCTCGGCGGGGACGCAGCCGTCCGTTCACGCGGTCGTAGTGTAAGAACGTTCCGCTGCGACCGCGCGATGTCGCAACACCGTCGGCAAGCATCGAGACGACTTCGTCGAAGTCGCGGCGCCGTAGATCGCGATAGGGATACGCAGTGCGAACCGTCGCGTAGAGTTCGTCGGCTTTCCATTCCCGTTGCGCGCAAGCCGCGACGATCTGCTGCGCGAGGATGTCGAGCGGCGCGACCGGGATCGTGAGCGCGTCGAGCGCTCCCGTGCGAATTGCGCGCACCAACGCCGCGCACTCTAGGAGCTCGTCGCGCGTCGTGACGTAGAAGATTCCCTTCGGCTTCGCGCCGATCCAATGTCCCGAACGGCCGATGCGCTGCAGCGCGACGGCAATCGCGCGCGGCGAACCAAGCTGAACGACGAGGTCCACCGAGCCGATGTCGATGCCCAGCTCGAGCGAGGCCGTTGCGGCGACGGCGCGCAGCTCACCGGCACGCAGCCGCTGCTCCACGTCGAACCGCATCGCCCGCGCGAGGCTTCCGTGATGCGGCATCACGAACCCGTCGCCGAGCCGCTCGTTGAGCGCAAACGCCACACGCTCGCTCATGCGGCGCGTGCCGACGAAGATCAGCGTCGTGCGATGCGCCCGAACTTGCTCCGCGACGCGATCGTAGATTTCGCCCCACATTTCTTTGCTGGCGACGGGCCCCAGCTCGTCGGACGGAACCTCGATGCGAAGTTCCATCTCGCGCCGATGACCGATGTCGACGACGGTCGTGCGAGGGCTGAGGAAACGCGCGACTTCTGCAATCGGCCGCACCGTCGCCGAAAGGCCGATCCGCTGCGGCTTTCTTCCGCTCTCTCGCGCAACGAGATCGTCGAGACGGGCGAGGGTGAGCGCGAGATGCGATCCGCGTTTGTCATCTGCCATCGCGTGAATCTCGTCGATGATAACGGTTTGCACTCCCGCAAAGAGCCGGCTCGATTTTTCTGCGGTCAACAGGATGAAGAGCGACTCGGGCGTCGTGACGAGGACGTGCGGCGGTCTTCGAAGCATCTGCGCACGCTGCGCCATCGTCGTATCGCCGGTACGCACGGCCGTGCGAATCGGCGCGAGCGGCGTAAGCCGCCCGGCGGCAAGCGCGACGATCGAGGCCAAAGGCTTTTCGAGATTCTCGCGCACGTCGTTCGTCAACGCTTTGAGCGGCGACACGTAGACGGCGAGCGTACGGTCTTCAAGCCGGTCTTCTTCGGCCGCGCGAACGAGCTCGTCGAGTGTCAGCGTGAATGCGGCCAGCGTCTTGCCCGAACCCGTCGGAGCGCAAATCAAGACGTCTTCACCCGCGCGGATTGCGGGCCAGCCGCGCGCTTGCGGCTCGGTCACGCCGCCGAATGTTGAGGAAAACCATTCCCGGACGAGCGGATGGAACGCGTCGAGCATCGCCGCCCTCTTCAACCCGGCATTTCGCTCGACCGCTTCACGCCACGCCGGCACGCTCGGCGTTTGAGCAGCTTGGTATGACGGGCAAAAGAGCGCAATGAAAACGTCAGCTATCCTCGCGCCGTTGCTGGCGCTCGGCTTTGCCCTTCTACCGCACGCAGCACTGGCCCAGGCGACCGATCAGACGACGGCGCCGATGGCGACCGCAACCGTAACGCCGCTGAGCGGCGCCACCATGAACCCGATGGAGAGCCCGACGACTGCTCCCGTCGAGAACACCTATACGACGACCAATAGTGGCGGATCGGGCTGGTGGGGGTTGATCGGTCTCATCGGTCTGCTGGGCCTCTTTGGCGCGCGCGGCCGCTCGACGACGACTACGATTTCCGGACCGCCCTAAACTCAGGCGGGAAGAGCTGCAGGCCCCGGACCGAACCCGGGGTCCCATGCTCCCCATTCTTCTCGGCGCCGTCCTGCAAATCTGCCGACATGGCGCGCATCGTCGACCTTGAAGAGCCGGCCATCGCGCCGAACGGACGCCGCGTTGCCGTCGTTGCGATTCGGCAAGACCTCGCGCACGCGACGGAGGTCAACAGTCTTTTGCTCGTGGACACGCGCACCGGGACCAGCCTCGCGCTGGTGCGAGGAAAAGATGTCGCCGTTCCGCGCTGGTCGCCCGACGGAACGCTGCTCAGCTATCTCGCGCGCCCCAGTCCGAACTCGGTCCGACAGCTCTTCGTTCGCCGACCGAATGGCAAAACGACGCAGCTCACGCACGCGCGCGGTGAGATCATCGATTCGGCGTGGAGTCCCGATGGGCGCCGGCTTGCATACGTCGCCGCCGATCCGCCGCAGGCCGGAACCTATTTCTTTGCCGGCGACAACGACTACACGGCGACGGCGCTAACGCCTGCCGATCATCTTTGGATCGTTCGCGGCCGGCGGCGGCACGGCGCGGCGACTCACGGCCGGCGCGTGGACGATTGCCCCGACCGATCCCGGCGGCATTTTCTCGCCGCAGATCGCGTGGACGCGCGATGGGCGGCACATTGCCTACACGCGCGTCGAGAATACGTTCTCAGGAGACGACGAGCGCTCTACGCTCTGGCAGATCGACGTGTCGAGCCGTTCGACCCGCAAGCTGACCGCGCATCCCGAGCTCGAGCTGACGCCATCCTACTCGCCCGATGGAGGCCGGCTCACGTACTGGTATCCGTTGGGAGGCGATTTCAACGCCGAGAACACGCTGCGGGTTATCGACGGCGGCCGCGATTTTCGACTCGCTCCCAACTTGGATCGCAACGTCGCCGGAACGCTTTGGTTTCCGAATTCGCAATCCTTGCTCTTGTGCGCGGCCGATGGCACGCAAAACGTCGTTTGGCGAATCGATCTCAACGGCGCGACTCGTCTCTTGCCGCTTGGCGATCTTCACGTCGTCTGCGACCCGTACTCGAGCAGTACGTTCGATGCCGGCATCGCGGGGGACGTCGCGCGCGACGGATCGATTGCTTTTATCGCGACGAGCGCGTCGAGCGCGCGCGAGCTCTACTACCTGCCGCCCGGCTCGGCCACACCGCGTCAATTGACGCGCGTCAACGGGTTTCTCTCCCGCATCGCAATCGGAAGAATGAGCGAGCTCACCTGGACCGGACCCGACGGCTTCGCGGAAGACGGCGTCGTCACGTATCCACCGAACGCGAAGGCAAGCGTCGCGTATCCGGTCGTGTTGCTGATCCACGGCGGACCAGGGCTCTCCAGCCAACGCGATTTCGTTTGGGAAGCCTGGCCGTTGGCGCAGATAATCGCATCGCACGGATACGTCGTCTTTCAACCAAACTATCGGGGCAGCGACAATCTTGGAAACGCGTACATGACCGCCATCGTGCGCAATACCGTAGCGGGTCCTAGCGCGGACATCCTCGCCGGTCTCGATGCGCTTGCGCGCCGGCAAGGCGTCGACGCCTCACGCGTAGCGGTCTCGGGTTGGTCGTACGGAGGCGAGCTGACGTCGTGGCTGATCGGGCACGATCATCGGTGGCGCGCCGCGGTCTCCGGGGCCGCGGTGAACAGCGAGTTCGACGAGTACAACCTCTCGACGTCCAACGTACAGGATCGGTATCCGTTGGGAACGTCGCCATATACCGACGACGGCGAGCGGATCTATCGAGAAAACTCGCCGATTACGTACTTCAAGCAGATTACGACGCCCACGCTCATCTGGGGCACGACACAAGATCCGGTGGTCCCGATCACGCAATCGTACGCACTCTTTCACGCGCTGACTGACAACCATGTGCCCGTACGCTTCGCCGTCTTCCCGGCGTCGACGCACGGACCGGAAGATCCGAAGCAGACGGCCGACCTCACCGCGCTCTGGCTACAGTGGCTCGACTCCCACATGCATTGAGGGTGCATCATCCAAAACGGCCGTTCGCGCGTTATAGGAGCATGAAGCTCTCCAGCGCCCTCCTCGTTCTCGCCCTATTTCTCACGGCGGCGACGCCGGCTGCTCCATCCACGCAACGGGTCGTTTTCGCCGGCGGCTGCTTTTGGGGAATGCAGCTCGTCTTCGAATCGCTCAAAGGCGTCGACGCCGTCGCGGGTTATGCCGGCGGCAACGCCGATACGGCCCACTATGAAACCGTGAGCACCGGCACGACCGGACACGCAGAGTCCGTTGAAATCACGTACCAGCCCCAGCGCATTTCCTTCAAAGAGCTGCTCGACGTCTATTTTTTGGTCGCGCACGATCCGACGGAGCTCAATCGTCAGGGACCCGACGAGGGCTCGCAATATCGCTCGGAGATCTTTTACACGACGAGCGCGCAGCAAACGGAAGCGCTCGCATACATCGCCCATCTCGCGCGCGAAGGTCTCTATTCAGGAAAAATCGTCACGCTCGTTGCCCCGCTGCACGGCTTCTATCCGGCCGAGGCCTACCATCAAGACTATGCGGTGCATAACCCAAGCGACCCGTATATCGTCTACAACGACCTTCCCAAACTCAAAAAACTCCGCCAGGAGTTTCCACAGCTCGTAAGCGCTAACGCCCCGCTAAAATAAGTTAGAAGGCCTTCTAACTCGGGGCGTCGGCGGTGTGGTCGGCGTACGATCGCGGATCGAAATACCACTCCGGCAGCGCATCCGGAAAGGTGATGTCCGTAAAATCGTAATCGACGGTCGCGTCGCGTCCGAGATAGTCGGCATCAGCCTGATAGGTCGGCGTTCCGTGAATCTGCGTGACGATCGGCATGTCGTGCATCCAGCCCAACGTAACCGTAAAGAGCATCGGATAGACGTGATGCGTATCTTCTTCGTAGAGCTTGTCGGTCGCCACGACTTCTTTGAGCTCGAGGGTCTTGCGGTCAACGTAGAGCTCGCGTAAACGATTACGATCCGGATCGCGGCGCGCCATGAGGCTGACGTGAAGCAAATCGCCTTCGGTGGCGATGCGTGTGACGCGATAGTCGAACTCACCGAGCACCGTAACGCTGGCGATGAGCGGCGGCAAGCTGCCCGTCGGCTCCGGAGTCGGAACGAATTCGCGCGGACTTGTATGCGGATGCACCGGCGCGGGTTCGAAGAGATCGGCCGTCGGCGGCCCCGGATCCCATGGCTCGTTGAACGACGGCCGCAGAAATTCCAGCGTGCCTCGCGACGAGCCCCGGTAGACGCGCCGGCCGAGCGCGGCGCGGTCGTACGTACGGCACCAAATATGGTACGTGTAGCTGTTGAGCAGATCGGGATATCCGTCGTCGAGCGTCTGCTTACGGACCAACGTGTACGTAATGTACGGCGGCGGCGGACGATGCGATCGAAACTGCCGCCGAATCGAGTAGAGCAGCCGGTCGGGCGAGGGCAGTGCAATCGGAGTCGCAACCGCACTAACGGTTCCAACCGTCGCGTGCGACGGCGCCGTTGCGATACAGAGGCCGAGCAAGACAAGCGCAGCTATGAGCGCAGATTTCACGCTCTAGCTTTTTGCGTTTTGCCGGTCGCCGCTCCTACCGCGGCGCCATTCGGATCGCACCGTCGAGGCGAATTACTTCGCCGTTGAGCATTTGATTTTCGACGATGTGACGCGCGAGCGCCGCGTATTCGGCGGGCTTTCCGAGGCGGGATGGGAAGGGCACCTGCTTGCCGAGCGACTCGCGCGCCGGTTCGGGAAGACCCGCGAGCATGGGCGTATCGAAGATTCCCGGCGCGATGCTCGCCACGCGAATTTGATGCTGCGCGAACTCGCGCGCGATCGGCAGCGTCATTCCGACGATGCCGCCCTTCGAAGCCGAATAGGCGGCTTGGCCGACCTGTCCGTCATAGGCGGCAACCGACGCAGTGCAAACGATGACGCCGCGATCTTCACCCGACTCGACCGGGCGCGCGAGCATTTGCACCGCCGCCAACCGTATCACGTTAAACGTCCCGATGAGGTTCACCGCGATTACCTTGCTGAAGTGTTCGAGCGGTTGCGGCCCCTCTCGACCAATCACGCGCTCCGCGGTCGCGATGCCGGCGCAGTTGATCGCGCCGTGCAGCGCACCGAACTTTTCGGCTGCGGTATTGACGGCGCGCTCGACCTGACCGCCATCGGTCACGTCGGTGCGCGCAAAAACGACGCGGTCGCCCAGCTCCTTCGCGAGTTCCGCGCCACGCTCGCTCACGTCGCAAATGACGATGTTGGCGCCGCCCCGCGCGAACTCCCGAACGCATGCGGCACCCAGCCCGGAGCTGCCGCCGCTGACCAAAAACGTACGCCCATCTAACTGCATAGCGCCGGTGGTACAGCCTGACGGCCCGGATATCCTGGACGTAACGGGCGGCACGCAAACCCGCATGGCGAGCGAGGGTCATGCGGGTAAAAGGAGTCATTATGAGCGTTGCCGTCAGCGTTGCGTTTTTACTGGCCCGGCTGATTTTGGGTCTCGGATTAGCCGCTCACGGGACCCAGAAGCTCTTCGGATGGTTCGGGGGTCAAGGGCTCGCCGGCACCGGCGGGTCCTTCGAAGGCCTCGGATTTCGTCCCGGAAGGCTCTTTGCACTGATGGCCGGCCTGGGCGAAACGGTGGGCGGCCTGCTCACCGTGCTCGGCTTGGGAGGCGCGCTCGGTCCGGTGCTCATCGTGCTCGTAATGCTCGTCGCGATTGGGTCGGTACATTACCGCAAGGGTTTCTTCGTGAGCAACGGCGGATGGGAGCTCAACGCGATGGTCGTTGCCGCCGCAGTCGCCATCGCCTTTGCCGGAAACGGCAACTACGCGCTCGACAATCCGTTGAATCTCGACTTCTTAACCGACGCCGTCCAGATTTGGTATGCATTGGCCGCTGCCGCCATCGTCGCGGGTCTCAATCTGCTCGCGCGGCGACGAACGTCTTGACCGTCGCCTTTTACGGCGCCGGCATGCTCGGGTCGGCGATGGTGCGGGGGATGCTCAAACGCGGGCTCGACGTGCGGGTTTGGAATCGCACGTTCGACAAGGCGCAAGCGCTGGAGGAATACGGCGCACGCGCGGTTGCCGATCCGGCCGAAGCCGCGCGCGGCGCCGAGCGCATCCATTGCTGTCTCCACGACGATGCGAGCGTCGATGCGGTGCTTGACGCCGCGCTTGCGGGCGTTGCGCCCGAGAACGCGATCGTCGATCATACCACCGTTCTGCCGCAACGCGTCGCCGAACGCGCGCAGCGGTTCGCCGACGCAGGTTACGCTTTTCTTCATGCGCCGGTCTTTATGGGACCGCACATGGCGGTGGAAGCGACCGGCGTGATGATCGCCTCGGGCGATCCGGCGCTCGTGGAGCGTCTGCGTCCGAGCCTTGAAGCGATGTGCAGCGACTTGCGTTACGTCGGCTCCCGCCCGCAAGATGCGGCCATATTCAAGCTCATGGGCAACGCGATGATTTTGGCGATCGTCGGTGGACTCAACGACGTGCTTCGAATCGCCGAAGTTCAGGGACTCACGCGAGCGCAGGCGTATGAACTCTTCAGTTATTACGACCCGGGCGGCCAGATCAAAGGCCGCGGAGTACGCATGATGCGCGAAGATTACGAGCCGTACTGGACGCTCGACATGGCGCACAAGGACGCCGTTTTGATGCAAGCCGCGGCACACCACGAGCGCCTCCCGGTCATCGACGCAGTCGAGGCGCTGATGCGCAACGTCTCGGCTCGCGGTTTGGGCCTGCTCGATCTCGGCGCGCTCGCTGCGCGTTAAACGGGCGGCGGAAACGGCAAGGCCGTGCGCCGGGGCATCGGTGAGCCGGTCCATAGCGGACGCGGCGTCGGAGGCGTGAAAGGCGTGAAGACGGCGCTAGGCGCAACCGACGGAGCCGCCGCATTAAAGGGTGTCGGCGACGCGACGACGGCGCGCAACGAAACCGTTACCGTGAGGCGATGATGAGCGCCGTCATAAAGAACGCGCGCACCCAGCGCGCGAAGCGCCGCGGCCGCGGGAACGTACGCACCGCGCAGCTCCGCGCGAAAACGCGGCTCGAGCCGGATTCTCACGGTACGCCCGGCGCGCTGCACCACCATCGTATCGCCGTCGAACCAGAGTCGATCGGCCAACCCGGTCAACAGCGGCGCGACGGGAACGTACACGCGGCCGCCGGACAGGTATGCCCGCACGTACGCGGAGAGCGGACGCCCGTCGACCGAAACGGCGACCGGCGCTTCGGGTGGGAATAGGGGCACCTTCTCGGATATACCGCGCACTATGAATCGATTCATTTCCGCGCTCCGCGCGGCCACCGTTCGATTCGCTCGCGACGGCTGCGCGTTTCATGCACAATCGGTCGCATTCAACGCGCTCTTCGCGCTCTTCCCGCTTAGCGTGTTGACGCTCAGCGCGGTAACGTACGTTCTTCCGGCGTCGCAGCATCGCGCACTCGCGTTCTTCAATACGCTGGCACCGATGCTTCACGATTACATCGTTGACAATATCGCCAGCTATATTTACGGGCGCGGCATCTCGAGTCTGATCGCACTAGCCTTCCTGTTATGGTCGGGAAAGAACCTCTTCATGGGCTTGGCGTATGCACTCGATCGCGCGCTCAACGTGCCGAAAGGGCGTCCGCTCGTCCACAACTTGGCACTCTCGCTCGTGATGCTTCCGGTGACGTTCGTGCTGCTCATCGTGGCGATCGCGTTGCCGGTCGTGCTTTCGATCGCGCTTTCACGTCACGGGCGTTCACGACCCGCGCCGCGTGACGCACATTCTGGCCTATCTGCTTTCGATCGCGCTCGTCTTCATCGTCGCGCTGGTGCTCTATCGGTGGCTGCCAAATCGGCAGCTCTCTTGGGCGTTTGCGTTGCGCGGCGCCGCGGTTGTAGCGGTCGCGTGGCCGCCGCTGCAATACGCATTCGCCGCCTACCTGACGCACGTCGACTTTACGCACATCTACGGCGCGCTCTCCGCGCCGCTCGTCTTACTCCTCTGGTTCTACTGCATCGGCTCGATCTTTCTCTTTGGAGCGGAGTACAGCATCGTCTGGCCGACCGGACATTCCGAACTCGTCCGCGAAGAGTCGGCGACCGATGCTTGAAAGAATTTCGCTGCGCGGAGTGCTGGGAGTCGCGTTGCTCTGCGCTTCCCTGCTCTTCGCAACCGCCGCAGCGCCGCCGTCCCCCGCACCCAGTCCGCCTCCGGCCGGGATCGAACAGATGCCGGTCGTCGTGATCTATCCGTTCGACGTTCAAGCGGGTGTCGATCCGCGGCTGGGTATAGCCATCGCGGTGATTCTCGCAAAAGTAATGACGGCCGCGGGCGGGATCTCCGTGCTGCCCGTTCCGCAGAACGTCAAGCGCGCCGATTTTCTCACAAACGCGCGTGCGGGACGCGCGGACTTCTACATCAGCGGTTACGTCACGCCGGTTGGCGATCGCGGGTCGGTGGTCGAACAGGTCGTCAGCGTCGATAGCGGCACCATCCTCTTCTCGCAAACCGCGCAAGTCGGGACCGAGGTCGACGTGGCGTCACAGTCGCTGCTCGCGCGCGAGCAGATCCTGGCTTTCGTCGGACGCGGCACGCAAAACGTCGAAACGCAGCCGGCGAACACGCCGGCGCCCACATCGACCAATGGCGCGCAGATGCCGATCCAAGGTCTCGGAAGCATCGTGAGCTCCGTCTTCAAACATAAGGGCTCGGCACACACGCCGGCGCCTGCGGCCGTCGTAAAGCCGTCGCGCGGCGTCATCGTCGCGCCGCTGACGGCTTCGGGATATGTCGCACCGACCGATCTCACGAGCGCCTCGCACGAGCTGTACTTTGCGCTCAATGCGCGCTTCAACGCACAGATGACCGGCGTGACGACGACGAACGTCGGGCAGTCGACCGACGCCATCTGTGGATCGAATCGCAATAACACGATCGCGACCGGGGCGCTGCAAGAGACGCGAGAGCACGGCAAGCCGCAAATCAGCTTCGATCTCGTCGTCTACACGTGTTTCGGTTCGGTGCTCGGGCGCGCCGCGGGGAAAGGCACGACGATCAAAACCGCCATCGATGCGGCAGTGAGCGGCTACGCTTCGGAGCATCCCGACAACAGCTAGTCGAGTAAACCGGCCGGCGGGTCGATCACGATCCGCCGGTGCTCGAGGTCGACTCGCAGTAACGATCGGCGCAACCATCGGAACCATTCGTCCGCCGACCACCAGCATGTCGCTCGACGGAAAGTGTTCGACGCGCTCGACGGCGCCGTATTCCTTGCCGCGCGTGTCCGCGACCGTGCAGCCGACGAGATCGTCGTCGAGGTACTCGCCGGCGTCCAGCACGATCGAATCGCGCGCGGCGAAGAGCACTGCGCCGGCGTATTTGCCCGCGGCGTCGGCATCCTCGACGCCTTCGATGCGCAGCAAGAGCCGACGTCCGTGGGGCCGGACTGCGGTAATGTGAATCGTCGACGATTCCGAATCGCGCTCGCAGCGCAGGTTCGCGCCCGGTAAAAAAACGGTGCGACCCGCACTGGTCGGGTCGCACTTCAACTCTCCGCGCACGCCGAATGCTCCGGCGAGGCGCCCGACCGGCACGCTACTCTTCAATGCCCTCCGCCGCTTCTTCGCTGTCGAGAATGTCGACTGCGACGCGGCTCTCCGCGGTTGCGCGCACGACGGTCCGAAGCGCCTGCGCGACGCGACCGCTTCGGCCGATGACCTTCCCCAAATCTTCCGGATCGACGACCAACTCGATGACGGGTTGCGATTCCTCGTCGATGAACAGCTCGACGCTGACCGCGTCGGGCTTCTGCACGAGTTTGCGCGCCAAGAAGGCTAAGAGTTCCGTCGCTCGGCGGTGTCCGGCCCACGGATCCGCGGATGACGCCGCCGGCCTACGCTGGCGCCGCTCGGGCCTGCCCGCGGTGGACTCGGAGGGCGAACGCGGGGGACGGAGCGGACGCCTGGTCGCACCGGTGTCGAAGGACGGGGGCGTCGTGGCTTTGCGCTCGGGCTCGTCTACGACCGTTTCGCTGAAGAGGCCGAACTCGTCGTCGAAGGCGCTCACGACGCGGCTTGCTCGCTCTTGGGTTTACGCTTCGTCGTCGGGATCGGTCCGCGCTCGACGATACCTTTCTCGGCAAAGAGCCGGCGCACCGTATCCGACGGCTGCGCGCCCTTGGCGAGCCACTGACGCGCCTTCTCTTCGTCGACCACGACGGTTCGCGGCTCAGTGCGCGGATTGTAGTGCCCGAGGATTTCGATGAATCGCCCGTCGCGCGGAGCCCGCGCATCGGTAACGACGAAACGGTAGGTTGGCTGTTTTTTGGCGCCGCCACGGCGCAATCGAATACGTACCATTCTTCCTTTATCTTCCCCGCCTGGCTCGGCTGAGGTGCTTGGTCATTTGCCGCGCCTGATCGAACTGCTTCACGAGCCGGTTTACGTCGGAGACTTGCGTACCGGAGCCGCGGGCGATTCGCTTACGGCGCGAGCCGTTCAGAACTTCGGGATTGCGGCGTTCGCCGCGCGTCATCGAGCAGATGATTGCCTCGACTTTCGAAAATTCTCGCTCGGGAATTTCGAAGTTCTTCGGCAGCGCTTTCGAAAGCCCGGGAATCATCTTCAATAAATCGTTGAACGAGCCGAGCTTGCGCACTTGACGCATTTGATCGAGAAAATCGTCGAGCGTGAAACTCTGCTTGAGAATCTTCTCTTCGAGCTTTTTTGCCTGCTCTTCGGTGTAAATGCTGCGGGTCTTCTCGATGAGCGTCAACACATCGCCCATCCCGAGGATCCGCGAAGCGAGGCGTTCCGGATAGAAAGGTTCGAGCGCCGCGAGCTTCTCGCCGACGCCGACGAATTTGATCGGCGCGCCGGTCACACTGTGAATCGAGAGCGCCGCGCCGCCACGCGTGTCGCCGTCGAGCTTCGTGAGGATTACGCCCGGTAATCCCGAGCCGGTCGTGAAAGCCCTTGGCGACATTCGTCGCTTCCTGACCGGTCATCGCATCGGCGACGAGCAGGATTTCGCTAGGGCCGCGCGCGGCCTTGATCGCTCGAGCTCGTCCATGAGCGGCTCGTCGATCTGCAGCCGCCCTGCGGTATCGACGATCACCGTCGAAAGACCGAGCCGTTTTGCTTCGGCGACGCCTTCCCGCGCGATTCGTCACCGGATCGCGCCGCACCGCGCTCGAAGACAGGCAGATCGATCTGCTTACCGAGCGTCCTCAACTGAGCGATTGCCGCCGGGCGATAGATGTCGGCGGCGATCAAGAGCGAACGACGCCCCTGCTCTTTGAGACGCAACGCGAGCTTTGCCAGCTTGCGTTGTCTTGCCCGATCCTTGTAGACCGACCAGCATATGAACCGACGGGGGCGCGTCGGCGAATTGGAGGCGCGCTTTGCCCGAGCCGGTTGCCGGCCCAAGCAACTCGACGAGTTCGTCGTGAACGATTTTGACAATCGTTTGCGCCGGCGTCAGCGACTCGAGCACGTTTGCGCCGACCGCGCGTTCTTTCACTCGCGCGACGAACGCCTTTGCAGCGGGAAGGGATACATCGGCCTCGAGCAACGCAACGCGAACCTCGCGCAGCGCCTCGTCGACCTCGCGTTCGCTGACTTTACCGCGCCCGCTCAGGCGCTCGAAAATTGCGCCTAGGCGCTCTTTGAGTTGATCGAACAAGTTGCTCCTAAGCCGTCGAAGAGCCGGCCGTGGTTTCGTCGATGCGTTTCACCGCATCGCCGACTGTCTTGATTTTCTCTGCTTCTTCATCGGGAATATCGATGTTGAACTCGGTCTCGAACGCCATCACCAGCTCGACCTGGTCGAGCGAATCGGCACCGAGATCGTCGGTGATCGATGCTTCGGGCGTCACTTCGGACTCGTCGACGCCGAGCTGCTCGACGATGATCTTCTTTACTTTATCGAAGGTGGTGGACATTACGTCTCCTTTCAAAAACTTTATCCTGAGCCTGTCGAAGGGCTGTCCTGAGCTACATGAGAATGCCGCCGTCGACCACGAGCGTTTGTCCGGTGATGTAGCCGGCGGCGTCAGAGCATAGGAACGCTACGACTCCACTCACGTCCTCCGGCTTCCCCGCCCGGCCGAGAGCGGCTTGTTTGATCAAAAACTCCTTAGCGGCGTCGGGCATCTTTTCGGTCATGGCGGTCTCGATGAGTCCCGGCGCGACGGCGTTGACTCTTATATTCCTCGAACCCAACTCCTTTGCCGCGGATTTGCAGAGGGCAATGAGCCCCGCTTTAGAGGCGGCGTATGCCGCCTGCCCCGCATTTCCGGTGAGACCGACGATGCTGGTCATCAGCACGATCGACCCGGAGCGCTGCTTCATCATGGGCTTTGCGACTGCGCCGCAGAGATAGAAGGCGGATTTGAGATTTACGTCGATCATGCGATCGATCGTTTCCGGGCGCAACCGTAACAGCAGCGCGTCGACCGATTGTCCGGCATTCGCAACCGCGTAATCGATGCGTCCGAAACGCGCCGCGGCTTCGCCGACCACGCGGTCGACCGCAGCTTGATCGGTGACGTCCGCTTGAAAAACTTCCGCCGCGACACCAGGGCGCGCCTCCGCGCAGACGCGCGCACTTTCCTGCAGCGCTTCCTGGTCGCGCCCGATCAACGCGACATCGGCTCCGTGACGCGCGAACTCAACCGCGATCGCGCGGCCGATACCGCGGCTGCCACCGGTGACGAGCGCGGTTCTTCCTGTGAAGTTCATACCTCGGCACTCGCGCGCTGCCCCATCGCATCGCGCAAGGCCTCGACGGCCGCAGAGTCGCTGACGATCCGCGTCGCGGGGCTCGACGGCATGCGCTTCATCAGCGCGCTCAACACGCCGCTCGCGCCGAACTCGACGACCACATCGGGGCGATAGGCGAGAATTCGTTCCGCGGTGGCGTGCCACCGCACTTCGTCGACGACCGAGCGAATGAGATTGCCTTTGATCGTCTCGACGTCGCGATATGGCTCACCGTCGACGTTCGAAATGACGTCGAAGCGCGGCAACGTGAATGTCGCCGCTTCGACCGCGCTACGCAGCGGCTCGATCGCCGGCTGCATCAAGATGCTATGCCACGCGCCCGAGACGTTGAGCGGCACGACTCGCTTTGCGCCCGCATCGAGCATGGCTTGCCCGGCGGCAACGACGGCGTCGAGCTCGCCGCTGATGACGATCTGCGTCGGCGAGTTGAAGTTTGCCAGGTTCACTCGTCCCCGCACGTCCATATCTCTTAGCACGGCGCGCACCGACTCGGCGTCGAGTCCGAGAATCGCGGACATCCCGCCGCGAGTTCGCTCAGCCGCTGCCTGCATGGCCTTTCCGCGCACGTTCACGATGCGCAACGCATCATCGAACGCCAGCGAAGACGCGACGACGAGACTGCAAAGCTCCGCAAACGAATGACCGGCAGTGACTACCGGCGCAAGGGTTTCGCCGACGGCCGTGTAGAGCGCGAGGTTGGTGACAAAAATAGCGGGCTGACTGTACTGTGTCTCGCGCAGCCTTTCTTCGGGACCTTCGCGTTGAAGCGCGAGTAGATCGTAACCCAAGAGCGCCGACGCGCGATCGAACAGCCCCTTCGCGCCAGGCGACGCTGCGGCGATGTCGCAGCCCATCCCAACGCATTGCGAACCCTGTCCGGGAAAGACTGCTGCGATCCTCACTACTTCCACCGCCATGCGACCGCACCCCATGAGAGACCGCCGCCGAACGCGACGAAGACCAGAAGGTCGTCGGGTTTTACGAATCCCGCGCGGACCGTCTCGGAGAGGGCCATGGGTATCGAGGCCGCCGAAGTGTTTCCGTACTCCTCAATGTTGACGACGACTTTTTCTTCAGGCAACTCGAGATAACGCGCGGTTGCGTCGATGATGCGACGATTCGCCTGATGCGGTACGAGATAGGTGACGTCGGCCTTATCCAGACCCGCCTTTTTGAGCACGGAGCCGGTCGCTTCGACCATTCTCTGCACGGCGAGCTTGAACGTTTCGCGGCCTTGCATGTGAATGAGATGAACCTTAGCCTCGAGCGCGGTGTGGTCGAGCGGCTGGCGCGCGCCGCTCCCCTGCGCGTAGAGAAGCTCCGGCCGACTGCCGTCGGCGCCAAGCTCGCAGCCGAGAAAGCTATCTTCGGTGCTGCGCTCTAGAATCACGGCGCCGGCACCGTCGCCGAAAAGAATTGCCGTCGAGCGATCGTGTTTGTCGAGAATCTTCGAAAGCGTCTCCGCACCGACGAGCATGATTCGCTGGTAAATGCCCGACCGAATCAAGCCCGACGCCACGGTAAGGCCGTAAATAAAGCCGCTGCAAGCGATCGCAATATCGAATGCGGGCCTCTCGCTGACTCCAAGCTTCGTCGCGACCAAACAAGCCGTCGCCGGAAAGTAATAGTCCGGCGTAACGGTCGCGACGATGAAACAGTCGATTTCTTGCGCCCCGAGTCCGGCGTGCACGAGCGCGGCGCTGGCGGCTGCCGTGGCTAGATCGCTCGTTGCTTCCTCTTCCGAACTCCAGTGACGACGCTTCATCCCGGTGCGCGTGGCGATCCAGTCGTCGGTAGTATCTAACCACGCTTCGAGATCGTGATTGGTGACGACGCGCGGCGGCGCGTAATGGCCGACCCCGGCGATTTTGACGCCATAGAGCGGCACGAAGGCTAACCGGCAGACTCTTCTTGTACTTTGAGGACTTGCCGGCCCTTATAGGTGCCGCAGCTCGGGCACGCAAAGTGCGGCCGCTTGGGCTGGTGACACTGCGTGCAAAGCACCGTCGTGACCTCGCCCAACTTCCAGTTGGCGGCTCGCCGGCTGCGCGTCTTACTCCGCGGCGTCTTCCATTTTAAGTTGGCCACTACACTCTCCGTTTCAAGAAGTTACGGACTGACACGAGCATTCGCTCGTATTCCGGTTCGCCCCGCACGCGGGACAAAGACCGTGGCACTCCGCGCCGCACCGGAGCCCCATCGGCAACGCACTCAACAGGTTCTGCTGGGCGAGGTCGGCAATATCGAGCCTCTCGCCCGTCAAAACGTTGCTCTCGCCGAACGGATCGACCTCGCGGCCGCGGGCGGGATCGAGCCGCTCCTCGACGTCGACGTGGATCTGCATTTCGACGTCTGAGAGACAGCCATCGCATTGGCCGTGGACACGCGCGTCCACGCTTCCCTCTACAGCGAGCATCCGGTCGGCTTGATGGAGCTCCAGTTCGACGCGGACCGGTTCCGGAAACTCGAGGCCTTCGAAGGGCTCAATCGGCACCTCGTCGGCCACAACCATGAGCTGGCGGCTGCCTGCAAGCAGGCCGCTGATATCAACCTTATGCGAACGATCCATAGAAGCCGAGCACCGCAGCATGAGACCCCGCCAACCAGGGCGGGGCCGCCACGGACTTTTGCCATTCTAGAGCCCGCATTCCGCCTTGTCAAACGCAAAGGGCGTGGGATAGAGAGCTGCCATGAGCATCGATCCCGTTATCTCCAGACTCGCGAGTGAAGGCGTTGCCTTCGCTCCCCAGATCGCCGGCGCCGCGCGCCGGCACTCACTCGATCCCGAGCTCCTCGCCGCTGTTGCCGCGCAAGAGACGGGCGGTCCCGACAGCAACGCGGGGCGCAACGTGGTGGGTGATGGCGGTCACGGACGCGGTCTCTTCCAAATCGACGACCGCTGGCACACGTTTGCCGCGTCACCCGATGCAATGGATCCGGCGAAGAACGCGGATTACGCCGCGGGCATGCTCTCCGACTTGCTCAAGCGCTATGGCGGCAATGTGCACGAGGCGCTCTCGACGTACAACGCCGGCTCGCCAACGGCGGCGGGAACGCATACGCGGTGGTCCGACGGCAGCGACCTCGCGTACGCCGATTCGGTGATGCGCCATTATCAGCGGCTCACAGGCGAATCGGCTTCATCCGTGCAGTCGCTCGCCGATGCCGAATCGGGGTCGACGGTCGCATCCGTCGGCGCGTTGCAGACTTACGCGGCGGGCACGCCGCTGGCGCCGCAGGCGTTGCCTCCCATTGCTCTCAGCCCTTCGCATGGTCACACCTATCATCGCCAAGCGATTGACTATCTCTCGCTGGTCGATGACGACGCCGACGAGCACGACTCGTAGAAAGGACAGTCTCGTGTCATCTCTCCCAATCGAAGGGACGATCTCGGTCAAACCCTTCACCAATATCGGAGGTTCGATCAGCGCTCCGGTCAACCGAATCGCCGGCTCGGTCTCCGGCGAGAGCTCCGACTCTCCTGAAAACTCCGCAATCGCCGAAATGAGCACGCTCATCAATTCGCTCGGAACGCTCTCCGCGCAGGCGCAAGGAATGCCGCTGAGTCCGCCAACGCTTCCTGGTTTGCCGCAAGGTGGTTACCGGCCGCAAGCCACGGATTATCTGCAGTTCGCACAAGACACGGACTAACCAAAGGAGCAACGACATGGCATTCCTTCTTCCCGTCCTCGAAGGGCTTGGCTCGGGGGTTCTCGGCAGTGCCATCGGGGGCGCCGTCGGCAACGGCATCGGCGGCGGCATGCAGAATGCCGCAATGAACGCGCTCAACGCTCAGGACGAGAACTTCCAGCTTGGTATGTACGCATCCGAGATTCAAAATCAGGAAGCGTTGCAGATGCAATCCGAAGTCTTCGACCAGATGATGGACGAGCGCAGCGAAAATATGCGCGAGGTCGACACGCTTCGCAACGTCGACATGGCGCAGCGCAAGATGGACGACTCGATCACGAAGAAGTTCATCCAATCGATCACCGAATGATTAGCGGCCCTTCGATACCGCTGCGAAACGAACGCACGTCGGCGGGGCGCGGAACGCTCACCGCGCCCCGCACGAGCTCCGCCGCATCGGCCGACTCGGATCTCAGTGCCGAACAGCAGGCACAAATCGCCGCGCAACACGCGGCGTTCGATTATGAAGCCGCCGAACGCGCGGAGATCGAGCGCGAACACGAGGTGCTGCAAGCGCTGCTGATGGCGTTTCTCAAGAATGAGGACGAAATCACGAAGAAATGGATATCGCTGATCTAACCACTCTGCATTCTGAGGAGCAACCCGTAGAGGCTCGTCTCGAAGGGCAGCCAAACCTTCGCAGCGAGAGTCAGTAATTTCACCCAAATCTTGGAGATGGCCATGATCCAGGCGAGGGAACGGTCTTCGCGCTCAGCCAATAACGTAGCGAACGATCGCGGCCCGGGTCCGTTAAGCTGGAGGCATCGCACATGAGAAAGCTGGTTCGTTTTGCGCTCAGTATCGGGACTGCTACGCTTTTTGCCAGCTGCGGCGAATTGCAGGCGCCGATCAGCGCACCGGGCACGATACCACAAAGCCGCGCGATAAAGAATCAGGCGCTGCTTTACGTTGTCGCGAATAACGGCTACGCGAACTTCGTAACGTACCCGGAAGGGGAAAAGGTAGGTTCGATCGACTTTGGCCTTTACTCGTATTTGACGGCCGCGTGCAGCGACCGATCGGGAAATGTTTGGATCGTGAATTACGGCGCACTTGATAAGTACGCCTACGGCAGCACGAAGGCGATCCGGATTAGATCTCTCCCCTTTGGCGTCGCGGGCTGCGCCGCCGATTTGGCGTCAAACGACCTTGCAGCGGTCGGGCAAGGCGGCGTCGGCGTCATTCGCAACGAACGCGGGAAGGCGCACGTTTACCATACCAAGTCGTATTACAAGTTACGATCTTGCGGCTATGACGCAAGCGGCGATTTGTTCGTAGACGGTGTGCAGGCCTACAACGGAAGCGCCGTCTTCCTCGAGCTGCCGAGCGGAAGCAGCAAACTCGTGAAGCTAACGCTCGGCAAGAAGATCGGCGACCCGGGTCAAATTCAGTGGGACGGCCACTACGTCGCGATTCAAGACCGCAAGAAACCGTACGATATCTATCAAGTAAGTTTCTCCGGCAACAAAGGAACCGTGATGAATACGGTGACTTTCACGGGGTTGCGCAAACCGGTGATGCCGTCGTGGATTCAGGGCGCGACGGCAATCGTGCCTTACAGCCAGCACGGCAAGTTCTCCGACGCCGTTGGATTCTTCAACTACCCGGCCGGCGGAGCTGCGATCAAAGTTCTTTCTGGACGGACATACGTATACGCGATGGCCGTAACGATCACTCCAGCTTCAGCTCCATAGAGGGGGAAATTCGTACGTGACGGCTGCGTGCGACGGGCATTCGACAATCGTCGTCAGTAGGTCCAAGAGTTAGCACCGCCCGCCGCGCTCGCGAGGATGACGTTTCTCAAGAATGAAGACGAAACCATGAAGAAATGGATATCGCTTATCTAACCACTCTGCATTCTGAGGAGCAACCTGTAGAGGCTCGTCTCGAAAGGCAACCAAACGTTGACGCGTCTATGCTAGAATGACTGGGATGCAAGTTTGCGATCGGACCTGCGCTAAGCTATCGCTTTGCGCCTTTGTGACAGTACTCGCTGGATGCGCCGGAGTGCATGGAACGACGCCGATGCCGGCCGAGCCACTTAACGCGAGCAGTGCCCGTTCACTGACGAGCAGCGGTTTTCAGTCACTCTATAGCTTTACCGGGACGCCGAATGGTTCTTTCCCGTTGGGCGGCCTTGTAGCACTTGATGGAACTCTTTACGGCACAACCTCGCAAGGCGGGTCGGCGAAAGGATCGACGTGCGGGCGTTTTGGTTGCGGTATTGTGTTCAAGGTCAGCAAGTCCGGCTCGGAGCACGTACTTTATCGGTTTCAGGGCGGTTCAGACGGGGCGACGCCGGAAGGCGTCCTCACCGTGTTAGGCGGTGCACTTTATGGCACGACGACGTTCGGCGGCAGTAGTTGCGGTTGCGGCACCGTCTTTAAAGTAAGTACGAGCGGCGCGAGAGCAAGTGATCTACCGTTTTAAGGGCAGCTCGGCGAATGATGGCGCAAACCCACAATATAATGAAAGCCTGCTTGCCTATAAGGGTGCGCTTTACGGTACAACCAATGGAGGCGGTCGTTTCAACCAAGGAACTGTTTACGAAATCACTCCATCGGGAAAGGAACGCGTTCTCCATACGTTCGGATCGAAGCGAAGAGATGGGGCGACCCCGACCGGCAACCTGATCGCACACGACGGATCGCTCTACGGCAGCGCCTACAACGGCGGCACACATAATGCCGGCGTCGCCTTTGCAATCACAACGTCCGGTAAAGAGCGCATCCTTTATGATTTCCAAGGCGGCTCGGACGGCGCCGGCCCAAACTCGTTGATTGCCGTCAATGGCGTGTTCTATGGGACCACCACGTATGGCGGCGGCAGTGGTTGCTATAATAACGGTTGCGGCACCATTTTCGCACTGACAAACACCGGCTCAGAAAACGCCATCTATCGTTTTCTGGGTGGCAGCGACGGCGCGTACCCAGAGTCCGGCATTAGTTTGGTCACCGTCACGCACCATAAGGACATGCTTTACGGCACGACCGACCAGGGTGGCTGCCCCGGCGGTAGCCCCAGCGGTTTGTGCGGCACCGTCTTTGCAGTGAGCACTTCCGGAGTAGAGAGCATCCTGTACAGGTTCCAATTTTTCAACGGCTTATCACCGTCCGCGTCGCTCGTAAGCACGGGCGAAGAGCTTTACGGAACGACGTATCTCGGCGGGACAACGTGCTACGACAGCGGCGGGTCAGGTTACGGGTGCGGAACCGTCTTTCGCATATCACCGTAGTTTCGGGAGTAGCGCAACGGCGGCACTTCTATCGGTCGGGTTCTTGCAGGCGCCAAGCCTAAGCGGCTCGTATACTGAGCCCCTATTTTCTTGGGCCGTTAGCTCAGCTGGTTAGAGCGCATGCTTGATAAGCATGAGGTCCCTGGTTCGATCCCAGGACGGCCCACCATTGAAAGCCCTTTACCGACTGGGCTTTTTTGTTTGCGTGGCTTCTTCATCTTAGCGGCGCCGCCGGACCTTATCTCACTATTTAACCCGCTTGCCAACAACGTGCCGATACGCCGCTTCGACGTGGCTGTCTGATCGATGCGTTTGAGCGATTATTGAGAGCGGGGCGACCTCAGTCAGCGACGGTCAGTGCGATTACGGGGTCCGCGCGACCCTGAGGGTCCGATTAAGGGTTCAGCGAATGCCCTAGCCGTGCTGACAGGGTTACTTGAGTGGGCAAAGACCTTGACGGGAAGCACGGTCCTCGTTGCTGTGCTTCTTGTGATTGTACTGCTTATATGGTCGCATGGTCGACGATCTGCGTAGTGCACTAGGGCCCTACGGTTAACGTGCGAGTCGGTAATTTTCTAGACGCTGACGCTCGTCGCCGTCGTCGTTAAAGGAGACAAACCGTATGATCGCACCGCTGCTCGCAGCCGTTCTTGTCGCCGTGACGCCAGCCCCAACGCCCAGCATCAGCGTTACCTGTGCGGGAAAGTGTCTTGCGGGCATCAGCATCGGCGATGACAAGGACCGTGTCTTGACGCGACTGGGTTCACAGGCGCTACCTGGTTCGGACGAACATATCATGGCGGATTTTGACAGCTATGCCGACGGCTTGATGCTCGCGGTATACTACCAGAAGGCCATCGTCGCCGTGTCCATCACGTACGCGGGAGAGCATGGCAAAAGCGGCATTATTGATCCCTATGGGGTGAGACTGGAGGATGCCACCGACCACCTCATAGCCCTACGCGGTAAAGCGGACGCAGTTGATGGCAACGTATGGCGCTACGGCTCAGTTGACGATATCCATTGGGACTACACGGTCGAGAATGGAATCGTAACAACGATTCTGCTCAGTTCCGTTTCGAAGCTGCCGTAGCCCAGGACGGCCCACCATACCTTGAGGCGATTATTATCGCGCTCTTATTTGCACTTTCTCAGTACGAACTTGACCCCGAGGACGGCGTGTTGACCAGCGTGATCGGGCACGCCGCCTGGAGCCCGATGCGCCATGCATCGAGCTCCCTGGCAGCACTACTCCAAGAC
The DNA here is from genome assembly GCA_963815165.1 of Vulcanimicrobiota bacterium. GTDB lineage: Bacteria > Vulcanimicrobiota > Vulcanimicrobiia > Vulcanimicrobiales > Vulcanimicrobiaceae > Cybelea. Next base: position 332,754 of record CAWFFL010000001.1, read on the forward strand.
GCTAGTCGTTGTCGTCCCTACGCGTTGGAAGCCGCGCGGCGCGGCGCGACCCTGCGAGTTGCTGATGCAGATAGTAACCCGCCGTTTCGTACGCGTTTGGCAGAGATGTCGGCGATGGAATCGGCGTAAGTCCGAGCGTCGAGCAGCTCATCTTCGGGGGTACGCTTGGAGACGAGACGACGGCGAGCGACGGAGGGTTCGGCGAGCCGCCTTGGAGTTTGCGAGCGTCGAGCGCGTCGAAAAGATCCGAAGTCGCTCGATCGCCGTCTGCCGGAGACAAGCCCACCGAGACGCCCTTAGCCTCGTCCGGGAGCGATGAAAACGTCGGCAAGCCGAAGATCGCTTCGATCAGCTTCGAGACCGAGCCATGATCCGCGAAGTCGTGAACCACGACGCCGGTTTTGGAGAACGGCGAGATCACTAGCGTCGGCAGTCGAACGCCATCGCCGCATGGGTAGCCCTCTTCTTGGCCCGTGCGATCTTGCGGACAGGTTTGTCCAAAGCCCGGCGGCGTCAAGTGGTCGTAGAAACCGCCGCTGTCATCCCAGGTCACGATGATGATCGAGTCCTTCCAGTATTTGCTCTTAGCAATGGCATTGATGACTTCGGCGAGATATGCTTCGGCGACCTGATGATCGGAGCTGCCGCTGCCGGGATGATCGTCGTCGCCGACGTAATACTTCTTGCCGGAGGGATTACTGGTAAAGATTGGATCGGCCGGCACTAAGCCGTAGGTGTTTTCGTTGCCGCCTTTGACCCAAAAAACACCGGTCGCGGGCAGCTTCCCTTTCTTGATATCCGAAATCAAGCCGTTGGTTTGCGTATTGTCGCGCAACGTTCGTTTGTTCGCAAAAGCGGAATCGGGATTGTTGATGTAATCGAAGTAGAGCGGCGCCGTATGGTGCGCGGAGAAACCCGCGTTGGCAGTAGTAAGGCCCTCTTCGTACCACGCCCACGGGAAGGACTGGCGGTTCGTTCTGCCTTCTTTCGATATGTCGCGACCGACGTATCCAACGACTTTCGACTTTGCCGCGGCTCGATCCATCGCCGGGTTTAGCAGCACCGGCATCGTCGCATAACTTTGGAACGTGTAGTTATCGCCCGAATACGCCGTAACTGCGAACGGCAGCTTCGACGTGGGCGGATTATCGTCGTTCGAGATTGGCACACCGTCCGTGTAACCCCCTCCGCTAGCGTACGGTTGGGATGGCGTGCCTTCGCCCGCCGCGGCTTCGGTTTGGCCGATCTGACCTGCAAAGAGCTGAATGTTGCTCGGGCGTCGAGTCGCCGGTATTCGCCTGGAAGTAGTGATCGAAGAGCGCAAAGTTCTTCGCGTAGTACCAAAGATATGGGACGGTGTCACAATCGTAGACGCCCTCGATGCCGATCGACTCATTGTGCGCTTCGACCTCCTGGGGGCTGGGCGTCGGCCCCAGAACCGGCTGCCCGGCTTCAAGATCGACCAGAAAATCGTCCATCTTGCCCCGGTCGATCGAGACCTCTTGATCGAAACGACCGTTGTTGCCGCCCGTGATATCCGGCGCGTCCGGAACGTAGCTCGGGCTACTGGGATTGGCCGAGATTAAGAACGGACGTTGACAACCCAACGTCTGGGGATCGTACTCGCAATCCGTTTCTTGGGCGAGGTACGTGCCAAGATTCTCGACGTACTGGCCGTCGGTGCCGGGAAAAAGCCCAAAGATTTGATCGAAGGTATGGTTCTCTTGAACGAGCACGAAGACGTGCTTGACCTTGGAGCGCACTAATTTCGCGGAGACCGGGGTTTGAGTTCGAACATTCTGCGGGGTTAGTGGCGCGACCGAAGAGCCGCTACCCATTCCTCCACATGCCGCTAACGCCAGCGATGCGCTGAGAATTGCAACATTCGCCGCCAAACGACGCATTGTGTTACCACCTTCCAGTTCTTAAAGCGAGGTGCGTAACTCCAACCTAACAGAAGGCAAGCCGGCACACATGGAGGGCCTCACGTGGCTTTGATAAGATGGATAATCGGTCCTTAAGTCGCCTTAGAACTCTTAGTTTCCGACAGTCAGAGCATCAGGATCTTCAACGCCGTTGCGGATATGCCGTATCGGCGTCGAACCGCCTCGCGCGTACACGGTGACGTCGTTTGCGTAAAGGTTTGCGACATAGAGATTGTCACCGCGATCGATCGCCAGCGCCGTCGGATTGTTGATTCCCGCTTTGATGCGCGCGATTGGCTGTTGTTCGTTCGAACCATACAGTGAAATCCAGCCATCGCGTCCCTTCCACGATGACTGACGGTTCGCCACATAGAGCGTGTCGTGGGAGTTGACGACGAGGGCAGTCGGAATGTCGATGCCGTTGGTGAGCTTTTCGCTTGGTGTCGAGGCGTTCGGGGGGTATACGGCCACGTAGTTGCGTCCTCCCGAACCACCTCCGCCGGTGTAGTTGAGAACGTACAAATAACCCATGCGGTCAAACGCCATGCCACCCGGTCCCTGGAGACCCTTATCGATCGTTCGCAGCAGCTTGACCGATCCCGGCTTTTCCTGCGGTTTGTAGATTTCGATCCGGTTTCCGTCAACGACGTACACGTCGCCGTCCCGGTTGACTCCGACATTGCACGCCCCGTATCGCGCCTTGATCCAGCCGGCGCGCTTATCAGCGCCGGGATACAGCACTTCAACCGCGCCGCCGCAATTGGCTACGTAGACGTTGTTCTTTCTATCGATTGCGACGGACGAAGGATACGTCGCGTCGCTCGTTCTCAGAACGCCTAACGTCCGCGCGTTGTATGCCGTAATGCCGTAAACGGCATGAATCGCGATTATGCGCCCCGCACGGTCTAGCGCGGCCTGCGCGATGTTTCCGCCTTGCGTAATCGTGTGCAGCGGCGTCGAGACGCCGAGCACATATTGCGACAGGACACCTTCGCCGTTGCCCCCGGCAACGTACAAGAACGCCGCCGTTGCGCCCGTTGCCGAGCGCGCGAAACCGGCTCCGGTTTCCTGGGGCACGAGCGGAGCTCCGGCACGACAAGCGACAAGTGCGGTAAGAGCGGCGAGCCGTATGGCGGTCATCGTAGAGCGGTCCATGAAGAGGCCCCCTTTTCGCCTATTCTACTAGATTTGGACGCTCAACGCGCGTCGTGCAGCACGATGCCGAGCGTGAAGCGCTCGCCCCAGGCCAGCGTCGAAACTCCGTGACGGAAGTTCGCGCGATGTTGACCGCTGGGACCGGCGATCGGCGCGGCGCCCGTGGGAAGGACGAGCATGTCGCCCTGGCTCGGGGTCAAAACGTGGACGCGCGTTTGCGCGCGAGGTTTCTGTTCCGCGAGCACGACCTCGCCGCCGCCGAACTCTTCTCCCGCGCGGCTTAGATAGACCGTTGCCTGCAACGGAAAGGCGACCGGGCCGTACAGATCTTGGTGGAGGCGATTGTAGTCGCCCGTACGGTAACGCAGCAGCAACGCCGTGGGACGGCTCTGCTCGCCCGCAAGGCAGTCGTGCAAGAAGGCCTGATGTGTCGGCGGGAACGTGACCTCGCGACCGAGCCGGTGCATCCATTCGTTTGCGACCGGAAGCAGCTGCTCGTATAAACCTTCGCGCAACGTTTGAACGCGCGGCGGCAGCGGGTTCGCAAAATACTTGTACTCGCCTTGCCCAAAGGAGTGCCGTTCCATCACGACGCGACTACGAAAGAGCGCGTCGTCATCATAGAGTCGCCTTACCAAGAGCGATTCGCTGGAATCGAGCGCACCAGGAATCAAGGCAAAGCCGTTTCGAAGCACTTCCTCGGCCACCGCGGGCGTGACGAACCGCTCGAGTATCACGGCCGCGCCTCCGCACGGTGCGCGCGCTCCAGGTCGATCAAAACTCGCTTACGGTGCAATCCCCAGCGGTAGCCGCCCAAGTTTCCATCCCCGCGGATGATGCGATGACAGGGAACGGCGAGGGCAACGACGTTCTTTCCGCATGCCTGCGCCACGGCGCGCGCGGAACCAGGCTGCCCGATGCCTTGCGCGACTTCCGCGTATGATTGCAGATCGCCGTATGGGATGTTCTGCAAGTATCTCCAAACGCGTAGCTGGAAGGCCGTAGCGCGAATGTCGAGCGGCAGATCGAGATGCGGCTGTTCGCCTTTGAGATAACGATCGATCGCATTCGCCCACGCGTCGAAGGGTGGCTTCGGCGTTTCCTTTCGTAGAATTCGTGCGTTTGGATACTCTCGCGTTAGCTGCGACTCCAACGCCTCGGGCGACTCGCCGAACTGCAGGAAACAGATCCCACGATCCGTCGCGCCGATCGCCATGTCTCCCAAAGAGGTCTTGACGCAAACGTACGATATTTCAACGCCGGCACCGCCGCGCCGATACTGGCCCGGCGTCATGCCCAGCCGCTGCGCCGCATGTTCGTAGACGCGCGACGCCGAGCCGTAGCCGGCATCGTAAATCGCGGCATCCACGCCGCCCGCTGCGCGCAGGCCGCGTTTCAACGCTCGGACTCGCGCTGCCGCGACGTACTCCTTCGGCGTCACGCCCGTCACGGCGCGAAACGAGCGCGCGAAGTGAAAGCGGCTCATGGAGGCGTGCGAAGCGAGCTGCGCGATGGTCAGCGGTTCCTCCGAGTGGAGCTCGATGTAGCGGCAGGCCTCGCGAATGCGCTCGGCGGCATTACCTTTTAAAGACTCTTTCATGCACCTAGATTAACTCGATCGCGACCGCCGGACCATCCGAATGTTGCCGTCAGTTACCCGCGAGGTAGCGATCGAACCAATCGACCATCTGCGTCAGGATGTCGATTTGATTACCGATTTTGCGCGGGCCGTGACCTTCGTCGGCGTACACGATGAGTTTCGTCGGAACCCCAAGCGTCACCATCGCGTGCCAGAACTCGAAAGCTTGCGGCGCCGGAACTTCCTCGTCGCGTTCGCCTTGGAGCACGAGAACGGGGGTGGCCGAGTGCGTGATGAACGTAATCGGCGAACTCCGCGCGTAGACCATCGGGTCTTGATAAACCGAAGCGCCGAAGAACGGAATCATCCATTGGTCAATCTTATTGAGGCCATAATACGATTGCCAGTTAACGATTCCGGCGCCGGCGACGATCGCCTTAAAGCGCGTCGTTTGCGTCTCCGCCCACATTCCCATGTAGCCGCCATAACTCCAACCGAAGAGTCCCAAGCGATTCGGATCGATCGGCGCCGCCTGCAGCGCAGCGTCGAGGCCGGCGAGGTCGTCGCGCCAGTCGCCGTAGCCGAAATCCTTAACGTTGGAACGCGTAAACGCTTCGCCTTGTCCGAAACTGCCGCGGGGATTGGGCATAAAGACGAAATATCCCGAAGAGGCGAGCGCGCTGATGTTGCGATTGCCGAACGACGGGACCGATGCAGCCGAGGGTCCGCCGTGAATCATGGTAACCATCGGATACTTCGTGCTCGGACTATAGTCGAGCGGATAGACGAGCCACCCTTGAACCGTCTCCTGGTCGCTCTTCCACTTCAGCGAGACCGCCTTACCGTAGAGCCGCGTCGCACCGGCATTGCTCGAAGAGATCTGCCGCAATGCTTGCGGCTCGCCGGCCCAAACTTCCGGCGGCTCCGCGAACGACGCGCGCACCAGCGCGACGATTGCGCCGCTGCGCGCGCTCGACCAACTCCAAAGCGACTCTTCTCGATTGGTCAGCGATGTCAGGGACTGCGTCGAGCTCGTGCAGATCGAGGCGCATCAGGTGCATGGAACCTGAGACATGTGCGACGAGATCGAGGCTGGACGCATCATTCCATCGCAACGATTGCGCGGAAACCGCGGCGCCGTCAGTTACGTCGCGCGACTCACCGGTGCGCGCGTCGACAAGATAGACGTCGCCGCCGGTCGATCCGAAATCGCTCATGATGCCGCCGATGATCGCGATTCGGCTGCCGTCGGGCGACCACTGGGGGTCGTCGATCTGATAGGGCGGCGCGAGCAGCTCGTGCATGGCGCCGGTTGCAACGTCGATCCGCGCAAGCCGCGCGACCCACCAGTTGTTGTCGCCGTTTCCCTTCGCGTACGTTACTGCGACCTGCCGGCCGTCGGGTGACCATCCGTACTCGTAGACATAGGTATCGGGCGGCGTCACCAAATGCAGCGCGCCATTTGTCGCGTCGAGCGTTGCGAGACGCTGCTCGTCCACCGTCGAGCCGATAACGCCGACGTCGCGCGCGCCGGGGGCCAGCGCCCCCGCGAGTCGATGCGCTCCGGGAATGTACAGCAGCCCAAGGGTTCTACCGTTTGGCGACCACGTCAACCGCGCAACGTCGCCCGCGAGCTTGCCGACTTCGCGAACGTTACGGCCATCGCGGTCCGCAACGAAAACTTGGAAACGATCCGGCGAGCGCGCATCGGAAAGAAACGCGATCTGACGCCCGTCGGGCGACCAGACCGCGCCTTCCTCGTCATAGAAACGGTTGAGATTTCCGGCGCTAAGCCGCCGGCGATCGCCGCCGTCGCGGCGCTCCACGTAGAGGGCGCTGTAGAGCATCGAGTGCAAGGGGTCTCTCGGATCGCGAAAACGCTCGGTCCAGGTAAGCGCGCCGCCGTCGGGAGCCAGATCGACACCGGTAAGATCGTGGATCCGATAGGTTGCAACGAGAACGTCGCGCATCGACGGCGCCGCGACGGCACCGAGCGCCGGCGCCGCGAGAAGGACGCTAGCGAGAAGCACAAATAGGACTCTCACGATAAGCTCTCTTTCTAGCTAGCCGCCGGCCATCGCGCCGACGATGAGAAACGGCTCCGCGCCGTCGGCGACTGCCTGCGGCAGAGCGGCGTCGGGTCGTTCGTGCGAAAGGTCCCGTTCGCAGGCGAAAAAGCGAACGTAAGCGCGGCGTTTCTTGGTGACGTGATCGCGGATCGTTCCGCATAGTGCCGGATAGCGCGACTCGAGTGCATCGAGCAGCGCGCGCTGGGTGATCTCACCGCTGAGGTCGACTGTGACTTCGCCGTTCGACGCGTGCCAAGGTGCGCAGGTGCGCCGGGAGGACGACGCGGATCACGCCAACGTCTGGACTTCGACCGAGAGCACCGCCGGCAAATCGTGCACGATCGCGTTCCAGCTTTCGCCGCCGTCCGCCGAGACGTATACCTGGCCGCCCGTCGTCCCGAAATAGATGCCGCACGAGTCGAGCGAATCGACCGCCATCGCATCTCGGAGCACGTTGACGTAACAGTTGCTCTGCGGCAAGCCGTTCGTGAGCGGTTCCCATTCGTCGCCGCCGACACGGCTGCGATAGACGCGCAGCTGTCCGTCGATTGGAAAATGCTCCGAATCGCTCTTGATCGGCACGACGTAGATCGTTTGCGGTTCGTGCGCGTGGACCGCGATCGGAAAGCCGAAATCCGTCGGCAGATTTCCGCTTACTTCACGCCAGGACTCGCCGGCGTCGTCGCTGCGCATGACATCCCAATGCTTTTGCATGTAGAGCACGTCGGGATTGGAGGGATGCATCGCGATGCGGTGGACGCAGTGGCCGACTTCCGCTTCCTGCTCGCGGAATGCCGTTCGACTTCAAACCTCGATTGATCGGCCGCCACGTCGTGCCGGCGTCGTCGCTGCGAAAGGCGCCGGCGGCGGAAATCGCCGCGAACATCCGATTCGAATCGCGCGGGTCGAGCACGATCGTATGTAGGCACATACCGCCGGCGCCCGGTTGCCACGAACCGGCCGAACGATGCGTTCGCAAACCCGGTAGCTCCTCCCAATTCGTGCCGCCGTCGGTCGACCGGAAAAGCGCCGCGTCTTCAACGCCGGCATAGACGACGTCCGGATCGTGCAGCGACGGCTCGAAGTGCCAGACGCGCGCGAACTCCCACGGATGCGGCGTGCCGTCGTACCATAAGTGCGTGCCGGGCGTGCCCTCGTAGACGAATCGATTGCCGGCGGGATTCCAGCTACGACCGCCGTCGTCGGAGCGCTGAACGACTTGACCGAACCAACTCGACGTTTGCGAGGCGTAGAGCCTATTTGGATCGGCGGGAGAGTCCTTGACGTGATAGATCTCCCAGCCGGCGAAGTGCGGCCCTTCGACCTTCCAATCGCGCCGCGTGCCATCGGACGTCAAGAGAAACGCGCCCTTTCGCGTTCCCACCAAAACGCGCACCGAACTCATGGCATGCCCGTAATCATCGCTGGTTCTTTCGCGAGGAGTCGTTGCGAAATCCCGCGTCGGGCTGACTACGGCGCATTTTCAACCCCGGCGGGTCTCTCGCCGGAACAGCGAGCGGTTGAAATTCCACTCATTTCAATCGCCCGCTCTCTTTCATTCCGATTGTGATGCTTCGCCGCTAAGAACATCGTGCCCACGCGAGCAGCGTTACTGGCGCCGCCCGTTTGCGTTGACCGGTTGCATTCTACTTGGGTCAGCACGTTGCAGCAGAATCGGATGGTATCGACGGGGCGACCGACGTGGCGGAGATAGGGGGCACGAACCCCTGACCCCTGCTTGCAAAGCAGCCTTATCCGTGAGTGGATAAGACAAAGCGTGCTCGTTTTTCTTCCGTTACGCCTGTTGTGTCCGCCTAATTGGTGTGCGGTTGAGACACGGTTGAGACACAGGCCGCGAGATCGGGGCCGAAATTCCCATCCGCAGATCCTGACGAGCAGCGTCGCGACCTTCATGCTTTCCGCGTCGTCGCCGTATAGTGCCGTCTGGCATGTCCGAGACAGAATCGCCTCGCGTTCCGCGTCGAGCCTGCACTAAGTACCGTTTGAGGATCGCTTGTACACCCGGTGCGCCGAACACGCGGGCGGCGTATTTATTGTAAAGGTTGCTCGTTTCCGGCGGCAGCCGATTCATGGCCGGGAAGCCGAGCTGAATCAGCGCGTGAGCCTTATCGCCCCACTCGGCGACGAGCGCACGCGCGGCCAGCGAATCGCGTATTGCCGCTCGCGTGCGCGACGCAAAGTACAAGAAATGCCACGGTCCCGCAGCGTCGTGGGCATAAGGGAAGGGCGTCGAAACGCCCTCCCCCTCGACCGGCGGCAGCTCGTCCTAAGTCGCGAAAAGCCTTATTTTAGGGCTTTTTCAACTCTCGCGATACCCGACGCGGGGTTTGCAAACGTGGCAGCAATCTTTGCAAACCTCGGCTATACGTCGAAAACGTCGCATGGCATAGTGGTTTATTACGATCGGTTTATGCAGAGGTCGAGATCGCTCAATCCATTAGCGCATCCTAGTGCCCTTCCAGCTGTCGACGCGTTTACGGCGCTTGCGATCGGAAGATGGAGCGTACCCGTGTCAAGCCGTTGCCGTAATATGCCGCCTTCGGCGTCTTCAGGTACCCGGCGCCGATCGTGGTTACTACCGTTCCCTGAGCAACGTCGATCTCGAGAACCTCGGAAGGCTGTGAACTGCTCTCGACACCGAGCCAGACGTCGCCCTCATAGCCATGGAAGTTGCAGACCCCGTTCCCGAAACCATAACCCGGTGGAAGAGCGATATTGTGGTGAGTCTTGCGCCAGAGCTTGCCAATCGTGCTGTACTGGATCTTGGTCGTTCGTTGAAGATAGACGCCGTAAACCAAGTATTGGTCTGCCGAAGCGTAGCCGCACTCACCATATGGGGGAGTGTCCTTTTCATCACCGTGGCATGGCTCGGAGCCGTCGATCTTACACCGCCGTCGAATCGTCGGTGGGAGATCCGGGATGTTTATGATCGTACGCAAGACTCTTCCATCCATCGCAATGCCCTGCATGGAAGCGGGACGGGGGGCACCTTGTAAGATCGTGTAGGTGCGCTGCGCTTGCGTCGACCCGTAGGGATAGCGCACGATGCTCTGGTAGAAGCCGCCGGCCGATTCGCTTTGAACGTAGAGATTGTCGTTGGAATCCAACGCCATCGTAAACCCAAACCCGGGCGGAGAGTATTTGGCGATCCGACGGTCGAGGTTATGCGTGTATTCGAACACCGCGGTAGAGCCGTCAGGCGCGGAACCGTCGACGTAAACGTGTCCTCGGCTGTCGGTGACGACGTCGACCGGGGTAAGGTTCGGCAAGGTCTTTTGCGCTACCTTATTACCCCCTATGTCGAATGCGACGACCGCTTTCAGCCCGCTGTCGGCGACGTACACGTACTCGGGAATTGAGCCGCGCACGGCATGCTCTGCAATCGCGCGGCTTTGCGGCATCGCGCCCGGCGCGCCGATCGGGGGCTGCGATACGCCGCAGGCTGCAAGGAATGCTGCGACGACACGAGCGCGTGTCTAATTTTCAAAACGTCTGGCCATTACTGAGCGCCATTCCTTGAATCTGAAAGCGGTGCCTACGACGATGCCCGTGATGCCGCAAGGGGAAGACGATCTTAACGTGAAAGTGAGCACCCTCTCGCGCAAACGGATAGCGCGCCACATAGATATTTCCAGAACCTAGCCAGCCGAAGGCCGAGACGAAAATTTTGTGTTCCGGCTCGGTGATCGCTAGCTGCACGGGCGTCTTGCCGATACTCAGCTTAAGCGTCGGCTCCAGACTTCCGGGTAGGAACTCGTAAATGCCGTCGGCGCGACCAGTCTGGACCACAATTATCGTGCCTTCATCGGTGACTACTATGCCCTGGGGCTGCACGATACTCATCCCGAGAATCCGGCCCTTTGTCGCACCGGGTGCGAACTCTTCGATGCCACCACTAAGGTAAGCGGTGCGGTAGGTAGCGTAGAGATTGCCATACTTGTCGAGCGCGATTCCGTCGGTTTCATAGCCGGGCGTCTGCAACGTGACGTGCGGCGTCGTCGTTCTGCCGCGGATCCATTCCACCACCGTCCCGTTACTACTACTGGCAAAGAGATTGCCATTGCGGTCAACGATTGGATACCTCGGCGCGCCACCACCCGAGTACGTCAGGAAAGGGACCGATGATCCTGGTAGATATACGGTAATCGTTTGCGTTCCACCATTTGCCACGTAGAGATTCCCATGGCCATCAATGTACAACCCTTGGGCACCGTCAACGCCTTGCGTAATGCTCGCAAGTGCCGGCGGGTTGTGAGGGCGCTCAGGGAAGACTAAGACGGAATCGCCGTTAGCGACGTAGATGAGCCTCCGGCCTTTTTCCGCTTCGGGAGGCATCCACGACCTGCCACGATCGGCCTGCGTTGCGAGTGCGGTAGTTTGCTGCATCGCGCCCGGCGCGGCGATCGGCGGCTGCGATCCGCCGCAGCCTGCGAGGAATGCTGCAATGATACCGACGCTTGGTAAGTTGCAGATCAGAGTTAAGATTTTCAATTTCGTGCGCCGTTGAACTGCTGCGCGCTGAATTTCAAAACAAAAACTGTGCCCGGCGGGCAAGTAGAGGGGCAACTGCCGCTGCCGCTGCCCCCGAACTGCGTCGTTCCGTAAAGCCCTCCGTTTACGTAAGTTAATGGAGCCATTGGAACCTTGCCGTCAGAACCGTAACCGAAGCTGTGCAGCTCGTTTTCCGCGCCACTGCTATCGATGCTAAAGAGCGTTCCGTAACCATAGGCTCCCCCGGCAGCCGTCGTGCCGTAGAGCGGCCCGCCAACCGCGACCAGCCCGGCCGCAGGAGTTTTCCCGTCGGTTCCTTCGCCAAAGCTGTGGAGTACGGTCTCCGCATCGCTTGAAGTGACGCTAAAAACGGTACCGCCGCCGTAAGTGCCCCCTCCTGTCGTGGTACCGAAAAGCACGCCATTTTCGGCAAGTAACGGCGCGGTAGGGATAGCCGCCGTCCTTTGCTTCGGCCACGCCGCTAAAGCTGTGCAGAACCGTCTCCTTGCCCGACAACGTCATGCGAAAAACGGTGCCGACCCCTTTCGCGCCTCCTTCGTATGTGGTGCCGTAGAGCGCATTTCCGGAATAGACCAGCGCCGCTTCAGGCTCCAGTCCATCTGATCCGTAGCCGAAGCTGTGAAGCACCTTCTCCCGCGTGCCCGTAAGATCGAGGCTGAAGACGGTTCCGCCGCCGTATTTGCCTCCGGCGCTAGTCGTTCCGTAGAGTTTGCTGCCGACCCGTATTACGCCCGCCAAGGGCTGCGATCCATCGGAGCCGCTCTGAAAGTTGTGCAGTACGGTGAAATTCGCACCATTTACTTTCATGCTAAAGACGCTACCGTAGCCGGTGCTCGTGGTCCCGTAAAGCCTGTGCTTTATCGCGAGCAGCCCAGCAGCGGGGCGCGCGCCATTGTGATAGCCGAAGCTGACGAGCACCCTTTCCGCGCCCTTCGCGGTTATGCTATAAGCGGTGCCTAAACCGTATTGACCCCCGCCTATGGTCGTACCATAGAGCAATCCCGCCGCGCCGATAACATCGGCTACTGGGAAACCGCCATTCACCTGAGAGCCCGAACCGTTCGCAAAACTAAACAAGACCGCATAGCTGCCTGAAGAGTATTCGCTTTGACGGTTCGATGCGTACAGCAAATCTTTAGCCTTTGCTTCCGGCAGCATCCACGATCCGGCGCGATCGGCGTGCGTGGCGACCGAACGGCTTTGCGGCATCGCGCCCGGCGCACCGATCGGGGGCTGCGATCCGCCGCAGCCATTTAGAAGTACAATAATGAGCCCGAGTCCTAAGAAGCGCCCCATATCTTTACCCTTGGACCTCCAACAGTTCAGGGAAACAACGTTCGCCGGAGCGTTCCGGTTCCCGGCCCTTACCGCATCTTTGCCGCGTCCGTGAGTAACAATCTGCGGCAGCCGTCGTTGGAAAACGCCTTGGCATGAATGCGCTCAGGCACACCGCACGCGAGATCATGTCGACCCAAAAAGTCGACTACGATCTACTCAGCAAGCGCATGGGTCATAGCCGGTTGATCACGACGTTCGAGAACTACAACGCGGAAGTCTGGCAGCAGCGCGACCGAGAGGCGGCTGACCGGATCCAGGCATTCTTCGACGCGCTACCGCGCACCGGCACGGACGGTTGAGACACCGGTTGAGACACGAACGCCTCGCTTCGATCTAGATGCACGTCAAAAGCGCTTATGTTATCAGGTTTTTCTTCTGTGGAGATGAGGGGGCTCGAACCCCTGACCCCCTGCTTGCAAAGTGATTCCCCGCTGAAACACCGCTCACGCAAAAAACGCCGAAAACGCGCGAAAACCTCGCAGGCACCGAACTCTTAGGGTTCCGGCGGGCCTCCGAGATTCTCCGCGATCTTCCGCGCTTTTCCAGGCAAATGGTCGTCAAATGGTCGTCGAAGTCTCGGAGCTCCTTGCCAGCTATTTGGGATCCGCGCCGTCGCGTTCTTGAATGCATGGCAACCGCTTAGGGGCGGCTCCGGTCTATCCTCGAAGATGGAGCACTATTATCCCGACCTAACGCAGCTGGTCATCGCCCTAGAAGTCGAAGTTCCACGCACTTGGCGGCGTGTTCATGTGTCTGCCTTCACCAAGCTGGCCGGCCTTCATCGCGTCATCCAGGGAGTCATGGGCTGGACCGATAGCGCACCGCATCGATTTGTGCTCGCCGGCGACCTGTACCGACGTGTCGAACCCGGCCAAGCACTCGACCCAAAGAGGGAGCGTAACTGGCGCCTGGATTCGGCGCTCTATCCCGATAAGCTGTTCTGGTATGTCTACGGCGACCATGACCCATGGCTACACCGAATCACCTTTGAAGATTACGTCGAGAGTGAACCGCACTGGCGGTATCCCCGCTGCGTCGGAGGAGACGGACCTTCTCCGGGAACGGGCAAGCCGTTCGAGATTGGCGTTGTGAACCGGCGGCTTTGGCGTGGCTTCCAGAAGCGCTGACCGCGCGGGCGCCATGCGAGCAGACTTTGCTGATGCCTAAGATCCGAGCGAGCAGCGGTCGTCGCCTTAGGTCTTGAAATGCACACCGTTCATCTGGATAAGAGCCGCCAAGTGCCGGGAGGTGCGTGGAAGGCGAGTTGCCGGGACTCAGCGATGTCTGCGCGGAGTAATCCTGTGAGCAAATGGTGAGCAAAACGTGGTTTGCTCACACGATCGCGTGCGAACGGGAAGGGAATGCGAACTTCGAATTTCTCGCTCCTAAGGCAATTGGGCGTTTTGTGAGGCGTTTACTTTGTGGGCGTTGCGTGGTCGTCGGCGCTGCATCGCCGGGCACGCCGCTCCATCGGCTCGGGCGCGGCGAGTCGCGGAACGACCACTTGCAGCGCCCAGCGAAAGCAATGTAACAGCCTCAGTGAAAGCGGTAAAGCAGGTTCAGCTGGCCGCCGGTTGTGATGCTGTAAACGGTTCCGCAACCCTTCGGGTGACCTAGCTGGTCGCAATGTATCGGCTGGCCGCCGCCAAGCCACGTCGTGCCGTAAAGCAGGCCATGCACGTTAACGAGGCTCGCCCAGGGCGTGGAGCCGTCGTTAACGCCGTTACAGAAGCCGTGCAGTACTTTCTCGGTGCCGGCTGTCGTGACGGAGTACACCGTCCCTTCATCGCACCCGCCGCCGAAATAGGTCACACCGTAGAGCGTTCCCTTGACGTCGATGAGACCGGCATCGGGGCTGTTTCCATCGTCCCGGTACAAGTTGCTGAAACTGTGGAGGATCGTCGCTTTGCCGTCCGTCGTAACGACAAAGACGGTTCCCCCGCCATAGGCGCCACCATACGCCGTCGTGCCGTAGAGGGCACCGTGCACCGGGAGAAGCCGCGCCTGGGGATACTTCCCGTCGTGACCTTTTCCAAACCTATGCAGCACTTTCTCGGTGCCGTTCGTCGTAATGCTGAAGACCGTGCCGCAACCGCTTCCCTCCGCCCCACTGCTCCCACTACAGCTGCGCTGATTGCCGCCAAAGAACGTCGTCCCATAGAGCACGGTGCCGGTGCCGAAGTGGACCAGGCCCGCCCACGGATGCTGCCCATCGCGGCCGTTTGCAAAGCTGTGCAGCACGTTCTCGGTGCCGCTTGTCGTAATGCTGAAGACCGTTCCGCAACCAGCAGGTTCTTCAGCGTGTGGACACGCTTGTGAACTGCTGCTGCCATACGCGCCGCCGCTCCACGTCGTGCCGTAGAGCGTCCCTCTCACCTCAAGCAACGACCCCCCGATAGGAGCCGTGCCGTCTCCTTGACCGCCGAAGCTGTGCAATACATTCTCGACGCCGTCCGTCGTGATGGAGAAGACGGTTCCACCGCCCAAGGCGCCACCCGCACTTGTCGTGCCGTAGAGCGTACCGCCGACGTCGACCAGGCCTGCCTCCGCGGGATACTGCCCGTCCTGGGCATTCCCAAAACTGTGCAACACCTTTACGACGCCGCTGGTCGTAATGCTGAAAACCGTTCCGCAACCGCCAGGGCACGTTTTACGGCTGCGAAACGCGCCGCCATTATTCGTCGTGCCGTAGAGAATGCCGCCCACATCGATCAGAGGTGCTTGCGGATACTTCCCGCCATCGGCGTCGCGCCTCGCAAGGTTGAGCGGACTGCCGGCAGCGCCGAACTGGGCGTGCATCGACACGCTCGTTGCCGATGGGATGTCCGCATCCTCTCTGCTGCACGCCACCGCGAGGACCATCAACGCGCCGTACGCGATTTGCCGCGCACTCACGGTCGCAAACCCTCCGGACACAAGCGGCCTTCCGCGAGCATTCGCATCCACGACCTTCCCCGGAAGGCTCGATATTTCGGCCCCCACGCTAATCTCCCGAACATGCGTACTCGATTCCGAGATCGGTGCCGGGGTTTATGCTGCCACCAGGGTCCACGTTGTACGCCTGAATTGTAAAACCGCTTGTGGTCTGACGGTTAACCATCAAGATCAATTTATAGGAGCTGATTGAACTCAACGCGCAGGAATAGTTAGCGCTGGCGAAATCCGCGGCTGACGATAATACGATACTATTATTGCTTAGACTACACCACGTGTTCGACACGCAGGCGGTGGCTGTCTCTACCCCGACGGAATTCATATTCTTGACGATATGAAAGGTGCTCGCGCTGGACGTGCCAAGATGATCGTAGCCAGGCGGCACGGGTCCGGTGGAAGAAGTCGCCGACTCGGCGGCCATCACGGGCGCCGTGACCGTCTCGGGTTCGTTGCACGTCAGCACGCTCATTGTCGTCTCGCCGTAATCGCATCTCACGTAGTTGGCTGAGGCCCCCAGGAGCAACTCTCCTGTTCCGGCGCCGGTATGCGAAATAAGCGAGCCACCAGCGGGGGCTGGAGAGGGATACGGATGGGTGTTCGCTTGACCAGCGACGACGGTAGATCCGGCGATAAGGTTACTATCGACGCCGAGCTTTCCATTGCCATCGACCGCAACATAGTGGAGCTCGTCCGGGGAGGCGCTCACATATACCGAAACGGCGTAAACTTGATTCTTGATAGATGCCACGTTATGGTCGTTTGCGGCACCCTGATGCGTGAACGAATATGCAGTATAGTCAGACCCAAATGCGAGGGCATGGTGTGATTGCTGGCCGGGTGCACCGAAGCAGAGGTAGTTACACAATCCCGTCTTGAGGACGCCAAGACCGGATGGCGGGGAACCAAATCCTCCGGGCGCCGTCCCGGTGTTGTAGATGTTTCCAGCGGCGAAGGCGCCGTTAATTGCGGCCCATCCGCTGGGAATTGCAGATGGCGTCGGCGTAATCGTATTGTAATACCACATGATGGGGCCTGTGGTGGCCGGATCGGGGACCTGCGCTAAGAATCTCCCGTACGGTTGCGCCGGAATAGAACCCTTTCGCCCTACGGCTGCGCCCCCGGGGCTGAACACCACGACAAACATCGTGATTAGGAATAGAAGCGCGAGCGCTCGTAGCACGGCAAAGCCCTTCCTAAAGCTGATCGGCGCGAACCACGCCGACGCCTAATCCCCCGAACACGCATACTGGATTTCGAGATTGGTGCCGTTGGCTATGGTACCAGTGGGGTTGTACGCTTGAATCGTAAAGCCCGTTGTGCTCTGACTGTTAACCATCAAGTTTAGCTGATAAGTTGAGGACGAACTCAACGCGCAGGTATAGGCATTGCTCGTGAACTGCGCGGCAGACGATAGTACGATACTATTATTGTTCAAACTGCACCATGAGGCCGGCGTGCAGGAGCCGTTCGTCGTCACCCCGGGATCGCTCGTATTCTTAACGACGTGGAAGGCGCTCCCGCAGGCTGTGCCATTATGGTCATAGCAAGGCGGCACGGGTCCGGTCGAGGAAGTCGGCGATTTGGCGGCCATCAAAGACGCCGTAACCGTCACCGGTGCATTGCACGTTAACACGCCTGTAGTCGTCTCGCCGTAATCGCATCTTACGTAGTTAGCCGAGTCTCCCAAAAGCAACTCTCCTGTTCCGGCGCCAGTTTGCGAAATAAGCGAGCCGCCACTAGCGGTTGGAGAAGGATACGGACTGGCGTTTGCTTCACCGGCGACGACGGTCTCTCCGGCGATAACGTTGTTATAGATGCCGAGGTTTCCACTGCCATCGACCGCCGCGAAATAGCTGTAGGACGAGTTTTCGTAAAGTGTAATGCCATAAACGTTGTTCAGGACGCCGCCCGGGCATTGAGTGCCACAGTCGTCCGGAGCGCCCAGAATCGTCAATGAAGTACGGTGTGCAGTGTCGTGGTCGTTCCCAAGCACGAACACGGCAGGCGATGGACTGCCCGGGGCACCGAAGCAGAGGAAGTTGCACAATAGCGTGTTAAGGACGCCAAGGCCGGATGACGACGATCCCGATCCGCCAGTCCCGGTGTTGTAGACGTTTCCTGCGGCGAAGGCGCCGTTAATCGCGGCCCATGCGCCGGGAATTGGACTGGGCGTGGGCGAGGTATTGTAATACCAGTAAATGGGCCCTGGCGTGGGCCCGGGCGTGGGCACCTGGGCTATGAATCTCCCGGACGGTTGGGCCGGAATAGAACCTTTCTGCCCTACGGCTGCGCCTCTGGGGCTTAACACCACGACGAACATTGTGATTAGGAACAGAAGCGCGAGCCCTCGTAGCATCGCAGTCCTCCCTCTAAAAGGCCGATCAACGCAGCCTTTCGTTTCGTTAGAAAGGTGCTTCCTTTTGGCAAGCTGGCGGCTTCTCCTTGAATTCCGACCACGCTTAGCCACCGTCATAATTTTCTGGAAAAAGCTGTTGTCGTCTGATCCTTCGTGATATCGCGCCAACGCCGCACCGGCTGTCTGTCGGTCGCGATAGAAAGTGTGGCGTTTTGCCGATACCGTGAACCATCGGAAATGGCCAGAAAGCGCGATAATCGACCTCCATGCGATTGCGATCCGCCACATCTCAGCAAGTACGCCCACCATCGCAACGTAAAGCAACGCCGGGCACGTAGAGTCCTTATAGTTCTGTCTCGATCAAGCGAACGAAACCCGTAGTCATCCATATTCGCCGCGCACGGCGCTCCAGTGCGCCGGCGAGTCCTGTAGTTTGGCGGCGGGCTCGGCTGTACGACTTTGCCGAGCTGAAGCGTGTGCAGCCATCGCGTGCTGTCGGCGGTGCCAAGGGCAGCAGCAGGCGGGGCTATCGTAGGCGCTGGTGCGCTTGCTACGCTGTGCCAGAACAAGCGCCAGAGACGGGTGCCGTTGACGCCGATCGCCCTCGCACTATGCCGTGGTAGAATCCGCGTCCTGAGTGCGGATCAGGGGTTAGGTTTTCGACCGCTGGCGATCGTTGCACGTCGCGGGAGTATCGGGCTGAGCGAAGCGACCCCGCTAGCCCGTGCACCTCTTGTCCGCGCAGCTACCGGCTTGCGTTTTGAAAGTCCGTCAACCGAAGTAACGAACCGCGCTGCAAAAACGTATAGCGAGAAACTTGCGTTCGTGGTATACTTGGCCTAAGACAACATACAAGAATTACGCACGCATAATAATGCGGGTGTAATCCAAAGTCCCGACGCGATCGTTCGCACGGGGCTTTTTCTTTTTCCCGAGGTGACGTCATGATCTCCAAGTCGGTGCCGGCGCGCTCCCATACCCGCCGCTTCGCAACCGGTATCGACTACATCACCCAGCATGCCCACGAGCGCGCTTGTGTGCAGGCCGGCCGTTCCTTCGGCGACGGGATCGGATACGCAAGCGCACCGAAAAAGGCGGCCTGGGTGCACCTGCGCGGCGTCACTTCGGTCGAGACCGCTTCACTCGAAATGGAAGCGGTCGCGGCGCTCTCGCGACGCTGCAAGGATGCCGTCTATCATCTCATCGTCGCCTACGCCAAGGGCGAGCATCCGACGCGCGAGCAGGTCGTCAGCGACGCGGAACGGCTGCTCAAAGCGATCGGGATGGAGCGCAACCAGTACGTGCTGGCGGCGCATCAGGATACGGACAACTACCACGCTCACGTCATCGGCAATCGCATCCGACCGGACGGCAAAGCGAACGACCTGTGGCAGGAGCGGATCAAGCGGGAACGGACCTGCGCCGAGATCGCGGCGGAGCGCGGATGGGAGATCGTCGTGGGGCGGCACAATCGCGATATCGTGCAGCGCGTGCGCCACCTGTATGCGCCGCCGCCGGATCCGGAGCGGCGGCTGAGCGATGGTGCGTATCGGCGGCTGTGCGAGCGCGGCGAGCTTCCGTGGCAGGAGAGTGCGCGGCCCTACGTGCTCGATGCCGTCGATCGCGCTAGGAGCTGGAGCGAACTGCACGAGCGCCTCGCGGCGCATGGCGTTGTGGCAAAGCTGGTTCGGCGCAGCGAGCGGATGCGGGGTCTAGCATTCGTGGAGGGGTTCGGGCGCGGCGCGCCAGGATGCGCGGCGTCACGGATCGATGCGCGCTGCGCGTTGCCGGCGCTCGAGCGGCGCTTCGGGTCGTTCACGCCGTCGCACGAGCCGGCGAGAGAAACGATCGATGCGACACGTTGGGCGCAAAGCGCGCGGGCAACGATTCTCACCGCCGTCGACAGCGCGCGCTCGTGGGACGAACTCACGCAGCGACTCGATCGCGGCGGCATCGTCGTCAAGCTGATCGCGCGGGGAACGCGCGTGCAAGGACTCGCCTTCGCACAGGGACGCGATCGGGGCGCACCGGGCTGCGGCGCGTCACGCATCCATCCGCGATGCAAGAAAGCCGTGCTTGAGCAGCGCTTCGGACCATGCCCGTTTACGCCGGTGCAGCCGCCAAAGCGGAATCGCAGTGATCTCCGCGATCGCGCTGAGCGCGAGGCAAACACCGACCCGCGTTGGGCGCTGCGCGACGCGCAACACATCGTCGACCACGCCCGGATGCGAACAGAATACACTCAGTATCGCGACCGTTTCTTTGGTGATCGTCATCGAGCGACAGCGGATCGCCGCGAGGCAGCGTGGGAGCGCGAGCGAGTACAGCGCCAGTGCGAGGCCAAGCGGCGTCGCGAAGCGCGCCTGCTCTTGCGCGCAGTGGCGCGGCTGGCCGCGCGAGGCGCTGTCGCCCGTCAACTCGCGTACTGGTCGATCGATACGATCATGAATCGCCGGCGTGCGCGCGAGTACAACGCCGGGCGAGTGCGGTGGGAGGCTACCAAGATCGTGCTGGCATCGGAACGCAGGCTCATGCGCGAGGAGAAGCCGATGGACTATCGTTCGTTCTTGGCGCAGCGAGCTCACGCTGGGGATCTGGCAGCGCAGCGAGTCTTGGAGCAACTCAAGGCTCCGCCGCGTAACCGGCACGAACAGGCCACGGAACCATTGGCGTCCGTAACCCTTGAGCAGATACGCGAGCGCCTGAAGGTGATTCGCGCAGCAGAAGAGGCCCGCTGCGAACGAGCTCGCGTCGAGCGAGCGAACCTGACGCGCGTCGATAAGCCGCCGACGATAGAGCAGGCGCTCGCGTCGGCGCGAAAAGAGATTCAGGCGCACGTCAGTGAGGCAACGCAGTTCACGCAGGCCGAGCGCGCAGCGCTCGCGCGCCTGACAAAGGAGCAGCAATCCTGGAATCCGTTCGCACGCAACGCGGCCAAGAAGGAGGCTGCGAAGCTGCACGAGGGGCAGCATGCTCGCTACGAAGCGGAACTCGCCAAAGCTATGCGCGACTTTGAGAGCGGCGACGCCCCGCGAATCCAAGAACGCATTCGAGGCGATGCACGCACTTATCGCGACTATGTCAGGGCGTCACTGGGCCTCGAGGACCAGATGCGCAAAGCGCGGGCCGTGCTGCGTGAAGACGTACCGAAGATCGAAAAGCAACTAACGGTATTGGAGCGTATCGCCGTTGCGGAGCTCGAATGCAAGGGCACCACGCGGGCCGCAGGCCTCGACCAGCTCGCGGCCGCCGTCGATGGCCCGTACCAGGCGCTGCCGCAGGAGCTGCGGCGAGATGTCGAATTCGTCATGCGTCGCGAGCAACGTGTCCTCAATCGCATGCGCGACTCGATTTCCATGGACCGGTAGGTCGACGAGCCTGCCGATCAGATTACGCCCGAATCGCAAGGGTTCGAAAGCGAGACTCTGTCCCGCTCTTGACGCCTTCTTCCCCCTCAGGCATAATTTTTCGTGTCGGCGTGCGCAGTATTTACGCACGCATAATTATGCGGGCATAAATGCTTGCATTGGTGCACACCTATTTCATCTGCTGAGCTGCGTTGCTAGGAATCCATGAGCGTGGAATCGAAGAGACCAAGCGAAGTCGAAGCACTCATGAACGTGCAGGAAGTGTGTTCCATCCTCGGCTGCAAGAAATCGAAGCTCTACGTCCTAATGAGCAACGCGGAGCTAGAATCCGTTAAACTGCGCGGAGCGCGACTCTTCCGGCCCGAGGCTGTGCGAGACTGCATCCGCCGTCACGCGGATCGCGGCACCAAGCGGAGACGATCTCGGTGAACCGCAGGGCTCGGGGCGAAGGAACGTTACACCGGCGAAAAGATGGTCGCTGGGAAGGAAAGGTGCGCACGTCGGCCGGTGCGGGCACGTCCGAGCGCAAAAGTTTCTACGGCGAAACGCGCCAGGACGTGGTCGAGCAAATGCGCTGCCACGTAACGCGCTATGCCGCGGGAGTCGATCGCGACCTGAGCGTCGCCGATTATCTCAACCAATGGCTCTGCGATGGTGAGTGGCGTCCTAATACATTTCGGTTACGAAAGCTCGCGATCGAGCGGCACATCGTGCCTCACATCGGGGCGCGGCGCGTCGCTAACCTCGACGTCGATGACGTGAAAATGCTCTTCCGCAAGCTAAAGGAACGGGACGTCGGTCCTGCAACGCGGAAGCAGGTGCACGCAACGCTTAGGGCAGCGTTGAACGTGCTTTATCGCGAGCGCAAAATCCTTTTCAATCCTTGCTCTCTCACCCATGCGCCCCGTTATGAGCCTAAGGACAAGGTCGTCTTAGACCGCCATCAAGTGAGGCAGCTCATCGAGGCGGCGGATGGGCAAACTCAGGTTCTTTTGGCCCTGGCCGCAACGCTTGCGATGCGAGAGGGCGAGCTTTTTGGGCTGTTATGGGAATGCGTTGACCTTGAGAGGCGCACCGTCGCCGTTGTGCGGCAGCTTAGCGAAGGTCACGACGGCCGGCCTTGCCTAAGTTTGTTGAAAACGAAAGCTTCGCGACGAACGCTGCAGCTGCCGGAATTGGCCGCGCGCGTGCTCAAAGCATGGCACGATCGCCCCGGCAATCGCAGCGCCTTCGTCTTTACTGACCGCGAGGGCAATCCGCTGCGAAAGAGCAACTTCATACGCCGCGATTTTAAACCGCTTTTGCGACGGGCCGGCCTACCCGACGTTGATTTTCACTCCCTTCGCCACTCCTCAAACTCTTTACTCATTGAGGAAGGCGCCGATCCTATTTTGGTCGCGCGTCGCAACGGCCACGCCAGCACCCGAATGGTGCTGGACCGTTACGGCCACCTCTTTGAGGGCGCGCGTCGGCAGGCGGCAGAGACCATGGATCGGATCTTTGCCGGAGTGGAGATTGGTCGTCAAATGGTCGTCAAGAAACGGTCGCCGCAAACAAACACGCCCGCGGCGATTCCAAAAAGCCTTGCAAAATCGGCTCGTTTCTTGGTGGAGATGAGGGGGCTCGAACCCCTGACCCCCTGCTTGCAAAGCAGGTGCTCTACCAGCTGAGCTACATCCCCGCAGCGCGATGGGTTTTCGCGCGCCATCCTTCGACTCCGCTCGCCCTTTGAGACCGCTCGCTACGCTCGCTCCTCAGGGTGACACAGCATCCTTGAGGCGTTCGCGAAGCTTATCCTATAGATTAGTCGAAAGGCTCGCGCTCGTCGTGACATGCGCGAAGGAGTCGATAGCAACTCGCATGGAAAGCGGCGAGCACGAACCTCCCTGGGGGCATAGCTCAGTTGGTAGAGCATTACGCTGGCAGCGTAAGGGTCAGGAGTTCGAGTCTCCTTGCCTCCACCAAGCATTTATGAAATACGTCCTCTACTACCAGTCCGCTCCCGACGTCACAGAAAAGGCGCCGATTTACGGCGCAGCGCATCGGGCGCATTGGAACGAGTTTCTTTCCAACGGCACGCTGCTCATGATCGGTCCATTTGCTAATCCGCTCGAGGGAGCAATGGCGATCTTCACCACCCGTGAAGCGGCAGAGTCATTTGCGAACGCGGATCCGTTCGTGCTAAACGGCGTCGTGACGGGCTGGGTCGTTCGCGACTGGATGGAAGCGATTCGTTAGGTTCGTTGCCTCAACGCTCGTATAACCATCGCAGAATTCCGCTTCTAACTACGCCGCGCTCTAGGGCGTGGACACGCTCCATCAAGGCTTCTTCCTCTTCTCCACTTCCGACGCGCAAAGGTTTGCGCGTAGCACGGGTCCGCGATCGGTGGCGCCGGTAACGCGATGCAGCGTCGCGCCGACCCACGGACTCGATACGCGCAGCGCGTCGCGAATCGGCGCGCGGACCGCGAAAGGCTGGAATGCGGCGTTCCGTCCGGCATCACGACGTCGTCGCGCAATGGATCGAGCGGAAGAAAGGCGGGATGAAGATTCAGCATCTCCGGGAAGGCTCGCACGAACGAATCCGAGAGCAGATGCATCCAGCCCAGCAGCAGCACGAGATCGGGCTCTTCGGCTTTTGCGGCCTCTAATAGCCGCGCGTCGTATCGATCGCGGCTCTCTTCCTCCCGATTCCACCCGATGACGTGACGACGGGATACCGGTATTGCGCGCTCGTACTAACGCGTAGGCGTGCAAGATCATTGCTGAAGAGCGCGACCACGTTGATCGGTAGTGTGCCCGCGTTGATCGCATCCGCGACTGCTTGAAAGTTGCTGCCGTTGCCCGAGGCCAAAATCAGCGTGCGGCGTCCCGGTCGATAGAGCGACTCCCGTTCAAACGTTTCCGCCACGCGTGCGCCGGCGGCATCGCCGTAGAACCGAACCAGCGCCTCCTCGCCAACTGCCGGAATCACCGCCCGCGGAATAGCCCCGATCGCGCAGCGCGCGAGCGCGCGGCGCACGAGCGATCGTGCCGAGACCGCGTTCGCGCTCGTCGGGCGCGACCCCGATCGGGCCGAAGAGACCGACCCCCGGTTCGCGCGCAAGCGCCTCGGAGCCACGCAAAAGTCAATGCCGTCGCATCGAAAGTCGCAAATCCAATGGGATTCCCGCTGCGGCGCGCGACGACGTTGGAACCGGCGAATGCTTCGGAGCTCCAGCTTCCGCCGAATACCTCGTCGATCCACGCCAGCATCCGTTCGTCGGCGCGAGTCTTCGATTTCGAAGTCGATGCCGTCGATCGGTTGAGAGTCGAAGAGTGCGATCGACTTCGGCGACGAGATTGTAAAGCGGCGGCACGCTAGTCGTAAAGGGGACGCAGCACCGAAGCGCACTCTTCCAAGAACGCGACGTCTTCGCGCGTGAATGCTTCGATGCGATCCGACTCGGCATCAAGCGTGCCGATAACGATGGCGCTCTCCGCTCCCAAAATCGGAACGATCGCGCTGACCGTCGCTGACCGTCGCTTGCGTACGCATCGCCTCCTCTACCGCCGTCGAACCGTGCTCCGCGATGAGTACGATCTCGTCGTCGCCGACGTCGTAGATGCCGACCCACCGATAGCCGCGCGCGCTGCGAACGATCTCGGCCGCCGCGCGAGCACGCTGGTCGCGCGGCGATTCCGAATCTACGGTTTGCGCGAGCTCGCGGATGAACTCGGTCATTGCGTGCTGCGCGCGGGCCGGATGACGACGCTTGGGCTCGCCCGGCGCGCGCGCTTCGATCGCACCGACGACCGTTGCTTGCGGCACGGCGGCGATTGCGGCGGATGCATCCGTGGACGGCACGATGAGCGTGTAGCCGATGCCCATGTTGAAGACACGATAGCGCTCTTCGATCCCAAGATTACCGCGGCGCACCAGTTCTTGAACGATCGGCGGAACGCTCCAGCGCTCTCGTTCGAAGATTGCCTTGCATTGCTGCGGCAAGCGTACGCGGCACATTTTCGAGTAGGCCGCCGCCGGTAATGTGCGCCATCGTCTTTACCCCTGCGATCTTCTCGATCGCGCGTACGTCGCGGTAGTACGAAGGGTGCTCTTCGAGCAGCGCGTCCGCGTAAGTTGCCTTCGCCGAAACGTTCGCCCAGTTCGGCAAATGGGATGAGCGCGCGTGCTAGTGAGTAGCCGTTCGTGTGCAGCCCGACCGCCGGTAGCCCGATGATTGCGTCGCCCGGCACGACGCTTTGGGGATCGGGTATAGCATCGATGGGCACGATGCCGACGATGGTTCCCGCGAGGTCGAAATGATCGCGAGCGTAGAGGCCCGGCATCTCCGCGGTCTCGCCCCCCAGCAGCGCGCAATCGTGCGCCCGGCATGCCGCGGCGCAGCCTTCGACGATCTCCGCGGCGACAACCGGATCGAGCTTGCCGACGGCGAGATAATCCAGAAAGAACAACGGCGTCGCGTTCGAGACGAGGATGTCGTTTACGCAATGGTTTACGAGATCGCGGCCGACGCCGCCGAAGCGTCGCAGCTCCGCGGCAATCAAGACCTTCGTTCCGACGCCGTCAGTCGATGCGACGAGGGCGCGATTGCCGTCGTGAGGCAGACGAAAGAGTCCCGCGAAGCCGCCGATGGCGTCCAGTTGCGCGGGGTGGCGCAAATTGCTGCAGCAGCGTGCGATAGCGCGCGACGGCCTCGTTCCCCGCGCCAACGTCGACACCGCGCTTGAGCGTAACGATCCAGAAGCGGCTTTTTCTGCCGGACGAGGATTCTCTAAGCTTTCCGCCATAGGCTGGCAGTAGTTCACCGCCCGAAAGGTCCACCATGCAAGTTTTTCTCTCTGGCGACGCGCCGCTTGGCGTCAGCGCCGGAGCCCTGGTTGTCCCATTCTTCTCCGACTGCCCCCTGGAGGGCGTCGCGCAGGAGGCCGACGCCGCGCTTGGTGGCGTGATCGCCGACGGCCTTGCATCCGGCGAACTCCGTGGAAAGCTCGGCGATCACGTGCTCGTCTACGCGAAGGGTCAACCATATCCATCGCGTGCTAGCGGTTTCGCTCGGCGAGCGCGGCAGTTTCGAACCATACTTTCTCGGTCGGTATGCTGGCGCGGCGGTGCGTTACCTCGGGCGCCGCAACATTGAGAGAGATTGCGCTTGCGCTTCCGCCGCAAGCGCGCGGACGAGAAGCGATTGCCGCGTCGTTTGTTGCCGAAGGGGCGATTACGGGAAGCTTCGATACCACGCTCTATCAAGAGAAGTCCGGAACGCGCGCTCGCGACGAATGAAGTTATCGTGCTCGGCAACGGATTTCGACGAGAGCGAACTCCGAGCGCGGCATCGAGCACGGCACGGCGCTCGGCGAGGCGGTGAACTTGGCGCGGCGGATGGCCGTCACTCCGGCAAACGACATGACGCCCACGCAGATGGCCGAAGAGGCGGCCAAAGTCGCGGAATCGACCGGACTCGAAATCGACGTCCTCGACGAAGAGCGCGCACGGCGCGAAGGCATGGGTTCGTTCCTTTCGGTCGCGCAGGGAAGCGTGCAGCCGCCGAAATTCATCGTGCTGCGCTATAACGGCGACCCGTCGAGCAAAGAGCTGCTCGCGCTCGTCGGCAAAGGCATCACGTTCGATACCGGCGGCATCTCGATCAAGCCCGCCGAGAAGATGGAAGAGATGAAGTACGACATGTCCGGCGGAGCCGGGGTCATCGCCGCGATGCGCGCGATCGGGACGTTCAAGCCGAAAATCAACGTCGTCGGGATCGTGCCCGCCACCGAGAACATGCCGGGCGGTAAGGCGACCAAGCCCGGCGATATCTTCAAGGCGATGAACGGCAAGACGATCGAAGTGATTAACACCGATGCCGAGGGACGGCTCATCCTCGCCGACGCATTCGCTTACGCGAACAAGCTTGGCGCGACGAAGATCGTCGACGCCGCCACGCTCACCGGCGCCTGCGTCATCGCGCTGGGCCACGCTGCCTCGGCGATGGTGACGAACGACGACGCGCTTCGGCGCGCGAGTTTTTAGCCGCCGCGAAACCGACCGGCGAGCGCTATTGGCAGATGCCGTATTACGAAGAGTACACCAACGCGATGAAGAGCGACATCGCCGACTTAAAGAATACCGGCGGGCGTCCTGCCGGCACGCTGACGGCGGCCGCATTCCTGCGCGAGTTCGTCGACGGCACGCCTTGGATTCACCTCGACATCGCCGGCACGGCCTATCTCGACAACGAGTTTCCGTGGCAGGCGAAAGGCCCGACCGGCACGCCCGTGCGCGCCTTCGTCGCGATCGCCGAAGAGGCTGGCGCGACTCGACGCTTTCGACGCTGGCCTACGGGTGACAAGCAGGTACTTCGAAACGGCGTGCGCGCGGAAGAGATCAAGGTGTGACGCACCGAGAACGCTCGCCCGTACGAGCCCGAAAAGAATCCGGCCATCCGCCGGCTAACCGCCGGCGCGATCAAGCGGCGTAAGGGCAAGGCGATTTTTCCGGTCGCGACGGCGTACGACGCGCCGTTCGGCCAGTTCGTTGAAGCGGCTGGAATCGACGTTATTCTCGTCGGCGACAGCGTCGGCAACGTCGTTCTCGGCTTCGATGAGACGACGCCGGTAACGACTCGAGAACATCATCTACCACACGCAGGCCGTGGCACGTGGAACGCAACGCGCGCACGTAATGGCGGACATGCCGTTCGGTTCGTATCAAGTCAGCAACGAGGACGCGCTGCGCAGCGCCATCCGATTCGTCAAAGAGGGCGGAGCTTGTTCGGTCAAGCTCGAGGGTGGACGCGATCAAGCCGAGCGGATTCGCGCGATAACCGGTGCCGGCATTCCGGTCGTCGGTCACATCGGCGTGACGCCGCAAACGGCGGGCCTCGGTCCCGGTTTTAAGATGCGCACGCACCGCGATCGCTTGATCGATGACGCGCGCTCGGTGGAAGCGGCCGGCGCTTATGCGATCGTGCTGGAAGTCGTCGATTTCGAAATTTCGCGCGAGATCACCGAGCTGCTCTCGATTCCCACGATCGGCATCGGTTCGGGTCCGCACTGCGACGCGCAGGTGCTCGTCCTGCACGATATCCTCGGAATGTATCCCCATTCACCGAGTTTCGCAAAGCGTTATGCGGAGATGGGAAACCTGGCGACCGAGGCGCTGAAGCGATACGCCCAAGAGGTGCGCGATGCCGTGTTCCCGGCGCGCGCTACCGCCCTCGAAGCACACTTGCGAGAAAGGATGCCATGAGCGAGTACCATCAACATGCAGATCTGTCGTTGTTGGCAGAGCTTCGGAAGCTCGACCCCGCCGGATTCGAAGGCTTCGTCGCGCTTGACAAGACCGTTGGGCGAACCGACGGCGCAATTCCGCAGAAATATCGCGAGCTCATCGCACTCGGCGTCGCAATGACGACGCAATGCCCGTACTGCCTCGACGTCCACACGGCCAACGCAAAAAAGGCCGGCGCCACGCGCGAGGAGCTGGCGGAAACGGTACACATTGCCGCAGCGCTTCGCGCGGGCGCCGCCGAGACGCACGGGTTGCTCGCGCTCAAGCTCTACGACAAAGCCTAACCTTCGACCCTATCGAGTGCCGGCCAGTTGGCACTCGGCGGCGTTACGCTCGCCGCATGCTTGAAGCCGACGATTCTTACGACCCGCTGCTCATCGCGATGCGCGCTTTCGAGCGCGTCCTTCTTGAGAGCGGCGCCACGCCTCTAGCGCCTCAAGGCGACGGCGCATCGCCTGCAGTTCCTCGACCAGCGCAAGACCGCCCGCGGCCAAATGACCCGCTTCCAGCGGCAAATGTGATTCCGTTGCGCCGTCGCCGGCAGCGCCAGTCGAGACGTCACGCACGCGCGCGCCGGCTCGCTCGAGCGCAACGGTTACAAAGGCGTTCATCCGGTTACGTGTGGCTTCGCCGAGCTTGCGCCCGAGCGGGCGCACCTCGACGATCATCGAAGATTTATTTGCTTCGACCAAGAGCCGCGTCTCCTCGCCTTCCAGACCGTAGAGTCTCTCCGCCGTGGTGCCCAACGCTTGGGCTATCCGCACTATGATGCTGATCGAAGGATTCTGGCGCTGTTCCGCCTCGATCTTGAAGAGCGTGGGATGGTTGACTCCGGCGCGGCGGGCCAGTTCGTTCTGCGACCAACCCAATGCGAGCCGTCGCGCCGCGATTCTCTCTCCAAGGGTCACGCGTTTGGACTGTAGCAAGCGGCGGCCAAGGCCCTTGAACCAATCGGCGCCGCCGATTGGTTCTAGCTATGCCGGAGTTGCGTGTTCTTGGTGCGCTGCCGGAACGTTCGGATATTCGCCTATCAGACAGCCCAAGCACATCTGGTCGCGCCTGCGCCCAACCGAATCGATCAGCCCCTCGAGGCTCAGGTAACCCAACGAGTCGGCTCCGGTTTTTTGGCGAATCTGTTCGACGGAATAGTTAGCCGCGATCAGCTCGTCGTAGGTTGCCATGTCGACGCCGAGATAGCACGGATGCTTGATCGGCGGCGAGGTGATTCGCAGATGGACTTCACTCGCGCCCGCCTCCCTTAGGAGCGCGACGATGCGCGGCGTGGTCGTGCCGCGTACGATCGAGTCGTCCACTACGACGACGCGCTGGTTTTCGAGGTTCTCGACGACCGGGTTGAACTTAAGGTGCACGCCGCGCGCACGCATCCGCTGATCGGGGCTAATGAACGTCCGCCCAATGTAACGGTTCTTGATGAGCCCTTCGATGTACGGCAATCCGCTTTCGGTCGCATAGCCGATGCCGCCGGCAACGGCAGAGTCGGGCACGGCCATTACGACGTCCGCCTCGACGGGATGCTCCTTGGCTAGGCGGCGCCCCATCTCGTAGCGCGCCATGTACACCGACCGCTCGTTGAACTTTGAATCGGGCCGCGCGAAGTAAATGTACTCGAACATGCAGAGAGCCGGCGTTGCGCGATCTTCGTTTGCGTTTGATGGGACTCAAGTCCATCGTTGCTGATGCGAACGATCTCGCCGCGCTCGATTTCGCGCATATACTGGGCGCCGATCGTGCCGAGCGCGCACGACTCCGATGCGACGACATAACCGCCTTCAGCGAGCTTCCCCAGGCAGAGCGGCCGCACTCCCCACGGATCGCGAAATGCGTAGAGCTCGTTTTGCGTGCAGAGCACGATGGAGTATGCGCCGCGCGCCGACGCTAAAACCGATTTGATTCGGTCCAGCATCGAGCCCTTCGACTCGACGATCAGCTTTCGCCATCACTTCAGAGTCGGAGCTGGCTTGCAGCACCGTGGTGGGTGCAAGGGTATCGCGCAGCTCGTCGGTGTTCGTCAAGTTTCCGTTATGCGCGAAAGCAAAATCGCCGAGCTCGGTGCGTTCGAGCAGGGGCTGTGCGTTCACGACGATCGACGAACCCGTCGTCGAGTAGCGAGTGTGCCCGATCGCGACGTGCCCGCTGAGCTCGCCCAGAATGTCTTCGTCGAAGATGGCGCCGAGCAGACCCATCTCTTTATGCGAGCGTATCGTCCCACCGTCGGCGGCGGCGATGCCGGCCGACTCCTGTCCTCGGTGCTGAAGCGCGTATAGCGCAAAAAAGGCGAGACGGGCCGCGTCACGCCCGGGTGCGAAGACCCCCGTTATCCCGCACATCCTAAACCATTATAACCCATAACCTGTCCTTGGGGTCCGGGTACGTCATCCTGAGCGGAGCAACTTGTCATCCTGAGCGGAGTCCAAGGATGAGCAGCCGAGCTAGTCCGATGAACGCCGGCCGCCAAATATCTGGAGCAAAGCAAGGAAGATATTGATCGCATCGAGGTAGATGCTGGTCGCCATCTGCACCGCGGTGAGACCATCGCCGCCGGCCCGAAGTCGCGCGAAGTCGATCAATACCAAACCGGAGAAAATAATCAGCGTCAGCCACGCGTACGTTTCGGGATGAATGAAACGCACGAATACCGAGATGATGCCCACGACGACCAAGCCGAGCAGCGCGATGAAAAAGATGCCTTGGAAGCGACGCAGATCGAGCCCGGTCGCATAAACGACCGCGGCGAGCGCGAACATCCCAAGACCTGTGGTGAGCGCCGCATTGACGACTACGTCGGGACCGAAGGCGCGGATGTATTGTCCGATGACCGGCGCAATGCCGATGCCTTCCAAGAACGTAAACGCGTAAAACAGCAGCAACGAGAGCGCTTCGTTCCGGCGAACCGCGTTGATGGAGATCAGAAGGATGAACCCGGCGATCATCGCGACGAGTCCGAGTCCCGGTGCGATGTCCTGGAAGAGCCAAGCCGCGAGCGCGGTTACGCAGAGCCCCAGCGCGGTAATGCCGAGTACCAGTGCGAGCATCGACTGCGCGGGAACGGCCGGCACGAAGGAGCCGCCGCCGTATTGATTTTGCGGTGGATACCGATAAGCCATGACGCTCTCTAATAACCTCCCTTTGGCGACGGGGTTACACTAGTGTGCAAACGACTTATGCCAGGAGACCAAGCAAGCGTTAGCGACGGCGGCCGGCTTCCTTATATAAGTAAGGCTCCCGCTCGGCTGCGGCAACGGCTCAAACAGCGAGGCTCGCTGCGAGGACCGGCTGACCCGCGCGATAACGTCATAACGTCAGAAAGGATTGTTCGAACGAACCGTACCGTACGATTCGCAATGAGGAGCGCCCGTGCGAAAGTCCCGACTTGTAGGGTACCTGTGAATCGTCAAACCGTCTGCAGTTGGCGAATTTTGGGGCTGCGTTGTGGGCGGCTACGCTACCGAAAATCCTCCGGGAGCTCGAGGTTAGCCTAAACTTTTCAAACATCTCGGCGGCAACGGGAGCTTTCGAGGCAAATCCTCCCCATTGCCAAGTCCCCTTGGCCGTAAAGGTTCCCGGAAATGGTCCGCTAGCCTGTCCGCTCACGTCGAAGTCAGCGTAGTGACGTCCATACCCGCCGACCCCGCATCTAACGTGTCCGGTACGACCGGAGAAGGTTTCGCCGTGCAGTTTTGCATTAGGCGAGCTCGGCGCCTGATCTAGCGACGGGATTGATCCATTGTGCAATCCGCCGCAGCCTGCGAACAAGATAATGACAGAAAATCTGGCAGCGTACGTACCTCGCGGCATCATCGCGTCAACTTATATACGAGTGACTCTGCGTAGTCTGCCCAGACGCCGTAAAGCGCGCCGGTTCGGTCGGCGATGGGGCTGAAATACGGCCGAATACCGTGGTAAGGACCTTCAAAGAAGTAAATGGTTCGCGTCGCTCCCTGCCGATCAACGCTGAAAACGATTCCGTTTCCGCCGGCTCCCCCGTTCGTAACCCCGAATAGCATGCCGTTCGGTCCCGATGTCAGCCCGGTCGGAGAGGCCCCGTGTAAGCCATCGAAGCTGTAGAGGATGTGCTCGGTGAAACCGGAGTTACCGGGCGTAAGATCGTAAATCGTCCCGCCTCCGAAGGTACCTCCGTGCGTCGTTGTGCCATACAGCACACCTTTGCTGTCCACGACGACTCCGCCGAAAGGGTTCTGACCATCGGTGCCGCCCTTAAAGCGGTACAGAGTCCGCATGATAAATGACGAACCCTTTGGTTGTAGCTCGTAAACGAATCCATAAGTACCCGATCCGTAGTAAGGATTGCCTTCTACCGTGCCGTACAGCGAACCGTCGCCGCGGAGGACGGGCCCTGAAAGGTCGTTGAGGCCAGGATACTTTATGTCGAAGCGATGGAGAACGGTGTAAACATATGACGATCCCGTTGGCGCGAGTTTGAAAACGATCCCCGAATCAGTCGTTCCGTAAAGCGCGCCGTTGTTGTCGGCGACTAGGCCGGTGCTGGGTCCCCACTTTCCCGCAAACCTGTGGAGAAGGCGTTTTGTGTAACCGCTCCCCGACCGCATCAGCTCGTACGCGGTTCCCGTGAGCCACTCTCCCGTAGTGCCGAAAAGATCGCCGCTCTTATCGGCGATCAGTGGCCCAAAGGGAGTATAGCCGCTTGGGAAGCTGTAAATCGTTTCCGGTTTCGACGCGCTGGGAGCGAGCCTATAGACCGTCCTTGCAGTGACGCCGTAGAGCGCACCGCTAGAATCCAGCAGCAGGCTTCCGGTCGCTTGGCCGCTGACGTGGGCGAGCGACTTCAGCTTATCGTCCTTCTGCATGACGACGACCGCAGACGCGCCGAACGTACCTGAGGTAGCACTAATCCCATAGATGCCAAATTTGGAGGCAGAGAAGATCGCTTGTGCACCTCCATTTTCGACCTGGAGGGAGCCGCCGGTGTTGCTCCACTTGGCCGCCGGATGCGTCCGCGAGACAACCTCACAGCCACCATAAAGACGATACGTCCGTTTCTCCAATGTCTCGGTTAGCCTCAGATCCCGCACGGCTATATCGGAGAACGTCGCTCGCGGCGATATAACTAAGATCGTCGGGCACAACGATGAGCTCGTTCCGCTCAATGGCAGTAGAGGGCCGCCGGCGGGGAGGAGTGGGGCCGCCGTGCGGCCGTTGCATGCAGCGAGCACGAGCAATGCCGCATAAGCAACTAACGCGTAGTGAGGAGACTTTTTCATTTGTCGCTCCGTTGAGGTTGTGAGCCGCAGCCTTGGTCGGCGCGCACCAGAAGTTTAGCCGACCACGGCGTTGCGACGGCAACAATACGAAAAAAACGCTGAACCATTTGTTGGCTCCCCCTAAATAAGTGGCTGTGGCCAGAGCACTTCGAACCGCACGAGAACGACCTCGGTACGATCGTCGATGGCGAAGCCTTCGCGATCGTTCACGCCGGAAATAACGAGTGTGCGCCGACAACCACCAGGCGAGGCTGCGATCGCCCTCGCCTTCATCCCATGCGAATCGTGCGTCGACCTCGCCGAGAAACTTGACGTCGACTCCAACGGTCTGAACGATGCAGCACGGAACCTCACTGCCGTCCACCACCACGCTCAGGTCGCCCGGCTTTGGCAGTGCCTCGTCCGAGTTGCGGTAGCTGCGAAGGAGGCTTGCCGCCCCGCGCTTCGTCCCGGCCATCACCAGCGCGGCAAGCTCGTCGGCCAATTCGCGGCTGTCTCCAAATGCCCAAACGGCGTACTTTGCCGTGCCGAGTCGGCTCGCAGCAGCGAAGGAGTCCCAAAACTGCTGCACGCTGGTCGGCGTATCTTGGCCGAGTAACGTCCTCACTAAGCGATCGTAGCTCGATTTCGATCGTGAGGCATCCGTAGAACTACGCAGCTGACTAGGCAACCCCAAAGGGGGCCTAGCTTTGGCTCCCTAGAACGCCCTTCAACGGCGTCTTCGCCCGACTCTCAGGAGCCTTTGCGACACATAACTCAGCGCGCCGGGATCGACGATCACCAAGCGGGAGCAAGAAGTTCTCGAGCTCTTGGGCGCCGGCATGACCAATAAAGAGATCGCGGCACACCTTGAGCTGGCAGCTCGCACGGCCGAAACACACGTCGAACGCGTACTGGGTAAACTCGGCGTATCTTCGAGGACGCGGGCCGTTGTCGAAGCCAGGCGACTCGGCCTGCTCTCTTCGGTCGCTGCCGCTGATGCCCGTTCCGCTGTCACCAACTCGTCGAACAATCTGCCGCTTCCGCTTACGCCGCTCTTCGGCCGAAAAGCGGACTTCGCCGAGCTCGCATCGATGCTCGGCGCACACCGGCTGGTCACACTCACCGGGCCGGGCGGGGTGGGCAAGACGCAACTCGCACTGGGCATGGCGCCCCAACTGTTCGACCGATATCCGCAGAACGTTTTGTTTGCCGACCTTTCAAACTCGTCGGAGTCCAAATCTTTGGCCCGAGCCGTTGCGAGAGCGCTGGGCGTTCAAGAGCGCCCCAATCGGGCAGTCGGCGACGTGATCGTTCGCGCTCTCAGGCGAAGGCACGCAGTGCTCATCTTCGATAATTGCGAGCACGTTGCGGACGCTGCGGCGGAACTTGCCGACGAGATCCTCCACCGCTGCTCCGACATTCGCATTCTCACCACGTCACGAGAACCGCTCGGAGTAATCGGTGAAATCGTTTACCGAGTTCGGTCGCTGAGCTTTCCAAACGAAGCCACGGCCCTCAGCGCCGACTCTGCAATGCAATTTGGTGCAGTCGAGCTGTTCGTCGACCGCGCGCGCGCGATCGAGAACGGATTCGAGCTGACGGATGACAATGCAGCTGCGGTTGCTGCGATCTGCCGCCACTTAGACGGGATACCGTTGGCCATCGAATTGGCAGCTGCACGGACGAGCGCGCTTCCAATTGAATCACTGGCCGAGAACCTCGCGAAGCATTTTCATCTCCTCAGCGGCGGCGGCACGAACGTGCTGCCGCGACACCAGACGATGCGCGCCCTGATCGACTGGAGCTACGATCACCTGTCCCCGGCAGAGCAAACGCTCTTTCGTCGTCTCGCTATTTTTGCCCGGGAGCTTCAACTTCGAACTTGCCAGTGCCGCGTGCGCGGACGCTAGCATCAAAGAGATCGAGGTGCTGGATCTGCTTGCGTCGCTCATTGACAAGTCGCTCGTTCAGACCGTTTTTGGAAATGCTACGCGATACCGACTTTTGGAGACTACCCGGCAGTACGCGCGCGAGAAGCTCGAGGACGCCGGTGAATACGAGTCTTTAGCTCGGGCGCATTGCAAGGCGATGGTTGAGCTTGCGGAGCGACTCGACGGGACGTCGGAGAATACGCCGAACGCAATCTGGTACGCGCTCGCCTATCCCGAACTGGAGAACTGGCGCACGGCACTCGAGTGGGCATTATGCGGCCGAGGCGACCTAGGGCTCGGGCAGCGGCTGGCAGCATCACTCGACGGCGTTTGGCAGTGGTACGCGGAAGTTGAGGGATTGAATTGGGTCCGCGCCGCGATGGAATCGGTCGACGGCACGACGACGCCACCGGTCCGTGCGCGACTCGAGTTGGCCAATGCCAAAATAGGCGGCAATACCGGATTAGCTCGGTACGCAGAATCAATGACGTCGGCCGAACGCGCGTTGGCATACTATACTGAGGTCAGCGATCCGGTCAGGTTCGTCAGAGCTCAGCACTATAAGGGCCGCGCGCTGGTTTACATGCGTCGTTTCGCCGAGGGCGAGGCGGTATTGAATACGGCGGTGAGGACCGCGCGGGCCCTCGGCCTATACAAATGTGCTGGTGGGACGCTGGAAACGCTTGGACTAGCAAGGCTCTTCCAAGGTGACACTTCTCGCGCATGCGACTTTTGGACTGACGGCCTGTCGCTCTTGAGACGATCCGGTGCGAGAGACGCAGAGTGCGTACCCTTTACAATTCATCTCGCAGAAGCGAAGTTCCACGACGGCAAACCCGAGGAGGCGCTTCGCCTTGCGACCCACGCAGCGGCCGCTTATCGCACGACGAACTATGGGCAAGGCCTCTGGTATGCTCTGATGAACGCGGCTGCGTATCTCGTCGAGATAGGCGTTTCGACGAGGCGCGCACGCACGCTCGAGAGGCTTTGATCCTGACGCGGGAACTAGGAATCGAGCTCGGAACCGCGGTTACGCTGCAACATCTCGGGGCAATTGCGGCCCTACGCCCGGACGGCGGTTTGGACGCACGAGAAAACCGGAATCGCGCGGGCCGCCTGTTGGGCTTCGTGGAAGCTCGGCTTGCCGAGCTCGAGCTCGCGCGTGAATACACGAACAACAAGAGTACGACGCAATGTTCGTAGCGCTGCGCAATCGACTTGGCGATCCCAAACTTACGGAACTGATGGACGACGGTCGCTCGTGGGACGAAGACACAAGCGTGGCCGAAGCGCTGCTAGTTTAGCGCGCGGCGACTCCGGCCTGGCGGCGAGCGCGCTCCGCTTCTTCCGCTCTCGCCGCAGCGCGTGGATAGCGTCCCAGCAAGAATGCAGCCAGAACCGTGCAAGCCGGTAGCACGCCCAGCAACCGCGCGTTGGCGCCGACGATCGCCGAGCCGGCGGCCGGCGCGAGGATCATTGCAACGCTGTTAATCGAATCGCTCACGCCCATGATGGCTCCGCGCTCGCTGCGCTTCGCGCGAACGGAGAGTAGCGCCGTCAAGGTCGGTTCGACCATCGACGACCCAACGGCCCACGCCACCAAGAGCAATACGAAGAGGCCAAGATCCTTGACCAAGACCAGGAAGCCGTAGGCCAAAAAGCTCACGAAGAGACCAAGCTGAGCGACGCGCCGGTCTCCGAGGCGTTTGGCAAGCGGCGTAACGACAAAGATCAGCGCGGCGCCTCCGACCACGCCGGCTGCGGAGAGAAGCCATCCAACCTGCGAAGTTGGGGAGTCGAGGACGTGGTGCAGATAGAGCGCCAAGTTTGCTAAGAAACAGACGATCGCGAAGATCGCCAAGAAGTGGCGGATCAAGACAAGACGGACGCGCGGAACGTTGGCCGCCTTCAGCGACGCGGCTATGCTGGTCGTACTCGTCCGTTGCATATGCGAGGGAAGCCAAAGCACAGTGATGAGGATCGTCACGGCTTCGACGCCGGCAGCAACGAAAAACGGTACCGCGAGACTCCGATGAATTAGAAATCCGGAGGCTACCGGCCCTACGATAAATGCAAGGCCGAAAACGGCCCCGTAGAGCGAGTAGGCCATGTCACGCTGATCTTCTTTGGTAACGTCGGCGATGTATGACTGCACCGCTCCCAACGCTCCTCCACCCGATCCGGAAATGATGCGCGAGATAAAGATCCACAACAACGACGGCGCCATTGCCTGCAGCAAGTACCCCGCGAGTGTGAGGAACTGGGCGACTAAAATGATGGTCTTACGCCCCAGCCGATCGCTGAGCTTACCCCAAATCGGTGCGGCGATCGTCGAGCAGAGCGCCGGAATGCTCAATAGCGACCCGGTCATGACATCGGAAGCGCCGTACTGCTTCACGATTTCCGGCAACAGCGGAATCATTAGCGTATATCCAAGGGTCTCGACCAGCGTCGTCGCATAAATCGGCAACAGGGCACGCGGCAAGCGCCACATGGCTAGCTCATATCCGGCGAGTCACCTTCGACTCGCTCAGGGTGACACGGAATCCAGCGCCGCGATATCCGTTCGATAGGTCAACGCATTGGTGCCGAGACGATGGGAGAGCTGCTTTGACGGCAGCATAAGCGCTACTGCGCGCCTGCGCGAGATCGTTTCCGAGCCCCATAACGGTTAGAACGCGTCCGCCGGCTGTATTCACGGTACCGTCAACGAGTTGCGAGGCTCCCCAAAAGACTCGACAGCCGTCCGGCAACGTAACGTCGCCGTTGAGGCCCGACAACGGCGTGCTGCTGCGCGGATAATCCGGCGTCGCGAAAACGATCCCGACGCAAGCCTCGGCCGAGAGCGTCGAGAGCGAGAGATCCATCGCGCCGTCGGCGGCCGATTGAGCAGCGCCGCAGAAATCGCCGCCGATGCGCGGCATCGAGCACTTGAGTTTCGGGGTCGCCGAAGCGAACGTTGAACTCGATGACGTAGGGCCGTCGTCGTCCACATCAAGCCGCAGTAGAGGACGCCGATATACTCTTCGCCTTCCGCAAGCAGTCCGCGCAGCATCGGCGACAAAATTCGTTCGCGAACTTGATCGTACGAGATCGTCGGGAAAACCGTGCGGCGGTGAATATGCGCCCATGCCGCCGGTATTCGGGCCGGTATCGCCGTCGCCGGCGCGTTTGTAATCGCAGGCTGCCGCAATCGGAACCATCGCGCGGCCGTCGCACGAACGCAAAAACGCTGACTTCACGCCCTTCGAGCCTTTCCTCCAGCAGAACGTCGGCGCCGCCGCCCGGGATGCGATTGTGCCGTATACCAATCGGCGAGCACCGCGCGGGCTTCCGCGACATCTGGCGCACGACGACGCCTTTGCCGGCGGCAAGTCCGTCGGCTTTGACGACGACGCCGCGCTCTTCCAGTCGTCGAGCGCCTTGTTTGCGCCATCGAGTGAATGCACCACGGCCGCGCGAGCGGTCGGTACGCCGTGGCGTTCCATAAAGCGTTTCGCGAAGATCTTGCTCGATTCGAGGCGTCCGCCGGAACGGTTCGGACCGAAGACGAGCAGCCGGCCTCGCGCAAACGATCGCCGACGCCCGCGGCGATCGCGATCTCCGGACCGATGACCACGAAATCGATGCCTTCGGCGGTCGCAACGTCGGCCAGCACCTTCCCATCGGTAATCGCGATGTTCCAGTTCTCGCCGCGCGACGCCGTGCCGGCGTTTCCGGGCGCGGCGAAGACCGCTTCGCACGACGGCGATTGCGCAAGCCGCCACGAAAGCGCGTCTTCGCGCGCTCCGTTGCCGATGACGAGAATCCGCACGGTCTACTCCCACTCGACGGTGGACGGCGGTTTCGACGTGATATCGTAGGCGATGCGATTGACGCCGCGGACTTCGTTGACGATTCGCGTCGAGATTCGCTCGAGCAGCTCGTGCGGCAGGCGCGCCCAATCGGCGGTCATGCCGTCTTCGCTGGTGATCGCGCGAATCGCGACCAGATTCGCGTACGTGCGCCCGTCGCCCATGACGCCGACGCTCTTGACCGGTGTCAGCACGGCGAAATATTGCCACGGATGCGGATCGAGGCGGCGCCGTCGATCTCTTCGCGCACGATCGCATCGGCGTTGCGAACGATCTCCAAACGCTCCTCGGTAATGTCGCCGATGATCCGCACCGCGAGGCCCGGGCCCGGGAATGGTTGGCGCGCGACGATGTGCTCGGGCAAACCCAGCACGCGTCCCAAGCTCGCGCACTTCATCTTTAAAGAGCGCGCGCAGCGGTTCGACCAGCGTGAAGATCCATCTTCTCGGGCAAACCGCCGACGTTGTGATGCGATTTGATCTTATGGCCGGCTTTGCTCTGCCGGCGTCTTCGATTCGATGACGTCGGGATAGAGCGTGCCCTGCACGAGATACTTGACGCCGGGAATCTTCGCCGCTTCCTCTTCGAAGACGCGATGAACTCGTGTCCGATGATAACGCGCTTGCGCTCGGGATCTTCGACGCCGCGCAGCTTGCTCAGAAAACGTTCGCGCGCGTCGACGGCGACGACGTTGAGATGCAGCACGTCGCGAAACGCCGCCAGGACTTGTTCGGCTTCGTTTTTGCGCAGAAGGCCGTGATCGACGAAAATGCAGGTGAGCTGCTCGCCGATCGCGCGCGCGACGAGGGTCGCCGCAACCGCCGAATCGACGCCGCCTGAGAGCGCGCAAATCACTTTGTCGCTGCCGACGCTGCGCGCGAATCTCGTCGATCGACCGCTCGACGAACGAATCCATCTT
Source organism: Vulcanimicrobiota bacterium (assembly GCA_963815165.1). GTDB lineage: Bacteria > Vulcanimicrobiota > Vulcanimicrobiia > Vulcanimicrobiales > Vulcanimicrobiaceae > Cybelea. The sequence goes on from CAWFFL010000001.1 coordinate 373,249, forward strand.
CCAATCGTCGCGCAGGCCGGCGATCTGTGCAAGAAAGTTCTCCAGAATCGTCCGGCCGTGCTGCGGTGTGCACGACCTCGGGATGGAACTGCATGCCGTAGATCTTCGTCTTCGCGTTGCCCATCGCTGCAATACGGCAACGCGCCGTCGATGCCAGCGCGTCGATAGCCGTCGGAAGTTTGACGACCGAGTCGCCGTGCGACATCCAAACGCGCGATTCCGGGCGATGCCGGCGAAGAGCGGCGACTCGCGATCGCGACGATGCAGCGTCGCCGGCCCGTACTCGGCGTGATCGAGTTCACGAGCTCGGCCCCGAGCTCGCGTGCCAGCGAGCTGCATGCCGTAACAGATGCCGAGAATCGGCAACGACCGACTGCGCACGATCTGCGGCGTCCATCTCGGGCGCACCGGCGTCGAGCGTGCTCTCCGGTCCGCCGGAGAGGATCAGCGCCGCGGGACTCGCGCAGCGCAGAGCGTGCTCCACGGCGTGTCGTACGGAACGATTTCGCAGTAGACGCCCAGCTCGCGCACGCGCCGCGCAATGAGCTGGCTGTATTGCGCGCCGAAATCGAGGATGAAGACGGTTTGCGGGCATCGGCGCCGTTATGCGGCGGCGGCGGCCTTGATCGCCGCATCGTAGTCGGGCTCGTCGGCGACCTCCGGCACGATTTGGACGTACGAGATCGTTGCGATCCTTGCCGATGACGACGATGGCGCGGGCCAGCAGACCGAGCTCGCCGATCAGCAAGCCGTAGTTCAAACCGAAGCTGCGATCGCGGTAGTCGGAGAGCATCTCGAGCTTCACATCGCCTTGCGCGCCGCACCAGCGCCCATCGCAAACGGCAGATCGAGGCTGACGACGACGCCTTGACGCTCGGCGGCAGCTCGGCCAGGCGCGCGTTGAACTTCTGCGATTCGAGCGAGCAGACCGGCGTATCCAGCGAGGGAACGACGATCAGCATGCGCGGCCCGTGTGCCGTCGTCCAAGAGAATATCCAGATTGACCGGTCGAAAGATCGCCGCCGTCAGCGCGAACGGCGGTGCCGGATCGCCGGCGTTCAACTCGGGGCCGAGCAGCGTCATCGGCTTTCCCTTAAACGTAACCATGCCGGTACGCGACTGGACGTGCATCAACGCTCATGACAGTACCTCCTCGACTGGCAAGTTTGAATGCATTATGTCAACACGTCTTCGAGCCGATCGGTGTCGCGGGCCATGACGACTTCCATCGCAATGCGCTCGCCGACCGAAACGTCGCGCCCCCAGCGATATGCCGAATACGGCGTATAGCGGGTTCCCGGCGAACCCGGCATGCGCAGCGAGACGTCGTAGCAGACGAAGCTCTTTCGGCGGCCCGGCCGACGATGACGCATTGCAGCGCGAACGGACCGATGACTCCGGGCGCGATGCGCCTCGCGCGCGCCGCGACGAAACGCTCGCCCATCTCGAAGCGCCTGCTCGAGCATCGATTCGAGCATCGTAGCGGCAATGTGCCCGGCCTCTTCCAGCCGCATCGGCACGTGGCGCAGCGCGTCGAAGGACTGCCGGCGGCACGTTGCGAAAGCCTTCGAGGTTCGTCTGACGCCGCGTATCGGTTCCGGAGAGTTCGAGTTCGCCGAGCAACGGCGAATAAAAGAAATTCAAATTGACCGATGGGCCAAGCGCGTACTCCTCGATCACGCGCTCGCGCGAGGCCTTCGGGCGTCAGCATGCCCTCGCTCGATCAGCCGCTCGCTGGTCTCGCGATATTCTTGCGGCGACGACGCCAAAAAGAAGGCTCGCTCGAAGGTAACCCGCGCATGCGGCGCCTTCACCATCACGAGCCGGTCGATCTCATCGGGCGACTCGAACTGCGCGGATGGCGAATTCCCGCTCGCTCCAAAAGCGCATATTGATTCGCGGTCTCGTCGTCGCGTTCTTCGGCTCGCAGCAGATAGCGGTTTCCGAAGAACGGCACCAGCATGCTGCGCTCGATCTCATCGTAGCTGATATTTTTGTCGCAGATAGACTTCGAACGAGCGGTTCGGAACGAAGAGCACGTTCTCGTGCGAGCAGGCGGCTGCTGAACGTCGCGCGCGCAGGATATCGGCAAAGGATTCGAGTTCGATCGTCGCATCGACGCAGCCGCGCGGCACCGGTGCTTCACGCCGCCGCAAAGTGGCGTGCATAGGTCTGTTCGCGACCCCGCGCCGTGACGATGAGGTTGCGCAGCCCCTGCGCGCGCGCGCCGTACGCGACCTCTAGCGCCGAGTGGCTCCCAATCGGAGCAGAGCGTCAGGCGAGATCGATCGTAACCGGCAAGCGCATCAGCGACGCAGGAGTGCGTCCTCACCGCGGCATCATTCGACGCGAACCTTCGTCGCCATGCGCCGCCAAACGATTGGCGCGTAGATCGCGACGACGACGATACCGGCCACGCGTAACCGACCAGTGCACAGGCAAGCGACACGGCGACGGCGCTGCCTCGAAAATCGAAATTCCGCCGCTGCCGGGTGGAAAGGCCGGCAAGCAGATACGGAAAGAGCGTTGCCGCCGACGCGCCGAGCAGCGTTACGATGAAGATCGACGACGCAGATAAACGCGGCAACGCGCGCGCTCGCTGCGAGCGCTCCACCAGAGCGCCGACCAGTGCAGCCAGCGACAGCGACGGCAGAGCGACCAGCCACGTCGCGACAGACGCCGCGGACGGCAGAACGTCAGCGCCGTCACGCGAGATAGAGCGCCAGAACGAACCACCAGCCGGACCGCACGAGCGCCGCAATGCGCTCGTCCGCCGGCTCGCCGTCGATGCGCATCGCGGCAAATGCTGCGCCGTGCACGCCCAGCGTGGCAAGGGCAAAGAGGCCGACGAGCAGCGCATATGGATTCAGCAAGAACGCGAAGCTCCCCTGAAAGTATCCGCTGCGGTCGAGCGGGACTCCGCGCAACAGATTTCCCAGCGCCACGACCAAAGAGGAAGATCAGCAGCGCGCTCGACAACGAGAAAGCCGCATCCCAGAACTCATGCCAGAGCCGACGGTAAAGTGATTGCGCAGCTCCAGCGCGATGCCGCGAAACATCAGCAGCCACAGCACGATGATGAACGGCAAGATAGAATCCCGAGAACGAGGAGGCATAAGCGACCGGAAAGAGCGCGAAGAGCGCGCCGCCCGCGGCGATCAGCCAGACCTCGTTGCCGTTCCAAAACGGCCCGATGCTGCCATCGATCGCCGCGCGCTCGCGTTCGCCGCGCGCAACGAGCGGCGTGATCGCGCCGATGCCGAGATCGTAACCGTCGAGCAACACGTACACCGTCAGCATGAATGCAATGACGACAAAGCCGGCGACGTTCATGCTGCATGCCGCGCGCGTGCTCCACGACGCACGGCCCGATCGCAATCTCACGCAGCACCAGATACGAGAAAGAGTACACCGAGTAAAAAGTACATGCCGGCGAAACCGATGAGAGTGAAGAGCGTTTCGCCGCTCGCGACCGTCGGTGAGCCTCCTTCGGCGGTGCGCATCAGGCCGTAGATGATCCAGGGCTGGCGGCCAACCTCGGTGCACGATCCAGCCTGCCTCGTTGGCGATATACGGAAACGGCATCAGCGAGCATCAAGGATCCAAAGCATCCAGCGCGACTGGAAGAGCCGTCGCGCGCAGAGTAACAACGCACGCGAGCGTCGCGAACCGCAACGAAGATCGTCCCAAGCCCAACCATGACGTGATAGGCATAGTACGTCAGCTCGACCGGCGGCCACAGCGGGCGCGCGTACGCATCGAGACCCTTGACGTTGGCGCTTGAAAGTTGCCGTAGGCGAGAAAACTCAGAAAATCCGGAACGAAGATCGGATCGAGCAGAAGCGTGCTTATGCACGTCCGGCATGCCGATGATCGCCAGCGGTGCGTCGCGCTCGGTCTTGAAGAGTCCCTCCATCGCCGCGAGCTTGACCGGCTGGTAGTTCGTCACGTCGCGCCCGTTTCGGTCGCCGGTCGGAAAAATTACGAGCAACGAAAAGATGAGACGCGACGATCGTGCCGGCGCGCACGAGCCGCCGCGCCGATCGACTCTTCGCGGCGGAGAGCAAATAATACGCGCCGACGCCGGCGACGATGAATCCGCCGGCAAGCGAGCGCGCCGGTAAAGCACGTGCGCGAACTGCCAAATTAAGAACGGCGAAGAGAGCAACGCCCAGATGTTCTCCAGTCGGATCGTACCGTCGGCCGCGACGCTGTAGCCGACCGGATGCTGCATCCACGCGTCGCGTCGCAACAATGAAATAAGCCCGAGAGCCACGCGCCGAGCGCAGACGAGCGACCGCTGCCCACGCGATACAACTTCGACGGAATGCCGCGCGCGCGGTAGAGCAACGCGCCCAGAAAGATCGACTCGAGGAAGAACGCGAACATGCTCTCCATCGCGAGCGGCTGACCGACGACCGCCCCGGTACGCGCGAGAAGGCCGCCCAGTTCGTTCCGAATTGAAACTCCATCGGAATGCCGGTGACGACGCCCGCTGCAAAGTTGATTGCGAAAATCTTCGTCCAAAACGCGCGCAATGCGCGCGGTCTCGTCGTCGCCGCGTCGCGAGCCGCCTTCCAGGTGTACGCCGCGACGAACGGCGCCAGCCCCATCGTTCCGATCGGAAAGAGATAATGGAACATGATCGTGAAGCGCGAACTGCAGGCGGTCGGCGAGCACGATGTCCATGGCTCCACCTTCGCGAGAGCGGCTCGTCCTTACGTCCCAAGAGCTTTCGGGCTTGCGGGCTGTCCTGGTATTCGATGGTGAGAATCGCGCGAATTCGACCGGCGGCTTGCCGCGCTGTCGTCGTTCATGCGCTCGAGCGTCGTGTAGCACCAATAGAGCAGCATCGGAAGATCCCGGTCGCGCGGATAGACTTTCTGCATGTCGACGATCGCAGTGCGCCACGTCGGCGCCTTCCGCTCTCGCGTTGCCGTAATCGTAGTCGAGCATGAAGTTGATATGCTTGAGCCGGTTCTCGATTTCGAGAATCGACATGCCCATCGGCCCGAAATACTCGTCCGCCGGCGCGAGCGTCGTGAGGTAGACGTCGTGCGGAAGCGCGTTGACCGTCGCGATGACGCGAATCGGGATCGACCGCCTTCAACCGCGCAAGAAACGTCTGCGCATTCTGCGACGTCGGCCGCGGTGTATCCGCGATCGGTCGACGCACCGTTGGCGGCGTTGACGAACTCGTTACCCCACCGCGACGGAAGGTGGGCGACCGGAAAGCTTCGGCGCTGCGGCGCGCGCGAGCGCAAGCGATCGCCACGAAGGGATCGCGCGGTCAGCAGCCACGCGCGCCAGTCGGCTTCGACCTGAATCAGAAGCGCGTCGACGTCGCCCGGATAGGCCTTCACGTTTGCCGTCGCGTCGGCGTCGGCGAACCGCGCGAGCTCTGCGGGATCGTCTTCGGAGTTGACGCGCTGCAAGAGCTGCTGCGCTTGACCGATCAGTGTGCGAATCTTCGGAGATGCTTCATCACCCAGTCGGCCGCTTCGCGCACCCACCAGACGGCCCATCGTGATTCGTCAGCGGATTATAGTGCAGACCCGTTCCGATGGTGACGGTCAGCCTCGCGAGCTCGCCATAATTCTGGATCGTTGGGATATTGCAGCGAATACGCGCGCCCAGCATCGAAGATCGTCGCGAGATAGATCTGCTTGCGAGCGGAAATTCCCAGCCGCGCCGCCTCGTCTTTTGCGTAGGCGTCCTTCATCTCTTGCGTAGAGACGGCGGGATCGACCTCGAGCGTGGCACTCGCCGGCGCGGCCAAAAGCGCCGCAACGAAAACGCCGAGCATCAGCGGCGACGAGTTTATAAAACGCTCGAAATCATCCAAGACCAAGTGGAGGTTGTTGGTCAGCAGCGCGTTCTTGAGCTCGCGCGCGATCCGGCGCCCGGTCGACATCGGTTCGGAGTAGTTGAGATACGAATACGGCGAGCCGTCGATGAAGAGATTCGTTCCGGCGACGATCCGCGCCGAGATCTCCATGACGTAAAACTGAATGTCCGGCGTGATGATCGTCTCGATGCAAAAGGCGCCGAAGAGGCCCTTTGGGCCCGCAGATTTCCTTGCTGACGCGCACGACGTCGTCGCCCATTCGCAGCGCTTCGGCGAGCATCGATTCGCGCAACGAGACCGGCTGGTTTCCAACCACGACGTAGGAAGGGCTGACATCCATGCCTTCCTGCGCTGCCGCCGGAATGCGGCCCGAGCGAATCGACGTTCGTCTCGTAGCGGCGGTCCATCGACATGATCTCCAGCTTGCTCTGCAGCGGCGAGTAGAAGTAGTGGATGTAGAGCGGTACGCCGATAATATATTCCTGAATGATGTACGCTTCCTTAAGATGCGCGGCGCGTGCCTCGAAGTCGTGCGCGTCCCTAATGAACATGTAGCCTTTGCCGCCGGCCGCGCCATATAGCTTCACGATGACCGGCCGGTCGATCTCGGCGCCGCTGCGGAACTGGCGCGGCAGCGTGAAGGCCGGCGCGTGAGAGCCACTGGCGCTGCAGCTCGCGGCTGGCTTCCCAATCGAGCACCGCCTTGTTCCCAAAGTAGGGAATCGTCATCTTCTTATGCTCTTCGAGCGAGAGATACGCTACGAAGGAGCCATGCGGAACGATGATGACCTTGCGCTTCTGCAGCTCGTCCATCTGCGACATGAACTCCGAGTAATCGTTCGAGCGCGATTACTTCGTCGACGAAAGCAAACGACCGATAGAGCCGTTCGGTATCGCGATTCGAGATCGCCAGCGTGCGAAATCCTTCATCGTGAGCGCCCTTGAGAATCTGCAGCGCCGAATGCGAGCCCAACGTCGCGATCGTGTACGGCCGGTCCATCGTCATCTACTACTCGTACTCAGCGCGAAATGTCCCTGTCATTCGAATCGCGCATTACACCGCGATCGATCGCGGGATTGCATAAGAGGCGTTCGGCCGCTGCATCGAGGACGGTGCGCTCGACCGGCGCGCCGTCGGCATCAAAGAGCCGCCACGAGATCCGCCGCTCTTGTCATCCTTCGTCCTTGCGACTCCGCTCGGCGTGACGGCGCTCGGGAGGACGAGTCTTCGAGCGGTTCGATCCAGACTTCGCCGTCGCGCGGCGCCGCCTCGTCGAGGATGCTTAGCGCGATGCTTGTTCGGGTTGAAGATCGTCTCGTCGGAAACGATGCGCCGGCCTTGAGTCGCCGTCGGCATCGCCGCCTCATCGAAGAACCATATCTCGGCTGCGCTCGACGCGCTCCGACCGCGACGCCGAGCCGCCGCAATGCAACGCAGCGCGGTGTACGCGTCGTTGTCGGGGATTTTGAGTGCGATGGCGACTGCCGCGCGTCATCCTTCGATTCCGCTCAGGATGACACTGCGTAACGAAGCTTCGAAATGAGCACGGCGCCGCCGGACGGCGCGAGCATGTCGTCGCCTTCGCGCCGGTCGAGATGGTTGAAGTTCCAGGCGTCGCGTTCCGGGTGCGGCATGATCGCAAGCACGTTGCCGTCGCGGTTAACCAACCCCGCGCAGCCAAGCGCCGATCCATTAGGCATGGCAGCGTCGTCGACGCGGCCGTCCGCATGCGCGTAAACAAACGCGAGATGATCTCCTGCGACGATCTCGTCGAGATGCTCTGGCGTCGCGGCAAGACGACCCTCGGTGTGCGCCGCCCAAGCCGGAACGAGCGCCGCCGGAGCGAGCGCGGCCGTAATCGCGCTACGCGACGGATCGATCGCAAGCTTCAGATAGACGTGGCGGCAGACGAAGTGCGGCTCAGGAGCGTTTTTCGCAAAGGCCGCGGTCGGCCGCCGCAACGCGCCGGTGCCGGGCACGAGCCCCGCTTCGAGCAGAATTTGCGCACCGTTGCAAACGCCGAAGACCAGCTTGCCGCGCTGCGCGCGCCTCGATAACGAAGTCCATGATACGGTCGTGCGCCGCGATCGCGCCGGCGCGAATGCGGTCCTCGTACGCAAAGCCGCCGGAGAGCACGTAGGCATCGTAGTCGCTCAGCCGCTCGCGCTGCGACCAATGCACCAGCTCGGCCTCGCCGCCGCAGTCGCGCAGGAGCCGAACCGTCTCGTCTTCCGAGTTCGTCCCGGGAAAGACGGCGACCGCGATCCTTCCGCTCACGGATAGATCTCCGCGAGCGGCCGCGACCAGATATCGTAGAGCCGTGCGAAATCGAAACGCGCCTCCGTTGACGATCGAGCTCCGAGCCGTGCGATCGTCCTGCCGATTCGCAGCGCGCCGGTAAGGTCGATCTCGCTATCGTCGGCTGACTTCGCAGATAAAGCCGCCGGCTTCGCAGAGCGGATTGCCAAAATCGATCTCGGCGCCGATCCGTCGGCCGCGCAGCATCGCATCGAAGGCGAGGCGCGCGATGGCCGTCAACACACCGCCATCGGCGATCGCGCGGCACGAGCGCAGAACGCCGCGAGCGATGGCGTCGCGCACGATGCCGACGGCCGCGCGTTCGCCTGCGTAGTCGATCTGCGGAAGCGATACCTTCTATGCCGAGCAACTCCGCCGATCACCGATCCGCCGACGACGAGCTCGCGGCTGCCGATCCAAAGCAGCGTCGATCCGGCGCTCTTGAAGCCGGGCGTCACGACGTCTCGGCAACGTCGTCGAGCGCGCCAACGCACGCGACGATCGCCGATGCCGGCACTGCGCTTCCCGAGGCCGCTTCGTTATAGAGGCTCACGTTGCCGGAGACGAACGGCAGGTCGAGCTCCGCCGCCGCCCGCGCGAGGCCGTCGACGGCGGCGACGAACTCGCCAAACTGATCGGGCTTGCGCGGATTGCCGAAGTTGAGACAGTCGGTCAGGCCGATCGGGCGCGCCCCGACGGCAACGACGCGGCGCATCGCTTCGACAACGGCGTGCTCGGCGGCGTACGCGGGATCGATGCGACCGTAACGCGGATTTCCCGCGACCGCCAGCGCGACGCCGAGCACGCGAGCCTGGAATCGGCGCCAGGACGCCGGCATCGGCCGCGCCGCGCGGCAAAACGGTGCAGCCGCGCACGACCGCGTCGTAGCGACGGTAGAGCGGTTCGCGCGAGCAGACGTCGCGGTGCGCCAGCACGCGCGGGAAGAGCGTCTGCGACGTCGACCGCCGGAAACTCGTCGAAGCGGCCCCGGCATGCGCGGATCACCTCGCGTATACGGCAGCTCGTCGCGTATCGAGCCGGTGAGAAAGTCGCTCTCGACGTCCATGACGACTTCGCCGCGATATCGCAGCACGTAGCGGCGATCGGCGGTGACCCGTGCCGATGACGTCGCTCGCGCGTTGTATGCGACCTCGGGCAACGAGAACTCTTCGTTATAGATGCGCAGCACTTCGGTCGCAACGTCGGGCGGCACGACCCAAAGCAGCCGCTCCTGCGTTTCGCCGACTGCGATGACTTCCGGCGGCATGCCCGTCGACGGCAACGTTGACTCTGTCCAAGTCGATCTCCGCGCCGTAACCGCCGCTGCGCCGTGATCTCCGCCGAGCAGCCCATGATTCCGCCGGCGCCCAAGATCTTTGAAAGCGGCGGCAATCTTGCGCTCGCGCAGCAGCGCAAAGACGCGATAGCTCGCGCGCATCAAGACGTTCTTGAGAAACGGATCGGGAACTTGAACCGCGCCTTTGTTGGTCTCGGCATCCTGCGCGTCGAGCGCCAGCGATGAAAAGGAGGCGCCGCCGAACCCGCTGGGATCGGTCGCCTTTCCGACGAGCACGATCTCCCAATCCTGCGCGCCTTTGGGAGCGAAGGAGTGAATGACGCTCGCTCTCTTTGACGCAGTCCCAGCGCGACGACGTTGACGAGAGCGTTCTCGTCGAAGCCTCGTCGAAGTAGACGTCGCCGGCGAGATTGGGAACGCCGATCGCGTTGCCGTACTCGCCGATGCCGTCGACGACGCCGCGGGCAACCTGCGCTGATGCGATGCCACGTCGTCGCAGCTGCCGAAGCGCAGCGGATCCGCGACCGCAATGACTTCGGCGCCCATGCAGAGCACGTCGCGCACGATGCCGCCGATGCCGGTCGCCGCGCCTTCGAACGGAACGACCTGCGAAGGATGATTGTGGGACTCGTGCGCGATGACGACGCGCGTAGCGTTCGCCGTCGTGTGTGCCGAGATGGAGCATACCCGCGTCCTCGCCGGGCCCGAGCACGACGCGCGCCGCCCGTCGGTCGGCAAACGCTCGAGATAATGCCGGCTCGATTTATAGCTGCAATGCTCGCTCCACTGCGCGTCAAAGGCATGCAGCTCGACGACGCGATGGTTCTCGGCCGAGCCGCTGGGCGATTGCCTGCAGTTCGTCGTCCCGCAGCGCGACGTTCGGAGCTCCGGAGAGCCCATTAACCAAGCGCCGCTCCTTGCGGGATCGGCATCTGCTGCTGGAGCGAAGCGTCGGCGTGCAGCACCGCCGAGCGCGCGTTGGCCTGCATCAAGAGCGTGCGGCCAAAAGCACCGTGTCCTCAAGCCCGAAGAGCTTCGCGCACTGCATCGCCAAGCGTTGCGGTCGTCGCGTCCATCGAGCACCGGCGCCGACGACGTTGCGTCGAGCATCGCGCGCAGCAGATCGTTCTCGCCGACCGCGATGAGGATCAGACGCGCGAAGCTGGCTTCGAGCTGCTGCATGAGCTGCAGCACGAAGCCCGGCGTCGTCGTCGGGCTCGCGACGTGGCGCACCGTCGGCAAGCCCAGCTGCCCGAGCGCCTTGACGACCTCGTTCGCGCGTTCGACCTGTGCCGGCGAGTCGGCAATCACCGCCGCCATGCCGGGCCGCATGACCGGGAAGGTGCCGACGAAATCGGCGACGCGCTCGTAGGCGCGTTTGACGCCTTCGAGCGCCGCGTCGTCGACGGTTTGAGGTTGCGGTAGATCTGCTTGTCGAGCATCAGCTCTTCGCGGCCTTGCGGCCAGATGCGCCAGGAATCGTTGTCGATCACGTCGGCAATCACGAGCTGCCCTTGGTTCTCGCCGCCGGCCGAGCCGTCCGAACTCGATCTTGAGATCGACGAGCAGCACGTCGCGCTTGCGCCAAGCGTGCGAAAGGATATCGAAGGTCAAGCCGAGCCAGCTCGGTCATCGATGCCGACTTCTTGCGGCGTGGCGATGCCTTGCGCGCACGATCTGATCGGGCGAGATCATCGGATCGTGCGCCGCGTCGTCCTTGAAGAAGAACTCGATCACGTGCGGCACGAGCAATGCGTTCCGCGCGCGACACCCGGATTGCGTTTGGCAAACGAGCCCGCCGCGACGCCGCGCGTCACGACCTCGAGCGGAATCATGTTCGCGCGCCGCACGACCATCTCGTTGTTGTCGTCGTCTTCGCCGCCGTTGAGATAGTGCGTCGGCAAGCCGCAAAGATTGAGCAGGCGAAAGACGCGCGCCGTCGTCTGCGCGGCAAGGCGTCCTTTACCGGCGATCTCGTGCGGCGCGCGCCGTCGCCCGACGGAGATGTTGATCGGTCTGCGCGACGACGAGCTGATGCGGCTGGCCCGGGATTCTCGTAGAGAATCTTCGTCTTGCCGCGCGCGATCTCGATGCCTTTGTTCACGATCACGCGTACCTCGATCTGACGGGGAAACGGCGCCAAGGCGTTCGATGCGATCGGCGAGGAGCCGCGCGCGCTGCGGCGCGGTACCCACGTGCGTGCTCGGGATCGAGCAGCCGCCGAATCTCGGCGGGATCGACGCAGCGCCGTCAACTCGCTATCCTCGGCGAGAAGACGCGCAAGCGGGTTGTCCTTCGCCGCGCCGCACCGCCGCCCACGCCTCCATCGATGCACCGCGCAGCGCTTCGTGCAGGCGTTGGCGGTCTCCGCCGGCGCGGACCGCCTCGATCATCACTGCTTGCGTTCCGGCGAACGGCGCGTACGTGCGCAGGTTTTGCGCGATGCGCCGCTCGTCGACGCGCAGCCCGTCGATCACGGTGCGAGCGAGCGTCACGATCTCGTCGGCGCAGAGCAGCGCTTCGGGCAGAATCGATGCGGCGATTTGCGCTGTCGTCGAGCGTGCGCTCGAGAAAGTTCGTCGCGGCATTTTGCCACGTGACGTCGGCGTAGCCGGGAAGCAGCCGCGCGAGCGAGTCCGATTCGTTCGCAGAGAATCGGGTTTCGCTTGAACGGCATCACGGAGCTGCCGACTTGCGCCTTGGCCGAACGGCTCGGCGACTTCGCCGAAACCCGGGCTGCTGAGAATCCGAACGTCGGCCGCGAACTTCGAGAGCGACGCGCCCGAGACCGGCCAGTGCCGACAGCAAGAGGTAGTCGAGCTTGCGCGGATAGGTCTGCGTGCTGATCTCGCGCGCGTCAGAGTCCGAAGCGCTCGAGCACGTACGCTTCGATCTCGGCGGAGCGGCCGGCGTGTTCCGGATGAGCCGCTCGTAGGACGCGGCGGTTCCGACCGCACCGCGCAATCCTTTCGTCGTCAGATTATCGAAGACGAAGCGCAGATTGCTCGTCGTCGACGAGCAAGTCTTGCGCGTAGACGGCTAGCCGATAGCCCAGCGTCGTCGGCTCGGCCGGCTGCAGGTGCGTGTACGCCATGCAGACGAGATCGGCGTAGTTGCGAATCGTCTCGGCAAACGTCGCCAGCAGCTCGCGAGGTTCGTCGCCGACGTACGAAAGCGCCAGGCGCAAGCGGTAGGTTTCGACGGTATCTTCGACGTCCATCGAGGTCGCGCCGAGATGCAGCTTGCCGCCGCCGCGCCGCGCCTGCGCTGCGAAGACCCGAATCTCCGCCATCAAATCGTGATGGATCTCGCGCTCGATCTCGAGCGCCGCCTCGATGTCGATCTCGCCGGCGTGCGCGCGCAGATCGGCGACTTCGGCTTCGTCGATCAGGCCCTGCGCCGATTGCGCTTCGGCCAGCGCGACCCATACGGCCCGCCAGAGCCGCCGGCGCATCTTCTCCGAAAAAAGCGCGCGCAGCGGCGCGCGGCCGTACCTCCACGAGAACGGCGAGGCGTAGGATTCATAATCCATGGACGGCGCTGCCCTTCGCCCCGCGGGAAGGCGCCGCCTCGTCACCGTACGTCTCGTGCGATGAAGGTCGCGGCGATTACTGTCTTGCGCTCGCGTCGCTGTCTTGCCGGCTGCAGCAAGACCGGCGGCGTTGCGGGCGCGCGCCATTCCGTGGACGCAGGCGGGCGTACTTCGCATCGCGATCAACGAAGAGCCGAAGAATCTCAATCCGCTTCTCGCCGGAACGACCCCCGAGGTCTTCATCGACCGGTTGATGTTCGAGCCGCTGCTCTCCGCCGACCCGAGCGGGAACCCGGTGCCGATGCTGGCGACCGCGCGTGCCGTCGCAAGCAAACGGCGGCATCAGCCGCCGACGGCTTGACGATCGTTATCATCTGCGACGCGACGTCCGATGGAGCGACGGCGTTCCCGTAACCTCGCGCGACGTGATCTTCTCTTGGCAGGCCATCGAGAATCCGAACAACGACGCCGTTTCGCGCCACGGGTACGACGACGTCCGATCCATCGATGCGCCCGACGCCTACAGCGTCGTCGTGCACCTGAAGCGACCCTTCTCGCCGTTCGTCAACACGTTTTTCGCCGAAAGCGATCAACCGTACGAGATCGTTCCGGCGCACGTGCTTGCGCGGTATCACGATATCAATCAGGTGCCGTTCGACGCGGCGCCGACCGTATCGGACGGGCCGTTTCGCTTCGAGCGCTGGGATCGCGGCGACCGAATCGTGCTCGACGCGAACTCCGGCTTCTTCGAGGGTAAGCCCGGGTTGCGGCGTATCGAAGTGAAGTTCGTTCCCAACGAAGATACGGCCGTCAATCTCTTGCGCACGCATGCCCTCGATTACATCTATCAGCCGTCGATCCAGACGTATCCCGCGCTGCGCACGCTTCCCGACGCGCGCATCGTCTGGGTCAACATGAATGGTTATGAAGGTGTCGAGCTGAACTGCTCGCATCCGGTGCTTGCCGACCCGCGCGTGCGCGCAGCGATCGCCGCTGCAATCGACAAAATCGCGCTGACCCGTCAGCTCACGTACGGGCAGGAGAAGACGGCGACCGAGGATATTCCGGATTGGATGTGGGCCTTCGATCCGTCGGTGCGATCGGTTCCATACGACGTTGCAGGCGCCAAGGCGCTTCTCGAGCACGCCGGCTGGATCGCCGGTCCGGACGGTATCGTGACGGAAAAACGGCGTCCGCTCGAGTTGCTGCTCGCGACCGACACGTCGACGGCGACGCATCGCTCCGAGAGCCTGCTGATTCAGGCGGCGCTGCGTCAGATCGGCATCGCGGTCAGCGTAAAATACTATCCCATCGATCTCCTTTACGCGCCGCAAGGGATGGGGGGAATCCAGCACGGCGGCAAGTTCGATCTGCTCGTTTACGGCTGGTATGCCGGCATCGATCCCGATAACTCGTCCCAGCTCACCTGCGACAATTTTCCGCCGCACGGCTACAACGATCCGCGATATTGCAATCCGGCAATGGACGCCGCACAGACGATCGCATTAACGCACTACGACCGGCCCAGCGCGAAAACGCGCCTACTCGACAATCGAACACCTGCTTGCGACCGACAATCCGATGATCTTTTTCTGGTGGCAACGTCAGCAAGAGGCGATCAGCGTCGATTTCCACGGCTTCGCGCCGAATCCGGTCGTCGAATCCTGGAATGCCTGGCAGTGGAGAATTTAAGTCTTAGCGAGGTTTCGTTGCGGATCGCCGGAGTAAGGAACGCGCCTACGGCACACACGATGAATCCGGCAACGGCCACCGACATCGCGACGTGCGGCGACCGATGATCCGCGATCCAGCCGAAGAGCAGCACCGCCGGCGCGATGCCGGCCAAAACGAGCAACCGGACCGCGCCCATCACGCGTCCGACCATCTCTTTTGGCGTCACGCGCAGACGAAAGCCAATGATCTGCGCCATCTCGAAGTTGGCGAGCGCGTTCGAAGAAGCCCAAAAGAACGCGGCTAACCAAATGTTCTTAACCAGCACGACGGGAATGAAGAGGAACGCATCGATGAGATAGGCGACGACCAGTGCGCGCCCGAAGGGCCAGCGATCGTGATAGCGGGTTGCTGCCGACGCGCCGACGATCGCGCCGAGCGCGGAGAGCGCCCAAAAAATGCCGACCTGTTGATCCGTTGCGTCGAAGCCCTTCTTCAAGAACGGTATCAAGATCGAGTAGCCGCCAAAGCCGAAGA
The DNA here is from genome assembly GCA_963815165.1 of Vulcanimicrobiota bacterium. GTDB lineage: Bacteria > Vulcanimicrobiota > Vulcanimicrobiia > Vulcanimicrobiales > Vulcanimicrobiaceae > Cybelea. Next base: position 388,433 of record CAWFFL010000001.1, read on the forward strand.
CATTGAAAGAGAGCGCCAGAAGGGCTTGTGCGCGCATTGCGAGATCGCCCCAGAGCTGGCGATAGCCGAGCACGACGTCGGCGGCAAGGTGGCGAAGCGTCGGCATTCCGGCGACTCGGTCGGGCCCGAGCGTCGAAATCGAAACGAGCGAAAGTTGTGACGCCAAATAGGTCAGCGCGTTGATCGTGAGCGCCGGCAGCGGGCCAAAGTAGGCGAAGACGGCGCCCCCAATCGCCGGCGTAATCAGGTTCGACGTGCTCTCCGCCGTTATCAGGACTCCAATGCCCTTCGTGGCTTGCGCGCTTCCCAATAGATACGGAATACTCGAGGCCTGACCGCCGAGAAATCCCGCCGCACAAATCGACATGATGACGAGGCCGCCATAAATCATCGGCAGCGTGAGCACGTGCAACGCGTAGGCGATCGCAAAGAACGCCATGACGAGAAAGCGCACCATGTCGCAGCCGATCATCAAACGGCGACGGTCGAGCCGGTCCGCCAGCGAGCCGCCGACAAGCGCGAAGAGCGAGAAGGGCACGATCTCGCACATCAGCGCGGCGCCGGTCGAGAGCGCCGAATGTGTCAGGTGATACGCGAGCAGCGGAACGGATAGCAAGCGCAGACCGTCGCCGACAAAGCTCAGCGATTGTCCGGCAAAATACCGCCTGAAGGAGCGCGAAGCGAAGACGCTTTGCGCGTTGCCGGCGCCGCTCAAGAACGTTAGCGCCGCGAGAGGCGCGGAGAGTTCGACGCTGATGCGGTCGACGAGCGTGCGATGCTCGTCCGGGTCATTTCCGGCGCGGCCAGTAACGATCGCTTCGACGCCTCGAACGCGCACGCTCGTATGCCACGCGGGCTCGCCGTTCGCCGACTCGCTGCGCGATCGGACGAAGGACGCGTTCGCGCCAGCGCGACCGCGCCGGAAGCTCGCCACCGGAACGCGAGAGTTCCCACAGGCACAGGCATTCCGTGGCGAGCGCCGAGAGCAGCGGGCACTGCCGCATTGCGCGGCTCGTCGGCGAAAAGCTCGTGCGCGATCGCGAGCGCGTCGTCGACTCGCCCTTCGGCGAGCGCGCTCGCATATCGGTATGCTTTCGGGTCTTCGATCGACAAGCGCTTCGCGCTCGAAGATCCTTGAGCGTAATCTTCTTTCCCGCGAGCGCGAGCTTCTCGAGGTCGTTACGCACGGCTGCGAGTTCGGCCGAACTGCGCGCGAGCTCGTCGACGACGCGCGCGTCGGCCTTCACGTTCGAGCCGTTCCAGCGTTTCCTCGACGAAGCGCGCGCGAGTCTCTTCGCCGGCGGTCGTGTCGATGCGCAAGGCCGCAGCGTCCGGCCAGCACGCCGAAGGATTGCGGCCCTTTGCTCGCGCGGCGCAAGGAGATCGAGAAGTATCAGCGTGTTTCCCTCGGGGACACTCTGCGCGACTTCCCACAAGTCGCGCCGAGGCTGCGCGCGCATCGTTTGCGCGTCGCTTGACCACGACGACGCGCCGATCGGCAAGAAACGGCATCGCCTGAAGCGCCTCGGAAACCCGCGCCGTTCTCCGACGGCTCCTCGGGCAAGAAGCGCGAGAGATTCAGCTCGCGAACCTCGGTCGGCAGAAGCCGGTCGAGCAGAACTTCGAGCGCGCGATCGGCCAGCACGCGTTCGGTCCCTCGATGACGACGAGCCTGCCGATCGCCGGGCTCCTTATCGAGAAAGTCGTAGAACTTCACGTGCGGCTAAGCACGCCTGAATGCCGGGCGATGTGCGCGGCTAAGCACGCCGAATGCCGGGCGATGCTCGAGCTCGGGAATCGATTCGCCATAGGGGGCGTGAAGGATGCCGTACTCGGTAATAAAGGCGGTGACCAGGTGGCCGGGCGTTACGTCAAAAGCCGGATTATAGACGGCGGCATCTGTCGGGCGCGACGCGCGTTCCGGCAAACGAAGCGACCTCTTCGGCGGGTCGTTCTTCGATCGGAATCTGCGCGCCGCTGTCGATCGAAAAATCGAAAGTCGAGCGCGGCGCTGCGACATAAAACGGAATGCCGTGATGCGCGCACAAGATCGCAAGGCCGTACGTGCCGATTTTATTCGCGGTGTCGCCGTTGCGGGCGATGCGGTCGGCTCCGACGATCGCCAGGTCGACGTGCTGCTCCTTCATCGTAATCGCGGCGGCGGCATCGGCGATCAGCACCGCATCGACGCCGGCCTCGCGCAGCTCGTAGTAGTTTAGGCGCGAGCCTTGCAGCAGCGGACGCGTCTCATCGACGAAGACGCGCGGCTTCTTTCCGCCGCGCTGCGCCGCAATGATGACGCCAAGCGCCGTACCGCCCGCCTGCCGTCGCCAATGGACCCGGTATTGCAATGCGTCAAGCACGCGGGCGCCTTTGGGAATCAGCGCCAGGCCGTGATCGCCGATGGCCGCAGTCGATCGCGATTTGCTCGTCGTGGATCGCGCGCGCTTCGCGCAACGGGTCCGACGCAGCGAGTACCCGATCGACCGCCCACGCCAGAGTTGACCGCCGTCGGGCGTGCCGCGCGAACGCGTTGCACCGCGGCCAGAAACTCTTGCATCGTCGTCGATGCGCGCGCGAAGCAGCGCGACGCCGTAGGCGCCGAAGACGCCGATGCAGGGAGCCCCGCGCACGCGCCAACGTTTGGATGGCCCCGACGATTTCGTCGACGCTCTGCGCCCGAACGTAGCGAACCTCGTGTCGGAAGGAGACGCTGATCGAGATAGCGGACGGCGTCGCCGTCCCAAGCGACGACTACCAATCCGCTCATCTTAGGCTACGGAAACGCCGGCCGGAACTTTTGCCGTGTAGCATGCGCGGCAATAGACGGGCCGGTCGCCGCGCGGACGAAATGGTACGGTAGTTTCGACGCCGCATTCGCGCGCAGACGGCGTCGTAGCTGGGGCGATTCTGCGCGCCGCGCAGCGCCTCGGTCGCCACCCTGAGTTCGGCGCGCCTGCCGGCAATCACGGCATCGTTGTGGCTGATTTGAAAAGCCCTTCTCGGCAAAAAACTGCTGCTCGCGTGCCGAGAATGTAAACTCGGTTCCACACTCTTTACATGTGAGAATCTTGTCTTCCAACAGCTTGCTCCCTCGTGTAACTCGAGGGAGCCTAGATGCGACCAAGCGAGCCCAGTTCCTGCAGCAGCGTCGCGGCGGCGACCGCGCCGAATAGCCCTTATCTCCCCCTTCGGGCGCGGCGCGCTCGCGAGCTTGTTCGAGATTCTCGGTCGTCAAAACGCCGAAGCCAATCGGCGTCCCGGTCGCGAGCTGAACGTCCATGACGCCGCGCGCGCATTCTCCGGCGACGAACTCGAAGTGCGGCGTCTCGCCGCGGACGACCGCGCCGAGCGCGACGAGCGCGTCGAAAGCGTTCGCTCTCGATCGCATTTCGGCAGGCCAGCGGTAGTTCGAAGCAGCCCGGAACTTCGAAAACCGTAACGTCGTCATCCTTTACTTTGCAGTCGCGCAGCGCGCGCCGCGCGCCGTCGACGAGCATATCCGCAAGATCCGCGTGAAACCGTGCCACGACAATCGCAAAACGCCGGCCCGCGCAATCGGGAGTTGTCGCACTCGGGGCGCCGTCCCGCTTCACGATGCGGCGACTTCGTCGAGAATGTGACCGAGTTTCGAGCGCTTCGTGTCGATGTAGTGGCGGTTGTGGGCGGTCGGCGTCGTCTGGAGCGGCACGCGTCCCACGATCTTCAGTCCGTAACCTTCTAAGCCGAAGATTTTCTTCGGATTGTTCGTGATGAGCTGCATTTCACGGACGCCGAGATCGGCGAGAATCTGCGAACCGATGCCGTAGTCGCGTTTGTCGATCGGCAATCCCAGCGCGAGATTCGCCTCTACGGTATCGGCGCCGCGATCCTGAAGCTCGTAAGCGCGCAGCTTGTCGGCAAGTCCGATGCCGCGCCCTTCCTGACGCAGATAGAGGAGCACGCCTCTACCTTCGCGCTCGATCATCTCCATCGCACCGTCCCGCTGTGCGGCACAATCGCAACGAATCGAGTGCAGAGCGTCGCCAGTCATGCATTCGGAGTGCACGCGGACGAGCAGCTCCTTGCCGTTTCCAATCTCGCCCATGACGAGCGCAACATGGGTGTTCTCGTCGATCGTCGTGGCGTACGCCACGCCGGTCCATTTGCCGAGCGTGGTCGGAAGATCGAACGTCGCGATACGGTCGACGAGCTTCTCGGTACGCATGCGATAGCGCGATGAGATCCTTGACGGTGATAAGTCTCAGCGAGTGCCGGTCTGCATACGCCGCGTAGGCCCTCGAGACGCTCCATCGTGCCGTCCTCGGCCATGATCTCGCAAATGACGCCGGCGGGGTAGAGCCCGGCGAGCCGCGCGAGATCGACGGCGGCCTCGGTCTGACCCGGCTCGCACGAGCACGCCGCCCTCGCGTGCGCGCAGCGGAAAGGTGTGGCCGGGACGCAGGAAGTCGCGCGGACGCGCGCCGGGATCGAGCAGCTTCTTGATCGTCGCGGCGCGATCGTAAGCCGAGATGCCGGTCGTGGTAAGGCCGCGCGCCTCGACCGAAACCGTGAAGGCCGTTTCGTGAACCGCCGTGTTATCGCGTACCATCTGCGGAATGTGAAGCTCGTCGAGCCGCGCGCCGACCATCGGCACGCAGATCAGACCGCCGGCGTGCTTGCGCATGAAGTTGATCGCGTCCGGCGTAACCATCTGGGCGGCCATCACGAGGTCGCCCTCGTTCTCGCGATCCTCGTCGTCGAGCACGACGACCATCTTGCCGGCGCGGATGTCGGCGATTGCCTCTTCGATCGAGTCGAACGGCCCCTCGCGCTCGGCAACCTGCTCGCCAAGCGACGGAAAGACTTGCGCCAGGCGCTGCAGCGTCCGGTAGGACGGCTCGCGGCGCCCCGCGCGCAGCAGCGAAATCGCGGACTCGGTCAGGCCGGCGCTCTCGGCAACCTGCGGCGGCCGTCAGTCCGGCCTCGTCCATCGCGGAGTTCAGAAGCGCGGCAAAACGGTTCACAACACTACAGTAGCGGGCACTTGACGCTTGTCAAGCGAACGAGTAGGCGGCTTTACGCTTGTTTTTTTTGCGACGGTACCAGGAACGATGACCGCACGCAATTAAATTTTACGGCCCCAAGAAGAAAGCAGGATTCATCATGGCAAGCTGCGGCCAGGTTTCCTTAGCTCTCGGCGGTATACTGCTCGCCGGATGCGGCGGCTCGGCGGCGCCGGGCGCGGGCATTCCCGCTAGCAGTCCCCAATACGTCCACGTGCGGCCGGCAACTCTGCAGAAGCCGGCCCTCATAACATTTGACTACAATACCGGCGGCCTAGCCTACTGGCACATTGCGCATAACGGAACGATGACGTTACAGTCGCTCTCCGGCTCGCTCGGCCTCTCCGACGTTTACGCAATGGCAGCTGACGGCGACACCGTAATCGTTGCGAACCCTTCTCCGGGCGAAGTCGTCAAATACAATATTGACACGCAGTCGGAAACGGCGATGAGCGACCCCTACGGCAATCCCCGTGATGTTGCGGTCGACCGGCACGGAAATATCTATGCGCTCAATGCGGCGTCGGTCACTCTCTATAAGGTCGGCTCGTCCTCACCCAGCGAACTCACGTGCTCTCAAATGAGCGACGGCTTGGAGATCGCCGTCAATAATGAAGGAGCCGTTTTCGTCGATGGATATGGGTCGGGCAGCTTCGCCGGCGTAGTTGAGTTTGCGCCCGGGTCCACGAAATGCACGGTATTGCATCTACGGACGACGCGCGGTTACGTCGGCGGCGTCGGAGTAGATCCAAAGACGGATGACTTGATCGTTATCGACGATCCGAGTTTCTGCGCTGGCGGCGGCGGACGTATGGTCATTTATCCCAAGCCTTATGAGGAGCGCACGTCACGAAAGCACAACCTCAACGCGACGTATTGTGCCGGCAGCTTGCGGCTAAGCGCCGACTCAAAGCGGATTTTCTACACCGACGCGAGCGTGAGCGACGGCGTTCCGATTATCGACCAGGCGCGCTATCCCTCAGGGAGGTACGAAGGTCAATACTGGCTGGGCTACTACTCGAGCGTGTACTTTAGCGGAATTACGACCATTCCAAACACTCTTCCGAATTGAGGATTGATCATGCGAAATCGTTGCTGCGTTGGATTAGCGCTTAGTGTGGCGCTCCTCGCCGGATGCGGCGGGTCGGCGGCACCGGACGCGGGCATTCCCGCTAACGGTTCTCAATACGTCCACGTGCGGCCGGCAACTCTGCAGAAGCCGGCTCTCATAACGTTTGACGATAATACCAATGGTCTCGCGTACTGGCACATTCAGCATAACGGAACGATGACGTTACAGTCGCTCTCCGGCTCGCTCGGCATTTCGAACGTATATGGAATGGCCGCCGACGGTGACACCGTAATCCTCGCGAACCATTCCCCAGCCGAAATCGTCACGTATAACATCGACACGCAGGCGGAGACCACGCTCAGCGATCCCTACGGCAACCCTAATGACGTCGCGGTCGACAGGCACGGGAATATTTACGCGCTCAACACGGCATCCGTCACCGTCTATAAAGTTGGCTCGGCGTCGGCCAGCGAGCTCACGTGCTCGCGAGTCACGGTCGGCGAAGCGATTGCCGTCAACAATGAGGGCGACGTGTTCGTCGACGGATACGGACCCAGGTTCCAGAACGTGATTGAGTTTCCGGCCGGCTCGACCAAGTGCACCGTTCCACATCTGCGCAAGTCGCTCGGCTACGTCGCCGGCGTCGGAGTCGATCCGAAGACGGACGATTTGATCGTCGTCGACGATCCGGACGATTGCGCGGGCGGTCTCGAGGGTCGCATGATCATCTATCCTAAGCCGTACGATCAGCACACGTCAAAACGGCGCGTCCTAAGCGCAAACTATTGTTCCGGCAACTTCCGGCTCTCCGCAGACTCAACGCGCATCTTTTACGCCGATGCCAGCGTCAGCGCCGGCATCCCGATCATCGATCAAGCTCGCTATCCATCGGGAAAATACGAAGGTCAATACTGGTTAGGGTACTACTCAAGCGTTTACTTTAGCGGGTTTACGACCATCCCAAATACGTTGCCGAATTAGGGTAGTGCATGCCGCGGGGGAGAGGTATGACGGAATGATTAGTTTGCGCTTCGCTTTGGCCGCGTCTCTAGCAGCACTTTTGCTTGCCGCTTGTGGCGGATCGCAACCGATAACGGCTGCAGGGAGTACGGCGGTTCAACCGGCGACGCGCTCTAGGCGAGCAATCCTTTCATGGTTACTACCACGGCGAAATTCACCGATGTGGTTGGGAGCATTCTTCCCTTCTTCGTTCTGTGCTTGCGGTTTACGCTCCTCCGGCGGCTCTGGTCGCTCCGTGCCGTCGAAGTCGTTTAACAATGGAACCTACTCATCTCGGGCAACGAATTGTTTGCGTCAGCCCAAGCCCCCTGGTCGCCGGTCATCTATGCGACCTTGCAAGGGTCCGTAACGGCGACAGCAAGGCTCCGGCGACTACATCGTCATGCAGCCTAGCGGCGCCCTATACAGCGGCGGAACTTTTACGTTGACTCGGGTGGAGAAAAAGCACTGTTAGCAGCGCTTGCCTTTTATAGGCAAACGCTCGATTTTATGGGGCAAGCCCGATTAAAAGGGCAAAGCCCACAATAATACTTGAAACGACTGTTTCAAGTATGCTAGGATAGCGCGTGTCGAGAACCGCGGACGATGCCCGGCGCGCCGAGCTGCTCGACCGGGCCGTGGAGTACGTTTGTCGCCACGGTCTTGCCGAACTTTCGCTGCGGCCGCTGGCCAAGGCGATCGGTTCGAGTCCCGCGCGTGCTGCTCTATTATTTTGGTTCGAAGGAGGCGTTGGTTGTCGAGATCGTTCGGCGCGGCCGCGCCCGTCAGCGCGCGATGATGATGGAGCTGAAGCCGCGCAATCTTTCTCCGCGCGAAGTTGCCCGCGCGCTTTGGCGGGAGTGGAGTAAACCGGAATGGGAACCGCTCACGCGCCTCTCCTTCGAAGTATATACGTTGGCGCTGAGCGATCCGTCGCGCTTTCCCGGATTTCTGGAGAGCTCGATCGACGAATGGCTCGAGGCGATGCGCGGCTGCACCAAACGCAGGCCACGATGTTGATTGCCGGCTTTCGCGGATTCTTGCTCGATCTCTTGGCGACGCACGATCGGCTGCGAATCAACCGCGCCGTAGATCGTTGGCTCGACGGCCGTTTACGATGACTAACGGCACTCGTCGCGCGGCGACCGCATTCATCTTCATCACCGTCCTGATCGACATGCTCACTTTCGGCATGATCGGCCCCGTGCTGCCGAAGCTCATCGCGAGCTTTGTTGGGAACAACTATGCTTCGGCCGCCGAGATCATCGGGGTCTTTGCAACGGCTTGGGCACTGATGCAGTTCTTCTGCTCTCCGCTGCTTGGAATGCTCTCCGACCGCGTCGGGCGCCGGCCGGTGATCTTGATATCGAATGCGCGTGACGGTTATCGACTATGCGATTATGGCGCTCGCGCCGAACCTCGCGTGGCTCTTCGCGGGTCGCGTACTCTCCGGCATTGCGACGTCGAACATGACCGCGGCGAGCGCCTATATCGCCGACGTTACGCCGCCCGAGAAGCGCGCGGCGGCCTTCGGCATGCTCGGGAGCGCCTTTGGCTTAGGGTTCGTGCTCGGCCCTGCGATCGGCGGCTTGGTCGGCAACGTCAATCCGCGCTTCACGTTTTGGGCGGCGGCGGCGTTCGCGCTGCTCAATACGCTCTACGGTCTGTTCGTATTGCCCGAATCGCTGCCGCGCGAACGCCGAACGCCGCGCCTCGAATGGAAGCGCGCAAATCCGGTCGGTTCGTTGCGGCTGCTGCGGTCGCATCACGAGCTCTGGGGCCTGACGTGGGTAAACTTCATCACCTATTTGCGCACGAAGTCTTTCCCAACGTCTGGGTCATCTATTGCATCGCAGCGTTCGGCTGGAGCACCGGAAGCATCGGCTTGACGCTCGCGCTCGTGGGAACGGTCTCTGCGATCAATCAGGCAACGATGGTGGGCCGGGTCGTCAAACGGCTCGGCGAGCGGCGCACGCTGTTGGCGAGCCTTGTAGTTGCAGTAGCCGGCTTGGCGCTGCTCGGCGCAAAAACGGCTACGTCTTCTTCTTTGCCGCCGTTCTGATCTCGCTTCCGATGTATCAAGCCTCCTCACAGGCATTGATGACGCGGCGTGTCGGCGCCGAGGCGCAAGGTGAACTGCAAGGTGCGCTCGGTTCGATTCGCGGGATCTCGATGTTGATCGGCCCTTCACTCTTTACGCTGACCTTCGCGCAGTTCGCGGGGCCGTGGCGCCACACTAGGGCTCATCGGCGCTCCATGGTTTCTCGCTGCAATGCTCTACGCCGTCTCGCTCTTCATCGCATGGCGCGTCACCTCGCGAGCCGACGACGTCGTGCTGCCTATTCCCGAGCCTGCCGCACCGATCTATGCGGGGGCTAGCTAAAGACGACGATCGGTTTGACGATTCGCGGCCGCGAAAACTCGCGGTAAGCGCGCGGAACGTCCTCGATACCGATGAGGTCGGCGCCGATTTTCCGCCGTTACCGTGCCGTCGGAGACTCAGCTTCAGCGCCGCACGCGTATCGTCCGGGCCGCACACGAATAACTCGCGACGACCCGCAGGTCGCCGAAGTAAAGCTTTTGCGAATCGATTGCAACGGATTCTTCGGGCGGGAATGGCGTAAACATCACGACCGTACCCCCGGAGTAGCGGCCGCGACCGCGGCTTGCATCGCGCTGGACGTTCCCGGACCGCAAATTACGACGTCCGCGCCCTCGGGAAGGCGCGCTGCGACGTCGTCGGGGTGAAACGCGATAGCGCCGTTGCGCCGTGCGACGTTACGGCGCGCTTCGATGAAGTCGCTACCGAAGACGTCCGCGCCGAGCGCGCCTGCCGCGAGCACGTGCAGCAGACCCATTACTCCGAGGCCGATGACGTAGAGCCGATCGCCTTCGCGAACGCCGCTGCGACGAAGTGATTTTACGACGCATGCCAACGGCTCGATCAGGGAGGCGTCGGCAAAGCCTACGTCCGGTGGCAACACCAGCGTGTCGCGCAAGTTTGCCGTCGCTACCCGAAAGTACTCGGCGATCCCCCCGGGATCGATCTTCGACTCGCGCCACGTCGCGCACTGGACGTATTCGCCGCGCCCGCACGCGCGGCACGAAAGACACGGTGCGTGATGGTGCACGAAGACCCGATCGCCCACCGAAAACGCCGTCTCGCCGCGCGTCTGCGCAACGATGCCGGCGGGCTCGTGACCCAACACGAGCGGCGCTTTGCGGCGTATATACCAGCCCATCACGTCACCGCTGCAAATGCCGCTTGCCATCGTGCGCACGAGTACTTCGCCCTCGGCGATTTCCGGAATCGGACGCCGTTCGATCCGCACGTCGTCGACGTCGTAGAGCACGGCCGCCCGCATCGTTGACGCGCTCATGGTTCGATCAAGATCTTCGGGCCTTCGCCCGAATCGAGCTCGCCGAAGGCTTCCACGATTTGCGCGAGCGGCATAGGTGCGCGAAATCAGCCGCTCCAGCGGCAGCGCGTGCTCCGCAATCAGCTCGTACGAAGCGCGCACGTCGGCCGGAGTGAAGTGAAAGGGCGCAAGAAGCTGCACTTCATCGTAATGCAACCGTGCCGCGAGAAACGTGACGCGCGCGTCGCCAGGTAAACCGGCGAAGAACGAGACGCGGCCGCCGCGTCGCACGAGGGACGGCGCGTCTCCCACATCTCCACCGTTCCGGTGCATTCAATCGCAGCATCGGCGCCGCGATCGCCCGTGCGCTCGAGAATCGCGTCGCGAATCGGCGCTTCGCGCACATCGATGCTCTTCAAGCCCAACTCGGAGGCTAGCGCCAAACGTTCCGTACGGCGACCGAAAAGCAATGCGTCAACGCCGCGACGCTGCAGTAAGAGCGCATGAAGAATTCCAAAACCACCGTTTCCGAGGACGGCGACGGTCGAACCGGGTTTCGGGTCCAAATCGCGAGCGAATGAACGACACATGCGAGCGGCTCGAGAAACGCCCCTTCGGCGTAGCTCACATCGGCGGGTTTCGCGAAAGCAGTTGCGCTCGACGATTCTGCGCGGGACCGCGATAAGATCGGCGTACGCGCCCAAGAGCATCGCCGGCATGATTTCCTCGCAGAGCTCTTGTTGCGCGTTGCGGCACCAAAAACAGACTCCGCAAGGGGCCGTGTGCGCGCACATCACCGCGTCGCCGGGCAAAAAGTCGGCGACTCCCTCGCCGGCCGCCGCAACGTCGCCGCGAAAATTCGTGACCGAAACGCGTCGGCATCGGCATCTTCGGATGACCGCGGCGGTACGTCTTCAGATCGGTGCCGTCGGTGAGGGCGGCCCGCACGCGCACGACGATTCCACCCGGCTCCGGCGCGGGAGCGCGCTTCATCGCGCAGCTCGATCCGGCCAGGTGCGACGAGGGTCGCTACACGCATGCCAGCTAAGCGCCGCGTGAATCGGCTCGGGGAGGGGCCGGCTTTTATGCTTCGCCGCATCGATCGCGGCGACGATAAAGGACATCGCGGCACCCGCTTCGCCGGTGCGCTCGTTGAAGAATACCGTCTTCCAGCGTACGCTCGACGCGCCAACGCGTTCCACGTGGGTTCGCATCCGCAGCCAATCGCTCATGAGAGCCGGCGCATGGTACTCCGCTTCGACGCGAATCCGCGGCAGCCAAAACTCGTACTGCTCAAAGACGCGATCGTAGGGAAAGCCAAGCTCCGCAAAGAGCTGCATCTCCGCGTATTCGGCGAATCGCGAATACGCGGCGAAATACATAATGCCCGCAACATCTACGTCGGCCCATTGTACTTGCAGACGCGACTCAAAGATTCGCGCGCTGGTTGGCAGCGTATCGCGAAATTTACTCATCCTTCGACTAGCCTGGATGACACGGGCATATCTCGCGAGGGGGTCGACCTCGACGTTGACGCGGCTCCCGGCAGGCCGGGCGCGCAGGGCCGTGCGCTCGAGGGTCTCCGGAATGAGCGCGATCTCAAACCACTCACCGTTTGACGCCGCAATCGTCAAACTCACGCCGTCGATCGCCACAAAACCTTTGGGCACGATCATCGAGGCAACCTCGGCGGGTCTTTCGATGCGCACGCGTTCGCCTTGGCCTTCGGGCACGCGCTCGATCACGCGGGCGGCCGCGTCGACGTGCCCGTAGACCAAATGGCCGCCAAGACGATCTCCCACGCGCAGAGAGTATTCCACGTTGACCGTCTCGCCGATCGCGCGTTCGCCCAGCGTCGTGCAACGTAAGGTTTCCGGAATCACGTCAAACGTAACGACGTCACCCGCAACTTCGGTTGCAGTGAGACAGACGCCATCGATTGCGATCGAGTCTTTGGGCTCGGGCCGCTCGCGCTCGATGCCTTCGCAACGAACGCGAGCGTCACGCCGCCGTTTGCAACCGTCTCGCGGCGCACAATCGTGCCGAGGTACTGGACGATGCCGCTAAACATGCGGGATCGCTCCCGATACGAGTATGTCGGTGCCGAGGCGCTCGATGCGATCGAAGTTCAGCTGCACGTTGAGGTCAACTCCGCGCACAACCGGCACGGAATCTCGATTTGCTAAGAAACGCGGCGCGATTGCCCAATAGACCCGATCGACGAGCGCGCCTGCAAGCAGGCTGCCGGCGAGCCGCGGACCGCCCTTCGCAAAGAACGCTAGCAGATCCCGCGGGCGCAGAGTGCCTTCATCGCTTCCGCAAGTCGAGCGTGCGCGCAGCCGGAGCACCGACCTCGATGACGTCGGCTAGCCGCGCAACGCATCGAAGACGCAGTGCGGCGGCCGGCAGGCACGAGCAGGATCGTCTTTGCGTAACCTTCCTCCTCCATGAATAACCTGCTCCGACCGAAAGCGGCTTCGTTCTGCGTAGACGATGACGCGAAGTACGGGCGAAGCCGATCGTGAGGCGGGCGCACGGTCAGCCATGGATCGTCGACGCGCAGGGTGCCCGCACCAACCATCACCGCATCGTACATAGACCGCAACTCGCGCACGTATCGCTGCTCCTCGGGTCGAACCGATGCGCTCTTGGGTACTCGCGCGGCTCGAAACCATCCCATCGAGCGACATCGCCATTTTCAGCGCGACGTAAGGACGTCCGCTCATCACAGCCCGGGCGAAGACTTCGGCGAGATCGCGCGCGCGGCGATCTTCAGCCACGACGACGTCGATGCCGCGGTCGCGTAGTTCGTCGGCCCCGCCGCCATGTGGCGTCGCATCGCGCGTGCCGGCGACGACGCGAGCGACCCTGCCTCGACGCAGGGCTAGCGTGCACGGCGGCGTGCGGCCCGAAGTGGCGGCAAGGCTCGAGCGATACATAGACCGTCGCACCTTCGGCCTCGCGGCCCGCCTGCCGCAAGCGCGTTGACCTCGGCATGTGCATCTCCTGCGCGATAATGGAAACCTTCACCGAGGAGACGGCCGTCGCGCACGACGACGGCGCCGGCAGGCGGATTCGGCGAAGTGCTGCCGATTCCACGCGCGCGGCGAGTCGTAGGCCCGTTGTAAAAAGAGCTTGTCGAGCGGCGTCAGCTCGCGTTGAGCCTGCACGGCGCGCTCTTCGTCACCGCAACGACAACGGCATCCTCGACGCTGCCGCGGCCCAACGTATCGCATCCGCGCAATCCCGCAGCGTCGCGCCGGTCGTACAGACATCGTCAACGAGCGTCACACGCTTCGACTGCGACGCCGCTGGAGTCGCAGATGAAAACGTCCCCGAGCGGCTAGCCGTTCGCGACGCGATTTCCCGCGTTGCGCATCGTCGAGTTGCTGTTCGAGCGCGTCGACGACGCTCGCGCCTGCGGTCGCTGCGGCCCGCCGCGCGATCGCCGCCACGCCGTCGAAGCCGCGAATGCGCCGGCGCTGGCGCGCCGTCGGTACCGGGACGAGCAGCGAACCGGCCGCACGAACGGCGCGACCAGGCGGCCGAGCGATTCGGCTACGTCCCGCCGCCCGTCTTTTACCGCGAGCACCGCGGCGCGCAGAGCTCCCTCGTAGCAACCGAACGCCGTGACGCGCAAGCGCTGGAAGCCTAACGCGAACGACCGCTCACCTGCAACGCAAGCATCGCAGAGTCCGCAGCCCAATGCATTACAGTTCGCACACTGTGCCGGAAAGAGCAGATCGAGCAGCGAGCGTAATCGCATGCGGCTCGATCACGACGATGCCGGCATTTAGCTAGAGAGCAGCTTCGAAAGTTGGTTGGCGAGAACGTCGGCTGGAATGCGTCCGCGATAGACGTACTGAACGACGCCGCTACGATCGATGAAAATATTCCACGGCAATCCGCCGACGTCAAACGTCGCTGCGAACTGTCCTCGATCGACCGCGACGGGTGCCAGACCGTCGAAGCGACGACGCGAAGCTCTTTCACCGAGGTCGTCGACTCTTGTTCGTCGACGAAAAGGAAGGCGATGCGATCGCGATATTGCTTCGCATTTATCGATAACGGCTGGAAGCTCGCGGCGGCAGGGCGAACACCACGTTGCAAAAACGTCGATATATGCGGGTTTGCCGTGGAAGTCTGCGGTGATCGATTCGCCATCGAGCGTCGCGACGAGAAAAGCTGGCGCCGTTTGACCGATCTGAGAGTGTCGCCTTGCACGGCGATTGGGCAGCGTCGCCGAGATGGCGAGTGCAGTGATTGTGAGTAAGAGCAGCAGCGCGCGCGGCACGCTCGGACGTATACCCATTTCGGCTGTGGATTAGTGCGCGGTTAATCTCGGGGGCGACGAGCGAGTCGGCGAGCAGGCAGCCCGCGTCGACTGCGTACTCTTTCCCAACGACGGTGTCGCGCAAGGTGCGCCTGATCGCCGATCGACGACCCCGTCCAGCAGATCGCACGCTCCAGCCGCGCGCCTGCTCCGACTCGCACGGAATCATCGAGTACGGTTGGTCCGACGATGCGAAACTCCCTCGTCGACGCGTACGCCGGCGCCGATGCGAACCGGTCCGTCGACGCGCACGCTTTGCGGCAAGCTGCGCCGACTGATCGATGCCGTCGGCTCGGCTCTCAGGAATGCGCACAACGCCTCGCACGACGTCGTAGCTAGCGCGACGATATTCGGCTGGGCGTCCCGATATCGGCCCAGTATGCGCCCCGCGCGTCGAAACCATAAAAGGGTTCGCCCGCAGATTGCAACGCCGGAAAGACTTGTTTCCGAAATCGAAAAACTCACCAGCGGGAATATGTTCGAAAATCTCCGGGGAAAACGCGTAGACACCCGTATTGACCAGTTTGCTGCGCTCGGTACCTTTCGCCGGTTTCTCTTGAAAGCCGACGATCTTACCGCTCTCGTCCGTAACCACGACGCCGTACTGGTCGACCTCTTCACACTCTACCAGCCCGATCGTCGCCAATGCATTGCGCTGCGATGGAATTCAAATAATCGATCGAGCCGCAGATCGGTGACTTCGTCACAGCCGATCACGACGAACGGATCTCGCCGAAAAAAGTCTTGCAGTTTTTTCACGCCGCCGGCGCTGCCGAGCAGCTCCGGCTCGTAGGAATATTCAAGCGTGACGCCCCAGCGCGAGCCGTCGCCAAGCGTCGAGACGATCGCATCGGCGAGATAATGCACGTTGATCGCGATCTCGTCGAACCCATACGCTTTCAAATACCGCAGCAGATGCGCCGCATTCGGAACGCCTGCGACGGGAACGAGCGGCTTCGGCACCGATTTGGTCAGAGGATAGAGGCGCGTCGAGAGGCCGCCGGCGAGAATCATCGCTTTCACGAACTGACCGACTCCTTGCGCACGCGACGAATCCCGAGCTCTTCGAGCGCGACGAGCCAGACGAATCGCGGCAGCGCGAGTTGACGGCGCCAGCGATGCGGCTCCTTCGCCAAACGATAGAGCCATTCGAGGGCAAACTGGCGAACGAGCCGCGGCGCTCGCGCCATGCGGCCGGCGATGACGTCGAACGAACCGCCCACGCCAATTCCGACTCCGCATCCCGTCTCGCGCAGGTTCTCGGCAAGCCAATACTCTTGCCGTGGCGAGCCCATGCCGACGAAGAGCAGCCGCGCGCCACTCGATGCAATATCGCTTACGACCTCAGGCGTCTGGTCGTCGCGAAAGTAACCGCTGCGAGTTCCGGCAACTCGCAATCCTGGAAAGCGTGACTCCAAGGCGCGCGCCGCATCGGCGGCTACGCCCTCGGCGCCTCCCAAGAGATAGACCGGAATGCTTTGCGCGGCGGCCGCTGCGCCGAGATGCTCGATGAGTTCCACGCCGGTCACGCGCTCCCGTAAGCGTGCGCCCCGGCGGCGAGCGATAGCGAGCAGTCCGATCGGTATCGCAGAGCGAGAGCGCACTATTATTGACGATCGAGCGAAAACGTTCGTCATCCTGCGCGTGAACGACCATCTCGGTACCGAACGTAACTACTTGTGCGGCGCGCCCGTCGCGTGCCGAGCTCGCAATATGGTCGCGGTCGCGTTATCGGCATCGATCGGATCGAGCTTACATCCGAGAATTTCTAGCGGGTTCACCGCGCGACTGCGCAATCGAAGCGTATGCCGCAATAAGCGGCCGCAATCGATCGGCAAGTGTAGACGGCATAGCGTCGAGCGGCAGGCGACACTCACCGACGGCGAAATCCAAGTTGGCGCATCGCCCATTTGATCGGGATCGGACTGCTCGTGGCGAAAAGCGCATCGATCAGCGGCAGGAGGGAACCGTGAATCTGCGCCGCTTCCTCAACGCGGCCATTGCAATAGGCATCGAACAGCCGCGCGATACTCGGGCGAACAGAGGTGCGACGCGACGCCGACGACGCCGTCGGCACCCAGCGCGAGCGAAGGTAGAAAGAGGTGATCGTCGCCGGCCCAGACGATAAAATCGTTCCGTCGACCGCGAAGAACCATTCCAATCTGCTTGAGATCGCCGCTCGATTCTTTGACGCCTGCAATATTTGAATGGCGGCCGGCGAGTTCGAAGAGCGTTTCCGGAAGCATATTCGCCGCCCGTGCGTCCCGGAATATTGTAAATCACGACTGGAAGCGTCGTAGCTTCGGCGATCGCGCCAAAATGTGCCAGCATGCCGCTCTGAGTCGGTTTGTTATAGTAAGGGACCACGGCGAGAATCGCATCGGCGCCGGCGGCCTGCGCGTCGGCAACGGCCGAGATCGATTCGCGCGTAGAGTTCGTTCCGGCATTTGCGACTACGACTGCCTCATTTCCGACTGCTTCTTTAACCGCGCCCCACAGGGCGGCGCGCTCGCGCGCGTCGAGCGTCTGTCCTTCGCCGGTAGAGCCCGCGATGACGAGACCATCGTTGCCGCGCTCCACGAGCCAACGTGCAAGCCGCTGCGCCTCGCGCAAGTCGAGTTCGTCGCTTTCGTCAAACGGCGTGACCATCGCCGTAAGAATCACTCCGAGTTGGGCGTTCATGAAGCCGCTTCTCCCTTGTCGAGACCGAACTGCTCGTGAACCGCGCGTTCGGCGCGGGTGACGTGGTCTGTCGGGACGAGCACGGAGATCGTTACGTTGCTGTCCGTGCAATGGATGATCTCGACATCGGCCTTAGAAAGTGCATCGACCACGCGATGAACGACGCCCGGAGCGTCCCTCATGCCGGTGCCGACGATCGAAAGCTTCGAGCAGCCTTCCCGCACGCGAACGGCGAAATTCAAATCTCGAAGCAGATCGCGAATCTCGTCGCCGCGATCGCCTTCAACGACGAACGCAACGCCGGCCTGATTGATCGTCACCTGATCGATGGAAATGCTCCGCCTCGGCGACGCGGCGAAACATCTCCAGCTCCGTCTCCATGCGCCGCTTCGGCGATTCGATGTCGCCACGGATAATCCGGATCCAGGTCACTCGACCGGTGGCCGTGACGCCGGTGACGGGACGCGACTCGCCGGCGTATTCTTCGACGAGGGTGCCGCGATCGGTGTGCAGACCCTTCACCGCAGTAGCTGGTCGCGGTGCGGCTCGCAAACTCGGCAGCCTTATGATGCATGACTTTCGCGCCGTGATTCGCCAGCTCGGTCATTTCGGCCAGAGAGGCGCGCTCGATCGTTCGCGCGTTGGGAACGCGCCGCGGATCGGCCGTCATGGCGCCGCTCACATCGGTGTAAATATCCACTCGTTGCGCGTCGAGCGCGTGCCCGATTGCGACGGCCGAAAGATCGGTTCCACCTCGTCCAGCGTCGTGACCGTTCCGTCTTGTGCAATGCCTTGAAATCCCGCAACGACTGGTACGACGCCGCGATCGAGCAGCTCGACGATGGTGCGCGGCTCCACGCGAAGAATCGTCGCGTCGCCATGTCGATCGTCGGTGACGATTCCGGCCTGTGCCCCCGAGATCGCCACCGATTCGACTCCCTGTGCCGAGAGGCCGTCGGCAAAAACGGCCGCGGAGATCAGCTCTCCGGCGGCGAGCAGCAGATCTGCATTGGCACTACCGTCACGCCGTTCGACGAGCGAAAGCAGCGTATCGGTTGCGTACGGTTCGGGGGGACGCCCCATCGCCGAAACGATCGCGACCGTCGGCGAATCCGCTCTGGCGCGCGTCACGAACGCGGCGATACGCAACGGCGCGAAGTTCCGGCGTCGCGACCGATGTTCCGCCGAACTTTAAAACGGCAATCTCGCCCGTGCCGGTCACGCTGACAAATAGCCTTTAGCGAGCAGCAGTTCTAAAATCTCGACGGCATTGGTTGCGGCACCGCGGCGAAGCTGGTCGCCGACGCACCACAACGCAAAGTCGTTGTGCATCCGAGCCGGCCGCGTAGCGTCGTGTCGAAGGAACGCAATCTGGCGACGTGCACTTCATTCGTTCCTTCGACCTCGCGCGGTGTCACGATTCCGTCTCGATGAAAGACGATACCCGGCGCAGCGTCGAAGGCCGCGGCCAGTCGATTCAACGCTCGTTTCGCGTTCCGTCTTGCAAAAAGATAGCCACGCTATGTGCGGTTCGCACCGGAACTCGGACGGCCGTCGCGGCAATCGGCGAGCTCCGGCAGATCGAGCATCTTGCGCGTCTCCTCGCAGATTTTGCGCTCCTCGCCGGTCCATCCCGCAGCGTCGAAAGCACCGACCTGCGGTACCACGTTGCGCGTAAGCGGTCGCGCGAAAGATCGCCGCCTCCGGTTCGGCCTGGCCGCACGCGACGGCGCGTTCGCCGGCAAGAAGCTCGTCGAGCCCGGCGCGCCCTGCCCCGCTGGCGGCCTGATAGGTTGCAACGTGAACTTGGCGCAGGCCCGCGGCGTCACGAATCGGCCGCAACGCGCTGCAGAGCACGATCGCCGTGCAGTTCGCGACGGGGAAAAGGCGGTGCTCGGCGCGCAGTGCGCGCGAGTTGACTCCTGGCACGATCAGCGGTACATCGTCGCGCATGCGAAACGTCGAGCTGTTGTCGATGACGACCGAACCGTTCTCGATCAGCCCGGGCGCAAGTTTTTCGCTCGCATCCTCGCCGCCGGCAAAAAAGACGACATCGAAGCCGCGTAACGCGGGCTCTGATGCCGCGCGAACGCGCAGCGCATTACCGCGGAAGCGCACCGGGTCCGCATGCTCGCGCGACGCGAACGGCTCGAGCGACTCGATCGCAATCTCGCGCTCCTCGAGCACCCGCAGAATCGTCTCGCCGACCGCGCCCGTCGCGCCGACTACCGCGACCTTCACTCTTCCAGAACCGATTCCAAGCCGATGGAGAGGCTCCGCCGATTGACGACGGCGCGCACTGCGATGAGCATTCCGGCAACGAACGATTCGCGCGAGAGCGAGTCGTGGCGTACAGCCAGTACCTCGCCTACCCCGCCGAATAGCACCTCCTGGTGCGCAAGTAGACCGGGAAGCCGAACGCTATGAATCGGCGGCGCTCTGCCTGCAACGCTTTCAATGCGCCGGGCCGTTTCAAGCGCCGTACCCGACGGTTTGTCCTTCTTTGCAGCATGGTGCAATTCGATGATTTCAGCGTCGGCGAAAAAGCGCGCGGCTTGCTTAGCAAAGCGCATCATCAGCACGGCGCCGATCGAGAAGTTCGGAACGATGAGCGCGCCCACGGCGCGGTCCTTCGCCATAGCGCCGAGTTCGGCACGCTGCCCTTCCGTCCAGCCGCTAGCGCCGATCACGGTGGGCAAACCGCGCGTAACGGCGGAAAACGAAATTTCGAAGCTGCTCGGCTGCGTCGTGAGATCGAGCAGTACGTCCGGCCTGCGGGCTATCACGGCGTCGAGCGAATCGAAAACCGCTCGTTGCGGGTCGGCGGCACGAGCCAAACCGCAGCAGTATTCGCCGGTTTGCTTCAACGCTTCACACGCAACCGACCCCATTCTGCCGGTGGGCACCCGCGACTGCGACCCGCGTTGTTAGATCTTTTCCAGTGGAGCGTACTTGAGCATCAGCATCTTCTGCCCGACGTTTGGGAAATCGATCGTGACCAGACCGTCACCACCCGCGCCGACGATGTTCTCGATCCGCCCTTCGCCCCATTTGGGGTGCCGCACTCGATCGCCATGTTTCAGCCCAAGGTGCACGCCGGCACCCGCCGATTCGTGAATCGCCACTTCCCGCCAGCGTCCACCTGCCGGCCGCGGCAGCGGTACGCTATCGCTCTCGAGCAGTTCGAGCGACGGAATCTCTTCGAGAAAGCGCGACTTCGGATACGCATAGGTGTTGCCGAAGAGCGCGCGGCGCGCGGCATACGTCAAGAAGAGCCTGTCGATCGCGCGCGTGATTCCGACGTACGCCAGACGCCGTTCCTCCTCGAGCTCCGCCGGCTCGGTGAGCGTGCGGCTATGCGGAAAGACGCCCTCCTCGAGACCTGTCAAAAAGACGCTGGAGAATTCGAGTCCTTTTGCGCTGTGCAGCGTCATCAGCGTTACGTACGATGCGTCCTCTTCCAGGGTGTCGAGGTCGCTGACGAGCGCGATGTTCGCCAGGAATCCCGCGAGCGACGGATCGTCGTCGCTAGCCTCGTACTCTCGAGCGACGCCGACGAGCTCGGAGAGATTTTCGATACGCGCGCGCGCTTCGTTCGAGTCTTCGCTCTGCAGCTCGCGAACGTATCCCGATCGCTCCATCACGGCAACGAGCACGTCGGCGACGCCGGCAGTCTGAGCGAACTGGCGCAGATCGACGACAAGCTCGGCAAAGCGTTCGAGCTCTTTGAGCTTTTTTGGTACCGCCGAGCGCAGCAGCTCGCTATCGAAGATTCCTTCGCCTACGGAGACGCGCGCGCCGTTGGCCGCCTGCACGAGCGCGGCGAGCGTCTGTTGGCCGATGCCGCGACGTGGCACATTCACGATTCGCTTGAAGGCTATCGCATCGGACGAGTTGACGATATAACGCAGGTAAGCGATGACGTCTTTGATCTCGGTGCGAGCGTAGAATCCGACGCCGCCCACGACGCGGTAGGGAATGCCTTCGGCGAGCAGCGCCTCTTCAAAGACGCGCGATTGCGCGTTGGTCCGGTAGAGCACGACGAAGTCGCGATAGGCGGCGCCGTCGCGTACCATGCTCTTGACCTTCTCGACCACATACCGGGCCTCGTCGCGCTCCGTCGCGGCTGGATAGACGGTGATCGGCTCACCTTCCCCGCGAGTAGTAAAGAGACGCTTCGGCGATCGCGCGCGATTGTTCGCGACGAGATTATTCGCCGCGTCCAGGATGCGCTGCGTGCTACGGTAGTTCTCTTCGAGCTTGAAAACTTTCGCGCCGGAAAAATCCTCTTCAAAACGCAGAATCATCCGGTAATCGCTGCCGCGCCAGGAGTAGATCGACTGGTCGTCATCGCCCACGACGGTGACGTTTCCATGATAGCTGCCAAGCAGCGCGATGAGACGGTACTGCGCCGCATTTACATCCTGATACTCGTCCACTAAGATATATTCGAATCGCTGCTGGTACTTTTTGCGAACGTCCTCGTCGCGCTCGAGCAAATCGATCGTGCGAACGATCAGATCGTCGAAATCGAGGGAGTTCGACTCCGCCAGCCGGCGCTGATACTCGGAATAGACGTTGGCAATGCGCTCGCCCATAAAGGACGTCTGGCTCTGTACGTACTGTTCGGGCCAGATCAGTGCGTTCTTCGCTTTATCGATCTCGGCAAGACAGGCGCCCGCGGAGAGGTGGCGCTCGTCGTAGTCGAGATCGTCGAGTATCTCTTTGACGAGTTGACGCTGATCGGCGTCGTCGATCACCGCAAAGCTCCGCCCTATTCCGATGCGCGAGCCATCGCGACGCAGAATTCGTACGCACATTGCGTGAAATGTGCCAACCCAAATGTCGCGCGCGACGGGTCCCACCATCGCCTGCAAGCGGGACTTCATCTCGCCGGCTGCCTTGTTGGTAAACGTGACGGCGAGAATCCGCTCGGGCGGAACTTGGAGTTCGCCGAGTAAATAGGCAATGCGATGCGTCAGGACGCGCGTCTTACCGCTTCCGGCGCCCGCAAAGATCAAAACCGGGCCATCGCTCTGCCGAACGGCGGCTAATTGCGCATCGTTGAGAATTTCCGTTTGCAGCAGCATTTATATAGTTTCGCCGAAAGGTCGATGGTTGCCTGTTCTACGTTCGTCGAAGGGTTGCGACGTTTGCCGCAGCGATTTAGCGAACGGCGCGAAGCACCCGAGTCCGTCGAGCGGCCATCGTATAGGCCGCCGAGAGCAATGCCAACGTCGACTCCGCGCCCATGTTTGGGTTGACTGCCGATTCACCTAAGCCGTCGAAGCATCCGCCGCCATTTGCCATCGTGATTCCGCGCGTATTCTTGCCGTAATACCATTCCAGCGCGATTTCCGCGGTCGCCACGTGGCGCGCATCGCCCGTGAGATCGAATGCGGCGAGCTCGGCATCGACCATCGCGCACGCCTCCAACGGCTGCTGAACGTACCGTGCGCGATTTCCACGTCGGGGGTACCAGCCTTCATTGCCGATCGGCACGTGGATCCCGTTTTCAATGGTGACGCTCGCGTAGAACTGCAGCGCCGCCAAACCGGCCTCGCCGCAGCGCGGATCTTCCAGCGTTTGGCCCGCTCGGATCAATGCCTCGGGCAATCGAGCGTTGTCGTAGGTCATGGTCTGCTCGAACCAGCACCATTGCGGGCTTGCGTTCGCCTCGTACGCCGCTAGGATCTCGCCGGCGAGGTATCGCAGCGCGTCGGAATACTTCGGATCCTTAAGCGCGCGGTGAGCGTGCGCGATTCCGATTGCGGCATACGAACGCGAACGAATGTACTCTAGCGCCTCGAGCGAGGGTAGCGCGCGGTCGAGCAATGTCGCGCAGACGCGCCGCCAGGTTTGGGTTGGAGCGTTGGCAACTCCGTAACCGAGCGCCCAAATCGCGCGTCCGCAGCTATCGTGCGTGCCGATCTCGTCGACCCAGCGACGGTCGTAGTCCATAAAGTTGTGAAAGCGTCCGTCATCGAGCTGCGCGTGCTGCAGGAATGCGAGGTAAATCGACGCGAGCCGTTGGCTGGTCTTGTCCGAAGGCGCAAGCCTCAGGTGCGCGAGTGCGACCATGAACGCGCGCGACACGTCGTCGGTGCAGTATCCCCATGCACGATTGGGCACGTTTTCAAGGGCGTGCTGAATGATACCGACGTCGTCCGAAAGGACGACGAGGTGATCGAGCGGCGGGGTCGAGGCTATGCTGCGTTGTCTAGGCAGACGTCACCATTTCGAGAGCGCTGCGCGGAACGAGCTCGCTGAAAAGCTCGCCGTACGCCATCGCCACGTGCGGCCAGGTCATCTGGCGGCCAAACCGGTAGGCGCGGCGTTCGGTCGCGCGACGCAGCGCGGGATCGTCGAGCAGCATGTTGAGCCGCGCAGCGATCGAAGCTGCGTCGCGAAACTCACAAAGGAAGCCGCGATTGTGCGCGAGCAACTCCTGCGCGTAGAGATACGGCGTAGATACGATTGCCTTACCGCAACCGACGGCGTAAGCGAGGGTACCACTGACGATTTGCGCCGGATTAAGGTACGGCGTCAGATAAATGTCGGTCGCCGTCAGATAGCTCACCACCTCGTCGAAATCGAGATACTTGTCGACAAGCTGAACGTTATAGTGCAGCCCATGCTCGTGGATCATCGCGTGGAGCGACTCGCGATACGACTCGCCCTCCTGCCGGCGAACGACGGGGTGCGTTTCGCCGAGAATGAGATAGAGCGTCTCGGGGTGACGCTTCACGACGCCGCGCATCGCCTGAATCGCGTATTCGAGCCCTTTGCCGCGACTTATCAGTCCGAAAGTCGAGATAACCGTTCGCTGTCCGATGCCCCACGACGCTTTGGCAGCGTACGTGTCTTGGAAGGGCACGTCCGGAACGCCATGATGGATCGTTTGCAGCCTCTCCGGATCGATGCCGTAAATCGTTTCGAGCAAACCTCTTCCGGTTTCGGAGAGTGCGACGACTTTGTTTGCGTGCGCACAAAGCTCGCGCGTAACGCGAAGGTAGACTTCGTCGGGTTCGGGCAACACGGTGTGCAGCGTGAGTACGACCGGCTTTTCGAGGACGCGCAAGAAATCGACGAGCCACTCTCCGCGTTCGCCGCCGAAGAGTCCGTATTCGTGCTGAATGTTTACGAGATCGACGGGGTATCGATTGACGAACTCCGCCGCGGCCGTGTAACTGGAACGATCTTGTTCCGCGATTCGGCCGATCACTTCGGGCGGATAACGGCGCACGTCGGCGCCGGGTTCATCTAAGGCAATGACCGGACTGGAAAAGCCTGCGGCACGATCGTACGCGTCCACCATATCTTTTGTGAACGTGGCGATCCCGCACTCGCGCGGGGGGTATGAACCTAAAAATAAAGCACGCGGCGGCGGCAGCATGTAGTGCGACGGTCTCCTCTACTCTTAGGACCACAGTCTACCCAGCGTCAGATGCGCGGTAAACCGTACGTTCCCTCGCTAACCTGCTATACCCTCGGCCTGGCGGCCCAGCCGAGCGCCTGGTTGCAGAATCGCTCCGGGTTCGATGGAGACGTCGTGACCTATGACGCTGCCTTTTGCGATCTGCGCTTTTGGCCCGATCGTGACGCCACTGGCGATAATGGCTTCCTCTATAACGGCCTCCGCGCCGACGCTCACGCGCTCCCACAACACCGATTCTCGAAGCATGGCGCCCGCTCCGATGCTGCAACCCCTGCCCAGCACGACGTTCGGACCAATTTTCGCGCTGGCGTCGACGACGACGTCCGCATCGGCGTGCACCGGCGCGATGACTCCTGGATGTCCGCGCAGCGCGCCGCTTCCGTTGCCGCTGACGCCGGGCTCCATCGCCAGCGGCATAGCACCGCTCAGGATGTCGCGATGCGCCGCGAGATACTGCTCGGGCCTTCCGAGATCGAGCCAATAATCGCCGGTCGTATGCGCGTAGATCGCTTTCCCGGCCTTGATGATTTCCGGGAATGTCTCGCGCTCGATCGATACGAATCTATTCGCCGGGACGTAGTCGAGAATTTCGCGCTCGAGCAGATACGTGCCGGCGTTGATTTCGTTCGTCGGCGCTTCGCCGGCCGGCGGCTTCTCGACAAAAGCGCTGACCATGCCGTTCTCGTCGTGCACGACACACCCGAATGGCGACGGATCCTCGACCCGGATCAGATGCAGCATGCCGACGCCGCCTTTTTGGTGATGGTATTCGCGCATGGCTCTGAGGTCGAGACTCGTCAAGATGTCGCCGTTGAGGACGAAGAACGGGCCGGTGATGTGGCCTTCCACGTTCTTAATCGCGCCGGCGGTGCCGAGCGGCGATTCCTCG
The DNA here is from genome assembly GCA_963815165.1 of Vulcanimicrobiota bacterium. Taxonomy (GTDB): domain Bacteria; phylum Vulcanimicrobiota; class Vulcanimicrobiia; order Vulcanimicrobiales; family Vulcanimicrobiaceae; genus Cybelea. The sequence continues at coordinate 414,250 of CAWFFL010000001.1, forward strand.
ATCACGTACGTGATCTGCATATCGAGCTGCGAGCCGTCGCCGAAGTAATCGACGATCGCTTGAGGCATGTAACCGGCTGCAAGTATCACATCTCTGATTTCGGCGGCGTAAAGACGCTCGAGAGTGCGGGCAAGAAAGGGTACGTTCATGATCGGCACCATCGGTTTCGGTGTCCCGTACGTCAACGGCCGCAGCCGCGTTCCCTCGCCCCCAACCAGCACAATCGCTTGCATTGCGGTTCATACTTCGCCTAGGCACGGTTTGTGTCATGCTCGCCGCCGCCATCGTTAGCGTAGTTGTCATGTTGCGCGCTGCAGTCGTCATCGCCAGCACCGCCATTCTCATGCTGAGCGCCGTATGTTGTCATCCTGAGCGGAGTAGAAGGATTACACATATATAATGATTCGTAAAATGGAATGCCACACAGTTGGCACATCTATTGCTTAGCGTTAAATGTATGCCAAGAAAACTACATGATTGGAATGCGGTACAGACATATCACAATGACGGCCATGGCTTCGCCGACTGCTCAAGGCGATTTGGTTTTACTCATGCGGCTTGGATCAAGGCCATTAGGCGCGGCGCGCTCATAGTCGTACCCTCGCTATTCCCCGACCGCCGCCGCAAATACGATTGGGCTCGAAATTCAGGCCTACTACGACGAAGGGCACACGTATCGCCAGACTGCATCGCAATTCGGCTTTTGTTCGGCTGAATGGTACAAAGCGATCGAACGCGGCGAGACCAAAACGCGTCCATATGGTTTGCCACTCGAAGCGCTATTGCAAACGGGGAAGAGCCGTTACAACATCAAGCATCGGCTAATCCGCGCTGGCCTGCTTCAGAATTGCTGCGAGCAGTGCGCCTCGCAGAGTGGCGGGGCAAACCGCTGGTGACTCACATCGATCACATCAATGGCGTGAAGAACGACTATCGGCTTGAAAACTTGCGGATGCTCTGCCCTAACTGCCATAGTCAGACGGAAACCTATAGCGGGCATAATGCGAAGCGGCGACGGATTTGCAAGAGAGCGTTGGGGCGGTGTAGTATAACGCTTCTTACCGTCCCGGGTAGTTCAGCTGGAAGAACGGCGGCCTCTGAAGTCGCATGTCGGTGGTTCGAGCCCATCCCCGGGAGCCATGGCCCCATCATCTAGAGGCCTAGGATGCCGCCCTCTCACGGCGGTAACGCGGGTTCGAATCCCGCTGGGGCTATTTATATCGTCCTTATACCATAAGGGTTTTTGCGCTCGCGAAAGAGCGACGGTTGCCATTCGGTTGCCGTCGGGCGCAAAAACCGGGCTGAGGCCTTGAGGAGAATCTGAAATGGCAATCGACGTAGATGCAGTGAAGCGACGCATTCAGGAGCGCGCCGAAGGAGTCACGCGCGAAGGAGAGCGCGTCGTCATCAAACTTGGGCCGAGGAGCGACGTGCCAGCGTGGGAGTGTTGGGTCGAGTGGACCGGGCGCGATGAATCGGCGGAAGCAACCGGAAACGTTGGACGGCTTGAAGACTTGGAAAACCACGTCATGCTCCAGATAACGGCGACGAGGCACGACGAAGAAACTCCTTAGCATTCGTTAGGCCCGCTTCGCGAGCGCTAGGCGCTCGTCGATCGAGGCGACCGCGCGCGACTCCGCGGCTGGCATCGCGTGAGCGTAAATGCTGAGCGTCGTCGTCGGCGTTGCGTGACCGAGAACGCGCGCGACGGAAGCAACGTCAACGCCCGCAGCGAGCATCCACGTCGCGGCGGTATGGCGTAGATCATGGAGCGTCGCCTTCACCTTCGAGCGAGCGCGCAGCGAACGGAATGCTTCGGTCGCCAAGAAGGGCGCCACAGGCCCTCCGAGCGGCGTCTGAAAGACGTGCCCGGTGTCTGCATAGTGCTCCGCCCGCTTCGCGGCGTTCCTGAGCCTGCGACGCCCATTGCGATCGCAGCGCCTCGATCGCGAGCGCACCGAGCGGAATCGTGCGAACGCGGTCGGTCTTTGTGCCCTTCTCGACGATGCGCGAGTCCTTGCCTTTGCCTTCGACGAATGCGCGCCGCACGGTAAGCGCTGCTTGCCCTACCTCGGGGAGCATAACGTCGTCCCAGCGCAGCGCGAGAAGCTCGCCCCGTCTGCACGCCGGACCCGAGCGCGAGCCGGAAGAACGGTCCCCAGCGCGTCGCGTCGGCGGCTGCGAAGAAGCGCGCTGCTTCGTTCTCGTCGAGCGCCCGCGCTTGCGATCGCGGAGCGGTTGGCGCATCGACAGCATCGGCGACGTTACGCCATGCAAGATCGTGCCGAATCGCCCAGCGCAACGCGGAGCGGAGAAGCGAGAAGGCGTGGCTCACCGACTTTGGCGCGAGCGGTTTCTTCGCCGCGCTGCCCCGCTCTTTAATCGTCGCGAGCCAGGATGACACGTGCGCGGGCGAGAGCTTCGCGAGCGCGATGCCGCCGATATGCGGAGCGATCGTGAACTTCGCAAGCTCGTCGTAGCGCATAACCGTGCGAAGCGCACGGCCCTTCGCGCGGCGGTCGGCGATGAAGCGATCGAGAAGCTGCGCGACCGTTACCGTTTTTGGCGAGAGGTCGATTCCGCGATCGCGCGCGTCGAGCGCCTTGCGTTCCGCCGCCTCGGCGTCTTTGCGCGTGCGAAAAGTGCCGACGCTCTTGCGGCGACGCAAGCCGGTCGCGCTCGATTCGAGGTCAATGAGAACGGCATACCTGCCGGATGCGCGTTTGTAGATGCTCACTTGTGCGCCCTCCTGTTGCGCGTGGGTTTGCGTGGCGCTTCCTTGAGGCGCCGAACCGCGTCTTTGCTGCGCGGATGCACCGATGCACCCTCCGCAGCGTGCTTGTAGGCGAGAAGAATGTTGTCGACGATTGCGCCGCGGGACGAGGGCGTGATGTCCGGCACGTGTTTCGCAAGCGCTGCCTCGACTGCGAGCTGAAAGCGATCGCGCTTGCGCCGAGCAGTAAGCTCTTCGTCCGACCGAAGCCACGGCGTGACATCGAGGCCCGCCTCCTGAAACATACCCAAGAACTCTTCGGCGAGCGGCTTGCGCGGCGCGCGTCCGTCCAACCGACCATAGAGGCTCTTTCCAAGAGAGCCGGCTAACTTAAATCCGAAAGCAAAAAGCTGTTGTTCTCGCGAATCCTGTGTTAACGAGGGCCTCGGTCTATGAAACGCCGCGTGTCGACGCTTAAGTAGTCTTGCAGCCCTCGCAATACGACGCCGATTGCACGGAGCGCGCGATCAAGGTCACGTCCGTCCGGGTCGACGAGCCCTTCTTAAGGCGAGCGCAAAGAGGTAGTCCGCAACTTCGGGTAGGCCTGCAAGGCGTGCGACCGCCTCATTTACCGCCCGAACCTGCCCAGGTGTTATCGGTCTCTCTCCGCGGAGCCAACGATGAGGAATCGCGCGGCTCCACGCCAAGCGCCGCGGCGAGTCCCGCCTCCGGCTCTCCACTGAGCTTAAGAATATCGCTGACAGCCTTGGACCACTTCGAATCCCTAAGCGCCTTTGGGTCTGGTAACGCATCTATATTTTATGTTACCAAATCTCACCTATACTGCAAGCATGATGCCGAACACAGAACCACCCACAACCGGTCCTCGCGCTGTTGGACTATCCCGCGTGCAGCGCTATCTGTCAGTATCGAGGTCAACGATTAAGACCCTCGCCGCAGCCGGCCAAATAACGCGAGTCACGATCGGATCGAGGACACTTTTCACAAAAGCGATCCATCGACGCGTATATAGAGCGCTTAGAAGCGCGCAATCGGGAAGGGTCGTCATCGTGAGCGAGAACGACGCGGCGCCTTCTGTCGCTGTGTATTCTCGCGGCCTTAGAAGCGCTTCACGCGCCGGGTTCGGTCTTTGAAATTCGTGCGCTCGGCGGACGTGAAATGGCCTGGCTATTGGCTATTTCGATGACCCGAGGCGCGCGATTGAAGTAGTGGCTAAGCTAGACGAACGTGACGACGTTCGCGGTGTTTATGTGACGCTAAATATGCTGAAGCCAGCATGCCTCGCGCGCGCACGAAATCGGTGCCTGCGGACGCTAAGGCTAGCTCTGACAACGACATCGCGCGCCGTCGTTGGTTGCTCTAGACTTCGACCCCGTGAGACCAGCCGGAATTTCGGCCACAGACGAGGAGCTTCACGCAGCGCTAGCGAGGGCGGACTCCGTTCGCGATGCACTCGCGGCGCTCGGGTGGCCCCCACCGATCGAAGCGATGAGCGGGAACGGCGCGCAGCTTCTCTATTGTATCGACCTTCCGAACGATGATGCCGCGGCTCAACTCGTGAAGAAGTGCCTCGGGGCATTTGACCTGCTATTCGGCGACGAAATCGTAACGATTGACCAGAGCGTCTGGAATGCTGGCCGTCTCGTTCGCCTATACGGGACGACTAACCGCAAGGGAGATGACGGGCACGATCGCCCGCACCGTCGCTCGGCAATTCGCGGCTCCCAGCCAGAGCGGCAAGTTGTCGCGCGAGACATGCTTGAAACGCTCGCTGCGACGCTGCCCCCGGATACACCGCACACTGTACCAAGTGGCTCTTTGGACCTCGACGCGTTTACGAGGTGCCACAACATCAGCGTCTTACGAACCGGCCCTTGGAAGGGAGGCCGTAAGTATATCGTGCAATGTCCGTTCGATTCGTCGCATGCGGGCACGAGCGCAGCGTTGCTGCAACTAGCAAGCGGCGCGGTCGTATTCAGGTGTTTTCACAACGCGTGCGCCGCCCACACCTGGCGCGACGTGCGGGGCCTTTTCGAGCCTAACGCCTCCGATAGCAGGGCCGCAAGCGATGCGGGAACCGATCGCCGTCCTTCTTTCGCTCGTGTAGGCGATCTGCTCGCAGAAAGCGATGGCGACGACATCGAATACGTGGTGGCGGGTCTAATTCCACGCGGAGGCACGGCTGTGCTCGCAGGTAGGCCAAAGGGCGGCAAGTCCACCCTCGCTGCAAACCTCGCGCTCGATGTTGAGCGCGGATGCGAGTTCCTCGGTCGTGCTACGCTAAAAGGCCCAGTACTGTACCTCGCGCTCGAAGGCGCTCGTGGCGGATGGAAAAAACTGCTTCGCGCGCTTGGTGTGTCGAAAGACGACGACTTTTATATCTGCATAGACCGCGCGCCGAGAGAGGCGATGGATTGGCTTCGCGATGAGATAAAATGGCACAAGCCCGTGTTAGTCATCATAGACACGATGCAGCGACTGCTCCGGGTCAAAGACGGTAATGACTATGCGACGGGTTCGAACGCAATGGACTCCGTCATTGAGCTTGCTCGAAGCGCAGGCGCCGCGGTACTACTGCTTCATCATTCTGGGAAGACGCGCCGGGACGAGATCGTGGACGAGGTTATGGGTTCCACTGCTTGGGCCGCAGCGGTCGACACTGTGTTAGTGCTACGCCGCAGCGAGCGCTGTCACACCATTGCTAGCGAACAACGATTCGGAGAGGATTTTCCAGAAACGGTCGTTGAAATGGACCCTCACACTTGCCGCGTTTATTCCGCCGGGATGAAGGCCGATGTTGACCTTGAAGCCATGCGCCTCGCGATCGTCGAGTTTCTGCAGCAGCACGCGGAGGCGCATCCTGATAACCCGGCCGCAGATGAGCCCACGATCGACCACGGAGTACAGGGGCGTACGAAGTTGAAGCGAGACGCGCTACGAGCAGGCGTCGCGGCCAGCGAGATTGCTCGCATCGGTACCGGTACGAAGGGAGACCCATATCGGTATTCGGTTTCTTGTTCCTTTGTTCCCGATTACACTGTGGAACAAGAAAACGACAAATCGACAGCGAACGAAGAGACACGGGTGGTACAGATCGTGCCTCCCACGAAGAGCTGGGCGCAATGACAGCCGCCGAAATAATAGAGCAAGCCAGAGCTGAGGGCGTAAGCCTCACGGCTCGCGACGACGGCGCAATAATCTTGGTAGGACGCGCCTCGTTAGCGCGCCGGTGGTTTCCAACAGTAGAAGCTCACCAAGGCAACGTCGCGGCGGTGCTCCGGGAATGGACGGCGCCCAGCGCTTCGGCAGCCGTCGCAGCGGCTGAACGCACACTTCGGAGACACCGTCTCTCGCGCTCTAGCCCCCAGATCAGAACACATTGATCGCCGAACCGAAGCGCCCGCATCCGCCGGGATGCCGCTGCCCGATCCACGACTTCGTTCCGCGCCAATGCCCTGAGATCGTCAACGGCGAGCGCTGCGAGAAAGTCTGCCTTGGGCCGCGTGCTCTTGGCTCGCACGTCGCCTGGATGCATAAGAAGCGGAAGCGCATAATGCAGGTCGTACTCGTGCCTTCAGGCACAGGGTACTTGCACAAGATCTTGCGCGACCCGCGTTCAGCGAGGCGTCTTGACGTTTCCGCACTACCGCGCTTTGCCCAAATGCTCGCACAAGGGCAGCGCACCCGCAAAGACCTGCGTCGCAGCGCTCGGGCCATGCTGCTCGAAGCGCGGGAGCATCCGCACGACGCATTCCGGAATACGCTGGGGATGCCGGGCACGATCGCGGAGCCGATCGCGCTTCTGGCCTTGCGCGCCGACGTTCCGGTCACGGTGGTAACGTCAGCGCTGCTCTCTTACGGCCTAGAAATGCTCGCGAACGAGGTCCGCAAATATAAGGCCGTTCCCGCGCCGCACCTTCCCACGCATCCGCTCGTCGTGGAAGGCTCAGCAGCCATCGGCGCGCCCACGATGATACACGTGGAGATTCCCAAAGGTCAGGTGTTCCCCACTAGCCGCGGATAGCGAATCGCGCTATAGCACAAAGCCTTGGACTTTAGGTGCGCTCTTCCGTTATAAGCGCGCGAGGATGGCTGTCCAAGGTGACGACCTATATTGGTGAGCTGCTCCTGAAGTTAAGCCGCGTCTGAGCGCCGAACGTCCTACGTACTACCCGTTCGGACTTTCGGAGGCCTGAGATGAGAGCTTTTCGTTTTGCCCGCTATGCTCTAGGCATCAGCGCGGCCTCGGCATTGCTAGTGGCGTGCGGTGGATCATCGCCCAGCACGCTCCCCAGTAATGCGAGCAACGACGTAAGACCGCTGACGGGCAGTCAGACTTTCTCGTACACCGGCGCAGAGCAAACGTTCCAAGTACCGTCTGGCGTGATCTCAATAGCTATTGTGGCCGACGGCGCAGGTGGTTACAGGGCGTTTGAAAAGCAGCGCAGAGGGAAACCGGAAGGCTCGGGACTCGGCGGTCGTACTGTGCGAGTGTTCCCGTCACACCGGGTGAGACATTGTATGTCTTCGTTGGTGGGCAAGGCTCTTCTGGAAGCGGCGGATTCAATGGTGGCGGCGGAGTGGTCAGCTACAAGGGACAGGGCGAAGGTGGAGGCGGCGGCGGTGCGTCGGACGTGCGCGAGGGCGGCGATAACTTAACTGACCGCATTCTGGTTGCGGGCGCCGGTGCGGGCCCTGGGGAGAAACTAGGCGGCAACGGTGGTGGGCAAACCGGCGCGAACGGCACCGGGGGCAAGACCGCTAAGAGTTGTAAGGGGTTGGCGGAGGCGGCGGAACGCAAACTCAAGGTGGAGCGGGCGGCACTGGGGGGATGTGTACCGAGGACGGTGATCCGGGCGGTGCCGGGAGCCTTGGTCAAGGTGGCACAGGCGGCGGAGGCCCGTACGGTATTTACGGGCCCAGGTACGGAGGGGGCGGCGGCAGTGGCTATTATGGCGGCGGCGGCGGGGGAGGTGGCGGCTTCGGCGGAACTTTCGCATATAAGGGCGCTGGTGGTGGTGGGGGATCGTCATACGCTGAATCGAGTGCTACCAGCGTAACACTTTATCAAGGATGGCAGAGCGACACGGGCAACGGTCAAGTCGTCTTCAGTTGGCAGTAAATCGCTCGCGCTTTAGTGGCGACGCGCTTAGCGTCAGAGCGTTCGCTCGCGCGGATGACTACAATCTACCCGCGCACGCGCGCGCAGCCATGAAGCGTTATTTCCGGTATGCCCGTTGCGAAAGGAGATCGCGATGAAGCTTTCTATTTTTGGCCGCTATGTATTGGGGATCGGCGCGGCGACGACGTTGATTTCGGCCTGCACCGGGCTGCAAGCGCCGACGGGAGGCCCCGGCGAGACGGCGTCGCGAGCCGAGCGTCTAGGGTCGATGCAAACGAATACACAGAGCGGGGAGCTACTTTACGTCGCCTATGAAGGAAAAGTGCTATTCTCGCCGCTGCCACAAGGTCGGCCGGTTACAGAGCTCGCTGGCCTCTGGGGGAGCGTACCGGCGATCTATGCTCCGACGGAAATGGCGACGTGTTTGTACCGCAAAATTCTGAAACTTGAGTACGCGCACGGCGAAACAAGTCCGATCAACACCCTAAGTGGTTACGGCGGCGCGTGTTCGTGGGATCCGACACGGGCAATCTCGCTGTGGTTAGCGGCAACGCGGTTGCAATTTTCTTCCGACGCTGAGGGTGTCGCGCAGACTTTTGCGGATTCGAATGTTAGTTTCTATGCTTGCACTTATGACGAGTACGGCGACCTATTTTTACTGGGCGAAACGCCGAGTTCGGTCTACGAATTTGGTAGAGTTCAACACCAACAGCGGAGCTTTTACACCCATTTCGCTGAACAGTCGATCAACATGTACGATCTTGCCTGGGATGGGACGTACGTCGCGATTAACGGCGGCGGTCGGGATTCAGCGGAGATTAACCGCGTTGCGGTCTCTGGCTCGGTGGGTACCGTTGTTAGCACCGTATCCCTGAAGCAGGAACATAGGCCGCGGGGACGCTTGGGTCTGGAGGGACTTTGGAGTTGGCTCGGAGACGGTACGTTTATCGCTCCAAGCGGTGGAGATGGGAAGCTCGGCAAGGACATAGATTTCTGGTCTTATCCCGCTGGTGGAGAGCCTGCAAGCGTTTGCACTTCAGCCACGGAAATATTCATGGCGTCACGGTAGGCGTTGCCCCGTCAAAGTAGCGCGAAACGGAAACCCCTGAAAGAGAAACCTGCGCGATTTGTCGTGCTTATTGCGCAGACGCTTCGCGCTCGGTGTCGGGGCACCGTAAGATGCAGCCGCGGAGATTCCGAAGGGTCAGGTATTTCCGAGCAGCGACGGATGGTAAAGCGCGCTATGGCACACACCCTTGGAGTTTAGGCGCGGGCAAATACGCACGTATCGCCGTTGACCAAGCGTAACCCCCACGGAGCACCTCTGAGGCGCAGTCCCCACAGCTCGCCGGCGAGTTTCGATGCTATCGGTCAGCGGTTTCGCAACCGTGAATAGCCTCACGCGTTTTGAAAATGGCCCCGCGGCACACGCGAGCGTATTCTTAGAAGCGAGCCGATAAAGCACGGATCGTAAATGCCGTGGTCGTAGTCTGCACAGCGCCACGCGTCGGGCCGCTCCGATGCGAGCGAGTGAATCCAGCACGAGCCCTTGACGCTTTCCGAGATCGTGAAGCCATGTCGAAGAACGCCGGATGACCACGGCGAGAATAGGACGACGTTCGTGTGCGTCACCGCAGCCGACGATGAAATTGAAAGCGCGAAGCCGATCGCACAAAGGATAGCCAATACGCGGGTCGTTGGGCACGCCAAAGCACCTCACTCCTTCACGCGCCATGCCACATTTACCTCAATCGCGTCGCCCAATGTACTTCAGCACCCCTGCGACACTCGCGACGGCAAACGGTATCAGAATTTAAACCAAACATGCGTAACAGCCCTATTACCGAGTACGCGCGGACCCATGACCCCACGAGTGGGCACTCTGATATTCTCCAGCCACTGACGCTACTGCTAGCGCCAACGACGAACTGAGTAAATTGCAAGGTTTACAGCGACTTCGAGATCCGGCGAGGAGCTTTAGCACGCTGGCAGTCTGTGGCGATTCCCGATGTCGCAAAGCCTCGTACGAAAGCAATAAAAATCGTAGCAGCGGCCAGTAACCCCAAAAGCGCGACCAGCGTCCTACCTGGCCGCAAACCATAGCCCGATAGCAGTTCCAGCGCTTTGTCCCACCAGTACCAATTGAGTTCTTTTTAAACGCATTTCTGAGGTTCCGACGCCCCAGCATGTACACTTCGTCTGCCCAGTGATACGCACCGATGCTGCGTAGATGCTTCTCAATTGCGCGTAGGGATCGAAAATAAGAGAGCTTCGACGCTGCTATCCCCGCGACAAAATCCTTCCATACACAATAAAGTTGGTTGTAACGTAGCCCTATAGCGTTTATCTTTATCTTGCTAAGGTCAGGTAGCTTTTGGTCGGCCGAAGCGACAATGCCTTTGAAAAAGTCCAGTGTGCCACACCTAGCCATCTCAAGGTTCATGGCCTCCCCTAGGGCGCTGAAATCGGAGACTCATTCACCTCGTGTCTCCGAATTCTTTAAGATCAGCTCCTGAGCGAAGCTACGGCTTCCGAAAACCAGGTTGCCGTTGCTTCGACGACATACGAAAAATCCGCCGCTTCCGCGAGTCGCATTCTTCAAACCAAAGTTACCCTGGCACTGAACGGCGTGAAACTCTGCCGACGCAAAGTGAACCTCAGAGAACGAAATGTTTCCTTTACATCGCATTCCAATAAACGATGCGACACCGCAACTCATGCATTTGTCAAAGAATAAATCGGCTCCAAATTCAGCGCCCTCGAAAACGGCGTTACCTTAAACCGCGCGTTCTCAAAGATCCTTGAGAACCAAATCTCGCGCCAGCGAACGATGTTACTAGCCCATTGAACTCCGGTGCGCGCTGGGTTTTCGCCACTCGTATTGATTCGCCGACTTGGCTACTGTCGGATTTAGCAATCGAACCGAAAGCTGCCCCGCTCAGGTTTAGTGAAACGTCCACCCTCAGATCATTGAATCTCGCGTCGCCCTGAAACGAGCTGTCCGTAAAGTCTGCGGAAAAGAAATGCGATCCAATAAATGAGGCAGCCTTCTCGAACGTCACCGTTCTGGAAAAGCGCGTCGTTGCCAGTGGCACCTTGACCAGGCAGTCACCACGAAAGGAGACGTCGTCAAAGATTAGCTGACCTTTAGCATTCATGCCGCCAAACGTCGCCATACTGCCGAACGTTGCACCGGCAAGATTTATCCCGGAATCCACTGTCATGCGATCGAACAAGGCCTCCTCACCCTGAGCGCTATCGAAGGAAGCTCCTACGGCGATGAATCCCCCAGGTACAGTCAACGAGTGCTACTTCACCGAGAAGTCTGCTCTTATTTACGTCGACCTGGCCATTGACTCTGGCAAGCCCCATTTGAAAGGGGCCTCGGAACACCGCGGATCGGCATGAAGATCTTTGTCACTGACGCGCCGACGAGATATACGCCTTTAGCACAGTCGATGGCGTCGAGGTCGAGATCAACCTTGATTGAGACATAGCTTAGGTCGAGTGTGCTGGCGAACTTCGAGCCCTTTAGGCGAGCCGCGCTTTCAAATTGGGTCCCGAGCAACCAACGAAACTCGAAAAGGTGCACCTTCTAAGCGAAGCCACTTCGAAAATGTTGCGTATCGGGCGCTCAGCCCCTCGACCGCGCACGAGAGCAGTTCGAAGCTCGCAGAGATGCGAATCGTCTCCAGAACGATGATCCCGACGATTCTTCCGCCTGACACGGCGACCGAAAGCCGCTTCAGCAGCCTGAGAAAGCCACAGACCTTGTAGGGTTCGGTCATCCTCTGGTGCGCCGTGACTAAGAACTTATGGCTTGATTTGAGCGAACAGCGGCAAAAAATCGCTTTCAGTCATATCTTGGCGAGTCTCGAGGAAGCAGCACTAAAGAAACCTTCTCCGGGACCTTGAAGGAGCATGCACGTCGTCCCGACCGGCCTCCGCGCAACGCTCCAGACCTCCCTTCAAGCGTCAGACCCCAGCTCGAAACAGTTGTTTTAGAGGCTACACTTTTTGCAAGTTTGCGTCCCTGCGGGGGTGCCCTCGCGTGCCAGAACCCCCCGGCCCGCACCCCAGGTGGGAAATGTCTAAACGAGCTTGGCGAATCGGTCTGTGGCGATCCGCTCCAACAGCTTTCGAGTCCCGGCGCGACGCGAAGATCGCGATCGCGACGACGGGCCTCTTGTAGACCAAATCTACCCGAGTAAACAGTGTACCGACGCGTTCGGCGCGGTTGCCAAACGGTTGCCGTCGATGGCAACCGTTCTTGCCCAGCGACGACCGGGCACCGGGCGAAAGCCCATATCTAGGCCCTCTTTTGACCAGGCATGACCAGCGCCGACCACGCACGGGCGGATTCGAATCCCGCTGGGGCTACCAAAATCGTCCTTAGGCCATAAGGGTTTTCACGACCTGAGGCTCCGTGCATCAAAAATGCATCAACCGAGCCTCTTTTCATTTAGAATCAGCCCACCAGGCGACCAAAGGCGTTCGCCGCCTCGGCATCCCGGCTACTGTAGATATGTCAATATCGGGCCGCCGTCACACCGATTGAGGCATGACCCAGCCGTTTTTGAGATAACTTCTAGCGGGACGCCAGCCTTAGCCACAGGCTTGCGTGGGTGTCACGAAACCGTGCAGCGTATCGGCGTTAGCCGGCTGGTAATATCAGGTCCGAACGGCGCAAGCGAAATTCCATGGGTTTACGGGCGAACCGTAGCCCGCGCGAATACCAAATCATTATCGCTGTAGCCTTTCCCGAGAGAGAGCTTCTCTTGAGCCTGCGACACCCGATGCGCTTTGAGCACGGCGTACAACTGAGGTGCATGCTAATAGTCCGGCTCTTATCGTCTTGGGTAGCTTAAACGTCATCCGCTCAGTAAGTGACTCCGCTATAGTTACCTCCTTACGTTCGAAGTTTACGCTGTTAAAACCATACTACTCGAACCCTCCGAAGCATCGAAGAAACGATGCCTTCTTTGGCCGTTTCCCGGCCCGTGGTGACGTTACAACCGGCAGGGCCGTGTCCTTACCTATGCCAAATCGTTGTAGGCCGCGCAATGCCTTATTTGACCCATTCTCTAACATGCTGAGATTAGGTCCAATTCATTCGATTATTTTTCGACCGCTACATTTATTGTCACTCGTTCAAGGTCATGTTTTCTCGTCCAACACCGAAGGACAGTACTGGGACACCGGGTCGTCATAAGGTAGGGACAAATGCTGGGAGAACGACAAACTGGCCCTTCCAGGACAGCAAGCCGGACAGAAAGATAGCGATTCGATGCCTGGAGAGGGCCTTTCACGACCGCAGTACTCGGCGATAGACAGGGCGCAGGTTGTCCCATCCGCATCAAAGCAGAGGCGTCCGACTCCGAGGCTAAAGCCAGAGCCGCTTACCGAACCTCGTTATCGTTAATCCCCTATCGTCGGGACTAGACGGAAAGACCAGGCGCTACCGCCTCACTTTTCTTCTCTTTCGCACAAATGACCCAGACCTCCACGGCTAAACCGCGCCGCTGGTGGGGCCTGCACCGACCCCCTCGACCTCCCAGCCGAGTACACTAGCTGCATCGAAGGGAAGTCCTAATACCAAAGTATAGCCCGTACTGGCGTTTAGTGGTGTGTAGGTGCCGCCACCCGTGGGGACATACTCTGGTGGGCATTCGGCGAAGACTGTTCCTTCCGTTTGGGCAGGGATGGTTTCCGTATTCCAAACCCACCAAAACTGCCCAACCTTTTGGCTTCCCGAACCGGTGTGATGGCGGATATTAGGCGGTAACGTTTATTTCGCGCCTGCGATGAACCAAACGGCGATTGCGATTGCCCACCCGCGTTATCGCAACCGGCCAGGGCAGAAATAGCGACTAAGGCTCCCAATGCAACGGTAAAATTGGAGGTTTTTCATTGCTTCCTTCTTCTGGCGTCTTGGACGCCATAGTTGACCTATTCTCGTTTTATGAATTAAGTCAGTTAGCAAAAACCCTCGGACTGACTCTAGTCAGAACTCTGCCATCTGGAAGCCATCGGCTACATTGACCGACTAAGTGACGCGTTGCAAGAGCCGAGAACCTGCATTGCGCTCCATGGCCGCCCGGTGCGTGAGAAGATACCGCGCTCGCCAAGTTCGCGGGCGATGCCCGAGAGCGACATTGCTGACGAGCGCAGCCTTATTGCGATTGCCGTAGGCTTCGCATTCGCCGCTCGGGATAGGGACGCGGTGCAAATCGCGCCTTTCACGGACGCCCTCTGGGGGAAATTTCCTACACCGAGGATTTGCGGAACCTAGAAAACGGCCGCTCGCTTCTCGCATGCGGCCAACGCGGCCTTTGTGCGCTCAGAAATGCGGCGAGCCTCGTCCTCGGCCACAGCCGCCATGATGCGAACGGTCAGCCGGTTCGCGTGTGGCATGTCGGCTGCCGTGAACTCACAGCCACTCTCCATGAGGTTCGCGATGAAGGCGACGTTTCGCGCCAA
>CAWFFL010000002.1:0-488778 GCA_963815165.1 Vulcanimicrobiota bacterium
TACGCTCCCATTTCGGGCGGCACCGGAGGCTTCGGGTCACACGGGATAGCACAACCGCCTCAGCGAAAATACTTACTCCGCAAGCCCAAACGTCACTCGTCGTCATCGGGAGGCACGCGAGGAGATGGGCGCTTATCGAGTTCGAGTCTCCTTGCCTCCACCATCGATCGCTCGACTTTGCGGGCAATTTTAGCGTCGGCGGTAACGTAATATCTCGCGCGTTACGAGAGGCTATGGCGCTCCGGAGCCGTAGACTCGTTCTTACTTTGAAGTTCGTTCTTTCTTATCAGTCATCGCCCGACGTCTTGATGTTGGCGCCGTTGCACGCGCAGGCGCACCGCGAGCATTGGCGCGACTACGTGGCAAACGGGTCGCTGCTCATGATCGGCCCGTTCGCGAATCCGCAAGAGGGTGCCATGGGGATTTTCACCTCGCGTGAAGCGGCCGAATCGTTTGCAGCCGGCGACCCCTTCGTCCTGCGCGGCGTCGTTTCGTCTTGGATCGTTCGCGAATGGGATGAGGCGATCGTTCCGGAGATTAACTCTTAGATTCCGTCAGCGGCTGCTCGACCGAATCCGAAAAGCGGAGGATCACGCTGCCGTCGGGCAGAGTCGAGGCAGCGTGCGACGGCCACAAATAGAGGCTCTGCTGCGAACAGGGGCGGTAGACGCGCATCTCGACGCTCTCGGAAGGAACCTGAAGCGTGTTGACCATCGCAAGCCCTTCCACCGTCTGCGAAGCGGCCTGTCCGGAGTTGCGGATCTCCCAATAGAGCGTCGACGCTCCTGCGGTTGAATCTTGATTTTGCGCCCCAATGGCAAACGTGTAGACGTCGTGCGCACAGGAATATTCGTACGATACCCGAGCGTTGAATGCCGTGAGCGTTTGCATTGGTTGATCTTGTGCAAGAACCGCCGCAACGACCCCGATCAACGCTCGTATAACCATCGCATAATCCCCGCTCGGACGACGCCACGTTCAATTTCGTGGACCCGCTCCATCAAGTGTTCTTCATCTTCTGCTTCATTCACCCTCAGCGGTTTGCGCGCGAGCACGGGCCCGCGATCGGTCGCTGCGGTAACACGGTGCAGCGTCGCCCCGACCCAAGGGCTCGCGGCGGCGAGTGCATCCGTAACGGCCCGAGGCCCTCGAAACGCCGGAATCTGCCTTCCGTCGGGCATCCTCACGTCGTCGCGACGCGGGTCCAGCGGCAAAAATGCCGGATGAATATTGAGCATTTCAGGAAACGCGCGCACGAACTCATCTGCAAGCAAGTGCATCCATCCAAGCAGCAACACGAGGTCGGGCTTCTCCGCGGCGGCAGCCGCCAAGAGCCGCGCGTCGTACTCGCTACGGCTCTCTTCGCGGCGATCCCACGGAATCGCATGTGACGGAATGCCGGCGTCGCGGGCGCGAACCAACGCCAAAGCGTGGAGATTATTGCTCAAGAGCGCGACGACGTCGAGCGGCAACGCGCCGGCGTTGACGGCGTCGGCGACCGCTTGAAAGTTGCTGCCGTTACCTGAGGCCATCACCACGACGCGCCGACCCGGGCGGTAAAGGGTTTCGCGTTCGAAGCTTTCGCAAACCCGCGCCCCGACCGCCTCGGCATAGTACTGGATTAGCGATTCGTCGCTGACGGCGGCAACGAGCGCGCGCGAGTAGCCGCGCTCGCGCAACGTGTTGAGCGCCTGCCGCAACACGGCGGTGCCGATTCCATGGCGGCGTTGCTCGGGCGCAACCCCAAACGGACCGAAGAGTCCGACGCCGGGCTCGCGCGCTTTCTCTCGCAGCCACGCGAAACGGGGTCCCTTCGCGGCGATCGTGGCAAACGCGATCGGGGCGTCATCGTGCCGCGCGACGACGTTCGATCCGGCGGCGGCTTCAGAGCTCCAGCTTCCGCCGAAAGCGTCGTCGATCCACGCCAGCGTTCGCTCGTCGATCGCATCGGTAATCTCGACCTCGATGCTTTCAAACGAGGCGCTCTCAAACGTACGGTCGAGTTCGACGATAAGATTATAGAGCGGCAACACGTTAGTCGTAGAGCGGCCGGAGAACGCTCGCGCATTCTTCCAAGAATGCGACGTCCTCGGGCGTAGCGGCATCGACGCGATCGCTCGCAACGTCGAGCGTGCCGATAACGATGCCGCTCTCGGCTCCGAGAATCGGTACGATCGCGAAGCGCGATCCGACGATCGTCCTGCCGGTGCGAACCGCTTCCTCGTGCGCCGGCGACCCGGCGCTAGCGATGAGCACGCTTTCGTCGTCGCCGACGTCATAGATCCCGACCCAGCGATAGCCGCATGCGGCTCGAACCATCTCGGCGGCCGTGGCGCCGCGCTCCTCGCGCGGTGACGCCGAATCGACCGCCTGCGCGAGGGCGCGAACGACGTCGTTCACGCAGCGGCGCGAGCCGGATGAATGACGACCCTGGGTTCACCCTGCGCGCGAGATTCAATCCATCCGACGACCTTCGCGCCCCGCACCGCAGCGATTGCGGCGGGGGCCTGCGTGAATGGCACGATCAGCGTGTAACCCACACCCATGTTGAGAACGCGATAGCGTTCGTCGAAGCCGACATTTCCTCGGCGCACCAGCTCGGCGAGAATCGGCGGCACGCTCCACCGCTGCTGTTCGAAGATCGCTTTGCATCGCTCCGGAAGGGTGCGCGGTACATTCTCGAGCAGACCGCCTCCCGTAATATGCGCCATTGCCTTGACCGTCGCTACCTCTTGAATGGCGCGCACGTCGCGGTAGTATGAAGGGTGCTCCGCCAGCAGCGCGTCGGCATACGTGCTCTCGCCGAAGGACTCCAACATTTCCGTAGACGGTATCAGCGAGCGTGCCAGCGAGTAGCCGTTGGTGTGAAGGCCGACTGCAGGCAGCCCGATGATCGCGTCACCGGGTTCAACGTCATTCGGATCCGGTACGGCGTCAATGGCGACGACGCCGACGATCGTTCCGGCCAGGTCGAAGTGGTCGCGCGCGTAGAGTCCCGGCATCTCTGCCGTCTCACCGCCGAGCAAGGCGCAATCGTGAGCGCGGCAGGCCCGCGCGCACCCCGCGACGACCTCCACCGCAACACTCGGCTCGAGCTTGCCAACGGCAAGGTAATCCAAGAAAAAGAGCGGCGTGGCATTAGAAACGAGGATGTCGTTCACGCAATGATTGACGAGATCTCGTCCGACGCCGCCGAAGCGTCGTAGTTCCGCGGCGATCAACAGTTTCGTTCCGACACCATCGGTCGATGCTACCAGCGCACGGCCGCCATCCTGAGGAAGGCGAAAGAGACCGGCGAAGCCGCCGATCGCATCGAGCTGAGCCGGATGGCGCCACTCGCTCAAAAGGGCGCGATAACGCTCGACGGCCTCGTTGCCTGCGGCAACATCGACGCCCGCTTGCGCGTACGAGAATGCAGCGGCTTTTTTCGCGGGACGAGGATTCTCTAAGCTTTCCGCCATA
This sequence comes from Vulcanimicrobiota bacterium, assembly GCA_963815165.1. Lineage (GTDB taxonomy): Bacteria > Vulcanimicrobiota > Vulcanimicrobiia > Vulcanimicrobiales > Vulcanimicrobiaceae > Cybelea. Next base: position 3,463 of record CAWFFL010000002.1, read on the forward strand.
GGCTGGCAGTAGTTCACCGCCCGAAAGGTCCACCATGCAAGTTCATCTCTCGGCTGACGAGCCTCTGGCCGTCGGCGCTGGAACCCTGGTTGTCCCCTTCTTCTCCGGGATCCCGTTGGAAAGCGTCGCGCAGGAGGCTGACCGCGCACTGGGCGGCGTCATCGCCGATGCGCTCGCGTCCGGCGAAGTGCGCGGCAAGCTGGGAGATCACGTGCTTTTCTATGCCCAGGGTCAACCCTATCGCCGCGTTCTTGCGATCTCACTGGGCGAACCGAGAATTTCGAGCCGTACCTGCTCGCGCGTTATGCCGGCACGGCGGTTCGCTATCTCGGACGCCGAAAGGTCGATAGAATTGCCGTTGCACTGCCCCCGCAAGCCAAAGGTCGCGAAGCCGACTGCGCATCGTTCGTAGCCGAGGGCGCAATCACAGGCAGCTTCGACACTACGATCTATCAAGAGCGTCCCGAACGCGGGCTCGTCACGCACGAGGTGCTGCTCCTCGGTAAGGGCCTCGACGGCAAGGAACTGGAGCGTGGCATCGCCCACGGTACGGCGCTCGGCGATGCGGTCAATCTCGCGCGCCGCATGGCCGTAACCCCGTCCAACGATATGACCCCGACGCGCATGGCCGAAGAAGCCGCAAAAGTTGCTGAGTCGGCGGGACTTGCGATCGACGTGCTCGACGAGGAACGTGCACGGCGCGAAGGCATGGGTTCGTTCCTTTCGGTCGCACAAGGCAGCGCGCAGCCGCCCAAGTTCATCGTGCTGCATTACGAAGGCGATCCCTCGAGCAAAGAACTGCTGGCGCTCGTCGGCAAAGGTATCACGTTCGATACCGGCGGCATCTCCATCAAGCCGGCCGAAAAGATGGAAGACATGAAGTACGACATGTCCGGCGGCGCGGGCGTGATCGCGGCGATGAGCGCGCTGGGAAAACTAAAACCGAAAATCAACGTCGTCGGCATCGTTCCGGCGACGGAGAACATGCCCGGCGGCAAAGCGACCAAACCCGGCGACATCTTCAAAGCGATGAACGGCAAAACGATCGAGGTGATCAACACGGATGCCGAAGGCCGGTTGATTCTCGCCGACGCCTTAGCTTACGCAAACAAGCTGGGCGCGACGAAGATCGTCGACGCCGCTACGCTGACGGGTGCCTGCGTCATCGCGCTCGGACACGCAGCCGCCGCAATGGTAACGAATAACGAGTCCTTCGGCGCGGAATTTCTCGCCGCCGCCAAGCCGACCGGCGAGCGCTACTGGCAGATGCCGTACTATGAAGATTACACTTCGGCGATGAAGAGTGATATCGCCGACCTGAAGAACACCGGCGGGCGCCCGGCCGGCACGTTGACGGCGGCTGCGTTTTTGCGCGAGTTCGTCGACGGCACGCCTTGGATTCATCTCGACATTGCGGGGACGGCCTATCTCGAAAACGAGTTTCCCTGGCAAGCCAAAGGTCCGACGGGCACGCCGGTACGAGCCTTCGTCGCGCTCGCCGAATCAATGTGTCATCAGCAGCGGAGCGCCGCAGGCGCGGAGTCGAAGGATCGGCATGGCAACGGTCTCAAAGCCGAAGAGTTAAGAGTGTGAGCCACGAGAACGCTCGCCCGTACGAGCCCGAAAAGAATCCCGCGATCCGCCGGCTGACGGCCGGCGCGATCAAGCGACGCAAGGGGAAAACGATCTTTCCGATTGCGACGGCATACGACGCGCCCTTCGGGCAGTTCGTCGAAGCCGCCGGAATCGACGTGATCTTGGTCGGCGACAGTGTCGGCAACGTCGTGCTGGGTTTCGACGAAACCACGCCGGTTACAGTCGAAAGCATTCTCTACCACACGCAAGCCGTCGTGCGAGGCACCCAGCGGGCGCACATCATGGCCGACATGCCGTTCGGCTCCTATCAGGTCAGCAACGAGGATGCGCTTCGCAGCGCGATTCGTTTCATCAAAGAGGGGGGAGCGAGCTCGGTGAAGCTCGAGGGAGGACGCGATCAAGCCGAGCGGATTCGAGCGATCACCGGCGCCGGCATTCCGGTCGTCGGTCACATCGGCGTTACGCCGCAGACGGCCGGCCTCGGTCCCGGCTTCAAGATGCGCACGCACCGCGACCGCCTCATCGACGATGCGCGATCCGTAGAAGCTGCCGGGGCCTACGCGATCGTACTGGAAGTCGTCGATTACGAGATCTCGCGCGAGATCACGCAACTACTCTCCATCCCGACGATCGGGATCGGCTCCGGGCCGCATTGCGACTCGCAGGTCCTGGTTCTACACGATATTCTTGGGATGTATCCCCACTCGCCGGGCTTCGCGAAGCGCTATGCCGAGATCGGCAGCCTCGCGACCGAAGCTTTGAAGAAATACGCTAACGAGGTGCGCGAACGAATCTTTCCGGCGCGACCCAGCGCCTTGGAAACCCACCTCCGAGAAAGGATGCCATGAGCGACTATCACGAGCACGGCGATCTTTCGCTGCTCTCGCAACTCAAGGAACTCGACGGCGCCGGCTTCAATGGCTTCGTCGCACTCGATAAAACGGTGGGACGCAGCGACGGCACGATTCCGCAAAAATACCGTGAGCTGATCGCCATCGGCGTCGCACTGACCACGCAATGCCCGTATTGTCTCGACGTGCACACGGCAAACGCAAAAAAAGCCGGCGCCACCCGGGCGGAACTGGCGGAAACGGTCCACATCGCCGCTGCCCTGCGCGCCGGAGCTGCGCTGACCCACGGCCTGCTGGCGCTCAAGCTATTCGATAAGGCCTAAGCTACCGGGGTTTTGACTGCCGCCCAGTTGGCACTCTGCGATGCTAGCGTTGCGGCATGTTAGAAACCGATGATTGGTCCGATCCGCTCCTTATCGCGATGCGCGCTTTCGAGCGCGTCCTTCTTGCGTGCGACGCCACGCCTCGAGCGCATCGAGACGCCGCCGCATCGCTTGGACCTCCTCGACCAGCGCCAGACCCCCCGCGGCCAGCGCAGCTGCTTCCGACGGCAAACGTGATTCCTCTGCGCCCTCCGCGCCGCCGGTAGCGGAGACGTCGCGAACCCGCGCGCCCGCGCGTTCGAGCGCCGCGGTAATGAACGCACTGATGCGAGCGCGCGCGGCATCGCCGGCTCTTCGGCCCAGTGGACGCACCGCGAGGAGCATCGACGCTTTATTCGACTCTACGAGAAGCTGCGTATCGTCGCGCTCCAGTCCGTAGAGCGCCTCGGCGCTCGTTCCGAGCGCGCGCGCGATGCGAACGACGACGCTAACCGAGGGATTGAGACGCTGTTCCGCTTCGATCTTGTAGAGCGTCGGGTGATTCACTTCGGCACGGCGGGCGAGTTCGTTCTGCGACCAGCCCAATGCGCTTCGTCGAGCCGCGATTCTTTCTCCAAGCGTCACGCATCTGGACTGTAGCAAGGGGGAAGAAAGGCCCTTGAACCAAATGGCGCTGCCGATTGGGTGACGCGACTGCCATGCTCGGCTTAAGCGGGCGTTGCGTGCGTTCGATGCGTGGCGGGAAGGTTCGGATATTCCCCGATGAGACACCCGAGACACATCTCTTCTCGCTTGCGTCCCACCGCGGCGATCAGTCCATCGAGACTGAGATAGCCCAGCGAATCGGCACCGGTTTTTTGGCGAATCTCTTCGACGGTGTAGTTCGCGGCGATGAGCTCGTCGTAAGTCGCCATGTCCACGCCGAGGTAGCACGGATGCTTGATCGGCGGAGAGGTGATGCGCAGATGGACTTCCTTCGCGCCGGCTTCGCGCAGCAGCGCCACGATCCGCGGCGTGGTCGTTCCGCGCACGATCGAGTCGTCGACGACTACGACACGCTGATCGCAGAGATTCTCCACAACCGGATTGAACTTGAGATGCACGCCGCGGGAGCGCATCCGCTGATCCGGGCTGATGAAAGTGCGGCCAATGTAACGGTTCTTGATCAAGCCTTCGATATACGGCAAGCCGCTTTCGGTGGCAAATCCGATGCCGCCGGCCACGGCCGAGTCCGGAACGGCCATAACGACGTCGGCATCGACAGGATGCTCCTTGGCGAGCTTTCGGCCCATCTCGTAGCGTGCCATATAAACGGAGCGTTCGTTGAATTTGGAATCGGGACGCGCAAAATAGATATATTCGAACATGCAGAGCGCCGGCGTCGCGCGGTCGATCTGGGTCTTGTGAGATTCCAACCCGTCGGGGCCGATCCGAACGATTTCCCCTCGCTCGATCTCGCGCATGTATTGCGCGCCGATCGTCCCGAGCGCGCAGGACTCGGAAGCGACGACGTAGCCGCCCTCAGCGAGCCGCCCGAGGCAGAGCGGCCGGACCCCCCAGGGATCGCGGAATGCGTAGAGTTCCGTCTGCGTGCAGAGTACGATCGAATAGGCGCCCCGCGCCGAAGCCAGGACCGACTCGATTCGTTCCAGCATCGAGCCCTTCGACTCGACGATCAGCTTCGCCATTACTTCTGAATCGGAGCTAGCCTGCAGAACGGTCGTCGGTGCAAGCGATTCGCGCAGCTCGTCGGTATTCGTGAGGTTGCCGTTATGCGCGAAGGCAAAATCACCCAGCTCGGTGCGCTCGAGCAGCGGCTGCGCGTTGACGACGATCGAGGAACCAGTCGTCGAGTATCGAGTGTGGCCGATCGCGATGTGTCCGCTGAGCTCGCCGAGGATATCTTCATCGAAGATGGCCCCCAGCAACCCCATCTCCTTATGAGAGCGTATCGTCCCGCCGTCGGCTGCCGCAATCCCGGCGGACTCCTGTCCGCGGTGTTGCAGCGCGTAGAGTGCGAAAAAAGCGAGGCGAGCCGCGTCGCGCCCCGGTGCGAAGACCCCTGTTATCCCGCACATCCTACACCATTATAACCTAAGTGCCGCCATCCTGAGCGGAGCGACGAATAGCTGTGGACTAGTCCGACGAGCGCCTGCCCCCGAATATTTGCAGCAAAGCGAGGAATATATTGATCGCATCGAGGTAGATGCTCGTCGCCATCTGGACCGCCGTCAGCCCGTCGCCGCCGGCACGAAGCCGCGCAAAGTCGATCAGCACGAGCCCCGAAAAAATGACGAGCGTCAGCCACGCATACGTCTCGGGATGGATGAACCGTACGAAGGCCGAGATGATGCCCACGACGACCAGGCCGAGCAGCGCAATCAGAAAGATGCCTTGAAACCGCCTGAGGTCGAGCCCAGTCGCATAGACGATTGCAGCGAGCGCAAACATTCCAAGTCCGGTCGTTAGCGCAGCGTTGACGACGACGTCGGGACCGAAGACGCGGACGTACTGTCCGATGACCGGTGCTATCCCGATGCCTTCCAAGAATGTAAAGGCGTAAAATAAGAGCAGCGAAAGCGCTTGGTTTCTCCGCGTCGCATTGATCGCAAGCAACAGAATGAAACCGACGATCATTGCGATGAGACCGACGCCCGGGGCTACGCCTTGGAAGGTCCACGCAGCAAAGGCAGTGACGCACAAACCAAGCGCGGTAATCCCGAGCACTTGGGCCAGTAAAGACTGCGTTGGTACGGCGGGCGCGATCGGCCCCTGGTACTGAGCCTGCGGCGAAAAGCGGTAAGCCATGACGTTCTCTAATAACCTCCCTTCGACCACGGAGTTACACCGAGGCGCTTCCTCTTCATGCCGTGGAAGTCGAACGAGCGGCCGCTATCGTGTCTAGCCGGTCTTGTGGCGAGCTCTCTCCGCCTCTTCCGCTTTTGCGGCCGCGCGCGGGTAGCGGCCGATAAGGAACGCCGCCAACACGGTGCAGGCCGGAAGCACTCCCAAGAGCCGAGCGTTTGCGCCGACGATCGCCGAGCCCGCCGCCGGCGCCAAGATCATCGCCACGCTGTTGATCGAGTCGCTCACCCCCATGATCGCGCCTCGCTCGCTGCTCTTAGCACGAACCGAGAGGAGTGCCGTCAACGTCGGTTCGACCATCGACGACCCGATTGCCCATGCTATCAACAATATCGCGAAGAATGCCAAGTCCTTAACGAGCACGAGCATACCGTATGCCAAGAAGCTCACGAAGAGTCCGATCTGCGCAACGCGTCGGTCTCCGAGATGCTTGGCAAGGGGCGTAACGACAAAGATGAGTGCGGCGCCGCCCACCACGCCGGCCGATGAGAGAAGCCAACCAACCTGCGAGGTTGGGGAATCGAGAACGTGGTGCAGATAGAGCGCCAGATTGGCCAAGAAACAGACAATCGCGAAGATCGCCAGAAAATGGCGAATCAATACGAGCCGCACGCCGGGCACGTTTGCCGCCCTTAGCGATGCGGCGACGCTCGTTACGCTCCGGCGCTGCATATGCGATGGGAGCCAAAACACGGTGATGAGAATCGTGACGGCCTCGATCCCGGCCGCAACGAAAAACGGCACCGCGAGATTACGGTGAATCAGGAATCCCGAGGCTACCGGTCCTACGATAAATGCTACGCCGAAAACTGCGCCATAGAGTGAATAGGCTATATCGCGCTGCTCTTCTTTCGTGACGTCGGCGACGTATGACTGGACCGCGCCCAATGCGCCGCCGCCGGATCCCGAGATAATGCGCGAGATGAAGATCCAAAGCAGCGATGGCGCCAGAGCCTGCATGAGATATCCCGCAAGCGTCAGGAACTGCGCAATCAAGATAATGGTCTTGCGCCCAAGGCGGTCGCTGAGCTTACCCCAAATCGGTGCTGCGACCATCGAGCAGAGTGCCGGAATGCTCAGCAGAGAACCGGTCATTACGTCGGAAGCTCCGTACTTCTTTACGATCTCCGGGAGCAGCGGAATCATCAACGTGTAACCTAGCGTCTCCACGAGGGTGGTCGCATAAATCGGAAGCAGAGCTCGCGGCAACCGCCACATCCCCTGTACATACCCGGGCGCTGATTCCAAGGTTGCGAGCGTTCGGCTGTGGAATGCGTCCATCGTGGCGGCCCCGACGCTACGAGCTTTCTTCATTTCGGTCGGCGTGGCGACGGCGTTTTTCGCTACCGCCGTTTCCGGCTTGTGCGCCGAGAGCGACGACGCGCACTTGGACGCTCCGCCGGCGGTTCTTCCCACGACCGCGCGCCTCGCCGATATCCTAGCGGCGCATCGGAACGCCATCGGAACGCGCCCTGCAAACGTCCTCGATACCGTCGTCGAGCACTGGAGCTTCGTCGACTCGGGGCTTGCGGGAACTGAAGACTTGCAGCGCGCGGGCACCGATTATCACTCTCGTATCGTCCAAGGACCGTTCGTGGATCAGTACGGTCAGTACGGCGAAACGCGATGGCACCAGGACGCCAACGGCTTCACGAGCACGACGACGGAGATCGACACCCAAAGCTTCTACGCGACCCGAGTGCTCGAAGATGCCGCGGATCCAAAGAATGATGCCACCGTGCTGGGAGAGACGCCGGGAACGAAACCCGCGTACGTGGTGCAGGTCAAACGCCCGGGTTACAAGCATCCCGAGTTCATTTTTTACGACAAGAGTTCGGCTCAAATCGTACGCGTTGAGTCGGTTGCCACAAAGCGGCGGTTCATTCAAACCTTTGACGATTTTCGAACGACCGACGGCATATCGCGGGCGTGGCACATTCGCGATACGGACGGACGGCCGGCGTTAGACGATGACTGGGTGCTCCAGTCGGTCTCCTACGGCGCAACGCTGCCACCGTCGACCTTCGCGATGCCGCCGAACCGTTCAAACATATCCGTCGCAACCGTCGTCACGCCGCTGCCGGCCCGTACGATGTGGCTGAGCTTCTACTTCATCAACATGTGGGCCGGATTCATCGTGCGCATGGACGTTGCTGGGCGGGGGCTCGACTTCCTGATCGATGCCGCGGTCTCTCGCTCGATTATCAACTCAGATACCGCGCACGAGATGAATCTTCCGACGTACGGTCAGGCGACGCGGCTTGCCGACGGATCGCAGGTGTCGTATCGAACGACGATTACGCATGCTGCGGTCGGCAGCATCGCATTGAACGACTTCGTGGTGGATGCCGAACCATTCGGCTACAATCCCGACGAGCGTACCAAGATCGTCGGCGTGCTCGGGTACGACTTTTTCGCGGCCAACGTTCTGCGTTTCGACTTTCCCAACGGCCGCCTCGACGCGATGCCGATCGGTGACTTTTCACAAGTGACCCCGGTTCCCGGTGGAATCGACGTTCCGTTGACGATCGACGACGGCACACCGCTGGTCACGCTCGGGATCGGAGCGGCGGTCACGCACCGTGCCGTCTTGAGCACCGCGATGCCGTTCAGCGTCCTATTTGGGAAGTTCGTCTCCGAACATCCCGAAGAAGTGCGCGACGCTAAAGGCAAGGCGCACGGAACCGGGACGCTACCGCTTGCCGACGCCGGGACCTACGGCATGACGGTCGAGTACTGGGACTCGCTGGTCTCGCACTTTCGGTTTGCGATCTCCGACTATCAGCAAGTCGGCGTCGAGACGACCAATGCTCCCTTGGACCTTCACGACCAGCCTGTCGACGCGCTCGTTGCCGCCGATTACCTCGGTTACTACGATCTCTATTTCGCGTATCCATATGGCCGTTTGATCGTCAAGCCAAATGCCGTCTTTTATAAGACGTTTAAACCCAGCGGCTAGCTGCGTCGCCGCAACCCTTGCGGTCGCGGCAGCGTTCTTCGCAAGCCGCGTTGGCGCTGACGAAATCGATACCGGACCACCTGCCGGGATCGCCCCGGCCGCAATTTCGCTCGATGCCGTCTTACACGCCAATGCGCGCGCGCAGGGAAGGCTTGCCCCTGGCTTACCGAAAGGGCGCCGAGAGCGATGGACGACGACGCTCGGTTCGATGACGGGCACGATCGCCTACGTCGAATCGGGTGACGATTTTCGGGAAGACACCGTTCTTGGGCCAGAGCACGTCGCCAGAGGCAGCCGCGGTGGAACGCCCTGGAACATGAATGCAAACGGTCAGATCTGTTTCGGAGGCGGACTACATCGTTCCGACGAGATTGACGCCATCGCTCTTCGAGCGCGCGCACGTACCGGCATCACGCTCTTGGGGAGCGTTCAAACGCCGGTCGACGCGTACGTCGTGCGCGTCCAGCCGCCGAGCGGCCGGCTCGAATACCGGTTCTACGATGCCAAGACGTTCCTGCTCGACCGAATTGAAGAGATTCGCGACGCACGGCGTTTCACGGTCTCGCTCAGCGATTATCGCACGACGAAAGGGCTCACCGAACCGTGGCACGTCCACACATCCGACGGATTCGCAACGAACGACGAAGATCGCGTGCTGCTCTCCTTAGAGGTCGGTGCCCGCGTCGCAGCATCAGAGCTGAGCGTCCCCTCTCCGGGTCCGCCGCTTATCTCCGTCGGTGTTTCGCCGGCTCGGATTTCGGTCGACATGTCGGGCGACGACGTCGTCGTCCCGGTCGAGATTGGCAGCCATACGGTCGATTTCATACTCGATTCCGGCTCATCCGGCATCGTGATCGACAACGGCCTCGTTCAAGCGTTCGGCATCAAAGAGTACGGCCGAATAACCGACGAAACCGCAGGCACATACGTTGAGAGCGACGTCGTCATTCCGCAAATGTCGACAGGAAGCCTGACATTGCACGACGTCCACGCCCGCAGTCTTCCGTTTGCTCAGTGGAGCGATGTAGGCAAACCGGTCGGCGGACTCTTAGGCTTTGATTTCATCCACGACGTCGTCTGGCACGTCGACTACCAAAACAGAACGCTCGAAGCAATCGCACCTTCGTCATTCGTGCCGCCGCCCAACGCACGAAGCTTTTCGGTTACTTTTGACGACTTCGTGCCGACATTCGGCATCACGATCGACGGCGTGGCGGCTCCCGGCTTCGTCCTGGATACCGGAGCGTACCGCAGCGCCATATTCTCGCGTTACGTACAGATGCACGCAAGCCGGTTCGCGGATCGAGGCTTGGGCGAAGCGATGACCGCGGCGTTCCCATTCGTCAACGATTTCACGGGCGTGGGTGGAAGCGTCGAGTATCGCCCGCTCGAACTCGGTCCGCTCGTCGTGGGCGCGTGGTCCTTTCCAACGTGGCTCTTTGACGTCACGCAGAACGCTTCGGCCTTCGAGTTCGAAGATTACAACGGTCTAATGGGGCAGGATTTCCTACGAAACTTCGACGTCTATCTCGACTATCCGCACGCGCGGATTTATCTCGCGCCCAACGAGCGGTTTCGCCAACGCTGGCCCGTCTAAAGGCTCGCGATATCGGTGCGGTACGTGAGTGCCTGCGTTCCTAACCGCGCAGCGAGCTGCTTTACCGCTTGGTACGCCTTTCCGCGCGCCTGCGCCAGGTCGTCACCGAGCGCCGTCACCGTGAGCACGCGACCGCCAGCGGTCTTTACCGAATCGTCCCGACGCTGCGAGGCTCCCCAAAAAGCGCGACAACCGTTCGGAAGTGAAATATCGGCGCTCAAACCCTCCAGCGGCGTGTTGCTGCGCGGATAATCCTCCGTCGCCAAGACGACGCCGACACAATGCTCGGGCGAGGCCGTCAATAGCGAGAGATCCATTGCGCCCGGCGCACGATTGAGCAACCCCGCAAAGTCGCCGCTGATGCGCGGCATCAAGACTTGCGTCTCGGGATCGCCGAAACGCACGTTGAACTCGATCACCGACGGACCGTCCGCCGTCCACATCAGGCCGCAGTAGAGCACGCCGACGTATTGCTCGCCTTCGGCCAGCAAGACCGCGCAGCACCGGCGCGAGGATGCGCTCGCGCACGCGATCGAGAAAGTCGTCGGGGAATCCGACCGGCGGCGAATAGGCGCCCATTCCGCCGGTGTTCGGTCCGGTGTCGCCGTCGCCGGCGCGCTTGTAATCGCATGCTGCCGCGATCGGAACGATCGCGCGGCCGTCGCAAGCGCGAAGACGCTGACCTCGCGCCCTTCGAGTCTCTCCTCGAGCAGAACGTCGCTGCCGCCGCCGGGAATGCGCGCGCTTCCGTACCAATCGGCAAGCACGGCACGCGCGCATCGGCGTCGGGCGCAACGACGACGCCTTTGCCGGCGGCGAGTCCGTCGGCTTTGACGACGCACGCGCGCCGCGCCATTCGTCGAGCGCCTTGTGCGCCGCCGTCGAGCGAATGCGCGACGACGCGCGCGCGCCGTCGGCATCGCCGTGGCGCTCCATGAAGCGCTTGGCGAAGATTTTGCTCGACTCGAGGCGCCCGCCCGAGCGATTCGGTCCGAAGACCGCGACGCCGGCCTCGCGTAAACGGTCGCCGACGCCGGCCGCGATCGCGGTCTCGGGCCCGAGCACGACGAGATCGATCCCTCGCTCTGCGCTCGCTGCGCGAGTCGCTTTCCCGTCGGTCGCGGCGATATCCCAATTCTCGCCGCGCGATGCGGTGCCGGCATTGCCCGGCGCAGCGAAGATCGCCTCGCACGACGGCGATGCGCGAGGCGCCACGACAGCGCGTCTTCGCGCGCGCCGTTGCCGACGACGAGAACGCGCATCGTCTACTCCCACTCGACCGTCGCGGGCGGCTTCGTCGTGATGTCGTAGGCGACGCGATTGACGCCGCGCACCTCGTTGACGATGCGCGCCGAGATGCGTTCGAGCAGTTCGTGCGGCAGGCGCGCCCAGTCGGCCGTCATGCCGTCTTCGCTCGTGATCGCGCGAACCGCGACGAGATTCGCGTAGGTGCGCCCGTCGCCCATCACGCCGACGCTGTGCACCGGCGTGAGCACGGCGAAGTACTGCCAGGGATGCGGCTCGAGCGCGGCGCGCGTCGATCTCTTCGCGCACGATCGCGTCGGCGTCGCGCACGATGTGCCAGCCGCTCTTCGCGTCACGTCGCCGATGATGCGCACCGCCAAGCCCGGGCCCGGGAACGGCTGACGCTCGACGATGTGCTTCGGGCAAGCCGAGCACGCGGCCGAGCTCGCGCACCTCGTCTTTGAAGAGCGCGCGCAGCGGCTCGATCAGCGTGAAGTCCCATCTCTTCCGGCAAGCCGCCGACGTTGTGATGCGATTTGATCTTGTGCCCGGCCTTGCTCGCGGGCGTCTTCGACTCGATGACGTCGGGATAGAGCGTTCCCTGCACGAGATACTTGACGCCGGGAATCTTCGCCGCTTCTTCTTCGAAGACGGCGATGAACTCGTGCCCGATGATGATGCGCTTGCGCTCGGGATCATCGACGCCCGCGAGCTTGCGCGAGAAACCGCTCGCGCGCATCGACGGCGATGACGTTGAGATGCAGCACGTCGCGAAACGCCGCGAGCACCTCTTCGGCTTCGTTCTTCGCGCAGCAAGCCGTGATCGACGAAGATGCAGGTGAGCTGCTCGCCGATCGCGCGCGCGACGAGCGTCGCCGCGACGGCCGAATCGACGCCGCCGGAGAGCGCGCAGATCACGCTGTCGCTCGCCGACGTGCTGCGCGAATATCCGCGATCGACCGATCGACGAACGAATCCATCTTCCAATCGGGCGCAAGCCCGGCGATCTTGTGCAAGAAGTTGTCGAGAATCGTCCGGCCGTACTCGGTGTGCACGACTTCGGGATGAAACTGCACGCCGTAGATCTTCTGCTTCGCGCTCCCCATCGCCGCGACGTGGCAGCGCGCCGTCGACGCCAGCGCGCGAAACCGGCGGGCAGCGCGACGACCGAATCGCCGTGCGACATCCAAACGCGCGATCTTCGCGGCACGCCGTCAAAGAGCGGCGTCTCGCGATCGCGCGACCACCAGCGTCGCCGGGCCGTACTCGGCGTGATCGAGCTTGACGAGCTCGGCGCCGAGATCGCGCGCAAGCAGCTGCATGCCGTAGCAGATGCCGAGGATCGGAACGCCCGACTCGACGATCGCCGTCGTCCATGTCCGGGCGCGCCGGCGACGAGCGTGCTCTCGGGGCCGCCCGACAGAATGATTGCCGCCGGATCGCGCGGCGAAAGCGCGCTCCACGGCGTATCGTGCGGCACGATTTCGCAGTAGACGCCAAGCTCGCGCGTCGCGGCGCGCGATCAGCTGGCTGTATTGCGCGCCGAAGTCGAGGATGAAGAACGGTTTGGGGCATCGCTCGCTTATGCGGCCGCTGCGGCCGCCTTCAGCGCCGCGTCGTAATCGGGCTCGTCGGCAACTTCCGGCACGATCTGCACGTACGAAATCGTTTCGATCTTTGCCGATGACGACGATCGCGCGCGCGAGCAGCCCGAGCTCTGCGATCAGCAGGCCGTAATTCAAGCCGAAGCTGTGATCGCGGTAGTCGGAGAGCATCTCCAGCTTGACGTCGCCTTGCGCGCCGCACCAGCGTCCCATAGCGAACGGCAGATCCATGCTGACGACGGCAGCGCTCACGCCCGCCGGCAGTTCGCCCAAGCGTGCGTTGAACTTCTGCGACTCCAGCGAGCAGACGCGGCGTATCCAGCGACGGCACCACGATCAGCAGCGCGGCGCGCTGACCTTCGTCTAACAGATATTCGAGATTGACGGGCGAGAGATCGGCCGCCGTCAGCCCGAACGCGGGCGCCGGATCGCCGGCCCGCAGCTCGGGCCCGAGCAGCGTCATCGGTTTGCCCTTGAACGTCACGACGCCGGTACGGGATTGAACGGAATCAACGGTCATGATGCTACTCCTCCCAAAGCAAGGTCGAATGCCCTATGTCAACACATCTTCGAGGCGATCGGTGTCGCGCGCCATGACGACCTCCATCGCGATGCGCTCGCCTACCGAAACGTCGCGCCCCCAGCGATAGGCCGAGTACGGCGTATAGCGAGTTCCCGGTGAACCCGGTATTCGCAGCGAGACGTCGTAGCAGACGAACTCTTTCGGCGGACCCGCCGCGATGACGCATTGCAGCGCGAACGGACCGATGACCCCGGGCGGCGCGCGCCTCGCGCGCTGCTTCGACGAAGCGCTCGCCCATCTCAAACGCCGGCTCGAGCATCGATTCGAGGATCGTCGCCGCGATGTGGCCGGCCTCTTCCAGCCGCATCGGCACGTCCCGCAGCGCGTCGAGCGCCGACGGGGGGATGTTGCGAAAGCCTTCGAGATTCGTCTGCCGCCGCGTATCGGTGCCGCAGAGCTCGAGCTCGCCCAGCAGCGGCGAATAAAAAAAGTTGAGGTTGACCGACGGGCCGAGCGCATACTCCTCGATGCGCGCCGACGCGAGGGCTTCCGGCGTAACGATACCTTCGTCGATTAATCGCCGGCTCGTTACGCGGTACTCGTGCGGCGTCGACGCCAAGAAGAACGCCCGCTCGAAGCTCACTCTTGCGTGCGGGGCCTTCACCATCACGAGACGGTCGATCTCCTCGGGCGACGCGAAACGGCGCGGATGACGAATCCCGGCACGCGCTAAAAGCGCGTACTGATCGATTGCGTCATCCTGGGCGCTCCCTGTCGAGGGCGCTCTCGGCGCGCTCCGCTTTGAGCAGATAGCGATTACCGAAGAACGGCACGAGCATCGTTCCTCGATCTCGTCATAGGTGTACTTCTGGCGCAAGTAGACTTCGAACGAGCGATTGGGGACGAAGATCACGTTCTCGTCGAGAAGCCGGCGCTGAACGTCCTCGCGCAGGATGTCGGCGAAGGCTTCGAGTTCGATGACGGCATCGACGCAGCCGCGGGCCACTGGCGCGTTGCGAGCCGCAAAGTGCCGCTTATAGGTCGCCTCGCGTCCCTTCGCCGTAACGACGAGATTTCGCAAGCCTTGCGAGCGCGCGCCGTAGGCAACTTCCAACGCTGAATGACTCCCGACGGAGCACAGCGTCAAGCCGGATCGATCGTAGCCGGCGAGCGCGCGAGCGACCTTGGGCAGCGTACTCACCGCGCTCGTCTTACGTTCCCAGAAGCTTTCGCGCCTGCGGGCTGTCTTGGTATTCGATCGTCAGGATGGCTCGAATTTGGCCGGCGGCCGACCGCGACTGCTCGTCGCTCATCCGCTCGAGAGTCGTATAGCACCAGTCGAGGAGCATCGGGAGATCGCGGTCGCGCGGGTAGACCTTCTGCATGTCGACGATCGCTCTCGCGACGTCGGCGCCCTCACCGCTCTCACGATTTCCGTAGTCGTAGTCGAGCATGAAGTTGATATGTTTGAGGCGATTCTCGATCTCGAGAATCGACATGCCCATCGGGCCGAAATATTCATCGGCGGGGGCCAGCGTCGAAAGGTACACATCGTGCGGCAGGGCATTGACCGTTGCAATGACGCGAATCGGATCGACGGCCTTGAGTCGCGCCAGGAACGTCTGCGCGTTCGCAACATCGGCCTGCGTGTATCCGCGATCGGTGGAAGCGCCGTTTGCGGCGTTGACCAGCTCGTTTCCCCATCCCGTCGGAAGATGTGCGATCGGGAAGCTGCGCGGCCGGCCCCACGCGCGAGCGCAAGCGAACGCCATGATGGATCGCGCGTCAGCAGCCACGCGCGCCAATCGGCTTCGACCACAATGAGCAGGGCGTCGATGTCGCCCGGGTAGGCTTTGACGTTTGCCGTTGCGTCGGCATCGGCGAGCTTCGCGAGCTGCTCGGGATCGTCTTCGGAGTTGACGCGCTGCAGCAGCTGCTGCGCTTGGCCGATGAGCTGCAGGTCGTCGGAGTTCTTCATCACCCAATTCGCCGCTTCGCGCACCCACCAAAGCGCACCGTCGTGATTCGTCAGCGGGTTGTAATGAAGTCCCGTGCCGATGCTCACCGTGAGCCGCGCCAGCTCGCCGTAGTTGGGATCGTTTGGATATTGCAGCGAATACGCGCGGCCCGCATCAAAGATCGTGGCGAGGTAGACGGATTGCGAGCGAAAATTCCAACCTGCCGCCGCGTCCTTAGAGTAGGCATCCTTCATTTTTGCATAGAGCACGGCCGGGTCGACCTCGAGCGTGGCACGCGCCGGGAGGCAGAGCGCAAGAGCCACGAACGCGCCGGCAACGAGCGGTACGACCTTAAAGAACGCTCGAGTCATCCAGCACCAAATGAAGATTATTGGTCAGCAGGGCGTTCTTGAGCTCCCGAGCGATGCGCCGTCCCGTCGACATCGGCTCGGAATAGTTGAGGTACGAATAGGGGGATCCGTCGATGAATAAATTCGTTCCTGCAACGATGCGCGCCGAGATCTCCATCACGTAAAACTGGATATCCGGCGTAATGATCGTCTCGATGCAGAAGGCGCCGAAAAGGCCTTTAGGGCCGCAAATCTCCTGGCTGACACGCACCACGTCGTCGCCCATGCGAAGCGCCTCCGCCAGCATAGATTCGCGCAGCGAAACCGGCTGATTGCCGACAACGACGTAGGAAGGGCTTACATCCATACCTTCCTGGGCCGCGGCCGGAATTCGGCCCAGCGAGTCGACGTTGGTTTCGTACCGTCGGTCCATCGACATGATCTCCAGCTTGCGCTGCAAGGGCGAGTAGAAATAATGGATATAAAGCGGAACCCCGATAATATATTCTTGGATGATGTAGGCTTCCTTAAGGTGTGCGGCGCGGGCCTCGAAGTCGTGGGCATCCCTAATGAACATGTAACCTTTGCCGCCGGCCGCTCCGTAGAGCTTCACGATGACGGGCCGATCGATCTCAGCTCCACTGCGGAATTGTCGCGGCAATCGCAGTCCGGCACGCGAGAGCCACTCGCGCTGCAGCTCCCTGCTCGCTTCCCAATCGAGCACCGCCTTGTTTCCGAAGTAAGGAATCGTCATCTTCTTATGCTCTTCGAGCGAGAGATATGCCACGAAGGAGCCGTGCGGAACAATGATGACTTTGCGATTCTGCAGATGGTCAATCTGCAACATGAACTCGGAGTAGTCATTGAGCGCGATGACTTCGTCGACGAATGCGAACGACCGATAGAGACGTTCGGTATCGCGATTCGAGATCGCCAGCGTGCGAAATCCTTCGTCGTGCGCTCCTTTGAGGATCTGCAACGCCGAATGCGAGCCCAACGTCGCGACGGTATACGGGCGGTCCATGCTTACGATTCCTCTACTTGTCGGTAGTGCGATGGGCCTTCTCCATGGTAATTGCACGATCGATCGCGGGATTGCACAATAGGCGCTCGATCGCCAAATCGAGGACGACGTGCGAAACCGGCGCGCCGTCCGCCTTGCGTAGGCGCCATGCGACGACCGACGTGCCTCCCTGCACGATCCAGACTTCACCCTCTGTTGGCGCGGCGTCTTCGAGTACGGTCATGCGGTGTTTGTTGGGATTGAAGATCGTCTCGTCGGCCGTTACGCGGGCTCGCAATGCGTCCACGTCGTCCGCGTCGTCGAAGAAATAGATTTCGCTGCGTTCCACGCCATCAATCTCGACGCCCAGCCGGCGCAGCGCCACGAGCGCTGTATATGCCGTGTTATCGGGAATTTTGAGGGAGACGGCGACGGCGCGCGTCATCCTGACGCTACCGCTTCGACGAAGCTGCGGAACAAGATGGCGCCGCCGGAGGGAGCCAGAACATCGTCCCCCTCGGCGCGATCGAGATGATTGAAGTTCCAACCGTCGCGCTCGGGATGCGGCATGATTGCCAGCACGTTGCCGTCGCGATTGACCAAGCCCGCGCAGCGCAGGGCCGAACCGTTGGGCACGGCATCGTCGTCCACGCTGCCGTCGCAGTGCGCGTAAACGAAGGCGAGATAATCGCCGGCGACGATTTCTTCGAGGTGCTCCGGCCTCGCGGCAAGGCGCCCTTCGGCGTGCGCCGCCCACGCGGGTATGAGCGCCGATGGAGCGAGCGCGGCGGTGATGGGGCTTCGCGATGGATCGATTGCGAGCTTCAAATAGACATGACGGCAGACGAAGTGGGGCTCGGGCGCGTTCTTCGCAAAGGCCGCGGTTGGCCGCCGCTGCGCGCCCGTTCCGGGAACGAGTCCCGCCTCGAGCAGAACTTGCGCGCCGTTGCAGATGCCGAAGACCAGCTTGCCGCGTCGAGCACCCTCGATGACGAAATCCATGATCCGGTCGTGTGCGGCGATGGCGCCGGCGCGGATGCGGTCTTCGTACGCGAAACCCCCGGAGAGCACGTACGCGTCGTACTCGCCCAACCGCTGGGCGGCGGACCAATGCACGAGCTCAGCGTCGCCACCGCAATCGCGCAAGAGCCGGACGGTCTCATCCTCGGAGTTGGTGCCGGGGAAGATGGGAACCGCAATGCGCGCGCTCACGGGTAGACCGCGCACAGTGGGGTCGACCAAATATCGTAAAGGCGGCGAATGTCGAGATGCGCGCCGTTGACCCTCAGCTCGGAGCCGGCAAACGTCCGCCCGATGCGCAGCGCGCCGGTGAGATCGATTTCGGCCGCGTCACTCACTTCGCAGATGAAGCCGCCCGCTTCGCAAAGCGGATTGCCGAAGTCAATTTCGACGCCGATGTTGCGGCTGCGCAGCATCGCGTCGAACGCCAGGCGCGCGATTGCCGTTAGTGCGCCGCCGTCGCCGATCGCGCGGCACGACAAGAGGATGCCGCGCACCATAGCATCGCGCAGAATGCCGACGGCTGCGCGTTCGGCGGCATAATCGATCTGCGGCAACGTTCCTTGAAGATCGAGCAGCTCCGCAAGCACCGAGCCGCCGACGACGAGCTCACGGCTCCCGATCCACAGCAACGTCGATTCCGGCGATTTGAGGCCCGGCATCACGACTTCGCCGATGTCGTCGAGCGCTCCGAGGCAGGCGAGGATCGCCGACGCGGGCACCGCATTCCCGCCAACCGATTCGTTGTAGAGGCTGACGTTGCCGGAGACGAACGGCAGGTCGAGCTCGGCCGCCGCGCGAGCGAGCCCATCGACGGCAGCGACAAACGCTCCGTACTGCTCGGGCTTTCGAGGATTGCCGAAGTTCAAACAATTCGTCAACCCGATCGGCCGCGCACCCACCGCCACGACTCGGCGCATCGCTTCGACGACGGCGTGTTCGGCGGCATAGCCGGGATCGATGCGACCGTAGCGGGGATTTCCCGCGACCGCTAAGGCAACTCCGAGACGCGACCCCGGGATCGGCGCGAGCACGCCTGCATCGGCAGCTCCTCTCGGTAACACCGTGTTGCCTCGCACGACCGCGTCGTAACGCCGATAGAGCGGCTCGCGCGACGCAACGTCGCGGTGGGCAAGCACGCGCGGTAATAGCGCTTCAGCATCGACTGCCGGCAGCTCGACGACAGCGCCGCTATGACGGATGACTTCCGTGTACGGCAACTCGTCGTGAATCGCACCCGCGAGAAAATTGCTTTCCACGTCCATCACGATCTCGCCGCGATAGCGCAGCCGGTAACGCCTCTCCGCCGTTACGTGCCCAATCACCGTCGCGCACGCGTTGTAGGCGACGTCGGGCAGCGTGAACTCCTCGTTATAGATATGCAAGACTTCGGTCGCGATGTCGGGCGGCAAAATCCATAAGAGACGCTCCTGGGTTTCACCGACGGCAATTACCTCCGGCGGCATCCCGGCGATCGCGACGTTGACCTTATCGAGATCGATCTCCGCGCCATAGCCGCCCTGCGCGGTGATTTCCGCCGAGCAGCCCATGACGCCGCCGGCGCCGAGGTCCTTGAAGGCGGCGGCGATCTTTCGTTCGCGCAGCAACCCGAAAACGCGATAGCTCGCGCGCATCAGGACGTTTTTGAGAAACGGATCGGGCACTTGTACGGCGCCCTTGTTTGCCTCCGACTCCTGGGCATCGAGGGTTAACGACGAGAACGAAGCTCCGCCGAAACCGCTTGGATCGGTCGCTTTGCCTACGAGCACGATTTCCCAATCCTCGGCGCCTTTCGGCGCAAAGGAGTGAATGAGCTCGGCCTCTTTGACGATTCCCAATGCCACGACGTTCACCAAACAATTTTCGTCGAAGCCTTCGTCGAAGTAGACGTCGCCGGCGAGATTCGGCACGCCGATCGCGTTGCCGTACGCGCTGATTCCGTTAACGACGCCGCGTGCGACGTGCCGGCAGTGCGAGGCGGCGTCCTCGACTCTTCCCAGGCGCAGCGGATCGGCGACCGCAATGACTTCCGCGCCCATGCAGAGCACGTCGCGGACGATACCGCCGATGCCGGTCGCGGCGCCTTCGAAGGGTACGATCTGCGACGGATGGTTGTGGGACTCGTGCGCCACGACCACGGCATAGCGCTCGCCGTTGTGCACGCCCAAGTGCAACGCTCCGGCATCTTCGCCAGGGCCCAACACGACGTTCGAGCCGCTCGTGGGTAGGCGCTGCAAGAATTTGCGGCTCGATTTATAGCTGCAGTGTTCGCTCCATTGCGCGTCAAACGCGTGCAGCTCGACGAGGGATGGCTCGCGCCCTAACCGCTGCGCGATTCGCTGCAACTCGTCCTCGCGCAGCGCGACGGTCGCAGCTCCGGCGGATCGGCTAGCGGCCTGCAACGTTAACCAACGACGGTTCCTTGGGGAATCGGCATCTGTTGTTGCAATGAGGCGTCGGCGTGAAGCACGCTCGAGCGCGCGTTGGCTTGCATCAGCAGCGTGCGCCCGTAGAGGACGGTGTCTTCCAGGCCCAAGAGCTTGGCGCATTGCATGGCGAGCTGCTGCGGATCGCTCGTCCCGTCGAGAACCGGCGCCGAGGTCGTGGCGTCCAGCATCGATCGCAGCAAACCGTTCTCGCCTACCGCCAGAAGGATCAGACGCGCAAAGCTGGCTTCGAGCTGCTGCGCGAGCTGCAGAACGAAACCCGGCGTTGCCGCCGCGCTCGCGACGTGCCGGACGGTCGGCAATCCGAGTTGCGCCAGCGCCTTGACGATCTCGTTTGCCCGCTCGACCTGCGCAAGCGAGTCCGCAATCACGGCCGCCATCGCCGGACGCATCACCGGAAACGTTCCGACGAGATCCGCGACACGTTCGTACGCGCGCTTGACGTTCTCGAGCGCTTCGTCGTCGACCGCCGCGAAATTCCGATAGATTTGCTTGTCCAGCATCAGCTCTTCACGGCCCTGCGGCCAGATCCGCCACGAATCGTTGTCGATGACGTCGGCAATGACGAGCTGTCCCTGGGCCTCGCCCCCGGCGAGCCGTCCGAACTCGATCTTGAGATCGACCAACAAGACGTCGCGTTTACGCCATGCATGCGAAAGAATATCGAATGTCAACCGTGCGAGTTCGGTCATGATGCCGACCTCCTGCGGCGTCGCGAGGCCGCGCGCGACGATCTGGTCGGGCGTAATCATCGGATCGTGCGCCGCATCATCCTTGAAAAAGAACTCGATGACGCGCGGCACGAGCAGCGCGCCGCGCGCTACACTGGGATTGCGCTTGACAAACGATCCGGCGGCGACGCCGCGCGTAACGACCTCAAGCGGAATCATGTTTGCCCGGCGCACGACCATCTCGTTGTCGTCGTCGTCTTCTCCGCCGTTGAGGTAGTGAGTCGGAAGTCCGCAAAGGTTGAGCAAACGGAAGACTCGCGCGGTGGTTTGGGCGGCAAGACGCCCCTTGCCCGCTATTTGATGGCGGCGAGCGCCATCACCCGCGGAGATATTGTCCATCTGCGCGACGACGAGCTGGTGCGGCTGCCCCGGATTCTCGTAAAGTACCTTCGTCTTGCCGCGCGCGATCTCGATGCCTTTGTTCACGATACGCGCACTTCGATCTGACGAGGGAACGGCGCCAAGTTCTCGATGCGATCGGCGAGTAGCCGCGCGCGCTGCGGCGCCGTGCCGACGTGCGTGCTCGGATCGAGCAGACGCCGTATCTCGGCGGGATCGATCCGCGCGGTCAGCTCGCGATTACCTGCAAGCGAATGTGAAAGCGGATTATCTTCGCCGCGCGCCACCGCCGCCCAAGCCTCCATCGATGCACCGCGCAGTGCTTCGTGCAGCTGTTGGCGGTCCCCGCCGGATCGTACGGCTTCGAGCATGACCGCTTGCGTGCCGGCGAACGGTGCATAAGTCCGCAGATTCGCCGCAATCCGCCGCTCGTCGACTCTGAGCTCGCCGACTACCGTTCGAGCGAGCGTGACAATCTCGTCTGCGCAGAGTAAGGCTTCGGGCAAGACGACGCGCCGGTTCGCGCTATCGTCGAGGGTGCGTTCCAGATAGTTGGTCGCAGCATTCTGCCAAGCGACGTCGGCATAGGACGGAAGTAAGCGCGCAAGCGACCCAATACGTTCGGACAAGATGGGATTCCGCTTGAATGGCATCACGGAGCTGCCGACCTGTTCCTTCGCGAACGGCTCGGCGATCTCACCGAAGCCCGGGCTGCTGAGCAAGCGAACGTCGGCGGCGAACTTCGAGAGCGAAGCGCCCACACCGGCGAGCGCGGAGAGCAATAAGTAGTCGAGTTTGCGCGGATAGGTTTGCGTGCTTACTTCCCGCGCGAGGATCCCGAAGCGATTCAAGACGTATGCTTCGATCTCGGCCGACCGGCCGCGTATGCTGGACGAGCCGCTCGTACGATGCGGCGGTGCCGACCGCGCCGCGTAATCCCTTCGTGGTGAGATTTTCGAAGACGAAGCGCAGATTTTCGTCATCGACGAGCAGGTCTTGCGCATAGGCGGCGAGACGATAGCCCAGCGTCGTCGGCTCGGCGGGCTGCAGGTGCGTGTACGCCATGCAGATGAGGTCGGCGTAACGGCGAATCTGCACGGCAAACGTCGCTAGCAGCTCGCCGAGATTCGCTCCGATAAGCGAGAGCGCCAGTCGCAGTCGATACGTTTCGACGGTATCTTCGACATCCATCGATGTAGCACCGAGATGAAGCTTTCCGCCGCCGCGTTTGGCTTGTTTGGCGAAGACGCGAATCTCCGCCATCAGGTCGTGATGGATCTCGCGCTCGATTTCCACTGCGGCTTCGATGTCGATCTCGCCGGCGTGCGCGCGGAGGTCCGCGACCTCGATCTCTTCGAGCAATCCCTGTGCCGATTGCGCTTCGGCGAGAGCTACCCAGACGGCACGCCAAAGCCTGCGCCGCATCTTCTCGGAGAAGAGCGCACGCAATTCCGTGCGCCCATACCTCCACGAGAACGGCGAGGCGTAGGCTTCGTAATCCATGGAAGGCGGTGGCTTCGCCCCGAGGGAAGGCGCCGCCTCGTCAGCGTACTGCACGATGATGAAAGCCGCAGCGCTTGCGCTCGCGCTGGGATTGCTTCTTGCCGGTTGCAGTAAGGCCGGTGGTGCATCCGGCACGCGTCACGTGTGGACGCAAGGCGGCGTCCTCCGGATAGCGATCAACGAAGAGCCGAAGAATCTCAATCCGCTCTTGGCCGGAACGACCCCCGAAGTCTTCGTCGACCGGTTCATGTTCGAGCCGCTACTTTCGGCCGATCCAGGCGGCCACTCGGTGCCGATGCTCGCTCTCGATGTTCCATCGCAGGTAAATGGCGGTATCAGCGCCGACGGCCTAACGATTCGTTACCACCTTCGTCGCAACGCTCGCTGGAGCGACGGAGTGCCGGTGACTGCGCGGGACGTCATCTGGTCGTGGGAGGCTGTCGAGAATCCCAACAATGATGCGGTGTCCCGTCACGGGTACGACGAGGTGCGCTCGATCGACGCACCCGATCCGTACACTGCGGTCATTCACCTCAAGCGGCGTTTCGCGCCCTTCGTCAACACGTTTTTCGCCGAAAGCGATCAACCGTACGATATCGTCCCGGCGCACGTTCTGGCAAAGTATGCCGACATCAATCGCGTGCCGTTCGACGCGCAACCCTCGGTCTCAGACGGGCCGTTTCATTTCGTGCGATGGGACCGCGGCGACCGTATCGTCCTCGACGCGAACCCAACCTTCTTTGCAGGAGCACCCGGATTGCGGCGAGTCGTGATCGAGTTCGTTCCCAACGAAGACACCGCCGTTTCCCTGCTGCGGACGCACGCGATCGATTACATTTATCAGCCGTCGATTCAAACGTATCCGGCGTTGCGCACTTTGCCCGACGCGCGCATCGTCTGGAACAACATGAACGGCTACGAGGGCCTCGAAATCAATTGCTCGCACGGCGATCTTTCCGATCCGCGAGTGCGCGAAGCGATCGCGGCTGCGATCGATAAAAGCGCGCTAACGCGTGAGCTCACGTACGGTCAAGAGAAGACCGCGACCGAGGACATTCCCGATTGGATGTGGGCCTTCGATTCAAGTGTCCAATCCGTTCCATACGACGTTTCGGCCGCCAAAGCGCTCCTCGCACGCGCCGGTTGGGGTCAGGGATCCGACGGAATCGCGCGCAAAAACGGCCGGCCCCTGGAGCTCCTCATGGTCACCGATACCGCGACGGCGACGCACCGCTCCGAGAGCCTGCTGATTCAAGCGGCACTTCGGCAAATCGGCATCGCGGTCAGCATCAAGTACTTTCCGATCGATATTCTATACGCACCGCAAGGGATGGGCGGAATCCAGCACGGCGGAAAATACGATCTGCTCGTCTACGGCTGGTATGCGGGCATCGACCCCGATAATTCGTCACAGTTCACGTGCAATAACTTTCCACCCCATGGCTATAACGATCCCCGCTATTGCAATCCCGCGATGGACGCCGCTGCGCAGATCGCATTGACGCACTACGACCAGCCGACCCGAAAGCGCGCATACTCGACGATCGAACATTTACTCGCCAGGGACAATCCGATAATCTTCTTCTGGTGGCAGCGTCAGCAAGAGGCGCTCAGCGTCGATTTTCACGGCTTCGCGCCCAATCCGGTCGTAGAGTCTTGGAATGCCTGGCAGTGGAGAACTTAAACGTACTTCTTAACGGGCGACCTTCGCCAGTTCGGCGCTGATGCGATCGACGAGCGTGCGATGGTCGTCGGGATCACTGCCGGCGCGCCCCGTAACGATTGCTTCGAGGCCGCGGACGGCCCGTTCGTAAGCGAATCGCGCACGGCGCTCGCCGACGCGGCGCGCGATCGGACGCAGAGCGCGTTCGCGCCACCGCGAGCGCGCAGGCAGTTCACCGCCCGAACGCGCGAGCTCCCACAGCAAGAGCCATTCGGTAGCAAGTGCGGAGAGCAGCGGCACCGCGGCGCCGCGTGGTTCGTCCGCGAAGAGCTCGTGGGCGATCGCAAGCGCCTCGGCAACGCGCCCTTCGGCTAACGCACTGGCATATTTGTACGCCTTGGGATCTTCGATCGATAGCGCCTCACGCTCGAGATCCTTGCGCGTGATTTTCTTTCCCGCCAGCGCCAGCTTCTCGAGATCGTTACGAATCGCCGCAAGCGAAGCCGCGCTGCCTGCCAGCTCATCGATGACGCGGGCATCAGCTTTGGCGTTGAGCCGCTCGAGCGTTTCCTCGACAAAGCGCGCGCGAGTCGGCGCGCTTGCCGTGGTATCGATCCGCAGCGCCGCCCGCCCGGCGAGCACGCCGAACGGCTGCGGCCCCTTTGCTCGCGGCGCCAGCAGGTCGAGCAGCACCAGCGTATTTCCTTCGGGAACGCTCTGCGCGATTTCCCAGAGATCGCGACGCGGCTGTGCGCGCATCGCCTGAGTGTCGGTCACGACAACCATGCGGCGCTCGGCGAGAAACGGCATCGCCTGCAGCGCTTCGGCAACCCGCGCCGTGTCGGCCGCTTCTTCGGCGGTAAATCGCGCGAGGTTCAAATCGCGGACCTCCGGCGGCAAAAGCCGATCGAGCAGCACTTCGAGTGCGCGCTCGCCGAGCACGCGTTCCGTCCCCTCGACGACGACGAGCTTGCCGATTGCCGGCTGGTTATCGAGAAAGTCGTAAAACTTCAATTGTTATGCGAAAATGGACGCGTCCGGACGAAGCTGCAGCGCCGGAATCGATTCGACGTACGGCGGCCGCACGATCCCGTACTCGGTGATGAAGGCGGTGACCAGATGGCCGGGCGTCACGTCGAAGGCCGGATTGTAGACGGCGACGTCAGCGGGGGCAACCCGCGTGCCGCCAAAAGCCGCAACCTCGTCGGCGGCGCGTTCTTCGATCGGAATTTCCCCTCCGCCGGCGATCGAGAAGTCGATCGTCGAACGGGGCGCCGCCACGTAAAACGGGATACCGTGGTGCGCGCACAAGATGGCAACGCCGTACGTGCCGATTTTGTTGGCCACATCGCCATTGCTTGCAATACGGTCGGCGCCGACGATTGCGAGGTCGACGCCCTGTTCTTTCATCGCGATTGCCGCAGCCGCATCGGCAATCAGCACGGCATCGACGCCGGCTTCACGCAGCTCCAGATAGCTCAGACGGGAGCCTTGGAGCAGAGGACGAGTCTCGTCGACGAAGACGCGCGGTTTCTTGCCGCCGCGCTGTGCGTTGATGATGACGCCCAGCGCAGTCCCGCCGCCGGCCGTTGCCAGCGGACCGGTGTTGCAGTGGGTCAGGATGCTCGCGCCTTTCGGAATCAAAGCGAGCCCATGTTCGGCGATGGCCGCGTCGACCGCGATTTGCTCGTCGTGGATCGCGCGCGCCTCGCGCAACGGATCCGACGCAGCGAGCACCCGATCGACGGCCCACGCTAGGTTCACCGCCGTGGGGCGTGCCGTGCGAACGCGGCTCGCAGCTTGCATGAAGGCAGCGTCGTCGGCGATGCTCGCCCGCAGCGACGCAGTGGCATACGCGGCGAAGATGCCGATGCACGGCGCCCCGCGCACAGCCAAAGTCACGATGGCGCCGACGAAATCGTCGACGCTTTGCGCTCGAAGGTAGCGCACCTCGTGAGGGAGGAGCCGCTGGTCGAGATAGCGGACCGCGTCGCCGTCCCACGTGACCGGCGCGAATCCGCTCATCTGGCTCTAGGAAACGCCGGCCGGAACTCTGGCGGTGTAACAGCCCCGGCAATAAATGGGACGATCGCCCCGCGGCTTAAACGGCACGGTCGTCTCGACGCCGCACTCGGCGCACACGACTCCGTAGCTCGGCCGGCTTTGAGCTCGCGCAGCCGCCTGGTCCGCGCCTTGGGTCCGCCGGACCTGGCGGCAATCGCGGCATCGCTGCGGCTGATTGGCAAAGCCCTTCTCGGCAAAAAACTGTTGTTCTCGTCCTGAGAAAACAAACTCCATTCCACAGTCTTTACAAGTGAGAATCTTGTCTTCCAACGCTGGCTCCCCCGTGTAGCTGGAGGGTGCCTAGATGCGACCAAGCGGGCTCAGTTCCTGCGAAAACCGGCCCGCGCCGTTCGAGCGTCGAGAACGAGTACCCTCGCGGCGGCGAGGGCGGCAGCATACCCCTTATCTCCGCCCGACCGCGCGGCGCGCTCGCGCGCTTGCGCAACGTTCTCCGTTGTCAATATCCCGAAGCCGATCGGCGTGCCCATCGCGAGCTGCACGTCCATAATTCCGCGCGCGCATTCGCCGGCAACGTATTCGAAGTGCGGCGTCTCGCCGCGGATCACCGCGCCGAGCGCCACGACCGCGTCAAAGCGCTCTTTCTCGATCAACTTGCGACAGGCGAGAGGGATTTCGAAGCAGCCGGGAACTTCGAAGACTTCTACGCCGTCGTCGTCAACGTTGCAGTCGCGCAACGCCCGTTGCGCGCCGTCCAAAAGGCCGTCAGCAATCTCGACATAAAAGCGCGCCACGACGATCGCAAAGCGCCGTCCTCTGCAATCCGGCACGGACGCTTTGGGCGCACGGTCGCCCTTCACGAGGCGGCGACTTCGTCGAGAATATGCCCGAGTTTCGAACGCTTGGTCTCGATATAGTGTTTGTTATGCGCGGTCGGCGTCGTCTGCAAGGGCACGCGTCCGACGATTTTCAGTCCGTAACCCTCTAAGCCAAAGATCTTCTTTGGATTATTCGTGATCAGGCGCATCTCGCGGACTCCGAGATCGGCGAGAATCTGCGAACCGATGCCGTAATCGCGTTTATCGATCGGGAGTCCGAGGGCAACGTTCGCTTCGACTGTGTCCGCGCCGCGGTCTTGGAGCTCGTAGGCTCGCAGTTTATCGGCGAGCCCGATGCCGCGCCCCTCTTGACGCAAGTACAAAAGGACGCCGCGCCCCTCGCGCGCGATCATCGCCATCGCGCCATCGCGCTGCTCCGCACAGTCGCACCGAATCGAGTGCAAGGCATCGCCCGTCATGCACTCCGAGTGCACGCGGACGAGAAGCTCTTTGCCGTTGCCGATCTCGCCCATGACGAGTGCGACGTGGGTGTTTTCATCGATCGCCGTCGTATAAGCGACGCCTTGCCACTGACCGAGCGTCGTCGGCAGCTCGAACTTCGCGATTCTCGTGACGAGCTTCTCGGTCCGCATTCGATAGGCGATGAGGTCTTTGACAGTGATGAGCTTGAGGCCGTGACGGTCGGCGTACGCGCGCAACCCTTCGAGGCGTTCCATGGTACCGTCGTCCGCCATGATCTCGCAAATGACACCGGCCGGATAAAGGCCGGCAAGGCGCGCAAGATCGACCGCCGCTTCGGTCTGGCCTGCGCGTACGAGGACGCCTCCCTCCCGCGCGCGCAGCGGAAAGGTATGGCCGGGACGCAGGAAGTCGGCAGGCCGCGCATTGGGGTCGAGCAGCTTTTTGATCGTCGCCGCACGATCGTACGCCGAGATACCGGTCGTCGTGAGACCGCGCGCCTCGACCGAAACGGTAAATGCGGTTTCGTGTACCGCAGTATTATCGCGCACCATGGGCGGAATGTGCAGCTCGTCGAGCCGCTCGCCGGCCATCGGCACGCAGATCAGACCGCCGGCGTGCTTGCGCATGAAGTTGATCGCTTCGGGCGTGACCATCGGAGCCGCCATGACAAGATCGCCCTCGTTCTCGCGGTCCTCGTCGTCGAGCACGACGACCATTTTGCCCGCTCGGATGTCGGCTACGGCAGCTTCGATCGAATCGAACGGCCCTTCACGCTCCGCGAGCTGCTCGCCCAGCGAAGGGAAGACTTGGGTCAGCCGCTGCAGCGTACGATACGACGGTTCCCGGCGCCCCGCTCGCAGGAGCGAAATCGCCGATTCGGTTAGGCCGGCAGCGTCGGCGAGCTCCGTAGCGCTCAGCCCCGCCTCGTCCATCGCGGCGTTCAAGAGGGTGGCAAAGCGGCTCACGGATCTAAGGTTAGGGGCTACTTTGCAAATGTCAAGCGGCCAAGCGAGCAATTTATGTAGCGGTAGAGCTAGGAACGATGACGCAGCGCAATTAAGTTCTCTTCACCCCAAGAAAGTGTGCCTCCATGCGCGTTGCTGCCCCGGCTCACATCCTCGTCGCGATTCTTGCGGCGCTCTATTTGGCGGCGTGTTCCGCGCAGTCTGCATCTACCAACTCCAACCTGCCGTTGACGACAAGCCTCGCGAGCCGCACCGCTTCCAAATCTCTTCCAAACCGTGCGTTGATTGCGTTCGATACCGAAAACGGTTCGCTCGCGTATTGGCCGATCAAAAGGGGCGGAGGCACGACGCTCCAACCGCTCACCGGCTCGCTCGGAATCGAGTCCGGCTACTCGATGGCCGCAAACGGCCACACCATCATTATTGCGAACTATTCTCCTCCTGAAATCGTGACCTATGACCTCGATACGCAATCCGAGTCGACGATGGGCGACCCTTACGGTAATCCGTTCGACGTCGCGATCGACACGCGCGGCAACATCTATGCGATGAACGCTGCCAACGTCGCGGTCTACAAAGCGGGCTCGTCCACTCCCGAGGAGCTCAGCTGCTCCAAAATGCAACTCAGCGAGGCGATCGCCGTCGACAATGAAGGCGACCTTTTCGTCGATGGTTACGGTGGTTCCAAATCGCACTTTCAGGGCGTCGTCGAGTACTCGTCGGGGTCGACGACCTGCACGGTGCCACATCTGCGGCACTCGCTCGGCTACGTGGCGGGCGTTGGAGTCGACCCAAAGACCGACGACTTGATCGTGATCGATGATCCGGATGATTGCGCGGGCGGCGATGAGGGGCGCATGGTCATTTATCCCAAACCCTATGACGAAAGCACGTCGCAACGGCACACGCTGTACGCAAGCTATTGCAGCGGCGGCTTCCGCCTCGACAAGACCTCGGCGCACATCTTCTACTCCGACGCCACCGTCAGCGCGGGCTACCCGTTAATCGACGAGGCGCGGTATCCGTCGGGAAAATACGTGGGCACCTACGAAAACGGCTACTACTCCGGCGGAAACTTCGCCGGTTTCATGCCGATACCGAACCGGCTTCCGAACTGAGGCGGAAATCATGAGGATCTCCTCGATGCGAACCGGGCTCGTCCTCTGTGGGCTCGTGTTGGCCGGATGCGGATTAGGCTCGCCGCCGACAACGCAGACGAGTGCGGTAACGACCAACGTTGCGCCCGCAGCGCGAATCCGAACACCGGCTCTGGTTGCGCTCGATAACACCAGCGGCGAGCTTGAGTATTGGCCGGTGCATGGCCATGGAAGCGATCGGCCGCGAGCGATTGCCTCCCTCGGCATCTTCAACGACGAAGCGATGGCCGGCGACGGCGACACCGTCGCAATCGCAAACTACTCTCCGCCCGAAATCGTGAGGTACGACATCGACACGAAGAGGACGACCGTACTCTCCGATCCCTACGGCAGCCCCGTCGATGTCGCGATCGATAAGGACGGCTCGATCTTCGCGCTCGGCTCGAACGCCACCGTCGCCGTTTATCAGAATGGATCTCCCCAGGCTTCCGAGCTAACTTGCCCGTTTCTCAACGCCGGGATCGGTATCGCGGTGGACGACGAGGGCGACGTACTGGTCGACGCTCAGGGTCCTCACCGCTTTTTGGGAGTCGTTGCGTTCGTCGGAAAATCTCAAACCTGCACGAAACTTCACCTACGGTCGCAGCGTGGTTCGCTCGGCGGCATCGAGATCGATCCCAAGACCGACGATCTCATCGTGCTCGATGATCCCAGCCTCTGCGCCGGCGGCGACGAGGGACGGTTGAGCGTTTATCCCAAGCCATATAACGCGAAGTCTGTGCGGCTGCGCTATCTCGCAGGTGCCGTCTGTCCCGGATCGTTCGTGCTGAATGCCACTTCGACGAGGATTTTCGTTTCCGATACCACCGTGAGCGGCGGCGTCGCGCTGATTGACGCGCGATCGTACCCTTCCGGCAGAGGGCGGGCGACGTACGAAGGCGGCAATTTCGGCGGCTTCACGACCATTCCCAATACGCTTCCGAATTAGCCGTGGCCTTAACCTTCGCCATGATCGCGCGTATCGCGCGGGCTTTGCCTGTATAGCTTCACATTTCCCGAGCGAGCGCCCAGCCGCGAATAATAATTGCGCGTCGTTGTCGAAAGTGGGGTCGGCTGTTCGACGCTTCGGTATAACACCCCACACGAGGAGTCCGAGATGAAATTCATGATCCTGGTCAAAGCGAACGCCGACTCGGAGGCCGGGCGCATGCCGAAGCGCGAGCAGTTCGAGTCGATGATCGCGTTCAACGAGCAGCTCGCCAGAGACGGCATCTTGCTGGCGGCCGAAGGTTTGCGAGCCTCTTCAAAGGGCACGCGCCTGCGATTCGACGGTGGGCGCACGACGGTCATCGACGGTCCGTTCGCGGAGACCAAAGAACTGATCGCTGGATTCTGGATCGTGCAAGGCAAGTCGCACGAAGAGGTCGTCGAGCGCTTCACGCATGTGCCGTTCGAGCGTGGCGAGGTCATCGAGATTCGCCAGGTCCACGAGCCCGAAGATTTCGGCGACGCGTTTACGCCGGAGCTGCGCGAACGCGCCGAGCGCATCACCCTGCCGGGCGCGTGACGGAGGTCATTTCGCCGCCGCTGTGAGCGACCGCGTGCAGGAGACGATCGCAGCCGTGTGGCGGATCGAATCTCCGAAACTGATCGCACGCCTCGCCCGCACGACGCGCGACGTCGGCCGCGCCGAGGATCTAGCAGCGGACGCCTTCGTTGCGGCGCTCACCCAGTGGCCGAGCGAAGGCATCCCGCGCTCCCCCGGCGCGTGGCTGATGACCGCCGCCAAGCGGCGCCTGATCGATTGCATGCGACGCGAAAAGACGCTCGCCGAAAAGACCGAGCAACTGCGGAACCAACTACCGTACGAGGGCGCTGAACCCGATTTCGCAGCCACCTACGAAGAGATCGACGACGACATGCTGCGTCTGATGTTCGTCGCTTGTCATCCCGTGTTGTCGCCGGACGCACGCGTCGCGCTCACGCTCAAGCTGCTCGGCGGTTTAACGACCGCGGAGATCGCGCGCGCCTATCTCAGCTCCGAAGCGACTATCGCCCAGCGCATCGTGCGCGCGAAGCGCACGTTGAGCGAAGCGCGCGTCGCCTTCGAGGTGCCCCAAGGTCACGAGCGTTTACAACGCCTTCCACCCGTGCTCGAGGCCGTGTATCTCATCTTCAATGAAGGGTATGCCGCCACGGCAGGCAACGACGTGCTGCGACCCGAGCTGGTCGAAGACGCGCTGCGACTGGGCCGCATGCTCGCGCGGCTCATGCCGCACGAAGCCGAAGTGCACGGCCTCGTAGCGCTGATGGAGATTCAAGCTTCGCGCATCCCCGCACGCCTGGCCTCGGACGGTTCATCGATCCTGCTGCTCGATCAAGACCGCGGCAAGTGGGATCACCTGCTGATTCGACGCGGGCTCGACGCGCTCACGCGCGCCGAACGACTCGGCTCGTTGGGACCCTACGCGCTGCAAGCGTCGATCGCTGCCTGCCACGCGCGAGCGACGACGCCCGATGCAACCGACTGGCAGTGCATCGCAGCGCTGTACGACGCCCTCGCCGTCATCACGCCCTCCCCCGTCGTCGCGCTCAATCGCAGCGTCGCCATCGGCATGGCGTATGGTCCCGACGCGGCGCTACCGCTCGTCGACGCACTGCTCGACGAACCGTCACTGCAGACATACCACCTGCTTCCCAGCGTCCGGGGCGATCTGCTGCTCACAACCGGGCGTTTGCGCGAGGCGCGCCTCGAGTTCGAACGAGCGCTTGCCCTCGCCGGGAACGCTCGCGACCGCGCGTTCTTACAAAGACGCGCCGACGAGTGCCCAAACGGGTATTCGGCGTTCGACTCTACGTTTGTCGATGTTCGTCGGTGTCGCGCAAGTCCGCAGCGATTAGCAAAAACGCCCCGTTAGGAGCGCTTCTGCTGGGGACGCCAAAGCGGAGCGGCCTCAACCGCGCCCGTCCCTCCACCACTCGGTTTACGTCCGAGAACGAGGCCAACACCCCGGGGATTCCCGATTCTCCACCCCGGCCCGCACGTTGTGCCCACCATTACCAGGGCACCCCTTCGGCGCGCTTTCGTGCCGTGCTGATTTATGAATCGTATCTTTTCTACACCAGGCGCAAGCCTTGGACGTTGCTACTCAACTTGTCCAAAAAGGTAGCGGATTTTATGGGCAACTCCCGGACTTCTTGGGAAACCGCCACTAAATAGGCAAAGCCCACCGTATAAGCTTTGCCTTTTTAAGCGCCCCTGCCCATAAAATCGCCCGTTTGCCTATAAAAGGCGAGCGCAGCTAACAGTGCTTCTTTCCCGCGCGCGTCATAGTGAATGTCCCGCCACTGTATAGCGGGCCGGAAGGTTGCATGACGATGTAGTAGCCGGAGCCCTGTGTGCCGTTGATGGTCCCTTGCAAGGTCGCATAGATGACCGGGGACCACGGGGCTTGGGCTGACGCAAAGAATTCGTTGCTGGAGATAAGATACGTTCCGTTGTTAAACGCATTCGGCGGCACTGAGCGCCAAGCGCCGGAGGGCGTAAATCGCAAGCACAAAGACGAAAAGGGGAGAGTGCTCCCTACCATTCCGGTGAACTTCGCCGAGTAGTACCCGCGAAAAGACTGCGCCCGAGCGCGAGTTGCTGGCTGAACCGCCGTATTAGCTGTAGCCGCCAGTGGCTGCGATCCGCCGCAGCCCGCGAGCACGAATGCCGCTACAGACGCGGCTAAAGCGTAACGTCCAAAATGTACCATTCCATCCCCTCCGAGCTTACAGACTCAAGGGTTCGACGGACGCTCTAGGTTACCCGGAGCGTCGCGCTTACTCCGTTAGGCCCACCGTCTTGCCCCACTCCAGAAGGTCTAACTGAATGGACTTGTAGAGATGCGTTTCGAGCGCCGGGTAACCTACCTCATCGGTTAAGTGGTGGTCGATACTTGAAACGACTGTTTCAAGTATGCTAGGATAGCGCGTGTCGAGAACTCCGGACGACGCCCGGCGCGCTGAGCTGCTCGACCGCGCGGTCGAGTACGTGTGCAATCACGGCCTTGCGGATCTCTCGTTACGGCCGCTTGCCAAGGTAATCGGCTCGAGTCCTCGCGTGCTTCTCTACTACTTTGGCTCGAAGGAGGCGTTGGTTGTCGAGATCGTTCGGCGCGGCCGCGCCCGGCAACGCGCCATGATGGCGGAGCTCAAGCTGGGCAAACTCGAGCCGCGAGACGTCGCGCGCGCGTTGTGGCGCGAATGGAGTAAGCCGCAGTGGGAGCCGCTGACGCGCCTTTCGTTTGAGGTTTACACACTGGCGTTAAACGATCCGGGACGATTTCCCGGATTCGCAGATGGCTCCATCAACGAATGGCTCGACGCGCTGCGCGGTTGCACGAAGACGCAAGCGACGATGCTGATCGCAGGCTTCCGCGGCTTCTTGCTCGATCTCTTGGCGACGCACGATCGAGCGCGAATCAATCGCGCCGTCGAGCGCTGGCTCGATGCGGTCTACGATGAATAACGGAAAGCGTCGCGCGGCAACGGTCTTTATTTTCGTCACCGTGTTGATCGACATGCTGACGTTCGGCATGATCGGCCCCGTGCTCCCCAAGCTCATCGCGAGCTTCGTCGGCAACAGATACGCCTCGGCTGCCGAGATCATCGGCGTCTTCGCGACTGCCTGGGCGCTGATGCAGTTCTTCTGCTCCCCGCTGCTGGGCATGCTCTCAGACCGCGTAGGCCGGCGTCCGGTCATCCTGCTATCGAACGCCGTAACGGCCTTCGACTACGCCATTATGGCGCTTGCGCCGAACCTTTGGTGGCTCTTCGCGGGACGCGTACTCTCCGGCATTGCGACGTCGAACATGACGGCCGCAAGCGCCTACATTGCCGACGTCACGCCGCCCGAGAAACGCGCGGCCGCGTTCGGTGTTCTCGGAAGCGCCTTTGGGCTGGGCTTCGTGCTCGGTCCCGCCATCGGCGGCATCGTCGGTAACATCAATCCGCGTTTCACGTTTTGGGTCGCAGCGGGTTTTGCGCTCGTCAACACGCTCTACGGGCTTTTCGTTCTCCCCGAGTCGCTGGCGCGCGAGCGAAGAACCGCGCGCCTCGAATGGAAGCGGGCTAATCCAGTCGGCTCGCTGCGCCTCTTGCGCTCGCACCACGAGCTATGGGGTCTCACGTGGGTCAACTTTGTCACCTACGTAGCGCACGAAGTTCTTCCAAACGTCTGGGTAATCTACTGCATCGCCGTGTTCGGATGGAGCACCGGTAGCATCGGCTTGACGCTTACGCTTGTCGGAACGATCTCGGCGATCAATCAGGCAACGATGATCGGTCCCGTCGTAAAACGCCTCGGCGAGCGTCGGACGCTGCTAGCGAGCCTGGCGATCGCGCTAATCGGCCTGTCACTCATGGGCGTGCGTAACGGCTACGTCTTCCTGGCCGCCGCGGTCATCATCTCGCTGCCGATGTATCAAGCATCCTCCCAAGCGTTGATGACGCGACGCGTCGGCCCCGAGGCGCAGGGCGAGCTTCAAGGGGCGTTAGGCTCGATTCGCGGCATCTCGATGCTGATCGGACCGTCACTCTTTACGTTGACGTTCGCGCAGTTCGTAGGCCCCTGGCGCCATCTTGGTGTTACCGGTGCGCCGTGGTTCCTCGCCGGGCTGCTCTACGCGGTCGCCCTCACGATCGCATGGCGCGTAACGTCCCACGCCGACGACGTCGTATTGCCGGTTCCCAAGGTCGATAGGCTAGAGCTCACACAGCTAGAGAGTTAGAACACTGCGCTAGGGCCCAACGGCTATCGACGAAACATTCGCGGCAGAAAGCGAATAAAATGGGCTTTGACTGCCGTTCTCATTCGCTTTGTAGAGATCGACGCCGTCGTAATTATCATCAACGTAAAGCACGGACGCTTTCGCTGCAAGCGCGGGCAAGAGCTGGACGCCGGCCGGAAGGACGATGGTGTTCGTCGGCGGCCCGTTGCCCTTTGCGCTGCGTGCGTAGCGCTCGATTCGACCTGATTTGTAACTCGCATCGGTGCTCGCGATGAAGAGATCACCGTTGTGACCGGTAGCGACCGCATGGACGTTCCCGGTGTATTGGCTTTGGAAGACGCGCGCTCTATGGGGGTCCAGGATTGCGTTAGAGAATTCGCGGACGCTGTCGCGGTCGGCAAAGTAGACGTTGTCCTCGCCGTCTACGGCGATCCCGACGGGGGTCGTATTCTGCCGGATCGTTTGTACCGGTTGCGCCTTACCGCTGGCGCCGGGCGCGTAAATCAGCACGCCATCGCAGGGCCAGCGGAACTGTGGACTCTCGTCGCCGCCCTTTGGCGCGCCCGTATAGGTAACGAGCGCGACAAAGAGATAGCCGTTGCGATCGGCTGCGAGACCGTTGATCGCGCTGCTGCCGCCGCTAATGAGATGGCATCGCCTCGCAAGAGTCGGAACGATGATCTGACGCGTCGGCGCCGTGGCTCCTGGCGCAAACACGTCGATGCCGTTGTAAGAGAGGACGTAGAGCGTCCCGTCACCGGCTGCGGCAATCAATCCGCCGTACCCGCCGTAGACGCGATCGGGCTTCGTAGCGGGGATGCCCTTGACGAGGCGAAATCGCTCCACTGACGGGTAATGCGTTGCGGTCTGGACGGAGACGTACAGATGTGCTTGATCGGCCTCCGGCAGGCCAACGCCTTGGGGACCAACGGCCCACGACGAAGCGGATGGCGCGAGCGATCCGGACTGGCACGCCGTCAACGCAAGAAAGACGGCGATTGCAGCAACTTGGTCCGACAGGCGTGCAGCGATCCTCATAGCGTCTCCCTCCGATGTGGGGCTATGCTAGAGCATACTACAGGCTTTGGGCCTCCGCAAATTCCACGATCGGCTTGATGATGCGTGCTCGTGCAAGGTCGCGGTACGCTCGCGGCACGTCCTCGATACCGATGATATCCGCTCCGATCTTGGCGGCCGTCACCGTACCGTTTGCGACGAGCGTGAGCGCCGCCCGCGTATCGTCTGGACCGCACGAATAGCTCGCAACGATGCGCAGATCGCCGAAATAAAGCTTCTGCGAATCGATCGTTGCGGGTTCTTCGGGCGGGAACGGCGTGAACATCACGATCGTGCCGCCGCCTGTCGCAGCTGCAACCGCTGCTTGCATCGCACCGGGTGTTCCGGGACCGCAGATAACCACGTCGGCGCCTTCGCCGAGAATGCGCCCGGCATCGCTCGGATCGAAGACCGTAGCGCCGTTACGTTGCGCGATGCCGCGGCGCGCTTCGATATAGTCGCTCCCGAAGACCTCGGCGCCCAGCGCGCGGGCAGCGAGCACGTGCAATAAGCCCATGACGCCCAGACCGATGACATAAAGCCGATCGCCTTTCTGTACGCCGCTGCGGCGCAGTGACTTTACGACGCAAGCCAGCGGTTCGATCAGCGACGCATCGGCGAAGTCGACATCCGACGGCAACGCAAACGTATCGCGAAGATTAGCCTGGGGCACGCGAAAGTACTCGGCAATTCCGCCCGGATCGATTTTGGTCGCACGCCAGGTCGCACACTGCACGTACTCGCCGCGCGTGCAGGGCCGGCACGAAAAGCAGGGCGCGTGATGGTGCACGAAGACACGATCACCCACCGAGAAGGGAGTATCGCCGCGCGTTTCGGCGACGATGCCGGCGGGCTCGTGGCCCAGCACGAGCGGCGCTTTTCGCCGGATATACCATGCCATTACGTCGCCGCTGCAAATGCCGCTCGCCATCGCGCGCACGAGCACTTCGCCGTCGCCGATCTGCGGAATCGGCCGCTGCTCGATGCGCACGTCTTCCACGTCGTAAAGAACGGCGGCCCGCATCGTTTGCGCGATCACGGTTCGATCAGGACCTTCGGCCCCTCGCCGGCATCGAGCTCCGTGAATGCCGCCGCAATATCGCTTAAGGGAAAAGCGCGTGAGATGAGGCGCGAAAGCGGCAGCGCGCTCGATGCGATCAGTTCGTAAGCTTCGCGCACGTTCGCCGGCGTGAAGTGAAACGGTGCGACGAGCTGCACTTCGTCGTAATGGAGGCGCCCAGCGAGAAAGGATACGCGAGCCTCGGCCGGCAAGCCGGCGAAGAACGAAACGCGTCCTCCGCGGCGCACGAGCGCCGGCGCGCTTTCCCACATTTCCGTGGTTCCCGTGCATTCGATGGCGGCGTCGGCTCCGCGACCGCCGGTGCGCTCGAGAATCGCTTCGCCGACGGGCCGTTCGCGGACGTCGATATTGCGCAGCCCCAGCGAATGCGCCAACTCCAGCCGTTGCGGCCTTCTGCCGACGAGGAGCACCTCGACACCGCGGCGCTCGAGCAGCAGCGCGTGAAGCATTCCAAAGCCGCCGTTACCGAGAACCGCAACGGTCGAGCCCGGCACCGGAGCCAGGATTTCCAGCGAGTGCACGACGCATGCGAGCGGTTCGAGAAACGCGCCTTCGGCATAACTGATGCCGCTCGGTTTGCGGAAGCAGTTTTGCTCCACAATTCGGCGCGGCACCGCGATGAGGTCGGCATATGCACCCAAGAGCATCGCAGGCATGAGCTCCTCGCAGAGTTCTTGCTGGTCGTTACGACACCAAAAGCAACGCCCACATGGCGCGGTGTGCGCGCACATCACGGCATCACCCGTCACGAACGCCGTGACGCCGTCACCGACCGCCGCGACGTCGCCGCAGAACTCGTGACCGAAGCGCGTCGGCATCGGCATCTTCGGATGCCCGCGACGATAGGTCTTGAGATCGGTCCCGTCGCTGAGTGCCGCGCGAACCCGCACCACGATTCCGCCGGCCTCCGGCGCCGGCGCGGACTCGTCGCGCAGCTCGATTTGCCGCGGCGCGATGAGCACCGCTACACGCACGCGAGCAACGCCGCGTGAATCGGTTGGGGAAGCGGACAGCTCTTCTTGGTCGACGCATCCATCGCGGCGACGATAAAGCTAATTGCAGCGCCCGGTTCGCCGGTACGCTCGTTGAAAAAGACGGTCTTCCAACGGACGCTCGAGGCGCCGACGCGCTCGACGTGCGTTCGCATTCGAAGCCAGTCGCTCATCAGCGCCGGGGCGTGATATTCCGCCTCGACGCGAACGCGCGGCAGCCAAAACTCGTATTCGTCGAAGACGCGCTCGTATGGGAAGCCGAGCTCCGCGAAGAGCTGCATCTCCGCGTACTCGGCGAACCGCGAATACGCGGCAAAATACATGATGCCCGCGACGTCGACGTCCGCCCACTGCACTTGCAGCCTCGCCTCGAAAATTCGGGCGCTCGTCGGCAGCGTATCGCGAAACTTACTCATCCGCCGACACATGCGTAGCGGGCGAGAGGGTCGACTTCAACGTTGACGCGAGTACCGGCTTTACGCGAACCGAGAGCGGTACGCTCGAGAGTCTCCGGAATCAGGGCGACTTCGAACCATTCGGGGTTTACGGCCGCGATCGTCAGGCTGACGCCGTCGATTGCAACGAAACCCTTGAGCGCCAGCATCGCCCGAATCGCTTCCGGCGTCTCGACGCGCAGGCGCTCGCCCTGACCTTCGGGCGTCCGCCGCAACACGCGCGCGGCGGCATCGACGTGGCCGTAGACAAAATGGCCGCCAAGACGGTCGCCGAGGCGTAGGGCGTACTCGAGGTTCACCGTTTCGCCGATCGCGCGTTCGCTCAAGGTCGTGCACCGCAACGTCTCCGGGATCACGTCAAACGTAACGACGTCGCGCTCGACGGCGGTTGCAGTCAGGCAGACGCCGTCGATGGCGATCGAATCCTTCGGTTCGGGACGCTCGCGCTCGACGCCCTCGCAGCGCACCTTCAGCGTCGCGCCACCCTTTCCAAGCGTTTCCCGCGCGACGACAGCGCCACGGTATTGAATGATGCCGCTAAACATTCTGGCGCGTTCCCGATATCAGTACGTCAGGGCCGAGGCGCTCGACCCGGTCGAAGTGCAGCACCGCATTGCGGAGATCGCTGCCTGCCAGCACTGCGACGGAGTTCTCGCCGGAGAGAAGCCGCGGTGCGACCGCCCAGTAGAGGCGATCGACCAAATCGTGCGCCAAGAGGCTTGCGCCAAGCCGCGGTCCGCCCTCGCAGAGCACGCTGAAGATTCCGCGCGCGCGCAGTGCTTTCATCGCTGCGCAAAGGTCGAGCGAGCGCGTCCCCTCGCCGCCGACTTCGACGATGTCGGCGACGCCGTCCAGCACTGCAAAGCGGTCGCGCACGCCCGCGGGAACCAGCACGATCGTCTTCGCATAACCCGGTTCTTGCGCGAAGAGGCGGCACTGCGGGGAGAGCGCTTCGCTCTGGGCGGCAACGACCCGCACGTACGGGCGCAAGCGCTCGTAGTGCGGCCGCACCGTAAGCTGCGGATCATCGACGCGGGCGGTTCCGGCGCCGATCATCACCGCATCATAGAGCGTACGCAAGTCGCGCACGTAACGCGCTTGGTCCGCGGAGCCAAGCCGTTCTTGGGTACCGGGCCGGCTCGCAACCATACCGTCGAGCGACATCGCCATCTTCAAAGCGATGTATGGGCGTTCGCCGCCGCTCGCCCGCGCGAACGTTTCAATCAAATCGCGTGCGGCGCAATCCTCCGCTATGTCAACGTCGATGCCGTTCTCGCGCAGCTCGCCGGCTCCGCCACCGTGGGGCGTCGAATCCCGCGTGCCGGCAACGACGCGCGAAATGCCCGCTGCAACGATCGCTTGCGTGCACGGAGGAGTTCGCCCAAAATGACGGCAGGGCTCGAGCGAAATATAGAGGGTGGCGCCGCGAGCATCGGAGCCCGCCTGCGCGAGTGCGTTTATTTCCGCATGCGCGCCGCCGGCGCGGTGATGGTAGCCTTCTCCCAGGATACGCCCGTCGCGCACGACCAAAGCGCCGACCGGCGGATTCGGCGACGTATTGCCGAGTCCGCGCCGAGCGAGTTCGTAGCACCTCTGAAGGAAAAGCTCGTCGAGCGAGTTTAGCTCGCGTTGCGCGCACTCCACGACGCGCTCTTCGTCACGGCGACGACCACGGCATCTTCGACCGTGCCGCCGGCTTCGCGTATCGCACCGGCACAGTCGCGCAACGTCGCGCCGGTGGTACAGACGTCGTCGAAGAGCGTCACGCGTTTCGATGCGAGTATCCTCGGATCGCAAACGAATCGCCCACGAGCCTGGAGCCGCGCGCGGCGAGATCTCCCGCGTTGCGCATCGCCGGATTGCTGCGCGAGCGCGGCGACGACCTGGCCGCCGCAGAGGGCGGCGGCTGTCTCCGCGATGACCGTAACGCCGTCGAAGCCGCGCACCCGTCGTCGCTTCGCCGTCGTTGGAACCGGGACGAGCGCGGAGCCTGCTGCCAGCAGCGGCGCGACGCTGCGCCCCAGCGACTCGGCGACGTCCCGGCGGCCATCCTTGACGGCGAGCACAGCTGCCCGTAGAGGTCCTTCGTATGCGCCTAACGCCGTCACGGCGAGCGCCGGAAAACGCGCGCGAACGATGGCGTTGCGCGGTACGCACGCGTCGCAAAGCCCGTTTCCCAGCGCGTTGCAGCCCGCGCATTGCGGTGGAAAGAACACGTCGAGCAGCCGGTGCATAAACACGGCACTCGATCACGACGAACGATCGACCTAGCTAGAGAGCAGTTTCGAAAGCTGATCGGCGAGAACGTCGGGCGGAATGCGGCCGCGATAAATATACCGCACGACGCCGCGTCGATCGATGAAGATATTCCACGGCAATCCGCCCACGTCGAACGTGGCGGCAAATTGACCCCGATCGAGCGCGATCGGCGCGACGCCGTCGAGCGAAGGCGCGAAGCTCTTTACCAATGCCGGCGACTCCTGTTCGTCGACAAAGAGAAAGGCGATGCGGTCGCGATACTGCTTCGCCTTATCGACGACCGATGGAAGCTCGCGCCGGCACGGCGGGCACCATGTCGCAAAGACGTTGATATATGCCGGCAACCCGTGAAAATTCTGCGAAATCGACTGCCCGTCGAGCGTGGCCACCAGAAATGCCGGCGCCGTTTGGCCGATTTGGAGTGCGTCGCTGCGGACGGCAACCGGACGCGTCGCCGCCAGCGCAATTGCAGCTAATGCGATCAATCCGGCGAGCGAGCGAGACACTCACCAACTATACCCGCCCAGCCTGTGGATCAGCTCGCGTCAACCGTCCGCGGCTACCAGAGAATCGGCGAGAACCCATCCGGCTTCGACGGTGTAGCCGCTTCCTACGACCGTGTCGCGCAGCTCGGCTCGTTCGCCGATCGACGCACGCTCCCAGCAGATCGAGCGTTCGAGCCGCACGCCTGCTTCGACACGGACGAAGTCGTCGAGGATGCTCGGCCCGACGATCGAAACGCCGTCGCCGATTCGAACGCCCGCCCCAATGCGAACCGGACCGTCGACGCGCGCGCTGGGCGCCACACTTGCCGAAGGATCGATGCCGTTCGGATTCGTCTGCGGAATTCGGACGACGCCCCGCACGACGTCGTAGCTCGCTCGACGGTACTCTCGCGGCGTGCCGATATCGGCCCAATACGCGCCGCGCGCATCAAAGCCATAGAACCGCTCGCCCGCCGCTTGGAGCGCCGGGAAGACTTGCTTGCCGAAATCGTAGAATTGACCGGGCGGGATATGGCGAAAGATCGCCGGGGAGAAGGCGTAGACGCCGGTGTTCACAAGCTTACTGCGTTCCGTCCCTTTCGCCGGCTTCTCCTGAAACCCAACGATTTTGCCCCGATCGTCGCTGCACTACGACGCCATATTGATCCACCTCGTCGCATTCCACTAAACCGATCGTCGCGAGCGCTTCGCGTTCGCGATGAAAAGCCAGGAGACGATCGAGCCGCAGGTCGGTGACTTCGTCACAGCCGATGACGAGGAAAGGCTCGTCGCTGAAAAAAGATTCCAGCTTCTTCACTCCGCCGGCACTGCCCAGCAGCTCCGGCTCGTACGAATACTCGAGCTTGACGCCCCACCGCGAACCGTCTCCGAGCGCGGCCACGATCGCGTCGGCAAGATAATGCACGTTGATGGCGATCTCGTCAAAGCCGTACTCTTTCAGGTAACGCAACAGATGCGCGGCGTTTGGAACGCCGGCCACCGGAACGAGCGGTTTTGGGACGAGCTTCGTGAGCGGATAGAGTCGCGTCGAGAGTCCACCGGCGAGAATCATCGCCTTCACGAGCCGACGGTCTCCTTGCGCGCCCGCCGTATTCCAAGCTCCTCGAGGCAGACCAGCCACACGAAGCGCGGAAGCGCGAGTTGCCGGCGCCAACGGCGTGGCTCCTTCCCAAGGCGATAAAGCCATTCAAGCGCGAGTTTGCGAAAGAGAACCGGCGCACGCGCGACGCGTCCGCCGATCACGTCGAACGAGCCGCCCACGCCGATTCCGACTCCGCAGCCCGTCGCGCGCAGATTCTCCGCAAGCCAGTACTCCTGGCGCGGCGAGCCCATCCCGGCTAAGAGAAATGCGAGCGCCGCTCGAGCCAACGTCGCGTACGACCGCCGGCGTTTCATCATCGCGAAAATACCCGCTGCGTGCACCCGCAACGCGCAAACCCGGAAAACGCTTCTCCAACACCCGCGCAGCATCGGTCGCGACGCCGCCGCGCACCTCCAAGCAGATAGATCGGCAAGCTCTGCGCGGCAGCGGCCGCAACGACGTGCTCGATCAGCTCGACGCCCGTAACGCGCTCGCGCAACCCGGCGCCGCGGCGGCGAGCGATTGCGAGCAGTCCCACCGTATCGCAGAGCGAGAGCGCGCTGGCGTTGACGATCCCGCGAAAACGCTCGTCGTGTTGAGCGTGCACGACCATTTCCGTGCCGAGCGTCACGACCTGCGCGCCTTCTCCTTCGCGCGCGAGTCGTACGATACGCGCGGTCGCATCATCGGCATCGATCGGATCGAGCCGGCATCCCAAGATTTCGAGCGAGTTCACCGCGACTTCACTGGCAAACCGTATGGAGCGATCAGTGGCCGCAATCGATCGGCGACGGCGGAGGGCATGGCGTCCAGCGGTAACCGGCATTCGCCCACGGCGAATCCGAGCTCACGCATCGCCCATTTGACCGGGATCGGGCTGGTGGTCGCAAAGAGCGCGTCGATCAGCGGCAAGAGCGACGCATGGATTTGCGCCGCTTCGTCGATTCGCCCACCGCGATACGCATCGACCATCCGTCGATACTCCGGCGAGCAGAGATGCGAGGCTACTCCGACGACGCCGTCCGCGCCCAGCGCGAGCGACGGCAGGAAGAGGTGATCGTCGCCGGCCCAGACGACGAAGCCATCGCGCCGTTGACGCAAAATCATTCCGATCTGTTTGAGATCGCCGCTCGATTCTTTTACCCCGGCGAGATTGGCGTGTCGATCGGCGAGTTCCAAAAGGGTCTCAGGCGGCATATTGACGCCGGTACGTCCCGGAATATTGTAAACGATCACGGGTAGCGTGGTCGATTGCGCGATAGCGCCGAAATGCGCGAGCATCCCGCTCTGAGGCGGCTTGTTGTAGTATGGCACGACCGCTAGAATTGCGTCGGCGCCCGCTGCCTGCGCATCCGCGACGGCCGCCAGCGACTCGCGCGTGGAGTTCGTGCCGGCATTTGCGACGACAATCG
Organism: Vulcanimicrobiota bacterium; assembly: GCA_963815165.1. Classification (GTDB taxonomy): domain Bacteria; phylum Vulcanimicrobiota; class Vulcanimicrobiia; order Vulcanimicrobiales; family Vulcanimicrobiaceae; genus Cybelea. The sequence goes on from CAWFFL010000002.1 coordinate 48,041, forward strand.
CGTCGCCGACGGCTCCCTTCACCGCAGCCCATAGCGCGGCGCGCTCGCGCGGATCGAGCGTCTGGCCCTCGCCGGTAGAACCGGCGACCACGAGGCCGTCGTTTCCGCGTTCGACGAGCCAGCGCGCGAGCCGCCCCGCTTCACGCAGATCGAGGTCTCCGCGACTATCGAATGGCGTTACCATTGCGGTGAGAATGACTCCGAGCTGCGCGTTCACGACGGTTCTCCTTTATCGAGGCCGAACTGTTTGTGCACTGCCAACTCGGCACGCGTGACGTGATCCGCCGGCACGAGTACCGAGATGGTGACGTTACTGTCGGTGCAGTGGATGATTTCGACGTCCGCGCGCGAGAGGGCATCGACGACCCGATGGACGACGCCGGGCGCGTCGCGCATTGCGGTGCCGACGATCGAGAGCTTCGAGCAATCCTCGCGCACGCGCACGGCCAGATTGAGGTCGAGAAGCAGCCGGCGGATATCGTTTCCCCGATCGCCTTCTACGACGAATGCGACGCCGGCCTGATTGATGGTCACTTGATCGATGGAGATCTTGGCTTCGGCGACGCGCCGAAACATTTCGAGCTCGGTCTCCATGCGGCGCGCCGGCGATTCGATATCCCCGCGGATGATTCGAATCCACGTCACCCGTCCGCTCGCCGCAACCCCGGTAACCGGGCGCGATTCATCGACGCGCTCTTCGACGAGCGTGCCGCGGTCGCTGTGCAGCCCCTTGATGGAGTATCGGGTTCCGGTGCGGCTCGCGAACTCGGCGGCCTTGTGATGCATCACTTTGGCGCCGTGATTTGCCAGCTCGGTCATCTCGCCAAGCGAGGCGCGGTCGATCGTGCGCGCCTCCGGAACCCGCCGCGGATCGGCCGTCATCGCGCCGCTTACGTCCGTATAGATGTCGACGCGCTGCGCTTCGAGCGCATGCCCGATTGCAATCGCCGATAGATCGGTGCCGCCGCGACCCAGGGTCGTGATGCTTCCGTCTTCGGCGACGCCCTGAAAACCCGCAACGACGGGCACGGTATCGCGCTCGAGCAGTTCTAAGATGGCGTGCGGCTCGACGCGCAGTATCGTCGCGTCGCCGTATCGCGCGTCGGTGACGATGCCGGCTTGTCCGCCGGAGAGTGCCTGGGCCTCGATGCCCTCGGCACGGAGTCCCTCGGCGAAAATCGCTGCCGAGATGAGCTCGCCCGAAGCGAGGAGCAAATCGTTGTTGGCGTTTGCGCTCTTTTGTTCGAGGAGACCGAGCAGCGTATCGGTCGCGTACGGATCGGGCGGCCGCCCTATCGCCGAGACGACCGCAACCGTCGCTAAGCCGCTTTCACGAGCGTCGCGCACGCGGCGATACGCCACCGCGCGGACCTCCGGCGATGCGACGGACGTCCCACCAAACTTCAATACCGCGACCTCAGCGGGCAATGTAGCCTCGCTCGAGCATCAACTCGAGAATCTCGACGGCATTCGTCGCCGCGCCGCGCCGAAGCTGATCGCCGACGCACCACAGCGCGAACTCGCTGCCGCTGTCGTCAAGAGCCGTGTCAAAGGATCCTCGCACTCGGGCCACGTGGACGTCGTCGCTTCCTTCGACCTCGCGCGGCGTCACGATGCCGTCGCGGTGAAAGACGATTCCCGGCGACCGCTCGAAGGCGGCCGCGAGCGCTTCGACGGTTGTGTTACGTTCGGTTTGCAAGAAAACCGCAGCGCTGTGCGCGGTTCGCACCGGCACGCGCACCGCGGTAGTGGTGACTGCAAGCTGCGGCAAGTCGAGCATCTTGCGAGTTTCGTCGCCAATCTTTCGCTCTTCGACGCTCCATCCGGCCGCATCGAAGACGCCCACTTGTGGAATCACATTGCGCGCCAGAGGGCGCGGAAAGGTCGCCGGCGGCGGCTCCGCTTCGCCGCGCACGAGTGCCCCTTCGCCGGCAAGCAACTCGTCCAAGCCGGCGCGCCCCGCTCCGCTGGCGGCTTGGTACGTCGCGACGCGCACCGATCGAAGTCCCGCCGCGTCGCGAACGGGACGCAGCGCGGAACAGAGTACGATGGCCGTACAGTTTGCGACCGGCAATAAACGATGTTCGGCGCGCAGCGCGTCGCTGTTGACGCTCCGGCACGATCAACGGCACGTCGCGGCGCATTCGAAACGTTGCGCTGTTGTCGATCACCACCGCGCCGTTTTCGACGAGGCGTGGTGCGAGCTTCTCGCTGGCCTCCTCTCCGCCGGCAAAGAAGACGACGTCGAAGCCCCGCAGCGCCGATTCCGACGTCGCGCGTACGTCGAGCGCATTGCCGCGAAAACGCACTGCGCCGGCCCGCTCGCGCGATGCGAACGGACCGAGGTCGTCGATGGGAATCGCGCGCTCTTCCAGCACGCGAAGGATCGTCTCTCCGACCGCGCCCGTTGCGCCGACGATCGCGACGTTCATTCCAGAACCGATTCCAGGCCAACCGAGAAGCCGCGCCGCTTCACGACCGCACGAACCGCGGCGAGCATTCCGGCGACGAAGGACTCGCGTGTGAAGGAATCATGCCGAATCGTCAACAGCTCGCCGGGGCCGCCAAAGAGCACTTCTTGATGCGCGAGCAGCCCCGTCAGGCGGACGCTGTGAATCGGCGGGCGCTTTCCGCTCGCCGCCTCGATCCCGCGCGCCGTCGCAAGCGCCGTTCCCGACGGCTTGTCTTTCTTGGCTGGGTGGTGGAGCTCGACGATCTCGGCGTCGGAAAAGAACCGCGCCGTTTCTTGCGCGAAGCGCATCATCAGCACGGCCCCAAGCGAGAAATTGGGAACGATGAGCGCGCCGACCTTCGCTTCATCCGCCGCGGTCGCCAAGTCCGCGCGCTGCGCCTCGGTCCATCCACTCGCACCGACAACGCTCGGAATGCCGCGTTGCACGGCGGCGAGCGAGATTTCGTAACTGCCCGGCTGCGTCGTCAGATCGAGCAGCACGTCGGGAGTGCAATCCAAGACTTCGTCGAGAGTCGCGAATATACGATTCTGCGGATCCGCGGTTCGCGCGAGGCCGCAACAGTACTCGCCAGTTCGTTGCAGTGCTTCTCGCGCGACACTTCCCATTCGCCCCGCAACGCCCGCAACCGCGACTTGCAATTTCTCGGCCATAGCATCTATTTCGACATTTGAAGAGAAGTATTCCTTAACGCCAAGCGCCGCGCGCGTAGTCCCGAGCGAGGCCGCCAGGCCGAGTCGAAGGGCCAGGATGACGGGCCGAGCTAAATCTTTTCGAGGGGGGCGTACTTGAGCATGAGCATCTTCTGGCCGACGTTTGGAAAGTCGATCGTGACGAGTCCGTCGCCGCCCGCACCAACGATGTTCTCGATTCGTCCTTCGCCCCACTTGGGATGACGAACTCGATCGCCTTGTTTGAGCCCCAGATGTACGCCGGCACCCGCCGATTCGTGAATTGCGACCTCACGCCAGCGACCGCCGGCCGGCCGCGGCAGCGGCACGCTATCGCTCTCGAGAACTTCCAGCGACGGAATCTCTTCCAAGAATCGCGATTTCGGATACGCGTACGTATTGCCGAAGAGCGCGCGGCGCGCGGCGTAGGTGAGGAAAAGGCGCTCGATGGCGCGCGTAATGCCGACGTAGGCTAGGCGACGCTCCTCTTCCAGCTCGGCGGGTTCGGTCAGCGTCCGGCTATGCGGAAAGACCCCTTCCTCAAGGCCGGTCAAGAAGACGCTTCGGAATTCGAGTCCCTTTGCGCTGTGCAGCGTCATGAGCGTAACGTACGACGCCTCTTCTTCAAGCGTGTCGAGATCGCTGACCAGCGCGATGTTCGCCAAAAATCCAGCGAGCGACGGATCGTCGTCGGCCGCCTCGTACTCGCGCGCGACGCCAACGAGCTCTGAAAGATTCTCGATGCGGCCCCGCGCTTCGTTCGTGTCTTCGTTTTGCAGCTCTCGAACGTATCCGGAGCGCTCCATCACGGCGACGAGCAGGTCCGCTACGCTCGCACTCTCGGCGAACGAACGTAAGTCGGCGATCAGCTCGGCGAAGCGTTCGAGCTCTTTGAGTTTCTTGGGAACGGCTTGGCGCAAGAGGTCGCTGTCGAAAATTGCCTCTCCGACCGAAACGCGGGAGCCGTTGGCCGCGGCAACGAGCGCTGCAAGTGTCTGTTGCCCGATACCCCGGCGCGGCACGTTGACGATGCGCTTAAAGGCAATCGCGTCGGATGAGTTGACGATGTAACGGAGATAGGCGACGACGTCCTTGACTTCCGTTCTCGCGTAAAAGCCTACGCCGCCAACGACACGATACGGAATTCCGTCGGCGAGCAGCGCTTCCTCGAAGACGCGCGATTGGGCGTTGGTGCGATAAAGAACGACGAAATCGCGGTAGGCCGCGCCGTCGCGCACCATATTCTTGACCTTCTCGACGACGTAACGTGCTTCGTCGCGCTCGGTGGCCGCGGGATAGACCGTGATCGGCTCTCCCTCGCCGCGAGTAGTAAAGAGCCGTTTGGGTGCGCGCGTGCGATTGTTGGCCACGAGATGGTTAGCGGCTTCGAGGATGCGCGCCGTGCTGCGATAGTTCTCTTCGAGCTTGAAGATGCGCGATCCGGGGAAGTCTTCTTCGAAGCGCAAAATCATCCGATAGTCGCTGCCGCGCCACGAATAGATCGACTGGTCGTCGTCGCCGACAACGGTGATGTTGCCGTGATATCCCGCGAGCAGTGCGACGAGACGGTATTGCGCCGCGTTCACGTCTTGGTACTCGTCGACGAGAACGTACTCAAAGCGCTGTTGATATTTCCTACGGACCTCTTCGTCGCGCTCGAGCAAATCGATCGTACGAACGATCAAATCGTCGAAGTCGAGCGAGTTCGACTCGGCAAGCCGCCGCTGGTATTCCGTATAGACGTTGGCGATACGCTCGCCGATGAACGACGTTTGGTTTTGCGCGATACTGCTCGGGCCATATCAGGGCGTTTTTCGCCTTGTCGATCTCCGCAAGGCAGGCTCCCGGGGAGAGGTGCCGCTCGTCGTAATCGAGATCGTCGAGAATCTCCTTGACGAGTTGGCGCTGGTCGGAGTCGTCGATAACCGCGAAGCTGCGTCCGATGCCGATGCGTGCACCGTCGCGCCGCAATATGCGAACGCACATCGAATGAAACGTGCCGACCCAGATGTCGCGTGCAACAGGACCTACCATCGCCTGCAAACGAGACTTCATCTCGCCCGCCGCCTTGTTGGTAAACGTAACGGCAAGGATGCGCTCGGGCGCAACTTTCAGTTCGCCGAGCAGATAGGCAATGCGATGCGTCAAAACGCGGGTTTTACCGCTTCCAGCGCCCGCGAAAATCAATACGGGGCCATCGCTCTGCCGAACGGCGGCTAATTGCGCGTCGTTGAGAATTTCCGTTTGCAGCAGCATTTATAGCGATTCGCCAAAGGCAGCACGGTTGCCTGTTCTGCGACGTTTGCCGCAGCGTTTAGCGAACCGCGCGCAGAACCCGAGCCCGTCGAGCCGCCATGGTGTAGGCTGCCGAAAGCAGCGCGAGCGTCGATTCTGCACCCATGTTGGCGTTTACGGACGATTCGCCCAAGCCGTCGAAGCATCCGCCCCGTTCGCCATCACAATGCCCCGCGAATTCTTGCCGTAATACCATTCCAGCGCGATTTCCGCGCTCTCGACGCGGCGCGCGTCGCCCGTTACGTCGAATGCCGCGAGTTCGGCGTCGACCATCGCCCACGCTTCGAGCGGCTGCTGCGCGTAGCGCGCGCGAGTACCGCCGCGCGGGTACCAGCCCTCGTTTCCGATCGGGACGTGAACGCCGTTCTCCATCGTAACGCTCTCGTAGAAGTGCAGCGCGGCCAAGCCGGCTTCGCCGTAGCGCGGTTCCTGCAAGGCCTGGCCTGCGCGAATGAGCGCTTCGGGGAGGCGCGCATTGTCGTACGTCATGATTTCTTCGAACCAGCGCCAATCGGGCATCGTCGTAGCTTCGTACGAAGCGAGGATCTCATCGGCGAGGTGACGCAGCGCTGCAGTGTACTTCGCGTCCTTCGCGGCGCTGTGAGCGTGGGCGAAGCCCGTCGCGGCGTACGCACGCGAACGTATGTACTCCAAGCATCGAGCGACGGAAGCGCGTTGTCGAGCAGCGTCGTGCAGACGCGCCGCCACGTTTGCGACGGCGCATTGGCAACGCCATAACCAAGCGCCCATATCGCGCGCCCGCTGCTATCGTGCGTGCCGATCTCGTCGGCCCACCGGCGGTCGTAGTCCATGAAGTTGTGGAAGCGCCCGTCATCCAGCTGCGCGTGCTGCAGAAAGGCCAAGTAGATCGACGCGAGACGCGTGACTCGTCTTGTCGGAAGGCGCCAGGCGCAAATGCGCGAGCGCCACCATGAACGCGCGCGCGACGTCGTCGGTGCAGTATCCCCACTTGCGGTTCGGCACGTTTTCGAGCGCGTGCTGAATGACGCCAACGTCGTCAGATAGGACGACGAGGTGATCGAGGGGCGGCGTCGGGAGGGCGGCTCGGGCTTTAGGCAGAGCTCACCAGTTCGAGCGGATCGCGCGGACACGAGCTCGCTGAAAAGATCGCCGTAAGCCGCTGCGACGTGCGGCCACGTCATTTGGCGTCCGAAGCGATAGGCGCGCCGTTCGGTTGCACGGCGAAGCGCCGGATCGTCGAGCAACATATTCAGCCGCTGCGTAATCGATGCCGCGTCGCGAAACTCGCAGAGGAAACCGCGATTGTGCGCAAGCAGCTCCTGCGCGTAGAGATAGGGCGTCGAGACGATCGCTTTGCCGCAGCCGACGGCGTACGCGAGCGTACCACTGACGATTTGCGCCGGATTGAGATAGGGCGTCAGATAGATATCGGTGGCGGCGAGGTAGCTCACGACTTCGTCGAAGTCAAGGTATTTGTCAACGAGCTGAACGTTATAGTGCAGCCCGTACTCGTGGACCATCGCGTGCAGCGATTCGCGGTAAGATTCGCCCTCTTGCCGGCGCACGACGGGATGCGTCTCGCCGAGAATCAGATAGAGCGCCTCGGGATGACGTTTGACGACGCCGCGCATCGCCTCGATCGCGTATTCGAGACCTTTGCCGCGGCTGATCAAACCGAACGTCGAGATGACGGTTCGCTGTCCGATGCCCAACGAGGCTTTGGCAGCGTACGTATCTTGGAACGGCACGTCGGGCACGCCGTGATGAATCGTCTCGAACTGCTCGGGGGTCGATGCCGTAGACGCGTTCGAGTAGCGCACGTCCGGTTTCGGAGAGCGCTACGACCTTGGTTGCGTGCGCGCAGAGCTCGCGCGTCACGCGCAAATACGTCTCGTCGGGTTCGGGCAGCACGGTGTGCAGCGTGAGCACGACCGGTTTTTCCATGGCGCGCATGAAAATCGACAAGCCACTCGCCGCGCTCGCCGCCGAAAAGGCCGTACTCGTGCTGAATGTTGACGAGATCGACGGGATATCGATTGACGAACTCGGCGGCAGCCGCATAGCTTGCGCGATCCTGCTCGCAGATGCGGCCGATGACTTCGGGCGGATAGCGGCGCACCTCGCGCGCCGGGTTCGTCGACCGCAATGACCGGCGTGCGACAATCGGAAGGCGCGGTCGTATGCGTCCACCATATCTTTGGTGAACGTGGCAATCCCGCATTCGCGGGGCGGATAAGAACCTAAGAATAAGCGCGCGGGGCGGCATGTAGGCGACGGTCTCCTCCACTCTAGGACCTCAGTCTACCCCGCGGCAGATGCGCGGTAAACCGTGCCTTCCCTTGCTAGCCTGCTATCCTTCGGCCGGCGACCCAGCCGGGCACCCGGCTCGAGCACCGCGCCCGGCTCGATCGAGACATCGTGTCCGATCACGCTCCCCTTGGCGATTCGAGCCTTTGGGCCGACCGTCACGCCGCTGGCGATAATCGCTTCTTCTATTATCGCCTCGGCGCCGACGCTGACGCGCTCCCAGAGCACCGATTCGCGGATCAGCGCGCCCGCCCCGACGCTGCAGCCCTTGCCGAGCACCACGTTGGGACCCACTTTCGCGCTCGCGTCGACAACGACGTCGGCATCGGCATGCACCGGCGGAATGATTCCCGGATGGCCACGCAGCACGTCGCTGCCGTTACCGCTAAGGCCCGGCTCGACCGCAAGCGGCATCGCGCCGCTGAGCACGTCGCGGTGCGCCGCGAGATATTGCTCGGGCCTTCCGAGATCGAGCCAGTAATCGTCGGTAGTGTAGGCGTAGAGCGCTTTGCCGCTTCGATGATTTGCGGAAACGTTTCGCGTTCGATCGAGACGTAACTGATTCGGCGGAATGTAATCGAGGATCTCGCGCTCGAGCAGATATGTGCCGGCGTTGATTTCGTTGGTCGGCTCTTGCCCCTTCGGCGGTTTCTCGACGAACGCAGCGACGCGTCCGGTTGCGTCGTGCACGACGCAGCCGAACGGCGACGGATCGTCGACGCGAATCAAGTGCAGCGTGCCGATCCCGCCCTTCTGGTGGTGGTATTCTCGCATCGCGCGCAGATCGAGACTTGTCAGGATATCGCCGTTGAGGACGAAGAACGAGCCGGTAATGTGCGGCTCGACGTTTTTGAGGGCGCCCGCGGTGCCGAGCGGCGATTCCTCGATCACGTACGTAACGTTCATGTCGAGCTGCGAGCCGTCGCCGAAGTAGTCGACGATGGCCTGCGGCATATACCCCGCGGCGAGAATTACATCTCGGATCTCTGCAGCGTAGAGACGTTCGAGCGTTCGAGCAAGGAAGGGCACGTTCATAATCGGCACCATCGGTTTCGGCGTGCCGTACGTCAGCGGCCGCAGCCGCGTCCCTTCGCCCCCAACGAGCACAATCGCTTGCATTGCTTTACCTTTTCGCTTCGGTTCCGACGGTGTCATCCTGAGCGGAAAACATGTCATCCTGAGCGAAGTCGAATGGTGGCTCGCATATAGCGTTTGTCTCAATGCCATACAGTTGGCACATAGATTGCGCAGCATCAATGAATGCCTCGAAAATTGCACGATTGGCTCGCGGTGCAGTTGTATCACGATGAAGGTCACGGGTTCGTGGAATGTGCGCACCGATTTGGTTTTACACACACGGCTTGGATCAAAGCCATACAACGCGGAAAATTACGAACCGTCGCATCGCCGTTCCCGGACCGGCGTCGGAAGTACGATTGGGCGGAGATCCAAGCTTACTACGACCACGGCCATAGTTATCGGCAGTGCAAGAAAAGATTTAACTTCTGCGCAGCTTCGTGGACGAATGCAGTGCGCCGCGGTGAAATCAAACCTCGGCGGTTCGGCATGACGATTGCCGAACTGCTCTCCGATCCGAGAAGAAACCGCAAGCATGTTAAGCTGAGACTTATCAAGGCGGGACTCCTGGAGAATAGTTGTCAGTCCTGCGGGCTGACGGACTGGCAAGGCCGAGCACTCAGCATGCAACTGGACCACATAAACGGCGTATCGAATGATAACCGGCTTGAAAACCTGCGGATGCTCTGCCCAAACTGTCATAGCCAAACGGAGACCTTTAGCGGCCGAAATCTCAAGCGAGGGGGCGTGGCAAGAGCCGAGGTCCTCTCTGTAGTATAATCGTCGCGACCTTCCCGGGTAGTTCAGCTGGAAGAACGGCGGCCTCTGAAGCCGCATGTCGGTGGTTCGAGCCCATCCCCGGGAGCCAGGGCCCCATCATCTAGAGGCCTAGGATGCCGCCCTCTCACGGCGGTAACGCGGGTTCGAATCCCGCTGGGGCTATTTGAAAAGTTCTTATTTTGCAAGGATTTCCGGCGCATGACCGGGTGTAGAAAAGCCGATTTGTCACATTTTTGTCACATCGGCTTTCATTATAACTATGCCACGAGCCGCTCGAAGGCGGCCGCAGCGGCGGCGTCTCGCTCCTGATAGACGGTGAGGTACCGATCGACCGTGATGCTGATGCAGCTGTGACCCAGGCGGCTGCTAATCACCTCGATCGGCACACCGGCCTCTGCGAGCTTGATCATAACTCAACGTAACGAGGAATCTAGTGATGAACCCTCCTTCTCGTATTACTACAAACTGCTGGTGCTTGCTGCTGGCGCTCGCGTTTTGCGCGGTTGAGCTTGTGAGCTGCGGTTCCCAAGCCGGATCGCTGCCGCTCACAGCCAGTCGGCCCAACGGTGCGGTGCCGCCCAAGACTCACATTCCTGCATACAGCGTCTTGTTCAGCTTTGGGATCAACGCTTACGCGTTAGACGGCGGCAGCCCCCGCGCGGGGTTGATCACAGTCGATGGAACTTTCTACGGCACGACGACACTTGGCGGGGCTTACGGCTATGGCACCGTCTTTAGCGTCACTAAGAGTGGCTACGAAAAGGTCTTGCATAGCTTCACCGGTCACAAAGACGGTGCGTTCCCAGTGGCTCGTTTACTCTCTATTGGAGGAACACTTTATGGCACGTCGGCAGGCCCGGAGTTTTACGGAAGCTCTGGAGGCTATGGGACCATTTTCAAGATAGGTAAGAGCGGCAAAGGGTTTCGTGTATTGTATTCGTTTTCCGGCGGCGCCGATGGTGCGTCTCCCGTCGCGGGCTTGACTGACGTGAACGGTACCCTGTTCGGCACCACGTCCAAAGGGGGTATGTACGGTGAGGGGACAGTATTTTCGATTGGTACCGGCGGCGGGGAGAACGTCCTGCACAGCTTCAGCAGCAACCCGGACGGCGCATATCCAGCGGCGGAGTTGATCAATGTGAACGGCACGCTCTACGGGACGACAGAAATCGGCGGCCGCGGTGCAGGCACAGTTTTCAGTATTACACGGGAAGGAGCGGAAACTGTTCTTTACAGCTTTACGAGCGCGCCTGACGGGCACGCTCCCGTGGCAGCCCTTATCGCAGAACAAGGAAATCTGTACGGCACTACTTACTTGGGCGGCGAGTATGAGGCTGGCACGGTTTTCAGCATGAGTACAACTGGCGCGAATGAGCAAGTATTGCACAGTTTTGATAGCAACGGTTCCGACGGGACAAACCCGATGGCCGGCCTCACCACGCTCAAAGGGCTGCTCTACGGTACCACGTATGCGGGAGGCGCTGCGGATAACGGAACAGTCTTCAGTATCGCCACGAGTGGTACAGAGACGGTCCTGCATAGTTTTGGTGAGGACTATCAAAACGACGGAGCATATACGTATGCGCAGCTTGTAGCCATCAAGGGCACGCTTTACGGAACAACCTACGAGGGTGGCATCTCGGAGCCAAGTTGTCCTAGATCAGCAAGTCAAGACTGCGACTATGGAACCGTCTTCACTCTAACGCCTTGACCGGCTGACCAATAAACACACTCCCAGGCGTCGGTGAGTACCGCGAATCGCCGCGGCCGTCACGGGGGCAAGGGCACTCTAAACGTTATGATCCCAGCTGTCGATCTCGAACCTCCACACCCTGCGTTCGCAGCCGCGTTAGCAGCTGCTGCTTTATGGCACGACGTGGCTTGGCGGCGGCCACCCGATACATTGCGACCAGCTAGGTCACCCGAAGGGTTGCGGAGCCGTGTACAGCATCACAACCGACGGCCAGCTGAACCTGCTATACCGCTTTCACTGAGGCTGTTACATCGCTTTCGCTGCGGCTGCTGCAAGTGGTCGTTCCGCGACTCGCGGCGCCCGAGTCGATGGAGCGGCGTACCCGGCGATGCATCGCGGACGACCACGCAATGCCCACAAAGTAAACGCCTCCCCTAAACGCCCAAATTGCCTTAGCAGCGAGAAATTCGAAGTTCGCATTCCCTTCCCGTTCGCACGGAATCGTGTGAGCAAACCACGTTTTGCTCACCATTTGCTCACAGGATTACTCCGTGCAGACATCGCTGAGTCCCGGTAACTCACCTTCCACGCACCTCCCGGCACTTGGCGGCTCTTATCGAGATGAACGGTGTGCATTTCAAGACCGCTGCATTCAACCGCTACCTCGACTCGGCCAGCTAGTCTGACCGACAATGCGAAGAGTCACGTTGTCACAGGTTTGTCACCGAGCGGTCGGAAACGGCCGGAATCAGATGGGAGCGCTGGGTACGGCGACGCGCCGGAAACCATGCGCGATAAATCTTTTCAGTATTGCCAGGGATCGGCCGGGACCGCTGGCTGAGAGTTCGAATCCCGCTGGGGCTAAAATTCTCCTTATTTTACAAAGTTTTTACGACACGCTCCAGCTCCACGCGACAAATGTGCAACAGGGGACCCCTTATCGTTAATAGCCGACGAGGTTCCCGAAGGCGTCCGCCGGCTCGGTGCCTCGGTCCGAGTACAGGCGCAAATGGCGCTCGGTTATCTACCGCCGGTCGATTGACGGAGAACTCCAGGCCGAAGTAACTGCCTGAAGTGTTCAGAAACCGCGTAGCTAACGCGAGCGACGACGCTCGCTACAGGCGATCGCCCTTGATCGCCAGGGTAGAGTCTTGCAATGCAAGTTACTTTGCGGTACAAAGTGAAACATGCTGGCTCTGTTAAAGCGCCCGACGGCTTCCTGCCAGTATTGATTTCCGCGGCGTTCTTAGTACCTCCAACCGTCGGGCTTCTACGGGGTACAGCTATACGACAGCCTGACGAAGGGACAGTCGCGCATCTGTTTCAGATATTGATGCCGGTGCAGGTCGTTATTATTGGAGCCTTTGCCGTGTCGTGGCTTCCTAAGCGCCCCCTAGCTGCAGCCGAGGTACTGTGCCTGCAGGTAGCGGCATTGGTCTGTTTGTTCTCAATCGTTTACTTTCGACATCTCTAACCAAACGCGCCCCGACGAAGTTTGTTCCCACCGCGTGGTACCGTAGGTACTCGTCGCGTTGTTCTGCAAACCGACTCTTGGGCTTGGGGGAAATGAAGGCGTCTCCATCTATGCCGGGATAATGATTCCGCCCGGCGGGTAGTCGAACGCCCTTCGCGGTGAGTCTGCACAGCGGGGCGAGGCGAATACGTCGGAAGTTCGCAAACCGCCTGGACTTAAGTCGTGCGGATTCGGGCGGTCGCGCTTTTCGATCGAGACCGGTGTGATAACAAGCTCGTAGATCGAACTTCAGCGCTTCGGCTGCCTTGCGGTCAGCGAGCACGACCCTCGCTCGGAATAGGTCTTGGACTAATGCGCGAGGCTGCTTCGGTTCGGACAGAAGCTGATTAAGCCACTGCACAAGTCAGTGTAAGGCAGCCCTTGCGATCGCGGGGGCTTCTTCGTTTGCGCTCGCGAATCGTTGGAGCATGCCTGACGCACCAACAAAGTGTGAGTGCCCCTCGACGGATTGTCGAAACAATAAGACGCACAAGCGCGGCCAAGAATGCACGGAACGAGCAGTGCTCGGCAAGCCTGCAACGTCGGCAGGATGGCGGAAGCTCGACGGGCTTTGGCACTGCGCACGCTGTTTGAGTCGAAGCGCCAGGTTCTGATACGGTCGTCGCGCCTGAATGCAGCGGCAGTCTCTTACCAGCACCGCGCTCCTTAGAGATTGCGCAGTTTACTGACGGTACCGGCTATTATCTGCTGTACCTAGACGAGAATGGGGTGAGCAGACTGACACCTATCACGATTCGATCGCCGCAGCGATGGAACGAGCAGAGTTTGAGTTTGGACTGTTGCCCGCTGATTGGCGGCGCCTCGAATAAAGCGCGGTGAGACGCCCCCTGCCCTCGTACACCTGAGAGCTGTCACTGTAGCAAGCCGCAAGGCCCCGTGAGCGATCGAGGGGGCTTTTGCTTCGAGTGCAACGCATAAAGCGCTCGGGCAAACCACGAGGTAGCCACGAAGAAAAATGCGTCGAGGCCAAGGAAGACCAGGCCAACGATCATCAGGGGTTTGTTCTTACGGGCATAACCCATCGCGGCTAGTCCGGCTGATATAGCCGCAACGATGACATAAAACATGACAGGGCTCATGCATCCCTCTCGGCCAAAAGACGTGGAACGTCAGTAGCCGTTCGGCGTTACGGCAGCACGGTCGCGCCGAATCGACGGGACGGTTCCACCCTATGGAATAACGGGCGGGGTGACGGCCACGCCACCGGTCGTTGCTGTACCGACGTAGATTGTGTTGATCGGCACGCCGCTGGCCGGGCCGACGGAGTAGCGATACTCGCGAGCGTAACCTTGCCCAGACAGAATCTCGGCCGTATAGAAGTACTTACCCGATGCTAGAAAAGCGAAGTTCTGGGGATACGGCAAAGTTGTGATAGGGGTAACCGAAACGGGGCTTCCGAGAGAACCGCTTACCGGCGGATTGTACGTATCGATATTGTCGTAGTACGGGCCGGCCGTAGTCATAATGGCAATTCGACCGGCTTTGTCAACTTTGATGCCGTTTGTCTCGGGAGCTTCTATCGTGTTCGTTGTCGTCAGCGGTGTAATCGCGGTTGCGTTGCAACCACCGGTGATTTCGGAAATGAAAGCCGCACGGCTGTAAAACGAGAATGCTCTTACGTATAGATTTCCGTTCTCATCAAATCCGTCGGAATCCACTTGGTACCCAGAATAGGGAACCGTTACACACGGTTGCGTTGCGTTCTTGGCAAAGAATGTAACGCTCCCGCTTCCCACGGCGAAGACAGAGTTGGCGATATTTGCAACAGCCACGACGCCCTGCGGTGAGACCGCGACGTCAACTGGAAGATAGTCCGCAACCGAGAGGACCTTCGGAGCCTTCGTGTAGGGCGGGGCGTAGATAAGAACTCGCGAGACTTCAGCGGGATCGGTGAGCGGAAATTCAGTCGAGACGTACAAGTTCCTGGCAGCATCGGTTGCGAGGCCGCCGGGGAAGGAGAGACCCGTAATCTGGCCCACTTGCTGGTTCTTGCGTGCTTGCAAGTAGATGTTGACGACGTTATTCAACTCGTCCGATACGAAAATCAGCGGTTTGCGGAGGGCCTCGGGATGTATGAAAGTTTTCATTGCCGTACGGTGGCTTGAACCGGCGGGCGCGGAGCGCTGCATGATGTTGCCCGCGCCTCGACCTGGCGCCACCGGGGCAATTGGCGAACCGCCTCCCGAACAACCCGCGAGTACCGCGAAAGCCGCGGTCGTCGCTAAAACGCTAGTCGGCGATGGAATACGCATATGAGCTCCTTAGTACTGTTCGGTGGGCGTCATTGCGACGCCGATTGGAAGGCCGCCATGTGGCAACTCGTGGCTCCAAATGGGAGATCCGCCGCTTGGGTAGGCGTATTCTGTCGCTGAAACTAGCCCAGCATCGGCAATAAACACATCCGCCATTTGCTTGTCGAATGCAAAGGTGACCGGATCGCTTGCGCCCGCGAGAGGCGTCGTCGCCACGGGGCTGCCTAGCGAGCCGCTCACCGGTGGATTGTACGTGTAAATGGCCGGTCCTGGACCCTGATCCATGAATGCAATCTGCCCGTTTGTCGTCACTTGAACGCCGCCGGGATACAAGATCGTGTTGCTCGTCGTCAGTGTCGTGATTGCTGTGCCGCTGATGCCACCGACAATCTCGCCGGCAACGAAAAAGGAATAGGTCGGATCGAGGCCGTCGAGATAGAGGTTTCCATTAGCGTCGAACGCGCAGAAGTAGACTTCCCGAAGTGAGGCGCTTGAAAGCGTGTTCATCGGATTGGTTGAGCCGGCCGAGTAGAAGCTGACGCCACCCGCGCCGAAAGAGGGCGACCCCAAGCTGCAAGCAGCGACGTTGCCGTGGCTATCGACGGCGACGTCTGCGGGGAATTGACCTGAATCGTTCAGCGTCGTCGGTGCCCCAGTATACGGCGGGGCGTATACCAGGATGTTGGCGGCGCCTTCGTTCGCGACGTAGAGGTTGCCGGACCCATCGGTGGCAAGACCGGACGGATTCGTGAACCCCTTCAGCGCCGCGATGCGATTGCGGTGGGCGTAGATATAGACGGTGTTGCGGACAAAGTCGGAAATGAAACGTTTGGCCCCGGCGACCTTGATTGCCGGACTAAAAAAGGCCTTTACGGGCTGGACGTCTCTGCGAATTGGTTGCAGCTTGCTGGGGGGAATAGCGTTGCGGTGATCAGCGGCGGCGCCGATCCGTTGAGTCTCGCTCTGCGAGATGAGCTGCTGGGATCCTGGTATCCCGGCGCCCTGGGAGCAGCCGGCTAATAGAGCAACTGCTGCGGCTCCGCTTAGAACGTAAGTAGGTCGTAATGGAACTGACATAAGACATTCTCCAATCGGCACGAGAGGTGCCGCATAGCTCCGAGTTAACGGCGTGTCTCTAAGGAATGAGCGGCGGAGAGCCGTTGCCGCCGGAACAACCGCCCAGCATTGCGAGTGCAACTAATGCGGTGAGCGCACGACCCGCTGGGTTATAAATACGCATGGGGGAGTTCTCCTCAATGAAGTCGGGAAAGCGTCGAGGTCGAACGCCTTTGGTGGCGTTACCGGCTCCTCGCATGATTGTCTGCCGGCGGAGGGAAGAAGTCCAGGGATACCCGTACAGATATCCGTACAGTTCGGCTGCCGACTGGAGGTGCGATGGAAGCTGCTGGTCGACCCCACTTCGGAGCGCTGCTGCGGCAGTTTCGCCTCGATGCGGGGATGACGCAGCAAGAGCTCGCCGAGCGGGCGAAACTGAGCGTGGAGGCCATCAGTACGCTCGAACGCGGAGCCCGAACGCGACCATATCGGGAAACAGTTGTCTTGCTGGGGCGCGCGCTAAGGTTATCGCCGGAACGTGAAGCCCTTCTTGCAAGCGCCGTCGGCATTGCACATCCATCACGTCAACGAGAGCGGCGTGAGGCGCTAAATACATCGCTATTAAGGCTGGTCCGTCCCAACGCGGAAGCGACTTCGGGACACAATCTCCCAGCGGAATTGACATCTTTCATTGGGCGGCAGCGCGAGCGCTCTGAGATTGTAGCGCTTCTGCGAGAGCACCGGCTCGTGACGATCGTTGGGGCCGGGGGAGTCGGGAAGACGCGCGTGGCGGTGCAGACCGGCGGTGATGTACTCGACGGCAGTCCGGGCGGTGTGTGGCTTGTCGATCTGGCTGCGCTTGCGGACCCAATGCGCGTGGCGAGCACGGTTTTGGCATCCCTGCAGGTTCGTTCGACGATTGCGCCGCCTTTAGAAGTGATCGCCGCGTACCTCAAGGCGCGGCGACTCTTGCTTATCCTTGATAACTGCGAGCATGTGATCGCCGAGACGCGCGATCTCGCCGGTGCAATCGTTGCTTCGTGTCCCGAGGTTCGCATTCTCGCGACCAGCCGGCAGCCGTTAGGCATTCCCAGCGAGCGGATCTATCGACTGCCATCACTTGAGGTTCCACCCGCTTCCTGCCAGGCCGCGCGCGAAGCTTTGCGATATGGCGCGGTCGCGCTGTTCGTCGATCGAGCGCTTGCGGTCGACGCGAGTTTTACCTTAACTGACGACAATGCGCCGCGCGTTGCGGAGATCTGCCGTCGCCTGGATGGAATTCCACTAGCGATCGAACTGGCTGCAGCTCGCGTGAGCGTGCTCGCGCCCGATCAGATCGCCGAGCGCCTCGACCAGCGCTTCCGCCTACTCACGGGGGGCGACCCCAGGGCCTTACCACGGCATCAGACGATGACCGCGCTGATCGACTGGAGTTATGACCTGCTGACCCAACGCGAGCAACGGTTCTTCGAGTCTCTCTCTGTCTTCGCGGGTGGTTGCACCCTCGAGGCGGCAACCACTGTGTGCGCATCCGACGATGAAGGCGACATCGAAGTAGTTGACCTCGTCGAAGCCCTTGCGACGAAGTCTTTGCTGGTCGCAGAGTTGGCCGGCACCCAGCCGCGTTATCGGCTTCTGGAATCATCGCGGCAATATGCGCGGGATAAGCTGGTCGAGCGCAATAACTGGGAAGGCGTTGCCCGGCGGCATGCGCTTTTTTACTTACAGGTAGCCGAGCGGCTTGAACGGGCGTGGGATGCGACGCCCGATCGGGAATGGTTCGCCCAGGCGCAAGTAGAGTTAGAAAACTGGCGCGCGACCCTGGAGTGGGCACTCGCGAAACGCGGCGATGTTCTAGTGGGTCAACGCTTTGCAGCCTTGCAGCTCATTGGTCGAATCTTTCCGTCGCCTGACGGACTTCGCTGGGTGCGTTTAGCCGCGGAACTTGTTGACGAACAAACTCCGCCTCCACTGGAGGCGCAGCTCTTTCTCGCAGAGGCAGAGCTCGTAGGGCAATTTGCAGAACCCAAAACGGCGTTAGCGGCAGCCGAGCGTGCCCTGCTGCGATATCGTGAACTCAATGATGAGTTCGGAATCGCTCAGGCGCAAAGCTTGGCGGCACACTGGCTCGGGGTCCTTGGAAGGCCGCGGGATGCCGTGCCCCTGCTGCAAGAGGCCCTAGAGATCGCGCGCTCGCTCAACAAGCGTCGATTCGTCGCCGAGACCTTGCGTTACATCGCGGACGCCCTATCCTTTATGGCTGATTTCGCCGCAGCTCGTACTTGTTACAGCGAAGCGCTGGCGCTGGCGGAAATGTTGGGGGCGGAATCTCTCGCGGCGTCCATCGTGGCAAGTCTTGCCTCAAATGAGTATGACGCTGGCAATTTAGAAACGGCGCTGATGCTCATAACCGACGCGCTTGCGAAGTATCGCGCACTTGGTTCTTCAGCGTTGCGCGGCCTCACTACCGCCCTAGGTGACTCGGCGAAGTACCTTATTGCGCTCGGTCGATACGGCCACGCGCGTCCACTATGCAGAGGAGACTGTCGAAGTCGCACATGGGCTTCGGCACCTCGTGTTCGAGACAATCTCCCTCCAACAACTCGCTGTTATAGCGCTGCAAGCGCGCGCCTCCACCGGTCGACCGGCTTCTACGGACTATGCGGCCATCGCGCGCCTCTTCGGATACGTCGAGGCTCAGTTTCTTGCACTGGGGATACCGGATGTGTTCGGGCTGCCGTCTGAGCGCGATCGCGCGCTTGCCGCGCTTCGCAAACTGATCGGTGCCGATGAGCTCGCGCACCTTAGGGCCGCCGGCGCGACAATGACTGAAGATGAGGCGATCGCCCAGGCTCACGCACTAGGGTGAGCATCATCATGGCTCGCGACTCTTTATCAAGTTCGTGATTCGATGCGGCAGCCCGGGGCGCGACGAAGAAGCCTCGCTGAATAACACGGATCGGTAGCGGACGGGACTCTCCGGAACCCCCGAGAAGTGGTGCGAATCCCGCTGGGGCTATTTCAAAACGCTATATACCGTAAGGATTTTTGGGCGTCCGGTTTCGCCGCGGTTGCCGTTCGGTTGCCATGCCTGGCTGTCAAAGCCTTGAGAATCCCACCGTTTGCGTCTATGCTTGCATCGCGGGCACAGCCGTAACATGGAACGGCTTACGAGCAACGCTACGACCGTCGATCAGGAACTCCCAATAGTACCTTCCGGGTTCCAGGCTCATCCCCGCAAACGAAACGCCAAAGTTAACTGTCGTTGGTATATCCTCGGGCGTTCCTGCGACCCTCACGACCTGTATAAAGCCAGGCACGGTGAGGGCATTGCCTCCAGACGACGCTGTAGAACCATCAGGTCTGCACACCCTTAGCACAGTTTCGTGCTTCTCATTATCCCAATCGTTTGGAAACTCTATAAAGAGTGCAACTCCAACACTAAACGCCCTTGTCCCTGTAGACGGTCACGTCGTAACGGGCCGCAATTGCGCTCGGCGCAGCATACGCGAGCACAGCCTTTCCGCTTTCTTCCCACACGACGATCTTCAGCGGAAGATCGAGGGCCACCAGTGGAAACGCCTCCATCAGCGGAGTTCCCCCGTAGGATTGCCGAAAACGAGGAGACGTGTCGGCCGAAGTGTGAGTCCAACGCTCTTCGCAGCGGCACTCTGATCGATGTCCGCGAAAATCGTGTTCCCGCCCGCCGAAATCGCGTTCGTTAGCCGCGCCATGGTCTCATCAAACGGGTATTGGCTACCCCTTATTGTCGCGCCATTCATAGTGCGTTCTCCTTGGATAAGACGTCAGAGTGATTCGGGGGCGGTAAACGAAACTGCCGACGCCGTGGCGGTCGCGACTATCTCCGCACGGGTACGGTTCGTACAGGGCCACTTTCGGGGCCCTGTCTTGGCCCTACCGCCGGAAGCTAAGTCGATTTCAAGCCACGGCGCCGACGGGAGTTCCCGGCGATTCATGATTTTACGAACGCGAGTAAGTCGTCGTGAAACTGTTCGCGGTGCGTCGCGAAAAGACCGTGAGGCGCTCCGGGATAGACTTTCAGCGTAGCGTTCCTGACAAGCTTCACGGCAAGTTCGGATGCGTCAGCAATCGGCACGATTTGATCGTCGCTACCGTGGATGAACAGGGCCGGCACGTCGATCATATGAAGATCCTCGGTAAGGTCGGTTTCAGAGAAGGCTTTGATGCAGTCGTAGGAGCCGACGTATCCGGCTTGCATGCTCCACGACCAAAACGCATCGAGCACGCCTTGCGAGACGTTCGAACCGCTGCGGTTCGCACCGTAGAACGGTAGCGCGATGTCTCGATAGAACTGCGCGCGATCCTTCTTTAACGCCGAGCGGAGATCGTCGAAGACGCTCATCGGCAGACCGCCGGGATTCTTGTCAGTTTTGAGCATTGTCGGGGGAATGGCACTCACAAGTATCGCCTTGACAACGCGCCCTTTGGCGTGACGAGCCACGTAGCGTGCGACTTCGCCGCCGCCGGTCGAGTGCCCGACGTGAACGGCGTCCTTGAGATCCAGTGCCGCCGTGAGTTCGGCGAGATCCGAGGCGTATCGGTCCATGTCGTTGCCCTGCCACGTCTGCGTCGAGCGGCCGTGACCGCGGCGGTCGTGCGCGATCGCGCGATACCCGTTCGACGCGAAGAAATACAACGTTTCGTCCCAGGCGTCCGCGCTGAGCGGCCACCCGTGGCTGAAAACCACGGGTTGGCCCGTACCCCAATCTTTGTAGAAAATCTGTGCTCCGTCTTTGGTGGTGATAGAAGGCATGTGTTGCTCCTTTCGTACGGGACGATGCTAACGCGCGGCGTTAACACGCGATACGGCCAATACTTACAGTAATGTGCACAGTTGGCGCGAAACCGCTCGGGAGCATGACGGCGAAGGCAGCCTCGAGCGTCCGGTTCGGCGACCTGTTGCGGCGTCATCGCTTGCGGCTCGGTTTCTCGCAGAGCGAGCTCGCGGAAAAAGCGAGCCTGAGCCTCACCGCGGTCGGGGCGCTCGAACGAGGCACCCGGCAGGCGCCGTACCGCGATACCGTTTCGCGTCTCGCCGATGCGCTAGGCCTGGACGGCAACGAGCGCGATGAGCTCGAAATGGCGGCGGCTCGGGCACGTGCGCGGCCGGGATCCGAGGCGCGCGAGCTGCGCGACGTTCACCTGCCCCATCAGCGCACCTCGTTCGTCGGGCGCGACGACGAGATCGGCGCGGTTCGCGATCTCCTTTCCGGCTCGCGTTTGGTCACGCTCACCGGCTCCGGTGGTGTCGGGAAAACCCGCTTGGCGATCGAGGCGGCGCGTGGTCTCGCGCACGATCGCTGGGACGAAGTGTGGTTCGTCGACCTCTCTCCTCTTACTGACGGTGCCTTCATCGCAGAGAGAATCGCGTCGACCGTTCTAGCGCCGTTGACGCAGCGTGTCGAAACGATCGAGGTGTTGGCGCATCACCTCTCGGAACGCCGAATGCTGCTCGTTCTGGACAACTGCGAACATCTGAGCTCGGACGTCGCCGTTTTCGTCCACCTGCTCTTGCAAGCGTCTTCCGCGATTACGATCCTCGCAACTGGGCGCGAGCGGTTGCGTGCCGGCGACGAAGCCGTCTATCGTGTTCCATCGTTACGCGTTCCGTCCGAAGTGCCGGATACGCTCGACGACGCACGCACTTTTGCAGCGCTCGATCTCTTCATCAAGCGCGCCGAGTCGAGCGACGCGCAGGTGACCTTCACGAGCGATTCGGTAAGTATGATTGTTGACGTCTGCCGCAGGCTGGAGGGAATTCCACTGGCAATCGAACTGGCCGCCTCACGCCTAGGTTTTCTCGGACTACGTGCACTCCGTGAACGTCTCGATGACCACTTCGCACTTCCCAGCTCGCAGGGCGTCCTGCCGCCTCGCCAGCAAACGGTGATGGCGACGATAGCCTGGAGTTGCGACTTGCTCTCGAAACCCGAGCGCGACTTGCTCTATCGATTTTGTGTCTTCGCCGGAGGATTCACGCTCGAGGCAGCGGAGGCGGTGTGCGTGGAGCAGCCGCGCGGGCGCGTGCTCCAAGTGCTCTCATCGCTTGCAGATCGATCGCTCGTGACGCCGGTGTATGCCGAAGATCGCGTACGATACACGATGCTGGAGTCGGTTCGAGCCTACGGGCTGGATCAACTCGATAAACTTCGCCGGCGCATCACCGCAAGTCGCCGGCACGGCCAGTGGATCGCCGAGGTCGCCGATCGCGCCGGCGCCGTCGCCCAGCAAATGTCGTATCAAACCTTCCTCGGCCTTATCGCCGAACTCGACAATGCCCGCGCCGCGATGGCATGGGCGCTTAACAGCGCCTCGCACGACGACCGCGCGATCGCCGGGCGCATCGTCTCCGGGTTCCGTAGCCTTTGGCGTTTCTCACACCTGTTTTCGGAGCACCGTCGCTGGTTGGATGCTACGCTCGAGCGCATTTCCGAGGAGCGACACCCTCTCGTAGTAGCCGAGGTGCTTCGAACGTTTCTGATAGCGGCGTTCTACGAGCGAGCAGTACTTGCGGCAGCCGATCGTGCACGAGCGCTCTTCGAAAGCCACGGCGATGCGCGCTCGATAGCAATCTTTCACTTGACAGCAATGCACATCTACAGCACGCACCGACGCCTCGACGATGCGTCCGCCTCGTGCGAACGCGCAGACGTCTTATTGGAAGCCGAAGGCATGCGCTCGACGATGTGGTACGCTGGATTTCTGATCAACCGCGCGACTTTGCGCATCGAGCAGGGGCGTTTTCCCGAGGCAAAAACCGATTGCATCGCGTCCGCAGAGCTTGCCGCTGCCCTGGGCGATGACTACTACGCCGTCAGCCGGTGCTTACCTCGCCTCTACCAAATCGAGATGGAGCGCGGCGACTTTCGCGCGGCTGCTGCGATCGTCGATCGGATGCGGGTGGGCCCTTTTGGTGAAGCGACTGAGATCGAAATCCAGGGGCTCGAGATGTTGTCCGTCGCCTGGCTTCTCGCCGGAGAAGCAAAGAAGGCCGCCGACGTCGCACGACGGGTACTACAACGAACGCGCGGCGAGACGACGGCATGGTACTATATCGTTCCGATCGTCGCACTCGCCGGCAATCGGGAAATAGCGGCAACGTTGATGGGCTTTACCAACGCGCGCTTCGAGCGTTCCGACCATCCGCCTGATGAATTCATCCGGCGCAGCCGTGAGATCCTCGAACGCCTGGTACGCACGCATCTTTCCAAAGACGTGATAGCCGCTCGTATCGCAGCCGGCGCGGTCCTTTCGGAGCGTCAGGCGTGCGATCTTGCACTGGCCGCATTGAATCCCTAAACGATCGGCTTTCCACGAAGGCCGCCAGTTTGCGAATGAGTCCGCCCCACCGAGCGGATTTTCTAACACTTTCTAACGTAGCGGTCGGGAATGGACGGGATCAGTTACGCCGCGGACTCCAAAAAGGCGCGCGGCGTACGCTTCTTGCAACAAGTGCGTCACCCCGCATCTTGGCCTGGGAGGCGGCATTCTGGCGACGAAGAGTCGCGGTCATCTGGACAATGTCTGCTAAGATGTGTTATCAGCGAATTCATCTCGTGAATGCTGGGTAAGGGAAACCGGCAGCCCTTTGCCCCCGCTCGAAAGGAGTCCCGTCAATGCTCCAGCTGATCGGCATCCTCGCGATGCTCGGAGCGTCGTTGTATGCGCCGTTTGAGGTGAACCGCATCCGTTCGGGGTGGACTCCGAAGCGGTTCGAAGGAGACCGCGAGCGCTTTCTAAAGGCCTATCGCAGACAGCTGTTGCTCTTCGCGTGGGCCGGGGCTGTCATCGGCACGGTGTCTCTCGTTCTCGGCCTACTTCAATCCGACCCCAGCGAGCGTCTCTCCAGTTTCATTTTGACGCCGTTCGGCTATCTTCTCGCGGCCGCATGCGGTATCTCGCGCTTCGCGATGCCTCGTCCCGCTTCGGATATCGGGCAGGCATAGGCTCGCGTGGATGTCGCGAAGACCGTCCGACGGGATAGGTAAACGCGCGCGCCGATTACGTTTAGGTAGCGCCGACAGCTTACGAACTTGCTGCCGCACTCGTAGAAGCGCCAAGGACGGCCTCGCGCGCGGCTCAAGCCGACTCGGGTAGTCGCCGACACAAGGCAGCGGTACGCCGACCGGATAGGCTTCAATCTCCACAATGCGGACGCTCGTGCGCCCTTCACGGAGATCGTGCACCAACATTTTTCCAACTTAGGAAGCGCGCGACCTCGATCGTGTCGACCGGCGGATCGGTCCTGCGAAGCCGCTTGATCATCGCGACTCCAGTCGCCGGGCCGAGCGTTAACCGTACTTGAGATCGCTGCTCTGTCCGACCTCGATAATAACCGTCAGGATCGCGGATGTAGCTCCTCGACTTTTCCATAGCTTGTAGCACGCTTGAATATCTGCTAGACGGATATTCATGTGCTACTGATCTCATCAGGGTCGAGCGGGGGCGGAGCGTCACCGTGGGTTTGTCAGGTGTCGAACCGCCCCCAACGTTGATACCGAGCGCGAGGCCTTCTACGCTGCCGGCGCGGCGATCGGCCGCTTCCGGCGAGAAGAGGAGACGGCAACGCGGAGCGGCAAAAGCTTCCGCTTCCCCAGTGCCCTTTCTGCTCTCAAAAAGGAGGCGCTCTATGAACGGGACGATGCGTCGCGCGCTTGTTGTCGCGGCGCTTATTGCAATTGCAGGGTGCAGCGGCGGAACCTCATCGCAAACTTCTTCGCTACCGTCGCAGAACGCGGTGACGTTCGTTCATCGCGGAGTTCCCTTCGCTATACCGATGCCGCGCGCCGGGGTCAGACCCCAGACGGGTGGATATTCCACGAAGAAATCACTGGTTTTTGAGGCCGACCAGGAAGAAGCGGCAGTGAACATCTATCAAACCGCCGACCTGGCGAGCAACCCCGCGCCGATCGCCACGATCCATGTCGCGGCCGGCTGTCCGTACGGCTTAGCGCTCGACAAAAAAGGCACCCTCTACGTTGCCGATAACTGCGGCGGAAACGACGTCGAGGAGTACGCAAAGGGCTCCACGACGCTGAAAACAACGATCACCGACGGCATTAGCAATCCGCTCGGGCTTGCGATCGACAAAAGCGGCACCCTTTACGTGAGCAACTATCCGGCTGCCATCACTGAGTATGCATACGGGACCACGTCACCGTCGAAGACGATCTCCGGCGCACCGATGATAGATCCGTTCGGGCTCGCGCTCGACAGCAGCGGCAATCTGTACATCGCCGACTTCGGCGCAACCGCGGTCTTCGAGCTTCCGGCCGGCGGATCGAGCGTGTCGAATCTGGGCTTATCGGGACTCGGCGAGCCTCTCGGCCTGGCGATCAATCAGAAGAGCGGCGACATGTGGGAGACCGGCGGCTCGGGCAACGTCATCAACATCTACCAACTCGGCGGTTCCACGAGCCCGATCGAGACGATTACCGGTAACGGGTACCCCTACGCGATCAGCCTGCAGCGCAAAGGAAAACCGAAAGCTGAAGTGGTCGAGTCGGATATCGACACGCACGATGTCTACGCATACATGCCGGGCGCCTACACACCGTACGCGACCCTCACGAACGGAGTTGAACTCCCGACGGGCCTACTCATCGCGAAGCCATAATTCGCCGGCGTCACGGGGTGAGCAAGACGGGCCCGCTTCGGCGGGCTCGTCGCCTTTGGCAGGTGGACCGAACCACTCCATATTCTCGTCAATAATGCGGGCATCATGGCCCTGCCTGAATTGCAGCGAACGCCCGAAGGTTTCGAGATGCAGTTCGCCACGAACTTTCTCGGCCACTTTGCGCTGATGATCGGACTGCGCGATTCCCTGGTTGCGGCCAAACGGGCGCGCATCGTTTCAGTCAGTTCGAGTGCAAACATGATCGCTCCGGTGTTCTTCGACGATCTGCACTTCAATTTCATCCCGTACACGCCGTTCGCCGCATATGGACAATCGAAGACGGCTGCGGTACTGCTTGCCGTTGAGGCGACTCGACGATGGGCTATGGATGGTATATTTGCAAACGCTTTGAATCCGGGAGCGATCGCCACCAACCTACAAAGGCACACAGGAGGCTTGCAGACGCCGTTGGATCGGCGAAAGTCGCCGCAACAGGGCGCCGCGACATCGGTATTGCTTGCGGCGTCGCCACTCCTGGAGGGCATCGGGGGACGATACTTCGAGGATTGTCAAGAAGCAAAAATCGTCGCTCGTCGCCCCACAGATTTTGGTGGCGGTGTGGCCCCCTATGCATTAGACGCCGGGAATGCGGCGCGGCATTTACTCTTCAAGAACGCCGCCCCATTCAAGTCGCTTCCGATCGGCTGTTCTAGCGTTTGCGGCGAGCGGCGGATGCGGCGGCCGAATAAGCAATTCCAAACGGGTCGCTTACGCCACTAATCGTGACCGTAGGATTCCCGCCCTGGGGATAGTGAAAAAGCTCCACTTTCCCAGCAGCCTCTTGTGTGACGACAACCGACGATGTTGCAAAAGTGAAACAGCCTGCCGCGTCAACGCCATTGAGCTTAACCGTACCTGCGGGTTTACCTGCTCTCCCATTATTGAACCGATACTGTAATATGGCTTTGCCTGAAAAGGCAGTCACGTATGTCCCGTCCCAACCTATACATCCACTGGGCCATTTTTGCGCTTTGAAGTTCATCGAAGTTGAGCTCCCGGCGGGAATCCAAGATTTATTCTTATCGCGTTTGTATCCGTCAAAATAAGCATTCCCAAAACCATCGTAGCCAATGTAGTTTATGTTCGAGATTCCCGGCGTCGAGATGTACGTTGGTGAACCGCTCGCGTGGGGATAAAGAGCGATATTCCCATAGTAGTCTGCTACGGCAAGATTCCCAGTGGTCGGGTCCCACGAGCAGTCGCGGGGCGAAGATGAGTCTTGAAGGGTGGCTACGGGACTGGTTCCTCCATGCGCGTATTCCAGTAGATACCCGTTCCCAGTCGATGGGCTGTAGGAATTCGTTATCCAAACGTCACCCTCAGAGTCGGAACATGCACCTAGAATGTTCTCGAAGCCGGTAAGCGTCCCGACTAGAGAGCCACCAGGATATGAGTAAACGTAAACGTCGTTGGTTTTTGGAGAAGATACATACAGCAGGTTTTCACTAGAAGTCTGCGGCTGCATCCATGACCCTCGATGCCTTTGAGGCGCAAGCGTCCCCTGCGGTAAAGGCGCTGTATTCTGCGCCCCGCATCCGGCCAACAACGCGGCCGCCAGTCCAATACCAAAGGCGTGGCCAAAACGCAAATCCAACAACGCCTATGCTCCTTCGCCCAGTCGGGCCATCGTTTAACGTTCGACGGGTGTGCGGAGATCTTTTTCGCTCTGGAGCAGGACGCGGATTCGACCAAAAAGGGCCTGCGTAAAATGACAGACTTTTTTCAATCCTCGGGGTCTGTTTGGGGTGGCGTAAGCGCGTTACGGGTCAGAATCGTCGCGGCGAAGAGCGGATTAGCGCCGCGGAGTTAAGCCCAGGTCATAGATAATCGCGTAAACGTAAAGCGCAACGAAGCCGATCTTGGTAATGCCCAACCCGTTGTCGCGCAGAAGCGGAGTTCGGCCCGAACGGACTAGGTCGGAATCACGTACTCAACCGGAAGGTTGCGCGATTGAGTACTGTGGCAGCCCTCGGCAATCGAGGCTATTGGTTCGTGGCCTTCATTGCGGGATCGGGAATCCCATCCGGGCAGATCGCCTTCTGCACCGCCGGCGAAACGTAATAGGCATGCAGATCGTAGTGCGGTACGGGAAGCCCCGGGTGCCCATGCGGCTCGAACTCGAAATCGATGTGATCGATTGTGTAGCCGGGCAACGCGTGGATGTTGGCGTAACTGAAGCCTTGCTGAAGCTGACTGACCGTTATCATCATCTCGGTGAACACGGGCTTGCCTTGCCACGTGCCGTAGATCGGCCCCATTGGCAGATCCTTGGGATTGGCCCAGTGCTCGCCCATCGTGGCGATGCACGGCGAAACCAGCAGCGCATTGGCCGGGATACCCGCGGGATGAATCTTCGGCTGCGGCGGCAAGGTCAGTTCATCCGATTTTGCTGGAGCGCTGAGCGTTGCAGT
The DNA here is from genome assembly GCA_963815165.1 of Vulcanimicrobiota bacterium. Classification (GTDB taxonomy): domain Bacteria; phylum Vulcanimicrobiota; class Vulcanimicrobiia; order Vulcanimicrobiales; family Vulcanimicrobiaceae; genus Cybelea. The sequence goes on from CAWFFL010000002.1 coordinate 76,288, forward strand.
AGCTCCGAGGGTCAACGCGAAAATAAAAACCAGAGAGCGCATCAGAAGTCCCTCCAGTCTCGAACTTCTCGGTAGTTGCGTTCCTACCCTATGTCCTAATGGCTCGACATCAGGGTTGGCGCTACCATCCACGAGGCATGGCCAGCGCCGCGAGCGCCGTCGGCAAGAATGGTGATCGATTTGACGCCGGTCGGCACGGTGAGTGTTTGTTTCGCGTAGCTGCTAACGCGTGAAGAAGGCAATGTCGAAGCCGCATCCGAGCATCTACGAATTCCTGTGCGACTGCAAGCCGCGGCCGAAAGCATAGAAGTCCACGACCTCGACGGGACGAAGGCCACCATCGAGAAGATCGCCGCCTGCTCGAGATAAGCGAGCGGCGGTATCAGAGACTACTTCTCGTTGCGAATAATGGCGCCGACGGCAACGCCCAGCGAACCCAATGCGAGCGCCGAGTCGCGCAGCGGCGGTAGCAAATCGCTTTTCTGCTCGAGCGCCGCAATCGTCTCGTCAATGCCGCGGCGCTCCAGCTCGATCCGAGAGCCAAACTCCGCTACGGTATACTTACTCGCGGGTGAGCTAAAGAACGATCCGATCGCCGAGGTTGAAGGTTCGGCCGCCGCCGCAAGTCGCTGCTGCGCCCAGCGCCCGAATGCGATTGCAGCAACTCCGTAGAGAACGCCGATCGCGAGCGCAGCAAGCCAAATCGGCAGCACTATAGCGAGCGCGGCAATAGTGCAGGCTGCAATGGCTCCTGCGGCCAGCAATCCACAGCACATCGCGAGTGCAAGGCCTCGCAAACCGTCTAACGCCGCCCCGGCGCGCTCGGAAGCCTCCATTCTTGCAAGGTGGACTTCTTCGACAACCAAGGACGATAACTGACGGTACAAGCGCTGCAACAAAGCTTTTGTATCTTGGGCACGCAACTCATAGGGCCGAACGGTCTCTTCTCCGCGCATCATAACCTATATGAAATTCCCGCTCGGTTGCACGGCTAAACCCATCGCAAGCGGGTAGACTAGGGCATGCCTTCCCGCAAGACGGCGTCAGGCGCGGCCCACCGCGAATCGGGCGAGACCGTTCAACTGACACGCAGCGAGGAACAAGAGGTTCACAAGCGCGCCGGTTTGCGCGCCGCCGTGGTCTTTGAAACGGTACGCCGAGAAGGCGAATTTCGAGTTGAGTCGCCCCGTCCTCGCCCTCGCATTCTCCGGGCTGGCCGCCGGACTGTCGATGGGGTTTTCACTCGTCGCGACCGGCCTGTTACGCGCAAGCCTGCCGAACGAACCGTGGCGGCCGCTCGTCGAAAATTTCGGGTACACCCTCGGCTTCGTGATCGTCGTTCTTGGCCGACAGCAGCTCTTCACGGAGAATACGGTGACAGCGGTGCTGCCGCTGCTCGACAATCCGGACCGCGGCAAAACGCTCGTCAAAGTTGCGCGACTGTGGGTTACGGTATTGCTCGCCAATTTGGCCGGTGCCGCGATTTTTAGCTTCGCGATTGCCCACAGCGCGATTTTTGGCCACGGAACGCAGAACGCATTCGTCGCGCTCGCCCGCGAAGCAGTCGCTCCGGGATTCTGGGGCGTCCTCACGCGCGGCGTCTTCGCCGGCTGGCTCATCGCGTTGATGGTATGGCTTCTCCCCGCCGCCGATACCCAGAAGCTCTGGGTGATCGTCCTCATTACCTACGTCGTCGGGGTCGCGGGATTCAGCCACGTCGTTGCGGGATCGGTCGAGGTCCTTTACGGCGTGGCCGCCGGAGCGGTATCGCTCACGACATACTTCGCAGAATTTCTCGCACCCGTTTTTGTCGGCAATGCCCTCGGCGGAATTCTGCTCGTATCACTGCTCAACTACGGCCAGGTAGCGCCGGAATGATCCTCGACGACCGCATAACGCGCCGCCCGGAGAACGTCGAACTGTGCCGCTCAGGATGACACGGAAAGTGCCGCTATGCCGGCTTGGCCGAGGCTGATGCCGCCGTCGTTGGCAGGAACCTTCTGATTGATCCACAGGCGGTCGCCAAGACGCTCCGCGAGCAGTTCGATCAGCAGCGCGTTTTGAAAGACTCCGCCGGATGCGACGATTCGCTTTGGTTCGAGCGAATCCGCCGCGGCGACGATGGCATCGGCGAGCGCCTGATGAAACGCACGCGCGATTTCGGCGACGTCGCGGCCGCGCAACCGGTCCGCTGACGATAGCTGCGAGCATTGGGCGAAAGTCGAGCCGGCTGCCGACCAGCGGGAATTGGATACGTCGCCGTCGAGTTCACTCGAGCGAGCGAGATGCTCGAGCCACATCGCGGCTTGCGCTTCAAACGTAATGGCACGCGTGAATCCCAGCAGCGCCGCGACGGTGTCGAACAAACGCCCAACCGACGTCGTCATAAACGTACGCACGCCGCTGCGAACAAGCGCCATCGCTTTTGTGTAACGCTCGCGGAAATAAGAACGGCGTGGCCGGTAAGATCGGGGAGGTCGTCGAGCTCGGCTCAAAAAGCCGGCGGCGGCTTGCACGGGATGACGGGCTGCGGCGTCGCCGCCCGGCAAAGCTGGCCTCGCGCAACCAGATCGCACGCTCGAATCCGCCGCGGAGGCTGCCGGTAAAGATTTCTCCGCCCCAAATCGTGCCGTCGTCGCCGTAACCCGTTCCGTCGAAAGCAATGCCGATCACCCGCTGCTCAAAGGCCTCGCGTTCCGTCAGGACACTTGCGACGTGAGCGCGATGATGTTGCACTGCCAAGAGCTCCGCGCCGAGCGAGCGCGCGTATTGCGTCGAAGCGTACTCGGGATGAGCGTCGTGCACGACCAGCAGGTCACGCATCGGTACCTCGTACATCGCGCACAGGTCCCGAATGGTCTCCTTGAATGACTCGAAGGAGCCGTAAGTGGTCCAGATCGCCGACGTGCTGGCTCGCGAAGGCTTGTCCATCGACGACGAGCGTGAGTGCGTTCTTGAGGTCGGCGCCGACGCAGAGCATCGGACGGCGCGTAGGCAGCGTCGCGACCGCGCGCGGCGCATAGCCACGCGCGTGACGAAGCACGACAGGACCATATGGACCGACGGTCGTTACCGAGTCGTCGACGCGGCGCGCGATTTCGCGTTCGCCGATCAAGAATGCGTCGGCGATGCCGCCGAGACGATCCGAACGCTTCATCATCGGAATAGGCGATTGGTTCGCTCGAACGGTTCGCGCTCGTCATGACCAGCACGTCGCGGCGCTCCGAGCGCGAAGAGCGCGTGCTGCAAGCGGCGTGTAGGGCAGCATCACGCCGTAGTCGCGGTTTTCAGGTGCGACGCCCTCGAGCTCGACTCTCGCGGGTCCCAGCACGATCGGACGCTCGATGGACGTGACAGCACTTCTGCCTCGGGGGTCAAGCTCGACGAGTTCGCGCGCGGATGCAAGGTCATGTACCATCAGCGCGAAGGGACGTTCTTTCCGATACTTGCGCTCGCGCAGGTCTTTGACCGATTGCGCGTTACCAGCGTCGCAAGCAAGTGGTAGCCGCCCAAGCCTTTGATTGCCAGGATGGCTCCGTCGCGCAGCAGCGCGGCCGCCTCGGCTATTGCATCGTGACCGCTTGTCCTTCGAGACGCGCGCTCCGCACGCTCCTGGGGATGACACTCGAGATAGTACGACGGGGCCACACTCGGGCATGCGATCGGTTGCGCGTGAAAGCGGCGGTCGAGCGGATCGTGGTATTCGGCGGCGCACGCTTCGCACATCGGCCACGCTTCGCATCGTCGTCTGCGGACGGTCGTATGGCAAGCCCAGGATGATACTGTAACGCGGGCCGCAGTTCGTACAGTTGATATAAGGATAGCCGTAGCGCCGGTCGTTCGGGTCGAACATTTCGCCCAAGCATTCGGCGCAGACCGGCAGATCGGGCGAGACGCGAACCGTCGGCCGATCCGTCTTGGTGCTCTAGCGAATGACGAAGTCGTCGAAGCCTTCGAGTGCCACGGCCTGTTCTGTCCATCGATGCGATCCGAGCGGCAGGCGGTGGTTGGGATTCAATCGCGCAGCACGAAGCTCCGCAACGCGTCCGGCTGCGCCTTCGACATGAATCTCGACGCCCGTTTCCGCGTTGAGCACCCAGCCGCGCAAGCCCGCGCGCGCGCCAAGCGGTAAACGAATGGTCGAAAGCCGACGCCTTGGACCATGCCGCTAACGCGTATGCGTCGCGCCTCCAGCGGAGCGCGCAGCCGCCGCTTTCATTGCGACGCTCGCGGCTACGTAGCAAGACCGCCCCTCTACCCGACCTGCACGACCCGTCCGTCGTCGACTAGCACCGGCACGCTGACGTACCGGCGCAATACGCTGCGAGCCGCTCGCGTCGCGGCTATATCGGCATCGACATCGTACTCGACGAACTCCTTATCATCCCACTCCAGATGCGTCGCGCAACTCGGCCGTGTACGGGCAGTTGTGCGTTCCGTAGAGCTCAAGCGCCATCGCGAGCGAGCACCTCTAGACCTTCGCGAATGATGTGGTAGATCGAGCCCTGCACTTCTTGAATCCGCGGAATATAATCGCAGTGCACGACGATCGGAATGTCGGCAAGCCCGCGGCGCACGATCTCGCCGCCGTCATAGCCGAGCAGCGCGATCGTCAGCATCGTGCGCTTGCGCGCCTCCTCCAACGCGGCGACGACGTTCTTCGAGCCGCCGCTAGTCGAGAGAGCGATCGCGACGTCATGCGGACGCGCCTGCGCGACGAGCTGGCGCAGGAAGATCACCTCGGTGCCGACGTCGTTCGCGACCGCGGTAATTATCGCCGGCTCGAGCGAGAGCGACACGGCGGAATCGGACGCGAGCCGTCCTCGGGCATCACGCAGTCCAGCGCCCAATCCGTCGCGTCGGTCGCGGATCCGCCGTTCCCGAACATGATAAGTTTTCCGCCGGCCTTCAGCTCGCGCGCGATAGCCGCAATCGCGCGTCGCGATCGTCGGCAGTTTGGCTCTCGAGGACCTGCTCGCGCAAGCGCGCGCGCATCTTGCGCCTTCATGAGGATCGACCCGGCCACTTCGTCGACGAGCGATTCCTGCGGTGCGCGTCTGCTCGCCGAGAAACGGATAGAGAAACCCTGACGCGCCGACGTCGTGCCCCATCTCGCGGTGCTCGAAGAAGACGTGCACGGTCTCGTAAAGCGTATGGGTGAGAATCTCGATCATCTCTTGATGGATGTGCGGATCCGAGCTCGGCGCGGCGACGGCGTAGTCGCCGCTCATGCCCGGGAGTGCGAACGTGAGCGCGCCGCGTGCGCGCGCTGAGCGAGCACGCGCAGAGACTTCGGGGTCGCCTTCGGGCGGCCCGAAACCCATCACGATATCGTCGGGCTGCAAGCACGGCGTCGATCCACGTGCTCGAACGCCAAGCTCAGATCCATCGCGGGCAATGCGCGCTTTCCGACGATCACCGGATGCACGAACTCGACGGAGACGTGCTGCGCGTCGGTCGCGTACGCGCCGCGTCCGAAGGCTAGCAATCTGCCGCCGCGATCGAAGCGCTCGAACATTGCGCGGCAGGCGTGCGCCAGCGGCCGCGCCTCTTGCGCGGAAGAAGACGCCGGCAACGGCGTCGCGCTCGGCAAAGCGCCGCGCAATCCAACTCTCCGAGCTCAGCCTGGCGACAGATGTTTGCGTCTAACATATGCGCGGGAGTGGATCGCCGACCAGCATGTCGATGATGCGGCTGCCGCCGTAGCTCGTTGACGGCGAGCACCGCGCGCGCCGGCTTCGCACGCACTTCGCCGATGCAGACCGCACGTTCTCCGCCCGGCACCGCGCGCATCGCGGCGAGCGCCGCATCGGCGGCGTCCGGCGCGACGACCGCAAGGAGTTGCCCTTCGTTGGCGATGTGCAGCGGATCGAGTCCGAGGATCTCGCAGGCGCCGCGCACCTCGTCGCGCAGCGGAATCGCTTCTTCGAAGAGCGTGATCCCGAGCTCCGTCGCGTGAACCAGCTCGTTGAGCGCGGTGGCGACGCCGCCGCGCGTAGGATCGCGCATCCAGTGCAGACCTTCGCCCGCCGATGCGAGCAGCGCATCGACGAACGGCGCCAGCGAGCGCGTATCGGACTGCGAGATCCGCCTCGAGATCGAGCTCGCCGCGCGCGAGCAGAATCGTGATGCCGTGATCGCCGATCGGTCCCGAGAGCAGCACGCGGTCGCCTTCGCGAATGCGATCCGGACCGAGACTGCGCGCGCGCGTCGACCTCGCCAAAGCCGAAGGTTGTGACGTACATGCCGTCGGCGAAGCCCGTGCTCGACGACCTTCGTGTCGCCGCCGATGATCGTCGACGCCCGCGCGCGTCGCCGCACCGGCCATCGCCTCGACTTCGGCGCGCAGCACGTCGCCCGGAAAGCCCGGCCTCGAGGATGAATGCGGCCATCAGCCCGAGCGGGCGCGCGCCCGAGACCGCCAAGTCGTTGACCGTTCCGTTGACCGCGAGCTCGCCAATCGAGCCGCCCGGAAAGCGCAGCGGCTTGACGACGTAGCCGTCGGCCGTCGTCGCAATCCGCATAGCCGTTGAAGTTCGAAGATCGCCGAATCGGAGAGCGTCTGCAAGATCGGATTCGACGAGCAGCGGGACGAAGAGCCCCTCGACGAGACGTCGCGAGGCTTTGCCGCCGGCGCCGTGCGCCATCTCGATTTGCGCGTCGTTGAAACGCACCCGCGGACGGCTCGCGCTCGACGCGTCTCCATCGCGTCTACGCGGTTACCGCCTCGTTGAGGTGCACGTAGCGATAGTAGGCCGCGCACGCGCCTTCGCTGGAGACCATCAGCGCCCCGATCGGATGCTCGGGATTGCACTCCTTGCCGAAGAGCTTGCACTGCGGTGGCTTCAGCACGCCTTTGAGCACCTCGCCGCACTGTGCCGCCTTTGGATCGGTCACGCGAATGCCCGGAACCTCGAACTGCACCTCGGAGTCCCAGGGCGCGTATGCCTGTGGAGATCTTCAGCGCCGACTGCGAGATGAAACCCGAGACCGCGCCACTCGAAGTACGGGCGCAGCTCGAAGACCTCGCCAATCGCGCGCAGCGCCGGCAATATTACCCTCCCACGGAACGATCCGGCGATATTGATTTTCGACGCGCGCTTCTCCGGCGCGAAGCTGCCGCAAGATCATCAGAATCGATTCGAGGATGTCGAGCGGCTCGAAACCCGAAATCACCACCGGCTTGCCGTAATCGCGCGCGATGAACTCGTACGGGCGGCAGCCCGTCACCGTCGAGACGTGGCCCGGTCCAACGAACGCGTCGAGACGCATGTCGGGTGAATCGAGAATCGCGCGAATCGCCGGGACGATCGTCACGTGATTGCAGAAGACGGAGAAGTTTCGGATCTCCAAGCGCCCTCGCGCGGGCAAGCGTCAGCGCCGTCGACGGCGCCGTCGTTTCGAAGCCGATCGCGAAGAAGAAGACGTGTTTATCGGGCGTGTTCTGCGCGATTCGTAACGCGTCGAGCGGCGAGTAGACCATTCGTATGTCAGCCCCGCGCGCTTTCAACTCGAGCGGCGTTCCGCTCGTGCCCGGCACGCGCATCATATCGCCGAACGCGGTCATGATCGACGTCGGGCTGCTCGGCGATCGAGCCAGGCCGTCGTCAATGCGCCCCATGGGCAATACGCAAACCGGGCAGCCCGGACCGTGAATCAGCTCGACGTTCTCGGGCAACAGATTCTTCAGCCCGTGCCGATAGATCGCGTGCGTGTGGCCGCCGCAAACTTCCATGATGCGATAGTGGCGGTCGGGATCCGCGGTGCGCGCGATCTCGCGCGAGACGTTCTTGATCAGCTTGGGATCGCGGAACTCATCAACGTATTTCATCTCCTCGGCAAAACTGTAACCCCGCATCTCGTCCATCGCCATCTGATCTTCACCGAGCGCCTCCAACATTCGCAACTGATCGTGCGCCTGCACTTCCTCGATCTTGCTCATCGCGAAACCGACGTGGATCAGCACCCAGTCGCCGGTTCACGCACCCCTTCGTCTTCGAGCAGACCGATATTGATGTTGCGCCGCACGCCGGCTACGTCGACCTTCGCAAGTCCGGGTTGATCGGTTGAAATCTCCACGATTTGGCCCGGAATGGCGAGACACATACTTGCGTTCTACCCGTTCTTCTTGGCCACGAGCCGAAGCCGAACTCGGACGAGCGGCTCGACACTCAAGACAAGCAAATTCATCGACTTGAGACCGAAATCGCGCACGTCGACGCCGACGTCACCCTCGACGGTGACGACGTCGCCGTCACGGCGCGCATTGCAGTTCACCTTCGTAACGGCGGCCCAATCCCGCGAGCGTAATCTGACCGGCCGCGGGATAGCGTCCTGCCGCCGTTCCCGCGCCGACCTCCCACAAATCCGCCGAAATCTTCGGAAAGCGCTTGCTGTCGATCAACCGCCACATCTCGCGGTCCTGCAACTCGTTACCCGTCCGCAGGCTCTCGACTTTCAGCTCGAGATGCATTCGCGGAGCCGGCGCCGGCGCGAGGCGGCCGTCCGTCTCCACGCCGCTTCGACGTATCCGGTGATCTCGGTCGACTTGCCATAGACTGGAAAGAGCGACGAGGTGGCATAAAAAGTCAGCGACGAATCGGCGCTTTGGGCTTCAAAGCGATTGGACGTGGGTTCTCCCCGCATGCCTTCCACGTGATGTCGTGCGATGGGCCGCTCTTCGATGACAGTCACGCAGCCTTCCTCGCAACCAGTCGCAAACGTACGTTGACGACCGGCTCGACCTTCACGATCAGCAAGCTCGGGCGGACGCAAGCCGAAATCGCGGATATCGATATTGAGCGCGCCGTCGAGCGCGATCGCTTCGTCCTGGCGCACGATGGAAAACTCGCCTTTATACGTGCGAACGCGTCCGGCGAGCGTTACCTCTCCGGTCGCGTTGTAGCGCCCGGGCACCGTCGAGGGCGCGAGGTCGACTAAGTCAGCAGCCACCTTTGGAAACCGGCCGGCGTCGACAAGCTGTGAGACTTGGCGATCCTGCAGTACGTTCCCCGAGCGCAGGCGGCCGATTGGGAACTCGACGTGCACCCTCGGTTTCGGGCTAGTGGCGAGCGTGCCGTCGCCGTTCCAGCTCAGATCGACGAATCCGCTCACGTCCGACGTTTTCGCGTGTACCACATGCAGGGTCGAGCGCGCCTCGATGGTGAGCGACGACTCATTTGGCGCGACCGCATAGTGGAGGAGCTCTTCCGCCGTCACCGTTAATCCTACATGCCTCGCATCTTCGCGTAACGGACGACATCGTTGGTAACGTCGCCGATGAAGGTTGTCAGGCCGTTCTTTTGCACAGAGCCCGTAACGACGCTTGCCAGCGTCGTTAGCACCTCTTTTGCCAACGGTTCTTGCCCCGACATCTTGCGGATCGAGTCGTAGCGAATCAAGTCTTTTCCTACGCTCACGAGAAACCGCTCCGCCGCGAAAGCGGCGGCGAACGCCACTACGCCAACGACTAAGCCTCTAACCATATCGTCTCCTCTCTTTTGCCGGGTTGGGATGCGGCGAGTGCTCCGGCAATCAAGCGCCGCACGAGAGCCGCAGCAGGCTCCACCGCTTCGCGCACCGGCGCGCTCAAACCAATTTCTGGTTCGATGCTGGAAGGTTCGCATCCGATGAGCGTGATGGGAGGCGGCTCTCCCCAATCGCGCGCACGAACGCAAGCACGCTCTCCAAGTCCATACGGTGTGCGTCCGGCATAGCCGCTGGACCGAACCCCTGCGGTTCGATAACGTAGAGCGTGCCGGGAGATTCACCGCGCGAAACCGCATCGATCAGGAAGGCGCAATCGTAACCCGATACAAGCTCGTAGGCCAAATGAAGGCCACGAATGCCGTAATCTTCGACTCTTACGCCCTCGATCGCGTCGTGCGAGAGCACACGAGCGACTTCAGGCCCGAAACCGTCATCGCCGAAGAAAATGTTCCCGATGCCCGCGACGAGCAAATTCACGAGAAGACCCCGCTCGATTCCGGCAGCGGCTCGACCTCGTCCGGGTAAAAAAAGAGCGAACGGCCGTACCAGTCGTGCAGCTCGCTTGCGGGATCGTCGTTCACCGTGACTGCCACGTACATCTGATTTTCGAAGTCCTGGTGCACCGCGCGTACGGTTGCGAGCCTGTTTTCCAGAAACGTATCCCAGACGTCGGCGCGACGCTTCGGATGAAGCCGCACTGCCGAACCCTTGGCAATCTTAATTCCGTCGATGAAGACGCAGTCCAGCGAAGGCACGTCCAGCTGCGTCAAAGGATCGCGCTGCGAGATGCCGTGCAGACGTTGCAACTCTTGCGGGCCAAAGCGTTCTGCGCGTTCGATGATCTGTCGGGCCCGTGGGTCGGTCGCGCGCGCTTCGGCACGCTCTTGGTCCGAGAGGCTCAGGACGCTGAGCATCATGAGTTCGTCGATCTCGGTCGCGTCGAAAGTATCGCCCTCCGTTTGCGATGCGACTTCCGGAAAGTCGTAGAGCACGATGGGCGCGGAAAGCGCGAGCGGCGAGTGTTGGGCATCCGCGCCTTTATCGGCAATGAGCACCGGCCACGTATGCCGGTTCACGAGCGACTCGGTCGCGGCTGCGGCATCCGCGGGAGGATCGAGTAGGGATATGAAACGTCCGCCGTCCGCACGCAACAGCGTGTGCGTCGAAAGAAACGAGGTCCGCAGCGCGCTGCTGCGTTCGCCGGGAACGACGGCCGAATGGTTTTCGATGCGAACGCGCAGCTTCGTCTTTCGACCCGTTGACTCGCATTCGACCGTAACGGCGCCGTGCAGCGGCCAGCGCCGGCGAACGATCCTCCCCGCGAGCCTGCCGTCGGCAGCGCGGAGCGTCTCGACGCGCTCGTCCGCCGACAAGGCGATCGGCATCGCGGTCTTAACCCCGGGTACGGCCTTCAACCGCACGGCAATTTCGCGTTCGATGCCCTCATCGAACGTCAGGTACCGGCGCTCGCCTACGGCGAGCGACTCGACCGGCTCGAATTCGTCGCCGCGCGCCTCCTCGACGCAACGCATCTCCGCTTGCAAGAAGCGTACGAGCACCGCGACGTCCGGATCGGCCTCACTCTCGAGCAGAATCTCCGTCTGCGCGGCGGCCGGCTCACCGGTACCATTGCGGGCATATTCCTCTGGCACGAGCACGCCGAACTGCCATCGCATTTGGTTTTTTCGTGCCGACGCCGTGTACGGGAAAAGGATGTAGCCCTCGAAGAGCACCGAGTTCGCGATTGCGAGCGCCGGAGCAAACGGATTCATCCGTTCGCCTTTGCCAAATCGCACAAGCGCTGGAGCGCCGCATCCCAGGTAGGCGCTCCGGTCGCGGCCTTAAAGCCGCGCAACTCGTCGAACAGGTCGCGGCTGACGCGAATCCAAGCCGAATTTGGAAAAAAGGCGTCCATCGCTTCGCGCCAGACGGCCACCGGCAACGGATAGCGAGCTTCGCACGTCCACGGCACAAACTCGGGCGAAACGCCGGCTTCGCCCTGAACGAAGACCATGCCGCTGAACATCGCATTGAGCGGAATGACGCCGCTGCGCAGCGAGGCGAGATACTTATGTGATGCGACTTCGAAATCGTAACTGCACGCAACGGGCAGATCGAACTCGGTCTCCTTTTCGAAAGCGAGCACCATCTGCGCGGCATGCGTCCACAACATCGGCCTGAGTGTCTCGGCATAGCGGGAGGGCTCGCCGAAAAGCTCGGCGAGCAGCTCGCTCTCGGCAGGGAGATAATGACGCCGCTGGACCTCGATTTGGATCTGCGCGCGCAGCGCAATCGCATCGACCTTCACGCCGCAGCTTTCGGTGACGCATACGCGCAACAGTATCGCGGGCGAGACGGCGTAGCGATCGACGCGAGCGCCGACGATCGAAAACGCGAGCGCGCTCATGAGGCCGGCGCAGCTAAGTTTTCTCGGCCGCGCGCCCGGATTCGCTCGAAGTACGCATCGATCCGCGCACGAGCTTCCTCGCCTCCGTCGAATCCTTTCCAGGTGCTTCGAATGATTCCGACGAGTTCGTACGCCGAATCGATCGGTACGATAAAGGCTTCCCGGCGATCGATCGTCCTCCGAATCAAGACGGCCTCCACGTCGGGCGTTACCGAAGCGAAGCCCAGATTCGCAGCGAGGATTTCGTTCCACGTGTCCAGCGGCAACAGCGATTCGGTTGCACCGGCCGGACTCGGATAGAATGCAATGGTACGCTTCTCGAGGGAATTCTGAAAGAAAAACGCGAGTCCGATCGGGATGGCGAGCGACTCCCACTGCGCGTCGTCGAGCGCGAAGTCTTCGATTTCTGCAAAACGAGTAGGTATGTTGCGATATCTTCCGCCGCCGGCTCCCTCCGGCTCGAAAACGAGGTAGCACGGACGGCACGCGCAAAGAATGCGCCGCGCGGCAACCTCAGCTACGTGGCCGTGCTCTGCGCCAAGCGGCGTCGCGCAAAAATCGCATCGCTCGCCTTCGACCGGACGCTTCTGCAACATTTTCTGCAGAAGCGCAACGTTGTCGTTTGTTTTCATGCGGCGGCCTACGCCGGACTGAGAATGCGAAGCGTGCTGCCTTCGGCGAGCGCACTCCCAGCGGATTCTTCGGCGCGAACCTCGCGAATTTCAGGAACGCGCTCCAAGATCGCTCGCTCGACCGCAAGCTTGAGCGTCGAGGTCGATCCCGGACAGCCATCGCAGCTCCCTTCCAAACGCAGGTAGACGACGTCACCCTCAATGCGCGAGAGCGTCATGTTTCCTTTGTGGGAGCGAATGTACGGCATCACGGATTGCATCGCTTCTTCCACTCGGTTCTCGACAGCGATGGGATGCAAACCGTGCAAGCAAAGAAGGCTTTCCACGAGTTCGTCCTCGCAGAGTCGCGCGAAAAACTCGTCCGAGCGATCCCCCAGCTCGGTATGAGCGATCGCGAGCACGCGCTCTAAGCCATCGCCGTACAAGCTCATGATCGTTCGAACGAGTTCCTGCGCACGCTCGCGATCTCGCTGCAACCCCCCGTTGGCAGCAAAGCCCGCGACCAGTTCCTCAATCCGCTTCGCCGTTACGGCGGCCCCGTTCACTCGAAGCCTTTCCTATCCGAAGGGCGCCAGCGGGGAATGGACGGTCTCGATCGTCTTTCCTTCGCCCAAATACATGTGAACGCCGCACGGCAGACACGGATCGAAACTGCGTACCGCACGCATGATATCGATGCCCTTGAAAGCGTCGGGGCCGTTCTCTTCCATAATCGGCGTGTTCTGAACGGCATCTTCGTACGGGCCCGGCGTCCCATAGATGTCCCGCGGGTTTCCATTCCACGGCGTCGGCGGCCAAGGATGATAGTTCGCAATCTTTCCTTCGCGAATAACCATGTGGTGTGAAAGTACTCCACGCACGGCCTCGGTAAAGCCGCAGCCGATCCCCTCTTTCGGCACAGTGAAGGGCTCCCACGATCGCGTGCGCCCGGCTTGCAGCTCGCCGAAGGCCTTATCGAGGAAAAAGAGCGCGGCGGCAGCCGAGTATGCTTGGAAGTACGTGCGCGCGCGATTGCGCTCGAGCGTGTTCGACCACTTCGGAATTGTCCATTCGAACGTAACCGGACCGCTGAGTGCGCTCTTGGGCAGATTGATGACGACGCTCTTTCCGGTAGCTTTGACATATCCGCCCATATCGACGAGTCCCGATAGCGCCGTCGACCAGAGCCGGGCGATCGGACCACCGCCCGTATCGAGCGCGAGATGATCCTTACCGTCGTACCAGCGCGGAGACATGACCCAGCTGTACTTGCCTTGGAAATCGCGCTTCTTCGGCGTCGGCAGCGTGTGCATGTTCCAGGGATGCCGCCGGTCAACCGAGTTTCCGAGGGGATCCTTTGGAACGAACGTCTCTTCGTTCTCCCAATCGTCGTAATACGAGTGGCCGAGCAGAATCCGAATCCCTAAGTTGATCGCAACCAAATCGTTGGTGACGAGCTTGCCGTCGACGACGACGCCGGGCGTCACGAACATGTGGCGGCCCCAGTTGGTCATGTTCTTATACTGGAAGTCGCAATGGTCCGGATCTTGATACGCACCCCAGCATCCGAGCAGGATGCGGCGTTCGCCGTTGTGCTCGTACCCCGGAAGCGCCTGGTACCAAAAATCGAAGAGATCGTCGTGCAGCGGCACGCAGACCTTCATGTACTCGATGTAGCGCATAAGGCGCGAGTAATAGTCAGTGAAGAGCTGCTGGGTCGCGACCGTTCCCGTGCCGCCGGCGTAGAGCGTCGACGGGTGAACGTGACGCCCTTCCATCAAGCAAAACATCTCGCGCGTATAGCGGCTGATTTGAAGCGCTTGCCGGTAAAAGTCGCCGGTGAACGGATTGAGCGACGTCATGATATCGGCGATCGTCTTATAGCCGTGTATCTTGGCGTTTGGAGCCTCGGTCTTCTTCGCCTTTTCCCAGACGCTGGGATTCGTCTCGCGGACCATCTGTTCGCAGTAGTCGACCCCGACGAGGTTCTCTTGAAAAATATTGTGATCGAACATGTACTCGGCCGCCTCGCCGAGATTCATAATCCATTCGCCCATCGCGGGCGGACGGACGCCAAAAGCCATATTCTGTGCGTACACCGAGCACACGCAGTGGTTATCGCCGCATATGCCGCAGATGCGGGACGTTATAAAGTGCGCGTCGCGCGGATCCTTACCACGCATGAAGATGCTGTAGCCGCGAAAGATCGACGACGTCGCGTGACATTCGGCGACGATCTTTTTTTGAAAGTCGATTTTCGTGTAGATTCCGAGGCTGCCGACGATGCGCGTGATCGGATCCCAGGACATTTCCACGAGTCGCGTGGGCTGCGTTCCGGTAACCGTACCCGGAAGATCTTTAATAGCCATATTGAAGCCGCTCCTCTCAGCGCCCGGTGTATCCGGTCGTCAGTTTCTTGCCGCGATGGCGCCAGCTCGGCTCTTTGTCGACGGTGTCCATCGTAAAATTACGCAACGCTCTTATGACGGTGCCGTAGGCGGTGCTCATCGTCGCGGAGACCTTGCTGCCGGGGGGCTCGTCCATGAACGGCATGAACTTATCGGGGAAACCCGGCATCGTGCATCCGATGCAGATTCCGCCCACGTTCGGACACCCGCCGACACCGCCCATCCAGCCGCGCTTGGGAACGTTGCATTTCACGACCGGTCCCCAGCAGCCCAACTTGACGAGACAGCGTGGCGAGTCGTATTCGGTTGCAAACTGCCCTTGCTCGTAGTATCCGGCGCGGTCGCAGCCTTCGTGCACCGTGTTGCCAAAGAGCCAGGTTGGACGACCCGCTTCGTCGAGCGGAATCATCGGCGCGCGTCCGGCCGCCTGCCACAGCAAATACAGGATCGTTTCGGAGAGATTGTCGGGTTGAGTCGGGCAACCCGGCACGCACACGACGGGCACGCCGGCGCTCGATTTCCAATTCCAACCGAGATAATCGAGAATCCCCATGGCGCCGGTTGGATTTCCCGCCATCGCGTGGATGCCGCCGTACGTCGCGCACGTTCCGGCCGCGAGGACGGCCCAGGCTTTGGGCGCAAGACGGTCGATCCAGCCGGCAAACGTTATGGGCTGGTCGCTTCCCGGCGCATTACCAAAGCCGGTGAAGTAGCCTTCTTTCTTGATCTCTTCATTGGCAATCGATCCTTCGATCACGAGCACGAACGGATTGAGCTCGCCGCGCTCCGCTTTGAAAAACGCCTCGAGGAACTCTGCGCCGCCTAGGCTATATTCGATCAGCGGCCAGTGAAATTTGACGGGTGGAAGGCCGGGTAAGGCGCCGAGCGCAATTTCCTCGATGCTCGGTTGCATCGCGCCGGTAAGCGCGACCGAATCGCCATCGCAACTCAGTCCCGCGGGAATCCAAAGAACATTGACCACCGTTTCCGCCATGATCGTACCCTCGCAGAGCGCGCCAAGAAATCGTCGTCGCCGCATCGCGCGGCGGATGGCGAATCCGTAGACAAGATTAAATTCTAGGCTAGTGAAACGATCGAGCAATTACAATAGCCGTCACTCCCAATTTCGGCAGACAAAACTGGCGTCTGCGTTACCATCTCGTTACCGTCGCACTGGAATGAACGCGCCGTGGGCGCGCACTCGTCGCCGCGCGCTAATCCGCTGATCGATAGCTTACCGGGATGGCGAGTTGCCGTTACCGGACCGTTACAGTGTGCCCACTTTAGCTAGACCGTAGTTGTGCTATACTTGCGAAACCTTCGCTTCGGCGGAAAGGAACCGTGCACGAGGTATCGGTTGCCCTCGGCCTTTTGGAGGGCGTGGAATCGGCGGCGCTCGAGCAAGCGGTCGAGCGAGTTGTCGCCGTTCACGTCCGGGTCGGGGCCCTCACCGGTATCGTACGGGATGCCCTGCTTTTCTCGTGGGATGCTGTAACAGCGGAGACAATTTGCGCGGGCAGCCGTCTGCGGATCGAGGAGATTCCACTCGAGATCTTCTGCGAACGGTGCCAAGGCGAGCGCGCCCCTCGGCCCGGGACGGGCATCGTCTGCCCGGATTGCGGAACGGCGTCGTCGCAGATAGTGCGTGGACGAGAGATGCAAGTGATCGCAATGGAGGTGCCTGCATGAAGCTGCGAGTCGTAGAGATCGCGGGTAATTTGATGGCCAAGAACGACGCTTACGCGGAGCGCTTGCGCGCGCGGTTCGCGGAGAGCGGGACGCTCGCTGTTAACGTGCTCTCGAGCCCGGGTTCGGGAAAGACTACGCTGTTGGAGCGGACGCTCGGCGAACTTTCGGCAAAATACTCGGTTGCTGCGCTCGTCGGAGATCAAGCCACTGAGAACGACGCGCAGCGTCTGCGTCGTAGCGGCGCACCGGTCCAGCAAATTACTACCGCCGCGGAGTGCCGGCTCGACGCCGAAATGGTCACGAAAGCACTTGCGGAGTTGCGGCCTGAGCGCCTGGATATTCTCTTTATCGAGAACGTCGGAAACCTCATTTGCCCAGCCGAGTATGATCTCGGTGAAGATCTTCGCGTCGTACTCTTTTCGGTTACCGAAGGCGAGGACAAACCGCTGAAGTATCCGCTGGCCTTCCATAGTTCGCACGCAGTGCTCGTCACCAAGATCGACATCGCAGAAGCAATCGGCTACGACCGCGCCGCCGCGCTGCGCAGCATCGAGCAAGTAAATATGGGTGCAGACGTTCTTGAGCTTTCTGCCCGCACGGGCATCGGCATGGATGCGTGGCTGGAGCTGCTGCAGGCGCGTCTCCGCTCCAAACAGCTCGCCCCCGCGCAATGATCGTAGCGCGCAAGAGAGTGTCGGCGAGTCTCGGATCCTCCGAGCCGCGGCTCGTACAGCTGTCCGCGCCGCCGGGCTACGGAAAGACGGAACTCGCCCGCATTTGGGCACGGCGTTTCGATCGTCACGCGGTTTGCGAATGCACCGGAGTAGCCGGAACGATCGATTTCATCGGCCGCATCATGTCTGCGCTCTCGGAGGAGTCGTACGGCAGCGGCACGTCGTCCGCGCTGACTCGGCTCGCGCTGCACGCCAGCGAAGCGAACGCCGCTGCATGGAGCCGCGCGCTGCTGGAAGGCTGGAAGACGCGACAGGAGCGAGCCCTCTTGATCTTCGAGCATGCCGACGCGATAACGAACGATCCGCAACTGCTCGCGGTGCTCGGAGATATGCTCGCGGCACGACCCGCCGAGCGCGCAATCCTCATCAGCTCCCAGAACGCGCTGCCGCTTCGAGTCGCGCATTATTTGGCGCCGCACGAGGTGCTGACGTTTTCGCGCGACGAGCTGCAGCTCGACGCCGATGAAGCCTCCGGCATCTTCGAAGGAACGGATTTGTCGCCGCGAATCGTTGAACGGATCGTGTGCGTCACACGCGGTTGGCCCATCGTGCTGTTGCTGCTCGCGCGGATCGCGCACTATGAAGCCAACGTCGAAGCATTGCTCGATCGTCTTGGCGATTCGCTTCCGGATATGCCCGAGTTCCTTTTGAACGAAGTTCTCGCGGCACTCACGCCCGATATGATGTCGAGCGTGCTCGCCGTCGCCGCGATCCCGCACGCGACTCTCGAAGACATTACTGGAGCGACCGGAATCGCACATCCGGCGCCGCTAATGGAAAGCCTTCTGCGGCTCCCGGCGTTCATCTCGTACGAATCGGGAACCTACAGCGTGCACCCCCTTCTGCATTCGTTACTTCGAGCTCGCTACGAGCGTGAATTTGCCGAGTATTTGGGTCGCGCGGCGACCGAGAATCAAAGGTTAGGGGATTTCTTGCGGGCGTCAGAGCTCTTTGCCGTTCAGGGGAACATGCAGGCGGCTGCGGCTACGCTCGATCAAATGCCGATCGCGTCATTTGCCCATCCATCGGCTCGCCTGATCGAGACGCTCGCCCAGATACCGGTTCGCATTCTCTGCGATCGACCCAACCTCTGGATGGCAACGCTGCGCTTTCGCCGGCTGAGCATCGACGCCGGGCGGCTCTACCAGGAGTCCGTCGCACTGCAAGAGCGGGCTCGCGCCGACGCTCCGCCCGCACTCGCGCGCCGTCTCGGCGTACGCCGTGCGATGCTCGCGCACGAACTCGATCGGCTCGAAGAGGCACAATCGGCGCTGGAGACGGCCGCACCCCGTCACGCGTTGGAGGAAAACGCCGAAGAGCATCGCCTCATTCTAATGACCGCCGCCGTCGTCGCCGCGAAGCGAGGGCGACTCTCGGAGGCCGAGCGGCTCGTCGAGGAGGCCGATGCGGTGCAAGGCGCGCGACACTTGCGTTTTGATGAGGAGCGATCGCAAATCGCGCTCGAGAAAGCGCGCATCCACGGCGATTGGGACGACTTCCTGCGGATGAGTGAGGAACGGTTGACGCTGGCACAGCGCACCGGGGTCGCCGCGCGTATCGTGGAAGCGGCGCAGGACGCAGCGTGGGCTGCTTGGTGCGCTAACGACGACGATCGGACCGCGGCAGCGACCGCCGTTGCGAGAGAGTGCGGCGACGGAGCCGCGATCGATTCAACGCCTGCCCGAATTGCGATGGGACATCTTCAAAAGGCACTCGCCTCGGGCGAGCGGGAAGGCGCCCTCGCACTGCTCGAACGGGCCATCGCCGCCGCAGACGCAGGCGAGAACGATTCTCTGCGTATTTTTGTACGCGTGGGTGCAGCACTGCTTGCGCAGGAAGAACGTCACCGACTTTTCGAAGCGCGCGTCATCGCGACGCGCATCGAATCGCCGCCACTGCAGGCTTCAATAGAGCTGCTCGTTGATGCACGCGAGCCCGTCGACTACGGCATATTCAAGAATCTCGGCAAGCGCGTGTCGCGCTCGCCGCTGCGCGCCGGTCACGCGGGGCTCTATATCGACGTCGCGCACGGACAGGCTCGGCGCGGCGCCGACGTACTTCACGTTTCGGATCGTGGACTCGAACTGCTGTCAGCGCTGGCGCTTCTGCCGCCTGTTACCAGCGAAGAGCTCGCGGCGGCGATTTGGCCGAACCTCGACGCGAAGGCGGCGCTAAACTCGCTCAAGATGTGCGTATCGCGGACGCGCGCGCAAATCGGCGACCGCGAAGCGATTCAAAGCCTTCGAAACGGTTATGCGCTCGGATCTCACGTTGGCAGTGACCTCCGCGAGCTCGAGAAGCTGGTACAGTCGATTCGCGGTGGAACGGTTGGCGAATCGACCCGCCGCCAAATCCGCTACACACTGCTTGCGTGGGGACGACCGAGACTGGCGCACGCCGCACACTGGGCCTGGTTTTCGCAGTACGAACCCCGACTCGATAAGTTGCGGCGCGAGCTTTCCCAGGCAATCGCAGATGAGCATTCGGAACAAAGCGCCGAACCCGCGCCGGTTTAGTTGTCTACAATAACGCCAAAAAGCAGTACGGCGTTGGACGGGGTTCGAACGGCCACGCGATGGCGATCGTGCGCGGAACGCGGAGAAAGGTCCTCGCGATGTACGCCGTACTGGCTGCCATCAACGCGATCGCCTGGATATTGGCGCTCATCCTCTTTGCACCGACGCACAGTCTCCTCTTAGGAACCGCCGTCCTCGCGTACGCCTTCGGTCTACGACATGCCGTCGACGCGGATCATATTTGCGCGATCGACAACGTCACGCGCAAACTCATGCAAGAAGGCAAGAGGCCAGTTGGCGTCGGGTTCTATTTCTCGCTGGGACATTCGACCATCGTCATCGCGCTGACGGTGCTCATCGCGGTTGCTGCGTCTTCGATCAAAGCAAATTTGCCGAGCTTCGCGGGAATCGGCGGAGTCGTCGGCACTCTCGTATCCGCGTCGTTTCTCCTTCTTATCGCGACGATCAACGCGCTCGTGCTCGTCGACATTCTGCGCGCGTTCGGCGAGGCCAAGCGCGGCGGCGTGATTTGCGAACGCGCCGTGGACGAATCGCTCGAGCGTCGCGGCTTCTTAGGGCGCCTCTTCAAGCCGTTCTTGCGATTGGTTTCAAAAAGCCGGCACATGTACTTGGTAGGACTGCTCTTCGGCTTGGGTTTCGACACGGCGAGTGAAGTTGGGCTGCTGGGCATCGCCGCGATTGAGGCGAGCAAAGGGTTGCCCATTTGGAGCATTTTGATTTTTCCGGCGCTGTTTACGGCCGGGATGTCTCTCATAGACACGACCGATGGCATTCTGATGCTCGGCGCTTACGGTTGGGCCTTTATCGAACCCGCGCGCAAGCTCTTCTATAACCTAACGATAACATCGGCTTCCGTATTCGTCGCCGTTCTGGTCGGCGGCCTCGAGATTGCCGGGCTGCTCGGCGGAAACGTCGACGTGACGTGGCTCGGCTTCTCCATCGTCGGCGCGTTTGTCGCGTGCTGGCTGCTCTCGAGCGCGATCTACCGGATCGCGCGGCCTGCCGAACGCAGCGGCTCGATTTCGTCGGCAACTAGCCAAGCCTCGATGTGATCGGCGTACGCACGACCGAACGCGTCTTCGAGGGCGCGGAGGTACGCTTCGTAGGCCGGAAAATCGCGCTCCCGCGACAACGCCTCGAGGGTCGCCCGCTGGCGCTGCATGTAACCGCGGCGCAGACGCAGGCCACTATGAACCGCTTGCAAGAGAATGTCGCTCGCAGAGCGGTCGGCTTCGTCGCGCAATCGCTGCTCTAACCATTCGTCGAGATCGCGCGGTAAGCGCAGCGATCGTACCGGACCAAACTTTCCCGAACCCTTTGGGCGCGACACTGCTTAGCTGCCTGACTCCGGGTCGTCGTGGTCGTGCTCGTGGTCGTGATCGGAACCGTCGTGCGCGTGGCGATGCTGATGCACGGTTCCGTCGTGGTGCGCGTGCGCGTGCGAATGCTCGTGAGTATGGCCGGGATAGGCGTTCTCGTGCCGGTGCACGGTGCCGTTCTCGTGTTCGTGCGGCAGATCTTTGTCCATGGGCTTCACCCTAGACCCCGCCACGCTCCGTGTCAACATGCACGGCGCAGGCGATGTTGAGGCGCATCTCTTAAAGAGGAGGGCGCGCCGCTAGACGCGCCCCGTCGCTGCTATTTTTTCAGCGCTTCTCTGAACTTGATTTTGGGAACGGCTCCGCCCGTCGCCTTGCACTTCTTCAGATTCAGGTTGTTGGTTTCGCCCGTCGTGCCGTCATTAGCCTGGCAGGTCGGTGCGTCGGTCGTTCCGTCCGTCAAATCGATCTCAACAGTTAGCGAGGCTCCCGCATTGAAGTTTGCTTGCGATCCGCCGCCATCGCCGATGATATTGAACTCGGAGCCGGTCCAGCCGGCAGAAAGATACATGACGCTGTCTTGCCCCGTGGTGCTGTAGGCCTTCGCGCCATCCGTATACTCAAGCGTGTCGAGGCCACCACTAACGGCGTTTCCCGAGAGACTCATCTGGGGGAGCTGCGTGACCGCCTCCTGCGGCACGAAGACAGCCGAACTGTTCTTATAACAATCGTTGCTGAATGAGTTCCAGCCGGCCGGGCAATGGACGGCGCCGCCCGTATAGTGGATCAGCCAGTACTGCATGAACGCTGCGTTCTCGCTGCTGGAATAGACGAACTGTAGCCAGCCGAGGCACTGGGCCGGGTTGTTCGCGCCCGCGCAGGCCTCGTCGCCCGATCATGAAGTTCGAGTTGAGCTGGATGGAATAGACATTCGCCTCGCCTTCATCCGACTCGGAGATGAGATGCTTGACCTTCGGAAACGAGCCAACGGCGTTCGAGGTAAGCGTTGACGTCACGGCGGCATAGTCATTGCCGTCGCCAACGGTCAGGCCGCCGCCCGTGCCGGTTCGCGGAATGTAGGGACGATTGGGCGCTGCGACGCAGGCGACTTTTATCCACGTGGTCAGCGGATACGCTGCGGTGTAGCATCCGTTGCCGGGTGTCGGCGCATGCGCGATTGCGGCGCGCCAGGATTGCAGGCGCGCGATATTCGGACTTGGGCCTTGGAAATGCGCCGCACCGCCGGCGACTTGGGGCACATTGGGCGCCCCGGAGTTCGAGCATCCCGCTACAAGCACGGCTGCAACGCCGGCAAGCACGAGTTTGTAAGATACCTTCATGACCATTCCTCCAACGGACTGGGAGGCGCCGTCGGACGGGGGAAGGCGCGGCGCTTCCGGTCACTGTAGCAGAAATGGGCGCTCGATTCCTGTCGCGCCGCTCTACACGACTGCCCCAGCCTGCGGCTACTAATAAGTTACGGTTGTGCCGTCACGGGAACCATAAGATGCGCGTAGGGCGTGTTCGGCCACATGACAAATGGCTTCGTTGGGTCGGGGTCGGCGGTCATCGGGTACCCCATCGTTTCGACGGCGGCGCCGACTATCATAACGTGCGGGCCGGTCTTCACCCAATGGTTAGTCGCCGTCGAAACCGTGTCATAAGGATTGGTATTACTGGTCCCGTCGTCTCCAGCCAGCATGTAGACAAACCCCACACTGCTAGGCGGGGCAGTGTGAGTCATTAGAGCGTGCGCCCACGCCATCGCGTTCTTGTCGGCACACATCGGCGTCTGGGCGTCCAACAGCATGCACGTAAACCCGTTCGTACCGTTCTGGACAGTCCGCATGCTTCCGTCCTTTTGCATCTGAACGATTGTCGCGCCCTGCACCACGCCGGCAGGAGCGGCTGGCATCACCTTGCCGATGTAGTCCGAGTCCGATGTTTGTTGAGCTCGAACGCTGTCGGGACTAGCTATCAATGCAGCGGCGACGAGCGAGCCGCACAGAATGTATCGAAACATAGTTCTTCCTCCAGAAGCGCTAGTCTTCAGATACCGGCCGAAAACGGCACAGCCCTGCTAGGAGGGACAGCAAAGCCGATCTCACAGGCCGAGACAAACGAGACTCCAGGGACCGCCCATGTCGCGGGCCCTGGAATCACATGCGCTTAGAGTCTCGCAATCTGATTCTACCCAATCAACGTTTACTACAAAACGGAAATCCGCACCGGCCCTCTGTGCTCGCCTGGTGGGCGGGCAATCGACTGTTCCTACAGCCGCCATTGCGCGACCGAGTGGTACGGCGAGACCACCGACGGCTCAAAGCCGTGCAGGCGCGAAGGGATGACGTCGACCTCGGGGGATTGCCACAAGAAATCAAAAGGTACGTCCGCTACAAGTCGCCGCTGAATGAAACCGTAGATGTGCCGCCGTCCCGCTCGGTCGTAGATCGAGGTCGCACGTCGCAGAGCACGGTCTACAGCTTCGCTGCAATAGCGAGAAAAGTTGGTTCCGTTGGGAGCGCGCTGGTCGCACGATATCCATGTTGAGGGATCCGGGTCAACGTCGCTCCCTAACCCCATGAGCGCGGCCTGAAAACTTCCCCGATTGAGCGGGCCGTCGAGTGCGTATAGCTCACTCCGGTCGTAAGCCCTCGTCACGAGGTCGATGCCGACGGCTCGCGCTTCGTCGATCAAAAGCGGAACAATTACATTTGCGATAGAGTACTGCGCGCTATAAATCAGCCGTATCTCCAGCCGGCTTCCGTTTTTGACGCGAATCCCATCGTTGCCCGGGACCCAACCGTCACGGGCCAGAAGCGTCCGCGCGCGATTTGGATTATAGACAATCGTGCCTGCACCGGGATCGAATGCCCAAGTGAACATCCCGCGCATGCCCGTGTCCGCATCGTATAGCCCGAAGGCGGCTTTTGCCACGAGCGTCCGGCGATCGATCGCCGATGCGAAGGCACGGCGTATCGCCAGCTCCTTCATGATGGGATCGCTCATGTTGAAGAGAATCGCTCCAAAATTTGGAAGCATTGTCACGATCATGCGATGATTTAGGATCGACCGCAAGGCCGGGATTGTTGAAGGAATTGGATCGTCGAAGGTTGCGTCGACTTCTCCGGTCGTCAGCTCGTTGACGATTGTCGACGGGTCGTGGATGAAACGAAGGCTAAGGTGCCGGATTACGGGTTTCGTTCCATAATAACGGTCGTTGGCGGTGAGGGCGAGACGCTCGCCGCGAACCCATCTCGTGAAGCGGTAGGGACCCGATCCGATCGGCGCGCCGTTGAATGACGCATGATTGAGGCTCGCATACCGGGCGAGCAAATGGGCGGGGAGAATCGGATAGTTGCTTTCGCCGCCAAAAAAGGCCGTAACGACCGGCGCGTACGGTTGCGCTAATTCCACGACGACCGTGTATGCATCGCTCGCCCAAACTCTTGAGATACGATCGAAGCCGCTTCGCGTCGTAACAGCGTTCGACGGGTTCATTATCGCCCGGTAGGTAAAGACGACGTCTGAGGCTGTCAAAGGATATCCATCCTGCCACCTGATGTCGCGACGTACGTGAAAGACGATGCGTTTACCGTCGGGGGAGATCCCACCGTTGCCGATCGTCGGTACGATCGTCGCCGCGTCGGTGATGATCTCGCCATGCGCATTGTAGTTCGTTAAGAAGGAATAGCCGAGCGTGGCGATGTCTATCGCATCGGAGCCTTGCAGGTAGAGTGGATTGAGTGACGTGGGTTCCCTCATGGCCGCGATGACGAGCAAATCCGAACGCTTCAGGGCGCCTCGCTCCGCGCATGCAGCCACCCCGAAGGCGATGATACCGATAAGGAGCAGCCGGGCAAACATTTATATCGCCGTCGCTGCCTCAACGGCCTCGTCTTCGGTCATGGTTGCGCCCTCGGCAATAAGAGTCGCGAGGACATCCGCGCCCAGCGTATCGCGCAACGTCGCGAAAACGCGATCGTGCTGAGTGCAGGGTGCCCTTTCAACCCCAATCGTCGTGAAAAGCGCATCCACGAATCCTAGGATTCGCGCAGCCAAGCCCTGCACGCGCGATCCGCGGCCTGCTTCACGTAGGACCGCGATCGTAGTCAGATGTTCGAGCGATCTTGCAACAAAAGCGTCGAAGTGCTCCTCGCGCGCGGCCACGAGCGCTTCGAGCGCGTACTCTCGCGCCTCTTCGTACCGATCGAGCTCAATGAGGTATTCGCAGAGAACGAGCTGGGTGCTTACGGCCCTGCGCCTGGTGTAGTAGGCGGAGAATCCTTTCGCGAGCAAATCGATCAGTTGCCGCACCGCTGACTCGGGGTCTCCCTCGCGGTAGCTAAGTTCGGCTAGATTGAATGTTGCACCCTCGAGTTCGAATCGATCGTCCAATGCCTTAGCGACGCGTAAGGTCTCCGTGAGATAGCCGCGAGCCGCAACCAAGTCGCCCTCGTCCATACAAACCTGCGCGAGGCTGCGCAGAATTATTGCAACGTGCCAGCGAACGCCCAGTTTGCGGGCAATCTCTAGTCCCTCTTCTAGAATCGTTCGCGCCTCGGCATTACGCCCGAAATCGTTGAAGGCGCTTCCGGCGAGATCTATCGCCCGCACGAGACGTAGTTCATCGCCCACCTTGCGGTAGTAGGCAATTGCTTCGAGCGCGCTCTTGAGCTGGAGCTTGTGACGATCGTTGAGGTGCATCGCGATAAAGGCATCCGCGTGCTTTAGCTTCGCAACCACGTCAGGCGGCGTTTGCTCGTCAACGAGGTCGAGCGCCACTGGGATCCAGCGTCTCGCATCGCCGAAGACGGAAGCGGCATCTCCCCATGAGGAAGCGACTTCCGCAACGAGACGTTGTCCCGCCGGCACGTCCTTGCGTTCGGTTAGTGCCCATTGAACGGCTGCGCGCCAGTTTCCGATTTCGTTGCGCCCGTGCTCGTAATGGATTGTATAGTGCTGATCGCTGCGTGTTTCGGCGTGGCGCTCGGCAAATTGGAGATAGGCAAGGAGATGGCGGTGCGCAACGGCAGCTTCATCTCCCCGCCTTCTCAACTTCTCGCGAGCGTACTCGCGGAACGGTTCGAGCAAGTGATAGCGCGGCTCGTGTCCGTCAAAGTCTGCCACGACCAGGGACTTGCTCACCAGTGACGAGATCAGCGACGGTACGTCGTCTCCGGGGAGATCGCCATTCGGGCAAACGCAAGTCGCCGCGTCGATCGTGCAGCCGCCGGCAAAGATCGAAAGCCGCTCGAACAAGCGCTGCTCGGGAGGCGTGAGAAGCTCGTAGCTCCAGTCGATCGCGGCGTGCATCGTCTGGTGACGTTGCGGCGCAGTTCGCTCGCCTCCGGCCAAAACCTGATAGCGATCTTCAAATGCCTTCGCTAACGTTCGCACCGGGAGAACGGCCACTCTTGCGGCGGCAAGCTCGATCGCGAGCGGAATGCCGCTTAGGTGTTGGCAGATTTCTCGTATAATCGGTTCGCTCTCATCGGTTACGATAAAATGCGCGTGGGCGGCTTGTGCACGATCGGCAAAAAGCGCGATGGCGTCGTCGTCGTCAAGCGAAGGCAGACGGTAGACACGTTCGCCGCCCGCCCGCAGCGGTTCACGGCTAGTGGCCAGGATTCGCAAGTTCGGGCCGGCGCGCAGTAGCCGATCGGCAACGGTCGCGACTTCGGCGATTACATGCTCGCAATTGTCGAGAACTAGCAGCAATGTTTTGTTCTTCAGAAATGCGATGAGCGTGTCGAGCAAGCGGTGATTCGGAACCTCCTGCACACCAAGCGCGTTCGCGACCGCCGTCGCGACCAAAGAAGAATCACGGATCGATGCGAGCGCGACGAAGCAAAGGGCAGTCCCGGCATCATCGCTCAGAGCCGTCGCTACATGCAAAGCTGTCTGCGTTTTACCGATACCGCCGGCTCCCGTCACTGTCACGAGCCGATGATCGCCGAGCATTGAGGCAATCTCGCCAAGCTCGACGTGCCGCCCGACGAAATTTGTGAGCGCGAGCGGCAGGCTTGGAGTGAGCCTGTCGGGCCAAGGGCCGGCAGTAACCGATGCTCCGCCCTCACCGCGCAGCAACACCCAGCGCGCGGCCGCCGCCTCGAATTCACGGCGTTGCTCGTAATCGAGCGCCAGCGCACCGGCCAAGAGCGCGAGCGTCCCGCGTTGTGGCGTCCGGCGAAATCCCCGCTCGAGCGCACTGATGCCCTGCGCGCTCATCCTGGCACGCTCGGCTAGCGCCTCTTGCGAAAGTCCGGCGGCGACTCGGTGATGCCTTAGGAGCGCCGCGAAGTCCCTTGAACCGGGTGCTCCCCTCTCGTTCTCCACTCCCTTTTACTGATTCGGAACCGCCTCTAGTGGCGCCCTCAAAGCCACTTGTCCTTCAGTTGTATGAGGAGTCGTCTGTGTCGGCAATCGCTGCCCGGTGTCACGATGGGGTTGCGACGAGGCGGGCGCCTTGCCGCACTTGCGAAGGGAGCGTGTATGTCCGGAACCTTCAAACGGTTCGCGCCGTTCGCAGCCGCGCTCGCAATCGTGGGTTGCAATGTCGGCGGCCAGAGCCTGCCGGGGACAATCGACCAATCGACCTCGGAAGCGCGCTCGATCCCGCAGTGGCAAGCGCAGAACCTCGCGCGGCGTGCTTGCCCCGACGTCCGACCTGGCCAAGTGCAGTGCGATGCTCTGATCCTAAACAGGAACCCTCAAGATAAAGCGCCGGGATGGAGTGCGCGAGATATTGAGGCGGCCTATAACCTCCCATCATCGAGCAAAGGCTCGGGACAGATCGTCGCGGTCGTTGACGTAGGGGACAATCCCAACGTCGCTTCGGACCTCGCGGTGTACCGCAGCCATTACGGTCTGCCGAAGGCGAAGTTCTATAAGTACAATCAGGACGGTCAGCAGAGCCACTATCCCAAACCGAATCCAAACTGGGGCTTTGAGATCGACCTTGACGTCGAGATGGTCTCGGCCAGCTGCCCGAACTGCACGATCTATCTGATCGAGGCGAACAGATTTTTTAATAGTACGGATATCGATAAGGCTGAAACGGAAGCCGTGAAGCTGGGCGCGCACATCATCAACAACAGTTTTGAATGCTCTTTGCACTGTTTCCAGCCCAAAGCCTTCGGCGCTCCGGGCGTAACGTATGTCGCTTCCGCGGGTGATAGCGCCTACTTTGCCGCTGAACCAAGTAGATTCGGTAGCGTCGTCTCGGTGGGTGGCACTCTCCTTTCGAAACGCGGTTCGATTTACAGTGAAGTCGTTTGGCCCGACACCGGCGGCGGCTGCGCCCCGGGCGTCACCAAACCATCGTGGCAACACGATCCCGACTGCTCCGGGCGGACTGCCAACGACGTCGCGGCCGTCGCTTGGGACGTCGCGGAGTATGACAGCTACATCTACAGCGGCTGGGGCACCGCCGGCGGCACGAGCATTGCCGCGCCGATTGTCGCCGGCGCCTTTGCGCTTGCAGAAAACGCCGCCAAACAAGACGGCGGTAAAACTTTCTGGACGTTATCGGACAAGAAGCGCCAGGAAGGTCTGCACGTGATCAGCAGCGGCAGCGACGGCTGCCCCCGTCGCTTACGGGGCAGTTATCTCTGTATGGCGGGAACCGACGAGTTCGGAACCTACTCCGGCCCAACCGGCTGGGGAACGCCCAACGGCATCGGCGCGTTTTGACGGTGAAGCTACGACAAAAGGGAGACATGGCACTATGCGCCTATCAATAGCGGCCGCGAATCGCGCATCGATCCTTCTCCTCGCTGGAATGCTCGCGGGATGCTCCAACACAGCGCCGGACTCGCAACCCCTGCCACTTGTTTCGTCCGGTGCGACCGAATCGGTCGCGGGTCATTCGGGCGGCTCCGTTCAGTTTGCCTATGTGGTCAACTTGGGTTCTAACGATGTTTCCGGCTACTCTATCGATGCGGCCAGCGGTAAGCTGAAGCAGGTGAACGGGTCGCCATTTGGTGCGGGCTCCGGGCCGTACGGCATAGCAGTCGATCCGACGGGCGAGTTCGCGTACGTCCCAAACTCCGGCTCCAACAATGTTTCCGGCTATGCGATTGACGCGACAATCGGCGCGCTCCACAAGGTGAAGGGATCGCCATTTGGCGCAGGTACCACGCCCGTCGCCGTGGCAGCGGATCCTGCGGGCACATTCGTCTATGTGGTCAACAAGAGCTCAAACAACGTTTCTGCCTATGCGATCGACGCGGACAGTGGCGCACTGACGCCGGTAAAGGGATCACCGTTTAGCGCCGGCATGCAGCCCGACGCCGTAGCAGTCGATCCTGCGGGCAAGTTTGTGTACGTCACGAACTCCGGCTCCAATAACGTTTCCGCCTATGCCATCGACGCGAGCAGCGGCGCGCTTACGCCGATGAAGAAATCGCCGTTTCGGACGGGTGCGGATCCGTTTAGCATGACCGTGACACCCACGGGAAAGTTCGCCTACGTCGCCGCCCCGCTGTCAGACAATATTTACGGCTATGCAATCGACGCGAGCAGCGGAGCGCTGACGCCGCTGCCGGGATCGCCGTTTTCGGATCCGGGTTCCAGTGGCCCCTTCGATGTCGTGATCGCCCCTTCGGGCAGGTTTGCCTTTGTACCAAACGGTTTTGCAGTCGACGGTTTTCCCTACAACGTTTCCGCCTACGCGATCGACTCGACGAGAGGCACGCTAACGCCGGTGCAAGGTTCGCCGTTTGTCGATCCGGACTCGCTTCCCTATAGTGGGGCGGTTGATTCTGCGAGCAGGTTTGCATATATCACGAACGCTCACTCCAACAACGTTTCGATCTATACCATCCTCGCCAGCGGCGCGCTCCGGAAAGTGAAGGAGCCGCGGTTTAAGACGGGCGCCCTACCCGCTGCGATATCCGTGTGTAGCGTCACGGCCGGCAAATGCATTCCGCCGCGATTGTAAGTAACGCCACTTTGAAGCCGCGAATTTTGTTTTCTTGCAAAGGAGCATTCGCATGAAAAAAATCTCACCCGGGCAATACGCCATAAGCGTTTGCGCTGCCGCTGCGATGCTTGCGGGCTGCGGCGGCGGCTCGACATCGCCTTCGTATCAACCGTCGGGAACGAGCCAAACCACTCGGGCTCAAAACGTTTCTTCGGCATTTGCTGTGCACGACGCGTCGTGCCAGGGGCAGCAATCCTTCCACTTTACCGGCAAATCACGCAGCTTTACCGTGCCGATGTGTGCGACGACCGTATATGTCGACGCCATCGGAGCGCCGGGCGATGGTGGATACGGTGGCGAGGTCAGTGCAACCATCCCGGTCACGCCAGGCGAGACGCTGATCGTTACGGTCGGCGGCGCCGGCCACAACCCCAAAGGTGGTTTCAATGGCGGTGCCGCGGGCACCCCAAACAAGAATGGGAAGCCCATAGGTGGTGGCGGCGGCGGCGCAAGCGACGTTCGCCAGGACGGCAACACGTTGGCGAATCGTGTCGTGGTGGCGGGCGGAGGTGGCGGCGCATTCATCGGCCACACCAAACCCATCTGTCGCCACTGCCAGGTGCTGGCGGCGGATGGAGCCGGCGGAAGCGGCGGCGGTCTGCCCGATGGCGGCAGTGGAGGAACTCCTTACTGCATCGTTGGGACTCCCATCGGCGGTGGCGGCGGGACACAGTCCTCAGGTGGCTCCGGAGGAGCAGGAAGCAACGGCGGCTCGCTGGGCAATGGCGGCCTCGGCGTTTCCGCGTGTTTCTATTTCAATGGGCAAGAAGGGACAACGTACTACAGCGGTGGCGGTGGCGGCGGCTACTACGGTGGCGGTGGGGGCGGCGACGGCGGCGCCGGTGGCGGCGGCTCGGGTTACGCGGAGCCAACCGCGACCAACGTGTCCTCGCAAAACGGCGTAAATAGCGGTAACGGATCGGTCCACATCTGTTGGGGATACAGCGACGGAGAATGCGGGTCGGGGTAGCGGCGGCAAACGGTTAGCGTAACGGTTAGTGCGTTGAAACAACGCGTTCGCGCCTGTCGGGAACCGGGTATGCGTTGGCGTAGGCAGAAATCGTACCCGAAATCTCCGACGTCCCCGACGTTATGGTGAACGAGACTCGCGCAAAAGCTAACGGAACTCGAACTCTTTTCGCCTCACAGCGCAAATCGAATGCGCTAGCCGATCCAGAACCCGCGGGGGCCAGGGAGTCAGCGACCCGGACGGCCAACGATTGGCAATTCGATATGTACCGTGGTATTCTAGGGGCCCCAGGGAAGGTCGAGGCGTCGCTGAGACGATGAGCATTCTTACATTAACCGTGCTGGCCGTTGTTGTGGCGCAAGCGGCTGCGCCCGGCCCTTCATCGTCGCCCCCGCCCCCGACGATTATCCGGATCAAGTCGACGCCGTTTTGCCAAGTCTTCCGCGACAATATTCTCACTGCGGTGGATGGCCTGCGGTTCAACGATCGCGTGATCGATGAGAGCAAATCGACCCTGGCGAAGTTGGCTTATGACAGCGTCCTCGAGAACCGCAAAGTGGATGGTGCGGGCATCGAGATGGATCACTACCAGTTAGGGCAGCTTGCCTTCCAAGTCGCGCACAACCTCGAACACATCTACGCGTTACTCAACGATGCGAATCGTACGCCGTCGGATCCTCCTACCGATGCCGACCGCGAACTGTCCGAGATGCGAGCGTCACTCGAATTCATCGCTGATGCCCAGGCACGCTGGCTCAATCTCATTTCGGGAACCTACGAAACCGCCGCCTTAGACGACTTGCTCTCGCAAGGAAACGATGTTGCGGCCTCGGTGCAGCCGGGCAGCGTCTCGACCAGGAAGTTGGACCTGGGCGATCCTACCTTCACATCCCCGGGATATACCCCGCCTCCAGTCGCAGCCTCGCAACCTGACGCCTCGCTTGTCGGAGCGACCCAAGCCGGGCGCATTGCCACCGTGATCGGAAATGATAAGCGCGACACGGGCAGCGTTCAAGATCTCGTGGCGGGCGCCGTGATGCCAGGTATTGCGCGCTGCCGCGGGGAGGTCCAGTTACCCCCGCACTAAGCGTGCATAAAGGCTGCCGCTTATCGTGTGCAGTTACTGTCGAAGACGAGTTGCTCTCCATTCCCCGAAAGAACTTCGTGCATGGTAGCGTTACCGGCGCTCACTTGGGCGTAGGTGGTCGTAGCGCTCATGTTCATAGGGCCCATCGAACTGGTCCCCGTATAGGTTTTTGCATCCGTAGAGGTCGCTGAACCATGAGTCCCTTGGTTGTCCGCGCTCGCGCTCCAGTACATCTTCATCCTGGGGCTATATCCGAAATAGTCGTCGCCCGTGTACGTGCTGCTTGAGACGTGATCGTGTAATACGTTTCCGGGCACGGCATCAAAGGTAACCATCACTTTATCCGTGCGCGCGGGTTGGCCCATCATAGCCGGTATCGCAGTCGTACAGTTCCACGGTGCACCCAGCAGACTATTGGCGTAAGCCATTTCGCCGGTCAGCGCGGCGCCTTGTGCTTGAACCGGACTCGAAAGTCCCATCAGACCCGTTATCGCCAATATCGATACAAGAAGTATGCGCATGCTCTTGATCCCCTCCGAACGAGCAGTAGCCGATCGGTTGTGCTTCTTGCGCGTCATGCGCTATCCTTTTACAGCGCGCGGCCTTCGAGAGCGGCCTCGGCCGTGCCGAGGTTAGAAAAGCGGCGGAAGTGATCGAAAACGCCCGTAAACGTTCCGGTTCCACTAATCACGAACGCGTGCCCACGATACGTTTCATCAATTTGCACGACGTACCATAGATTTGGTAACGCCTGGCCGCCGATTTCGGTCACGGAGCCCGAGGATGCGTGGGGCGGAAGCACGTAGGGGATGTACGTTAACTTTGCGACGTGCGCATCACGCGGATCGATATACATCTCGCCCTTGCCGTGCTGAGCGTCGTGAATCGCGCTGGTAAAGCTCACCGCCTCGGTTCCGGCGGGGCACGCCGTGCATCGCAGCTGCGGCGGCCCGAAGGCATAGTCACTCACGTAACGCGGATCGTATGGCTCTTTGAAGTAGACTCTGCCGGCAGCCCAATCCGCAGTTGCCGCATCGCTGCGTTGGCGGACCTGGGACGGCGAAAATGCGCGGCCGTCGCGGACGATGCGATAGTACGCGATCTGTACCGATTGACCGTCTTGCAGGAGCTGACCGCTATCGCTTTGCTCCTCGTGCGCAATCGGGCCGCTCTGTACTTCCGTGGTGAAGTGCCGCTGCATGCCGACCAAACCGTGCATCGCCGCGCTGAAGGTGATCGAGGCCTGCGTAACCACTGACGGTACGGCGGAAGAGACGGCCTGAGCGCGCCCCGCTCCAGCGATCGCAAGCCCGAGAAGGCTAGCACCAAGCAACCTCGCAAAATGATTCGATTTCTTCATACGTCGAGCAGTCAACGCTCGCCTCATGTTGCGCGTCGCAAGGCCGGTGCTCCTCTTCGGTGAAGAATTCTGATTTAACGAAAGGAACGCTTCGCTACGATGAACGATGCTCGAAAGCTGGCCACTGCGCTCAACGCGATCGTAAAAGACCGGCAGTTCTCCAACTTGAAGGCGCGGGGCGCTGCGCGGCAAGATCCGGCCGTCAACTGGCCGGCCACGAAGAAGCTCAACGAAGATTTCAACCCCGAGGTCGACGGATTCGAGTCGTTCGTCATGAACGACGGCAGCATTTGCGCCTGGAAGGCTGGGCAGTTTCGATACGCAGCCGAGGCCGCCGGATCGTAATTCCGAAGCCATGCGAGCAACGGCACGGTCGCGCCAAGAACGATTGAAACACCCGGACCAGCCCAAGGTACCAAACCAAGATGAAACTGATGCGTTTGTTGCTCGCGGCGAAGACGGCCATTTTTCGAACGGTACCCTTAATGCTCGACGCGCGCGTTCCGTTGGCACTCAAGCTGACCGCCTTGGTGATCGGCGTGCTGGTGATCTCGCCAATCGACATCTTTGGCGATATCCCCGTGCTCGGCGCATTGGACGATGCGGGATTGCTGACGATCCTGTGCGTGTGGTTC
This sequence comes from Vulcanimicrobiota bacterium, assembly GCA_963815165.1. Classification (GTDB taxonomy): domain Bacteria; phylum Vulcanimicrobiota; class Vulcanimicrobiia; order Vulcanimicrobiales; family Vulcanimicrobiaceae; genus Cybelea. The sequence continues at coordinate 110,520 of CAWFFL010000002.1, forward strand.
GTTAGTCAAGCCGCCAAACACGTCGAACCCGTTCCGGTGCGTCCACGTTCCGCCCCCATGCTCGTCGGCGAACGGTAGATCCGCTAATCTTCGGACGGTACCGCGGCGTCGTTTTCAATCAATTCCTCAGATCGAAGATCCAACCAGAATGCGTGCGGAATTCTCGCCTTGAGAGACGTGTAGTCCGCGAGCACCTGCTGCTGATTCGAGCAGCCGACAACTAGAGCGACGGCGACGTCCGGCGCAATCGAAAACTGCAGCGCCGCCGTGCGAAGGTCGACACCGTACCGCTGCGCAACCGCACGGAGCCGAGTGCGCTTCTCGATGACCTCCGCGGGAATCTCGTAGTTTTGCGTGCCATAATTGAAGCGCGCGCTGCCGCTGATGAAGCCGGCGTTGAGCGACGAACCGACGACAAAGGCCATTCCGCGCTCGCGTGCCTTTGGAAAGACCTGATGCAGCGCATTCTCGTGATCGATCAACGAATATTGGCGCGCTAGGAGACAGATATCCGCGTCGGTGACGTCCATCAGCTTGAGAATCGGTTCCGGGGAGTTGACGCCAAGGCCCCATCCTTTAATGATGCCTTCGTCGCGCATCCTACTCAGCGCCGGAAACGCGCCATTGCGCGCAATCTCAAATTGCTCTTCCCATGGCCCCGGAAGCCACGGATTATCCGGTGATAGATCGTGAACGAAGACGACGTCGAGAGCGTCGACACCTAACCGCTGCAGGCTATCTTCGATCGAGCGCTTGACGCCGTCGGCGGTGTAATCGTACCGCAGATTGTTCGGCGAAGGGGTGAACGGAAAGTACTGCTTCGCGTTGTTGTCGCGTGATGCCGTAAGTAATTTACCGACCTTCGAGGATAGGACGTACTCGCTGCGCGTTTGTTTATGCAAGAAGGCGCCCAGACGCCGCTCCGCAAGTCCCAAGCCATACCACGGAGAGGTGTCGTAGTAGCGTACCCCAGCGGTCCATGCGGCTTCGATCGTAGCGTAGGCCTGCTCATCGGTCACGTAAGCAAACTCATTGCCGAAGGGCACGCCTCCGAGACCAAAGGGCTTTCCCGGGAAGATTTCAAACGCGTTCATGCCCACGTTTATCCCCGCATAGCCGCGACGCTAACGGCTGCTCGGTTTTCGCAAGTCACCGTAACGTTTTCGGTCGGTTTCCGGTTGCGCCTAAAGTGAGAGTTCTGGTAACCGGCGCGACGGGATATATTGGCGGCCGCCTCGTTCCTCGCTTACTCGGGGCCGGCCATTCCGTCAGGTGCCTTGCTCGCGACGCTCAACGCCTCACCGGAAGGTTTTCCGGAGCGGAGGTCATCGAAGGGGACATTTTCGACAGGGATCGTCTGCGCGAAGCGTTCGACGGTGTCGATGCTGCTTATTACTTGGTGCATTCGATGAGCGACTCACCTACGTTTGCCGAGCGCGATCGCGAGGCCGCGGAGCTTTTCGGAGAGTCTGCTCGCGAAGCGGGCGTCCTGCGCATTATTTACTTGGGCGGACTCGGCGCCGACGCTGCAACGCTCTCCCGTCATCTCGCGAGCCGCCATCAAGTCGGCGAAGTTTTGCGGTCAAGCGGCGTCGAGATTATCGAATTTCGTGCGGCCATGATCATCGGCAGCGGAAGCGTTTCGTTCGAGATGATGCGCTATCTCACGGAGCGGTTGCCCCTGATGATTGCGCCGCGATGGGTGACCACGCTTTCGCAACCGATATCCGTTGCCGATGTCTTGCGCTACCTCGTATCGGCGCTCGACCTGCCGCATGGTGATTCTCGAATCTACGAGATCGGCGGCGCGGACATCGTGACCTATCGCGACATGATGCTCCGTTTCGCTCAAATGCGCGACCTCTCGCGTAGAGTCATGACCGTGCCGTTTTTTACGCCGCGGCTTTCGTCGTATTGGGTCCATCTAGTGACGCCGATTTCTGCACGTCTCGCGCAACCTCTAATTCTTGGACTTCGCAACGAAACGATCGTGCGCAATGGCGCCGCGAGCCGAGACTTTCCGAAAATCGTGCCGATTGGTTTCGACGCCGCCGTCTCGCGCGCGTTGGACCGCTATCGTTCTAGCGGGCCCGACACGACCTGGTTTGATGCCTTTGACGTGCGCACGCTGCCGGCAACGTTCACCGGCGTGCGCGAAGGAATGCTTATCGACCGCAAAGAGCGCATCGCCGATGCGACGCCACAGCAGGTTGCTTCGGTATTTATGCAACTGGGCGGAAAGCGGGGGTGGCTGTACGGCAACGGGTTATGGCGGCTGCGCGGCCTCCTGGATCGCGTCTTTGGAGGCATCGGTTTGCGCCGCGGCCGCCGTAGCGCAACCGATCTGCGCCTCGGCGATGCGGTCGATTTTTGGCGCGTCGACGCTCTGGAGCCGGGCCACATCCTTCGGCTGAGAGCGGAGATGAAGCTTCCCGGAAAAGCGTGGCTGGAATTCGACGCGGATCGGTTGGACGACGGGCGAACGCGTCTTACGCAGACGGCGTTCTTCGAACCGCACGGCTTGTTCGGATTTCTGTATTGGTACCTCGTATTTCCATTTCACGCGCTCATTTTCAACCGCTTGGCGTCGCGGATCGTTTTTCTTGCCGAGCAAACGGCTCGGGCAAGAACGCAGAGCCGTGACCTCAGGGGCTGCGGCTGATCGCCGTGCCCCAGAACTCCCCGACGGTCCGAATCACTCGCATCGGAGTGCCCCGTACTCGCGCCGCGAAAGCGATCGGGACCGACGATGCGATGGCCGATGATGCCGTATTGCCACTGCCTCACGCGCGTAAACGAAATTCCCCAATCCCCATGGTCCTGCTCCCTCGTCGAACGCTCGACGGCATTACTGACTGCTTGGGCTTCGCTGCCGGAGTAAGAATGTCACAAGCGTTCCAACAACGGCTAAGAACACGGCAGAGAGAAAGCCCAGTAGTACCTGCGTCAATGGCTTGGATTCATCGATGGATAGCGTTCCGCGGTACGGTGTCGCATCGGTTCTGTCGCCATCCGGAGGCGCAGTCCACCCTGGGTTCTTCGTAAAGCTGATAATCGGAGAAAGCGTCTTCCGACCTTCAGTTGCGCAATCGACGATCCAGTGCCACTGCATCTCTGCTAAGGTTTGCCCCGAAGTGGGCCAATCAGTTCGATTCTGAGGGGTAACTTTACAGTCGTCGGGAGCCATAAGGACGCCGGACAAAACTCCATCCGTTTCGTTCGCAATGCCGGGTGGAAGCACACCCGGCGTTGTGCCAGGTACGTCACCCAAGGTGATATCAAGGCTGAGCGAATCTCCAGGTGCTAACTTCTTAGGATGGAACGAAAAAGCGACGCGAGCGGCCGTACCCTCCACGCCAAAATCCGTACCCCCGTCGCTGTATGACGGTCCCAGCGAGAGTTCGTAAAGGCGTCCTACGAGCGCAAGAAACCCGATGGCGAAGAGTATCGCCAGGCACCAACTTAACCTGTTCCGAGAGAGTCTCGTCACTCCTACGCTCCTTCTTCTCTAATGCAAGATCCGCGCCTAAGAAGCGCGGATCGTTTCATTCGCCGGCGTCCTCCTCATCTTCGTCGTCTTTTTCTATGCCGCGTTCGCCCTCGTCGTTATCGTCGTCGGGTTTAGGACTCTCCTCAGTGCGGTCGGGGTCGATACCCGGCTCGTCTGGCGTTGACATTCGATCTCCTCAGTTTGGACTGTTCTCCGCATCGTGGCGGGCCGTGGCTCTTTACCCACATCCGACGATTCCGAGTCACGATTGTCTCGCGGTCAGCATCCCGAGCCGCCTGCGATCGGGAGGAAGGCTCTGGGTTGTTGCTTCAAGTTGAGAGTTGAAGTTCCAAGATCGTTGGCGCGGCTGTCGCTAGCCGAAAGCGGTTGAAGACCGAACGTATCCTCGACGAATTTCAGGGCGCTTCCGGTTTCGAAATGCGTGTGGACTACCGAACCGCTCAACGCAAAAGGCGACACGACCAGCACAGGCACGCGAAAGCCCAGTCCTTGATTGTCGATGTACTGGGGCGGCACGTGGTCGTACCAGCCGCCAAACCCGCTCCACAGGACGACCACGGCAGTCGTGCTCCAGAACTGGCTCTCGCCGACGGCGTTGACGACCGATGCGACCCACCGCGGACCGGTAGACGACAACGAGCCGGAAAGATCCGAATCGGCAAACGCGGGCGTCACCCACGTCACCGTCGCAAGCTTACCCGAACAAACGTCGGTAAGGAATTGCGACGACGGGGAGATGCCGCTGCTTCCTCCGTGAATCCAGCCGAACCCGTCCCACGTATTGACAACGCGATGCGCGTCATCGGCAGTGCGATAGTAACTCCACGACAAGCCGGCCGCGCTCAATTCGTCGGCCAGGGTTGTGTAGGTAAAGCATGCCGGAGTCTTGCCGCCGCCAAACTCGTGCACCCACCGGCGATAAACGCAGCCGTTGGAAGGCGTCGTCCGGAACGGCTGGTTTTCGGCGTTTGCAGCCTGCGCGGCAATGAGGTATTGGTGCGCCTCGAACGTCGGATTGCCCGTCGACGAAAACATTTGGTCGCCGAGCACGTATTGTTGCGCGATCTGGTAATACGGCGCTACTTCCGCTTTCGGAACGTGCGCGTACTCGGGACGCCGATAGCCCGGGCAGTCGGCACGTTCCTTTGCGAAGTCGCCCGTCTTACGATCGCGCTCGAAGTCCGCGAAGGTGTCTGAAAGCCTGCACTTCGCCTCCAGCGGGATTGACCCGCGTCCGCATTTTCCTTCCGCTCCCGAATAGGCGCAGAAGAGGTCGTCGAAGCTGCGGGCTTCCTGCATGACGATGACGATGTGCTGAATTTCGCCCGACTGTGAGTGCCTCCCGGCGCCGGCCTCCGCCGCCGATCCTGTCAAGCCCGAGTTCGACGCGCTCGGGGCGACGGAGCTGCTGCTGCAAGCCGCCACTGTCAGGACGATACCGGTCAAGAAAAGTGCTGATGCGCTGCAACGGAACATAGAACTTTACTCCTCAGGTTTATGCGCGACCTACGCGCTATGTTCGTTCGTGTAGAAGACGTTTCTTAAGTCTCTCGTCGCTCCTTCAGCAATAAAACAACCCGCGTCAACGTTCGAAATGGCCGACCTCGAAAAAGCAGCCGCGGTCCTCAAAGTAACGATTCCTTAGGCTAGCGAGCGTCCCACGATTCGACATTGACCGGAAGCCAGAGCATATTGAGGTCGTAGCCGCTGACGCGGTTGCTTACTCCTAGCAACCGGTCCTCATAAAAGAGCGGAATCATCGGCACGTCGTCGTGGACGAGAAGCTGTATGGCGTTCAAGTCGTCGTAGCGCTGGGCTTGAGTACCCGTGCGCGACTGGTCGTCGAAGAGCGAATCGAAGCGCTTCGAGCAATAGAACGAGTGGTTTTCGTCGCCTTTGACCGCCTGTACGCAGCGAAGATTGAGCGATTGTTCCGGATCGCTGCCGCCCACCCACGTTTCGCCTACGATGTTTGCGGTTCCGTTGCGTAAGAGTCCGTCGGGACTGAACCATATGCGCACGGGGTTGGCTTTGATCGAGAACTGCATGCCGACCGCGGCGAGCTGCGCCTGCACGAGCGTCGCTATACGAACGTTGATCGGATCCTCCGAATCGACGCCGATAAGGCCGCCGAGCGGAATGTCGTTCTTGAAGCGCACGCCGTGCCGCATCTCCCAGCCCGCTTCGTCGAGCAACCGATTCGCAGCCGCAGGATCGTGCCGGTAAGGTTGGATCGCGACGCTTCGCCATTGCACGATCGGCGGTGGAAGGAACGAGCCCGCCGGGCGAAACTGGTTCCGCCAAGCGCCGGCAAGTGACGCATAGTCGAGCGCAGTTGCGATCGCCTGGCGCACGCGAAGCTCGTTCGTCGGCGGCCGCCGCATATTGAGATAGAGCAGCCGAGTCGCGTTTTCTGCAATGCGTAGCACGCGGATGCCCGCGATGCGTTCGGCCTGCGCCGCGTTCTCGGCAGTCAGCGTCCCTACGTCTACGGAGCCGGATTGAAGGGCGACAAAGTTCGAGTTGAGATTCGGGACGATTCGAAGGACGATTTCGTGCAGTTTTGGCCGCGGACGATAGTACGGATTGGGCTCGAGCACGATCCGATCGCCGCGTAACCACGACGTCACGCGGAACGGCCCCGAGCCGAACGGCGCATTTTCCCACGGCGATCCGACGACTTTGGTGCCGTCGAACGCGTGCTTGGGGAGAATTCCGTAGACGTAGTCGGCTTGCGCAAAGAGCACGCGGGCTGCAGCGCTCCAGGGCTCGCGCAAGCGAACGACGACGGTGTAACGATCGGGTGTTCGCAGCGAGATGATGCGGCGATAGGGCTCGACCGATGTCGCACGATTGCGCGGATCGAAAATCGCAGCGTAGGTGAAGGCGACGTCGGCAGACGTAACCTCGATGCCGTCGGCGAAGCGCACGCCGTGGCGTAGATGGTAGGTTATCACTTTTCCGTCGGGCGAAATGTCGCCGTTGCGCCGGGTTGGAAGGCGTGCCGCCAAGATCGGCACGTCGCGATTATCGGCCGAAAGCCCCACGAGCGTTTGACAGAAGAGCGCATCGATCGCAATGATCTCTTGATCGATGGCGACGAGTGGAACCAGCGATGCCGGATCCCCGGCATAGGCGATCCGCAGCACGTGAGGCGGCCCTTCTCGCACGGCGTCGCTGCGGGTGCAACTTCCAAGCGCCGCAATCAGGGCGACGGCGACCGACACGCCGCGCAACGTGCGTTCCATATTGAGATCTACAGGGAGGCGGGAGCGTAACGCGCTCGCTTGCGCCTCTTCTCTGCTTCGACGGCCCGATCGCGTAGCGGTGCGTTCGTTACGAGCGACGAGAGCAGCTCCGCGGCGGCCTCGGTGACGTGGTCGACGGCATGTTCGAAGGCCGCTTCGTTCGCCCGTGAGGGCCGGGTAAAGCCACTAATCTTGCGGACGAACTGCAACGCCGACGCGCGAATTTCGTCTTCCGTAGCCGGCGGTGCAAAGTTGTGCAGCGTCTTGATATTTCGGCACATGACGTCCTCTACTTATTAGTGCGCGTCCACGCTCCTACTCGCTACCGAGGTGGCCGCCGGCAATTGTAGCCGTCGGCTTCCGAAAGCGCAGCGCGATATAGAGGAACGTGAGCGCGATCATCGGCAGCATAAAGTAGCTTGCCTCCGTCCCGAGCGGACCACCGTTCGCCCACGCCGGCCCTGGGAAGCTGACGTTGAAAAGGTGACCTACCGGTTGTGCGCCGCCGTTGCGCGTTCCGATGACGAAGAACTGCATGAAGTCGAAACTGAAGTGAAAGCCTACCGCGAGCCACAGGGAGCCGGTTCGCTGCAATGTGAAACAGAGCAGCAGTCCGAGCAGAACGATATTGGTAATATCGATTGCGTTCTCGTCTGATTTCGTGAGATGCGCCGCGCCGAATAGCAATGACAGCAGGATTGCTGCGGGCCAAAAGCCCATCCCGCGCGTCAACGCCTGCAACGGATAGCCGCGAAACATATACTCTTCGTTGATACCGACTAATAGCATCGCAACGAGCCAAATAAGTGCTGTTTCGAGCAGCGCGGTGCCGTGGAGCGCCAATCCGTCAACGGTCATGGCACCGGACGCGATCATCGCGCCGGCGACCGCCCCGGCCGTTACGACGCCGATGGCCGTCCCTTCCCAAAAGCGCTTGCCGAAGGCCAGCCGAACCGGCAATCCGTATGCATCGATGCGCTTACGCTCGAGGGCCGCAAACACCGCAGTCGCGCCAAAGACGGCAAGCCCTTCAAAGATCTCCGACAGCAACATGGCCTGGGCCGTCAGGCCGCTGGGCAGACGGAGCGCGGCAGCTGCAGGCGGTATCGCAAAGAGCCCTAAGGCGAGATCGAGGCCGACGAGGAGGAGCAGATACGCCAAAAAACGCCAACCCGCACGCACCCCGTTCGGACCAAAAAAAAGCGTCCGCATATATCGCGTACGCTTTCGAGCCGGCCAGGGTTTCGCCCCGGCAAATTTATGGGAACCGCATCATGAAGGTTGCGGTTCCCGGCAAACTAGGCCATTGGACTAACCTCTAGCTTTACGTTGCACTCCAAGTATACCACGGCAGCGGGCGCGCTAAACCGTTATGCCCGCATGCTCGAGCACGAGCCGTGCAGCCGCAACGTCCTCGCAAGCGAGACCGACCGATTTGAAAATCGTCGTCACATCGGGCGTAGGGGATCTGTCGCCGGCAAAAATCTCGCCGATCTCCGCATAGACCTTCGCGCGCGCCATGAGACGTCGCCGGCCTCTCTCGCGGCTGCTTCGCGCGAATCGACGTAGACGGTGTTTGCCATTGCCGCATCGTCGAGCTCGCGCCAGTCCGGCCGGCTCGAACCGACGGCATTGACGTGTGCGCCCGGCTTCAACCACTCGCCCTCGAGGATCGGCTCGTGCGCCGCGGTCGCAGTGACGACAACGTCGGCTCCGCGCACCGCTTCTTCGGCCGACTCGACTGCCGTAACGCCGTGCGCGCGAGCGAAGCGACGAGCGTTTTCCGACGTCCGGCTCCAAACGCGCACATCCGTGAAGGTGCGAACGCACGAGAGCGCGGCTAAGTGCGAACGTGCCTGAACGCCGCTGCCGAGCAGCGCGAGCACTCGGCTTTCGGCGCGCAAGATACTTCGTGGCGGCCGCCGAGACGGCGGCCGTGCGCATCTCCGTAATCAAGCGACCATCCATTGCTGCGAGCGGCTCGCCGGTCTTCGTGCTATAGATGACGATCGTAGCATGATGCGTGTGGGTACCGGTGCCGGCGTTGACGGGATAAAACGTGACGATCTTCACGCCCGTTACGTCGCGATGCAACAGCCGGCATCAGTCCTAAGATATCGTCGCCGTTCTTCGATCGTGACGATCGCTGCGAACCGGATGGATTAGGCCGCCGCTGGAGAAATCTGCCAGCACGCGCTCCATCGCAGCGATGAGCTCGTCCCAGATCGAGCAATCTCTGCGACTGTGTTTTCGTCTAAGTAAATCAGGACGGCGCTCATTCGTGGAGCAGGCGCCTTGCAACCCGTGCGCCAAGCTAACGAGCATGAGAATTACTAGAGTTTTCTTGGCTGTGCTCTGCCTGCGATGCCGGCATTGCGTGCTTCCCGCGATCGCCGATGCCGCGCAATCGCCGGCAGTAATGGCTCCTATTCGCCAGTTCATCGACGCCTTTAACCGTAACGACGAGGCTGCCGCAACTGCGCGCCTGCGCGCCGCAGGCTTCGATTATCGACGACTTTCCTCCGCACGAATGGCAGGGGCCGAATGCGTGTCACGATTGGTGGTCGGCTTTGGCCGCCTCGGATCGAGCCGCCGGCGACACGTGGGGCCGCGTAACGCTCGGTGCGCCTTGGCACTTCAGCGTCACCGGAAATCGCGCCTACGTCGTGCTGCCGCGCAACGTTCGTCTATAAAGAGCACGGCAAGCCGATGAGCCAAGCGAACTCGATCTTTACCGTCGCGCTGCGCAAATACGAGAGCCGGCTGGCGCATCACGGGCTGGGCCTGGTCGGAACACTGAAGGAAGCCGATCGACTCGCTGCTCTTGGCTATCGCCAAGAGCTTTCCCGGGTACTCTCACTCTTCGATAATTTCTCGGTAGCTTTCAGCTACCTGAGCCCGATGGTGGGCATTTATTCTCTCTACACGCTGGGTTTGGGTACCGGCGGTCCGCGTTATATCTGGACGATTCCCGTCGTCGTTGCCTGCATGACGCTCGTCGCGCTCGTTTTCGGTGAGCTCGCCAGCGAATATCCGCTCTCCGGAGCGCTCTATCAATACGGCAAGTATACCGTCGGGCCGCGATACGGATGGTTCATCGGCTGGATCTACGGTTTTGCACTGCTGGCTACCGTCGCATCGGTCGATTCGGGCGCGGTCGGCTACATTACGACACTCTTGAATCTCTCGATAAAGACGCGCCTCGATCCGTCAAGCCATCTCACTATTTTCGTTATCACCGGAGCGATCATCGTGTCGTCCGCCATCTTGAACTGGATCGGCGCCAAGATCATGGGGCGCGTCGCGCGATTCGGCGTTTACGTCGAAAGTCTCGGCACCTTCGGCGTCTTCCTCGCGCTCGCGGTCTTTGGGTTCCACCAGCATTTCGGCTTCATCTTCACGTCGCAAAACGTCGAACATCTCAAAGGCAATCCGCTTGGCGTCGACTTCGGCGGCAGTTGGCTGGGTGCGGCGCTCGTCGCCGTTCTCGCCAACGTCTACATTTTTTACGGCTTCGAATCGGCGGGCGACATCTCCGAGGAAACGGTCGACGCGCAGCGCCAAGTTCCGCGTGCGATGCGCAACGCCCTCCTCTATGGCGGAATCGCCTCGTTCGTGCTTGGTACTCGGACTGCTTCTGGCGACGCCCGCCTCCGGCATCGCCGTCGTCGTGAACGGCGGGATCAATACCATCCTCGGGACGCTGCCGAGCTGGCTGCAAGATTTTTTTCTCGTCATGGTCATCGTGGCATTTTTTAGTTGCGGTACCGCCGTGCAAGGCGCCGGCGCCCGCGTCGCATTCGCGCTGGCGCGCGACGGAGGGTTACCGTTCAGCGAACAGTTGCGCGGAGTTTCGACGCGGCATCACACTCCGGCCAATGCCATCCTCGTCGGTACGATCGTCCCATTTCTTTTTCTGTTACTCGTTCTCGTCAACCCCAGCAAACCGGTGCACGTGCTCTGGTTCGATTATCCCGCGCACGTCAACGCGCTCTACGCGCTCGTCTCATTTGCGACGTCGGGAATCTATCTCGCGTTCTTGCTCACCGTCACCGGCGCGCTCGTCGCGCGCGCGCGCGGTTGGAAGCCGAGCGGAACCTTCACGCTGGGCCGGTGGGGGCTCGCCGTCACGCTCGGCGGCGCGATCTATTTAGCCCTGATGCTCCTCGACATCGTATGGCCGAGCTCTCTATCGAGCGGACGGGCAATATTCAACTATGGCTGGGTAACGATGTTGGTAATGGCGCTCATCGTAGGCGCAGGCGTATTCTACGAAGCCTTCGCGCGCCCCGATCGGCGCAGTGCCTACGGCGCGATTGTGAAGACGGTTCCCAAGGAGGCGCTTCCGCCGTTGGCCGTCGTGCCATAAAGCCGGCCGTCTAAAAGCGTCAGGGATGCCTGCGGCGCTTGACCGTCGGGCTTGCCCGCGAATTGATAGAGCAAACTCTCCACACCCGCAGTCGTCACCACAAAGACCGTCCCGTTGTTGCCGTTTCCGCCCTCGAGCGTCGTACCGTAGAGCTCGCCCTTTACCACCGTCAGCGCCGCCACCGGATACGAACCATCGGTAACGATCTGGCAGCATTGAAAACTATGCAGCATCTCTCGGTCTCCCGACGAAGCATTCGCCGAAAAGACCGCCCCGATCACCATGTTTTCCTCCTCCCCGACGTCGTCCCGTAAAGCTCGTTTCCTATGCTGACAAGCGAGGCGGAGGGGTACGCGCCGTCGTCGGTGCTGCCATATTTGAAGTCGTGAAGGTTTTCTTCCGCCGGTGCCGCCGATCTTGAAGATCGTGCCGCAACCGGTCGCGCAGAATCGCGTAATCGCGCCGCCATACTCCGTCGTCCCGTAAAGAGTGCCTTGCAGCGAAAGCAGCGCCACCGTGGGATACGCGCCGTCGGCTTGACCTTTGAAACGATAGCACGACGCTTTCGTCGCCCGAAGTTCGGACTTGAAAACGGTGCCGCAACCACTCGTGCAAAGATGCGTCATCGTGCCACCGAACTGCGTCGTGCCATAGAGAGCGCCGCCCATGTCGCACCAATCCCGCCGCCGGTTCGGCGCCGTCGACCTCCCAACCGGTAAAGACTGTTCAGAATGGTCTCGGCCTTGCCGTTCCACTGAGCTTGAAGATGGTGCCGCATCCGCCGCCACACGCGTTGGATCGCTCCCCCGTCGATGGTCGTACCTAGAACGAACCCTCCGGCGACGGTTAAGCCCCGTGCCGGAATCGAACCGTCCGCCCCGCTGAAACGATAGATAACGCTTCTCGTTGCCGTCGAAGGAGAGATGCGAAAAACGGTCCCGCAGCCAGAGCGCAACGCGACATTCGTCGTGCCGCCGTACTCGGTCGTGCCGTAAAGCGAACCGCATGAAGATCGACGAGGTCGCGCTGGGAACTCCGCCGTCGTCATCGCTTTGCCCGTGCTGCCCAAAGCTATAGAGCGATGAATAACCGCTGCGACGTCGACTGCGGATCGATCCCGGCGCTCGGACCGAGGGTTAGCGCCGGCGGCATTGCGCGCATCGCTGAGAGCAGGCCGACGCTCAGCGCGGCGCAGCAGAGAACGCCTAACGTCCGACGCAAGCCCATTAACTATCGTCGGGCTCCGTCGAAGGCAGTCCATAAAAGTAGCTCGGAGGATACTTCGCGGAATCGGTTTGAACTTCGTCGGGGATTTATTGAAATCGAAACAATCGAAGAGATCGTCGGCGCGAGCGTCCGTCGTATGCATCGACGGAAGCCCAAAGATCTTCTCGGTAAAGTTGAAAATGCTGCCGAACTCGTGCTGCGCGTGCGAAACGTAATGATTCTTCGCATAAGGAGATATCACGATGAGCGGCACGCGGAAGCCGAGCTCGTACGAGTTGTAGATCTGCGGCTTGACGTGATCGTACCAGCCGCCCCAATCGTCCCACGTCACGAAGATCGCGGTGTTCTTCCAGTACTGGCTCTCGCCGACCGCGTTCACGATAGCGGCTACCCAGGAGGGCCCGGAGCCGTTATTCGAAAGCGCGTGGTCGGAGTCCAGAGCCGTCGGCGTCACCCAAACCACGTTCGCCAGATTTACCGTTTGCGATATCGGTGAGAACTTGTGTCGGCGGCGATACCACGTTCATTGCCGTAACTGGCGCTTTCGCGAATCTTTAGAATCGCATCGGGACGCATTCCAAAGTCCAGCCCCGGCGTGTGCTTGATAGTAGCGCCAAGAGAGCGACGCGCGTCGAGCAACGGCCATCAGCGAAATGCGATTGAAGCAAGGATAGACCGGTTGCGTCCGCTTGCCGGCAGGGTCGATGAGCACCACGATCCGTGCCGGCCGGCGAGTCGCAGCCCCGCCGTCGCCGTTGCCGTGAACTGGATTCTCGGCCGCGCGCAGCGTCGAGTGGTCCGTGATTGCGGACGTTCCGCTCACGATGTATTGATGCGCCGGAAAACTTGGGCCTTCGTTGCTTTGAAACATCCGGTCGCCGAACGCGTACTGCTCCGCCATGTCGAAATACGGATCAACTTCGTTATGCGTGCAACGTATCCGTAGGCGCGCTCATCCTGCGGGAAGACAAACAATGGCCGGCTTCGCAGTGCGTCATGACGCGGTCGAACCCGTTCATCTTCCCGCCGTTATATCCGATCTGAAGTCCCGGTGCCGGTGCTCCAGATCGTATGGAGTCGTCAGCCCGCATCCGGCGAAGCGCGATGCGCCTCCCCTTGCTATTGAGGCCGCTGCGGGCGGTATCGGCGCCCGGCAATCCGTTGAAGAGGTTGTCGGTCTGCGATTCTCTTGAAAGATGATAACGACGTGCTCGATCTTCGAACCGGAGGACGTGCTTGCGGCGGGAAGGATTGCTGGAGCGCTTGCGGATGAGATGCTTTGAACGCAGGCGGCGAGAGCAATCAGCACGCCGAGAGCCGCGCAATGCGATCTCGTCACTTGCGAAGCTTTGCTAAGGTGCGATTCCGATGGCTACCGGGCCGTCGAGACTTTTACGAATCGTGCGTGCGGCTTGGTCGACCGGAAGCGCGTAAACGGCAACACTGCTCGGGACACGAGTTGGCGACGTAAAGCTCACCGCTCTTGTCCATCGCCATCGTCGTGGGGCACGCAATGCCCTTCGAAATCTTGCGTTCCAGCGCGAGCGTCGATTCCGAATAGACGGAGACGGTGTCGTTGAGATAGTTCAAGACGTAGAGCTCCTTGGACGCCGTCGAAATGAACGCAACGGGCTGCCCGCACGCCTTTGGTGAGCTTATTCGACGGCGTCTTACCTCCCGGCTTATAGATCGTCACCGAGTTGGCGTTCGGTTGGAGACATAGAGATTCTGCGACGAATCGATGGCGAGCGCGTCGGGCCGGAAGATGTCGGCCGTGATCTTGAGCTTCGGCTTGTCCTTGCCCGACGCGTAGACCGTTACGCTATTATTCGCCCAAATTCGCGACGTAAAGATTCCCCTTATCATCGAAGACGATTGCCTCGGGCGAATGGACTTCATCGGTAATGGCTTGCTTTACCGAAGTGGAGCCGGCCGCGTACGACGTTACCGACGGACCGCCGTAATTGGCGACGTAGAGTTCGTTCGAGCGACCGAAGGCAAAGGCGTACGGTCCCGCGATTCCCGCACGATCGTCCTCGCCGGCTGCGAATTTCCCGGTCCGTAAACGGCGACGTCGCTGGTTAGGCTTCCGCTGGCCGTTCCGTAATTCCCGACGAACAGGCTCCCGGACCGGTCGAAATCGAGGGCATTGGGATACGCGATGCCACTAGTGATGGTACGCAGCTTCGAGGCGCCGCCAGATGAGTAGACGACGACGTCGTTTCCGTACCAGTTCGCTACATAAACGTCTCCCGCCGCAGCCGGAAGCGCGCTACGCCGTAGTATGTCGACGTTCGCGTAAGATTGATTCGACGGGATCGTCGCTTCTCTCGGGGCAGAGCAAGCAGCGAGTGCCAACGCCGCTAGCGCAAAGGGCAATGACCGCAACATCAAGAGCCAGCTTCGTCACCACGTGCGCGGCGCCTGCGCGAGGAGACGCCCGAGCGTGCGCACGATCTCGGCGCGATCGGCGGCTTGGGCCCAGGCCGGTGTAATGGTCGGAATTTCGCTCTGGCGTTCGCCGGAGGTGATCGTAGTCAAGAGACCGATCGGCGTCGACGGATAACCGGCGACGGTCCGAAAGAGCAGATCGGCCCAAAAAGCATTCGCCCATCCGAACTCCGGGCGCGTGAACTGCGAAGGATCGCTGGGATTCACCGATTCGTGCATGAGGCCGTTGAGCGTATCGCTGCGGTCGAGCATGTCGATTGCATTCACGACCTCCTCACGCCGCGACGTGCTCAACGCTGCACCGATGATTCCGAGCGGCCAGACCCATCCCTTTGGCGTGTGGGGGCTGCCTAAACCGGTGGCATACTTTCCACTATAGTAATATGGATCGTCAAAACTCAATGTGAAGCGCCGCGTATCGAGATAGCCTGGGTCTTCGCTCGAGCACCATCCATACCACGGCATCGCGGTAAGATTCGGGATGTTCGCGTCGTCCATCATGTTGTAGTGGCCGTAGCCATCGGTCTCGTACGCATAGAGCCAGCCGTATTTCTTGCTGTAGACCTTACCGTAGCGTGAGATGCCGGCCGCAACGCGCTGCCCCAGCACAGTGGCGCGCTGCGCTAACGGCTCGTCTCCGAAGGCGTCGCGGGCGAACCTCGCCAGCAAGCGCATTGCGACGACCGCCATTGCGTTCTGCGGGATATTGAAGCGATAGGTGACCGGATCGTCCGACGGCCGAAACGCGCTCCAAATCATGCCCGTGTCGGGGTTGTACCGATCGTGTGTCGGTACCGCGTCGTTCCAAGCGTAGCGGCTGCACGAAGCGTGGCGCTGCTCGCACTCCAGCGTCGTCACGATGGTTTGCATGGCACGGTGGAGCGTGGGGGTGAAGATCGAACGATCGCGCGTGTTTGCGTAGTAAACAAAGACCAACATTACCGGCCACGCGAGCGAGTCGATCTCCCATTTTCGCTCCCACACGTGGTAATCGGCGCTAAACGCCTCCGCATATGGATCGGTCAAAATGTTCTTGGCGTCGCGCTCGATGACGCCGGAGAAGGGAACGTGCAGCACCGAGTACGCGCTCGCGAACCGGATGTAAGGAATCGTTTGCGCCGCCGAGTCGCGCAGCCACATCGCCGGAATGTCGCCCGTCTGAACGTACGTCGTTCCGTCGGCCTCTTTGAAAAAATCGGTGAAGAGCTCGTGAAATAGCGTCTCCGTTTGGATCGGACGGATGCCCGATTCGACCGGGATGTCGAGCGTTTGCGCGCCCGCGAGGCGCCAAAGGCTCGAGGCCTGCACCATGCCGAGGACCACTGCTGCGACGGTGCGCAGGAGCTTTGATTTCACGCTTCGAGCTCTGCGCTACGGAAGCGTCGCGCCCTCGAGTTGCGAGCCGGAGTCGCGCCGCAGCTCGGCGGCCGTCACCGCAGTACACGCTTGCGCCTGAACGGGATCCTCGCAAACGAGCACGCCGGGGAAAGAGGCGCCTTCGACGTGAGCGCCCTTCATCGTTACACACTTGGTGCTGCGTTGCGCGCCGTCGACGACGTACCAGCAGAGCACGGCACCGTTGAACTTCGCCCGGCGCAGATCCGCCTGCGACAGGTCCACGCCGATCATCGAGACGCCGGAGAGATCGCGTCCCTCGAGATCGGCGCCGCGGAAATTGCATGAATAGCAGGTCGAGAGAAGCGCGCGCAGAGCGTCATCGGAGAGCTTGGACGAAAAGCCGGCAAAGTTCGCGGCGACCACCCGCGACGAGTTGAACGTCGCTCCATCGAGCTTGGCGCCTGCAAAGTTGCACGCGGTGCATTCGCTTTCGTCGAAGTCCGCTCTGCGAAAGGTCGGCGCCTTCAAAGTTCGCGGCCACGAGTTTTGCGCCCGAAATGTGGCACCGTGAAGCGCCGCGCCGGCGAAATTCGAGCCGACGTAGACGACGTCGGAAAAATCCGATCCCGCGAGTTGCGTCCGCAGCAAAGTTGCAGCCGAAGCAAAAGCGCAGATTCGCAGCCTGCGCGCCGCCAACCGCGCAGGCAAATACGAGCAACGCAATAGGTAAGACCAGGCTTCTCATTAAGAGAGAAACGCCTTGGCCGTATGGAGCGCGCCGCTGCCGTTGCGCCAGAGCGCGTATTGAAGCGATTGTTTGGAGTTCATCGACGCGGCGCCGGCCTCGCCGCGCGGGTTGATAGCGATCACGCAATACATATCCTCGTGCAAATTCGGTGCGGTCTTCGCCATGAAAGCCATCGCGTCGTCGCAGGCGTCTTGCGGATGCGCGCCGGCAGCCATTCTCAAAACGATGAACGCGGAAGTGCAATAGTTCGCCATGACGTCGCCGTCGCCGGTGGCCGATGCCGCTCCCGCGGAATCGTCGGCATAGTATCCGCAGCCGACGAGGGGCGAATCGGCGACGCGCCCGGGAATCTTCCACGCCAAGACCGCTCGTCGAACATCCCGCCACGACGTGCCCTCTGCCATCGCAGGCAACCATGCCGATCGTATCGTGATGGTTCCGATCGATCCAAAAGGTTTCGTGGTTCGGCGTCGATCGCCACTTCAGCCATTCCTCGAGGCTGTGCGGCGTAAGGAGCTGCATCGGCTCGAAACCCATCGCGATAGCAAATTGCAGCGCGCCTTCGCCTGCGATCGTCGTGTGACGCGTCTTCTCCATCACGAGCCGCGCGACGGAAATCGGGTTCTTGATCTTATGGAGGTTACAGACCGAGCCCGCACGATGCGCCGCCCCATCCATAATCCCCGCATCGAGCTCGACCTCGCCTTGCTCGTTCGGAAGGCCGCCGTATCCAACCGTATCGACGTTTGGATCGTCCTCGACGACGTTGATGCCCTTCTCGACCGCGTCGAGCAGCGAGCCGCCCGCGCCGATGGTCGCAGCGGCGCGCGCGTTGGCTTCGATTCCCCATTCCCACGTCGAGAGAAAGACGGCGCCGCCGCTCTGCGCCCCCACTCCAACCGGCGTCGCGGCCGCGAGCGCTGCGGTTGCGACGCCTGCTCCGACGAGAAATTCGCGTCGATCGATTGGTTCCATGTCGCGCGTTTCCGGCAGGCGAGAGAGCCTATCCTCGCTGCAAATTGATTTTCTAGCGAGCTCGAAAATACGATCCTTCTCGAATCCGAGCTCTGCATAGAAGCGCACGAGGTGCGGTTCGCTGCGCGGTAATTCGAGCATGACGCTCGACGCATCGGTTTCCTGCGCGAAGGCGATGGCTCGCTCGACGAGTTGCCTACCCAAACCGAGCCGCCGGCTGGATTCCCGAACATATAGATCGCTCAAGAACCATATGCGCCGGCAGTACCACGACGACCACAACGGATAGAGCTGGATAAAACCGTCGGCGCCGTTTTCCGTTCGCACGAAAAAGATCGCAGAGTCGCCCGCGCGCAACCGCTCGGATAAGAACCTCTCCGAGCGAGCCGTATCGGCATTTCCCGCAAAAAAGGCGCGGTACGCGTCGAAGAGCGGCACCAATGCCGGAAGGTCTTGCGCTCCGGCTCGCTCGATTTGAATCCAAGGCGGTTGCATCATCATCTCCTTTAATCGGACATTTATCGAAAACTCAGCACGTCGCCAGTCCTTACGCTGTTATTGGTAACATGAAGTTCTTGAAACACTCCGCGGCCGCGCTGGCGATGGCGCTCGCTGCGCTCGGCGGCTCGACCGTTCCAGCGCTTGCAATAACCAATAGCGCGGGCGAGACCGCAACCGCGTACGTAGCGGCATTCGCTCCCGTGATCGGCAGCGCCATTCCGCATACCGGCGATATGGCACTCTTCGTTCATAACGGAACGATCACCGGCACCTACACCGGCACATCGGTGGCGCCCGACCCGCTGAACGATCGCATGGTCTCCGTGACCGGAAGCATCAGTCCGACTGACGGCCACGTTCAGCTGTATATCGGCGGCGCGCTCTCGCTGCAAGGCAGCATGAACGCTGACGGTAGCATTACCGGAACGGCATCGTACCTCGGCGGGCTCTACGAATTCGAGGCGCGTCCCGGCGCTACTAGGCCTGGCTAAACCTCACGCCATCCGGCTGGCTAAAGCCGCTCATGGTCTTTACGGCGGTGCCCCTCATAGTTTGACTTGAAGCGAGAAATAGAGGTTGAGCGCAAGAGGGTAGTTGGACGAAAACGCGTCACCATACGCAGGCGCAAAGGATTGTGCAAAATACGGATTTTCCGGGACGCCGTTGGCGGCGACGTCGTTGGCACTAGAGCCGTTGTAGAAGTGACCGCCGTTGTAGAAGATATTGCTGGTATAGCCGCAGATCACGCTGCTGGGCGGATACGCGGTGCTCCAGGGCTCTTTCGAGCCGCCGAAGCACTGATTCACCAGGTTCGTAACGATGACGCGGCCCGAAATCCGCGGCGTAAAATCGTACGACATCTGCAGCCCCGAAATTGAACTGCCACGGCTGGCGAAACTCGCCGAAGCTGTCGAACGTTCCGGTTTGCGGATTGGGAATGTAGAGCGCGCCCGGGCTCGTGCCGTCGCTCGTCAGCGCGAACGTGCACGACGTATAGTCGGCGCTAAGCGGCGACGAGGTTGGAATGCCGCGGCTGCCCTGATTCGCGGTGCAGGCGCGTGGATCGAGACCCTGCACGTCGGCCGGCGTTCCGTACGTGGCACCTTCCTGAAGCTGTAGCGCCGGCGTGAGCGCGAACCTGCCGCGCCGGTAGTTCAAAACGAAGGCAAACGTGTTGGGCGAAATATATGGAAAGTCCAGGCCCGGCGCGTACCAGCCGTGCGGATCGACCGTCGGCTGCGGCAACATTTTGTAGTAGGGATTCAAGATCGAGTTTCCCGGACAGCTTGGAGCCGGAATGCCCCTGCCGTTTGGCTTGTAGCAAGGAGCGCCGCCGCCCGCTCGCGTTAGCGCGTTGAACTCCTCGATATCCTGATTGTACTGATCGACGGGTCCGACCGTGCTGTTCAAGAAGTTGTTCCACATCTCTGACGCGCTGGTATAGGTGTAGGAGAACGTTCCCGAAAAGCCGTTCTTCTCGAAGTCACCCTTGGTCACGAGCAGCTCGACGCCGTCGACCCGAAGCGTCCCGGCGTTGAACGACGGCGAGACGTTGAGACTCGGCAGGTTCGGGGTTTCGTAGAGCTGGTTGGTTCCGAAGCGATAGTAGGGCGTCACTTTAAGAGCCAGATCGGTGCCCTTGATGTGATGCTCGTACGAGAAATCGTAGTTGTTCGAGAACTGAGGCTGTGCTTCGTGGAGCGGCGAGTTGTATCCGAACGGGATGAAACCCAGGAGCTGCGAGGCGAGGTTCGGCTGCAGCGAAACGTACTGAATCTCGTAGTCCTGCGGCTGCTGAGCGTAGCGGCCTGCCGAAAAGCGCAACACCGTGTCGGCATCGATCGTATAAGTCGCCGAGATGCGCGGCAGGACGTAGCCGACGGAATAGGACGATGGATAGTTGTTGGTAAGCAGGACGCCGTCCGTACCGTTTGGATGCACGGTTTGAATCGGCGTTCCCGTCGATTTGTCGATCGGGCATTTGAATCCGACGAAGGGCGTAAAGACGAAGATGCTCTGCGGCGGCTGCGGCACGAAGACCGGTTGCCGCGTCACGGGATTGACGCAGAATTCGCGTTGCGCCGCGGCAAACCAGAAGTTCATCGCCGGATTGTCGGTGTCGGCCAGGTCGTAAGCGTCGTTTTCGAAACGTACCGCCGGATTGATGTTCCACCGATCGCTCGGGCGCCACTGGTCGCTGAGTGAGGCGTTGGTTAGCTTGGGGATGACCGAATTGACGAAGCCTTGGTTGCCTAAATAGGTGAGCCGCAGGGATGCGCCCGCTTCGCAAGCCGGAGCGCTTGCAGGCAGCTCGCCGTCTGCGCAGGGATTGGCGCTCGCAAAGCAGTTGCTGCCGCTGCAATCCCCGTAGGGTTCCTCGAAGGTTCCTTGGCTCACGAACTTGTTGCACGGCGCCAAGTCGCCGACGTGATATCTCGCACTATTGTACGTAGCGTAGCAGTTCGTGCCGTTTGTGAAGTTGCTGACCTGCTGATCGCCCGAGTTATAATAGTTCTGGTTGTAGTACCGTAACGTGTTCGAGGTAATGTACGAGACCATGCCCTCGAGCAAGTGCGCGCCGGAGAGCTGGTCGGCGAGCTGAAGTTCGAGGCCTCCGGTATGCGAATCGACCTCGTATTGATAATTGGTGACGCCTAAGAGTCTCGTTGTTACCCCAGCCGTTGGGACTGGCGCGATTGGTGTTCGAATAAAACGTGTAACCAAAGAGCCGGGCGTAAGCGTTCGAGCCGATATTCTTTTGGTATTGCAGCTTCACGATGCTCGCCGTATCCCAGCGAGCGTCGCGAGCGTTTGCCGGAACGAGCGAATAAATCTGATACCCATGGCGATCCAAGGGACAGGCGTTCGGGACGTCCGTCACGTTGGCGCAGCGGGCCGAGGGAGAACCAGGATAGTAATAGGCGATCTTCGGCGTCGACGCCGAGGCAAGCCACGGCGTATTGCCCGGAAACGTATAGTAGTCGGGCCATTGATTGACGTCACCGCAATAAAAATCCGGCGGCGAACAGTTCGCCGGAAGCAGCCCATTGTTCTCGATTCCCATGCCGAGCGGACCGGCGTCGTCGAGGCTCGAGTAGTATTGAGTGAAATTCGCCGACGACATGTAGAGCAGCTGCACGTCGTCGCGGCCGCCATCGTGCCGGTGCGGAATGCCGGCGTGGAAGTTCGCTACGACGTCTCGGCTGTCGAAGGACGAGGGCTGTCCGTAGTTCGACGGATACGAGCCGAAGCAGCCGGGATCGTTGCTCAATCCGGTACTGCCGCTGGGCTGGTAGGCTGGATTGTAGTACGTCGTATTATTCCGGCAGTTGGGATAGACCGCCGGACAAAACGGCAGAAACGTCGTCAGGTGCGACGGCCAGTAGCCATACGGAACCGTGTCGGTCAAGCTGGCGCCGTTGAACTGATCGAAATAACGAAAATCCTGATTCGTTCCGCTGATCCCGACGTAGTAGGAGAAGTTGCGGTCGGGAGTCGAGCCGCCGGCCTCGATGCGCGCGTCGTGATAAAACGTCGGAGTTCCCAGCGCCAAACTCCCGACCGCGTATCCCGGATAGGTCCCGCTCTTGATGACCTGGTTGATAAAGCCCGCGAGCCCGGTCGCATTGGCGTCGGCTTCTCCGCCGCCGGTGTAGATTTGGAGCTCCTGCTGGCCGAGCGTCGTCTCTGAATTGCCGGGGTAGTTGTCGAAGGAACGGTTGATCGGTACGCCATCGTATTCGTAACCGATCTGATCGTAGTAACCCCCGCGTATGTACACGGTTTGATTGACGCCCACTTGATTGGGAGGCACGTACGCTCCCGGCATCGCCGCAATTGCCGAGTACGCATTGTTCAATCCGCCGCCTCCGCCCAAAGGCGCTGCGGCGGTCGTAAGGCTCGGATTGACCGAATACACGTCGGTGCCGGTGCCGGGCCGAACGGGGCTGAGCGACGAGCGCGACGTCACACGAGCAATTTGCCTGAGGCTCTTTTGCAGCGGAATCGGGATGACCTGACTTTGATCGGCGAAAACCGCGATGCCCGCGATCGAAACGGAAACGTAGCCCTCATGCTGCGCCGAGATGGTATACGTATCCGGAGCGAGCGAGAGAAACGTGAAGCGTCCCGACGCATCGGTCGTCACGCGTTCGACCTGCGTTGGACTTACGGCGCTTACTTGAGCGCCGGCGATCGGCACTCTCGTTGACGCGTCGACGACGGTGCCGGTGATCGTACCGGTCGTGGCGGCGCCGGCAGCGGCGCACAGCATGGCGGCAAGCAATGCCGCAACCGAGGCGGCGCGGTGCGCCTTCGACGAAAACAAACTCCGCAACGCTCTCTCCGTAAGCAGCAACAAAGGTTCTGCAGGCACTTAGTATCCTCGAACGGTATGCTCCTTCAATACACTAGCTCTTGGAGGTTCGGTTGGAAAGCTTATTTACACGCAAATTGCTTGGTATCGGGGCAGCCTGCACATTCCTGACCGCTTGCGCTGCTGCAAGCAGCGGCGGCGTTCCGAGCTCCGCCTCTGCGCCCGAGTCGGTCGCGCGCCAAGCGCGAACTCCGCTTACGGTTACGAATCTCAGCGGTGAATACTCCGGAACGGTAACCGACAGCCAGATGGGAACTGCCAAAGTCAAAATGTGGCTTTCCCAGGATGGAAGCGGACTTGGAGGGTCGTTCGTGGCGAGCGGATCGTCGAGCGGGATGAACGTTGAAATCGCCTGGACGGAAAACGGGGACTCGGTAGGCGGAAATATGGTCATCATTGCCGCGAGCGGATATTGCACGTTCGCGATGACCGGAAAATACAACTCGAACATGCATCGGATTCGCGGCACGTATACTTCTGCGTATGGCTGCTCCGGAGAACATGGGAGCTACCGGCTTACGCAAAAGTGCTACTACCAGGGAACCTCGAGCGAATACATCCGCCCGGACAGCACCGTGAAGCCCTGCTAGGGAGATTCTAGAGTGCGAGTGCCGCAGCGACGCTTTGCTCGTCGCTCAGAGCCTCGCCTTCCGCCAGCAAGTGCGTTAGTGCCCCGTTTTCGACTCTTCGCTCGAGACTCGCATCCAAGTCTCTGACGATCTCTGCCTCGGGAAAAAGCAAATCGATGCCGAGCTCTCGTAACCGTCGTCGAGCATATCCGCGAAGGCGGCCGGCTCGTTCTTGGTCGGTCTCACCGATAGCGGCGGCGAGCGAGAGCATCGCAAGCACGGTGAGAACTGGTTGTCGCGCTTTGGCGGCAGCGGCAAGGGCTTCGCGCGCGCTGATCTCGGCACGGTCGCGATCTCCCATAACGAGATAACACGACGCAATGTCGTGCGCGAGCCAGGAGCGCAGGTTGCTGTCGGCGAGCTTTCTCGCCTCCGTGAATCGATCCACGGCTGCACGGTATTGCCCCGTGTCGAGCTCCCACTGGCCCCACCACGTCAGGGCTCGCGCCGTGTCGTCATTGCGACCGAGGGCGCGAAACAACGCGACGCTCTCGTCGAACATCGCGCGCGTGCAATCCGCGCTCTGGGTTGCGAAAGTATCGGCACACCGACGCAATACGTCGGCCAGCAGGCGCCGATCGCCGATCGCTCGTGCAAGTCGTAGAGCTTCATCCGCGACCGGCTTTGCGTCGTCGAAGCGGCTCTGCGCCGTGTGGCGTGAAGCGACTTGTGATAGAGCGCGTGCCAAGCCGCGTGTTTCGCCGGCCGTCCGATAGAGCGGGGCGGCAAGCAGCGCCTCATTGAGGCACTTTTGATTTGCGCCCAGATTGCTATACAGCATCGATAGGCCATACCGAAGACGCGCCTCCAGCGCGGGCGAAAGGTCGGCGCCGGACTGTAAAATACGATCGCACCATTGCACCCCCTCGCCGAGAAATCCAAGCCGCAGGAAGACGATCGTCGAGGCGGCCACGAGCCTGACGCCGAGCTCGAGATCGTTGCGCTCTTCGATGCTCCAACGAAGGGCTGCGCGAAGATTGGCGAGATCGCGTTCGAGGCGCGCTATCCAGTCCGCCGCCGGGGCGAGGTCCCACTCGTCGAACCACGACTCGGCGAGGTCCGCAAAAGCTATTGCGTGGCGTCGACGAGTCCGCGGAACTTCGCCGTCCTCGGAGAGCTTCTCCCAAGCATATTCGCGGATCGGCTCGAGTAACCGATAGCGCTGATCTTCTTCTGTAACTTCGACGACGATCAGCGATTTGTCGACCAGCGACGCGAGCAGCTCCAACAAGCGAAATTCGTCGTCACCCTCGTCGCAACAGACTTGCTTTGCGACTCGTAGCGTAAATCCGCGCAGAAAGACGGCGGTGCGGCGCAGAGCGCGCTGCTCGTCATTACCGAGCAGGTCGTAGCTCCAATCGATGAGCGCGCGCATCGTTTGCTGTCGAGGGCGGCGGTCGCGGCCGCCCGCGAGTAGCCGAAGCTCCAGATGAGAGGCGAGGCTCTCGACCGACATCGTTCGTATGCGCGCCGCGGCAAGCTCGATGGCAAGCGCGATACCGTCTAAGCGCGTGCAAATCTCATCGACGACGCTCGTCTTGGGCTCGAGGCGAAACGACGGATTTGCCGCCCGCGCACGATCGGCGAATAGCTGCGCCGCCGCGGACGAATCGAGCGAGGAGAGTCGATAGACACGCTCGCCGGAGATGTCGAGCGGTGAACGGCTCGTCGCGAGAACGCTGACATGTGGGCAGTGCGCGACGATCCGCACGACGATCGCCGCAACCTCCGCGACGAGATGCTCGCTATTATCGAGCACGAGCAGCAGATTGCGCGCCGCGAGATAGGCGAGCATATCCTCGAGCGGATCGCCGCCGGTGGAGAGCTCGCCGCCCACGGTCGTGAGGATCGTACCGGGGATGAGGGCCGCGTCGGCGATCGACGCGAGGTCCACGAACCAGACGCCGTCGCGTTCGTCGACCAGACGTCCGGCGGCAACTTCGAGCGCGACACGCGTTTTCCCGATTCCGCCCGCGCCTGAAACCGTAACGAGCGGACCTTCTTCGAGAAGTCCCTCGATGCGCGCCAAATCATCGTGACGCCCCACGAAGCTCGTCGCTTGGCGGGGCAGATTATTCGGTGGAGTTTCCAGCGCGCGCAAGGGCTTGAACTCGGAACGCAGGTTCTCTCCGACGGGCTGATAGACACGCTCAGGCTCCTTGATATCGCGCAACGGCAGCGACCCGAGATGACGCAGCGTTACGCCCGAAGGAAGACTCGTCAGGGCAAGATCGCCCGCTTCACCCGAGAGGAGAATTTGGCCGCCGTGGCCGGCCGAGAGCAACCGCGCCGTGCGATTGACGACGGTACCGAAATAATCGCCGTCGCGCTCGTCGGCTTCACCCGCTCCGATGGCCATGCGAACGTGGATGCCGTCAACCCCGCTAAAATCTTCGCGTCCTAAGGCGCGCTGCGCGGCGACGGCCGCTTCCAACGCGCGGCCGGCCGTCGGGAAGGCGGCGCAGAACGCGTCGCCGATAGTCTTGAATATGTAGCCGCCTCGCGATTCGCACTCGGTGCGCAGAAGTTCGTCGTGGCGGCGCAGCGCGGCGCGCATCGCGTCGCCGTAGCGCTCCCAGCGCCGAGTGCTTCCCTCGACATCGGTGAAGAGAAACGCGACGCTGCCGCTTGGCGGCGTCACTGCACGAGTCGCGATCCGGCGATCCTCCGATCGGACGTTATCGCGACATCCCACTCGTGGACGGCGCCGGACGCAAAGACGAGCGAATACCGGTACGTGGTAAAGTCACCGAGGCCCGTGCGCGTACCGACGAACGTAAACGAGCGTAGCGTCCCCATGAGCGTAATGCCCTGCGCCACTTGGGCCACGAGCGACGGGGTCAAGGCCGCTGAAAAATCCGGCGTCAGTTTACTTCGGTCGACCGTGCCGCTTGCGATTTGATCCCAAAACGCGCGCGCCAGCGCGTCGATCGCGGAGTCATCATTTGATGACGGGGTCGGTTTCGCCGGCGAAACGGGTGCCGTGCCGATTCCGTAGGCCGCCGCGATGCTTTGCGCCATCCGTTCGGGAACGCCGGCGGCTTCGGCGCCGTTGGTGAGAATCACGATCGCAAGGCCATCGTCGGGAAAAATCGCGTTGTAGCAATACCCGCCAATACCGATGACGAGTCCGTTGTGCCAAAGCTCGCGATGGCCGGCCACGTTGGCGATCACCCATCCCGCCATGTAGCGATCCCCATCCCCCGTCGGAACACCCTCTCGCCAGACGTCGTCGAGGTACGAAGTGAAGAGCAGTCGGCCGTGGAGCAGTCCGATATCCCAAAGCGCCAAATCGTGCGCGGTCGAAACGATGGCGCCCGCGCCGCTCGTAACGTCGAGACTCAAATCCTGGGGATCCGCCTTGCCATCGATATAACCGGTGGCAATCGTTCCGCTCTTTTGCGCCGCGTATCCAAAACCGCTATCGGCCATGCGCAACGGAAAAAAAATGCGCGATTGCAGAAACGTTGCAAAGGGCACGCCGGCGACTTTTTGCACGACGGCCGCGAGTGCTGTGTAGTTGGCGTTGCTATACTCCCATCGGGTTCCGGGCTTAAAATCGGGACGTTCGGTCGCCAAGAGGGCGAGGATGCGATCGAGCGAGACCGGCCCGCGCGCCGGCCAATTCGTCGCGGGCGGTTTTGGGTAGTTTTGCAGCCCGCTCGTTTGGTCGAGCAGCATGCGCAGCGTGATCTGTCGCGCGTTGGGTAGGGACGGAACGTATTTCGCCAGCGGATCGTCGAGCGAGATTCGCCCCTCGCGGGCGAGCAGCTCGATCGCGGCGGCCGTGAACTGCTTCGTCAGCGAGCCGATCGCAAACCGAGTGCGCGGATCGACCGGAACGCGCGAAGCGAGGTCGGCGAATCCGTAGCCGCTTTCATAGACGATTTGCCCGTGTGAAACGACGGCCAGCGCAAGACCGGGCGCGACTCCGGTTGCAAGCCCGCTCCGAGCGATCGCCGCTAAGGTTGCATCATCCGGCGCGGATGCGAAGAGCCGCTGCGGAAGCAACGCGAAGCACACGAAAACGAGCCACAAAATCGAAGGGCGCATCCCGGCGGTACTTCGCCGTCATCCCCCGACTGCCGCCTTGCGCTCCTTTCGATCGGGCCCGCGGAAGAAAAACGTCATCACCAATGCCGCCAGCGCCGCGCCGAGGCAAGGCCCCACCGCATAAATCCAAATGATGTCGTAGGCGCCACCGATGATTTGCGGCGCAATCGAACGCGCCGGATTCATCGACGCGCCGCTGATAGGCCCGGCGAAGAATCCGCACGCGGCGACCGTCAAGCCGACCGCTAGCGCAGCTTGTTTGCCGACGGCTGCTTCCGCCGTGCAGGTCATCAGAATGACGAGCATGAGCAGAAACGTGAGTATGACCTCGGCGATTGCCGCTTCGATGTGCGTAAACTGCGGTCCGGGATGGCTCGCGCCCAAAACGATGGCGTGTCCCCACAGCGAAAAGACGAGCAGTGCCGCGCCGAAGGCGCCCGCGAACTGGGCCGCCCAATAGTAGAGCATCTGACCGACCGGCATCGCGCGGCGGACCGCGAAGCCCAAGGAGACGGCAGGATCGATGTGTGCGCCGGAGATTTCGGAGAAAGTATAGATCATCGCCGCGGTGATGAAGCCGCGGGCCAGCCAGCGCGAGACGTAATCGACGTTTCCGCCGCCGGTATAGTAGAGAACGTCGATGCTCGTGGCGGCCAACGTCTGAAAGAACGTGCCGACGAACTCGGCCCCGAGCTTTTGAACTAGCGAAGGTTTCTTTGCAGCACTCAAGGAGGCTACGAGGCCGCAGCGACTCTCTGTTCGGGCGGCGTAAAGAGCGCGATCATCGCGTCGTTGAAGCGCGCGATGTCGGCCGGCTTGCGGCTGGTTACGAGCAAACCGTCGGTAACGACGGATCGATTGATCCAATTACCGCCGGCGTTGACGATGTCGGTGCGCAACGACGGCCAGGACGTGAGTTTTCGACCGCGCACAAAATCCGTTTCGACGAGAAGCCAGGGCGCGTGGCAGATCGCCGCGATCGGTTTGCGCGCGATCTGCATCGCGTGCACGAAGAGTACGGCCTTGTTATTGATCCGAAGGGCGTCAACATTCCGTACGCCGCCGGGTAGGAGCAGCGCGTCGAAATCGAGCGGCCGCGCATCGGCAATGCCGGCGTCCACCTCGACTCCATCCTCCTTTTCATCGCCGTTCCAGCCATGCACGATCGGCGCGCGCGGCGAGACGATCGTCGTGGTCGCGCCGGCAGCGTGGAGCGCATCGCGCGGCCGAACCAATTCGATCTGCTCGAAGCCGTCCTCCACGAGAATTGCAACGCGGACGCTATGGAGCGGGTGAGGATGGGTCACGGTTGCCTAATTCCCGAGCGCGGCTCGCCGGAAACATGAAAAAGAGCCCGCGAGAAGCCGCGAGCTCAGTCTGGGCGCGATTGCCGAAAACTATACGGCGCCGGCTTAGAAGACTTGCCGATCCGCACGCTGCCGAGGATGCAGCACGCTGAGCGCGGCGATCGGCCGAGAGAGCGCGGCGACCAGCTCGGCGCGGCTCTTGACGCTAAAGGTGGTGAAGAGCTCCGACAGCTGATTGCGCACGGTGTTCGGGCTCCGGCCCAGGATGGTCGCGATTTCGGAGTTGCGTTTTCCGGCTCGCACCAACTCGAGGACTTGCCGTTTTGCGGGCGGGATGCGATCGAGCCGCAGGACCGAGCTGCTCGACGCCTCGCTGATGCGCCGCGCGATCCAGCTATTGGGCCACGGCTGGATTTTGCGCGCTGCGCGTCCGAGCCAGCGCCGATCGCTCGTCACCTCGTGCAGCGCCAGCGCGCAGAGTGCGGCGCGCCAATCGTAGTTGAATTGTTCGAAAATCGACCAGCCTTCGCTGAGAACTTCCTTCGCTTCGCTGACGTCGCCGAGCCGTAGCCATGCGACACCTTGCGAGTACGCCTCGAACCCCTTTACGCGCGGGTCCGTGCCGTACGAAAGAATCGGAATGACCGCGCTAGCGATCGTTCGGTAGCGCGCAAGGTACTGCTCTGCGATCGCCGGCTCGTCGTAAGCAAAGAGCTGGGCGAGAACGAGCAGCGCGGCGCGCTCTTCGCCGGTCGCCTCGTTCCACGAAATGCGTTGCGCGATCTCGTGCGCTTCCTGCAATTGCTCGCGCGCAAAGATCATTTCGCCGGTGCTCCGCGCGAGCTGCGCACGGTCGAGATAGCACAGGATGCTCCAATGGTCGGACGGCGCGAGCCGAGCCGCTCGCTTGAAGCCGGAGAACGCGGCAAGCTCGTTGCCCTCGAGCTCGTCGATTCCCGCAATCGAACGCGTAACGTGGAATCGCTCGAGCTGCAAGCCCGACGTCCACGGGATTTCTTCGAAAATTCCGCGGGCGCGGTCGTTCACTTCGTGCAGCGGCATCTCGTAGCAGAGGAGCGCGAGGTTCCCCAGCGCGTTCGCGCGCAGGTATTGATCGGGCGTTTGGGTCGATTCGAATTCGTCGAGCGCCTTTTGCAGCTCGTCGACCTGCCTCAATATCTCCCCGCGGCGCACGGCGATCCAAGAGAGCAAGATCCGGGCGCGGCCGCGGACGTTCGGATTGAACGATTCCAACTGTTCGTTGGCGGCTTCGTGCGCCTCGGCGTGATCCTGCATCATCCACGCGATCAGGCCGCGATAGTGAACCGCGTCGTAATACCAGGGGTCGGCCGGCGACATCTCCTTGAGGGCCCGATTGATGAGCCGCCGTCCGCCGGCATAATCCCGCGTGAGACCCAATGCTGCGCCGAGCATGACGTCGCGCCCGATGCGTGCGTCCGTCGACGCCTTCGGGATCTCCGAGAGGGCCTTGATGACGTCCATATAGCGACGCTCGCGGATCGCAACGCGTGCAGCAGCCAAGACGGCCTCAAACTCATACTGGCCATCAACGAGCTCTCGGCAACGGTTAAAGTCCGCTGCCGAAAAGGCTTTTTCGAAATCCTCGGCCGCGAAGCCGGGGCGAGCCAGAATCGCGCTACTAAGCATGGTCCCTATTCTGAGTTACAGCAAGATAAGCCGTCCGTCGGGTTCATCGGCGGACAAGGGAAGGGCCGCGGAAATTATACTACATTGCTTGACTGAAGGCTAGCTTAGCGATGTTGGGCCGGGGTCGGGCCGCCGATCACGTTGGCCGGGGTCGGGCCGCCGATCACGTTGGCCGGGGTCGGGCCGCCGATCACGTTGGCCGGGGTCGGGCCGCCGATCACGTTGGCCGGGGTCGGGCCGCCGATCACGTTGGCCGGGGTCGGGCCGCCGATCACGTTGGCCGGAGTCGGGCCGCCGATCACGTTGGCCGGAGTCGGGCCGCCGATCACGTTGGCCGGGGTCGGGCCGCCGATCACGTTGGCCGGGGTCGGGCCGCCGATCACGTCGAGCGGGCCGGGGTGACCGGCGTGGTGAGTCGCATGGTTCATGATGCTTTGCGGGGCGTTCGGGAGCAGCGATCCGCCGCTCATTCCGCCGGCACAACCGCCAAGAAGAGCCGCAGCAACGACGACTGCGACTGCACCAATCATGTTACGCATTGTTTGTATTGCCTTTCAGCCTCGGGGGGCGCCAGGAAGCAATAACGCTAGTACGAATATACTAGTACCAAAAAGCCTTTAAGAACAGGTCTGCTTGGCAAACTTCGCGTTTGTTAGATGTGCCTAGCGGAATGAGGCGATGATACGCTCAAATCATGCGAGCTGATACGGCTCGCTGCGTTTAATTTTGCAGCCGCCGCCCTGCTCCGCGGGTGTTAACAACCGGTAACGCCATACAGAATTAACGCCCGGCAGCTACAGTGAGAAGCGCGCCCAATCGTAATCGGTAAAGCCGCGGCCCGCGTCTTCCCAGCCCGTCCGATATGCCTGCCCGATGCCGGATACGTCGCTAAAGGCCACGACACCGAGGGGCAGCGATTTAGCCGGGCGCAAGTAGCGCAGCGCCGTCGCAGGAACGCTCAGCGCATACTGCGCGAGCAGTTCGTCGCCGGAGACTACCCGGGCAAGCTCGGCCGCCGAGAGGCGCTCGAGGCCTCGCCGCCCCATCGATTGGAAGTAGACGTTGCGCATCTCGACCTCGAGCAGCTTGCGCTGCGCGGTGCCGAAGGCCGCGAACGCGACTTCGACCGCGTCGCCATGAGCGTCTTCGGGTTCGAACGGTGGACTAAGGAGAATCACGTCGGCAGCCCGCGCGATCGAGTGCGCGATGCCCACCGGCGAGTTGCTTGCCACCCCGCCGTCGCAATATGCGTCCAGCGTCCCGCTTGGGCCCGGCATCATGACCGGATCGAAGGCGATCGGAATGCAGGCCGAGGCAAAAAGGGCGCGGTGCAAGACATCCGGCGTTGCCTCGCGCACGATGGTCTGCGGGCCGAGGGTAATCTGCAGGGCGCTCTCGATACGCACGAGGTGTTCGAGACTGCGTGGGTGCGGATCCAGGAAGAAATACTCCGGACGCTGGTGCGTGAGATTCGTCACGGCCCAGATGAGTGGAATCAGCAGCGGCGCGCTGGGATCGACGTTGCGAACGATCCACTCGTAAAC
This sequence comes from Vulcanimicrobiota bacterium, assembly GCA_963815165.1. Taxonomy (GTDB): domain Bacteria; phylum Vulcanimicrobiota; class Vulcanimicrobiia; order Vulcanimicrobiales; family Vulcanimicrobiaceae; genus Cybelea. The sequence continues at coordinate 142,464 of CAWFFL010000002.1, forward strand.
CGGCTCGCTCTGCAGAATACCGCTTTGGTTGCGGACCAATCCGAAAAGGCTCGCCGCGGCCGCAGCCCAATTGAGCACGCCGCTTTCGGGATCGCGCAGCGCGGCAAACTGTTGCTTGAGCGTGATCAGCGGCTCAGAGCCGATGCCGTACCACAATTGCCGCGCTTTTTGGTATTGACCCGTCGCAAAGAACCAGCCGTTGAGCGCGCCGATTGACGTTCCGCAGACCAGCTCGTAGGGCGGCAGCGGCGCTCCGTCGGCGATTCCGCGCATCGCTGCAAGCGCACCGATAACGCCGGCCTCGTACGCGCCGCGTGCGCCGCCTCCGCTGAGGACGAGAGCGGCGGCGAGCGGCTCCGCTGCAGCGTGCGCCGTCGAACGCAGTGCAGCCGGCGTAAGGCCGGCTGCAGCGAGCGAAAGTAAAAAGCTTCGCCGCTCGATCACCCGAAGGTGTTTAGCGGCTAAGCCGGCGCGCGCCTATCGCTTGTCGCGCAACTCGCGCTTCATCGCGTCGATTTCCGCCTGCGCCCGGTTCTTTGCCTCATCGACAACGGAGCCGGCTTTCTCGACCGGCGTAAGCTCGTCGCCGAGGACTTCGCGCCGACCGCGTTCGCCTTCGGCAGCGGAACGGTGCTGGGCTTCGTGAAGGCGATCCTTCACGTCATCGATGCTTCCTTTGATCGCGTCAGCCGCGCGATCGAGCGAGTCTTTACCCATAGTGCCTCCTTTACTGACGCCGCCAGCCTACCCAGCGGAGAGTGCCGTTAAACGAGGCTATTCGTAATCGGGCATTCGTAGATCGGGCGGCTGATGCAGGAAGTACCAGCGGCTATAGGGCGCCGCAATCTGTTTGAACTTTCGCGGTTTCTTCTTGAAGTCAAACTCCGCCGCGGCCGAATTCGCCCGCGTGTCGCTGGCGGAGAGACGCGGGAGCCCGAAGGTGTCTTCGGCAAACTTCAAGATGCTTCCGTGCTCGTACGGTACGTGTGAAACGTGCTTCTTTGCGTATGCCGAGACGATGAGCATCGGAATGCGCATCCCTAGACCGTCGTAGTCGACGTAGGCCGGCGGCTCGGGATCGTACCAGCCGCCGTAATCGTCCCAGAAAATAAAGATTGCGGTGTTCTTCCAATACTGCGACTCGCCGATCGCGTTGACCAGCGAGGCAACCCACGACGGGCCGGTGTCGGAGTTGCAGCCGGCGTGGTCGGAGTTCTCGCAGGTCGGCGTCACCCAGTTGATCTGGCGAAGGTTGCCGTTGCTGACGTCGCTGAAGAACTGCGTCTGCGGCGTGATGATGTCGTTCTTCCAATCGGTGCCGTAGTAGACGTATTTGTTGGCTTGGTACGCGCTCCAGATGCCGCCGTCGCCGTTGACCGTCGAAGTGTAGAAGGCCCACGTTACGCCGGCGCCGTCCGCTTCTTGACCGAGCGTCGTGTCGGTATAGCACGGCTCTTCGTAGCCCTCGGGAATTTGTCGCTGGGGACCGATCGTATTGATTTCGTCGCCCGAGCCGCCTTCGCAGCCCCAGTCGCCGAACGGATAGTTCACCGAGGCTTCGGCTTGGCCGGCGATGATGTATTGATGCGAGATGAAGCTGCTCGCGTCGAAATTGGACGCATACATCTGATCGGCCAGAACGTACTGCTTCGCGATGGCAAAGAGCGGCTTGGTCTCGCTCTGCGGGACGTAAGAATACTGAGGATACTTCACGGGACACTGCCTGCCGCAGTATGCGGTCTCGTCGTTGAAGCCGTTCATCCGGCAATCCGTTCCGGGAACGCTCCCGGTTCCGTTGCACGAGTCGAAATAGCCCTGAGCATCGTGCTCGATATCCCAGGTGAGCGCCAGACCGATCTGCGCCAATTGAACCGTCGTACCGTTGCTAATCTCGCCCGACGATGCCGTCGTCGCGCCCGGAAAGCCCTCGAAGAGATTGTTGAAGGAGCGATTCTCTTGAACGATGATGACGATGTGCTGAATCGGATTGCCGGACGAGCGGTGATGCATCGGCTGCGCGCGCGATGCCGGCCCCGGCGGCGTAACGGCGTGACCGAGAACCATCGGCAGTGCCGAGGCGGCGTTCCCGCCGCCGCCGGAGCTGCAAGCCGCGAGCAGCAGCACCGCGCTTGCAGCCGGCCATACACGGCGATGGATCATCAGTTGGTATCGGGCGGACGAAGGTCGGGCGGCTGATGCAGGAAGTACCAGCGGCTATAGTCGGCCTTGATCTTCTTGAATTTTCGCGCCTTCTTCTTGAAGTCGAACTCCACCACCGGCGAGTTCGCCCGCGTGTCGCTGGCGGAGAGACGCGGGAGCCCAAAGGTGTCTTCGGCGAACTTCAAGATGCTGCCGTGCTCGTACGGTACGTGTCGAGACGTGCTTCTTTGCGTACGCCGAAATGATGAGCATTGGAATGCGCATCCCTAGACCGTCGTAGTCGACGTAGGCCGGCGGCTCGGGATCGTACCAGCCGCCGTAATCGTCCCAGAAAATAAAGATTGCGGTGTTCTTCCAATACTGCGACTCGCCGATCGCGTTGACCAGCGAGGCAACCCACGACGGGCCGGTGTTGGAGTTGCAGCCGGCGTGGTCGGAGTTCTCGCAGGTCGGCGTCACCCAGTTGATCTGACGAAGGTTGCCGTTGCTGACGTCGCTGAAGAACTGCGTCTGCGGCGTGATGATGTCGTTCTTCCAATCGGTGCCGTAGTAGACGTATTTGTTGGCTTGGTACGCGCTCCAGATGCCGCCGTCGCCGTTGACCGTCGAAGTGTAGAAGGCCCACGTTATGCCGGCGCCGTCCGCCTCTTGACCGAGCGTCGTGTCGGTATAGCATGGTTGCTGATAACCATAGGGCACTTGGCGATCGGGACCGACTTCGTCGATGATGTCGCCGGAGCCGCCGGGGCAGCCCCACCCTCCGAACGGAAAGTTCACCGAGGCTTCGGCTTGGCCGGCGATGATGTATTGATGCGAGATAAAGCTGCTTGCATCGTAATTCGACGCATACATCTGATCGGCCAGAACGTATTGCTTCGCCATGGCAAAGAGCGGCTTGGTCTCGCTCTGCGGGACGTAGGCGTACTCCGGATACTTCGTCGGACAACCGTTGCCGCAGCCCGCGAACTCTCGGTTGAAGCCGTTGTTCTGGCAGTCGGTGCCCGGAATGCTTCCGGTTCCGTCGCAGGAGGCGATGAAGCCGTTGGCGTCGTGCTCGAGGTCCCAGCTCGTCGCGAGGCCGATCTGCGACAGTTGAACCGTCGTACCATTGCTGATCTCCCCCGACGACGCCGTCGTTGCGCCCGGAAAGCCCTCGAAGAGATTGTTGAAGGAACGATTCTCTTGAACGATGATGACGATGTGCTGAATCGGATTGCCGGTCGAGCGGTGATGCATCGGCTGCGTGCGCGATGCCGGCCCCGGCGGCGCGACGGCATGACCGAGAACGAGCGGCAACGCCGAGCTGGCATTGCCTACCGCGCCGCCGCTCGCACAGGCGCTCAGTCCGAGCGCGAGCGCGACGGCGAGTGGGAGGCGCAAGAGCAGGTGGGGATTCATGGATGGTCCTTTCTGAGCAACCGTTAGGGACGTTCAGTTCGTGTCGGGCGGCCGCAAATCTGGCGGCTGATGCAAGAAATAATAGCGGCTGTAGGCGGCAGGGATCTCCTTGAACCGGCGCGGCGGCTTGCTGAAGTCGAAGCAATCGCTTTCCGGTGAAGTCGCTCGCTTGTCGCTTGCGGCGAGGCGAGGCAGACCGAAAACATCCTCGACGAACTTCAAGATGCTGCCGTGCTCGTAGTGGACGTGCGAAACGTGACCCTCTCTTGCATAGGGGGAGACGACGATCATTGGGATACGCATGCCTAAGCCGTCGTAATCGACGTAGTCGGGCGCTTGCGGATCGTACCAGCCGCCGTAGTCGTCCCAAAAAATGAAGATGGCCGTATCGTTCCAGTATTTCGAATCGCCGACGGCATTTACGAGCGATGCAACCCAGGACGGACCGGTCTTCGACTCGCAACCCGCGTGGTCGGAATTTTCGCACGTCGGCGTGATCCAGCTGATCTGACGCAGCCTTCCTTTCTTGACGTCGGTGAAGAAGCGCGTTTGAGGCGTGATGATGTCGCTGCTCCAATCCTTGCCGTAATAAACGTATTGGTTGGCTTGATACGCGCTCCAAATTCCGCCGTCCCCGGAGGTCGCCGAAGAATAAAACGCCCACGAGACGCCGGCACTATCGGCCTCCTGCCCGAGCGTCGCGTCGTTATAGCACGGCTCGATATATCGCTCGGGGATTTGACGATCCTTACCGACGGTTGCGACCGTGTCGCCCGATCCGCCCTCGCAGCCCCATGCGGCGTACGGATAGTTCACCGAGGCCTCGGCCTGGCCCGCGATGATGTACTGATGCGAAATGAAGCTGCTCGCGTCAAAATTCGAAGCGTACATCTGGTCGGCGACGACGTACTGCTCGCCTAAGTCGAAATACGGCTTCGTTTCGGCCTGCGGCACGTACGCATACTGCGGATGTCTGATTGGGCACGGCACGCCATAGCCGCTGCCGCATCCGGCCCATTCCTTGTCGAAGCCGTTCATCCGGCAATGCGTCCCGGGAATTCTTCCCTTACCGTCGCAGGCCGCAAAGAATGCGCTCGAGCTATGGTCGAGGTCCCATGATGCTTCGAGCGGAACGGGCCGCAGCTCGATTTTCTGATTTTTGCTGTCGAGACCGTAACGGACGGTCTTTGCACCGGGGAAGCCGTAGAGCAAATTATTGAACGATCGGTTCTCTTGCACGATGATGACGACGTGCTGGATCTTGCCGCTCGATGCAGCCCGGCGTACGGGCTGCAAAGGCGGCGTGAGGCCGCTCGAACTCGCGCCGCTACCGGCGTTGCAGGCGGAGAGAACGAGCCCAAGGCTCACCGCAACGAGCAGCCGAGGCATCAGGAATCCTAGTTCGTGTCGGGTGGCCGGCCCGAAGTCGGCTGATCCAAGAAATAGTCGAGGCCCAAGCTCGACGGAACCCTCTTGAACTTACGCGGCGGCGCGGTGAAGTCGAAGGAATCCGCCGCCGGCGAGTTGGCGCGCGTGTCGCTGGCAGTCATGCGGGGCAATCCCCAGATGTCTTCGATGAACTTCAGGACGCTTCCGTGCTCGTAATGCACGTGAGAGACGTAGCCCTTCTTCGCATACGCCGAAACGATCAGCATCGGAATCCGCATGCCCAGACCGTCGTAATCGGCATACGCAGGCGCTTGCGGATCGTACCATCCGCCGGGATCGTCCCAAAAAATGAAGATTGCCGTGTCGTTCCAATACTGCGACTTGCCGATTGCATTGACGATGGAGGCAACCCACTGCGGACCGCTCTTGTGACCCGAACCGGCGTGATCGGAGTTCTCCCACGTCGGCGTGATCCAACTGACGGAGCGTAAGCGGCCGTAGCTGACGTCGGCGAAAAACTTGCTCTGGGGGGTAATGACGTCGTTCTTCCAATCCGGACCGTTATAAATGTGATTGATAGCTTGGTAGGCGCTCCAGATTCCTAAGTCGCCGTTGGGCGTCGCGGTGTAGAACCCCCACGTAACGCCGGCGCTGTCGAGTTCGTCGGCCAGCGTCGTCGGATCCCAACAAACGACTTCGTATCCGTAGGGAACCTGACGCTCGGGGCCGACTTCGTCGACGATATCGCCGGAGCCGCCCGGGCAGCCCCAAGCGCCGCCGGGGTAGTTCACCGCGTGCTCCGCCTGACCGGAGATGAAGTACTGGTGCGAGATAAAACTGCTCTCGTCGAAGTTCGATGCGTACATCTCATCGGCCAAGACGTACTGCTTGGCCATCGTCAAGTATGGTTTGATCTCGGAGTGCGGCACGTACGCGTATTCCGGATTCTTATACGGACAACTGCTGGGGTAACAACCGGTCCATTCTCTATTGAATCCGTTCATCCGGCAGTTCGTGCCGGGGGTGCTTCCCGTGCCGTTGCACGCCGTAATGAAGCCGTTAGAATCGTGCTCGAGATCCCAGCTCGTCGCCAGCGTTATCGGCTGCAGCGTGATCTTCTGGTTGCTGCTGTTATAACCGTACTTTGCGTATTTCGCGCCCTTCACGCCGTAAAAAAGATTGTTAAAAGAACGATTCTCTTGAATGACGATGATGACGTGTTGTATCGGGTTGCTCCCGCTGTGATGGCGAGCGCGCACTGGCGGCAGCATCGGTGCGGTTGCGCCCGCTCCGCCGAGTACGCCGTTACCGTTGCACGCGCAAAGTAAAAGGCCGAAAACCACGACCGCGAGCGACCGGCTCGCGCGTGCAGCACAACGCATACGCGTACTCCTTATAGCAAACTGACTTAAGTCGCGTTACGACGTTGTGATTTCGGACTCCCAGGAGTAATAGTGACGTGAATCATCTTTTGTGGTCGAAGACCATCTGCACGCGCGTGCCCTCCGACGTATCGATGCGCAGCTCCGCCGCAATCGCGCCGATGATTTTCAAACCAAAGCCGCGTCCCGGTAAAGGTTCGCGCGCGATAAACGACCCCGCATCCGAGACGTCGATGGAGAGCCGCCCTTCGCCATTGACGCGCGCGTGCAGCTCGAGATAGGCATCTTTCGTCGGCGCGCTGCTTGCATAGGCGTGCTCGATGATATTTGCGAGCGCCTCACCGGAGGCCGTCGTAATGTCTTCAAGACGCTGGCGCTGAAGCTGCAGCGCTCGTAAGAACGCGGCCAGCGCGTGGCGAACGGGTGCAACGTATTGCGATTGCGCCGGGCATCGCAAGCGAAGCTCAGAGCCGTTCACTTTCGCGTGCACTCCGTGAGATATTCGGTCGCCTCCTGAAGATCGGCGAAGATTTTGAAGGCGCTCGCCAGTCCGGCGTATTGCACGAGCCGCTTGAACTGCGGAGTCTGAATCACCAGCGCAACGGGACGGCGGTCGCGTTGCGCGTTCGCGCAAAAGCGAAGCAGCTCGGTCAGCGCGATCGAATCCGCATAGGTTACGGCGGAGAGGTCGAGCAGCACGGCTCGCGCGCGCTCGGATGCAGCCAAACCGTCTCGAATCTCATTCTTACGGCTGATTTCCAGCTCGCCTCCAAAGCGAACTACTCGGATCGGATCACTATTGCTCACGCACTCCTCCGCAGAGCATTCGGCTGCGACCTTAAGGGGTTACCCGGCCGCGGTACCGCGGTAAACATAGCGGGGCTTGCTTGCCCAACAAGCGAACCGCTGTCAGGATCGTCGGTAAATTGCACCGCCAAGATTGCGACGTCGTCGGCCACCTTTTTGTCGCCGAAGATCGTCCGTCCGATGACGCCCGCAAGCTCGCGTTCCGGAGCCCGCGCGGCCGCACTCCACCGCTTCAAGCAGCGCCGACTCTCCGGCGGCGAGATTGCGCGAATACTCGATCGCGCCGTCGGTATACAGAACGATGATGCTTCCCGGCGCCGTTTGAATGCGATGCGTCGTGTACTCGACCTTCGGCTTGACCCCTAAGGGAAGGGAGCCGAACCCCAAAAGCCGCGCCCGCTTCCCCGGCTCGAGCAGCACCGGCGGCGGATGCCCGGCGGCGGCATAAGTAAACTCGTGCGTGCGCGTGTCGACGCAACCGGCAATGGCGGTGATGATCGGTGATTTTCCGCGCACGAGCTCGTCGTTACGCGTTGCAAAACGGCGCCCGGAATGGCATCGAGCAGCGCACTGCCGATCAGAAGCTGTCGCGCCTTGTTCATCGCGACGACGGCATCGATGCCGTGACCCGTGACGTCGCCGATTGCAAGCAGCACTCGATCGTCCGAAAGCTGCAATGCGTCGTACCAATCGCCGCCGATTTTCGTCTGTTCGGTTGCCGGAACGTAGGTAGCGCTGAACCGAAGGGCCGGCAATTCCGGAAAGAGGCGCTCGGCGAATGCCTCCTGCAAAATATCGGCGACGCGCTTCTCCGTTTCGTACGCCGCTTGCGCCCGCGCGGCTCTGCGCCGTTCGTGTTCCGATGCCGCGCGCTCGTCTTCCAGCCGCATGGCAAGCCGGTACTGCTGCACGGCAAAGATCAGCGCTGCACCGACGACGGCGACGACGGCGGCAACGACAAATCCGCCCACCAAGAGGATCGCGCGCTGCGCCTGCGAGTTGACCAGCACCGTGCGCCGGGCAAGCGCGGCATCGATAGCGCCCACGTCCGTGCGAAAACGGTCGACGAGCGCTTTGCCGCGAAGCTGCAGCCTCGGATGGCGCGCACGCGTAGCGACGAGGGGGAAGGCCACTTCATGCACCCACCGGTAGTTGGTACGCTCCGCGTCCCGCAGCTTCGGTAGTGCTTCCTTCACGCGCAGCGCCGCGAGATCGGCCGAGACTCGCGCGAAATAAGCCCGCATGTTTGCGTGCGCGCCGTAATAGGGCTGCAGCATGACGGGATTACGCAGCGCCTCGTACCCGCGCACGCCGGTCTCTTCATCGAGCTGCTGACGCACCAATTCGCTGACGTGAACGCGCGCCATTCTAATGCGCTCGGCGTCGCGAAATGCATTGCCGAGGATCGAACGCACGAAGAGTCCACCCACGATGAGCAACGCCACGACGGTTACTACGAAAGCAGCCGTGAGCCACAACGGCGCGCCGAGCCGGCGCCGCGGCGCTCTGCCTTCAGTGTCCAAGATGCCACCCGTGGGCCGCACAGCGATAGGGACGCAAGCCTTTGCTCGCCGGTGGAATCGCGCGCTCCGCCGCCTTCTTACTTTCGAATGCCGTCTTGGGCGAACCCGTAGTCGTGTAGCAGGAGCGTGGACCGCCGGTCTTTCGCGCCGTGCGTGCGCTCACTCCTCACCGTCGAAATAATCGAGCGCCTCCGACCGCATCATGCGCGCGTTGCGGTAGTTGCACGCCCCACTTGTTGCTGTCGGGATAGTAGAACGACTCGCCGATCGGATTGTCGGCAACGACGTAGAGTACGAGCTCCTCCAAGCCGTCGTTGAAGAACTGGTGCGGCTCGCCCGGTTTGAAGATGCACGCATCGCCCGCCGCAACCGGCGTCGTTCCATCGGCATGCCTCACGTTGCCGCTTCCCGAAATGACGTGGTAGAACTCCCATTGCGCGCTATGGCTGTGGTAAGGATACGGCGCCTTCCCGGTCGGAATGCGGAGAATCTCGACGTCGAACGGATGGCGCTCGAGCAGGTCGGTCGAGTCGCGCTTACGTCCGAGGGCTTCGGAGATTTGAATGCCGGCGCCGCCCATCGTTCCCTTTGGTGAAGACCAAGTCAACGGCTCGATGTCGTTGGTGTTGACCTTTTTCATCGTCATTGCGATGCATAGCAAGCTCCTTTGCAGCAGACGGTTGCGCAGTTACGGTGCGCGGGGACGGCTCTCCTACTGGAAGCTATGTATCGTTACGGTGCGTGTGATGCCGCCATCGTCGAAGCTCCGGATCCTTTTGGCGAGCACGTCGATGCAGCCGCTCTCTTTTTGCAGCGTTCCTTCCACGATGAGCGTCGATGACGATCGAATTGCGCGGCGGTAGGTTTCGTAAACGTCCGGACGGACGATGACGTTGACCAGGCCCGTCTCGTCCTCCAGCGTCAAAAAGACGAAGCCTTTCGCGGTGCCGGGACGCTGGCGGGTAATCACCAGGCCGCCGACGCGGCAAGCGCCGTTGCGCGGGAGTTTCGGCAGTTGCGCCGCCGGCACGACATTTGCCGATTCGAGATAATGCGCGGAAATGCTCCATCACTTGCCCCGACGGCGTGATCCCCGTCGACCAGAGATCGAAGGCGACGAGTCTCTTTGCTGACGGCGTTTCGAAAGCGACGGCCGGCTCGTCGACGTCCATGAGCGCGCCCAGCTCGCCGCGCGCTTCGCGTTCGTCGAGACCCCGCAACGCCCACATCGCCTCGCGGCGCGATGCGTACCAGGGCGCGAAAGCGCCGGCGATCGCGAGATTCTCGAGCGTCTCGCGCGCGAGCTTCGTGCGTTGCGCGAAAGTCAGCACGTTTTCGAAGGGGCCCTCGCGCGATCGCTTCCTCTAAGCATTTGCGTTGCGCCTCGCCAAGACCGCGGACGAGATGGAAGCCCAAGCGCAGCGCGCCGTCGGCTTCGACGTGCGACCAATACTCGCTGGCATTGACTTCGATCGGCTCGATCGCGACGCCGTGGCGGCGCGCGTCGTTGACGAGCACTTCCGTCGAATAAAAGCCCATCGGCTGCACGTTGAGGATTGCCGCAGCAAAGACGGCGGGAAGATGGCACTTCAAATAGGCCGATGCGTAGGCTAAGAGCGCGAAGCTGGCCGCATGCGATTCCGGAAAGCCGTAATCGGCGAAGCCTTCGAGCATGTGGAAGAGCTGCTCGGCGGCGATCGCGCTCGATGCCGTTGGCGACCATGCCTTCCACGAGTTTGACGTGCATCGCCTCCATGCGCTCGCGCGAGCGCTTGTGCCCCATTGCGCGGCGAAGCCGATCGGCTTCGCCCGGAGAAAAGCCCGCGGCCTCGATCGCCATGCGCATTCCCTGCTCTTGGAAGAGCGGCACGCCGAGCGTGCGTTCGAGCACGGGTTTGAGCTTTGGATGCGGATAGGTTACGGGCTCCATTCCGGCACGCCGGCGTAGAAACGGATGGACCATCTGACCCTGAATCGGACCCGGGCGAATGATCGCGACTTGCATCACGATGTCGTAAAAGCAGGTCGGTTTTAGGCGTGGAAGCATCGATTGCTGAGCGCGCGATTCGATTTGAAAGACGCCGATCGTATCGGCGTGCTGCATCATCGCGTACGTCTGCTTTATCGTCCGCCGGGATCGTATGCAACTCGAGATCTCGCTCCATCGTTGACGGTAGCCAAGAGTCGTTTCGCGCGACGCAGCGGCGATAGATGGTAAAGGCTTCGCGCAGCAGCGAGAGCATGCCCAGACCAAGCAGGTCGATTTTGATCAGGCCGAGATCTTGCAGGTCGTCCTTATCCCACTGCATGACGGTGCGATCGCGCATCGTCGCCCATTCGACCGGCGCGACGCGAACCAGCGGATCGCGCGTGATCAGCATGCCGCCGGAATGAATTCCCAAATGACGTGGAAAGCTCTCGATCCGGCGGCAGATCGAAAAGAGCAAACGGTCGGGGCCCCTTCGACTCCGCTCAGGGCAGGCTTCCGGAAGCGCTTCCGTCATGTCGAACTCGCGGGCGATCGCGTCGACCTCTTCGAGCGTTAGACCGAGAGCTTTGCCGACGTCGCGAATCGCCGAACGCGTGCGGTAGCTGATGACTTCGGCGACCATCGCCGCATTGGTGCGCCCGTAGCGTTCGTAAACGTATTGGATGACTTTCTCGCGATCTTGATGCGCGAAATCGATATCGATATCGGGAATTTCGCGCCGCTCTTCCGACATGAAGCGCTCGAAGAGCAGGTTCATCGCGATCGGATCGACCGCCGTGATGCCGAGCGCGTAGCAGACCGCCGAGTTTGCCGCCGAGCCGCGCCCTTGGCAGAGCACGCCGAGCTCGTTTGCGATGCGCACGATATCCCAGACGATCAAAAAATAGCCCGCCAGATCCATCCGCGCGATGATGCCGAGCTCGTATTCGAGCTGGCGCTCGACTTTCGTCTCGAGCGGCATCGGATAGCGCGTTGCCGCGCCTTCGTAGACGAGCTCGCGAAGATGATTGCTGCGGCGTGCTTCCATCGGGCACCGGAAAGAGCGGAAACTGTCCGCTCAGGCGTTCCAGTCTGAAGCGGCAGCGCTTTGCGATCGCGCCGGTCGCGGCGATCGCTTGCGGATACTGCGCGAAGATTCGATGCATTGCGGCCGGCGATTTGAGATAATATTCCGCGTTGGGACGCAAGGCATTGGCGGCGCGAGCGGCTTGCAGCGTCGTGCGCTCCCGCACGCAGGCGAGCACGTCGGCGACGAGCGCATCGTCTTTGTCGCGCGTAGACGACGGCATTGGTGGCAACGCAAGGAACGCCGCATTCGCGCGCGAGCGCGACGAGCCGCACGTTACGCCGCGTCTCCTGCGCGGTGAGATGCTGCTGCAGCTCGAGATAGAAGCGCTCGCCGAAGACCGCTTTGTATCGCAGCGTTCGGTCGCGATCGATGCGGCCGAACGGGCCGCCCGCCCAGCGCGATCAATCCATCGCTGCGTCTCTCAAAATCTTCCAAACGCAGACGCGCATCGCCTTTGCTGCCGCGCATCTGCGCGCGCGAGATGAGCTCGCAGAGATTTGCGTAGCCGCGCTCGTCTTCGACCAGCAGCACGATCCGCGCACCGTCTTCAAAGGTGAGCTCGCTGCCGACGATTGCCTCGACGCCGCGCCGGCGCGCATGCGTCGAGAACCGCACCATGCCATAGAGGCCGTCGCGATCGGTGAGCGCAATTGCCGCCAGTCCCAGTTCGGCCGCGCGCTCGACCAGCTCTTCGGGATGCGACCCACCCTGCAAAAAGCTGAAGTTGGACCACGCATGGAGCTCGGCATAGGAGTCCAGGGAATCGCTCCCGGCCGCGAAGTGACTTTAGTCATCGTCTGAGGAAAAGAGCACCATGACCATCGCTCCAGTTGGTCGCCTCGCATCGAGCGCTTGCGTAGCCGCGATGCTCGCCGCTTGCGGAGGGTCGCCGACCGCGAACGCCGTGCCGCCTCAAAGCGGCGTAACGTCGGCAGCGCGCAACGACGCCGGCGATTGTCCCATCAAACACTGCATCATCGTGACGTCCCAAAACGGCTATAAGAATAAACCGCTTCCCGCCGTGCTCTTTTTTGCAAGGAACGCGAACGGCAACGTCGAGCCGGCCGGCGAGATCAGCGGATCGCACACGATGCTGACCGAGCCCTACGGGCTTGCCATGGATTCGCAGAACAATATTTACGTTGCGAATATCAACAATACCATCACGGTATATGCTGCGGGATCGCAGGGGAACGTGGCGCCGATCCGGACGATCGCCGGCAAAAAGACGAAGTTGAATGGTCCGGGCGGCCTCGCCGTCGACTCCGAAGATGAGCTCTACGTCGGCAACAGTCCGAATCATACCGTCGGCTCGGATCAACGTGTACGCGTCCGGCGCAAGCGGCAACGTAGCGCCGATCCGCCAGATTCGCGGCAAGAAAACACACCTGTACGCGCCGCTGGGCATCGCGTTCGATTCGCAAGCACAGTTATACGTTGCGAATGAGGATCCCAATACCGGCTGGATCACGGTCTACGTTCCAGGCGCGAAAGGAGATGCAACGCCGGAGCGCACGATCGAAGGGTCCGCAACGAAACTGGCCGGCCCGACGGGTCTGGCTGTAGACGCCTCGGGTTACGTCTACGTCGTGAATGGGTATGAGGCGATCTTGATCTTCGCGCCGGACGCCAACGGCAACCAACCGCCGGTCTCGAATTTTTCGGTGCCTATTTATGCCTTCGGCATCGGGCTCGACGGGCATGAGAACATGTACGTCACAGCCGTTACATACGATGATCCGGCGTACATCGCCGTTTTTGCTGCCGGGACGGTCGGCAACCAAGGACAGGTTCTGCGCAAAATCGAGGGCACAAAGACGAGGCTCATTTCGCCCAAAAGCATTATCGTTAGATAACGCCACGGCACGCTACTCGTAGACGCCGCGCAGATACCAGTGCGCGCCTTGATGGTAGATGCGCGCGAAGGTTCCGTTTTCCAACACGACGTCGTACTCGTCGCGTGTGACCGGCCCTTCGACGGAGCCAGAGGGACGCTCCGCAATGCGCCAAGGGCCGGTACATTGCCGCACCGCTTTCCTATCGACGATCGAGGGCTCGCCGTCGCGAACCTGTACCGGAATTTCTCGCACTTCGAGTAATCGCAGTTGGGGAACAAGCCTTCGACTTCGCTCCGCTTCGCTTCGCTTCGCGTCGCTCCGCTCAGGATGACACATGGCGGCGCTCCGCTCAGGATGACACAGCTTGAATGGCTCGTAGGTGAAGCGCTCTTCGAGCAGATGCGAATTGCGCGTTCGAGCGCGCGCGACGCTTTGGCCGAGCGCGGCTTCGAGACGCGCGATCGTTACGGCAACGCGCTGCGGATCGAGATCGTCGGCACAAAAAAGCGTCTGTTCTTCTCCTCCTTCTTCGAGCCGAAGGGCTTGCAGGCGCAGACCGACGATTGGCGATGCGAATCTCGCGCCTTCGAGCTTGGCGCGCAATAGATCGAACATCGTACGATCGTGCGCGGTTGGCACGGCGAACGGTACGTCGAAATCGCAAGCGTCGGCGTCTTCAAGTTCGACCGCGAGCGCAAGCGCGCCGGCGCGTTTGCCGCAACGCTCGAGGTCGGTGCAGATGCGCGCGAGCAGCACGCGTAGCGCGAAGAAAACCTGCGCTTCGTCGGAAGCGCGCCCTTCGCCGAAGATCGAGGCCTCGATTGCAACGCAGTGAGGGCGTGGAACGAAAGGACGCCGGTCGATACCGCGCGCGAGCTCGTGCCAGCTTACCGCCGGCGCGCCGAAGCGCCGCACGAACGGACCATGCGGCAAGCGGGCGAGATCGCGCAGCGTTTCGATGCCGAGCAATTTGAGGCGCTCGACGATCTCCGGCTCGATCGCGATCAGTACGAGCGGCAGCGGCGCAAGCAGCGCGCGTTCCATTCCGGGATCGCAGATCGTTGCGTCGCCGATGTATGCTGCGGCTTGCGCCGTAATTTTATTCGGTCCCGCGCCGATTCGCAGCGGCGATTCGAAACGAGCCAAGACGCCGTGCGCCGCAGCGATATGCGTTTGAGTGTTCCCCGCAATGCCGTGCATGTCGAGGAAGGCAAGGCCGGGACGAGCGTCGTCGATCAGCGGCGTGACGGCGTCGAGTGCATCGAGCATTTCCTCCCACGCGTCATGCCGAGCTTCGCGCGCATCAACACAGAGCAGCATCGCGTTCCACCACCATGCGAGCGCTAGAGCCGGCTGCCATGTGCTTGTGCTTGCGCACGCCGACGCAGAGCTCGAAACCATCAACGGTTCCCCAGAGTCCGCGGCCGTGCACGACCGCACGCTCGAGCGCGCAGTGCAGACGCACATCCGCCACGGCGCTCAATGCCGCACCGGCACGCGCCGCGACGACTACCAAGAGCGCACTGCTGCGATGCGCGAGTTTGGCGAGCCGCTCCCAGACCGCGTCGCGCAGTGCGACCGCCGGCATCAGGACGAGACGGCAGATACGCGAGCGTAAAAGAATGTCGGCCGCTCGCGCCATCGCAAGCGCTTTGTGCGCCGGAAGAACCAGGACGCGCTCGAGCGCAGCGCCCGCTTCCACGAGCGCCGGCGGATAGAGGCCGCCGTCGTCGAGGATCGCCACCAAACCCCGGCGGGTAAATTGCGCCACGAGCCCCGCCGCCAAGCTCCAGCGCCCGGTTTCACCCTCCAGCGTAGCGACGCTGCCCGCGGGAAATCCGCCGCCGAGCAGGCGGTCGAGTTCCGGGATAGCGCTCGGCAGGAGCGACTCGAGTGCGACGGCCGGCCGCCTGGCGTGAAGTTCCGCTCTGAGGCGCTCGAAAGCCGCCTGTCGCTCGCTCTGCTCAGGATGGCGCTGAAGAGAAATCGCTGCGACCGCCGCCATGGGAGAACCATGCTATCGAACATATGTTCGATTTGTCAATGGCCTCCCCGGGCTTTTTTACGATGCGACTACGGTGGCGAGGCCTCCGAAGGTGCGAGCGGCATGAGATGGTCGCGGCTGTGCGGAGCGTCGAGATCCATCGCAGGCCCGATCGGCACGATGCCGGTCGGATTGACGTCGTGGTGCGTGAGGTAATAATGGCGCTTGATGTGATCGAAATTCACCGTTTCGGCAATGCCGTCGATTTGGTAGAGATCGCGTAAGTATCCCCAGAGGTTCGGGTAGTCGACGATGCGGCGCAGATTGCACTTGAAATGCACGTAGTATACCGGATCGAAACGGACGAGCGTCACGAAGAAACGCCAGTCGGTTTCGACCGGCGTGGCTCCGAAGAGATAGCGCTGATAGGCTAAGCGTTCTTCCATCGCGTCGATCGTCGTGAAGACGCCGTAGGCTGCCTCTTCGTAAGCGGCTTGCGAGGTGGCGAAGCCGGCGCGATAGACGCCGTCGTTGAAGGTCGTGTAGAGAAAATCGTTGAGCTCGTAGATTTGCGGTCGAAGCTCTCGCGGAAAGAGATCGAGCTGCGGATTCTCGGCAAAGGCGTCAAACTCGGTCTCGAGCATCCGCATGATGTCGTCATCGGAGTTGCTGATGATGCGTTTGGTTTGCGTATCCCAAAGTACGGGCACGGTCACGCGCGCGCGGTAGGCTGGATCGCTGGCGAAATAGGCTTCGCTCAAGAAAGCCCAGCCATTGATCGGATCGGGTTCGCCGGACATGAAACGCCAGCCGCGCTCGTCGCGAATGGGATCCACGACGGTCATTCCGATGGCGCGCTCCAACCCTTTGAGCTTTCGCACGATCACGACGCGGCTCGCCCATGGGCACGCCAGCGAAACGTAGAGATGATAGCGCCCCGTCTGCGCGGGATAGGGCGAGGCGCCGTCGGCGCGCACCCAATCGCGAAAGGCATCTTCCTGCCGCTTGAAGCTGCCGTCGGTAGTTTGTTCGTCGGGGAACTGCGCTTTGATGGCCATGGCTCTTATTACCCTTCAGCGTCACCTGTCTTCGGTTGAAAGTCGAGCGATGCCGAGTTGATGCAGTAACGCGTACCCTCTGGGCCGGGACCGTCATCGAAGACGTGCCCAAGATGCGAATCGCAGCGTTTACACCGCACCTCGGTGCGGTGCATGCCATGGCTGGAATCGTCGAGGAGCCGGACGTTCTCCTGTTCTTCAGGGTGCGTGAAGCTCGGCCAGCCGCAATGCGACTCGAACTTTGAATCGGCCGTAAAGAGCGGTTGACCGCAGGCGCCGCAGAGATACGAGCCGTCATCCTCGATCTTCAGCAGCGATCCCGAGAACGGCGCTTCCGTACCGGCCTCCCGCAGAATGTGATAGCGTTGCGGGCCGAGATCCTCCCGCCACTGCGCTTCGCTTTTTTGAATCTCCGGGGTCACGTCGTGCTTCATGCGATCCTCCTCAGACTTCATAACGGGCAAAGAGCGCCAAGCGATGCGGGGAAGAATTACCGGATGAAACTGCTACTCGAAATACTGCTCTCGATCTTCTTGCACCCGATCGCCATGGTTCTGATGTGGATCAACCTGATCGCGCGCGGGGACATGACGACGCTCAAGAAAATCGTCTGGTTCGTCGTCAGCATCGTCTGGGGACTCGGACCGATTCTGTACGTCTTAGCAGCAGAAGGCTCGCTGTGGTAGCGAGCCTTCCGGGGATTCGTTTTACGCCTACGTAGGACTATCTTGGCGGTCGGCCGCCGCCACCGTGAACCGAACCGCCGCCGCCGCCGCCATGGGCTGAACCCTGCCCGGGCGCGGCGTGCACCGTACCTGCGCGACCTCCCGGCGGTGCGTTGACCGATCCATGATAACCCGGGTACCAGCCGCCACGCCCTGGATAACGGTACCGACCAGGGTAGTAGCCGCGATAGGGATATCCGCCGTAGCAGCAAGGGTATCCGCCCCAGTAACCACCCCAGTAGCCAGGGTAGCCCCAGTAGCCGGGCCAGCCCCAGCCCCAGCCCCAGCCCCAGTTGATTCCGATACCGAGTCCATACGGCGCGTAGCCGTAGCCATAACCGTAGGGCGACCCGTAGCCGTAGCCGGAGTCGCCGTAGCCGGAGTCGCCGTAGCCGTACGCCGGGTTGCCGTCGGCGGTGTAATACTGCGAATAGGGCGAGTAGGCGACCTCGAACGCGTTGGCCTGGAACGTGGAACCGTCGGCGTAGCCGTAGACGGTCACCTTCATCCCTTCCAGCAGCTTGATGCCGGTCGGATTGATGATCGTGCCTTGATGCAGGGTGATGTGATCGGTATAGCCTCTGTCGTCGTGCATGTAGACGACCCACTGACCGTCAAAACCGCTGATGGTACCGGTGATTTTCGTCTGGTTAGCGTACGTCGGCGCGACCGGCGGCGGCTGAGCATAGCTTGGCTGATTGCCGTACGTTTGCTGCGCCGAGGCCAGAGCCGGGAACGCCAGGAAGAGCGCCGTGCCCAGCGCGGCGAGAGATTTGGTGACCGAAAAAGTTCGCGAACGCATATCGGCTCTATTATAGCGCCCCGCCCCGATGCGCGTCTTAGAATCCGCGCAAAAAGGCGCTCTCTCCGCGTACCGGCCAAGCGCCGAAAATCGCATTCGGAGGGCCTTGACCCCGACGCAAGGTGAGGGTCTAGCCTAACTCGTTGAAGAGAGAGCCATGCAAATCACCGATGCCTCGTTGAAGCACGTCAAAGAGTTCGCCCGCGATGCCGGCGTGACGGTGCGGACGTTGCGGCTCTACGACGAGCTCGAATTGCTCAAGCCGGCAGCCTTCACCCCATCCGGCTATCGCCTCTACGGGCAAGCGCAGCTCGCACGGCTCGAGCACATCGTGGCACTTCGCTTTGTCGGTTTCTCTCTCGAGCAAATCAAGGAGCTCCTGGAGCAATCGGAACCGCCGCTCGCCGTGGCACTGCGCATGCAGCGCGAGGTCATCGCGCGCCGGAAACGCCGGTTGGAATCGGCGCTGGCCGCGATCGACGAAGCGCAGCGCGCGCTGCAAAGCGACGGCGGCACCGATCTGTGGGGAACGCTCCGCACCATAATCGAGGCTTTTAAAATGCAAAACGATTGGGACTGGACGAAAAACTATTACTCGCGCGAAGCGCTGGAGAAGATCGAAGAGCAGCGGCGCAGCACACCGCAGTCGGTCATCGAGCAAGGCGAGCGCGATTGGACGGCGCTGATCGCGCAAGTCGAGGAAGCCGTCGCGCACGGCGTCAATCCGTCGAGCGACACGGCGCAAGCGTTCGCGCGACGCTGGCGCGACTTAGTCTCGCAGTTTGCGCGCGGCGATGCGCAAATTCACCGGGGCTTGAATGAGCTATGGTCCGACTCGACGCATTGGCCGGCAGATTTCAAACGCCCGTGGAGCGACGCGGCCGACGCTTTCATCAAATCGGCGATGAACTGAAAAACGTGACGTAGGTCCCCAAGTGGCTCGCGGCGAATCGGCTGCGGACGATAGGGAGGCGCGAAAGATGAGCTCTCTGAGTCTTAGCCGCTTCGCCGTTAGTGCCGCCGCGAGCGCAGCGCTGCTCGCAGGTTGCGGATGGTCGCAACCGCCGCTCGCCGCGCCGAACTCCCTCACGCGATCGTGGGTAGCGCCGGAAGCCACAAGCGAGGCTTTGCTTTATGCCGCGACGCGCCAAACGGTTGAAATATTCTCATATCCTTCCGGCCAGCAGGTCGGCGAACTCGACATTCGACATCCAAACGGCCTTTGTTCGGATCCCAACGGTGACGTCTTCGTCGTCGCCGACGGAAGCGTGCTCGAGTACGCTCACGGCGGAACGACGCCGATCGCAACGGTGAAATCGAAATTTGGCTTCCCGCTGCAATGCGCTTTCGATCCGACCACCGGCAACCTGGCCCTCATCGATACGTACTTCACGGGCCCCGAAAACATCGCCGTCTACAAGAAAGTGACGGGCAAAGGTCACGTGTACTACGATTCCGGTCCGATTTACGACTTCTTCGATTGCGCTTACGACGCGGGCGGAAATCTTTTCGCGACGGGATATTCGCAAGTACTCGCCGAGCTTCCCGAAGGCGGCGATAAGTTCTTCAACTACAAGCCGTCACTTAAGACTGCTGATTCGGAGTTGGCCGGAATTCAATGGGACGGGAAGTACGTGACGGCGCAAGAACTGCCGCCCGACGGCGATCGCGCACTGCTCGACCGCATAATCATCGTGAAGAAAAAGGCGCTGGTCGTTAGCAGAACGCGCCTGGCCGGGAGCCGCATCGCATTCAAATGGCTTTATGCCGGCGTAGCGACTGGATTAGACGGGCAGTATCATCACAAGATTGGTTTTTGGCGATACCCGCGCGGCGGCGACGCAATCGGGATGGTCGGCGGCAACGGAATAAAGTTCTTCGCCGCAACGATCAGCGTCGCACCCTAATGGTGGAATGGAGCCGTCCGGATCCCACATCGGAACGACTCAGGTGTTGCGACCGCGTCTGCCGAAACCCGAAGCGATGAAGCGGAGAGGAATCTTATGCCTCGCTGGACTCGGCGCATTTTCGACAATCCTCGGTGGATGCGGTAGTCCCACGCCGCTCGCTCAATACGTCGGCGTTGTCTTCCCTCAGCGCCCTCTCTTCGCCGGCGATGACGAAACTGCGGCGTCCTCTCCTCTACGCGACGTCGGGCGACTCGCAAATGCTCATTTACGCGTATCCACAGCTCAAACTGCGTTTCGACTTGTCCCCGGGTATTCAGCCGGAACTTGAGTGTTCCGACCGCCAGGGCGACGTCTTCGTTTTCACGGGCGACGGGCTGATGGAATATCGCCATGGAGGCGTAAGTCCGATTGCCACCATCGGCATAGAGGGAGGCGCATGTTCCGTAGATCCAGTCACCGGCAATCTGGCGGTTTCGGAGGAGTACGAGATCCTGATCTTTCGCCATACGAAACGGGGATGGCATTTGCCGGCGACACGGACTCCGCCGTTCCAACCGGCGTCGTGTGCGTATGACGATCAGGGGAATCTGTTCGTTGACGGGGCTACGAGCGGCGACTTAGAACTGGCCGAGCTGCCAAAGGGCACGAAAACTTTTACCTCGATTGGCGTAAATCAGCCATTCAAGGCGGCTGGCTCCGTGCAGTGGGATGGTGCGTACCTTGCGGTGACCGACGCTACTGCCAAGCCGCCTGTCATCTACCGATACTCGATTAGCGGAAGCGCGGCCACTCTGGCTGGAAAAACAAAGCTAAAAGGTGTAACCCGAGTCGCCGAGACGTGGATTTTCAACCACCACGTTATTGCGGCAGTCGATTCTGACTACTTTGGCGTCTACATCTGGAAGTATCCGCACGGTGGATCGTCCGTGAAAACGATATCGATCGATGTGGCTGGAGGTGTCACGGTCAGTATTTAAGGCTTGGAATGGAGCCGTCGACGGGGATTGAACCCGTGCTCTCAGCATTACCAATGCTGTGCTTTACCACTAAGCTACGACGGCGCTTCCAAACTCGACTCCGATACTCCATCCGCGTCGGCAGCCCCTACCGAGATTAGTTTATGACGAGGCCCCAAGCGCAGCCGTCGTAGAGATCGTAGTCGCTGAAGTCGATCGTCGGCGCGAGAGCCGGCCCAAACGCTTTCGTGCTCGTCGGATAGACGAAGATGCTTGCGTTCACGCCGCAGTTCGACACATAGAGATCGCCCGATGCGCTAAACGCAAAGTTCGCGCCGAACGAGTGATAGAGAGCCGTGCCGTCATAGATGCTCGGCGTCGCGCCGGCATAGAGGTCGTTGCTGTCGTAGCGCGCGATCGCCGACCCGGAAGGGCCGTTCGTCGACGCGTAGAGATTGCCGCTCTTGTCGAAGAGCAATCCGCCCGGCGTGTACAGACCGTTGAGGAACGTCGGAGGCGAGTTCTTCACGGGCGCCTTGAAGATTGCGATCGAATGCGCGCCGCCGCTGGCGAAGTTCGAAACGTAGAGATTGCCCTTGCCGTCAAAGGTAAGTCCCATTGGTTGCTTCAGGCCGTGCGTGATCGTGCGGGCCGGCGAAAGGGTCCCGCTCTTTCTGAACGGTCCCTTATATTCAAAGACCGTGTCGTTCTGCCGCGAGGCGACCCAGAGATTGCCCGAAGAGTCGAACGCGATGTTCTCGGCACCGTCGGTCCCGGAGAGCACGAATGAATGGAGCGGTACGGAATCTTGCTTCAGCGGAAAGTCGAAGACGGCGATCGGCGCGTCGCGGCCCTTCTTCGTTCCATAGCTCATCACCCACAGGTGCCCCGCGGAATCGACCCGCATGCCGCTGGTAATCAAGAGCTTGTTGCGAGACGTCGCATAGATGCTCGTCGGCGTCGCGTATTCTTGCAGCGGCACTCGGGCATACTGCACTTGCGCACTATGCACCGGCGCCACGAGCGTCCAGTAGACGTACTGCGTCTTCGCTTCCGGTGCAAGTCCCGAGAGCGCCGTGCCGTCAAACGGCCCCAGCTTCGGCGACGCAATGCCCGCCCCGCCGCAGCCTGCGGGAACCGACGCCAAAATGAGAACTGCAACGAGCCACTTCATGACGCGAGCCGGTTTCGGCGGATCGGGCGCACAATCGTGCAACGCGCCGGCCCACCGGCCGTGACAAACGACCGAGGGTTCTCCGGCTTGCCGAGCGAAAAAACCGACCATGACACACCGAATCGCTTTAATTGCCGCGGCAAGCATCGCGTTTGGCGCGATAGCGCTTCCTGCGACCGCCCAGATGCGCCAACAGATGGCCGACAACATCGCTACCAAAGCCGCCAATCAGTTCGTTACCAAAATCAACGGCGAGAACTGCACCCAGTTCGCGCAGACGATGGCTCAAATGAAGAGCAAGTCGAGCTCCGGCTCGAGCGGGATGGCGTCGAAGCTCAAAGGCAACGCGCAAGCGCGAACCGACTTCGTCAACATCGTCGCGGCGCCGTTGCTCAACAAGATGATCGATTGCAACATGATGCCGGGAGGTATGTAGGCATGCGGCGCATTTCCCTGACGTTACTGCTCGCGGCAGCGCCGCTGATCGCGTCGGCAGCCGCGCTCGCGCCGTCCGCCATCGTCGCAAGTCCGTCGTCGTACGACGGTAAAACCATAACGGTCACGGGGAAAGTCACGAACTTTCAGATGCAGAGTACGATGATGGGCCAAGTCGCCGGATTTCAGATCTGCGATTCGAAGTGCGTGGTCGTGATCGACAAGACGCACCAGTCGCGCAGCGACGGCGCAACGGCGACGGTCACCGGCACCTTCCACGTCACCTTCAAAGGTCCGCGCAAAACCTTCAACAACGCGATCGTCATCGGTCACTAAAGCCGGCGATCGCCGTGGCGGCGCCGAGCTCTACCGCAGTACGGGATGCGAGCTGCCGGGCAGCGCGCTGACCGCGACGCCGTAGAGCTCGCTGCCGCCAAATCCGTGCAGCCCCACGAAACGATCGCCGCCGGCGGGGTATTGCCAGAAGCCGACATTCGTTACTCGCTTGTTCGTGCCGAACGGCATGACGAGCGTGCTGCCGCGTATCAAGAACTGCACGCCGCGCGGCGACGCCGGGGTTGGCCCTTCGAGCGCGACGGTCCCCTCCAAGGTGGCCGCCGTCCGGCGCTGCTCGATGGCAAGCCGATAAATCGTCGCCGAGAGCGGATAATCGCCGACCGCCAAATAGGTGCCGTCCCATTGGATGTTCCCGGGCAATCCCAGCGTAGCGTTTACGCCGATCCTTACAAAGCCGCTCGCGCCGCTTCGCAGCTCGGAGAGCGCAAACTTATCGCTGTAGCGCAAGCGATACCCGTCGACAAAGAGATTACCGCTCCCGTCGTAGCTGCATGAAAACGGATAGGAGAGGCCGGGCGAGTACGCCGCGGGCGAGCCGCTCGCGTGCGAATAAATCACGACGTTGCCCGGATCGCCGTTGGCAATTGCGAGATCGCCGTTCTTCGGATTGACCGAACAGCCGCGGGGCTCTTCGTTCGGATCGTCGAGCGTGGCGATCGGCGTCGTGCCGCCGTGCGCGTATTCGACGATCTGATTCGACGCCGCACCGAAGTTCGTTACCCAGACATTCCCGCCGGCATCGCTGCAAAGCCCGAGCGGACTCGCGTCGTCGGCGATGGTGTTCAAAAGCGTTCCGTCGGGATAGCTGAAGATGTAAATCGCGCCGTCTTGCCAGTCGGAGACGTAGAGCAGATCGCCCGACGACCCTGAGGCTGGGCGGATTCGCAGCCCTGCGGAGTTCGCGCCGAGATTACCCGTGATGCTCGGCGATGCCGTGCACGCGCACAGCATTACGAGCATCGGGAGAACGGTTACGGCGCGGCGGGGGAGACTTCGTCGAATCACTGCCGAGGCTCCGACGAGTTCGGGAAGAAAGAAAACGGGGCCTCCGAAGAGACCCCGTTTGTCGTTCCAGTCGCTAGACGCTCGACATCGTCGACGCGCGAAGCGTTATGGCTTTTTCGAGTTTACTTATCCGAGGGGACGAACGCGCCATCGATCGGTACGTCGAAGTCGATGTTCGCGCGATCCTTCCAGTGATTGGTGGCGATGACGCCGAGGTCAGCCGAGTGGCAACCGGCATCGCCGATGAGGATGTCGGACTCGGTGCTATTGTATCCGCCGGAGACCGGGTCGCAGAGGTTCTCGATATTCTGCTTCGGCTTGTCCGTGGTGAGCAGGCTCAGACCCGGCAGCGAGTAGATGTAGAGGGCATCCGAGCCCGATCCGTACTCGCCCTGGTCGAGGACTGAAAGCTCGGCCGTTCCGGTCGGGCTCACGACATAGACGCCGCCCGGGAATTCCAGGCTGATGTTGAGGTTCGTGGCCGACGGGCTGCTGATGAGGCTGGCTGACTTTGTCGACTTCCGGCACGAACGAGTTGTTGAAGCCGTCGAGGTAAACGTTGCCGCTCGCATCGACGTCGCCGAAGTAGTCTTCATACAGGTTCGGGTCTTGGTACGTGCCGCTCGGCGGAGCGCCGTTCGCCTGGTTCGAGCTCAGCCAGTACGCAACGTTGCCCGGCGAGAAGTAGCAGTACGGGTCGCAGTTCGTGTAGTTGTACAGGTTGGTCACGTAGATGTTGCCGCTGTTGTCTTCGAACGCGGCGGCCGGATACGAGTAGCCGTTCGTATCTTCATTCAGAACGACGTCGGCCGGGCCGGTCGTGTTGCCGGC
This sequence comes from Vulcanimicrobiota bacterium, assembly GCA_963815165.1. GTDB lineage: Bacteria > Vulcanimicrobiota > Vulcanimicrobiia > Vulcanimicrobiales > Vulcanimicrobiaceae > Cybelea. The sequence goes on from CAWFFL010000002.1 coordinate 167,257, forward strand.
ATTGTAGATGTTGACGGTACCGGTGTTCGTGCAAGCCACGACGAGCCGGCCCGAATGATCGACGACGCCGCCTTCGGCGCCCGAGCAATCGGTCATGTACGCTACGACTTTATGGGCATGCTTGAGGCCCCAGATGTAACCGCCGTCATCCATAACCCACTCTTGCACGCTGCCGCCCGTTGCGATGTGCACGGGGCGGCTATATTTCCGCTTCGCGAGTTGCTGCAAGAGCTTACCGGGGAAGACGTTCGGATGCAGGTTCTTCGCCTGCTCGCGCGTGAGCATTTTCGCGGGAGCTTGGAAGTGCGATCCTCCGCTACGTGAAGCCGACGTTTGCGACGGCCCACTGGCAGGGAGAGAACCTTGCGGCGAAGTTGAGCAGCCCGCGAGCAGTGCGACGGAGACGGCGCACGCTGCGGTCGCCAATGATAAGCGCATGTATCGAGTTTCTCCTATTGTCTTAAGCACAGACAGCATCTATCACGCGATAGAGCAGTCTGAAGCAAGGGATGCCATCGATTCTGCGCGGGCCTGGCTCTCCCTTCCCTTACGCGACAAAAAAACCGCGACTTTTTCGGACGATGTCGCGGTTCTTGCAGTGAGCCGAATGTTACGCGCTTGGTTTGGACGCAAAAGCCGAACGAATTGCGGCTGCTAAAAAGAATCCAGCGGAGGGCGTTCGGCGCGGGGGTCAGCCCTTGCCTTTGATTCTGAGCCCAGGCCGATGCGTCGCTGACGGAAAGTGCCCTCCGCCGCTGTTTTCGATGGGATAGGCTGTAAGCATAACCGCGCACGGGTCGCCGAATCAAGAGGAGCGGCTCGGCAAGAATTTCGGCGAGCACGAAAAGAGCCGGCGCGCTGCGCGCCGGCTCTTTCTTTGATCGAGTGAAGCCTACGGCCGATCGGCTGGGAACCGCGTCATGCCGAGCGGTTCGGCGTTGTCCCATCCCGCAGACGCCGCGCCGAGAACCGCCGTATTCAGCGGAAGGCTCTGCGACTGGACGTTGCCGCAGATGCCCGACGTGGAGCTGCAGTAGTATATGTTCGCCGCCCAAAGGGTCTGCTTCTTGTACTTGGCGAGCGCCAGCGCCGTGTAATCGACGGGGTTCGTGCCATTGCTGTAAACGAACGAGCCGCTTTGCGTGCACGTGCTGCCGGAGCAATCAAACGAGTAGAGCGTGCCGTATTGATCGGCCACGTAGACCGTCTCGTTCTGGTCGACTTGGACGCCCCCGGGGAAACCGCCGGCGATCGTCGCCCTATTCGTGCACGTCGTGAAGTCGGGCGTGCACTCGTCCACGGCCTCGTTGCCGCTGTAGTCGTAGCCGCTGACGTAGACGTTACCCGGCATGTCGACGTCGAGGAAGTACGCGATCGCTATGTTCGGGTCGCTGACGGACGTGGCCGTAGTACTACCGTTCGTCCAGTACTCGATGTTGGCGGAAGGCCAATCGGTCGCATAGATGTTCTTCGTTGCGCGGGAACTGGTAATGCCGTAAGGAGCGCCGCCATCGCCCAGACCGGTAAGGGTGCGCGTCAGGTGGTTCGTGCACGGTGTGTACAGGTCGAGATTGCCCGATCCGTCGTTTCTGCCGAGGTAGACGGTATTGCCGGAGGCATAGGCACCCCAACCGTACGAGCTGCTCGCGAAGTCACCCGCCAGCGACAAGTCCTTGTTGTAGACTTGGACGTCGCCGCTGAGGTTGTCGCTGAGATACGTGCAGGGTCTCGCCGCTGCAAAAAACTGATGATGCATGCGGTGCGCGGGTCTCACGCTTCCCGGCATGCGCGCGAGTCTTCCGGCCACGCCGGGAGCGACCGTAACGTGCATGCCGTGGTTGCGAAAGTGGTTTTGGGCCGCCGTAACCGGAGCACCGGTCACGCCTGAGGCGTTGGGCCCATTACAAGCAGCGAGAAGCGCCGCTATTGCAATGGGCGTTAATTTTGAGATGTGCATAAGCTCTCTCCATAAGAAGCAAGAAACGCTCTCAGAGGTTGAACGGAAAACACAACCCCATACTTGAGAGCTAGGGGTTCGCTGACGTTCGCTTGCCTAATATGCTTCCCTGCATCAACGTGCCGTGGAAAAGGCGGGGCTGGAGCGGGCGGCGGGAATCGAACCCGCGACTCTTGCTTGGAAGGCAAGGGCATTACCACTATGCAACGCCCGCGTCGCTCGCACGTCGAGTCGGCTGGTGGGCAGGGCTGGATTCGAACCAGCGTAGCGCCTTCGCGCGCCAGATTTACAGTCTGGTGCCATTAACCACTCGGCCACCTACCCAGGTGTCTTTCGCCTTTTCCCGTTGTAGCGAACGGCTGTGCAGGGTACGATAGGAGGGCTACCGGCTCCTCGGGATCATGAGGGTTGTCATCGGAGTAAGGCGCTCCTCATGAAGTTCTCATGTGAGGCCAAACCAGGTACCTTACGATGGGAGCCACAGCAAACTCGCCTACGACATTGGAGCTGGCCTAGGATGGTTCGTCTCCCGGCGTTCGGGATCGCCGCCCTCGCAGGTCTACTGGTCGCCGGTTGCGCCGGCGGCAGCTTCGCCAATGCCGGACTCTCCTTGCCCGCGGCCGACGGTGTCCAGACGGTGAGCGACGCCGCGGATGCCATCGACGGGCATCGTACGCTCGGCTCGGAGAACGCCAAGGCCGCAATCGCAACGACCGACGCGCTCGGTTCGTTCGTGCGCGAAATCAGTGCCGATCAGCGCACCCTCACGCACACCTCCCATCGCGCCGGAACACGGCCGATGTCGCGCCTCGTCCGTCAGTACACCTTCGTGCGCAACGGCAAACGCATTTTCTCCGGTTCCGAGCTCGTAACGCGCGGGAATGATTACTGTCAGAGCTCGGCGGGCTATAGCGTCGACGGCATCCCGTCGCTGGATGCAACGTTCGGTTGGGAAACGGGCGCGCTTAGCGGCGGTAGCCACACGTCCGGCGCACGCGGAGCCGCGGTCTGGTCTGCGAATGCCAGCGGCGCCGTCGTCCAGAGCCCGATCGGCGGCCTTTCGATCGCGCGCACGGGCGCCGCACCGAGTTGTCCGCTCAGCGCACCGGCGTTCGTGCTCAACGGCGGCATGTCCGAAAACGCCTTCTCGCTGCCGATCTCTATGGCTTTTCGCTCCGGCGAACTCTCCAATCTGAGCGTCGTCAATGGGCGCTTCGCCAACGGTGAGAGCCTTGAGGTGACGACAGCGGTGAATCGTCAACCCGTAGAAGTCGACGGCTTCATCACGCGCGGACAGACGCGCGTCGCAGCGTTCCGCATCAACGCCACAGGCAATGGAATGCTGACGATCACGAGCACGGGCGCGCAATATGTCGTGGCCGACTGGATCGTCGTCGGCACCTAACTGCACTTCTTTACTTTCGGTTCGTACTGGCCTTGCTGGCCGGGCGTGACGATAGCGTAAGGCGCGCGCTCGAACGTCGCTTTGTTCGGACCATCGACCGTAGCGCAGGCGAGCAACGTACCCTTCTGTGACAACGGTACGCCGTTCCACGTCATCCAGTCGATATTCGGCTGCGCACCCTGCGTCTGCATTAGATCGTAGGTGATGCCGGTTTGGTCGGTCGCGTCGACGCGCGTCATCGGCACGGTGCCGAAATCGTCGAGTGTATTGGGCAGCGAAGCATCACGGTAGTCGTAAAAGGTCGCCTCGACGATCCATTCGGCAGTGTTTCCGAAAAGCGTTGCTGGTTGCTGGAACGGCGTATTGCAGTTGACGCAACCCGAGTGGAACGTGCGCGGCGCTAAATAGAAGCCCGTCGTTTCGTTGACGAGCCAGAGCGTCGCTTCGCGCCAGGCCCGCGCGCCGGACGTGGTCGCGGCGATACGAACGTAGATTCTGTCGCCGGGATGGAGCGGCAGATTGACGTGACGGCGCGTCACGGCGATGTTTCGCTTGCCGGACCATTCGATCCAGAAATAGGACGTCGTCTTATAGTTCTTGCGCGAACCCCCGTGATAGCATGGAACGTCCGATTCCGACCCGGCCTGCAAAATGTCGGTCGATGGATAGGTATGCCACTTGCCCTGCTTGCCGCGGAAATGGGCGATGAAGGTCGCGCTCCAGCCATCGAGCGCGATCCAGAGCGACGAGCCGTCCGTCGGTTCGTAGGGATTCGAACAGTTGATCGTCGGTTTGGCGAAGGGCACGATCCATTCACCTTCGATCGCGCAAAAGCGATGCTCCGGAATGCGCAGCGGTCGCTGATGCGGCGCAAAGAGCACCGGACCGGCCCAATCGGGTTGATAGACGCGTTTGACACCTGCGTCGCCGGCGGTCGAGGCGGGCGGGTTCATTGCAGACGTAGGCAGTGGAGGACCGACCTGGGTTCGTTCTTCTGCGAGGACGTCGGGCGGCGGCCCGCCGCAGCTTTGCGGAGCCGGCGGCGCCGTCATATTCGTTAGCGGCGAGATCGCTCCGTTCGCGTTACAGGACGCAAACGCGACGATGAGCGCCGCGGTTCCAAGAACGCGCGAAGCTTCAGTCGGGCGCCACACAGGCGACGCGCTTGCCGGATGCAAGCGTTACGTGTTTCGCCGCGACGGTATTCGCGTGCGCATTCACGGTAGCCGTCGCGCTCTTGGTTCCGCTCGTGAGCGTTATCGTTTGGGCGGCCGGATTCGCATCGTCGATGTCGGAATCGACGCCGGACGCTTCGGCGACGCGGACGTGTCCCAGCGTCAACGAAATCGAGGCGAGCGTTCCTGAGGGGCAGGCGGCCAAAGCGTCCTTGAAACCGATGCTCGACGGGTTCACCGTTACGTGAGAGGATGAGCCGGCAGCACCGAGTGCGACGACGAGCAATGGTAGAGCGAGCGGTTTGATATCCATCTTCATGAGTGCGTGCGTTTCCCGGCCTGCGGCAATAGCCCCTTGATACTGCAACGAGCCCGCATTGAGCGGGCCCGTCCTCGAAGAACTGGCTTGGTGTCGGCTTACTCGACGCGAACTAGCAGCCGCCCTTGGTGCCGAACGCCAACGCACCGTTGTCGAAGTTCGACCCGCCTTCGATATTTTCGAAGAGGCCGCCGCCGATGTGGCCGCGATGAGCCGACGCAATGAACACCAGGGCGCCATTCTGACCATAGAGTGGTTCTGTGATCGTTACAAGCAGGAGGCCGTCGCTAACCAGGAATGAGCCGTAATTATACTTCTGACTTTGAAAGACTAGCGATGCCTGGCCGCTGTTGCCGTTGCCGGTGAACGTCAGACAACCCGTGCCGTTGCTGCGCTGTGAATTGGAAATGGTTACCGGCCAGGCTCCGCTGTAGCTGTGCGCCATCGGAAGTGGGCTGTAACCGCGTGCCATCGTGGCCCCGGTCGAGAAAGCCGCAGCCAGAAGACCGGCCGCGATCGCAACACAAAGCCGTTTCAAAAAGTGCATAATCCGTTTGGTCCTCCGGGAATCGAGTGGAGAGATGCGCCGAGTGTGAGGCAGATTGATGAAGAAAGTCTGAGGATTTTTGAGCGCCTCCCCGGCGGTCTCGAGCCCCCATGGCTAGAAATGGCTAGGCGCCAGATCTATAAAGGAGCACACAATGATCGAGCATTCCCATCGAGCCCGTCATCTCTTTTCGATAGGCGTTCTCTCCGTCGGCGTTGCCGTTGCGATCTCCAGTCTCGGCATCGTGCGCGCCGAGCACGTAAGCCCGGACAAGAGCAAGAAGTACACGTGCAGCAGCGGTACCGCGTGCGTGGAGGGATCATCCAGCGGCACGGGCACGTGGGGCGTCTACGGCAATGGTTCGACTGCCGATGGTGTCCACGGGGTCACCAGCTCAACCAGCGGAAACTCCGGTACATCCGGCATCAGTACCGGGACATCGGGCTCCGCCCACGGCGTGTATGGGCGCTCTTCAAACGGCCAGGGCGTCTACGGAACGTCGTCCAGCAATAACGGCGTCGAAGGTCACTCGACCGCGAAAGGAGGCTCGGGCGTTGCGGGTATCGAGCTTGGCACTTCGTCGGGCAGCGGCGACGGCGTGTATTCCGAATCGGCCGATACGACAAACCTCTATGAAGCGCTCGAAGCGAAAGCCGATAGTTCCAACACGTATATTTTCGAGGGCTTCAACGCCTCGACCAACGGCCTGTGCACGATTGATTATAACGCCGCGCTGGCATGCACCGGTGGCGCAGTCTTCAAAACCCTTCGCACGCGGCACGTGAACGCGGCCGGTCAGAAGGTTCTCGCCTACGCATCTGAGTCCGCCACCGCAACAATTGAGGATGTGGGTACGGCGCGAATGTTCGACGGCGTCGCAAACGTACAGATCAGTCCCGACTTCGCTTCGGTTATGGATCGAAAGTGGTATTACGTTTTTCTTACGCCGATGGGCGATACGCGAGGGCTCTACGTCAGCACGAAGACTCCGACCGGTTTCCAAGTGCGCGAGAACCAGCACGGCCGCTCGAGTGTCGAGTTCGACTATCGCATCATCGCTCATCCGCTCGGCGCGAAGGTCGAGCGCCTCCCGGAGGCACCGCCGATGAGAAGAGCTCCACTAGGGCGCTAGCGACGCCAGTTTAATTTTGCTTTACTCTGCCTCACATGATTCATTTGACGCGGAAGCTCGAAGCCGCGATTCTGCAATCGGAACGCGTGGGCATACTTACCGGCGTTGCGACGACGCAGCGGCTTTTTCCCGACACGCGTGCCGAGTACGTCGAGATCGCCGGAGGGATCGCGGCCTTTACGGGCTTGGAATCTCCCCTCTCCGAGGCCTACGGCGTCGGCGCCACGGCCCCGGTAAGCGACGATGACGTCGCGCGACTTACTTCGTTTTATGAATCGCGGAACGCAAAGCCGCGCGTCTACGTAACGCCGCTTTCGGATCCGTCGCTTTCGACGGCGCTGGCGGCCGCAGGATACGCACCGGTCGAATATGTTAACTTTCTGGCTTCGGATACGTTTGAAACCGATGCGCCGCGGGACGGTCGCATCGCGCCGGCAAGCGATTTGGCGGCTTGGGCCGCCGCTTCGATTCAGGCATTTACTGACGGCGCTGCCGAGCGCAGCGGCGATAACCGCATTGCCACGATTCTGGCGCAATCCGAAGGCGTGCTCCCGCTCGAGTTACGAAATTGACGGCGCGATCGCCGCGACGGCGGCGATGGACGTACGCGGCGACTGCGCCACGTTATTCGGCGGCTCGACGCTCACGAGTTTCCGCAAACACGGATTGCATGGCGCGCTTATCCGCGAACGCATCGCTCAAGCGCGCGACGCGGGGGCGCGATTCATGCGCGCCGGAGCAACACCGGGCAGCACTTCAGAACGCAACTTTCAGCGCTGCGGATTCGTTACGCTCTACACGCGCACGCTCTGGGAGCGCCGCCCATTAGTGTCAGGCTGAGCGGAGTCGAGGGATGACGCCGAGCAAAAGGTTTTGGCGCCGTCATTGATGCAACTTGAGTTGCTAATGCCGACGTAGCCAAGCGGTCTAAGGCACCTGACTTGTAATCAGGCCCCAGTAATGGGATCGTGGGTTCGAATCCCACCGTCGGCTCCATTCTCTTCGAAGAGAACGTAACTTTCGGCGGCGTCGCGACCGCTGCAATCTAGCGGATGACGATTCCCCAGGGTTCGTACAACCCGGCAGTGATGGTTGGGCCGATCCGCTTTCCATCCGAATTGTACGTCTTCACGATGCTCCGATACGCAGTGCTGCTTGCGACGTATACGTGACCGTTTGCGTACGCGATGCCGCCCGGCGCCCCGGCTGCGTGCGCGAAGTGCTGAGCGGGCCGACCGCCGTCGGCGCTGTAGGTCGTTAGGTAGCCTGCGCCGGTTCCGTCGGGGCCGCCGTTGGTCACATTTGCAACATAGATCGTGCCGCTCGCGTCAATGGCAACAGCGTCGGGCTGAGTCAAGCCGTGCGTAATCGTCGGTGTCGTCGGCGATCCATCCGGCTGATACGTCGTCACCGAGCTCTTACCACCCGTTCCCGTATCGTTGGTGACGTAGATTTTTCCGTTTTCATCGATCGTCAGACTGCTCGAGTCGGCACCGGTACGGAACGTGGGCGTCGTCGGCGTTCCAGCCGATGTGTACGTCGTCACAATTCCTCGCGAGCCATCATGGGCGCCGCTCAAGACGTAGATCTTGCCACTAGCGTCGACCGCGATGCCCACCGCCGCGCGGTAGCCGCGCTCTTTGATGGTGAAGGTCGGCGTTGACGGCGAACCGTCGGGAGCATAGGCTGTGACGGTACCGCTCGCGTCGCGCCCATCGAGACCGTCGAACGAGAGCGCATAGATCTTCCCGTTTGCGTCGACCGCAAGCGCGACGAGGTAGTTGATGCCCGTATCGATCGTGGGCGTCGTTTGAGTGCCGTCGAGTTTGTACGTCGTAATTGTGTCGTCACCGACATTCGCGATGTAGATTTTCTGCGATGGACTGCCATTGTGCGGACCGGTATAAGGCGTCGCCGAAATCGGCGAAGGGCCGGCAGCTCCGGCGTTACACGCACATACCATGAGGGTGAAAACCGCGATTGAGGTGAGGTCACGTGGATTCATTGATGGAGTCCTCCTCCAACGCTCGACGAGCGAGAGGAGTTCGCCGCACCAGCGTCAAGGTCCGCTGGAGTCAATGCAAAACCCTAGGGTGACGCAGCTTTGTTTGGTTGCCATTGCTTTCATGTTCGCGGCGGCCGGTGCGGCTGCGCAAGACGTTCCCGGCAGCCTCGATCGTCAAACAACGACCCAAATCGACAGGCTCGTCGCGATTGCCATGGCGGACCAACACGTACCTGCAATTTCGCTGGCCATCGCAAAGAACGGAGCTATCCTTTATGCGCGCGGCTACGGCTATCGCGACTTGACGAAGCTCCGGCCCGCCGATGCGCGCACCGTCTACAATATCGGCTCCGTCACCAAGCAGTTCACGGCAACGTGCATCATGCTGCTGCAGCAAGAGCGGAAACTTTCGGTAGACGATTCGCTCGCGAAGTACTTTCCCCAATACCGCTACGCGCGACAAATCACGTTGCGAAACCTGTTGAACCATACCTCGGGGATTCCCGACTATACCGATCTGCCGAACCTCCCTCACTACGCCACGGCCATGCAGTTCTTCCAAATGGTGTGGAAGCAACCGCTGGATTTCCGCCCAGGCACGCGCTATGAATATTCGAACACCAACTACGTCGTGCTCGGCATGATCGTTGAGAAAGCCTCGGGAGAATCGTACGGTGAGTTTGTCGCAAGCCGAATCTTCGCACCGCTCGGGTTGACAGACTCTTCGACGCGGGTCGAGCCGCGCGAGCTTTCGAACGGCGCTGACGGATACACGTACGACGGTCATCGGATCCTCTATCAGGCCGCGACGCCCGACGATATCGGATATGGCGACGGAACGATTAACTCGAGCGCGCTCGACCTCGTAAAATGGGACGCCGCGCTCGACGGCGGCAAGGTTGTCGATGCCGCATCGTGGCGAGCAATGACTTCGCCGCCGGTCGCGCTGTACGAACGGGCGCACGGTGGGTACGGCTTTGGTCTCGGTATCGGACGCTTCTACGGACGACGGCTAATCGAGCACGAAGGCGCAAATCCTGGATTCATTACGCTGAACGCTACATTTCCGGCCGACGGTCTCGAAATCGTGATGCTCGCTAACAGCGATAATTTCGATCCGTCACTGCTTTTTCGGCGGGTGTTCGAGGTTGTCGAGCGTCCTTCCGCAGACCAGATTGCCGACGAAGAACGGCCGGCGCCCAACGAGAATCCGAAGATCCGCGCGCTCGCGCAAGAATGGCTGGTGCGTTTGCAGACCGGAAACGTCGACCGAACTCAGCTGACGGCCGATGCGGCGAAAGAGCTGACGCCGGCGCGAGCGCGCGCTTCCGCCAGAAAGGCGCTCGCGATTGGTAAGCCGCGAGCATTCGTGTATGAGGGCATGGTCTATCGCGGACGGCGATTCGGCTACTCGTACAGACTCACGTTCGCCGGCGCGGTCGTTTCGTTCGACCTGCTGTTGACCGAGAGCGGCAAGATTGCGGATCTCGAACTCAGCCGCGAAGATCCCGCTTTATTGGAAACTATCTGAGCCACCGCTACGTTACTTTGATGCCGCTGCCATGCGGCGGTACGTCACAGGGAGCGAAAGGCTTCGGTCGCATCATTTGGGGATCGACCGGAGCCTTTCCATGAGCGTGACGTGGAATACACGCGATAATGCAGCCCGTACAACCGAAGTGGCTGCGCTCCGGCCTCGTTATGGTCTGCGAGCGCTGTTTCAAGGAACGCATTCCTGAAGAAGACCCCGAGATCGCCGAAAGCATTGGCGATTTCAATTTACGCAACTGGCTCAAGGAGCGGCTTAAAGCGGAGGGCAGATGGGGCGCCATACGCGCGATCTCCACCAGCTGCATGGACGTCTGCGCGCGCGGCCGTGTAACGGTCTGCATCGAATCGCAGAGCGGCGAAACCGAAGTGATGGTTGTCGATCCGACCGCCGAGCGCGAAGAACTCTATCGCGAGATTGTCAAGAAGTTAAGTTAGAGCCGGCCGAGCAGGCGACGATGCCGATGTGGCGCGATTCGGACGTTCTCGCGCCTTGATTCATTCTATGCGAATCTTGAGTACGGCGACCGGCGGACTGCCCGTATCGTTTAAGACAGCCGTCACTCCACACCGGTCGGGACCAGAGCTATGTGTCGTGAACGAATATTTGACGCGCTTGTAACCACTCGGATCCCCCCACGTGCGCCCCGGCGTCGCGGTTATTTGGCTGCCATTCTGGCAGTAGATTTGCGTGAGGTAATAGCCGTTTGGCGCCCAGTACCTAAGCACCGCATCCATAGTCGGCTTCGAACCGTAGCGCAAATTCAGACGCTTCTTATTCCAGAAGATGTCGCAGCAGCTTCCCGATGCGGGGGAGACACGTTGCAGCCCCGACGATGCGCCGGACGGCAGGTTTGGCGCGGGTTGCGAACTCGCGCACGCGGCGAGTGTCGCGATGAACGCGACCGAAGCAAATAGACGCAGCATTTCCTTTACTCCCTGAGAATCAATAGCGTGTTGCTCTGGCGGCTTCCGCCCGGAACCGGAGCGCCCGCCGGAACGTACAGCAGACCGTCAACGACGGCGCCGCCCGTGCCGTGACGGCCTTCCGGCAGCGGCACGTATTCCGACCAGCGGTTCGTCGCTGGATCGTAACCCTCGTTAGTCGTGTAGGCACTTGCCATGCCGCGTGCTTCGCCGCCGATTGCGAAGATGATGCCGTGATAGACCGCGACGGCCATGCCGCTGCGCGGGGTCGGCATCGGCGCGCCTTCACTCCAGGCATTGGTGACCGGATCGTAGATGTTGACGTAGCCGGTGTTATGTGCCGGCGTGTCGATGCGCCCACCGATCGCGTAGAGCTTTCCTCCCGATGCGACGAGGCCCATGTGGTCGCGTCCCGACCGGCAACGGCGCGCGCACGGTGTAGGTGTTGGTTCCCGGATCGTAGACGTAGTGCGTGGCGACGCTGTGAACGTCGCGTCCGCCGACGAGATGCATGAGCTTTCCGAGCACCGCGATCGAGACCGAGCCGAGCGCATGCGGCAGCGGCGCTATCCGCGTCCAGCGATTGGTCAACGGATCGTAGACGTTCGCGTCTGCGACTGCGGCGCTATTTTGCGCCGAGAAGCCGCCGAACGTATAGATTTTTCCGAGAAATCAACCGCGCCGACGTGGTTGAGACCACGCGGCAACGGCGTAACGTCACGCCATTTGTGCGTTGCCGTGTCGTACGCTTCTACGAGATTTTGATCGACGTTTCCATTGGCGTAACCGCCAATGACGTATATCGTCTCGCCCAGCGTCGCGACAGCGACTTCGCTCCGCGCAATCGGCAGCGACGGCCCGCTAAGCCACGTACCAGGAAGTGATGCCGCAGCGATGAGCGCCACCGCTGCTGCCAATGCGAGGTCCCTTGCCACCTAATTCCAACTGATTATGACGAGGCCGTCGCTTCTCGCTCTTTTGTAGCCGGTCCAAATACGGCGGTGCGTTGCGCCGGCCATGATGTATGACGAGCCGCCACCGCCGCCGCCGCCGTAGCTGGCCCCGCCGTCGCCACCACTACCTGCGGCGCCGTTCGCACCCCGCGTACCGTCGGTACCCGAAGACGGGGCCGTGCCGCCCGTACCGCCGGCGCCCCCTCTATGCTGGGTGCCACCTCCTCCGCCCTGGCCGTTCAGCCCGCACTCGTAATGGCCGCCGCCTCCCGGTCGGCCGCGATAACCGCCGCCATTACCGCCCCATCCGTATGTGTAGAGAAGCTGTCCTCCCGAACCGCCGCCGCCCGCGGCAACGATGATCCGGTCTTGCAACGCATCGCCGCCCGCACGGATGTCAGAGGCGCCGCCGCCGCCGTCGCCACCCGAAGTACCGTTCCCGCCGCCGTTAAAGCCGCCAGTCCTGTTTGCGTTGCGCCCGCCGACGAAAACATACAGCTTCTCGCCGGGCTGCGCGGGGATCGTCGCGTCGACGCGACCGCCAAAACCCGAGGGAATAAACGACGGCGAGCCGCGAACCCCTGAGTCGCCGCCTGCGCCACCGCGAACGACAACCTCGAGCTGCGTAATACCGGTCGGCACGATAAACGATTGTTTCTTGCCGGTGCAGTTAAAAGTTTTGCTTCCGCTCGACGAGCTGTTCGACCCGACGTCATTCGTCCGCTAAGGCTGCTGATTGGTACCGAAGAACGCCGAGTACACGCGGTTAGCAATGCAGCAGCCAAGCTAATGCTTAACGCACAGCGGCTGAAATTAAGAGCTTTCATCTTCTGCTCCCTCGAAGCTCGCTAGGGGGCTACTGGAATTCGAACTCCGCCAGATTCTTTTCGATCTTGCGCTTCACGCGCTGCAGCGCGTTGTCGATGGACTTCACGTGTCGGCCGAGGTCGCGCGCCATCTCTTGGTAGCTCTTGCCTTCGAGGTAGGATTCGAGAACCTGCGACTCCAGCTCGGAGAGATTTTGCCGGATACGCTGGCGGATGTCGTCGGAGACTTCTTGTGTGACGACCAGCTCTTCGGGATCGGAAGTCTTCTGCGACGCCATGACGTCGAGCAACGTACGCTCGCTATCTTCGTCGTAGATCGGCTTGTTGAGAGAAATGTACTGATTGAGCGGAATGTGCTTCTGTCGCGTCGCCGTCTTGATAGCGGTGATGATTTGGCGCGTGATGCAGAGCTCGGCGAAGGCACGGAAGCTCGAGAGCTTGTCCGCTTTGAAGTCGCGCACGGCCTTATAGAGGCCGATCATCCCTTCCTGGATGATGTCCTCGCGGTCCGCGCCGATCAGGAAGTAGCTCTTCGCCTTGATTCGAACGAAATTCTTATATTTGTTGAGCAGATACTCCATCGCGAGGTTGTCGCCCGTCTTCGCGATGGCGACGAGGTCCTCGTCGACCCTCTGCTGGTACTCCACTCCGTCCGCGACGGTCATTGCCATAATGTCCTGTTAGCCTCGTGGTAAGACGAGCCGCATGCGCAGGCCGCAGCCCGTCGGGCGCGGCACGTCGTCGATAAGTATATAGGAGGTGCCCCCTCCCCCGTCAAGGACGAAGCGAGCGCTCTTGCTGTCTTAACGCCTCGTAAATAAGAATAGCGGCGGCCACCGAGGCGTTGAGCGAGGCGACCCGCCCTCGTATAGGCAGCTGGACCAGATAGTCGCACTCTCGCTTCACCAGTTCTGAGAGCCCGCCGCCTTCGGCGCCGATCACGAGGGCAAGGTCGCGGTTGAGGTCAGCGTTTACGAGCTCGACCGCTTTGGGCGAAACGTCCGCACCGGCAACCCAGATCCCGGCCTTTTTCATCACGCGCATCGCGTCGGCTATATTCGCAACCCGCGCAATCGGTAAATGCGCGGCAGCCCCTGCCGCGGCTTTTCGAACGGTCGCGTTAATGCCGGCCGACCGCCGTTCCGGCAGCACGACGCCGTCGCCGCCCGCTGCCTCCACCGTCCGAACGATCGCACCGACATTGTGCGGATCGGTGAGATGATCGAGAATCACGATGAGCCGCGGCCGTCCATCGCTGCGTTTTCTGGCGAGGATCTCCGGCAGGGACGCGTACGAAAACGGCGGCCCGATCGCGATGACGCCTTGATGTGCCTTGAACGGCACGCGTTCGAAAAAAGGACGCCGTTCGAAGCGCACGGGAATGCTGCGTTCCTTGGCCTGCGCGAGCAGCTTGCGCAGCGCACCGTCTTTTGAGCGATCCATGGCGACGTGGATCAGGCGCAGTGGTTCGTCGGCGAAAAGCGCCTCCTCGACCGCGTGAATTCCGTAGACGAGATCGTCGAAATCGAGCTCGCGGCGCGGCCGTCGCCCTTCGACTTCGCGCGCTGCGCGCGCTCCGCTCAGGATGACACTATTAGGGCGCGCGCTGCTTGGGATGACACCTTTAGGACGCGCGCCGCTTGGGATGATGCGCTTACCGCGCCGTTTGTTCAGGATGACACCTGCCAGGTTGTGCCCTCTTTGGCATCTTTGAGCTCGACGCCGTAGCCTTGCAGAACTTCGCGGAGGCGGTCCGATGACGCCCAGTCTTTACGCGCGCGCGCCGCATTGCGCAACGCGATGACGTGCTCGACTGCATCGTTTGGCGCCATGCCGGTAAATGCGGCAACGTCGACCTCTTCTTTCGAATTCGCGAGCGCCGCGGCAAGTCGGCCGCAAAAATCGGACGGCAACTCATTATGCGGCTCCTCCAGCCACGATTCGTCGGGCGCGATTCCCAATATGCGCAACCAGTAATCGAGCTCTTCGCGGCTTGGCGGTGCATCCGCCACCGCCTCGTAGAGCACGGCGAGCGCGGCGGCGGTATTCATGTCATCGTCGAGCGCAGCCTCCATTCGCGCGTCGAGCTCCGGCGCTGCGATTGGCTCGCCATCGGTCGCCGGCGTAGATTCACGATAGGCAGCCTTGATGCGCGCCAGTCCTACGGCAGCCGCGCCAATCGAATCTTCGGTAAAATTCATCACCTTCCGATAACCGGTCTGCAAGAAGAGCCAGCGAATCGCTTGCGGATCGTGGCGCTCCAGGAGCTGCGATAGGGGTTCAAAATTTCCGAGCGACTTTGCCATCTTACGGTTGTCAAAGAGCAGCAGGCCGCCGTGTACCCAAAAATTCGCCATTGGCGGATGCTTCATCAGCGGCTCGCTCTGGGCGATCTCGTTCTCGTGATGCGGAAAAATGAGGTCGGCGCCGCCGCCGTGGATGTCGAAGCCGTTGCCTTCGCGATCCAGCAGCGCGCGCGCCATCGCGGAGCACTCGATATGCCACCCCGGGCGGCCATCGCCGTACGGCTCGAACGGCCAATACGGCTCGCCGGGTTTGGCAAACTTCCAAAGAGCGAAGTCGAGCGGATCTTCTTTGTGCTCGTCGATCTCGATGCGCGCACCGGCCTCCAGCTCGGCGATATTGCGATTCGCGAGCGCTCCATAGTTCGCAAAAGACGCGACGCGGTAATAAATTCCATCCTGCGCCGCGTAGGCGTGCCCACTCTCGACGAGCTCCCGAACCATCGTCTGGATTGGAGCGATGTATTTCGTTGCGTAAGGCTCGTCGTCGTATTCCATCACGCCGAGTTTCCGCATGGACGCCTTGAACTCGCCGTAAAAGCGATCGACGATGTCATGATAGTATTCGCCGGTCTCTCTAGCGGCGTTGATGCTGCGATCGTCGATGTCGGTGACGTTCTGCACGTATTTGACGCGGTATCCGCGATGCGTGAGATACCGCCGCAGTACGTCAAAGAAGAGAAACGAGCGCGCATGTCCGAGGTGCGCTTGCGCCGAAGGGGTCAAACCGCAGACGTAGATGCGTACCTCATCGCCGCGTAGCGGCACGAAATCCTCAACGCTGCGCGTGCGAGTGTTATAGAGTCGCAACTTCAAACTACCTTAGCGCCGAGCGGCGCAGGCGCGAAGTTTTGAGCGAAATCGAGGGATTCAGATCACCCAGCTCCAGGCTTCCGCTTCCGTCCCGTCGCCTTGTTCGAGCTCGGCGAGCCGCCGCTCGAGCTCCGCAAGTTTGCGTTGCAAACGAACGATTGCGTCGGTGGTTGGGTCGGGCATATCGACCTGCGGCCGCTCCGGAACGGCGCGAATCGGTTTTCCATCCTGCATGACGACGCGCGCCGGAACTCCGACTACCGTTGCATTCGCGGGCACATCTTTTACGACGACGGATCCGCCGCCAATCTTCGCGTTATCTCCGATGACGATCGCGCCCAATACGCTCGAGTTGACGCCAACGGTTACGTTACGTCCCAGCGTCGGGTGGCGCTTGCCGTGCGACAGGCTCGTGCCGCCTAGCGTGACCCCCTGATAGATCGTGCAGCCGTCGCCGATCTCCGCAGTTTCGCCGACGACTACGCCGCTGCCATGATCGATGAAAACGCCGTCGCCGATCTTTGCGCCAGGGTGGATTTCGATCTGGGTGAAAAAGCGGGCGACGTTGGCGAGGAACCGCGGAAGAATCGGAATGCCGGCCTTTTGAAGTGGGTGGACCAACCGATGCGCAACGAGCGCGTGAAAGCCCGGATACGACAGTAGAACGTCCAACCAACCGCGCGCCGCCGGGTCGCGGTCGATGGCAGCCTGCAAGTCGGCCAATACTGCCTTTAGGGCCGAAGCCCTGGGCTTGTCGAACGGCATGTGCAACAGTTTAACCCGCCCCGTCAATCAGTGGCTGCGGGCGGCAGGCTCCGCAGGCTTAGGGTCGCGCAAGCACCGCAAAGAGCGCTCGAACCGAATATAAGAATCCGGGCAGCGCCGTGTGCTCGATCGCGTCATCTTCGGTAAGCCGAACGACGGAGGACCGGTCGTGCAATTCCACAGTTCGCTGCTGCGGATCGACGACCATCACGAGCGAAGAGCCCGCGCGCAAATACGCTCCGGTCTTGTCGTCGACGTCTGCGCGACGGTCGTCGGGCGAAAGAATTTCGACGGCAACGTCCGGTGCAAGCGGCGGACACTCGAAGTCTGCATCGCTGAGTGGTCGCAATCGCTCATTGGAAACGTATGCGACGTCGGGCACGAGCGGCCGGCGAATCTCACCCGGTGGCGCGACACGGAAACGCCACTCCGGACCAACCTGGCCGTGCCCCGTCGCCCAGCGGCTTAATTCGATTGTAAGCGCGCGCTGCAGCCAGGAGTGCGTCCGCTGCGGGCTCACTTTTTGCAGTGGCCGCCCGCGCACCCATTCTGTCTCCGGCTTCGTCTCCGGCAACACGATCTCGTGATATGGCATCGTTGCACACAACTCTATCACGCAATCTCGCCGGTACGCAAGGTAAACCGGTGCCGGCCGCGCGCTACATGCCTATCCGCTCGTCAAGCTTGCCGAGCGCTTTCGCGATTCTGCGCGTTCGCGTCTCGGGTTTCTTTGCCGCTTCTATCCATTGTACGTACTCTTTCCGGTGAGTGTACGACATCGAGTCATATGCGCGGCGCTGCGTCTTGTTCATCGCTTTTGCAAAGTCGGCGGGCACGTCGACGGTGCGTTTTTCTTTATCCTCTTCAATGCTAAGCGTCACACGATCGCCGCGTTCGATGCCGGCAGCCTTTCGCGTCGACGCGGTCACGCCAATCATCGGACCGGCACCCATGTCGCAGATCGTCGTGCGCCAGGTCACGCCGTTGATGGTTGCGCGAACCGGTACGCGGACGCGTCCGCCAAAATGCCTCATCACGCGCAGCGGAATGCTGACGTACGTACCGGACGAGGTCGTACTTCCGCCGAGTTCTGCCTTAAACGTCATGGAACGTCGGGTTCAAGCAGAGCTACCGCATACACTGCAAGGCCGGTGCCATCGCCGGTGTAGCCCATGCCGTCGCTCGTCTTCGCCTTGACGCTTACGGCGCCGAGCGAAATGGCCAGACATTGCGACACCTTGGCGCGCATCGCTTCGATGAAGTCTGCAAGTTTCGGGCGTTCGATGACGATCGTTGCGTCGACGCTAGTAATAGCGAAGCCGGCGTCGCGCACGACTGCAACGCACTTCGCCAACAACTCCATCGAATCGGCGTCCTTCCAGCGTTCATCACTTGCGGGAAAGCGCGTGCCGAGATCACCGAGCGCGGCGGCGCCGAGCAGCGCATCGGCGAGCGCATGTGCGAGAACGTCGCCGTCGGAATGTCCTAGCGGTCCGCGTTCGTATGGAATGCGAACGCCGCCGAGTATCAAAGCGCGTCCGACGACGAGCCGGTGGGCGTCGAAGGCGTGGCCGATGCGCATTTATGCGCTCTTTAGGATAGCGCGAGCGCGTTCGAGGTCGCCAAGGGTCGTCACTTTGAAATTCTCACTGCTCGAGGGAACGACGACGACTTCGATCCCGGCGCGTTCGAGCAGTGCCGCGTCGTCGGTGGTCTGGAAACCATCCGCCAGCGCGTCTTCGTGCGCGCTACGCAAATCGGCGGTGCGCGCGAACTGCGGCGTCTGCGCGGCCCACAGCGTGCGCCGATCGAGGGTAAGGCGCACGACGAGCGAGTCTGGATCGACGACCTTTACCGTATCGACGACGGGAACTGCAAGCAGCGAGGCGCGCCCCACGCGTACTTCGCGCATGCCCGCGCGGACGTCGTCCTGACTGACGAGCGGCCGAGCGCCGTCGTGGACCAAGGCCGCGTCACACGTATCGCTCACCGCGCGCAGACCGTTATAAACACTCTGCTGGCGCGTCGCGCCGCCCCGAACGATGCGCGCCGCGAGCGGCCGCGAAAACTGCGCGCATAGCGCGCGCAGCGGCTCGATCGATTCGGGCTCGGCTGCGATGACGAGCTCGGAGACCTCGGGCATCGTCGCAAAGGTTCGGATCGACCATCCGACCATCGGCAGGCCGGCCAACTCGACGAATTGTTTCGGCCCTCCCAACCGCGTGCCGCGCCCCGCCGCGACCACGACCGCAGCCCATTTCAAGAAGCGACGCCTTCGCGTTTCGGTCGCGCGAAGATCATTCGTCCAGCAACCGTTTGCAGCACGCTCGTAACGATCACGTCGGTCTCGTCGCCGATCAGGCGCCGCCCGTGCTCGACGACGATCATGGTACCGTCTTCGAGATATCCAACGCCCTGATGAAACTCTTTCCCCTCGCGAATCACTGCAACGTGCAGCTCCTCGCCGGGAAGCACGACCGGCTTGACTGCATTGGCAAGCTCGTTGACGTTGAGCACCGCGACGCCCTCGACTTGCGCGATGCGATTTAAATTATAATCGTTAGTAACGAGCTTCGCGCCGAGTTCTTGCGCGAGCCGCACGAGGCGCGCGTCGACGTTTCCGGGCGCCATATCCGAAAAATCGCGCTCGCTGATTTCGACAATTGCCAGCTCTTGCAGACGGCTGAGCACGTCGAATCCTCGTCGACCCCGCGTACGTTTGAGCGGATCGACCGAGTCGGAGATGGCCTGCAGTTCGCGCAAGACGAAGCGCGGGACGATCAGCTCGCCCTCCAAGAATCCGCTTTCCACGATCTCGACGATTCTACCGTCGACGATGGTGGACGTGTCGACGACCTTCGCGCTGCCGCCCGCGTTCTTGCCCGCGAGGCTGCGAGGTAGAGGAAAGATGCGGATCTTTGCACCGATCCGCGCGCCCAGATAAGCCGCAAAGATTGCGACGATCAAATAGAGGACGATCGCGACGTACGTACCGGCCCGCCCGAAATCCGAGATGAGCTCGAAGACGATGCTTTTAATGAGAAATGCGACGAGCAAACCGACGATGAGGCCGACGGCGCCACCGGCAATTTCGGCGGGCGTGAGCCGCTCCATCGCCCCCTCGGCTGCAACGAGTTGCGTTTCGAAGAGCGCTTGAGCCGGAGGCGCGAGCAGCGCGCCGATCACGGCCCCGACCACCGGCGAGAGAATCAAGAATGCGACCTGCAGCGCCTCATTGGCGAAGTGCGGAGAGAGCAGGCTGAAATAGGCCTCGCGCCCCAACAGAAAGCCGGTAACGCCGAAGACGAGCACGAACGCGGCGCGCAAGACCGTTTCGGAGAGCGGGTTTGGTGTTACTCGAATTTTATGACGGCTCCGCTGTTAGAAATGCTGCACATACATCGTTGGCGACGAATCGCCCGTGTTGCGTCAACCGCACGTTATCACCGACGCGCTCCAGCAATCCTGTCCGAGCGAATCGAGTTACGACCGGAGAGTAATCGGACATTACGTCGATACCGTAACGTTCTTTGAACTCGCTCAGTCCAACCCCCTGCGCGGTTCTCAAGGCAAGCATGATCGCCTCGCCCGCGCGCCTGCGACCTTCCAGCCGCTCGGCCTCCGACGGTATCGCGCTGACCCTCGAGCGCTGCGGTAACGTATTCATCGATCGACCGGGTGTGAACGCTGCGAACCCCGTCGCGATATGACGCTGCGCCCACGCCGAGACCCACGTATTCGCCGTTCGCCCAATAGTTGCAGTTGTGCGCACAGCGATGTCCGGGGCGCGCAAAATTGCTGATCTCGTATTGTTCGTATCCCGCCGACCGCAGCGTTTCCATAGCGATCGAGTAGAGTTCGGCTTCGCGCGAGTCATCGAAAAAGGCGCCGGGCTCGCGCGCGCTGCCAAGCTGCGTAGGGCGTTTGCGGCTTCGACCGTTAGGCCATAGGTCGAAACGTGGTCGACGCCAAGAGCGATCGCGGCGTCGAGCGAGCGCCGCCAGCTCGCCGGGGTCTGTCCGGGCACCGCAAACATGAGATCGAGCGAAATTGACACTATTCGCCGCCGCATGCGCCTGCGCGACCACACGACCGATTTGCTCGATGGTATGTTTCCGTCCAAGGGTCTGAATTTCGCCGGGCTCGAACGACTGGACACCGATCGAGAGCCGCGTAATCCGGCTTGCCGATATCGCGCGAAATCGCGCGTCACCTACCAGCTCCGGGTTGATCTCGATCGATATCTCCGTCGTCCCCGGGAAACGGTCGCGCAAGCGCCCGAGCAGATCCGACACCGTCTGGGCATCATACGCGTTGGGCGTGCCCCCACCCAGATAGATCGTCGCAGCGGATTCATTAGCGTGACGATCGAGTTCGGCGTAGAGCGCGTCGAGATAATGCCGCGCAGCGCGTCGCGCGCAGCGGCCATTTCGCAAAGTCGCAGTACGGGCAAAGATATGGACAAAACGGAAGGTGGACGTAAATGCCCAACCTTTCATCTCGGCACGGAGCTTGTCGCGAGCGGAGTCGAACGGTGCCTCGCTCAGGTCTGCGCCCCTTCGGCGCTCGGGGGTGAGGAATTTCGAAGTGTCATCCGCAGCGCAGTCGTAGGATGACTCGCATGCCCGCGCTACGTTGCGGCGAGATGCGGTACGATCAGCTCGCTGATCTTTCCGATGACGTCGTGATTGACTTCTTGAACTGCCGCGCCGATCGCGTGTTTGACTGCGTTGCGGCTTGCGCGTCCGTGCGTCACGATGCAGTTTCCGCGCAGACCGAGCAGCGGCGCTCCGCCGTAGGTTTCGTAATCGAAACGTTTACGCAGCCGTTTGAGCGCCGGCGCGAGCATCGCGGTTCCGATCTTGGTCAGAATGTTTCCGCCCAGGAGCGTGTCGCGCATAACTCGCGCGAGGTCGGCAATCATGCCTTCGCCGGTCTTGAGCACGACGTTTCCGACGAAGCCGTCGGCGACGATCACATCGGCGACGTTATGAAAGAGGTCGCTCCCTTCGACATTGCCGATGAAGCGTACGGAGCGCATGCTCCAGAAGTCGCGCAGCTTCTAGGACGAGCTGGTTGCCCTTGCTGCGCTCTTCACCGACCGATAAGAATTCCAACGCGCGGATTGGCAACGTTGAGCACCGCTCTTCGCGTACGCCGAGCCCATGATCGCGAACTGCTCCAGCCATTCCGGCTTGCAATCCACATTGGCGCCGGAGTCGAGCAGAACCGTCGGTCCGTTGAGCGCCGGCCAGACGGTGGCGATGGCCGGCCTCGAGACGCCTTCGATGCGCCCGAGCTTAATGAGCGCGATTGCCAAGAAAAGCGCCGCTGTTCCCCGCCGAAACGACGGCGTCGGCCTCGCCTTGCTTGACTAAGCGTGACCGCAACGCCAAGCGAGGTGCGTTCGCACGAGCGTACCGCGATCGAGGGCGAAAGATCCATCGCGACGGCATCGGGCGCATGGATTTGCCGCACACGCTGCGCCGCGGGGCCGCGCAAAAGCGGGCGAATGCGCGCCTCGTCGCCAACCAAGATAACGTCGGCGTCGAACTCTTCACAGCCAGTAATGCCCCCGCCACAATCTCGGCGGGGGCATGGTCGCCTCCCATCGCATCGACCGCGATTCGCGCTCGACCCATGGGCGCGTCCTTTTGGAGCCACCTTAGGAATCCTTGCCTTCCGTCAACTTTTTAGCTTGCGGGCAGGCCTAGGGCCATGCTACTATCTGCCGGCTATGGCAAAGCGGTGCGAAATTTGCGGCAAAGGCCCAAAGTCCGGCAATAACGTCAGTCACGCAATGAACAAGACGAAACGCCGGTGGCTGCCGAATTTACAGAACGTCCGAATCGACGATCATGGCGTGCACCGCACCGCGAAAGTTTGCACCGGCTGCCTTGCGCAGCAATCGCCGAGCTAAGCCCGCCGAGCCTAGCGGGACAGTTGCACGTTCAGTAGTCGCTTAAAGACGCGAAGTGATCCCAGCCGGAGCGCTCTAACGGCGCTCCCTTCCAACCGATTCCGGTCTCGGCCCGCAGCCTTCCCACGCGTAACAGCCCGCACTTAAATCGAGCCCTGTAACGCGCGGCGATGTGTCCGAAGGCGCGCGATCGTATTGCCACGAGAAGCTCGAAATCTTCTCCCCCCGCTAATGCGAAGCGCTCGGGATCTTGCGCGGTTGCCTGTGCGAGGGCACGCGCCG
The DNA here is from genome assembly GCA_963815165.1 of Vulcanimicrobiota bacterium. Taxonomy (GTDB): domain Bacteria; phylum Vulcanimicrobiota; class Vulcanimicrobiia; order Vulcanimicrobiales; family Vulcanimicrobiaceae; genus Cybelea. Next base: position 190,135 of record CAWFFL010000002.1, read on the forward strand.
ACGCGGCGATTGGTACGGTTTCGATTTCGGCGCCGCAGCCGCTGGCGGCGGCCAGACGATGCACGTCGGCCGATAAGCCGTCAGAGATGTCCATCATCGCCGTGACGTTGCGGCTTGCGCCGAAAAATTTTCCTTCGACGATGCGAGCAGAGGGCCGGCGCAGCGCTTGCAGCGCCTGCTCTTGGAGCTCGTCTGGAATCGTCGCAAGCTTGCGCGCGATTTCGAGTCCCGAACTTGCCGCCCCGAGTGGGGCGGTTACGGCAAGCACATCGCCAGGTCGCCCTCCGGCACGCGTCTTGACGTTTGAGGGTCGCACTTCCCCGACAACGGTAATCGAAATCGTCAGTGCCGGCGCGCGCGAAAGGTCGCCTCCCACGATCGCCGTTTTGTACTCTGCAGCGCAGGCGGCGATACCGCGGTAGAGTTCGAGAATCTCCTTTGGGTTCGCTTCGTGCGGAAACCCGAGTGCAATGGTAGCGAGCACCGGCCGAGCACCCATTGCTGCCAGATCGCTCAAGTTTGCGGCCATGGCGCGCCATCCCGCGTCTTCCAAGGTCATCATCTCGCGAGTGAAATCGACGCCTTCGACGAGCATGTCGGTCGAGATCGCGCTGCGATGCGAGCGTGACGGCTGCCAAAGCGCCGCGTCGTCGCCGATGGCAAGCGCGACGCGTGGTGCCGCCCTCCTGTGTCGACCTTCGACAAGCTCAGGGTGACAGAGGACCGCGGCGATCGCTGCCACGAGTTCGTCTTCGGTCACGCGAGGAGCGAACGAATGCGGCGCAACTCGGCGCCAGGATCGGGCGTACCGAAGAGCGCGGAGCCCATCACCAACGCATCGGCACCGGCCTCGACGAGGTCGCGCGCGTTCTCGGCGCCGACACCGCCGTCCACTTCGATCAAACATCGCGGATTTCGGCGATCGATCAACGCTCGAGCCTCGCGCACCTTGTCGAGCGCTCGAGCGATGAATTTCTGTCCGCCGAAGCCGGGATTTACGCTCATCACCAAAAGCGTCTCGCAATCCTCGATAATATCTTGGAGCATTTCAACCGGCGTTTGCGGATCGATTGCGACGCCCGGCGCCGCTCCGACGTCGCGAATGTGCGTCAGGAGCCGCTGAGCGTGCGCCGTCGCTTCGATGATGGAACGTGATCCGATCGCAGCCCGCGGCGCGAAAGTCATCCACATATCGCTCGGGCTCGACAATCATCAGGTGCGCGTCGAACGTTAGCGGCGATAGTTTTCGCAGGTCGCCGATGATTTTCGGCCCCCAAGTGATGTTCGGCACGAACCGCCCGTCCATCACGTCGAGATGCAAATACTCGGCGCCGGCGTCTTGTACGCTCGCGATTTGCTCGGCGATGCGTGCAAAATCCGCGGAGAGTAATGATGGCGCCAAGATGGTCATCGCGCGTCATCCTTCGACACGCTTAGGATGACACCGCTCCGCTCGCGCTCTCTTCAGGGTGACAGGTGGAGGCGCGCTGGGGCCCGGGCTGCCGTAGACTTTTGGCGGTTCCGTGCCAAGGCGGGTTTCGCCGACGAGCGTGTTGTTGACATACATATCGAGCACGGACGTGCCGACGGCCGTTACGGTGAAGTCGAGCTTCTGTCCGGGGTCGGCGTACGCGTGATAGAAATCGTAACGTCCGGTTGCATCCCTCATCGAAAGGCGAACATCGAGCTGCTGGTCGTTGTCGAACGTTTTGTGCTTGCGGCACCGAAACGAGGACGTGCACTTGCCGAAGGATGTACCCCGACTCATTCGGGCCCGCGCTGACTTGGAGCGCGACGGGATCGTAGGAAGCTATTCGCGCTTGGGCGCGGCGCTTGGCGCGCGACCATGCCGTGCGGCGGCCCGCTCTTCCCAAGCGGCGTCCAGACGACTTGCCCGATTTTGACTCCGGCATCGCCGGCGAGCGATCGCGCTTGATCGATCGTCAAACCAATAAAATCCGGCACGACCAAGTTCGCGCGGCCACCGCGGCTAACGACTAGCGCAACGGTATCACCTTCATGCACGCTCGTTAGCGGCCGGGGTTTTGAGAGACGACGTGATCTTCCGGAATGAAATCACTCGTGCGTATACGCGATCTTACCGAGCTGCAAATGCGCCTGCGAGAGGTCGAGACGCACTTCTCGCATCGACTGATAACGTAAGTCCGGCATCAGCCGCGCGACGATGCCGTCGCTGATCACGAACGAGACCTGGCGACCTTGGCGCACCTGCTCTCCGGCGTCCGGACGCTGCATGATGACGACGTCCTTGGGATAGCGATCGCTGACCTGATGGTCGACGACCGCCGAGGTTAGTTCCAATCTCGAAATCTCGGCGTTTGCATCGTTGAGCGTTTGACCGACAAATGACGGAATCGTTACCGTCGCCGAGGAGGGGATGAGGAAGTCGTAGATCTGGCGTCCGAACCATACCACGACCGCCACGAAGATCACGAGGACGATCGGAAAGACCCAATCGCGCGGCAGGTACGCGTGAAGGGACGATCTCAGGCGAATGCCTCCGCCGGCACCCGGCTAAAGTCGAGGTTGCTAAAGACGCGTTGGACGTCTTCGTGCTCTTCGAGCGCCTCCAAGAAAGCGAGTGCAGCCGTAAGGTCGCCGCCCCGCAATTCCAGTTTGTTCTTGGCGCGCATGCCGAGATAGGCGTCAGAAATCTTGATCCCCGCTGCCCGAAGCTCGTCGCGCACGCCCGCCAAGCGCGCCGGCTGCGTATAGATGACGCTCAGTTCGTCGTCGTATTCGACGTCTTCGACGCCCTCGATGAGCGCCTGCTCCATCAAAGCCTCTTCGGATCTGCCGGCAGGGTCGAGCTCGACGATGCCGACCGGGTCGAACATCCACGCAACGCTGCCACTTTCGCCCAAGTTGCCTTCGTGACGGCTGAAGACAAAGCGGAGCTCGCTCGCAGTGCGATTGCGATTATCCGTCGCAATGTCGACGACGGCGGCCAAGCCCGTGCGGGCCGTAGCCCTCGTAGCGAATCTCTTCGATCTCGCGCTCGCCGCCCTGCCCGGAACTGCGAGCGATCGCGCGCTTGATGTTCTCGTGCGGCATGTTGAATTCTCGCGCTTTCTCGACCGCCATCTTCAGGCGATAGTTGGCCTCGGGATCGGGCGAACCGCCTTTCGCCGCAAGGATGATCTCCTTACTCAGCTTCGTGAAGAGCGCGCCGCGCTGCGCGTCGACTTTGCCCTTCTTCAGTTTGATGTTATGCCACTTTGAATGTCCGGACATACGACTTCGCCTTTCGCTAACCCGGGCCGATAATCCAGGTGGGGAACCACATGCGCGCGTGCCAAGCGCTCCACGAAAGCGGATTAGCCGACAGAATCGGGTAGAAGAAAATAAAGCCTAGTCGCGGCGGCTGCAACGTAAGCGCCGACGCCGAGCCCACCAATCCACCGCGCCTTCTCCCGCTGCTGCGCCCATCTCGAGAAGCGCTGCAATATGATCACGTTGCACAGGCAGATCAGCGGTATGTCGACGTAAAAATGATAGGCGAACGTAATGCGCGGCGATTTGATCCACGGCAGCCACTGCAGCAGATACGTCAGCACGATCAGAAAGTAGGCCTTGTTGCGCTCGCGCCATGCCAGAACCGCAACGAGCGGCACGCAAAGCAAACCGAACCATAAAATAACGGGATTTGGCAGCGAGGTAATCTCGTAGACACAGCAGCCGTGCGGATCGCTGCTGTCCTTACGATGATCCTGATAGAAATACGCAATCGGCACGTAGTCGAGCGGCCACTCCCACCACTTGGAAGAGTAGGGATGCGTGGCCTTGAGCTGGTCGTGGTACTCGAACATCGAGTATTGACGATAAACCAGGTCGTTCGCGTTGTGGATCTCTCCGGGGTCGGGCGAATGCCGCGCAAGATCGGGTATCCAGACCAGCGCGTAAACAGTCGCGCTTACGAGGATAATCGTCACGAGTGCGGCGTCCAGCCGGAAGCCGCCGGGATTACCCCATAGCGCCGGACGAGTCGTGCTTCGGTAGTAGAGGCCGGAGGCGGCAACCCAGATCAAGACGGCAAAGCTGACGCCGAAGCCCATGACGCCGTACCACTTGCTGCTGACCAGCAAACCCAATGCAACGGTAAAAAGGATCAACCACAGCTTCGACGAGCGGCCGCGCTCCACGGCGCTCCCCGCGCGTATTTCATCGTCCGCATAGAGCGCTTCACCCTCCGGCGTCGCATAACGAACCGTCGCGTCGCGACGGTATTCGATGCGAAGCGGATCGTCGTCATAGATCAGCGCTCCCGATTTCGCCTGCGAGATCGCCCCGCGTGAAATCTTCCCTTTTGCATCGATCGTGCCGCCGTCGGCGGCAAAGAGCTCGGTCGAATTCGCGCCGCGTAACGCATACGAGCCTTCGGCATAGGTGAGCTCGCGCCGCCCGTCGCCGAACTGCGCCTGGAAAAGCACGTAACGCACGACCAAGTAGCAAAGGCAGGCGACGTAGAGGGTTACGATGGTCGTCGCGGCCGCATCGAAGCCCCACAAGAGGCGGCAGGCCTGCCCGAGGGCCGCGCCGACCGCAATCGCGGCCGCGATGCCGGCTGCGAAGCCCCATCCCGGCACGTCGACATACGCACGCTCGCCGACCTGCGAGCTTGTCCAAAAGCGGTAGAACGCATAGACGGCGAGCGTTGCAAAGAAGACGACGAAGCCTTCGGGCGTCGCAATGCGCGACTGCACGAAGTGCATGCCGTCGAAGGTGAGAAGCAGTGCCGCGATTGTCGCAAAGAGCGTCGAGCCGGTCACGCGCTTGGCGAACAGGTAGAGCAGCATCACGACGAGCGCGCCGAAGACGACGTCGAGGAAGCGCCAGCCGTACGAGTTGTCGCCATTACCCATGTGCCCGACGATCGCGTTGAGGAACGTCCACCCGCCGAGTCCGTGCCCTTTGGGCATGCCGCCGAAGAGCATCATCGAAAACGTGATGATCAACTTGCTCAGCGGCGGATGCGTGTTCTCGTAGATCCGCAGGTTTTGCAGATACTCTTCGCCGGCGCGCGCGAAATAGATCTCGTCGAAGACCTTTTCGGGTGGCCACCAATACCCGACGAAAGAAAGGACGAAGTTGCCGACTCCCAGCACCGCCACGATGGCGTAGTCGATCGGCACGCGCATCGCCGCCAAACCTTGAAGGGGATCGAACCAGTGGCGTATGCCTTCCTCTCCCCAAGCGGCTTCGGCCTCGGCCCCAGATGCGCGCGCAGCTACCGGACGCGCCGCGCCGGCTTCGGCCGTTCCGAGATAGCAATAGCCCAGCCAGAAGAACGTCGCGACGGCGCCGAGCGAGAATATCGTCGTCCAAATGCCCCACAGGTTCTGCGCATTGACGCCGGCGACGTTATCCGAGACGACGTGGAGGTAATCCAAGCCATAGATCAAGTTGGCGAAAAGAACGATCGAAAGCGCGACCGCGCCCCAAAGATAGCGACGTGCGAATGGAAGGCAGACGATCGTGAAGAGTAGACCGTTGAAGAGATAGCGCTCGTGCATCCGGGTTGCGAGCACGAAGAACGCCAGCGCGGCAATCGCGCAGCCTTCCAGGAGAGCCTGCGACGTCCGATCCTGCAGATAGCGCCAGACGATCAACGCCAGCGCAGCCAGGACGAGGAGAATTCCCCAGACGTATTGAGGCAAGAAGAGAATATTTTGACTGTCGGAATTCCACAGCGACCCGCGAAGCGCCCATAGATTGAACGCATTGACGCTGTTATAGCCATAGACGTTCGCGCCATAGCGATACAAATCGAAGAGCCACGCCATCGCCGCAAAGGGATTACTGCGATGGAACGGTTCGGTCAGCACCAGCGCGAGCAGAATCGCCGCAACCGCTCCAATCGCGCTTGCCGACAATCGCTCGCGGCGGCGGTTCGGGTCGACGAACGCAAACGCGACGATCAGGGGCAGGAGCACAGCGGCCTGCGGTTTGATCAGCAGCGAGTAGCCGAAGGAAAGCCACGCCCCGATAATCCAGGGCGTCGCACCTCGCTCTTCGCTGCGCAAGAGCGCGTAGATTGCGAGCAAGGCGAAGAAGCCGGAAACGGAGTCGACTTGCCCCCAGACCGCCGAGATATAAATCGTCGCAGGATTGAGTAGATAGAGCGCGGCCGCGGCGAGCGCAAAACCGCTGCCGGCGAAGCGACGCACGATGCCGTACACAAGCGCGCCGACGCCGAGATCGGCCAGAATCGCGGGAAGTTTGACCAGATCCCGCAGTATCGCGTCGTTCCTATCGTGCGCAGCGAAGAAGAGCTGCCAGAAGTGGCCGACGGCCGCGAGAATGTAGAAATAGCCCGGCGGGTAGTCGGCAAAGCCGATCGTCGAATAGAACGACGCCAAACCGTGCTGGGTCAGCCCGATGGCCCAGGCTTCGTACGTGCTGACGTCGGTCTTGAAGCCTTCGTTGCCGATGAAGAACAACCGGAGGATGAATCCGGCGAATAGGAGCACCGGCAAAGCCCACACGAGCGAGCTTTGCCGTACAGACGCGCGCGTCGCACCGTTGACGTTCACGTTGTCTTCCCTAGGTTCAGCCCGCGACGACGAGCCCGAGCGTGGCGGAGAGAAATTCGCGCAGTGCTCGATTGGGATGGGACTCGACGACCGCTAGATGCTCCGCTGCCGCCTGCATGGCGGCCTGCCGCGCGCCCAGCGAGTCGAGCGCCGCGACGATTTGCTCGACGCTTTGTGCGTCGAGCGAATCCCCGTGCGCATACGCGTTGGCGACGGCGCTCCGCGCCGCCGAGGGCGGCTGTCCGATCGCCCAGACAACGGGAAAAGTCCACTTGCGCCGCGCGATATCGCTTGCGACCGTCTTGCCGGTCTCATCGACGGACGACCAAATGCCTGCGACGTCGTCGCGTATTTGAAACGCCATTCCATAGGCGCGCCCAACGGCGCCGTACCCGGCGATCGCTGCTTCCTCGCAGCCGGCCGCGTGCGCGCCGAGGCGGCAGGAGGCATCGAAAAGCTGCGCTGTCTTACACTCGATCATTCGATAGTAGTCGCCCAGATCGACGGCGGCTTCGGATTCAAAGGAGAGATCCAGCGATTGCCCTTCGCACATCACGGCGTGTGCCTCGTGCAGCAGCGCGAGCATCTTTAAGACGCGCGCGGCGTCGAGATGCTCCGCCGCGTGCTCGAGGCTCAAGAAACTCAAGGCGCACATTGCGTCGCCGGCGTTGATGGCAGGTGCGATGCCGTAAGCGCTCCAGAGTGTCGGGCGGCCGTGGCGCAGCTCGTCGCGATCTTCGATGTCGTCGTGCACGAGCGAATAGTTGTGAAATATCTCCACGGCTACGGCAGCGTCGATAACGTTCGCGAGCGGCGCTCCTTCGCTGGTCGCGACGCGTATTACCAGCTGCGGCCTCAGCCGTTTACCGCGCCGCGCCGGGCCGTACGGCGCGTAGCCGAAGTGCCGCAAAAGACTATCGGAGATCTCTTGAGATCCCCGATAGCCGGTAATCCGCTCCTCGAGGGCGTCTTCGAAACGCTCGGCGAGCGCCGGTGAGTTAAGCAGAAGCGGCGAGCTCCTCCATGCGCGCCTGAACTTCGTCGACGAGCCACCCGGGCGTCGACGCGCCCGGACATCAATCCCGCGACGCGCACGCCTTGGAACCACTGGGGCTGGAGCTCGTCGGCACCTTCGATGTGATACGCGCGTGCGCCATGGGATTCCGACAGATCCGCCAGGTGTTTGGTATTCGCCGACGTTTTTCCGCCGACGACGACCATCACCTCAACGTCTTTGGCGAGCCTCAGCGCCTCGTTCTGCCGGTTATGAGTATCCGTGCAGATCGTATTGACGGCGCGAACTTCATAATATTTCGCCGAAAGCGCCCGAACGACTTCGGTGAACCCTTCGCCCGACCACGTGGACTGCACGACGACCCCGACACGGCTGGAGCGCGGCAGTTTCTCCACGTCCGCAGGCGTTTGAATGCACCAGGCGCCGGGAACGTGGCTCAGCGTCCCTTTGACTTCGGGATGGTTGGGATCGCCGATAACGACGATCTTATAGCCGTCGGCCTTGAGTTTTTCGGCCTGCACGTGAATCTTCGTGACCATCGGACAGGTTGCGTCGATGATCTCGAGGTTCTTCTCTTGCGCCTTTTCGTAGACGTCGACCGGCAAGCCGTGTGCGCGAACGAAAAGTGCGCCGGCATCTACCTCGTCGACGCTCGACGCATTCTTGAGGCCGCGAGCGGCGAGCGATTCGACCATCTGGGGGTTATGGACGACGTGGCCAAGCGTGGTGACGTCACCACGCGAGGCGATCGCCTCTTCGGCCTTCTTTACCGTGATGGCTACCCCGAAGCAGAAGCCTTGAACGGACGCCTTACGGATTTCCACCAAATCGCTCCGCCAGCATGTTTATCGCTTTCATGATCTCGCAAGTGAACTTCGCCAAATCGTCGCGTGTTGCTTTCCTACCCGCGATCGGCGCGAGCGGCTCACCAAAAGCCACGGTGACGCGGGGCAGCCGGAGCGCCCGGTCGGTCCCGCTAATGCAAGCCGGGACGACCGGCACTTGGGCGAGCGACGCCAAGCAACGCGACCCCGGTCTGCGGCGGCACGTTGCCGTTGGGATTGCGCCGCCCCTCGGGGAAAATGCCCACGGCACCCCCGGACTGCAATACCTGGAGCGAGCGCTTAATCGCCGCCGTGGCACTCCCTTCACGATCGACCGCATACGCGCCAAGCGCCCGGATCACGGTACCGAGCACCGGAGTTACGAACAGCTCCTTCTTCGCCATGTAACGAAGCCGGCGCGGGCAGAGCGATCCCAGGAGGGGAGGATCGAAATACGAGACGTGATTACAGGCGACAATCAGCGGGCCTGTAGCCGGCACGTTCTGCGTTCCATAGACCCGCGCGCGCCAAATCGTGCGCGCCATCGTTCCCACGACGAGCTTTGAAAGATCGTAAAACGCCGTACTCACTCGCCGGCCTCGAAGGAGTGCGCGACGATCGCGATAATTTCTTCGACGACGCGTTGCGCGTCGATGTCGCTCGAATCGATGATGTGCGCGTCGGGTGCGGGTGCGAGCGGCGAGATCGCACGCGTTTGGTCGAGACGATCGCGCTCTTCGATTTCTTCCGCCAGGCGGTGCGCATCGACGTCAACACCTGCCTCTTCGAGTTGAATTCGGCGACGTGCGATGCGCGCGTCGGCCGAGGCGGTGAGATAAACCTTCACGGGTGCATCGGGCAGTACGACCGTGCCGATGTCGCGCCCGGCCATCACCACGGGCCCCGCTTGCGCAATGCGCCGCTGAGCGCGAACCATTTCCGCCCGAACCTCCGGCTGCGCCGCCACCACGGAGACGATTGCCGTAACGTCGTTACCGAGCAGCGTCGCCTCGTCGAGCTCGCGCCCTCCGGCGACGATCCGGAATCCGAGCTGGGCGCGCTCGTCCAACTCGATCTCGATCGGTGCGACCGACATCAAACGCGCGAGCGCCGCGCCGTTGTCGACGTCGGTTCCAGTGCGCAACGCCACCGATGCGAGTGCGCGATACATCGCGCCCGTATCGAGATAGAGAATGCCGAGCCGCTTCGCGGTCGCGCGCGCCACCGTCGTTTTGCCGGCGGCGGCGGGTCCATCGATGGCGATTTGCAGTTGCGAGACGGTCACGCCGGCGCATTCGCGTAGGCAAAGAGGCGCACCCGCAGAACGCTTGCGACCTTGGCGGGTTATAGCAGCTAGTGGCAAAAGCGCGTTCGATATACTTCTGTTCGGCTTGCGGATTTGAATCGCCGCGCTGGCTCGGGCGTTGTCCGCAGTGCGAAGCCTGGAATTCGTTCGACGAACGTCCGCTCAACGTTCCGACAAAAGCGACACGCGGTGCGCGTTCGAACACCGCCCAAGCGCCGGCGCCTGTTGCGCTGCACGAGATCGGCTCAGCGGCGGTATCGCGAATACGCATCGGCATGCCGGAGTTCGACGCGGTTCTCGGTGGCGGGATCGTTCCGGGCAGCCTCACGCTCGTGGGCGGGCCGCCGGGCGCAGGCAAGTCCACCCTGTTGCTGCAGATTGCCGCGCGATTGGCGACACAGGGCGATGTAGTCTACGTTTGCGGCGAGGAATCGGCCGCGCAGGTAAAGCTGCGCGCCGAAAGAGTGCTGGCGGGTGACACGTTACGCGACACGTTAAAGATTTACCCGGAGACGAATTTGCGGGCAGTGCTCGATGTACTCGAGCGGCGAAGGCCGCTGGCGATCGTCGTCGATTCGATTCAAACTGTTTGGCTGCCGGAATCCGAAGCTTATGCCGGGAGCGTCACGCAAATACGCGACTGCACGCAGGCGCTCATGGAGTACTCCAAGCGAACTGGGTGCGCGACGTTTATTGTCGGCCACGTTACGAAGGACGGTGCGATCGCCGGCCCGCGCCTGCTCGAGCATCTCGTCGACACGGTGCTCTACTTCGAAGGCGAAACCAGCGGCGAGCACCGCATCTTGCGCGCGTATAAGAACCGCTTCGGCTCGATCGACGAGATTTGCGTTCTTGGCATGCACGATAGTGGTTTACGCGAGATTTCCAATCCCTCGGAGCTCTTTGTTGGTTCGCGAAAGCAACGTCCCAGCGGCTCCTGCGTCGTCGCGTCGATCGTCGGCTCGCGCCCGGTGCTCGTCGAGGTTCAGGCGCTCGTCGGCGAGGCCGCTTACGGCACGCCGCGCAGGCTCGCCAACAATCTCGATCAGCAGCGTCTTGCGATGATCATCGCGGTTCTGGAAAGGCGCGCCGGCTTCGCGCTCGGTGCACACGACATTTATGCCTCGGTTGCCGGCGGCCTGCGCATCGCCGAACCTGCAGCAGATCTCGGCATCGCATTAGCGATCGCGTCGTCGTTTCGCAACTTGGCGATACCCAGCGAGACCGCCGTGTTCGGCGAGCTCGGTCTCTCCGGCGAGTTGCGGCGCGTCAGCGCAAGCGAACGGCGTGAGGCCGAAGCCCGCAAGCTTGGCTATGTGAACCTCGTTTCGCCCGCAAACGCCGGGGATATCAACGAAGCCTTACGAACGGCGCTCGGTTGACGAGGGATGATGTTTGAGATCGTCCCGAATCTCTCGGAGGGACGAGAGCCGGCAACGATCGAGACGGCGCGCGCGGCAGTCGAAGCAACGGGCGCCCAGGTACTCGACTGGAGCAGCGACGCCGTCCATCATCGCAGCGTTCTCACCATCGTCGGGGACGAAACGGAAATCTTCGACGCAGCGGTCGCTCTGGCGGGCGTCGCGCTCGAGCGAATAGATTTGCGCGGCCATTCCGGCGTCCATCCACGGATCGGCGCTCTCGACGTGCTTCCGTTCGTTCCGCTGCAAGGAGCGACGCTCGAGCAGGCGGCGGCTCTCGCGCACCGCGCCGGCGCTGAAATCTGGAAGCGGTATCGCGTCCCTTCTTTTTATTATGGCGCGGCGGCGCTGCGTCCGGATAGGTTGCTTTTGCCCGAAATTCGCCGAAATCTCGATTGGCTGCCCGACGAAGGAGATCTTCGGCGACACGTCAGCGCCGGCGCGATTGCGATCGGCGCGCGCGACGTTCTCATCGCCTTCAACGTTGAATTGGCGAGCTCGGATCTCGTCACGGCAAGCGCGATCGCGCGTGCAGTGAGGGAGAGCAACGGAGGATTACGCTCGCTTCGCGCCCTCGCGCTCCCGCGCGGCGACGATTGCGTGCAGGTCTCGCTGAACGTCACGGATTATGTTGCAACGCCACTCTATCGGGTCGTGGAACTCATCAGGCGGCTTGCGGCGGAGCGCGGCATCGGGGTCCGAGGCTGCGAACTCATCGGCTGCCTACCTTGGGCAGCGGTCGAGTCGGCTGCCGCGTATTACTTAGGAGTCACCAAACTGTGAAACTGACACTTCTGCCGCTGATGCTAGCGATCGGCGTGCCGTTGGCGGCCGCGGCGCAGAGCGGGCCGGGAGACGGCGGTATCTTCGCGACGACGCTTCGCAACGGCTTAAAGGTCGTCGTCGTCGAGGATCGCGCCGCACCCGTCGTGCAGACGAGCGTATGGTACGGTTTCGGCTCGTTGGACGAAACGCCCGGCAAGACGGGCCTGGCGCACGCGCTCGAGCACATGATGTTCCGCGGAACGCCGGAAATCTCTTCGGGCGGTCTCGACGACATCACGGCTCGCCTCGGCGCGCAGATGAACGGTGAGACGACGTATGACTACACGCAGTTTTACTTCGAAATGCCCGCGGACAAGCTCGACGTGGCGCTCTTTATCGAGGCCGATCGTATGCAGCACGCGGCATTGCGTGCATCGGGTTGGGCCATCGAGCGCAACGCCGTGCTCAACGAGATCGATGGGGATGCCGGCTCGCCGTTCTTCAACTTACTCGCTCGCGTTCGAGCGGCGGCATTTCCGGATCAGCCAGCCGGGCGAACCCCTCTGGGGAAACGCGAAGACGTGGCGCGTGCGACGGTGGCCGACATCGCGCGCTATTATCGCGAGTGGTATGCGCCGAACAACGCAACGCTCGTAGTCGCGGGCGACGTCAACCACTCAACCGTCTTCGCGAAAGCCGCACGCTATTTTGCGGCGATTCCGTCGAAGAATCTGCCGGCCAAACCAAAGACGAGCCCGGTTCCTGCGCGCGGGCAGACGGTCGAAGCGCAATTTCCGTTTCCCTTTGAAATACTCGATCTCGCGTACTCGGTTCCCGGCGACACCGAGCGCGGCGAGCCGGCCATCAGCACGCTTTCGACGCTGCTGGAGAACCAGCGGTCGCCGTTTTATCGCGCGCTCGTCCAGAGCAACATCGCACTCGCCATTGAGGCGAACGCCGACACGCAGCTTCGCGGCGGCCTGCTGAACGTCTTCATTATTCTCAATCCGGGCCGAAGCGCCGCCGAAGCACAATCGGTCTTTCAATCGACGCTCGATTCGGTGCTGCGCAGCGGTTTCGACCCGGATCTCGTACTCGCGGCAAAACGTCTGACGATGGCCGAGCGTCTCTATTCGGGCGACTCCATTGACGGCATCGGGGATCTCGCAGGCTATACGTACGGAATCGTGGGGGAACGTATTTCGGATGAAGATAATCGGCTCGCTGCGCTAACGTCCGACGATCTACTCGCAGCGGCGCGCAAATATCTCAGCCGGCCGACGGTCGTCGGACATTTGACGCCTAACGAGAGCCCGCCGCGCGGCAATTCCCAGAAATCGACAGCCGAGGCGAGCGACGACTTCTCGAAGCGCGTTCCGAACGGACCGATCGTCGAACCGGCATGGATTGCCGCGGCGTTGCGAGCGCCGACAACGGCTCGCAGTCCACTCGCACCGGTCGAATTCAGACTCGCAAACGGATTGCGCGTGATCGTCCAGACGAAGAGCGATCGTCCCACGTTCGTTTTGCGTGGAAGCATCGCGGCTTCGCCGGCTTTCGAGCCGCCCGGGGAAGAGGGCATCTCGCGGTTGGCGTCGGCGGTCGCCGATTACGGCAGCACCGGCTATCCTTTCGCGCAGCGGCGCAAAGCTACCGATGAAATGGGCGCGTTCGTGCAGACCGGTCAGGACTTCTCGGCGCAAGGTCGCGGGGGCGATTTCGATCGCATCGTCGCCATCCTGGCCGACGGTGAGGCGCATCCGACTTTTGCCGATCCCTGGCTCGACGTCGAACGCTCGCAGCTTGCCAACAGCCTTCAATCGGAATCGAATATCTCGGGCGTCATGATCGACCGCGCGTACGATCGCCTCTTGCTCGCAAACGACGATCCGACGCTGCGTCAACCGACCGCGGGAACGGTCTCGGAAATTTCGCGGGAAAATCTCGTCTCGTACACGCAGCGTTATTGGCGTCCAGACCTGACGACCATCGCCGTCGTCGGCGACCTCTCGCCGCAACGCGTGCGCAACGCACTCGAAGCATACTTCGGTACTTGGGCCGTCAGCGGTCCGAAACCGGATCCGCGCTTGATGCCGATGCCGCCGGCGACGAGCGGCCACCAATATATCGGCACCTCGGCCAACCAAGTCTTCATTCGACTCGGACAACCCGCGCTTGCGCGCTCGAATCGCGATTACGATACGTTTCTCGTGCTCAATCAAATCCTCGGTGGAAGCGGCGCGTTCGAATCGCGCCTGTGGCAAGAGCTGCGCCAGAAGCGCGGACTCGTCTATAACGTCAATAGCTCGCTCGAGGCCGATGCGGACCGAGGTGACTTCCGCATCGAGCTCAATGCATCGCCACAGCGCGTCGTCGAGGCAGTGGCCTTCGTGCGCCGAGAGCTCACCTTATTGCAAAACGAGCCGGTTTCGGCGACCGAGCTCCAAGAGGCGAAAGTACGCTTGGTGAGCAACGCGCTGCTGGAAGAAGCTTCAGCAACCGGACAAGCGAAGCAGATCATGGATATCGCGACCAACGATCTTCCGCTCGACTATTACGGCACGCTCAACGACCGGTTTGCGCGGATTACCGCCGCCGACGTAGAGCGAGTCGCGCGGACCTATCTGCATCCCGGCAAGCTCGTGGAGGTCTACGCGGGACCGGACGGTCCTTGGTCGCAGCAATCGCTATGATAGAGACGATCGATCCAACGACAGGCAAGACGCTCGAACGCATTGCGTTGATGGATGCGGCTGCGATCGATGCCAAGCTCGAGGCAGCGCAACGTTGTTCGCGCATCTGGGCGACGACATCGTTCGAGCAGCGCGCGGAACTCTTGCGGGCCGTCGGCGCGTCGATGCGGGCTCAGCGCGATTCGCTTGCAACCACCGCGGTGCGCGAAATGGGGAAACCCGATCGTTCAGGCACGCGCGGAAGTAGAGAAATGCGTGTGGGGCCTCGAGTACTTTGCCGAGCACGGTGAAGCGATGCTCGCCGCGCAATCGGCACCATCCGCGGCGGCGCGGAGTTATGTCGCCTTTCGCCCGCTGGGAGTGCTGCTCGCGATCATGCCGTGGAACTTTCCGTTTTGGCAGGTCGTACGCGCGGCGGCTCCGGCGTTGATGGCCGGCAACACGCTACTGTTGAAGCATGCAGCAAACACGACGCGCTGCGCGCTGGAGCTCGAGCGCATCTTCATGGAAGCCGGAGCGCCGAATGGATTGTTCGGCGTGCTGATTGCACGGGGCGAGGGGATCGACGAGCTGGTCCCGGATTCGCGAATTGCCGCCATTACATTGACCGGCAGCGAACGCGCCGGCGCAGCCGTGGCGCGCGCCGCCGGTGAAGCGCTGAAAAAATGCGTGCTGGAGTTAGGCGGCTCGGATCCGTTCGTCGTTCTTTCCGATGCCGACTTGGATGCGGCCGCGCAGACGGCCGTTACGGCGCGCTTCCAAAATAACGGCGAGAGCTGCATCGCGGCAAAGCGTTTCATCGTCGAGTCTAAGGTTTACGACGACTTTTTGAATCGGTTCGTGAAGTCGGCGGGAGCGCAGATCGTCGGGAACCCGATGGAGGACCGCGTGCAGCTCGGTCCCTGTGCGCGCGAAGACTTGCGGCAAACCGTCCAAGAGCAAGTCACAACGACGCTCGAGCGCGGCGCGCGATTGGCGTTGGGCGGAAAGGCGGTCGAACGAGACGGCTTCTTCTACGAGCCCACGATCGTCGCGGACGTCCTTCCGGGCATGCGAATGTTCGATGAAGAGGTCTTTGGACCGGCGGCCGCCGTCGTCCGAGCAAACGATCGCGATCATGCGTTGCAGCTTGCCAATAACTCGTCATTCGGACTCGGCGCGAGCGTTTGGACGAGGGACGTTACGGCGGCCGAGAAGTTCGCGGCGCAGGTGGAAGCGGGTGCGGTTTTCATCAACGGAATGGTCGCCAGCGATCCGCGCTTGCCGTTCGGCGGAGTCAAGCGCAGCGGCTACGGCCGCGAGCTCTCTGCTTTCGGCATCCACGAGTTCGTGAACATACAAACCGTGTGGATCGGCGCGCCCGCCGCGAAGACGGACCCGCCCGCCGAATAGGGGACGCATCAGCGCAATAGCTCGAACGCGGGCTGCCAGTGCTCAGCGCTGCCCGTGCTCCTCAGGATGACGCATACGTGCCGCTCAGGATGAGACGAATTCGGCGATGCGAGCGAGGCCTGCTGCGACGCGATCGGGCGAGGATACCCAGCTCAGACGCAACCACCCTTCCATCGACTCGCCGAAGGCAATGCCGGGAATCGCAACCACATCGTACCGTTCCAAGAGTTCGTGGGCGGCATCGAGCGAGCGCGCGCCGTGCGGCAGCCGCACGCAGACGTAGAACGTTCCCTCAGGGGCGACGAAGCGCAATCCACTCGCGCGTAATGCCGTCGTGAGCGCGATGCGCTGCTCGCGATACCACGCTGCATGCTCATGCAGCGCCGATTGCTCGAAGACGTGCAACGCGACTTGCTGCGCGAACGTATCGGCGCACGAGGTCGCCCAGGCATGCACTTTGATCGCCTGTTCGATGAACTCGCTTGGCCCGAGCAGCCATCCCAAACGAAGACCGGTCAGCGCGTTGCTCTTGCTCAACGAGTTCGTCGCAATCGTATGCGGATAGCTCCGTGCCGGTTCGGCCGCGTCGTCGACGAAGATCTGCTCGCGATATATTTCATCGTGAATCAGCCATATCGGCTCGCCGTCGCGGCGCGCGAGGGCGCGAACCAAGACGCCGCAAGCCGCGCGCGACATCACTCGAGCCGTCGGGTTGCACGGCGAACAGAGGACGATCGCCCGCGTATGGTCGCCGATCGCATCGACGATCCGCTCCGCATCGAACGCATAGTCATCATCCTCGAGCATCGCCACGTTGCGAAAGGCGATGCCCTCGAGCGCCGCGATCTTTTGATACGACGGAAAGCAGGGCTCGACGATGAGGAGCTCGTCGCTCGATGGATCGAGGAGCGTTTTTATCGCTACGTACATCGCCTCTTGCGAGCCGACGGTGACGCAAACGTTCTGCGGGCGATCCATGTTCGGATACGCATAATGATGTGCGATCGCCCCGCGCAGTGCCGGATCGCCGGCATTCGGCGTATACTTGATGCCGCGCTCGCTAACGTATCGCATGGCCGATTCGAAGTGTTTGAAATTCGGCAGCAGCGTAGGCTCGCCCAACCCGAGATCGATCGAGCTCGATTTCTTCTTTCTGGAGATTTCGCGAATGAGCGAAGGTGCGATCGTCAGGACGCGCGGATTCATACCGCCACGTCGTGTTCGCGCAACGCCGCGTTCAACGAGGTTTTTAGATCGGTCGACGCGCTTCGCGTGCCGACGATCAGTGCGCAGGGCGTTCCGAACTCGCCCGCGGGAAAACGCTTGGTTTGCGTTCCCGGAATCACGACGGCGCGCGCGGGAACGCACCCCTTGATCGTGACCGGCTCACTTCCGCGCACGTCGATGATCGGCGTGCTCGCCGTTACCACCACACCCGCTCCGACGACGGCCTCGCGCTCGATCCTCACGCCCTCGACGACGATGCATCGAGACCCGAGAAAGGCGCCATCCTCGACGATGACCGGTGTGGCCTGCGGCGGCTCCAGCACACCGCCGATTCCAACACCACCCGAGAGGTGGACGCCCTTACCGATTTGCGCGCACGATCCAACCGTCGCCCAGGTATCGATCATCGTGTTTTCGCCGACGTACGCGCCGATGTTGACGAACCCAGGCATCAGCACAACGCCGCGACCAAGAAAGCTGCCGTACCGAGCAACGCCGGGTCGGACGCAACGAACCCCGTGCTTACGATAATCCGTCTTGAACGGAATCTTACGATTGTAGCGGGCAAAGTAGAGCAGTATGGCCTCCTTCACCCAGGCATTCGTTAGCCAGTCGCCGTCGCGCGGCTCGGCGACGCGAAGCTTGCCGGCATCGAGCAGCGCAATGGCGCGATCGATCGCACGCCCGTCGCGGCCGTGTACGTCGCCCTTTCCCGCGGCAAGTTCCATCACGCGTGCTTGCAGTTGTTCCACCGTCACGCGCGGAAACGTACGGCACCAGGATAGCCGGCCCCCGCGAACGATCCAGCCCCCGCCACTGATGAAGGAGGTTCCGTGCCCAACTCCCCGGCCGACGAAGAACGAATCAACGCGATCCGCTTCTTAGCGGTCGATGCGGTTCAAAAAGCAAATTCGGGCCATCCCGGCATGCCGATGGGCGCGGCGGCAATGGCGTACACGCTGTGGACCCGCCACCTGCGTTTCAATCCGACGGATCCGCATTGGCTCAATCGCGACCGCTTCGTGCTCTCGGCGGGGCACGGCTCGATGCTGCTCTACGCGCTGCTCTATCTCACCGGATACGATCTCACGCTCGATGACATCAAGAATTTTCGCCAGCTTGGAAGTAAAACGCCCGGGCATCCGGAGGCCGAGCGTACACCCGGCGTCGAGGCGACGACCGGTCCGCTCGGACAGGGCGTCGGCAATTCCGTCGGCATGGCCATTGCCGAAGCGCATATGCGCGCAGTGTACAACCGCGACGACGCGCCAATCGTCGACCACTTCACCTACTGCATCTGCGGCGATGGCGATCTCATGGAAGGAATCAGTCAGGAAGCGCTCTCCCTTGCCGGGCACCTCAAGCTCGGCAAGCTGATCGTCCTTTACGACGACAATCTCGTCTCGCTCGCAGGTCCGACGGACGTGGCGCTCAACGACGATCCCGTCGCCCGCTTCGACGCCAGCGGCTGGCACACGCAGTTTATCGACGTGGATCATGGCAACGACGTCGCGACGATCGATCAAGCGATCACGGTCGCAAAGAACGTCACCGATCGCCCTTCCTTTATTGCGGTGCGCACGCACATCGGTTATGGCTCGCCTCGGCAGGATAACTATCTCGCCCACGGCGAGGCGCTCGGGCCTGAGAACGTCAAGAAAGCCAAGGAGTTTCTCGGTTGGCCGCTCGAGCCCGACTTCTACGTCCCCGAAGACGTGCTCGCATTTTACCGCGACGTCGGCGCGAAAGGCGCGCAACTCGAAGGGCAGTGGCAGCAAACCTACGACGCGTGGAAACGCGCCAACACCGAGCTGGGCGCGCAGCTCGAGCGCGCGTTGCGGCACGAGATACCCTCGAATCTGCCGTGGCCGACGTTTAACGAAGAGAACGGGAACGTGGCGACGCGCGATGCCGGAGGGACGGTGATGAACGCAATCGCGACCTCGCTGCCCGAGCTCGTGGGCGGCTCCGCCGATCTCGACCCTTCAACGAAAACATATTTGAAGAACTGCGGCGATTTCGAGCCGAATAACTATGCGGGTCGCAACATCCATTACGGAGTGCGCGAGCATGCGATGGCGGCCAGCACGAACGGAATCGCCCTGCATGGCGGCCTGCTGCCGTTTGCCGCGACCTTCTTCAATTTCGTCGACTACCTCAAGCCGTCGCTACGCTTGGGGTGCTTGAGCGGGATTCACTCGATCTACGTCTTCACGCACGATTCGATCTTTCTCGGCGAAGACGGTCCGACACACGAACCGATCGAGCAGCTGGCAACGCTTCGTGCGACGCCCAACTGCTTCGTGATTCGCCCGGCCGATGCGCTCGAGACCCTCGAAGCGTGGAAGATCGCGGTCGCTGCAACCGGCGCACCGTACGTGCTCGTGCTGACACGTCAGAAGGTCCCGTTCCTCGGCGCGCGCGACGCAGCCGTCGGCAAGGGAGCCTACGTGCTCTCCGACGCGGAAGGCGGCCGGCCCGATCTGATTCTCATCGCAACCGGCTCCGAAGTTTCGCTTGCGATCGACGCAAAAAAGATTCTCGACGGCAAGGGCGTACAGACGCGAGTCGTTTCGATGCCCTGCTGGGAGCTTTTCGATGCGCAGCCGCAAAGCTATCGCGACGTAGTCCTTCCGCCTTCCATAGGAGCGCGCATGTCGATCGAAGCCGGCGCGACGCTGGGCTGGGCAAAGTACGTCGGCGACCGCGGCTTCGCGTTCGGCATCGATAAGTTTGGTGCGTCGGCTCCGTACGCGGCAATCGCCAAGGCGTACGGCTTCACGCCGGATAATGTTGCCGACGTCGCGCTTCAAAAGTTTGCCTTATCCGCTCTTTAGAGGAGAACCATGAGCAACCAACTGCAGCAACTGCTCGACGCCGGACAGAGTGTTTGGATCGATAACGTCCGCCGCAGCATGTTCGCCTCAGGCGAGCTGCAGCGCCTGATCGACCGCGGATTGCGTGGGATGACGAGCAATCCAACGATCTTCGAAAAGGCCATCGGCGCGGGGACCGATTACGACGAGCAGCTTTCGGCATTGATCGATTCAGAAAAGAATGCCGACGCGCTCTTTTGGGATCTCGCAATCCAAGACATTCAGAGCGCCTGCGACGCGTTCGCGCCGCTTTACCGTTCGTCGGGCGGCAACGACGGCTTCGTTAGTCTGGAAGTCTCCCCACTGCTCGCAAACGATACCGACGGCACGATCGCGATGGTCGAAGAGCTCTGGAAGCGGGTCAACCGGCCGAACGTCATGATCAAGATTCCCGGCACGAAAGCAGGCTTGCCGGCGATCGAAGAATCGATCTATCGCGGCTTCAATATTAACGTCACGTTGATATTCTCTACCGAGATGTACGAAAAGGCCGCGCTGGCCTACGTCAAGGGCTTGCAGCGTCGCGCCGACGAGGAAAAACCGGTCGATAAGATCCGCTCGGTGAACTCGGTCTTCGTCAGCCGCATCGACACGGCCATCGACAAGCTGCTGCAAGAACGCATCGCCAAGGGCGAGAAGCTCGAAAATCTGCTCGGCAAGGCGGGCGTCGCCGGTTTGAAGCTCACCTATCAAAAGTTCAAGGAAATTTTTTACGGCGACGATTTTGCAGCGCTCAAGCGAAAGGGCGCGGCCGTGCAACGGCCGCTCTGGGCCTCGACCTCGACGAAGAATCCGCACTACCCCGATCTGATGTACGTCGAGAGCGTCGTCGGGCGGGATACCGTCAATACGATGCCGCCGCAGACGCTCGACGCGCTGCTCGATCACGGCAAGATCGAGCCCGATACGGTCGAGAGCGACCTCCGGGCGGCGTCAGACGCGCTGCGCGCGCTGCAAGAAGCGAAGGTTTCACTCTTCGACGTAACGCAGCAGCTTCAAATCGAGGGTGTACAGCTCTTTTCCGATTCTTTCGCCGCGCTGCTCGGTGCAATCGTCTACAAGCAGAAGCTTTTGGCGTCGGGTGGTGCCGAGCGGGTGCACTTGAGCCTGAGCAAGTCGGCGCCGCATTACGATGCGGCACTCGACACGCTGGCGAAGGCCGATTTTCTGAAGCGCATCTGGGCGCACGACGCGACGCTGTGGTCGACCGATCCCGAAGCAACGGCGATCATCAAAAAATCGCTCGGATGGCTCGACATACAGCAGCACATGCTCGACGAAGTCGCCGGCCTCAAGTCCTGCGCCGGCGAGTTTAAGGACGTTTTCGATTCGACCGTCGTTTGCGGCATGGGCGGCAGCTCGCTGGCGCCCGACATCATCGCGGACACGTTCGGCCACACGGCCGGCTATCCGCATCTCTTCGTGCTCGACTCCACATCGCCGCAACAAATCAAAGAACTCGAGGCGAAAATCGAAATCCCGTCGTCGCTCTTCATTATATCCAGCAAGAGCGGTACGACGACCGAGCCCAACGCGTTCTACGCATATTTCCACGACAAAGTCACCAAGGAAGTCGGCTCGGCGGCCGCTGGGCGGAACTTCGTTGCGATCACCGATCCCGGGAACGAAACTCGACAAGGAAGCGCAGGAAGCCGATTTCCGCGCCGATTTCGAAAACGACCCCAACATCGGCGGTCGCTATTCGGCGCTTTCGTTCGTGGGAATCGCCCCCTCGGCTATTGCCGGGTACGACGTGACCCTGTTGCTCGATCGCGCACTCGGTGCAATGCACGCCAACGATCGTACGGTCGATCCGCGCAACGCGCCCGGCGTTCGCTTCGGCGCGGCGATTGGGGGTCTCGCCGTCAACGGGCGCGACAAGCTTACCATCGTCACGCATCGCGCGGTCAAGGCTTTCGGTGCATGGGCGGAACAGCTCATCGCGGAGTCAACCGGAAAGCTCGGCAAAGGGATCGTCCCGATCGAAGGCGAGACGCTCGGAAAACCCGACGATTACTCCGACGACCGTCTCTTCGTGTACGTCGGCGCAAATCTCGCCGACCCTGAGCCAGGCGTCGACGAGAAGCTTGGGGCGCTCGAAGTCGGCTGGACATCCCGTGATTCGGCTTGACATGAACGACGAGTACGACCTGGGCGAACAGTTCTATCTCTGGGAAATCGCCGTCGCTGCCGCCGGCGTCATCTTGGGCATCAACGCGTTCGACCAGCCAAACGTGCAAGAGTCTAAAGATAATACGGTAGCGTTACTCGGTCAGTATGCCAAGAACGGCAGCTTCGACGAGCCGAAGGCTGACGTGGAAGGCGATGCGTTCGACGTCACTTACCTCTCCGGAAGCAAGGACGTCCTTCGACAAGCTCAGGATGACAAGGGGATGAGCCCCGTGCAAGCACTGGCAGGGCTCTTTGCGCAGCTTCGACCGCACGACTATAACGCCATCACGGCCTATATCGCGCGCAACGAGACGCACGCCTCGCTTCTGCAAGAACTGCGCTTGAAAGTGCGCGACGCGCATCGCGTCGCAACCACAGTCGGCTTCGGCCCGCGTTTCCTTCACTCGACCGGACAACTCCATAAAGGCGGCCCCGACACGTGCGTCGTGCTCCAGATCACGGCCGACGATCCCGACGATCCGATGATTCCCGGGATGAACGTGGGCTTTCGGACGTTGTTGGCGGCGCAGGCGCTGGGCGACTGGATGTCGCTCGACAAGCGGCACCGCCGCGGCGTTCGCGTTCATCTCAAGGGTGCGATCGAGCCCGCCCTGCGCGCCCTGGTTGGTGCCGTCGAAGAAGCGCTTGCAGTGAGGGCGTAAGGGTAAGGCATGCCTGAAGAGAACGTCGCGACGACGGCGCCGGTTACGAACGACGGCGCCGCAAGCAATCCACTACGCGCCGGCCTCTCCGCCGACCGGATCACCAATCCGTGCAGCGTCGTTTTTTTCGGTGCGAGCGGCGATCTCTTCAAACGCATGCTGCTTCCGGCGGTCTATGCCATGCATCTCAAAGGAACGCTGCCCGCCGATTTCGCGCTCGTCGGCTTCGCGCGGACGTCGTATGACGACGACGGATTTCGCAAATACTGCCGTCAGCAGCTCGAGCTCTTCATGCCGGACGATTCGAAGCCGCAAGGCGCGATGTGGGACGATTTCGCGCGCCGCATTTCCTATATTACGGCCGATTTCAACGACACGCGCCATTTCGACGCACTGAAGCAGCGTCTGCAGCAGAACGACCAAGAGTTAGGCACGGCGGGAAATCACCTCTTCTACCTCTCGACGCCGCCATCGGTTTTCCCGGAGATCATCAACCACCTCAAGCGCGCGGGTCTCGATAAGAGCGAAACCGGCTGGACGCGGATCATCGTGGAGAAGCCGTTTGGAACGGATCTGGCATCGGCTCGAGCACTGCAAGCCGCGATTGAAGCCGTCTTCCCCGAGAAAGCGATCTACCGCATCGATCACTATCTCGGCAAGGAGCCGGTCCAGGACATCTTCGCGTTGCGCTTTGCCAACACGATCTTCGAGCCGATCTGGAACCGCAACTACGTCCAGCACGTGCAGATCACTTCGGCTGAGTCGCTCGGCGTCGAGGAACGCGGGGGCTACTACGACCACGCCGGGGCGCTGCGAGACATGATCCAAAATCACGTCATCAATCTGCTCGCACTCGTCGCGATGGAGGCGCCGATCAGCTCCGACGCCGACGACATCCGCGGCGAGAAGTATAAGGTGCTCTCGGCAATCGAGCCGTCCTCGCATGCCGACGTATGGTCGATGTCGGCACGCGGTCAATACGGGCCTGGAACGATCGACGGCCGGCCGGTCAAAGGATATCGCCAAGAGGAGGACGTCGCACCCGATTCCAACACGGAAACGTTTGCCGCAGTCAAGCTCAACATCGAGAACTGGCGCTGGGCGGGCGTTCCGTTCTATCTGCGTTCGGGCAAGCGATTACCACGCAAGGTCTCCGAGATTGCGGTCACCTTCAAGCCGATTCCCCATCGCTTTTACGGCGATTCGACCGAGCACATCGAGCCCAACGTACTGGTGATCAAGATCGAGCCGGACGAAGGCATCTCGATGCGCTTCGAGGCGAAGGTGCCCGGCCCGAAGGAGCACGTGCGCAGCGTCTATATGGACTTCAATTACGGCTCCGGCTTCGGCGTCCAATCGCCGCCGGCGTACGAGCGCCTGATCGGCGATGCGATGCTCGGCGATCAAACGCTTTTTACCCGATGGGATGCGGTGCAGCGCGCTTGGGAGATCGTCACGCCTATGCTCGAAGTCTGGCAGAACACCAAGGACTTTTCGTTCCCCAACTATGCGTCCGGTAGCCAAGGACCCGAGAGCGCGAGGAAACTTTTTTCCGAATGGCGCCATCTTTAAATCTCGCGCCGGTCCTCAACGAAATCACCGAGTCGATGCGCGAGCGCGGCTGCGACGCAAGCGTGGCCACGATGTCGCTCGTGGTTTTCGTCGAAAATCCCGCCATCGGTGAATTGGCCCGCGAGCGAATTCATCTGCTTGCCGCAAAGCATCCGTCGCGCGTCATCGTACTCGATGGCGGGCAGACCTCGAGCCTGCAGCGCGTCGACGGCTGCGATTGGATCGAGCTTGGCGTCAAAGAGAGCGGGCCGGAAATGCTTCGGTCGGCCGTCGCAACCCTCAAACTGCCCGATGCTCCGGTGGTGCTGCTGTGGATCGCGCGCGGAATCGGCACCGATCCGCGCTATTCGATCCTCTGCGAAGAAGCACAGACCGTCGTCTATAACAGTTCGCTGCTCGACCTCGGCACCGAGGGGCTCGCCGAGCTCGTCGCCTACGTCGCGCAAACCTCTCACGTCGTGATCGCGGACATTGCGTACCTCCGTCTCGCGCCTTGGCAAGAGTGTGTCGCCATCTTCTTCGACGGCAGGTCCGAAGAGCTGGCCGACCTCGAGCGCGTGGAGATCGAATGCGGCTCAGATCCGGAAGCCTATTATTTGCTGGGCTGGTTAGCGAGCCGGCTCGAATGGGTGCCGAGCGGCGACGCGACGTTGCGGAGCCGATCGGGGAAACGCATCGGTTTTCAAATCGAGCGGCGCGGCGAACCGCGGCGAGTTTCGCGCGTCGCGCTGCACTCGTCGCGCTCACACTTCGTCGCCGAAGTCGATCTGAGCGAAGAGACGATTCTTTTGAGCGTCTCGGGTTCGAGCGAACACGGACCGCGGCATCGCCGCATCAACAATCCCGGAATCGCCGGGCTGGTCGAGCGGGCCATTCTCTGGGGAGAGAACGACCGGATTTTCCGAGCCGCGCTGGCGTCGGCCGGCGAAATTCTTACGGGGGGAGAGAACAGGTAGTGGCTCGACGGGAGCTGCGCGTCTATCGCGACCCCCAAGCATTGGCACGCGCGCTAGCGGAGCTATTCGTCGCCACTGGACGCATGGCAACCGCGGAGCGCGGCTCATTCCACGTCGCGCTCTCCGGCGGCAACACTCCCCGCGCGGCATACGAACTGTTGGCACAAGAACCGCTGCGCGACGAACTTTCGTGGAGCGACGTTTTCGTTTACTTCGGCGACGAGCGCTGCGTGCCGCCCGACGACGAGCAATCGAACTACCTGATGGCGCGCCACACCTTTCTCGACGCCGTCGGGATTCCGCAGGCGAACGTCCACCGCATTCGCGGTGAACTCGATCCTGGACACGCGGCCAACGAGTACGCATCGATTCTGCGCACCGATCTGGGCAACGCGCCGCAGTTCGACTTGGTGCTGCTCGGGCTTGGTCCCGACGGGCACACGGCCTCGCTCTTCCCCGGCACGCCGCCCGACACGGACGACGACTCGCTCGTGCGGGCAGTCTACGCGCAATCGCAAATGATGTGGCGCGTGACGATGACGCCGAAGGTGATCAATCTCGCGCGAACCGTCGCGTTTGCGGTCGAAGGTCCGGAAAAAGCGCAAGTCTTTGCAGCAGTCTACGAAGGACCGCGCGACCCGGTCAAGTATCCGGCGCAAATCGTCGAACCGAGTTCCGGACAGCTCATCTGGCTCGTCGATGAGCTCGCAGCAGGTATGCTCAAACATCGGACTCCGTGAAGCGGCTGATTCTCAATGCCGACGATTTTGGAATAGCGCCGGAAGTCAACGAAGCCGTAGAACGAGCCCACACCGATGGCGTTCTTCGGTCGGCGAGTTTGATAGTCAGCGCTCCCGCTGCCGGCGACGCAATCGAACGGGCGCAGCGGTTGCCGACGCTTGCCGTCGGTCTACACGTCGTCTTGGTGCATGGGCGGCCGGTGCTGCCGCCGGGACGGGTGCCCGATCTCGTCGACGAACGCGGCGAGTTCTTGACAGACTTGGTAAGCGCGGGCTTTCGCTTCTTCTTGCGGCCGGGGGTACGCTCCCAACTCGCGGCAGAGATTCGCGCGCAGTTCGAGCGATTCGCGCAAACGGGCCTTACGCTCGATCACGCCGACGCCCAATCGCACATGCACGTGCATCCGACCGTATTCCAGCTTATTTTGAGGGTTGGGCGCGAGTATGGATTGCGAGCCGTTCGCATCCCCCGCGAACCCTTCGGCCGGACGCGTACGATCGCGCCGTGGTTGGCGATGATGCGCGTTCGGGCACGGCGCGCCGGGCTTATTTCGAACGATTACGCCTATGGAGTTAACGAAGCCGGCGCGCTCACCGAAGAGCGCGTTCTGCAGATTCTCCGCGAACTGCCTGATGGAGTGACCGAGATCTTCTTTCATCCCGCGACGGCAGCGTTTGCCGGCGCCGACCGCGGAACGGAAGCGTTTCGCTGGACCGACGAGCTCGCGGCGCTCACCAGTCCCAGCGTTCGCGATGCGATTGTTCGTAACGGCATTCAAAGCACTACGTATGGCGAGCTGGCGTCGTTCATTTGTCATCCGCAGGAGCGAGCGCAGCGAGCCTCTCGAGGGATGGGCTGATCCTCAACGCTTTCTTTTTTATCCTAGCGCTTGCCGGCGCGGCATATCTCGCGCTCGCGTGCCTGTGCGTCGGGCGCTTCTTGCGACGACCAGTCGAACGCGCGACCGAGTTCTTCCCGACGTTTACGATTCTCAAACCGATCGCCGGACCTGAGCCGGAGCTCTACGAGAACCTGCACTCCTGCTGCGATCAGGATTACGAAGCCTTCTTTGAAGTCGTCTTATGCCTGCATTCGAGCGACGATCCTGCCTTTGTCATCGCGAAGCGCATCGCAATCGAATTTCCTTCACGCACGCGCATCGCCATCGGACAAAACCTCGAGATGAGTAATCCAAAAATCGCGAACTTGGCGAAACCCGGTGCGGAACCACGCGGTGAAATCGTCGTGATTGCGGATAGCGATATTCGCGTTGGACGCGATTATCTGCAAGCGCTTGCTGCAGCCTTCGGCAGCGAAAAGGTCGGCGCCGCGACGTGTCTCTATGCCGGCATTCCAAACGCAAGCATCGTTTCGCGACTCGGGGCGATGCACATCGAGGATTTCTTCATACCATCGGTGCTCGTCGCGCTCGCAATCGGACCGCTGCGATTTTGCCTCGGCGCGACAATGGCGGCGCGCCGCAGCGTGCTCGATACAATCGGCGGCATCGCGGCACTCGGGGCGACGATCGCCGACGATCACACCCTGGGTAAACTCGTGGCTGAGTCCGGCAAACGAATCGAGCTATCGAGCTACGTTGTGCACACGACCGTTCCGGAGACGACCCTCGGTGCGCTCTGGGCGCACGAACTGCGCTGGGCGCGCACGAACCTCGCTCTCGCGCCCGCCGGTTATGCCTTCTCGTTTCTCATGTACGCGCTGCCGTTGGCCCTTTTATATCTTGCGGTTTCGCACAACGCCGCGATGGGAGTACCGCTCTTGGCGGCCGTGCTGGGCTTGCGGATCGTGCTGCACTACTCGAGTGCCGCCGCGCTCGGCGTCAAGCGCGCCGACGATGCAATCTTAATCCCGATTCGCGATTTTCTCAGTCTCGCCGTCTGGTTTGCAAGTCTCTTCGGCCGAACGGTCCGATGGCGCGGGCAGCCCTACACCTTGATGCCTACCAGGAAATAATAACTTTTTCGCCACCGCAACGAGAGCCCGGTTCCTGCGGTTACGGTTGCGCCGTCGCCAAGGCTTTCGTGCCGATGCTTTGCAGCTTCACGCCGTTGTCGGGGAGAATGGTGCCTTCAACGCGCTGCAGCTCGACCACGGCTTTGTTCAGATCCGTTTGCGCTTGCAGTTCCTGGCCGCGCGCTTGTTCGAGCTCGACCTGGCGCTGCAGCACCAAGAACGTCGTCGAGGCGCCGTTGTGGAACTTGCGCACCTCACTGGCATAGACCGACTCGGCGGCTTCGCGCGCTTGGCCTGCGCTGGAGAGTCGCGAGAGCGCTGACTGATAGGTTTGCAGCGCGTTCCGCGCTTCGCTTTCAATGCGTTGATCGAGGCTCTGCCGCTGAACTTGAGCCTGATCTTGCTCCTGACTTGCGATTTGTTTCAGACTACGAGCGAACGTGTTCTCGAGTGGAAAGTTCACCACGAGCGCGATGTTGAATTCGGGGTATGCGCCGGTCCACATATTGTGGAAAGCCTGTGTCATGTTGCCTTGCGAATTCGGTGGCGGCGTTGGGCAGCCGGCGGGTAGGTTACCGCAGGCATCTGCTTCGAAATTAGGAATCGGCTGCAGAATGCCGGCGAAGCCATTGCTGAAGTACTGTACGACGACATCGGCTTGCGGCAACGCCTGATTCTTCGCATATTTCATGTCCAAATCGGCCACGCGCCATTGATCGACGACCTGGCGAACTTCGGGTCGCAACCGGCCGGCTAACGCCACGACGCCCTGCAGATCTCCGGTGCTTGGCAAAGTTTGCACCGGCGATGATGGGACGAGATTTGCGTTCCAAATCGGATCGCCGGGATCGGTAACGATGAGGCTCTTGAGCTGGTTTTGCAGCTGCGAAACCGTTTGCAGCGCCGAGAAGACTTCCGACTGAAAATTGGCGACCTGGGTTTCTGCTTCGGTCGCAGTAATTGCGGCTGCCGCACCTCGGCGTGCGAGTCGAACGACGGTTCGTTGCTGCTCGACGGCCTCATGCAGCGCATCCTCTTCAATGGCGACGTCGCGCCACGCCCCGACCAAATCCCAATAGGCGTCCTCGACCTGCGCGATCGTGTTGGAGGCGTCGACCAGCGTCTGAGCGTCATCGGAATCCGCATTGATGAAGGCCAGCTTCAACTGATGCTTCACGGCATTCATCCCGGCATTCTTCAGCAAGGGCTGCGTCACGGAGAGGTCGAGCGTCGCTTGATAGTAGGGATTAAACGTATTGATGATGACGTTGTTGTAGGTTCGAGTTTGGGTGATGCCCGCGGACCATTGCATACCGTTGATGGTTTGTCCGCTGACGCCGGATTGAAACGAATACTGGTGCTGGATAATGTTGCCGGGTCCGGTCGTCGAACACGGGCCCGGCGTAGCAAAGATGCGCTCTGGAAGGCACGTATATCCGTAGCCTCCTACTCCGGGGCCCGCGAAAAAGAGATTCTCCGGCGGTGTCACCGAGAAGTTCGTGGCCGGTTCGACGTGAAGAGTCGCGTCGAAGTTCGCCTTGGCCTCGACCACGCGGTAGCGCGCGATGCGCGCGTTCGAAGCCGACACCGCTAGGTTGGGGTTCTTCAGCAGCGCCATTCCAATGGCATCCTGGAGCGCAATGCCGACAAAAGGATTCTGCGTTACGCCGATGATGCCCGGATTGGTCGGCTCCGCCTGCGGCGCGCGATATCCCGGAGCGACGGTCGGCGGCGCGGGTAAGCTGGCGGTCGGAAATGGCGTCGGCAACAGCGCGCGACGCGGCAGCGCATCGTTCATTTGGGCCGACGTGCGTTGAATCGGGAGCGTCGAGAGCACGATAGCCGCGAGGGCGACGAATGCCGGGGCGAGCCCCGATTTACGATGCGATGTCATTTAGTGCGCGAGCGTGCCCGTCCCGAGCATCTGTAAGTTTACACCGTTACCGCTCAGAATCGTTCCCTCGACGCGCTGCAGCTCGACGATCGATTGATTAAGCTGTGTTTGCGCTTGCAGTTCCAAGCCTTGCGCCTCTTCCAATTGAACTTGGTGCTGCAGCACGAGAAACGTCGTGGACTCCCCATGGTTGAATTTGCGCACTTCACTCGCATAGACGGCTTCAGCAGCCCCACGGGACTTACGGGCGGCGTTGAGTTTAGCGAGTGCCGACTGATAACTCTGCAGGCCATTGCGTGCTTCTGCGCCGATGCGCTCGTCAACGCTTTCCATCAAGATCTTCGCCTGGAGCTCTTCTTCTTTCGCGACACCTTGCATGCCGCGCGCGAGATGGGCTTGAATCGGATAACTGACGATGAGTGCGGTATTGAACGTCGGAAAGTAGCCGGCCCACATATTGTGGTACGCAAATGGCATCGCGCCTTGGGTATTTGGGGGCGGCGTGGGGCACGACAGCAGCCTGGAAACGTTAAAGCATTCGTTGAGCAAGAAACCTGGAACGGGAGCCAGGATGCCGGCGAAGCCGTTGCTCAGGTATTGAACCTGCACGTCGGCCTGCGGCAGCGATTGGTTGACCGCAAACATGCGATCGATGTCGGCCGCGAGCTGCTTGTCGTGAGCCTGGCGAACCTCCGGACGAAGTCTCCGTCCCTTTTCAATAATAGTCGCCAAGTCATCGGCCGACGGCAGCTGCAGAACCGACGTCGACGGCACGAGATTTGCGACCCAGATCGGATCGGCGGGATCGGCGACGACGAGGCTCTTGAGTGCGATCTGGAGCTGTGATACCGTTTGGAGCGCCGAGAAAACGTTATTCTGAAAGTTTGAGACTTGCGTTTGCGCCTCAGAGACGTCGGCCGGCGCGGCCGCGCCGCGACGCGCGAGCCGAACGTTGCTCTGCTGCTGCAAGATCGCCGCGTGCAGGGCCTCGCCTTGAATGGCTACGTTGCGCCAGGCAGCCACGAGATTCCAATACGCGTTCTCGACTTGGGAGATCGTATTGGAGGCGTCGATCAGCGCTTGCGCTGCGCTCGAGTCGGCGTTGACGAAGGCGAGCTTCAGCTGGCGTTTGGCCGCATTCATTCCCGCATTTTTCAGCAGCGGCTGCGTGACGATCGCGTTGAGTGTCGCAATGTAAAATGGATTGTACGCATTGAAGACCGTGTTGTTGTAGGTGCGGCTTTGCTGGATACCGGCTTGATACGTAAGGCCGTTTTCTGTCTGACCGCCGAGGCCGTATTGGAAGGCCGACTCGTGCTGGATGATGTTGCCGGGGCCCGTGGTATACGTAACTCCCGGCGTAACGCCCGGACCGGGCACCGGCGTGTAGGCTCCAAGCTGCCCCGGACCGGCTTCGAAGGCGTTTTGCGGCGGCTGAACTGAGAAGCTCGACGACGGCTTGAGCTGGAGCTGTACGTCGTAGGCGCCTTTGTTCGCCACGATGTTATAGCGCGCGATTCTGACATTTGAGGCCGACACCGCCAGATTCGGGTTCTTGAGCAATGCCATCGCGATGGCGTCTTGCAGTGCGATGCCGACGAACGGCTGCTGTGTGACGCCGACGATTTGGGCGGCGCTCGGAACGACTTGCGGCGCGCGATAACCGGGCGCGACGCTAGGTACCATCGGAAATTGCGGCGACGGCAGGCCAGTCGGAATCGTCGCCCGTCGCGGGAGGGTATCGTCGAGCTGCGCCGAGGTCGGCGCAACGGGCAATAGCGCCACGGCGAGAGCGGCGAGCGCAATAATGGAAGAAAAGCGTTTAGACTTCACAATACGGAATTTCTAGTGCGCGACGACCTGGCTTCCCAAGGTCTGAACGTTGACGCCGTTCGTCGTGAGAAGGGAGCCTTGAACGCGCTGCAGCTCAACGATCGATTCGTTCAGCTGTGTTTGCGCCCGCAGTTCGCTTCCGCGCGCTTGCTCCAGCTCGACTTGACGCTGCAGCACAAGGAACGTCGTAGATTCGCCGCTGTGAAACTTACGTAACTCGCTTGCATAGACGACTTCGGCCGATTCGCGTGCTTGTCGCGCGGCGCCAAGCTTGGATAACGCCGACTGATACGTTTGCAGGGCGTTACGCGCCTCCGCACCGATTCGCTCCTCGACTCCTTGCATGAGGATCTTGGCCTGTGTGGTCTCCTCGCTGGCGAGGCCACGTCCGCCACGTGCGAGATTGCCTTGGAGCGGATATCCGACGATCATCGCAATATTGAAGGTCGGGAAGTAGCCTGCCCACATGTTGTGATAGGCCCACGGCATCGTTCCTTGAGTATTGGGTGGCGGCGTGGGACAATGGGGCAGACCTAAGCCCCCGTTACCCACCTGCCCGGTGCAAAAGCTGCTGATGAAAAGCGGAACGGGAGCAAGAATTCCAGCAAAACCGTTGCTTTGATACTGTGCCTGCACGTCGGCCTGCGGTAACGATTGATTCTTGGCGTAGGCGACGTCAACAGCAGCCGCGAGGCGACGATCGAGAGCTTGCCGAACCTCGGGGCGATTCGCCTTGGCCTCCGCGATTATCGTCGTGAGATCGCCGGCGCTGGGAAGCTGGGCGACCGAAGTCGACGGAACCAAATTGGCGGCCCAGATCGGATCGCCCGCATTTGAAGCAATGAGCCCCTTGAGCTTGTTCTGCAGCTCAGAAACACGTTGCAAAGCTTGGAAAACGCTCGTTTGGAAATTCGGAGACCTGCGTCTGCGATTCGACGGCGTCGATCGGCGCGCCGGCGCCGCGCTGAGCCAAACGAACGTTGCTCTGCTGTTGCGTGATGGCATCCTTGAGCGCAACCTCTTGGATCGCGACGTTGCGCCAAGCCGCCACCAGATCCCAGTAGGCATCTTCGACTTGCGCAATCGTGTTGGATGCGTCGATGAGAGTCTGGGCGATACCGGCGTCACCGTTGATGACGGCGAGTTTCAGTTGGCGCTTCGTCGCGTTCATGCCGAAATTCTTGAGCAGCGGCTGATTCACCGCGAGATTCAGCGTTGCGAGATACTGCGGGTTGAACGCGTTGAAGAGCGTGTTATTGTAGGTTCGGCTCTGCTCGATGCCGGCTTGATAGCTCGTTCCGTTTTCGGTTTGGCCGCTTAGGCCGTAGCCGAAGGCAGATTGGTGCTGAACGATGTTTCCCGGCCCGCTCGTGACGATTGGACCTGGGGTATAGATGCCCGCTTCGCCGGGGCCGGCCGCAAGAAAGTTTTGCGGCGGATTCACCGAGTAATTCGACTGCGGCTGCAGATGCAGCGCAACGTCGTAGGCGCCCTTCACCTGCGCGATGTTGTAATGCGCGATGCGGAAGTTCGACGCCGAGATCGCCAGATTCGTGTTGCTCAGCAGCGACATCGCGATCGCGTCTTGCAGCGAAATAGCGACGAAGGGCTGCTGCGTTACGCCGATGACCGAGGCGCTCGGTGCCGTCTGCGGTGCGCGATAGCCGGGCGCGACGGTGGGAACTGCCGGCATCACCATCGTCGGAATTTCGGTCGGAATCGCCGCGCTGCTCGGAAGCGGATCGTCGAGCTGGGCCGAGGTCGGCTGCAGCGGCAGCGCGGCAAGCACGATGGCCATAACGGCAACGGGCGCGCAAAGCGTGCGTTTGCGAATCGTTCTCATTCGGCCAGCGCCGTCCCGATTCGCGGACGCCTCAACAGCAGGACCAGCGGTGCAAGGCCCAGCGTGATCACCGCCACCCAGCGCGACGTATCGGCGTAGGATTCGACGGCCGATTGTGACTCTACCAAAACGGCGAGTCGCTGCATTGCGCCGCGATTTTGCACGCCGCCCTGCAGCTGAACGTACCGTTCGGTCGGAGCGTGGCCGAGCGTCTGACTCGAGGCGAGCTCCGTCTGATGCACCGTGAAGCCACGCACCAAGAGCGTGATCAGCACCGCCGCGGCGACGCTGCCGCCGATTTGGCGCGATAAATTGAAGAACGCTGCCGTTGACGGCACTAGCTTATCGGGCACGCTGCCGATTACCGCAACGGAAAGGGGCACGAAGATTTGCGCGAGACCGATTCCGCTGAGGATCAACGGCAAGACGAGACTATGAAAATCGGAGACTGGAGTCGTGATGCTGCCCAACAGCCAATTGGATATCGCGAGCAAAACAAAGCCGATCGCCGCTTGAAGACGCGCGTCGACCAGACCGCGCTGCGTCAATATGGCCGTCAGCGGCGTAAAGACGAGCACCGCGCCGGCACGAATCATCACGGTGGCGCCAGAGAGCGTTGCCGTGAATCCGAGCGAGTTGATCAGATACTGCGGAAGGATGATGATCGACCCGTAAAGGCTGACGCCCAAGACGGCGCCCAAAATGCTTCCCGCCGCGACTTGACGCAGCTTCAAGACTCGTAGGTCGACAACCGGAATCGTCGAGCGCAGAGTCCACCAAACGAACGCGGCGAGGCCGGTAATCGAAAAGAACGTGAACCACCGGATGCGCGCGTCGTCGAACCAATCGTACTGTTGACCGTTCTCGAGCACGAACTGCATCGAACCCAAGCCGATACACATCAGGATCAGTCCGATCCAGTCGAGCCTGCGGTATTGCGGCTTGGCGGGATTTCGCAAGAAGTTCCAGACGAGCGAGGCCGCGATGATGCCGATCGGAATGTTGATGAAGAAAATCCAGTGCCAATTCCAGTTATCGGTGATCCAGCCGCCGATGACCGGCCCCAACGCCGGACCGACGATGACGCCCAGCGCAAAGACGCCCTGCGCTTTGCCCTGCTCTTTGAGACCGTACGTGTCGCGCAGAATGGCTTGCGAGGTGGCGATTAGGCCCCCGCCGCCCAACCCTTGGATCAATCGCCAAAAGACGAGCTGGCCCAGGCTATTCGAAAGTCCGCACATCAACGAGGCGGCCGTAAAGATACAGATCGAGCTGAAAAAATACTGGCGCCGCCCAAATCGCGCGGCAAACCACGGATTGAGCGGAATGACGACGACGTTCGCGATGAGATAGGCTGTGACGACCCACGCGCCCAGATCGACGCCGACGCCGAAGTTGCCTTGAATGTTCGGCAGCGAGACGTTGACGATCGTGACGTCGATAATTTCGAGCAGCGTTGCAGTGATGACCGCAATGCTGATGATGGACCTACGCCAGCCGTACTCTACGACCGCGCTCTCGTACGTACCGAACACTAGGGGCGTTACTTTACGCGGACGTAGGTTTCGACGCTCATACCTGGGCGCAACGGCATGTCGGAACGCTGATCGTCGACGTCGATGCGCACCGGAATCCGTTGCGTGACTTTGACGAAGTTTCCGCTCGCGTTCTGCGCCGGCACGAGCGCGTACGTGTTCTCCGAAGCCGGGTTGATCGAGGCAACGTGTCCCTTGAAGGTCACGCCTTTATAGGCGTCAACGCGAATTTCGACCGGCTGTCCGACCCGCATTCTGCCCATCTGCGTCTCTTTATAGTTCGCCGTAATGTAGACGCGGTTTGGAACGATCGTCATGAGCGTTATCCCCGCGCCGATAACTTGCCCGACTTCCGCGCTCTTTTCGCCGATGTAGCCATCGGTCGACGCGTAGATGCGCGTGTAGGCTAGATTCTGCTTCGCAAGGTAAAGTTGTGCCGACGCGGCCTCGGCTTGACTAGGGTCGGCGGCTTGCTCGAGCTTACCCTGTGCGGTCGTTAGCGCACCGGTCGCTTCGGATACACCGGCTTGCGCCGCCTCGACGCGCCCTTGTGCGGCGGCGACGTTGGCCTGCGCAACACTAACTTGGTCGCGCGCGGCCCGCAGCTGGGCGGCTGCGCCCGCGGCTTGCGCTCGCGCAGCGTCGAGTTGCTGCGATGCAACGTCGCCGGTGCTCACCAGCGACGTGGCGCGATTGAGATCCGCCTGCGTCTTGTCGTACGCTTGCTGCGCCGCCGGCACTTGCGCTTGCGCGGCACGCAACTGCGCGTTGGCCTGAGCAACCACGTCTTGCGCGACCGGAACTTGCGCCTGCACGTTTTGGATCTGCCCGCTGGCCTGCGTGATGCCGCCTTGGCCTTGTTCGGTCGTCGCGCGCTGATTCGCCATTGCGAGATCGTATTGTGCTTGCGCCTGGCGCAGCTTCGCGAGCTCATCTTTGTTATCGAGTACGATCAAGAGCTGTCCCCGACGAACCGGTTGATTCGTGTCGACCAGAATCTTTTCGATGCGCTCGGGAATCTTGCTCGTAACGGCCGCCTCATCGGCCGCGACGTGCGCGTCGTCCGTTCCTTCGTGGGCGAGCATGAAGTTCAACCACGGCAGCCCCCAAATCAACGCGACGGCGATCACGACGACCGCGACGATCGCGACGATGACGCGGCGGCGCGGACGCGGACGCGACTCCTCGACGTCCGGCTTCGCGCCCTTCGCGCGTCGCCGGGCCGGCGCCGTTTCCTTTCGGACGCGTCACCGATTTTTGTTGATCGACCTCTCGCGTATCCATTATTGCTTCCTTACCCCGTTCAGAAATACGTCGACGTAGAAGTGCAGCGCCTCGTGCGGATCGCCGCGATGAAGCGGCGAATCCGGAAACTTCTTGCTGCCGAGCGCGTGCATAAAGATCAAGCCCAAGAAGACCATGGCGAGCTTCTGAGCGTCACCCTCGAGCTCGTTCGCGGCGATGCGGCGCTGCATGAAAGCCGTCATGATCCCGACGATGGCAAGCTGTGGCCGCCACGCGGTTTCCGCAAAAATATCTTTTTCGTAGTCCTGCTCTACCAGCGACCAGCGAATCATGTCCTGCGCGGATTCGAAGCGAGCGAACATCAAGCGCGCGAGCGCGAAGAGATCATCGCGCAAGTCGCCGGTGAGCTGCGCCGAAACGTCGGCAAGCTCGAGAAAACCGCAAAAGTGCTGAGCGCACGCGACGAGCAGTGCTTCTTTGTGTCCGAAGTGGCGAAAGAGCGTCGCCTCGTTGACGCCCGCGACTTCCGCAATCTCGCGGGTCGTGGCGCCGCGTTTGCCTTTGCGGCCGATCACGTCGCGCGCCGCGACGAGGATTCGCTCGCGCGTTTCCTCCGGTGAAGTAGATCGACCGTTTTCGATTGGCCGTCGCGTCTCGATCATGGGAAGGCATTCCCCGTTCCAATCGGCACGTTCGTCTCGTACGTGCCGTACGACGCATCGGCCACGGCACGTACGTGCGGAATGTTGATGGTTGCGTGCTGCTGTACGATCACCGAGTAGTCGCCCTGCGCGCGGTAATACTGCGTCATCGTGATCTTACCGCCGCTCGTGTAGTACCATTCCATTTGCAAAAGGGCGTAGCTGGTGGGATCGACGTACGCCAGCGTGTGGTCCAGAATATCGCTGTGGATCTTTTTGGTGAGTCGCAGCACGATGACCGGGCGGTTCGCAAGCCACGCCATCCCGTCGATCGTCACGTTCTGATCGCGCTCCCAGGCCCGAGGATTGCCGATATCATTGAAAAGACGACCGAAGCCGCGCGCGTAGCTCGGCATGCGGTCGAAGACGACAACGTAGAAGTTGGGGCGCTTGAAATATGACGTTCCGTCGAGCTTGGGCGCCAAGTACGGAAAACTATACATCCGAATGTCGACGTGAACCCGAGCGCGATAGGAGCGCAGCGTCGGATTCCGGTCCGCCATTCGCGCGATGATGGCATGGGCGCTCGAGGGTGTGGCCGGAGAGCCGCTCGACGCGGTCGCCCCGAGCGTCGTCAGCGCCAGGACCGCGGATCCAAATAGAAGACGCAGCCGACCGAGAATCATTCCAATAAATTCATGCAAGTGGGTACTTGCACGCAGTTTAGCATGGGGCCCCTGACTGAATGCAAGTGCTTGCACGCACTTGCTTGATCGGTGCCGACGCGCGCCTAGGACGCGCGCCTAGACGGAAAATAGCTTGTCGTGGCGTCGACGATGACGGAAGGGGCGGCGAGCCGGCTTATAGCCTTCCGCCTGGGCATCGGACAGACAAAGATAATGTCCGCGTTTCGTCTTTCCATAGAGCCGGTCGCCCGGAACGAGAAAGACCTTCGCATCCCCCAGCACCCAAACGGCCTCCTGCCCGTTGCACGCGGGCGGGGTAGCGTGCGCCGCGGCGCCTGCTGGAGCTGCTGCCGTTGAGGTCGAGTTCACGGTGCCGCTCGGCTTACCGCCTCGGCAGCCGCTCAACGCGGCGATGGCGACGAGGGCTGCAACGATCGTCGGCTTCCACATGGGCTGCCGATTTCACGCAACGTTATGCAGAAACCCGCTTCGCGATCGTCGAGGTCGCCTCACGTGCCCGTTGCGCTATCGCCGACGGCTCGCCAACGTAAATGCGCCGGCCTTCGACGAAAGTTGCTTGCACCCACGCGTCGTCGCCGCGATAGATCAAGGCGTTGAGCGGAGGCGACCACGGATCGATCTTCGATGCATCGAGCACGACGTAATCTGCACGCATACCGACGAGGAGATCGCCGGCCGGCACATTCGCAGCGCGCGGGCCCCTTCGGCGGTGCCAAGCGCGAAAGCCCGTGACGCGCCGAATGCGGAGCCGTCGAGGTGCAGAATCTTCTGCAGCAGCGCGGCCGCGCGCATCTCGTCGATGAGCGACGGTCGAACGTCGGCATCGGTTCCCAGACCCATCGTGACGCCGAGCGACTGCAAGCGCATCACGTCACAGATGCCGTCGCCGAGATATTGGTTCGTCATCGGATTGTGGATGACGCGCGCCCCGCTGCGCGCCAACAAGTTTGCGTCGTCGTCGGTTAGATAGATCGCGTGAATAGCGACGGTGCGCTCGTTGAGCGCGCCGAGCTCGTCGAGCAGCGCGATGGGTGTCCGTCCGTATTTGCCTTGCGTCGCCCGGCCTTCGTAGGGAGCCTCGGCAACGTGCACGTGCAGCATGCAGTCCTGCTCGCGCGCGAACTCGGCCGCGGCACGAATCATCTCGTGGGACGCGGCATGGAGCGAGTGCGGCGCAACGCAAACGTTTGCCCCGGGATGGCGGTGGATCAGCTCGCGCGTCCGTTCGGCGGCAGTTTCGGTGCTTTCGCGAAACTCCGGAGGTGCGTAATCGGCGTCCATCCACGTCCGTGCGAACACGAGGCCGATGCCCGTGTCGTGGGCTGCGCGGATTGCGGCTTCCGCGTGCGCGTTGCCGGCGCCGTTGAGGTAAAAAACTCAGCAACCGTCGTGATTCCCGCCGCGAGCATCTCGGAAAACGCCGCGACGAAGGTCCAATAAACGTCGTCGGGCGTCAGTTGCGGCACGACGCGATAGAGGGCGTCGCTGCGCCACTTCGCAAACGGCCAATCGTCGGCCCATCCGCGGAGAAGGATCTGATACGCGTGACTGTGCCCGTTGATGAACCCCGGCACGACGAGACGGTCCGCAGGAAACGATCTCTCCGTAACGCTTTGCGAGCCTTGCCGCACTTCACGATAATCACCAGCCGCGTTGATGACGCCGTCGCGGACCAGAAACGCGTAATCTTCACGCAGCTCTCCGGACACGATGGCGCGCCCGCAGCGCACGAGCTCGTCTTGCGTCATCCCGAGCACAAAGCGACTGGGACGCCGCCTTTGAATACCGCTCGTGCCAGATTGCCGCCGAACTGCCAGCCGAACTCATCGGGTGTTTCGATCTGCAACGCCACGAGATCGGCGGGTGCGCCCGAACGGATGCGTCCCGCATCGGCGCGCAAAGAGTGTGCCGCCGCACGGGTGACAGCGTAGAGCGCTTCGGCGGCCGAAAGCCCGAAAAACTTGCGGCCGAAATACGCGACGGTTTGCAGATTGAAGCATGGCGACGTACCGGGGTTGTAATCGCTTGCGAGTGCGACGCTGCCGCCCGCTTCGAGCAATGCGCGTACGGGCGCACGTTGCGGGAGGTCGAGATAAGCAATCGTTGCCGGGCACGCTACGGTAACGATGCCGCGCTGCGCGATGACGCCGACGTCGTACTTCCGAATATAGTTGCAGTGGTCGACCGCGTCGACGTCGAGCTGCGCGGCCATTTCTGCCGCACCGCCATACGCCATTTCGTCGCAGTGCACGCGCAATCGCATGCCGCGCAGTCGCGCCGCATTCAGATAACGGCGCGTTTGTTCGGGCGAAAAGAATCCGGGCTCGCAAAAGGCATCGGCATAAACGGCGCCGTGCGATGCGGCTGCCGGAATCACTTGGTCGATCAGGTAATCGACGAAAGCCTCCTCGCGCGTGAACTCCGGCGGAAGCGCGTGGGCGCCGAGAAACGTCGCGACGAGACGCGGGACGTCCGGATCGTCGCAGTGTTCCGCGATCAGATCGAGCAATGCCGATTCGCCCGGTTTGTGCAGCGCGTAGCCCGTTTTGGTTTCAAGGGTCGTCGTACCATGCGCGAGAATCATCTGCAATCTGGGCCGGACCGTTTCTTCATAAAACGCTTGCGGCTTCAGCAACGCTTCGCGTGTGCGCTCGACGGTGTAGAGCATCCCGAGCGACGGCTGCTCGCCGCGTATCCGTGCGGCAAAGTCGGGCTCGCGATCGCCGGCAAAGAGCGGATGCGCGTGCGCATCGACAAAACCCGGCACGACCACACAGTCGCGGAAGATCGATTTCATGTTCATCCTCGGGTCCCGCTTCGACTCCGGCTCAGCGTGACAACGAAACGATCTTGCCGTCCTCTATTTCGATCACCGCATCGTC
Source organism: Vulcanimicrobiota bacterium (assembly GCA_963815165.1). GTDB lineage: Bacteria > Vulcanimicrobiota > Vulcanimicrobiia > Vulcanimicrobiales > Vulcanimicrobiaceae > Cybelea. The sequence continues at coordinate 230,865 of CAWFFL010000002.1, forward strand.
GATGCGCCCGAGCTGCTCGAAGCCGATGCCGCATTGCGGAGCGTCGGTATCGCAAGTGATGACCGTTTTGGCGCGGACGGATCAAACGTGGCTGATCGGGCACGCTACCGCCCTTCGAGACGCTCGCATCGCGCTCGCATCCTCAGGATGACACCCGACGCTACAGGCGCCAGTCGAGGTTTTGGGAGTCGGCGGTTTCGATCGCGATCGTCGTACCCGGCGTCGGCGTGGCGAACGACACCCATACCGGGATCGGTCGTGAGGACACAACCGAGGCGCTCGCGCGCGTCGTCGCTGCCGTCGGCCACGACGACCATTCCGGCATGAAGACTATAGCCGATGCCCACGCCGCCGCCGTGATGGAAGCTTACCCAATGGGCGCCTGCGGCGGTGTTGAGCAATGCATTGAGTATCGGCCAATCCGCGATGGCATCGCTGCCGTCGCGCATCGATTCGGTCTCGCGATAGGGAGAGGCAACGCTGCCGGTGTCGAGATGATCGCGTCCGATGACGATCGGCGCTTTGACCTCGCCGTTGCGGACGAGATCGTTGAAAGCGAGCCCTGCTCGCGCGCGATCGCCGTATCCCAGCCAGCAGATGCGCGCCGGCAGACCTTGAAATGCTACGCGTTCCCTCGCAAGGCGAATCCAGCGACCGAGCGAGGCGTTCTCGGGAAAGAGCTCGAGCAGTTTTTCGTCGCAACGAGCGATGTCGCTGTCATCCCCCGAGAGCGCGGCAAATCGAAACGGGCCGGAACCGCGGCAGAATAGTGGCCGAATAAACGCGGGAACGAAACCCGGAAAGGCAAACGCGCGGCTCGAATCCGGCGCGCTGCGCCTGCGCGCGCAGGTTGTTCCCATAGTCAAAGACGACTGCCCCGGCATCGAGATATTGCACCATAGCTTGCACGTGCGCGCCGCAGCTCTCCAGAGCGCGGCGCTCGTATTCGTGCGGGTCGTGCGACGCGGAGCGTCGCAGCTTCGATCAACGTGAGTCCCGCCGGAACGTAACCGTTGAGCAGAGTCGTGCGCTGAGGTTTGGTCGGTCACGGCGTCGGGGCGGAAACCGCTGCGCGTAGAGTTCGGGGAATTCGACCGCCGCGTTGCCTTCGTAACCGATCGAGATCGCCTGCCGCGCAGCGCGAGCTCGGTCAACTTCGCGCAGAGCCTCTTCGCGCGATTCGACGACTCGGTCGAGATATCGCAGCTCTTGCCGGCGCTCGAGCCGAGCGCGATCGACGTCAACGATGAGGCAGACGCCTTCGTTCATCGTAATAGCAAGCGGCTGCGCTCCGCCCATACCGCCGACGCCGGCCGTCAGCGTTACTCTGCCTTGGAGCGAGCCTCCGAAATGCCGGCGCGCGAGCTCGGCAAAGGTCTCGTACGTGCCTTGTAGGATGCCTTGCGTACCGATGTAAATCCACGAACCGGCCGTCATCTGGCCGTACATCGTCAACCCTTGCGCTTCGAGCTCCCGGAAGACGCTCCAGTCCGCCCACTTCGGCACGAGATTTGCATTGGCGATCAGGACCCGCGGCGCGCGTGCATGCGTTTTGAAGACCGCCACCGGCTTGCCGCTCTGAACGATTAGCGTCTCGTCGCCCTTTAAACGCCGCAACGTCCGAACGATTGCGTCAAAAGCCTCCCAGGAACGCGCGGCTCGCCCGTTTCCGCCATAAACGACGAGGTCGTCGGGACGTTCGGCGACTTCGGGATCGAGGTTGTTCATCAGCATGCGCAGTGCGGCTTCTTGCGGCCAGCCGGCGCACGACAGTTCGGTTCCGCGCGGCGCCCGGACAGTGCGAGGTCCTACTGCTACGGTCATGGCGAGTTTGCTTCGACAAGCTCGTCCTTCGACTCCGCTCAGGATGACACGGCTTTGGAATTCGCGAACGCAGGCGGATGCTGCACTCGCTCGGACGATCGATTCATATTTTCGCGCTCGCGGCACTCGTTGCCGCGGGCGTCTTTCGCGCGGACGCCGGAACGACGGGCTCGATTACCGGCGTCGTGGTCAGCACGAAAGCGGCGCCTCTTGCAGGAGCCCGCATCCTCGCAACGAGTCCGTCGCAGACGGCCATCGTCGAGACCGACGCGTCGGGGCGCTTTGCTCTGCTCACACTCGCTCCCGACACCTACACGCTCACTGCTTCAAAGAACGGTTACGACACTGCGTCGCTGACGGGCATTTCGGTCTTTGCCGATCAAGTGCAGACGATTCGCGTCGCGCTCGCACCGTCGTTGCGCACGATCGCGCACGTGACGGCACGCTCGTCGATGGACCTCGTGAAGCCCGGCACCACGAATGACGTTTATTCGGTGAATACCGTAGTGACGCAAGCGGCGAGCGGACTTGGCGGCGGCGGCAATCTCAACAACGCCTATTCCGCAATTGCTGCGGTGCCGGGAACGTTCGTTCCGCCCAATCAACAAGGCTGGGACGAAATCGTATATATCCGCGGCGGCAACTTCGATCAAGTCGGCTACGAGTTCGACGGCGTCCCGGTCAACCGATCGTTCGACAACTATCCCGGCAGCACGGCGGGAACGCTGGGCCAACAGGAGCTGCAAGTCTACGCCGGCGGCGGCACCGTCGGCGAAAGCACGAGCGGCCTCGCCGGATTTATCAACCAGGTAATCAAGACCGGAACGTACCCCGGATTCGCGACCGTGAGCGGCGGCATCGGATCGACGACCTATTATCACAACTTTCAAGTGGAAGCCGGGGGCGCCACTCCGGATCGAAACTTCTCCTACTACGTCGGCATAGGCGGCTACAATCAGGATTACCGTTATCTCGATCAGTTCAACGGTTCGAACCTCGGCGACGTCTGGGGCTACCCGGCGATCGCCTTCAACACCGTGAACTTGCCCTTCGCCGGCGTCTTTCCATCGTGCAATTACAGCTTTTCTGCGAATCCGGCTTTTTATTCAGGTGCGAATCCTTCGCCAGTCTACAATCCGTACGGCTACAAGGGTTTTCCGGGACCGGTCGCATTGCCGCCCGGCGTGAGTCAGAAAGATAACCCGGGCTGCTACCAAACGATTACTCCCGCTTACAACGCGTTCGGCGTCTCCAACATTGCCGACCGCGAGAACGTGCTCAACTTTCACTTCGGTATTCCCCATCATCACGACTCGGGCCGTGACGACATTCAAGTGCTTTACAACGTCGTGGCGCTCCAAACGCAGTTCTATAGCTCGCAGAACGATCTCGGGCCAAACGTCATCACCCAGCTCAGCCAGGTCTTATACGGTCGATCGATCCCGGAGCTCTGGCCCGACGTCGTGACCTGGCCAAGCGGAACGCATTTTGGAGAGAACGCAAACGGCCTTTCCGACGTCCCGTATTTTGCCCCCAGCTCCCCCGGCAATCGCTGCGCAAACATCGATCCGTACGGCTTTTACGGAACGGCTCCCGTGCCGGGGCAGTGCGCGGCGGGAACCTTCTCGGCCGTTCCGCCCGACAATCGCGATTCGTATTGGAACGATGCGTCAATCTTCAAATTGCAATATCAGCACAATATGGGTTCGAACGCGTACTTTCGAATTTACGGCTACAGCTTCTATTCCGATTGGCTGCAGGCCAGCGCACTAAGCTATGGAACTCCGTTCTTTGGCTTCGGTGCCTTGAGCTACGATTACGAGCTCGAGTCGCACACCCGTGGCCTCGCCGGCTCGTTCGGCGATCAGCTTAGCGCGCAACATCTTCTGACGTTCGACGCGAATTACGTGACGGCCACGACGAACCGTTACAACAACAATAACTTCAATAACACTCCGTTCACGTCGGCGACGAATCTCACGAACGGGCGCCAATGCTTCGCATACGAAACCGGCACGTATCTGGGAGAGACCTACCAGCAAGGGCAGCCCGCGCCGTGCAATAGTCCGCTGACGAGCGGCTACTTCTACAATCCGACGCCCGGCCCGACGATCCCGGGCGCGAACTGGAAAGTTACCTACACCGGAAACTCCGGCTTTCTCAACACCGTCGAACCGAACTTCACGGCCGTCGCATTGCAAGACCTCTGGACGCCGACCGACAAACTTAACGTTAACATCGGACTTCGTGACGAGATCTACGAATACAATCTCGCCAACACCAACAATGACGGTCAAGACTTTTGGTTCACAGCCGGTCAGAACGAGTTCTGCTATAATCCGATCACACTAGCACCGTATTTCATTCCGTCCAAGCCGGCGAGCGGAAAACCGCCGACGCCTTTTATCGGCTTCGACTGCCCGCTCGACTCTACGATTCCGGCACACCCGGTTCAGACCGTCCATCCCGACGGCAAAGACGGGCATCTGCTGCTCAGCAACAACTATCCCTCATCGGTCGCCAGTTATGCGTTCACGCCGCAAATCGGAGCGACGTATACCGTCAATCCCGAAACAGTGCTGCGGTTTTCTGCCGCGCGGTACGCACAAGAGCCCGAGACCTATCAGATACAGTACAACGCCAGGGACAACAACCTCGCGTACGACCTCTTCCAGGCCTTTTGGCAGTATGGCTTTACGACGCCCCTCCACAACGCGCAGGTACAATACTCTAACAACTACGATTTCTCGTTCGAGCGCCGGTTCAAGGGCACCGATATGTCGATCAAAGTGACGCCGTATTATCGGTACGCGACCAACCAGGTTTACAGCATTTCGCTGCCGTTCGGCCTCGCCGGCGGCCTCAACTCGGGCGTGGAACGGGTGGATGGGGTCGAAACGGAGTTCACCAAAGGCGACTTCAGCAAGAACGGACTCTCGCTCCTGATCTCCTATACGTATACAAACTCCGCGGAGCGATGGAACGACTATCCGGGCACGCCGATCAACCCGATCGATCCGTACAATCAAAGCATCGCAAATTTCAATGGCCTGACGAAAGCCGGCGGCGGCTCACAATGCTACGAGAACCATCATGGGAACGTCTATCCGGATCCGGCCTGCGTCCAGCTCAATCCTCACTACAATCCGCCGATTTGGAATCCGTACTACGCGATGGCGCCGCAGCCGCTGCTCGATCGCAACGGCTGGTACCCGGTTGGTCTCGACTTTGCCTACCTCTCACCCAACGTACTGAGCGCGATCGTTAATTACAAGCACAATCGGTTTACGATTACGCCGGCGGTCACATTCAACGAAGGTGAGCTCTACGGCAATCCGGCCGACGTAATCGGTATCGATCCGCGAACGTGCAGCGCCAACTCGGCGAACATCCCGGGCGCATTGCATCGTGGTCTGCAAGCAAACTATGTTACGTGCGGGCTCGCCGCCACACAAAGCGGAATTGCCGCGGGCGAGCTCTTCATTCCAAACCCGGAGACCGGCCAGTTCGACAGCTTCGGCATGTTCCGTCAGCCAAACCAACTGAACTTCAGCACGCAGATCGGATATCAAATAACGCCACGCGTGAAGGTCAATGTCTTACTCGCGAACCTTATCAACGCATGCTTCGGCGGCTCGTCGGAACCCTGGACCAAGCAGTTCCCACCAAATAGTTACACGTGCGGATACGCAAGTAACTACTACTACGTCTCAAACTTCTACAACGGAAGCTCGCCAAACGACGTCAAGGCGAACCGCGTGCCGTTGAATCCCGCCTTCGCGCAACCGTACATCCCGGCATACGCCGACACCAACGCCTTCGTGTTGCCCAACCCGTTTAACGCGTATTTGCAGTTCAACATAACATTATAATTGACGGTTGATGGCGGTTTCGGCGGCACGAACGAGGCGCTGCGAGCGAATCAACTCGCGCGCTGCGACGATATCGGGCGCGGGAGGACGGTCGGCAATCCATGGCGCGATCGTTGCCCGCGCCGCCTCGTAGGCGGCTTGAGTTCCGCGGCCGGAACGTAGCGGCCGCCGCAGCTCCGTAGCCGCGAGAGCGCCGAGCAGCTCACAGGCCAGCGCGCCTTCGACGTTCTCCAAGACCCGCGGCAAGTTATTCGCCGACGTCATGCCCATGCTGACGTGATCCTCTTGACCCGCCGAAGTGGGAATCGAATCGACGCTGGAGGGCCACGCGTAACCTTTATTCTCGTTGACGAGCGCCGCGGCGGTGTATTGCACGATCATGAGTCCCGACTCGAGACCGAGCCGGTTTGCCAGAAAGAGCGGCAACCCGCGATCCTCGGCGTTGAGAAGCAGATAGAGTCGCCGCTCGGCGATCGAGGCAAGCTCCGCGGCGGCGATCTTCAAAAAGTCGATGACCAGCGCAATGGGCTCGCCGTGGAAATTGCCGCCGGAAATGAACTCGCCGTCAGCCGGAAAGACGAGAGGATTGTCGGTGACCGAGTTTGCCTCGATCTCCGTTACGCGGCGTACGTGCGCGATCGAGTCGCGTACCGCGCCGTGGACGACCGGAATGCAGCGGAACGAATAGGGATCTTGGACGCGGCCGCACTCGGCGTGCGATTGCACGATCTCCGATCCTGCCAGCAGGGTCCGCAAGTTTGCGGCGACGCGTTCCTGACCGGGATGGGGACGCAGATCGTTCAGCCGGCGGTCGAAGACGCGTTCGGTGCCCAAATAGGCTTCTAAAGACATCGCGCCGATGACGTCCGCGGCGGCTGCGAGACGTTCCGCGCGCAGCACGCCGAGCGCCGCGACGCCGGTCATGACTTGCGTGCCGTTCACCAGCGCCAAGCCTTCCTTCGGACCAAGCTCGATCGGTGCGAGGCCGGCGCGCTCCAACGCAGTGCGGCTCGGAAGGCGCTCCGATTGATAGTAGGCTTCTCCCTCGCCGATCAGCGTAAGCGTCATATGCGCGAGCGGTGCAAGATCGCCGCTCGCACCGACGGAGCCTTGCGCCGGTACGACGGGCGTCACACCCCGCTCGAGCATCGCCACAAGGAGATCGAGCGTCTCCGGCTTTACGCCGGAATGCCCCGCGCAGAGCGAATTGGCGCGCAGCACGCCGGCAGCACGCACTGCCGAAGTGGTCAGCGGCTCCCCGGTTCCCGCGGCGTGGCTTCGCACGAGATTGACCTGTAACGCAACGGCATCAGCCGGGTCGACCGGTATGGTCGCAAGACGTCCGAAGCCAGTCGTGACGCCGTAGATCGCTTCGCCGCTGGCGAAGCGGCTATCGACGAAGTCGCGCGCCCGGACGACGCGCGCCCGAGCCGCGGTCGAAATGCGCGCCGCAGCGCCTTCCGCGACCTGCTCGATCGCCTCGAGTGTCAGGTGATGGCCGTCGAGCTCGACAACGGTCAAAGCTTCGACCAGTCCGGATGCGCCGGCTTGGCAAACGGCGGTCCATTCTGAATTACGACCGTTTCGTGGTCGCGAAGAACGATCGAGCGCGGATCGTTCCCATGCCACGGCGCCCCGTCAACCCAGATCGAGAGACGACGCCCGTGCGGCGCGCGTGATGCTAGCTACTTTCGTCCAGCTCAGGTCGGGCCCCCAAATGTCGAAGAACTCGCCCAGCTGGAACGAGCGCTTCACTGGCGACTCGATATGAATGAAGCCATCGGAGGTATGCGTGTGCAGCCAGTAGAGACAATCGGAGTTTTGCGGTATCCCAATATTTGCCGGCACGGTTACCGCGCGGCCGCGGTCATAGAGTTGCAGGTTGACGTGAACGTGTTCCACCGCACCTTCCTCGCGGTCGCAGCGAATTCCATCGATGGGAAGCGTTCCGAAGAAGCTCTGCGCTAGCAGAAAAATCGTCAACAAAGTCATCGTCGACGTTCTTCGCTGCGGCGTAAAGCGCTACCCGTGCCGGCACGCATGCTTGGGATTTGTGCATAACCAAAAAATAATTGTGGAGAGGCTGTGAGTTACTGGAGCGAACGCTTGTCGCCGTATCGCGCAGCGTGTTACGATGCACGAGCTTCGAATCTTCGAAGTGCGACGAGCGTATCGTTCGCGACCAATGCAACCGGAAACATTGCGATGAGCAACGATCCGCGGCAACGGTCAAACCGCTGAGCCGGCGTCAGTGGGGTTCCCAAAAGGAGCCAAACAGGCGAGGCGACGTGAGTGAATACGTCGGAGCCCGTCGCGGCGATTGTCTCGGCGGGTTTCGTAATTAGTGGCTCCCGGGCTTCGCAGGGGGGTGGGGCGGGGCCGGGGAATGAGCGTCCTTTCCCTGCTAGCTTTCCCCTAGCGCTACTCTTTAGTAAGAGGTTCTAACGTAATGCACATACATATGCGGCTCGCCGCAGTTCTTGGCTGCGCCGCGACGCTCGCAATGGTGGGCTGCGCCTCGAATGGCGCAGGCGTCACCCCCGTTTCCACCGCGCCGTTGCAGGCGCCTAACAGCGTCGCCGCCATCCCGAACGGTTGGCACGAACAAAACGGCATCATGTGGACCACGCCCCACTTCATGCCTACGCGCGAAAAAGCGCGGGCGATGGCAAAAAAATACCCGGACACCCAGTTCAACTATTACGGCGGCGTCGTCGAGACGACGCCGAGCGTCGTTCTGATCCTTTGGGGCTTCAAGAAGTATGGAGATCCCGATAAGGTCGGACCGCTGCTGTCGACCTACGTCGGAGCCATGGGCGGCAGCGCCCACAACGCTATCTACACACAGTACTATCAGGACATCAGTGGGGTTACCACGTATATCACCAACCCCTCGAGCCAGCTTCTCGACGTCTACAACTATAAGAAGAAGGCTCCGGCGCACCCGACCCAGCTCGACATGGCTGGAGTCGCGGTAAAGGTCGCTAACAAGCTCCATCTCGGAACCGGTATCAACACGTCGTACGTCGTGGTGGCCCCGTATCATCACGATCCCGCCGGCTTCCTTACGCAAGGCTGGTGCGCGTATCACAGCACGGCGCGAGCAAACGCCGGCACGATCTCCTGGACGAACCTCCCCTACATGCCGGACGGCGGAAGCAGTTGCGGCGCGAACATCATCGGAGCGCCTTCGGATGAGCTCGCCGCCGACGAGGGCGTGACGATCGTCGAAGGCCACGAGCAGGGTGAGTCGGTATCCGATCCCGTTCCGGGCGCCGGCTGGTACAACGGCAGCTACGGCGAGATCGGCGACATCTGCGCTTGGCAGGATATCCAGAACGATCCGTTCGGAAGCGATTCTTACACGATGCAGCCGATGTGGAGCAACGCCAACGGCGGAGCCTGCGTCCAAAGCTATCCGTAAGCATCAACACGAGGGTTGACCTCAAGCGGAAGGGTCGCCGAATCGGCGGCCCTTCTTCATTTCTTTCGGCGCGCGTACTTCGCGGTAATCTCTTTTGCCAGCTCGGCAATGCGGTTGCGGGCCGCGACGGGTGCGACGATCTCGGCTTGCGAGCCCCACCCCAGCACCCAGCGCACGAGCTCGTCGAGGTCGGCGACGCGGTAGACAATCTCTGCGGCGCCCTCGTCTGAGTGCGTGACTTCGCGGTCGGCGACGACACGGGCCGCGACGGCAGCCTTCGCAACTCGTGGAGCGAAGCGAACGCGGACTTCCGTGTTCGGTCCCGCATGAAGAACGCCGCTGATCGATCCTGCCGCGTATGCCTCAACGTTGAAACTTTGCGGACGAGTAAAGGTGCGCGCGAGCATGCGGGGCGAGCTGACGCTGTCGACCGCGAACGTCCGCATGTCGCGGCGCGTGTGATCGTACGCAACGCAGTACACCCGCCCCGCGTTAACGATGAATCCGTAGGGGTCGACGGTTCGCGTGGTCGCTTTCCCCTCTTTGTCCTGATAAGTAAACCGAACGCTGCGCGAGCTGCGTTCGCCGCCGGAGAGCAGCGCGAACGCGCGCTCGCCGCGCTGGTCGAGTCGAATTTCGGAGAGCCGAAAAGCGACCGGCGAACCGGCTTCGAGACGTGCCCGCGCGCCGCGCCCCGCGCTATCGACGAGCTTCTCGGCGACGTCATCGATGGAGGCGCCGATCGTGCCGCCGATGCTCGCGCTCAACGAGCGCAGCGCGACCAGTCCGAAGAGCTCGCCGCTGCTCAAATCGAGTCGTTTGAGGCTATATCCGCCCGAGAAGTGATAGACGTTCGCCGCGCGATCGAAATATAGCGGAAAGCCGGCGTTCGAAAGAATCGCGAGATAACGCCGCAGGCTGCGCGTACTGGGACGCCTTTCGTCCTCACCGAGGCGATCTTTGAGATCTTCGAAGGAATGGCGTCCTTGATCGATTGCATTGAGGAGCCGAACGAGCAGGACGACCTTGGACTCGCCTTCGGCTGCGGCGCTCATTGGGGTGCCGAGGCGTCCGGCTTCGGGAAACAGCCGTCGGGCGCATTGACGGCCGGCGCTGTGGGCTGCGGCGGCGCCGCCGTCAGGCCGATTTGCGCCGGATAGAACGAGCCGCCGTCGGTCATCGTCTGAATGACCGCATGGAACGTCTGTCCAGGCGTCAGCTGAAAAGAAGTGATTTGATAGGGTGTCGGAACGCGCACGCAGCCGACGTCGAAAAAGGTTCCGCCGATCAAGAAGGCGGCCCGCGCCGGGCCGGCCAGCGGCTTGAAATATAAATACGCGGTAAACGGCGCGGCGCCGGGATTCGTTAGGCTGAGATCGATCGAGTGCACCACCCCGTAATCCCCGTAGTCGTGCCCCGTTGGGGACGGATCGGTGCTGGGCGGGGTCGGATCGGTGTCACCGATGACGAGCGTCGCATCCGGTCCTCCCGCCGCGTATGCAAGCTTGTCGAGGCCGTAGCCGGCGATCGTGAAGACGCCGGTGCGATGATGTCCGTCGCCGGGAAGTACCGGTCCGTCGAGCAAGCTGCGCGGATCGACCCCGGCGGAAACGGCCAGCACGGTCACGACGACGGGACCGCCGGCGAGCACGCGAAGATCGACTGTGCCGCTGACGAGCTGGCGTGCCGCCATCGGCACCTCGGCGAGCAGATAGGGTTCATCCTGCGAGAGACTTACGACGAGGCCCTCGCCGCGCGCTTTGGTCAGCAAAAAGTTCTTCGTCAAGGTCTGGCCGACGTGCATCACATCCATGTTCGGGCCGGCCCGCGCGTCGACGAGTTGCACGGACGTCGGGTCCTGCGAGTTACTGCTCAGCGCGACCACCAGCATTCGCGGATCTTCGGTGTCGTCGTGATAGTAGAAGAGACGCGACGGCTGCGCCTGACTGACGGTGCCGCGAAAGAGCACGCCGTCTTCGGTCACGTGCTCCGGATCGTCGTCGTAGAAGCAGCTGCGCCGGGAAGAAGGGCTGGAGCGAGGCGTTTTGCACCTGGACCGTCGTCGTTCCGGATTGGTCGAAATACTCGGCGTTACCGGCAATTTGAACGGGAACGGTAAACTGCGTGCTTTGCCCCGGCAGCAGCGGCGCCGATGGAGCGCTCACCGTTCCAAGGGTCATGGTCGCGCCCGGCATCGCGCGCGTTAGCCGCGCGACCCAATTTGTAACTTGAGCGGCGAGCCACTCCGGTTCGGCGGGATTTCCGGTAACGGTGAGCGTGGTTTGCGGCACGATCGTGCCCGCATTAAAGGCGACGCGAATCGGGAGGTCGGCGCTCGCCCCGTTTGCGTCGACCAAATGCAGCACGTCGTTGCCGGTGGCCTGCGTGGCGGTAATCGTAACGCTCGCTCCGTCGGTCCCGGCGACGACGTTAACCAGTCTTTGTTCGAGCGTCGCTTGGAGCGGCGGCGTGGCGCCGGTTACGGAAACGACCTGCTGTTGGGCGGGATTGAGGGCGAGCCGGTTCACCGAGAGCGTAAGCACTCCCGGCGAAACCTGAGCCAGAACGATTCCTAAAAGGAAGGCGTACAGAGCCTAGCTACGTCACGACCGGTTCCGCCGGCGGCGCCGCGGGCGGCTCGACCGATGGGATCTTCGAGTATTTGAGCTTTTCGGGATCGTCCGGATCGACGTCCGCGAGAATGTGATCGCCCGCGGTGAAAGAGCCTTTGAGCAGTTCTTCCGCCAAATCGTCCTCGACCATCCGCTGAATCGCGCGCCGTAGCGGGCGCGCGCCGAACTGCGGATCCCAGCCTTTTTTGGCGAGCAGCGTTTTTGCCGCCTCGGTAACCTTGAGTTCCATCTCCTGCGCGCGCACCTCGCGGATCACCTTTGCCATTTCGAGGGTGACGATTTGCTCGATCTGCTCGCGAGAAAGCTGATGGAAGACGACGACTTCATCGACCCGGTTGAGAAACTCGGGCCGGAACGTCTGCTTCACCTCTTCGAGCACGCGATTCTTCATGCGCTCGTAGGCCTTGACTTGGTCCTCCGCCGAGAGTTTTTGCGGACGGAACCCGATGTCGGTCGTCGTCGTCATGCCGGTCGCACCGACGTTGCTCGTCATGATGATGACCGAGTTCTTAAAGTCGACCTGGCGGCCTTGAGAGTCGGTCAAGCGACCGTCCTCGAGCACTTGCAGGAGCAGATTGAAGACGTCGGGATGCGCCTTCTCGATTTCGTCGAGCAGCACGACCGAATACGGCCGTCGTCGCACCGCCTCGGTGAGCTGACCGCCCTCTTCGTAGCCGACGTATCCCGGCGGCGCGCCGACGAGGCGGCTCACTGAATATTTCTCCATATACTCCGACATGTCGATTCGAATCATCGACTCCTCGTCGTCGAAAAGGAATGCCGCGACGCTGCGCGCGACTTCCGTCTTCCCAACGCCGGTCGGCCCGAGGAAGATGAATGAACCGATCGGACGACTCGGGTTCTTGAGGCCCGCACGCGAGCGGCGTATTGCACGGGTGATCACGCCGATGGCCTGATCCTGCCCCACGACCCGCTCGTGCAGCAACTCATTCATCTTGAGCAGTTTCTCGGTCTCGGCTTGCGCGAGCCGGCTTACTGGAATTCTCGTCCACGACGCGACGATCTCAGCGACGTTCTCGGCGGTAACCTTGAGAACTCGGTCGGCCGAAGCTTTGCTCTGGCGCCACTCTTGTTCGAGGTGCGCTTTTTCGAGCCGCAGCTTCTCCTCTTTATCCCGAATCGAGGCGGCCTTGTCGAACTCCTGATTCTTGACGACCGCCTCTTTTTCGGCGATCAGCTTACGCAGCGCGGCATCGGCTTCGCGGACGGCGGGCGGCGGAAGCGTAGCCTGCAACCGCACGCGCGAGCTTGCCTCGTCGATGAGATCGACGGCTTTATCGGGGAGGAAGCGATCGGTAATGTACCGATCGCCCAGCCGAGCGGCGGTCGTCAGGGCCTCGTCGGTAATTTGCACCTTGTGATGCGCCTCGTACCGGTCGCGCAGCCCTTTTAGAATCTCGATAGTCTCGTCGACGGTCGGCTCGCCGACCATCACCGGCTGGAAGCGCCGCTCGAGCGCCGAGTCTTTTTCGATATGCTTACGAAACTCGTTGAGCGTCGTCGCGCCGATGCATTGCAGCTCGCCGCGCGCAAGCGCAGGCTTGATGATGTTGCTGGCGTCGATCGCACCTTCTGCGGCGCCCGCTCCGACGAGCGTATGCAGCTCGTCGATAAAGAGAATGATCTCACCGGCGGCTCCGCGGATTTCGTCCATGACGCGCTTCATGCGCTCTTCAAACTCGCCCCGGTATTTCGTGCCGGCGACGAGGCCGGCTAAATCAAGTGTGATGACGCGGCGCTCGCGCAGCGGCTCGGGAATCTCGCCTTTGATGACGCGCTGCGCCAGGCCCTCGGCGATTGCCGTCTTCCCGACGCCGGGCTCACCGATGAGTGCGGGATTGTTCTTCGTGCGCCGCGAGAGAATTTGAATGACGCGCTCGATCTCCGTGTTGCGTCCGATGACCGGGTCGAGCTTGTTGTCGCGGGCGAGCTGTGTCAGGTCGCGTCCGTAGGCGTCGAGCGTGGGGGTCTTGCTCTTCCCTTTTGGCGTGGCGGGCTGGCCTTCCGCGCCCAAGAGCGATGTCGTTTGAACGCGCACCTTTGCGGGGTCGACGCCGAGATTGGTCAGAACGCGAGCCGCAACGCCTTCGCCTTCGCGAATGAGGCCGAGAAGCAAGTGCTCGGTTCCGATATAGTTGTGATTGAGCTGACGCGCTTCTTCAAAAGCGAGTTCGATAACGCGCTTGGCGCGCGGCGTAAAGACCATCTCTTGCTGTACGGTCTGTCCGCCCCGCCCGACGATCGCTTCAACTTCTTGGCGGACTTTCGCGAGGTTGACGCCGAGGGATTCCAGGACTTTTGCCGCGAGGCTCTCACCTTCGGAGATGATGCCCAAGCAAAATATGCTCGGTACCGATATAATTGTTTCCGAGACGCTGCGCCTCTTCCTGAGCGAGCACGATGCTGCGCCGGGCTCGCTCGGTGAATGGCTCCCACATCGACATCGCTCTGGTCTTCCTTTCCTTCCTATTAAGACTCTACCCGGTCCAAACCAGTTTCGTGACCGCGCGCCGCGCGCCCGCCTGCCTTGCGCCAAAGGTTTGCCGTCTGTGCCGAGTAACTCCTACTCATGCCTACCGTCGAACAAGTCCGCGAAGCACTCGTAGAAGTCAAAGATCCCGAACTCAACCTTGGGATTCTCGAGCTCGGGCTCGTCTACGACATCACCACCGACGGTGAAAACGGCGAGAACGTCAACGTGATGATGACGCTTACGTCGCCGATGTGCCCTGTCGGACCGATGTTCATGCAATCGGTCAAAGATCACGTACTCGCGGTCGATGGCGTCAAGAACGCCAACGTCGAGATCACATTCACGCCGCCCTGGGACCCCGCGACCATGGCCTCCGACGACGTGAAGGCGATGTTAGGAATTTGGTAGCCTCGCATCAAGCTACGCGTCCCGTCGAGCAAGACATAAGCAACTCGTAGACGCCCGTCGCGCGCCTCCTGCGCTCTCCTGCTCCTCCACTTTTTCGGGACAACCAAGTTTTGAAGCAGCCATCCGTGGCTGGCCCGAAAAAGCTGGAGGCTACTCGTTGCTTACGTCTTGCCCGCCACGTCGCTTCGCTTAATGCGAAGCCGTGTGGCGGGGAAAGATGTGGGTTGGGATACCGGCGAAGGCGGGGTCGCCGCATTGCCAGAGCAAGAACGAGTACTCATCGGTTAACAGCTGCTCGCTCTGCTTGCGCGACGCAGCCAAGAATCCGTGACCCGCATCGTAGTCGACGCGCAGCATGATCGGACGGCCGCTTGACGTTGCCTTTTGTAATGCCGCGGTGAACTTCGCGAGCTCCCACGACGAGACGCGCGGATCGTTGTAGCCGGTAATCAGCATGACAGCCGGATAGGCCGTGCCGCCGACCACGTGGTGATACGCATCCATCGCATAGAGGCCTTTGAATCCGGCCAGATTCGTGACCGTGCCGAACTCCGGGATATTCGGCGGCCCGTTCGGCATAAACTCCGCGCGGAGCGCGTTACTCATTCCGACGACGTCGAGAGCGGCGGCAAAGAGATGCGGCTGCGACGTAATCGCTCGGCCGATCGTGACGCCGCCGGCGCTCGTTCCTTCGCCGGCAAGATGCGCCGATGAGGTGTAACGACGTGCGATGAGGTAGCGGCCACAGGCGATAAAGTCTTCCCAAGTGTGCGGCTTGGTTTCGAGCATTCCCGCGCGATGCCACGCCTCGCCGTACCATCCGCCACCGCGTGGATGACAGACCGCGAAGACGCCGCCGCGCTCGAGCCAAGCGATGCGCGTCGCGCTAAACGCGGGCTCCAGCGTTATTCCGTATGCGCCGTAACCTTCCAAATACGCCGAGTGCGAGCCATCGAGCTTAGATTTTTCCGATAGACGATCGATAATGGCACCATCGTCCCGTCGGCGCTGCGCGCCTTAACCTCGGCCGATGTGTAAGGCGACATATCGACCTTGGCGAGCTCTTTGAGGTGAGTGTCGGTCACCGTATCCGTTCGCATCAACGGCATAGATCAACAGCGAGTGCGTCCAGCCGGTGAGGCCAAACGTCGCTCCGGCAACCCGCGGATCGGTCACGAGCGCGTTGATCGCGCCTTGGTAGGGCAAGGTAACGTTCGTCGACGCCCCGGGCCTCCGTCGTCGGAGAGCGCGACGCGAGTGATTTGCCCAAAGCCGCCGTTGCGGGATAAAACGTAGAGCCCGTCGGCCGCAACACCGATGCTCTCGACGATCGGGACGCCGGGCGCGATAACCGTCTGCGCCGACGCGGGGTTCGGTGCATCGAGCGAGGTGGCGACCACTTTAAAGGTCGGCGCGTTCAAATGCGTCTGCAAGTAGATCGTGGAGCCTTTGAGGTCGAACCCGGTGACGCCGTCGGCGACTCTTGCGACCGGCTTCCAATTCAACGTGGACGACGAGATTCCAGAGGACCTGCACGGCGTAAATGGTCAGCTCGTTTTGAACACCGTGCGCGATGACACCCAGAATGTAAGGCGAGGCGGGCGAGTACTGGACGATCGGCGCATCCGTGGTATCGAATTGGACGTTCGGATCGACGCCGTAACCGAAGACCGCAACGTCCTTATCCGGATCGCGTCCGAGCACGTGGAGATAGGCGACCGCGCGCGGTCTCTTTGTCGGTTGCCGGTTCGCCGGGCTTGAGCTTCGGATAGCGCACATAGTAAAACGAATCGTCAGGAAGCCAGCTCGTCACGCCCTCGTAGTAGCACCGATCGATGGCGTCCGGCAGCACCCTGCCTGTCGCCGCCTCCACGACGTGAATCACTGCCGCTTCCGAACCGCCTTCGGAAATTCCGTACGCGACGTACTTTCCGTCCAACGACGGCAAAAAATAGTTGATCGTATAGTGCTTACCGGCGGTTGCGAGAGCCTGCGGATCGATGAGGACTCGTTCCTGACCACCATCGGCATCTCGCACGTAGAGCTTCGGCGAGTTGTCGCCGGGATTGAGCTTCATATAGAAATAATAGGGCCCGTCGCGCGTCACGTCCGAAACGGAAGCTCCCGTATTGTCGAGCTGCGCGATACGATCGAAAAGCTGCTGTCGGGCCGCTCCGAGCCGATCTAATACGGCCCGCGTGTACGCGTTCTGCTCTCTGAAGAACGCGACGGTGACCGGGTCGTCCATGTTTTCAAAATAGCGATACGGATCGGTCACGTTTGTGCCGAAGAATCCTTCGGTTACCGGCCGCGGTGATGGAAGCGGCGGAGGCGTGGGAAAACCGTTCGCTGCAGGCGCGGCGGCTCTGCCAGCGAGCACAACGGCACAAGCAACGATGGCGACGATCGATACGAAGGCGGTTCTGAACATCGCCGCGGCTATTCTAGGCCGGCCTTATTCGGTCATTCCTTGCCCTCATACGGTCGCTCCTCGGGATGACACCCGCAAAATAGGAGCTCGTGCTCGCAGCGTGCAACGTGGGTTGCGTGAAGAGCCGCGCAGAGAAATATGCTGAGCTGCAGCGAAAACGCGCGCAAACCGCTACGCCGGCGGGCGCCGACGCCGTTGCGCGACAGCACGATCGCGGCAAATGCTCGGCTCGCGAGCGGGTCGAGAGATTGGTCGACGAAGGATCGTTCGTCGAGTTCGATCGTTTCGTCGTTCATCGAACGAACGCGTTTGGGTTGGACGAGAAAGAGTTTTTAGGCGACGGCGTCATCACCGGTCGCGCAACGATCGACGGTCGCCAGATTTTCCTCTTCTCCCAGGATTTTTCGGTGCTGGGAGGCTCCCTGGGGGAAGCGTTCGCGGAAAAAATCTGCAAGATCATGGACCTCGCGGTGCGGACGGGGTCGCCCGTCATCGGCATCAACGATTCGGGCGGAGCGCGGATTCAGGAAGGCGTCGTTTCCTTGGGCGGCTACGCTGAAATCTTTTGGCGCAACGTTCAGGCGAGCGGCGTCATTCCACAAATCAGCTTGATCGCGGGGCCCTGCGCGGGCGGCGCCGTCTACTCGCCCGCGATCACCGATTTCATTCTCATGACCGAGAAGATCTCGCAGATGTTCATCACTGGGCCGGAAATCATCAAAACGGTCACGGGCGAAGACGTAACCTTCGAAGAGTTGGGCGGCGCGAACACCCACGCAACCAAGAGCGGCGTAGCGCATCTGGTCGCGACCGACGAAGCGAACTTGTTCGAGCTGACGCGCGCGCTCTTTTCTTTTCTCCCGCAGAACAATCGAGAGCTTCCGCCGCAGTACGACTGCGACGACGATCCTCACCGCATGGTCGCGCGCACTGGACGAGCTCGTTCCCGATTCGCCGAACAAGCCCTACGACATGCGTCAGGTGGTTCAAGGAGTCGTCGATTACGGCGACTTCTTGGAGATTCAGCCGCACTATGCCGCAAAACATCATCTGCGGTTTCGCGCGGGTCAACGGCACGACGGTCGGCATCTCGGGGAATCAACCGAACGTGCTCGCGGGCGTGCTCGATACGCGATCGTCGGTGAAGGCAGCTCGCTTCGTTCGGTTTTGCGATGCCTTTAACATCCCGCTGGTGACGTTCGTCGACGTGCCGGGGTTTTTGCCGGGTATCGATCAGGAACACGGCGGCATCATCCTACACGGTGCAAAACTGCTCTACGCTTTTGCCGAAGCGACCGTGCCGAAGATTACCGATCATTACGCGAAAAGCCTACGGCGGCGCGTACGACGTCATGGCGAGCAAACACATTCGTGCGGACGTCAACTTGGCGTGGCCGACGGCCGAGATCGCGGTGATGGGCGCCGGAGGGCGCGGTCAAGACGATTTTCCGCCGCGAGATCGCCGACCGCGAAGGATAAGGAAGCGAAAATGCGCGAGCTCATCGATGAATACACCGAGCGGTTCGCCAACCCGTACATTGCGGCCCAACGCGGCTACGTCGACGACGTGATCGAGGCGAGCAAGACGCGAAGCGCGATCACAAATGCGCTCGAAATGCTGCGCAAAGAAGCGCGTCGCCCGGCCGCGAGCGTAAGCACGGCAACATTCCCTTATAATTGAAAGCGAGTACGAAGCAATGCCTCGCAAGAATGGAGATTGACACCGACAAACTGCAGGAGCAGATCGACGGAGGCGCAGGAGCTCGCCGCGCGAACGGCCGCTGGATCCGTTACGTCGGCTTGGGCGCCGCGCTTTTTGCCGTCATCGCTGCGATTTCGGCGCTTCGCGCGGCCGACCTGATCAACGAGGCGCTGATCAATCAGATCAAAGCGTCGGACACGTGGAACGAATACCAAGCGTCTCGCGAGAAAGAGCATCGTACACGGTGCGCTCGAATAGTCATCGCCGACACGGCTCGCGAAGAACGCGCGGCTTCTGAGCGCGTACCGAAGCCGAGATCGCAAACGAAGCGGCAAAGGAGACCCCGCTTCAGTCGAGGGCCCGCGCGCTTCGAAGAGGAATCGGCGGCCGAGGTCATCGCCATCACAAGGCCTTTGAAAATGCCGTCGCGTTGCTGCAAGTGGGCATCGCCTTGGGCGCGGTCGCCGCGCTGGCGCGCTCGAAGCCGGCGTGGTACGTCAGCTTGGCAGCCGGACTCATCGGCTTTTATCTTCTTCCTCAGAGGATTCGCAACAGTGAAACTATTGGAGGGAAAGCGCGCGCTCGTAACGGGCGTTGCGAATCGCTGGTCGATCGCAACCGGAATCGCACGCAAACTGCACGAGCACGGCGCGACGTTGGCATTGACCTATCAGGGCGAGCGAGTTCGCGACGAGGTCGAGAAGCTTGCGGCCGAGCTCGGCGGCGCGCCTGCTTTCGAGTGCGACGTTTCCAGCAACGAATCGCTGCGCGACGATGCGAAGCGCGACTCGATGGGCAGTCGGCAAGCCTCGACGCGCTCGTTCACGCGATCGCATTTGCAAACAAAGAAGATCTGGCGGGCAAAGTCTTCGAGACGTCACGCGCTCGGGCTTTGCACTCGCACTCGACGTTTCGTCGTATTCGCTCATCGCTTTGGTCCAAGCGCTGCGCGACTCGTTCAATGACGGCGCCTCGATCATGGCGCTGACGTATCTCGGGGCGACGCAGATCGTTCCGAACTACAATCTCATGGGCATCGCCAAGGCCGCGCTCGAGGCCTCGGTTCGCTATCTCGCTTTCGATCTCGGCGATCGAAGCATTCGCGTCAATGCGATCTCCGCCGGCCCGATCAAAACGGCAAGCTCGCGCCAAGTCGGAGGCTTTTCGCGCATTCTCGACGTCGTCCCGAAGGTGGCGCCGTTGCGCCGAAACGTCACGCCTGAAGATATCGGAAACATGGCGGTTTTTCTCGCATCGGATCTTGCGAGCGCGGTAACCGCCGACGTACATTTCGTCGACTCCGGCTATCACGCGATGGGGTTGTTTGCCGTCGAGTGAAAGCAAAGAGTGACGCCAAATAATCAAGAAGATTCTAATTGCGAATCGCGGCGAGATTGCGGTTCGCGTCATTCGCACGGCGCGCGAAATGGGGATCTCGACCGTTGCGGTTTACTCAGATGCCGATCGCAACGCGCTGCACGTCGCGATGGCCGACGAAGCCTGCCGACTTGGGCCGGCAGCTCCGGCGCAAAGCTATCTCGACGTCGAAAAGCTTCTCGAGTGCGCGCGACGCTGCGGTGCGGACGCGATTCATCCCGGTTATGGTTTCCTTGCCGAGAATGCCGACTTCGCGCGGCGCGTCGTTGCGGACGGGCTCACGTGGATCGGTCCGCACGCCGACGCAATCGATGCGATGGGCGATAAGCTGCGCGCGAGGCGCGCGATGCTCGAAGCGCGCGTGCCGTTCGTGCCGGGCGGAACCGAGCCGATTGCGGACGCTGCAGCCGCGCGCGAAGCCGCGCGCCGATACGGTTTACCGCTAGCGCTCAAAGCGTCGGCGGCGGCGGCGGCAAGGGATTGAAGGTCGCGCGATCGCTCGAAGAGATCGACTCAGCTTTCGAAACCGCGCGGCGCGAAGCGCTAAGCGTACTTCAAGAACGGAACGATTTACGCGGAGCGATATCTCGAAAACCCAAAGCACATCGAACTGCAAGTGCTGGCCGACAAGCACGGCCATGCCGTGCACGTCGGCGAACGCGACTGCTCGCTGCAGCGACGCCATCAGAAACTTTGGGAAGAGGCGCCCGCACAGATTCCCGATGAGCGTGCGCGCCGCTATGCGCGAGGCCGGCGTCCGCGCCGCGAGAGCGATCGGCTACGACTCGGCAGGAACGATCGAATGCCTCGTCGCCGGCGACTCAGTTTTACTTCCTCGAAATGAATACGCGCATCCAAGTCGAGCATACCGTCACGGAGATGATTACCGGCATCGACCTCGTTCGCGAGCAAATACGCGTCGCGGCCGGACGAGCCGCTGGAGTTTCGATCAGGGCGATCTCGAGTTTCGAGGACATTCAATCGAAGCGCGCGTCAATGCAGAGGATCCCGCGCAAGGACTTTCGTCCCGCGCCGGGCACGATTACCGAGTATCGCGAGCCGGCCGGGCCGGGCGTGCGCATCGACTCGGCGGCCTATCCTGGTTGGACGATTCCGCCCGAGTACGATTCCCTAATTGCCAAGCTCGTCGTTTGGGCACCGACGCGCGCACAAGCCATCGCGCGATTACGCCGCGCGATCGACGAATACGTCATCGAAGGCGTGCCGACAACTTTGCCGTTGTTGCGCGCGCTCTGCGACGATGCGCGGGTAATCGATGATTCGTACGGCACCGCAACGCTCGAGGAGTTTGCGCGGACTTGGAAGCCTGACGGGAGATGGGTCAGTTCCGCCCTTCGACACGGCTCAGGGTGACGCCGCGTGCGCGCGGACGGCTCCGCGGCTCGACGCGCTGCGAAGAGGCGCAACGAACGCAAGCGGCAATACCATCACTTCGCCGATGCACGGCCTGATCGTTGAAGTTCCCGTCGCCACGGGCGATCGCGATCAGCGAAGGCCAAGTCGTAGCCGTGATCGAGGCGATGAAAATGATGAACGAAATACGCGCGCATCGAGACGGCGTCGTACGGCGCGTTCACGTTGCGTGCCGGTTCCCGTGTCGAAAGCGGAGCGCCCTTGGTTACAGCTGAAAGACGAGGGGCTTTCGCCAGACTAAAGTTGAAACCGCGAGGCGTCAAGATGTCTAGAATCGCAAATGATTCCGGAATTCCGACTCGAGCCGGTATACGATGCGGTCGAAGGCGCGCCGCACGATCTCGGCGAGCCCGGCACGTTTCCGTTCGCGCGCGGAATTCGCAAAGACATGTATCGCGGGCGTCTCTGGACGATGCGCCAATACGCCGGGCTTCGGAACGGCGGCGGAATCGAACGCTCGCTATCGTTACCTGCTCGAGCGCGGACAGACGGGGCTTTCGGTCGCGTTCGATCTGCCGACGCAACTCGGCCTGGATTCCGATGCGCCGCAAGCGCACGGCGAAGTCGGAAAGGTCGGCGTCGCGATCGACTCGATCGACGACATGGAGACGCTGCTCGACGGTGTGCCGCTCGATACGCGTTACGCGTCTCAATGACGATCAATGCGCCGGCCGCGATTCTGCTCGCGCTGCTGCTCGCGGTGGCGCGCCGCCGCGGCATTCCGTTCGAGCGGCTCGGCGGAACGGTGCAGAACGACGTGCTCAAAGAGTACGCCGCGCGCGGAACGTACATCTATCCGCCGAAAGCCGTCGATGCGCTTGGTGACCGACGTTATGGCGTATTGCGCGCGCGAAGTGCCGCAGTGGAACACCATTTCGGTCTCGGGTTATCACATTCGCGAGGCCGGGTCGACGGCGGTCGAAGAGATCGCGTTTACGCTCTCCAACGGCAAAGCCTACCTACAGGCCGCGCGCGAGGCCGGCATCGCGCTCGACGAAGTCGCGCCCCGCATCTCCTTCTTCTGGAACGCGCATAACGATTTCTTCGAAGAGATCGCCAAGTTTCGGGCGGCGCGCTATCTGTGGGCCCATATCGCTCGCGACGAGTTCGGATGCCGCGATCCGCCGATCGTCGATGCTGCGCTTTCACACGCAAACCGGCGGCTCGACGCTCACTGCGCAGGAGCCGGAGAACAACGTCGTTCGAGTTGACGCTGCAGGCGCTTGCGGCGGTGCTGGGCGGTACGCAGTCGCTGCATACGAACGGAAAAGACGAAGCGCTCGCGCTTCCGACGGCCCAGAGCGCTAAGACGGCGCTGCGAACGCAGCAGATCATCGCCTACGAATCGGGGGTCGCGGACGTCGTCGATCCGATGGCCGGCTCGTATTATGTCGAGACGCTGACCAACGAGATGATCGGCCGCGCGCAGCGCGATCATCGCCGAAATCGACGCAATGGGGGGAAGCATCGCAGCAATCGAGAGCGGCTGGATGCAGTCGCGAATCGCCGAGTCGGCCTATCTCGCGCAACAAGCCGTCGAGCGCGGCGAGCAGCGTCGTCGTCGGCGTAAATCGATTCGTCGAGGACGAGAGCGCGAGCGGGATGCCGTTGCAGCGGGTCGACGAGCGCGTCGAGACGCGATCAGGTCGCGCGCCTCTGCGCCTTTCGCGCGGCGCGCAACGCCGCGGAGGTCGAAGGCCGGCTGGCACGCGTCCGCGTCGCGGCATCCGAGCGGTGAAAATCTGATGCCGCACTTCGTCGACGCCGTCGACGGCAAGGGCCACGCTCGGCGAAATCTGCAACGTGTTGCGCGAAGTCTTCGGCACGTACCGCTCTAAGGAAGTCGTCGCGTAGGGTGACATGTTGAGTGGAAATTGATCATATTGCGATCGTCGTAAAGGACTGGAGGCGACGCTGCGGCTTCTACACCCGAGTTCTCGGCTTTAAGGAAGTCTATCGCGAGGTGATTTACGATCAAGGCGTCGAGGCGGTCGGCTTGGAAGCGGGGAGTCGTTCATCGAACTGCTTCGGCCGCTCGACGAGGAGTCACCGGTCGCTCGCTTTCGCGGCGAAGCGCCCACTAGACTGCACCATACCGCCTATCGCGTCGAAGATATCGAGGCGAAGCTCGCAGGAGCTGCGCAGCGCAGGCGTGCGATTGATCGACAAGCGCCCGCGCCGGGGGCTCACGGGAATCTCATCGCCTTTCTGCACCCAAAGGCCACCGACGGCGTCCTCATCGAACTCTGCCAGCCACCATTCCCAGAGAAAATAAGGAATGTATTCGATGCATTCAGGAAACTTGGGGTTTCGAGCTGTTGCAATTGCCGCCGTGAGCCTCGCCATTCATTCTTACGCGCGTGCGGCACGTCGAGCGAGTCGGTCGCGCCCTCGGCGATCTCGGCGAATCCGTCGAACTACGACGATCAGGACGTTACGGTCAGCGGAACAGCGAAAAATCCGACGACGCGCCAAATGCGCCGCGGCACCGCGACGACGTACCAGCTCTGCGACAACAGTTGCATCAACGTCGTCCAGTTCGGCGACACGAGCGTCACCGAGGGAAGCCACGTTACCGTCAGCGGACGGTTCCACACGTCGTTTGGCCGGCGCATGAAGATGAGTAACGTGCTCGTGGTCGGCGGACGTATGCGCCCGCAGGGCGGAGGATCGCCCTAGACCGGCTTGATCTCCGGAACACTCGATCGGCGCCGTCGCGCCCTTCTTTGGTCGACGATTGCCTCGGCAATCATCCATTGTATCCTCATCGCCGCGCTCTCGTACGCCGCGGTACGGCTTTTCATCATGCGCGGCCAAAAAGAGAACGTCTCCAAGACGAGATCGTGACGATTCAAAAGGCGGCGGTGCCGACGCCGGCGCCACGCCGCGCCATCCCGTCCATACCGTTCGTCAGCGGGAATCGGCACCGGCGATCGTTCCGCGCTACGAGATCGCAAAGAACGACGACGCTGTCCGGCGCCCCCTCAACCGCCGCGCCAGAGCCGCAGCGTTCCATCGAAAATCGAGCGCGACGAATCCGGCTTCGCGCGAGAAGTTGCCCAGCTCAACGCACAAAACGATCCCCACGCGATACCGACGATCGACCCCGCATCACGCGAATCGTCGAGCAAGACCTACGCTTTCAACGTCCCCTCATCGCTGCGGGGCGACGAGCACGGCAACGGCATCATCACTCCCGTCCAAAGCTGGCACCAAGACGGGCGAAGATTGTTACTACGGACGGTACGAGTACACGTATCCCGACGGCGCCATGGAGAGCGGAAACATTCTGTGGCCGTTCTGTTACGATCCGGGCGACGATCCGTTCAAGGAGCCGCCGCATCCGATTCCGTTCCCGCTGCCGTTGCTCGGGATACAAACTTCCCGCCGACGCGCAACTGCCGCCGATCGAAAAAGCAGTCTACGACCACGTGGGCCGGCAACGGCAACGCGCATCATCGCCGCAATAACGGCGTCTGGCCGAGCCCATTGAGCACGAACTGCACCGCGAGCGCCGCCAGAATAATTCCCAGCAACCGACTGACGACATTGATGCCCGTAGTTCCGATGACTCGCAGCAGCATGGAGGAGCCCCGCATGCAGAGCCACGTTACAAAGAGCGCGACGCCATAGGCGAGTCGCGACGATCGACAGTTCCAGGCGATCGCCATGCGAGAGATTGACGAGCAGCAGCACCGTCGCGATCGTGCCGGGCCCTGCGATCATCGGAACCGCCAACGGAAAGACCGCGGGATTCTCGGCGCTAGCGGCTTCTTTCTCTTCGGCTTCCGTGCTCTTCGCCCGCGTCGGGCGCGCAAAAAGCATATCGATTGAAATCAAGAAGAGCAGAATTCCGCCCGCGATCATGAACGCCGGCAGCGTGATGCCGAGATAGTCGAGTAGCAGACGCCCGACAACGCCCATAAAGAGCATCACCGCAGCCGCAACGATGACCGCCTGATCGACGATCTGGTTGCGCCGTTCCGGCGAAACGCGCGCGGTCGAGGCAAGCGTCATCGGAATCATGCCGATCGGATCGATGATCGTAAAAGCCGTCGCAAATGCCGTTGCGAGAAACCGTGCGTCCATGGTTGCGACGACAGGGTATCGTCTATTGAAGGCCAACGTCAAGCCTCGAGGCGCGGCGTACGTGAACGCTGTAAACGTCGCAGATTTCCGCCGCCTCGCTCGGCGGCGATTACCGCGCGTCGTCTTCGACTATATCGACGGCGGCGCCGACGGCGAAGTGACGCTGCGCGAAAACTGCGCCGCCTTCGAGCGCATCGAGTTTCGGCCCCGCAATGCCGTCGCGAACGCGCCGTGCAGCCTTCGCACGACAGTGCTCGGGCAGACGCTCGAGCTGCCGTTTCTGCTCGCGCCGGTTGGAAGCAGCCGTCTCTTCTTTCCGCGCGGCGAATGCGTCGCCGCCGCCGCAGGCGGGAGCCGCCGGAACGGCTTACTTCCTTTCGACGCTTTCCGGATGCCGGCTCGAAGAGGTGCGCCGCGCAACGAGCGGTCCCGTCTGGTATCAACTATATCTCGTAGCGGGGCGCGAGGTGGCGTCGGCTGCGATCGCACGCGCCCGCGACGCCGGATTTTCCGCGCTCGTCGTCACGATCGACACGCGGTGTCGCGGGACAACGCGAGCGCGACGTGCGAAACGGCGCCAAGGAACTCTGCAGCGGAAACTTCCTGGCGGATGCTGCCGTACCTCGGTCAAGCTGCTCGCGCGTCCGCGCTGGCTCGCCGGTTTTTTGCGCGACGGCGGCCTGATGAAGTTTCCCAACGTCATCTCTGCCGCAGACCGGCCCGATGGAGCTACGCCGACGTCGCGGCCGCACTCGAGCACTCGACGGTTGCGTGGGACGATATTTCCTGGATTCGGGAACTCTGGAAGGGCCCGATCGTCGTCAAAGGCGTGCTGACGGCAGAGGACGCGCGCCGCGCGCTCGATGCCGGTGCCGACGCAATCATCGTTTCGAATCACGGCGGCCGCCAGCTCGACGGCGTCACGCCGACGATTCGAGCGCTCTGCCCGAAGTCGATTGAAGCGGTCGCGGCCGAGTCGAGGTCTTCTCGACAGCGGCGTGCGACGCGGCAGCGACGTCGTCAAAGCGCTCTGCTTGGGCGCCCGTGCAGTTCTGGTCGGAAGAGCGTATGCATACGGACTTGGCGCCGCGGGGGGCGCAGGCGTTGCCCGCGCGATCGAGATTCTTCGCAGCGACATCATTCGCACGCTGCGCTTGCTCGGGTGCCACGACGTCGGCGCGCTCGACGCATCGTACGTTGGCGTAGGGTGACGCTCTACGTGCGCGGGCGCTTGCCACGGGACGGCATCGCGATCGTCGGAAGCCGAACGCCTCCGGCGCAAGCCGCCGAGTTTGCTTATCAACTTGCGTTTCGTCTTGGCGAACCCATCGTTGCGGGCCTCGCGCCGGGCATCGACGTCGCCGCGCATCGCGGCGCGCTCGACGCCGGCATGCCGACCGTTGCGTTCATCGGTTATGGATTCGGCGCGACCGATCCACCCGAGCACGCCGAGCTCGAAGAGGCTATCGTCGCGGCGGGCGGCGCGATGGCGACGCTGCTCGCGCCGGGAACCCCCATCTCCGAAGAGTCGCGCATCGAAAGCGATCGGCTGCAGGCGGAGCACTCCCGCGCCGTCGTGCTCGTGAGCACCGAAATCGACGGCGGAGCAATGCACACGATGCGATTCGCCCGCGAGCTAGGCCGGCCGCGATTTGCGGTTACGCCGCCACGAGCGCTGCGCCGCAATGGACCGGGAACCTCGAGGCATCGAAGAGGGCGCGACGCCGCTGCCGTTCGAAGTGGATGGCGACTTTGCGGCATTGCGCTCGGGGGAATAGGGGGAGTCGCCGGGGTAACGAATCCGACGGTCCCGAAGACCCGGACCCTTCCCTGCTGCTAAGGAGAAGATCTATGCGATTCTTATCGCCGGCGCTTTGCGCCATACTCGCCGTAGAGCTGCTCGCTGGATGCTCCGGTACGTCTTCGCAAGTTACGCCGTCGAGTTCGGGCACATCGGCAGAATCCGCGCAAACGAAAGGCCATTCGCACCATCCGATCAAGCCCCAGTGGGCCTTTCCGGCCAACTTCTTCGACAATAAGTCGGGGACCGGACCGCGCTTCCGGGAAGTGCTTGCCTCACTCACGCGGCCTAACACCAGTCCGCCTAAACGCGGCATTTACGTCAATGAGTTTTACGACGATAAGGTCATGGCTACCAAAACGCAAACACGGCTAACAACGCGCCCTTCTGCACGATATACCGGGTGAGAGCAGCTCCGTCAACGGCATAGCCGTCGACGCAAGGGAAACCTGATTATGCCCATCGGCGAGCACGTATTCGGGCGAGCACGTCATCGAGATCGTTTGAAGGGGCCCGGCATGTGCGGAAAGAGATCGGCTCGTAGTCGGATCCTTACGGACAGGCCTCCAACGCTGCCAGCTACGACGCGGTCAACGGAACGATCGTCGTCGGCAACATCTTCGACAACAGCGGCACCCCGGGAAGCCTCTCCGTCTGCACGCTCTCCGGCGGCTGCACTTCGAATCTTACGAATTTCGACATGTACAAGGTCGCCGGCGTAGCGCTCGACACGCAAGGCAACTGCTGGGCGTCGTCCGAGACCAAAGGCGGCACCGCGCTCTTAGTCTACTTCGCCGGATGCATCGGGTGCGGTCAAGCCGCGACGGGCTTCATGAATACCGATTATGGCGACCTCCAAATCGATCGAAACGGCAATTTAGTCTCGATCGACAAGACCGGCGAACAGGTCTGGGTCTATTCCGGATGCAATCCGGCGTGCACGGTAGTCGGTGGTCCGTATGCGCTGCTGGGCGAGGCGGTTGCTGCCTCGCTCAATCACCAGGCGATGACGTTGGCCGTCGGAGATCGCACGACGGGTGCCGTGGATGTTTTTTACTATAGCCCATCCGCGCTGACGTATTGGTACAGCTTCAACAACGGCTTGAGTCCGAGCGCGGTGATCGAGGGCGTCGCCTTCAATCCCGCCGTGCGTCCATACCACCCAAAGCCATAGGATGGTGAGCTTGCTCGCAACCTGCGGCTTTGCGACTACGCTGGAGCTCGAAAGCTAGACAGCGCAGAGGCGACGAGCTCCTGCGGGCGTATTTCGGCCAGCATGACCGAGGAACGCTCAAGGGTTATTCCTAGCTCCGCATCCCGACGAGCTGGCGCCGATCGACGATTCGCTCGACGCTGCAATACGCGAACGGATGCAATCGATTCCGATCTTCAAGTCGCTCGGCTTTTCGAACGTGCGCGTTGGCGCCGGATGGCTGGAGTCTTTGGTCACGCGCAATCCGGAGTACGATGGGATTTTCGATTCCTTTCACGGCGGGATGTTGATGACCGCCGCGGATTCCGCCGCCGCAATCGTTAGTCTCACGCTGTGGGGATCGCAAAGCCGCCTCACGACGACCGATATGAATATTCGCTTTTTGGCGCCGGCGCGCACCGACGTCAAGCTTTTCGCCCAGGCCATCAAACATGGCCGGACGCTCATTCCGACGATTGCCAACTTCTGGCGCGACGATGGCACTCTCGTCGCCATCGCACAAATCACCTACATGCGCCTAGGATAGGCCTATGCAAGCACGACATCTAGCTACGTAGCTAAAGGTCAGGTGCGATACCGACGTCGATTGAGGTTTCGAACGTGCGGCTCCACGGCAGATCCGATCGAAGCGCGGCGATGTGATACCCGGGATCGAGCTTCGGTAAGAATCGCGCTCGCG
Organism: Vulcanimicrobiota bacterium; assembly: GCA_963815165.1. Lineage (GTDB taxonomy): Bacteria > Vulcanimicrobiota > Vulcanimicrobiia > Vulcanimicrobiales > Vulcanimicrobiaceae > Cybelea. Next base: position 260,246 of record CAWFFL010000002.1, read on the forward strand.
TAGCCCCAGATAAGTGCGCGGTCGCGTTGCGCGATCGCGGCCGCGACGTCTGCGGTGAGAGCAACGAATGATCGGCGATGCCCTGTGCGGCCAGCGTAGCATTGAGGTCGGGACGGACCTCATCGTGGAACGCATAATCGTCGAGAAAGAGCGAGAACGTAAACTTGCGATGCGCGAGCGGGTCGTACGTGTGCATGCGCCTTCCTGCGCCCGCCGCGATCGCCTCCGCCAGCGCCGTGCCGACGGTATTCGCATTGGTATTCCATGACGAATAAGCGTCGAGCCGTGCGGCCAGGCCGTCTTCCGAGGATGCGCCGCGCAAAATGCGCTTGTTGCATCGTAGGAGCGCAGATAGGAGAGATCGGCGAGCGCAACGGAGCGGCCTGCGGAGGCGTCGGCGGACATCGCTGAAATGAAAGCGTCGTCCTGCGCGGCGATCGTATCGGGAACGCGCACATAAAGCGCGATATCGGGATTGCGCATCGTCGCGGACGCCGCCGCAGACGCCGATCAGCGCGTCGATTGCCGTCGAGATCGGCGCGTACTCGATCGGATCCTGATAGAGCGCTCCGGACGGCGTCGAATAATGAACGGCGATGCGCGGCGTCCAGCCGGCCGGCGCGCGATCGCGTGCGCGACCAAAGCCATCCGAGCTCGTCGGCACCCGGCTCGATCGAGGCTCGCTGCGACAAGTCGAGGTCCGCGAGATCCGATTCCAAGAGTCGCACGTCGGGCACGTGCAGGCCGACCGGACCGGCATCGTCTTGCCCGAGCACGAGCCGATCGATCGCGCCGGAAGCGGTCATTTTCAGCAGCAGGCGATCAACGGCGAGATTGCTCCCGCGCGTCGCCATGTATGCATCGAACGTCGGTCTCGCCGATGAGCGCGCGCAGATGTGCTGCCTGCTGCGGTCTCGCTGGGCAGCAGCGGATAGTGAAGGTTGGCATACTCTTGCAGGTAGAGCCAAATCGGATAGGGTGCGAAAAACGGCGTTCCGGCCGGAATGCCCGTCGGCGCGAGGCGCATGATCGTCCCAAAGGCGCCGATCCATGCGTGGGGCCATGCGCCGGCGCAAATGCGCGAGCTCGCGCAGGCGAGAATACGCGTCCGCATAGGATGCGCCGGGAACGCGCGAAGCGGTGAGGCCGCCGTACGCGAGCATGTCGGTCGAGATGACAAAGGCCGACGTCTTGCGCGCGCGCTGCTTCGCTGATTGAGCCACGCGACGATCGCATCCGGGTTTCCCGGGTTCCAAAAATCGTCCCGAGCAGCGCGCGCGGCGGCGCGTCGACCGGTAGACGCCGGCGATGCGGCCGAGCATGACCGGCAGTTGCGCGGTCACGGGCCGATCGTCCATCGGAACGAATGCGACGGCGGCGAGAATGAATGCGAGGACGATGCATCAGAGCAGCGCGCGCAACGACTCCGTCGTTCGCTTCGAGCAGCGCGTCCGCTTGCTGTTGCATCGACGCGCCGTCGCGCCATGACGATCGCGATCTTTGACTCGGCCATTTGCGCGCATCGAGCAGTTCGTGCGCACGCGCCTCGTCGAGCCCGGCTAGCTCGCGAGACCAAACGCAACGCGCGCCCGCGCAGCTTTGCATTCGTCGCGACGAGATCGACCATGAAGTTTTCGGTGTACCTTTCCCAACCGCACCATCACCGCCGTCGAGATAGCGTTCAAGGCGATCTTCTGCGCGGTGCCGGCCTTCAGACGCGTCGAACCCGTCAAGAGTTCCGCGCCGGTATCGACGACGATCGCCGCATCGGCCGCGCGCGCAAGCGGCGAATGCGGCGACGCTCGTCAGCGCAACGGTGTAAGCGCCGGCGCGGCGCGGCCGATTCGATAGCGGCGACGACAAAGTCGGCGCCGCCGCTGGCCGAAATGCCGATCACCGCATCCCTCGCAGTGACGTCGCGCATCGACGCAATGCCCGCCGCAGCATCGTCTTCGGCGCCCTCGATCGAACGCGCGAAGGCTTGCGCGACCGCCGGCGAGATGCGCGCGGACGAGCTCGGGCGGCGTGCCGAACGTCGGCGGCATCTCGGCGGCATCGAGCATGGCGATTCTTCCGCTGCTGCCCGCACCGACATAATGCAAAGTTCCGCCGCTCCGCAAGCGCCGCGCGATTTTCTCAACGGCCGTTGCGATGATCGCTCTTAACGGCGAGAACCGCGTCGACGGCGTAGCGATGTTCGGAGACGAGCAGCTCGACGAGCGCCGGCGTACTCAAACGATCGAGATCCGACGCTGCGATCGTTAACGTCGTTCGGTCGGAGGCAGCGACGAGCTCATCGGAACTAGGCGTGCGCATTCCGCGACGACTGCGTCAAGCAGCTCGTGCAATTGGTGCGGTGCGATTGCGCCAAGCACGACGCGACGCGCGGCTCCCGTCGCGGACGGCACGTTGGCCGCCCGCCCACGCAAGCGTTTCGTAGCCAAGGACCGCAAAAGCGATCGCCTCTTTTGCATCGACCGGAAACCCCATGACGTCGGAGGGTTCGACGCGCGCGGCCGGGAGCCGTGCGGAGAGCCGGGTCATCAGCGCGCGATTGCGCGCGCCACCGCCGCTGACGATCACGCGCGCGCGCGCAAAGCCCGCGCGCTTGGATGGCCTGCGCGATCGAGCCGCCGTGAGCTCGCTCAGCGTTGCCGCGCCATCTTGTGTTGAAAGCGTGCCGAGCGCATCGCCAAACCGATCGAGAAAGTGTTCGCCGAAGCGCTCGCGGCCCGTCGTTTTCGGCGGCGAGGCGGCGAAGTAGTCGTCGCGAAGCATCGCCGCAAGCAACGAATCGTCGGCGCGACCGCGCAGCGCCAAGGCGCCATCGTCATCGAAACGCCGCTGGCCGGCGGTACGCTTGCTGACGAACGCATCGAGCAGCATGTTCGCCGGGACCGGTATCAAATGCGATCGCTTCTTCAGGCTGCGCGCCGGCACGCAAGCAGCGTCACGTTGGCGATTCCGCCGAGATTGAGGGCGACGCGGTCTTCCTGCGGGCTCGCGAGCAAGAATGCGTCGACCCACGGGACGAGCGGCGCGCCATGTCCCCCAGCCGAGCAATCGGCGCTGCGGAAATCGAAGCAGACCGTCGCTTCGAGCGATTCGCGAATTACGAAAGGGTCGCCCAGCTGCAGCGTAATATGCGCGTCGCCATCGTGCCAGAGAGTCTGTCCGTGCGACGCGACGTACGCAATCGAGATCGTCACCGGCAACCGATTTCGCGGCGCGCGCGTAGGCATGGCCCAGCGCGTTGTGCAGAGAGCGCGATCTCGGCAACGCTGCCGCGCGTTGGGGGGAAGAGCGCGCGATGCAACGCGTCACGAAGGGCTTATCGAACGCTTGGGTTTCGAAACCGCGGCAGCTCGACGGCATAGCCGCAGCCGCGCGGCCGGATATCGACTAGCGCGGCGTCGATACCATCGAGCGACGTGCCGCTCATCAGGCCGACGGCTAGCATCGCGTCATCCTTCGAGCAGGCTCAGGTGACCATGGCTTCGTAGAAGGCGGCGCGCAAGTCGCGGGTATCGTTACGCCCAAAGTAGACGGCATTCGTCAGCAGAACGCCTTGCAGATCGCGCTGCAGGATCCGCCCAGACACACGTGCCGACGAAACCGGTGTGTCCGAACGACGACCCATCCATGTAGCGTCCGCACGAGTTCTCGTCGCTGGTCTTGAGCGCCCAGCCCAATCCGCGGCGCAAGACCGGATCGTCGGCCTGTTCGCTCACGGCTTCGCGCACGAGCCGCTCGGGCAAAATCGAATTGGCGCGGCCGCGTAGCGGCCCTAGATAAAGATTCGGTGAGAGCGGCAACGTCCGCCGCCGTCCCAAAGAGGCCCGCATGGCCGGCCATTCCGCCCATGAGATACGCCTTTTCGTCGTGCACGATAGCCTTGCACGCGCCCGCGCCATCCGTCTTCTTCCGTCGCGGGAATCGCGCGACGCTCTTGCAGGCGCGGGCGAAAGTGCAGCGGCCCTGGAAATTCTCGCGCGACGAGCGTGCCGAGCGATAAACCGCTGATGCGGCGCAACGCGACGCCGAGCGCGATGAAGCCGAGATCGCTGTAGATCACGCGTTCACCGGGCTTGGCAACGAGCTCCGAACGAAGCGCGAACTCCTCGACGTTCTCGCCGAGGATCTCGCGATAATCTGCGCCGGAGTTCATACCCGACGTGTGCGCGAGCAGCATGCGGAGCGTAATCTCTCGATGCGCGTCGCGGTGCCATTCGGAGATAACGCTCGCACAACTTTTCGTCGAGCGCGAGCTTCTCTTCCGCTACCAGCCTTAGCGCAAGGGTCGCAACGAAGAGTTTCGTGAGCGAGGCGAGGTCGAACGCAGTATCGGTATAGACGCGAGCGACGCGAGTTCGTCGGCACGCGTCACACCGTACGCGCGTTCGAAGAGCGGCGCTCCGCGATGCTCGATGCGCACAACCGCTGCGGTGAATTCCTTTCCGCAGGCGCTTCGGAGAAGTTCGTCAATGGCGTTCATGCTAGCTCGTCCTTCGTCGCATTAGATGGGGAGCGCGCCGGTGGGGATAGCAGTTGCCGAAGATGACGTCGGCAAGGCCGCCGATCGAGGCTTCGTCGTCGCCGTAGGCGGCAACGAGATGGCGCGCCGACGCAAGAAGCGGGAGATCGAACGGCTCGCGGAGCGAGACGACGAGGGCGTCGGGGAATCGATCGACGATCTTCGCGATTGCTGCGCCTGCGACGGATGTCGTTGCGCGCGGCGCGCTAGCAGCAGCGGGCGGCGACCCGCGCGTCGGCAAGGCTCTCGAGGATTACGTCTGCATCGCTCGGCGACGGATCGACCGGCGCGAGCAATCTCTTGAAGCGCCGGCGCTTCGCGTTTCGAGCGAGCGGCGCGTGGCGCCAAAGGATACTGCGACCGAAGCGACCGGATCGGCATGCGGCACGCCGCGCACCAGCGTGATCGCGCGCCGCGCGATTTCGCGGCCGATCGTCGGATGGGGCACAAACGCATCGATCGGCAAAGGTGGGGCTTGCGCGCGGCGCAACTCCATTGCGCGCGCGTGCGCTTCTTCGAGCCGCGCGATCGAAACTTGCCGCGCTTCGATTGCGCGCTCGATTGCGTCGACCGTTGCGCTCGCCGCCTCGATATCGTGACTGAAGAGCAAGAGATCCGCACCGGCCGCGAGTGCTTCGACGCCGCGTTCGGCGCCGCGCTGAGCTGCCGCTAGCATTTCCAAACAATCGGTGAAGAGCGCTCCGCGAAAGCCAAGCTCGTCGCGCAAGAGCTGCGAAGCGATGCGGTGTGAGAACGTCGCGGGCCGTTGCGCGTCCAGCGCCGTGACGACGACGTGAGCGGTCATGATTGCCGGCGCGGTGGGAGCCACCTGCGCGAACGGAAAGAGATCCCGCGCCCGCAGCATCGGCTCCTCGATATCGATGCGCGGCAGCGCTTCATGGGAATCGACTGCGGTCGCGCCGTGTCCCGGAAAATGCTTGTAGCAGGCCAGGATTCCACTACGTTCTAATCCTCGCGCAAACGCGCAGCCAAGGCTGGCGACCTGCCGCGCATCGGATCCGAACGAACGCGTGCCGATAACGACGTTTTGCGGATCGAGCGCGAGATCGAGCACCGGCGCAAAATCGAGCGTGCAACCCGCTCGGCGGAGATCGAAGGCAATCTGCTCGCCCGCCCGCTGCGCCAAATCGACGTCGCGCGCCGCGCCGAGCGCCATCATCGGGGGCATCGGTTCGACCCCATCGCGCAGGCGCATCACCGCGCCGCCCTCCTGATCGATCGCAATTAGCGGCGGCGGATTTTCACGCGCTCGAAGCGAGTCCGTGAGCGCACGAACCTCGGAGACAATCGCCTCACCCGGAAAGAGGACGTAGCCGCCAAACCGTGGGAGTGCCTCGTCGAATTGCGCCCCCGATACGCCGCTGACGACGACGCCTCGTGCGAGCTCGGTGATGCGGCTCATGCAATCGCCTTACCGGTACGGCCGTCGAACCGGCGCAACGATTCCGCCGGAAAATCGAGCGTCACGCTGTCGCCCGCGCGCGCGCCGTGTGCGTTCGCCACGCGGACCGCAAGCACGCCCCGTTCCGTTTGGACGTCGAGATAGGCATCGGCGCCGGTGTTTTCGCGCCGAAGCACGCGTCCACCGAGCGCGCCGTTCTCCGTAAGGTGGACCCGTTCGGGACGGATACCCAAGGTGTGGCCGCCGTACTCGAAAAGATTCATCGGGCGCTCACCCAAAAAGCGCGCCACGGTGACCGAGCAGGGCGAGTCGTAGACGCGTTGAGGCTCCCCTACATCTTCGATTCGGCCGTCGATGAGGACGGCGAGCCGGTCGCCGACGCTCATGGCTTCGACGTGATCGTGCGTCACGTAAAGAATCGGTCCGGCAAAACGCTCGCGTACCCCCAGCACTTCATCGCGCACCGACCGCCGCAGCGATGGATCGAGATGTCCTAGCGGCTCGTCGAGAAGCAATGCGAGCGGATCAGATAGCAGCGCGCGCGCAATCGCGGCGCGCTGCCGTTCGCCGCCTGAGAGCTGATGCGGACGCCGATCGAGATGCTGCTCGACGCGCAATGCGGCGGCCGTCGCGCGAATGCGCACATCGCCGCGGTCGCGGTGACGCAGCGCGAACCGGAGATTTTCGCGGACGCTCATCGTTCGCAGGAGCGCATCGTCCTGCGCAACGAGCGCAATCCGGCGTTCTTGGGGAGGCTTTCGCACAAGCGATTCACCGCCTAGGCGAACGTCGCCCGAACGGGCTTCGCACAACCCGGCAATAACGTGGAGGAGCGTCGTCTTTCCGGCGCCCGAGGGTCCAACGACGGCGAGCGTCGTCGAGACGGCAATGTCGAGCGTAACGCAATCGAGGGCGCTACGGCGATCGCGCGAATACCAAAAGACGAGGTCGGCCGTCGAAAGCACTACGACGCGCGCAAAGCCTCGACGTACTCTTCGCGTGCAGCTGCGTCGCCGCCACGAGCGCGCATTGTGACGTCGCGCAATCGCGTTACGCTCGTATCGTCGGCCTTCTTACCGGCGAGTACCAAACGCAGCGCGATCAGCGCAAGGTCGGGCGTGCGCGCACCCAGCTGCCGCATTCCCTCATAAAACGCTCCCGCCCCCTCCACCGTCGACGGCGCGTCGAGCAGCCGGGTGACGACCTCCGTTTTTGAAGGCGTGCCCGAGAGAAGATAGGCGTCGAGCAACTCGAAGTCCATCGGTCATGGGCTTCGCCGCACGTGCCGGTTTGCTTTGCGCGCTCGCGCTCGGCACGCTCGGAGCGAATGGGGACCAAGCAAACATCGTGCATCTGCTCGACCGAATGCGCGCGGCCGCGGGCACGGTTTGGCAGGCGCACGTCGTTTCCGTCTCCCGGCTCGCCCTCGGAGGTCAGCAGAACGTCGTCGCTACAGACAGCGCCGGTTTGCAAATCTCGGTCCGGCACTGCGCCGGCGAGCTCTGCAACGGCACGTACTTTGACGGCGAGCGTCTCTACTCGATCGACATGAACGGAACGACGCTCCTGCGAACGGCGGCGCCGCAGCCTCTTTTACGCTCGCTTCAGGTCATTGCATCGCTCGACTTTCTCTCGCCGTCGTTCGTGGCGCGAGGCGGCCGCATCGGCGGCGCGGGCATCGGCACGATCGACGGCAAATTCTACCGCACGATCGTCGTCGGCGACGTCAATGCGGTCCCCCTGCGGCTATATATCGACCCGCAAACCTCCCTGGTGCGGCTGGCGCGGGTCCTCGACGGGAACGAAACGTTCGAATATCACGATTACCGGCGCGTCTCCGGATTGAGGTTACCTTTTATGGTGCTGCACGACGGCCAGACGTTCGAGCGCTACGACGATCGCGCAGCGGTATCATCGGCCTTCGTTCCGCCCCACGGTCCCCTACCGGCCTTTCGCGGTGCTTCCGACGCCGTCGCAATCGACTCGCGCGCGATAACTCCGATCGTCGATTGTAATATCGGCGGCGTTGCGGTGCGTTGCCTCGTCGATACGGGGAATTCGGGCCTTTCGATAAGCTCCGAGCTGGCAAGCCGCCTCGCGGCGCCCGTTGTCGGATCGTATCAAATCCTCGGATTGGGCGGATATGCGACGCAAGTCGTGCGCGCCGGGCCTTTGCGACTGGGAAATGCGACCTATCCCGAGGCGTACTACGTCGTGCTCAACGATCTGCGACGCTACGGATACGACGCGGTGCTCGGCGCCGACGTTTTGGCCGCAACGGGTGTCGAATTCGATTGGGGGGCACACGTAATGCGCCTGGGGGCACCGGCGGAGCAAAGCAGCATCACGGTACCGCTCGCGTTTCAAAATTTCGTGCCCGTCTGCGACGTGGGCCTCGGCGATCTCCAGACGACGCTAGCAGTAGATACCGGAGATGAGTCGAATGTCAATCTCGCCTACGATTTTTATGTCAAGCATCCCGGACTCTTCAACATCACCCAGCGACGGTTCGTCAGCGGAATCGGTGGAAGCAGCGTCGAGATGATTGGTGAGATTCCCCAAGTCCGCATCGGCGATTACCGCACCGGCCCGCAGCGTATCGGAACAACCCAAACGCTGCACGGGACGGCGTTCGGCCATCTCGGCGCAGCGTTTTTGCAGCAGTTCGTCATCTACATCGATTACGCCGCCGCCCAGCTCCATCTAACACCGAGGCCGTAACCTTCTTGTACTTACAAAAAGTAATCGCCGGTGTCGCGCTCGCCGCTCTGACGGCCCCCACCGGAGCTAACGCTATGACGCTCGACCGCTGCACCGTCGTCGCGGTCCAGATGATGGAGAGCGTCGATTCCTCCGATGCCCGGCCCGGCGATTTCTTCAGATTCGAAACCGTCAACGCTGTGACGAGCGGCACCCGAGTCGTCATTCCTGCACGGACGATGGGATACGGCGTCGTCGCGGTCGCGTCGCCCGCGGGCCGCAATGCTCGTGCCGGGATTCTCATCCTGGAGCCGCTCTACTTGATGCTCCCCGACGACAAGCATCTTGGCATCGTACTCAATCACAACACGGACTCGCTCGAGAAAACCGGCGCGAACGACAGCATTCCCGGTTATCTCGGTGCGATTCCCTTCTTCGGTGTTGGGGCCGCAATCGGCGTCTTCAATTACTTTCGAAAAGGAAAGAACATCCTCGTCCCGCGCGGGACGGTCTTTACGATTTTTCCTAGCGACGATCCCTCGGTCGAGAACTGTCAGGCACACCCGTCGTACTGACGCGGGGGCGCGAACGTACGACACTCGTGCTCGGACTCAGGCTCAAGCTCGAACTCGTGCTCGTGCTCGCGCTCGTCGATTTGGGCGGCAGGCATGGCGTAAAACGCGCCGCCACGACACAGCGCTGATTGGTAATCTCATCGACGCGCCAAAATTGACCGTCGATTTGCTCGTAGCGGTAGCGGACGTAGGTTTGGAAGATGAAGGTCAGCACGCAAAGTGCTACCACCGCCGCGAAGAAGAATGTCGCCGACCGCAGTTGCCGGCTCGAGCCGCTCTCCATGATCAAAAGCTGGACGTGTAGAGTCGACCGGGCAAGCTGCTTTTCCTCTCGCGCAAGGCGGCGATTGGCTGCTAGCTCGAGGCGGCGTGCAACCCTTCGAGTGTTATGAGCGGTGGAGGAAACCATGGACTTAACAACGACCGCGCCGCGCAGCGCGAAAGACAAACTCGCCGGGCTCGTTTCGCTCAAGCGAGTCATCGATAAGGCTAAAGCCCGTAACGAAGGGAGCCTGGGCGATTACGATTACGACTGCCCGCACGACAAACCGCTCTTCGAGTTTCTCGGCACCAATGGTGAGGAGTTCGCCCGCAAGGTCAAAGAGCTCGAAACGGACGACGCGATCTCAGAGTGGGTTCAATCGACATTTCTCTCCAAGAAGACGCCCGCAGAGATCGATGCATTCAACGCGGCCCGCATGCGATGGCATCCCGATCCGGGCTCACATAGCGAGGAGTTTTTCAACGGGCTGCGCCAGAAAATTGCGCCGGACCGTCCGGAGATCAAGACGTGGTTCGACTTACTCGATCTCGACGAAAAACGGCCGGTGCCGGTGGCGACGAGCGTAAACTAGCGCCTAACGCGTGGGGCCGGCCGATGCTGAACACGTCGATCGGAAGTGGTGCGTTTCACCGTCTGCTGGTGCGATCGCGGGATGAAGTTCGCGGTCACCCAAGATCCGACCGACATCGAGTCGGCCGCACTCGACGCGCCCGCACCACTAAAGCATCCGCCTAGCAGCAGAGCTCCGATGAGACCGCCGGTTGCGAGCAACGCGCGCGTAGCCATAACTCCTCCAAACTCTTGTTGACGCTACGATAAAGATCCGGCGTGAAGAAAGTCTGAACCTTTCAGGGCGACACGGCGGTCACGGCCCAGACGCGGTGGGGAACGCTCAACGGATCGCCGGGATACTGACTGGAGAGCACGTCCGCCAACTCGGCGTCGAACGCCGCGACCTTCTCGGGCGGCAGGCTCGCCTTGACGCCGGCGCTCGCGCGAATGCGCCCGCGCCAGGCTTCGTGCGTATACCGCGTGGCGGCATCGAATGAGAACGCCTCGATCTGCGTAAAACCCCCGATCGCGAGATCGGCGAGCTCGTATGCGTGGATGCCGGAACCGCCGCCCATCTTCCACCGCGGATTGTGCTTCATGATGAGTTGCTCCGTGGCGTCGACGACGTTGCCGGGTAATGGAATCCAGTCGAAATGCGCGAGAACGATCCTTCCGCCCGGTTTGAGCACGCGATAAGCTTCGGTAGCTGCACGATCCCGTTCGAACCAATGCCAGCACTGGCCCGCTGTGACGAGATCGAAAATCGAATCGGGGAACGGCAACTCCTCCGCACGACCCTCGACGTATCGGACGTTCAGGCCGAGCTCGGCATCGATGCGTTGTGCTTCGGCGAGCATGTTTGTCGATGGGTCCAAGCCGATCGCCTCGCAGCCGCGCCGCGCCAGGCCCCGCGCCAGGATACCTGTGCCGGTCCCGAGATCGAGTGCGGCACACGGCGGCGACACGATTCCGGCGGCCATGAGCCGATCGTAGAGCTCGTCGGGGAAGCCGGCGCGATATCGCGCGTAGTCGTCGGCGGCCTTCCCGAAATCAACCTTCATTGCGGGTATATCATAAACGGTGATTCGAGTTGGGACCAGCGGTTGGGTTTATGGCGACTGGCGCGGCCGTTTCTATCCGCGAGGAGTCGCTTCACGACGCTGGCTCGAGTATTATGCGGAGCTCTTCGACACCGTCGAGCTCAATGCCACGACGTATCGCCTTCCATCGCCGAGCCAAGCCTTGGCGTGGTGCGCTAAAGTTCCACCGGACTTTCGCTTTACCGTCAAGCTCAGCCGGTTGATCACGCACCGGCGCGATCTTCCGCCTCGCGTCGACGACTTCATTGCAAACTATTTTGCCCGAGCGGCGAGTTTCGAGCGTGCAAAGCTGGCACAGATTCTGATCCAATTCCCGCCCTATCTCGAGCGCGACGATGTTCGACTATCCGAATTCGTCCGCAAACTGCCGCCCCAGTATCGCTACGTCGTCGAATTTCGCAACAAGAGCTGGTTTGTATCCGCCGTTCGCGACCTGCTCTCGGCACTCGGCGTAGCCTTCTGCATTCACGATTACCCAGGTCTTCGAGTGCCGATTTGGGTCACGCGGAACGATCTTGCCTACGTGCGCTTCCACGGCTATACGGCGCTTTACGCCGGATCCTATCCACGGCGAACGCTCCGGCGATGGGCGGCACGCCTTAACGAGTTGGAATCGAGCGCCGGTGAAGTTTTCGCTTATTTCAACAACGATACAGCCGCGGCGGCTCCGCGCGACGCGGAACTATTGAAGGCGTTGCTAAGCCCTCCGTAGCAACCTTCTCCTATGTTTTTGGCTGCTGCATTGACGCTGACTCTCGCCGACTTTCGCCACCTCGTTTCGATCGGGGATCCACAGATATCGAGCGATGGAAGCGCCGTTGCTTACGTGCAGGGCACGCCGAACTTTGCTCGCGACCGTTACGACGACATCCTGCGTATGGTATCGCGTGCAGGGCGGCGAGACGAAAACTCTCGTTGCCGGAAATTCAATTTCGTCGCCGCGTTGGAATCCATCGTCGTCCGTCATTGCCTACCTCGGGAAAGGGAAGGGCGGCACGAAGCAAATCTTCGTGGTTCCGCCGAGCGGCGGCACTCCTCGTCAACTTACGCATGCGAAAAACGACGTCGAGCAGTTTGCCTGGAGTCCCGATGGCCGGCGCATCGCGTACGTCATGGAGGACGAGCCCGCGGACCACAAAGCCGCGGCGCGCGGCCAGGATCTTTTCGACGTTCATGACGACGGATATCTCACGTCGGAGAAGCCGCAGCCTTCGCATCTCTGGCTCATTCCGGCGACCGGCGGGGCGGCGCGGCGTCTGACGGAGGGTTCTTGGAGCGTGATGGAATGGGCGCCTCCATTCGTTGGCTCGGTAAGCGATCCGTCATGGTCTCCCGACGGCAAGTACATTGTCTTTACAAAGCAAGCCGACGCGGATGATTCGGATAGCGATCTCACGACCGTCGCAGCGGTCAACGTGCAAACCGGGGCCATGACAAAGATCGGCTCGCACTCGAAATACGAGTACCAACCGATCTTACTCGCCCGAGCCACGACGTCGTGGCGTACCTTTCGCCGCGGGGACCGGGACCGATCAGCGCGCTCGACGTTTTCCTCGGCGGCAACGGATCCGAGCGCGACGCCACGTCGGACCTCGACGCTGACGTAGTACAAGCCGCGCTGGTTGGGAGTTCCGGCGGACTACTGTTGCTTGCACCACGTGGGATAGCGAATGCGCTCTTCTTCAAGTCCGCGACCGGCGCATCACGACGACTCGAACTAGGAGCACTCTCACCCTCTTCTTTCAGCGTAGCGCGTAACGGAACGATCGCGCTCGTCGCGAGCAGCACCAATCTTCCGAACGAAATTTATGCGACGTCGATCAACGGTGGCGAGTTGAGGCGGCTTACATATGCAAATCGCTACTTCGAGCGCTTTCGCTATGGGCGCAGCCAAGAGCTGACATGGACGGCTCCTGACGGAGAGCGCTCCGACGGCGTACTCACCTATCCCGCCGGCTACGTCGCGGGGCGTAAGTATCCGCTCGTGTTGCGCATCCACGGCGGCCCGGAAGCATCGTCGGGCGCTAATTTCAGTGTTCTGCGTCAGCTATGGGCAAATCGCGGCTATTTCGTTTTCGAGCCAAACTACCGCGGCAGCGACAACATGGGGTCGGCACACGAGCACGCGATCTACCGCGATCCCGGCACCGGTCCCGGCAATGACGTCATGGCCGGAGTTGCGGCGATCGAAAAGCTCGGCATCGTTGATCCGTCACGCATCGCCGTTACCGGTCACTCGTACGGGGGCTATATGACGACGTGGCTGATTGGCCACGAGCATATTTGGAAAGCCGCTGTCGTTGGCGACGGGATGGTCGACTGGCTGCAAGAGTATAACGATTCGGCCGCTGGAAATCTTGCGTGGACGCGCGATTCGCTCGGTGGAACCCCGATGGACGCGGCGAGTGCGGAACTCTATCGCACGGGCTCGCCGATTACATATGCATCACAGATCACTACGCCGACGCTCATCATCTCGGGAACCGCGGACGAAACGGTTCCGGCGACGGAATCGTACGAGCTCTACCATGCGCTGCGCGACCGCGGCGTGCCGGTACGCTTCGTTGCAATACCTGGCGCGCACCATTTCCCGAGCGACCCGGCGCACATCGAGGGATACGACCGGATTACGCTCGATTGGGTGGAGCACTATCTGTAGCGTCGAAGCAAAACGCGTGCGCATCCTCGTAACAGTCGCAGCTTTCGCCGGTGTCATGGCGCTCCAGGCGTGTTCGAAGGGTTCGAGTTCCCAATCATCCTCGGGAACTACGTCGGCAGCGCTCCCGGGCGAGAACACGTACATCGCCAACTGCGCGAGTTGCCATCAACCTAACGGCAAGGGCCTCACCGGCACGTTTCCGCCGCTGGCCGGAAGCCCCATCGCCAACGGTGATCCCGTCAAAGTGATCCACATCGTGAAGTACGGCATCACCGGATCGCTCGAGGTTTCCGGCAAAGAGTACAACGGCATGATGCCGGCATGGAACCCGACGCTAGCGGACGACGCGATCGCAGCCGTTCTTACCTACGTCCGTTCCTCATGGGGCAATCACGCCGGCCCGATCACCGCCGCGCAAGTGAGCGCGGTTCCGAAGTAGCGGCCACGCTCTAAGATGCAGCTGTTTCGCGCGAGCGACGGCGCCGAGCTTGCGTATTTCGAGCGCGGCACGAGCTTGCCGGCGATTGTCTTCGTTCACGGTTGGCAGGGCGACAATACCGCGTGGGCGGGGATCGTGGATGCGCTCGGTCCGACCGCGCGTACGCTCTCGGTCGATCTGCGCGGCAGCGGTGAATCGCGCGCCGCTGCAGGGCCGTACAATCTCGAACGCTTTGCCACGGATCTGCGCGAGCTGATCGAGGCGCGCGGTCTCGCTCCTGCGGTCCTTGCGGGGCATTCGATGGGGGCCACGGTGGCGTTGCGGCTTGCAGTCGACGCGCCCGGGGTCGTCGCGGGGCTTATCCTTATTGCGCCGGTGCCGGCGAGCGGCGGCGGGTACTCGCCCAAAGGCGAGGCGTACCTAAAATCGACCGCGGGCGATCCCGTCGCCGTCCGAAAATGGCTCGCGCGCACGTTCGCCGGTGCGCCGGACGAAACGGCCCTCGGGCGATTATGCGCGTCGGCAGCGATGACCGGTCGCGAAGCGGCGCTGGAATCGTTTGAATCCTGGGCGCATGCCGACTTCGCGGAAGCGACGCGCGCAATTTCTGCGCCCGTGCTGGTCATCGCACCGCAGCACGACATTCCGGAGGTTCCCGAAACCAAGGTTGCGGCGTTGCTCCGAAATGCGCGCTACGTCGTTGTGCCCGATTCCGCTCACTACGCAATCGTCGAAAAGCCTCGCGAGATTGCGGCGATGATACGAGAGTTTATGGACACGGAGATGACACGTAAAGAATGAATGCGGAGCGGCGGCGGCTGGAAAACGGGCGCGACAAAGCGCTTTGGCATCGCTGGGGGCCGTATCTCAGCGAGCGTCAGTGGGGCACGGTTCGGGAGGATTATAGCCCGGACGGTACTGCGTGGGAGTATCTACCACACGACCAGGCACGTTCTCGTGCCTATCGCTGGGGCGAGGACGGAATCGCCGGCATCTGCGATCGCTATCAACAGCTTTGCTTCGCGGTCGCGCTTTGGAACGGTAAAGATCCGATCGTGAAAGAGCGCCTGTTCGGCCTCACCGGCGACGAAGGCAACCACGGCGAGGACGTCAAGGAGTATTACTTCTTTCTCGACGCTCTGCCGTCGCATTCGTATATGAAAATGCTCTACCGGTATCCGCAGGCGGAGTACCCGTACGCGAACTTGGTCGAAGAGAATCGGCGTCGGTCGCGGCGCGACCCCGAGTACGAGCTGATCGATACCGGCGTCTTGGATGCCGATCGATTTTTCGACGTCTTTGTCGAATACGCGAAGGCCGCTCCGGACGATATTCTCGCGCGAATCACCGTCGTCAATCGAGGACCCGAAAGCGCTTCGTTGACGCTTCTTCCGACGCTCTGGTTTCGCAATACGTGGTCGTGGAAGGCGGCCGTCGCCAAGCCGCAGCTCGAAGAAGAACCGTCGGAACCCGACATCAAGCTCGTGCTGGCTACGCACGAGCGCCTTGGAACCTTTCGGCTTTACTGCGAAGAGGCCGAAGAGCTGCTCTTTACGGAGAACGAAACCAATGCCCAACGGCTCTTCGGAGTCGCGAACGTTTCGCGCTACGTCAAAGACGGCATCAACGACTACACGGTTGACGGCAATCGCGACGCAATCGACCCAACGCACACCGGAACCAAATGCGCCGCCCGCTATTCGCTCAACGTCGCGCCGGGCCAAACTCAAGTCATACGATTGCGGCTCACGAACCGACCGCTGGGGGAGCCCTTCGACGATTTCGAAAGAACATTCGAACAGCGAATCGCCGAAGCGGACGAATTCTATCGCGACGTCTATCCATTTCCGCTAAGCGAGGACGAGCGCGCGATTGCACGCCAAGCGCTCGCCGGACTTCTTTGGAGCAAGCAGTTCTACAACTACGTCGTCCACGATTGGCTCTCAGGGGATCCGCTGCAGCCGGCGCCTCCGGCGTCGCGCAAGCACGGCCGTAACAGCGCTTGGGATCATTTTTATAGCGACGACGTGCTGGCCATGCCGGATACGTGGGAGTATCCCTGGTTCGCGGCGTGGGATCTCGCCTTTCATTGCGTTGCGCTTTCGCTGGTCGATCCCGAGTTTGCGAAGATTCAACTTTCGCTGCTCACGCGAGAGTATTACATGCATCCGAACGGACAAGTTCCCGCGTACGAGTGGGCGTTCGGCGACGTCAATCCGCCGGTCCAAGCGTGGGCAGCATACCGCGTCTATAAGATCGAGCGTAAGCAGACCGGACGCGGCGATCTCTTCTTCTTGGAGCGCGTCTTTCAGAAACTGCTGCTCTACTTCACGTGGTGGGTCAACCGCAAGGATCGTCAGCGGGGCGCAACGTCTTTCAAGGCGGTTTTCTCGGCCTCGACAACATCGGGATCTTCGATCGCAGCGCTCCGTTGCCCGAAGGCGGCCGCCTCGATCAAGCCGACGGCACGAGCTG
This sequence comes from Vulcanimicrobiota bacterium, assembly GCA_963815165.1. Lineage (GTDB taxonomy): Bacteria > Vulcanimicrobiota > Vulcanimicrobiia > Vulcanimicrobiales > Vulcanimicrobiaceae > Cybelea. The sequence goes on from CAWFFL010000002.1 coordinate 276,986, forward strand.
GATGGCCGTTTTCACATTGAACATGATGGTCATCGCTCTCGAGCTTGCGCTGGAGATGCCCGTCTACGAAGACATCGCCTCGAAGTTCTTCGAACACTTTCTCCTGATCGCCGACGCGATGAACAAAATCGGCGGCGAAGAGGACCGCGGGCTATGGGACGACCAGGACGGCTTTTACTACGACTATCTGCACGTCGCGGGCACCGTGATTCCCTTACGGATACGTTCGCTGGTCGGATTGATTCCGCTCGTCGCAGTCGAGACGTTCGACGGCACGATTCGCGAAAAGTTGCCGAACCTCGGAAAGAAGATCGAATGGTACGCCCGCAACCGTCCCGACCTCATCGGAAATATCGCGGAGATGAATCTCGGCGGCGTCGGCATTCATCACATCCTTTCGGTCGTCGACCGCCGGCGACTAGAGTTGCTCCTGCACCGGATGCTCGACGAAAGCGAATTTCTTTCGCCCTTCGGTATTCGATCGCTTTCGCGCGAACACGCACAACATCCGTACTCCTTGTGGTTGCAAGGACGCGAATACCGAATCGACTACGAGCCCGCCGAATCGTCGACCGGTCTCTTTGGCGGTAACTCGAACTGGCGCGGCCCGATCTGGTTTCCGATCAACTACCTCATCATCGAAGCGCTGCAGAAGTTTCACTATTTCTACGGCGACGACGTCAAGATCGAAATGCCGGCCGGGTCGGGCAATTTTTTGACACTCTGGGAAGTCTCCATGGAGCTTTCGCATCGGTTGATGCGGCTCTTTACGCGCGACGCGGACGGCCGACGCGCAGTCTTCGGCGGCAACGAGACGTTCCAGCGTAACTCTCTCTGGCGCGATTACATTCCGTTCTACGAATATTTTCACGGTGACAACGGCGCGGGGCTCGGCGCAAGCCACCAAACCGGTTGGACGGCACTCGTCGCCAAGCTCATTGCGCAGCACGGCGAATACTGCGGTCAGAGACAAACATCCGTTCGACTCCGTCATGATCACCTTCGGACGCGCGGTTTGCGGAAATCTCGTCGAAGCCGAGCGGCGCGAGTGGCTCGTGACGAACGGCTTAGGCGGATTTGCCTCGGGCACGATCGCCGGAACGCTGACCCGGCGCTACCACGGACTGCTGGTTGCCGCGCTAAAGCCGCCGCTGCAGCGCACGCTGCTCGTCGCGAAACTCGACGAGTGCGCTACGTATCGCGGAATCGCGTACAACCTCGCGGCCAATCGCTGGAAAGACGAGTACATTGCAGCCACGCGGCTTCGAACTAATCGAACGTTTCTAGCCTCGACGGGACGACGCCGGTGTGGCGTTACGCGCTCGCCGATGCGCTGCTCGAAAAGCGAGTTTGGATGGAGCAAGGTGCGAACGTCACGCACGTGCGTTACACGCGTTCTGCGCGCAGCGCAAGCGTTGCAGCTCGAGCTCAGGGCGCTCGTTAACTACCGCGACTTCCACGGCAATACGCATGCCGGAGATTGGCAGCCGGAGGTCACGGCGGCGGCCGGCAGCTTCCGCGTCGATGCTTTTGCCGGCGCGGCGCCGTTCTGCATGACGACGGATTGCGGCGATTTCAGCCTCGAGAACGTTTGGTACCGCGACTTCGTGCTCGCGGAAGAGACGCGGCGCGGCCTCGACGATCGCGACGATAATCTTTCGGCCGGGAGTTTCGCGGCAGCGCTGGAGGAGGGAGAGAGCGTTACGGTCACGGCGCGCACTGTCAAGCGTCATCCTCGAGCGAAGCGACCCCCTCGAGTGTCGGCACTCCTGCGGATGATACGGTAGTCGTGCGGCTACGAGAAGGCGGCGGAGCAGTTCATCGTTGCGCGGCCGAGCGCGGAGGATCCCGATGGGCGCTCGATCATCGCCGGCTATCATTGGTTTGGCGACTGGGGTCGCGACACGATGATCTCATTGCCGGGGCTGACGCTGATGACGGGCCGGCACGAGATCGCGCGAAAGATTCTCCTCGCCTTTGCGCCGTATGTCGACGGCGGCATGCTGCCGAACTTTTTCCCCGAAGCCGGCGAGACGCCCGAGTACAACACCGTCGACGCCGCGCTCTGGTACGTCGAGGCCGTCGCCGCGTACGTCGATGCGACCGGCGATCTCGAGACGCTGCGCGCGGTATGGCCGTCGCTGACGAGCGTTGTCGACGATTATCGCGACGGGACACGGTACAACATCCACATGGATTCCGACGGACTGATCGTTGCAAGCGCGCCCGGCGTGCAGCTCACCTGGATGGATGCCAAAGTCGACGACTGGGTCGTGACGCCGCGCATGGGAAAGCCGGTAGAGATCGCCGCGCTTTGGTACAACGCGCTCGAGCGCATGGCTGCGATGTCTGCGGCGATTGGTGAGCCTGCAGCGCAATATACCGAGCTCGCGAAACTCGCGCGCGCCGGCTTCGACCGATTTTGGAATGACCGAGACGGTTACTGCTACGACGTGATCGACGGGCCCGACGGCGACGATCCGTCGTTGCGGCCGAATCAAATCTTCGCCGTTTCGTTGCGGTACTCGCCTCTCGATCCGCCGCGCCAGCGCAGCGTCGTCGACGTTTGCGCCGCGCGAGCTTCTCACGTCGTACGGCCTGCGAACGCTGGCCCCGTCCGACGCGCGATTCGTTCAACGATACGGCGGCTCGCCGCACGATCGCGATGCAGCGTACCATCAGGGAACCGTGTGGCCGTGGCTGCTCGGATCGTTTGCAATCGCACACGCACGCGTCTATGGCGACAAAGCGCGCGCACGATCGTTTCTCGAACCCCTTGCCGGCCAGCTTTTCGACCACGGTCTCGGCACGCTCTCCGAACTGGCCGACGCCGTGCCTCCCTTCCGTCCCAATGGCGCAATAGCGCAAGCCTGGTCGGTCGCCGAGTTCCTGCGCGCCTGGAACGTTTTGAGCGAATGAGTTATCTCGCCGATCCGTTTGCCTATCTCGGAATGCATGCCACCAGCGACGGCATCGTCGTCCGCGCCTCGTTCCCGCACGCATCGCGCGTATCTCATTCGGCCACGCGACGGCCAGAAGCTCGCCGAGATGACTCGCATCAACGAACAGGGTCTCTTCGAACTGCACTTTCCGCAACGCCGAGCACTCTTTCGACTACGTATTCGTCGTCGACACGCCCGCCGGCCGCGAAGAGATCGAGGATGCCTACCGTTTCGGTCCGATTCTCGGTGAAATGGACGCGTACCTCATCGCCGAAGGCACGCATTTGCGTCTTTGGGAGGTGCTCGGCGCGCACGTGCCGCACGATCGACGGCGTCGCCGGCGTCGCTTTCGCGGTCTGGGCGCCGAACGCGCGGCGCGTGAGCGTCGTCGGCGACTTCAACGACTGGGACGGGCGCCGCCATCCCATGCGCAAGCGCGTCGAGTGCGGCGTCTGGGAAATTTTCGTCCCGGGCGCGCGGGACGGCGCGCGACTACAAGTACGAGATCGAAGGCGTCGAACGGCGAGCTTCTTCCGCTCAAAGCCGATCCGCTTGCGCGCTATGCCGAACTGCGGCCGGCGAATGCTTCGATCGTCTGGAACGATGCGGAGTCGCCGCAGCATGGCGCGACGACGCGTGGATGCAGCGAACGCGAGCGCCGCAACCGCCGCGACGCGCCGATCTCCATCTACGAAGTGCATCTCGGCTCGTGGCGCCGCCATGCCGACGGAGACGATGCTCGCGTATCGCGAGCTCGCCGACGAGCTGCTTGCCGTACGCGCGTGAAATGGGCTTCACGCATGTCGAGTTAATGCCGGTGACCGAGCATCCGTTCGACGGATCGTGGGGATATCAGCCGACCGGCATGTTCGCGCCGACGAGCCGTTACGGCACGCCCGGCGGATTTTCGCGCGTTCGTCGAGCGCGCGCACGAGCTTGGCTCTGGGCGTGATCGTCGACTGGGTGCCCGGTCATTTTCCCAACGATCCGCACGGCCTGGCGCTCTTCGACGGCACGCATCTCTACGAGCATAGCGATCCCGCGGCAAAGGCGTTGCGCCGGATTGGAACACGCTGATCTATAACTATGGCCGCCGCGAGGTCGCGAACTTTCTTGATCGCGAGCGCGCTCTATTGGCTCGAAGAGTTTCACGTCGACGCCCTGCGCGTCGATGCGGTCGCGTCGATGCTCTATCTCGATTACAGCCGGCGGCTCCGGAGACTGGGTGCCGAACATCTACGGCGGCAACGAGAATCTCGAAGCGATCGCGTTCGTTCGCCGGCTGAACGAAACGCTCTACGCGCGCTACGACGGCGCGGTTACGATTGCGGAAGAGTCGACGGCGTGGCCAATGGTTTCGGCGCCGGTGAGCGTCGGCGGCCTGGGTTTCGGCTACAAATGGAACATGGGCTGGATGCACGACACGCTGCACTACTTTGCGCGCGATCCGATCTACCGCCAGCACCATCAGAACGATTTAACGTTCGGACTGGTTTACGCCTATAGCGAAAACTACGTCCTGCCGCTCTCCCACGACGAAGTCGTGCACGGAAAAGGCTCGCTCCTGCAAAAGATGCCCGGAGACCGATGGCAGCAGTTTGCCAATCTTCGGCTGCTGCTGGCGCTCATGTTCGCGCATCCCGGCAAGAAGCTGCTCTTCATGGGTGACGAGATCGCCGCTACTCGCGAGTGGAACCACGATGCCCAGCTCGATTGGGGCTGCTCGGCGATCCAATGCACGCCGGCGTGCAGCGGCTGGTGCGGGATTGTAACCGGCTCTATCGCGAAATGCCGGCGCTCTATGAGCTCGACGCGGAGCCGCCGGGATTTCGAATGGATCGACTATTCCGACGCGTCGCAGAGCGTGCTTGCATTTGCGCGCAAGGCGCCCGGACGGAGAACACTCATCGTGGTCGTCAACGCTACGCCGACGCCGTACGCGTCGGTTACCGCGTCGGCGCACTGCGCGCCGGGCTCTTATCGCGAGGGCTCAACACCGATTCTGAATTTTACGGTGGAAGCAACGTCGGGAACTTCGGGGCGATCGAGACCGAGGCTATTGCCGGCACACGGTCGTCCCCAGTCGCTCGTGCTGACGTTGCCGCCGCTTGGGGCCTTGATACTTGTCCTGTCGCCCTCGCCAGGCTCAGGGTGACGAGGGAAATGATCGCGGCGAGGCGGGCGGCGGTGTTGCCGGGGCGGCCATATCCGCTCGGCGCAACGTGGAACGGCGCAGGCGTCAACTTCGCGCTCTTCTCGGAGCATGCCGAGAAGGTCGAGCTTTGCATTTTCGATCCGCGCGGGCGGCGTGAAGTCCAGCGCATCGTTTTGCCGGAGTACACCGATTTGGTTTGGCATGGGTACTTGCCCGACGCGCGGCCCGGCTTGCTCTACGGCTATCGCGTTTACGGACCGTACGATCCGCGCTAACGGCCATCGTTTCAATCACCACAAACTGCTGCTCGATCCCTACGCCGCGATGATCTCCGGTATCGCTGCAGTGGAGCGACGCGCAGTTCGGCTATCGCATCGGCTCGCCGCGCGCCGATCTTTCTTTCGATCGCCGCGACGATGCGGCGGGAATGCCGAAATGCGTCGTCGTCGACACCGCGTTCACCTGGGGAAACGACCGGCTGCTGCACACGCGCTGGCACGAGCTTGATCGTCTACGAGCTGCACGTGCGCGGCTTTACGATGAAGCATCCCAACGTGCCGCCGGCTATGCGCGGAACTTTCGCTGGTCTCTCGTCGCCCGCCGCGATCGACCATCTCACGCATTTGGGGATCACGGCCGTCGAGCTGCTTGCCGATAAACTACTTCGCCGACGACCGCCATCTCGTCGAACGCAGGCTTGCGCAACTATTGGGGCTACAGTCCGATTTCGTTCTTCGCACCGCATCCCCGCTATTGCTCGCAGCCGAATCTCGGCGAGTTCAAGACGATGGTTTCGCGCCTGCACGACGCCGGCATCGAAGTAATTCTCGACGTGGTCTTCAACCATACCGCCGAGGGAAACGAGCTCGGGCCGACGCTCTGTTTTCGCGGCATCGACAATAAATCGTACTACGCGCTCGCCGAGGACCAGCGCTATTACGTCGATTACACGGGCTGCGGAAACTCGCTCAATCTCAACCACCCGCACGTGCTCAAGATGGTGACCGATGCGCTGCGATATTGGGTGCGCGAGATGCACGTCGACGGCTTTCGATTCGACTTGGCCGCGACGCTCGCGCGGCGCGACGGCAGACTTCAACACGGCAGCAACTTTCTCACCGCGATCGAACAAGATCCGGTGCTCTCGCGCGTCAAGCTGATCGCCGAGCCGTGGGATCTCGGGCCGCAACGGCTATCGCGTCGGCGATTTTCCGGCCGGCTGGTCGGAATGGAACGATCGTTTTCGCGACGGCGTCCGGCGGTTCTGGCGCGGCGACGGGTCGACGCCCGAGATGGCGACGCGACTCACCGGTTCGAGCGATATCTTCGACCGGCGCGGCCGGCGTCCGCGCGCCAGCGTGAACTTCGTCACGTCGCACGACGGCTTCACCTTGCACGATCTCGTCTCGTACGACGTAAAGCATAACGAGGCGAATCTCGACGACAATCGCGATGGGATCGACGAAAATTTTAGCTGGAACTGCGGCGCCGAAGGCGAGACGCTCGATCGGCGCAGTCCTCGCGCTGCGCGCCAAACAGCAACGGAATTTCTTGGCGACGCTGCTGCTCTCGCAAGGAACGCCGATGCTGCTCGCCGGCGACGAACTGCAGCGAACGCAGCGCGGAAATAACAACGCCTACTGCCAGGATAACGAAATAAGCTGGCTCGATTGGTCGGCATTCATTCCCGCGCTCTGTCGTTCGATTTCGCGCGTGCGGCGCATTTCGATCGGACCGATACGACCGGCAGCGACCTGATCGAGTTCGTCCGAAATCTGATCGCGCTTGCGGCGCGCGCATCCGGTCTTTCGGCGGCCGCGCTTCTTTCGCGGCGTCAAGCCCGAGCCGTCGCCACTCAAAGACATCACGTGGTATGCGCCGGACGGGCGCGAGATGACGAACGACGACTGGCATGATCCCGAACTGCGCTGTTTCGGCGCGCTGCTCGGCGGCGATTCCGGCGACCATTTCATCAGCCTGCAGGGCTATCCCGAGCTCGACGATAGCTTTCTGATGATTCTCAACGCGCACTCGGCTGCGATCGAGTTCGCTGCTGCCGCAGGTTCCGGCGATCCGGCGGTGGACGCCGTTGCTCGATACTTCGCGCTCCGGCGCCGCGCCGAAGACTCCCGTCGCGTGCGGCTCTCGCATCAGCGTCGCGGATCGCTGCTTCTTGCTCTTCTGCGGGCATTTTTGAGTGATGGACGCCGGACGACCTCATCGAGCCGCACTACTACGACTATTGGGGAAACCGCGTCGAAACTTCTGGAATCGACGCGACGCGCGTTGCTCGAAGCCATGTGCGCGTCAGCTTCGACTGCGCCGGGATGACACGAACGGGCCGATCGTCGTGCCGTGAGGGACGAACGGCCGACGCTTCCCGAGCCGCGACGATCACTGGTCGGTGCGAGATTGAAGACGGCGGCCGAATACATCGGCGATCTCGCGCGAGTTGCCGCTCGGCTACCACACCTTGCGTTCGCGCGATGACGATCCCCGTGCCCGTTGATCGTTTGCCCGCCGCGATGCTATTTGCCGCCGGAGAAATGCGCCGCGGCAAAATCTGGGCGCTCTCGACGCAGCTCTACGCGCTGCGCTCCGAACGCAACTGGGGCATCGGCGATTTTACCGACCTGTCGGCCTTTGCGCAGATCGCCGGAGCGCGCCGGTGCACGGGCGATTGCGCTCAATCCGCTGCACGAGCTTCACTTGCATAACCCGCGATCGGCTAGTCCGTACAGTCCCTCGAGCCGGCTTTTTCTCAACGTCTTATACATCGACGTCGAGCGCGTCGCGGAATTCGGCGAGAAGCGCCACGGCGTCAAGCGGCTTGAAGAGCACCTGCGCCGAAGGACTTCGTCGATTATGTCGAGCGTCGCCGGTGCAAAGCTCTCTGATTCTCGAAGAGCTTTATCGAGTTTTTGTCGACGAGCATCTGAGCCGAAATGACGCACGAGCGCAGGCCTTCAAGCGATTCGTCAAGCGAGGCGGAACGGCGCTCGAACGCCTGGCGATTTACGAAGCGCTCGCCAACACATTTTGGTCGCGAGATTCGACGTGCTACGGGTGGCGCCAATGGCCCGCCGAGTACCGTTCGCCGGCGTCGCCCGAAGTCGCGCGGTTCGCGCGCGAGCACCGCAGAAAGATCGATTTCTTCCATTATTTGCAGTGGATCGCCGAAGAGCAGCTCGAAGAAGCAGCTGCGGACGCGCATGCGCGCTAAACGTCATCGCTCTACTTCGATTTAGCGGTCGGCGCCGATGCTCAACGGCGCCGATGTGTGGAGCCGACCCAGAGCCTTTCGTCGTCGATGCATCGCTCGGCGCACCGGCAGATCCGCTCAATATGCAGGGCCAGAACTGGGGTCTCGCGCCGTTCTCTCCTCGCGCTCTGCGGCAACGCGCGTATCGACCCATTTATCGAGCTGCTGCGCGCCAACATGCGTCACGCCGGGATTTTGCGCATCGATCACGTGATGACGTTGCGCCGCGCGTTTTGGATTCCACGCGGCGCGCCGCGCGTCTGACGGGCGCGTACGTGCGCTATCCGTTCGATGAGATGCTGGCCATTCTCGCGTTGGAGAGCGTGCGCAACAAGTGCGCCGTCGTCGGCGAGGACCTGGGAACGGTCCCCGAGGGTTTTCGCGAGCGAATGGAGTCGGCCGAGCGCGCTATCGACGCGCGTTCTTTATTTTCAACGCGAATGGAGCGACGGACCGTTCCTTCCGCCCGAACGCTATCCACGCTTGCCGCAGTGAGCATCGGGACGCACGATCTGCCGACGCTGGCCGGCTGGTGGACGGGGGATCGCAGCACCGGCGAAGATCGCGCGGCGCGATCGCTTTCGCTCGTCGACGCATTGGAGCGAGCGGATGCAGTCGATAGCGATCGGCGCGTCGCGATTGCGCGAGGACGCGGCTCCGGCGGGACGATGGCAGTGGTCGATGAGCTCTCAGCGGCCGCGTACCGGTTTCTTGGCGGGACGCCCTCGATGCTGCTAGTCGTCGCGATTGGAAGACGTTATTGGGAGAGCTTGGCAGCGTGAACGTGCCAGGAACGTTCGACGAACACCCGAACTGGCGGCGTAAGCGCTCGCTCTCGCTCGAGGAAATCGAGGACGACGGACGTCTGATGCGAACCGGTACGAATGTTGTCAGTAGCGATGAAAGCCGTCGTGATGGCGGGCGGCGAAGGCTCGCGACTTCGTCCGCTGACGTCGAGCCGCCCCAAGCCGCTCGTTCCGGTAGCGAATAAACCGGTGATGCATCACATCGTCGATCTGCTGCGCCGCCACGGCATCAACGAAGTCGTCGCGACTCTCCATTACCTCGCCGACGAGATCGAGAATTATTTCGGCGACGGATCCGAAGCCGGGCGTGGCGATGGAGTACGTCGTCGAGGACACGCCGATGGGCACCGCCGGCGCGGTGAAGCTGGCCGAGAAATTGCTAGCGCGGCGAGCGGTTCATCGTCGTTTCCGGCGATGCGTTGACGGACATCGATCTAACGGAGCTGCTCGCAGGCGCACGAGCGCAACGGCGCGATGGCGACGATTGCGCTGCAGCGCGTTGCCAATCCGCTCGAGTTCGGGGTTGTGGTTACCGGCGAGGACGGACGCATCACGCGGTTCTTGGAGAAGCCATCGTGGGGCGAGATCTTCTCCGACACGATCAATACCGGCATCTACGTACTCGAGCCCGAGGTCTTCGAGTACATGGAGACCGGCAAGAATTACGACTTCTCGCGCGACATTTTTCCGTTGATGTTGCGCGACGGCCGCGCGCTCTGCGGCCATGTCTGCGGCCGGCTACTGGAGCGATATCGGCAACTTGCAGCAATATATGCAGGCGAATTACGATGCGTTACGGCGAGCGGTGAAGCTCGAGATTCCCGGTGTCGAGATTCGCCCGGGCGTTTGGGTCGGCGAGGGCGCTTCGATTTCGCCGGACGCGCACGTGCACGGGCCGGTCGTGCATCGGTCGCAACGTGACGATCGAGACGCGGCGCGGTCGTCGAAGAGCTGAGCGCGATCGGCGCGTCGTCGATCGTCGCGTCAAATGCAAGGCTTCTGCGCACGATTGCATGGGAGAATGCCTACATCGGCGAGGAGGCGTCGTTGACGGGATGCACGCTTGCCGATCACGTCATCGTGAAGGATCGCGTCACGATCATGGAGGGCGCGGTCATCGGCCGCAACAGCACGCTTGGCACAGCGGCTCGACCGTGCCGTCGAACATCAAGCTTTGGCCGGATAAATCGGTGGCATCGGGCTCGATCGTTTCGATGTCGCTCATTTACGGGATTAAATGGCCCGGATCGCTATTTGGTGCCGACGGGGTAAGCGGACTCGGCAACATCGAGATTACGCCCGAGTTTGCGATGAAGCTCGGGCAGGCGCTAGGCTCCGTGCTTCGACCCGGGCCAGAACGTGATGACGAGCCGCGACGCACATCCCGCCTCGCGCATGACGAATCGCTGCGATCATCGCCGGCTTGCTTGTCGGTTGGCGTGAACGTGCACGATTTGCGCGAGACGCCGATGCCCGTTTCACGCTATGCGGTGCGGATGTCGGGCGACGCCGGCGTCCACACCGGCATCTCGCCGTATTATCCCGACCAGTTCTTGCTCGAGTTCTTCGATTCGCACGGCGTAAACGTCGACAAGACGACCGAGCGAAAGATCGAGAACATCTTCTTCCGCGAGGATTTCCGGCGAACGCCGATGGAGTCGGTCGGGCTGCTCGACTTTCCCGAGCGCGTCGTCGAGGCGTACAGCAGTGGGTTTCTTAACGGCGCTCGCTCCCATGGCGGTACCGGATGCGAACATGCGCGTCGTCATCGACTACGCGCATGGGAACGCTTCGCTGATTCTGCCGCGGATTTTGAGCAATCTCGGCATCGAGATGATTGCCTTGAATGCATTCTTCGATAATGCGAAAGTGTTGACGTTTGCCGCGAATCGCCCACGGCATCTCGAGCAGCTCTCGAACGTCACGACGTCGCTGGGGGCGGCGCTTGGCATTCTTCTCGATCAGCGCGGCGAATCGCTGGCGCTCGTCGACGATCGCGGGCGCATTATTGAAGGGCAGCCGTTTATTGACGCTGCTGACGGTTCTCGTTTCGAGCGTCGTGCCGAACGCGCGGATTGCGGTCCCGGTGATGGCGCCCAACGCGATCGAGACCGTTGCGGCGCAGCATGGCGCAACGGTCGTTCGGACGCGGACCGATCGGCGCTCGCTTATGGCGTTAGCCGCACAAGAAGGCTCGTCGCTCACGTTCGCCGGCGGCGCGAACTACGAACTGGTTTTCCCGGAGTTTCAGCCGGTTTTCGATTCGCTTTACGGCGCGGCGAAGGTAATGGAGCTCATCGCCGCCCAGGGGCGCCCATTGAGCGCGATCGTCGACGAGCTGCCGGCGTCGCATCTCGCCTCGCGCCGCGACCAATGCCCGTGGGAACGCAAGGGCCAGATCATGCGTCGGCTCCTCGATGAAACCGACGGTCAGACGGTCGAGCTCACGGACGGCATTCGCGTTTCGCGCGAGGGTGGCTGGGTGCTCGTGCTGCCGGACGCTAGCGATCCGCTATTTAACGTTTACGCTGAGGGCCGCTCCGAAGACGAAGCCAACCGCTATGCGGATGAAATCGCAACGCGGATTGAGGACCTGGCACGAGCTTAGGGGCTTCGCGAGAGATGCCGAGTGGTTCGCTACCGCCGCTGCGCCCAACCCCAATCGCCATTGAACGTTTTATGTAAATTGTGATATCGGGCATCCCCCGTTACGAGAAGATCGTATACCATGCCAACCATCGGTACAACACGCGCATCTCTTGGATCCCCTTCGCCCACTCGGCCTGCGGGCAGTAACGCTCGATCGTCCATGTAAGGTCGTCAAACAGCAGCCACGCTTCGCTATTTAAGAGTGCGCTGACGAGGTAAAACGCAAATCCGGTGCATTTCCATGTATGTCCACCATCTATAAACGCGAAGTCGAAATTCAGATCCAGTGCTTTTTCCCCTGCATTCGATCGCTGGTAAAGCAATTTGCCGAGCTCCCATTCGTATCCCCAATCGCAGAATCGCGCATCAATATATCGGTCCAGACCCAGCTGTCGTCCTAGCTCCTCGATATTCGGTTTTAGGTTGCGAACGTGTGGTAAGTCCAGCGTTACGACGCTTCCGCCTCCTCTGCAATCGAGTGCAGCCGCGAGCACCAGTGAAGAACCTCCTTTAAAGAACCCCAGCTCGATAATGCGCTGTGGTGAAGACTGAATGACGAAGTCGTACAAGGCGAGCGCCTTTTCACGTGAGAGCAACGTGAACTTACTTACTTTACTCCAGACATCATCGAACGTCATGATCGGTCGCTTTCGCGAGTGCTCTTGTGTTGTAGCCACCGACAACCGTCGTCGCTCAGAGATGCGATGTCGATGGGCCCACCGATCCGCCCTACGCACTCCGGCGCATTGATTGATTCGTCAAAACACTTCGTAATGAGCGCGATTGCGCTTGCGTCACCTGGCGTCGGCGTGAGAATCTTGCTGGGCCCGACTTTCTTGCAGCCAAATAGGAAAAGCACCGGCTCCACGACTCGAGAATCGAACACGACATCAACGGCTGGAGGATGGAGTTCGCTTGAATATTGGCCTGAACTGTCCAGGCCCAGGGAGTGAGCAAGATCGATTCGGGTTATTCTCACTTTGCCGGCGCAATGACGCGTAACATGAATCAGCGATGCGAGCGGTCTTGGATTCGAGGATCGCGCACCGAAATCGCTAGTTAGGTTACTGGCGAAGGCCGACCAAATAGGTAAGAGCCCCTGATATAGGGACTTCGCCAAGGCATAACCGTGCAAAGTGGGATTTCTCGCACCCAGCTTTGATGCAACATTTCCGGCAAACATCGCCAAGTCTAGAGGCGTATCGAACGTTTCGAGCGCCTGTCCCGTGCTTACAGAGCGAACGAACCGAACGTACCCGGAGAGCGCGCACAAGCTGTGGTCGTCTAACAAAATGAGTTTTTCAGCATGGTCCGTTGCCGTTCCAACGTCACTGAGTACGCGGCTGTCCACCGCGGCATAAAGTGCGCTCGGCGTGATAACCACCACTATCAGCGTCCCGCGCGCGCCCTGAATTGCGGCCATCGACGTTACGCCACAGGCACTACTGTCTGGGTCGGTAATAGGAAATTGTACCAGGTGTAGTCGTGGCGGTCCAGGGAATCTTGGCGGGTCCGCCGGTTGTGCCCATTTGATAACCTGTAGGGCGCCCCTGCGCGTCAGTGCCCGAGTAGACCCCCATGTGGCCGTGCTGCGACCCGGCAGTGGGAGAGGTTACGATTACGTCGCCCGGCTGTTGCTGACCGGCGGGAACTTTAACGAACTGCGGGTCGTTCCCGATGCTGGTAGTCGTAAAGTCATTTAGGCCCGAAAATCCTGCGTGATCGAGTACGTCCATGACAAAGTGGTTGCAGTCGGAAAGCGCTCCACCATCGGATGCATCCGACCCAAGATTGTATTTGACGTTGCGCGCCTTGTAATCGGCCATCACCGTCGCGGCAGTCTGAGCTATAGCTTGCCCTGTCGCCGCGGTAACCGGATCCGCGGTCGTAGAGGCATCGTACTCCGTCGATCCCGCGAACGGATGCAGGCGGACGTCGGCATTCGTAGTTCTCGAAATTAGCCTTTCTTCGAGGTCCATCGCACGAGTTAGATCGCATTGTCGCCGGACGGCAATCGCAGCTTGCCGAAAGCGCTGCGCAGCGCTATGTTCGCCGGCGTTGGTCATGCGGTCGGCGGCGCGCTCCAATCGACGCGCTATTGTCTCGATGATATGATCCATTCGCGTTCCTCACGTTTGCATGTATCGATAGTTACAGACCGCTTGTTCCAGTCGCGACTTGTTGTAAGGTTCGGTATGTGTCCTCACGCCTATGCTGGAAGTATTCCAGTGCCCAAGTTCGGAAGTCCGTAGCGACATCGGTTAACTGCCAGCACTCGCGACTACGAGCCTCGAGATGACGATACGGGTCGAATCGCATAGCGATGAGCTCTTGATTGCGCAGTGCGTAGCGTCGATTCGCCATGTCGCCGTGCCACAAGTGCAGGATCGTTCCAGGAATGAACCCTACTCGAGCTCGGACGCGGGGATATATGTGTTCGGCCCACGATTGAAAGTGAGTCAACATTGCGGTGTCGGTTCCAAAGGTGCGCGTTATACAATCCGATTCCCAATCGCCGCAAAACGCGTGCGCCATTACGTGATCGCCGCTCCCGGAGATACAGGCATCATAGAGGCCTTCTTCAACGATCTCACGCCTCGCCGCCCAGCCAAAGCCGGTATGGCCATGTTCCGGGTACCTCCCGCGCAGCAAGCAGTTCGGAGACTCCAGATATATGGATGCAAAGCTTTTGTAGAGTTCGCCTATGCCCTCGAAAGTGTCGCGCTTTGGTGGTAGGCGAATCGCGAGCTCGAATGGTTGAACGACGATCGATTCACTGTTTAGCGCCTCGGAGACTCTTACCGCCCAATCTCGTTCCGCGAAAAGAAGGTCCGCATCTAGCCAAACGACTTTCTTAAAGCGCTTTGGCAGCTCGCCCACCAGGATATTCAATAAGCGCTCTTTTTGCCAAAGTACGTCGCGCGCGCTGATAACTTTTGCGTTCCAATCGCGAGGAAGCTCCGGAGACCGGCCGGCAAAAGTGCATTCTATGATGAACAGGTCCAACCCTGACTTGATAATTGGTTCCCGGAAGCGTGTAAATTTGGCGAGCTTCGATGCATAGCCGCTTGGATTGAAGTGGCAAGTGACGATTGCTAGATCATCCGCCGGGGCGTATTCTCCAGCCGGCTCAACGAAGGACGGAACCATCAGCTATCCGCGAGCCGTGACTGACTCATGTCGCCCGCCGGAACGCGACGTGCCGAACTTCGCCGCACCATCTTCCGAGCCGCGAAAGCTGCGAACGGTGGCGCGGAGGCCTTCCTCGAGCGTCACCGACGGTTCCCAACCGAGCACGGAGCGCGCAACGGAGATGTCAGGGCAGCGACGCCGCGGGTCTTCGGGCAGCCTTGGAAGCCAGCGTTGTTGAAACGGCACTCCGACCACTTCGCAAACAAGCCTTCCGATGTCGAGGATCGTACGCTCGTCAGGGTTGCCGAGGTTCAAGACCGCTCCCTTAGCACTCGGTGCATTCATCGCTCGCACGATGCCGCTCACGATGTCTGAGACATAACACAATGAGCGCGTGGAGTATCCATCGCCGTAAATCGTAAGGGGCTCGTTATGGAGCGCCTGCGTAACGAACGTTGGAACGACGCGGCCGTCGTCGGGTCGCATTCGAGGACCGTACGTGTTAAAGATCCGTAGTATTCGTACGTCGGCGTCCGACGTGTTGCTGAAGGCCTTCGCGAGAGCTTCGCCATAGCGCTTTCCTTCGTAATACGAGGAGCGTGCGCCGACTGGGCTGAGTTGACCATTGTAGAACTCGCTTTGCGGGGATTCCGTGGGGTCGCCGTAGACTTCAGAGGTAGACGCAAAAACAAAGGCGGCGCCCGATTCACACGCGTACTTAATCGCATTGTCCGTCCCAATGCTGTTGGCTCGAAGCGTAGCTAGTTGGTGCTTGAGATAAAAGGATGGACTCGCGGGCGATGCAAGGTGAATGACGTGCGTCGGGCGAGCATAAGTTTTGCCTATCGATTTAATTGCGTCCCACGGATCGGTGATGTCTGCCTGAAGGAAAGAAAATAGGGCGTGGTCCTGCAAGTGTGCGATGTTTCTTCGCGTCCCCGTAATGAAATTATCGACCCCAATGACCCTTGCATCCACCGCAAGCAGAGAGTCAACTAGATGAGAACCGATAAAGCCAGCCGCACCAAGCACAAGCACTCTCACGACGCCGATTCCACATGTTTTTCGTCGCTGCTAAACTCTGAACCGCGCCCAATCCCAACGAGGCGCAGCCCAGCGCGGGCGGCTTCGTTTCGATTCCAGACGCTTCGCGCGTCGACGAGTAGGCTACCGCTCATGAGTCGGCGGGCCTCCGCGAAATCGAGCTGTACGTATTCGGGCCACTCGGTCGCTAGGACGGTTGCGTGCGCGCCGGCGAGAGCATTCTGAAGACAAGGGACAAGCCTCACATTCAATTCCTTAACTCGCGCGAGGCCGCGATCGCTTAGCGGAACCGGATTGTGAGCAACCACCGTAGCATTCGACCGAATGAGCTCGTTTGCCAGTTCAATCGCAGGCGAACAGCGAGCGTCGCTGGTCTGCGGCTTGTATGAAAGGCCAAGAAGCGCGATTCGCTTGCCTGCAAGCCCATTGAGCTCGCTCGATAACAATCGAGCGTACGCTCTTGGGCGATCTTCATTGATTTCGGAGACCGCAGACAAGAGGCGTAACTTCGTTTGGTGACCATGCGCGAGCGCAATCAAAGCGCGAAGGTCTTTTGGCAAACAGGAGCCGCCAAAGCCCAAGCCCGCTTGAAGAAACCCTGGACCGATTCGACGATCGCTTTCGAGACCGGATGCTATGTCCGCCACGTCTACACCCAAGTCGGCACAGACGTCCGATATTTCGTTCATGAAGGAAATCTTCATTGCTAAGAAGGCGTTCGTAACGAGTTTGATAAGTTCGGCCGTGCGTGTGTCGGTCACCAGAAACGTGCTTTGGATTCCTTCATAAACGGCGCGCAATATTGCCGTGGAGGCGTCATCGCTGCTACCGATTATGATCCGGTCCGGGTTCATAAAATCGCGTATAGCCGAACCTTGTCGAAGAAATTCAGGATTCGCAAGAACGCCAGTCGGATATGCGCCTCCACTCGCCTCGCACAGTATGGATGAAAGCAGATCGGCCGTTCCGATCGGAACCGTCGACTTGTTCACTACCGTTATCGGCCCGTCGGCTTCAGTTGCGATCAGTCGCGCCAGCTTCGCTAGATGTTCGGTACTCAGCGAACCGTCGCTAAACGGCGTGCCGATCGCTACGAAAACTACACCGGCTTTGCGTACCGCCTCTGAAAGCGACGTCGTAAACCGAAGCCTTGATAAGGCAACGTTCCGCGAAATCAGCTCACATAAGCCCGGCTCGAAAAAGGGGACAACAGCGGCATTGAGGTTGCGAATTTCTGCTCAGATCGCTGTCGACGCATGTAACGTGATTACCGAGTTCAGCTAGGCAGGCGGCAGAAGTCAACCCAACGTGACCTGCGCCGATTACGGCAAGACGCCGCCTGCGGGCCTCACCGCAACGCAAGTGTTGCATACGTCCTCATAAACTCCACCGTACGAGCAATCATGAGTAAGTGGACAAGACGCGAGCCAGGATCGATGGTCCGGACGCCCGCGGGCGTCAGCAGATCACTGCCGAAGCAAGTTCGTTCGTTTGGTTCAACCAATCCTGGCGAGCGATAGCTTAATTTGGGCAAAAAACTCAAAAGCAAGCTGGCGGTTAATCGACCGCAAGGTAAAACCGGAAAACTAGCTCATCCGAGCTACACCCTAATCGCGCAGATATTTAAGTTGGAATAGAACGTGGACGAGTCGATTAAACAAATTGCCGCCCGACTGGAAAGGGCTGCCGATCGCATGAAAAACTCGGGTGACCTAGACGGTGAGCTGAGACTGCGAGCGGCTGTAGATACCGTCTTGGCGCGAGGTGATCTTGCGAAAGCTTTGCTGATGGAGGGCGATCTCCTGAAGAGCGATGCAGAAAGCAGAACAGCTCGCGTAGTCGCCTTTGCGGCCAGCACCGAGTACGATCCCGGGGCCGACGACGGCATTGACGATCCTGACGTATCGGGAACGGACCAATTGGTTACGGGCCCAAGCGGGCCGCCGGCGTACACCGTTAAAGTGAGCGTATCGATCGATTCAAACATCGCAGCAAATATTTTTCCAATCGCAGACAGTTATGCGAATTCCACAGGAGGCCAGCTGTTCAATGTCTCCGACGCGAATCGTACTGCGGATGATCAAGCAAGCGCAATGTATAACAACTATCAGAATGATACTGCACCCAGCTATAAGAACGTAGCGCTTGAACAACAGATTCACGACGCCTACACGCAGGGTGTCGACGACAAAGAATCACACGACGCAATAGTAAGCGATATGGCGAAAGTGATCCAAGACGCCATGGATCAAGGAAACTATATATCGGATCACTTGACTGGCGATGCATTTGATGTAAGCAAGGTCGATGCACACGGGAATCCGATAAATCTATCCAAGCTTCAGGCGGCCGCGACCGCTCAAGGATACACCGTCTTGATCGAGGCCAATCACTACCATCTGCAGCCTAAATAATCGCACGGTCTCGGTCTCGGTTTAGGTTTCGGCGGCATGCATAGTAGCCAAGTTAGCCAAACGAGCAGGCACTAGCTAGGGAAGGGCGAATGCTCCCTTGGCAGGGGCTACAGCCAAGGCGCGCTCGGCTTTCCTCACGCCGCGCGCATCGCGCGCCGACGCCAAACTTAAAAACCTTCTCTTCTCTCACGGAGGGTTACACATGAGTCTCCAGGCGCGACAGGATCTGGTAAACAAACTCGTCTTTCAACGAGATTCAGAAAAGAGCGACCTGATGGATCCGAACATGACGCAAACGACTCTCATAGCGTTATTACTCGATCTCGTGAACAAGGGTCACCACATCGAAATCACCGCGATCCGTACCGATCACAGCGATGATTCCTCGCTTGGACTGCACTGTCACCACAATGGATACTGCGCGGACCTATGGCCGCTCGGCTCGACGGCGCCCGGAGACTATCTGGACGCAAGTAATCCGTACTTTCAACAATTCTTGCGAGACGCGGCCGCTAGTTCGTGGCTCTATCAAATCGGCCTTGCCGGGTCAGCTTGGAATAGTTTAAATATTTCCGCGGCGGGCTCAACCGTTTTCCAGGACGACGGCGCGGATCACGTTCATCTAGGAGCAGAGTAGGCAGACGAGAATTGACGCCCACGACGCACCCGAACATCTCGTTCTCGACGTGCAAGCCTGCGGTCAAGCTAAGGGAATCGGCTTGGGTGGACCATTCCAGGCCGTAGGCGCCGCATGCGAGGGATACAACGCCGCCAGCAAGCTGTTTCAGGACAACAAGAACGATCACATACACATACAGGTCGTCGGCTATTGATCCTAGAGGCTGCTAAAAGAAGACCAGTTTCGACTACTAGCTGGACAATGCAGTGAAGCTCGTCGCGATAATCTGTCTTTCCTTTTTGGCTCTCCTTTCAGCGTCGACGCCTATACTGGCACAGCCGAGCCACGCTACTGTGGCTTCGGCTGATTGTGGCGTGAGCGTTAAGCGATCCGACTACTGCGCCGCCCAAATTGCAAATCTCCAGGCGCAAGCGGACTACTATAAGGCGCAAACTAGAAGTTCGACCTGGTTGCCACTCATTCAAACCTTTGCTGGTCTGTTTGGCGGCCTCGCAGGACTTGGCGCAGTGCTGGGCGTCTTTGTGGCTTGGCGTCAACTGAGTTCAACGATAAAGACCGCGAGAGAAAGCGCAGAAATCGCGTGGATACAGCTCCAATCTACTGTAAATACCGCCAAAGCGAGCGCCGAAATGCAAAAACGATCCGAGCAGAACTCGGAATTCTTCGCCACGTTGGAGCGCTTCGGCAACGAGAGTAACGCTACGTTACGAGCCGGCGCAGCCTACGTTCTGGAAATGATGGCGCTGGATCGGGATCGTTATGATCACATTCCACTTCAGGCTGTGATCGCGCAACTTGTTACGAAGCTAGCGACGGAGAACGACGCGGCCGTCGTAGATGCGATAGTGAACGCCCTCCTAGCTATCGGCAAGGCATATCCGGAGGACGTTCGTCCAAACATCAGTGAGAAGTTCCGCCGCGATCGCCTTAAAGAGGTCATTGCCGGCTTTGCCGTCCTTGTCGCGTCGCGAATCCACTTCAGCGATGCAACGCACCTTGAGGCAACGGACGTAGACCTGAAGCGAGCCGTGGACATTACCGGACTCGATTACGTCGAGCTCAGCGCTATTTCGCAGGGGGCAGGCTTCGTCCAGGCGGTCGCCGCAGCCAGAGAGATGTCGGCTTGGGAACAACTTACGCCGGCGGACATCGCGTATCGGCTAAGTCGCACCGCGCTCCGGTTGCTTGCGATGCGATACGTATCCGAGCGAATTCCAGGAGGCCTGCTCAGCTGCAGCAGCGGCTGGGGCACCAGTAACAGCGGTACGACGGAGAGCACCGATTCCAGCAGTAGTAGCTGGCAGAGCCGTGCGGCGTCGAGTAGCAGCAGTAGGGATTAATCACTGTAGGGCCGACAAATCGGTGCGGTCCGAAGGTTCACACTCGCGACTGGCCGTCAGAGTTGGTAGTTAGTGGCCGCTTGCGTCGGAGGCAAGCGTAGTCGTCGCCGTTAGCACTCCTACAAGCGGCCCCGCTACGATCGCCGCTCCGAGCGACACGGCGTCACCGACAATCTTTATGATCGAATTGATTTTAGTCGCGTCTGCTTTCATTCGGTTCGCGGCGGCGTTTGCAGCGCCGGTGGCTGCTTTGATCTTATTAAGATTGTCAGCAGTTGCCGCAAGCGCATTCAGAGCCGTTTGTATGGCAACCCCGTCAGAATATGTGACGAGGTCCGTATTATATTCGTTTAGCTTATCCGCCTGAGCGTCAGAAAGATTCAGAGCCGGATTGCCGATAATGTTTGCGACAACGAGCGAAAGATTAGTGAAATCTCGCGCGATATCGAGGGCCGTTGCATTGCCATTTGTCATGTCTATTTAACCGCTTTCCCTAGATCGACAAGATTCGTAATAATGGGTTCGCCCGTAGTCTGGAGAATCTTGACGTAGTCGGCGAATGAAGCATTGCTTCGCGAGGCATTATAAAGCTGTTCGTGCGTTCTCAGGATCATTGCCATTGCAGTACCGTAGTCAGCACTGCCTCGCAATTTGTCGTTGATGGAGGCCAAAGCCGTTTCTACGGCGCTCCTCGTCTTTGCTAACCGACGATCTATTGCCATTTCAGCGTTTCGCTCTTCAATGGAAGATATTGCATTCTCCCGTGTGAGGGCGGCCAAGGCTTCCCGTCGATCTGCAGCCGACAGGCCTTTCTGCGAGGCGACCGTTGACATTGCCTTCGAGGACGCGGCGACCCTCATGCTCCACTCTCGGGCGAGCTCGTTTCGCGCGTTGAATTCGTGCCGTGCGTAGGTGTTGTACTCGCTGACGGTCTTACTGAACTCGTTCTGCAACATTAGCGTGTAAGCTGCATCAACGCATTCGAGACTTTCAATGGTACCGGGCATTTGCGGATTAACGCTATTGAGAAAATCATTGATGGCCTTGGCACTGGCCTTTTGCTGAAAGTACGAAAAAATGGCGGTTGCCAGGCCCGATAATGCCTGGGTCGCAGCCGAGGAGACACCGGCGCTATTCAGGCCCGCGACTAGAGGCGACGGGTTCACTGCAGGCGTGTCCGCGACGTCGGCGAGATTTCCGAGGGCTTGACCGTAACCCAGGATTACTTGATTAGCTTGGTCCCAAGAGTCGCTGACCTTTCTTGCATCTCCGCAATCAACCGCTTTTTGTGGGGCTGATACTTGCGAGTTAGTCGGAGAAGCGGACGCAGCTGGCGCTACGGGTTCGGTGGGCGGCGAGAAAGTATACCCCGATTGCGGAGTGGCATTCTGGAATGAAAAGACGCTGAGCGGCTGCGGAGAAGTTGTGATCAGTGTCATTGTCTCTTGTGCAGTCACATTCGTTTCGAGGATACCTTGCGCGACGCGCTGCGTGCGTTCGCACGACGCCGAAAAATCGGCAGCCAGTGTCGAAAATGACTGCGCGCTTTGAGACATTGTGCTCGCAAACTTCGAGATTGCGGAGAAGTCGGTCGGTGCAGCGCAGCTGGCGATCACGCTTACGGCCGCTACTGACAGAAACGCCGAGACGAGGAAGCGAGAACGAAGGGAAGAGTTCATTTGGAACCAGCCTCCTTGGGCGGTCCATATACGCTAGCGCCCGCCTGGTTCCTTTTCTCTGCCCCGCGACCTTGAGGCTCGCCCTGTGCGCTGCTAGACGAGAAGCTTAGGTCGCTCTCGTTGCCGGCCGTCTGTTTTGTTCAGATCGTAGAATTCGGCTCGGTCAGGGCGCGCCCGAGACCCACGCGTGAATGATGGATCGAATCGCCTCCCGTTCGGCTTGTTATGAGCGATCGCACAATCTCTTCCCCTTATAATTGGAGGCATCCGCTGCCGTCGATGAGCTCATGGATCTTTCCATTGATCATCGAGCACGTCAGGAAGAATGGCGAGTCGGTACAAGTTATTTCGAGCGTTTTGCCGGCGGCGTCGTAGCTCCGCTGAATCGTAATGCCGTTTGACGATTGAGTTCCCGAGTCGGAGTTGATCGGAAGCCCCGCATCGTTAGCTTTCGTCTTTAGACAAGCAAAGGCTGCCGGGGATACGTTAGAGAACGTTTGCGTTGCACATGCACCCACGTTACGACCTCCCGTCGATGTGGAGATGGTTATGAGCTCGTTCTGCCCTTCGAGTCATCGAAGAATGTGCTCGACAATCAGTAGCTAAAAATGTACTGAGTCGACCAATACCACGCAATGGGCACGTCGTTTAGCGGCATTCCTTTCCCAAGCGGCTGATCTTTGATATCAATCACGGGTTTATCGGTCATAGGAACCCTAATCGCGCTTCCGACGTGGGCGACGTCCCATGCATAGAACTTAACCATTGCAGATCCGAGGCCCTTATCACAGCTTTGCGGTTTCGCCTGCCATGCGAGCCGGAAGCTGCCAAAGAGATAACCGCTTTGGTGCCCGAGCGCTCCCCAAGTCATCCAATTCAAGGCGTCGTTGAAGAGCCACGCGGCGTTCTGGCCGAAGCTTAGCGAATTAAGATTGAAATCGTCGCGTGCCATAAGCGACGGCTTCTGAGCCTGTGAGTCTGGAGAATCTTGATTCTTGCAATACTGTTCGAGTGCACGGAGGATCTTTTCCCGAACTTGCGCCATATGCGGATGCCCTCGAAGCTCTTTCGTCCAAGCGTGGTCGGGACCGTAGACATGGGCTCGATCGCTCGTCCCAATGAGATCTCCTAGAGCGGTGCCGACGAGGAAGTCGCGCAGGACGTCTCGCGTTGCGTGATATGTAGTCTCTTGATCGTCGCCATCCTTTTTTGGTGCGGCGGTAGCAGCCTGTCGACGGATTACGCTTGGCGAGGCACCTTGCTGCAGAACGTGAACCAACTCGTGCGCCAGTAATTCCCTACCGACTTCACTCGACGGAGCGTACGCACCCGCAGCGAAAACGACGTCGTTGCCGACCGTATAGGCGCCAGCGTTAATCGCTTTTGCGGAAGCAGCCGCCTCGGAATCCGCGTGCACGCGGATGTTGCTGAAGTCGTGGCCCAAGCGCGGCTCGAAAAACGCGCGTGCGTTGGCTGCGAGCGGCTCTCCCGGTGAACGAAGCGCCCTATGGACGGCAGGAGGTGCGCTGCCGGTATAGCCATCTCTTGAACCGATCGATTTGGTCTGGAGCGCAGCCTCTTCTTCGCAAGGCGCACATTTGCGTCGAATCTCCCTTGGCGCGCCGCCGATCGGAGGGGACGAACTCGGCATACGCACTATCTTAGCGGCCATTCGATCCGCCTCGAGTTCCGCCGGGTCGGAAATGGAACCAACGAGTAGCTTTCGCTGTATGGTCGGCGATAAACGCGCCGGATGTACCGAGGTCGGCGGCTCGGTCTTATCAACCTTCGAAGCAAACATGTCAGGGCGGTGCAGCAGCCGCAGGCGGCGGCAAGTGCTCCGTGGGCGCGGCACCCTTCTGCATGTAGGCGATGTACTCGGCTTGGGTCGCCTGATGCAGGTGGAAGACCAGCGCCTTACCGATCGCGACCCGATGCGCTAATGTCAAGAAGTCGAGCGTGCCGACGCCCAACGCCTTCTTTGCCCACTCGAACGTGAGCGTGTCGAGGTACGTGTGCTCCCCCATCGTACGCCAGAAGCCCTTGAAGTTCAGGTCGTCGTTTATGTCTTTGATCGCTTCGGCAGACATCGTTGCCTTGTGTTGCGCTAAGTAGCCCTCTACCGTGCCCTGCTCCATCTCCACCATGTCGAGGTCAAACTGCATCGCCTCGATCTTGTCCTCGGTGCCGCCCTTGCGTGGGTCGGTGGGCTCTTTCTTCAAGTATTCCAACTTGTTGATAATCCGCATGTTTGCGGCAAACAAGATCTTGTTGACATCGCTTAGGATGCGAATCGCTTCAGCGGAGTGCAGCGCCCAGCCGGCCGGAGCTTCTATCGCCCCGACGCCGTCCGCACTCGTCACTATTCCGGCCGCTCCAAAAAAGCGGACGTTTCCGATCGCGCCACCGGCTCTTTGTGTGAGCGCGTTTATTAGAAAATAATACTCACTGCGCTCAAAAATCGTCTTGTATTCGTCCGGATGATTAGCTTTAGTGTTATAGATCGCCGCGTCGTTGAACGTGTTCGGAATTTTAAAATACAGATCGCGCCGCCAGTTGGTAATGTCATCCTGGAGCCAGTCGCCGGGCGTGTGCGCCTTGTTGTACTCGCCCGGCGTGAGTGCCATGCGATCGATGCGTCCGGCGTGGCCGCGATTCTGCGCGACGTGCGCGAGCTCGTGCGCCATTACTTTGCGCATCGAAGCGTTTTGCGACGCCATGGTGCGGCGCCCCAAGAACACGTTCGTTCCCACGGTAACGGCGTGGGCATCCAAACCGCGCGCGAGGTATGCTGCGTTTGCGTCGTCGAAGACGCGGACGCGGCCGAAATCAAAGTCTAAGCGGGATTCCAATTTCGCGCGCACGTCCGCGGTCAACGGCCGTCCGCCGGGTGTTCCCGCCGCCTTCCCTTCGAGTATTCGCTCGGATAGGTCGGGCGCAATCTTCTTCGCTATCGAGTCGGCAGCAGTCTCCCGCGACGAGTCGCTTCGCGCTTTTATAGCCGCCAAGTGGAGTGGCGAGGATCGAGGCAGACGCTCCCGCATCACCATCATTTCGTTAGCCGATCGCTGATTTGACCCTGCTGCACGCGCTCGCAAATGTCTTCATTTGACTAAGGCATTTTTGCGAATGCGAGGCGCACGACCGTCCGCTGACCGATGCTCGTCATGTCGGTGAGATCTACCCCGTGGCGGACCGCCTCGGCTTGCGCGTGCGTTGTGACGCTGGCGCAGATTCTCCCGATGGCGGCAACGTCGTCGTCCGAAATCCATCCACCCATTAGTGTTTTAATCGCCTGCAGTTTACTTGCCACAGAAAGCTTTCCGATATCGCTTAGAGAGTGCCCGTTTACCCAATCTC
Organism: Vulcanimicrobiota bacterium; assembly: GCA_963815165.1. Classification (GTDB taxonomy): domain Bacteria; phylum Vulcanimicrobiota; class Vulcanimicrobiia; order Vulcanimicrobiales; family Vulcanimicrobiaceae; genus Cybelea. The sequence goes on from CAWFFL010000002.1 coordinate 302,409, forward strand.
GAACTTGATCGTCATCATTGACCCAGTATGGGCTCGGCTCATTTTCGGCCGCAACGTCCCTCACGTTCTTACTTTCCAGCGGCGCACCGGATTCGGCCATGATGTTCCCAGAGTAACCAGGGTCGACGGTGGTGCTGCGAGTGCCGCCGAACGTGCCTTTGATCTTGCTCATGATGCCTTCCGAGTAGCGGTCTTGCAGACCAATAATATGGCCGAACTCGTGCGCAGGCGTCCATGTGAAAGCGTCGGCTTCGCTGGCATTGAGCGTCATCGATCTTCCGCCGAGGCCCGGAGAGACGTGCGACGGACCGGCGATTTTCTTAGCCTCGATCTGAGTTGCGTTTCCCGCTGGGGAACCGCTGCCACGATAGGTCACCGTTATGCTGCAGCTGACCGCATAGCCGTCGGGAAAAGTTCGCGTCCAGGTCGAGTTGATCGAGTTCTGTATTGAAGCCGCTCGGTCCGCATTGGCTTCCTCGCCGGAGAGCTCCATCGCGCCGGTGATGCTGACCGATTTCTCGGTACGATCCACGTAAAGACCTGGAGATGGAGAAAACTTCGCTACGGGCAATCCGTCTCGCTGGATTACGCCTCTGGTGACTCCTCGCGCCTGCTGAACTACATGAGTCAACTCGTGTCCCAGCAGGCGTTGGCCTTCAGGCGTACCAGGCTGATACCGGCCGGCACCAAAGATGAGATCCGACCCGATCGTATATGCTTTTGCGTGCACTGAAGCCGCACTGGCCGCGGCCTCGGAATCCGCATGTACTCGTACGCGGCTAAAATCATGGCCTAAGCGCGACTCAAAGAAATCACGTACGACTGGATCGAGCTGACCATCAACTGGGCCCGCGGCGGAAGACGTGGCGAGTCTCCTAGTCGTCATTTGATCCGCTACGCGATCGGCTTCACGCTCCAGTGGATCGTCGACTCGGCCAATCGGTGGATTGGCCTGCGCGCGCCGCGACGGCCTAGCGGGCGGTTCGCAGGGCGAGGCGTAAGGATGCGCTTTTTGAACGCTTAGACCGTAAGAGCCCACTTCGCGTCCCTTCCCATTTGAAACGTTGATGAGCGCAAGCTTACTAGATTTTCGTGCCCAACTGGCGTCGCCTTTGTGACAATTATCGTCACTTTGGGATTTCGATCTTGAAACGCTCGATGTATGTCTCAACATACTTTCGAGCTTCCTCTCGATCCGCCGGCTCAGCGGGTTCGTGTCGAGTGCGCTGCATTATTTTTCTGATGGATTCCTCGTTTTGAGCACGATTTTGACGCGCTGCCATTCGTAGGTCGACCAACGGCTGACTCTCCCTAAATGAGACAAAACCTTTAAACTTCTGGCCGAGTATCCGCCGGAGACTTGTCAGAGTTGCCTGGTCTACGCCATCGGCAGCCAGTTCGCTCAAGCTGTCTTCCGTCACTTGGTAGACCCACGGATAATCGATTGCTGCACGAGCGAGGCGAACCTTGACGTCCTCCTCGAGCAGGTCAAAACCCAGTGGATGCGCACTGAATCTATCTTCCCCCGGGGTCGCACCTTTAACGCTCTTAACGCCGTGCTCGTAAGTCCATGGCGCCTTCGCGTACGGGCTCGTATTTGCCCAAACGACTTTGGTGCCGACGGGAGCATTATGCCACGCTAGGTCGTCACTCGTTTCGATCCGGTCCCGCTCGAGCCCAGTTGTACCCTCAGCCCGCAACACAAGGCCTGCGAATTTCTCGTTAAATGCTTGGGGGTTATCCTCCAGCGCAAGTCGCCAAGCACCCAAGAGCGCTATTTCCGGAAAAAGACGACAATCGCACGTCCATTTGTCAAGGTTGGCAAACAACAGGGCCACTGCATCAAACGGCGTGGCGGCTGTTGGCGAAAAAGCACCGATTCCGCGAAGCTTTTCCAGGTTCGTTTGGTTCGATTTCCAGTTTGCCTCGTCAATCTTCATCTCGCCTGGTTGTGGAAACGAGCAGCCACCAGCGATTAGCAGCGGCTTGAGACGATCCAGCGTCGCCCTAAGCGCACGTTCCCACTTCAGCCTGAAGGCTTCGTCATTTAGGTGGCTTGCGACTTGAGGTGTGTTCACCGGCCGCATGATTCCCTTGCGAAGCGCATCCATGCCGCCCGTAAAGCGTCGTGCTGCAAATGCGTCGAATCTGACTAGTGCGGCCTTCCCAAAGGAATTGTAGAGTGCTTTTGGGTCAATTCCGCCAGAACCGAAGATCGTTTGAAGATCGCTATTTTCGCAGCGTTCGAGTAAGTCTAGAATGTTTGTCTCGTCTCCCTCCGTAACAGTACCCGTCATCATCTCGCGTATAAGGAGGCTTTTCAGGCGAGCATCAAGATGAAAGTTGCGATCGCCAGTTTTCCACCGCGCTATGATGGCGCGCGCTTTATTATCACTATCATAGTGATTTTCAATCGTACCGGTTTTCTCGCGGCCGGCAAGGTAGTCGGTAAGCTCTTGATCGGAAAATTTCCCCTCCCCGAACAAGCGCGAGAACGTCTCTCCTGGTCCCTTCGTAAATACATCTCCGATAACGCGAAAGGCGTCGAGGGCATCACGCTGGATAGCCGGCTTTCCCAGTCGACGAAGCGGTTCGCGGGCGCGTCCCTGGCCAATCGCATGCGCGGTCGTTCGGGCTTCCCGCTCACACTCGTTCCAGGATGGAGAGTCGTCCACGTAGACCTCGTTTGTCGAGGCCTGACTTTGTTGGACGACGTGCGTAAGCTCGTGCGCGATTAGCTCGCGGTTTGGCTTAGATGTGGACAAGCAGTGGGCCGAGCCAAGCGCGATATGCGTGCCCAGCGTCCACGCGCGCGCTCCAATGGCCCTTGCCGATGCAGCCGCTGAATCGTCCGTATGTATCCGAACCCGATCGAAACGATGACCGAGATGCTCCTCCATTTCCGCGCGAAGCGCCGGCTCCAGCGGAAGCCCGGACGAGTCGATCACAGCCTGGATAAGGCCGCCGGTTGCTCCACTCGGTGAAATGCTCGAAGTAGCCGACCTGGCTTTCGGAGGCCCAGCGCGCGCAGAGCGCTGCGCCGTACGCCCCACTGGCGTATAGCGCAAAGCCACACTCTTACCGTCGTTTCCGCCTGCGGTGGGGCGGCTGTTTAGGTTTCGTCTCCGGCTGCGAAGTTGACGACGACGAGGTTTCCGGTCGCGCTTGTTGCGGCGCTGCCTCCGGCGGTTGTGGTGGTGCTTCCCTGGGTGGTTGCGACGGTGCTGCCTCAGGAGCTTGCGGCGTTTCCACGGCTTGGTGAGTGAGAAGGGTGGGGTTCACCTGCTGCGTGATGATATGCGTGTTGTCTATGCCAGTGGGCGGAACGAAGACTCTAAAGGGATTTATCGTGAAAGATGCGGCAGCGCTGGAACCGCCGTACAAAGCAGTGACTTGAACGGTGATCGCGGTCACAAGCGTGCCGCTTGTCGGAATCGCGAACTGCGCCGCAAGAGCGCCCGCGGGAACGGTGACCGATGGCGGCACGTGCGCGACATTGGCCGCAGTCGTTGCTGACGCTAGCGCCACGACTGCGCCTCCCGGGGGTGCGGGCACGTTAAGCGTGGCGGTCGCATTCACCGTTCCTCCAACCGTGACCGATGCCGGCGCGATGCTCAGACTCTGTATGGTCGGAGGAAATTGGCGGTGGAATCAACCAGAACCACATCTCGAAGTCGTCGGCACGCTCATTGTTTCCGCTCGGAAGCACGACGTCGGTGCTTGCGGATCCGGGCGTTCCGTACGATGCTCCGTCGAGGCGCACCGTTGGATTGCCGGCAGCCCAGATGTATCGACCGCGAAGTCGCATGCGCGCCAGCACCGGTGGCAGCGTTTGACCTGCCGCAAGGGACTTTGCGATCAATGCGAAGAGCGGCCCCGGGGCGGGCGATTCCGTCAGTTCCCATACTTGCGTTGGCTGCCAAGCTATGACGTTGCTGGAAACGCTGACTTGAGCGTTGAGGCTCACCGGCTGCGTTCCGAAAAACGGCGCCTGACCGCTAGGAGCCGCCGGCCACACGTCGGTGCCAAGCGGATACGGCAGCCACAGCACGACTTCGCACGTGGCGCTCGCGCCCCCCGTTGCGGAACTCAACGATAGCGGATCGAGCGGCTGATCGCACGTGATGGCAATTCCGTTGGCGAGTTGACTGGGAAGAACGGCCGAATCGTTTGCGAGCTCGACCTGTCCGTCGACGAGCGTTACTGCCGTAATATGAATCGCTTCTACCGCGGCTGCGCCTAGTTCCGAGAGCGTCGGAAAAGCAGGGCGACAGACGTCGACGAGCGTCCAGTTGGTGCCGTCAAAATTCAGAACGGCGAGTTGGCAGAAGTCATGGCTAACGCCGGAAGGACCTTGAAAGCTCGGATTGTTGGAACCATCGAGTGGCCAAAGAACTCCGATTCCCGTGCGCGCCGGGATCTGCCAGAAGTCGCCATTGTGAAGCGTGCCTAGCGGCGCGGCAACTTCGATTTGTACGCCGTTTTCGAGATCGACCCAAGAGCCCGCCGTGATTGACACCGCACCGGGAGAGTCCCATCGCCGCACGATCGGATTGAGCGGAAAATTACTAAAAACGATCGTCGAGGTCGAGTTATCGACGGTGATCGTCGTGCCTGCGATGCTCGAAATCTGCGCGAGGATCCCCGGCACGCCATTGAGGATGTGGGAATCGTCGGTAACTTCGACCCAATCGCCTATGTTGAAGCCGAGCGCGCTGTCATTACCAAGCCCCTCAACCGTTAACTGGTTCCCGTTGAGCGCAAGCCAGCGCGTTGCAACCGATCCATTCTCGCGCGACCAGACGATTGAAGGTACGGTAGCGTCGTGCACCTCGACACGGTACAAGTGATTCTCGAGACTGGTATAGCCGGCGGTCGGTGCTATGACGCACGGGCTGCCGCTCGCGGGTGCCGGCTCCGCCTGCGCGGCGAGCTGAGCAGAGCTGGAAGCGATGAACTGCGTCCATGTCGGATCGCTTGCATCGCAGCCAAACGTCGAAGAGACCGGGAGCAGCTTCACCTGCCAAATCGTTCGCGTTCGAGCGCAGGTGTCGGGGCCTCCCAGTGCGGGTTCGAGGAGAGAGTTGTCCTCCACCGCCGTGACGCTTCGCTCCCATGCGTCGAGGTATGCGAGATATCTGCCGGAAGGCGTCGCCGTGCCGTTTGTCCCTAAATTCGAAATCGCATAGCCCGGCAGTTCGGCTTGTGCCGTAATCTGCAGCCCATCAACGTCGTTCTCGCAAATCACGCCGTTGACGTACATCCGGCCCGCCGAGATTACCGGCACGTTGTTGTTGATCGTAATCCCGAATCCAGCGTTATCTTTCGGCGCGCCGCTGGCACCGACGACATCAATAGTCTCCGTAGCGACTCGTCGCCGAGCGATGTCGACTTGCTCGTTCCAATCAGCGTCGAGCGCGACTCGCCCCTGCTGGCTGCGAACGCTGCTAAACCGCTTGGCTGGATCGAACGTCGAACGAGAAATGTCGGCTGCCATTAGGAACTCCTTAGGTTACGTAGAATGCGCCGGCCGATAGACCGAAGCGAAGATATTCGTCGATACCGATGCCCAAATTCGTAATGCGTTGCGGCTGTTTGAGGAACCAGAACGCTCCCATTTCGGCGCCGTCCTCTGCTCCGGTCCGCAACGATGCAGAGCTTCGCATCGAAAGCTGCGCGAACCCGGGTTGCCCGAACGCAACGCTGGTAAACTGAAGTACCGCCGTCGGATCGCTGTCGGTGACGCAGCGGTAACGTCGCGGCGTCGCGGACGCGTTCGGAAGATACGAGTAGCGAATACAACCGGTCTGCTTACGCGCGGCAGAGACGACACCCGTGAAGATTGCATCCGATGCCTGGAGCGAACGTACCGTCGTCGTGCCGAATACCGTGATTCCGGAAGCGGTTACATCGGCGCTGGGTGCCGTGATTGCCGCAGCCGTTGCAAGCGCTGTGCCTCCACTCGAAACGATCGAATCCGTTGCATTGAGCGTTCGCGATAGATTGTCGGCGGGAAGAACGAGCGGACCGCAGACGATGCGCGTGAGCGTGATTGCGATTCCTTCATTTTCACGGCCGGCGTCGCCGCCGGAGGCGATGGTGAGGCCGCCGGACGTCGGCGCGATCGTCGTATGCGAAAGATTCAGTGCTCCGAGCGCGCCTGCCGTCACAGTCAGCGATCCGTCCAGCCAGACGCCGTTCATTCCAAATCCGCCAGGCGGAAGGCCGGCGGCGCCCGGCGTTCCCACCACTTCAATTGTGCCGCGGATCGTCGGGCGAAGGCCGGCCGGCTCCAGCGCACGTGGGTTGGGTTGGGTTGCGCTGCTCGCATTGGGCCACGCCGCCGCGATAACGACGAGACCACAACCGGCTGGAATCTTTACCGCCGCGGTGCCGGTGATCTGCTCGACGTACGTCGCACTGTCCACGATCGCAATGACGCCGAGCGCACTCGGTTTTCCGTTCCAATCCGCTACTGCCGCGGCCAGCGAGTTATAGACTCGTCCGGGAACAGCCGTTTCGGTGGCGCTGACGGCAACCTGCCAGGTGACCGCGGGATTTCCGGTCGACGGATCGACGAGCATCGATTCGACCGAATCGCTGCGGTCGTACGGGCCGCCGCCTAGGTCACCCGAGAATCCATACGCGTACGAAACCTCGACCGAACCTGTTGGTGCGCCGGCCGGAAAGACGAGCCGTCCCAGAACGGGATCGAGCGTTGCAGTGATGGGCAGCGAGACCGTCGATCCGTCGCTCGATTTCACGTACGTACGTGTCGTTGCAACGGAGCGCCACGTTCCGCTTCCGGCCGGAACGTCACTGAGATCGCAGACGCTCAGCTCCAATGGCGATACCGGCTTTCCCGCCACTTGAACGCTCACGACCGGCTCGGTCTCGTTGAAATAATCGAATGCGGGCGGATTGCCGTCCACATTCGCCTGCCGTGCGGCTTCGAGCTCGAGGTAGAGCGGGAGCCGGCGCAGATAACCGGGTGCATCCGTTTCCAGGGTCCGATGCATTTGCGAGTCGTGCGTACGCGCGATATTCGTCAGCGGCGCGTCGAAGCCGAACGGGTTGAACGTGAAGCGCCCGTCTGCCGCCGCGGCCGCGGCATGTGGCGCGGCGTTCTCGACAGGATAACTCTGCAAGCGCCAGAGGAAAACGCCGACACCCGGAATATTATAGCGCCCTTGCGAAGCCGCGACCGAACGCACGTCGACGGTGCGCGGAGCGTTTTCGAATGGTCCCTCGAGCAGCTGAAGCGACGCTGCGTCACGAACGTTTGCGGTTGCGAGAGTATCGGGCCGAAGATGATTGAGGTACTGCGTTGCAGCGAGCAGTCGATAGAACTCGACCGCGCTGGCGGACCAACCGGTGACGTCGGCAGCCAACTGCTCGACCATCGCCGCCGTTCCCTTTTGCCGCCGATATGCGAGCGCGTGGGCGACGTAGGCGCGCGGCGAAAGCGTTGCGGGCGTCACCGGGCTGAGCGACCTGACGCCTAAGAGATCGGCGATATACGGAACTACCCAATCGGCACACGTCTCGATGAACCAGTTCTCGTACAATCCGTCCATATCGACGCTGATCGCATCGAGCTCCGATTCGATGACGGCAAGCAATGCGCGCAAGGGCTCGCCCAGCGCGAAATCGCGAGTGCGATAGATCGACGGCAAGAACTGATAGAGTTTTTCGGAGGCAAGACTCATGGCGACATCTCAGTCACGGTGATGCCGGCGGGGTTGATGTAGAGCAGTTGCGCCGCGACGATCCCGCTCGCCCCGACCGTCACGCCGGCCGACTGGAGAACCGTCGGCGGCTCCGTCGAAGCGCTCGGCGGAGGATCCGTACTGATATAGAGCTGCGAGACGTCGCTCGCTATTACGCCCGGCACCGCCGCGATTGCCGCGACGATTTCTGCCGTAGAGACCGGTTGTCCGAACGCTCGCTGCTGCCATCCGAATCGCGACAATAGCGCCGGACCAATTGCCGAAAGAACGTCCTGAGCAACGAATGCGGGATCCGGCAAAACGGAGACCGTCACGCTAAAGAGCGTGGGCAAGAACGATCCGACGAGGAACGTCTGCGCCGGATCGCCGGCGTTAGCAATCGCCGCGTTCAGACTAAGGTATAAGGCCGATGTCGGATCGATCGGCGACCCGTCAGCAGCAGCGACGGTGAGATAGACGATTTGTTTGTGTCCGGACCAAAGCGCCACTGCCTGCGCCTTCCCGACCCCAGCGAACGTTGTCGCAAAGTTCTCATAATCTTCGATCGAAACGATCCGATCGAGCGTCAAAACCGTCAGCGGTGCGTTCTGCCGCGCGTCGGCAAGGCTTTGAGGATCCGCGGCGCCGCTCGCGGCCACGGAGTTCGTGACGCTTCGAACCCCAACAGGGATCGTTTGCAAGAGCGTAATGGTACCGGCAGCGACGTTACCGGGAAGGCCGATTCCGGTCCGGTAGACCGCCTTGACGTTCTGCGTGCCGCTGGGAAGACGCGCACCGACGACGCCGTCGCCGGCCTCTACCGTCGTCGTGCCATCATCCTCGCGGCGGACGACGAACGACCGATCCGCCGGTCCAAGACCGTAGAGCGTCGGCACCTCGGACCACACCAGGCCGTTGACCTGCACCGAAAGCGTGCTCTGCGCACCGTCGGCGTTTGACGCGGCTACATACGTTAATGGAGGTCGCTTGAGAGTGAACGTTTGATTCGGCGTTGCGGAGTTTCCACTACCAAGGACTTCGTTCACCGTTTCACCGTTGGTCGACGAAACGGTGTTCGCGTTGATCGTCATCGTCGCGCGTGTATACGTGTTGACGAGCTGGTTTTGGAAGAGCAGTGTCGTGTAATCACCGCTATGCACGATGTCGCTCAGTAAGGCGACCTCCGCCGCAGGGACTCCCGCGGGATCGGACTGCGTTCCGGTTATCGCAACGGGTTGGCCCGACTGCAGCCCCAGAACCAGCGAGTCGAGCATCACCTGCGAAGGATGGTCGTCGATGTCGTCAGCGATCGGAATGTCGGCGGGTGTCATCGGAAGACTTCCGACGAAGGCCGTCGTCGTCCGGAATCCGAGCGCGGGAAGAGTCGATATGTCACTCACACCGTCGAGCTCTTTCAGTTCGAGTGACGTGACGCGGCCGCTCATTGCAAAGTCTGCGACGGAACGATCGCGTGCGATACTGATGGCGTAGACGGAGACTGCACCGGTCGTCTCATCCTCGAGGACGGCCCACCCGCCGCCGACGGCCTCGGGAACGGATCGTTCCAGGTATACCGTCGCCGGAGGTGTTGTGCCCGACGCGGCAATCGCACCGTACGGGTCTCCCAAGAGCTTCGTTCCGGACGAGTCGTGCCAGATATCCGGCGGATTCGTATCCCAGTCGATACCCTTAAGTCCGGTTTGCTGCGAGGACGAAAGCATCGCGACCTGCTGTGCATTTGCGCCGAAAAACGCGACCCGCGTCCGCAACGTGAATATGCCTTGATTTATCGTGACTCTCGGCAGCGGCGGAAATCTGGAAGCGATGATGTACCTGCGCGGGCTGACCCGGTATCGGGCCAACACTGCCTGAACCACTTCCTCCGACACGACGCTGGTCGAGAGTTGACTTCGGACGGATGAGAGGCTATCGGTGAAGGTAGTGCCGGCGAAGGGGGTCCTCTCCTCGAAGAACGTCTTACCTACGTCGAAGTATGGATCGATACGGTAGATCGGCTTGAACTTCGGCGTAATGGGCTGAGGGGCGAGATTTACAGCAGTCGTACCGGCAACGGAATCCTCCGTAACCGCGTACACGAACTCGACGACGGCTTGAATGCCGGCGCTGGATGAAACTCCAACGAAAAGCATCCGGTCGCCGCTGCGGATGTTCAGCGAGGTTCCGGCTAAAAAAATCTGATCGGCGGGCCGCGCGCTGATAGAAGATAGCGTTCCATCGACGACGGTTGTATCGAAGAGCGGATAAATGTTGGCGAAGTCCGACGGGTCGATGCTGAAGGCGTCCGACGTCGAGTAACTCGTCGTCAATCCCAGTGAAATTAGCTCCCAGGAGCCGTTGACGTGATAGAGCGCGAGATCTTGGGGCTGGGTCTGCCTGGGCTGCACCCCGTTCCATGCGGCCTGCGCCGAGATGTCGTTCGAAGTCTCGAACATCTGCGGCAGCGCACCCTGAGGCGGCACACTCTGGACTTTTGTGCCGGCGGGAATCGTCACGCCTCCGTTGTTGGCAACGTGATCTTGGACCGTGAACGATAGATACGCGCTCGCCGCGACCCCTGGTGCGAGTTCGTAGCCGATTGCGCGCGCCAGGGCGAGCACCGACCGGCGCTCGGTGGCCGTCCGCAAGAATCCCTCGTTGGCGATGCGCTCTTGATAAAATGTCAGGACATCCGCCAGCGTAGCGGCCGCGTCGATGAGCGCGATGGCCGGGTCGTTGGACCCACGCGTCGTTAGCGCGGCGAGGGGACGTGTTCCCGCGTTCGGCCCGTCGGCGATTTCTTGGCAGTGAATGCGGTCGAGCATCTGCACCAGGAACGAAGAGTACGTTCCAAGCCGATATGAGAGCGCCGGAAGCCCCGGAGCGTTGACTGGCGCAGGCTCGGCCGGAACGCCGTTCACTCGGCCGTCTCCATAATGAAGTCGATCACTCCGTTCTCGGGCGCGTTGGGATCGTTATCGAGGCGCGCGATCTCGAGCGGCGCCATCGTAATCTTTCCGGCTGCCGTCTCTCCGCGTGGTGCGCGCCCGTATCGCAGAAAATGATTTGCCGACGATGTAACGTCGTTCGTGTCGATCCAAAGGACACCCGGAACCGCCATCGCCGTTGCGATGATTTGACTCAAGTAGACCGAATCACCGAATCCGAAGTTGTCGGGGTAGAAAAAACCGCGCTGGCCGTTGGGCAAAATGCGGTTGCTAAAGGTATCGAGCAGCGCCAGACGCACGGCGGATGGGTCGTAGCCCGGCTCGACGCAAATGCTAAAGACCATGTCGAGCGGCACGTAGGCCGGGGCCTCGATTTCGACGTCGTAACCGGCGAGCCGAAAGCCTTCGAGATATTCTCGGATCGCAGCTTTGAAGTTCACATCGACCGGAAGACCTGCCATACGCTCCACGCTGACGAAGACCGTGTACCACGAGCCCGTCCACCGCACGGTTCCGCGCGCCTGAAGCACGCCGGGAAAGCCTTGTGCGACCGTGGCGTAATCGGCCGGAGTGACCGCGCGCTGCTGCGTTCGGAAGGCTTGCGGAGCGTATGCGCGCACCTGATCGAGCGTTTCGGGATCCGTTCCTCCCGAAGCCGGAAGCGGATTGCGAATGTGTGCGACCCCTGCAACAGGAGCGATTGCGGCGACGATTGCTTCTGCACCGACGTTTCCCATCGAACCGTTGCCGACGCGATATCGCGCGACAAGGCCACTCGCGGGGGGAGCACCTAGAGTGCCGTCGCCAAAGCGCAGCGTTGCGGTTCCGTCGTCTTCGGTCTCGACGACGAAATCGCGCGCGTTGGGCCCGCTCTCGAGCAGCGTCGGCTGCGCGGACCATGCGCCGGTCGGCCCGGTCAATCGAACCTGCGGCAGCGCTGCTCGCGGATCCGCGAGCGCGGCCGAAGCGGCGGGTTGCGTCAGCGCGAGGCCTGCGTCATAGGGTACCGCAAACGTGATGCCCGTCTGCGCCAGTATGGGACGATACGGAGTTCCCAGCATAACGGTCGCCGGCGATAACGGCTCAGCAAGTTGCGTGAGGCCCTGGTCGGCGAGCACGACGTTTCCGCGTGCAACGGTTACATTTGGAACGGGAGCGCCGCTCTGCGGATCGAGGATCGAAAGGCAGAGCGTAAAGGGCAGTGCATCGCCGGCGGCCCAGGCGATATTAACGACCGGAGTGCCATCGACCGGATCGGTTGTGGATGATATGGACGTTAAACGAACGGCGCAGCGATGCGACGGATCGGCGTCGGCCGCCACACCGGTCGCGGGACCGAGGACTTCTTCAAATATCAAGACGTCGCCGGGAACGAGCTTGAGCGTATTGCCGGGATTCGCCAGCGTCGCGCTGGTGGAGCCCTGCGGCAGACAGCACGCCTCGTCACTCCAGGTGTAGAACATCATCGTGTCGTGTGCGGCGTGTAACGTCACGTCGTCCATCGTCTCGAACGCGACGGGCGTGCTGCCGGGGGCCAAAAGCGCAAATCCGGGCGCACCGGGAATTGGACCCTTGAGCGTTACGCCCTCCGCGGCGCCGCTACCGTCAAGCGAAAAGCAAACCCACGCGCGCGCGTTGCAACCGTCGTGCATCGGATAGTCGAGCAGGCGGGCATGCCGCCGGACCGAGATGCGGCGTCGCGCCGTTCCGAGGTATGCCTCGGTGGCAACCGCGTCCTGATAGTAACTCAGCCGATCGGCGTAATAGGCAATCGTTTCGACGAGCGCGACTCCAACATCCGGAATATCGCTCGCCGGCCACTGCGGCATCGTCACGCTCATGCGATCGAGCATGAGTTGCCGAAAGCTTTCGTAATCTTTGGCCAGGTAATCGATCTGCGGCGATGGGCCTTGCGGTTGCGTCGGGGGCTGCGTCGTCGCACAATCGAAATCGCTTGGACAATCGACCTTGAACGAAAATCTCACCGCGCTCGACATCGGGTCGAAGGCGAGCGGCGGCGCCGACGTCGGAGGCGGCGGCCCCGTCAAGGTCAGCGTGTACGTGGAGAAATCGCCCGTGGCGCTGGTCCGAACGACGAGAACGTTCGGCGCGTCGGAGAGCGTCTTGACGTAGGTATCGAGCGCGGCTTCGACGCCGGCAGGTGCCGTTGCCGAAGCCTGGTAGGCCCAGACGACGTTGATTCCCGTAATCCGAACCCCGCCCGAGATCGTCGCATTGGCCACGCCGAGCCCCGACGCCGTTTGCAGCAAATGCACGAGCAGCGTTTGTTGCGGCGGCGTACCGGCGGGTGCGCCGCTGTCCAATACTTCCAGATAGTCGATCCCATTGAGATGCGTGTTTTCGAGCACCGCGTCGCGACGCTTGGGTATCGTACAAACGTATTGCGTCGTCATGTTAGATACCGCGCGTGAACTGCGCCGTCACCGAACCCGGCGCGTTCTTGTTTGAATATTGAACCCAGACCGAGAGGGTCGATCCTTCGATCGCAATCTCGACACCCTCGACGCGAATGACCGTGCCGACCCATTGCTGGAGCGCTCCTTGAACGGCGAACTGCAATGCCGATGCCAACTCGACGCTATTGGGCGCAAAGACGAGCTGCATCAATCCACTGCCGAAAGTCGGCCGATTTATGCGCTCGCCCGGCGACGTGAAGAGCAACTGCTCGATCATGTCGCGTACGTGCTGATCGTCTGTCGCGGTCGCCGTGCGTCCGGTACGATCGATCGCGAAAGGATAGGCGATCTGGCTCACGTCGCGACGACCCTCGGCTGAACCGTGATGGGCAAGAGCGGCGTGCCGGTCGGAACGCAGGTAGCGACGCCGGTCGCGATGCAGAACGGACCGCCGGCCGCCATCACGCGCACGCTTCCCACTGTCCACTGCGCCGTCGCGCATGGTCCTCCGGCATTGGGCGGGAATGGACAAGCGGCGACCGCGTACTGGCTGGAGATCAACACGGCGGGCTGACCGCTGAGCATGACGCGCGGATACGGTACGATCGGCTGAGCCATCCCACCGTGCACGCACTGTACCACGGCCCCGACGTGGAGCATCGGTCCCGGCATTACGTGATCACCAGCGCGCCCGCGTTGACCGTCACGGTCGGTCCGACCATGATGATACTGGCACCCTTGCCGTTTTGAATGTAAATTCCGGTATCGTTCACGATGAGCGAAGCACCCGTCGTGCTCTTGAGCATGATGCCGCCGGTCGGTCCCGGCACGTCACTGATCAGTATGCCATTTTGGAGAACCGTTTGCAGCGCAATCGAGGGAATGGGCGGAGGCGCGATCCGCGTTAGCACCGGGACGTCGGCTTCGCCCATGAAGCAACCCATCCAGACCGGATAATCCGGATCACCCTGTTCGAACATGACGAAGACTCCGGCATCGATCGGTGGGACGGCGATGACACCGGTCTGCAAACCGGCCATCGGAAAGCACGGCATCGCCCAACTCGTGGGAATCACCCCCGAGACGTCCGTGACCGTAACCATGAGCCGCCCGAGGAACATTGGATCGACGTTGTTGAGAACGGTTCCGCGATAGATGCCCTCATATTTCTTTGCGACGCTCATGTGGGTACGCTCGAAACCGTTGATAGCAAACCGTTGCGGGTCAGCGTGAAATCCTGTTTGTGCTCGCCGCGCTTTATGTGATGCGTGACGCTTTGGACGTAGTGAAGGCCGTCGAACGCCGGCCCCGCGCCGCGCACGCCCACGAGCTCCCCGCAATGTAAGAGCCGTCCGTAGCGCGTTACGTCAAGCGTGCCCGTTCCCGTTACGGCATCGGCGCTGCGCGCGGCTTTAGCCAATCCGATCAGCACGGCGGCGATCGGCGAATCCTTGGCGGTTTCGTCGATCGTGTCGAGATGCGTCGGGATCGGCGGAATCGCGCCGAGCGGCGGATTGAGCGGCGTTATGTCGGGAATCGGTATAGGAATCGGTATCTTGGTCGTCGGTTCCTGAATGTAGACGATCGGGAAGCCCTTTTTGCGGTTGTTGAACCGAAAACTCAGCGACTCGACGTTGGTTTCGAAGTCCATATTGATGTTGAGCGCAGGCTGGGCCGGCGTCAACTTATTATCGGGTCCCCAGTACGCTACGCTTTGGCCGGGCATCGGACCGGGCCTCACGTAAAAGACGTAGCCTACGTCGTCGGCAAGTTTTCGCAGGTACGAGAGATCCGTTCCCTGATGACGAGGAATGCGGTCGGTCGGAATCGGCACGTCGATCATTATGCTCGGAATGACGACCGGCGTAATTCCGAGGAAGATGTACTTCGCGAGGATGATCGCGACGCGCGCTTCCGCTGGCATCGCCGGGTACGGCAACCCGTCGAAGGGGATGAGATCCATTACCGACGTGAGATCGTCGCCCGTGACGGTTAACGTAGCAAAACCGTCCTTACCGCTGCTGATCTCCTGGTTGGTGATCATCCCGTCCATCAGCACTTCGGCGCTGCCGTTGAGCGTCGCGACGAGCACGACGCGCATGATTGGCAGCGATGCGCCGCCTGATAAAAGGAAGATGGTCTGGAGCGGGGAGTCTACGGAGAGCTCAAACGTCAGCTGGAAGCCACTTCGATCGGCGGCCGAGCGCGTGACTTGGACGCTTTGCAAGGCGTCGATCACGTCGCTCGAGACCGCCATCGGCTCGACCGGCCCGATCATCAGATTCAGCTGCGTCCCGCTAAGCACTTTTCGTTCCCGGAACGCCGAGGGGAAGCGGAATGACGAGCGCGCGTCCGATCGTTTCGGTCAGCTCGTCGGGGCGCATGACGTTGTTGGCGTCGCAGAGCTGCCAAAATTGTTCGGGATCGCCGATCGTCTGTGCGGCAATCGTGTCGTCACGATCGCCCTGCATGACGACGTAGGTCTGCGCCACGGAGTACGCCGACGCCTGTGGAATGAATCGCCGAGTAACGTATGTGACGATCGTACCATCGGCGAGCGTCATCGTTGCAGTCGCAATTGTGATAGTAGCGACTGGACGGCGAGAAGAGCGGCACTTGCCCCGCCACACCGAAGAGCGCTTGGAGCGCTCGCATCGGATCCGTCATGGGATCCCTCCAATTCCCAACGTGCCGATTCCCGCAGATTGCACGAGCTGCGCGAGCTGCTCTTTCTGTTTTTGATAAATCAGGAAGATGCCGGTGCCTTTGTGATCGAAGGGCAAGTCGTTCATGCTGAGCACCCGCAATCCGAGGCTGACCTTGGCTCGGATCGGATTCAAGGTCGTGTCGAACGCCTCTTCGGTGATACTGAAGTCGGTAATGCGAACGGGGACGACGCGGTTCTTGCTCCAGACGAAGAGCGTTAGCGGTCCTTGAACCGGAATGATCTCGAGCGCGCCGCTGTTCGAGAGATCGTTGGTTGCAATCAACTGCGCGGCCGTAGGACTGACCATCATCTCCAACACCGCGAGCTGCGGGAATATGCCGGCATTGACGGCGCTCGGGTATTGGCCTGGCGAAGCCAGTTGATCGGTCGCGTCGATCTCGGCTTCCAGCTTGAGCGTCTCGACGGCCGGCCCTTTGAGGCGCAGCGCCTCCGACCGATTCCCCGCATCCGGCGTCACGGTTTGCGCCTGAAGCGTTCGGCTGAGCGAATCGGGGTTGTATTGGAGCGCGACGATGCGCTCCAACATGCCCGTATCCGGATCGAGCAGTACGATACCGCCTTTGACGAGGCGAGGTGAACCGGGAAAACTGCTCATCGTCGCCTGCCGCTCGGCGCCGTCACCGCCGAACGGATCGCACGCGCGGCGGCGCCTGCGACGGCGCCCGATCGCGCCTTCGGAATTGCACGAACGATGCCGGCATCGACGTGCTCGACGGTACGCGCGGCCGGCCGTTCGATGCCGGAGCCAAACACGTCCATTAGTTGAGCGCGGATTGCATCGCCGATATCGCGCGCGTCGTTCCGCTCCAACCCGTGCACGACGAGCCGGTCGATGTGGATTTCCACGCGTGCGGGCCTCACGACCAACCCGCCAGTTCCGCCGCGCTCAGCGGACGCTCGAGTTTTTCGCACTCGGCGCGCGCTGCGCGGAGCAAGTGCTCCATGCGCACGGGAGCGTCGCCGGCAGCCGCGCGAAACGCCGCGTCGAGCGCAATATTGCGGATGCTTCCGCCCGACACGTTCAACTGCGCGAGCCTGGCGGAGTCGACGCGTTCTAACGGGAGCTCAGCTGGAAAGATACGGTTCCATATTTGCTGCCGCCCGAACGCGTCGGGAAACGGAAAGTCGACGTGAAAGCGTATGCGCCGGACGAAAGCCTGATCCAACGCCTGCTTGAAGTTGGTGGCGAGGATTGCCGCACCGCGATACTCCTCCATTCGCGTGAGCAGATATCCGATCTCGATGTTCGCGTAACGGTCGTGGCTATCGCGAACTTCGGAGCGCTTCCCAAAGAGCGCGTCGGCCTCATCGAAGAAGAGCACTAACGAGGAGCCATCCGCCGCGTCGAAGACGCGCGCTAAGTTCTTTTCCGTCTCCCCGATATATTTGTCGACGACTTGACTCAGGTCGATGCGATAGAGATCCAAACCGAGTTCGTTTGCGACGACTTCGGCGGCTAACGTCTTACCGGTTCCCGGCGGCCCCTGCAAAGAGTGCGGCGATTCCGAGTCCCCGCGAGCCGCGCCGAGCAAAACCCCACTGCTCGTAGACGCGGTCCCGATAGCGCATCTGATCGCAGAAGCGCCTTAGCATGGCGAGCTGGCGTTCCGGCAAGACGAGGTCGTTCCAACCCACGCTCGCTTCGATCCGCTGGGCGAGCCCTCCGAGTCGCGAGCGCGAGCGATCGCGTATACTTGGGCGCGACGCGGCGTTTTCCGCGATAGCGCCTTTGGGAATGTCAATCGTCGAGAATCCGTCGACGGCAAAGGCGCGTTCGGAAGTCGAAACGACGACCGGCGCGGCCAAGGCGGCCAACTGCGAAAGAATTCGCTCGCGTGCGCCACGCTCTAGCGCGCGGTCGTCTTCCACGAACAACGCTAAACCCATGAGAAGCGCCTCACGCTCGAACAACGTCGCGAGCGCGTGGAGCTCCGACGCGGCCGCCGGCAGCCGCGCGGCCGAGATCGTCATCATCCCCAGTCCGGAACCACGGCATGCCGCCGCAGCAGCGCCGCGAGCGACGTCTGCATCTGCTCCGCAGAGCACGATTTTCAACCCGCCAAAGCCGTTCGTGACGCTCAATTTTTGAACGACCGCGGACGCGATCTCGTCGTACGATGGGTCGCGTAAAGCCGGCGACTGCCGCTCGTCGACGTACGGCAGCACTCGCTCGTCGATCGTTCGGACGCCGGTCAGCTCGTGTAAAATACGCTCGTCGATGCGAAGCGGGCTTGTCGAAATCGAGTCGCCGCAAAGCGTGAGGAGGCGCCAGCGACGCAGCGGCGCGGTCGGCGACAGCGCGCTCCAGTGCGCGGCATCGAGGACGGCGAGCGCAAGGCCAAAGGTCGGATAGGGCATCGCGGCGTCGCCGTGGGCCCTCGCACACGCACCGGCGAAGCGCGCATCCAACTCCATCCCCGCGCACAGAAGAACGACGTCGCGCTCGAACGGCGAAAGTCCGAACGTCCCGACGAGATTTGCCAGCGTAACGGGAAGCTGCGCGGGCAGCCCCGGGCGCGCATTCCCGGTCGGAACGGCGTCGCAGACTTTCGGTTCTGCATGGAGCTCGAGCGCGAAGCGGATTGTCGCCAAAGACTCGACGAGCGCGCGCTGGTTCTCCTCGACCCATGAAACCGTTGCGTCGATCACGGCACGGTAACCGTTGGCCCGGCGAATGCTCCGGTCGAATCGACCGTGAGCGTGCTCTCGGCTCCGTCGATTTGCACTCGCATGAGGTAGTTTCCGGCAACGACCCCGGCGAGATCGAACGAGAGCGTCGTTGTGTTGGCGACAACGACTCCGCCGTCGATGTTATAGGCAGCCGGCGGAGATCCGGTCGTGGCGTTGAGCAATAGCGACGCCCGCTGTCCGCTTAGCACGGTCGGCGAGACGTTGATGCTTGCGGCTGAGGCAGATACCGTAGCGAGTGTCGCCGTCGGCTGCACGACAAAAGCGGCGACGTTCGATTCGAAGCCGGGATGCGCAATCGGCGGCGTTCCCATCGGCAGCGAGAAGACGGCTTGTAAACCGTGCACTCCGGCAGCGACGCCGGCTGGGAGCGGCACCGTGAGTTGCGTTGGCGTTGCAGTGGCCGGTGCGTACTGTACGCCGTCGATCGAAACCGCGGCGAGGTCTCCCTGAAGATTGTTGCCTGAGACGAGTAGCGTGCTGCCGGCGACAATTTGGCGATCCGTCCGGCGTCGCAACCTGTGTGACGATCGGATTGACGAACGGGATGGCGTAGAGATTGGCCACGAGCACCGGCAGCGCTTGCCTTGGAGTGTCGCTCGTTTCGAGGAGCACGACCGAAGCTTGATAGACGATCGAGAGAACGTATGGAGTCTGCAAGAAGACCGACCAGAGTTTTGAGATCTCTTCGACGTTCATGACGGTCTGCGTGAAGTGCACCAGTTCGCTCTGACCCGCGAGATCGCCGAGGGGCGAGAAGGTCGTGAACGGCGCGGCGGTTTCGGTGGTCGTCAGGTCCTGGCGCGCGAGCGCCGGCCGTGCGTGCAGCGCGCTGACTACGCAGCCGAGCAGACGTTCCGGCTCGTAGGTCGTCTCGTCGCCGTAGAACGTAAAAAGGTAATGCAGATCGACGGCTGCCTGCGGACGCAGGCTCAACGTTCCATCGCTCCGCCGTAGCGGCAGGTCGTCGTTGCGCAACGCGGCATTCGGCGTGACCTGAAAGAGAAAGATGTTGACCCCGGGCGGTCGAGTCGTTACCGTGCCGTCGGGTCTTCCCACGGCAGCCGTAGCGCCTGGGATATTTGCAATTGCCGCATTGACGATGCGAACGAGCGTCGCAGTTACCGAGGCAACCGCCGTCGTGCTGCTCATGAGCGATTTTCGCCGCGCAAGTACGCTTCAAGCGTCAACCGTGGCCGGCGCGGCGGCGCGCTGGGCATCGGCGGCGGTGCGGGTGGCGTTATAGCACGAACGTCGACGCGGCCGATCGTGACTTGGACGACGGGGCCGCCCGCGTAAGTGCTTTCGCTACTCGACGCCGCCACCGAATAGCGATCGCCATGCGTCCGTGTTGCATTCTCTCGCGATTGAGCTGCGAGAGATTCGGCTTCGTCGGCGTCTTGACGCCGGTCTCGACTCGCTGACAAGATTGCCGGTGGTTCGGAAAAAATTGGCGTTGGCTCAGATCGCGGCTGCACGGCTACGCCGGCAATTGGAGACGACGAGCGATCCGCGACTGCAAAGGGCGGTCGCACGCTCATCGGCGCGCGCTCGTTCCTCTGCTCCGCGAGCGCCTCGTGGAACCGTTGCTCGAGCGTAACCGGACTCTTGCGTTCCTCGACCTCGCGCGAGAACGGCGTTGAATGAACGATTCTCTCGGGTGTCGCCTCTATCGGATTCGAACGCGGCAACGCGCCTTCCGCGCGGCTAAGGTGTTTGCCGTCTGGGTTGTTCTGCGACGTCATCATCGCAACGTCGGTTGCACCGGTCTCCACGAGCGGCGATTCGATAAACAACGGGGCCGGCTCGAGTGCGCCACCGAAGACCGGACGCAAAATCGGACGCACGACCCCTACGCTTCCGATTGACTTCTGCGCGAGGCGCGTCAGTGCGTCGCCGGTCATGGGATGAGTTCGAGATAGGCGGTACGTCGCAGGGGCGACATTGCAAGGATGTCACGCTCGGTCCACCCATATGTGTATGCCAGCGCATGGACCTCGCGCAGTATCCGATGGCGCAATCCGACGAGTTCATGCCAGAAGAACGTTGCCGGATCGAAGGGCAGAGAAAAGTGCTCGCCGCAGGCGTCGCAGCGGATCGTGACTTCCGAATCAGATAACGGATCGCGCTCCGCAACTTCGTGCGCGAGCGCTTGCGCTATTTCGTCGATTTCGTTCGGCCCGCCATCGCGCTGCGCGACGTCGCCTCCCATGCAGCGCCGCGCGATTTCGCGTCGTGCGATGTGCTCGTCGGTGAGACGCGAGATGGCCCGCACGTCGCCCGCGGTAGGCAGCCGGCAGGGCGTACGCGCCGTGCCGGCTTCAAACATTGCGAACTCGTCGATGCGCGGTACGCTCGCGGCGGGAGCTACAAATACAAACTCGAGCCGCTGCGCGCACGAGGGGCACTCGGCCCAGCCCTCGTACGTCGACCCGAGCGTCGCCTCGCGCAGCGCGAGCACCAACGCGTCACGCGCCCCAACCGGGAGCGCGTCGATTTCATCGTCGTGCAGCTCCGGAGCGGCCACGCCGGCCAAAGCAGATGCGCGTTCCGCAGGCGTGGCATGCGCACCACTTTCGCAAAGCGCGAGAAGTGCGGCGGCGCTGAGGGCTCGCATGTCGGCCTAGCCGGTCGCCGCGGGCAGCGACGGCTCTGCCGGTTCCTTCACGCTTCCGTCGCGGATCCAGCCCTCGTTCTCCAACTTGATGTGCTGGATTGCGACGGCGGCGGTTCCGTTTGCATCGAGATCGGGTAACGCCACGTATTCCGAGACCCAGCACCGATAAACGTTATAGACGAGTACGAGCTGACCGGCTTCGTTGAAGACGTGAATCTGGATGTCTCGACGGAAGTCTTTCAGCGACGATTCGGCGCCGGGTCCTCCGGCATAACGCCAAACCTTGCTCGCCCACGCCTCGAACTCCGAGTCTTGGGTGACGCCTCGCTCGAGCGTGATTGCGTCGTACTCGGTGCGTCCCGGCGACTTGCGGCTGGTGCTATGATCTCCGCCCTCGCGATGCTTCACTACGTCGGTCGTTCGCTTGAGCGTGCTGACTTTGCTAATGCCTGCGACGTACTTGCCGTCCCATTTCACTCTAAACTTGAAATTCTTGTACGGATCGAAGCGCGTCGTGTTGACGGAAAACTGAGCCATTGAATCTCTCCTTTACGTCTGCGCCTGACCGGCCATCTGCTGAATCGAGATCACCACGAACTCGGCCGGATTGAGCGGAGCGAAGCCGACGAGAATATTGACGACGCCGAGATTGATGTCGGTTTGGGTGGTGGTCTCGGAGTCGCACTTGACAAAGTAGGCCTGATCCGGCGTCGTGCCTTGGAACGCACCCTGCACGAAAAGACTCTGCATGAAAGCACCCACGGTACGCTGGACTTCCAGCCACAGCGGCTCGTCGTTCGGCTCGAAGACCGCCCACTGGGTTCCCTGATACAGACTCTTCTCCAAGAAGAGAGCAAGTCGCCGCACCGGGACGTATTTGTACTCGTCGGAGAATACGTCGGCGCCCCGCAGCGTTCGCGAACCCCAAACGACCTTGCCGATAATCGGGAATGAGCGCAGGCAGTTCACAGCAACCGGGTTGAGCATGCCGTTGTCGCCGTCCGTTAACACGACCTCGAGACCTTGGGCAGTATTGAGCACGGCGTCGATACCGGCCGGCGCCTTCCAGACGCCGCGCGTCGCATCGGTGCGCGCCATGATGCCCGCGACCGTTCCGCTCGGCGCGTACGTATTGAACGCGCCGGGATGAAGTGGATCTGCCTCAATGATGCGCGGAAAATACAGCGCCGCATACTGCGAACCCGGGTACGGGAGCGTCGCCGCGGTGATCGCGGCTTGGACGGTCGAAGCGGCTGTGGCCGGATTCGCGCTCCATGCTGCGGGAGGATCCACGATCAGAAAAGCGCGCTGCGACATGCAATAGCTCATCGCCGCCGAGTACATCGTCCAGAGCTCGGTTGCGTAGGCCGCAGTACCATCGTCCGCGGGCGGCGGCATGCAGAGCAGATTGAAGAGCTCGACCGCATCGAGCGCGTGCATGCCGGTCTTTTTTGCGGGGTCGCCGGTCAGATCGGCCGGTGCCGGCGTCGCGCCATCGGTACCGTTTGCGAACGCGGCGTTCGCTACCGCATTTGGAGGAGTCGTGGCCAACGGTTTGGTCGGAATCGATCAGCGCGAGTTGCGAGCTTTGTGCGAGGATCGCCGGCAAGAAACGAGCGTACGTCGGGTCCATCGCGACGTTGCCGATAAATCTCGGTCGTACCGGCACTATCGGCAATGGTCAAGTTGAAGAGTTTCGGATCGCTCACGCCGTTGATGGTCGCAGTATTTTCATCGACCGTTGCCGTTAGCCCGTTTCCCCAAGTCCCGTCACTGGCCGCGACGAGATCGAGAGGATTCGTACCGCTCGTAGGAAGTGAGAGCGTTGCGATCGACGATCCGGACGTCACACGAACGATGATCGCCTGACCACCTCCGTTTGCAAAGAAATCTGAAACGGCATTGCTCATCGTGCTCGACGCCGCTATACCGCCGAAGATGCGAGAATAATCGCCGGGAGTCAGTACGGTCGTCGGTGTGTTTATCGGACCGCGGGGCGCCGCACCGACAAAAGCAGTGATCGACGTGGCCACGCCGGTGATCGTAGGGGTCCCGCTGACGATCTCGGAGATGTACACACCGGGAGAGCCAAGTTGAATAGGCATCCTGTCACCTCAAAGGCGTTGCCGGCGAGTCGGCGCCGTACCGTTCGATGCCAAGTTTGAGAAGCGCCGCCAGCGAGTAAAAGCCGGCGTCGCCCTGGAAATACGCGACGCTCTTCGAGGTGGGCTCCTCAATCGTGCCGCGAACGAGATCTCCCCGTTCGTTCCAAAACGTCAATACGAATAGCGCTTCTCGCGCGGTCAATCGTTCGCGATCGTCGGCGGGGCGAGCGACGATTCTCAGCGAGCCGGCATCGGTCGGCTCGACGCTCACCATCAGGGACATTTTTCCGTCCATGGCGCTCCCTGATCGTACAGGCGCCTCATCCGTGCGCGTTCTCTCGGGCCTCCGCGGCGCCTCAGCCGGCGCTCTATCGCCGCTCTCTCGGCGAGCGATTGACTGCCCTGTTGTCGTGTGCTACCATCGCGAGACCTCAGACATCCGAAAAGCTCGCGTTCGGTTGGGAGATGATGGAACGCGTTGTACTTCTTCCCCTGATCGACGAGTTGATGACGCTCGTTCGCATCGACCGCCAAAACCGTGGCCATGTCGCCGAGATCATTGACTCGATCGCGCGCGCAGCAACCGACTCGAAACCGGCATCCGAGCAGACTGCGCTGCACGTCCGCTTGCTCGGTCAGTTTAGTCTTCGCGGGGGCGCCATCTGGCTCGATGGCCCACGTCTACGCACCGCCCGACAGTTCATCGCCTACCTCATCCTTCATCGGCGATCGGTAACGTCGAGGCAAACGCTTACGGAGCTCTTCTGGCCGGGCAGCGACGCCGACGGCTTGACTCACCGTCTGCATCTGGCGGTGAGCTCGGCGCGCTGCGTGCTGCGCGCGGCGCTGGGGGGTGAGGATCCGATTCTTTGCATCAACGGCGGCTACGGGTGGCGGCCGACGGTTCGGGTCGAATCCGATGTCGAGGCATTCTTGAATCGAGAGCGCAGCGACGACGAAGGAGTGCTGCGCGAAGCGATGTCCCTCTATCGCGGGGAGTTTCTGACGGGCGAAGATGCCGACTGGGTGCAGCCGCTACGCGTGCGCTGTTCGAGCGCTTATTCCTCAATCATCGAGCGTCTTGGCCGCGCCGCTTACGGTGCCGGCCGCTTCAGCGAGTCGCTCGCAATCGGACTCGAGCTGGTTTCACTCGATCTCGGATATGAAGGAGCGACGCGCCTGGTGATGCGCTCGTTCGCCGCGCTGGGTCATCCGCTTGCGGCGCAGCGCGAATACGACAAGCTCGATCGTTTCCTCAAACGAAGGCTCAATGCCGAACCGACAGTCGAGACGCGAACGCTACTGCAGGAGATCCTAAGGCTGCAACCCCAGGGGTGAGAGCGTGGCCCGGCCGCGACCCCGGAGTGGCGCGAGCGAGATACGACGCGAAACCGTCACCACCCGGCACGCATCGAGGTGTGGCGTTAATCGGGTGGATGGAGCGGGAACAAGCGCTGCGATTCTTACTAGAGGACTGTGTCTGGGATACGCCGATGAGCGAAAGAGCGGCAGAGACCTTATGGCGTCCCTATCGCGCTCGCGCGGAAACGCTACCGCCGCGCGGTGCCCAGGCCGCCCAGTCGATTGCGCTGACGCCGGCGGAATACGAGCACAGCCAACGGTTCCTCGCCTTTCTCATCGGGCTCGGTCGCACACCGATCGAGGTCGTGAAGGTCGACCCCTTGCAACTCGTTGCGATACAGTACCAGGTGGCCGTCGACCTCGCGGAAATCTATCGCGCTCCGTCGGCAACCGACGACGGCTGGATGGAGCAGGCTTTGCCGACAGAGATCAACCACCCAAACCTCGAGGTCACCGTTACTCAGCGCCAGTTCGATACCGACATCGACATCAATCTTCCACATGCCGAATTTGTATTCGGGTTAAACGACCAAGGCGCGTTCCAACCCATTCAGAGTTTCGGCCACGTCGCTGCGATACGAATGCGGGACAGGCTCGTGCTCTTGAAAGGCTACCACCGGCTCTACGCCCGCATATCCGGGGAGAGCGCCCTGCGAAAACGCCCGACGATTTTGGGTATCGAACCCGAATCGCTCGGCCAGATGGTCGATCGCGAGAAAAAAGGAACCGCGAACGAACGACATGGCCTGACCTTCCTTGGCCAACGCCCCGCGCTCATGGCAGACTTCTTCACGCCGGGCCACTATCTGAACGTATACCTCCGCAAGAAACGCTACCGCTTGCAGGTCCGAGCCACTTGGCAAGCGCTCAACGAAGAGTCTTGAAACAAACCCGATGAGGCAATACCAACGCTCGCCGATCGATTTGATTTGGATTTCCGATAGCCCGGAGACTCCATCGGGTTTTGGTAACGTTACGCGCTTCGTTTGTGAGGGACTCGCTCGGCGCGGGTATCGCGTCAATATTTTAGGTTGGCAGACGACCCAAACACACGAGTGGAATGGGTGCCGGGTCCATTCGGTGGGCGTTCATCCGTTTGGGTTCGACGCACTCTATTCATTGCTATCACGAGTGCGGCCGCAGATCGTAGCGGCGCTGGGCGATATTTGGTGGTTACCGTACTTCTCGGCCCCGCACATTCGTCGTCAGATGGAAATGCTCGACGCGCCCTGGCTGCTCTACTTTCCGGTCGACGGGAACAAATCGGACGAGCAGCTGCCGCAAGGCTGGCTCGAGTTGCTCGCGGAGGTCGACATTCCCGTCGCGATGAGCCGGTACGGACAAAGAATCGTGCAGAACGCCGGCATGCGTTGTGATTACATTCCGCACGGCGTCGATCTGAATATCTTTTCGCCGCCGGCGGACCGTGAGGCAGCTAAAGCGCGCATCGATGCTTCGGGCAAATTCGTCGTGCTTTCGGATTGCCGCAACCAGCCCAGAAAGATGATCCCGAGGCTGCTCGACGTCTTTGCAGCGTTTTCCAGGCATCGTCCCGATGCGCTTCTTCATCTTCATACCGATCCGGAAGATCCTTTCACGGCAACGCCCGTGTACTCGTACGCGGTGCGCGAAGACGTGAAACACCTGGCATTGCAGCAATCCGTTCGCTTCAGTCCAACGTTTTCGGTGCTGCCCGGGCGAGGTCTGCCTCTCGAAAAGCTTGCATCCTATTATCAAGGTGCCGACGTTTTTCTCTTGGCATCGACCGGCGAAGGCTTTGGTCTGCCGACGCTGCAGGCGTCCGCGGCGGGTGCGGTTCCAATGGCAGGCGATTACAGTGCAAGCCGCGAGCTCGTGGAGGGACACGGTGAAGCGATCAAAATCACGGCATGGACCGAGAACGAGTTCGGAATCCGCGGTGGATTGATTGACGTCGACGACGCCGTCGAAAAATTGGCGCGATTGTACGACCAGCGCGATCTGCTTGCAGAGCGTTCGTTGCGATCCCGCGAGTTCGCTCGAGCGTACGGGTGGGAAACGGTCGTCGATCAGTGGGACGCGTTGTTGCGCGGCGTTGCGAGCCGCCGGCAGCGAATCGGACGAGTCACGCCGACCAAAAGCCAATCGGACGCGGAGGGTCTTTCCGCGTTGCGCGTTTTCGTGCCGGAAGGGGTGTCGGTCAAAGTCGACTTTGCCGAGCGCAACTATGGACGATTGGAATCTTCACTTCTCGCCGATCGGAGCGGGCGCTTGTCCGACGTCAAGATTCCGACGGTTCCCCGAGCGAGCACGACCGAGTCGGTCAAGGTCATCCGCGCGTTCGGCTACGTCGGCGTGGGAGGCGCAGAGAAACTCTTCGGGCGGCTGCAAGCAATCTTTCCGGTTCTCTCCGGATGGCGTGTCGAGTCGCAAAGCACGATGCAACGATCGGCCGACGATCTCGAGACGCTGCTATGGAGCCGGTTCGAGGACGCCCGGCTCCACGTAGCGCAGAGCGTCCTCTTACTCAACTTCGGCGGCGCATTTGCGACCGGTCTTTTGTGGGACGCGGCCTTTTTCGGAGTGCCGTGCGTCGGTGACGCAAGCGAAGTCCAGCGCCGGCTCTGGCCGCACCTTTGCGCGGCGAGTTGTGACGAAGCGGTCTGCCTGGCCCGGCGCGTGCTGACCGATGCCGCCTTTGCGGAATCCGCGGTAAAGGCCGCTCGCGACCTGGTCCCGCCCGAGGAACGGAGGGACGAAAAGGAGGTTGCGGCTTGGCTTCGCCGTCTTTCCGCGGCTAGAATGTCGGAAGCGCCATCCGTGACGGAGGCTTAGCGCAGTGGGCCTAAACATGTACATCATTACCTTTAAGGGTGGCTTCAACCAGGGTGCCTCGCGCGAGATTCAGCGCTACGTCAGACAGCTCGGCGGCTTCATCTTAATGGTTACGCCCAACGGACCCATCGTCGCCGTCGACGACGGTCACGCGCCGGCGATCGGACGTCACCCGATGGTCGAGTTCGTCGGCGGCATTACGTTCAATCCGCGCGGCGTCGCGTCAAAGGAACTGCAGCGCATCTTCGTCGAAAACCTAAGCAAGCAACGGCCCATATCTGAGGACCGCGAGCAGAGCGGCTCTAATGAAGAAGTCCCGCCAAAGGAGAAGCCATGAGTGTAGGACAGGAACTTCTCGACGTCCCGTTCCCCGCAATGATCTCCAGCATGGCCATGGCGATCGCCAAAGGGCAGACCGCATTGGACATGAACTCGCTCAACACGTTAAAGATCTTGGCGCACACGGAGTTTGACTGGCTGCCGGAAGTCACGGAGACCTTGTATCCGAAGCCGATCACGATCAGGGGCGGCAATCAGCTCCAAGGCGCGAATCCGCAGGTCGGCACAACCGTAACCGGCGTAGCCGTCGACGTCGAAGTACCGAACTTCACGAAACTGACGCTCTTGCAAGCGGGCTTCAATCCGACTTTCTATCAATTCGTAAACTCGACGATCGAAGTCAAAATGTCGATCTCGAGCACGACCTCGTCGGAAAGCTCCTTGAGCGTCAGTGTCGGAGTAACGGCTTCGGCTAACTTCTGCTTCGGCTCCGCGACCGTTAGCTCGCACGTCAACTACAAGACGGCGAATAAGTATAGCTACTCGGTGACGGGTTCGAGCACGCTTTCCACGACTCTGAACCCCGTACCGCCGCCGACACGGGTGCAACCGCGGTTCATTCTGGTCGACGCAACGAATCCCGCGCATGTAGTCATTTCCCAGTCGTAGGCCGGCGTGGACATCGGAAGCGAGCTTCAGGAGGTCGATTTTGGCGATCTGATCCGAAGTGTCGCCCAAGGCATCGCCGACGGCCAACGCGCCCTCGATCTCACCTCCGTCAATACGCTTCAGATACTGGCGAACACGCCGGTTAGCCTCATTCCCGAGGTTACCGAGACGCTCACGCCTGCGCCATTCCAGGTGAACGTTCCGGATCAGCCGCCGGTTTGGGTTACGGGCGTGCGGGTTTCCGGCAATGCCTCGGAACCGGTTCCGATGAGCGCGCTGCAAGCCGGGCTGATTCCAACGTTTTATCAATTCACCGAAGCCACGATCAACATGCGCCTCTCCATTCAACTGCGCGAGACGACGGAAACGGATAGCGACGGATCATCGCAAAGGTCGGTTTCAATGTTCGCCTCGCACGTCAACTTTCGTTCCAAGAACACCTATTCGTTCAGTCTCAACGCCGCCTCGACCGTGAACGTAACCATCAAACCGATCCCGCCGCCCACCCGGCTTCAACCTTCGGTTATCACCGTAAACGCGCTGGGTGCAACTCCAACCGTCGCCTTCAATCCATGACCGCTCCCGCGAACGATCCGATCGCCGAAGCGGTAGAGACTTTTTCTGCGCCGCTAGAGGACCTTATCGTTGCGCTCGGGCAAGGCCTCGCGCAAGCACAGCAGTCTTTGGATCAAAACTCGATTCGTTCGCAAGAAGCGATCGACGCGGATCCCGTCCTTTCGCAATACGGCCTGCAGGCGACGTGGTACCAGTTCCCTCAAGTCACGCTGCAGCTGAAGATGTCGCTCAGCGTCGCTCAACAGCAAGGGCCGGGGCAAACTGCTCCGCCCAGCTCGAGCAGCTCGACGACGAACTCCACGTCGAGCGCGTTGCCGACGAGATTTCCCGTGCGACTCATCGCTCAACCGCTTAGCGCATCTTTTCAAACCAACTTCAACTACGACGCCGACGCGGCGAGCGAAATCAACGTCGTCATCGCACCGGTACCCCCACCGAAGCCGAACAACGCCGTATCGTCTCCACCGAGCATGACGCCCGCGCAGGTCCAGGCTGCGGCGCTCGCCAGCTCCGCGAAGTTCGTTACGACCACCGCAAGCGGTGTGACGTCACCGGCGGGAAGCGATGCGCAGGGAGACACGTTGCGGTTCGTCGTGAACTACAACGCCGCCGCCGCGACATGGTACGTGTTGCAGTACGCGCCGGCGAACAGCGCCGTCGCCCCCATCGTCGTCGCAGTAGACGATGCCACCGGGGCGGTTCGAATAATTAGCGGCTCGTAAAGGAGCGGCTACGCCCGCGCGTAAGCACGAAACGGGCGGGTGACTCCCCAATAGGGAGAGGCACTTGCCCACCTGATCAAATTCCGCTAACCGCTAAGCAACGCCTAAGCAACGCCGTCTGAGCCGCCTGAGCATCGCTTTGCGGCGGCGCTTACCGAGCTATCCACGGCGTACCAGAGGGCGGCAAAGATGGCCAGTTCGGCTGCAAAACTCCCAACTTGGAATAAAATCGCCGTGAGGGCAACGGACGCGGTCAACGTGCAGCATCGCCGCAGAAAGTTTGGGCGATCGAAAATCCGCGCACTTAACTCACCCACCGTGAGGCTCCGGCCGACAACGGCGTCCAGGACGAGCCAAAATATAAAGAAGCCGGCGAACTCCAACAAGAAACTCTCCGGAATCAGCCGTCGCGCAGCCAACTCTTCGTAAACGCTGGAAGCCGCCACGACGCTGATCCCCATCGTAATCACGTACAAGCCGGCCCGAGTAAGGGGGGAGGAGCGAATGTCCGACGTCATCGTGTTTCCTCCGGTCAAAGCTACTGCATGTCTTCGTATCTCGTACGTTATTTGTGCCGCCTTTGCGATTCCTCTTCAGCCGGGAAGTGCCGGCGCAAGTTGCGCTTTTGTGGGAAGGGTCGCGGCGCGTCGGACGACGAGGCCCCACTTCGTCGGCGTGAAGTCATCGCCGGCGGCGTTGACGACGAGCGGAGGTTCCGAGTCCCATCCTGCCGCGATCCAGCCGATACCCAGGCGCGAAAGCGTCTGCGCAGTCAGTTCGCTCGAACGATCCATCGCCGACGTGCTGAAGCTTTCCCAGTACGTCGCGACGACGGGATACGACGAGGCGAGCGTCGTCAAACCCGCGGACTCTTCAGTTGGCACTTGCTGTCCTTGCCCTATCCGAATCGTGTAGACGATATTAGGCGCCGGATCGCCGGTCGAGAACAGAATAGGAAGCGCGGAGACGTTGGGAGCTGCGGTTCCATTTCCGACGAAGAGCAGAGCGGACGGATCGACCGTACGAATCCACCCGATGAGAATCTGCATCGCCTGTAACCAGTCACCGCTTGCAGGCATCGGCGTGGAGAGCACTTCGAATAATACACTGGCCGCGCGCAGATACCGTTGCGCAACGATTTGCCATGCAAAGAAAATGTCGGAGTCGATCGCCGAGCTCGTTACGTCGGGCGTGGAAGGGGGTTGCATCGAGAGAAGCGCGTAGATGCCGCGTTTAGCGAGCCGTCCGATCAGATCGTCGAGCGATGCGAAGAAGCCTTGGGCATCAGCCGACTCGGCCACCGAAACGATGGTCGCGGGCGCAATCGGCAGACGCACGACGTTGACGCGCCAGAGCTTTGCGATTGTCGCGATCGCCGTGTCACTAAGCGCGTCGACGCCATTAACGGTCAGGCCTCGAAAACTCACGGCGAAGCCGTTTTCGTCTACGACGAAAGCCCCGTTAGTTTGCAATCGGGAGAGTTCCCCGACGCGCCCTGGTTTTGTTGCGCGCCGTGCGGCGGTTATTCCTGAAGGCGGTGCGGCACCAGTCTGGGGTGCCTTTGCAGACGCGGCGGGCGCCGCCGGTTTGCTCGGCGTGCGCGAGGCCTTCGGCGCCGCCGGCGCCTCTGGTACGATACGCGGCGATCGCGCTCTCTGGGCCGGCGCTTCTTTTTTGCGCGGACTGGGTTTCGGTTTCGTGGGGTCGGGAGATGCACGTCGCCTCTGCGAGCGCACTGCTGCTCGACGCTCGACCAATGCCGCCTCGCGAAGCCGCACGATTCGCGCTTCGGCGTCCAGGCGCGTCGAGAGCTCCTCTGCCGGCCGCCGCGCGCGAACCTGTTGTTCGGGCGCATCGACTCTGGGAACGGCCTCGCTGGTGTCGGGCTTTTCGGGAAGGCTCGGCGGCTCAACGTGCGCAAGGCGACGCTGCAATCGTTCTGCCGCTCGACGCTGCGCCAATGTTGCCTCGCGAAGCCGCTCGATCCGCGCTTCGGCGTGCTGACGGGCCGACCGCTCTTCATCCCAAACGGACGACGACGCTTCGCCGCGTGGCTCATCGGGGCTGCTAGGCGGATCGACGCGCGTAAGGCGCCGCTCTAATCGTTGGGCCGCGCGACGCTCGGCATCGGTAGCTGCGCGCGTCTCTGCTAGTAGTGCATCTGACCTACGTTGCGCGTCTAGCTCTTCGGCCTGACGGGCCCGCATCTGCTCCGAGCGCAGCGCGAGTCGCACGTTCGCTTGTCGTTGGGCTTCACACTCCTCCTCTTGGCGACGCGCGAGCAGAGCCTTTACTCGATCGCGAAGCGGCTGCTCGCCGATCACGGAACGACCGCCTGCGCGAGCCTAGTCGTTGCATCGAGCGCTCCGGCCAATGCATAGACGTCTCCGGCGGCGTGGTCGGAAGCTGCTGAAAGTGCCGCGGTCTGTGCCGATAGTACTTTCACCGCGGCTTCATAGGTTTGCGCGATGCCGTTGCCCATCGATTGGACCAAGGCGGCGGCGAGCGTCGTTTCGAACCCGGCAATCGCCGAGCTTTCTTGAATCAGATAAGGAAACGTCCACGACGATACCGCGGCGAGCGCGTTCGTGGCTTCGGTGACGACCTGAGCGGCGGACGGGTACGCTGCAAAGAATGAATTTGAAAAGACGGCTTGTTTGGCACTCATCACGCTGTAAAGGTTTGGCGGGGCGGAGCTGCCGGCAGCAGGCGAGACTTTTGCAAGCGCAAACGAGAGGGTCGCCGTTGCCGTCGGCGCGCCAAGCTCCGGCTGGTAGAGCCGCAACCCAACCGATGTCGAGCCGTCGGGCGAAGAGCCCAAGGTCAAATAGGTTTGCAGCGTAGCACTCAATTCGGAGATCGTTCGATCGGGCATCGTCGCCTCGCTGACAGCCGCCGCGAGCCCCAGAGCGCGGACGAACGCATCGAGCGTTACGTCGGGGCTCACCTGTTGCGCCTGCTCAGTAGCGAGCTGCGCGTTGGCTTGGAGTTGCGCAACCGCATAACGTGATATCTGAAGGTTTTGAGCGGCCATGGACGGGACGATCGCGTTCAAACTCGTGACCGTCGCCTGCAGCGTCGCAACCGTCGCTTCGGCGCTCTGCGCCCGCAAGGAGAGAGCCGCGTAGGCGGACCGAGCTTCATCGAGGTTAGCGGCGAATAGTTCCATACTCTCCGGTCTTAGTTACGCGAAAAGAGCCCTCGCGGCCAAAAAGGCTTAAACGGCATTCAAGAGTGTGCCTGCCGGCGAGAAGGATGCCAGGGTACCGCCTCGCCGATTAGCGAAAAGGCACACCCCCGTTCACCGGCCTGGTCAGGCCGACTTTTAGGAGGATATGCCCGTGGCCGAAGAGTTCAGCCACCTCGTAACCGGTGACGTCGTGTTCCGGTTATTTCCCACGATCGCTTCGCTCGCTCCGACGAGTGCCACCGCGGGAGATCCGGCGTTCACGCTGACGGTGAACGGAAGCGGTTTCACCGCCGGCTGCACGGTTCAGTGGAACGGGTCGCCGCGGACGACGACGTTCGTTACATCCACGCAAGTAACGGCGGCGATCACCGCTGCGGATATTCAAAACCAGGGAACGGCCACGGTCACGGTCGTCAACGCCACGCCGGCCGGGACGTCCGCCGGCGTCAGCTTTGCCGTCATTCCCAGCATCGCTAACATCCTCAGTGTGCTCGGCAGCATTGCAACGATGACGGCGGATCAATTCGCGGCGCAGCAGAGCGCGCTCGACAACGCCGTGACCAACTTGCAGAGTTACTTGACGAACCAATCCGCCAGCATTAACAACCTCAACGCACAGCTAAGTGCCGCAAATAACCAAGTAGCAAGCCTTAGCTCGCAAAATGCCTCGCTCAACCAGCAGGTCCAGCAGCAAGGCACGCAGATCACGCAGCTGCAATCGCAGATCGCCGTCGCCGGCAATCAAACGGCGTCGCCTTTGGAGATCGCGCAATCGCTAAAGGGCGTCGTCGACCAAATCCAGCAAACGGCTGCGAACACTGCCGGCATGCAAACCACACTCACCAATCTCAACGTTCAAATGAAGACGCTCGTGAATGTGGCGCGCGACTCGCAGACTGGAGAAGCGACCGCGCAGCTGGTTTTTCCAGACCCCAAAGCGCTGCCCGACCCCGCATCGTTATCTACGGTTTCTCTTTCGTTTGGCGCGATACCGAACATCCATGCCGCGGTCTCGAGCGGAGCGGGATCGCCAAGCGGTTCGCAGGCAGCAAATACACCGGCTCCCGCGCAACGCAGCGCACCGGGCATACCGACTCCGCAGATGGCACCGGCGCCTCCGCGCGGCGGCCCTCCTCCGGAGGAACGCGAACCATTCGACGATCCCTCGGGGCGTCGCCATTGGTTCCGCCGTAGTCGCGTAATGCGCAACGGTTTGCTTCCCGCCGGGCTAATCGGACGTGAGTCCGTCAAGAAAAGAAAGCTAGAGCACGAGCTTCGCCGGCAACGGCGCATGGAAAGGGAGGCGATTGAGAAGCCGGCGGCGCCTCAGGCACCGCAGCCTGCAGCGGCGCAAGCGTTTCGGCCTCAACCGGCTCCCGCGGCGGCTTTTCCACCCGCACCACCGGGGGGATCAGGCACCACGAACTGGTCGTTGCTCGGTCCCGACCGCGTCGCCGGCGGCGCCGGCGGCGCGCAGCTCGTCGTCGTCAGCGGTCGAATCACTTCGCTTGCCGTTGGTCCCGGCGGATCCCGAATTTACGCCGGCGCGGCAAATGGCGGACTCTGGTATTCGGGTGACGGCGGCGCTACCTGGACGCCGTTAGATCAATATGCCACCATGTCGCCGACGGAAACGACGACCCTCGAAGCCGACTCGCTGAGCGTCGGCGCGATTGCCGTGCAGTTTGGAGCGGCAGCGTCGAGCAGCTCCGACTCGAGCTCGAGTTCGTCGGATTCAAGTTCGGCGGCAACTGGTGGGGTGGGGGCTTTCGCCGACACCATCTACGTCGGCACGGGCGAGGCAAACGGTAACCTCGATGCATACTACGGGATCGGCATCAAACGTTCCACCGACGGCGGCCTGACGTTTTCGGTAGAGGCTACGAATCTCGCTACGAGTGAAGTCTACCGCATCGTCGTGGATCCGGTAGATCCCACCATCGTATTTGCCGCAACGACGAGCGGAATCTATCGCCGGCCGGCAGGCCCCGATTTCAGTTCGTGGACCAAGGTCGCGGATCCAGACAGCAGCATCCCGGGGAGCTCGATCGTAGACCTGGTCGTCGCCGGGTCGGGCGCAACGCGAACGTACTATGCGGCAACCGTCAATCAGGTCTTTACGAGCAGCGATATCGTTACGAAACCCGATGGCAGCGCGACATGGACTGCGGTCAGCGGCATCGCGAATCCCAGCTCGGATCCCGTCAATAATGCGCTGCGAAAGTCGCTAGCGGTCGGCGAGAGCGACACGTCGGTCGTATACTGCTTGGTGCAGGGTCAGGCGGGACCAAACCAGGCCGATTTCACGCTCTTCCGTCTCGACAGCACGACGGGTGGCGCGTTCAAACCCGTTACGATTCCGTCGAGCGTTTCGCTCTTCAGCGGCTTCGGCTGGTACGACATCGTCGTTGCCGCCGATCCGGGCAATGCCAACACGGTGTACCTAATCGGGAGCTTGACGTGGGATAGCACCGGGTGGGCGCTGGCAATTTATAAAGGAACGTTGGCTCCGGGCTCCGGCACATTTGCGTTCACCGGCGGCGGCCCGAACTGGATTGGGACGGGAGTTCATCCGGACGGCCACACACTGGCGTTCGCAACGAACGCGGACGGTACGCATGACGGAAGCAGCGTTTGGATCGGATGCGACGGCGGCGTCTTCCAGTCGGGCTCGAGCGGCGCCGCTGGAAGCTTTTCGGCCAAGAATGCCGGCCTGAGCATCACACAAATCACTTATTTCTCGGTGCGAGCCGATTCGGCGGACGAGCTCTATGCGGGTTGTCAAGACAACGGTACGCTTCACTACGTCGCATCAAATACACCGCCCTGGAGTCAGTCGGGAGGCGGAGATGGCGGCGGCGTTGCGATCAATCCCGACAATTCCGCCCAGGTAATCCGGCAGTACATTCACGGATCGCTCGAGGTGACTGCCGACGGCACAACCTGGGGCGGCGCCGGATTCCCGCTTACGAACGTCGATTGGTCGACGATGACGCCGCAGCAACTCAACGCGTATCCGGAATACAATGCCGCTCCGTTCTATGGGCCGCTGCGCGCGCAACTCTCCGGCTCGAAGTCACTCGTCATCTTTGGAACGACCCGGCTTTGGTTCCGATCGGATTGGAACGACCCGTGGGTCACACTTCCGACGAAGACAAACCCGTACTCGGCGTCGCCGGCGAACTTAACGCAAGACGTTCTCGACTCGACGGCCGGCGCGAACATCACTGCGCTCGCTTTTGGCTCACCGTCGATGATCCTCGCCGCGACGAGCGGCGGCGGCACAAACGGCAAGGTTTGGCGGTTCGACCAACAGGCCGACGGAAGCTGGACGAACACGCAGGTCTCGGCGATCATCAACGTTCCCGCGCCCCCGCTCGTCTTTATCACCGCGCTTGTCGTCGAAGACGCGGGCCGCGGCAGCTTCTATGCAGCGCTCGGAAGCTCCGGGGGGGAGCACATCCTTTATTTCGACGGGACACAATGGCACAGTGCAGGCTTAGCCGCAACGACCCTGGACGTTCCGGCTCACGCGCTCGTAATCCATCCCGCCGATGCAAATACATTGTTTATCGGTACGGACATCGGTGTATTCAAAGGCGTCAAGAGTTCTGCCGCATCTTCCAGCTCCAGCTCGAGCTCGGATTCGAGTTCCGATTCCAGCTCCGCCGGCGGTACCTCGAGCCTGGCGTGGACGTGGACCCCATTTTCCGACGGACTCCCCGAAGCGGCCGTTCAGGATCTCGCCATACAGCCGACCGCGCAAAAACTGCGAGCCGCAACCCATGGTAGAGGCGTTTGGGAAATTCCTATTGACTGGCCGAGCAGCAGCTCGTCGGACTCGAGTTCGTCAGATTCCAGCTCGTCGGATTCGAGTTCGTCAGACTCCAGCTCGTCGGACTCGAGTTCGTCAGATTCCAGCTCGTCGGATTCGAGTTCGTCAGACTCCAGCTCGTCGGATTCGAGTTCGTCAGACTCCAGCTCATCGGATTCGAGTTCGTCGGACTCCAGCTCGTCGGATTCTTCAGACTCGAGTTCGTCCGACTCTTCTGACTCGAGTTCGTCGGACTCTTCCGACTCGTCGGATTCGAGTTCCGACTCTTCAGACTCGAGTTCATCCGACTCTTCTGACTCGAGTTCATCCGACTCTTCTGACTCGAGTTCGTCGGACTCTTCCGACTCGTCGGATTCGAGTTCCGACTCTTCAGACTCGAGTTCATCCGACTCTTCAGACTCGAGTTCGTCCGATTCTTCTGACTCGAGTTCGTCCGACTCTTCTGACTCGAGTTCGTCCGATTCTTCTGACTCGAGTTCCGACTCTTCTGACTCGTCGGATTCGAGTTCCGACTCTTCGGACTCGAGTTCATCCGACTCTTCTGACTCGAGTTCGTCGGACTCTTCCGACTCGTCGGATTCGAGTTCCGACTCTTCAGACTCGAGTTCATCCGACTCTTCAGACTCGAGTTCGTCCGATTCTTCTGACTCGAGTTCCGACTCTTCTGACTCGTCGGATTCGAGTTCGGATTCTTCGGACTCGTCAGATTCAAGCTCGTCAGACTCGAGCGACTCGAGCTCCGATGGCTCCAGCGTTCCGCCGCGAGCTCAACCGCCGCCGGCAACGCCGAAAAAGTCGGGCTGGCTATCGTGGCTTCGACGCTGAGTCTCGATGAGCCCAGAAGTATGGGTTGCCGGCTTTCCTTCATATTACGGCGGCGCGGATACCGAGCTCGATCACCTCATCGATCTCTTTCGGCAATTCGACGTGACCGTCACGCTCGTTCCGATGTTTGGTTGCGGCGAACGGATGAAACAGACGGTGCTGGAGCGGGGTTGCGCGATCGTTCCGTACCGCGACGACGTGTTCCACGAAAAGACGGTGGTCAGTTTTTGCAACGGTCAGTTTCTCTCGAGATTGCCGTCGATCATGAAGGCTGGACCACCCGCCAAAGTGATTTGGTTCAACTGCATGACCTATATGTTCGACGCGGAGCGCACGGCGCACGCAAATGGGTGGATCGACTATTTTGGGTTCGTGAGCGAGTACCAAGAGCAACGCCTGGCAGCGGAGATTACCAAAATCGGGCCGTATCGAACCTTTTCTTACAAGCCGTTCTTCAATTTCAACCGCATCGAATGGGCGTACCGCGAGTTCGGCGACACGTACCGCCTGGGGAGAATATCCAGGGACGACGCTAATAAGTTTGCCGCGGACACCTGGAGAATCTTCGATCGCGTGTTGGTGCCCCCGCACCTCAAGAAGAAAGTCTTCATTCTCGGCTACGGCGTCAATGCGGCCCGGAAGATCGGCGCTCCTCCGGCAGGACTCGACTGGCTGACATGGAGCGGCGGCGCGATCCCCGCAAGCCAATTCTACTCGACGATCGATACGATGATTCACAAGACGGGCGGATCGCGCGAATCTTATTGCCGAGTCTTGATCGAGGCATACGCGCACGGCGTCGTTCCGATCGTGGAAAACGGATATGCTTTCCCCGAGCTCGTCCGTCACTGGGAGACCGGTTTTATGACTTCAGATTCGGACGAGATGAGCTATTATGCGAGCTACCTCGCAATGAACCCGATCGAACATCGGCGCATCGCTGAGAACGGAAGACGACACCTCGAGGAGGTGCTCGTCGCGCCCGAGCGGTGCTGGGCCGCCTGGCAACAGATACTCTAACTTGAACGCAACGTCGTTGGAATCGATTCCATCGAAAAAGTGACGGCGCGTGGATCGAAGCGCAGGCTGACGTCATCGCGGAAGAGCAGCGAGTCGGGAGCCCATAAGAAGGGACAGTTCAGACATCGATGCACTTCATCCGTTTCGCCGACGTATATATCGTGATTCTCTCGACAGAGGTTCGACCGGCGTTCGACATCCCAGGGAACGCGCTCGGTCGGGTGCCATGCAAATGGCGGCTCGTGAACGAAGATTCTGCCTCCGGTGCCCGAGCGCTTTGCGAGTCTTCGGCCGAGATCTTGATCTTCGCCGCCGTGGCGACCGCTGAAGAGCATGTCGAAGCCGCCGATATCGAGCAGAAGGTTACGCTCCGATCCAAAGAGGCCGGCGTACGAGCTTCGAAACGTGTGCCAGCTATTCGGCGGAAGTTCGCGGGCTTTCCCCGCCTCGGCCGGCAGGCCGATCAGTTCCTCGACCGACCATTTCGAAAAATCGATATACCGGTAGTGACCCCAAAAGAACTGATCCCGGTCAAAGCGCTCGAGGCAGGCGGCGATCAAATTTACCGGCGCCAATTGGTCGTCATCGAACGTAACGATGTGCGAACAATCGGAAGCCCAGATGCCGATGTTCCGGCGCAGCGCAACATCCATCGAACCAACTGCATATGCGGCGCTGGCAAAGCGTAGCAACCGAACGTCGAGGCCGTAGGTCTGAACCTCGCTTGCGCTAAGGTCATTACTCACGAGCGTGATGACATCCGGCCGGATCGTGTTTGCGCTGAAGCTATAGAGTAGTCCGTCGAGTGCGCGACGTCGCGCCACGGGCACCACGACGTCGATACGCATTCAGTAACGGTTGGGGCCAGGCCGTTCCTATATGCCGAAGTGACTCCGGAACGCGCTCGCGGCCATTTCTCCCGATGCTTCGACGACTTTGCCGACGATGGGATTCACGAAAAGCGTCGTCACTGCGCCGAGCATCGAAGGAAGGTGCTTGACGAACCAATTCCTGACTTCTTCCATTCGCCCAACCTTCGGTTCGCTTAATAGCGCCGTCTCCAGCGCAGCCACCTGACTGAGAGCGGCGGCGCGTTGCGCGGGGGGCGCCTCGCTCGCGACGCGGTCGCGCAGCGCCGCAATGGCGTCGGAAAGAGTGCGAACGTCTTGTGGCGACAGCGTTGTGGTTGCGCCGGTCTTTGCATTCACGATAACGCGATTCTGATCGCCGGCCCAGAGCGCGCCGTAATTGCCGCCGCCTACGTTGATCGAGACTCCACTGCCGCGCTTCTCGGGCTGCTGCATGAAACGCTCCTTACTATCTATCGATTGGGTGGATTCGCGGACTGATTTCTTGGGCGCCGCACTGGAGTAGCACTCGGCAGCGGGCGCGTATAGACCGAATGAGGCTGCGGATACGTTGAGCGTGGTTCGGAGTAGAGGGGCCGTTGCGGCGAATACGGCGTCGTTGCGCGCGAATACGGCGTCGTTGCGTGCGAATAGCTAGACGGCGAGTTGAACGCGCCAGGGATGTCCGTCACGGGGTAATGCGTTTTTTGCGTCGAGACCGGATACGACCCGCGGTAGATCGAGCTTCCGCCTTGTTTCATCGTTTGACCCGGCGAGGTCGCTGAGGACGTGCACGACGGTCGCGGTGTGGAACGGACGACTATATAGGCAACTCCCGTGGTTTTTGGGCGGCATCCGCCGTTTGCAACGCCGCTTTGTGATCCTTGGCTACCCGAAGTCGACCCTTGGCTACCCGAAGTCGACCCTTGGCTGCCCGAAGTCTGCCCTTGGCTACCGGCTTGTGACCCGTTGCTGCCCGAACCGCATTTCGACTTGGTTGCGACGTATTCGTAATTGCAATTCCCAAGTCTCGTCG
This sequence comes from Vulcanimicrobiota bacterium, assembly GCA_963815165.1. Taxonomy (GTDB): domain Bacteria; phylum Vulcanimicrobiota; class Vulcanimicrobiia; order Vulcanimicrobiales; family Vulcanimicrobiaceae; genus Cybelea. The sequence continues at coordinate 342,794 of CAWFFL010000002.1, forward strand.
GCGCCGACGTCGGTGCCGATGACGGCGCGGCGCTCCGCGGTACGTATGGTATAGAGCTCCGCGGGGTGTACGGTACAGAACTTCCCGGTATATACGGCGCAGAACTTGGCGTCTCGTTCGCCGGAGGTCGCGTCGGCGTCGTTACCGGCGACATCGATCGCGTCGTCGACGGTGGCGTCGATTCGGTCGCGACGGACGACGCTTGCGTCGAGCCCGACGCCGGAGCAGCCGCAGCAACCTTTACGACGACCGATTGCGTAAGCGGAATCCCAAGCGGACCGCGGGCATCGATTCGATACGTCGTGGTGTGGTCAGGGTGTACGACGACGCAGCCGTGCGCGGCGGCACTTCCGTTGATACGCACGTTCGTGACGCTTGAAGCATGGTAGCACAGTTTCGTCGACTCTCCCCGGGCAATTCGCGAGTGCGCTGCTTTCAGGGAAACAGATGGATGTGCCGAGACCCACGCCCCAATCATTCCGACCGCTCCGAGCGCGGCCACGATCGCGGCGCCGACCGCGATCTTGCCTACCAATCCCCACTTGCTCGCGGCAGCTTCGATGTGCGAGGGTTCTTCCGGTAAACCGGAGTTGAGCGCAAGCACGTTGAGGTTATGCTGCGTGACCGCGAGAGCATTCGGATCGCCCAAAGAAGCGCGGATATGAGCGGCGGCCTCCAATGCACTACGAGCAGCGACGAAGTTCCCGATAGCGAGCGCGCTCGAGCCGATCTGATGGAGTGCCCACGCCTCACCGGCTACGTCGTGTCCGCCCTTCGCCGCGCTCAGCGCGTGCCCGAGCATTTCGTCCCACCGACCCCAGCGACCGCTCAGCGCAACGGCGTCGCCGGCTCGATGCGCGAGCGCGGCGACATGGGCGAATTTTCCGGAAAGGACGGCGTGCTTCATCGCGCCGGCTATCGCGTCGGAATGCGCGACCAAAACGTCCGATTGGGAATGCGCGGCGATCTGCAAGAACGCCTGGGCTGCCGCCTCGGCAGGGAGCAAACCGAGAAACGACATCGCTAACGCCGCGGCGATTCCCCCGCGCACGCGACTCCGCTTTCCGTCGAATCCGACGAGTCGGCGATCTTGCAAGCCTCCCAGCGCTGCGGCTGCCTCGGTGCCGGCGATGGCGCCGACTTCGGATGTTTCCAACGGCGCGCAACCGACGGCAGCGAACGCGGCGAGCGCGGCCCGATCCCGGTCCGATAATTTGCCGGCGATCAAACCTTTTAGCCACTCTTGCGACGATTCTGCTCCTCGAACTCCGTCGGCCAGTTCTCCGAGCTGCACGCCGTACACGCGAACGTGGGCGGCGGCTAATATGATATCGAGCGGATTACCGTCCAACGCCGCACAGATCGCGCGCGCCGCCATCACTTCGGATTCGTCGATGGGGTGCTGTAACTCGCGCGCCATCAGTTCGAGCGCATCGTGCGATTGCAGTCCGCCGAGCGTCACGGCGCTGCCCTCGCCCAGCAAGACTCGCTGAGGTCCCGAGACGGCAAATGTGGCCGTCGCGGCGAGATTGAGCAGACGATCGAACTGCGCGGCAGGCGCGAGGTAGCCGTCGAGCAAGACGAGCGCAGACGTGCGGGCCAAGAAACGACGAACCTGCGTTTCATCCGGCTTGAACGGGCGATCCGTCTCAAAGAACGCTTCGAATAATTCTTGCAGCAGATCGCCGGTGCTCGCACTCGCAGCGTCGAGATAGACGACGCCGTCGGCAAAACTCGTCCGGATCGCTTCGTCACCGCAGACGTAGCGCAAGATCGCCGTTTTACCGATTCCGGGGGGGCCGGAGACGTCAATCGACTGCGGCGGCACGGCAGCGAGAGCGCCGCGTAAGCCTCCGGATTCCTCGCGGCGGTCGACCAGATCGGGGAAAGGCCGGGGGCCCAACATTGCGCCGTCTTTGCGCCGCGTCGTTTGCACGGGCTGCGCGGGCAAGACTACGGCGCCGGCGGGCTGGTTGATGACGACCGTGTTGTGATCGCCGACCACTATCGCGCCAAGATTATCACCTGCAACGGAGATATCGACTGCCACGGGCCTCCAGTGAGCGCCGGACCTCTACGGCGCGCGGACCGAGCGCTTCTTGCTAGTGTAGCACAGCGAGCGGTCCACAGCGATGGGCGGCCTCTTCATACCGAAAACGGCTGGGGAGTCTTTCCGTCGGCCAAGCCAAGGGCGAACGCGTAATTGATGAGGGCCTGATTGGAGAAATCGAGGACCGAGACGGGCAGCGGCGCTTGCGGCCGCACGTAATAGAGCGGGATTTGCCGCTTGCCCGCAAGACGCTGTTGTATTTCCGGCGAGGTTGTCGAGCTCTCCAGGAGCGTGTTCGTGAATGCCGCCAACTTACAGTCATCTTGAAGTATCTTTTGCTGCATCACATCGTAACAGGCATACGCAACGTCGACGAGGTTTCGCGGAGGCGGCGAGGATCCACCACCTCCGGCCGGCTCCAAGAAAATCACGGTCACCTCGTCGGCGCCCGCGGCGATCGCCATCGAGATCGGCGTGTTGTTAGCGACTCCACCGTCGACGAAGAGCGACGGAGTCACCGCACCCAGGTTCATCTGCACCGGGGTAAACGCACCGGGGATCGCGGCCGAAGCTTGGAGGACATCGACATAGTTGAGCTGCGTTAGCGCTTGCGTCGGTATTGCAACCTTGGCCGGAAACTGCTGCAAGAATGGCGACGCTTGCCCGACGAAGGCGTAAAACGCCGTCGCGGTTCGCGTCGTAATATTCGTAGCCGAAACGATCAGCGTGCTCTCGAGCGCGTTGTAATTGGCGTACTGCTTGAGGAGCGCGGCGATCGGTGCTTCATCGAACGCCCCGAGCAGCGAAAAGAGCGCCTGTTTCGAACCGATTTGCATCCAGAGGAGCGTCAACTGAGGAATATGACTGAGCTTAGCGACGGCCGGCAGGGTCTGCCAATCCGAAAATGCGTTCAGAAACGCTTCCACATGCTTGACCGTCGGCAGCGGTTGTATCACGTTGCGCGCGGCGATGTTCTTCCACGTATCCTCCAGCGCCGCAAGATCGTGCTGCGCCGCGAACGCGCCGTTGATCGCTCCGACCGACGTGCCTACGACGATATCGAAGGGCTGTTTTTGACAAAGCGAAGTGATCGCGCCCGCCTCATAGGCGCCTTTGGCACCGCCGCCGCTGAGGACGAGGGCGCGCACGCTCACGTTCCGCTGCTCGCCGGAGGCTTCGGGCCAGTGGCCCTTACGTTAATGATAGTTCCCAACAGTTGGAACCAGAAGGGTGCGCCCAGCATAATGGCAACGGCAGTGATGACGAGGCCAAGCAGCTTTAGCCAAGCGTTGCCTTGATCCGATTTGACGTTTTCCTTGAAAGCGTCCCAGCGTGGCTTAGTCCAGCCTATCGGCAGCTGTGTGAATACAGATTCATCGATTCGGCATAGCGCTGGGCTGACGCTGTTGTCGGGTACGAAGCCGACGTCGCACGTACAGGGTGATGTCGTACACTTACTCGTCAACAACATGGAGGTGGCCGTGAGCGAGGACGTGGGATTTTGCTTGTTGTCTTCGTAAAACGCTTGCGTGGCAGCCGCAACGCTGTTTGCCAAAGTGGAATCCGCCTGAAGCGACCGAATGATTTGGACGGTATCCACATTAAGAAAGAACGCTATGATAAAACCGATGTAGACGAGGATGATCTGAACGTTTCGTTTATACCAGCCGCTGACCCGATCCATTTGGCTGTCGTACCATGAAGCAAGCGCGGCAGAGAAACGCTGATAATCCCCTTGTGCGTCTTTCCAAATTGGGAGAAGAATGTCATAGAGCGGCTTGTACGGATTGCCTGGGCTGCTGATGACGTTGAGCGCCGCTACCACGTCCGAAGATGATATGCCGAGTGCCGCCATCGCAGAAGCGCCTGGACTCTTATTTTGCAGCAGGTCGAGAATCACCACCGCAAAGTGCTCGGCGCTCACATAGGGCGGGTTCTTCGTAACCGCTGAGGTAGTGGGTGGAATGGTCGCATCTTTGGAAACGCTCACGCGAGAGTATTTTAGACCAAAGAGTAGACGTAACTTAGCCCAAAAATTTTGGGCGACCGGTTCTCCTAGTGCTAAGATGAGGGGGTGCCCGAAGAAATCAGCCGTGGCGGCGTCACCGATCATCGAGCGAACGCCGGCGATAAGCGTCTTCGATCGCAACTGCAAGAATGTAGCGATCTGCTCGTTCAGCCACGAGGCTGCAAGCGCAAAGGCGATGTACACGCCGATGAGACCGATTATAGTGGTCAGAAGCGCCGTCATGAAGGCTTCCTCCGTAGCACAAACCAGCGTCGCCTTTTTCTTTTTTGAGTCCCGCAAGCGACCATCCTGCAAGCAGCCGCTAAGTCGCGGCTTTGCGCTACCGGCCAGCCGGCCGATGTTCATGGGAGGGAAAGTATGAACGAGCAACAGTGGGAAGTCGAGGTGCAGCAGCGCCTTATTATCAACGAAGGGCGCTCGGCGACAGCGTACAACGATTCGGCTTCGCCGCCGAATCCGACGATCGGAATCGGATTCAATTTGAATCGATCGGACGCGCGGGAGGCCTTGGCGAGCGTCGGAGCCGACTACGACGCCGTGAGGTCGGGCAGTCCTCTCACGGATCAGCAGATCGCGGCACTCTTTGCATACGCGCTTGCGCCGGTCGTCGATCAGGCACGCGCATCGCTGCAACCGTTCCACTTCGATTCTATGAGCGATGCCCGCCGCTTCGTCATATGCGACCTCATCTTCAACCTCGGGGATGATGGCTGGCTGACTTTCACGCAGAGCCGTAGTCTCATCGACCAGGCTTGCCATGCCATGCGGTCGGGACAGAACGACGCTGCACATGCGCTCTTCGCCCAAGCCGCAGTCGCAATGGCGGACTCATTGTGGTACTCGCAAGTCGGCAATCGCGCAAAACGCGACTGCGCAATGATGAAATCGTCGGTTTGGTGCGACCCCAATGGGGACGGCTCCGACGTCGCCTGAGTTCTAGGCCTTTTTCGACTGCGGTGCCAAGAGCAACGATAAATCCCCTCGTTGCGCGACTTCGGCAATTAGCGCGGCCCGGTTTTTGACTCCGTACGTTCTAAATACGGCCTTGAGGTGATTGCGGATCGTATGCTGGCTCAAACCCAGTTCGCTCGCAATTTCTGCCGTCGTCATTTTCTGGCATAGCAGCGAGAAGACTCGATGCTGCATCGGCGGCAATTTCACCGACGGCTTATCGCGCTCGGCGCAATCGTTACGAAGGTCTCGAGCCAACCAGGATGCAGGAAACATCTCCAGTTTGTCCTCGGCTAAGTGGCGCCAGCGGTCCTTCTTCGTAACTTGCCACAACCGCATCGCTGTGCGGGCAGCACGCCAATCGTACCCGATGCGATCGAAGATTACCCAAGCTCGACGGAAGGCCTCTTCAGCACCGGCGTTGCGCGCCGCGAGCTTGACGACGCCCTCCGTATATGCCGTGTAGGCGTCCATGCGGTGGTCGAAAGCAATGAGGTGCAATGGGGAGCGAACCTTATCGAGACCTTTATAACGAGCCAGATAGTATCGAGAGCGCTCGGCATCAATTCGGGCGGTTGCGCGCGCCAATAACAGCAACGCCATCCGTTCTTCGCCCAGCAAGGCGTTCCAGTCAATGCCTTCGGCTAGTGACTCCGCCTTAGCAATCTCATCGCGCGCCCAGTTTTGCTCGTCGACTATCCCGGCGAAATACGCGCGGTCCAGCAAGAGAATAACCGCGAAGACGTCGCTGGTTATGCTGCGTTCGGCAGCACGCAGGTAGCGGAAGCATCCCAGCATGTCGCCGCGCAACGCGCAGGACCACCCGACCGCCTTGAAAGCCTGAAAATGCTGCGTTTCGAAGTCGAGTGGCCATTCGATCGGCTGATCGATCTCGTTACGTGCCATGGCTGCCGCTTCATCAAACGCCAGCTCGCGGCCAAGGAGTGCCAGATTCTGAACTGCGTGGAACCATTCTTCCAAATGCTGCTCGCGGCGCTTACCGATCAGATGTATCGCGTTCATCAGACTTTGCGCTGGATTCGCGATAGCGTTCTTCGTGGCAATAGATAAATGAACGCAACATTTCACCGGAGATCTTGGCCCGTTGGGATTTGTCGCCAGCCACTTCGCCGGCAAACGTCCAGGCATCTTCGAGTCGGCCTTCGAGCATCGAGCGCCGGGCGAGATGGTACGCCAATTGTGCGCGATCCGCCGGCGCCTTGAGGAGGCGGCGAGCTAATCCGAAGTGATGATCGGCGCGCTCGAAGTCACGCATGCGCGCGTACCCTACACCCAGAAGCATCTCCCATTCTCCACGATGCTTGAGAGCATTGGAGCGAGGCGGACGCCGGACCAAGAATGCCACGGCCTTGTTCTCGTCGCGCTTGAGGAGTATGCGCGCACGCATCAGATCGTCTTCGTAGGACGCGGCTTCGCCGTCTTCGACCGCTCTGTCGTAAATCTCGCCGGCGGCGGTGAACTCGGCTCGGCTAAAATGGCCTCGCATCTCCTCACGCCAGTCGCTGGTCGTGAGTTGCTTCTTTCGCATAGCCGATATGATTAGGCGGCGGCGGGGTTACGCCCCGCCGCCGCACGTGACTCCGTCCGAATTAGCCCGGCATCGTGCCGCCGCCGTCGCCGCCTTGCTGACCTCCGGCCGCCCCGGAGCCTCCGCCGCCATCGGCCGGAGTCACGCTCGAGCTTCCACCGGACAAATGCGAGAATCCCGACCCTCCGGGAGTACCCATGAGGAGGCTCAGCATCATCGCCACAGCGTGAAGAAATAGGAACATAGGGGGTTGTCCTTTCCGCCGTACAAGAAACGGCAGTTTGCCTAATCGGCTAGCCCAAGCGGCTAGCCTATTGGCATTATCGGACTGCAGGCAGTGAGGTCAAGGGGTCGCGAGGACGCCGCGCCGCCGGCGGCGTTTGCTACGCCGCCGCTTAGGAAGCCGAACGGCGCGGCACGCTGGAGGGCAGCGTCGGGAAGGGACGCCAGACACGGCAGCGCGCGCATCGGGATCGAGCGTCGAGCCCACTTATACATCGCGTATTCGTTATCCGGGTTTCGGTTGAGCGTCACGCGCACGTACGTAAATTGATTCGGCTGAATCAGACGATTGATATCCACCGAAGGCCGATAGATCGTCGGCCGGTATTCGATATACTGGCTATCGCTCACGGCTTCGATATAGATCGCGTGATGGCGTTGGCCGTCGGGACCGACACCACTTCGGATAGTTGAGGTAAAAGGAGTAGGATCCGACCGCGACGTCATTATGGATCGGCGAGTTGCCGAGGATCGCATCCGAGGAGTTCAGCGACGCGTCAATAACCTGCTGACGCATCGCCGCCTCAGCGGGAGTCTCGGCGGGCGGTGGAACGTAATCGCCGCTTGACGGCCGGGAAGGCGGTAAGGTGATGTCTGTGCGGGTCGCCTTCGAATCTCTTGCTCGTCCCAAAATGCGATCATGCAATCGTCGATCGGACGGCCCGCCTGATCTCTTCAAGCCAAAAACCACTGTGGAATTCGCATCCTCCGGTTGACCAGTCGCCCAGGCACGTTCTGAGCCATCCACAGTTGCGCAAGTGCGTCGTAACTGGGCGTCGGAAGTCTGCAGCGCCGTCAACAGCGCCGTGAAGGCCGGGTCGGCGGCATCGGTCGCGTGCAGTATCCCGGTATCGCTGTCGAAGTGAGAGTACCCGTGCAGAATCAGATGCGGAACGCGCCGGCTAAGGACGCGGGGCGTTACGAGCGGCGGATCGACGTCGGGATTGGCCTCCAAGAACGTGTAGTTCAAGTTTGCTCCGCTGATGCGTACCGTATTGTCGCTTCCGCTCTCGCAGGTCGCCCAGAATAGATTCATCGCCTTATCGTTGCCGATGAAGTCGCCGCCAAGACTAAATGCAAGCATCTGACGATAGAGCGGATACTTGGCGTCGTTCCAAGCGGTGAGCCATTCATCGTTGAGGCGCCAGAGAAAGTCGCTGCCGTATTCCAGATCGGTCGAGAACGCCTTTGCCCACGGAAAGCACGTGCTTGAAGAGCAGCTTCTGCAGATAGCCGATCGGCGTTTTTCCGATTTCGGCAAGACTCGAGCCATGATTTGCGCCGGCCATGGTCACGATGCGTTGCGGCAGCACGGCCCGCATCCGGCGTTGCCGCCGCCGCGCGCCGATTCAAAATCCATCGACGAACGACCAATGCGCCGGTCGAGTGACAAACGAACGCGGCAGCGCGAACGTCGAAACCGGTCGCTTCAAGGTCGGCGACGCGCATCTCGAGTGCGCCGGCAAGATCGTCGATCCTTACAAAATCATCGAGCGAGTCGAACGCCGACAAGACGATCGTATCGAAGCCGGCTGCATTCAAGAGCTCGGGAATATGCTGGTACGCCCCGAGCGAAGTCTCGCTGTATCCGTGAACGAGGACGACGGAAGGCATCGTCTTGGGTCCTTTCTTTACGCTGAGAGCATAACGTCGGCGGCCTTCTCGGCAATCATGTACGTGGCGCTCGCAATAAAAAATCCGGGTATGCGCGGAAAGACCGATGCGTCGACGACCCGCAAGCCGCTCGACGCCGTGAACTCGGAAGTCGCCACTTAGCACGCCGCCCTCGCCCGCTGTCGCCGATCGGGCAGGTGCAGGAAGCGTGATGCCCCCATGCGTTCGCTCGGATGAAGTCGCCAAGTTTTTCGTCGGTGTCGTACTCCGGCCCGGGCAGCTCTTCTTCGATCACCCCGTCGTCGCGCAACGGCCTGCCAAGGCCGCGCACGTGCTTGACGCCTTCGACCATCGCCGCAAGATCCGCGTCGCCCCCTTCCTCGAAATAGTTGAAATTGATATCGGGAGAGATCGCGAGGATCGCAAGAGCGCAGTCGAACGGTTCCGGTGCGGTTGCGCGTGTGGGCCTTTAACACCACCCACGTCATGTAGTCGAGTTTCTGCGTCAGATCGCGCGAGAAGCCTGGGTAATAGCCGTGAAAATCGGCAAGCAGCAACATGCAGAACAAATCGGGGACTTTGCCGGCGACGGAGGAACAACGCGCAAGTGCGAGCGCGGCTCCGTTGGTCGTGTAGACGCCGCACGGATCCCGGCCGCTCCACTCCCGTATATTGCGGGTCGTCCGGCGAGAAGGTTGCTCCGCGAAAGAACGGCCAAGGACGCTTCAGCCGATTGACGACACCAATCTCGTAGCGATCCTGCAAATTGCTCGCCGACGCCGTCCAATGGAACGCGTACGTCTATTCCCATCGTGCGCAGGTGATCCGGCGGCCCGATCCCCGAGAGCATCAACAACTGCGGCGTGTTGAATGCACCGCCGGCGAGCACTACGTCGCGTCGGGCTCTGACGCTTTGTCGTTTCTCCGCCGCAAAGGTACTCGACTCCGACCGCGCGGGCACCCTCAAAAAGCACGCGGGTCGCCAAAGCGTCGAGCTCGATTCTCAATTTTTCGCCGGCTCGACGCTGAACCTGTCGCAGTCGTTCACGCGCGCCGATACGCCGGTGGCGCGCCGTGGTCAGTGGGACGGATCGAACCCCAGTCGAGTTCTGTGCAACCAATCGCCAATCGTTCGCATCCACTCCCGCCTGCGCAATCCATCGCAGCGTCCGGATTTTGGCCGGGTCCTCCGCGTACTCCAGCGCGATCTCCCTCCAGAGCGGCTCGAATACGTCCAACGAGTCGAGCAGTGAGAGCCGCGGCAGCTCCGTGCGGAGCCAGCCGCGAAAACCGTGCCGGGACGGATTGATTCCGAAGATGCTCAAGAAGCGCTCGAGCGGACGGTACGAGCACTTCTCCAGCCGCTCGAAGTAGCGCCGCATCCGCTTCGCCGACCACGACTCGTCGCACGTTAGTTTGGCGATTGCTTCCCAATCCTCGTCGTGCGGATAGACGAAGATCATGGCGTTGTGCGCAGTGCAGCCGCCCAACGTGCGGGCGCGCGGGTAGAGCACGTTGGCGTCGCGACCGCGATAGTGGCTGACGTAGTAATCCCACTTTACCCCGTCGTTCTCGCACTCGAGCGCGTGAAACGCCGGCACGTCGTAATCGCAGGGAACGACGTCACGCGGATCGCCGCCGGCTTCGAGCACGATGACGCTCGCACCCCGTTCCGCCAAACGTGCGGCGACCGTTCCGCCTCCGGCTCCGGAGCCGACGACGACGTAATCGAACTCCACGTTATTCGAAAACTTCGTCGCCGGTTGGTTCGTAGTGCTCGACGTGATTCATCAACTGCCGCAGATTCGCCAACTCGACGTACATGCGCCAGCGCGCGCGATTCTGGTTTCCTAACGGCCTGTGCTCGGGCAAAGTGTGCCACGGCGAATACCGCAACACGTCGGCGAACGCCAGTTGCGCCGGCGAATCGAAGTGCTGCTGCGGGAGCCGGATGGTGGCAGCTTTGACGTAAGGCGAGAGGCGCAGCGGCCAGCGCACTGCCGCGTTTTCGATCGGCATGCGATGCGAATCGGTCTGGACTTGGATGAGAAAATCGAGATCGACTTCGCGTTGTGCAAGCGTCGCCGCCATCGCCGCGCGCAGATAGTTGTCCGGCGGGCGGAGGGGCAATCGCGGAACCGGCGTTCGCGTTCGCAGCGTCGTTCGTATCGAATACTGCATCGCCTGACCTTCGCCCAGCAGATAGGGGGTGCAGCTCCAATACTGCGCCTCGAGCGGACTGCTCTGCGTTTTAGTCCAGAGGCCTTGCATCAGCCCGTCGAGCAAGTGCGGCTTGGATAGATTGAAGAAATAAAACGACTCGGTGCTGTCGCGCAGTTCGTGCTGCAGCTGTGCGTTGCAGATGACGTCCGGCGTCACGAACGTCGGGGTCGTGACCGTCAGAAAATCCTGCGTCTGCTTTTCGTCGTCGAAAATCTTCTCGCCGGGAACGCCCATGAGTTTGACGGTGCAGCTCATGAAACCGACGTCGTCGATGTCCGCCGGCCAATCCGGGCCCGGTCCCGAGAAGCGGACGTAGGCCTTATACGTCTTCGGTTCGGCAAAAATGCCCTTTCTCAACGGTTCCGGGATGCCGTCGCAAACGATGAAATCGGCACGAAGAATTCCGTGGGTCTTCGTGTTTCCGGCGCGCTGATAATCGCCCGGACGCCAATGCATGCGCATGTAGGTTCCCATATCGATGATGATCGAGTCGAGGCACTCCGACTCGCCGGGAATTTGCTGCTCCGCGGCAAGCGCCAAGTGCTCGTTGCAACGTCTCAGGTTGATGAGCCACTGCAGAATCGCGGCACTCGGCTCCCTCAATATGGCATCCCACGCCGGCCGAAAGAACGGATCGAAGCGGCGCTCGAAATGCAATATCGCCATAAAGATTCGGTGTACGAATCTCTTGATCGCGAGCCGGGTGCCGCTGTCGAGGCTCAAAACGTCTTCAAGAACTCGATGAGTGCATACTTGTCTTGGTCGCTGAGCCCTTTTCTCGAGGGGCCCATTTCGCCCGGTTCACGGAAGCTCGTGCCGAAATAGTGCCCGCGATTGACGACCAGGTCGGGGCATTTACTGAGCGCGAGCAAGTGGGGATAAAGGTTCTTGAAGATCGTGCGCGCCTGCGGGTCGGAGGCGTTGCGCGGTAAGCGCAATAAGTCTTCGATGACCTCCGCGACAAGCGCGGCCTTGTTCTTTTCATATTCGGTGAGCTGGTTGCCGCTCAAGTCCTCCGAAAGCAATCGCACGTTGGCGAGCAACCCAACCGGCACGCCGGCGGGAATCGGTCCGATGGCAAGCTCCGAATTATCGCCGGCCGTATTCTTGAAGAACTCTCGAACCGTCCCCATGTTCTCTTGAACGAGGTCCGGGAGATAGCCCTTGGCAATCGTGAGATAAGACGGCACGTTCGTCCGGTCGATCGTGCCCGGCACTTTGGTGCCGAGGAGCGTATCGTGGACGCGTCGCTCCGGCCAGAGCATTTGCTCGATCGATGCCTCGAAGACGCGCATGCGGGCGTCGACCGACGGGTTCTGGTCGAAGGGGCCGACGCTGTTGTTGAGCAGGTAGGGCGCCGTCGACCACAACGCAATGAGCGACGGCACGCGCGTGTAGCCGCGGCCTCCGGCGGGCATTTGGTAGCTGTTCGCGGCTCCGGTATACGGATCGTACCACGTGATGCTTCCGACCGACGGCAGATCTTTGTACGACTGCGACGAGTAATTATCCCAAATATTATTTGCGATCGCATTGGTTGCAAGCGGGCTGCAGGCGTTCGTGTGTAAGTACGTCACGGGTATGCGAAGGTCCGTCGAAAGATAGTTCCCGATCAAGAAGTTGGGGTCAAGCACGATCGCGCGCATCTGAGCTTTGAACTGCGGCGTGTTGGTGGACGCAAAGTAGCGCTTGAAGCAATCGAGATATTGCGGCCCCACGCAGCCGTTTGGGTCGAGTCCTTGCACCGACGCGGGCAACTTGCTGGAATGACAGCGCGCGCAGTTCTCCGCAAAAACGATCTTGCCGCGCGTCAGGACGAGCCGGACTAGCAGTAAGATACTTCTTCCCGCCGGGCGCATCCGCCAGATGATCGGATTGCTCGCTCGCGTGGATGAGGAAGAGCGCTTCGTCGAGGGTCTGATTCTCGGTCGCCGCAAAAGCGACCGAGTTCGCCCGCGCGTCGGCAACCGTAATTGGGGAGATTGGTTTGCCGCCGACGACCGGATTAAAATGATGCAGCCATTCTTCGCTGTCGGTCCCGATGTTGATGTAGACGCGATTGAGCGCTCCGAGCACACCGACCGAGTCGGCGCCGTCTTTGAGGACATGGGGCGTGTAGACGGTGTCGGGAGGATCGAAGAACGCGGTCAAGGGTCCGGAAGAAACGAAGTCGTTGAACTGCCGATTGTTCAGACCGCCGCCGGCGAGCTTCTCTTTTCCGAACCGCTTCGCATCGCCCAGGCGCGGAAGGACTGAGTAGAGCGCGTTCATCGTCCGCGGATTGTTGATGTTATCGGTCGAGACGAACGAGGTGTCGAGCGTCCCCGGCCGCCACGTCTTGAAAAGCTGCGTGATGAAGTCGCCGTCTCGCCGGCGCCAGGCGAAGATGCGATCGACCCAGATGTACTGCGCACCGACGGTAGAGCTCAAATTCGACCAAGTTGGATTGTTGGGATCGGCGGGCGGATCGATGGGGCTTGGCCCAACGTGACAGAAGCCGCACGACATGCCGACGCGATAGGGGCGGATCAGCTTATCACTGAGATAGTAAGAAGAATCCGAGTAGTAGCGTTTTGGATCCCACGCTTTGGCGGCTCGCTCGTCGAACGCCGGGTTGGGAAAGAGGCGGAGTCCGACCACGCCGCTGGCATAACCGTAATACGATCCCACCGGGATCGTCGTGCCCCGAGCACCGATGGCGACGCCCGGATACTTCTTCTCGTTCTCAAATGGATCGACCGCACAGATGCTCGACTTCACGCGCACGTCGAGCCATAAACCGAAACGATCCGGGATTCGGACCCGTGGCCTCCTTGAAGCACGGCTCGTTCACCACTCCAAGGGTCTCCCAACGGTTACTGCGGCGCGTTGCAAGCGTCGGATAGGATGAGAGAATTTTCAGTAAGTCCAGGTTGCCGAAACTAATGGTGCTCAATCGATCCCAAAGCACGTCATTGCCGCCCGTCCACACGAGCCAGGTATTTCTGCCTTTGATCTCATCGGGCGTGTATTGCACGTTGCCGTCCATCGCGTGGAAATAATCTTCGTCCGCAGCCACAAACGACGCCGGCGTCCGTCCGGCCATCTTCGCTTCGTCCGGCCACGTTCGCGTACCGCCCGAACAGGCAGAAAACGCAACGATGGCAAGAGTGAGACTTCAAGAACGTTGGTCGACTCATAGCGTCGCCTCCTCGCCGGCATGAGAAATATAGCGCAACGCGCTCAGGCTGGGCAAAAAGAAGTACGCACCGCCTGTTACCGTCACGAATCGCGGTACTTCCGATAGCCGGGTGCGCGCGGCGTTCGGGCGATTCATGACGAACGTATCGGTCGGACCCCCGTCAAGCCCCGGTTCGCGATTTCCCAAGAGCGGATCCGACTCGCCAATCAATCCGTTGAAGCTCGAGCTTGCGAGCCAGGCATTTTGCAGAAATTCAAACTGGCGTCCGATATTTGCATTGAGACCTACGAATCGCAAGCCGCGCGGCGGATCGTCCGCTGGGGGTGGCAGCGTTGCTTGCGCCGGGCTCAGCGCCGGGCCGAATTCGCGACCGCGCCGCAAGATCCGATGAAAGCGAACCGACGACGTGAGATCGTCGTGAAATGCCGGTCTTTTGAAATCCGAGCATCGCAAGCGCGGTGTCAATCGGACCTGACGGCGCGGTGGGAAAGTCCCCGTTTCGCGGATTTGCGCGCCGTATGTGCGCTCCGAACGGACAGCGTATCCCATCGGGATCTCCGCAAAAGTAAAATCATTCTGGGTCGCGCCTGCCGGTACGAGCGGATCGCCGTTTTGCCGGCGTCCGACGAACGCGCTGGCGAGCGTTTCCGTCTTCGCGTACGACCAAAACCCTCGGACGTCCTGAAGGAGATCGCGCAGCACTAAATACGTTCCGTTGCGCCCGAGGTCGCGCTTCGAGGCGTCGTTTTCGGCCGGCGCGAGCAAATCGTTGACTCCGCCTGGACTCAAGAGGGGGCGTTCCGTGTAGCATCATATTCGTTTGGATAGCCGAGTAGAAACTCGCCGAGCGCTACGACGTTGTCGTAGTGCAATTTATTGCCGCGCAGATCGCGGCGGCGTTGCCAGTCTATCGAGGGCTGACTAATTCCGTCGGTAAAGCCGAACTGCTCGACACCGTGGAGGTCCGACGTGCTCAGCTCGGCGATCTGGTCGAAAGAACGGCTCCATTGCGGCGTCCGCAGCGTTGCGGCAGCCGTATCGAGCGTGCCGGGTGCGGCAAAAATCGCAATCAGCACGTGGGGTTCGCGATCGGGCGTTCCCCACGCCCAGTTCCGCGGCGAGTTGGGGCCGACGTCGCCAAGGCGGCGCGAGCGGTCCTCCTCGCCGGCGATACCCGAGAGAAACTCGGACGAGAACTGTCCAACGACCGTCTCGGACAGGCCGAGCGCGCGTAAGCCCGACGCAGTAAACGCAACCTGCAAGGCGGTCGAGGGGAGCGGCGATAATTCGACGGCGGTCGTTACCGGCGCATCGCGCAGCCATGCACGCGCGGCCTGCGGATCGGCAATCTTCAATAAAACGTATGACGCATCGGTGAGGTGCTTGTGCGCAAAGCGCACGATGCCTTGGACGTCGGCGTAGTCGACTGCAGCGAGTTGCGCACTCATAGTAAAGCCGCCCACGCTCGCGCTCGCGGCACGGTCAGCTCGCTCGCGTCCAAACCGGCACGAATATCGGCGTTGCGCTGCAAGTCGACTGCGGTCAATCCCGAATGCGCATTGTACCAAACCTGCGTATAAAACTGATGGCGATAGAGAAAGTTTTTGAACTTTTGCTCGTCCTTACATCCGCCGGCGAGCAGCCATTGGGTCTTGGGATAGCCGATTCCGTTGCTAAAGACGAAGTTGAGACCGAATCCCGCCTTGTTGATGAAGTCATCCATGTAGCTTTCTAGGCTTCCATCGTAGTTGCTCATAAAGGCCAGCCGCCGCTTTCCGTCGATCCAGACCCATCGAGCGAAGTGAATCGTTCGAACGCGGGCGAGCCGGCCGCGCGTGTAGATGTGCCGTGAAGCATAGTTCAGGATCAGCAAACCAAAAAAGCTTACGATACCGCGTACTGCGCCGGGCTTGAGCGTACCGACCGCACTGAAGGCGTTCGTAGGGCCGCGATCTTCGGTCGTCGCGATGGTTTCGCGCTGGTTAGGATCGACGCTGGGACAAATCTCGGGATCCGACGCTTCACGAATGCGCACGAGCACCAGCAGCACGACCGCAAGCACCGTAAGAAGCGGCGAGAGCACGACGGCAATCAACACCGGCGCGACGGCGGCGAAAGCGTTTGAGAGCCACCAGCCGAAATGCGTCGGCGGATCGGGGGTCATCGTCAACCGAGCGGCCGCAATTTCTCCACTCAAGTAATGCCGAAGCATCGCGTGAAGCTCGACCGGCGTCGCGGACGAGGCGGCGGCGTTTTCATCGAGATATCGCTCCATCGCCTCGCGCAGCGCTGCTTCTTCTCGAATTTGCAGCATCGTACGTCCCTTCCAGTTGGCGTACCATGCGGCGGATGGCACGGAATGGCGCCGCATCCACTCGAGGAGGTCCGTTCCGCTTTCGAAGCCCTCGCAGTGCGCGAAGATTCTTGCAAGACCGGGTGCCGCGCGGCTCGCGAGCTCCTGCAAGAAGATATCTCCGCTACCATCGACGTCGCCGAGAAAGGCCAAATAGAGTGGGTAGGCCGGCGGCTGCAAACCGTAGGCGGCGAGGTCGCCGACCGTGTCGTCGCGCACGACGCAGAAGCGCGCGAAGTGCAGCCGCTCGAACTCGCCGAACGCAACGAGCGCGTTATGCGGGTCCGCGCGTCCAGGGGCCGAGTTCATCGTTTCCAGCAACGCTTGCAGCTCGTCCGCGGCACCGGGACGAATCGTCGCCAGTACGAAAAACGGTGCTTGCGGGGTCACGACGTCGATGAAAAATCGAGGCTGAAGTTGATCAGCCGCTTATTGCTCCAGTAAACGACTCCCAGGTAGAGATTGGGGCCGACCTCG
Organism: Vulcanimicrobiota bacterium; assembly: GCA_963815165.1. Lineage (GTDB taxonomy): Bacteria > Vulcanimicrobiota > Vulcanimicrobiia > Vulcanimicrobiales > Vulcanimicrobiaceae > Cybelea. Next base: position 359,503 of record CAWFFL010000002.1, read on the forward strand.
CGTATTTCGTCGCGAATCCAATGCGCCACCGTCGACGTTTTCGAATAATCGAGAACGATGCATGGCTTATTGTCGAGCCAGCTAGGAGCGACGTAGACGTCGGCGATGATCGCATCCACGCCAAACGGCGTAATGCGGTTTACGAGCGTGCCGCGCGCGGCGTCGAAAACCTTACCTTGCCAGGCGAAAACGTTGACGAAGCGCGCGATCTCGGCGCTGTACGTCGTGCCGGGAGCGATTATGGCCGTGCCGCGTGCCTGACCGTTCGGAATCGTACCGGGCGGACTCGACGTAAAGAGCGCATCGAGTTGTTGCTGACTCATCGCGAGGAGCTGCTCGCTGGTTAGAGGCGCATCCACGACGGTCCCCCTCACGGAAGTTGGTGCAGTGTAGCTTAATGGCTAGCTAGTACCAGCTTGGTCACTGCTACCCTGCCGCGCTCACGAACGAATCCAGTTTGTCTCAGCAGGACCTAGCAAGCGCAAGCCTTAAGGCGCCTGGCAGGTCCTCGCCCCGGGCCACATCGGTCACGATGATGCGATTTTTCCAACAATCTAAGACGTTCTTACTGCAGTATCTCGCTCCAACTGCGCTAGCGAGTATCATCGCATCGGCATTATCGATCAATGCAGCGGTCTCGACGGCTCGCGAGCAGCAGCGAGAATACAATGAAAAATTCGAATCGCTCCTAAACGACAAGGCGATTATCGGCACATTCGGCGCTTCGAACGGTCAAGCAGTTCGCGAAGAGCAGGCGACGGCGACGCTGATAGCGCTTCAATCGGTCGCCGAATCCGAGACGCAGCGGCGCACCGTCTTGCTGATTGGGGCGAAGTTGCTCAACGCGGATCCCAGCTACATTGGGACGGGGGCGGACGCGGCTCGTCTATTGACACTTCTTATCAACGAAGTCGACCTCGGGCGAAGCTCGTGGAATCTCGCCGAGCGGAACGTAAGCTCGCATTTATGGCACACGGTCAGCAGTGACTCCTTCTTGGATTTGGTCACCGCAGGCTACGAAAACGCCTACTTTAACGACGATTACTCACAGCTGGTTGTCCGTCCGTATCTAACCACGCTCAACGGCGACGCGCCCATATCGCACGATGCAAAATTCGAAGTGCTTTGGGAACTAACGCACCGCCAGTACGAGGGGTGGGTCCATTTGGCGACATTTAATTACCGAATCCCCGGCGAATCGACCGCGGTCGCTCGACGGACAAGTGCCGGTTCGCAGCTCGCCGTCCCGCCGAAAACCGCGATCGACTTCATAACCGACATGACAAACGTGTCGCTCAGACACGACGTTACGGGCTACGGCATGATGGCGGCGCAATACGCCATCCCCGATCCGCGCGCAACACCTTTGCGGAACGCACTCTTTAGCGCCTCCGAACTCGTCGACGCATCCGAATTCCCGGCAAAATGGATCATGCTAAAACACCGGTTGCTGCGCGATCGTCCACCTGTGGAGTACGTTAATCCCGACGGCTCCTTTCGAAAAGGCAGCCTTGGGCGCGTCATCGGGGTAGTGCCGGCAGGGTCGTGCATTACGGTCATCGAGCCTCTGCAACCGGTCTTGGTCTTCGTACCGACATTCGCCATAGAGGGAAAGCCCATGCCGGCGCGCGGTTCAAAAGAACCGATTGCATTGGGAGGCCTCGTCCATATGTGGGCCCACGTTCGTGCCTCCAAAAGCGACGCGGAGTGCCTCAAAACAGTGCAGCCGGCGAAGCCATGGTTCGCGTCGCTGATGCGATAACGACCGCAATCCGCTCAGGATGAGAGAGGGGGTGACGCATTGTCGCGGACGAGTTTGAGTTTTGCTCGGAAACGCGACATATGCGTCGAGGCAGGCAAGTCGAGCGGCGCGGGCGTCTCGAGGGCAGCCGAGGCGGGGGCCAGTTTATGCGCCAGCATCGATAGCACATGAGGCCACGTGTAGCGCTTGGCGGTTGCTTCTCCTTCGGCGGCGATTGCGAGCGCGAACTCGTGATCGGATAAGAGCGTTTCGAGCAGCGCTGCGAGCTCGCGCGGTTCGCCCGTGTCGCAAACGAGCGCGTTTTCAAAAGGCTGAATATAATCTTCGCCGGTCGATCCCGTTACCGCAACGCCGCCGACGGCCATGACCTCGAGGCCGACCAAGCCGAAGGGCTCTCGACCGCTGTTCGCCAGCACGGCATCCGCGATATGGTAGAGAACGAGTAGCGCATCTTCCGGCACGAAGGTTCGCATATTGACGATCGAGCCCGGCGCTGCCGCGATGGCATCGAGCACGTCCATCGGATCGCGCGACGCGACCGTGAGATCCTCGACGTATAGGCCGCGAGCGCGCGCGCGCTCGAGTATCGTAGCACCGTACGGCTCGCGCCCACCACGAATAATCAGGGTTGCTTCCGGTTCCTCTGCCACGATTTCGGCGAAGGCGTCGATGACTTGCAGCCATCGCTTATCTTCCTCGAAGCGCGCGACCTTGACGAAGAGCGGACGCCGCTGCTTGAACTGGCGAAGCGCCGAGCGCACCAGTTTCTTATCGGCGCCTTGCAGGAGACGATCGGGGATGCCGTTGGGAATGACGAGCGACTCGATCCCGCGGGCATTCAGCTCAAACTTCATATAGCGGCTCACGGTCGTGATGACCGCAGCGTTTTGCAGTGCGACCCAGTCGATCGTGTGAAATCCATAAGTGTTGTTTGCGTTCCACGCTATCAGCGCGCGATCGCGAAGGCTGCGCCGTCGCAAAAGGGCATCGAGCGCAATCGCCGCAGGAGCCGTTTGCCAATCCTCTGCAAGGACGAGCACGTTTTCGCCCCGCGCCGCGGCCGGCGCGACGATCGTTTCGGCCACAAACGCCGGAACGCTCGATGTGTAGTCGTTCATCTTCGCCAGCTCGCCATCGTAGACGCCGCCGACATAATACGCCGAGATCCACTGGCACCAGCGCCGATACTCCAAGTTCTGCGCCGGTCGCTCGGTCGGCGGTCCCGTCGGATCGCCGACGAAAACGAGAGTTGTCCGGATACCCGCGTCGGCGAGAGCCGCGCTAAGCTCCGTAACACGCGTGCCGAGGCCGCCGACCATCGAATAGGGATCCGGACCTTCGAACGAGAGCACGACGGCGTTCTGGGGTAGGTCAGCCATCGAGCGCCTCACTTTGCATCGCGCGTAAAAACTCCCGCAATCAAGGGTATAATTCTCGCGATGCGCGCCCAAAGCACGCCGGTTCCCTTCGATAGCACGGCCGGGCAACCGCGAAATACGACGCAGTGAGCGAACTCGCGGCGCGCGCGTGCGTCCCTTGCCGCGGCGGTGTTCCGCCGCTCGACGACGCGCAGATCGCACCCCTTCTGGCAGAGTTGGGTCCGGGTTGGCACATCCTCGACCGCGCCGACTCCAAACGCGGAACCGTCAAAATTCTCACTTGCGCCTATCGCTTTGCGAACTTCGCCGACGCGATGGCGGCCGCGCAGCGCATCGGTGAAATGGCCGAGGAACAACAGCATCATCCCGATCTCCTCGTTTCGTGGGGACGTTTGGGCGTCGAGATTTGGACGCACAAGATCGGCGGGTTGACCGAAAGCGACTTCATCTTCGCGGCCAAGTGCGACGCGCTAATCGGGCAGCGGAACGCAGTGGAGAACGCCGAGTAGGTAAGGCTTAGCAAGCCGACGAACGGGCGGCTCCCTAGCAAGCTAGGAGGTAGCCTCATGCATCGCGGCCGCTTTCTCACGTCATTGGCTGCGCTCGCCGTCTCTCCGGTCACCGCAGATGCGCTTGCGCCTGCGAGTCCCAGCGCCCTTAACATAACCACGTTGCCCAAAGCCGAACTCCATTTGCATATCGAAGGAACGTTCGAGCCGGAGCTCATCTTTTCGATCGCGCAGCGCAACGGCATCAGTCTCAACTATCCCAACGTCGAAGCGTTGCGCGAAGCGTATAACTTTTCGAACTTGGAATCGTTTCTCAAAGTCTATTACCACGCAATGGAAGTGCTGCGCGTCGAGCGGGATTACTACGAGCTCACCATGGCATATCTACAGCGCGTACATACACAAGGCGTGCGTCATGTCGAAATGTTCTTCGATCCGCAGGCGCATACCAGTCGCGGCGTGGCCTTTGCCGTGGTGGTCGATGGAATTTCGCAAGCGCTAGCGGACGGCCGGCGCGATCTTGGAATTAGCTCGCTGTTGATAATGTGTTTCTTGCGGGACCTTTCCGCGGAGTCGGCGATGTCGACGCTGCAGACGGCACTTCCATTCCAGGATCGAATTGTCGGCGTCGGTCTCGACTCCGCCGAAATCGGAAATCCGCCCTCGAAATTCAAAGCCGTCTTCGATCGCGCGCGCGCGAACGGTTTCCTGACCGTCGCGCACGCGGGAGAGGAAGGCGGACCGGACTACGTCTGGGAGGCGCTCGAACTGCTCAAGGTCTCGCGCGTCGACCACGGCGTGCGCAGCTTGGAGGATCCGAAGCTCGTCGGACATCTTCGCGACGAGCGCGTACCGCTGACGGTGTGCCCGCTTTCGAACGTGCGCCTCAAAGTCGTGCCGACGCTCACCGCGCATCCTCTCAAGCGCATGATCGACGCCGGCCTCGTCTGCACGGTCAACTCCGACGATCCGGCATACTTCGGCGGATACGTCGCCGAGAATTTCACGCAGACCGCCGCGGCGCTCACGCTCACGGACGCCGAGCTCATCGCGCTGGCGCGCAACTCATTCCAGGCCTCGTTCATCGACGACGCGGCAAAGAGCCGGTATCAAGCCGAAATCGATTCCGCAGTAGCGAGAGCGTAAAAGAGGGGACCGGCAGGCCCGGCCCCCTCCCCTCGCAACACGGGCCTTGGCAAGTCCGTGAGCAATCTTAAGAATACGACAGCCGTTCCCACAGAAGCTTCTTAGAGGTGTATTTAGGCATACCTAAGTAACCTCTTAGGCGTGCTTAAATGGCGGACGGCGGGCTGGTTGCTTCTTCTCGTTACGGTCCAGTCGCCGCAGGCCGTTCGCGCCATTCCGCTTTTTGCGCGTCAATACGGCGTCTCGTGCGCCAAATGTCATTCGGTGATTCCGCATCTCAACGAGTTCGGTGCGGCGTTCTTGGCCTACGGCGAGCGGTTTCCGGGCGTCTCGTCCGGACCGACAGTTCCGCTGTCGGCGAAATTGAATCTCGTCGACTCGAGCGAGAATCAAGGCGACGGTCCCAACGGCCAAGGCTTACCGAAGTTCATCGTCGACGAAATCGAAGCGTTCAGCAGCGCGACGATCGGATCGCGCGCAAACTACTTCGTCGAGCAATACGTCGTCGACGGGGCCGAGCCCGGATTATTGCGCGACGCTTGGATCAGCGATCGCATCAACCCTTGGAACGCGCGCATTCCAGTCTATCTGGAGGGCGGTCAGTTCACGCTGCCGCTGCCCGTCGATCCCGAAACTTTTCGCGACACGTATCAAGACTACACGCCGTACGTCCAAACCGTGGGAGCGAATCCCTTCACGTTCTTCGATCCTGCAATGGGGATGCGTTTGGGCGTCGGCGATCCGCTGCACGGCGCGAGTGCGCAGTTCTTCGCCGGACCTGGATATACGCGCCAAAGCGATCTAGCAGCGTCAGGTGTCGATACGGAGCTTTACGGGCAGGATGCGATGGGACCGTTTACGTTGAGCCTCTTTCGTTACGATGGGCTTCGGCCGGTTGCCGGCGCCCCATTCGACCGGTTCGAGCGGACCGGTTACGGGTTTACATACGGCCAATGGACGCGCTTCTCCAGTGAATTCGTACTTGTCAATGGGTGGGATTCCAACTGCGCGGGGCCGACGTTGGGGGGCTGCAGCTCGAGCGGCGGCTTCGAACAACTTCGCTACATGTTCAGTCGCCGGCTCTTTGCGGAAGCGCGCTATGAAGGGACCGCCGACTCAACCGGAGGCTTCACGCGCGACGGCGTCATCCTCATGGGCTACGGACCGACGGAGAACACGCGCCTCACCATCGAAGACGTCATCAGCCACACTCCGCAAACGACCAACACGATGAACGCGCAGTTCAGCATTGCCTACTAGCATGATGAGGATTGTGCTTAGCGCATTCGTCCTCGCGTCGACATTGGCCGCGGCTTCGCCGACCGTGCGCGCCGTCGATCCGGCTCGATCGACGGCACGTTTTAGCGTCGCTCACATTTGGGTCGAGCACGTTACCGGAATAGTGCCGATCGTGCGCGGGGCCGTCACGCTGCCGGCCGACTCGGTGATTCCCACAGCGGTAACGGCCGTGCTCGACGCGACCCGAATCCGGACCGACGAGCCCGACCGCGATCGCTCGCTGGAGTCTCCCGATTTCTTTGACGCTGCTCGGTTTCCACAATGGACGTTCGAAAGCACGAAAATCGTGCCGCGCGGTCCGAACGCGTTCGAAATGGATGGCGACTTAACGATCCACGGCGTCACGCGGCCCGAACGCCTGGAGGTCGCCGTGAGCGGGCCGCCGGACAATCCCGTGTATCACGCGACGGGCACGATCGACCGGCATGCGTTCGGCATGGCGACAACGCGGCTCGATCCGACGATTGGGAGTACCGCCGATATCACGCTCGACGTGACGTTGAAGTAGCGTTCTTCGCCCGCTTTAGAGAGCGCTCCAGGGTGCGTTCGAGCGATTCGCGACCCTGGCGTTCCCATTTCTCCACAAAGCGCAGCGCAAGGCGCTCGCCGCGTGAGAGCCCATTTGCTCGTTGCCGTGTAATTTTGCCGTTCCGGCACGGCAGCTGGCCAAGGCGCGTATAGGTTTCGATGACGGCGGGATGCACGTACGCTTTGCGACAGACCCCCGGCGTGTTGCCGAGCCGCCCTGCGACACAGCGTAATGCCTGCGCGATTCGCTGCTTTGCATCGGCCGCGTGTTCGGCCGGCTCGGTTAGCGCGCCGATGCATTCGACCGTGCCGATCCACGTGCGAAAGTCTTTCGCCGAAAAGTCGTCGCCGGCGATTTCGCGGATATACTCATTCACATCGTCGGAACTCACCGCACTTACGCCGCCGTCGGCGTCGACGTAGGTAAACAGCTCTTCGCCCGGCAAGTCGCGGCAGCGCTTGACGATGCGCGCCAGCCGCCGATCGTCGAGTGCGATCGAATGCTCGCGCCCGGTTTTGCCGCGAAAGCGCAACTTCACCTGGGAACCGTTGACGCGCACGTGGCGCGAGCGCAAGGTGGTGAGGCCGAAAGAGCCGTTCTCCTTCACGTACTCTTCGTTACCGACGCGGACGCCGGTGGAATCCATGATAGCGACGATTGCGGCAAGAACTTTGCGGCGCGAGAGCCCTTCGCCGTTTAGGTCGTTTGCAACCGCTTTGCGTATTGCGGGCAACGTCGCACCGAAGGCGACCAGGCGATGGTATTTCGCTTCGTCGCGTACCTCGCGCCAGCGCTTGTGATAGCGATACTGCTTGCGCCCGCGCGCGTCGCGAGCGGTAGCCTGGATGTGGCCGTTGGCACTCGGTGCGATCCATACGTTTGTATACGCGGGGGGAATCGCCAGCGCTCGAATCCGCTGAACCTCGCGAACGTCCTTGATGGCCGAGCCGTCGGGATAGACGTACGAAAAATGCCGGCCGCGGCGACGCCGCGTGATGCCGGGTTGCCGGTCGTCTAAGTATCGTAGGCCCGCTTCGCGAGCAGCCGCTTGAGAGTCCATCCTGCCTTGCCCCTTCTACCGCAGGCGCGGTCCGTAAAAACGTGCCGGGTTCGAGGAGCAGGCTCGCTCCCGGGAATGCGTGAGAGAGCTAGAGTCCAATAGTTGACTAATACGATGCGTTAGTCTATATTTAGACTATGCCGAAAACCGCTGCGCAGCCTGCTACGACAGAGCGCGTTGCCGCGAAGACCTTCTTCAACCTTGCAGACGCGTGGGAGCTGGCCGTAGGCGAGCAACGCGCGGCGCTTGGCGGAGTCTCGAAGCAGACGGTCTACAACTGGCGCGCGCATCCGCAGCGCACGCGATTGACGAGCGATCAACTCGATCGCATTTCCTATCTGCTCGGAATCTACAAGGCACTGCACATCATCTTCACGCGTCCGGAGCAAGCCGATTCATGGATTCGGCGCCCGAACGCTGCTCCACCATTCGGTGGGAAGCCGGCGGCGGAGTTGATCTTCAGCGGCCGCATGGAAGATTTGATTCGCGTTCGGCGTTATCTCGACGGCGTGCGCGGCGCGTGGTGAAAATCCACTGGCCCGAAAGCTACCGCATCGTTTATTCGCGCTATCCCTTCACCGGAATTTTCGATCGAATTGCCGATCCTGCGGACCTCGAGGCGGTGATCGCGTTGGAGGCCCGCACGAACGATCGCATTCTCGACGAAACCGGCGCGCTTTCACTCGTGCGTGTCCGCGACCGAGTTACCGGTCCGGGAACGATGCCGATCATGGCGTCCTTCACCCACTCGAAAGCAAGCCGTTTTTCGAACGGCTCGTTTGGAGTTTATTACGCAGCGAAGCATCTTCCAACGGCGATCGCCGAGAGCACGTATCATGCCGCGGCGTTTTACCGGGCAACCGCCGAACCGAGCGCGGACATCGACATGCGAGTGTACGAAGCGCGCGTCCGCGGGACGTTCGACGACCTGCTATCGCTGCCGACCACCGACCCACGGCTCGATCCGAAATCCTACGCACGATCGCAGCCCTACGGTCAAACGGTATACGCTGCCGACGAGCTCGACGGTATCGCGTACCCCTCGGTACGCGACAGCGATCATCGTCCCGCGGTGGGATGCTTCCGTCCTCGCGTCGTCTCCAACTGCCATTCGAATCGCTACCTACTTTACCGCTGGGATGGAACGCAACAGAAGATCGTCGATGTGGTGCGTCGCGAAACACTGACCGGCCACTAACCGCGCGCCAAGGCGCCGCTGCGGGCTCCACGCGCTAGCCAAGTGAGAGCGCGGCTGGTACAATCGTCGGACTGGAGGACTTGACAGTGACGCCCGTTCGCCCCGAAGATGTTGGCCGCCGCGTCGAAATAGTGATTGCGGCACCGAATGAGTCGCACTTGCTCCACAAGCGCGGCCGTCTTCTCATGGTCGCCGACGACGTAAATTCCGTTGTTGAACTCGATGACGGCAGCGCGGCCACCGTCAAGATCGATCAACTCAGTCGCATCGATTGACCGATGGCGGAAATTCTTCTTCCTCCAATCGTAGAACGGCCCGTCGAGCTCGAGCCCCGCACGCTCAAAGGCGGCCAGCCTCCGGCAGATGTCACGACGCTGGCCGACCGGATTTCACTCGGCGAGCCGTTCGTGTTCCCGTTGACGGCGGACGCAACCGATAAAGACACGACTCTGAGCGCGTTCATCAAGACAAATCCGGGCGACTACAAGTTCAACCTCGTTCGACTCGGATGTACGCTGCACGTCGTCGATGGTGAGCCATTCAAGTGGGCTACCGTCGGCATCGTCATGGAGCGCACGGACGATCCTGACGCGAAACCCGCGCCGGTTGCGTGGTCGCTTCAGCCGGATTCGCTCTCGATTCCCGTTACCTACTCGCAAAAGGTTGACGTCGGAGCGAGCCTTTCCATAGCACCGTTTTGGAAGTTCAGCGTCACTCCGGAAGTGGCCGCGTCATATTCGCAAAGCGACGTCTACCTTCAGGCAGTCGGTCTCCAGGAATCCACGCCAAAATGGGAATTCACACAGACCAGCCGCGTCGCTTTGAACGGATCGTATCCTCTGCTAGCCGTGATCGTCTCGCCTCGAGATGTGCCCATTGCGTGTGAAATTCAATTCGACGCCGAAATCCAGCGCAAAAAGTTCGGTCTGATTCGCTACGGTGCGCGGATACCGTCCGTCGTTTCGACGTTCGTCATCAAATAGCATCATCGGTTCCGCGACGTTGTGTCGTCCGAACTAAGCACTCAGCTGAGCTACCTCGAAGAGCTCACATCAAAGCCGAGTGGCGACGCCTTTTACTTAGTCGCGCGTCGTCCGGCGTTACTCTCGGAGCGAGTTCAAGCGGAACTCACCGAAGAGATCAAGCGGCGTTTGGACCGCGAGCAGTTACTCGCGACGATCGAGCGTTTGAGACTCGCTAGGACGTCGGCTTTCAAGAAGGGCTTTCCCTTCGGACTGGGGCCACTCGAAATCATTTGGCAGGAGGAGCAACGGGGAGAAATCGACGCCGCCACTGCAAAGGCGTTGGCGGCACAGGAAGCACCAGCAGCCGGTTTTGGGCCATACATCAGCGGCCTCATAGCGCGTGCGGAGAGTCTGGCTCATGGCGGCGACGGCGAAGCCGCCGCTTCGTTGCAGCGCATCCTTGACGCGGCCGTCACGACGATGTCGCCGTCCGTCGAGTCTCAGGCGTGGCGCCAAGACGTTACCCTACTCGGGATCGAGGTCGCACATGCGGTGCTCGTCAACAGCGCCGACGGACGGCTTTACCGCAAGGCGATGCACGATGGCGAAACCGCATTAGCAGAGGCTCGTGCCGCCGGCGAGGACGAGTACGCGGGCCGTCTGCTCCACCGACTTGGAACGATGAATCTCGATCCGTACTCAGCGGGACGAATGAACCAAGATTACGAGCGGCAGATTCGCCGGTGGCAAGAAGCGTTTTTCCAAGCTCACCGCGCAGAGCTCGCCGGTATATCCGTTGACGAGTATCAAATGCCCGAACCGCTGCAAGCGCTGCGTCAAGCGGAGACGTTCTTGCAAGAGGCTCTGCGATACCGCAAAGGGCACGAACGCGGGATGACCTATAAGGCGCTCGCGCAGGCGCTGGAGTGGCAGGCACCCGCCGGCGCACCGGCCGACAAGAAGCGGATCCTCGAAGCGAGCGATCACGCCCTCGAGCTACTCGATCCGTTACAGGATCCGTCTGCGATCACCGCGACGTTCAACATTCAAGTGCATGCCGGCGGTCACGTGCGCCCGGAACAAATCGATCGGCTCTTGAGCCATTCATTTGATGAGTACTTCGAGCACTTCGGTCCACGCGTTACGATTGAGTTCGTGTTGCAATTGGTCAATGCGCTGCTGCCGAGCGATCCCGCGAAATCGTTGCGCATTTTGCGAGACGCAGCGCCGCTCTTTCGTTACGCCAGCCCTGCCGCACGAGCGACGCGGCTGGACTTCGAACAGGCCGCGGTGCGCAGCTCACTGGCCCCGGAGGCAGAATCGCTCTTCGAGCGGCTTGGCTTCGATAAGGCGGCAGATGAATGGCAACGCCGTGCCAAGGCAAACGCTTTGGACCCGCGCACCGTCGCCGCGGGGTTACTCTATCTTGCGGGCAAATCAATTGACCCAAACAGAGAAGACGAGTCCAGAGGGCTCGAGCTCCTCAACAATGCGGTAAGCATGGCACCGTTGCTGGCGGATGAATTTGCCGGCGTTGTCGATTTGCTTCGTGGGAAGCTGCTCTTCGGGATCGCCATCAATCACGAGCGTGCCGGGGATCTCGGAGCGGCAATCAATGCCTATCGACAAGCACTGAGCCTCTTCATAACCATCGACGATTCCGCCTTGGCGCTCAACACGCTGCAATACGTCTACGAACTCAGCGCCGTCGGAGGGGCGCCCGTTGCCCTAAATCTCGTGCTGATTCTCGGCGAGTTGTCCGTACGTTTGGGGCGTTTTGGTGAGGCTGCAAACGACCTCGTCAACCGTACCTGCGCAATGGCGTTTGCCGCGTCAATTGGCGAGGCGCTCTCCACCGACGACCTTCTTCGACTATATCAAGTCGCAAAGGGACAAGCGTTCGCGACGGCGCTTTATGCGGGACCGCGGTTCGAACTCGCTCGCGACAAAACCGCAACTGCTCTCCTCGAGGAGATCCAGCAGTTGCAGCTCAGCGAGCCGGCAATCCCTCAACCTGCAAGTCACGAAACCGACGCGGATCCCGTCCGAGAGCTGCTCTTTCCCGTCGAGAAACCGAAAGCGGCGAGCGGCGACGATGCACGCGTCCGTCTCATGAACCTCAAGAGCAGCTTCGATGCGAGTATGAATGAGGGCATCCTCAAATACGCTGCCGGCGACGAGGCGCTCTTGATCGGTCTCGAGGATATCCAGGCGGCGCTCGATGAGCGAACCGTCTTGGCAAATTTCTATCTGGGCGCGATGGTCGGCGGCGCGATGACCGTGCATCTGATGTTGATAACACGGGAAAACGTCGTCACCAAGGCGGTGCTATATCCGCTGGAGTCAGTCGCCTCCGTTCCGGAGGAAATTTTATCGCTACGCGAGGCCCTCCAGAAAGAGCCCGGGCCGCGAGCGTTCGCCGTGGAGGAAGCGTTGCAGCGTTTGGGACGGGATGCAACGGCTTTCGCGAATCTAGGCGAAACGCTCGAGCCACTACGCACGGCGGGCAAAGATCATTTGTGCATCGTGCCTCACGGCCCGCTCCACTACTACCCTTTCCATCTCCTTGGCGCGGCAGACCGGCCTCTAGCTCAGGATTGGATCGTGACCTACCAGCCGAATCTGCATCTCTTTATTTCGCGCAGAGGACGGCCGGCCGTCAGCCGGCACCGAGAACGCGAGCTCAGTGCCGTCGGACTGAGCTTCATCCCGCCGGCCGATCTGGGGCTTGCACCGATGCGCGATTCTGTAAGTGAGGTGCAAGCGATAGCAGACGCGTTCGGCGCACAGCCGATCGTGGAAGAGCATGCTACGCCGAGCGCCGTTCGCGAGGCGCTATTGCGCTCGCGGCGAGTTCACCTGTCGACGCACGGCGAACAAGACGCAGCAGCGCCCGCTTTTCAGTGGCTGCAATTCACGCCCGACGGCGACGATGGCCGGCTTTATGCATACGACGTCCTCACGCTCGATTTGCGCGGCCTCGAGCTTCTCACCCTCAGCGCCTGCGAAACTGCGCTAGGGCGATTCGATGCTCGAGACAACATCCGCGGCCTTCCCGCGAATCTGTTGCTCGCAGGGGTTTCTACAATCGTCGCCACTCTATGGCCGGTGGAATCGAAAACGTCGGCTCGGTTCTTCATGACAATGTATCAGCGACTCAAAGCCGGATCTGACCGCCTCGCGGCATTCGCAAGCGCTCAACGCGACGTGCGACGCCGCTTCCCACAATACCGCGACTGGGGAGCGTTCTATTATATCGGCGACTCCTTGTGATGGCGAGCGCCGTCGCAACTACAGTAGGGCGCCGCAGCATTGCAGAAGCTGCTTCGACGAGGTAGAATCGAGGCCTACGCCCTGGCCTCTCGGCGATTATCAACTCGCATAAAGGAGGAAGCTGATGTATTCCCCGATTGGAGAGTTCAATCCGAATGCCCCGCTGCTCGCTGAGGCGCTCGCTGCCGCAAAGGCCATCAAAGCGACGTTTCCGCCGATTCCTGCCGGCCTCGCGAAGCGCGTCTATTATCACTGGGCCGTCGAGCCTTTTGGATGCCTTGACGGAAGTTATAACTTCGAGGTCGACCTCGAAGGCGGTGCCTGGGTCATGAAGATGACGCACGATCCGCGCGATAACATGGCCGGCCTTAACAGCAACGAGATGGCGAGCCATACCTGGGAGCGGAATACGAACGCTATCGGCATCGCAATCTCGGGAATGGACGGCGCGACCGCGACCAACTTCGGACCCGATGGAGTACAGCTGCACGAGCTTGAGTATATTTGTGCTCTCGGCGCCGCCGTCTGCCGGCAGTACGGCATCGACACGCTCGGCAAAGTGCCGCCGCCAGGTGAATCGCACGCATCGAGCAACGATTCGGGAAACGTGCCGGGGCCGATAAACACGACGGGCGAGTTCAACCTCGAGACGCACGCAACGTGCGCGATGTATGACGATTATCGGCCCGAGCGCTGGGACTTTGGGGTACTGCACGCGCTGCCTGCCGGCACTTCACTGACCGACGCGTATCGCGTACAATCGGCCGATGCGATGCGGCAACGCACGCATTTGTACGCGCAGCAGATGTGACGCCTTAGGGGCCGATCAGTGGGATCGATCCAGGCGGAAACGGCGGCCAGGGCGGCGTCGTCGGCAGGTCGGCCCCATAGTTGTAGAGCTGATACGTGTTCGTGGTATCGCGATTCATACATACGAAGACGTACGTCGTTTGATTTGGCAGCACGAGTTTGCCGACGTCTGGGCTGACCGTATAGGTAAGGTCGACGTAGTCGATCTCGGTGCTACCGCTGTTTGCGTGCACGGTTACGACGTGCGGACCGGTGGCATGGAAAGCCGGCTGGTTGACGTAGAACGAGACCGACGCTCCGATGACCTTGTTTTGAATCGGTCTCCCGATCAGCGAGGAGCTCACGTTTGCAGCATTGCTGGCGGTGTCTTTCAAGACAATGAACGAATCGTCGATCGGACGGCCCGCTCTATCTGAGAGGTGAAAGATCAAGGTGGAGGCGACGTTGCCTTTCGGCGTATTGTCGTCGATCCACGTCGCGGTTGCCGTCGTCCATTTAGCCAGTATGGCCTGATATCCAGCATCGTCAACGACGTCTAATGCATCGATGACGGATGCGAAGGGCGGCGCATCCGGAGCCTGCACCGAGTCGATAATCCCGTTCGATGCTCCGGTATGCGAGTAGCCGGGAATCACGAGGTGAGGCACCGCGCGCGGCGTCTTCACGCTGATCGTCCCCTTATTGGCGTCGGCCAAGAGGATGGAATAATTGAGGTTCGCCCCGCTGATGCGGACCGTGGAGTCCGATCCGGGCTCTTTCGTTTGCCATATGATGTCCTTGACCCAGTCCCCGACCGAGTCACCGCCCATGCTGAACACAAACATGTCGCCGAGCGGACCGTTGACTGCATCGAGCCAGCCTTGATTTAGACGCAAGAGAAATTTGCTGCCGTAGTCGAGATCGGTGAGAACTCCCTGCCCCACTGATGTTCCCTGCGTTAAATCGCGAAAAACATGGGCCGCCATGGTCTCGCCCAACTGCGCCAATGTCGAACCATGATTGGCCCCGGCCAGGGTTATCAAGTGCGACGGCGTCGCCTGTCCGGCTGCCAGCCGGTTGAGGACCCATCTGCGCGTAACGATTGCGCCTGTCGAGTGGCAAATGAAGGCGGTCGTCGCAATGTCGATTTTCGACGCGCTTTCCAAACCGGCAACGTGATTCTCGAGCGCTACGGCAAGATCGTCGCAGGTTATCGCATCGTCGAGTGAATTGAACGCGGAAAGGAAGATGTTCGTGGCGGGAAAGCGTGTCGAGAGAAACGCCGGAAACTTAGCGTAAGCGTCGAGCGAACGAACGCTGTAGCCGTGGACGAAGAACACGTGTGAGACCATTGAGCCGCCCCCTTTTTACCAGACCTCCTTCAAGTACGTTATCGAGTCCGTGCATGCCTTGGCGAGCGTTATTCGCGAGCGGAAGTACTTCGTTGCGATGGCTCGAACGCCCGAGGGACGGAGAGGTGTAATCAATGCCCTACCATTACCACGGACTCGAGCGGCCGCAGCGTCCTTCCGGATTACGTATCGTCGAGCGCACCTCAGACGACTACGCCACGGCGTGCACGTTATTCAACCGCGCTTTGACGCAGACTCCAGCGTGGATAGCCTATCCTTACGATGAGCGCGAGGTTGCCGAGGCGGTGAGCCTCGCGCGAAGCGATGGTTTGTCGATATCGGTTCGAAGCGGCGGGCACGATTACGAAGGATTCTCCGTCACCGATGGCAGCGCTGTAATAGACATGAGCCGTTGCGACCGGATTAGCGTTAGCGAGGACGGCGCGCGGTGTTTCGTAGGCCCCGGTGTGACGCTGCGAAAGCTCTACCACGTGCTCTTCAATGCGGGTATGTTGAGCTTGCCGGGGGGAACTTGCGGCTCCGTCGGCGTCGCGGGGCTCACTCTGGGTGGGGGCTTCGGCAACCTCGGCCGTCTCCATGGGCTGCTCTGCGATCGCCTGCGGCGCGTTAAAATTGTGGATGCGCGCGGCGGCATTGTGGAGTCGCACGGTGATGCCGGCGAATCGGATTTGCTATGGGCCTCTTGTGGCGGCGGTGGTGGAAACTTCGGCGTTGTTACCGAATTCGAGTTTGAGCCTTTGACGGTTCCGGAGAACGTTACCACGTTTTCATTCAAATGGCGGTGGAGTGACGAAAACGTACGCAGCTTGTTTTCATCGTATGAACGATGGGTACTTGAAGCGCCTCGCGAAATCGGCGCCACGCTCGTGATCACGAGCAAAGCTTGGAACACATTGCACTTCTTAGGACAGAGCCTCCTCGATCAAGGCAGGACTCGCGAAGCGATTGCCGATATCGTTAATACGCTCTCTAATCCGACGGAACAAATCGTTACGTCAGTCGGATTCTTAGAGCAAATGGAGAACTACGCGGGAACCGACTACGCGAGCACATCTTGGAAAATGGCGTCCACCTTTTCGGCGGACGCGATCTCGGACGATGGCCTTGGGGCGATGATAGGCGTGTTGGAAGTTGGGCCACCCGGTACGCTCATCGCGTTTGACGCACTTGGCGGCGCAGTGGCCGATCTCGAATCAGGCGCCACGGCATTCCCTCACAGAACGCAACGTCTTCTCTGGCAATATCAGGCTTATTGGAGCGATGCCAACCAGGCCGAGACATATCGGGCTTGGGTTGAGCGAGCGTTTCTCGCAATCGATCCATTTACCAGTCAGGTCAGTTATCGAAATTATTGCGACGTCAATCTCACCGATTGGGAGCGCCGTTACTATCAATCCAACTATGCTCGGCTCCAACAGATTAAGGCTCGGCTCGATCCCGAGAACTTCTTTCGCTATCCGCAAAGCATTCGTCTTCCATCTTCTTAGGCTAAGCCGAGGAGCACCCCGCTAGCAGCTTCAGTCTTGCAGAACCTGCACGTTTGAAACGTTGACTGGTCCTGACGGAAACCAAAACTGCACGGCGCCTCCAGCGTGCCCAAAAGCCGAAGCTACGATGCCGAAGTATCCGACGGCTCCGGGTGTTACCCCACTGCTGTACGCGACCGCGTGAGGAATGCTAGCCGGCGGCAATGCGAGTCTCTCCTCTAGATTGGTTAACGCGATCAGGCCGCCGCTGGGAGACTGGACGGCTTCCAGGGTCGTCCACCATCGGCCATGCTGAGCCGACGTTACGTCGTTTCCAAAGCGCACGAGCTCATTTTGTCCCGTGCTGAACACGCTATTGAATTCAGACGAAACGCGAAACTCCACCGCATACGAATCGGTTGCAAATCCTCCTTGGCTTAGGCCGATGATCGCGTTGAGGCCCGTGCCGCTTACCCAGGCGATATCTTGCTGCCTCGTCGCCAGAAGTATCTTATCCAATTCATCGCATGGGCCGGAGGCTTGAGACAAGACGAAGGAACCATCGGCTCCTAAGTTTGGCGGAGTCGCGAAGCATGCCGGTACACTTTGAGCCTGCGCTGAGGCAATTTCGCTCGAGCAAAAAATCGCTATTAAAGCGACGAGCGTAATTGTGAAGAGACGCTTTAGTACGGTTTGGCGGCTTCCAATCATAGTAAAACCTCCGCTGTGTTCGCGAAAGCAATTTCAAAACCACGATTCCGTTTCGGCGGCGTCGATCGCGATGGCTGCCACCGGGCAAACATCGGCAGCTGTGCCGAAAGCGATCGTGCGGCGCGTCGCCGCTTTCGAAGCGATCAGGGTTTTTGCCCCCTTAGAAACGCCACGAATCCGGTAGTCAACGACCCAAGTGCCGCAATGACACCACCGATGCTCGCAATCACCGCTTTAATATCGTCGATAGTCTTCGACTGCTTGATAGTTACCGCAAGTACAGGCGAAGACTGGTCGGCCGGTATCCCTTGATTCTTGGTTGATATCTTCGTGACTAGGAAACTATTGACTGTGCCCGCCGGCAGCGTGGTGGCGGAGACCGTCACTAAGAAGCGCCACGTAAAGCTCTTGCCGTAATCTTGTGTAACGGCCTTGCCTTCTTCCGTTGCTTTGATCAGCGGGCCGCCCGAGTCCATTGCCACTTCGGGCGGTTCTTTCGCACGCCCATCGCAACCTAAAGAGAGATCGTAAATAGCATCGCTGCCCGGTGTCAACGTATCGAGCCCACTGAGTATCGCAGTACACTGCATTGGGGTTGGAACAGGCGTTGGCGTGGGGGCGGCCGTTGGGACCGCATTAATCGCGGCTGCGCCCGAAGGTGTGGGAGCGGGCGTCGGAGGCGGAGCCGGACTGGCTATTAGCGACACGGTCGTTGCGTCGCTTTTGATCGTCTTCGGGGGCGTCTCATGGAGAGCGATAGCCAGGGCAAAGAGACCGGCGCCCAAGAGAAATGAATATGACGGCTTCCAGAATGGCTCCGCGCCTCGCTGAGAGTTGAGCGGCGGTGTAGACGCTGAGTCAGGAGCGCTGTCTGACGAACTACTTTGATTCGTGTTTTTTGGCTCGCTAACGTTTCCGGCCTCATATGCGCGCGAAGCAATCACTATTAGCTGCACGAGGCCAACGTTAAAAACGACGAGTGCCGCCAGCGCGAGTCCTTGACTGTTGTTTATGTGTATAACGTCAAAATAGTAGAGTAGGAAGTAAACAACGGCTAGCGCTACCTGAGCCAATATGAGGCAAATAATCTGCAACCATGCGGTCCTGCTCATCAAAATTTTCTCCAGGTTGGCTGTTCTTAAGGAACGTAGTTGGGTTACACACGACTCAGGATTGAGCGAATTAAGGCGCTAGAGCGTCAGGAATCGAAAAGAGTGCACCCGACATCGGGGAAAACTGGCAGCCAATCCATCTTTAGAGTAGGACCCCAACGTGGGCTAACCAGGGCTTGAGCCTAACGTTTTAGCTAGCTTATACTAGCTAGCTCGGCAGCTGTCAAGCTTCCGCTATCTCGGGTTCGCGCCTCGCTCGCCTTTAGACCGCGAGGCCGTGGGTTTTCCGCCTGAGAACATCATCTCCTCAGCGACATCGGCGCTCACGATGGGCACCGCGATGGGCGAACATCTCGCAGCAGGAACGCCTTCGTTTTCGACGCGATACTGCCGAGCGTGGCGTTCGCGCTGGCATTATTCGCGTTTTTTCTTTCGATCTGGATCGTGATTCCAGGCCCGATCGTTCCGCTGTTCATTCTGACCGTCGCCGGCACCGAGCTCTGGCCGGTCTTGACGGCTCTTAGTGGGGCCGCCCTGTTCTTCGCATTGCGCTCACCTGGTTCGACGCGGCCTGCTGCCATCTTCATCTCGCTCGTGGCCCTGCTGTGTACGCTTGCGCCGCCCCTTGCATATGCGATACGCGGCCCCCACGTTCCATTGTCGGCCTTACTCATGCCGCTTTCCAAACCTACGAACGCGGTCCCCGTTCGTCCAGGAGCTCCCCTCGTGCTGGTGATTTATGGCGGCGCGTGGGAACGTGGCTCGCCAAAAAACGATCCGCAATTTAATGGGATCATTGCTTCGTGGGGCTATCGGGTCATTGCGCTGGACTATCCTCACGCGCCGCGCTCGCGCTGGCCGGCACAGCGTGACGCCATTCTTCGCCAGATCGATTCGCTGCGGACCGGCCGCATCGCCGTGCTCGGACATTCCTCGGGCGCGCAATTGGCAATGATAGCAGCGGCTTTACGGCCGAACCGCATCAGCGCCGCCATAACCTACGAAAGCCCCGTCGATCTTGGACTCGCTTATGAATATCCGCCGCAGCCCGACGTGATCAATATCCGGCGCATCCTGCTCGACCTTTGCGGGGGACCTCCGAAGCAGCAACCCGCATGCTATAAAACCGGATCTCCACGCTACGTCGTCCACGCTGGAATGCCGCCAATCCTCATGATCGCGGCAGGACGCGATCACGTCGCCCCGGTTGCTTTCGAACGCCTCTTGCGGGACGAACTGCGACACGATGGCGTCAGCGTCTCCTATCTCGAGCTGCCTTGGGCCGATCATGCCTTCGAGGATGTGGCCGCTGGTTTTCACGACCGCGTCGCTCTGTGGTACCTTCGCAGATTCCTAGATCTTCATTTAAACGGAGGGGAAAGCCGGCGGCGTTACACTTTATCCCGTTGACCCTTCTCCTCGACCTTCACTGTCGTCATTTTGTCGCCTCGCTTGATCGCATCGAGCGCTTCGAAGCCGTCGGTCATTTGACCGAAGACGGTATACTGCTTGTCGAGAAAGCGCGCCTCGCCGAGGCAAATATAGAATTGCGAGCCTGCGGAATCGGGCCGGGACGAACGAGCCATCGCAACCGTTCCACGGACATGCGGGCGCGCGTTAAACTCGGCTTTGAGGTGGTATCCGGGGCCTCCGGTTCCGTCGCCTATCGGATCGCCGCCTTGCACGACGAATCCCGGTTCGACCCGATGAAAACTGAGCCCGTCATAAAATCCCGCATCGGCGAGCTTTATGAATGCCGCGCAGTGGAGCGGCGCATCATCGGGAAAGAGCTCGAAGACAATGTCGCCGTGCGGCGTCGTAATACGTACTTGCGAGGTTCGGGCGCGTTTGGAGTACTCGGCCATTTCGAGTGGTTGTGGCGGAAAATTCGTCATTGTGGGTTCCTCATCGCATGTGAAGTGCAGGGTGACGGCGTCATCCTTCGACTCCGCTCAGGATGACACCCACACGCTCAGGACGACAGCGACGCGGTGGCGTTTTGGGTGGCCTTCAAAATGCGGTCGTAGGCTTTTGTAATTATTTCTTGCTTTCCGCCGGCGAAGACGATCTCTGGGAAGCTCGTGAAGATGCGGTCGATCGTGTGGTAGTAGGCATAGCCGTTCAGCCAGACCGTCGGGCATATAGAATGCGTCGCGCGCGGCTTGTTCCTTTGCGGCGATGCCTGCATCGTAGCGACGTCGCCTTTGGCTTCGGCTTGCTGCATCGCTGCGTCGGTGGCATGCGCGGCCGCCTGATATTGCGTCAGCGCTTGGCGCAGCTCGCTAAACGTGACGGCGCCGTTGCTTTTCTCAAAGGCAGTGGTCGCAACCGGCATTAGATCTTTGAGCAGCTGCGCGGGAATCTCTTCGATTCGCAGCGGCTCGACCGTAGCGTTGGCGGCGCGCATCGCTTGGATGCCGGTGAGCTGCGCCATCACGACGGCTTGGCGCATGCCCGGATCGTAGGTGCGCAAGCCCGTCGAGGTTATCTTCTGCCGTGTGATGCGCTCCGAAGTAGCCGTAGTAGCCGTTCGAGGTGCTCAGCACGCCGAGCATGTACGAGAAGTTTTGATGGTCCGAACCGCCGGTGATCGGATTGAGAAGCGGATCCGTCTCGTTGGTCGCGCGCGCCAACATCCCGTTGCCGTCGCCGCCGGCACGACGTCGCAAATCTGCTTCATGAACGCGTAGAGCCCCGGCGAGGCGCTGACGACGAACGGATCGTTCGGTCGTCAGCTGATCGGTGTTGATGTACTGGAAGACGTTCTTTCGCAGCGCCGGGCCGTTCTCGTAAATATACGCTGCAGAGCCGAAGAGGCCGAGCTCGTGGCCATCCCAAGAGGCAAACTCGATCGTGCGTTTCGGTTTCCAACCTTGCTTCGCCAGCGCTGCAAAAGCGTCGGCATCTTGGAGCAGCACCGTCGTGCCGCTGCCCGGATCGATCGCACCGAAGGTCATCGCGTCGCGGTGGCTGCCGATCATCACGATCGAGTCGGGTTGTACGGTGCCGCGCATGTCGCCGAAAACGAGCCAGATCGTTTTGAGCTGGCGTTCGAACTTCGTATGTACATGCACGGTGACGTTGCCGCCGAAATGCTGAACGAACTCGAACATCGGATGCCACGTCTGCGGCACGACTTGGCCGGTCATCCCTTCCGTCAGCGTGCGCGCGGTGCTTTGGGTGATGCTCAGCTCGGGAATCGTCGAGTGCGGGATCTCGTCCCAGCTCTTGTGCGCTGCGCCCATAACCGGCGCCTTTCCGTTCATGGTCGGATCGCCCGGCGCGAAACATCATGAACCCGCGCGGCGACATGCCGCTCATGCGCTCGGCCATGTTTATATTCTTATAGTTGCCGCTGGGCCACATCATGCCGCCGCCGTAACCGCTGCGTCGCGGGTTCAAAAAACTCTAGAATGCCGACGACACCGCGTTTGTGCAGTTCGTTGTACGCGATCCAGCTCGGATCGACGTTGGAAGCCGCCGCCGCCCGGAGCGCCAAGCCGAACGAGCGCGATCGCGCCCTTGAGGCTGACGTGGTCGGCGTCGATTTCGTCGAGGTCGGCCTTCGAGGCGGTGTTGACGTAGACAACCGGACCGGTGACGTCGCCGTCGCCGGACTCTTCCAAGAACGGCGGGCCGGCCATCAGTCTCCCACTTGGTGTGGTGTCCCGGCGTGCCTTCGAGCAGATCGAAGTTCACGCGACGCGGCGAGAGCATCGTGAGACTCTGCGAGAGCGGGCCGGTGAACTCTACTTGGTACTCTTGGATCGCGCGTCGCGAAGCCGTCGCGTTCGAGACGCTGCTGCACGTAGAGAGCGGTCGCATAGTCGGCGGCCGTGCCGGCGCGGTGCGGCACCGACGAGAGATGCCGCTCGATCTCCATCGCATTCGCGCTGCTCGGCACGCGAGAGCATCGTCTTTTCGGCTTGCAGCTCGGCGGTAACGGCGGGGCCGGCTGCCCAGCCGACGAGCGCGGTATCAGACGTAACGGTCGATGATGACGTTTGCGGCGCGGCGCGTTGCGCCGAGCAAAGCAAGAGAGTGAAACGAAAGCAATAATTTGACGCATATTGGCGATATGCCGCGCGCAGCGAGACAAGCCCTCCGCGTCAGGATGAGTACAAGAATTAAGGGGCCTGGTGAGACCGCTAGGTAGGCGAGGGGGACGATGAAGAGCGTGAGCAATAGCGAGCTCGAGAGGCCGCCGATTACGACGATTCCGAGAGCCTGACGATACTCGGCGCCGACCGCGTGGCCGAGCGCGAGCGGCAACATGCCGGCGACCATCGCAGCGTCGTCATCAGGATCGGCCGAAAGCGACGGCGGGCGGCGTCGCGAATTGCGAGCGTCCGGCTGACTGGCCGGCGCGAACGGCGCGCTCCGCATACTCGACCAGCAGAATGCCGTTCTTTGCGACGAGACCGACGAGCAGACGATACCGAGCATCGAGTAGAGATTGAGCGGCTGGCTCGGAAGAAGAACAACGCTCCGAGCGCGCCGATCGACGCGAGCGGCACCGTCAGCCATAATCGCGAACGGCAGCACGTAGCTGCGATAGAGCACCGCGAGAATCGACGTAGACGATCGTACGGCAAGCGCACAGAGTCGTCAGAATCTTCAGCAGCGTCTCTAGAAATTGCTCGACGTCGCCGCGCGGTGCGACGGCGGCGCCAGGCGGCAAGAAGCTCGGATCGCGCAGCAGTCGCGCCAGCGGCGCGGTGATCGAGCCCAATCGGCATGCCGAGCGCGACCGTATTTGCGGTAACGGTGACGATGCGTTCGCAGTTTTCGCGCTCGACGATCGTCGGCTCGACGGTGCGCCGCACGTTGACGACGTCGCCGAGCGGCACCAGCCGGCCGTCGGCGGATCGCGAACGCGAACTCGCATCGCGGCGTCAAGATCGCCGCGTCGCGTCGCGTCGGATTGCAGCGAAGCACGTTGACGAGAGCCGAGGGCATGCGCACTTTGCGGCGATCGCGCCGCCGGTCGCGATGCGCGCCGTCTGGGCTGCGTCGTCGGAAGAGACGCCGAGCAGCGACGCTTTGCGGATCGACGTCGATTTGAGTCCGCGGTCGAGACGCCGGCGTCGCTGACGCGAACGTCGGTTGCGTTAGGGTCGCTCTCGCAGCGCTGAGCGATGCGAGCGGCGCCGTCTCGACGGTACTTGGCTCGCCGGACATGGCGTAGTTGATCGGCGCGGTGCCGCCCATGCCGCGGCCGGCGCCGGCGATTTGTGCGTCGGGCACGAGCGACTGCATCGCTTTGATCGCGTCGTCGTGGGGTCGCCGGAAGCGCGTCGGTCGGCGAGCATCGCAGCGATCTGGGCGAGGTTCGGGGCGAACACGTCGTTACTGCCGTTGAAAGCCGCGACCGGTCGTAGACGACGACGTGGGCGATCGCAGGATCGTCG
Organism: Vulcanimicrobiota bacterium; assembly: GCA_963815165.1. Taxonomy (GTDB): domain Bacteria; phylum Vulcanimicrobiota; class Vulcanimicrobiia; order Vulcanimicrobiales; family Vulcanimicrobiaceae; genus Cybelea. The sequence continues at coordinate 383,485 of CAWFFL010000002.1, forward strand.
AGCAAGCGCTGCGCGAGCCGTTCGCGCTGAGATCGCTCGTTCGAGCGGCGTTCCGGCCGGAAACTTGCAGATCGACGACGCGCCTCGCCGCGGTCGACCGGCGGCGAGAACTCGCGTAGCGATGCTTCGCCGATCACCACGAGCCAGAGTGCGAGCGCACAGCGACGCCGTTCCGGCGCAATCGTGCGGCGAGTTCCCAAGCCTTTGGAAGCCACCGCTCCGAGTATCGAGCGCTCAATGAACTTCCTACCATCTTTGGATGCGTTCTGGCGCCGAACGCATCGCTATCGATCGCGGCACGCGTCGGAGCGCGTGCGCAGCATCCACGGCAGCGTTGCCGCCGCGGAATGGGCTTCGCGCGCACGCGAGCGCCCAGCGCGCGGCCAGCAGCGGCGTCAGCGTGAACGAAACGAGCAGCGAGAAAGCGGTCGCAAAGACGATCGTCAAGCCGAACTCGCGCATGAACTGCGCCGACGAGGCCGCTCATGAATGCGATCGGTGCAAAGACGGCAACGTCGACGAGCGTGATCGCAAAGGCGACGCCGCCGAGCTCGTTGCGGCCGGCGAACGCCGCGTCGTCGCCGCTGCAAGCCGCGCTGCGCGTGGCGCGTGATGGCTTCGATGATGACGATCGAATCGTCGACGAGAATGCCGATCGTGAGCGAAAGGCCCATCAGCGAGAGAACGTCGATCGTGAAGCCGGCGATCCACATCGCGGCAAACGCGGCGCAGAGCGAGGCGGGGATCGATATCGCGGCGATCAGCGCATTTCGCCAGGCGTGCAAGAAAGAAGAGCATCACCAAGACGGTCAGCACGACGCCCTCGGCGAGCGTTTGCAGGACGCCACCGATTGCGGCTTGGGTGTAGGGTGCGTCGCTGCGCAACGGCGTCAAAGCGCATCAGCGGATACTGCCCGGCGAGCCGCGTGAAGGTTCTATGCGCTGCCGCGATTGCGCCGAGCGCATCGGCCTTCTCGGCGCGCGAAACGAAAAGCACGATCGCGGGCGTGCCGTCGACGCGCGTCATCGACGTTGCGGTCTGCGTGCCGTCGACGACGCGGGCGACGTCGCCGACTCCACGTGCAGCCGTCGCCGGATCGAGACCGGCAACGCGCGGAGCTCCCGGCGCTTTCCGCCGCGGAGCGCACCGCGATCGTGGATTGAAAGGTTCGCGAGCGCAGCGGCCGCCGGGCAGAACGTCGTTCGCCGAAACCAATCGCGCGCTAGAGTCGAGGACGTCATGCCGACCGACTTCAGCGCGCTCTCGCGCGGAACGACCGTGAACTGACGGTCGAGTCGCCCGAGACCAGGACCGTTCCGATCGAGGGCGCCGCTCGCAAGGCCGGCGCGATGCGGCGATCGACGATCTCGCGCGAGCTCGCGCGGCGCGATCACGCCCGACGTAATCGATTCGCTGAGAATCGGGACTCTGCGACGGGTCGTCGTCGGCGACGACCGGCGGAACGAGATCGAGCGGCATGTTGGCGCGCGCGGCTTCGACCGCTTGCTGCACGTTGCTGCGATCCGTTTCGAGACTGCTGCCGAAACGAAATCGGACGACGAATTCGCGATGCCGTCTTGCGCGTACGACGAAATGCGATCGAGCTGCGGCAGGCCGTTGAGCTGATCTTCGATCGGCATGACGACGAGGCGCTCGATCTCGTCGGTGCCGGCGCCGGCGTACGGAGCGGAAATCGTGACGATCGGAAACGAGATCGGCGGCAGAATGCTGCGTCCCATGCGCAAGAATGCCAGCGCGCCGACTGCGACGACGAAACGTAGAAGAGCGTCACGACGATCGGGTTGCGCAGCGAACTTCGGGTGAGCCACATCTTTATCATTGCCTACTGCGCGCGCGCTCGAGCGACTGCGGCGAATCTCGCGGAATTACTTCGCCGGCGAGTAATTTCGGCGCCTTAGCTGTGGAAAGGAGGCGGACGGGGGGCTTATGCTCTAGGCATGAGATATTCGTTGAACGTGCTATTCGCTGCCGTGCTCGTGGGGCCGCCCGTCTCGGCTCCGCGCAGATGCACGCGCCGACGCCGATGACCAAATCGCAGTTTGAGAACGCGTCGCCGGGCACTACGGTTCAGATCGTCGTACGCGTGGTCGATCGTCAGCGCGACAGGCTGCAAGCTGACCTTTGGAAGAGGTCGGGTCGTCGCGTTACAAGGCCACCGGCACACGCGTTGCGCTGTACTTTCCTTCGGATACGCCGCTGATGATGGGCTCGAGCGGTGACGTGAAGTCCGGCGCAGTACTCTATGTGTATGCGGTCGTCACGGCGCGGGACCAAGCCGATGCCAAGAAGGCAGTGATCGTCACGCCCTACGCGACGGTTTTGTGATTGGAGTTGCGAGCGGCTGGATCGCGCTCGGACTGATCCCGCTCGCCGCGAGCCTCGGCTGGATTCTGCGGCGTTTCGTTCGTGGGCGGTTCACGGTTCGAATGCGTCCGCACTATGTCTCGGGTTACGGAGCGGTCGTGCTTGCGGTCGTGCATCTGTCGTCGTCGATGGGCGGCATGGGCGGAGCGAATGCGACGGGAATTTGGCTCGCGACGCTGGCGACGTTGGCGCTTGGGCTGCAGTCGCTCATCGGCACCAATCTGCAGTCGCCCGGACTCTATCGCGTAGCCGCTGCGACGGTGGCATCTCGTCGTTTTTCTCGGGCGCGGTTCTTGCGGTCGGTCACGTTGCGTATAACGCGCCGTGGAGCCCGATTTCAAATCTTGCGGGCAGGGTCGGATAACCGGGCCGTCGTCGCTGACCCAATGCGGCTCCCAGCTCGCCGTCGCGCAGCAGTCCCGCAATCTCGTTAAGATAGCGGCGTTCGCCCGCAAGCCGGTGCACGATCCGTAATCGCGTGAATGCTCCCGCACCGCCCGACTCGCGGCCGTCGCCGCCGTAGACTCGCTTCATGCGGCGTTCGTAGCGATCGACGTCGGCGGCGCGATCGAGCACGAGTTGCAGCGCCGCATCTCGCGAAATTTGGCCCAGAAGGACGAGCGCCGTTTCGAGCGCGACGTCGGACGATTGCACGTCGAGGATGATGGCGCGCAACAGTTGCGCTAAATCGCGACTCGCCGGCGGCGAGGCCGTAGATCCATTTTTGTTCGCGCGGCCCGCGTCGCGCCGCTCCGGTGTGGCGAGATAGGATGCCGTTCTTGGCCAGGCGCTCGAGGAATTGATACGTGTTGCCCTGACTGAAGCGCCGATAGAGCGGCACGTGCTCCCGCATGGCGCGATCGATCGAATACGCCGAATGCGGGCCTCGCCGGAGTAGTCCGAGCACGAAGAGCTCGCGATGGTCGGCGCCCCTCATGGCATCGCTTTGCTTCTTCTTCGCGCTTCGCTCGCGCTCGCTCTTCGTACGCTCGCCACGGGCTCAGCCGTTGGACGAGCTTAAGCCCTCGCACGAGCGGTACGCGTGTGGGCCGCCGAACGTGCGCTTGCATGAACAAGGCGCGATTCGAGGCCTTCTCCGATGGAGTCTTCGCGTTTGCGATCACGCTGCTCGCTCTCGGCTTCGTGCTTCCGTCGCTACGCTCGCCGACGAACCACGAACTTTCGATCGCGCTGCTGCGGTTATGGCCAAACCTTATCACGTATGCGTTGAGCTTTTCGGTGATCGGGATCATGTGGCAGAATCACCACGCGCTCTTCCGGCTCGTGCGGCACGTCGACCGCATGACGGTCTTCTGGAACCTGCTGCTGCTGGCGGGAACCGTCCTGATTCCATTCGCGACAACGACGCTGGGATCGTATCCGACGATGTCGGCGTCGACGGTTCTCTACGGAATCGTCCTGTCGACCTGCGCGACGTTCTACAACTTGATGTTGCTGCACTTGGTGCGAACGAACGCGTTCGACCCGCAGGTAACCAAGGCCGCTATCGACGCGACGGTGCGAGGATACCGAACGGGGTGGCTGGTCTATGCGGGCGCGACGCTGCTCGCGCTGGTGATGCCAATCGCCAGTTTCGCGCTCTATTTGATCGTCGTCGCGTACTTCATGGTGCCTCGCGGGGCCGATTCCGACAATCCGCTAACCGCCCGGGAATGGTAACCCCACGGTAAATAGGATGCCGGCTGAGGGGGCCTGAACGGTACCGCCATGAAGCGATATGCAAGTTTCGTCATACTCTCGATATCCATGATTTTGGCGTCTTCGGTGGCGCGGGCAGCAGGGCCGACTCCGAGCCCCGCGCCGACCGCCGCGCCGCCGCAGTCGGCCGCCGAGACGCGATTCGTCGCGTCGGCAACGGCCGATCTCCAGGCCCGTTTTGCGACGACGTCGCAGGCGACGGCCGCCGGCTATTTCCGGTATACCGACGAGGATCAGACCGGAGCGATCAGCTGGGTCAACACGCATTACTGGCAGGGTGACGCGACGCATCCGAGCCAGCTCTGGTACGACGTGAACGGGCGACTGATCGGCGCCGACTTCTCGGTGCTGCAATCGAACACGCCGGCGCGTCCGCAAATTTCGGGCATATCACCGGCGCGCTGGATCGACTTCTCGCCGGCACACGTCCACTTTGCGATTCGCACGGGGTCGGGGCTTTTCTACGCGGGCGCCGGCGACAAGACGATGGCGAAGGTCAACGGCTCGGTCGCGAACCCGACTGCGACGGACGCTTACAAAATCACGCAGCTCAAACGCTGGAAGACGTTGAAGCGGCCGGTGGCGCAGAGCGTTAACGACATCGCTTTCGTCTTTCCGTTCCCGGCCATTTGGGATTTGCAGGTGTGGCTCGTTCCCAATCCGCTTGGGGCGTTTGCCGAGCATAATCCAAACGTCACGCCCAGTGCTGCGGCAAAAGAGCAAGACTAAAAGAAGAGCCCCAGTCTCTCCTTCGACTCCGCTCAGGATGACACTGGGGCCATTCGACTCAGGCGCTTCGCGCCTGCGCTTAGGATGACAATGGCTAGAAGCCGGTGATGCCGTTCGGCGATCCCCAACCGGTCGGCCCCGAGTAGGTTTCGTAGGCTTTCGAACCGGTGAGTCCGGCGGTGCAGATGTACGTGCCGCTGTATTGTGTCGGGCACTTGGAGACGTTCCGGTGATCTTCGTATTGAAGTCCTTCTTATGCGCCTTCGCTTTGAGCTTCCAGAACGTTTCTCCACCGTTAATCTTCGCTGGCATTACCGGCGAGGCCGATGACGCCGGCCAACAACGGCGATGAGACGCTGGTACCACCAATGGTGATCCACCCAGCGTAGCCGTAGCTGTCGTACTCCGCAACGCTCGCCGCGACCGCAGCGACGTCGTTGCCGGTCCGCTTGCTGCAAGTGGGATCGTGTTGCCACGAGGGCTTGGTGACGACCGAACAGCCGCCGCCGCTGCTGGGTCCACACCGTCTCTGTGTAGCTTTTGCCGGTGCCGGCAGAGTGAGTACGGTTCCGCCAACCGAAACGACGGTGCTATAATCGGCCGGATCTTGCATTCCGTATCCGAAGTCGCCGGCGCTGGCGAGATAGGCAATGCCCGGCGTGTTGAACGCGTTCCCGACGCACCGCCCGCACCGCCGCCCCAGCTATTGGTGACGATGGTGGCGCCCAAGCTCACCGCTTCCTGTTCTGCGGCATAAAGATTCTGTTGCTGTTGTTGTTTGCTTCGATCAAATAGATCGTGCAGTTCGGACAGCTCGCCGAAACCATCTCGACATCGAGGTCGATCTCGACGCCCCAACCGGTGTTGGCCTGTCGGATAGTTCGACTGCTGGCCCAGTTTGATTGTACTTGGTAAAGTTTGCGGTGCCGAGACCAAACTGCGTGCGATACGCGGCAAGGTCGGAAGCGACGTCGGGATTGTCGTAAGCGTCGACAATCGCGACGATCTGGCCAGCGCCTTTCGTCGAGGACGGCAGCTTATAGGCCGTTTCTGAAAGACCTGCGCGGTCAATCCGTTGACATCCGGGCTTCGCTGCCGACGGATTTGTCGTAAATCAGTGCGTCGCATTGGAAGAGGCCGCCGCCCCGCGGGCCGTCGCAAGCAGCGTGGGCGGTGTGGGCTGGCATCCATCTGCCAGATTTGATGCGTCGTGTCGGCGGTTTGGCCGCCCGTCGACGGCAGGGTGGGCGTGCTGCCGTTGCTGCATGCCGCGGCCGCGACGCGCAAATGCAAGCGAAGCGGGAAAGCCGGAAGGGTCCGTTCACAAAAGCTCCTTTTTCTTTATAAAGGTCGTCTGGGAAAGCCCTAGGGTTCCCGGAGGGTAGCGGAATAACCTGGGGATACGCCATAGAATCAGAAACGCAGCCAAGCGCCAAAACGTTGCCTGTTCGCGATTTCGGAGGGCCTTTACTGTGCGTGGAAAATTCCCATCACGCCCTTTACAGCGATGGCTTTGTGCGCGCTGGGATGGCGCGTTTGCCGGGTGCGCCGGCTCATCGCCAGCAATCGTCTCAACGCGGAGGGGTTCGAGCTCGGCGACCCGGAACCTATCAGCGTCGTGCTCGATACCACCAAAGGACCCGTGACCATCGAGGTGGATCGCAGCCTCGCGCCAAAAGGCGCCAACAATTCTCCGAACTGGTCAAAGCGGGATATTACGACGGCGCGCGCTTTTATCGCGTCGTGCCGGGTTTCGTCGTGCAATGGGGAGCCGCGGCCGATCCGGCAGTCACGAAGAAGTGGAACGTCAACATTCCAGACGATCCCGTCAAAACGTCAAACACGCGCGGAACGGTCGCTTTTGCGACGGGCGGCCGCCAACACCCGAACAACGCACCTTTTCATCAATCTCGGCGACAACGCGCGCCTAGACGGCATTTGGGCTTCGCGCCGATTGGCCGCGTAACGAGCGGCATGGCTGCCGTCGATCGCATCTATCCCGGATACGGCGAGCAGCCCGATCAGGGGCAGATCGCCGCCAAAGGCAATGCGTATCTCGAGAAGGAGTTCCCGCGCTTAGATTACATCAAGAGCGCGCGCATCGTCGAAGGGTCGCAGTAAGCGTTTACTGCTTAAGCCCCCTCCTGGTGTGATGTAGCCGAATCGTCGACCGTGTAGAGCCACCATTGGGGCACCCCGCGACGGGCTTCCCGATCGTAATAGACTTCGATCGTGGCGCCCTCGTCGGTTTTCAGCTCGAACCAGTGGCGCTTCAGGTACGCGTCACCGCGATCGGTTTTCGTGCTGCGCCAGGATCGCGTCACGGCAGCGACTCGCAAGGTCCGCTCGCCCCAGAGAAAGGCGCGCGGAACCGGCGGTTCTTTGCCGATCGCCTCTCGGATGAAACCCTCGCCACCCGGCAGCAAAGGCGCGCTGACAAATTTTCGCACTCTACCTCTTTCTTTTGAGGCTCGGATTTCTTTGAGGCTCGGAGCTATGCTAGCAAGCAGGGACAGGCCCGCTCGCCTCTAAGAGCGCCTTTGGGAGGGAATAACGTTGCACAAGATTTACACCGTTGCGGCGCTTGCCGCACTCGCTTTTATGCCGGGCACGGCCGGCGCGCAGATGACATCGGGCGCTCACGCCTTCGATTGGATGCTCGGGAATTGGACCTGCAGGAACTCGATACCCAGCGCTCTGGGCGGGCCCGCCGTTCAAATGCTGGCGGCGACGCGAAGCAGCACCACCGGCGCAATAATCTGGCGTTACACCGGAAAGGGTTACGATCAGTACGGATTTCTCTCGTACGATCCGAAAACCGGGACGACGTGGTCATCGTGGGCCTATCCGGGCGGACCCACCGGGAACGAGTCGACGAAGCAAACTGGAAAGACGACGAATTGGACGGGGTCGATTTACGATCCCACCACCGGTAAGACGCTGCAAATACGCGATACGTACACACTCTACACTCCTACCAAGTTCAACGATCTCGGCCTAGACAATTCGAGCGGAACGATGAAGCCGGGCTACAACGGAACGTGCATGAAGTCGTAGGTTACCAGAGCTGTAGAACCAGGCCCGAGCCAATGTAATTAAACTTCAAATTTTGGACCGCGGTAAACGCGTGACCGTACTCGACGTCGATCTCAGTTCGTCTCCCAAGCAGCTTCTGTACGCCGAAATCCGTGAAGGCCCGAGCACCTGCGTGGGGTGAGATCTTCGAAACGAGTACGTACTCGGCATAGAACTGGTAGTAGTTCGGAATCTGCGTCGTTACCACGAACGACGGCGTTGTGACTCCGTACTGAAAGCGCTGACCGCCGGCGTAGGCGCCCGTCGATGAAACGGCGATCGTCGTCCCAAGGCTCGTAGCCGGACTCATCGCAAACGAAGCGTCAAGGTTTCCGGTCAGCGTCCCACTTCCGGTAGTCAAGAATTGGGAGCCGTTCGGCCCCGTGTATAACCCGTCGAAGGCCACCGACCACTTCCCGGCCGGCGGAAGCTCGTACTTGAACCCAACGCCGGAATCGGTAACACCGTGCTCGACAGTCCCGGCGGTCGCTGGAGCGTACGTTCGCGTTCCCTCGTAGTTTGGACCGATGACATCGAACTCGAACCGCGTCGCGACGCCAAGGCGCGTAAAGGCCTGCGGAACCTGACTCTGCACCGATCCGTTTTCGGGCGTTCCGTTCACCTCGTTCTGATAACCGAGCTCGAAAACGACCGTATCCTGCTTGACGGCGCAGGTGCTGTAGCCGATCGTCGGACGGTTCGCCGTCGCCAGTAAACGGCTCGGACCATCGCACGGATCGGCTCGCGGGCTCGGCGATGGATTCGGAGCCGGTTGGGCTATGGCCGGCGAACGCGCGGCGACCAGATAGAATAGGCCGAGCGCCAGCGCCCAGTACGTTACGTTCAAAAGCCGGGTATAGGCGTTGTCATGCCGCGCAAGAAAGAGCACGCAACGTTTCGGGGCGCGTTGGCGCTTGGAGCGCTGGGCATCGTTTTCGGGGACATCGGAACGAGCCCACTCTACGCGTTTAGGCAATGTTTCAACGGCCTTCTCCGACTCGCGCCGACGCCCGATAACGTTCTCGGATTGCTGAGCTTGATCTTGTGGTCGTTGATTCTTATTGTTTTCGTTCGGTACATTGGAATGGTTATGCGCATCTCGCATGATGGCGAGGGCGGCATCTTGGCGCTGCTGGCATTCGTCTTACCTCCTGTCAGGCGCGGCGTTCCTCCACCTGCCACGTGGTTGACTTTCTTAATCATCCTTGGCGCCGGAATGCTCTTTGGCGACGGAATCATCACGCCCGCCGTTTCCGTGCTTTCATCCGTCGAAGGTCTCAGCGTCGCGACCCCGGATGCACAGCCATATGTCGTGGCACTCGCCGTCGGCATTCTCATCGCGCTCTTCTGGCTCCAAAACCGCGGAACCGCGCGAATCGGCTCGATCTTCGGACCGTTCATGCTCGTATGGTTTACCACCATTGCAGCGCTGGGTGCGTTCGGGATCTCGAAATATCCGGCAGCCTGCTGGGCGTTCGACCCGCTTTACGCGGTAAAGTTTTTCGCGCATCACGGCCTCGCCGGTGTTACCGTACTCGGCGCTATCGTGCTCTGCGTCTCGGGCGTGGAGGCGCTTTACGCGGACATGTCGCATTTCGGCCGTGCTCCAATCGCCCTCGCATGGACGGCAGTCGTTTTCCCGGCGCTCGTCCTCAACTATATCGGACAAGGCGCGCTGGTGCTGGCTCACCCAGCGGCTCTTGCGAATCCGTTCTATCTCCTGACTCCCGGCTGGGCGCTCTACCCCGTCGTTGCAATAGCCACCGCAGCGACAATCATCGCGTCGCAGGCGCTCATCTCGGGAGTATTCACCCTTACGAAACAAGGCATTAGTCTTGGCTTTATCCCGCGGATGCGAGTGATATACACATCGCTCGCTCACCGCGGGCAGGTGTACGTACCGTTCGTGAACCGGCTCCTCGCCGTATCGTGTATCGCTCTCGTCCTCGCGTTTCAAAGCTCGAGTCGTCTTGCCAACGCGTACGGCCTCGCCGTCGCCGGCACGATGGTCGTTACTTCCATAGCGTACTTCGAGGTCGTGCGCGTAAAGTTTCGCTGGAACGTTTGGAAAGCTGTAGCTGCGACGGCACCCTTCCTTGGCGTCGAGCTGCTTTTCGTGCTTGGCGCCATGCCCAAGGTGCTGGAAGGCGGCTGGATTCCTCTCGTAGTCAGCGCAATAATCTTCATCATCGCCGGCGCCTGGAGAGCCGGACGACGGCAAGTCGCGCTCGTGCAGGTGGCACAATCGCAATCGGTGAGCGCGTTTCTTCGCGACGTACGCGGCCGACTCGGCGTAGCGTATCAGGGAACGGCCGTCTTTCTAACCGGTGACCCGAAAGGAATTCCGTTCATTCTACGTCACCATTGGGGACGCACCCACAGCATTGACGAGAAAATCGTACTGCTTACGATCGTGCCATCGACCGAGCCATACGTCCACGCGAACGAGCGCGTTACGGTCGAATGGCTCTCTGAAGGTCTCGTACGCGTCACCGCATGCTTCGGATTTATGGAGCAGCTCGATCTGCGACGCATCACGAACGCATGCGCCGCGGCGGGGCTGCACATCGAAGGTGAAGACACGACGTACTATAGTGCGGATCCTCACATCGTAGCCGTGCGAAAAGGATTCTTCCGAGCCTTCTGGCGGGGCGTCTACGTAGTCTTGCGCCGGAATGCCCGGAGCGTTACTTCCTCACTGGGCATTCCGGCAGATGCTCACGCTCGACTCGGCATCGAGGTACCGATGTAGTTACTCGAAGTCGCTCCTAGAGGTCGCCGCAGGAGACGTAACGCTTGAGGTTAGCGGCACTCTCGTGAACGTTGATTGCGTAATGGGCCTTCTTTAGATCCGCGAGCGTCAGATTCGGAATCGTTGTGACCGAAACGCCGTTGATGACGTTTGAAAGAGCTTTCCACGGCGCGGGGTTGAGCTTTGCGCACGTGCCCTGATGGATGTGCGCCGGTTCCGAGGCGCCCGCCGGCTCGTTCTTCACCTGAACCTTAACCCGCAAGCCACTCGAAGTGTCGTTTAAGAAGGCCTGACCGTCTTGTTTGGAGCCGTTCTGCGCTCCGAGGTTGATGGTCATCGAATGCGCGGACATCGCGTTATTGACATGGTTCATCGTATTTGTTGCCGCTAACGCCGAGCCCATGACGGCGAGGCCGAAGCCTATGGCCAGTGCGAACGATGGAAACTTCAGCATAACTCCTCCGGATACGACAAAGGGGTAACATATCGCTCGCTTCTTTCCACGGATCGCGCCTTCGCAAACCTAGGTCAGTTTATGTTTGTGAGCGCAACTGGGTATCATGGTCTCACAAAGCACGAGATCTCGTCTTGAGGAGTACAGAATGTCAGCACCGATGCCCGAACCCGACGATCCGACCCCGATCGATCCCGTCGAAGATCCGCCGCTCGATCCAACTCCCGAGATCAATTCCGAAGAGCGAGATTCGTCTCGAGAAGGGCCCTGGAGGCCGCACGATAGCACCGAAGGCGTTCCGCCCTCCGCGTAGTCGAGCTAAGAGGGACGTCCCTCTAAAGAGTTTTTTATTGCCGCCGGCGCGGCTTTTTCGCCCCTACCGCATTGCGCCGGGTGCGCGTCTCCGCCCGTTGCGCTATCGAATCGACCAAGGCCGCAGTATCTCTGATGAGTTCGCCGGCCGAAACCACCGAGTCACCGATGTCGCGCGCTCGGGTCGCCGTCTTGTGAACGCTCGAGGCTGCTTTTCGAACGGTGCGCTTCGGGTTTGACGCGACGGCTTTGGCGCGCTTGGTCGCACCGGCAATCGCCTTCGAGGCTTTCTTGCGCACCTTCTTTGCCGCGGCACCTACTCGTTTGATCGTCTTACGCTTGCTCCCCGCAGGGCTCTTTCTAGTTTTCTTTGCAGGCATTTACTCTCCTCATCTTTCGATTCATCGGTTCCCAACGCTAGAGAGAGCTAAACGCCTGGCTGTTCGCGGTTGAAGTATCGGTCGTTTTTTTTACCCGACGAGTTGATCGCCCAGCCGTCGAATGACGAGGATCGTCGCATCGTCACGCATCTCGTCGTTTGAATATGCCTTGACTTCGTCGAAGAGCCGATTCGCCAATTCTTGAGCGCCAAGGAACCGGTGCTCGAGGAACTGCTCGCGCAGGCGCTCCACGGTAAACAGCTCACCTCGTTCGTTCGACGCCTCGGTTAAACCGTCGGTATACAGCACGACCCGGTCCCCTACGTTCAAGATGGTTTCTTGGACGACGTATCTCGCATTTGAGTCGACGCCAAGGACGATGCCATGGGCGGACATCACCTCGACGTCAGGGGCGTCACGACGCAGAATCAGCGAAGGCTCGTGGCCGGCGTTGACCACCTTGAAGAGCCCTGAATCGGCATGCAGCGTGCCAACCAGGAGCGTGATAAAGTAATCGGTCTGTTCGAAATCCTCGATCACGACGTCATTGGTGTGCCGCACGATGGCGGCGAGCTGCTCGTGCCCTAAGACTTGGAGCAAGCCGCGCAAGAGATAGCGCAGCATCAGAGCGTTGATCGCTGCTCCGAGCGACTTGCCCGACGCGTCGCCCAGTCCGAAGAGTAAGTGGTCGCCTCTCGAGAAGACATCGATGTAATCACCACCGACCAGCCGAGCGGGCTCAGCATGGACGCCGACGTCCAATCCCGGCACGTGTGGCACCGTTACATTGAGCAGCGCGCTCTGAATCCGCTCGGCAGCAATATCATACTGGCGCGCGGCATCATCGCCGGATGTCAGAGCGCCGACTGCTTTCGAAACGGACTGCCACATACTACACGCTTATTAACGCTTTATGCGCAGTAGCCTTTCGTCAATCAGGTCCGCTGAGCGTTGCGCCGGTGGCGTTCTCAGGGGCGATGTCCGCGGGCATGACGCGCTTCGGATTTCCGCCCTTGGGATAGCTCCAGAAGTCGAGACGATAACTGCACTCGACGGCGGTGTTGCCGGCCACGATCGTGTTCGGCTTCCCTTTGATGCCGCCGACGAACGGCTGGTACAAGGCGATGTAGTCGCCGCTGCTGCACGTGTCCGTAAGGACCGTCTTATGCACGATCTTGACGGTCGAACCGGAGACTTTCACGCTATAGATCGCGCTCAAACCCGAGTTCCCATAGTTCTGATCCGCAGCGGCAATGTGCGAGCCGTCCCATTGCGAGCCCGCGCTCTCGACGATGCTCAAACCGCGGAGGATCTTTAGCGTGATGCTTCCGGCAGGCAACTCCACGAAACTCGCTTGTGCGGAATAGGTGTCGCCTTCAAAAAAGAGATTGCCGTTTGGGTCGTATGCGGGAGGGTCGAAAGAGTCGAGAGCGATGTTCGAGCCGCTAATGTCGGTCTGAGTTCCGTTAAGGCCGCCCGAAAAGATCAGCAAGTCTCCAGGCGCATAAATCGTGACGGTGTTCGTTACGGCGACGTTCCCCGTCGATGGATCGACGGCGCAGCCGTCAGGCCGGCCGTAGTAATCGTAGGCGGTTGCGACCGGGGTGGTGCTGCCGTGTGCGAATTGGTAAATTTCGTTGCCGCGGAAGTCGGCGACGTAGACATTCCCGACGGCGTCGGAACAGAGGCCCAGCGGCTTCACGAAGCCCGTTATCTGGCCGTACAGCTCGCCCCGCTTGGAGTTGTAGTTGTAGATATCGACGTTACCGTTGACGTCGTCCGAGACATAGAGCAGCCACTGCTTGGCGGCCTCCGGGCGAATCCAAGACGCGTGTAGCTTATGAGATAAACTCGTTGCGGAGGCGCCGCCGCTTGGAGTAAGCGATCCACTGCTGCATCCCACCGTCAGTACCGCGAGTATGCTGATGCCGACGACCGCTGAAGTACGCATGGTGGTGGATCCTCCTCACGCCTCGATGGTGAATATCGTATATTCTCCAAGGCAGCAATTTAAAGGCACGATGCTCGGATTCGGAGCGCGACCGCTTGAAAAAGCGAGGCAAATTCGCCTGCAAACCGGGCAATAGCCGGCCTGGGCTACGCGACATCGAGTTGTCGCTCCAAAGCATCGGCAAACATCGTTACCGCTTGGGCGCACGCGCCAAAATATAAGCCCGGCTCGATCAGTTCTACTTCGCTGACGCGGGGATCGCCGTTTGAATCGCGCAGCAGGTCGACTCGCGCGTACATTGGACGAACCGGCACCCTGTGCAGAGCCTTTGTTGCTAAGTCGATTTCGTCGGGTGCGGCCTCCACGACCGGGGTCGTGCTCGCCTTAACCGCGAGCACCTTATCAAATGGCTTCTTTACGACCGCGTGCGAGTGGCGATCTTCGATGAATATCAGCGCTCGCTCTCCGTAGCTGATTACCGAATCCAGGTACGGTTGGACGAGCGCGTCGTGTTCGCGCAACAGGCGGTCAAGATGTGCCTGGCCGCGAGCCAACGAGCTGCGATCGCCGTGAACGAGCAATACGTCGTGTGTAGCCGCGCCTCTCGCCGGCTTAATCACGACATTTGAGAATCCGCGTTCTTCGCAGCACCGATCAAGGCTGAATTCTTCACCACGCCTAGCCCAGACAGTCGGGACGGTGCGAACTCCGGCGCTCTCGAGGTCGCGCAAGTACCCCTTGTCCGCGTTCCATTGCACGAGTTCGGGTGGATTCCAAATGGTCGTAAGCCGACTAACGCGATCGATCCAGGCGCCGAACTCCGCAAAGCGGCTATGGTAGTCCCACGTCGAGCGCAGAATGCAGACCTTGCTTTTAGACCAATCGACCTTCGGATCAGACCAAACCGCGGCGGTTACGGAGAGCCCTCGCTTATCCAGCTCCGTAACCAGGAGTCTATCGTCGGGATCTAAACCGGTGATGTCATCGCACGTGACGAGCGTACAATCGATCACGGGACATGAACGAACAACGGCGCGGGACGCGACGGCATGGCTCATAGCGTACCATTGACTGCCTCATGGGGGCAGATAGAATACGAGAAAAAGAACGCCCGCAGCCTCGAAAGGAACGGAGAGTTGGAGCAAAATCCTCGGTTTCGCAGTCTCGACATGCTCGACGGTGCGATTCTGCGCGAGCTCCAGAATGACGCTCGTAAGTCGTTCGCGGAGATCGGAAAAGCGGTCGCGCTTTCGGCAACGAGCGTTGCGGAGCGGATACGCCGCTTGGAGCACGAGGGCGTCATCGAAGGCTACCAGGTGAAGCTCTCGGCCCCCAAATTAGGATATCCTGTTACGGCTTTTATACTGGCGCGCCCCAAGGGCCCGGACGTACGCTTCATCAAAGTCGCCCGCGAGCGTCCGGAGATCCTCGCCTGTCATCGCGTGACCGGTGAGTTCTCGTTCATTGCTCATGCAGTCGTTCGAGACGTGACGCATTTAGAGGAGCTGCTCAATCATCTCGAACCGACAACGGTACACGTCGTTACGCTCGTCGTGCTTTCTACTTCATTCGATTCCGTGCCGATCAGCGTTCCGGAACATTGAGGCTGAGGTAACAGGAAGGTGGCGCTGCACCGATTGAAAGAGCAATGAATGACCGACGAAGAACTTCAGCAGTATGCCGGCCAATTGGTCGAAATGCAATTCGTAGACGGCAGGACCGCAATAGGCGAGCTCATCGCAGGCGAGGCATTGCTTCAACTCCGGCCCAAGCGATACACGCTCAAAATGCCGCCGGCGAATGTCTCCGACGGACCGACACTACTGAACATCCCAAGTGCCGGCGAGGTTGACTCCATTCGCGCCATCGAACAACAGCCCGAAATGATCGACTAATCTGCTGAATACTGGACCGTAAAGCCTTCGATTGGCCGTTTTACGGCCGACTGCACGACTGCCTCTACTCGTACGATTACACTTGCTCCCACAGTCGACAAATGCTGTTTATGTGCCGACGGCACGGGGAAGAGTCTGCGCACTTAGGCTTTCCGCTAAAGGAGAATTACCGAATGCCAATTTCTCGAAGCGTGCTGCAACGGTCACTGCTCGGAGCGATCGCGCTTGCTGTGTCGATGGCCGTGATGGCGGGCTGCACCGGATCTCAGAACCAGCTTTCGCCAGCAGCCCCTCAAACGTCGGCGCAATCAACGCAAGACTCATTAATCACACCGGATTCCTGCCGGCATGTCGGCGGCGTACGAGTAACGCCGTGCAAAGTCGAGTTTACCGCATCGAACCCCGGACCCGATACCGTGACGCTAAAGACGCCCAATGGCAGTAAGGGCAGCGTGGTCGAGCACGACAGTTGCGCTGCATCGGGCATTGCTACAGTGACGCAAGCATCCGACAATACTTGGACCGTCACCGCTGGTGCAACTGCCGGCACGTGCCGCGCCCGATTCAACTACTTCAACAACGGCCAGAAAGTCGGATTCGCTGTCTTGACCGTCGTCAACGACCTATAGAGACGGGGGGACTGGTGAAAGCCAGTCCCTTCTTCGTTATGCTTCTCCCTACGGCGGGCCGCCTTGGGATTGCCACTGCTTGAAGGTGGCGCACATTTCCGGAGTCCATGCAGGCTCGCCACTCGAACGCGGCGGCATCGCGCCCGTGGAGACGGTTTCGTAGATCGCCTCAGCATTCTCGAAGACGCTGTCACGACTCGCAAGATCCATGAAAGCGCTCATGTGATCGATGTCCATTTGCGTAAACATCGGGCGAATATCTCGCTCGAAACTCAGTGCTGCCATAGAGTCAGTCATAGCGGGCCCACGTTCTTTGGACTTATTTGGCGCCCCTGTAGAGCGCCGGAATCGGCGCACAAACAACGCCTCTAATCGCTCAAGAAAGTTCCCCGGCGGGGTCTCGCCTTAGACGGTGACTTCGCTGCAGCCGAGATTCGAGTCACCAAATCTGGAACGAGGCGCTCCGCAAACCCGCTATAAAGGACCAAATCAGGAGCTTTGCCCAATCGGTGCCCGAGTGCGGATTGGTTCCGTTGGCTCGGACTGTGGTTAATGCGTACGAGCGACATGCGGAAAAGCGGGTCTCCGTCGGGCAAGCTTTGTATTCGCTGAATAACGCTGAGGTTACCACCAACCCAACCCAAGAAGAACACGATAAATATAGTGCCTACCGAATGCAGGTTCGACGTGTTCCAGCTCGCTGTGATGACCAGCGCGACTATAATTAGTGCGTACGCTATCAGCGTAAGCTAGCTGCGCATTCTCTCGCGCGGCGGTTGAAAAAGAAGCAAATATTCGGTTTCGCCTAGCGAATCTCGAGGTCGGCACGAAGATCTTCCGCCGAAGCCGAATCCGCGAGGGCGGTAAGGAGCTTTGGTATGCTAGGAACTGCTGGTCTCCGGCGATGCTTCGATATCGATCGCGAATGATCCATGCATGACGACGAAGTAGATCGTCTGGCTCGGTGCTGACAACTGCTCTTCAGTATGGAAAGATCCGCCCATCTGAAGGATGCAGTCTCCTTGTCAATGGTCGCCGATATATCGGGTGACGCCGGTCCGCCCCTGGCGACCAGGCTACGCCATGTTGCCTTGAGATCGTCGATGTATTCGTCGCAAGGTGAGAATAACACGACAACTTCTCTCCTAAGAACGGGTGCATTTCACGAGCCATGCAACCCGCCAATCTAAACGCTACTCCATCTCATGGTAGCACCAACTGTCGATCCTCGGAAGACGCCCCGGCCGGGCACGCGGCAGCGAGAGCGCCCTCCGCGTCCGTTACGAACTTCCTTGCGAAACGACGCTGCTGCGCAGCCCGGCCTAGCTGGCGCGCGCGAAGCACACCGATCAAGGAATCGGCGACCCAACGAAGCCGGCTTGTGATTTCCGAGCCTGAGGCGAAGCGAGAGAATTCGGCCTGCCTTCCTAAAGCAGGTAGTCTGGGCGCCCGCGTGTCGTGCGGTGCGTACCAGGTCGTGATGTAGGAGCTGCCGCTGCATCGCGATGGAGGTCGTAACAAGCTTGGATCGAGTTCGGCCTCATTCGTCGAAAAATGAGGCCCATCGTTCCAGCTTTGCCCGAAGCGCGTCAAAATCGACCAATGCCTGCGAAAGGTTCAGCGTACCGGTCTTCCCATGCTTAATCTTTGCCGGTTTGGAGGGTGGTGGCAAATCCGAGAATTCGGCCGCGCGCTCAGCGACGCGAACCGGCCGTTCGGCGAAGTCCTCATAGACTATCTTGAGCATCGGATGACCGGCAAACAGCGCATCAAACGCGACTTGCTGCGTCTCGATCGTCCGGATAGAGGCCAGGATGTCGCTCATCGTGATGGCCACCGCGGGCCTTGGCTGAACGGGGGCCGACGCGCTTACTGCCCACTTGCTCGTGGCGTAGGCCTGACGTTCGGACACCAGTCTGCGCAAAAGATTTCGCCGCGTGAGGTGAATGATGGGAATTGTCTCGTCAGCGACAAGATGTTCGAGCAGATCCTTCTGCGCGAGGCCGTGCGCATACAGTAGCTTGAAGCCGATTGTTCGATAGCCCCGCTCTGCGCTCCGGTCGCACAGGTCCTTCCAGAAAGTAATCGGGTCAGTCCGACGTAGATCCAGCAGCGCTGGCACGTCGGTCTCGGAAATATCGCGCCAGGGAATGACGTCGCCGGAGATATTCACCGGATTGAATAGCTCGTTTCCGACAAAGCAACGATCATAGTCGTTGAGCAGACCGACGAGAAGATTGGTGCCGGTGCGCTCCGCTGCAACGATCACGAACTTCTTGACTGTCGTCGCCGTAGGCGCCGGGTGGTACCGGGCCCAAAAATCGCCTGCAGGTACGCTCAAGGGCATCCGCCGCGGCAACGTGCATCGCGGGGGACGGGTAATAGCGGTTCTCGAGCATCCCTGCTTTTGAGACCGCACCGTCAATCGACTGGTCGCTTTGCCACAAACTCTGCGGAAGGCCTTCGGTCGAAATGCACTCGACATGATCATCGGAGAAAGCGGCCAATTTCTCCACCATTTCCTTATTTACGAGTTGCGGAAATGATTGGAATACGCTGTACGGAAGATTACTGTAATCGTCTTCATATTGAGGATGCCGAATTGAAAACCAGAAGTAGAATTCTTGGAACCGTCAGTTTTTGCAGCAGGCTAATGAAACTCGACATGTAGTCCGCTCGTGTTTCGCCAACGATCTTCTTGATCTCGTCCTCGGGCGCTGAGCACGCCAGCCGCGAGAAGAAGTCGTCAGACCGAATGGTCAACTGCTCGGGAATCATACGACCGACCATTCCGCCGGATCGAGCGTTGTCGAAACGCGAGTTAGACGCACTTCGACCGGAGAGCACCTGAATAACGACGGCCTCTGCACCATTGATCAGGTTAACGTATTCGCGCGCCTCGAAGTATCGAGGCCCGGCGGCGCCGGCGCCTAGATTGAGTACGGGAATTCCAAGACGCTCGCCCAGCAGAGTAGGGAATGGCCTAGTGCAGAAGCGCCCAAATGTTTGGGCGGCCCCGATGAACGCAAGATAGGGCGCGGACGTGTCGACTGGCGGTCCGCGAAATGTTCGCGACCCCAGATTGGTAATCTGATATATTTCGTAGTCGAAGCCTCCCGGAAGATCGAGGCCTTGATAGTAATTGCTGAAATTCGCAGTCTCAAATGTTCGCCTGGACTCCCAGGTCGGTCCGCGGCGTCGCCGCGGTGAAGAGCACCAGCCCGTCGCTTAGGGGTCGGAATGTCATCCGGTAAATTCAACACGGACGACCCGTTTTATTAAGATGTAACGCCAGTTGAGTATTTTTGCTTGCGCGGTGTCAAATAGGAAACCGCGCCACCTTGAAATACAATTCGATGCGTTAGCATAACAATGTCGCCCGGAGACTGAATGTTTTTAGGATGGTTTTTCTCCGAGGGGCCTCGAGCGGGGGTCACGTAAGATCAGAAGTTGAGTTTGAGACCGATCGAAACATTGACTTTGGCGTTGTTGAAATTAAGAGCGCCCCCCGAACCCGTTAAGCTCAACTTCGTTGAAAACGAATAGTCCTTTGAGCCTATCGAAAGGCTGATTGAGCCGGTGTTCAGTTGGGTCAGCGGTGCGATCGCTGGTTTGATGGACCCTTGCTGTATCGCTTTAACTATGTCGTTAAGACCGTAATCAATACCCAACTTTCCAGTCGAGTTGATACTGTAGTCGCCTAGGATGAACGAAACGGATGTGGTTGCCTTTACACCACCGGCCGAACTCGGATTTGCACCGAGTGACGAAAGCTGAGGCAGATCCGTTTCCGACTTTAAACAGTTGGCGGCCCGTTGCGATGCGGCGTCGAAAAGTTGAGCGCTGAGGCAGTTTAAGCCTTTGCTCAGGTCTGCGGCGCCCTGAGCATCTAATGGGGTGCCCTGCTGCTTCAGCTGGTTTCCGATTGCGCTTTCGACCCCACCGGCGACAGCAGAAGCAAGTATCGCCGGGCCACGCTCAGTTATCGCGTTTGCGGCGTTGTTAAACGCGTCCTTGGCCGTCGCTGCAACTTCATCCAAAACTGTAGTCTGGGTCGATCCGTCGCTGCTGGAGCTGCTGTCGCTGCTGGAGCTGCTGTCGCTGCTGGAGCTGCTGTCGCTGCTGGAGCTGCTGGAGCTGTCGCTGCTGGAACTGTCGCTGCTGCTGGAGCTGTCGCTGCTGGAACTGTCGCTGCTGCTGGAGCTGTCATCGCTGCTGGAGCTGTCATCGCTGCTGGAGCTGTCATCGCTGCTGGAGCTGTCATCGCTGCTGGAGCTGTCGTCGCTGCTGGAGCTGTCATCGCTGCTGGAGCTGTCATCGCTGCTGGAACCGTAAGAAGTAGACCCGGCTCCGTTCGGTTCGGCCGCGAATAGTTGCGGGTCAAACTCACCCTGGAGTCTACGCATGGCAATGCCAGCGAGGTGCGCTCTGTAGCTCGCGCGACTCTCGGCCGTAACTTCTAGCCCGCTCGGCGCCATAGGCGCCTGTAGATCGTCTTCAGACATGCGACCTTCCTATGCTTCCCTTCCCGTGCGGTGTTCGACTACCTTCAAGGCTCTCCACGCGCAGCCGTCAATCCACTCAAATGGCGCGACTTTTTTGCAATTCTACGTTACTCCGCCATCGCGAAGGCTTCCAAGTAGCCTTGAAGCATCGATTCCATGGAGAACGAGGCAGCTACTTTGCGCCGTGCAGCGTTGCCCATTCTTACGCGTAGGCGATCTTCGCGGAGTAGCTTCTCAATCGCAAACGCCATGCTGCGAGGCGAATTTCCGTCTATTAGGAATCCGTTCACGCCATGGTCGATTTGTTCCGCGGTTCCGCCGGACGGATTTGCGACGACAGGCACCCCCATTGCCATCGCCTCCAGGGACGCGTTTGGACAACCTTGATCTTCGGAAATCATAGCGAAGACAGACAGGGATTCCAGGAACGGCTGCACGTTCTGTAATGGACCCGCGAAGGTTACATTCGATAGCCCCGCAGCAACAAACTTATCGCGTACGTAATTGGCATACGCCTCATGCCTGGGGTCGAAACCACCGGCAATCGTTAGCGATGCATTCGGTATCCGCTGCACGAGTATGTCCATCATATCCAAAAGGTACTCTACACGTTTGGAAGGTACGAGACGACAGGCTGCACCGACAATCGGCTCAGAGAGAATAGCCTGAGTCCCCGGGATCGGTACACCATTGGGAACGATGCGTACGCGGTCCGCCGGAAGCCTTGGCGGCTTACCGGACCGATGTTTTGCTACGAAGCAATCGATACGCGAAAAATACTGGTCGACGGAGAAGCTGAGGCGGTGTGGCACGTCGCCAAGTTCTTCAAGCTCATCGAACAGCATGGGACCCGGACTAACATCCACGAGGCGAATGTCATTGCGGGTTTCCAGTACCTTGGCGCACATCAATTTGAACGCGGGTGGCGCATTCCAGAACGCCAGTGTTGCCGCCTCGAGACGATCGACCAGCTCGAGCGTTCGTCGACAGCGTACACCGAGCGATCCGGAGTTGAGCGCGATTACGGCAATCCCGGCATCTTCCAACTCAGCGACGTACGGGCCATTGGCGCAGGCATCAAGAATGGCGACCGCTGCGCGTTTGGGGTGTGGCCAATGCGTCAGCATGTTCGTAAGGGATCGTTGGGGCCCGCCAATATTGAGATTCTCGGTGACAACGAGAACAGACGACGCGGGCGGCGAGGATCGTGCGAGAGATCCCATGCGCGCCCAGGAGAGCCAAACATGGGGCACTAGATCCGGATCGTGATGCATTGCCGGAATAACGCGCTCGCTTCGGGCGACGACGTCTAAAATTGCATCAACGTAGGCTTCGATGTCGGAGGCGTTCGAGACGAGGTGGTCGTTCACAGTGAGCACCTCATCGTTGCCCCTGCTGGCGGAGTGACGACCGGACATCCATGCGCGATCGTCTCGAGCACCGATATGCTCAAGCCTTCATAGAGACTCGTGTTGAGATAAACGTCGAAGGCAGCATAGTACGGATCGACGGGATCCACGGCTCCGGGCATAATGACGTCCGCAACTACGTCAAGTTCGACTGCTTGCCGGCAAACGGCTGAATATGCTGCTCGGCCGTCGCCCCAATCATGGTTCCATTCGCCCAAGATCAGCAGCCGCGCCGGGATATATTCTTGCAACGCCGCTAGCACACGAATGGCGCGCGTATACATCTTTTGGGTCTTGAACGCACCAATCATGCCAATCAGCAGCGTATTGCTCGGAACGCTATGGCGGCGCCGTACCGCAACGCGATCCTTCGAGGCTTGGTCGGACGTAATCGAGGCACGCTGTATCTCGTGACGAAGAACGACAATCGGCTTCGCACAGCCAAACTCAAGCAATTGTCGTTTAACTGCTTCAGAGACCGCAACGATAAGGGGGGCAGAGGTCTCATTGAGTGCACCTGGCGGATCGAACCAGCCTGGTTGGGCGTTATGAACAACTGGAATGACGGCCGTTCCCATTTGTGCCAACGGCTCGATATCAGAAGCCCGCAGCAGGTGAGTAAAAACCGCCGGAGTCGACGATAGAGCTGTTTCCGCAGCGATCAGCCGGAGCTTGCCATCGCGCGGCAAATGGGCCGTCCGCGTTACCCGGCAGCGCGCAACGTTCTCTAAGGAATAGGCCTGCTCAGCGTCGTGTAGCAGGTAGAGTGATGTGCGCACCCCTGCAGCGCCAGTGTTGAAACGGTTTCACTTACAATGCGCTCGGCACCACCAAGGGACATGCTTGTGATCGCCGCATTGAGCTGGAGCATATCGGCGAATCGAGGTGCGAACGGCTGCCGCGCGGCAGGAGCATTCTTTATATTCTCGGGCGGCCGAACAGGCGTCCACGCGCGCCCAAACAGGCCATACTCCTCGTACCACTTGAAGAGCGTCGTGCCCGGCATAGGATGGTTCTTGTCGGGGGAGCGGTCAGCGATCTTGACTCCCTTGTAGACGCCACCGTTGTGCTGCAACTCGTTCCACATCTCGTTGAGTAGATGGATCGCGTACCAGTTACCGTCGTCGGGTTGGAAGCACCCCTCGATGAGTGGCTTGATCGCTTGCCATGAATCCGGGGGCATCAAGTCCCTACGTATGAACTCTTCAAGCCCGGCACGTACAATGCACTGGTAGAAAAGCTGCGTGAACCCAAGCCAGGTGGAATCCTGATTTGGATGCACGCCGTTGTTCACGCTGCGCTCCAACAGATGGGTCATCAGTGGATTCTGAGCTGGGCATTTTATGAGGTTCATCACCGCGCCAATGCGGTGTCCCCGAAAAACATACGGTGTGGCAAAATCAAAGGGTCGCAGGCAAACCACGTCCATATCGACCCAAATGCCGCCGAATTTCTGCAACAGCGTTACGCGGAAGAGGTCCGAAAACGTCGCATAACTACCTTTGCCGACTCCTGAATCGGGGTCACGCTTGCGTTTGCGAAACACGCATTTATAGGGCAAGATCTCATTTGCATCCCGCAGCACGACGTTGCTCGGCAGCCGATCGGGTGTCTCTTCGTAGCGCCACAGATGAAACTCGTGGCCGTGGGAGGCAAAGGATTGTACGGTCAAGAGCTCGAGGCGCGTCAGCTCGCCGATCCAAAGCCCGTGGATGATGCGGTTATCCTCGAGCAAGAGCCATTCCCTCGCCCGAATCATCTAGAAGTGCCTCAACTCGGTCCCACATCGGCCAACCCACGTGGCCGACGCCGTCGTTAATGAAATGAAGAAATGAAGAACTATCGGGGCCCCGCAGCTCATAGTCCCGATCCACGAAAAACTGATCTGGCCGCAGACTCTTACGTACCGCTTCGCTGTAGCCGAAGAAGCGATCGATGATGCGCGACGCATTTTGCGGAATCAACGGGTGATCTTGCAACCCAAACTGCCATTGCGTGACAAGAAGAGTTCCCTGATCGCGAATCCGCCAGTAGGCATCGCCAAACGTCAGCAGGGTGTTGCCGTGCCAGCTCTGTGCAAAATCGGTCGAAGCCCGATCGAAAAGATAAAGACCGCCGTTCCAATGGTGCGCCTTGCCGTCGGGAATGTCGATCCCAAAACGCGCTCGGATTTCCTCACGCAAGTGCCTGCACGTTCCACTTCGGCATGGGCAGTTTACGGCATACCGGCTAAATTGATCGATCGTGCTTGCATCCGGCGCGAACATGATCGGGGGTTGGTAAAGATCGAAGATGTCGTCGACGCGTTCCGACGTGCTGCCGCAATCTGGTCGCTGTCGAGATAACAGCACACGGCGCCGTTGCCGACAAGCTGCGGGAGCATGGTTTTCAGGTAGATGGACGCCTGATGGTCGCTGAGTTCCGGCGGAACGGCTGGTGCAAGGATCTGGTCGTGCGATAGGGGGTACGTGCTGCGCGCCACAACGACGACGGCATCGGCGTGCGAGAAGCGCTTCAAGAAAGGTAGAGCGAGCTCGACACGCGCAACGTGCGCGTCGCCGCAAACGCAAATGAAAACAGCCCTCGGCGCATCATGCTCAGGTGTGTACGTAATCGCGACGTATCTACGGCAGACGGAAAGTAACGGCCTTTTCCTGTCGGGAGAGACTATGCATGTCGGCTTGGTGGGTTATGGCGTCGTAGGGCGCGCCTCGGCGAAGTCTCTGAGCCGTTCCCCCTCATTGCGTGTAGCATCTTTGATAAGTTCCTTCCTGGACACGCCTCGCGCCGAGATCTTACAAGA
Organism: Vulcanimicrobiota bacterium; assembly: GCA_963815165.1. Classification (GTDB taxonomy): domain Bacteria; phylum Vulcanimicrobiota; class Vulcanimicrobiia; order Vulcanimicrobiales; family Vulcanimicrobiaceae; genus Cybelea. The sequence goes on from CAWFFL010000002.1 coordinate 408,484, forward strand.
ATCTTTAGTCGATCGGGCCGACGTGGTCTTTGTTTCGGTGCCGACTCCGTACGATCGGGCCACTGAAGCTTCCGATATTCCGCGGTAGAAGAAAGCATTGGAGCGCTCTCGGCGCCGGTTTGTATAAATCGACGATTCCGCCGGGAACTACGGATGCGCTCATGAAGCAAACCGGGAACGTTTCGCTTCAGCCGGAGTACGTCGGCGAGTCACCCGGTCATCCTTGGCCAGAGATAGATGATTGCGGTTTGCCGTTCGGCGGCGATGAGATTGCATGTAGACTCGCGCGCCGGGCATACGCGCATGTTGCGCGCCCCAGCTCCGGTATTCATGACGACCGCGATACCACTGCCGAGCTCGGGAAGTACATGGAAAATGCCTCCTGCATCAAAGGTAGCGTTCGTAACAGTTCTGATCCGCAGCCAAAACGGGCATCGAGTCGAGGAGTTGCGGCGGATGTTCCCTCGATACACGCGTGGGAGAGTCCACACCGTGTGGCGCTGAACGCGGTTCGGCGGAAAGTGTACCCAAGGACTGCAGACGATCGTTGCGTGGGCTCGGCAAAGCGGCGCGCTGCGACGCTTGTGGAAGCGATGCCTACAACAAAACGGATTCGGGTCGTGAACATCGCGGTTCACCACATCCGCTTGCAACCAACCACCGACGACCGATTCGCGCAAAATCGGCCGTCACGCGGAGGCACGGCGTGATCGGCGGGTAGTCTTGGTTGACTCCTTAGGGCTGCGTCGGGGCTCAGCGGCTTTCGCGATCGCCGCTTGCGTGCTACGTTTAACGTGCCCTCGATGAAGTCTAGCGTTAATTTGTTTGCGGAGGTTTTTGTGAAAGCCGCGATCGTGAGATCTCCAGACGTCGTCACTCCGGAGTACGGCGACTTCGCCGAACCGGTCGTTGATGAGGGGCATGAACTCGTCGAGCTCGTTGCAGCGGGCATTCACCCCATCGTTCGGTCACTCGCGGTAGGGGATCATTACGGAAGCACAGACACATGGCCGCTCATACCTGGAATCGATGCGGTTGCGAGGACGCCCGCCGGTGCTCTGATCTATACCGGTTTTGTACGACCACCGTACGGAACGCTGGCGGAGCGAATGGCCGTCCCGCGCGCGATGCGCGTGGCCTTACCACCGGGCGCCGATGCCGTTAAAGTTGCCGGCGGCGTAAACCCTGGACTCGCTTCGTGGTTACCGCTAAGCGCGCGTGCCGGCGAGGTCGACGCGCTTGGCACGGTGCTGATACTGGGCGTGACCGGGATGGCGGGAACGCTGGCGGTGCAACACGCGAACATACTCGGCGCGGCACGCGTCGTTGGGGTTGGGCGCAATCTCGCGAGTCTGGATCGCGCCGCGAAGCATGGCGCGAACGTCGTTGCCATAACGGCGGATCAGAACGCCAACGTCGCGGCCATCGTCGATGCTCTTGCTGGAACGGCACCGAGCATCGTGCTTGACTTTCTCTGGGGTGCTCCGGCGGAGACGACCTTCAGAGCGCTAGCGCGGCGCGGCCTCGAAGAAGACCGCGCGGATATCGCCTACGTGCAGATCGGCGCGGCGGCCGGGCCCGAGGCATCCCTTCCGGCGTCGCTCCTTCGCAGCCGTCGGATTCGCGTATCCGGCAGCGGCGCAGGCTCCGCGTCAATCACTGACATCATGGCCCAAATCCCAGCCTACGTGCAACTCATTGCTGATGGCAGAATCCAAGTACCAACGCAGACTTACCCGCTCTCTTCGATCGGCGAAGCCTGGAGCGCGTCTATCGAAAGTCCCAGCCGTACCGTTATCACGTTGCCGCCTCAAGAGTGACGGCACGCTACCGCAAGCGACGGCGCGCTATTTACCTGGTTTCTGACCCGGATAGAGCGCTACACCTTCGAGCTCTTGACCCGATCCGAAGTTAAACGATGTCTTTTGCGTGCCGGCTTTGTAGTTGTAGATCTCTACCGCGAAGTTCGCCGGATCGGCCATATAGAGCGTCGAATCGGTGGTGTTGAGAGCGAGCTTCGACGGTGACTCGTATGTCGTCATGATCGTTCGGAACGGCGTCGTCGCACCGGGCTTGTAAATGTCGATCAGTGCCGGCGTAGATGTCGCCGACGAGCAAGTTCCCTTTCTTATCGAGAGCGACGCCTTGCGCGTACTCGACTGAAATTCCGAGATCCGTACAGCTCGTCGCAAGCGGCTTGCAGACGCTCACCCGTCCGCCCGAAGACATGTTGTGCGTCACGTAAAGTTCATCGTTCTTAGCATTGGTGAGACCGCCGGGATGCGGCATGCTGACGGTGGCATCGGGCGAGGTGCTCCCCGGCTTGAACTCGAGAATCTTACCGCATGGGCCGCCGTCGGCCACGTAGATGATGCCGTTCGAATCGACGGAGATGTCGAGCGGATCGGCAATATCCGTTGATAGCGTCGTGCTCGGCGTCGACGCGCCGGGCGCGATAGATGGTCACGGTGTTGTTGCCGTTGTTGACGACGTAGAGGTTCCCCGCTCTGTCGACGGCATCGTCTTTCGGGCCATCGATTCCGGTTTGGATTTCGCCATGGGGACCGGCGCCGATGTCACTTTGCTTATAGATCAGTACGACGCTCGAGTTATAATCGGTAACGTAGAGCAGTTTTAACTTCTTGCTGGCGAATCCCCGTGCCGCGCTCGACGCAGCGCCGCCCGAGCGGAGAGACCGCCGGCGTTCCCGACGATGCGCCGCCGGAGCACGCGGCAAGGATCAGCGTTACACATGCGCCCGCGAAAGTAAAGTCTTGCGTTGTCGCTCAGCATCGAATCATCTCCTCGTCATTTAGTAAGCGCCGATTCCGTTGGGCGTTCCCCAACCGGTGGGACCGTCGTAGCCGGCTTCACCGGTACAGAGATAGGCCGGTATGCATTTACCGTTCGAGCCGCTGGTGACGTCGTTGAGGTACTGCTGATGTTGCGATTCGTAAAAGGTCTCCGCCGCATTTTGCTGCGACGCGTTCCCGGCCAGCGCGAAGACCGCGGCATTGAGCGGCGAGCCGACGCTCGTGCCGCCGATTTCCATCCATCCCGACCACGAATAGCTATTGTAGACCGCGACGCCGGTTGCCGGATCGCCAACCGCCGCGATATCGTTTGCGGTGCGATGTTTGCAGCCGCGGTCGGTTTGCCACGACGGCTTCGGAAACTTCGGACAGCCGCTTCCGGTGCCGCTCCATACCGTCTCGGTCCAGCCACGGCTTCCGCTGCTGCCGCTGGTCAGCGTCGTTCCGCCGACGGCGACGACGGTCGGAAAACCGGCCGGTTCCGATGTTGCGATCGAGGTAAAATCCGCTGTCGCTTCCCGCAGCGAGGACGACGACGCCTGGGTGCGAGTAGTCGCTCGCGATTCGCTCCGCCGATTCCTCCGTAGCTATTCTGACGATCGTCGCGCCGAGCTTCACGGCTTCATTCACGGATTGCCCCAAGTCGTGCCAGCTACTGCTATTGGCTTCGATCAGCATGATGTTGCAGTTCGGGCAGGCCGCGGAGACCATATCGAGATCGAGTGAGATCTCGATCGCCCAGTTCTTACTCGGGCGGCGGGTACCGTGTGCTTTGCCACGCTGATTGAGTTTCTGGAAGCAGCCGTTGAGCGTCGAGCAGACCGGCAGTTTAAAGTAGTTACGAAAAATGAAGAGATCGGACTCCGCATCCGGATCGTCGAAGGCGTCGATGATTGCCACCGTTTGCCCCGTACCGTCGTCGCCGAGGGCAAGTTGTACGCCGATTGCAGTTCGGCGGGAGTGTAGCCGTACGGCGTTTCGGATGGCGGAAGGTCGGTGCGAATAAGGGCCAAGCAATGCGCGCCGTCCCGATTATGCCGGTCGGGGCAGACCGCCCGCGATTTTGCGTGGCGGTTCGATGCGGTCGTTATTCGAGACGCATCGCCGGTCGCTGGGAGGCCGGGCGATTTCAAAGCGCCGGCGGTGCATGCTGTAAAAAGAAGCGCCGTGCCAAGCACGACGACGGGCCGCGCGAGAGCTAGCAACATAGATGGAATGGTAGCACGCACGATGGCGGGTTGGCAGAACCAACGCAGTCTTTCGCGCCGAGTCTTGGCATGAAATCACGGCATCCGCCGCGACGCACCGTGAATTGCTAGAGGCCTCCCGTGAACGGGAGGCCTCTAGCTCTGGCCCACCTAGCTCATTGACCGGAGAAGATCGAGTTCGAGATGTCCTGCTGCATCACGTAGTAGTCGACGCTGCCGAGGCCGGTGGGTTCGTCCCATCCGGGTGCAGCCGAGCTCGGGATGCCGTTGGAGCCATAAAGGATGTCGTGGAAACCGCCGATCGGCGCGGTGGTGTCCGGCGGAGTTGCCGATGTGTCGTCACCCGGCTCACCGGCGGGAACGCAGGCGGTCGACCCCAACGGACAGGGTTCATAATATCCGTAGACTCCATAATAAACGGGCGTTGCGAAGCCGAGCTTGTTCTTGAAGTGCGTCTGCAAGCGCGCCCATATCCCCATCGACATCGGCGAAGAGAGGCTCGTGCCTCCAACCCCTTCGGGCGTTCCGCTCACGAACACGTACATGGGGCATCCGTTGTTGTCGGCGCACATCGAAATGTCGGCCGCTCCGCGGCCCGCCGCACATCCGGCGCAGATTCCATTCGTCTGCCAGTATGGAGCGGTTTCGAACGCGCTGTAGCCGCCGCCCGTACCAACCCACACGTGCTCGCCGTAATAGGTGCCCGGCTCGCTGCCGTTTGCGTTGGTGTCGAGCGTCGTTCCTCCGACGGCGACGACGTAGGGGGAGGATGCGGGATAACAGACTTGCGGCGTTCCACCCACTGGCAAACCGGTGTTAATCAGAACGGGACAGCCCGAGCCGCTATCGCCTGTGGAAGCGAACATGGTCTGACCTTGACCGGCAGCTTCATTGAAGATCTCATCGTCCATTGCCATCGATCCGTCGGCGTACGCAAGCGCTTCGGGCTCGCCGAAGGAGGCATTTCCTACCTCGGCTTTATCCTTTGTGGCCCAGCGGTTGATCTCGAGGCTGATGTCGGAATCGCTGAGCGACGTCGTGTCGTAGACGTAGAGATGTTTTACCGTCTGCGCGATGCCACTGGAGATCTGCGTGTCGAGATCCCACTCATCGAGGCCCGACGTATCGGTGCTCGGCGCGCCGACCTTTACGACTGAGTATTTTACTGCGGGCAATCCCCAAAACGACTCGGCGGTGCGCAAGTCTTGCTCGACCTGAGTCACGTCCCCTTCGGCCATAACCGCAATCGACGTCTTCTTTGCGGTACTGCACGACGAGCACGTGGCGTCGTAGGCGACTTGGTACTGCGGCGGTCCGTATTCACCCCCGATGCAGATCCCATTGACGACCTCCAAACACGGTGGCGGTGTGCCGGCGGTCATCGGGCGAATCGGATTACCAGACTTTACGAGGTGGGTGTGCATCTCGTAGGCGTTCGTAAGCCCAAGTACCGCAAGCACGGTGTCTTTGAGCTTCGCAGGCACGAGGGCCGGCGTAACGTTGCCGTAGATGAACTTTCCTTTTGCCATCGTTCCGTGGATGGTCGTGTGGAACGCGGCCTCAACACCCGAAGCGCGAGCATAGCCGCTTACGATCAAGTTGTTCGGCTCGATGGTGACATTTGTGAAGCCTTGCGATTTCAGATACTGCGCGACGGAGTTGGCTTGACTCTGCGTCGGGTTGAACATCGCAGTGAATTGTTGCGGTGTCAACCAGCTGTGGTAGGACGAGTGGCCGGGTGAATATTGCGAGCGCACGAGCTGCTCTGCGTCTTTGCGGTTACGCATACGCAGCCCGACGACGATGTGCAACTTCGTCGTATCGGGCGCGGTCCCAGTCGGGAAGTTCTTGATCGGAACGGCTTGAGTCGCCGTCGCGGCCCACCCGTTGGGGACGGTTTGCGGCGAAGACGGCAGCGAAATGCCGTTGCCGGTTCCGGATGGCGATGCGCCCGGGGGCAGCGCCGAGTTTCCGGTACATGAGGCCACCCCGATGCCAAGGGCAAGGGCAGCGTAGGCCAGAGGCTTTATCATCACTTGTCTCCTGTCGATAGAAGCAACTCAGCAAAGAATATCGCAAGCCGGGCGTCTACGGCTGCCGCCCATTGGTACAGTCGCTGTTACACTCGCTCCACAGTGTGGAGTGTCACGTTTCTTTCACGCCGGGGCGAGGTATGATGCGTCGCATCCAAGCGGCATCCCGCATCTGCCGCACTTTCGATGAGGAGGAAAGCTAGTGTCGAGATTACTCGTTGTAGGCCGTCCTTGGTTTGCCGCCATCGCGCTCTCGAGCGCAGCTGCCGTGCTGGCAGGCTGCGCCGGCTCGCAGTCGGGCGTCACGCCTCAGACTTCGGTGCAGGTTCCCCAGCAATCCCGAGTTCCGGTTCTGCCGGACGCTAAGTGCAGCCATCAGGGCAAGGTAAAAGTCAAGCCCTGTTCGGTCGCTCTCTCGGCCTCAAATCCCAGCACCACCGTTACGGTCAAGGCCCCGAAGAAAGATACCGTCATGGAACAGGACAACTGCGGCGGCCCGACCGGCGTTGCGACCGTCGCTCAAGTGGAAGGAAATACCTGGTCGGTGACCGCCGGTTCAACTAGCGGATCGTGCACGGCGACGTTCACGAGCACGAACAAGAAAGACAAACAGAACGGTTCGGCACCCCTGAGCATTACCAACTCTGTCTAAACCCGCGGCCGCGGGGCTCAGGCGACTTCTGCCCGCTTCGCAGCGTAATAGCTGCGGGGCGGGCCCTCTTGCCAGGTGGCAGCTAAACGCTCTTGAACGATTCCTTGTTGTGTTCCCCACGTTGAAAATTCGACGTCAAGTCCCCATCTTGGCTGCGCTTGCCTCCTTGGCGGGCTGCGCGGCCGGCTCGTCTTCAACGGCGCCTCAGCTTCCGCTCGAGAGCTCGAACGTGCCGTTTACGTCGAGCCCCGACGCTCAGCACTACGGTAACGATTATTTGTACTCGGCGCAATTCTACGGCAACGATGCGACCGTATACAAGCGAAAGGGAAGTTCGCTCACACCGGTCGAGACGCTGTCGTACGGCATCGCCGGCCCGCAGGGAACCGTCACGACGCCCAGCGGCTGGTGGTATCTCACGAATGCCGGAAACGCAAACGTGCTGATCTACCGCACGGCGAAAAAAGGCCCGCGAGGGCCGATTGGCAAGCTCGACGACCGCGGCGAGATTCCAGTCAACGTCGACGTTACTCCCGACCGTAGACTCGTGGCGGTTTCGAACGGGACGAGCGCGGGCAGCGGGACGGGGAGCCTCAGCATTTACTTAAACCGTCAATCGCACCCGTCGCGCGTTCTCACCTATGGCAGCGATCTTCTTCAGGGAGAGGGTGTTGCGATCGATCCGGACGGCGACTGCTTCTGGAGTTTCGACGACGAAAGCGCTCCGAGCGCCAGGGGTTCGATCGTCGAGTTCCCGGGCTGCCGCGGAACGGCGACGCTCGTAGTTTCCGGTATTACGAGCGCGGGCGGCATGACGTTCGATCGCGCCGGCAACTTGTACTACATCGATGAAGCGACCGGCATTTACAAGTGCCAGGGCATCGCGCAGTGCACGATCTTCGCAACGGGCTTCGGCCTGCCGACGAATCTCAACTTCGACGCCGGTGAAAAGACGTTGTGGGTCGCCGATGCAACCGGCTATATCGACGCAGTGAATCCGAGCTCCGGCGCCATCGAGTCCGAGACGCTCTCGATCGACGGCGATCCGTACGGAATAGCGCCCGCGCCCGGAAACTAGTGCGCGCGGCGACGGGCGCCGACCTGGCCAGTGTGCTGAAGCGTTTACGAACGCAGGCCGGCCTATCGCAGCAAATGCTCGCCGACCGCGCGCTCATCAGCGCTCAGGCAGTCTCGGCACTGGAACGGGGCAGTCGCAAACTTCCGTATCGATACACGCTCGAACGCATTGCGGATGCGCTCGAGCTCTCCGAAGAAGCACGCGCCGAACTCGAACTCTCGGCGAGACGCGCGCGCGGATTGCGGCTGGAGGAATCGGTTGCGGTTCCCGCTCACAATCTGCCGCGCCAGCTCACCTCGTTCTTCGGCCGGGCGGAGGCAGTCAAAGAAATCACTGGTCTGCTGGAGCAGACGCCGCTGGTTAGTATCGTCGGAACGGGCGGAGCCGGCAAGACGCGACTCGCCGTCGCGGTTGGAACCGAACGGCTCAACGACTTTGCCGATGGGGTTTGGTTCGTCGATCTCGCGCCGCTCGGCAATTCGGCGCTGGTGGCGCAGGCGCTGGCAGCCGCACTCCGCGTGCAAGAATCGCCGAACCGTCCGCTCGTAGAGACACTCGTTGCGTACCTTGCGCGAAAGCGAGCGTTGATCGTTTTCGATAATTGCGAGCACGTCATCGCGGGTGCGCGTGCGGTCGTGGGGTCCCTGCTGCGCGAGTGTCCTCATCTCGCGCTGCTTGCGACGAGCCGCGAAGCATTGAGTCTCGCCGGCGAACGCGCCTACCGAATTCCGCCGCTAGCGGTTCCACGCAGCGGAATGCCGGCGCCCGAAGAGGCACTTCGTTACGGCGCCATCGAGCTTTTCATCGATCGCATGCGCGCTGTCGATTCGCGAGCCGCCGTAACGCGCGACAACGTTGAGCCGATCGTCGAAATCTGCCGCCGGCTCGATGGTTTGCCGCTAGCGCTGGAGCTTGCTGCGGCACGTACTGCGGTACTTTCGCCGAGTCAGATTTGCGAGCGCCTCGACCGGGCCTTCGATTTTCTCGCCGGCAACGACGCGGTCGCTCTTCCGCGCCATCAAACGATGCGCGCCGTGATTGACTGGAGCTTCGAGCTTCTCGCCCCGCAAGCGCGCGCGCTCTTCGGCCGGCTCGCGATCTTCGCGGGCGGCTTCTCACTGGAATCGGCGATTGCGGTCTGCGCCGACGAACGTATTCGCGCGGCGGATGTTCTGGATTTACTGTCGCTACTCGTCGCACAATCGCTCGTCATGGTCGATTTCGAGAGGGGCGCCGCACGCTATCACCTGCTCGAGGCGACTCGACAGTATGCGCTGGAGAAGCTTGACGGTGAGGGCGAGAGCGCGGCTATTGCCTCGCGGCATTCGCTGGCGTTTTTGCAGCTCGCCGAGAGGCTCGACCGCGACTGGTACGACGCGCCGGAGCGTCCCTGGTTCCGCGACGCCGAGAGTGAGCTCGATAATTTTCGAACGGCGTTGAGCTGGTCGCTCTCCGAGCGCCATGACGTGATGTCGGGCCGGATACTGGCGGCGGCGCTTGCGCGGGTCTGGTATTCGATCGGTCCGGTCGAGGGGAGACGATGGGTTCGTCTTGCACTCGACTCGCGCGACGACGCGACGCCGCCGGGCGTGCTTGCGCGGCTATATGTCGCTGACGCGGAGCTCTGCGGTTCGCTCGGTGAGTACAAAGCTTCGCTTGCGTCGACGGAGCGGGCGTTGCAGCTCGACGACGAGCTCGACGATTTGCTGCGTGCGCGCGCACAACAAGCCGCGGGAAGCGCGCTCGGGGCGCTCGGCCGAGCCGATGAAGCGCAGCCGCTGCTCGAAGCGGCGCTCGCAATTGCTGCGCGGCTCGAGAATCGCCGGATGCAGGCGCTCGTTCTAGGCGACTTGGGAACCGCGCGGTCGCGTTGCGGCGACACCAATAAGGCGCGACGGCTTTATGCCGACGCGCTCGCGTTTTACGAATCGCTCAACCTCGAACGGCCTACCGCTTCCATTGCCGGAAATCTCGCCGAGGTTGAGTTCGCAGCCGGCGACGCCGCGGCGGCGCTGCAGCTCGCCGAAGAGGCTCGTGCGGGTCACGAAGCGACCCACAATCGACGATCGGTAGCGAACGACCTTTGCAACATGGCGGCGTATCTGATCGTCCTCAATTGCTTCGACGACGCTCGCGCTTATGCGGCGAAAGCACTTTCCGTCCTGGGCGACGTGAAGCAAACGGTTTTAACGGCCTACGTGTTGCAGCATCTGGCGGCGGTTTCGGTGCTGCGCCCGGATTCACGTGCGGGCGACGGCGTTGAACGGTTCGCGTAAGCGGGCGGCGATGTTATTGGGTTTCGTCGATGCATGGCTTGCGACGCTCGAGGCACAACGCGAACATACGGAGCAGCAGGAGTATCAACGCGTCGTCGCAGCGTTACAGAAGTGTTTACGGCGAACGCCTCCCGAGTATCATGGCGCTGGGCGCAGAGTGGACCGAAGACGCCGCTGCCGCTCTAGCGCTCGAACTGTGAAGTGGTGCTCCCTACGGGGAGTTCGGAAATACCGCAACGCCATTGGGAGCGACTCCGCCGTCGACGGTAGCAGCGCCGTCGTTGTAGTGCCGCAAGCGCTCGCGACGCGGTATACGATCACTGCCGGAGTTCAAGCACCCTTTGGCGCAGCGGCCGGCCCGTAAGCGGTTCGCCGTCTTTGCGGCCGTGGCTGCGGCATTCTTTGCGATGGCGATTAGTAGCGACGTGTACGAAGTCGCATCGCCGCGGTCCCTGACGTATCACATTTTGCTCCGAAAAGTGGAGAGCGTCGCCGCCTTCTCCGTCGTCGCCCTTGCGTTGGCGTGGTGTCTTGGACGGCGGCGGCGACTTGGGACGATTCTCGTCGGCGCGCTCGCGGCATACAGCGCGCTCATCGAGGTCGCACAGCGTTTGATGGGCTCTCGCGAAACCAACTGGGAATCGCTCTTCGACGTCGCATGCGGTGCGCTAGGGGGTCTAATCGTCGCCGTCGCAATCGTCCTTACGAAGCGGCGCGGCAGACGTCTGTTCTAACGCCGGCGAACGCCGCAACGCCGAATTTGAAAAGTCTCCTCCGACACCCGCCGTTTCTCGTCTATCTCGGTGCGCGATTCTTTTCGGAATTTGCATATCAGGTTTCCGCCGTCATAATCGGATGGCAGATCTACGCACTCACGCACAGCGCGCTCGCTCTGGGGATGGCGGGCTTGGTACAGTTCCTTCCGACGGCGTTATTGGTTTTTATCACGGGCACGGCTGCGGATCGGTTTAGCCGTCGTCGCCTGATGCAAGCTTGCCAGCTGACACAAGCCGGCGTCGCCGCAGTCTTGGCGTGGGGAAGTTTCGAGCATCACTTGACGGTACCGGCAATATTTGCAGCGATCGCCGTTCTCGGCGTCGCCGACGCATTCGAAAGCCCCGCGACGGCGGCGTTACTCTCGGCCGTAACGAGCAACTCGTTGCAACGAGGCGCAGCGCTTGCGTCGGGCAGTTTCCAGATCGCTACGATCGCGGGGCCGGCGGTTGGCGGATTGCTCTACGCCGTTTCGCCGGGCGTGCCGTACGGATTGATGCTCGCCTTCTGGTTGATTGCGGCGGTTCTCAGCGGCTTCATCGTCGCCGTGAGGAGCGGAGCCCCGAGCGAGTCGCGCACGTTTCGCGAACTGTGGGCAGGCGTGGCGTTCGTTCGAAAAGAGCCGGCGATTTTGGGTGCGATTTCGCTCGATCTCTTCGCGGTGCTTTTTGGCGGCGCTACGGCATTACTGCCCATCTACGCACGCGACATTCTACACGTCGGTTCGGCTGGCTTGGGGATACTTCGAGCCGCGCCAGCGGTCGGCGCATTGCTGATGACCGCAATGCTCGCGCGGCGCTCCATTTCACGGCGCGCGGGCGCGCGCATGTTCGGTGCGGTGATCGTTTTCGGCGTTGCGACGATCGTTTTTGCGCTCTCCCGTTCGTTCTGGATCTCGCTAATCGCGTTAGCGATATTAGGTGCGGCCGATACGATCAGCGTCGTGATTCGCACGGCTCTGGTTCAGCTGCGAACTCCCGATGCGATGCGCGGACGCGTCGGCGCCGTAAACTTTCTCTTCATCAACGCGTCGAATGAGCTCGGGGCTTTCGAAAGCGGGACGGTTGCCGCATTTCTCGGCGCGGTACCGTCCGCGTTGCTCGGCGGCATTGCTAGTATCGCGATTGCGTTGCTCTGGATCCGGTTCTTTCCGTCGCTGCGCGCTCTGGAGCGGCTTGAATGACGGCTTTCTATTCCAAAACCCCCGGCGAGTTTATTGCCAACCGAGAACCACGAGACCGTCGGGAGCTTTGCCCTTCCAGCCCAGCCAGGAGTGGTATTTAATAGCGGTGGGTTCGATGTATGACGACCCGCCGCCGCCACCACCGCCTGCTTCGTCGTCGTCATAACCGGAGTACGACCCAGAGCCGGCACCGCCGCCGCCGCCGCCATAATAACCGCCGCCGCCGCCGCCTCCTCCGGCACCGAAGCCATAGGAACCCGACGCACCGCCCGAACCGCCATCACCGCCCGCACCGAGCAATCCGTCGAGGCCAAAACCTCCAGTGGAGCCGCTTCCGCTAGTACCCCCGGCTCCGCCGTTGTATTGCGTCCCGCCTCCGCCGCCGCCACCCGGCTTACCGTCGCCGGTGCCTGCACTTCCCGAACCGGCAGTCGTGCCGCCGCCCTTTCCGCCGGTCCCACCGACGTCGGTTGATTCATCACCGGTTGAACCGTTGCCGCCGCCGGCGCCGGCAACGAGAATACGATTTGCGAGCTTATAGCCGCCACGCCGAATATCCGTCGCGCCGCCGCCTCCGTATCCGGTACACTCGCAGTAGATTCCGGAACCGCCGTTACCGCCGCCGTTAAAGCCGCCGGCTTGTCCCGACGCGGCACCGCCGACAAGCACGTAAAGCTCCTCGCCCGGCGTGACTGGGATAACAGCGGAGACGCGGCCGACGCGGCCGCCCCCATTCGGGCCCGCTCCCATACCGCCGCGAGCGAGGATCGAGAGCCGCTTAACGCCGGCGGGCACGATGAATGACTGCCTTTCGCCGCTATAGCTGAACGTTTTATGATGTGAAAACGCATCGGGCGCTGCAGGGACCGTGGGAACGGTGCTGCTCGTGGCGCTTCCGCCTCCACAACCCGCCAGCATCGCGATAACCGCGGCCGCCAATGCATAACGACTCAAGCTCAAAGTCTTCATCTGCCGTGATCTCCTGAAGCGCAAAGGGGTGGCTTCGAAACTAGCGTGTTCGGCCGCACGCGAAGCGCACCTGCTATTTTTGTCGTTTTCCCATCATCCAGTGAGCTCGGCCTCGCCGCAAAGACGTACGCCAATGTAGCGAGAGCGGCCGTCCCGTGAACCTGTCGTTAGTCGAACGCAGCCGAGAGCCCACGCCCGATAAATCCAACCTACTCTGCTCGCGTGCGTCTCCCGTAACGCAGCGTCTTGTATTCCTTCGACGATTCGCCCCCTAACTTCGAACGGTTCCGCCGTCATCGCTCGAGTCGGTTATCGTAGAAGGAAATTGGGAATATAGAATGCCCTATGATCGATTCTTTTTAGGAGCAGAATTTATGAAATCGAAACTACTATTGGGCTCGTTCGGAGCCCTCGCGATCGCCGGCCTTCTAGCTGGTTGCGCTGGAAGCACGTCACCTCAGGCATCGAACGCGCTTCCTTCGACCACCTTGCAAACGCAGTCGGGAATCCACAGCGACGGCAAGTGCGGGCACAATCATGGCGTTTCGGTGAGACCCTGTAAGGTTACTTTAACAACTAGCAATCCAACGGCGACGGTGACGGCGAAAGGTCCCAGTGGTGGAACTTTCACCGTTAGAGACGCGCGTTGCACGACAAGAGGTATCGCATCCGTCAGCGGAGGTGGCAGCACCTACCTGGTAACCGCAGGCTTGAATTCGGGAAGCTGCGAAGCGAAGTTTATCGATAAGGACACTAAGGGCCATAAAATCGGCATTGCGCAGCTGTCCATATCCAACCACGTATAACAGATAAACCATTGAGGGGGGCGCTTTAAGCGCGCCCCCTTCTTGCATAATGCAAAGGTTGTTTGCGGCTTTCAAAAAGCTTAGCCGACTTTGCGTCACTGGCGTTGACCTCCGCTTACCTGGATCGGCGCCCTCAGTGTCGCGCGGCTACGCCCGATCGGACGCCTCCCGCATCGCATCAATGTCGGACGTGACAACCGTTCCGTTACGGCGAGATCGTTTCGATCGGGCTCGTTTCGCCAAGTGCGTAAACGTTGGTCTTATCACCTCCGCATCGGTAACCCATAAGTCGCCCGTCTTATAATCGATTGCGACGCCGAGCGGCTCCGCCAGATCTTGCAGATTCAGCGGCGTAACCGTCGTCGTACCGGCAGCGCCTTTAAAGAAAGGATGAAGCAGTTGTTGCATTCATACTTTCTTTATTCGCGATATGTAACGTGAAGTCAAAACTTCGCGCTCTACTGGAGAAAGAAACACGATATATGTCTTACAAAGTTGGAATGTCGGTACTGGCCGCTACGATCGCGCTGGCAGCATGCGGCGAAAGCGGCTCCGCAGGCGGCGGGGGATCTTACGGCGGCGTCCCGCCCACCAACCCGCAGTCGAACGTTCCGATTCAGCAAAACGTTGCAGGGAAGCCCGCTTTCGTCAATCCCACCAGCGACCACACGCTCTATTTTTTAGACGTCGATACAGCGATGGGAGCGGAATGCACGGGAGGCTGTCTTTCGGTTTGGCTGCCGATCGTACCGAGTCAAGGCTCGCAGCCACAAGGTAGTTTCACGATCGTGAGCCGGTCTGACGGCACGAGCAGACAGTGGGATTATAAGAATCATCCGCTCTATGCATATTCCGGCGATAGCGGCCCCGATCAAGCAAACGGGGACGGTATTCCATTTGCCGGCGGCCACTGGCACGTCTCTCGTCCCACGAAGTAACGCCATGCTTGCCGTCATACCTCGTGGTTCCGTGCCCCATACCGTCGTTACCAACGAGCAACGTACCGTAGGGCCAACAAGGCCACGCCGGCACAATGGCCCAGGGCTTTAGTGTTTAAGCCATAGGTGATTCACGGTGCGGCCTTTCTAGCGTCTGTGTTGGGATGGGGCGACGGAAATCGCAACGCTACCCGTTGAACCCGGGACAATAGTGTTGATTGGGTTCCCGCCCTTCGGATAATCGTAGTAGTCCAACGAATTTGTCTCGTCCCACCCGCAGGAAACTGCTAGTTCCGAACCGGCAATCGAGAAACTCGGCGGGTCGTAACTGGGAGCGCAGTTTTTGAGCCGGATTTTCCCTGCGACTGTACCGCTATTGCCATTCAGGTTATACAGCTTCATCGGTTCGCTGAACCCGTCGGCTGGGCCGATTACGAAATATTGTCCGTCCCAGCCGTATGAACCGCGTGTCGTGATGTCGAATTTCTCGACGGTGGTTCCACCTTTAGGCAGCCATGCTGCTGACTTGTGGCTGCTAAGGCTTCCCATGTAAAGGTCACCGCTGCCATCGTAAGAAACTGTGCGAACCTCCTTAAAGAACGCGCTGGTCGAATACAATGTGGGCGCAGCTTGACCGTTTGCCCATACCGCTACGCTTGAGTTTAGAGTTCCCACTGCAAGACTGCCGGTGCTAGGGTCAACTGCACATGCGGAGCCACGAGCCTCTAAGTGCAAACGCGCTGTCGGGTTGGAGCCATCATGAGAATATTTGAGAAGGGTGCTACGTTTGTGCGCCGCGTCAACGACCCAAACATTGCCGCTCGTATCCGAGCAAAGCGCGACCGCGTTTCTGACGCCTGCGGGCGCACCAACGTATTTGCCACCAGGATAGCTATAGACGAACACTTTCTGCTCTTGGGCCAAATAAACAAGATCCTCGCCAGATGCTTCACGCTTCAGCCAAGACCCGGACACCCCGTGCGCCCGAGTCCGCACGGCCCCTTGCGGCATCGTCGCCGTCCCGTTGAGCGCCCCGCCGCATCCGGCGAGCAATGCAACGGCCAGCCCTAGACTAAAGGCGTAACGGACAAGGCGTAAATCCAACATCGGCTAAGCTCCCTTCGCCCAATCGGGCCCAGGGCGTGAACGTTCGACGGGCCTGGGCCGTTCCCGGCTTCGGAGCTATGCCGCCTTTCGTAGTCTCCGGTTATCGCCTGAATGCTGCGAAGCGTTCGCGTGATCCGCTTCAGCGCCCCATTGCGTCCAGTTGGTTCGTGCTTTCCCCCGTGCAAACAAATGTTGGACTCGAACTGCTCTGCACCATCCCGTGTCGAGTTCCTCATGCTGGCACTCCAGCGCACGGAATGTAACGGACACTTATCCAGTTGTTCCGTACAAGCTGGTGGTCTGAAATGCTAAGGGAGTGTTACTGAACGGTTCCATTCCAGCGCGCAGCCGGCTCCAAAGCGAGGCATTCGCTCGTGAAGTCGTCGACGATGTTCATCGTACGATAGTTTCGGCCGTTTCCAAGGCTGTCGTGCATGAAGTCGATCGACCAGCGTTCATTCGGGCGACTAACGGTCGAAATCGCGTTTCCGCGGACGTAGTTGACCTTGCGCTTCTTTCTCGACCGTACTTGAAGCCCAAGGGCCTTATAAAGCCTTCGGAATCGGTATTCGCCGGTGCCGAGCATTTCACGGCGCGCAAGAATCAGCAGGCGGCGCCAGCCGAACCGCGGGCGCTGATGCGCATGTTTGCCGATGCATTCCTTGAGCAAAGCATCAGCGCGTTTCTCAGCCTTTTTCTTGTTGAACAGCGATCGGTAGGGCTGTGCGACGATTGCGCAGGCGCGGAACTTGGACAGGCCCTTGGTGTGCAACGCTATGACCGCTTCTTTGCGCTGCTCGGGCTCCAGCCGTTTTTTGAGATCAACTCCTTGACGGCATCGATCTCGAGGGCTTGGCGAGTGATGATTCGCGGGCCGCCTTTGGTTTGAGCGTTCCACACTTGAATTATAATGGGGTCTCCCGGGTTTGCAACCCAGCAATGCTGGTCGCACATCCCCGAGTGCAGCTTAGTCTTAAAGTGGACAATTAGTGGACAAAGACAAAGGCCCGTTTCGCTACGGGCCTTTGTTTTATGGCTCCGGATGTTGGACTCGAACCAACGACCCGCTGATTAACAGTCAGCTGCTCTACCAACTGAGCTAATCCGGAATGTGCGGGCAGACAATGCCGGCGGACCCTGGTTCAACGGGTGAGGCTCGGCCCCTGCCCAGCGGGCTCAGGCCGCTACGGCCCGCACCGTCAGTGCCAGCGGTAGCCCAAAGAATAGAGTATGCGCGACGAAGACGTTGATGACGTGAGAGGGCGTGCTGCGAAGCTGCGTCGCGTGGCCGAGTGGAACGATGCCGTAGATCATGACCACCATAACGGCCACCCCGAAGAATAAACCCGAAATAATCACATCGTTTCGGATCGTGGGCGAAAATGCGTAGAGCGCTGCAAAGAGAATGGCCCAACATAGCGATACGACGAAATCCATCGCTAGCCCGATCCCTGCCATCCCCCACCCTCCGTCGAATGCGCTGCGGCCATATGCGTTGGAAGCATCCCATTGCAGGAGCTGCTGCAAGCAAACTACGACAGATAGGTGGTCCGCGATGGCGCGTTCGACGACAAGGTAGATCGTAATCGCGATTAAGCCGACAATGGCTGCGGTGACCGCTGCTCCGACGAAGCGTGTAGGCGTCACGACATAGCGGAAAACGCCCAGCAGAAGCCCACCGTGACCTCGCAGGGCGGAGAAGCCATCGCCATCGGGTATATCACAGGCGTGCCACAGCGTTCGACACGCAAAGCTGCGACCGTCATTCCCACCGACGTCGATAATGCCACGGTCGAAGTCAAGGAGCGGCGAGTTGCGCTTACAAACTTGCGAAAGGTCTACTTTCCGAAGTTGGGCCTGACGAAAGGTGATCTGCTTCGCTATTACGTCAGCATTTCGGACGCTCTTCTGCCGCATGTCTCCGACCGCCCAATGGTAATGAAGCGCTACCCCCACGGCGTTACCGGCGACTTCTTTTACATGAAGCGTACGCCGTCGCCGCGGCCGGAATGGATCAGAACGTGCACGATCGAGCATCGTTCCGGGAACGTCATCGACTTTCCAGTCGTCGAAGATCTCGCATCGCTGCTATGGCTCGTGAATCTCGGATGCATCGACCTCAATCCGTGGTACTCGCTCTGCGACGATCCGGATCGTCCGCTCTACATCCACTTCGACCTCGATCCAACGCCGAATACCCCGTTTGCGGTGGTGCGTGAGGCGGCGCTGATCGTGGGAGAAGTTCTGCGTGGGCTCGGCATGAAGCCATTTGCAAAAACCACGGGCAGCAAGGGCATTCACGTCTACGTTGCCATTAAGCGAGACTTAGTGCAACACGACGTGTGGGCGATCTCCAAAGAGATCGGGTATCGTATAGCGCGAGCGTACCCAAGTGTGCTCACGGCCGAATATCGTGTTGCCAAGCGTCCCGAACGCCACGTACTCGTCGACTACAATCAAAATGCGTGGGGGCGCACGCTGGCATCGATCTATTCCGTGCGCGCGAACGAGACGGCCGCGGTCTCAACGCCCCTGACCTGGGAAGAGCTCGAGGCTGGGTGCGAGATCGGCGACTTCACAATCTTCAATGTGCCCGAACGCGTCGCTAAAATCGGCGACCTTTGGAAGCCGCTGCTTAGCAATCGCAGCAGATTTAGCTTGGGCAATGTCACGGTTTGAGAACCTGCCATTGCGTCCGCCGGTAGAGCCGATGGAGACGCGCCAAGTTCAAAGCATTCCGCAAGGCGCCCAGTGGAGTTACGAGCCGAAGTGGGATGGGTTTCGATGCCTGGCTTTTCGCGACGGCAACGACGTCGAGCTGCAATCAAAATCGGGTGAAACGCTCACTCGCTATTTCCCAGAGATCGTCGAGGCGCTTCGGACGGCGAAAGAACAGCGCTTCGTCACCGACGGCGAGCTGATGATCGTGCAGGGGGAAACGGCGGACTTCGATGCGCTGCTGCAACGCATTCATCCCGCGGAGAGCCGCGTGCGAAAACTGGCGAAAGAGACGCCCGCATCGTACGCGCTCTTCGATCTGCTCGTAGAAGGTCGAAGCGAGCTTTTCGAGCGGCCTCTGACGGCGCGCCGCGAGGCGCTCGAAAGCTTCGTTGTAACGAACTTTTCGAAGAGCGAAACGGTTCGGCTCTCCCCCGCCACGACCGATGCCGCGCTGGCAAAGAGATGGCTCGCCGGAAGCCTTGCGCGACTCGACGGCGTGATCGCCAAGCGCGACGTTCCGTACGCCTTCGGCAGCCGCGATGCGGTCGTGAAGATAAAGCGCAGCTATACGGCTGATTGCGTCGTCGGCGGTTTTCGCACCAGCTCGGGCGCCGCGGATGGCTCGATCGCGTCGCTACTGCTCGGACTATACGACGACGAAGGTTTGCTGAACCACGTCGGTTTTGTCGGCTCCATGAGCGCCGCGGAACGCGCGCATGCCGCGGAGCTGTTAAAGCCGCTCGTCGAAGCGCCGGGATTCACCGGTGCAGCGCCCGGCGGCCCGAGTCGCTGGCGACGCGACGCGGCACAATGGTTCCCGGTGCGAACGAAAATCGTCGTCGAGGTGGCGTTCGATCATGTCACGGGCCATCGCTTTCGCCACGCGACGCGATTGCTGCGCTGGCGTCCCGACAAAAATCCGCGCGAATGCACGATGCAACAAATGTTAAAGCCGTAACGAGGCCATCGCCTCGGCACACTCGCGCTCCGTCTGATCCTCCGAATTAGAAAGCCGCTCGAAGACGCGCGCGCGATCGGCTGCCGTACGGTTTTGACTGAGCTTCGCTTTTGCGTAAACGCGTTCTGCGCGAAGCTCGAACGCCACGATCGCGCGAAGCGAACTCTCCCGAATCTTGGCGTCGAGCCGCTCCGGACTCCAGGCGTCCGCAGCTTCACCCTCCATCTTCTCGCTCAGCATCCTGACGGCCGACCAGGTATCGTACGTCTGCAGCCGCCCGCAAATTTGCACCGCAGCGTAGTTCCATGTCGGGACCGTCGCGTACGGCTCTTCGTACCACGACGCTGAAACGTAAGCGTGCGGACCCCTAAAGACGATCGCGGCCGGAGCTTGCGAACGAATCGACTCCGCGTGGGGATTCCCGCTCGCGACGTGGCCGTAAAGCCGCAGATCGCCGTCGCGTTCGCGCGCAAGGATCGGAATGTGGGAAACCCACGGATACGATGGCTCCCCGGCGATGAGTAATCCGAACGGATAACCGTCGATAAGCTCGAGGATCCACCGTCGGTCCGTAACCTCGAAATCAGGCGGCGTATACATCGGCGAGGAATTTGCCGCGGTGGCTTTGCGGCCTGTGTCGTCCTTCGACAAGCTCAGGATGACACAGGCCGGTCAGGATGACACCGGCCGGTCAGGATGACACCGGCCGGTCAGGATGACGGTACTACGGGATGGTGAGGTTGGACGCGAGTTCGACGGTGACCGCAGTGCCTTGGTTGACGATGATCGGCCATTTCGACGTGTATACATAACCGCCGAGCGACTGCGACTGATATTGATGAACCGTCGAAGGTGCGCCGGGCCGCATATTCATCTGCCAAGCGACCGGACCTGGCGTCGTGAAGCCGTTCGGCATCGGCGCCGTCATCATCTGTCGCGAAGCCTGTTGCGCGGCCGGATTATATTGAGTGACTCGGCGATTGACGACGTAAGCCGTGATCGGCTTCTTCTCGCCGTTGGGAAGCTTGATCGTCGTCAGGAAGAATCCAACCTTGCCCTGCTCCATGCCCGACGGCTTGTGTACTTCGGTGATATAACCGATAATCTCGGCGCCGTGCAGCGCGGGAAACGACGGGTCGACCACGTGCAGCTTGAACTTATCGCCATACGCAAGTTGCGAAGAATCGATGTGCTCGTCGAGGATGCAGGCGATTTTCGTTCCGCTCTTGATGGTCTGCGACGGCTGGAACTGTACTGCGCCGGCCGGCGCGCTCAACGCAAGAACGAGTAAAACGGCGGCCGCAGCGAGCGGCGACTTAGCTTGCAAAATTCGGTACACGAAGCTGTTCTCCGTTAAAAGCGGTCGCCTTGCGCAGCGCGTCGACGCGATCGATGCGCTCCCAAGGCAGGTCGAGATCGGGACGTCCGAAATGGCCGTAGGCCGCCGTCTGCTTGTAGATCGGACGGCGCAGATTTAGATCGTTGATGATTGCTGCGGGGCGCAGATCGAAAATCTGCAATGCGGCGGCGGCAATGCGCTCTTCGGGAATCTTTCCCGTACCGAACGTTTCGACCAGAACGTTCATCGGATGCGCGACGCCGATCGCGTAAGCGACCTGAACCTCGCAACGATCGGCGAGACCCGCCGCCACGATATTCTTTGCAACCCATCGCGCGGCGTACGCACCCGAGCGATCGACCTTCGTGGGATCTTTGCCCGAAAACGCACCGCCGCCGTGCCGCGCCATTCCACCATACGTATCGGCGATAATCTTGCGACCCGTTAGGCCGGCGTCGCCTTTTGGGCCGCCGATAACAAAGCGGCCGGTTGGATTGACGTAAACGCGCGTTCGTTCGTCATGCATCGAACCCGGAATTACGTGGTCGATGATCATCTCGGAGATTTCCCGGCGGATCTCTTCGAGCGGAATCTCGGGATCGTGCTGCGTCGAGACGACGACGGCGTCGACTCGAACCGGCCGATCGTCTTCGTACTCGATCGTGACCTGCGATTTTCCGTCGGGACGCAGGTACGGAACGTCGCCATTCTTGCGCAGCTGCAGCAAGATGTCGCGTCAGGTTGTGAGCGAGCACGATCGGCAATGGCATCAGTTCATCGGTCTCGCGGCAGGCGTAGCCGAACATCATTCCCTGATCGCCGGCGCCCAGAAGGTCGTACGGATCGTCGTCCCCGGTCTTCGCCTCGAACGATCTGTCGACGCCGAGCGCGATATCCGGCGACTGCTCGTCGATGGAGACGCTCACGCCGCAGGTTTCAGCATCGAATCCGATCGCCGAACGCGTGTATCCCACGTCGCGGACCACCTCGCGAACGAGCTTGGGAATATCGACGTAGGTTTTCGTGGTCACCTCGCCGGCGATGTGAATCTGTCCGGTGATCGCAAACGTTTCCACGGCAACGCGCGAGTACGGATCGTCCTTGATGAGCGCGTCGAGGATCGCATCGGAGATCTGATCGGCCAGCTTGTCGGGATGCCCCTCGGTAACCGATTCGCTCGTGAAGAACTTCCGATAGGCCATTTACGTGCCTTCACTCCAGGAGGCGATGTACTTGACCTGCTCGGGGGTGAGCGTATCGATGTCGACGCTCATCGATGAAAGCTTCAGACGCGCCACCTCCTCGTCGATCTCGACCGGCACGTCGTAAACGCGGCCCTGTTCGAGCTCGCGATGCTGCTTCACCAAGTGGGCCGTCACCAGTGCTTGATTCGAGAACGACATATCCATGACCGCTGCCGGATGGCCTTCGGCCGCCGCCAAGATTGATGAGCCGCCCGTCGGCAAGGATGCAGATCCGGCGCCCATCGTGCAGCTCGTACTGCTCGACGAACGGCCGCGGCTGGCTCTTCCCGCGCGATATCCGCTCGATCGAATCGAGATCGAGCTCGTCGTTGAAGTGCCCCGAGTTGCAGACGATCGCGCCGTCTTTCATCAGGCGGAAGTGCTCCTCGCGGATGACGTGATAGTTGCCCGTCACCGTCACGAAGATGTCGCCGATTCTCGCCGCGTCGTTCATCGGCATCACCCGATAGCCGTCCATGACCGCCTCGATCGCCTTACGCGGATCGACTTCGGTGACGATGACGTGCGCGCCCATTCCGGCGGCGCGCGAGGCGATGCCGCGCCCGCACCAGCCGTAACCGGCGACGACGAGCGTCCGGCCCGCGAGCAAAACGTTGGTCGCGCGAACGATGCCGTCGAGCGTCGATTGTCCGGTGCCGTAGCGATTGTCGAACATGTATTTGGTCAGCGCGTTGTTGACTGCAAAGATCGGATAGGGCAGCACGCCGTCGCGCTGCATCGCGCGCAGCCGAATCACGCCGGTCGTCGTCTCTTCGCAGCCGCCGATGAGCTCGCCGAGCTGGTCCTGATGATTGGTGTAGAGCGTCGTGACGAGGTCGCAGCCGTCGTCCATCGAGATTTGCGGATGCGTTGCGATCACCGACTCGATATGCGAATAATACGTCGCGTTGTCTTCGCCTTTGATCGCGTACGTCGCGATGCCGTATTCACAGAGCGCGGCCGCAACGTCGTCTTGCGTCGAGAGCGGATTGCTCGCGCAGAGCGCGATCTTCGCGCCTCCGGCTTGCAGCGCAAGCATCAGGTTCGCGGTCTCGGTCGTCACGTGCAGGCACGCGCCGATCCGCACGTCGCGCAAGCGGCTTTTCGACCTCGAAGCGGTCGCGAATCTGCGGTAGCACCGGCATGTATGCCGTCGCCCACGCGATGCGCGAACGGCCGGCTTCGGCGAGGCTGGGATCTTTGACGCTTCCCTCTAACAGGGCCACTCTTGCTATAACTCCTTTATTGAGGAAAAAGGCTCGCGGGCTTTTCGCAACCTCGCGGCCAACCCCTGGTGCGTGGAGACTCTCGACGGCTATCTGGAACGCCTCGCCTCGAGCGAGCCGTACCCGGCGGCGGTAGTGCCGCTGCGGTAACCGGTGCCATCGCGGCCGCGCTCGTCGCGATGGTCGGCCGCATCCGAAACGAAGCCGTTTGAAGCCTGGTCGCACGCGCCGATCGTTTACGGATGCAACTCGACGACGCGCGCGTTGCGCGACGAGAAGGCCTATGCTGCGGTCGTCGCGGCCCAAGCGACTGCCGCAGAAGCAGCGACGCGCAAAAAGCGGCGCGACGGCGTGCGCTCGACACCGCATTGATTAAGGCCGCTCGGACGCCGCTTCGCGCAGCGGCACTCTGCCTCGACATTCTCAAGCTCTGCGACCGTCGAAGCGGCCGCACCGATGGGCGCGCTGGGAAGCGACATTGGATGCGCCGCCGAGCTCGCGCACGCGGCGCTCGCCGCATGCGCATACAACGTGCGTATCAACCATCGTTACATCACGAGAGCGCAACCGTCAGAAATCAGATCGCTCGGCTCGTCCGAATCGAAGGCGAAGCTTCGCGGATCCTGTCGCGCGTGCGACGCGCGATCGCTAAAGGTTGAGGTAGGTCGCGCGCGGCCATTTCGCCCAGGATCTGCGCCGGCGACGTGGCCGGTGTCTTCGTCGTGCGGGCCATTCATCGCGCTCAGATAAAAAGCGAACGCGACATGGCGGCCGCCGCGCGTCGTAATGTAGCCCGCTAGACCTTTTTCGATGAACTGCGCCGCCGTTCAGATAGTTCGTGCTGCCGTCGGTCCCGGTCTTGGCGAAGACCTTTCCGCGCGCCGGCGAGTCGCGCTGGATATCTACGAGCGTCCCGTCGACGCCCATGATCGGCAGTCCGCGCAGCAGCGTGGATACCAACTCTGCATTCGCGCCCAAGCGAGGTAGCGCACCATGAAGTCGGCGGTGAAGAAGGCGCTGCTCGCCTTCACCGTCTTGTTGTGCGGCCTGATTCACGTCGAGACCCGCCGATTGCGAGCATGCGCGCTTCGAGCGCGAACGCTGCGGCCAGATAATCGCTTTTCGCATGCGCGAGGTAGACCGCCCACATATACGGCATCAGCGCCGCGTGGAGATTGTCGCTGACCTTCAGCGTGATGTAGACGTCTTCCGAGAGCGGGCGGCGAGACGTGCTGCGCGACGAGATTCGCAGGCACGTAGGCATATGCTGGGCGGCGTGGCACGGACGTCTGAAGCGATGGTGGCTGTGCTACGCGATGCCGGCGTCGGTGAGCGCCAGAATGAAAGCCGCTTGAGCGAAGGCTGCCGGCTCGGGCACGCGATACGCGTACAGGACGCTAGGCCCGGCCGGCTGCGAGCCCGTGATGGTGACCGTGTGCCGGCCGCTCGTCGTCGCGCACGTCGGCGCTCAAATCGATCGTCGCGTCGCTCTTGGCAGCGCCGGTCGTCGCGTGATTTACGAACGTGACGTAGGGGGTCTGAGGGCGAGACGTTGATCGCTCACCGGATCGCCAGGCGTGCGCTCCCGGCGTCACGGTGACGTCGACGATATTATCGTTGACGACGATCGGCGAAATGGATTACGCTCGTTCCACCCTCGGGCCCCTGATCGGGAAAGAGCGACGCATCGACCAAGACGCGTCCGTCGATCGCTTTACGCCCGCTTTCACGACTTGCGCGGCGAGATCGCGCAGCACTGCGAGCGGATCGCCCGGCACCGCCTTGGTCTCCGGCGAGCCGTCGTAGGCGTGATCCTCGTTCTCGAACGCGAGCGTGCCGTTGGGCTGGATCCGCTGCGAGAGGTTCGGATCGCCGCTCGCGACGAGCACGAGATCGCCGTGCAGAACGCCCTGCGCGTCGATCGGTCCGGTGCGA
Organism: Vulcanimicrobiota bacterium; assembly: GCA_963815165.1. Lineage (GTDB taxonomy): Bacteria > Vulcanimicrobiota > Vulcanimicrobiia > Vulcanimicrobiales > Vulcanimicrobiaceae > Cybelea. The sequence goes on from CAWFFL010000002.1 coordinate 433,744, forward strand.
TAGACCGGCGTCGTCCAGCGGAAATTCGGCCCCAGCAGCGCGAGGCTCGTTCCGTTCGTCAACAGCTTGGTCGTCGATGCCGGCACCATGAGCACGGCGGCGTTGCGCGCGTAGAGCACGCGATGCGAGTCGAGATCGTAGACTTCGCCGGCGACGATCGAGTTCTTCAGGCGGGGAGTTCGCGTCGGCGCGTTAATCGCGACTGCCAGCGCCGCGGTCGCGGCGATCACGCGTGAACTTCGACGAGATCGAGGAAAGGCGCGAGCTCCGAAGCTTCGACTTCCATGCCGACGCCTTTGGTGTGATAGCGGATGTCGTGGAAATCCATGCCCGCAGTCATCACCAGCCCGTAACGCTTGGCCGTCTCGCGGAACTCACGCGTGTCGTCGTCGTATGCAGCGGATAGAAGACTTCGAGCCCGCGCAGGCCGTGCCCGACGAGCTCCTCGATGAGGCTTCGATCCTTCAGCCGTCCCGGGTGCGCGAGCACGGGGATCCCGCCGGCCGCGGCAATCTGCTCGATTGCGTGCTCGGGCGTCGTGTAGAGCTGCGGCACGTATCCGGGCTTGCCCGGAACGAGCGCTTCGTTGAACGCCGCGTTGACGCTGTCGACGATGCCGAGGCGCACGAGCGCCTTGGCGACGTGCGGACGCCCCATCGAGTGCGCGTCGCCGGCTTCCTTGGTCACGTGCTCGATCGTAATTGGATATCCGGCTTCGCGCAGACGCTCGACCATCGTCACCGCACGCAGGCGCCGCTGCTCCTGGTTATACTCGAGCAGCTCGTTAATCGGCGACGGCCCAAGCGGCACGCAATACCCCAGAACGTGGACCTCATTTTGCTTCCACGTCGTGTTGATCTCGATGGATGGGATGACGCGCGCGCCCGGTCGGCGGCTCGAACTTGCCGTAGGCACCCAGCGTGTCGTGGTCGGAGATCGAGAAGAGTTCGACGCCCCGCTCGCCCATGAAATCGGCGAGCTCTTGCGGGGTGAGCGTTCCGTCGCTCATCGAGGTGTGCGAATGGAGATCAACCTTCAACTTCGGCAACCTTCTCTTCGAGCTTGCGCCGCTCGACGAAGAGCGAGATCGCGGTGCGTTCGCTCTCGCCGATGGCGACGACGACAAAAGAGGGCGTGCAGACCAAATCGAGCTGCGCTCCGCGCAGGTAGCTGCGGGCGATCGCGACCGCTTTGATGGCTTGGTTGATCGCGCCGGCGCCCACCGCCTGGAGCTCAGAGGTCTCGCGCTCGCGCAATGCCGCCGCAAGGGCGCCCGGCTACCGCATTAGGATTGCTCTTTGCCGAGACCTTAAGGGTCACTGCCACGCTCATGCGATACCCTTCAAAAAGATGCGCTTAATCTCATTGGCCTTTCCGGAATTCCGATCGATGCTGACGACGGCGCCGCAGAACTGCTTGCGGCCCGCTCTTCTGTACGCTGAACCGCTCGGAGAGCCCGGTGAGAAACCGGTCCAGGACGGCTCCAGCCTCCATGCCGATGATGCCGTCGGTCGGACCGGTCATCCCCAGGTCGCTGATATACGCCGTGCCGCCCGGTAGAATCTGCTCGTCGGAGGTCTGGACGTGGGTGTGGGTGCCGAAAACGCAGGATACCCGCCCATCGAGGTAGCGGCCAATGCGCAACTTTTTCAGAGGTCGCCTCGGCATGGACGATCGACGAATCACGACCGGCGTGCGCTCGCGCAGCTCGAGCCACGCAGGCGTCGGCGCAACGAAACGGATCGTCGACCGGAGGCATGAACGTTCGCCCCATCAGGTTGAGCACGCCGATGGCCACGCCATCGACGGTAAAGGTTGCGGCCCCTCGCCCCGGGACCGCCGGCGGATAGTTCGCCGGCCGGATGACCCGGTTGCTGCTTTCGAGGTACTCGGCAAAGTCGCGCTTGTCGAAGATATGGTTGCCGCCGGTGATGAAGTCGACGCCGGTTGCAAACATCTCGTCGGCGGTTTGCGCGGTCAAGCCGAAACCGCCCGCTGCATTTTCGCCGTTGGCGATGCAGGCGTGGACGTCATGCTGCTCGCGAAGCAGCGAAACGCAGCGCTTCAACGTCTCGCGACCCGGGGAACCGACGACGTCCCCGACTATCAGGAGGTTGAGCGGGCCTTCTATCGGCGAGCCGACGCCTTCGCTTTCTTTTGAGATTTTAGGAAGTAGACGAGCACCCGTTTTTCTTCTCTAAATCCGACTAGACTCTTGGACTGCGTCGGATCGCGCAACGCTTCGATCGCGTAGAGCGCGGCTTCGTCTTCCGCGGCCGGATCGCTCTCGGCGTGATCGTCGGGATGTGGGTTGCGCACGAGCGCGTCGCCGTACCGATTGCTGAAGAAGCCGACTTGGAGCTCGAGCTCTTCCTTTGAAAAGCTCTCGAAGTCGCGCGTGACGTGGATGAAGGTTAGGCTGCGATCCCCCTCGCAGTCGATGCGCAGCACGCCCGGCTCTTCTTTCGCAAGCGATAGGAAGCTGCAAACGTGATCCTCCAGAGCTTCGGCAAGCGCGGCCTGAGCAGATTTGTCGAGACGCTGTCGCACGGCAAAGGTCAGCCGCAACGTCCGGTCCATCGGCCCGGAGCGAATCGAGGTCAGTTCCGGAAAGCGCACCAGACAGTGCGCAGACCAGGCTGACCGTATCGGCATTTTCGACGGGTGCTCGCGTGCTCATGATATGGCTCGAATCTTTCCCGCTCTAATCCCCCGAAGACGACGTTCGCCAAGGGGGAGGGCCGTACGACGCGGCCCCCAGGTCTCCCCTCGGCCATCCGCCTAAAAAGACTCTCGTGACCCTACGGAAGGTTCCGGGCGCCCTGGCGCTGGGCTTGCTTGCCTCGCTGGCGGCCCATGCGGCGCTCTTCGGCGACGGTCACGCAATGGGCGGGGCGTTATCACGCGCTGCTCGTTCAGGCGGCGCTTGCGGGCACCGTCGGCTTTGCCGTCTTCTTCGGGGCCCTGGCATGTAGCGAGTCGTCCATCGCGGCCGACGGCAGCGTCGTCGCGGCTCGTCTGCGCGATCGTCTTCCCGGCCTGGGCATAGTCATTGCTTCCGCCGCCGTATGGTATGCATTCGCGGAGCGCGTCGAGCCGCACCACGCAGGGTGCCCGCCGCTCTTTGCTGCCGCAGTCTTGGCCGCATGCGGCGTGGCTCGTTCTACGCCTCGCGGGCTTCCTCGCCGGTGTCGTCAGCGCCGCCGTGCTTGCGTGGCAACGCGACGCGTTCGCCCCGCGCGCGCCGTCATGGCCCCGCCGTCCGCAATTTCGCCCCTTCGCTCGCCGCACGCGATTAGCGTACCGGCGTTTCGCTCGACCTCCTCCGATCGTCGCGGCATCTCGCGCGTAAGCGCGTCCTTTCGCACACTCTCACCAATCGGAGGAACGCCATGTCCCGCTTCATCGCGGCGCTCGTCGCCGCGCTCCTGGCATTAGGTTGTACCGCACCGGCCCTCGCAGCGACGACCGGTCTCCTTCGCGGCACGATCACCGTTGACGACAAGCCCGCGTCCGGCGCAACCGTGACGCTCGAAGGCGAAGGCTCGCTCTTCAAAACCACGACGGACGCAAAAGGCAATTACGTCTTTCCCGAAGTGCCTTTCGGCTCTTACCGGTTGATCGCGCAAGCGCGGGGCGCTCACGAGATTCAGGTCCTCGTCAACGTCGCCAGCGGTCAAGTCTCGACGATCAACGTTCCACTATCGACTCAACTCCAGCAGATCGCGCAGACCACGGTGACGGCCCATGCCGGCGTCGAGTCGAATCCGCCGTCGGTAAATCAGCTCTCGAAGACGACGATCCAGGCTTCGCCCGTCAACAATAGCCTCAATCGGCTCTTGGAGACGCTGCCAGGCGTCGTCCAGTTCTCCTACAACGAGCCGGTGATCAACGGCTTCCACGGTGTCACGCTACAACATCGATGGAGCGCCGCTGCCGTTGGGGACGACTTCCAACTTCGCCGAGATCATGGATCCGAAGATCATCAACTCGATCGAGCTGCTGACCGGCGCGATTCCCGCGGAATACGGCGGCGACCGCATGGGTGGCGTCGTCAACATTATCAGCAACCGGCCGACTGATATTCCCCAAGGTACTTACGGTACGGTCACCGGCGGCTTCGGCAATCAAGGACAAGGCGTCGGTGAGTTCGACCTCGAGTCACGCGAGGGCTCGAGCGAGTTCTTCCTCAGCGCGAATACGCAGACGACCGATCGTGGGCTTGACGCGCCGACGTACGTTCCGATCAATGACGCGAGCTCGAGCAGCGATCAGTTCTTCCGCGCGATCACTCAACTGAGCCCGCGCAGCACGCTGGCCTTCGATTATTCGAACCAGTTTTCGCAGTTCCAAATTCCAATCAATACCGATCCCAATAACCCGCTCGATCCGATCGTGAGCGCGCCGACTACGCTAGATACCCAACTCGAATACGACCGGTTCTCGAACCTCAATTGGACGCAAACGTCGCAGGACGGCAACGGTATCTTTCAGGTCATACCGTGGTGGCGTTCGACGCGGATCGACTACTTCGGCGACCTTCCGCTCGACGTGCTCGCCGTGGAGCCGGATTTCAGCGTTTGCCCACCGGATTGCGCGAAGACCGTTCATGGAATCGGATTGGATCAGAATCAATATGCGAGTTACCTCGGCCTTCGCGCTTCCGACTTCCGGGCGACGAAAACGCACGCTTGGAAGATTGGCGTCGACGTCAACCGCGAGTTCGCGACGGCCTCGCAGCAGTTTGCCTGCTATTACGTAAACTGCAAGGCGAGTGGGACCGTCGCAACGCCGTACTATTCGACGTTCGCGGTACCGCAAGGACAGGCCGGATCGCAAATCGGCATCTACGGCGAAGACCGCTGGCAGATGACGCCAAACCTCTTATGGAGCTACGGCTTGCGCTACGACCATTCGACGGGATACACCAGCGGCTGGCAGCTCAGCCCGCGGATCGGCCTCAATTTATGGGATGGCGGGAAGAACGTCGGCCACGTCTATTACGGGAGATTCTACGCTGCGCCGCTGCTCGAAGACGTACGCCCGGACTGCGTCGCGCTGGTCCAACAAGAAGCTTGCTCGACAGCCCATCCCGTTTACGACCTCAAGCCGGAGAGCGACTCGTATTTCGAGCTGGGAGACGTCTACTCGTTCAATCCGCGTTTTACGCTGGCTGCGAACCTATTTGAAAAAACCGTCGTCAACGTGCTGGATACATCCCAACTCTTGAACACGCCGATCTTCGCGGTTTATAACAACTCGATCGGCATCAATCACGGCTTCGAGCTGCGTCTCGCCGATCAGGAGCTCACCGGAGATCAGTGGTTCTTTACGAACACGATTTCGGCTTCGTACGCGGCTTGCATCTCGGGGTCGGAGTTCCTCTTTCCGCCGAATCCAGTCGGCATTTCGTGCCAAGCTCAACTCTCGCTCGAGGACCACAGCCAGCTCTACGACTCCACCGCCGGCTACACGCACCGCTTCGGCCTGCAGAAGTCGTGGTATGCGACGCTGCAGGCAAACTACGGCAGCGGGTTTCCGGTGCAGTTCGAGGATGCGAACGTCAATCTGAGCGGCACGTTGCCCGCGCATACGACACTCGACTTTTCGGCCGGTCGAAATCTCACGTCGGGGCGTGGCGGCCAAGATCAGGGTTTAGGCTTTTCGCTGCAGGTCCTCAATCTGCTCAACCACCAGTACGTCATCAAGGTCGCAAACGGCTTCAACACGACGCAGATCTCGAACAGCCGATCTATCCTGTTCCGCCTCACGGCGCCCTTCTAATGATAGGGAGCTAAGCAGTCAACGTGCGCAGGCAGCGCAAAGCCCGTAGAGCGTGACCGCGTGTTCGCGCAAGCGGAACTTCGGGGGCGCCAGCTTGCGCACGTTCTCCAAACATCCGCCGACGTCGAAGACGCGGTCGCAGCGCTCGCATTGAAAATGATGGTGATGCCCTTTGTCGGCGCGCTCGTACCTCGCCGGCTCGCCGGGGATCTCTACCACGTCGATCCAGCCGCTTTCGAGTAACGCCCCGACCGCGCGGTAGACCGTCGCGACACCCAGTCCATCAACCCGCTTCGATGCAGCCTTCAGAAGTTCGTCGACGCTCAGCGGTCTCTCGGTGCGCTCGAATATTTCGCGCAAGGCGGCGCGCTGTTTCGTCTTACGGCTGCCTTCGCTGGGGACCCCTCTTTTCACGCCGTCCTCTTCACCCTTCCCGAGCGCCGGCCTTTTCACGTGCGACACTTGACTAACCATTTCGGCCCGGGGCGCGAGGTCAACATGGGCGTCCAATTTAGGCCGTAGAAAGGACTCGTCATCCAGGCTGAGGGATTAGAAAATTCGGAGCGATGCACGACCTCACTCTCGGAAGGACCGTAGTCACGGGCGGCGCTGGCCTTATAGGCAGCGCCGTTATTTGGAGCCTCAACCGTCGAGGTGTAACCGACATCCTGGTGGTCGACCGCCTGGATCGTTCGGAGAAATGGAAGCATCTCGTTCCCTTGCACTTCGCGGACTATCTCGACGCCGACGAGTTCGAGGAAGCGCTCTCCGCGGCCCAAGGCTTCGGGGACGTCCGCTCGGTCTTCCATCTCGGCGCCTGCTCGGCGACGACGGAGACCGACGCCGCATATCTGCTCGAAAACAACTACGAATACACCAAACGGCTCTCGCTATGGGCGATGGAGCAAAAGGCGCGCTTCGTCTACGCCTCCTCGGCTGCGACCTACGGCGCGCTCGAAGCCGAGCTCTCCGACGAGGCCGATCTGCATACGCTTCGTCCACTCAATGCATACGCATACTCAAAGCAGCTCTTCGATCTCTACGCACAAAGGACGGGCCTCGATCGGCGCGCCTGCGGTCTCAAATACTTCAACGTCTTCGGTCCAAACGAAGACCACAAGGGCGAAATGCGCAGCGTCGTTCAAAAGGCGTACGAGCAGATCCGCGAATCGGGTAGCGTACGGCTCTTCAAGAGTTACCGGCCCGAGTATCGCGACGGCGAGCAGCAGCGCGATTTCATCTACGTCAAAGATGCGGTGGAGATGACGCTGCATCTCGCGGAGTGCGGGGCCACCGGTCTCTTCAACGTCGGGACCGGCACGCCGCACACGTGGCTCGAGCTCGTTCGGCCGATCTTTCACGCCCTCGAGTTGCCCGAGCGCATCGAGTTCGTCGAGATGCCACAGCAGCTTCGCGGAAAGTATCAATACTCGACCTGCGCGCGCATGGCGCGCCTGCGCGCGGCCGGCTACGACCGGCCGCTGACGCCGCTTGCCGACGCAGTCACCGACTACGTCATTAACTACCTCGTGCCCGGGCGGCCGCTGGAGCTCTCCGACGCTCCTGTTGCCGCACCGCTAAAAGCCTTGTCCTGAGCCTGTCGAAGGACGTCTTAAAAGGAACTTCATGCCGCAACCTAGTCGCGTCGAACGCCGCCGTCACCAACGCGGCGGCGCCGCTCCTCCGCCACGCCGCGATCCGATGCGGCCGATCTATATCGGCATCGGCATCGCGTTCGTCGCTTTGATCCTGATTTTCGCCGGATTCAACTGGTGGCAGAATCGAACCGTCGCAGAAGCCAACGCAACGCCCACGCCGGGGCCTAGCGCAAGCGCCAAACCAATTCAGCTCGCCAACGGCGCGGCGATCGGGGCGAAATTCATCAAGCTGAAATATCCCGATACGGCGCAGGGCGGACGCGGGCAAGCCGTTGACGGCATCGCTTGCGGCGAGCAGGAATACGCGACGTTTCACGTTCACACTCATCTCGCGCTCTTCCATAACGGCAGGCAGATGCAGGTACCTTCGTTTATTGGGTTTGCGCCAAATCTGGCGGGCGGGTGCCTCTATTGGCTACACACGCACGACGCCAGCGGCATCATTCATATCGAGGCGCCGGACATCAATCCGCCGCAGGGCGGCCCGTATACGCTCGGAATGTTTTTCGATGTTTGGGGAGAGCCGCTCGATCGAAACAACATCGCGGGCTTCGCTGGTCCGGTAACGGCGTACGTGAACGGCGCGAAATACGACGGCGATCTTCGCTCCATTCCGCTGCGCGCGCACCAACAGATCGTGCTGGAAGTCGGAACGCCCGTCGTGACGCCTCCTAACTACGCGTTCCCGCTCGGCGTCTAAGAGCGCAGAGCTTTTTGAATTGCGCCGCTCAGTTCTTGGTACGATAGCTCGCCGCTGTTGAGGTAAGCAACGCGCTTATCGCGGCCGATGATGACGATCGTCGGAAAGCCGCCCTGCAGGTAGAGGTTCATAACGTTGAGGAGCGGGTCGTATGCGACGGGATACTCGACGTGGAAGCGCGCGATCCATGCAAGCACGTCGCTCTGCGACGAGGACGACGTGCCGTCCATCGCCGTGTCGCTGCCGGAGACACCTACGAACTCGACGGAATGCCGGTATGTCCGGTAGAGGCGGTTGACGACTGAAACTTCGTGCTGACAGTGCGGACACCAGGTCGCAAATACCTCGAGAAAGACGGGGCCGTTCGCCTTGCTCAGATCGAAGAGACCGTTGGTGGTCGCGACCTGAAATTCAGGCGCAGGTTGGCCGACTTGCGCTTTGCCCACGATCGGCGCGGTCGACGCGTTTTGGACTTGGCGGTGCTGCGGCCCCGCGAAATAATAGGCGATCGCCCCGGCCACGATGAGCGCCGCAACGATAACCGTCGCAACGGCGAGCGCGCGACGTGTCATGCCCGGCGAAGTCTCCGATCGACCGCGAACGCGCCCGGCGCTCCGAGAGCAACGAAGAGACTCGCCGCGGCGAGCATCAAATCAAAGACGACGTGCGGCCAATCCGCCGTGCTCGAGTCGTTGGGCCCGAAGCATCCGCAACTTGCGGAAATGTGTCGCGAGACGGCGGACGCGATCGCCGCGGCATACACGAAAAACTGCACGGCTGCAACCGTCGCGGCGGCACGCGTAAAAAGTCCCGCAACGAGATAGGCACCGAGCATCAGCTCGATAAAGGGCAGAGCGACGGCGAGCGGCCCCGTAATTTCGGCCGGCAAGAGGCGAAACGCGGCGATGGTCGCAGCCATCTCGGAAGTATGGCCAACCTTGAGCGCGCCGGCTGCAAGCAGCAGGCCGCCCAAAAGTACGCGGATCGTGAAAACCGCCAGTGCCATCGCCGCCCTTCGTTGCGCCCCGGCGTTCTCAACCCCTGGTCGTTCCTGTTGTACAATCGTTGCGTGCGAGGGAAGCTGCAAGGTATGGCATGATTGGTATGGTTGCGGCGGTGCTGCTGGCCATCGCGCCGATTCACGGTCTCGTGCTCGAGAGTCTACCCGACGGTACCGCAATCGTGCGTACCGACGCCGTCACGCGCACGCTGCCGTCACAGACGCGGCGGTATCGCTTATCGCCGGAGACCGCGTTTGCGCCCGGCACGGCGATCGATGCATTGCTCGACACGTCGCTACGTATCCCCGAGCTGCGCCAGCCTGTCGCCGCGGCAGCCTTCGCCCCCGGCTTGCCGGAACCGGGGCGCGCTGTCGCCGTTCGCTTGGGCGATCGAATTCCCGCGGCGGTGCTAGTCGATCAAGACGGACGGATCGTACATCTTTCCTCGGCGTTTGCGGGCAAGACGCTCTTGCTCTCGTTCGTCTTCACGCGCTGTCCCGACCGCACGCTCTGCCCGGCTATCAGCGGCAAATTCTCTTACCTGCAAGCTCACCTCGATCCCGGGCGTTTCGCGCTCGCCGAAATTACGCTCGATCCGCAGTATGACTCGCCGGCCGTCTTGCGCGCGTACGCCGCACAATACGGCGCCCGTCCGCCAGGCTGGACGCTGCTCACCGGCACCGGCTCGACGATCAAGCACGTTCTCGACGAGTTCGAGATCAGCTCGATGCGCGTCAGCAGCGAAAACTTTTTGCACGACGATCGCCTCTTTATCGTCACACCTTCCGGACGCGTTGCGTACATCGTCGAAACCGGCAGCTGGGATCCGCAGAGCGTCGTCGCCCAGGCACGCGAGGTCTCCGGAGTCTCGAGCAATCCGTTCGAGCGTTTCAAGCTCGCTCTCATCGCCAATGTCGTCGCGCTCTGCGGCGGCAGCGAATCGACCGGCATCGTGCTGCTGGAGCTCTCGCTTTTTACGATCCTGACAGCGATCTCGCTGACCGCACTCTGGCTCGTCGGCCGCGTGCTGTGGAGGAGGACAGGATGAGAGGGCAAGCCGAGCAAGGAAGCGTCGCGCCAGGGCATGGAACAGCAGGCGTTCTTGGAACACGCGATCGACCAGTATGGCAAGGCGACCTATAACTTTGCCTACCGTTTGACCGGAAATGAGGCCGACGCCGGCGACCTCACGCAAGAGGCGTTTATTCGCGTTTACCGCGCGTGGCAAAGCTTTAAGCCGGGAACGTCCTTTCTCTCATGGATCTATAGAATCGTCACGAATCTGCATCGCGACGAACTTCGCCGCCGAAAGGGACGTTATCAAGAGGAAATCCCCGACGACGGCGGCCCGTCGCTGTCGATCGAACCAATCGAGGAGTATGTCGAAGGTTACCTGAGCGAACCCGTTTCCAAAGCCCTTGCGGAGCTGACCCCGGAGCAGCGCCGAATCGTGCTGCTTGCCGACGTTGAGGAGTGCAGTTATCAAGAGATTGGAAAGGTCGTCGGCTGCTCGGTCGGGACGGTGCGCTCGCGATTGCACCGCGCCCGCGGGCAGCTTCGGAAACTCGTCACGCGCTACATGAAGTCTCGTCATGAACCAAACGCATCCGAGCATCGAACAGATCGTCGATTTCCTGCACGGCGAGCTCGCGCCCGCCGAAGATGCGGCCATTCACGCGCACCTGGCGACTTGCGCGCCGTGCGAAGAGCGGCGATCCGAAGAGCTGGCGATAACCGAAGCGCTGCGGGGGTACGCTCGCGCGGCCGAACGCGAAATGCCGGCGACCGTCGTCGCGGGAATTCGTCGGGGAGTCTTGCGCGCGGACGCTCCCTCGCTGGTCGACCGTCTTCGCGCCGGTCTTCGTCCAATCGTCATCTTCCCAGCGGCCGCGACGCTCGCCGCGCTTTTGTACGTTGGCATCGAGGTTTGGCGAGGGCATGCCGTGCCGGCGACGACGATCGACGCCGCTTCGTATATCGACAATCACACTGCGATGGCCGCAACCGCACCCTTCGCCGACGATACGCCGATGCTTACGGCGGATTATGCGACCCGCTAATATAGTCGCGCTCGCATTAGCGGCGACCATGCTATCAGCTGCTGACGCGAAGACCGCGCCGCAAACCGTCGATGCGCTTCTCGCTGCGGCAATTAGCGCGCCTTCGACCATCTCCTATACCGGCGTCGTCGAGGTCGTTGCGATGGGAACACGCACCGCTGAAGCGGCGGTCTATCGAGTCGAGCATCGCGCGCCGGCTCTCACGCGGCGCTCGTATGTCGCGCCGTCGATCTATGCCGGTGATTGGGTCGTCGCGGCAGGCGACGCCATCTTCTCGGTCGATCCCAAGCGGCGGCGAATGGTCAAGTCACGCAACGACGGCGCCGACGACTCTTCCGCGCTCCATGCAAACTACGCGCTGCTGCGTCGAAACTACCACTCGGTACGTGTCGGAAGCGATACCGTCGCCGGGCGGCGCACGATCGGCTTCGCGTTGATCGATAACGACACCGCGCGTACCACGATGCTCGTCCGCGTCGATGCCGCGACCAAGTGCGTGTTGGAAAGAGAGGAGTTCGCCGCAGACGGCGCGCCGCTGGAGATCGTGCGTTTCGAATCGATCAGCTATGCCACGGCGCCGCCGATGGCCGATTTCGCCCTCCCCAAAGAGTACGAGATCGTGCGCGCGCCCTCGTTCGCACCCTCGCTGCCGCCGGATCGGGTGCTGCGCGACGCCGGCTTTGCCGCCGAGGCGCCGCAGACGCTGCCCGGCGGTTTCGCACCGGTCGATGGAAATATCGTCGAGCTTCGCGGCATTCGCACGGTGCACGTGCTCTACTCCGACGGCTTGCGCACCGTATCGCTCTTTGAAAGCGCGCAAGGCGCGACCCTCGAAGCCACGCGCGCGCAATTGCAGCCTGTCCTAATCGGAAATCACGGCGCGCAGTATGCCGAGGAGGGTCCGACGGCACTGCTTTCGTGGAGCGACGGCCGCCTGAACTACACGCTCGTCGGCGAGGTTGGCCTGGTTGACCTCAGGCGCCTCGCCGGCGCAATCGAACGCTAAGGGTCGAGCCGAAGTCTACAACTTTATATTCGCCGTGATATAGAACTCCAGCGGCTCCTTCGTCGAGGTGTTCTCGGCTGAAACGAGCGCCGGACCGAGACTCGGCTCGTACGGATATTTTCGGAAGGGCTGAACGATCGAGCCGGGATACCCCGGCGGGTTGACGATTGCGCCGGGCGTACCGTACGGCGCGACGGGGAAAATCGTGCCGCCAAGCTCGCTCGTGCCGTTTCCATACGCGCAGATATTCCCATCGTTGAACGTCCACGGCGTCTTCGTCCCGCCCCAGCAGTAGTTGACGATGTTCGTCAGAACGCCGACGAGTTGAATCCGCGGGCTCACGTCATAGGAGAGCTGCAGATTAGCGATAAGCTCGTTCGGCTGTGTGAACGCGCCGATTCCATCGAAGCCGCCCGTATAGGGATCGGGAATGGGCACGAAGTTCGGGCACGTCGATGCATTATAGCGGTCGCCGAAAAGGGGCGCTCCGCAACCGCTCGCGGGGTCGATTCCGGCCTCGGAGAGTGGTATTCCATACTTGCTTCCGCCTTGGAACTGCAGCGAGGGCGTTATGGCATATTTGTCATGGCGGTAGTTGAGTACCAGAGTGCTGACATACGGTGCATTAAATCCCTGCGGATTTAATCCGAGCGATCCCGGAAACGTGTCGAATGTCGGGAAGGCTTGCGTGGGATCGATCAACGCCTGCGGCGAGGCCGTCCAATACGGGTTCGCGATGTCGCCGCTGGGGCAAGCGCCACTAGGCAATCCGCCAACGGGAGTACCACTCGCGGTATAACACGCGTTTGCCGTGGTACCGTTCGACGTGCTGCCGCCGCAGATTGCCTGCACGCCGGAAGCGGGATGCTTTGCACAATACCTGGTGTACGCATTGTACTCCGCGATCGACTGGTTTATGCCGCCGAGCACGGTGGCGCCCGCCGAACCCGAGGAGACCGGCCCGTAGTGGATGTACGAGTTGGTATATGCAAATGAGAGCAGTCCGGAGATTCCGTTGCGCGAGAAGTCGCCTTTCTGCAGCTGAAATTCAATGCCTTGGCTGCGCTGGCTGCCGACGTTCAGTCCCGAAACGAAGTTTTGAATGACGCTTAGGAAGAATTGCTGCACTTGATCTTGCGTCTGTCGAAGGAACGGCGTGATCTTGAACGAGACGTCCGAATCTTTGAAATGGTGCTCCCACGACAGATCGTAGTTGATTGAGGTGGGCGGCGCTATAGGATAGCCCGGCGTACTGCGACCATACTGATAGAAGTTCGATCCGATGTAATCTGCCAAATCCTCCTGCCTCACGTCGTACTGCTCGTAGGCGCTGTTAGGAGCCTCGGTATAACGCCCGTACGAAAAACGAAAGACGTCGTTGGGATCGGCCGTATAGGTGCCGCTGATGCGCGGCTGATAGATGTTGAACGTGAACGTTTGGGACGGCGCATTCACGACATTTGCTGCATGGTAACCTGACGGGCACGTCTGGCCTGGGAGTGGATTCGGAGTCGGCAGCCCCGTGACGTTATTGACGCAGTTGTCGAGATTGTACGCCTTGAACCAGAATGCCCGCGCCGCAGCCGAACCGCCCAGTGGCGGCGCAAGCGTATTGAGGCCTACGAATCCGAAACTGTCGAGGCGAACGCCGCCGTTGAGGAGCCATCTCTCGCTGGGCCGGTACTGGTCGGTAATTGAGGCTGCGTAGAAGTTCGGCGTGGTGCCGCTGTAGGTTCCAGCCAGGCCATTCTCCGCCATCAGGTATTCGCATGGCGCGCCGCCGCAGCTCAAGCCGGTTAGGCTCGGTGCAGTGCCGATTTGCGTCAGCGTCAGCGCTCCATAGGCCGTCGGGCTTTTGTTTGCGGCGGGGCTGTAGAACGACGCCACGCAATCGACGGCGCCAAAGTTTTTGTTGGATCCGCCATAACAGAGTCCCCCGTATGGATCGGCGCTGCTCACGATGACTGCGGCCGGCAGATCTGCCTGTTCGAAGAAGTAGTTGTTGTCGCGAACGATCCTTGCGGTCGTAAACGACCCCGTCACGCTCAGCAGATTTTCTTCGTTCAGCTGATCCTCGAACTGGGCGCTCAAGCCGCGCGTGTGCGTGTTGAGTTCGTAGTCCGGAGCCGTTGGGCAAACGAAGGCGCAAAAGCTGTCGCTATAGGCGCCATTGAGGAACCAGTCGCTGTAAAATGTATACCCATACAACCGCAGATATGCGCTCGAGCCGAAGTTCTTGGTGTATTGAATCTTGACGATTGCCGTATCGTTGTACGAATTATCGCGGTCGTTCGACGGCACGACGTTCGGGTTCGCGGGTGAGCCCACGTCGACGCCATTTGGAAAAGCGTAGGGCTTTATGCACCGGCTCAGCGCATTCAGAGATCCCGCGCTGAACGTGTGTCCGACGTCGCTTTGGCAACCCCACGTATAGGTGTTGTCGTAGAGAATCGGGCCGCCGTTGATCGCGTCGGCGCAAGCCGTGCCGGAAACCGCTGCCGCACCGGTGCAGTATGGCGACGCGACGTCGCCGGAAGAAATGTAGAATTGGTTTTTCAGTGCTTCGTCGGTGTAGAGTAGTTGCACGTCGTCGCGGCCGGCATCGTGGTGATGCGGTATTCCGATGTGGAGATTCACCACGGTGTTACGCGCGTAAATCGTTGAAAAGTTGGTGTAGTTGCCGGCCGGTCCCAGCGGAAAGTAGGTGTTTCCCGTAAAGCCATAATAGCCCGACCACCCGGGTGCATACGGAACGGCGTAGTTTCCGGTGATGAGGCCCAGCGGCGGTCCGAGCCAGTTGTCGTACTCGGAACCGTTGTTGTAGTTGACGTAGTTGAAGGCTTGATTCAAGCCCGAAACGCCGATGTAGTACGAGAAGAGCCGATCGGGCGTCGAGCCCCCAGCCTCGATCGCGGCGCGATGGTAGAACGTCGGCGTTGCGACCCCTAGCGATCCGGTAGCATAACCCGGATAGGTGCCGGTCTTGATGACCTGATTGATGAAACCCGCGAGACCTTGGCCTTCCGAGTTCGCGGGGTTGGCGCCGGTGTAGACTTCGACTTCGGCATTTCCCAGTGAAGAAGCCGAGCTCGATGCATAGTTATCGAACGAACGATTGACGGGAACGCCGTCGAACTCGTAGCCGACTTGATCGTAGTCGCCGCCGCGGATATGAACCGTCGCGTAGTATCCGCTTTGGTTGGGGACCACGTAGGCGCCGGGAACGGTCGAAATTGCCGAATACGCTTGATTGAGCAGGGCGCCGCCGCCAAGTGCCGCGGTCGTCTGCTGGGTGGTCGCGTTGATCGCATACACGTCCGAGGTCGTGCCGGATTTGACCAACGCACCGCCGGTCGTCGACGTCACTCTTGCGATTGTCCGAAGAGCGTGCGGCAACCGGACCGACACGCTTTGCACGGTATCGGCAAATACCACCTGCCCGGGAATGCTCGTCGATTGATAGCCGGTCTTCGACGCGCTGACCGTATACGTGTCGGGCGCAAGCGTCAGGAACGTAAAATGTCCGGCCGCGTCGGTGGTCGTCGTTACCGATTGCGACGGGCTAGCGGCGGTAACTTGGGCTCCGGCGACTGGAGCCGACGTTTGAGCATCGATGACGATTCCGGTCAAGCCGCCCGTCGTGCTGGCCAGTGCCCACGTTTGCTGGCCAAAGAGCCCGATGAGCAACAAGAACGCGGTCGCGAGATGCTGCACAGATCTCCCAACCATTCGTACCTCTCAAAATTTTCAAGTATGACGTTCGATGCGGACGAAGCCGCCGTTGAGGCAGCCTGGTTCGTACTTGACTACAGACTTCCTTGAGCGAGTTTTAGTATTTCCTGCAACGATGCGCCCACGCTGTCGGGGATCGCGCACGGTGGCGCGGACGAGGTCGCAATGTCGGGCGCATCGTGGACCCGCGCGATGGATGCAATTGAGTCGGCGATCGCGTCGATGCCGTATCCGCCTTCGAGGACGTAAGCGACCGCTCCACCGCAATACTCCTCGGCGACGCGACGAATCGTCGACGCGACGGCATCGGCGGCTGCCACGCCGACGCCGAGATCGCCGACGCTGTCGCCCGCAACGTAATCGAACCCCGCACTAACGATCAGCACGTTCGGCCGGACCGCGCGAGCGACGGCGGGCAGCAGCGTCTGCCAAACCATGGCGAACGTTTCGGTCGAAACGCCGCTCGACGGCAACGGAACGTTCGCTACAATCTCCCCGTCGAGCCGGTAGCTCCGAACGCCGGTGCCGGGATAGGCGGGATAGGCGTGCGTCGAGCAGTACGAGAGCCCGCGTCCGGCAACGGCCTCGGTACCGTTGCCGTGATGGTAATCGAAGTCCGCGACTAAGACGCGGCCGCCGAACGCGGCTTGATAGGCACGCGCGGCAATCGCGACATTATTGAAGAGGCAGAAGCCCATGCCGCGGTCCCGCTCGGCGTGATGTCCGGGTGGACGCACGAGCGCAAAGACCGCCTCCTTTTCGTCCGCGCAGGCCTCGACCGCGGCGACCGCGCCGCCCGCCGCGCGGCGCGCGACTCGGCACGATGTTGCGTCGATGACCGCGTCGCCGGTTGAAAGATACCGCGGCGCTTCGAGCGCGGCCGACTCCCGTTCGACTAGTTCCAGATAGGCGCGCGCGTGCACACGCTCCAGCTCGACCTCGCTCGCGTCGCGCGCCGCGATCGTCTGACGGAGGATGCCCGCGCGCCGCAAGCGAGCGCCGACGGCTTCAACGCGTTCAGGCCGCTCCGGGTGAGCGACCCCGCGGAGATGCTCGCCGTAGAGCGTGTCGGTGACGAACTTCAGACTGCTACGTTAGCCTGAATGCTTGGCGGACGGGTGGCACGGATCCGACGCGCCCTTGCGAACGTTATCGTAATCCTTCGTGCCCTTCTTCATCATCGGCAGCAGCTTCTTGTACGCGGCGGCGGCTTTCGAGCATTGGTTCGAGCCGGCATACGATTTCGCGGCGATGTAGAGCAACTGGGGGTTGCCGTCGAGGAAATCTTTGGCCGCCTTGTCCAACACGTCGAAGATTTGCGCCGCTTCCTTGTAGTTCTTCAACTCGAAGTCGGCGCCCGCGACACAGCTCAAGGTGACGGGCGAACGCTGAAGCTCGAAGCTCTTTCCGCAGGCGTCGCGTGCGCCCGAATAATCGTGGACGCGTGAATACGCCTGGCCCAAGAGCGCAAAGCCTTGGGCGTCGGGTTGAACCTGCGTGTAGTGCCGCAGATAGCTAATGCTGTCGTTGAGCTTCCCGTTCTGCATCGACGCCTCGCCAAGGCCAAGCAACGCGCCGCTGTCGTTCGGATTGAGCGCCAGCGCGGCTTGCCATTGCGCCGTCGCCTTATCGAACTGGTGCTGAGCCGCGTAATAATTTCCGAAGGCTACGAACCCGGCGGGAACCTTTGGAAACTGCGTCGTCATCTGCTGGAGAATGGCGACGCCCTGGGCGTCCTTGTGTTCGGCAATGAAGTAGCCTGCCTTGCGCGTCATGATCGCGACCTTCTCGTCGTCCGTCGGGGCGGCGACGACGGCATCGTCGTATGCTTCGATGGCGCGCGAATCGTCGTGTTGACGGGCGTAGAGATCGGCCTTGAACACCAGCGCTTGAATGTTGCGCGGATCGATTGCCAGTACCCGGCCGATCGACTGAAGCGCCATCGGAACGTTATCTTGCTGGGCGTACGTCGTCGCTATTTGGAAAAGCGGCGACGTGTCTTTCGGTTCGAGCGCGAAGGCCGTCTCGAACTGCGCGCGGGCATCGTCATAATGCTGCTCGGCCGCGTAGACGCTTCCTAGCGTGTCGATCGCCGCGGGCTGGTTCTTGTTGAAGGTAACGGCACGCCTTGCGACGCGCTCGGCGTCGTTGAAGCGGTTTTCCTTGAGATAGACGTCGGCGAGTCCCGCAAGTATTCCGAGGTTCGTCGGGTCGAGATTCGAGGACTGCTCCAGATCGTACGTCGCAGCGTTGATATTCCCGAGCGCCTCGTACGCAGCTCCGTCGTAGTAGTACACCTGCGCCGTCTTGTCGCCCATCTGCAGCAGGTGCTGGGTAAACTGCAGCGTGATATCGGGGCGATTGACCTGCAGATACTCGGCTGCGAGCTGTGCCATCGCGATTTGATCGCTGGGATTGGCCTTCAGCTTTGCCTGTAGACGCGGAATCGCTACCGCCGGCGGCTCCGGACTCGCAGTCGGAAGCGCGGACGGCGAGGGCGACGGAGTCGGTGTCGCGGCGGTCTTCTTACCGCTGAAGAGCCCGGCTTGCGCGTTCGGTGTCGTGGTCGCGACGCCAATCGCGCAGCCGGCGGCTATCAATGCGAAGAGTACGAATCGTTTCAAGAGATATGTCCTTTAGTGTTCTCAATGAGTTTCGTCAGCTCGGGAACGATCTTGAAGGCATCGCCGACGACAAGCAAGTCTGAAAACTCGGCAATCGGCGCGGCGGCATCCTTATTGATCGCTACGATCGTTCCCGAGGCGCGCATGCCGACTTTGTGCTGAATCGCTCCCGAGATACCAATCGCGACATAGAGCTTTGGTGTGACCGTTTTGCCAGTCTGTCCGATCTGCAAATTGTATGGCACCCAGCCCGCATCGGCCGCCGCACGCGACGCGCCGACCGCGCCTCCGAGCGCCCGAGCCAATGGCTTCAACAAAGTGTCAAACGGCTCCGGTCCGCCGAGCCCTCGCCCGCCGGCAACGACGACCGGCGCCTCCTCGAGCGCTAACTCACCCGCACCCTCTTCGACGTCGCGATCGATCGCCGCGGAATACTGCTTTTCGATGCGCGGCAACGGCACGATTTCGGCCCCCGTGCCGCTCGGCGCAGCGGCAAAGGCGCTCGGCCGAACGGTTACCACCCCGTACTCCGCCGGCCGCAGGGCGCAATGCGTGACGAGCGCGCCCCCGAGTTTCGGCGATACGCAGACCAATGCGCCTTCATCCGTGGTAACCTCGACGACGTCGGCAACGATGCCCGCGCCGAGCCGCACCATAAGGCGTCCCGCGACGTCACGACCGGAGAGCGTGTTCGGAATCAGCACCAGCGACGGGCCGACCGCCCGCACCGCCGCTTCCAGATAATCGACGACGGGGTCGAGCAGAAAACCATCCACGGTGGCGTCGTCGTTGCAATAGACGACGTCGAGCGGATACCGCTTGAGCTCCTCTGCGAGCCGGGTCGCTCCGCCGCCCAGTACTACCGCTGATGCTTTTCCGCCGAGCGCGTCGGCGAGACGGCGCGCTTGCGTTGCAAGCTCGAAGGTGACTTTGCGAGTCTGACCTTGGCGATGTTCGACAAAGACGACGACGTGCTTCACGGCTAGACGAGTTTCTTTTCAGAGAGAAAATCGAGGATCGCCTGCGCGGCCGAGGCACCATCGGCGGCCTCCACCGTCGCGCCTTTGCCGCGCGGCGGCGGCGGCGCGAATGAGCGCAGCTCGGTCTTCGAGCCGCTGGTGCCGACCGGCATCTCCAACGCCAAGTCGCCCAGCGGCGTCGTCGCGATCGTCTTTTTCTTGGCGCCCATGATGCCTTTGAGCGATGCGTAGCGCGGCTCGCCGAACGTCAGCGCCGTCGTCAACAGTGCCGGAAGCGGCGTGCGCACCGTCTGATAGCCGACGTCGGTCTCGCGCTCTACTTCGAGACCGGTCTCCGTGATCTCGACTTTTCGCGCGTTCGTAACGCAAGGTAAGCCGAGGTGTTCCGCAAGCGCGCCCGGCACGGCGCCCGTGCTGCTGTCGTCGGTGAGGCCACCGACGATGAGTAAATCGAACTCGAGCTTGCGCAGCGCGGCCGCAATAGCGTAAGCGCTCGCCCAAACGTCGCTTCCTTCGAGCGCGGGGTCGGCGAGCAATACCGCATCGTCGGCACCCATTGCCAGCGCCTTGCGCAAGGTTTCGCGCAGCGCCTCGGGGGCCATCGAAAAAACGGTCACGCGCGAGTCGCCGCCGGCGCGTTCCTTGAGCTGCAAGGCCGCCTCGAGCGCATACTCATCGTATGGATTGAGCACCGTCTCGACGCCGCTACGCACGAGCCGCTTCGTCTGCGGATCGATTCGTTTCTCGGCGTTCGGATCGGGTACGAGCTTAACCGTCACCACGATCTTCACGTGGCTAAGCGACCTCCATCGGAAAGCGGGATTGGTTTGGTGAGAACCGTCGCCACTTGGTGGTCCGGGGGTGGCGGACCTGCCGATGAGCTGAAGGGAGGGCCTTCGAGGCTGCGAACCGCGAGGGAATGCTCGCACCCTTCCTCTTGGCAGCGGCCGGCTTTGCCGCCGTAGCGCCTTACGCGACGCAATCTCGTCCGGTCACGCTGCTGCTCGACGCCTCTCGCGCCGCCGACGGCTTTATGGAGGTCCACGAGCACATCCCCGCCGCAACCGGACCCTTCACGATCGCTTATCCAAAATGGATTCCCGGCGAGCACGGTCCGACGGGGCCGCTCAACGATCTTGCAGCGTTGCGCATCTCGGCTAACGGCGCCGCGCTCGACTGGCGACGGGATTCGGTCGACCTCTACGCCTTTCACGTCGACGTGCCGAGCGGCGTCAGCGCAATCGACGTCGCGTTCGACGTGTTGATGAACGCACCCGAGGATATGATGGCCACCCATAGCGTGGCAATCGTCAACTGGAATCGCGCGCTGCTCTATCAGGATGGCATCGATTCCCATCAGTACTTCGTGAAGCCCTCGATCGTGCTTCCGCCGGGCTGGGAATACGGCACGGCCTTGCGCGGCGCGCAAACGAACGGCAAGCGCGTCGACTTCGCCATGACCTCACTGAACGTGCTGGTTGACTCTCCGTTGGACATGGGGCGGTACGTTCGCAAATGGACTCTCTGGGGGGAAGGTTCCGCATTCGTTGCGCTCGATGCGTTCGCCGATCATCCGCAGGACCTCGACATTCCGGCGAGTCTTTTGCACGCATACGAACGAGTGCCGGGCGAAGCTTTTGCGATGTACGGGTCACGCCACTTCGAAGATTACCACGCCTTGCTTACGCTCAGTGACGTCCTCGGATTCCAAGGCATCGAACACCATCAATCGAGCGACAACCGCGCCGCCGACGGCTTCTTGACCGATCCCGACCAATCGCTCGCGAACGGCGATCTGATAACGCACGAGTTTTCACATTCGTGGAACGGCAAATACCGCCGCCCCGCCGATCTCACGACTCCGAACTTTCAAGTCCCACAGCTTACGGATCTGCTCTGGGTATACGAAGGAATGAACCAATATCTCGGCGATGTGCTCTCGTTTCGCGCCGGCATCCGTAAACCGAATCAATATCCCGAATATCTCGCCCAGGTTTATGCCGACCTTTATTACGAGACGGGGCGCAACACGACGCCGCTGATCGATCTTACGACCGGCGCTCCGTATTTCTTCGTCGCTCGGGGTCAATATGAAGCGATTCGCCGCAAAGCCGACGATTTTTATACCGAGGGCGAGCTGCTTTGGCTGGACGTCGATTCGATTATTCGCGAACGATCGCGCGGTGCCCGTTCCCTCGATACCTTTCTGCACCGGTTTACGGAGCCGGCGCTGACCGGACCAATCGTGAAGACCTACACCCGCGCGCAAGTCGAGGAGCTCCTCAATAGCGTCGAACCGTACGATTGGCACGCTTTTTTTGAAAAATACGTCTATCACGTCGCCGTCTACCCGCCTACCGACGAACTGGCGCGCGCCGGATGGCGCATCGTCTATACCGAGAAGCCGAACGAGTTCATCACGGCGGAGCAGGCAGACGACCACGGTATCATCGGTTGGTATGCTTACGGCGCGAATTTGACTTCCGACGGCGCGGTGCGCGACGTGCGTGACGGTTCGGCGGCATGGCGAGCGGGTTTGGCACCCGGCATGCGCGTACTGGCCGTCAACGGGCAGCAGTTCTCTTCCGACGTTCTCGAGTACGCCGTAAAGCACGCGCAGCACACGTCGTCCCCGATGGCGCTCATCACCACGCAGACAGGCTGGTATCAGACGCTCTCTTTGGATTATCACGACGGCATTCGCTATCCGCATCTCGAGCGAATTCCCGGTATCCCGGATATGCTCGCCGCAATCGTCGCCCCGCATGCGCAGTAAAGGATTGCTCGCGGTGTCGCTCGCGGTAAGCGGGTGCGCGTCTTTGCAGACTCCGGTGCCTCCGCTTTCGTCCGAATCGTTCGGGAGTGCCGTTCGCCCGGCTCTGCAAGCTCACGCAATCATCGGCTTTAGCGTCGACACGCCGCAACGTGCGGCAACGGCAGCACGTCAAGGCATCAATACGACCATCCTCTATGGCGGATCACCGCATCCCGGAAGCGCTTTAGAAAAGGCGCTCCATAAGAACGGAATTTCGGTCGTCGACGGGGGCATTTCCGGCGTGCTCTTCTACTGGGAATGCCACCGCACGCACACGGTTAAGCCGCCGCCGAGCAGCTATTCCTACAATCCGTACTGCCGCACCGACGAAGACCCCAAGATTGATTCGGAAAGGGCGGTGCTGCGCGATGTCGACGAGATTCTCGCCCGCGATGCGAAGCGTCCGTATGTCGTCGGAGACTGGGTGCTCGACGACTGGGCGTGGTGGGATTCCGGCAGCGGGCGCGAGCTGCTGCAAAAAGTGCACGTGGAGATCGAGAAAGTTACGCCGGCCATCCCGGCGATTTGTGGATTCGGTGCGGCAGTCTTGAAGCCCGGAAAGATCGGTTGGGATCCGGGAACCGGTGCGAACTATTCGAACGGCGGCTGCGACGTGGTCGGCTGGTACAACTACTCGCCATTCGGTCGCCGTAAACCGTCGAACGGGAAGGATCTCGACTGGTCGATGAAGTCGCTCTTGCCGGCAATGGCACATACGCTCGAAAAAAAGGGTTGGAGAATCGCGGCGACGCCGCTGTACGGCATCGGTCAAGCCTGGGGCGGTTCCTACGAAAGGCGGTATTATCAGCCGGGATTGACCCGCGGCGAGATGCTCGAGCAAGCCAAAGCATTTTGTCAGTTCGGCGCCTCGTATATCGGCTGGTACGCGTGGGATGACGGCGGATACGACGGGCGCACCGAGACGCCGAACAATTCCGCGATCGTAACGGACGGAATCAAAGCCGGCATCGGCGCTTGCGACACGGTGTGGAAAGGGTAAACACCCTTGCGCTGACGGATGGAACCGTCTACCGCGAGCCTCACGCAGAGCCGCTGTACGATGCCGCCGTTCTCGTGGTCGAGGGCAAGATAGCCGCCGTAAAGCGGCGCGGCGACGTCGTTATTCCAAAGGACGCCGCGGTCGTGGAGTGCGCCGGCTGCACGATCGTCGCGGGCTTTTGGAACACCCACGTGCACTTTCACGAGCGCAAGTGGGCCGACGCGCAGTCGATTCCCGCGCCCGAGCTGGAGCGTCAACTGCAAGAGCTTACGCGTTATGGTTTCACGAGCTGCTTCGACTTATCGTCGCCGTTGCCGAACACGCGACGCCTGCGCGAGCGCATTGCAAGCGGCGAAGTGCGGGGGCCGCGCATTCTCTCGACCGGCGAAGGACTGATCCCTCAAGACGGCGCGCCTTCCACTGATGTCTTCCGTGCGCTCGGGCTCATCCCAACGGCGCTGCGCGAGGTGAAGGATGAATCGCAGGCACGCGGGACGGTGAACGAACTGCTTGCGGCAGGTGCCGACGCGATAAAAATCTTCATCTCCGCGCCCTCGGGCGCGCTCGCGCCTGCGACAATGCGTGCCGCTGTCGAGCGAGCGCATGAGGGAGGTAAAGAGGTTTTCGCGCATCCGAATACCGCAGCGGACGTCGCCGCAGCAATCGATGCCGGCGTGGACGTTATCGCGCACACGACGCCGCGCTCCGGTGCATGGGACGGCGCTCTCGTCGAAGCGATGCGCGAGAACGGCGCGGCGCTGACTCCGACGCTGATGCTCTGGGACGACCTCATGCGGCACGATCGCGCGAGCATACGCGAGCGACTCGTTGCCGACGCCGTCGGCCAGCTTCGCGCCTGGATGAACGCTGGCGGTGAAGTGCTGTTCGGAACCGATCTCGGTGCGGTGAAGTGCGACCCGACCGAAGAATATCGCTTGATGCAGAGCGCCGGCATGACCTTTGCGCAGATTCTGGACTCTCTGACGACGTTGCCCGCAATGCGATTCGGTGCGGCCGATAACGACGGGAGGGTCGCCGTGGGAAACGCCGCCGATTTGGTCGTGCTCGACGGTGACCCATCGCAAACACCGTCTGCCTTCGCCTCGGTTCGCTACACGATTCAAAACGGGACGATGATCTATCGAGGTTAAAGCGCGGCATACGGTTAACAGCTTAACGGCTTCGCTTCTATTGAGGAGATCTACCATGCGCGCTGCGGCACTCGGTTTGGCATTGTGCTTTATATGCGGTTCCGCGGCACAGGCGCAGTCCTCGGACGCCAGCCCGGCGCTTACCGCCGATACGCCGAGTAAGACACCATCGGGAGCAACCTTCACCGCGCCAAAGGAATGGTCGTTGCGTACGGCGGCGCAGGTTGTCGTGATAACCGCACCCGAGGGCGACACCAGCGCCGCAATCGTCGACGTCGGGGCGGTCGCCGATGCCGGCACGGCCGCGGCGAAAGCGTGGCAGCTCTATAATCCCGGCGAACATCATCCGGTCAAGTTGATCTCGCCGCTTTCGGCGCGTAACGGATGGGACGAGCGGAAGCTCGTCGAGTACGAAACGTCGCCGAACGAGCGTGCCGCAATCCAAGCGCTCGCGCTGCGCAGCGGCGTAAGCTGGACGGTCTTCATTTTGGACGGGCACGACGCGACGGCCGAGAAGCGTGCTGCGGCGCTCAACCTCATCGTCGCAAGCCTACGTCCCGCAGGGTACACGCGCGAAAGCTTTGCTGGGCGCACCGCGCATCCGCTCGATCCCGCGCGCATCGAGTTGCTGAAAAGCTTCATTCAAACCTCGATGCAAGAGTTGGACGTCCCCGGCGTCTCGATCGCACTCTTCGACCAAGGACAAGTCGTTTTTGAAGGCGGCTTCGGCGTCCGCGAACTCGGCAAACCCGATCCGGTCGGGGCAAATACGCTGTATATGATCGCGTCGAACACGAAGGGGCTGACGACCTTGATGCTCGCGCGACTCGTCGATCAGGGCAAGCTCTCTTGGGACGAGCACGTGACCCAAGCGTATCCGCCGTTTCGGCTGGGCAGCGACTCGACGACTCAGAAAGTTCTTATCAAAGATCTCGTTTGTGCGTGCACCGGTCTGCCTCGCAAAGATCTGCAGTGGATCCTCAACACCAATCCGAGTACGCCCGCCTCCGATACGTTCGTGCAGCTCGCGGCGACGGAGCCTACGAGTGCCTTCGGAGAAGTCTTTCAATACAACAACCTGATGGCGTCGGCTGCCGGTTATATCGGGGGGCACATCCAAAATTCCGATGGCGAGTTGGGCGCGGCCTACGATACGGCGATGCAGAATCTCATCTTCGATCCGCTCGGAATGAACCGCACGACGCTCGACATGAGTCGCGCCCTAGCCGACTCTGACCACGCGACTCCCCATAGCGATGACATTGACGGACACGTGAAGGTCGCCAATATGGCGATCAACTACGCAGTTCTGCCGTATCGTCCGGCCGGCGCTGCATGGTCCTCGGTGCACGATATGATCAAATACGTGCAGGACGAGCTCACGCCGGGACGGCTTCCCAACGGAACGCAACTCATCTCGGCGCAAAACGTGCTGGCGCGTCGCCAGCCGAACGTCCCCATCGGTGAAAATGCCTATTACGGCATGGGGTTGATGGTCGACGATACTTGGGGCGTTCAAGTAATTCATCACGGCGGCGACCTCGTCGGCTTTCATAGCGATTGGTTCGCGATTCCCTCCGCCGGCGTCGGCGCGGTCATCCTCACCAACAGCGATCGGGGAGTCGATATCCGCGCGCCATTCATGCGCCGAATTCTCGAGGTGCTCTACGATGGAAAACCGGAGGCGGCCGCTTCCGTCGCGGCGACGGCGGCGCTCGAGAAAGCCGAAGTCGCGAAAGAACGCGAGCGTCTCGTCGTTCCGGCGGCTCCGAACCTCGGTTCACAGCTCGCCGCGCGCTACGTCAACACGGATCTCGGCCAGATCGACGTGACCCGCCAAGGAGATAGCGTCATCTTCAACTTCGGAAGCTGGCGCGGCGCCGTTGCATCGCGCATAAACGACGACAAGACGGTCTCGTTCATCACGATCGACCCGGGCACCATCGGTTTCGAATTCGTCGTGGGCAACGACAAGGGCCGGCGCACGCTAACGATCCGCGATGCCCAGCACGAATACGTCTACACCGAAGCGCCGTGACGACGGCTATGGCGCCGGCATCGCCGCGCGCAGCGCGTAGCCGTCTACCGTTCCGGAGATCGTTGCTTTAGCCGCGTTACCCGCGGTTGGCCACCGCGCTTCCAGTGTGCCCGTCGAAGCACCGGAGAGCGTAAGGTTAGCTCGCGCACGCGCGCTCTTGGCGTCGAGCTCGGCGGTGCCGGAGATCTGGAGGTCGTTCGTCCACCGGACTCCCGAGAGCGTCACGTGAGCCGCTGCGTTTCGGAAATTGGCCGAATACGCGCCGCCGCGCAGTCCGATGCCCGTACGAAAACCGAACTCGTAGGAGCGCGCGAGAACGTCCGCTGCACCGAGCAGAGCGTCCGCGGCGGCGCGCAGCTCCTTTTGCGGTGCGCGATTCCCGCGTACCGGATCGGGCGAATCGACGTCCTCGATCGTGCGGGAGAAGTTCGGAACGAGATGCAGCGCGGGAACCTGAGTCGCGCAGCCGGCATCGATTCGTTTTGTTTGGGTGAAGCGCCGGACGATGCCCGAAGCGCAACCGTATACATCGCCGAGCGCCGTAACGTGGCCGGTATTCGCGACGATCACGTGCGTTGCGCGCGCGAAGAGCTGAGTCGCTTTTTCACCTTCGTGCGGCGTCGTGATCGTGTCGAGATCGCCGTTGAGCACGAGTACCGGCACGTCGGGAAAGCGCGTGTGCGGCGGAACCGGCTCGCCCGCCGGATGGTACTTCGACGCGATGGGCCAAGTCGTGCAGAGCGGGACGTATGCATAATCGATCGGAATCGCGAGAAACTCATCGATCGTAAAGGGCGCATAGAGATTCGGATCGCGCGAGCGCTTTTCGGCAAGCGCCTCACGCCAGGCGCGCCTACGCTGCGGCGGGGGCAGTCGCATATCGTAGGCCTGCGGATTATCGGAACAGCTCGCGGCGGCAAAGAGCCCTTGGCTATACGTACGTGCGTGTCCGCCGGCACCTTCTTCTTCGGAATAGGCTTCGTCGACGAGCCGCTTCAACGGCACGGCGTCGCTCGCCTCGAGATACGCGCGAGCCGCTGCATCGAGATCCCGAAAAGCAAGCGGATCGAGTCCGGCGCTGTCCATAACGAAGGCCACGTCCGCAGGCGTCGTGCGAACGTGCGTCGCGCGCAATGCTTTGACGAGTCGTTCGATACGCTCGCCGGACGTGCCGGGGGCGTCGCTGCATACCGGCGAGCGCATGCAGGCAATGTCGAAGGCCTGCCGCAACGTCGGCGCGGTGCTCGGATACCAGGGACTTCCACCGACGACCTGATAGGCGCCGTCGAGCACGATCGAACGAATGCGATCCGGGTGGCGCCCAGCGAAGGCCTGGACGAAGAACGATCCGTACGAATCGCCGTAGATGTCGACCTTATGAATCCGTAAGGCCGTCAGTACAGCCGCCATGTCGTCGGCGGCGATTGCGGTTCCGTAGAGGTCCGACGTAGGGCCGAGCTGTCGTCCGCAGCGCGTCACCTGCGAAAGTTCCATGATCGGAGCACTCTGAAGCGGCCTGCAGACGATTGCGCCCGAGTCGCCCGTTCCACGATTATCGACGAGTAGCAGATCGCGGCGCTGCAGCAACGGCGCGTAAAGCTCGCGATAGAGCGAGTGGCTTCCGATCGACGGATAACCGGGACCGCCCTCGACCGCCACGATCGTTCCCTCCGATGATGCCTTCCGATCTGCGTGCGGTAGCCAAGCGAAGGCGATGTCGATCTTCCCCGGCACTTGGCCTGCCGAATCGAACGCGACGCGAATTTTACCGCAATAATAATCCTCTAAGCACCGCTGAAGCGGCACCGAACCGACGTGCATCCGCGCGTTCGCATTCGTCACTGAATTCGGCGCCAGCGGAGGGGCGGTTCGCATGGCCGTGCAGCCCGTCGCGAGTATGCAGATCGTGAACACCGGCAGCGTGAAGGTTCTCATCGCTACCGGTGCACTTCACGAGTGTGGGGCCGCCATCCCTATCGCGCGAAAAGTTCGCAGCGTACTACGATTCGGTTCCGAGCCGGAAATCGCAGAGACCGGTCTCTTCGGCATCCACGAGGTAACCGTGTACGGCTTGGGCGCCGTACCCCGGCTTATCGGCGGTCACTGTATACTCCCCAGGCTGAAGTGTGAAGACGATGAAATGACCCTGGGCGTCCGTAGTCGCTGTTTCTACCTGTGACCCGGAAGTCACCGCTAGGCTCACTCCCGCAAGCGGCTCCCCAGTCTTCGCATCGCGAACGATGCCCGAAACGTTTCCGCCGGTATGGGCCGACGCCCAGCTTGCTTGACTTGTAAATGCTGCGATCAATGCGAGCAAACCTAGCGTGAGCTTTAGTGAAATTACTCTGTTCATGTTTAATGGTCCTCAAGTTCGAAAGAGCTACACCCTCAACCACACCATCCTACTTCGAGCTTGAGAACGCCATAGAAAAAGAATCAAAAACTTAGCGGACCTGAGAGCCGTCTGAGCGATCTTGGTATTGATTGTCAAGTGACGGTGTTAGTCAGCGTATCGAGCGCGCGGTCCAGCGCGTCGATTCGCTCCGCCATCCCGATAACGCCATAGCGCGCCGCAATTTCGGAGGCCGGCACGTACGAAACGCTCACGACGCCGTTCTCTTCCCAAACGAGCATCTTGAGCGGAAGCTCGAGCCCGATGAGCGGAAACGCTTCCATCAGAGCCGTGCCGCCCTTCGGATTTCCGAAAATGACGAGCGTCGTCGGCCGCAAAGTCAGCCCCACGCCGGCTGCAGCGGCAGCCTGATCGATAACGGCGAAGATCGTATTGCCCCTGTCTTCTATCGTGCGCTGCAACAACCGGATCGTGTCGGAGTAAGAATGTCGGCTTGTCTTTGTCACTGCGCGCCTCTTTCCAAGGCCGCGCGAGGCTAACCTGGCCAAGCGCGCTAAGGTTCCTGTGACTATCCGAAGAAAGAGGACGCGATGAGCATCTCAACCGGCGACCAACAGCTGCTTCAAACGTTGACTGGTCGCCAAATAGCTACAATTCCCGACGTAATCGCCACAATGGAAGCCATCGATAAGACGCTGCCGAGCAGCGACGGCCTCAAGTGGTTCAATCTGCTCTATTTAATGGTCACAAATCAGGTCAATGCGCCGCCAGACGGGTGGAAGGATCCCGCCTGGCTCGAACACCTCGACGTTGTATTTGCCAATTTCTACGTCAACGCCATAACGAGTTCGATACAAGGCGTCTCCACCGTCGCCAGCTCGTGGCAAGCACTCTTCGAGGCGCGCTTTGAGACGGGAATTGACCGCATTCAGTTTGCGTTAGCAGGAATGAATGCTCACATAAATCATGACTTGGCCTTGGCATTGCTGCAGACCGACGCCGACATGGCGGTGACGCCGCTCGATAACGGTCCCGAACACGATGACTACGAAAGCGTCAATGCGCTTCTGGAAACGGTGCTTCCACAGGCGCTAACCTTTCTCGCAACCGGAATACTCGGTGAGGCCGCACAGGACACGGGAGAGATCGGACGCTATCTCGCCATCTGGAACGTTCGCGTCGCTCGTGACACCGCATGGGATTTTGCCGACCAACTCCGTGCTCTCGATCCAACGATGCGTAACGTCGCGCTAGCGATCCAGGATCGAACGACCGGCGCCCTAGGTCGCAGTTTGCTGCTGTAAATCGGCCCGGATGCTTACAATGAAGAACCGCGATCGTTTCGCGCTGATCGGGCGTCCCGCTGCGGGACTAGTTGCCGGCATCTGTTTCGGTTTCATCCTTGGCTTCTTGACAGTGAACGCCGCTTGGCCCAGAGCGGCCATGTTCGCGAGTGACGGCATTCTGACGGTAGTTGCACTCGGGTGTGCAATCCGTTGGACTCGCCTGCGCGGGTTTGGATTTATCGCGGGCGTCGCTGCCGGCATCGCCATTTCAATCATCGTCCTTTGGGTGTTACTCGCTTGGGTAGTTACTGGTCTCTGAATGTGCGCTCGCGCCCTAGCGAATGCGGCGATAACGCTGGCGGTCACGACCTCGGCCACGCCCACCGTCGCTACACCCAGCGCCGGAACACCCTCGCCGGTGGCACAGATCATCGATGCTGCATTTACGCGCTTGCAATCATATCCCGTTCCGCCGTATGCGATCTGGACGGCCACGTGGCACATCGCGCAGACGCCGATGGGTTATTACACGGGCGGCACGTCCTCGGTCGAAGTGCATCGGTACGCGGTGCGGCTTTCCGACGGTATGGAGAATGTGAGCGATCCGGTACCCAACGGGCAACTTCCACCCGCACTGATTCTGCCGGAATTCCTGGGGCCGTTCGCATGGATATTACGTACGTCGGTCCACGTACCGCCGCCCGATAACGGTGTCTCTATGATGCCCGACGTCGAGGGTCTCAAGACGATCGCGCGCGTGGTCGCTTTCGCGCAACCAGCCTATACGCTGGCAAATTCGCGCACGCAGATGCCTCCGATCGAAGAGATCAACGGTCATCCAAGCTACCATTTGCAGCTACAGCCGCTCAACGATCCGCGTAAGCACAACCTCCGCGATCTGTGGATTGACGTTACAACGCACGACCTCTGGAAGGCGCATTTCGTTGGAACCTATGCGCCGATACCGCATGCACCCGTTAGCCGGACCGACGTCACCGTTTACTTTCGCCAGGTCGTTGGCTGCTGGGTTGTCACGCGGGCGCTGTGGACCTATGACGATCCGCCGATACATTTCGATTTCGACGTTACGAACAACGAGATCGCATTGCCCGGGACGCTTCCGGACTGGCTCTTCGACGCCGCCGAGTATCGCAAACATCAAGACGCGGGCGAACCAGATTACATCGGCGCAGTGCTCGACCATTTGCGACGCAACGATGGACCTCGTTAAAGCCGGAGGGCTGCCGCAACCGCTGCGGTGACCTGAACTCGCGGAAATCGCGCAACGCTCGGTGTTTCCCGGTCAGGAACGGCGGGTGCCGTGGCTCGTCCAGGCCAGGGATCTCCAGCGTTTTCGCCAAGGACCCGATCGTTTGCTTTGCTCGCCACGGAGGTGATCCTTATGAAACGGCTCACTGTTGCGCTTGCTGCGTGCGCAGTTGTGCTCGCGCCTAATCTTGCCGGGCCGGCACTAGGCGACACACCGATGTCCATGTCGGCGGTCGGTGCGGGTCCGCATGGTTACGATTATATGGTCGGCACGTGGTCGTGCATGAACCCAATGCACCCTTCGGAGCTTGGCGCATTAGCATCAACTACGTTTACGGCGACCAAGGTCAAAGACGGCAACATCATGATCAGGACTGCAAGCCCGAACGGCGACGTTACCAGCTACAGCACGTATCTTGCAAAAACGAAGACCTGGTACGCGCCATTCGCAGATTCCGGCGGAAAGTACGGAACTGAGACGACGCAGGGAACCGGAAAAACAATCCGTTGGATTGGGACCTTCTATGACACCGACGGCACGGTGACGCCGATTCGCGACACGTACACCATGCTTTCCATGACGAAGCAAGTCGATCTCAGCGAAGCGAAGGTCGACGGCGTGTGGAAGGTCACGGCCAAGGCTACCTGCACTAAATCGTAAACAGCCGCCAACGCATCATCTTGAGGAGCGCCCCGTGTTGTACGCAGGGCCGTAGGCGCGAAGTCGAAGGGCGCCGAAACGCCTTCCTATTAGGAGGTACTTGAAATGTTCATCGCGCGCGTACTTGTCACGGCTATGCTCTTCGGCGCGACCGGTGCACTTGCGTCAGCCGATCCCGCCCCGACGATCGTCACGCTCCAGACGGCGAAATGGCAACCAGGAACCGGAGCGTTTGCCGGCGTTCAGATTGCACCGATCGTTGGCGATCCTAGCGCCTCCGGCGGTTACTACGCGTACCTCATCAAGATGCCGGACGGCGCCCGGGTTGCCCCGCACTTTCACGGGATGACGGAGAACGTCGTGGTGTTGAGCGGAACCCTCATGGTAGGACTCGGCGATATGATGGATGCGTCTAAGATGCTGCCACTGGGACCGGGCAGCGTCGCTTCGGTTCCAGCGGGTCTGCATCATTATGCAATGTCGAAGGGTGACACGATTATCGAAGTGAGCGGTATCGGACCCGATACGTTGACGCCCGTCGGAAAATAGGCGCGTGCGCGTCGCGGTTTTCGCCGCGTCGCTCGCCCTCGCCGGCTGAGCGGTCACGCCGACCGCGGTGCCGCCCGTTTCTATGGTTTACGGCGGCACCGCATCAGATTTGGGTTTGGGAGAGCGGACCGTGCGACCCCAGGCTCGGGGATTACAGCCGATCCCGTCCGTTACCGAAGAGTGTTATCCCGTAACGCTTTTCCGCCCGCTGGTTGCCCAATCGTCCCTAACGATAGCGAGCCGTCCGTGACAAAATGTCACAGAGTAAGTCGTCAGCGATGAACGGTTAATCAAGTGACCGGCCACCGAGACCCCCGCTTCTTATGCGAGCGCTTATCTTTTGCGACGCGAAGTAGGACTTGTTTAGTCTCCCGATGCGTTGCTTTTTTAAATGCCTTTTTTAGTGTCAGCCAGACATGCAGACGTTCGGCGTCGTGCTGTCGGCGACGCCCTTGGCCTACGGCCCTCATTAGAAAGAATCTAGCATCTACTTCGGTCCCATCAACTGGGTAGGAAACGTCACCGAGCTCACTTACTATAGCGGCCCAGACACCCGTTTCCTCAAGCACTTCTCGAACGGCTGTCTCAGATGGGCGCTCCATTTCCTCGATGTGACCCTTAGGAAGGACCCACTCCTCCGCGTTGCTCCGGGACTCTAGCAGCAGATATTGCTCCTGGCCACCGTTTGGTCGAAAGACCACGCCTCCCGCGTGAGTTGGAGCTGCGGGGGAGGGTGCCTTTCGCACAAGGGTCTTGCCGTCACGCGCACTGATCGTGATGACAGCAAAATAAGCCTGGTTGGTGGCTTTGAAACGTTGGTCCATATAGCGCCACAGCGAGAGCACAAATAATATTAGCAATGCGAGCTCACTCATTGCTCTGAAACTGAACGAGTGTTGCCGCCAGATCAAAATCGGGAAAAGGAAAAAAAGTACACCGAGTAAGAACGCAAGACTGCGGAAGAACTTAGAATCAGCCTCGAATCGCTGAACTACTGCCAAACTAGCGGGACTTTCAATGTTCAAGAGTGCTTTACACCACTGAAACGTATTAACGGACTGTTCTGCTTGCAACGGGCGTAGAGCCATATGTTTAATAGCTTTCGCTCGCTCTACGGCTATATTACGCTCGTCTTTGAACACTAGCCAAATAAGAGCTCGAGTGATCCAGGGCAATAACTTGCCGTGGCGCGCAAGCAGTCGGATCTGCGCATTCAGCGTGTAATTTCGCACCCAATCGTAAAAGGTGTCAAGCCACGAGCCGAGGAGAAATAGCAAGTGGCCGAAGAGATAGCTCGCGAGGAAGAACGCCACCCAACCACCGGCAACGATGACTTCCGGAAGCTTACACCCCAAATGGTTAGGGGTAGACATCTCATATAATAAGACGCCACTGAGGAGCGCCCCAGGAAGGAGGATGGAAAAGAAGTCGGTAAGACCAATAAAGAACTTTTGGGGTTCGAAGTTCATGTTTTTTTTGCTCGCATATGGGATTCAGATGGCTTACAGGGATCGAACCTAGACTAACAGCATCCTGCCACAAGCATAGCATTTCGGGATGGCCGGGAGTCGAACCCGGCGATTCCGGCCGGTCTCGTCCGTTACCGAAGAGTGTTATCCCGTAACGCTTTTCCGCCCGCTGGTTGCCCAATCGTCCCTAACGATAGCGAGCCGTCCGTGACAAAATGTGATACGCGAACCGTTCGAAATGTCCATCTCATCTACACGGTCACTCGTAGAGGCGGTGCCTTTTTGGTTCACGCGGCACTCGTCTAACGAAGATATTTTTCTTACGCCTTGGCGGCGTTAAACGGTTCGCTCGGGCTAGCCGGCGAATCCCTGGCGATGCGGCTTCTCGCACTCCCCACAGCTATCGCGCTCGCCGTACTGACGGCCGGCGCCGCGCCGAGCGCTGCTGAAAATCCCCTGATGCAGCCGAGTACATTGCCCTTCGGCGCGCTACCGCTCGATCGTATCGGCGATAGCGACTATCAACCGGCCATCGAAGCCGGTATGGCGCGGCAGCTCAAAGAGATAAGCGCCATCGCCAACGATCCCGCACCGCCGACGTTTGATAATACCCTTGTCGCGATGGAGAAGTCTGGGCAACTGCTCGCTCGCGCGACGGGGGCGTTCGACGTTGAAGTCGCTACGAACAGCGATGCACAGCTGTTGCAGGTACGGCAAAACATCGCGCCGGAGCTTGCCGCGCATCAGGACGCGATCTACCTCAGTTCGAGACTCTTCGCGCGTGTGAAGACGATTTTCAAGAGTTTGGATCACCTCAAGCTCGATCCCGAGTCGCGCCACCTCGTTATAACGTACTACCGGCGTTTCGTGCACGCGGGCGCGGACCTCTCGCCGGCAAAGCGGGCGCAGCTGAAGCAGATTAACCAGCAGCTCGCGACGCTGCAAACCGTCTTCGAACGCAAACTGCTCGCCGGGACGACGGCAAACGCGCTCGTTGTTCACGACAGGAACCAACTCGCGGGCCTGACCGATAGTGCGATTGCCGGCGCCGAGCAGGCAGCGACAGCCAAGCGTGATCCCGGCGGCTACCTAATAGCGCTGCAGAATACGACGCAACAGCCCGCGCTGACACTGCTGCAAAACCGCGAAACTCGACAACAGCTCTTCGAGAACTCCTGGACGCGCACCGAGAAGAACGACGACAACGATGCCCGTTCTACGATCGCGCAGATTGCCAAACTACGCGCGGACAAAGCACAATTGCTCGGCTATCCAAACTTCGCCGCATACCAGCTCACGCAAGAAATGGCGCACCGGCCTGCCGCCGTGCAGGCATTCCTGCGGGGGCTCATCGGCCCCACCCGCGGTAAAGCCGCACAAGAAGCCGCGCAGATTCAAGCGCAAATTGACGGGGACGGCCAACATTTTCAATTGCAGCCCTTTGATTGGAACTACTACGCGGAGCAGGTTCGTAGGGCGAAGTACAACGTTGATGACAACGAGCTTAGGCCCTATTTCGAACTCAACAACGTGCTGGAGAATGGCCTCTTTTATGCGGCCAATCAGCTCTATGGCATCACGTTCAAAGAGCGCCACGACCTTCCCGTCTGGCAGCCCGATGTGCGCGTTTTCGAAGTGTTCGATAAGAACGGTGCGCCGCTCGCGCTTATGTACTTCGATTTCTTCAAACGGGATGACAAGCAAGGCGGTGCGTGGATGAACTCGTTTACAGTTTACTCCACGCTGCTGCGAACCAAGCCTGTCGTCTACAACGTTGAGAACATTCCGAAAGGGCCCCCAGGAGAGCCGACGCTGCTGACGATCGATAGCGTAAAGGGGATGTTCCACGAGTTCGGGCACGCACTCAACGCGTTTTTCGCCGACGAGAAATACCCGACGCTCTCAGGCACCGCTCGCCCGCGAGACTTTGTAGAGTTTCCGTCACAGTTCAACGAGCATTGGGCGCTTTATCCATCCGTGCTCAAACACTACGCCCTAAACTACAAAACGCACGAACCGATGCCTCAAGAGCTGATAGACAAGATGGAGAGCGCCGCAAATTTCAACGAAAGCTATTCGATGGGCGAGGGCTTGGCGGCCGACGAACTCGACATGGCCTGGCATTCGTTGCCTGCGAGCGCACCATTGCAGAACGTCGATGCGTTTGAAGTTCACGCTCTCCACACATCGGGCACGGATTTCCCCGCTATCCCGCCACGCTATCGTTCAACGTACTTCGCGCATGTTTGGGCAAGCGGATACGCCGCCGGCTACTACGCATACATGTGGAGCGAGATGCTCGATGATGACGTGTACCAGTGGTTCCTCGACCACGGCGGCCTTACGCGCGCAAACGGACAACGCTTTCGCGATTCTCTCTCGCGGCGACTCCGAAGACTACGGACCGATGTTCCGCGCATTTTATGGCAAAGATCCGGACGTAGGGCCATTATTGCAGTTCCGGGGCCTGAGTGCGAACCGGACGTAACTGCTAAAAGCCGCTCAGGAACAAAAAATGCAGTTTATTTGTTAGCTGCTACTGTGCCGAGCGGGATGTCATAGTTGCCCGTAAGGACTGCAATCGGTGAACCTCCGGCGGGGTACTGAAAAACCTCGCCGCCGTTGTCCGCGCAAAAGACAACACCCTTGCCGATCCAGGTCTGCGCGCAGTCGCCGGAACCCATGAGCGTTATAGTATTCTTCAAGGTCGCCTTCGTTCCGGTGACCGTATATTGATGCATCGCGTTCGCTGTTTGATCGGTTACCACCAAGTACTTGCCGTCCCACTGGACGGAGCCCGGGAACCCAACAGCGTTGCTCGTCGTGATCGTTTTGAACTTAGCGCTGCCCCGCGGAAGCTCGACTAGCGCAAAGTAACCGCGGCGGTTATCGCCGTCGGCAAAGAGATTTCCCTGGTTGTCGTAGCCGTCGAAGAACTCGTGGGCCAACGGCGTGGTGTAAGCGGTACCCGAACCGCTCGCGTTTTTGTAGATCACGACATCGCCGCTACCCGGCGCACCGTAGATCCCGACTGCAAGGTCGCCGCTGGTATTCATGGCGCAGCTGGTTGGCGTGCCGACGGAGTCAGTGAGCGTCTTAATCGGCTTCATGGGGACCTCGTACTCCGTGATCTGGTTATAGGCCGCGACGATCCAGATGATCTTCTTCCCGTAGCCGTAGAGGACGTTCGTGCATCCCTGTCCGCCGACGTTATTGATCGTACCGATCTGCTCATCGCTCTTCGGATAGTTAAAAATGTCGGCGTAGCTACCGTAGTTGTTGATGATGTACTCACGTGTAGAAGACAAGGGATGCGGCTTCGCGCTCCGGTCAGGAAACGTTACCAGCCTTCCGTTCACTGCGAGCGCCCTTCCGATGTATCGGCTATTGAGCGCCACGTTTGGCGGCGCGAGCGCCGAACCGGTCCCGCACGCCGCCAGGATCGCAGACCCGGCAAGCACGGTGGTCGCGAGACGAATTGCGAGCATGCCTACCTCCCGTTCGAAGACTGCTCCTCGTTCAAGGTAGCAGCGGTTCGTGAAGAAAGTGTGAAGTCAGCCGCGCGAAATGCCCATAAAATAACGTCGATTTTCATGGGATGGCCGGGAGTCGAACCCACGCTCGGGGATTCCAGCCGATCCCGCCCGTTACCGAAAAGTGTTATCCTGTCAGGTTTTTCCGACGCACTCGTTCCCGAACCATCCCTCCCGATTCAAACCGTTTCCGACCCGTCCGTGACAAAATGTGACACGGCGGCTGCACGGAACACAGCAAACGGGGTAATGTGAAGTTGCTTTGCGGGTCCATGCGAACTCCGTTGAAGCGGAAACGCAAGGTTCGCTCGATGGCACGCGTGCTGCCCTGTTCCTCGGCGGGCAGTTGAAAGTGTACCGGGCATGGGCAGCTGAAAGTGTACCGGCCCGAGCGTTGTGATCTTTGTCGCGATCATTAGGCCGTAGCCTTTGTCCTCCTGCTTCGAGCGGTGAGGCTATGCTCGTGCAGTCGATAGCTCTTACCGCGTATTTCAATGAGGTGGCTGTGGTGCATGAGGCGATCGAGAAACGCCGCAACCGCCGGCGTGTCGCCGAAGAGTTTGGGCCAATCGTCGAGCGGGCGATTCGATGTCAGGATTGTCGAGCCGCGCTCGTAGCGGCGCATGATGATCTCAAGCAAATCTTCGGCGGCATTGGCCGGCAGTTTGCGCATCCCCAAGTCATCAATGATGAGCAACGGAATCTCGCTGTAGGTTCTAATCGCCTCCGTTCGCCCAGCGGTCGCGTTAGCCAACAGCATATCTTCGAAGAGCACGTGCGCCTCGCGGTAGAGCACGCGGAAGCCGGCCACAATGGCCGCCATACCCAGCGCCTGCGCGATGTGGCTCTTGCCAACGCCGGCGTTGCCGAGTAGCAGAACGTCCTCGTGCTGCTCGATGAAGCGGCAGCTTGCCAACTCGAAGATGAGCGCACGATCAAGCGTGTTGAACTTCCAGTCGAACGTATCGAGGGTTTTTTGATCGCGAAATCCGGCGGCCTTGACGCGCCGACCAATCAGCCGGTCTCGGCGGCGTTGCAACTCGTCATGCACGAGTAAGCTGATGAAGTCCAATGGCCCCAGGTTCTCGGCGCGAGCCTGCTGCGACCGAACCGAAACGGCGTCTGCCATTCCGCCTAAGCGCAGTTGTCGAAGCGATCGGTCCAGTTCGTCAGTGGTCATGAACGTGCTCCTTGCGTTAACGTCGTGAAGTGCGTGGCGTAGGTCTCGATCGGCGCGATGATCCGATGTTCGCTCTTGAGCTGTAGCGGTGTCGCATGGTGGGAGAGGTAGGTCCGCAAGAACTTAAAGCTCCCAATGTCGGAAGCCGCGGCAAACGCACAGGCTCGGTCCACGGCCTCGGCTTCGTAGCGGCGCAGTAAGTCGAGCATTCCGTAGAGCGCCCGCAGTGCAACAGGGCCGCGCTCCTCGACGAGCTTATGCGCAAAGGCTTTGCAGCCAGGTCCGGCGCCGGCGATGCGTGCGGCAAGTTGCTCCACCTTCACCGGCGTTTGTTTGGGCCGATCGGCATCGATCGTTCGCCGCTGGCCTTTGTGCAGCGCGATCGAAT
Source organism: Vulcanimicrobiota bacterium (assembly GCA_963815165.1). GTDB lineage: Bacteria > Vulcanimicrobiota > Vulcanimicrobiia > Vulcanimicrobiales > Vulcanimicrobiaceae > Cybelea. The sequence continues at coordinate 472,981 of CAWFFL010000002.1, forward strand.
GCTCCCGAACGCACTCGTAGTTCGCTGGGTCGAGGATGCGGATCCATAGGCGGCCCACGTGCGTGACCACCTTACGGCCAACGTATCGTGGGGGCGCTGAGTAGTAGGCGTTGTCCACTTCGATGTAGCCGTCGAAGTGGACCGTGCGCTGGCAGATGCGGTAGTACTCAAAACGCGTTGCCGGCAGCGGCTGCAAGAACGGCCGCTCTTCGTCGAACATCGCCTGCACTTGGCGTTTGGTGGTGCCATGGATGCGTGTCGCGGCCCAGCGTTCATTCCAACGAACCAGGTATGCGTTCTGCTCCTCGATGCTCTCAAAGCGTTTGCCTTTGAGCGCGGTCTTCTGAACGTAGCCGACCGCCGATTCCACCTTGCCCTTGAGATCGGGTGCGTAGGGCCGACAGGGTAGCGGCGCGACGCCGTAGTGCTCGAGCAGCTTGGCGTAGAGCGCGTTGAGCTGCGGGTCGTAGACGTCGGGCTTGATCACGCCCTCTTTGAGGTTGTCGAAGCGAATCGTCTGCGCGGCGCCGCCGAAATACGCAAAGCCTTCTTCATGCAGTCGGCACCAGATCTCCGTCGATGAGTTCCATACAGCTTTCTGAAACGTGTGCCGGCTGTTGCTCAACGTGAGCGTAAAGAGCCGCGGCCGGCGGTACTTGCCGGTGCGCGGATCGCGTGCCAGCGCGCCTTCGCCGTAATCCACCTGCATTTCTTGGCCCGGCTCGGTCTCAAACCGGCAGCTGATCTTCGGCTCCCGTTTCCGCAGCTTGCGGATGAAACGCTTGACCGCGTCATACGAGCCGCTGTAGCCGTGGTGTTCGACCAGGTCTTGGTAGATCGCCGTCGCATTGCGGCCCTTCGCGAACTCGCCGACGATGAAGTCCCCAAAAGGCGCGGCGCTGCTGCGGGTCGTCGCCGAGTCGGTGGCCACTTCCGGTACACTTTGCGGCTCGGACGGCGCGGGGTCGGTGGGCACTTCGATCGGGGTGGTACATTTTGCCGGCAGCAGCCCGGCTTCGCGCCGAATGCGCCGGATCGTCGCGCGGTGATGGCCGCCCTCGCGGGCGATGCGCCGTTCGCTCCATCCCAGGCGCAGCAGGCTTAGAATCGTTTCGTGCTCGGTCATGCTCAGCTTGTTCACGGCCTCGACTATGCGACGCCGACTTGGCATGCCCGGGCTGGATCAGGTGGGCTGGTACATTTTCAAGTGCCCACCGACCCCTGGTACATTTTCAAGTGCCCGCGGGTGGTACATTTTGGGTGCCCGCCGAGGCTTGCGGCGTTGCTACCAAGCAAGGCATCTCAAAAGCCACGCTCCATTCGGCTTCTTGCTGGCTAAGCACAGCAAGGTAAGATGCGCTTGCACGGCGAACGTACGTTCGCTATGAGCGTACGTATCGTTCCGCGACTACGACGGTGAGCTTCCAGGCAAGCCTGAGGTCGTCGATCGTCGTGCGTTACCATGAGATAGAAGCCGGACGGCAAAGAGCAGGGCTCTTTACCATGCGTTTTCGGAACCGCGCATACGTCGACTCCATTCTCTTTCTCAGCTCATTTGCTCCGTTGTTTCTAGCTTTGGCCTTCCGTTTCGACGCAGCGCCGCTGCGAGCCACTTGCCTCGGCTTGTCGGTTATCGGAGCCGGTTGGCTCTGGAGCGTGTTTGCGTTTTGGAAGCGGCGTTCGCCGATAACCGCCGTCATAGCCTCGTGCGATGATCGAGGACCGGACGTAGGCGGTTACATTTCCGCTTATCTACTCCCGTTGCTCGTAATTCCCGAACCAACTGCCGGCGATATTGCTGCCTATGTGCTGATACTCTTTGTCATCGGAGTGGTCTACGTGCGCAGTCGAATGATTCAACTAAACCCACTTCTTTATCTTGCTGGCTATCGCATCTGGACGGTGACCACAATGAATGGCTTCACCGGCTACCTGATTACCAAGACTTCGCCGCGCCCCGGAGATGAAATCAGCGTCGTCCGTCGGGAGCACGTTCTCCTAGCGCTAGGTGGACCCTAGTGCCAGGCCAACGACCTGATGTTGCGCTAGTCGTCGCGTGGAAGCAGTCGAGCGGATATGAATTTGGAGTCCTTGACACGGCTCGCGCGGTAACCGAATATTTGCGCGGACTTGTCGATGAGACGGAAAGCGAAGTCGACAATCTCCAGCGTCGGCATTACTCAATTGAAGCCGACCTCGAAAGCGATGAATATTTCTCAGTATCCCTGGAGGACCGTGATGAGGAGGTTGCGTTACGCGAACTTGTCGTCAACGTTGATGCGATGGAGCAGCTCGCCAGCGGCGACCTCCCGGCAAAGGCCTTAACGTTTTATGCAGTTGTCGTCGGTAACCGGCCAGAACGCCGCACCGCGTATATACGTAAGACGAACCCTATGAAAGTTGCAAAACCTGGCTGGGGCCTTTTCGAATTTGGCGAAACACTTACCGTCATCGCGAACCCGATTTTTGTTGTCGAGAATCGATTCGACCTCATTCTTCGACCCGATCGTATCGAAATTATCCGACCGACAGTTTTCGAAGCGCTCTTTTACGAGTTAACCGGTGTTGACACAAAGATCCGCGGATGGGTGAGAACAATCGCCCGGACGTTACCACTGTCCGACGAGACGTTAAGCCGACTGTCGGAGGCCTGCCGCAACAAACCGCGACTTCGCAGACGCCTACAGGCAATAGAGGAACGCGGTCATCTTGCTGAAGTAGGTATCGAGGATTTCCGAAAGGAGCTGCGCCGCTTAGGCTACCAACCTTCGCGTTTTATCAGCGGCGGGCAAATAACGGCGCAAGAGCACGACTACCCCGTTCTGCTCCAAATCCTTAACGAAGACATCTTTCGGGGCGGCCTTACGGACGAGGAGTTTGCGGCGGAACGTAAGACAAGAATCAGTCCAACCTAAGGCCATCGAACGGCATGTCGGCGGCAGAGATTCGGCGCGCACGTCGACGAGCGGGACGCTACCACGCGGCCGGGGTCCCGCGGCAACGATAACTTAGACGTCGGCGGCGCAAGTTACGACCATGAAAGAAACGCCAAGCGCTTCGAAATGCCGCTCCCCGCAGCGCGCCTTGTCGGCTTCCGAGGTTCGCAGCTTCAGGAAGTCCTTGGTGCCCTTCGTTTCCCGCACCAGATAGAGCATGGACCGGTCGTGCTTGACGATGGCCCAGTCAGGGTTATACGTTCCGATGGGGGTGTCGACGACGAACCACGTAGGCAACTTCACGAAGAGTTTTATGTCGTCGCGCGCGTCCAGATCTTCGGCGAAGCGGCGCTCGATGTCGGAATCGTACGGGATGCGGTCGTAGATCGATTTCTTGACTTGGAGAGAGTTCAAGTAACCAACGAGCCTGCTGTTCTCGAACCGGGTCATCTCCCACTCCGCCTCGCTTCCAGTGCCCTCCAGTCGCTCGTACTTGATTCCATCGACCAGCAAACGGTGCAACTCATTTTTGAGAATGCCTGCAACGCGATCCATGAATCGCTGCGGGTTTAGGAAAAACTCCGATAGTCGGCCAGACTCGCAGAGTATCCTCGCCAGCGTTGATCGGGTTAGCTCCGTTTGTTCTTGGAGATAGGCAAGTATATCGGGCAGAGCTTTGCTCGAGAAGTCGACTTGCTCTTGTGCCGCGGCTGCGGGAATGACGTTGACTCCGGCCCGCTTAACTTCTAGCGCTCCCGTCGTAACTTTGACCACAGGCTCGTGGATTTTTTCCATCCTCCCGATTGCCAGGCACGCTGCGTTTACGAACTGACCGGTATCGAATTCGACTCGGTACGTCGTCCTCGGCTTGATGCGGTCCCAAAGCTCTTTAAAATCCTGGCCAAGCTCAACCTGTTTCTTCAACTGTGCGGTCACCTCGTCGCGCTCTCTGCGGACGTAACGCTCCAGTCGATGGCTCGCGAGCAAATCGACGACCGACGGCGCGAGGTCGCGCAGATCGGCCGGTAGCTCCAGCGCGAAATCTTTCGCGGTCGGGTCGAAGGCGCGACCAATTTGCCCATCAGGCTCGAGCATCTTCTGAGCTTCGAGCGCAGCCTTGATATTGCGCGCAGCTTCATCGCCGATCGGTTCTTCCCGACCGTCAACGATTCGGGTCAATCGCGCAATCGCGCTCAACCCCACTTTGCCGAAAGTCACCCCGCAATCTTCTTCGTACTCCGATTGCAATGTCCGCGCAAACTGCTCGTACGATTCGTTGGCCATCACGAAGAGCTTATTGATCGAGTCGTCCATCACGCGGCAGCCGTTTGCGTCGACCGGAAGGCGCAGGCCGCGTCCGATCTCCTGCCGCTTCTTCATTGCGCTGCGCGTCTCGTTGAGCGTACAGATCTGGAACACGTTGGGATTATCCCACCCTTCGCGCAGCGCTGAGTGCGAAAAGATAAAACGCAGTGGCTCCTCTGGCGAGAGCAGCCGTTCCTTATCCTTCATGATGAGGTTGTAGACCTCATCATCGGCCTGCGTATCGCCGCGCGTATCCTTAAAGCGTTTCTTGTCCTGTGCGAAGTAGCCGTCGTGCAGGCGTTGCATGGGCAGCGCGAGCCAAGTCAGGGGCTTATAGTAATCGTCTCGCGCCAGCGCTTGGAGCTCTTCCTCAAAGACTCGGCGAATTTCCCGGCCCTCGCATGACCAGCGGAATCATACTCGCGATAGTTTGCCACTCGGTCCACGAAAAACAGGCTCAGCACTTTGACGGCACGATCGCGCATTTGCATCTCGCGGTCGAGGTGCCGCTTGACGGTGTGGCGGATCTGCACCCGCCAAACGTCGTCGCGCATGCCGCCGATCTCCTCGCCGGGCCGAAGCCGCCGCCCCCCACTGAACCGAATGAACTCCGCTCCCGGCTCGGCATTGATCTCCGCGACTTCGAATCCATTGCGGTACTCTTCGCGGTCGTCGGAGAGCTACCAAAGATCCGCGCCGTTCTTGACGGTTATGCTCCGCGGCTTCGGCCCCTCGGGAGTCTTGCCGAGGATGTGCAGTTTGGCTTGGATCGTCGGCTTGTACCGAATCTCGTCGACGCGGACGTAGGGCTCTGCCGCAATCCCGTCGGCGGTGGCACTGGCAACAACGATCTGCTTGACGAGTCGCAGCTCGAAGGCCCGAACGGGATCGAGTCGATACACGAGATTGTAGGGCTGGCGGTGCGTCGCGGAGTATCGCAGCGTGCAGAGCGGATTGAGCGCTTTTATGGCGTCCTGCGCTTTCTCCGTGTTGTCGACTGATTGCGGCTCGTCGATAATGACGATCGGACGCACCGCCTGGATGAACTCGATCGGCTGCCGCCCGGAGAGCCGGTCACTCTCCTTATACATAACGTTGCTCTTGCGCTCGTCTTCCGTGCCCGTAAAGTTCTTGCGAAACGCGTCGATGTTGATGATAGCGATTTGGATCGTGTTTGCAGTCGCGAACTGACGCAACCGATTGATTCGCTTGGCGTCATAGACGAAATATTCGAAGGGAGCGTTATCGAAGAGATTTCGAAAGTGGTCGGCGGTAATCTCGATGTTTTTGAGCACACCTTCGCGTATTGCGACGCTTGGAACTACGATAACGAACTTCGTGAAAGCCGTAACCGCTTCGCCAGCTCAAAGATCGTGCGCAGGTAGACGTAGGTCTTGCCCGTGCCCGTCTCCATCTCGACCGAAAAGTGAGGGCAGGACCGGGCGCGATCGGCGAGCTGGTCGAAGACATCCCACGCTTCGATGGCCGCGTCCGGATCCCCGACATCGATCCAGTTTCGCCGCTGAATCATGCGCAAGTTGCCATGCAACGTTTCCGGGCTCAGGAGTAGATTGTTGCCCACACCGAGTTCGCTGCGTTCGTGACCGGTAAAGAGGTCATCGGCTTCGGAAACCTTGATGATGCTAAACGTCGGCTCGCTCTGGGGTTGGCCGTCGAAGAGGTCCGCGATCGCGTCGACGGCGTCGATTTGGAACTGTTGGTGCGGGTCGAACTGCAGCTTCACGGTTTACCCGCATCGAAGACCCGGCGGTAAAACGGGACCTCGGCCTCCAGCATCTCTTCCAGAGCCGCGATGTCGCTCCGCCGTGTAAATCATCCCAAAGGCGCGCGTAGTCAATGCCCCAGTACATGTGACGGATGATGTTACCGGCGTCGCCAAAGACGCGAAAGTTCACCTCTGGATATTTCTTGCGGATCGGTTCGGAATGTTCGCTCTTCGCGAACCAATAGGCGGCTTCGCAGATTTCTTCCATGACCTTTGCGACGGCGTGGTTTGTCTTCTTGTCTTTGAGGAACTCCTCACGATCTATGCCTCCGAGAAACTCCCTGATCAAAATGAAGCGTTCTGCGATATCCTGCAACTTTTGCTTCGGATCATCTGGTTTATACCGCCTAGAAGGCACGCACGGCCTCGAGCCAGACGGCGCTCTCCCCCGGAACCCGATCCGCGAGTTGCACATCCGCCTTGACGCCGAGCTCCTCTTCGAGCGTCGCTTTAATGCGCGCCATGGCAAAGTAACCGCCTCTATGGCGCCGAGTGAAGCGTACGAGAATATCGAGGTCGCTCAGGCTGTGATTAGTTCCTTTGACATACGATCCGAAGATGTAGAGCCGCTCGATCCCAAGGCTGCGCAGCCACTTCTCGCGCGTGCGTATTTCGCCGATTAGAATCTCCGCCGCGGGCGCGAGCCGACTGTTGCCCCGCTCCTTCTGAGCGTCGTCGCCGTACCGGGTTGGGCTTCTCCTTGATGCTTTGTCTCATAGTGTACGAAACGTTATGTTCTTGCCCTTGAAGGTTTGGACGGCATTCGTCTTGAGCTGATCGTTGCCGGCGAAACCTTCGTCGAGGCAAAGCACGCGTTCCGGCGCCCGCGCGGCGATCGCCCGAATCAGCTCTAAGCTCAGCTTCCGCTCCAGGCAGATCAGGAACGCTCCGTCCGCGACGCTGTAGACTCGTTTGCCCGCGATCTCGTCGGTGGATATCTTCGCGCAGAGCGGATAGCCGCTTTTCAAGAGCACCTCGTACACGATGTCGAGATCTGTACGGCCATGCCGGAGGTGGTCGACGTCAAGCTTTAACTGCTCCTTCAGCGCGTCGACGTCGTGCGGAGACGCCAGCATCCCATTCTTTAACATTCGATTCTGCGAGCCTAAAGACGCGAAAGCCTCGATCTTGTGACGCTCTTGTCGCCCATGTCGAAGCTTTCCAGCGTCGGCGTCGTCGAGCTTCCTGATGACACGTCGACGCGTTCCTCGCAAATGTCGACAATCGTCGGATAATTTTCGCGTCTCGTCGGTTCAGGAAGTTGCACAAGCATCATCTCCGACCCTCTCATCTTCAGCGTTCAACTCGAGCAGCGTCTGCGCGGTCTCCGAGCCCGCGAAAAAATCCAAGAAAAGCTCTTCTCGCCCGAGACCGCACGCCGTTCCAAGTACTTAACAAGGTTCCGCGGTTTAGGGTTGGGGAAAATGTTCCTTCTCGCCCATGAGGGCCTCCGAGCTCCTCTGAGCCTTTTTCGTTGTACATATTGCGGATCGTCGAGAAGATCGCTAAGCGCCTTGGCCGCAAGTTTTTCTTCGGGGAGAACATTTCGCTGCGGAACCCAAATGCTTCGTCCGTACACCGAAGATCTAGTAGTCATCTAGAGTCTCCTGGACTTTATTCCTCGTTGTTCCTAAACTACAGCCTCGATTTGTGGTTATCCTCACATCCAGGTCACTAGCGGGTCGGTGAGCACGTCGTGTGTGTGCCTTTTTCGTATACGCCACTCTGGACATCGGGCCTCAGTCCCAGGCCCGCAATTGACCGTTCGCAGGATTTATTGCCTTCGTTGAAGACCGGGCGAGTGTCATCCGCGATCGGCGCGACACTAACGGGGATGCCGCTGCCTCGCGAGTAAACCACAACATAATCGCAGATGTCAGACATCGTGTGACTCAAGAAGGCCGTCTTTCGGGCGGCACGGCGTTTTATGGTTCCGCAGAATAGCTCCTCGCCGAAATTTCGTTCATGATACACCTCAGCGAACTCATCTCAGTGTCGTCGATGCTGACGAAGATCAAACCGTCATCGCGTAGCAGATCTCGCGCAAGATACAGTCGCGGGTACATCATGTTGAGCCATTTCGAATGGAAGCGGCCGTCCGCGTCGGTGTTGGTGCCGAAGCGTTTGCCGTCGGAGTCGACTTGGCCGGTATACTCAAGTACGTTTTAAGCGATTCGCTATAGTCGTCCGGATAGATGAAGTCGTTGCCCGTATTGTACGGTGGATCGATGTAGATCATCTTGATCTTCCCGAGATACGACTTCTGCAGAAGCTTGAGAACCTCCAGATTGTCACCTTCGATGATCACGTTTTGGGTCTTGTCGAAGTCGACGCTTTTATCGGGCGCTGGCAGCAGCGTAGCCATACTCGGAGTCTGGATCGTCTTGAAGCATTCCGCTTTGCCGGGCCAAGCTAGGCCGTAGCGTTCCTTGCCGCTTTCAACGGACTCGCCTAGCGCCAAGCTAAGCCGATCAAAATCGATCTGACCGTCTTCGCTTCGACCTCGGGGAAGAGTTCGATCAATTCTCGGCGCTTCTCGGCCGCGATGTCGAGCGACGCGCCGTCGAGCCGAGTGTCTAGCTCTGCATCAGTATGCCGCATGTCGAGTTTAGTTTGCGTCATGCGATCCGCCAGCGAATTGTAAAAATCTCCTTCTCCTCAGTCGTTCGCTCGAGTCGGCGAGAAATATCATCAAGCAGCGTTTCCTTCTTTGAATCGAGCTCGCGGCCCGCGCGGTCATATTCACGCCATGCCTCATCGCGTTTCGCTTCGAGCTTTCGGATGTCGCGTTGCCGCTCCAGCTTTTCGGGCAGGGTCGGCGCGACGCGGCCGCCTTGCGAGCTTCCTTGAGCGCGGCCTCCGCTTCGTCAGTTCGCTCGAGGCTGGAGCGAAGGTCCTCGGCCCAGCGATCGAGCTTTTCCATCTCATCGTCGAACCAGTCGCCGTTACGTTGCGCAATGGCGTCCATAAGCACGGCATCGTGCGCGAGCCGTAGGCATCGTCGAGTCTCGCCGCGAGTCGCTCCATGTCATGCGACCTCGCCGACCGTCGCATCGAGATCGAACAGTCGGCGGCATTGGTCGGGGTCGAGCTTTTCGCCGTCATCGGTGACCGCTGCGAAGATCAGCTCATCCTCTGGCTCCAGGCCGGAGATCGTGGTCTGGCGTAGCGTGAGCCACCCCTTGCAGCCGATTAGCGGTTGAAGAAGGCTGATGCGCTTGCCGCCGTCGGAGAGCTGAAACGTCACTTCGGCTGGTGGAACCGAGAGCGATCTCGCCTGCTCCAAGAGACGTTGCGCCAGCGGATGGCCGATTCGATACGTGTTCGCATCTTCAACATCCTTCGCAAGCCGGTACGGACCAGGATGGATCGGTTCGCCTTCGAACGGATTGCGGCGCAGCGTGAACGCGTAATGTCCGATCATCAAAGTCGGCATCGTCGGCGAGCAGGAAGCGCGTGAGCTCCCACAGCCGAGCGTTGTATCGATCCAGCGCGGCGCGAGCTCTCAACGCGAACCTTCTCGACAACCTCCTGATCGAAGTTGTTGAGAAGCTTCTCCCGCGTGGCGGCTTCCTGCGCAGAGATATCCGTCTCAAGCTCGCTTGCGCAGCTGATCGAACTCGAACTCGATTTGCTGCGGCGTTCGGCACTGCTGATAGATGCGATGCGATGCGCTTTTCAAAGTCTACGCCCGACTCGACGGCGCCAAGCACCTCATCGCTGGCGCCAAAAATGCCACTGAAGAGCTTAAATTTCTCGTCCAGGAGCTCGTAGACTCGAACGTCGGCCGCATTGGCCTTGTTCAGAAAGTTAACGACGACGACATCGAACTTCTGCCCATAGCGGTGGCAGCGGCCGATGCGTTGCTCGATCCGCTGCGGGTTCCAAGGCAGATCATAGTTCACGACGAGATTGCAGAACTGCAGGTTGACACCTTCCGCGGCGGCTTCAGTCGCGATCATGATCGTCGCTTCATCACGGAAGTATTCGATAAGCGCGGCGCGCATGTCAGCGCTCGGCGATCCGCTGACGCGATCCGTGCCGGCGTGTCGCTCAAGCCATGCTCGGTAGATGCTGCGCGAAAGCTCGTCGCTGTTCGTGCCGTTGAAAAGGACAATACGATCCTGAAATTCGGTCTGCTGCAGAATCTCGAAACAAGTAGTCTTGCGTGCGGCGGGACTCGGTGAAAATGATGGCCTTCTGCTGCAGCGTCGGCAGGCTGCGGCCGTGCTGCGCCCTCGACTGCAGCCTTGAATCCGCGCCGTAAGGCAGAGAGCAGAACCTCACCCTTCGAGTTCTTGATGATCGAGCGAGCTAGACTTGCAAACTCGCGTAGCCGCTGCGCTCTCGGCGCGGACCTCTTCAAGCTGCTCCGGCGCGAGCGCGGCAGCTTCGTTGCCTTCGTCGCCGTCGTCGCTTTCGGTTTCCCACTCATCGGCCAGCTCGTCGACGTTCTCAACGTCGTCCGCGACCTCAGCGTCGCCGGTCGCTTGTCCGTCGTCCCTTGCGGCGATTGCGTCGAGCCGTCTTACCAAGCCGTCCAGCGTTCCGGTGATCGCATAGGTTGACGACGCCAAGCAGCTTTCTGAGGATGAGCGTCATCAGTTGACGTTGACTTGGCGGCAACGCGTAGAGCGCCGGCCGCTGCGAGATAGTCGGAAACGAGATCGTAGAGCCGTTGCTCGGGTTCGGACGGGACGAACTCCTGCACAAAGGCATGCCGGTTTGTGTACTTGACGTACTCGAGAACCTGTCTGCGCAGCGTGCGTTTGCAGACGTTCGTCATGCGCTCCCTCAAGCTCGCGCAATTCGTTGTCGTCCGGTCGCTGAATCGGATGCGAAAGCTTTTCAGATCGCCGAAAACGTACTCGTCGATGATGCTGACGAGCCCATAGAGCTCCAGCAGCGAGTTCTGCAATGGAGTCGCCGTCAGCAGGACTTTCGGGTGGGCTTGGGTTGCGTGCTTAATCGATTGCGCGATCCGGCTCGACGTCTTGTAGACGTTTCGAAGACGATGCGCTTCGTCGATGACGACCAGATCCCAGCGCGTCGCTTTGACGTATGCTTCCTTCGACCGAGCGAACTGATAAGAGCAGATGACTACGCCACTCTGCTCGAACGGATTCAGGTTGCCCGCCTTTAGAGCGGCATTGAACGTTTTGGCCTCGAGAATGGCTGACGGCAAGTAGAACTTATCCGCCAGCTCCTGTGCCCACTGCTTGCGCAGATTCGCCGGCACGATAACCAGCAGTCGGCGCTTTCGCTCGGCCCAGCGCTGCGCGAGCAGCAGTCCCGCTTCGATCGTTTTACCCAGCCCGACCTCGTCGGCTAAGATGACGCCTTGCGACAGTGGATTGCGAACGGCGAAGAGTGCGGCGTCGATTTGATGTGGGTTCAGATCGACCTGGGCGTCGGCAAGCGCGTTTGTCAGCCGCTCGACGCTGTTGCTAGGTGAGCGCTTCGTGAGCTCGTGCGCGAAGTAGACGGCATGGTACGGAGTCATGCCGCCCTTCTCTACCGCGAGTTGGGCCTCTTCGAGCACGCCGAAACTTTGGTTCGTCAATCCCCTAACGCCTGGCTGCCAGGCCCTCCGCCTCCGCGCAAGAGTTCGCGCACCTCGATGACCAGCTCGCCGGCGCTGCTGTGGCGCTGGACTATCTCGACGTCAATTCCAAGTCGCGCCAGGATATTCAACAGTCTATCTGTGGAGTAGCGTGCTCCACGGCCGTGCTGGATCCTGGAGATGTCCGCCTGGTTCAAGCCGGTAGCCTCCGCTGCGTCCCTTTGCGAAAGGCCCCGGCGTTTCACCGCGGCGTTGATAACGTTCATGAGTCGCGCCTTGCGAAGGCGTTCTTCAGGGTTCGGCAACCCGAGTTGCTCGAAGATGTTCACGTCTCCGATTTCAACTTCGACTTCGGCGTTTCTGTTGCTCATAAAAGGTATGGCTGCAATCTCAAGTATGGCAAGTTTGCCATAATAGGCTTCAATCCCCCTACGCTGCCGCCAAGGACTAGAACCCAAAATAAGGCCTAGCCTTATTTCAGGTTATTTGCTAACCTAAAATACAGCCATGGCTTATTTTGAGATCCGCCGCTGGGAGCCGCCCTTTAGCCTCCGCGGCCTACCGCGCAAAGAGCGCCGCCCGTGCGACTACCGGGTGTACTTCCCCGATACGTTAGCCGGGCGGTCGATCATGCTCGACGGGGATGTCGCAGCCGATGTCGCGGATGCAGAAAGTGCGATCGCGCGGCTCAACGTGCGCGCGCGCGCGCTGATCGACACCGAGGCGCTTGCGCGCCTGCTTTTGCGCGCCGAGTCGGTAGCGTCGTCGCGCATCGAAGGCCTCGAAATCGGCGCGCGCCGATTGCTCCGCGCGGATGCCGCGCGCGAGTTTGGCGAAGCCCCAACGGATGTGACGGCGGTCGAGGTGCTCGGTAACATCGACGCCATGACTTTCGGCACGCAGGCCATCGGTGAAGGCGACCCTATTACTGTCGACGTTTTGCTCGAGGTTCACCGGCGTCTACTCGCCGACGACGCACCTCAGCGAGCATGCGGGCAGGCTGCGGACGATTCAGAACTGGATTGGCGGCAGTGGCTACAATCCGTGCAGTGCGAGCTTCGTTCCGCCGCCACCGGAAAGCGTCGAGCCGCTCTTGGAAGATTTGTGCGCGTTCTGTAACGACGACCAGCTTCCGGCTGTCGCGCAGGCCGCGATCGCACACGCGCAGTTCGAGACGATCCATCCTTTCGTCGACGGTAACGGTCGCGTCGGACGCGCTTTGATCCACCTCGTCTTACGACGGCGCGGCCTTGCGCCGCGCGCACTGCCTCCAATCTCGTTGGTGCTGGCCACGCGGGCGAATGATTACATCGACGGTTTAATCGCCACGCGTTATGAAGGGGCACCAGACGGCAAGGCTGCTCACGACGGCCTGAATCTGTGGGTCGGACGCTTCGCGTCAGCAGCGCAGCGTTCCGTGTTGGACGCGACGACGTTCGAAGGGCGTGTCGACGAGTTGGAGGAGTCTTGGCGCGAGCGGCTCGGCACCGTGCGCCGCGGCTCCGCGACGGACATCCTTCTCCAGAAATTGCCCGCGCTACCCATTTTGACCGTGAACAGCGCCGCAGCGCTTATCGGTCGAAGCTTCCTTGCCACGAACCAGGCCGTCGATCGTCTCGTCAATGCGAATATTCTCGCATCGATCCGAGCTGGACGGCGAAATCGGGCTTTCGAGGCGCCGGAGCTTATCACCGCGTTTACGGATTTCGAACGGGGCCTGGCGAGCCCGACAGGCGATACGCGCGTGGCTCCGCCGACCCGGCGCGTTCCGCACCGTCGTCAACTCGGCCGTGAGCTGCTCGATGACGTCGGCGGGCGTTCGCATTTGGGTGAAGACGAAGCACTCGGACTGGCGAACGAGGAACGGCATCGCTAGGGCAGTCTCGATTGCTCGTCTTGACGCGGGCTGAGCGGACCGTCAGGGCCGCGACCCCGCTCCCAGATCTGGTTGGGCGGACGGCGCCGGCAGGCGTTGTCCGTACAACCACCGGCTTGCGTCATGAAAAACCCTCGATGCGCGTCACGCCACTGGTACGCGGGTGCAACGTCGCGTTCAGCGATGTGATGCGATCGCGCACTTCAGAGCAACGGAGCTGCAGCGCCGATCGCACGCAAAACGTTAGGCGACTGCTACGGCTCTGATAGCGGCCGAGACACGTCGTAACACTGCCGAGCGCGTCCAGCTGCAACGCCGGATTATCCGCGGTAGCACTGACATAACACTGCGGCGTGAATGGCTCTGCAACGGCCTGTGCACGGCAAAAGATCCTGCGTAGCACGGAAAGAGCACGGAGCCGGATTCATTGCAGAACGCGGCCGAGTCCAGGGTCTGCCCTCAAGGGTCGAGCGAAGCGAGCCCTGGACGCGGACGCTAAAATCAAATCGAGTCCGGCTCCGTGCGCTGCGAGCGTGGCACGCGGTATAATAGGGGTGACGAATAGCATTCGACTTTCGCACGCATTATAATGCTGGTAAATCGCTCCGGAGATTGTGCTCCAGGGCGTTTTTGTTTTTAGGAGAGGGCACGATGGATGGAAAAGGTCGCCGGCGGGAAGCGCGCGACGCGATGGCCATGCGCGAGCTGCAACAGATCGCTGCCCGGTCTCGATCGTGACGCAGCCGCACGTCAGAAGCCCGAGCCAACATCGGATCGTCAGGAAAGCCACAAGCGTTCGCTACGACGAGCTGCCCGACGTCCTGACGCCGAAGGAAGCCCAAGCGTTTCTGCGCCTCGGCCGTAACGCGATCTATGCAGCGTTGCAAGACGGAAGAATCCGAAGCGTACGCCACGGGCAGAAGTTCCTGATCCCCAAGGCCGCCCTGCGGGAGTTCCTGGACCGCGACGCCGAACACCCGCGCGCTGGAATCCCCGTGAAAGGAACGACCTAACATGGGGTCAGTCAAGCGACTACGAGATAAAGTCTATCGGATCGTCTACGACGTTCCGAGCACGAATGGAAAACGCAAGCAGAAACGGGAGACCCTCTACAACGTCACCAAATCCGAGGCCGAAGAAACTCTCGCGAAGCGCAAAGAACAGGCGAAGCATCGCCAAGGCCTTCGTAATCCCAATATCACCGTCGCCGAGCTCTTTGGCGAGTTCTTTCAAATCAAGCGCAGGACGCTGTCCGCATCGGGTTTCGAACGCTACGAGGGGATGTTTCGCAACTACATCGCGCCGGCGATCGGTAACGTCAAAGTGAGCGACCTGCGACCAGAGCACCTAATCGACGCTTACGCCAAGTGGTCTGCTAAAGGCGTCAGCGGGAGGCCGCTATCCGGCCGTACCGTCCACCACCTGCACGATCTCATCCGGTGCGCTCTGAACTTCGGCGTCCGCAGAGAGTGGGTAGCACGAAACGTCGCCGCGTGTCTCGAAACCGAAGACATACCAAAGGCGACGAAGCCTGAGCCGATAGCCTTGAATGAGGCGGAGATGGCCGCGCTTCTCAATGCGGCACGCAATCCATCAGAGCGCGCCAAGCGATCCGGCGGCCCGAGCGCCGAGCCCTGGTTCCATCCGGCCGTCGCGTTTGCGGTCTACACCGGAGCGCGGCGAGGAGAAGTCCTCGGTCTGCGCTGGTCGGACGTCGACTTCGAATCCAACACCGTCACGATCCGGCGGTCACTCACGAGAACCCATAGCCGAGGGCTCTTCTTCAAGGAGCCCAAGAGCGGCAAAGCGCGCACGATTACCATGCCGTGCACGCTGGCCGCAATCTTGAAGCAACACCGAGAGGCGCAAGACAACGAGCGAAACATCCTCGGGGCCGGATACAAGGACGACGATCTCGTCTTTGCCCGACCCGATGGCTCGCTCGTCAATCCTCGGAGCTTCGGGAACAGGGTGATCGAGCTGGCGGTTCGGGCGAAGGTCACGCCGATCACGGCTCACTGCTTGCGCGACACGCACGCATCGCTCTTGGCGAAAAAGGGCGTGCCGCTAGAAGTGGTGAGCAAACGTCTCGGTCATGCGGATATCCGCATAACGGCCGAACGCTACTTACACGTCTACAGGGAAAGCGATGCCGCCGCGGCGCGGGCACTCGATACCGTCCCGGTCTAAGCCCGAGTCGCCCTTCGACTCCGCTCAGGGTGACACGGACAAGCTCAGGGTGACACGGGGCAGTACCTCGGATTCTGTGACAAATCCGTGACAAATCGGAGGCTAGTGCGGCGGAAACGCCTGTAA
Organism: Vulcanimicrobiota bacterium; assembly: GCA_963815165.1. GTDB lineage: Bacteria > Vulcanimicrobiota > Vulcanimicrobiia > Vulcanimicrobiales > Vulcanimicrobiaceae > Cybelea. Next base: position 488,763 of record CAWFFL010000002.1, read on the forward strand.
AATAAGGACAAAACTT
>CAWFFL010000003.1:0-1645000 GCA_963815165.1 Vulcanimicrobiota bacterium
CAGTGATGCGACGATGCCGATCCCCGCGGCGTACCGCTGACCGGCATAACCGGTAACAAAACCCAGGCCGACGAGGCCCAGATGTTGGGCGGCGTGAAGCAGCGGCGAGCGCTCGAAGAGTGCATACTCAGACGGCCACATCAGGAACATCGCGAGTATGGGCACCATCACCGCGACTATGAGCCAAGCCGCTTTTCCTTGCCGGGACGCCTCCGGCGCCGTGAATAGCAGCGCTGAAAGCGCCGCGCCGGCGAGCATGACGACGTGCAAGAAGTGATGCACCGGGATCGACACATCGCCCGAGCGATACAACGGTGCTAGCGCAAAGACGATCGTGGCGATGAGAACCGCGCACGCCCAAATGGGGCGGTTCGTCACCCGAGCTCCGCCGATTCCGGTAGTCGCCGGAGGCGAAATGCTTCGACCGCTACCACAATCAAGCCGACAACCAGAATGAGCGCTCCGACCGTCGCGAGGCTCGCCATCTGCGGACCCGGTACCGGTTCGATTGCGTAGCGTCGCGGAACTCCTTGTGCGCCGGCGATATAGAAACCCAGCAAAAACAGGGCGCCACCGCCGAAGACCCCTACTCCGGCGAGCCATCGGACGATCAGCGGCGATAGCGCGCCGCTGCGCTGCTCCAGGCTGACGAACAGCCATCCTATGATGAAGAGCAACACCCCTTCGAGCAAATAGGTATGGAAGTGCCCGGGGACCCACAGGGTATTGTGCAGGTCCAAGTTGACCGGGATCGTCGCGTCGAGGAGCGCCGCGATGCCTCCCACGACCCACCCGATCATGCCAGCGTAAAGGAAGATCGCTCCCAAACCCCACCGTAATCCGGAGCGATGGACGAGCAGGACAGCTGAAAATACCGTCACGACCACGACCGGGACTGCCGCAAGATACGACGCGATCTCGCCAGTACTGGAGTGCCTGCGCCTGCACGAAGTCCATGTACAGGTGGTGGAAATATGCAAGAAGGACGAACAGCAGCGTCCCCCACCACGCGATCACCAATGGGACCGAGGTATGATATTTGCGCTTCGTGCAGAGAGCTAAGCCCACGTACAGACCTGCAACAGCGATGTAAATCGTCAGATTCGCGAACGTATGGCCGAACTGATAGATCAGGTTTTTCGCCCACAGCGGGTTGATCGGTACGGATGCATCAAGCCAATGCACGATCATCGCCACGCCGTACGCCATGCCGAGACTGCTTGAGATGATCCCATCGATCGCAGTGATAGCGGCGGCGAACATCTGCGGCGGCGGCGGCTCGCGCCGGCGCCGCGCGAACTCCTGGTTACGAAACACGTAGTCGATACCAAGAACACCCCGTAGCCCACCGTAACGCGCGAGCAATGCGGCGAGGACCTGCGTGCACCAGATGACGAAGCCGATCATAACCAGCGTATTGCCGAACAGCCACGCACCGGTTGCCCAACTCGGCCAATACGTCCCGACGAACGGCAGCGGATAGAGCATCGACCAAAGCGCGCCGTACTCTCCCGGAACGACGGAGACGATGACGCAGATGACGCCGGCCACAAAGAACGCGTAGGCGAGGTAGGCGATCCGGGTGTCGAACGTCACCTCGCGAGACGAAGTACCAGAGCGTTCCTAGCCCAGCGATCGCCATCGCCGTGATCATCCCAATGCCGTGGAGGCTGAGGAGCGCGTAGAACCAACCGGGGTCAAGCGGAATCCAGCCGGCCTGTTCTGCGCGAAGCACGATGCCAGCCACAACCATCAGCAAAAAAATCGCGAGCCCGGTTCCCAAATAAAGCCACATGATGCCCCTGGCGGCAGCCAAATCGGCCGCCGCCGGGGCGGCAGCCGGCACTCCGATCGATGCGTCGCTCGCCGTATTCGAAGCTCCCTTGCATCGCGGCGTGCCCGATCCCACAGTACTCCAGGCAGCGGACGGTGTAACGCCCGCGCCGATGGAACTCGAACGGCAGACGATTCACGTAGTCTGGCATCGCCTGCACCTGCCCGACCAGCCGGTCTCGGGGATCGTAGATGCCAAAGCCGTGGTTGACGTCACGCGAGGTTACCGCGAAGACCACCGGCGTATCTGCCGGCACGGTAGCCGGGAGCGCAAAGTCGTACTGCTGACCACGATCGTATAGGTGTGCCCCGTCGTTGCCGCGCTCGGATACGGGAAATGGGGAATCGAAATGACGAAGGCCGCGACGGCAACGGCGAGCACGATTGCCAGCAGAAGCGCCGAACGGCATAACCCTCACTGAAGACGACATCTTGCGCTACCGGCTCGCGAGCACGGTAGAGCGCCATCGCGATCATCGCCGCGATTGCGCCGGTGGCGGCCCCTATGAACACCTTGAGCACGAGCAACCCTGGCATAAATCCCCCTACCCAAGCTACCCAGCCGTTCAAATGTATCCCGCCTGCAAGCGATGGGCCGCCTTCGGCCCCGGCGTGGCGGCAAGGGTCATTACGAAGCGGAGCGCCGAACATTGTGGTTTAACCCGGCCGAGAACCGGCTGAAAATGACGCAGCCGCCGCTTCACTGATGCGTTCGAGCGGCATTCCAAAGTCACGCCAGGCCTCAACCCGCCCTGAAGGATTACCGCGTTGAGATAGCCGTTCCGGCGAAGATGCAAGACGACTGCGCTTACGAGCGACTTAGAGTCGCCGTAAACGGCTATCCGTGAATCCCGCGCAATGCTGGGAATGCCGTCGCTTAGCAGAATCGCCTGCGGCGATCGCAGGAGCCGGCGGCTTTCGATCTCCCGGCCGGAGGCGAACGTCGAGGAGGACATCGATCCGAGCTGAGTGATCTGCTCGAATCACCGGCACATCGCTTTGCCGAGGCGCAAGCGTCACGCCGACGTCCGCATCCGACAGATCGCGCGCCACGTCTCTTGTCCTGCACGAATGTACGCATAGATATACGGACCCCATTGAAAAGCGCAGGTTACGCTCGCGCGTGTTGAGATTGACTCGCCGGGGTGACGAACGCCTGATCCTCCACCGTCAGGGGTTCGCCGGCGAGTCTTGCGCAGCAGATTTGCGAGACGTGTGACCCGACGGCAGAATAAAAGAGGAAAATGCTGTCACCCACGACGACGGCGGCCGGGCTCATAGGCACAGAATTCTCCATAGGCTGGCCGATCGTTGAAGCCAGGGCGTTGCGCATAATCCACTGGCCCGGCAGTTCTTTCGCATCAGCGTAGCCGATCTCGGCCGTGCCGGCACGCGTGAGTTCGAAAAAGAGTATCCAGCGCTCGTTCAGTCTGATGACCGAGAAGTTCACAATCTTAACGTTCCGTGCGACACCTGAAATGTCGAGCTCCTCCGATAAGAGTGTGTGCCGATCGGTTCCATGGGCGAGTCGCGTTGACCGATGAAGCGGCGCGTCTGCGTCGTGATAAAACACATAGAATCGCTTGTTCCACACGGCTACACTCGGCCTCGTACCGCTTGCGATAGTCGGATAGTAATCGAGAACCAGCCATTGGCCGTCCGGGGAAACGCCGTGATAGATTCGTCCGCCGAACGAAGCGTAGCACTCGAAGCCCTCCGCCGTGCGCCACAAGGCTACGTCGGCAGAGACGCGACCGCCCGATACCTTTGGATGATCGATTCTGACCGGTTCGATCCGCTCCATGTCAACCACCGCGGCTTCCCTACGCCGGGCGCTTCACCGAATCGTTCGTTTCCTGAAAGTACGCCGCGTTGATCTCAGTGTACTCTTGCCATTTTTCCGGCACGTCGTTGTCAGCGTAGATCGCCTCCACGGGGCACGCCGAGACACAGGCGCCGCAGTCGATGCACACTTGCGGATCGATGTAGAGCTGCGGGTCCTCCTCGTTTCCGTGGATGCAATCGACCGGACAAACGTCGACGCACGACTTGTCTTTGACGCCGATGCAGGGTTCAGTGATCACGTAAGGCACAGGGTTCCTCTACCTACCGTACCGGTAATACAGTGGGAACGCGTCGTTTGCGGGAAACGTCTGAATGAGCCATAGATCGTACCAATCTACTGTCTCGGCACGTGCGCACTGACCGGATTCCGCTCCGATCGTCTTTTCCGGAGCATCTACGTCCCTGGCTATTTGTGTGCTCATTCCCAACGACACCGTTTCTAGTATATGAGTCGGCCAGCGCGACGCGAGATGACCTGGGTCAGTTCGGCCCGCCATTTAAGGTAGTAGGATGAGTGGGTGAAGAAGCGTGGATCCTGGGCGGCTAAAGTAGGATGGGTTTTCAGACACCTCTTTTCGACGATTGACTCGACGACCAGCGCAAGTTTAAAAGGATGGGCGTACGCGCCCATCGAGATTACGCGGCCCTGGTTGCGCGCTTTTGGGCGTGGGCCGCTTGGCAGCACCTCAGGGTTCAGGAATGTTGCCCCATCCAGAAACGGGTCGAAAGAATCGCGAATCGATTCCGATCGTTGATGACATTGTATTACCAAGGCGGCGGTTCGGCATCGAACATCGCCTCCATAAGTCGAGGATCGGAGTCATGTGCCGATGACGAAAGACGATTTGTTACGGGAGAGCCCGAGATGGGCCTGCGAAGCGTAGACCGCTTATCGCAAGATCTAAGCCATCAAGGCTACGACATCGACCAGCACATCACTGTAGCGAGCTCGCCGTCCATCGTCCTCGACGGCATTGAGCGGTATTTTAACAAGCGCGGGCGGATTCTTCATCTGTTCGTCCCCCTGAGAGAAGTCGGAATGCCGGGTACATTGCCTCTAGAACGCCAGGTTACCGTTGAACTGAAACGTTATCCGAGCAGCCCTGCTGAAGAAGATCGCCTCGAGTTCCGCTGGTTTCCGGTGGAAGAGACGGTCCCGTGCTTTAACAGAACCTTCGCCGTGAGGTCGCAAGGTGCGGACACGCAGCTCGTCCTGTCCGGTCGCTACCAGCCGCCATTCGAGAGACTCATCCCTGAATTCGGCGCCGTATTCGACCACGAAACGGCGCAAGGTACTGGTCGCCTCTTACTCGAGGAGTTCAAAGCGGTTCTTGAGACGGAAACGGACGCAGTTAGCGAGTTCAACCGCGAAGAGCTCGAGAGAGGCGGCCCCGCGCCTCAAGTCGGATGGAGAGCCCCCGTGGACGGTTCTGATGAACGACTACCCCGTGACTAGTTCACCGATAAAGGATTCTTGAATTATGATAAATGCTTCGATTGTTACGATCGATATCTTGGGCGGATACCAAGGAGGAGCGGAGCCTTGGGAGCGCGCCGCTTCGCTAAGAATCGACTCGGAGGGATTCCATGAAACTCATCTGCTCGGTCGCAGCGGCGCTCGCGCGCCGCTAGAAACGTCGCAAGTCGCGAAAGCTCTTATGGCAGATTTCGAGCCGGCCTCGCTTCTGCAACTCCTAGATCATGTTGTCGAACTCCGCACCGTGCTCCGCGAGATGGCTGATGCGGCAACCGCGAAGTGATCCTGATGTCTTCGCCGATCGCATAGCGAGACAACTCGCGCCGCTTCCAGCGGAAAATGCGAACCGCAGCTAATGAACACAAACACTCCTCACGTACCACTAAATCCATGAGGAGAATCTATTTGCTCGGCTCGGGCGACGCGCGGTTTACCTCGTCATTTCCTTTCGTATCGCATCGCGCGACCGGGACGCATCATATCTAGGCGAACCGATTCAGTAATGGAGCCGCTTCACTGGAAGTTCCCCGCCGCCGCAGCAATGCAAGGACCGCACGAAGAGGGTCACGCCCGCATCCACGTGCTCCCTAACGCGATCGGTGCCCGAATAGGAGCGTGGTGTCGGGCGGTGTGCGCAGCTCCCAGCCATGCAGGCCGCTGAAGGACAATGCAACCGTAGGATGTCTATGCTCGCAGCGGACTGAAGACGTTGTAATGCCGTATGTCTCACGACTCTTCATTAAGACTGGAATCGCCTATCTTCTATTGACCTTTGTCGCTGGAGCGGTGCTGCTTTCGTTAGAAGCAGCAGGCCGGCCGGCGCCGTATATGATTGAAGTAGAGCACGGCCACGCCGGTTTTGTCGGGTGGCTTGTGAATACGGTCATCGGCGTTGCATACTGGCTGCTTCCGGTCAACCGTGCCAGGTTCGCGGAGACGCAGGGGCGCTATCCCGAACGTCGCGCGCGGTTCTCTTTCTATGCACTAAACGTCGGTCTAGCGCTGCGACTGCTCAGCGAACCGTGGTTCAGTCGGCAGCCGGGTCCGGCCGGGTCGGCGTTGCTCTATCTCGCGGCCCTCCTGCAAGTAATGGGGATTGCCGCTTTCGCGTCGATCGCGTGGCACCGCGTCTTCCCGCCGCCGTTGCGACCGGATATTTAGTCGGAGCCTTGGAATCATGAAAGGCTGGATTGCGCCACTCCCGATGGCGCTCAGCATTGCGGCGTTCGGCTTTTCCTGGATCGTTCTTTTTGTCGCGGCGGGCACGAACTCGCCTGGGCCGTCATTCCCGGCGTTGGCGTGGGTACACCTCGTCGCGCTCGGTTGGATTACCTTGATCGCGCTCAGCGTCCTCGTCCACGCCATGCCAACGTTTCTCGACGTGCAATGGCGTCTTGGGAGTGTCGCGCGAATCGCTACGCTATTTTTCGCCGCCGGCGCATTCATACTCACCGGGGGATTTCTCGCCTCGAACTTGGTGACACTGCAATCGGGTGGGTGGCTCGTGCTGTTAAGTCTCGTCGTTTACGCCATTGCCACCGTCGAACCGTTAAGCAAAGCCATCGCGCGCAAAGGTTCGTCGCGTGCCATCGCGCGCGCGTTCGCCACGACGCTCGCGCTTCTATTGATCACCGCAGCGTTAGGCGTACTGTTCGCGAGCGCGCTCGGAGGGCTCGCACCCTCCGCCGTACTGTTCGCCCTTCCGCGATCACATGCTCTGCTCGGCATCGGCGGATGGCTGTCACTGCTGGTCATCGGCATTTCGGCTCGCACCATGGCGCCGATCGCCGGAGAACGTTCCCGCCGCATCGGGATGCACATTCTTTCGAGCAGCGCAATTCTCGCCGGCGCGATCGTCGCTGCCGTTGGCGCCGCGCTCGCACTGAAATTCACTCACCGTAGCCGGTTGCGCCTTACTCGTCGTCGGCGCGATGGTATACGCCGGCGACCTCGGCCTCGTACTGTCCCATGCAACGGTCGCACATCGGCCGCCTCAGGTTCTCATGGCATGCGCGATCCTCGGCGCGGTTACAGCGTCGTTGCTTGCGCTCGGCGCCGCGAGCGGACAGCCATGGGCCGGTGCCGCGATCTATCTCGCGCTGCTTGGCTGGATCGGAAGCGCGGTGGTCGCGCACGTTCATCACATCGGCATACGAGTATTACTGACGAACGTGCGGGGCGAAGACGACGAAACGCGCCCGGGCGCCGTTCTCTTCGCGCCGCTCACGTGGATGACCGTCGCGGGTTACGAGGCGGCGGTGATTCTCGGTGCATGGGGACTGATGCGCGCAGAGTTTAAGCTCGTCCAACTCGCTGCGATCACCGGCCTCGTTTCCTTCCTTGCTCTGTTGCTCAATCTCACCGCTGCCTATCGCACTGCCCGGCAATAGAATCGGCTGCGCGTTACCTCAAGATCACCGAAGTTCATCGTAGACAATGAGCTGCGTGTCTTTGTCCTGCTGCAAGGCGCTTTCGTCGAGAATGTCCTGGAAATTCTTCCGCGGCCTCTCCTCACGCTCAAGCCTTGTGACAAACTCGGACACAGAGTCAGGAGCTCCCAACAGAAAGATGTCGTGATGTCTTGATCACGCCGATATCCGCGTCACGGCTAAGCGTTATTTGCACGTCCTATCAGGAGTGGGACGCCCAAGCCGCGAGCACGTTGGACTCGCTCTGCGCCTAGTCGGGCTTTTACCGCGGTTAGAAAAAGCGGATCCAGCGCGGCGAAAAAGCCCAGTAAAATAAGGACAAAATTTGGGATGGCCGGGAGTCGAACTTACGCTCGGGGGTTCCGGGCGCTCCCGTCCAATACCGAAAAGTGTTATTTCGTAAGGCTTTTTCGCCCCGGACTTCCCGGCCGGTACCGCCGCTTCCCGACCGTTCCCGGCCGCTCCGTTAGAAAATGTTAGAAAAGGCCACTCCAGCAGCCAGCGAGCCCACTGTTATCCTTGGCTCCCGATTCCGGCCTGATGCCAGATCCTAACAAGACGGGATGCAGGGAACTCAGCAACAATAAAGTGCCGGAGCTACTTCAGCGAGCTTGAGACGCTTGGGCATCATACAACGAAAACTTTGCGAGCGACTGCACACAAGAACCGGCTGGGATCGAAATCGGCACGCATATGGCCGTGCCAATCCGGGGTCGGTTCGGTCTCGCTATTTCTTCGAGCCTGTCAACTACTAGCCAGCCTAAAGAGAAAGTCTGCCGGCGTAGAAAATGAACCAAGCATCTTAAAGCCGCCCTGCGAACCTGCATTCCGCCAAGCCTCGGAGACGCGCAGTGCAAGTTCCCGTAAAAACGCCTTTCCTTGCAAGCGAGAATCGATCGGACGCTCGCTAAGTTGTTGCTCAAGAAATGTTAGTAGCTGTGCGACCTCCTGAGCGCTTAGGCCGGAGAGGCGAACCACAACCACTGTATCGCCGGCTTTCACCTTTTGAGGAGCTTGCGCAGTCAATACCACGAAAGGCGCCGAGGAAAAGTCCAGGTTCTGAACCTTGCGTGCGTAATAGGTGCTCCGCTCTCTATCGACGATATTAGTGAACTGGTCTATTGAAAACCATAGCGCTGCCTCCCTGTTTTGTAGCACGGAGCACATCGAATTGTAGGCGCTTCTAATAATGCCGTACTCACGATTTGACGCTTGAAAATCGTTGGGTGCCAAAAACATCGCGTACGCGCGCGCCCCATCGGGAACTATAATAGTAGGTCGTGGCGTTGCTCGTGCATTCGAGGATGGTCCTCTGACTGCAATTGTTTCAGTGTCGACTCGTATTTTTGCCGCCAGAATTCTTCGGCCATGCATCCATGTTCTCTGCCCCCCGCGTACAGGCCGATTCTGAAAGCGATATCAGTTGAGCATTGTTCAGAGCGGCGGCGTCATCTTTCATCACCGCGCAAAGGTGCGCCAGTTCGTCCGGGTCCGGAACGATCACGTTAGGTAGGTCGGTGTGTAAGGGATCAAGAGGAGGCGGCAACGGTATCGGCGTCGCGCTTATCGAGACGATGAGCGAACCGTTCGTATCCGTCAAAGCTGTCGCCATGCCACTCGACGACACCCACAGAAACACAGTGGCTAATACTCGAAAAGGAAACGCAGAGCAGGTTGATTTCATTTCTTACTCCGAGAGGACGCTTAACGACCAGAGGACGTTCGTAGGGCTAAGAAAGCCAAAGCCAACCCGCATATAACTGCAAGTGCGATTGACAAATCGCGCGCGCTGAAGAAATTCGACCTTTCCGGCCAAGATCGCTACAGCGATAAAAAACCCCGTGACAAGGGCTGCCACAAACCAAAGGGCACGAGAGCCAAGTTTTTGCCAGAATGATGCCAACACTTTGCTCCTCCCCAGGGCAGGTTAAGAACGGAGTTGGTGCTGCATTTGGCTTGTCCTCCTGCTACCACCAAATGCCTTGCCTATCGCGCGGGCTACCAAGGTTCGCACTGGGTCCTCATCTGAGTGGGATTAAAAGAGAATCGCCATCTCCAAAAATTACAGTTGGCGCCCAAAAATATGGTTGCGCCTTAAATGGCTCACTGGGATTGAGGCTTCCTTCATAAAGGGCTTGTTGCTTCTCTTTCCGGAGAGCTTGTGCGGCGTTTTCTCCACTGGCAAGTGCCGAGAAGAATGCTCTCTGAACGTCAGGCTGAGCTGAATCGAGGACTTCCCAATCGGTCACGCTCACAACAGGAGTACCTGCAAACATAAAGGCTTGAGTAAGTCCTTGCACACCCTCGCCATCGGTGACCGTGCCGCCCGCACTGTCGCAGGCGGAGAGTATCACAGCGCGTGCGCTTAGAGAGAGGGAAAACACGTCTCCCATGGTCAAAAGTCCATCTGGGGGATGAGAAAGTACTAGCGCTGGTTGAGTGAAACCGGCGCCCTGACCGGGTAAGACTGCGTGCGTACCAAAGAAAACGAACTGATAGCTTTTGAGAGCTCCGCTTCGATTAAGGTCCGTATGGTTTCGACCGACGCCGCTTCACCTTCATACAGGCTTGTCGGAGTCGGTGTCAGTTTCAGCGCCTCAAAAATGGCCCTAGCCTCGGCATCCGTCTGTGGCAGGGACACGAATCCAGCGCCAACTGAGTAGTCCCGCGTGTGTTGTCCTATAGCCTGCTCATGCAGTTGCGCTAATACACCCGTGCGTCCTCGCGGCGACGCCGTCGATTCATTATAGACAGGATTCGCAAATGCAATGAGAGACTGCGGTGCGCGCTCATGTCGCTCAACTGTTGCACGCAGAACTGATAGAAGGGAAGCAGAAGCTAAATAAGAGATTGCAACGTCTTCAATTAAATAATGAGGGCGCGCTGCTTGTACGGGGCGCTGGGTTACAAGAGTCTCAAATGGAAATCCATAAAGAGGTCCGCTCGGCACGATGAACAGAGTCGACGCGTCCGCAGTAAGCGGACGAATGCTCCGAGGAAGAAGTATCCCATAGAGCTCGAAGGCGGAAGCAGTGACTGGAAAGAGTTCATCTCGGGAAAGTCGGCCGATTTCAGGCAGCGACAGGCCCTTTTCAGCTTGCTGAATATCCTTTTTGTAAACCCCTAACGCGCTTAGCTTAGATGCCGTCCCGACCTACCGGGAGTAACACAAGTCGGAAGGCCCGCTGACTGACGACCCATAAGGCTGTTCGAGTAGCGAAAACATCATAGATTAAGATTGCTTCATTGCGATGTAGCACCTGAGACTGAAATCTAGCAATACTAACCTCACTGGGGCCGGAGGCAGCTACCGAAAGTGGGCTCGGATTTAACAGCGAATAGTAGCCGGGATAGCTCGTCCGGATTTCTGAGTCGATGGCTCGAGCTTCGGAATCAAGACTATTTGCGCGAGAACCAAAGTTCGGATATGCTGTAGCCGCAAGCGTTGCTTGATTCTGAGCGCTCTCAATCGCCAATTCCCTCTGTTGTTCGACAACAGTAGACGGCACGCCGTAAAACTGCTCGCACCACTTTCCGCGATCTGCTCCAAGAACGTTCTTGCCTGCTGGTGTTCAAAAATCTCTAGTGCCTTCTGATCGTAGCCCCTATCGGGAAGCCGTTCGTTAAGGTTGGCCAGAAATTCGACGTAGTCGTTATAAACCTGCGACGTCGTACCGATAAAGGCGTTACGATCGTACGCCAAAGTAAGGTCAACGCGCTGTTCAATGTTTGTTATCGCATCCTCGAAATCTAGCAGCGCTTTATCACTATGCCCGAGCCTGGCCTGAGCTTTTGCCGCGATTGACATCGTCTTCCAGCGCGGCATCCCAAATCGTGCATCAATCTGAGCGGCCATTACTGCTGACCCGTAAGCATCAGAATAGCGGCCTAATGTTAGCTCTATGTATGCCATATTTTCTAAGTCGCGAGCAAGTTGGGGTTGGCTGTGACGCTTATCAAACTCGATAAGCTCACTGGAGATGCCCAATGCCTTTGAATAGTCGCGGGAAATAAACAGCGCCCTGACCATGTTTCTAGCAGCGTCTGCGGAGCATGAGAGATTTGCGTAGATCTTATCACAAACGGAAAACACCGCGGCCTCGAGACGAATGACGCTGGGAGCTTTGGATGAATCGGCTAAAAGGACAGCGCTTATCTGATTTATGAAGTAGTTCGAATATTCTGCATCGACGCTATCAGTCTCATTCTTTAATCTGTCCATTAAGGCGAACGCGTCGTCTTGGACCGTCGCTATTTCGAGAGGACTGCCAAGGTGACTCTTTATGCTTACCGTCGCCGCAAAAATCTCGGCTTGCAGTTTGGCATCATTGTTCGACATGGCAAGTTCGTGAGCTTCGTACTCGGACTGTAAAGCCTCGCCGTACCGGCCGAGATCATCCTGAACGGCCCCCAACTGTTGGAGCGAGGCGGCTTCGAGGTCTACTGCGCCGGCGCTCTGCCCCAGTTCATACGCACGTCGCGCGGCCTCTAATGCATCGGAGTAAGATCCCGCGACCTGGCCCATGCGAGAAGAAAGTAGGAGTGCCTTCGCCTTAACGTCGCCGTTGCCTGATCTTTCAGATGTTGAAAGCGCCTCTTGCAATTCTTTCTGCGCATCGACATAGTCGCCTCGCAACATTTGTATGTCTGTTATCTCTATTAGCTTTCTTGCTTCTGTTGAAATGTCGCCAGCATTTGCATAGTGTTCTACTGCCTCCCTATCAAGTTCGATCGTCAGCTCATCCGGGCTCAACTGCTTTTCAGTCTTAGTGATTAGATCCGCAAAGCTCTTGGCAAGCGCAGTATTGCCTGTTGCTTTAGCTTGATTGAGGCCGGCGATGAAAGTTCGCAGCGCCTTCAAATATTGTCCCGCCGAGTAATATTGCTGTCCCTCCCTCAAAAGCTGACGTGGGTCTTGGTTCGCAGCAACCACGTGCGATTCACTCGCTGGCGACGCCGCGGCAATGGGGTGACGTAGAGCCAGGGAAAAGCCTACAAGTGAGGCCCAGACGACCGCTCCTTTAATCGCCGAGAAAACCGTTTGTTTGCGCCAATTTGCCTGCATAAATAGTTTGCAAAACCTCCACTTGACCGCCAAAACTATGAGCTTAACGGTCTCAAAGTGCATAGGAATACTTGTAAGCGAAAGTGGCTATGAGTCTTAATGAGACTGCCTAACGTTTATGCGTCTGGCAAGAAGTGTTTAATCGACTTGTTCCCATAACTTACCCGCGCGTCGCAAGCCCGGCGCTGGCGTTTAACTTACGACGCCAATAATCTTTGACGGGCTCCTCGGTCGCACAAGTAAAGTCTAGAAACCTTCCGTGAGTCAGCAAGTCACTATTCGTTAAATTGCAATTCGCTGACAAAAGTGCATCTCGTCAGGAAGATCGCTCGTCTGCACTTCGAGAGCGCGCTGCCAACTCCGACGCAGGTCGCTGCTGTTAAGTGTAGTAATGCCAGCGCCAGGCAAGGGATCAAAGATCTCGCCCGTTATCCGGGTTTCATCTGCTGGCACGTAGTAAGTGACGCTCAGTTCGACCGTAGGGTGAGGCAGCATCAGTAGAATTGGGCAGGAGAGCAAGCTAAATATCGCGTCCGGCACTGATTGGATGCGCGAAGCCGCAGAATAAAAAGTCTCGCCACGAGTGTCAACATAGCTCCGGCGGACTGCTCGTAGTTCGGCAGAAAAACCGTCCTGCCCCCCGGCAGAGACCTCGGCTAAATCTGTTGCTGCGCTTTGCTTTAAAATGTCTTCCTGAGAAATGGGATAGCCTTCGTAGGAGTAAATCATAGAAAGCGAAGCCGCGAGGCTCGCGACCAAATCGTTGACAGCTTTCCCGGTTTGCGCCACAACGGGAGTGGCTTCGTGACTTACGTAGCATCGTTGAACTCCTTGATCGCTTAACGACGTGTCCGCTTGGCACGTCACTCGCGCTTCGGCTTGGCTCGTCATCGCTGCAATTAGCACTGTAGCAACAATCCCCAGCGATCGTACCGGGTCCATAGAAGATGGTTCTTGCCAAATTGTACGCCCCCCCTTTTCACACTGTCGTGGGTGGCTAACGCCTAGCCCCGGCTTTCCAGTATAGCGGTGGCCTCGGTTAGCTGAACACCCTCTTGTGTGATGACTTCCCGCGCTGCGGGTCGAAAAAGACCTGCGAAGAGGAGAAGCCATCGTGAAACGTTCTCGTCGCAACCACACACCGGCCTTCAAGGCCAAAGTGGCGTTGGCGGCAATCAAGACGGATCAGACCGTTGCGGAGCTCGCAAAACGTTTCGACGTTCATCCCAACTCGATCGTGCAGTGGAAAAGCGAACTGCTCGAACGCGCCGGCGAGATCTTCGAAGGCAGCAGATCGGGCCGTAACGAGGAAGTCGATGTCAAGGAGCTCCATGCCAAGATCGGGCAGCTGGCGCTTGAAAACGATTTTTTAGAACGCGCGCTCGGACGCATCGACGGGCCGAGCGCAAAGCGATGATCGACAAAGAGCATCCTTTGCCCTTGATACACCAGGCTCAGCTGCTGCAGCTTTCGCGCGGTTCGCTGTACTACGATCCAGTTCCGATTAGCGATGCCGACCTCGAGTTGATGCGCCAGATCGACAAGCTGCATCTGGAGTGTCCGTTTGCCGGCGCGCGGATGTTGCGCGATTTACTCAAAGGACTAGGCTATCGCGTCGGGCGCCGGCACGTCGCACGACTGATGCGCCTGATGGGCATTGAGGCGCTGTATCGCAGGAAGAAAGGGACCAAGACCAATCCCGCGCATCCGAAATATCCCTACCTTCTCAGAAACCTCGTTATCGATCGCCCGAATCAAGTGTGGGCGGCCGATATCACGTACATCCCGATGCGCCGCGGGTTTCTCTACTTGGTCGCGGTGCTCGATCTGTTCTCGCGTAAAGTGCTCAGTTGGCGGCTCTCCAACAGCCTGACCACGGACTTCTGCATCGATGCCGTCGAGGCGGCGATCGCGACATACGGCTGCCCGGAGATCTTCAACTCCGACCAGGGATGCCAGTTCACCGATGTCGACTTCACGGAACTGCTCAAATCGCACGGTATTGCGATCAGCATGGATGGCAAGGGCGCCTGGCGCGACAACGTGTTCATCGAGCGGTTCTGGAAATCGCTAAAGTACGAAGAGGTCTACCTGCGCGCGTACGATGTCGCTTCGGACGCCAAGCACTTCATCGGGCGCTACGTGCGCTTCTACAACGAACAGCGGCCGCACTCGGCCCATCGCGGGCAAACGCCGGATGCGGTATACTTCAACCAGCCGCTGGCGGAGGCGGCATAACTTGGGCAGTCATCACATAAGAACGGCCGGTCCGCTGTTCAAAAAACCGGCCCCACCTCTTATCGACTCAGTCATTTCAATAAGAGTCCGTTCTGTGTCCACACCAAATCATGGCGGGTCGCGGTCACACCCCCGAGCGCATTTTGTCAAAGCCCCAATGAGAGTCCGCTTTTGTTCTTGGGGGACAGCGATGTTTTCCTCTAGTATTGTTATCGCGGGCAGGCCGTTGACGAAGTTCTCTATTGCCTTAGGATCGTGCGTTTCCCGTAGTAATCGGCGTAATAGATCTTACGCTGATCCATTAATTCGCGAAGTCGATTCGTTGAGATGTGCAGCATCCTCGCCGCCTCTGTGATGCTTATCGAAGTCTTTTTTTCAACTTCTTGCTTCTGCGCGGCTGCCGGCGAACTGGGATGACGGCTTCGGTAAGGTAGACTTTTTCACCGGGCTACGTCGCATCGGCCGACTTGTGGAAACGGGTTCCGGTGTTGACAAGCCGTTGCTCAAAAAGGCGGAGTTGCCCGACGTGACGTTCCACAGCCTTCGCCACACTGCCAACTCGCTGTACATCGAGGCGGGAGAAGATCCACTCGCGATCGCGGGCAGTTTGGGGCACTCGGACACCAGAGTGATGTTCGAGCGATACGGTCACCTATTCAACCATACGGCCAAGCGCGTCGCCCAAACCGCCGACCGGATCTTCGCGGCGCTCGAACCCAATGTCGTACGATTATCGTAAATGCGGCCCATCGCTTCGCATCGCGGAAAGAAAACGCCAAAACTACTTACGGAGTAAGGCCTTTCCGATGGTGGAGATGGGGGGACTCGAACCCCCGACCCCTTACATGCGAAATGATTGCGGCACCAAACGCCGTTGCGCGAAAAACGCCCAAAAACCGCGGAAAGACTCATAGCCGCCGAGCCTTCTAGACAGCTTGCCGTTCCAGAAATTTCCATGGCTTTCCAAGCTTTTCTGGAAGAATGGTCGTCAAAGGGTCGTCAAGAGGCCAACCGGTACGGATCTTGGCGCGCTTGGAACGCTCGCCGCTAAGCCACGACTTCGTAATAAGTCCGACAAGTGTTTGTTGAACCCGTGAAGTCACGCTGCTAGAGCGGCGAATTTTGGCGACGAAGGCGATGCGGCGTCATGGCGGCACGCGCCCCTTTGCATTACGCGCTTCATGGACTGGCCTGCGCCAGATTGCCGCTAGCGGGCTCGCGAATGGAGAGCATAGCACGGTCGTTTGAACGCCTTTTTGCGATGTGCCTCCTCGTTCAGATGGATCAACCGCTTCGCGTAGTGGACTATGTACTTGCTCCCACGAGGATCGGCTGAAGGTTGATTGCTTCAGCGACTTCTGACTGCTGTGCGTCGAATAGATCAACGGCAACCTGAAGATTGATCCAGTACTGCGGAGACGTGCGGAACGCGTGGCTGAGGCGGAGCGCCATTTCAGTCGTTATGTTACGACGTCCGTTCAACAGCTCGTTGAGGCTAGTGCGATCAACGCCGAGAGCCTCCGCAGCCTTACCTTGCGTCAGATTGAGCGGCTCTAAGAAATCCTCCCGTAGGACCGCGCCTGGAGTAATTGGGCGACGGTTGGTTGGTACAAGCATAGTCATGAAAAATAACCTCAAAAATCGTTAACACGAATATTTAATGATAGTCGACGATTTCTACGTTTTGCGCTTCTCCTTCGTTCCAGTTAAAACAGATTCGATACTGATCATTGATACGGATACTTGTCTGGCCCCGGCGATCGCCGCTAAGTTTTTCAAGACGGTTGCCCGCGGGTGTACGGAGATCATCGGGGGAATCAGCAGCATTGAGTCGGTCCAAGAGTTCGGCGGCCTTGGCATGTAAAATTTGAGGTAACGTCCGGCGGGCATCTTTGGACTCGATCCCGTTAAAGATATCGCGGGTACCGTTGTCCCGAAATCGCATTGTGTGGCCTTGTTGCCTTCATGGCGACAGTATAGCCTGTTGTACGACAGGCGTCAAGTAACCGGACGTTAGGCGCTCGCCCGGTCTGCAAGATGCTCGGCCGTTCGCCCGCCGGACTTAGCAAAAATAGCCCCCAATCTTACAGTGACGTTCCAAGCGGTTGGCTAGCCCTAAGCCGGATCGTAAATGCCGCCTACCGCGTTGAAATGTTTCATAAGCGATAACGATCTGCTGGCGCCAATATGAAACGAGGGAGCTCGACGTGACGAGGTACCCACCTTCAATCGTGCCCTCGGTCAGGATCCGACCTGTGTGACCCAATCGCGAATGTTCACGCCGACGCGTTCGATATCTGCCATCGAGAGCGTCCCGCTATGCATGATTACGTTGCGCGATCGCTCAAGCGCATCGAAGAGCTGCTGCACCCACTGCAGGGATCTGAAGTGTGGTTCAAAGACAGCCCAATTGGTTGCAATGATGCTAGAAAGATCGCTGAAATCCGTATACTCGATCGGGTCGCCTCCTCGCGGCCCGTGCCAACGTGTCTTTTCCTCTTCCGCTTTCCGCGAAGCGGCAAACTTTTTGACGCGGTCAGAAACCTTTGTCTCCCACCAGCCAGCGCCGACAGCTTCCAGCATCTGCTTTGCTATCAGCCGCCGCACCGAGTTCTCGAACGCTGTGATCGCCGTGTATACGGTAGCCATCTCACTAGCCGGGCCAACGAAAACTTCCTCGATCATCTCCAGGGAGGTCGCTTGAGCGATGTTCGCATCAGCAAACGTCTTTAGAATTGGCGACTTGCGACCGCAAGCGTCCAACGCCTCTTCCGCCAAAAGACCTCGAAAGCCGAAAGAATAGATTTTGTCGGCATCCATCACAAGAGATGCTCCTTAAGGCTTCTAAAGAGGGCGTCGTATACAGCCGGATCACGTGTTTCTGGCAGGTGCAACTGGATGTTATAGACCAAGTCGAGGCCCGTTGTCCTCGTGCGGCGTCGCTCGCTTCGCATGTCCGGCGTCGTGGCTGGTTCTTGGTGCTCCGTGCTTTCGGAATTGGGCGTCGCAGGTGGTGTCGTGCTCGCGCGCCAGTCCGTTGTCGCCCCAGGAGGCTTTGCCTCGAAATCACCTTCCTTTACCAGCGCCGAAAAAGTAAGCCACATCCATTGCGCCACATTGTCGCTCAGCTTCCCTTGGGACAGCGTTCTTATCTTGCCAAGGAACTCGCTCTTGTTCATGTTCTGAGCGTTAACATTGATTGCAAACAAGTCAGCGTAGGCTTCGCGAATCGCTTCCGCCATCACCGAAGGCCCTTGCGTTTGGTCGAGGAATTCGAAGTAGCGCGGCGTAGGTCGTCCTGTGTCATCGAGGAACTTCAAGGCCTTCAGAACGCCAATATACAGGCGGTCGTTCGTGCTCTTGAAGCCAAGATTTTCGAGAAAAGTTTGGGTGAACCGCTCGGGTGCCTTTGCGTTCTGAATCGCAGCTAGAAGATCAGGCAGATTTTTTGCAGTGATCAGGTACTGTGCTGGAAGTGCCATAAGTCCTTACAGTATACGATAACAAGAAAAATTCCACGCTCCTGCCTTACAGAGTAGGGCGTTTCCGATGGTGGAGATTCGGGGGACTCGAACCCGCCGCCCCTTTACATGCGAAGTAAACGCTGCGTACGAAACCCCAGAAATAGCCGATTTTTCTTTGGTGCATCAGGTTTTTCGAGGCCGGCTTTTCGTTCGCTAGCGTCCGCGCTTTCCGCCAGTTTCCGCGCGAATTGTCGTAAGATTGTCGTACGCCTCCAGGCGGTTGGCCGCTTGGCGTACCGCTAGGACTGACGCTTTAGCTAAACCATCTAGTGGCGGTCTCCACCACCTTCCGCGCAGCAAAGCTTCCACGCTCGAGCGCACGGTTCGGAGCGGTCGCCACACGGGGCTCCTCATCGATTAGATAATTGTTCAACGTCATGAACCGGCGTTGCCGCGTGCTGTGGTTCTTCCGGTGAAGAAGGTCCCCAAGTTTAGCCCCGCCGCAAGATCACCCTCTATGGATTCAACTTCCTCCATGGTCAGGAACTCGATCGGTTCCGTATCCCTCAGGAGATTCTCGTTCTCTTGGGCTTCCTTCACGAGATTCGCAATCACGTAGATACGTGGAAATGCCTTTGGAGAGACAAGAATCGGGAAAATCCGCTGTGCCTCGTGCCGCTCAACATCAGGGAACAATTCACCCGATCGAAAATCTTCGACGTTCCGGTGCAGTTGGTGAATCTTCTTAAGAACGCCCTGGCGCAGATCTTCCTCGATCTGGGCGGGATCCAGGCGCAATATTGACTTGATGAGGTTCATCCGTTTGGCCACGACCTCGATAAAGAATACATCACCATTGTCGTACACGAACGTGTCGCTACTTTTGACGCCTGGCTTGTACATAACCTCTTTGCGGAAAAACGCTCGTCTCGGAGCATAACCGCGCGCGAAGATATCGCCGACATAGTCTTCAAAAAAGCCGCCATAGAAACGAGACAATTTCTTTTTGTCTTCGCTCCCATAACTGTCTAGCAAAAGAAAATATACACCGTCACCCGGAACTTCGGAAACCGCGTAATAGAGCTAGCCGTACGGGCCAAGGTAAAGCCGATCACGCTTCACTGCTTGCGCGACACGCACGCCTCGCTTCTGGCTAAGAAAGGGGTCCGCTAGAAGTGGTGAGCAAACGGCTCGGCCACGCGGATATCCGCATCACGGCCGAGCGATATTTGCATGTCTACAGGAGCGGGACGCGCAAGCCGCGGGCATGTTGGACACACTCGTCTAATCGGACACTTTTCAGGCGGTTAGACAAATGTTAGAAAACGGGGTTTAAAACGGTCTAGTGTGGCGGAAAAGCCTGTAAAATAACGCTAATACTTTTTGGGATGGCCGGGAGTCGAACCCGGACGCCCTTTCGGGCTGCAGATTTTCGCACCACTATGGCTTTCACCACCGCTATCGCGTTTGTGGTCCGGACTGTGCCTTGACCGTATGAGATTCTCTCACGTAGGTCGCGCCCGTCCAGTCTCTACACCTTCTCCCAGGCGTGTCACCCTTCGACAGGCTCAGGGTGACACGTTGCATCGGAGCTTGGCTCGGCGTCGTCACGTCATGCGACAGAGAATTCGCCGAATTTGAGCGCATCCCGTAAGCCGTTTCCGCACTTACGGCTCAACATAGATTAGTTAAGTCTGCTGTGTCTGCCTATTCCACCACCATCCCGAAACTAGGGCTTCGCTCGCTGTCGTTCGACTCCGCTCACGGAGCCTGCCCTGAGCGACGTCGAAGGGGTCGCTCCGCTCAGGATGACACATTAGAAAACGCGTTCGCAATTGAGGCTACTGGCGGTAGTGCTCGACGATCTCTTCGCTGCGGATCTCTGCGACGCCGGGATCTTGTCCAAATTCTTGGCGCGCGCGTCGTTGCCGTAGTAAGTCCCAATACTGATCGAGGCGCACGCCGACGGTCTCGAGCCGCTCTCGATCGTCGTCGGTGAGTTTTCCATTTTCGCCATGCTCGAGCAGTTGATGCTCTTCGGCGACAAGGCTCTCGATGTGCTCGCGTATTTCCGCATCTTTCATTGACGAAATCCTCTCCGCGACTCCGAGCCTGCGTGTAAAGATTGACTCCCTCCTGCTGCGTCGCGTTCCTGCATCAGGATACCCAAGGGAAGGTCGGACGTCGTTGCAACCGCTTCGTCGCGGCCCAGCAGCTCGAGCACGCAGTCGAGCGCGATGATTCCCGCGGGTAGAATGTCGGCGCGCTGGGCTTTCATCCCGACGACGCCTTTACGCTCCTCGAGCGTCATCCCCAGCAGCCGCTCCAGCGTGCGCTGCAAATCCGCGCGCGTCAGCGAATGCGCCACGACCGGCGCCGGTTTTCCACGCACGATCGCGGCAGTCGTCGTCGCACTCCCTCCGACGAAAGCGAGCCGCTCCACAGCGCCGCACTCGGTTACCGGCGCGAGCGCCTCGTGCGCGAGTTTGCGCGCGTGAGCGACCGCCGAATCGTCGGGCCGGCCGTCACGTCCGGCCAGCGCGGGCACGGCTTCGGTTAAGCGCACCGCACCGATCTCGCACGACACAACCTTTTCCGGCGTCGTCGAGTCGCCGACCGCGTATTCCGTGCTGCCGCCGCCGACGTCCGCCACGCCGGCGCGCTCGCCACGCAGGGGACCAAACACGGTTCGGGCGCCGCGATAGGACGCGGCCGCTTCTTCTTCGCCCGAGAGCACGCGCAGCGGAACACCGAGCAGCATTTGCACGCGTTGCGAAAACTCGTCCGCATTTTCCGCCCGGCGCAATGCGCTCGTCGCCACCGCAAAGAGGCGCACGTAATGTCCGCGAACGGCGCGCGCGTGTTGCGCAACGGCGTCGAGCGTTCGCTGCATCGGCTCGTCACCGAGGCGACCGCGCTCTCCCAGACCCTCGCCAATGCGCGTGCCGATCGAGCGCACGAGCTCGATGCGCGGATCTTCGGGTGCGACGTCCGCAAGCAGCGCGCGCGTCGAATTCGTGCCGATCGAAACGATGGCGTAGCGTCTGCTCAACGATGCTTGGACTCGAAGAGGGCAGCGCGGCGTTTCTTGCGCAGAAAGTGGCGCTCCGCTGCCGGAAGGCCGTCTTGCGGTTCCCACTCTTCCGTGCTTTTCAAATAGGCCGAGATCTGTTCTTCGAGCAGATCGTCGCGGATTTGCGGAGCGAGCGAGACGGCGAAGCGACGTCCCTCGCGCCGCACTTCGAATGCCAAGCGTTTGCGCCCGGTCAACGAGCGCTGGTAGTGCTCGCGATGGTTTTCGACATCCAATGCGCTCGCGCTGGCGAGATCGCCGTCGTCGAGCCGAACGGTCGCTCCATAGGCGTTGAGATTGATGACGATACCGCCGGACGTATCGCTCAAGGTGAGGCCGTGTCTTGCGTTTCCGGGGCGGGTTGGGGCGAAACGAAAATCAGCGTTTCGTTGGGGCGCACGAGACGCAAGCGATCGTGAATCTCCGGAATCGCGCCTTGGGGATCGCGCAGCCGCCGAACCGCCTGTTCCTGCTCGTTGCGTCGCCGCTCGAGCGCCGAAATGTCGCGGTGGATCGATGAAAGCTCGTGCGCCGCCGCCACGTTCTCGCCGATCGCGCGCGCAAACTGAATAGCTACGAGCGCCACGATGAGCAGCAAAACTCCCGCCGCGGTGATACGGCCGGCTAGACGTAGTACCCGTCGCGCGCGCTGCATCACGTGTGCAGTGGCTCGAGTCCGTGCGCCTGCCATTCTCCCAATCGCCGGTACTTTCGATAACGCTCGTCCACGAGTCTTTCTTCGGATAGACTCGATAGGTGCGTCAATGCTCGATCGATGGCGTCGAGAGTTTCGGTGACGACCTTCTCGCTATTGCGATGGGCCCCACCGAGCGGCTCGGGGATGATCTCGTCCACGATGCCGAAACGGCGCAAATCATCGGCAGTCAACTTCAACCGGGCCGCCGCTTCTTCCGCCTTGCTCGCATCGGACCACAGGATTGCGGCGCAGCCCTCCGGTGAAGCGACGGAGTACGTGCTATGTTCGAGCATCAGAACGCGGTCGGCGATCGCGAGCGCCAAGGCACCGCCCGAACCGCCCTCGCCGACGACCGAAGCGACGATGGGAACGCGAGCCGAGGTAAAGGTTTGCAGGCACGTCGCGATTGCTTCGGATTGAGCGTGCTCCTCCGAGCTGACGCCCGGATCGGCGCCTTTGGTATCGACAAACGTCACGACCGGCAGCTTCAAACGCGCGGCGAGGCGCGCGAGCCGGCTCGTCTTGCGATACCCCTCGGGCGCCGGCATACCGAAGTTTCGCCGGAGGTTTTCGCGCGTATCGCGGCCTCGCTGCTGACCGATGACCACCACGGCGCGCGAGCGCAGAAACGCGAAGCCCCCGACGATCGCCGGGTCGTCTCGAAAATGGCGGTCGCCGTGGAGTTCGTCGAAGCGATCGAACCGCGAGATGTAATCGAGCGAGGTCGGCCGCGCCGGATGGCGCGCCATGTGCACCTTCTCCCACGGCGAGAGCGCCCCGAAGAGCTCGCGCAGGATCGCTTGATACTTTTCTTCGAGCGCCGCGACTTCCGCGGACATATCGAGCGGCTGAACTGCCGACGCCTCGCGCAGCTCGGCGATGCGGCGTTCGAGCTCGACGAGCCCCTTCTCGCGCTCGACGATGACGTTATTGCTCACGTTGACACACGTACTCGAGCAGGCGAATTAGCGTTTCCTTGAGCGCGCGGCGATCGACGACCATGTCGATGGCGCCCTTCTCCAATAGGAACTCGGCGGTCTGGAACTGATCGGGCAAGCGCTGCCGTATGGTTTGTTCGATCACGCGCCGGCCGGCAAAGCCGATCACGGCCTTGGATTCGGCGACGATTACGTCGGCCTGAAACGCGAACGATGCGGCGACACCGCCGGTCGTCGGATCCGTGAGCACGACGGCGAAGAAATTTCCTTCCTCCATGAATCGCGTGACGGCGCCCGTCGTCTTGGCCATCTGCATCAGCGCGAGCATACCCTCTTCCATTCGCGCCCCACCCGAAGCCGCAAAAAGTATGCACGGGATCTTGCGACGGCGCGCTTCTTCGAGCAGCAACGTGATGCGTTCGCCGGTAACTTGGCCCATCGTGCCACCGCGAAAGTGGAAATCCATAACGCCCAAGGCGACGGGAAAGCCGCCGATCGTTGCCAGGCCGCAGACGACCGACTCGGAGAGCCCGCTGCGCTCGCGATCGCTTTTGAGCTTTGCCTGATAGCTCTTCTTGTCCGACCATCCTAGCGGATCGTCGGCTACCACGTCCTGTCCGATTTCGACGAAATCGCCCTCGGCGATCGAGGCGATACGATCGTAGGCACCCATTCGAAAGTGATGGCCGCAGCGCGTGCAGACCTCGAGGTTCGCGGCCAAATCGCGCCGATAGAGAACTTCTCCGCACTTCGGACACTTTTCCCAAAGCCCGTCGCCGCCGTTTCCGGACCCTCCCCCATCCCTCGACTCCGCTCGGGACGATCCGGTGTGAGAGCGCCTCGGTAGCCAATCAGGCATTGCTATTGGTTGCCCGTCACGCGGGGCCGCGCGGCACTTGAGGCTCTCGGAATGATCGCCGCAGCGTAGAGACGGCGAAGCTGCTTGAGATAGTTGAAGATTTCGCGCTGATTGAGTTTCGATTCGCCGGCGATACGATCGGTAAAGACGTACGGAATTTCGACGGCTTTACCATAATGCGCCTTCGCGATGACCTCCAGCCCGATCTTAAAGCCAATCGGGTCGAGCTCCACACCATCGAGTGCGTCGCGCCGCACGAGAAAGTAACCGCTGGTCACATCGCGCACGCGCGTCAGCGGCCGTGCGAGCCAACATGC
The DNA here is from genome assembly GCA_963815165.1 of Vulcanimicrobiota bacterium. Classification (GTDB taxonomy): domain Bacteria; phylum Vulcanimicrobiota; class Vulcanimicrobiia; order Vulcanimicrobiales; family Vulcanimicrobiaceae; genus Cybelea. The sequence goes on from CAWFFL010000003.1 coordinate 24,236, forward strand.
GACCTTCGAAGTGATGATGCGCCTCGCCGGCCAGTTCTCGATGCCGCCGCCCTTCACGTATCGGCTTCCGACAGCGAGTCCGTACTTGCCCGATTCGAGCGCCGCCGCCATTTGCGGCAGCGCCTTTGGATCGTGACTGAAGTCTGCGTCCATCGCACCGAGCGCGACGGAGTGCGGCCGCGCGATCTTCCAACCCTCTATTACCGCGCTCGATAATCCTAGTTTTCCGCTGCGGTGCAGAGACCGTACCGGTAAGCGCGCGGAGAGCGCGTCGACGAGCGCGCCGGTCCCATCGGGCGAGTTATCGTCGACGACGATGATCTCGCCATCCAGTCCGTTTTTGCGAAACGTGGCATCGAGCGCGTCGAGGAGCGCTTCAATGCCCGCGGCTTCGTTGTAGGTCGGAATGACGATCGAGAATGGGAGCGACATGCGAATCAAATGTTCTACGACGCGAAGGCGCCTATCACCGCCAAGAGCGCCACGGCAGCAGTGTCGGTTCTCAAGATTCGCGGCCCTAGCGAGAGCGGCGTCGCACCGAACCGCGTGGCGGACTCGGCTTCGGTGTGCGTAAAACCACCTTCCGGGCCAACCACGACGAGCATGCGCCCGGAGTGCGGCAGCAGCGCGCGCAGGGTTTCCGCCAAAGAGAGAGTCGGCGCGAGCTCCCACGCAAAGAGCACTGCGTCGTAAGAACGAAACTGTTGAAGCAAATCGCCGAATTCGATCGGCTCCCGAATCTCCGGAATATCGCGGCGCCCACTCTGCTGCGCCGAACCGCGCGCCAATCGACGCCATCGCCCCAGCTTCGCTTCCCCAACCGATCGCGTGACGCTACGTTCGCAATAGAAAGGAAGAAACGCGCGCACCCCCAGCTCGGTGCCCTTCTCGACGACGAAATCCATGCGGTTTCCCTTCGGCACGGCTTGCGCGACGTCAACGAGAAGTGACGGCGGTGAAAAGGCATGTGCGTGCACGTGCAACAAGGTTGCGCGGATAACGCTGCCCATCGTATCGATCGTCGCCGCAAACGCCGTCGCCGTCGAGTCGATCACCTCGATCTGGTCGCCCGGGTGCAAGCGCAAGACGTGCACGACTTTGTGCGCGTCGCTTCCGCCGATCTCCACGACGCCGCCGACCGATTGTGTGCCCTCAACGAAAAAGCGCCGCGCGGCGATCACCGGTGCGCGATCACTCAGGACGGAATGCGTCCTTCACCCGTTCGAAGAACGTCCGCTCCTCGATGGCGTCGCCTCCCGCAAGCGCGTACTCTTCCAGCAGATCACGCTGCCGTTTGTTGAGTTTCGTTGGAACGACGACGTGTACGGTGACGTGATGGTCGCCGTGGTGCGAACCGCGCACCGTGGGCATTCCGTAACCTCGCAGGCGCAGCGTCGTACCCGACTGCGTGCCGGGTGGCAGCGTCATCTCGACGTCGCCGGCGAGCGACGGCACTTCGATCGTGGCACCCAAGGCGGCTTCGGAAAAACTAACCGGCACGTTTACGAACGTGTCGCGTCCTTCGCGTTTGAAGAGGCGGTGCGGCGCAATCGTGAGGTAGACGTAGAGATCTCCCGCCGGGCCGCCGCGAGCACCACCTTCACCGTTGCCCGCGATACGAATGCGCGAGCCGTCGTCGACACCGGCCGGCACCGTGACGGTCAATTGCGTCGGCGTTTCGGTGCGGCCACGACCACCACAGGATTCGCACGGATGCTCGACGACATGTCCTTCGCCGCCGCAGCGCGTGCACGGCATTTGCGTGACCATTTGGCCCAACGGCGTCTGACGCGCCGAGCGTACCATGCCGCTGCCGCCGCAGCGGTCGCACGGTACGATGATCGTTCCGGACTTGGCGCCGCTCCCTTTGCACGGAGCGCACTGCGCCAGGCGATCGAAGGCGATCTCACGTGTGGTTCCCGCAAACGCCTCTTCGAGCGAAATTTCGACGTCGTAGCGCAGATCCGATCCGCGCTCGGGTCCGGCCCGTCGTGCGTGCGCCGGCCCGCGCGCGTTGCCGAAAAACATCTCGAAGATGTCGCCGAAACCGCCGGGGCCGAAACCGAAGTCGCCCGCGCCTGCCGACGCGCCGTTACCGACGTACCCGAACCGGTCGTACTGCGTGCGCTTCTTCGGGTCAGATAGCACCTCGTAAGCTTCGTTGATCTCCTTGAAGCGGTGCTCGGCCTTCGACTTGTCGTCGGAGACATCAGGGTGATGACGGCGCGCGAGCGCGCGATAGGCTCGCTTGATCTCGTCCCCCGACGCTTCTCGCGAAACGCCGAGGACTTCGTAGTAATCCCTCGTGGGCATCGTCTCTATGGTTTTACGCTTGCGGTATGTCGTTTACGTCGGAGAGACGCTCGCTCAACGTGGCAGCCGTCCCGGAGGCAAGCGCCAAGAGTCGTCCGTACGGCATGCGCCGCGGCCCGAGAATCGAGAGCATGCCTAACGCGTGCGATCCGAAATGATAGGGCACGGTCACGACGGACAGGTCGGCGAGCTCGTCGCTCCCCAGCTCGTGACCGATCTTGATGCTGGGTGTCTCGGCAGTCATGGCATCCGCGACGATTTGATAGAGTGTCTTCTGCTCCTCGACGATGCGCAGAATCGAACGCAGCTTGCGCAGGTCTTGAAACTCCGGCTGGTCGAGCAAGTTCTGCGCGCCCGCTGCGGCAATCGTCGGCTGCTCGCTGGAACGTGCAGAGGCTGCGGCGGCGACGACGGCGGCACGCACGTCTTCCGTGGCGTGGGCCTCTGCAGCCGCCCGAGCAATCTCCCCGTCGATCACGTCCCGCAACGGCCGGTTTGCGAGTCGGGCGTTGAGCGCGTTCGAAAAGCGCGTCAAGTCGTCGGGGTGCACTTCAGCGCCGAGTTCGAAGAGACTCTGCGCTGCTACGCCGAGCGACGTAACGATGATGGCGACGCCGGTATGCGGGGAGAGCCAAATGAGCTGAATGTGCTTGAAGAGCTGCGCCTCTTGCTGCGGCTTGGTGACGAATGCCAAGTTATTCGAGAGCCGCCCGAGCAATCGCGTCGTGTGATCGATAATCTCGACGAGCTCTCGCGTCGCGTCGCCGAGTTCGTCGCGAATTCGGCGGCGCTCGTCCTCCGGAAGCTCCTCGGGCTGCATCAAGCTATCGACGTACGTGCGATAGCCCGCGTCCGACGGAATTCGGCCGGCCGAAGTATGCGGCTGAATCAAGTAGCCGCCCGCCTCGAGCTCGGCCATCTCGTTGCGCACGGTCGCCGAGCTGATGCCGAGATTGTATTTCTGGGTTAGTGACTGAGAGCCGACCGGCTCGGCGGTCGCGATGTATTCATACACCACGGTCGCCAAAATGTAGGCCCTACGCTTCCCGAGTCCACTGCTCTCTAACACGCCCTTTACTGTAGCACTCCCGACGCGGGAGTGCTAGCCGAAGTGCTAGGAAGCGAACGCTCGATCGCTTGCGAGAGCTCATTCCAGTTAAGGCCGCCTACCGAAACGTACGAAACGTTGCCGGTGGGGTCCAAAACGATGGTCACCGGGATCGCCGAGACGGAATAGATGCTAAAGACGGAGCCTTCCAAATCTTCGACGACCGGCAACTCGAGGTTCGTGTCGTGCAGATAGTTTGCCGCGACGTCGGGCATCTCGGCAGAAATGGTGACGACGGCAACGCGACTTCCATAGGTGTCGCGAGCGCGGACGAACTCTTTGAGCTCGGCAGTACAGACGTGGCACCACGTCGCCCAAAAGTCGATGACGACGACTCGGCCGCGAAGGTCGGAGAGAGACTCGGTACCGTGCGGAGTTGGAAACGCGAAGTTTGGCGGCGGCGCATCGTAACGAATCGTTGCGAGCCCCGTTGAAGAGGCGGTCAGCGCCGCGAGGACGAGTGCAGCGAACATGTTCTGACGATGTAGACTTCGGCAGGCCTGGCTCTGCCGCCTCGGAAACGCAAGTGCATGAGCGGCCCTGCAATCGAAGCCCTACTCGAAGAGAGCCGGCGGTTCCCCCCCTCGCCCGACTTCTCGAGCCAAGCGAATGCGAACCCGCAGATCTACGTGGATGCCGAACGCGACTATGCCGAGTTTTGGGCGGAGTGGGCGCGTCGTCTCGAGTGGAGCAAACCGTTCACCGTTGCGCTCGAGTGGAACGAGCCGTTCGCCCGCTGGTTTGGCGATGGCGAGCTGAACGCGTCCGTCAACTGCCTCGATCGGCACGTCCGCGCCGGCCACGGTGATAAGATTGCCTACTATTTCGAAGGCGAGCCGGGAGACCGCCGGACCATCACCTATCGCGAGCTCCTCGACGATGTATGCCGCTTCGCCAACGGCCTGCGCAAACTGGGCATTCGCCGCGGAGACCGGGTCGCGATCTACATGCCGATGATTCCGGAACTTCCCATCGCGATGCTTGCGTGCGCGCGCATCGGCGCGGCGCACTCCGGTAATTTTTGGCGGCTTCTCGCCCGAGTCCATCATCGATCGCGCAAACGACGCGCAATGCGTCGCGTTGATCACCGCGGATTACGGCTGGCGCCGCGGCAGCAAAGTGCCGCTCAAGCGCAACTGCGACCTTGCGATGGAGCGCGCGCCGTCGATCAAGCATTGCATCGTCGCGCGACGTGTCGGCGACGACGTCTTCATGCACGAGGGACGCGATCATTGGTGGAGTGAAGTCATTGCCGGTCAGCCGGCGCAATGCAGTCCCGAGCCGATGAATGCCGAGGATCTCCTCTTCCTGCTCTATACCAGCGGCACGACCGCGAAGCCGAAAGGCATCAAACACACGACGGCGGGCTATCTCACGCACGTGATGATGACGCACAAGCTCGTCTTCGATCTGAAAGAAGATCGCGATGTCTACTGGTGCACCGCCGATATCGGTTGGGTGACCGGGCACTCCTACATCGTGTACGGACCCCTTGCAAACGGCGCGAGCGGCGTCATCTACGAAGGAACGCCGGATTTCCCCGACAAGGATCGCTTCTGGGAGATCGTGGAGCGATACGGCGTCACGATTCTTTACACCGCACCGACCGCGATCCGTACGTTCATGAAGTGGGGGCCGGAGTATCCGGAGCGACACGATCTTTCGTCGCTGAGAGTCCTCGGTACCGTCGGTGAACCGATCAATCCCGAAGCCTGGATGTGGTATCGAGAATGGATCGGCGGAAATCGTACGCCGGTCGTCGACACGTGGTGGCAGACGGAGACGGGCGGCATCATGATCGCGCCGCTGCCCGGAGTGACGACGCTGCTGCCCGGAAGCGCCACGAAACCGTTGCCGGGTATTGGCGCGGACATCGTCAACGATCGCGGCGAATCGGTACCTTTGGGGGGCGGCGGTTACGCCGTGCTAACGCGTCCGTGGCCGGGAATGCTGCGCGGAATTTGGGGCGACGACGAGCGCTACGTGGAAACCTACTGGTCGAAGTTCCCTCACCTTTACTTCGCCGGCGACGGCTGCCACCGGGATGCCGACGGCAACTTCTGGTTCATGGGCCGCGTCGACGACGTGATGAACGTCAGCGGACATCGCATCTCGACCACCGAGGTCGAAAGCGCACTCGTCGATCATCCGGCCGTTGCCGAAGCTGCGGTCTGCGGCAAGCTCGACGACATGACCGGACAGGCGATTTACGCTTTCGTCTCGTTGAAAGGCGCTGCGTCGGGCTCGCCCGATCTCGCCGACGCGCTGCGCGACCACGTCGCGACAAAGCTCGGGAAGTTCACGCGGCCGAAATTCGTGACGTTTACGCAAGAGCTGCCGAAGACGCGCAGCGGCAAGATCATGCGCCGGCTGCTTCGCGACATCGCCGAAGGCCGAACCCTGGGGGACACGACGACACTCGCCGATTCCTCGATCGTCAAAGAGCTGCAAGAGCGCGCGCAAATCGAGGTCACGCGCGAAGAGTAGACGGATTTATCCGTCTCTGCGAAAGAACGGCTCCAAATCGTCGAGACGCTCGATCCGCGTCGCCGGCGGCAGCGCGGAGAGAATGGTCGCACCGTAACGCGTTGAGGCCGCGCGGCCGTCGAGAAGCGCGACCAGCCCGCGATCGGTGCTGCTGCGAATGAGCCGCCCGAAGCCCTGCTTGAGACGCACCGTTGCAGCCGGAATCATGTAGTGTTCGAAACCGTCGAGGCCCTGCGCCTCCAGCGCGCGGACGCGCGCCATTACCAGCGGATCGCTCGGGGACGGAAACGGAAGGCGGTCGATGATGACGCAGGAGAGCGCGTCGCCGACCACGTCAATGCCCTCCCAAAACGTTGCGGTAGCAAAGAGCACGGCGCCCGGCGTGCGCCGGAACCAATCTAAGAGATGTGAACGTGGAAGCTGGCCTTGGAGCCTCACCGGAAATGCAATCCGCTCGGCAACGAGCGCATAAACCTCGCGCAGTCTCGCGTACGATGTGAAGAGCACGAAGGCGCGTCCGCCGCTTCGGTCCAGGCACTCTTCGACCAACGGCGCGGCACGCCGCGCGAACTGCGACGACTTTGGATTGAGCGTCGCCGGTGCGACGAAGAGCCGCGCTTGACGCGCGTAGTCGAACGGCGAGCGCGCGACGAGTTCCTGCGCGTCGTCGATACCCAGCGTCCGCCGCAAGAAAGAGAAAGACCCATTCGTTGCAAGCGTTGCGCTCGTCAGCACGACGCTCTGCGTGCGTGAAAAGAGCGACGCGCGTAAAAAGTCTGCGACGTCATGGGGCGCGCAGTTGACGCCGTAGCGTCCGTCGGCGTCGCTACGTTCTACCCACGAGATCGTTTCCGGAACGCTCGATTCCGCGCGGTCGATCACGCTGATGTGCGCGAGAACGGAGCGCAAGGCAAGATCGCGGCGGCGCTCTGCCTCCGCCGGGTCGTCGACGCTTCGCTTCAGCGCTGCGGCCGAGTTTGCGAAGAGCCAGTTTTCCAAACGATACAGGACCGCGCGCATTGCCTCGAGCGCCGGCCATGCTTCGTCGTTCGCCGCCAGCGGATAGCGATCGGTCCCGACGCGAGCAAGCGTGGACTCTAAGCTTCCAAGCGCGTCCGCCAACTCGATGTCGAAGTAGTTCGGCAATTCGTAGTGGCGTCGCAGTTTGCGCACCATTCGGCCGATCGTCGCGCCGGAAAGCACGGCTGTGAGCGCGTCGGTCGCCCAGCGTTCGCACTGATGTGCCTCGTCGAGCACCACGACGTCGTATGGAGGCAATAGTCCGCCGCCCATCGCCAGATCGAGAAAGAAGAGCGCGTGGTTGACGACGACCAAGTCGGCATACTTCGCCTCGTCGCGCGCGCCGAAGAAGAAACAGTTGCGAAAATGAGCGCAGAATTCGCCGACGCACTCGTCCGCGTCGGCATCGAGCTCTTCCCACTCCGCCGCTGGTGGAAGAAAGCCGAGCTCGGCACGGTCCCCGCGCTCGGTGCGATCGGCCCATTCCCAGATCCGCTGCATCGTGCGCGACGGCGCGAGCAGCCGGTTCTCGCGCAGCCGTCCTAGCTTCTGCCGGCAGAGATAGTGCGATCTTCCTTTGAGGAGCGTGACGCGCAGCGGTAACCCGAGCGCCTCCTGCACTAAGGGTATGTCCTTGTGGACCAGCTGCTCCTGAAGCGCGATCGTTCCGGTGGATAGCACGACCTTCTTCCCGCTACGCGCGGCAGGAACGATGTACGCGAGCGACTTCCCGACGCCGGTGCCGGCTTCGACGATGGTGTGCATTCCTTCCATGATGCCGCGCTCGACGAGCTGCGCCATTTGAAGTTGTCCCGCACGCGGTTCGTAGCCGTCGAGTCGTTCTGCGAACGGACCGTCGCTCCCAAAAATGGTTTCGAGAGGAATCATTCCTAGAAGCGATTCTGGGAATCGGCGGGCGATTCGTACTCCGTTTCGAGCTCGTGTCCGGTTCTTGCATCGACGACCACGGGCGCGACGCGGCGCGGTGGATAGTAGATCGCATACGTAAAGGCAAAACCGGCAAGCAACCCCGCAACGTGCGCCTGCCATGAAATCGCGGGCACTGTAAACGTGATGATCAGATTGAGGACGAGGATGCCGATGTTGGCACGGACGAGATCCATGCCGGGCTTGCCCAGCTTGAGGCCAATGGCAAAAAGCGCGCCAAAGAGACCGAAGATCGCGCCGCTCGCGCCAATCGTGGGAACGAGCGGATTGCTGAAATAAACAACGCCGAGACCCGACGCAACGAGCGAAACCATGTAGACCAGGAGCATACGCCACGATCCCAGCGCGTACTCGATGAAGCGACCGAGAAACCAGAGCGATACCATGTTGACGCCGATATGAATTAATCCGCCGTGCAAGAACGCGCCGGTCAAGATGCGCCACCACTGACCGTACTGCAGCACGAAGGCGGGTACGAGCGCACCTTCGGTGAGGACGCGGGCCATGCCGCTGCTATCCCCACCGAGGCCTGAAAGCAATGCGCCTCCGCCAACCTTGATTTCCCAGAGATACCCGATGACGTTGACGATGATGAGGAAACGGGTGATCACGCAATCATGACCGTGCGGGCGAGCTCGAGCGAAATGGCGTGGCGCGCTCCATCGATGTCGATCGTCAACGGGCCGCCCAGTGGCGCTTTCTCGACGACGCAGAGCCGCACGCCGGGGCGCGATGCCGACTTGGCCAAGGTAGCGCAGAATTTCCGGCATCTGCTCGGTAACGCCCGAGACCGTGACATGACTGCCCGGGTCGACTTGCGCGAGCGGTACTCCCGAGCGTACGGGCTCGGTGAAGATCCGCCGGAGGAATCGGATGTCCGTGCGGACACGTTTGCGGATCACCCAGAGCCGCGATCAGACGTTCTTCGACGCGCGGGGTGATGGCGTGCTCGAGGATGCATGCCTCGGCATAGACTTCGTCCCACGTCATGCCCAGCACGTCGGTGAGCAGCCGCTCCGCCAGCCGATTGCGCCGCACGACGCCAACCGCAACCTCGAGGCCCTTTCGCGTCAGCTCGATATCGCCGCGCACTTCATGCTCGACGTAGCCGTCGTTCACGAGCTTTTTCAACATTCCGGAGACCGACGCCGGCGCAACGCCCAACTCGGTGGCAAGCGCCGACGTGGTGACGCCGGGGCCTTCGCGCTCGAAGCGATAGATCGCCTTCATGTACATCTCGAAGGACTCGGCAAAATGTGAGTGCGAGTGACCGGGCATACGAGGTTTAACTTCGTTCTCCGGCGTGAAGTTCCGTAAGGACGGCATCGAGCTGTTTCTCCAGCGCTTGCTTCTCGTGCGCCGTCGCAAAGCTGGCGCCGATGGCATTACGCACGAAACGCTCGAGCGCGGCAGGTCCAGCAGTCCGTTCGACGAGCGCGTACTCGGCCGCGATGGTCGCCTCGAAAGATGGCCGGGTCGTCGCAGTCGATCGTGACGATGCAGCCGTTCCGATCGAAATCCACGTAAGGATGCGGATGGCGGCGAGCGCCGAGCCGGTGAGCCGATTCGAACTAGGGCATATTTCGAGCGCGATTTCGCGCGTCGCAAGCATTTCGACGGTATGCGGATCCTCGAGCGCGCGAATTCCGTGACCGATGCGCTCCGCGCCCAAAAGTTCGACCGCATCGCGCACGCTCTGTGCGGGAGCTGCCTCGCCCGCGTGCGCAACGCAAGCGGAGGCCGTGCGACCGCGCATAGGCAAACGCATCGGCAAAGGGTTGCGCGGGAAAGCGCCGTTCGTCGCCGCCCAGCGAAACGCCGACGACGTCCAAATCCGCCATTGCAACCATCGCGCGCGCCGTCTGCATCGCGCGTCTCCGCCCCGAAATTTCGCGTGAGATCGGGAAGAATTTGAACGTCGCTTTTGGCCGCGCCGCGCGCAGTTCGCCGACGATTGCCTCCATCGTCTCGCGAACGTCGAGATCGGGATTGAAGAACGTCCACACCGACGGTGAAACGAAAAGCTCGCCGTAGATCACGTCTTGCGCAAGCGCGTCTTCGACGAACTCGCGCGCGAGTCGAGCGTAATCTTCGGGATCGCGCAGCGACCGGCTCACCGCCGCAAAGATATAAAGAAACTCCTCAAAATCCTCAAACCGATACGGATTTACTCTGTCACCCTGCGGAGCGTGCGCGGCACGCGTCTCGAAGGCGGCGCGCCTCGAAGGGCGGCTTGTATCGAAGCGGAACGCCGTGCTTATCGGCCAACTCGAGAAACGTCGCCGCCCGCAGGCTGCCTTCCAAATGGCAGTGCAAGTGAATTTTCGGTATCGTTGCCGAAAGCGAGCGCGACGCCATGCCGCTTCGCTTTCGGCAGGCAGGGGCGAAACCCGGCGCCCTCGTAAGGTAGTCGTTCGCATCGCGGGGTGGAGCAGTCCGGTAGCTCGTCGGGCTCATAACCCGAAGGTCGGTGGTTCAAATCCACCCCCCGCAACCAAGTCCGAGGTCCGCTTACGAAACTTAAGCGGGCGTTTTTTTGCGCGCGATGCCACTGAAAACGTCGTCCAACAGTACGCCAAAGACATCGGCGATACGAAACGCGGCCTCTAGAGAGGGCGAGTATTTTCCGGCTTCGATCGCGGCGATCGTTTGGCGTGTGACGCCGATGCGCTGACCGAGCTCGCTCTGCGACATTTCGCCGTTGTGAAACCGCAGAACGCGGATGCGATTTGAAATCGATCCCTCGATCACGTCTGACTGCGATAGCTCACGACGACGACGCCGTAGTGAACCACTTCGGCTGCGACGATCATGAGTAGCGCTGCGTTGACGATGGCCCAGCCGCTAAAGCTAAAAGGCATAACGCAGCCAACGACGATCATTCCGGCGATCAGAACGTAATACGCAAGGCTCGATGGAACGGCGCATGATCGCTCGGTCCCGTTCGTCGGGCGGCATGCCTGCATCTCGCGGCGAGGTTTTTTTCAGGTAAAGATGCCCGGCTCCAAGGATGAGCATTTGCACGATTGTGGCAATAGCAAAGAGCCCGAGCTGACGCAGATCAGGCACTTCGCCGCTGCGAACTGGATTCGCAGCGACGATCGCAAAATACGGTCCGAACGTCACGGCCATAGCGATAAGTGAAAGCCAAGCGGTCTTTTCTCGATACGGCACTTCAGATAACTCCCCGTACTCCAGCATCACCGCATAGTAACAGAAACTTTACATGATGTCAATAATATTTAACATCACCAGAGCGTGGCGCGCTCGAGCGTGTGGCCGTTTTCCCGCAGCTCGACCGCATTCGCGTGCAGCCTCCGGATCGTCAAGCAACCGAAAAGCGATCGCAGTAAGCCGGGGAGCGAAGCGCCGGTATGCCTCTTCGTACGCCGTGGCGTCACGACGCCCGAAACCGCGCTCAGCAGCTCATCGCGCACGTCAATGGGGAGGAACGCGATGAAAGATTTACTCATGCCACTTCTATGCCGAAGAACCCAAAACGGTTTGGGAGCGGCAGTTTTAGTTAAGTATGAGCCGTCCGCGGCCGATTTCATAATCGGCCATCCCATAGTAGACGTCGAATTCGCGCTCGCCGCGGCGATCGATGCCGGTCGGAAAGACGACGTGGCTGATATGGCTGCGAATTTCACCGCGCACTTCGGGCACGAAGAGCGGTTGCGGCGAGCGATAGAGGACGCGGTCGAGGTGCTGCGCGTCGTGAATGATGACGCCGGCGCAGTAGCGTAACAGCGCCGATCCATCCGGGTGCTCGAGCTCGTCGACGCCGTGAATCACCGCGAGCCAGCCTTCGTCAATGCGTACCGGCGGCGCCCCGGCACCGATTTTTATCGCTCCCCACTCCGCCGGCGGCATCGCGAGCCGGTGCGTCTCGGTGACCGTACAGAGCGCGTTGATGTCGGCGCGAACCGCGTCGAGGGGAATGTATCCGATCGCGATGCCCTCTCGCTGTTCGGCGGCAACGCTTCGATCTCTGCAATCGCGACTACGCCGTTGGTAACCGAGAGTTGCAGCGTCGGACGGTGATAGATGGCTAGCGATTCGACGCCGGCTGGCGACATAACGGGCTCAGGAAAGAACGCCGCATCCTTATCGGCAAAGGGCGCGTCGCTCTCGCGAAACTGCAGCAACCCGAGCCGCTGCCAATGCAAGCCGTCGTCGGAAATCGCAACGGCAACTTCTGGACCGCGCGGTCCGAATGCAACGTACGCCATCAGATAGCGATCGAGTGCCGGAACGAACGTTACGCGCGGGTCTTCGCAGCCGTAGCCTTCGGGTCCATCGCGAAGTTCGTACGGCGCTTGCGGCTCGAGCGCAAAACCGCAGAAGTCGAGTTCGCAACGTGCCGTCGGCACTTTCGGCGGCGCGAAACGAGCCGACTCGCGAGACGTTTCCCGGCGCGACCATGCGCGGATAGAGCTGCAAGGTGTTGTCGCGAAGCCGCGCACACGCGGGATTGAACACGCCGAGTCGTCCCAGCGTGGCGCTAGGCTTTAGAACGATGCCCGAGCGTACGAATTTCAAGCGTTGCTACGACTCAGTCTCAAGCAGTCCGGTTTCTTTGCCGACGCGTTCGAACGCCGCGAGCGCGCGATCCATCTCTTCCTTCGTTAGCGCCGCGCTGATCTGCACGCGTATTCGCGCCGTTCCTTCCGGGACGACCGGAAACCCGAAGCCGGTGACGAAGACGCCAGCCTTCAACAGCTTGTCGCTAATCGCGATCGCACGTGCCGTCTCGCCGACGATGATCGGCACGATGGCGCTCTCGCTCTCGAGCGGCTCGTAGCCGATGCGTTTGAGACCCTCGCGGAAGTATTGCGTCTTCTCGCGCAGATCGCGCACGAGTCGCGGATGCGCCTCGAGATATTCGATCGCCGCGAGCGAACTGCAGGCGACGGTCGCCGGAAGCGCGTTCGAAAAGAGCTGCGGGCGCGAGCGCTGGATCAGCGTATCGATCAAGCGCGTGGCTTCCGGCGACGAAGCCGCCCGCCGCCCCGCCCAGCGCTTTGCCGAGCGTGCCCGTAATGACGTCGACTTGTCCGGTCAGTCCGTAATGCTCGACGGTGCCGCGACCCGTTTCACCCATGACGCCGGTGCCATGTGAATCGTCGACCACGACGATCGCGCCGTAGCGTTTCGCCAGCTCGACGATCTCGGGCAGCTTCGCGAGATCGCCCTCCATCGAAAAGACGCCGTCGGTAACGATGACGATGGGGAAGCAGTCGCGCGACGGTCTTTGAGCTTCTCCTCGAGCTCGCTGCATGTTGCCGTGCTTGTAACGCTCGCGCCGCGCTTTCGAGCCAAGCCGCACGCCGTCGATGATCGAAGCATGATTGAGCTCGTCGGAAACGATCGCCGATCCCGCATCGCAGATCGTCGGGAAGAGGCCCGTGTTCGCATTCCAGCACGAAACGTACGAGAGCGCCGCTTCGGTGCCCAAGAAGGCGGCGATGCGCCTCCTCGAACGCGCGGTGAATGTCGAAGGTTCCGCAGATGAATCGCACCGACGCCGTACCGGCGCCATATTTGTCGAGTCCGCGCTTTCCCGCTTCGATAACTTCGGGATTATCGGCCAATCCCAAATAGTTATTGCTCGAAAGCACGATCACGTCGCCGGCCTCTTCCATGTGGACTTCCGGCGCCATCGGCGTCGTGAGGTGACGCAAATGCTTGTAGGTGCCGGCTTTTTTGAGCGCCTCGAGATCGGATTGCAGCTTCTCTTCGAAAGCCTGATTCATGACTTGGCGATATCTCCTTTGAAGTCGAATACGATTTTTACCGCTTCGCCCTTCTCCATTAACTCGAAGGCGCGGTCGAATTCGCGCGTAGGGCAGCACGTGCGTGATGATCGAGCGCGGGTCGACGCGGCCGCTCTTGACGAGCGCCTCGGTCTGATACCAGGTCTCGAACATGCGTCTGCCATTGATGCCCAGACCGTCAGACCTTTGAAGATGATGCGCTCGGCAAGATTGAGGTTGACGTTGTCGGCGGGAATGCCGAGCAGCGCCGCGGTCCCACCGTTGCGCAACGTCTGCAATCCCAGATCGATCGCCGCGCCGCTTCCCGACATCTCCAACAGAACGTCGGCGCCGTCGCCGCGGGTTCGGCGTTTGATCTCGTCGACGAGATCCGGTTGCGTCGAGAGAAACGCGGCATCGGCTCCAAGACGCCGTGCCAGCTCGAGCTTGGCGGCATTGACGTCGATTGCGAAGATCGCCGTTGCGCCCGCAGCCCGCGCGACGGGAATCGCCATCAAGCCGATCGATCCGACGCCGGTGATGACGACGTTCTTCACGCTCACTCCGGCGGCCATCACGGTGTGTACCGCATTGCCGAGCGGGTCGAAAATCGCGGCAGCAACGTCGGCGATCTCGGGATCGAGCTTCCAAACGTTATACTCGGGGATGGCGACGTATTCCGCGAACGCGCCGTCACGGTCGACGCCGATGATTTCGACGCGCTCGCAAATGTGCGCCTGACCGGTGCGGCAGAGAAGGCATGTAAGGTCGGCGATATGCCCTTCACCGGATACGCGTTCGCCGAGTTCGAACGGAACGCACCGCGTCACCGACGGCAGCGACCGTACCCATGAACTCGTGCCCGACGACGAGCGGCGGCTTGATGCGTTTTTGCGCCCATTTGTCCCACGAATAGATGTGGTGGTCGGTTCCGCAAAGGCCCGCCTTTTCAACGCGGACCAGCACGTCGGCCGGCCCGATCTCCGGAATCGGAACGTCGGTCAGCAGAAAGCCTGGGCCTGGGCGTGGTTTGACGAGGGCCCTCATCGTTGAAGACATGAGGGCCCCGTAATTTCACTCGTGGCGCGGAAAACCCCCGGACGGCTAGCCCGCACGCTCCTCGTCGGCGAATACCGCCATGTCACGCGGAGTGATGAAGACTTCTTCCCCCTTGCGCAGCGCCAACAGTCGTAGTTGCTCTTGCGGCATCTCGACGTGAACGGCGGCTCCCCATTCCGTCACCGCCTCGACTTTGGCCCCGGGCCCCGCAGCGTTGATATGCCGGATGGTTGCGCGGAAGTAGTTCGCACCGTTAGGCTGCCGAGTGATCTCGAGTGCGTGCGGTCGCACGAAAAGCAAGTGTCCCGTCGCCTCTCGGTCGATCCGTGCGTTGCCGTCGTCGACTCGTCCGTGAAAAAGATTGACGTTCCCCAAGAAGTTATAGACGAACGACGTGGCCGGGTGGTGGTAAACTTCGTCTGGGGTGCCGACTTGTTCGATGCGTCCCTGATTCATGACGGCAACGCGATCGGAGACCTCGAGGGCCTCTTCTTGATCGTGCGTTACGAAGACGCTGGTGACCCCAACCTCATCGTGGAGCTGGCGCAACCAGCGGCGCAGCTCTAGGCGAACCTTGGCGTCGAGAGCGCCAAAGGGTTCGTCGAGCAGAAGCACGCTCGGCTCGACGGCGAGCGCGCGCGCAAGCGCAACGCGCTGACGTTGGCCGCCCGAAAGCTGGGACGGATACCTGGACGCTTGGTTAGTAAGTTGGATGAGGCCGAGCAGCTCGCCGACGCGTTCGCGAATTCGTTGCGGCGTCGGGGCGCTTGCTGCGCGGGCGCACGCGTAAACCGAAGGCGACGTTCTCGAAGACCGTCATATGTCGGAAGAGCGCGTAATGCTGGAAGACGAAACCGACGCGACGTTCACGCGCGCTGCGGTCGCTTATGTCCTCGCCGTCGAAGTGAACCGTACCGGCATCGGCGCTCTCCAGGCCGGCGATAATGCGAAGCAGCGTCGTCTTTCCCGAACCAGACGGGCCTAAGCAGCGCGACGAGCCCTCCGCGTGGGACGTCCAGACTCGACCGAGTCGAGTGCCGTAAATTGCCCGAATCGTTTGCGTAATCTCGTGAACTCTAATGCTCACATCGTTTCTCCATTGGGTCTTGTTGCGGCGCGCCATTCTATGAAGCTCTTGATGACCAACGTCATTAGTGCCAAGAGCGCCAGGAGCGATGCTACGGCAAATGCGGGGACAAACTGATAGTCGTTGTAGAGCACTTCAATCTGCAGCGGCATCGTATCCGTGAGGCCGCGGATGTGTCCCGAGACGACCGAGACTGCGCCAAACTCTCCCATAGCGCGCGCGTTGCAGAGCATGACCCCATAGAACAACGCCCATTTGACGTTCGGAAGAGTCACTCGAAAGAACGTCTGCAGGCCGCCGGCGCCGAGGGTCAGCGCCGCTTCTTCCTCGTCGTTGCCCTGCGCCTGCCATCAGCGGAATCAGCTCGCGGGCGACGAACGGAAAGGTCACAAAGATGGTCGCCAAGACGATGCCGGGCACCGCGAAGATGATATGCACGTCGTGCGCCGTCAGCCAAGGCCCGAGCAAGCCTTGGGCACCGAAGAGCAGCACGTAAATGAGGCCGGCGACGACCGGTGAGACGGAGAACGGCAGGTCGATCAGCGAAATCAATAAGCCTTACCGCGAAATTCGAACTTTCCGATCGCCCACGCCGCGGTGACTCCGAAGACCAGATTCAGCGGCACGGCGATCGACCGCAGCGATCAGCGTGAGGCGAATCGCGCTGAGCGTGTCCGGGTTGACGAAGCTCTGAAAGTATGCCGTGAAGCCTTGACTCGAACGCCGTGCGCGAAGATCAGCGCGAGCGGCGCGAGCAGAAAGACGGCCAAGAAAACGACCGAAATGCTGATGAGCAGCGAGCGCACGAGCCCCGATTCGGTGGTTGCGGTAACGGCGCCGTGCTGCCGATAGCTGCGGTCGCGCTAACCATTGACCGCGATCGTCGCCCGCCGTCCGTTCCAATGCTGAAGCGCGTTGATCGCTAGCAGCAGCGACGAACGAAATTAGTAGCATCGACGACGGCGATCGCCGTCGCGCCGGCGTAGTCGTACTCCTCGAGCTTCGTTACGATGAGCAGTGGCGTAATCTCCGTACGCATCGGCATGTTACCGGCAATGAAGATAACCGAGCCGTACTCGCCGACGCCGCGGGCGAAGGCCAATGCGAACCCCGTGAGCGCCGCCGGAAAAATCGCCGGATAGAGAACGCGCGCGAACGTCTGCCAACGCCCGGCCCCGAGGCTGGCGGCCGCCTCTTCGAGCTCCTTATCGAGATCTTGCAGCACCGGCTGCACCGTGCGTACGACGAACGGCAGACCGATGAAGGTGAGTGCAACGACGACGCCGAGACGCGTGAAAGCGACGTGGATGCCCATCGAGGCGAGTGGTTTTCCAAGCCAGCCCGTCTGGCGCGTAGAGCGTCGTCAGTGCTATGCCGGCGACCGCCGTGGGCAACGCAAACGGCAAGTCGACGAGCGAATCGAGAATGCGTTTCCCGGCGAATTGATACCGAACCAAGACCCACGCGACGAGCGTACCGAGTATGAAGTTGATGAACGCGCCGACGAGCGATGCGCCGAAACTCAATTCGTACGAGGCGACGGCGCGTGGCGTCGTGACGATGTGCCAGAAACGAGTGCCAGCCGATCTTCGAGGTCTGGATGAACGTGGCGGAGAGTGGAATCAGGACGATCAGCGACAGATAGGCGATGGTGAATCCAAGCGTCAGCCCGAAGCCGGGAAGAATACTGCGGCGCCGAGCGCGCTTAGGGAACATCGTTATTGATTTGGCTGATAGATTTGGTCGAAGACGCCGCCGTCGGCGAAGAACCGCGACTGCGCCTTGCGCCACCCTCCGAAGCGATCGATATCGACCATCTTCATCTGCGGAAATTGCGAGGAGTAGCGACGCGCGACCGAAGCCAAGCGCGGCCTGAAGTAGTGGCGGGCGATAATTTCTTGGCCCTGCGGCGTGAAGAGATAGTCGAGGTACGCTTCCGCGATGTTGCGAGTGTGTTTCCTCGCGACAATAGAATCGACCACCGCGACCGGAGGCTCGGCCAGAATGCTGAGGGACGGACGAACGATCTCGAATTTGCCGGGACCGAGTTTGTTGATCGCGAGAAGCGCGTCATTCTCCCAAGCAATCTCGACGTCGCCGATGCCGCGTTCCACAAACGTCGTCGTCGAACCGCGCGCGCCCGAATCGAGGACCGGCACGTTCTTGTAGAGCTTTTGCACGAAATCTTTGGCGGCGGCGTCACCGCCGTGTTCCGCTGCATATGCCCACGCAGCAAGAAAGTTCCAGCGCGCTCCGCCGGACGTCTTCGGGTTTGGGGTGATGACTGCGAGGCCGGGTTTGATCAAGTCGTTCCAATCGTGGATCCGCTTCGGATTGCCCTGACGAACGAGAAAGACGATCGTAGACGTGTACGGGGTGCTCTTGTATGGAAGCCGGGTCTGCCAGTTCTCCGGCAGCAGCTTGGCCTTATCTGCGATGGCGTCGATGTCGTACGCGAGGCCGAGCGTCACGACGTCCGCGGCGAGTCCGTCGATAACGGCTCGCGCCTGTTTTCCGGATCCGCCGTTTGATTGCTCGATCGTGAGACTCTGCCCGGTCTTCTTCTTCCAGTATTGCGAAAAGACGGCGTTGTAGTCGTCGTAGAGCTCCCGCGTCGGGTCGTACGAGACATTGAGAATCGTCGCCGCCGGTTGCGATTGGCCGACAGCATGAGTCGGAACGGTCGCCGCCAGCAAGATGAGGGCGCCGGTCAAGAGCGTCCGAATGCGCAAGAAGGCCTCCTTGGTTAGTTAAAGTGACTTTTGTTATCTTCCGGCAGCACCGGAAGATGACCTCCGTCATTAACGCACGTCAATAAAAGACCCGCCCAGCCGATCTTGGCTGGGCGGGTCTTTCCGATCTAGGGCCTACTTAGAAGTCGTACTCGAGTTGCGCTCGATTGTACTTGAAGATCGGGAGGCCACTCAAGAACGGACGAGCCGATCGACGAGCCGGGAGAGACAGTTCGTGGCTGCGGCTCCGCAATACGTGTTTGATTGGTACCGCTCGCCGTACCGGTCGCGCAATACCAACCCGTGATACGGGCCCTTTTCCGACGTGGCTGAAGAGATAACGTCCGTCCACCCCCAGATCTTCGTGTTCTCCGGGCACGAGGGCGTTGCCGTAGTTATACCAGGCATCGGCCCCGAGAAAGATCCACTTCTTGTTCGTTGAGGTAAACGTGCAGCGCGCTTTCCCCGACGTATCCGGGTGCGCGCCGGTCTACCATACCTTGCGAAAGTTCGTCGTGTAGAGCGGATCGGCAGTCGTGTTGTCGGTATACGGGCTGGCCCAGCCGCCGTAGTAAAGTTGGGTCGTCCCGTTTGGATTCGTGAAACATTGCGCGGCGTTCAGAGGCAAGAAGTACGCTAAATTGGCTTTCGCCGAGATCTGATAGGTCGCGTTGTTGCACGTCACGCCCGATGGCAGGTAAATCGTATCGTTATGCCACGGTATCTCGTCGTAGCCGACGCTGAGCTGCAGATTTTTCGTGATGTTCGCCCCGATTTGCGCGCCGAAGAGTTGGCTGTTGACTTTTCCGAGATACGATTGCCCGTTGTTCTGTTCCCAGCCGCCTTGCATTGCAATGAACGGCTCCAACTTTCCGGGGAACGTGTACTTGCCGTCGAACCACAGCATATTCACGAGATCGGTCACATTGTAGAACCAGCCATTGACCGAAAATCCGGTTCCCGATGGATTCGCATAACCGGCTCTGTACATCGCGAAACCGCTGGTTTGTATTCCGTTGCCGCCCGCAACGATAGATATTCGGGGGCAAGCCGTTTGAGCCGGCGGGGTAGCTCGTCAATAGCGTTTCGTTGGTGAACTTCGGAACTGGTTCGGTCCTTCGAACGCCCACATGTCGCCGCCGCTCGAGCGTCCAGCCGGACGGGGCTGCATAGTTCACATAAGCGCCCTGAAACGCTGCCGGCTTTATTCGTGTATCTTCCGCGTTTGCCCAGGGCGTGTTGATCACCAGATTTCCAACTGCGCCATCCAACCCATAGGCCTTCCAGCCAACGTAAGCTTCGTAAAACGTACTGAGATGAAACGCTGGGAGGGTTTCGTCTTGGTTCGTGTTCGGTGGGACTTGCGAAACGCATTCGGCGCCTTTCGCGTTGTTCGCCGGAACGGCGCACGGGCCGAAGGTGCGATTGAATACAAGTACGTGCCGCCGATGTGCCAGCCGCTATCGGACCAATGGTAATCGGCGTGCAGACGCAGCGCCGTTGGCCCACGTCGCTTGATTCACACCGTTTGAGACATATTTGGCACCCGGCGAAAAGTTGTACTGCACGCCGGGATTGTTCGACGCATTCTGGCGCGTGAAGTAGTAGGAGCGAAAGTAGCCGGAAACCGTTAGCGGGTTGGGAGTCGCCTTCGGCGGTGGAGGCGGAGGAGCTGGCGGCGGCGGCGCTTCGGTCGGCGGCGGCGGCGCTTCGGTCGGCGGCGGCGTCGCCGGAATGTACCGGACGACGACGATGTGCCGGTCGGGCACCCATTGCACGTATGCGCCCATGCCTTCCGAAATCACACGGACGGGAACGAGCACGTCGCCGTGATAGATGATCGGCGGCACGTCCAGCGGACGTGACTCACCGTTGATGACGACCTCCGGTTTTCCAACGGTGACGACGACTTCGGCACCGGCTTTTGAAACCGTCGCGGTCTTACTCGACGGATCGTACGAAACCGTCGCGCCCATCTGCTCGAACATCGATCGCAGCGGGACGTAAATTTCGCCCCCACGTGCGAGCGCGGCCAAGACGCGCCCCTGCTTGAGGATATCGGGTTTCGTGTAGACGTGACGGTCGTTGTAAAGGATCGGAATCTGCCCCGAGGGCGGTGCGCCGAATTCCGCGGCCGGTGATGAGCCCGCCTGAGACACTGGTGTTGCCTGCGTTTCCGCCAGTGCTAAAGACGAGCTCGTGAACACCATCGCCACCGCGAAAAGCCCGGCGCGAGGGAAATTAACTGCCACGAGCAGGAGTCTCCTTCTAAAGAGAAAGCGATTTACGTCAATTTTCTCGCTGAAACAAAATGACCCTGGTTACCATCATAACTTGCCGCGCGCAAGGCGGCAGACCCCTCGCTCAGTCTAGCGCCGGCCGATTAAGTTCCAGTTAACAATCGCTTAACCGCGCTGCTTGATGGGCGCGCGCTCGAACTATCCGAAGCGACCGGTGATGTAGTCTTCGGTCCGCTTATCTTTGGGCGTCGTAAAGATCATGGCGGTCGTACCGGCCTCGATCAACTCGCCGAGCAGAAAGAACGCCGTGTTGTCGCTCATTCGAGCGGCCTGCTGCATCGAATGCGTGACGATGACGACCGTATAATCTTTCTTGAGCTCGCCGATGAGGTCTTCGATCTTGCTCGTCGCGATCGGATCGAGCGCCGAGGCCGGCTCGTCCATGAGAATCACTTCGGGGTCGATCGCAAGACAGCGCGCGATGCAGAGCCGTTGCTGCTGACCGCCGGAAAGAGCGAGCGCCGATCGATCGAGGCGATCCTTCACCTCATGCCAGAGTGCTGCATGACGCAGGCTGCGCTCGCAGATTTCCATCAGTTTTCCCGAATCGCGGATGCCGTGAATCCGCGGTCCGTAGACCACGTTATCGAAGATCGACTTGGGAAACGGGTTCGGTCGCTGGAAAACCATGCCGATGCGATAGCGGATCGTCACCGGATCGACGTCGGAAGCATAAATGTCTTCGCCGTCGAGCAGCACCTTGCCCTCGACGCGCGCCGACGGAGTCAAGTCGTGCATGCGGTTGAGCGCTCGAATGAAGGTCGATTTTCCGCAGCCGGAAGGCCCAATGAGCGCCATCACGCGGTTGGCCGGAACCTTGAGCGATGCGTGTTTGATCGCGTGGAAGCTGCCGTAATAGACGTCGAGACGCTCGACGTCTATTTTCATCGACGTTGCGATTGCGGCCGTCTCCGCTACGTTCGTAAACATCGCCGTCGGCCTCTTCGGCGCCGCGCAGGCGTTGACCGTTCCGTCGTTAAGAAGCTTAAGGCCGCCGCAATCATCGGCTACGTCGCGCTCTCGCGTTTTATTCGCATGATCGGGAGCCGAATCGTAAAGGAGGTGCCGCGGCCCAGCATCGACTCCGCCGAGATCGCGCCCCCGTGCGCGTCGACGATTCCCTTAACGATCGCAAGACCGAGTCCGGCACCGCCGCTGCCCCGCGTACGCGAACGGTCGACGACGTAAAAACGTTCGAAAATATGCGGTAGATCGCGATACGGAATGCCTTCGCCGGTATCGCGGATACGCAGCACGGCGTCGCTGTCGCGAGCGTCGAGCTCGATGCGAATTCGCCCGCCGGCAGGACGTATGGCGCAGCGCGTTATCGACGAGATTGACAAAGATTTGCGCCAGCCGGTCGGGATCGGCCTCAACACGAACGGGACGCAGAGAGGTTAGCTCGACGGAGACGCCCTTATTCGAGGCTTGTTGATCGAACGAAGCGACGATGGGTCTGGCAACTTCTTCGAGGTCGACGTCGCTCAGGTTGAGCTTGAGCTGTCCCGATTCGGCACGCGCTTGTTCGAGTAACTGACCGACGAGCGCGGTGAGCCGGTCGACCTGCGCCAAGGCTTGCGGTACGAACAGGTCCCGCGCCTCTTGCTCCGGCGCTTCCATCACCGTTTCGAGCATCAGCTTGATCGACGAGAGCGGCGTTCTCAGCTCGTGCGAGACATTCGAGAGGAACTCCTTACGCGCGCGATCGAGACGGAGCAACGCCGTTTGGTCGTCGGAGAAGACGACCACGCGCCCAGACGCATCCCCGCCGTCGGTCAGCGGATAGACGGAGACGCGATACGTGCGCTGGCCCGATGCCCCGGTCAGCATCAGCGGCGCGACGGAGGCTTCTCCGCGCAAGGCCTCTCCGATTCGGCGCTCGAGCTCGATGTTCGGTATCGCTTCTATGACGTGCACGTCGAGCGCGCGCTCGGGATCGAATCCAAACGTCGTGCCGGCCGCGGCGTTGGCGAATTCGACGTGACACTTGTCGTCGACCAGCACGACGCCGATCGGAAGCGCGCGAACGAGTTTCGCGAAGGCGCTCTCGACCGAAATCGTCGTGGAAGCGCCCTCGCGCGAACCCGGCGATTCCCGCGGCGGCGACGATTCCTCGGAGCGTCCCCCAATGCGCGCTGCAACGAAACCGGCGACGGCACCGGCGCCCAACGCGAGGAGCGACCATTCCAGCGGCGTCAAGCTTTGAACATGTAGCCCCGGCTTCGAACCGTCAGAATGTGGCGAGGCGAGCGCGAGTCTTCCTCGATCTTTTCGCGTATCCAACGAATATGAACGCTCACGGTCTGCTGCTCGCCTTCGAAATCGTAGCCCCACACTTTGTCGAGCAGCGTCTGCCGGGTAACGACGCGTCCATGGTTTTCCATGAGCACGCGCAGCAGCCCAAACTCTTTTGGAGCCAGCGCGACCTCTTTTCCGCGTACTGTGAGCTGCTGCCGCGACGGGTCGAGGACGATCGCGCCCAGCGCAATCGGCTCTTCATGACCGGTATGAATCGAAGTCTGGCGTCGAAGCCGCGCCTTAACGCGCGCGAGGAATTCATGCAGCGCAAACGGCTTCGTAACGTAGTCGTCGGCGCCCAGTTCGAGCGCCAAGACTTTGTCGATCTCCTGATCCTTGGCAGTGAGCATGATGATCGGCACGGGGCTAAACTTGCGGATCTCCTTGCACGCTTCGACGCCGTCGAGCACCGGGAGCATGATGTCGAGCACGATGAGATCCGGCTGCTCGCGCTGCGCCATGGCGATCGCGCTGCGCCCGTCACCGGCCGTAACGACGGCGTATCCGCTCCGCTCCAAGTTGAAACGAAGCGTCTGGAGAATCGCCGACTCGTCGTCGACGACGAGAATCTTCTTATTGAACTCGGAAGTCTTGAGTACGGTTATCCGAGGCGACTTCGCCTCCGGCGTTACGTTCATACGCTTTCACTATCGCGCTGTAATCCAGCGCGCCGTCCCCTTTAGCGGAGCGAGTAGTATAGAGTTGATAAGCCAGCCCCGTGGCCGGCATCGGGTGATCGATTGCCCGGGCCGCATCGAGCGCTGCTGCGAGATCCTTCCGAAGGAGATCGAGGGCGAAGCCTCCTTCAAAAGTCCCCGCTAGCCATGTTTTCGGCAGCCACTCGGCGAGGATGTAGTTCGACGCGGTCGCCGAGGCGAGCACCGCGCGCACGCCTCGCCAGGTCGGCTCCTGCTCGCTCGTGCGAAGACGAGCGCCTCGACGTTTCCGATCATGACGTTGGCGATGATGATTTGGTTCACGAGTTTGACGGTTTCGCCCATGCCGACCGGTCCCAAGATGATGCGGCGTTCCCATGGCACGCAGGAGCGGTTCGGCGAGCGCATAGGCGCCTGGCGAGGCGCCGACCATAATCGTCAACGTACCGCTGCGCGCGCGGGTCGGGCCGCCGCTCATCGGCGCGTCAATGAAGTCGACTCCGCGCTCGGCGAGCCGCTCTGCAAAGCGGCGGGAAGCGACGGGGGAGATCGTCGACATATCGATGACCAGCAAGCCGGCTTTCGCCCCGGCGGCGACACCCGTCGGACCGAAGATCGCCTCCTCGACTTGGGGTGCGTCAGGAACGCAGAGCACGACGGCATCGCAGGTGCCGTGCAAGTTCCGCCGGGTTCGCAGCTTCGCACACGCCGTGCACGCGCAAGCGGTCTAACGCGTCGCGGCGCCGATAAACGCTCGCCGTTACCTCATATCCGGCTCGACGCAACGCGGCGGCCATCGGCTCGCCCATTGCACCCAGCCCGACGAAGCCGATGCGCGAAATCACGAGCCGCCTCCTTAGGGTGCGGGCTCAGGATAACCTTCGGAGCGCGGCGAAGCCGCCGACACTATGACAGCAACCGTTCAACGCCCGATCGTTCGACCGACGTTCGATGCGATGAATCTCTCCATCGGCAAACGCACGCGCCTTCACCGTTTCATGTACGAGCACGGGCCGGCGAACGGAACGCTGATGATGCTGCCGATCGATCAGGGTCTCGAGCACGGGCCCGTCGACTTCTTCGATAACCCCGACGCGATCGACACCGATTGGATCTACCGTCTCGCGGTCGAAGGAAATTTCTCCGGCATCGCGCTGCACGTCGGGCTCGCCGAAAAGTATCAGAAGCATTATGCCGGGCCGCGTCCCGCTCTTACTCAAGGTCAACGGCAAGACCAACATTCCTCCCGACGACGACGCCTTTAGTCCGCTGACGTCGTCGGTCGAAGATGCGATTCGTCTCGGCGCCGACGCGGTCGGCTACACGCTCTACGTCGGCAGCCCGGCGCAAGACGTCGACATCGCACAGTGCAACGAGGTGCGTCGCGACTGCGATCGCTACGGGATGCCGCTGGTCGATCTGGGCCTATCCGCGCGGTTCGGCCGTGAAAGCGAAGGGTGGAATCGATTCGCTCTATGCGGTCGACTACGCGGCGCGCGTCGCGTGCGAAATCGGCGCCGACGTCATCAAGCTCAACGAACCCGTCTGGAAGCCCGACGACGCCGCCAAACTCCCCAAGCCATACAACACGATGGCCTTCGAAGACGTTGACGGTTTGCGCAAAGTCGTCAAATCGGCCGGACGCAGCCTCGTTCTCGTTTCAGGCGGAAGCAAGATGGGTGACGACAAAACAATTCACAAAGCGCACATTGCGATGGCCGCCGGCTGCGTGGGGCTCATCTTCGGCCGTAACATGTGGCAGCGCAAATGGGACGCGGCGCTCTCGATGGCGTCAAGCATCCACGACGTCATGAAGGACTACGGCCAGGAGCAGTAGATCTACGTAGTTAGTGTGCTGCGGCTCTGGGATGCGGTAGCGCATTGTGCGCATTGATAGGCAACGGCGCCGGCGTGTTGTTGCGGCACCATTTGCTCTAGCGCCCCGCGGCGGCCGCAAGAAGAGCATGCGTATGTCGAATGCGACGGTTGAGGCCGCCGGCGTCATCGAGGCTTCGTGGCGTTTTGCCACCCAGAAGGTGAAGTAGATCGCCGCGCCGACGACCCACGGCGCCCATGCAAAGAAAGAATCGAAAGCGTTGCTCGAAATCTCGGCGATCACTTCTTAAAGTATTCCGCGTTGATCTCGGTATAGTTCGTCCATTTTTCGGGAAGGTCGGAGTCCGCGAAGATCGCTTCGACGGGACACGCAGAAACGCAAGCGCCACAGTCGATGCAGACTTCCGGATCGATGTAGAGCATCTCGTCCTCATCCTTACCGTGAATGCAATCGACCGGACAAACGTCCACGCACGACTTGTCTTTCGTGCCGATGCACGGTTCGGTGATAACGTAGGCCATACTATTTTCAGCTTCCTTCGGCGCCGGGCGGCGACCTTCAGACGGCCGGCCGGCCGCGAATCGCGCGCAGCAACCAAAGTAGCACGATCGCGCCGATCAGCGCACAGACAAAGCTCGGCAGATTGAATCCCGTCACGCCGACGTGTCCGAAGAAGGCGTACAGCCAACCGCCAATCAGCGCGCCGATGACGCCGACGATGATATCGGCAATGACGCCGCCGGGCGCTTCGCCGGGTACGAGCCATCGCGCAACGAGTCCGACGATTAGGCCGAAGACGATCCAGGCAAGAATCCCCATAACGTGTTCTCCTTCCGTAGCGGTCGAACAGGGACGCAGCGTCCCCTCGGTGCAGGTTTACCCATTATGAAGCGTACACTCATATGCCTGCTCGCTGCCTTTGCGGTGTTAGGGAGCGGAGTCCGTCGCGATCGCCGCCCCCACTACGGAGATATCCGCATCCGGAAGCGGAAGCGTTTCCTTGCCGCCCGACATCGCAACCGTTGCGGCGAAGCGTCGACACGAACTCCGCCAATGCCGGTGAGGCGATGTCTCAGAACAATCCCGGTCTACGAAGCGCGTCGTCGCCGCGCTGGTAAAACTCGGCATCGCCCGCGCCGATATCGCTTTGCGATCCTACAACATTCGGTACAATCAAAACGCGACTCAACCACGATGCCGGCAACCCACGAACGGGCAATACGGTAACGTCCCGAAGTTTCGCCGTCAAAGTGCGACCGATCGGTAAAGCCGGCGCGGTAAGCGACGCGTGCATCGGCGCCGGCGCGACCGGAATTCAGCGGCGTCGAATTTACGCTCTCCGATCCAAACGCTGCGCGTGGCCAAGCGACGACGAAGGCCGATCGCCGACGCACGGGCCAACGCCGAGGCGATCGCGCGAGCGGCCGGGTTACGGATCGTCGGCATCAAGAGCATGGAAATCGGCGGCGCGCCCAGTGCCGATGCCGATGGGAACGAATGGCCGTCTCCGCGGTGCCCACCCAGTTCGACCAATCGAACGTCAACGTCACGGTCTCGGTAAACGTCGTCTTCCTCGCCGAGCGCTAAGAGCAACGTCGCTCGAACACCTTGCCGCGCCGGCCGTCGTAAGCGCCGAATTGCCCACGGTCGAAACTACCCGGAACAGCCGACGGTAGATGACGGCGTGAACCCTCTTTGCGAAGCCTGCGGCGCGCTTCCCGCGGCAACCTCATTGGGCGGCCGGCCGGCTTTGCATCGCCTGCGCGCAGAAACGGACCGTGGCAAGCGCGCTGCCCTTTGTCGGCGCCGCGCTAGCCGCGGCGGGCATCATCGCCGGCAGCGCGCTGCTCGCCGAGAAGCTTCAGGGACAGGGCCGCCCGTCGCCGCTCGACGAGCTCGGCAAGCGGTTTCGCGCGAGGCACGCCGACGCTTTCCGCCTATTCGCGCGATCTCACCGAACTCGCCCGTGAAGGGAAGCTCGATCCGGTAATCGGGCGTGACGACGAGATCGACCGCATCATCTCGATACTCGCGCGACGCAGCAAGAACAATCCCTGTCTCGTCGGCGAGCCCGGCGTCGGCAAGACGGCCATCGTCGAAGGACTTGCGCAGCGCATCGCCTCCGGCGACGTGCCTGCCGCACTGCAAGGCAAGCGCGTTCTCGCGCTCTCGCTTGGACCGCTCGTCGCCGGAACGAAATATCGCGGCGAGTTCGAAGGCCGCGTCAAGCGCATCCTCGATGAAGTCAAACGCAGCGCGCGCGACATCGTGCTTTTCATCGACGAGCTTCACACGCTCGTCGGCGCCGGCGCCGCCGAAGGCGCGCCGCTCGATCTTGAGCACGATGATCAAGCCGGAGCTGGCGCGCGGCGACCTGCAATGCATCGGCGCAACGACCTTCGACGAGTACCGAAAGTACGTCGAGTCCGACGCGGCGCTCGAGCGTCGCTTTCAACCCGTGATGGTCGAAGAGCCCAGCATCGAGCAGACGATCGAGATTCTGCGCGGATTGCGCGAGCAGTACGCTCGTCACCATCACGTCGTCATCGAAGCGAAGACGCGATCGAAACGGCCGCCGCAGCTTGCGGCGCGCTTCATCGCCGACCGGTTCATGCCCGATAAGGCGATCGATCTCGTCGACGAAGCCGCCGCGTCGGTGGCGCTTGGCAAATAAAGGCGCGGTCGAGTATCCGCGCGTGCGCAGCGAAGACGTCGCCGCGATCGTTACGCGCTGGACCGGCATTCCGCAATCGTCGCTTACCGAATCGCAAGCCGGAATGCTGCTCGATCTCGAGCGCCTGCTGGCAAAGCGCGTGATCGGTCAGGAGCGCGCGATTTCGGCGGTATCGGAGGCGATTCGCCGCGCGCGAACCGGTCTGCACGATCCGCGAAGACCCGTCGGCAGTTTTCTCTTTCGCGGGCCCAGCGGCGTCGGCAAGACCGAACTGGCGAAGGCGCTTGCCGAAGTACTCTTCGGAAGCGAAGTCGGCGCTCGTGCGCGTCGATCTCTCCGAGTTCACCGAGCCGCATACGATCTCGCGTCTGCTTGGCGCGCCGCCGGGATACGCCGGCCACGACGAGCCGGGTCAGCTGACCGAGCCGGTGCGGCGGCGGCCCTATTGCGTCGTGCTCTTTGACGAAGTCGAGAAAGCGCATCCCGACGTTGCCTCGATTCTGCTGCAGATTCTCGACGACGGCCGCGTCACCGATTCAAAAGGACGAACGATCGACTTCCGCCACGCGCTCATCATCCTGACGACGAACTTGCAAGACGACGAGCTCGCGGTGGCACTTCGTCTCGAGCTTGCTCGACCGGATCGACGACGTCGTTCCATTTGCAGAACTCGGGCTCGAGCAGATCGAAGCGATCGTGACGATTCACGTCGATGCCTCGGCGCAACGATTAGGCGCGCGCAACGTTCGGCTCGATCTCTCCGACGATGCAAAAGCTCTACCTGGCGCGCGTCTCGATGGCGGCCGGAAGCGGTGCACGGTACGTGCAGCGAACGGTCTCACACTACGTCTCGACGCCGCTCTCGACGGCGCTGCTGCGCGGAGAGTTGCGCGAGGGCCGCGGCGCCGACGTCACCCTCGAAGGCGACGCGCTCAAGGTGCGCGCGCGTAGCGAGCCTTTCGCTTAAGGGAGTAGAGTCGGGCCGCCGTTCGTCGCCGGCGAAAGTGCAAGCGCCGAGGGAGCGTTGACGCCCGTTGCGATCGTCGTCCAGGCGCCCGGCGCATAAGGCGCCGCGTACTCGGTGACGGTGTTGTTGCCGTAAGTTGGCGACATAGAGATTGCCGGCGGCATCGATCGCTAGCGCGACGGCTGGCTCTGACCGCCGACGATGGTCGTCGGCGTCCCGGTGTACGGCGCAGCGTATTGCGTGACGGTATTCGCACCTTGGTTCGGCACGAAGAGATTCGCCGAAATGACGGCAATCGATCCCTGCTCGTTGATGCCGTTGGTAATCGTCGCGATCGGTGAGCTTTCATTGGAGAAGGGCGGCGTGTACTCCACGATCGAGTTCGGCGTCGAGTTGAAATTCGCGACGAAGAGATCGCCGCGAGCGTCGAGCGCGGCCGAGCTCGGTGCGTTGAGACCTCTCGAAAGTATCGACGGGCATGCCCGAATACGGCGGCGCGTATTCGGTTACGCTATTTGCGGCGGCATTGACAACGAACAGGTCGCCGGCGGAATCGAGCGCGAGATTCACGGGATCGTCGAGCCTAGCCGAGATCGTTACCGTCGGCGACCGCTGGTATGGAGACGAATAAACCGTCACGGCATTGCTTCCGTTGCCGTTGGCGACGAAAAGATTGCCGCGAGCATCGATGATCAAGCGATTGCGGATGGTTCACGCCGCTGGTAATCGCCAGCGGCGGTTGATTGTAGGGCGGAGCGTAGACCGTCACGCTCCCGGTTTGGTTCGCGACGAAGAGATCGCCCGCCGCATCAAAGGTGACGGATTGCGGATTCGTAACGCCGTTTTGCAACCGTCGGCAATCGGGGCGTTCTGCCCGTTGACGTACAGCGTCACGGTGTTCGATCCGGAGTTCGCAACGGCGAAGAATCTGCTTGACGTCAACTCTGATCGCGGCGCTGCAAACGGCGCCGGATTGCGCGCATGGAGTATTGGGAGCGACGGAGTTCTGACTCACGCGAAGGGTCGCCGCACTTCCACTCGGGGCCGCAGAGGGAACGACGTAAAAAAGGTTGTTGGCGCCTGACAGCGGAGGCGGGCGTAACGGAGAGCGGGAGCGATCCGCCGGCTTGACTCAGCGAAAAGCTCGTCCGCCGCCGCCGACGATGACGTTTTGATTTGCGTCGAGCATTTCGACGACGAGCAAATGTTTGCCGGCGCCAAGAGATCGATTCCGCCGCTGTGCGTTCTGTGCGCTCGTAAGAGAACCGGGAACGATCGGCGAGCGCGGCGGGCACGCTGCGCAAAGTCAGATTCAAAGCGTTACTCGATCCGGGCACAACCGTAAACGCGATGGCGGCACTGCCGACCGTATCCGATATAGCCGCCGACCGGCAACGAAAGCGAGAGCTGGCACGTCGAGCCGCCGGGAGTCGCGGTGCATCCGCTCGGAGTTCGGTCCGACCGATACCGTTTGTGTGATGGTCGTCGGGCCGGTAACGTTGATGGAGACGAGCTGCGAGCCGGGCGCCGGCGTTGTAACCGGGGCGCGTTGCAGCGGCCAGCGGTGAGATCGACGCCCCGTTCTCGTTGCGGAGATGGGCGGCAATGCCGCTTTCACGGGTGCTTGACTCCCCGACGGCACGAAGATTTTTACGACCGTAGTACCGATGCCGCCGGCCGCCTGTCCGTTCAAACTTCCCTGCGGCACGAGTACGTTACTTTGACCTCCGCCGCCGGCACAAGATACCAGCGATATCGCCGCTGCTAAGGCCGCGCCTCGATGAACAACACGATAAGAGCGCGCCATAGGCTATCGGAGAATACGCTCAACATTCTCGCGCATACCCGCCGGCGAGAGTTCGCCGACGACGATCTTTCGAACGACTCCGTTTCGATCGATGAAAACGTGAACGGGCAAGCCGTTTATCCGATACTGACCGGCGCAAGATTCCCGCGTCGATGACGACCGGATACGCCAAATGGTGCTGCGCGCGAAACGATCCGGCCTTGCTCGCGTTTTCGAGGACGTCGACTCCAACGACCGCGAGGCCGCGGTCGGCGTAGGTTTTCGCGAGTGCGTCGATTGCGGGTGCCTCCTCATTACACGGCGGACACCAGGTTGCAAAGAAGTTCAAGTAAATCGGTTTTCCGTGCAGCGATGCTAGTGAGAGCGCCGGACCGGGAATGCTCGGTTCGCTCCACGCCGGCGCCGGCTGACCAACGCGCGCTTGCTGTGACGCCGAGCTGCTCCCATTGGTGCCCGAGCCATGGCCGCAGGCGGTGACGCCGGCCAGAAAGGCGACGGTAAGCCCGGCGACCCTATCCATAGCTTGGATAGCCGATCGCTTGAAGATCAAGCTGCATCTGTTCGACGAGTTCGCCTACCGCGGCGAAAAGCCGCTGTTCGCGCACGTAGCGGAAATCGCGCAGGGCAAGTTCCCGGCCATAGATGGTCTGATGGAAATCGCGCAGCCATGCCTCGACGGTGCGCGGCCCCTCTCCGAACTGCGGGTTCGTTCCGATCGAGACCAGCGCCAGCGTAATCGCGCCCATCGTAACGCGCCGTCGCCGTATAGACGCCGTCCTTCGGCAGCAGCTTTGCGGGAACGCCGACGTTTGCGGTCGGAAAACCGAGCGCGTGCCCCCGTCCGGCTCCGATCTCCACGGTACCTCGGATTTCGTAACCCGTACCGCCCAAGAGCCCATCGGCTTCGCCCGTCTCGGCCCTCGCGAATCAAGTTGCTGATGCGAGTGCTCGAAATGCGTTGACCATCTTCGCAGACGGGATCGACCGCGGCGACTCGAAGCTCGCGCGCGGCGAAGAACTGTTCCATGAATGCAACGTCGCCGGCTCGTTTGTGCCCGAATCGAAACGTCGCACCGACGAGCGACTGCGCGAACGTTGAGGCGTTCGGCAAGGATCTGGAGAAACTCCGCCGGTGAGAGCGTTGCGACGCTCTCGTCGAAATCGGACGAAAAAGCACTCTTCGAAGCCCGCCCGTCCGAAGAGTTCGAGGCGCTCCTGTGGCGGTGTTTATGAGCGGCGGCTCCGTCCCGGGACGCAAATGCGCTGCCGGATGCGTTCGCGAACGTAAGAATGCCCGAACGCCAGCCCGGTCTTCGGCAGTCGCAACGTTTGGCGCGCAATCTCGCGATGGCCGCGGTGAAATCCATCAAAGAATCCGATTGCAAGCACTAACGGACGAACGCCATCGCGCGCCAGATCGTGACGAATCTTCACGGTATCGCCACTACACGAAGACTTTCCGCGGTGCGAGCAGCGCGCCGTGGGCCTCTCCCACGCCGACCAGCGTCCGCGACTCGTCGCGCACGAAGACATGGCGTCCGGTCGCCCCTTGCGGGAGCGCAATGACGCGGCCCGCGCGAAAATCGGCCGAGCCCCGTAAGTCGAGCACGATCGTCGGAAAGGGAATGATGTGCTCGGGCGGCGTCAGTGCGCGGTCCGGATCGTCGGCGATCTCTTCGATCGTCCGCGCCTCGTAGAGCACGAACGGCCCTGAAGCTTCGCGCACGAGCGCTCCCATGTGCGCCGGAAGTCCCATAGCGCACCCCAGATCGTGGCAGAGCGTGCGGATATACGTTCCCTCGCTGCAAGCGATCCTCAGGCGAGCGGTATGGGGCGGTTCGATGCCAAGCAGGGTCAGGCCGTAAATCGTCACGCTGCGCGCGCGGCGTTCGACGGTCTTGCCTTCACGCGCGAGCTCATAAAGCCGCTTGCCTTGATGATGCGCCGCCGAAAACATCGGAGGAGTCTGCTCGATGCGTCCAACGAATTTGGGAAGCGCCGTTTCTAAGCGCGCGGCCCAGTCCGGCGGCACCTCGCTGCATTGCACGGTCTCGCCGTGCGCGTCTTGAGTAGCCGTCGAGCGACCTGCAACGAACGTGCAGGCGTAACTCTTGCGCTGGTCAACCAGAAGCGGAATCAGCCGCGTCGCTTTACCGATTGCCACGGGAAGAACGCCGGCCGCTTGTGGATCCAACGTTCCGAGGTGTCCCGGCCGCGACGCGCGCATCGCCGGAATATGTGGAATAAATTCGGCGCAGTCGCGCGACCGCGCGCGCCGACGTTGGCCCCGCCGTCTTAAAGAGATTTACAAAGCCGATCACGCTGCGGTGCTAGAGTGACGCGCTTTTATAAACCCTCGGCGACTAAGGCGGCGTCGACGCGCCGCGAACGCTTCGGACAGCGATCCTACGAACGTCAGTCCTGCGGCGCGGAAGTGTCCGCCGCCGCCGAGCCGCTGCGCTGCCGCCTGCACGTTCAGCTTGCCGTTCGAACGCAGGCTCACACGTATTTCGCCGTCAATCGCCTTGAAGAGTGCGGCAGCATCGACGCCGTCTTGTCCGAGCAGCGTGTTGACGACATCCTCGGTGTCCTCGCCGTCCGCTCCGGTTTGCGCGAGCATGGCGTCGTCCACGTAAGAGTAACAGTAGCGTCCGTCGTGTTCGAAGCGCATGGCATCGATGACGCGGCCCAACAGTTTCGTGGCCGCGACGCGCTTGCGCAAGAAGATCGCTTCGGTGATCTCCTCTTTGTTCGCACCGTCGCGCATTAGCTCGGCCGAGAGTTCCAGCGCTTCGGGCGTCGTGTTCGAGTGCATGAATCCGCCGGTGTCAGTCATCACCGTGGCGAGGATGCAGGTCGCTATGGGCGCGTCGATAGAAACGCCGAGTTCGCGCAGCAAGTGCATCACCACGCTCCCAGTCGAGCATTCTTTTTCTAGGACGAAGTTGAGCTTGCCGAAGAGCGCGTTTCCAAGATGATGATCGATGTCGAGCATATTGGCGCGATCGACCGGCGGGAGGTACTCGCCTGCGCGCCGCCAGTCGCTCATATCGCAGAAGACGTAAAGAGTGTCCTCGGGTAAATCCGGGGGCAAATCACGCGAAACGCAATCGGCATCGGGAAGAAACCGCAAGTTACGCGGCACGCTGTCCTGCTGGAAGTAGACGACGCGCTTTCCGAGTCGCTTGAGCGCGATTCCAAGCGCCAGTCCCGCGCCGAGCGTATCGCCGTCGGGCTTTACGTGGCTCACCATGACGAAAGCGCTGCGACTGCGCAGCTCGGCCACGACTTCGGCGGCTGACGCCAGCCGCGCCGTGCTTTCGATCATCCACTCACCTCTTCGTCTTTCGGCGCGAGCGCGGCCGCTTCGCGCAGTGTCTTCGCCAGGGCGATCGCGCGTTCGGCCGAGCGGTCCTCGACGAAAATCAGTTCGGGCGTATGGCGTAAATCGATTTTTCGCCCGAGCTCGCCGCGCAAAAATCGTCCGGCGTGCTGGAGGGCGTCGAGCGACTGCCGCGCCTGATGGCGATCGCCGATCACCGAAATGAAGACCTTGCAGTAACGCAAATCGTCGCTAACCTCGGCCCGCGTGACCGTCACGAACGCAAGCCGCGGATCCTGCAGCTCCTGCGACACGATCGTGCCGAGGACGCGCTGAATCTCATGATCGATCTTCGCTATCCGCTGCGCTTTCACGCCCGCACCAACTCCGCGGCCACACGCTCGAGAGCATAGGCTTCGATGACGTCGCCTTCTTTGAGGTCCTGGAAGCGCGCGACTTGTATGCCGCATTCGAAGCCTTCGGCGACTTCGCGAACGTCGTCTTTGAAGCGGCGCAGGCTTTCGATCTCGCCGTCGAATGCGACGCTGCCGTCGCGAATGACGCGAACCTTCGCGTTGCGCTGGATCTTGCCGCTCGTGACGTAGCATCCGACGATCGTGCCGACGCGGCTGACCTTGAATACCTGACGTACTTCGGCGCGTCCGAGCACGACCTCGCGCTCGACCGGCGAGAGCATTCCGCGCATCGCCTTCTTGAGATCGTCCTCGATTTCGTAGATGACTTGATAGAAGCGCAGATCGACCCCTTCGTTCTCGGCGAGCCGGCGGGCCGTTTCGTCCGGGCGAATGTTGAAACCGATCAGGACGCCGTTCGATGCGCTCGCAAGATTGACGTCGTTGGGCGAGATCGCCCCGACGCCGCCGTGAACGACGCGAATCTCGACGTCGTCGGTCGAGAGCGATTCCATTCGCGCGCGTAGCGCTTCGAGCGAACCCTGTCCGTCCGCTTTGATGATGAGGTTGAGCGTCTTTCGGCCTTCCGCGGGCATCGACATGAACGTCTCGAGCGAAACACGCTGCGTTCCGGTCGCGGAGATGCGCACGTCGCGCCGTCGCGTCGCGCGTTTCTCGGCCGTTTCGCGCGCGACGCGTTCATCGCTGACGACGTTGAGCGTATCGCCCGCTGCCGGGACGTCGGATAGGCCCATCACCTCGACCGGAATCGAGGGACCGGCCTTCTTGACTTGCTTACCCTTGTCGTCGATGAGCGCGCGAACTTTGCCGAACGTCCCGCCTGCGACGACGATGTCGCCGACGCGCAGCGTGCCGTTTTGCACGAGCACCGTCGCAACGGCACCACGGCCGCGATGGAGCGCCGATTCGATGACGACTCCGCTTGCGCGGCGGTTCTTGTTCGCACGCAGCTCGCGAATGTCGGCTTCGAGCAGCACCGTATCGAGCAGATGATCGATGCCGTCGCCCGTTTTTGCCGAAACGGGCACCATCTCGATCGTGCCGCCCCAATCGACGGGCTGCAATCCTTCCTCGACGAGCTGCTGTTTCACGCGATCGGGCTGCGCGTCGGGACGATCGATCTTGTTGATCGCGACGACGATCGGAACGTTGGCCGCCTTCACGTGCGCGATCGCTTCTTTGGTTTGCGGCATGACGCCGTCATCGGCCGCTACGACCAGGATCGCGACGTCGGTGACTTTCGCACCCCGCGCGCGCATTGCCGTAAAGGCTTCGTGGCCCGGCGTGTCGACGAACGTGATCTTGCGATCGTTGCGCTCGACGGTGTACGCGCCAATCTTCTGCGTGATGCCGCCCGCCTCGCCGGCTGCGACGTTTGCTTGGCGAATCTTGTCGAGCAGCGACGTCTTGCCATGATCGACGTGTCCCAGAACCGTCACGACCGGCGGTCGTGGCCGTGAGCATCTCCGGCTTGTCCTCTTCTTGCTCGACGGTGACTTCTTCGCCGGCCTCTTTGACGACCGCGTTGAAACCAAAACGCTTCGCGACTTGGATCGCGACGTCGCTCGAGATGTTTTGATTGATCGTCGCCATCGTCCCGATTTTGATCAACTCCGTGATCACGTCTTTGACCGGCACGATCATCGACGTCGCTAGCTCCTGCACGGTGAGCAGATCGGGGATTTCGATCGTTTCGAGTGCCCGCGCCGGAGCTGCGGCCGCCGATTCGCCCTTCTTCTTGCGGTGCCGCTCCTTTTCGAGCAGCAGTTCCTTCTCGCGGTCCTTCTTAGCAGCGGCTTTGTCTTCATGGATGCGCACCCGATCGCCCGGACGCCCGCCGGTGGAAGGCATCGGCATGTCCGACGAAACGGCACCCGGGCGAGCCGGGCCACTGCCGCGTGGCGGGAGTCATCGGCCGGAAAGGACCGTTGCCGGCCGCGCGCCGCGCGGGCGACAACCGCGCCCGGAGCGCCGGGGCGTCCGGCACCCTTTCCGCCCTGGCCCGGCATCGCTTCTCCCGGACGCGGCGCCACGCCGGGACGGCCCGGAAGTCCGCTTTGCGGCCCGGGCGAGGCCGAGGCGACGGTCGTCGGCGGCGGAGCCTGACGGCGCGCGATCGAGGCCTGTCCCGCCGGCACCGGACGGAGCTGTGGAATCGATTCGGGCTTGCGGTTGACGCGGCGGGTTGAGCGCGCCGCAGCGCTGGAGGCGGCGGCGGGGTTACCGGACGCTCGGGCGCGCGGGGCGTCGTCGCCGTCGCCAGCGGCGGGCCGGCTCGTGCCGGTGACGGGACGCAGCCGAGCGACGGGCGTCGTCGCTGCGGCGGCCGGCTTCGGTGGGCGCTTTCGGCGGTGCGGCTGCCTGCGGAGGCGGGGGGCTTACGCTCTCCTTCGGCGCGGCGATCGGCTTAGCGGTCGGCTTGAGCAACACGCTGCGAACCAGATCGGCGATCTGATCCGGCACCACGCTGAGTTGATTTTTCGCCTCGAAAACGCCGCCAAGGCGTTCGTTGAAGAGCGCTGTCAGCTCTTTCGAGGTGAGCCCGACCTCTTTGGCGAGCTCGAATATCCTTACTTTTCCGGCCAAGTTCACTCTCGAACGCGGCAGCGCTCGAGTCCCATCAGTTGAGTGCGCGGAGCCCCAACCGACGGTCGCGGCCCGCTAGGTAATCAAAGGTTTTCCCTCATCGGAGGGGACGGTCGTCACGAATCATCGAGTTTGCTTCTTTAACCACGGCTTTCTATTAAACCATATTCTGCCGCGGCCGCGCCAAGCCCCGGGTATCGGCGATTCTTGCGAGCGCGCTCGGCGCACCCGGCAGAGCAAAGGTAAGTGCCGCGACCTGGCTGGCGGCGACGCCCCGCGTCGGGCTGCCATCGGTCGGTTCGCCGAACGAATCGCGTTAAATCGCGCTTGCTCGTATCGTCGCCGGCAACCGACGCAGGTGCGAACCGGCGTTTATCCGCCCTCGGTGCCGAGCCGCTCGCGGCGAAATTCTTCGAGCCTGCGTATCAGCTCTGCGTCGATTTCCTCGGCCGGCGCCGCAGCGGCCGCCTCGACGGTCTCCGCCGCCGGCTGCTCGCTTGTCACGCGGTCTTCGCGCTCGGCGAGATAGCGCTCGCGCGCTTGCGTCGATTCGCTCTCGGTAGCGATGTCGAGACCGCCATCCGGTCAAGCGCGCCGCCAGGCGCACGTTCTGTCCGTCGCGCCCGATTGCAAGCGAGAGTTGATAATCCGGCACGATGACCAGCGCGACGCCGTCGTCCTCGAAGAGCTCGACGCCGATTACTTTTGCCGGCGCGAGCGCGTTCGAGATGAATGCCGCGAGCGCTTGATCGTAACGAATGATGTCGACTTTTTCGCCGCGCAAATTATCGGTGACGTTCGCAATGCGGCTCGACTTCGGTCCAAGACAGGCGCCGATCGGATCGACCTCCGCACGATTGCTCTTCACTGCGACTTTCGAGCGGCTACCGGGATCGCGCGCGATCGCCATGATTTCGACCGTCCCGTCCGCGATCTCGGGGACTTCGAGCTCGAGCAGACGCTGCACGAGCCCCTCCGCGGTTCGCGATAGGATCACTTGGGGCCCTTTCGGCGACTTCTTCACGTCCAGCACGTAGGCACGAATGAAATCGTTGATCCGATACGCTTCGCCCGGTACTTGTTCGTCGAGATACATCACGGCTTCGTCGCGCCCCTCGAGCGTGATGTACATATTCCGTTGTTCGTAGCGTTGAACGGTCCCGGTCACGAGATCGTTGAGCTTGCGAACGTACTTATTGTAAACCGTGTCGCGCTCGGCCTCGCGTATACGCTGCACGATGACCTGTTTCGCCGTCTGCGCCGCGATTCGGCCAAAATCTTTGGGCGTGACTTCCTGGTCGTAGTAATCGCCGATCTGATACGGCTTCCCGGCCTGCTTCATCGAAATCTCGAGCTTCGGATCTTGCAACGTCTTCCACGACGGCACGCCGGTGATAGACGCGATATGCGCCGCTCTGGCGGTCGACGATGACGATCGCGTTCGACTCACTCCCGAAATGCCGCTTGTACGCCGTGAGCAAGCGCCGCTTCCAGCGCTTCGAGCAGCATCTCGAACGAAATGTTGCGCTCCCGAGCGATGTAATGCAGAACGTCGATGAGTTTTTCGTCAGTTGCCGTGTTTTCTATCGTTGCCATGTTTTTGTTTCCGTTCGCAGTTTGTCGCGCCGAAAATCGGCTCGCGCATCGTATTCCAAGTTCGCCGTTTTGATTGCCGCCATCGGCAGCAGCAGCTCGCCGCGTTCGGTCTCGATGACGACCGTCTCGCCGCGCATCCCTCGCAGACGTGCCGCGATGCGTCTTTCCGCCGTCGACCGTTAGCGACGTAACGATTCGTGCGCGCTGCCCGGCGAAGCGCTCGTAGTCGGCACCGCGCACCAGCGGACGCTCGAGCCCCGCCGATCTCGACTTCCAACGTGTACGATGCGTCGAACGAGCCAAGCTGCGCGTTGAGACGCGCCGCGACGCGCTCGCAGAGCGCCAAATCGGCGCCGCCGGCGCGATCGATCGTTACGCTCAACGCCGTAGCGCCACCAACGGCACGGGCGTGATGCGCCACGATTTCGAGGCCGGCGAATTGAGCGTCGTGCGCGATTGCATCGATTTCGCGTTCAAACACCGCCGCGACCGTCGCACTCTCCCTCGACCCGCTTCTCATGCTCCTTGCCATGCCATCTGAAGCAACGAAGCGCGGGACAGGCCCACGCTCCTTGTAACACCGCCATCAAGGATACCGAAAATTGCGACGGGCCGCAACCCCACGTGAGTGCGACCCCTCGCTCTGATTACCTATCTTGCGAACGGCGCGCCGCCGGAAATCGTCCGGCTGGCGTGGGCGCGCTTTGGGCGCCCTACTCGGCGCGTATTTCGCGGGCCAAGTGGCCCGGCGGATTTTGCGGTTCCAACCGCCCTCCTTCGTATCTGACGAAGTGTACCGGATATTCCGGTACGACAAAATTGTAGTCCGACAAACGTCGAAATGCAAGGGGGAAAGAGCACCGCTTACGGCGACGAAACGGGCGACGGTGCGTACGGCACTAGTAAGCGTCCATCGCACGGTTGCGAAACGATCCCATCAACGATCGGCGCGATGCCGGCATCGAAGGGACTCAGCGGTTGCTCGGCCTTTCCCGCACCGCCGATTGCGATCTGCGTCCCGTTTGCCGCACCGCCTTGCGTGTTGCTGTGCACGATCGACGGATCGGGGCCGGCTGCCACCGCGTAGCCGCCGCGCATCGCCTGTGGATAACGCACGAGCCATCCGGTAC
Organism: Vulcanimicrobiota bacterium; assembly: GCA_963815165.1. Taxonomy (GTDB): domain Bacteria; phylum Vulcanimicrobiota; class Vulcanimicrobiia; order Vulcanimicrobiales; family Vulcanimicrobiaceae; genus Cybelea. The sequence continues at coordinate 64,353 of CAWFFL010000003.1, forward strand.
AGATCGTCGTCGGCCCCGCTTTCCGCGCTGCGGTTACCCACATCTTGATGCGCGCTTCGTTTCCCGTGCCGCGCACTTCGTACATGTATTTCGTCTTCGCGAGCACGTCGGGTGGCGGCGTCGGCTCGAGTCTGCCGCGAAGGACAGACGTCGGCGTGTACGACTTGCTCGTCGGATTCACCGGATTGTTCGGCAAGAGCGAGCGGAGCTTCGCGTTGATATTCGGAGCGCTCTTCGCTTTCGGCGCCGGCCGTGACGCGCGCGGCCGGGGACGGGGGTGGGCCGAATCTCGACCGGACGCGCCGGCGCGGAAACGGACTTTGCAGCGGCACCCGGCCGCGGTCCCGGCGAAGGGCCGCCGCTGGGGCCAGGGCTGGGCGCCGTGCCGGCGGTCTTTGCGACCGCTGCGGCGCGCGTCGGGCTCGGATTCGGGACACCCGCGTGCTCGGCGGGCGCGGCCGACGCGCGCGCCGCCGGCGCGGCGCTGGCGCTCGGCGCGGGACTCGCTCGTGCGACCGCGGCCGCCGTCGGCGAAGCCTTCGGCAATGCGGGAGCCGGCGTCGCGGCCTGTGCGCTCGGCTTGACGACCGGGGCCGGCGGCTTCGGCGATGGGCGCGCCGACGGCGCGGCCGTGGGCGCCGGCGATGGCGCGGCGGTTGGCGGCGGCTTCACCGCTACGGCAATCGGCGCAACGGTCGGAATGCTGACCGGCGCCGCCGGCAGCTCGTTGTGCGGCTGCGTTTCGAAGATGTTCTGCGTGGGCTGAGGATTGGGTTGCGGCGTCTGTTGCGGAATCGGCCGCGGGTTGGGCGGCGCAGTTGGGGCGGTCTTGGCGAGTTCGTGGCGATTGACGGGCAGTCGCTGCGACTGCGGCTGCGCTAGCGGCGCGTGGCGCAGCGGCGCGACGACCGGAGCGTGCGGAACGGGATCGCCGCGCGCGCCGCGGCGGGTTGGTTTGCGACGACGATCGGCGACGTGCGCTCGATCGTGACGACTTCGCCGCCCTGAACGCTCTCCGTCGCGCCCTCGCTGCGACGAACTGGCGAGAACCGAGAAGAGCAACACCGCGAGCAGCGCATGGATAAGCAGCGAGGCGAAGAAGCTCGCCGTCAGCCGCTCGGGATACCGGCGATCGCGGGGATCGCGCTCGAATTTCACGCGGCCGAATAACTGCGCTTTGCCAGCGCAGGAGCCTGCCATCGCGCGCGAGCCAAGGCAAGCGCGTAATGGAATCATCTTACAGAAGCGCACGAAGATCGTCGCGACAGTCGGACCGGCATCGCGCGATCCGGCGATCCTGCGTTCGCTCTTCGTCTAGCGGCGCGAACGTTCTGCGCCTGAACTTTCTCTCACGGCACGCCGGAGGAACACGGCGACGGTCATCGAGTCGGCGCGCGCGAGATTTCGGCGAGTTTGGAATCCACACCGCGATCTTGCAAGATCTTCCGGGACCGAAAGTCCGCACCGGTCCGCTCGCCGGGGGATCGTCCGTCCGTCCAGACTCGAGCGCGGCGCGCGCTTTGTCGATTACGTCCGAACCGGTGGCGCGGAACGGCGGAGCGCGTGAGCACGACGTATCCCGATCTTCCGGCAGACGTCGCGATCGGCAAGCGGCTCTATCTGCAGGACGGACAGATCGCGTTGCTCATCGTGGGTAAGAGCGCGACGGAAATCGAGACGACCGTCGAGTTCGGCGGCGACCTTCGCGGCTCGGTCGGCATCAACTATTCCGACGGATCGCTGAACATCGCGTCGGTCACGCAACGCGACCTCGAGTATCTCGAGTTCGGCCTCGAACGCGGCGTCGATTACGTCGCGCTCTCGTTCGTGCGCTCGCGCCGAAGACGTCGAGCGGGCCAAAGCCTTCATCGCCGAGCGCAAAAAGCGCGTGCCGGTGATCGCGAAGATCGAAAAACACGAAGCGCTCGCCGAGCTCGACAACATCATCGCCGCGGCCGACGGCATCATGGTCGCGCGCGGCGATCTCGGCATCGAGGTTCCGATCGAAACCGTGCCGATCATTCAAAAGCAGATCATCGCCAAGTGCAACCGCGCGAGCAAACCGGTCGTCACCGCGACCCAAATGCTCGAATCGATGATTTCGTCACCGCGTCCGACGCGCGCCGAAGCGACCGATGTTGCGAACGCGATTCTCGACGGCACCGACGCGGTGATGCTCTCCGCCGAAACGGCGCTGGGCGCGTATCCTACCGAAGCCGTTCGAACGATGGCCGAGATCGCGCGCGAAGTCGAGCAGCACTATCCGCACGCGTCGCTGCGCGACCGCCGACTGGAGAACTTCGAACCGACGATCGCCTCCTCGATCGCCGAGGCCGCGACGCGCGCGAGCGCGGAGCTGAAGATTCCGTTCATCGTCACGGGCACGACGACAGGTAACACCGCACATCACATCGCGGCATTCCGGCCGCAGGCGCGCATCGTCGCGCTGACGCCCGAGCGCTACGTGGCGCGGCGGCTCGCATTGCTCTGGGGCACAGAGTCGTTGCTGATCGACTCCTACTCTTCGATCGACGTCCTACTCTACATGACGGAACGTCACATGGTGCACGAAGGGCTCGGTTCGCTCCGGCGATCTCATCGCGTTCACGACCGGCATGCCGGTCGGCTCGGGTGGCACCAACGTGCTCAAGATCCACCAGATTCCTTAAGCGTTTCGCGCGAGCAGCGCGCGAGCGTGGCGCAAGGCCGCGTCGTGCGGTTCGCCGGAGAGCATGCGCGCGATCTCGGCTTCGCGTTCCTTCGCGCTGACGATCGGCCGAACCGAAATCGTCGTTTGCCGCTTACGCTCGGTCTTCTCCAGAACGTAGTGCCGATCGGCCCACGTCGCAAGCTGCGCGAGATGCGTTACGCAGACGACTTGTCCGCGGCGCGCCAGCTCGCCGATGCGCGCGCCGACCGCGGTCGCGGTGGCGCCGCCGATACCGGCATCGATTTCGTCGAAGATCAACGCCGCCGCCGTGTCGCGCGCGCCGGCGAGCACGACGACGAGTGCGAGCAGCACGCGCGAGAGCTCGCCGCCCGATGCGACGCGCGCAAGCGGACGCGCCGGCTCGCCGGCATTCGCCGCGAAGAGAAATTCGACGCGCTCGGCGCCGTGCGGGCCGATGCGCTCGAGCGGCTCGATTGCGACCTCGAACCGTCCCGACGCAAGCGCGATCTCGGCAAACTCGCCACGATGCGTTTCGATAGCGCACTTGCGGCTCGCGCACGCAACGCGCTCAACTGCGGCCGCCGCCTCGCGCAGCTCGCGTTCGGCGGCGGCCGTTTCGGCTTCGAGCTGCGCGACGTGACGATCGCGGCCTTCGTACTCGTCGACGAACTCCTTGGCGCGTTCGGCGGCCGCCGAAATTTCGTCGACCGTCGAGCCATACTTACGCTTCAATCGCTCGATCAGTTCGAGCCGCGCGTTGATCGTTTCGAGCTCCGCGGGATCGTACTCCGCCGCTTCCAGCGCACGCGAAAGCTCGGCTGAGAGTTCGACGGCTTCGGATTGTAGCGCCGACGCGCGCTCCGCGACTTCGCGCAACGAGGCATCGTACTTCGCAACGCTTGGCAAGCGCGGCGCTCGGCGCTGCCGAGCGCATTCGTCGCTCCGCGCTCTTCAGCCGAAAGCGCTTGGTGCGCGGCGTTCAAGCGCCGTCGCGATGCGCTCGACGTTGTCGAGATATGCGCGGCGTTCGTCGAGGCGCTCCGGCTCGCCCGGCTCGAGACGCGCCTCTTCGATTTCGCGCGCGGCATAGCGACGCGTCGTCGTAGCGCTCGCGCGCCGGCGCTCGTCCTGCGTGAGCTGCGCGAGCGCTCGAGCCGCCTCTTCCGCTCGCGCGTGGGCGGCGGCAACGCTCTTCGCGAAGCGCGAGCGCGGAGTCGCCGGCGAATCGATCGAGGAGCTCGAGGTGATAGGCTGGCGAAAGCAGACGCTGCGCTTCGTGCTGACCGATAAGCTCGGCGATTTCGGTTCGGATCTCGCGCACGTAGGCGGCCGTTGCAGCGCGTCCGTTGATTCGCAGCGCTCGACCGTCCCGACTCGGTCATTTCTCGCGAAATCGTTGCCGACCTCGCCGCGGTCGAGCTCGAAGCCGTCGGCTCGGCTAGACGTGCGCGAAGCGCTTCATCGGGCTCGAACTCGATCGTCACCGAGACGCTTTGCGGCGCCCGCGGCGAACGACGTCGGCGCCGGCTCGCGCGCCGAGCGCAAAATCGAGCGCACCGAGCAGCATCGTCTTGCCTGAGCCGGTCTCACCGGTGAAGATCGTCGCGCCGTCGGCAAACTCGACGATCGGCACGCTCGATCAGTCCAAAATCTTCGATCTGCAGCGCGCGAAGCATCGTTTATACGCAATCGTTAACGACGAGGATCCTTGATGGAAACACCCCAGAGCATTTTCGTCTCAAGACGCTCGAGGAAATGCAGCGGCGCGGTGCGCGCAAAGTAGACCGTCTTGGGATGGCGGCGGATCATCACGCACGAGCTGGGCGCGACCTCGCTGAGAACGTCGCCGTCGCACTCCAGGTGCGCCTGCGCCGACTGATTGTCGGAGGTGATTTCGATGCGCGAATCCGACGGGACGATCAGCGGACGCGAAAAGAGCGTGTGCGGCGAGCAGCGGAACGACGCCGAACGCATCGACGCTCGGCGCGATCAACGAACCGCCCGCCGACAAGAAATAGGCAGTCGAACCCGTCGGCGTCGCGACGCAAATGCCGTCGGCCGCAATCTGCGTCGGGTCGCCGTCGTCGACGCGAAGTCCGAACGGAACGAGTCGCGAGACTTCGCCTTTGCGTACGACCACGTCGTTGAGCGCGAAGAAACGCCGCTCGCCGTACTCGGCCTGCAGCGCGCTTCGCTCGTCGATGAAGAGACCGCGCGCGAGCAGGCCGGGAAGATCGGCGAGCCGCGGATCGTCTTCGTCGAGCTCGGTAAGGAACCCCAAGCGCCCCGTGTTGATGCCGAGCAGCGGTACGTCGTAGTCCACCGCAAATCGCGCGGCGCGCAATAACGTCCCGTCGCCGCCGACGGTGATCAGCAACGACGCGGCCGCGGCACCTGCTCCTTCGACCACATCGAAGCCGTTCTCGCGAAAGTCGGTGGCGATCCGTGCTGCGATCGAGCGCGCGTTTTCGCGCGCCGTGTCGACGTGGAGCGCATCACTTCTTCTCGAGCGCCGGCAGCGCGGTCATGCGGATTGCTTCTTCGCCGAGGACCACCTCGATTCGTGCGTCGTCGAAGGGGTCGCCTCGGCGGCGCAGCTCCACGAAGAACTCGCGGTTCCCGGCCGGGTCCCCGAAGCGGGGATGCCACGAGCCCGACCGGGACGAGTCGCAGCCGCGCGGCACGCCTCGCGCAGCCTCCGAAGCACTTCGCGATGGGTCGAGCGGTCGCGCACGACCCCGCCCTTCCCGACCCGTCGCTCGTCCGGCTTCGAACTGCGGCTTTACGAGCGCGACGATCGCGCCGCCTTCGCGGAGATACGCGACCGCCCGCGTTAGGATCGTGCGCAGCGAGATGAACGACGACGTCGATAAGTATGAGATCGAAGCCGGCTGGAAATGCGTCGCCGGCGAGTTTGCGGAAGTTCGCGCGCTCCATCACGCGAACGCGAGGATCGTTGCGCAGCTTCCAAGCGAGCTGACCGTAGCCGACGTCGACGGCGGTCACGCGTGCCGCGCCGCGCTGGAGCAGCGCAGTCGGTAAAACCGCCGGTCGAAGCACCCACGTCGAGCGCCTCGCATCCCGTGACGTCGATGCCGAATGCACTCGAGCGCATAATCGAGCTTCTCGCCCGCCGCGGCTGACGAATCGGCGAGGCCGTTCGATTTCGATCTGCGCCGTCGGTCGCTATGCTTTGCCCGGCCTTAGTCGCGACGACTGCATCAACGCGTAACTCGTCCTTCCATGATGAGACTGCGTGCTTGAGACCGCGTGATGCCTTGGTCGATGGCGACTCGTTCGTCGAGACGAATCTTCAGCGCGCTACGCCCAGCTCCTGACGTCAGTAGTAATTGAAATTGTCACATTGAAGACGATGGAAATCATCCCACGTCAGGAGGCGGCCGTAGTCGGGATAGTCGGGACCATCGTCAGGATTTTGCGTGACGCAGTATACATGTTTGATCTCAAATGCATATTCTCGCGCCGATTCGTCGACAACCGTTTGCGTCGTGAGGTCATTGAAAAGTTTGAAAAGCCGATCGCTGTACTGCTGGAAATACTCAGGACTTCCGGCGATGCGCGCCCACAGTGCCGCGCTCGCAAACTCAGAGGCCGCGAGCCCAAGCATCTGCCAATGCAGCGCGCCGGCTACCGACTGCGAGCACGCGGTGTAATGATCGCCTTCCCAGGCGTTCCCGGCTGAAAGATACGCTGCTTCCCCCTGCGGAATCATGAAGAAATGGCGATACTTGCGCGCCGAAATTTTTTCACCCATTGCTTTGAGGCCCCGATCGATGCTCTCGGCAGTGGACTGGTTAGGGCACTTCGTCAGAGCAGAGAACCCAAAGAAGCCGCGAGCAATTTCCTTAAACTTCACGTTTCCCCAGCACCCTGCCGGATGGTCGTTGGCGGCGCACTGGCTAGGTAGCGTGGTGTTCGTCCCGGCAGCCGAGGCCGAAAGCACGGGATGGAATGCCAGCGCCGGCACGAGCGTCGCACAGAGAAACGCTTTGGCAACTCTCATTTCGAACATTATTCTTAGGGCGCCGAGGCGTGCTCGGAGCGGTATGCGCGCAGCAAAGCTTCGGCCTGGGAGCGTTGAGACGCATTCATACGAAGATAGAGCTCGTCTGCCGCTGTCAATGCCGCGGGCTCTCCGCCCGCGGCCGCAAGACGCAGCCACTTGTACGCGAGCACCGTGTTTTTGACGACTCCTTCGCCGCGCATGTACTGCATTCCAAGCGTGAACTGTGCCCGGCGATCGCCTTCATCGGCGCGCTGCGCAAGCGTTTGATTCTGCGGCTGCGCATTAGCGCTTTCCTGGGTTGTCGATGGCTCCGGTGGTATCGCAAGAGCCATCTGTTGCCCCATCAGTCCTTGGTATTCGATGATGGGAATGATCTTATGCATAATCTCATCGCCGCGCTCGCTGATTTGTGCGAACTGATTCGGATCGAACGCGGGCCGTTCGTCAATCGATCCAGTTCCCCCGAGCAGCATGCCCAAAAGAGAGTCTACCGCACCGGTCGTATTTCCAACTGCAGCCGCAGACATCGTGCCCATCGCTTGTTGCTCGGAAGTATCATAATCATGATAAAAGGTGTTAAGCGATTGGAAACCTTGGAGGCTCCCCATTAGCGCGACGCCGGCAGCCCGACAGGTTTCCCCATCCGCAGGAGAGGCGCCGTAGCTGCCATTCTTTCCCACCCGGGCAACCTTACGATCGAATTCCGCCCATTGCGCATAGCACAGCCGCACGTTTTCATCGGCCGCGCGCCCCGACGCTTCCGAAAACGCTTTCGCCGCGTCGGAAGCGCGGTCGGCAAAGCACGCGCTATCGCACGGCGGTGTCGCGGACGATTCTTGGGCCGACGCAAAGCAAGTCGCGGTGAAACAGAGCAAAGGAAGTGCAAACGGAACGATTCCTCTCATCAAGCCCTCCCCATCTCGTAGCGGCGAACCGCCGGGTCTAAACGCCCATTGTCTGCGTTGGGCACGGCGTCACGGGATAATCCAGAAATGATGATACGTACGCGTTGGGGCTTGCGTTCGGGCTCTTCGAGAGATCGGCGATCTGGAAGTTGGAAACTATAATGCTCGCAATCGCCGGAGGCGGAACGTTAGGGTCGATGGAAGCGCCGAAAACTTCGCCCGTGGAAAGCATTACACCGCCCGACTGCGGGCCCGACACCGAGTGGCCGGGACGCAGCATCGCGACACCCTGCGACTGATAGCTTTGCTGTAAGCCAGTCATGGAGGTGAAGGTCGTATCGAAACGCACCGCAACCAAATGGCCGCTCGAGTTCGTCACTCTGAAGATGGTTTTCGGACCTTCGCCTCCGTCCGCCGGCGTAATCTGTACGTCGATCTGAACTTGGGCGCAGCTCGTTAGCGTTCGCCAATCGTGATCGCCTCCCGCATCCGTACCGTTGGCGGGCGGTCGCGCCGCAGACGCGACAGTCGACGCTATTTCGTCTTCGAAGGACGAATCCGTCGATCCCGAAGTCTCTTGCCCCTGTTCGTTTGTTTGAGCCTCGGTTTGCTGCGCAGGGACTTCTCCCGTTTGCGACGCTGCATAAACGCCGGTTGGCTGCGCGGCACCTCGGCTATTCGGGCTCCTCGTCGCATTAACGCCCGCCACCTCCGAACCCATTGCGCGGCAAGGTGCCGAGTTTGCGGGATTGGGCGGCAGCGATGAATGCGACGGGCCTAATGCCGCGGCTTGAGCGTCTTCGTACGCGGCGTACAGCAAATAGCACTGCTGATGGAGCGGTTCCCCGGCCGCGCCGGCTTTGGCGGCGAACTGACGATAGAGGATTGCGGCCTGCTGGTGCGCACACGCCTGTCCGCATTCCTGCGCTCCACTCTCAAGCGGATGAAGGGCCCCGCCGGGCCAGATCAACGATAGCATAACGCCATAGGCGAGAAATGCAACGCATCGAGCTGCCATAGTAGCTACCCTCATATGCCTTAAGAACGCCCGTTCTTCGATTCTAGTACTCCTCCTCCGTGGATGGTGGAACCGGCGTGAGAAGAGAGTATCAGAATGGAATCTGGTCGTCGAGCTGGTCGCCCTTCGTGAGTTTGCCGGATCCGGCCGGTTGCGGCTCCGACATCGCTTCGTCGATTTGAAGCTGGGCGTTTTTCAGCAACGCTTCGCATTCGCGCGCGAGAGTTTTACCTTCTTTGAAGAGCGTGATTGCGCGATCGAGCTTCGTATCGCCGCTCTCCAGCTCTTTGACGATGGCATCGATTCGATCGAGCTTCGCTTCGAAGCCGGTATTACGCTCACTCATCGGGCAAGACTCGTTCGACGCTCGCGGTGAGCCTCCCGTGATATAACTGCGCCTCGATCGTCGCTCCGCGCGAAACATCGGACGCATCACGAAGCGCTTGACCGGCGTGCGTAACGATCGCATACCCGCGCTCCAGCGGCCGCGTCGGATCGGCGGCGTCGAGGCGCCCGGCCGTCAGCGCGAGTGTGTTTTTCCGGTGCGCGAGAAATGCTGCGACCAGCGTTTGCGTTCGGTCTCGACGCGCTCGAGAAGATGGCCGCGCCGCTCGAGAGCGCGCTGCGGCCAACGATCGAGCGCGACGCCGAGCTCCGCCAGCCGCCGGATCTGTGCGTCAGTAGAAGTGCGGGATTTCGCGCAGTGGTCCGTCGTTCGAGATTCGATAGCGTCTGCCGGCGCCGCCAAATCGCGCGCTCCCACGATGCAACGAGGCGTTCGTCGACGACGTCGGCCCGTTCCATCGCTCGCGCGAGCAGATCGCGCATCTCGCGCTCGAGCCGCATGATCAGCCGCGCCAACCGCTCTCCGCCGCGTTGCCAGAGGCTCGCAATGAACTGCGCCGCATTTGATGGAGTTTCGCAGACGTAATCTGCGACGTCGTCGGCTAAGTGGTGATCGGCCGTATGACCGATACCGGTGATGATCGGCTTGTTCGATCGGACCATCGCCATGACGACGGGCTCCCGATTGAACGCGAAGAGATCCTCATACGATCCTCCGCCTCTAGCCAAAACGATGACGTCGACGGGCGCCCGCGCCGCGCGGTCGAGCGCTTGCGCGATATCCACGTCGGCGCCGATGCCTTGGACGCGGGTTTCGATGAACTCCACGCGCACTTGCCGTGCGCGGTCGCGCAATGTCGTTAAGAAAGTCTTCCGCGCCCTTGCCCTGTGCCGAAATCAGCGCGACGCTGCGCGGAAAGGCCGGCACGGCACGTTTGCGGTCGGCCTCGAAATAGCCGAGCTGCCGAAAACGCTCCTTGAGCGCCTCGTATTGACGATAGAGTTCACCGATACCGGTTAGCTTGACGTCGTCCACGAGCAACTCGTAGCGGCTGCGCCAATCCGCAACGCGGACGCTGCCGTAGGCGATGACCGCCGCTCCGACCGGCAGCTCGCCGAACTTACGCGCCTTGTCGTGATAGGCAAAACATTGCAGAACGGCGCTGGAATCCTTCAGCGTAAAATAGACGCCGTTCGGGCGCGGCGTCCATTCGGAGATCTCGCCGCTGATGCCGAGATAATCGAAGGCCGGTACGCGCCGAAAGAGCGCGCGCATTTTGCGGGAGAATTCCGCGACGCTGAAGACCTCGGCACGCCTTCCGTTCTCTAACGGCAGCTCGATCATCGCCGTGCGCGCCGATGTGCCCGCGGCGCCGCAGACTCGGAGGGCAACGGTGAGGGCGTAGGTGGAATCGTTGGCGGCGGCGGCAGAACCGCGGGCGGCGTCGCGTCGGCGGCGGCAACGAGGGCTCGGCGTAATTCGCCGAGCCGCGGGATAGGCCGCGCTCGAGGTTTGACCGGAATCGTACGCGCCGATCGAGTTACCGCATCCGCTTCCGGCTCGGTGCCCTTCAAGTAATACTCGTAACCGCCGCTTGCCACAACCGGCGACCTTCGCGACTTCTTCGGTAGGAAATGGAAATTCGTGCGGCGGGCGTACCGGCCAACGCCGCTTTCATGAAGCGCGCCCATATTCGCGCGGGAACGTTGCCCCATAGGACTCTCCATCGGCGTGTAATCGTCGTTGCCGAGCCACACGGCCGCGACGAGATCGGGAGTATATCCGACGAACCACGCGTCGCGAAAACTCGACGTCGTGCCGGTCTTGCCCGCCGCAGGTCGACCGATTACGGCGTTCGGGTAGCCCGTGCCGCGATTGATGACGTCTTCGAACATGGATGTCATGATGTATGCCGTTCCGGCACTCACGACGTCGGTCGCCTGCGGAAACCGGTCGTCGAGAACGGTGCTCCCCAGCGAATCTTTCACGATGCGAAACGGAGTCGGGTCGGTGTGAAGCCCTTGATTGGCGAGCGTCGAGTAACCGCTGGCCTGATCGAGCACGGTAACGCCCGAAGAGCCAAGCGCCAGCGACAGATTCGCTTCCAGCGGCGACGTCACTCCCATTCGATGAGCGTAGTCGATGATGCGATCGAGTCCGACGCGCTCGGCGAGCTTTACGGCCACGATGTTGCGCGAAAGCGTCAGCGCTCGACGCAGCGTTATCGCGCCCATGTAGCTGTCGTCGTCATCCATCGGCGACCATGCGTTCCGTCGCCCATTGGATAACTAACCGGCGAATCGTCGATGATCGTCGAGGCCGGCATGTCCTTCATCGATCGCAGCGGTGTAGTCGTAAATTTTGAACGACGAACCGGGCTGCCGGCGTGCCTGCCAGGCGCGATTGAATTGATTGCGGAGCGTGAAGCCGACGCCGCCGACCATCGCGAGAATCTCGCCGGTCGAGGGCCGCAGCGCAACTAACGCGGCTTCGTGCGCGCCGATGCCTTCGGCGATCGCCTGGTGCACGCCCCAGGTCACCGCTTCTTGCCCGATATTTTGCATCCGCGAGTCGAGCGTCGTGTAGACTTGCAGACCGCCCTCTTCGACCGTATTCTTTCCGAAGAGCTCTTTCGAGCTGCGCGATCGCGTAGGTCGTAAAGTACGGAAAACGATAACCTTGAAGTCCGGCGGGCTGCTCCGCGATCAACCCGAGCGGCGCGTCGTGACGCGTCTGAAGCCTGCGATTGCGTGATATAGCCGCTCTCCACCATCCGCTGCAGCACGTGACGTTGACGGTCTTGCGCGAGCTCGAGGTTGGTAAAGGGCGAGTAATCGGATGGCGCTGCTACGATGCCCGCCAGCATCGCCGCCTCTCCGAGGGTCAACGAGCCGACGCTTCGGCCGAAATACGTGTGCGCCGCGGCGTCGACACCGTAGGCGCCGGCGCCGAGATAGATGATGTTGAGATAGCGCTCGAGGATCTCATCTTTCGTATAATACCGCTCGATCTCGATTGCGAGCAGCGCCTCTTGGACTTTGCGCGAGAGTGAAACTTGATCGTTGAGAAAGAGACGGCGCGCGAGTTGCTGCGTAATCGTCGAAGCCCCTTGAAACTGCTGATGGGTAAGATCGGCAAATGCGGCGCGCACGATGCTGCCGAAGTCGACGCCGTGATGGTAGTAGAAGTTGTGATCCTCATTGGCAATGAAGGCGTCGCGCACGAGGGGCGGAACGCGCGCGAGCGGCACCCAGACGCGATTTTCTTTGTAGACCGTCGCCAACAGCTTGCCATCGCGCGCAAAGATACGCGTTGAGCTCGCCGGCTGATAATCGGCCATGCGGCTAATGTCGGGAAGATTCCGAGCATACGCAGCGACCATGCCGGCCACGGTACCGACACCGAAGAGCACGACGAGCAGAACGGCAACGAACAACCCGCGCCAGACGCGCGAGCCGCGCCGCCGTTTACGTCGCGGCATTTGCGACCGCGCTGAGAACGCCGTTGACGAAGCGCCCGGAGTCCTCAGTCGAGAACCGTTTGGCGAGCGCAACCGCTTCGCTAATTGCGACGGCTTTCGGAGTCTCGGGACGGCAGTGCAGCTCGAATGTAGCCATTTCCAAAAGTAGGCGATCGATGGTAGGCAGGCGTTCGATCGCCCAACCCTCCAACAGCGGACTCAACCGCCGATCGGCCTCTCCGGCGTATTCGAGCGTCCCTAACGCGAGTTCCTCGACGAAGGCGCGTTGCTCGCTCTCGGCGTTCTCCCCGACGATTTCCGCAACCGCTTCGCGCGGCTCGCGATCGCCGATCACGACGGAATATAGAACTTGCAGAGCTTGTTCGCGCGCGAACGCGGCGCGAACTCATCGTGAGTTCACTTCGCCGTTCGAACGAATGCGCGCTCGGAAGGAATTCGATGTCGTATCTGCCTTCGCGAAATGCGGGCGTCCCCAAGATCTCGAGACAGAGCTCGATCGTCGTATGGACACCTTCTACCAACGTCTCGCGCAGCGCGCGTTCCATGCGAGCGATCGCGACGTCACGACGCTCGCCGAAAGCGACGACCTTGGCGATCATCGAATCGTAGTAAGGCGGAATAGCGGCGCCGGCATAAAGATGGGTATCCACCCTTATGCCCGGGCCTCCGGGAAAGACGAGCTTCGAAACCTTCCCCGCTGCGGGCGCAAAGTTATTTCGCGGATCCTCCGCGTTGATACGGCACTCGATTGCGTGGCCGCGCCCGACGAGGTCCGCTTGTGCGTATCCAAGCGGCTCGCCCGATGCGATGCGAATCTGCTCCTTCACCAAATCGATGTTGTAAACCATCTCGGTCACCGGATGCTCGACCTGAATGCGAGTGTTCATTTCCATGAAGTACGCGTCGTCGCCGTCCACGAGGAACTCGAGCGTTCCGGCATTCGTATACCCCACGTATCGCGATGCCCGCAGAGCCATCTCGTGCAACGCAGCACGAATATTCGCGCAAAGGTGCGGCGCCGGGGTCTCTTCGATCAGCTTCTGATGGGCCGGCTTTTGGACCGAACAGTCGCGTTCGCCGAGATGCACCACGCTGCCGAACTCGTCGCCGAGTACTTGCACTTCGATATGCCGAGGCTCGCGGATGAGTCGCTCCAAATAGACTCGGCCGTCTTTGAAGCTCGCTTCAGCCTCGGCGGTTGCGCCCGCATACGCTCGCGGCAACTCGCTCGGCCTCTTCGACGACGCGCATCCCGCGGCCGCCGCCGCCCGCGGTCGCCTTGAGCAGGAACGGATAACCGATCGAAGCGGCCGCTTCATACGCGTCGTCGACCGATGCTAAAACGTCGCTTCCAGGGGTCGTCGCGACGCCGGCCTCGCGCACGACGCGCTTTGCCGTCGCCTTATCGCCCATCAGCGCGATAACGCTTGGCTTGGGTCCAATGAACGTCAGTCCATGGTCGTTGCAGATCTCGGCGAACCGAGCGTTCTCCGCTAAGAAACCGTAACCGGGATGGATCGCATCGCAGTTCGTCACGAGCGCCGTCGAAATGATGTTCGGAATGTTGAGGTAGGAGCGCGCCGGCCGGGCCGGGACCCACGCAAAAGGCTTCATCGGCTTGACGAACGTGCAGCGAGTCCCGGTCGGCTTCGGAATAGATTGCGACCGTTCGTACGCCGAGCTCTTGGCATGCGCGGTTGATTCGCAGCGCGATCTCGCCGCGATTGGCGATCAGTACTTTCTTGAAAATTGCGTTATGCCTCGCACGAGCTATTATCCGCGTGCCACTAAGAAGAGCGGTTGTCCGTATTCTACCGGCGTTTCGTCGGGCAGTCGCGATCTCGACGAGCCGACCCGCGCCCATGCTGTGAACCGGCGTGCGAATTCCGAGCGCTTCGATGTAGCCGAGCTCGCGATCGCCGTCGAAGGAGTCATTTCGGAGCGGCGCAGGCCGGCTGAGGTGAAAAATCCCTACGAGGTCGGCTTTTATCGCATCGATGCGCTGCACGGGCAATTCGGCGGCGGCGCGCTCGGCGCAATCACCTGGCTGCCGGCGGCGCGTGCGTCGCAGCGGCAACTTCGATCTCGTCGCCGCCGCGCGTGATTCGCACGCGCATCGCTTCACTCTCGCGCGAGAAAGCGCGCCAGCGCGCGCACGCGCTCGCTCGGCGAAGGCGTCGTCTTCTTGGGACATGGTCGCAACGGTTTCGCGCTCGACGCGTGCGACCCCCGCGAGTTCCGATTCACTCAACGTGTCGCGCAGTGGCGCGAATCGCTCGTCGATTTCGCTCAAGCGGAACGAGAACGAAGGCGCGCTCGCGCAAGCGCGGATGCGGAAGCGTCAAGCTGCGGTCATTCGAGGATCTGCAGATCGTCGTAAAGCGAGGAAGTCGAGATCGATGACGCGAGGACCCCAGCGCTCGTTCCGCTTGCGTCCCAACTCTTCTTCGATCGCATGCAGCCGCGCGAGCAGTTCGCCGGCGTCAACCCCGTTTCGACATCACGACCGCGTTAAGAAACCACGGCTGATCGAGCATTCCCCACGGTTGCGGTGCGATAATACGAGGATCGCCGCACGATCGTGCCAAGCCGCGCGAGCTGCGCGACCGCCCGCTCGATGTTGGCAGTAGCGATCGCCAAGATTCGTAGCCGATCCCGACGTACGCGCGGTGCCGCGCTCACGCGTCGTATCCGGATTGTCGCCGCTCGAGCGTTACCGATGGCGTCGCGCCGTCAAGAATCTCCGGCTTCGAAAGCGTGATCTTGGCTGATGCCGGACGCGCCGATCGAGAAAGACCGCGTCGAAAAGATCGCGCGCCAGGCGCTCGAGCAGCGCGTACGATGTGGTCGAGACGATGCGACGAGACGTTCTCGAAGTGCGGCGTAATCGAGCGTCTGCGCCAAATCATCCGTTGCCGCCGCGCGTTGTAGGTCGATCTTCGCGGTAACGTCGATATCGAAGGGCTGGCGCCGTTCGCGTTCGCCCGGATCGGCGCCGTGGCGCCCATAGGCGCGAATGCCCCGTAGGTTTATCGTATCCACTCGCCCGGTCTCCAGTTGCGCACGATCGCATCGGCTACCGCCGACGACGTCGCGCGCGGCCGCGACGTCGTGTACTCGAACCATATCGATACCCGCCGCGATCGCCAGCGCCGTCGTCGCCGCCGTCCCGTAGACGCGATCGGCGGCTTCGCGTCCCGTGAGCCTCCCAATCGTCGATTTACGGGACGTACCGATCATCGTCGGAAAACCGAGCGCGACGATCCGGTCGAGCTGTCGCAGTACCTCGATATTTTGATCCGCCGTTTTGCCAAAACCAATTCCCGGATCGAGCACGATTGCTTCACGGGCGATCCGCGCGCGAGGCGCGCGCTTCGCGCAATCCTCCAAGAACCGCAGAACGGCATCGACCACGGCACGATCGTACTTCGTCCCCGTTGGTTGTGCATCGCCACGACCGGCATTCGATACTCGGCGGCGATCTCCAGACGTCGTCTGCGAGACCCCAGACCGAATTGACGACATCGGCGCCCGCTTCATAGGCGGCGCGCAGAACGTTCGGCTTATACGTATCGACGGAGATCGGCACGTCCGGGCAGCTTTGCTCTCACGCCACGGATGACGGGAACGATGCGTGCGATTTCGACGCGTTTCATCGACCGGCCTGATGCCCTGGACGCGTCGATTCTCCGCCAACGTCGAAAATGTCGGCGCCGGCATTCCACTGCGCCACGGCTCGGGCGCAAGCCGCGAACGGGCTCTCTAGGCCATCGCCCGAGAACGAGTCCGGCGTTACGTTCACGATTCCCATCACATATGTTTGCGCGCCCCACCGAAGGTAGCGATCCGCGAATGCGTAAGGGGTCGCTCACACCGTTGCCGGCGCGTACCACGCCCGCAACTCCGCAACGACGAACGTCGAGCCCGTCACCACGACGACGTCATCCATCTCGGCGAGCCTGCCGCGCGACCGTCAGCGCTTCGATGGGATCGGCGATCGCGCGCCCCCAAGTCCCCACGCGACTCGGCAATCGTTGCGAGCCGCGCGGGCGGAAATCGCGCGGCGGCCGGAGAGCGTGAATGACGTGAACGTAAACGTCGACGGAAGCGCGGCGAGAGCGCCTGACGATACTCGCGCGCATCCTTCGATTCGCCGACCGCAACGACATAGTGGACGCGACGGCCCCCGAACCGTTCGCGCAGCGCGGCTACCAAACACTCGGCCTTCTCGAGATTATGCGCGATGTCGAAAATGACCGGCGGCGTTCGCGAAACGAGCTCCATGCGGCCGGGTATCGTCAGCGCTTCGAAACCGCGAGCAATCTCTTGCAGAGACGGGCGCAAGTTGGGCATCGAGCGTCTCCAAGACGGCAATCGCCGTACGCGCGTTCGCACGCTGGAACGCTCCGAGCGCCGCGAGATTCATACGAGTTTGGCCGCGTGGAGTTGAGACCGCCAGCCATTGTCCGAGCATCTCCGCACGCTCCAGCTCGACGCGCACCAGGTCGCCGGCGCGAATCGACCTTCGCTCCTATTTCCGCGGCGTAACGGGCGATCACGGCATGTGCCGCGGCCGGCACTGAACCGACGACCAGCGGAATGCCCTGCTTAGCGATTCCGGCCTTCTCGAAGGCGATCTCTTCGATCGTCGTCCCGAGCACGTCCGTGTGATCGAAACCAACCGTGGTGATCGCCGCAACGAGCGGCACGATCACATTCGTCCCGTCCAGTCGTCCGCCGAGTCCGACTTCGATCACCGCGACGTCGACACGCTCGCGAGCGAAATAGGTGAATGCGAGCGCGAGCAGGGTTTCGTAGTAGGTCGGTCGCCCGTACCGCGCCGTCGTGCGTTCGATCGCCGGCATCATTTCGTCGAGCAGCTCGGCGAAACGTTCGGGAGCGATCGGCCGGCCATCGATTCGCGCGCGTTCGGTCATCGAGTGCAGGTGCGGCTTCGTGTGTAGTCCCGTGTGCCGGCCCGCGGCCTGCAGCGCGCTCGAAATCATCGCGCACGTGGAACCCTTTCCGCTCGTTCCACCGACGTGAATCGTCGGATACGCACGATGCGGGTCGCCAAGCTCGCGGAGAAACGCGTACATGCGGTCGAGCTTATAGGAAGTGCGGCGTGATAGCACCTCGTCGATCGTTTCGAGTAAATAACGTTCGGCTTGAGTGAAGCTCGCAATCCGCGTCACCCGTCCACCACCCGATCGGCGAGCAACTCGAGCGCGTGCGGAAGGACCGGCAAGATGATGTCGAGGCTCTCCGCTACCGCGCGAGGACTTCCCGGGCAAATTGATGACGAGCGTGCGTCCCCGAACGCCCGCCAGCGCGCGCGAAAGCATTGCGCGTCTTCGTTTTGAGCATCGAAGCGGCGCGAATGGCTTCGGCGATGCCGGGAACCTCAAAATCGATGAGTGCAGCCGTCGCCTGCGGCGTGCGGTCGCGCGGTGAGAGCCCGGTGCCTCCACTGGTGAGTACGAGGTCGGCGTTCGCCCGGAGTCGGCCAGCTCGATGATCTCGGCTTGCAGCGCCGCCGGGTCGTCGGGAATGACACGATCTCGCACGACCGAATAAACCGGCTCGAGCCGATCTTTCATGACCGGTATGCACTCGTCCGCTCGCTCTCCCGAAGCGGCGCGATCGGAGAGCACGATCAGAGCCACTTTAAAGGTCACTTGCGCGCCCACGCCGTTTTACCGCCGCTTTTTTGCAGCAGCCGGACGGATTCTCATCGCGATGCCTTTGTCGAGCGCCTTTGCCATATCGTAAATCGTCAGGGCCGCGACTGCAGCCGCAACCATCGCCTCCATCTCGACGCCGGTCCGTGCCGTCGTTCGCGCTTCGCTCTCGATCCGCAATGCTCCGTCGTCACGCCACTCGAATCGCACGTCCACGCTGCTCAGCGGCAGCGGATGCGTGAGCGGAATCAACGTCGGCGTCTGCTTTGCCGCCATGATGCCGGCGATTTGCGCGGTAACGAAGGCGTCGCCTTTCGCTAGCGTGGCGCGCTCGAGCGCCTCACGCGCTTGCGGTACCATACGCACGAGCGCTTCGGCGCGAGCGTACCGGGCCGAAACCTTCTTTGCGGCAACATCGACCATCGCGACGCTCCCGTCGCGCGCGACGTGCGAGAGCTTCACCGAAGCGTTCGCGTGGGTGAGCCGTTAAATCGCGCCCAGATGAGCGCCAGCAGTGCCAGCACCCAGCAGATCACCAAATGCGTGACGTGATGTGCGTGCCCGGCGCCCGACTCGGTAAAGAAATTGACTTTACCCAGGCCGTAGAGAATGCCGAGTATGAAAAACGCGATGGCCAAGACCGTGGCGATGACTCTCATGAAATGATTCCTTTCTCGGCGAGAATGAAGCAGATCGCTCCGACCGCGACGCAGTACCAACCGAATGGCCGCAAGTCGTTCGACCGAAAATAACGCGTCAAGAATGCAACCGAGAGGTATGCGGCAACGCCGGCGGCAATTCCGCCGCAAATCGCTTCAACGAGTATCAGATGCGCCTGCGGGGTAAAGAGCTTCGGGATTTCCAGGAGCCCCGCCGCGAGAATGACCGGCGTGGCCAAGAGGAACGAAAACTGCGCGGCGTGCTCGTGATCGAGATCGCAAAGCAGTCCCGCGACCATCGAGATCCCGGAGCGCGAGATGCCCGGCAGAAGTGCGAAGGATTGCGCAACGCCGACGAGCAGGCTCGCCGGATAGCTCAGTTCTTCGAGCGCCTTCGGTTTCGCGCCCGTAACGGCACGCTGCCGGCGACGTAACGCTTCACCGGCGAACATCACCAGGCCGTTGATCAGTAAAAAGAGCGCGGCAGGCGCGGGCGATCCGAAGAGCCGCCGGACGGGCGCTTCGAAGATCACCCCGAGGATGCCCACCGGTATCGTTCCGACGACGAGCCTCCACCCGATGCGTTCGTTGCGGTCGTCGCTCAAGTGACCGCGCACCACACTGGCAACGAGCGCCCGGACGATTGCATACCACAAGTTTCGATAGAAAAGTATCAAGGCGAGTGCCGTACCCAAATGGAGCACGACGACGAATGCCAAGAAGGACGAGCTCGCACGGTCGATGTTCTGCCAATGCAACACGGCCGGCACGAGAATCGTATGCCCCAGACTCGATACAGGAAAGAGCTCGCTGACGCCCTGCAAGAGGGCGAGCCCGATCGCCTGCGCGAACGTCACTACAACGTTACCATGCGACGAACTTTACGCTGAACGTATAGGCGCTCGCGACAGGTTTGCAGTCGTGCCGCGCCGGCGAGTAACGAGCGTCGCGCGCCATCGCCACGGCAACCAAATCGAGTGACGAGTTGCCGGTGCTTTGCGTAACGTCGGCGCCCAGGACTTGACCGTTGGGGTCGAGCCGAACGCTGACAAGTGCGACGCCGCTGGTTCCTTTGGCGCGCGCGTCCGGCGCGATGTCGGGCGGCGACGGCGCGCAACGACGACTGCCGGAGCGTCGGCATTCACGCAGCCGGCAGCGACCGACGCCGTCGGCCGCGGCGTCGGAACCGGGGCGGCGGGGGTCGGTGCCGGCGTCCCGGCGCCGGGATTTGCCGCGGGTCCCGGGCCATTTGCGCGCCGGAGGCGCCGAGCTGAGATTTTTCGGCGCCGGCGTTTGATTCGGTCGCGGCGGCGGAGGCGTCGGAGCCTTCGTTACGGCGATCGTCGCGGGACGATGCACGATCGAAACGACTTCAGCCTGGCTCTCCATCGTCGGAACCGCGGGATGCATGACCAGCGCCACGATCAACATGAACCAGCAACGAGAGAGCGAACGCGACCAGCAGTAAACGCGGTGCGCGCTTCATGGCTCATTGACGACGTGGATATTAGTCTGGCTGGAAGTCGGCGCGGAAGAGATAATCGCCCTGCGTCGGCTGACAATCGACGAGCTTCGGCGAGTACGTCGACTGGCGCGCCGCGCGCAAGCCGCCTGATCGATCGCCATGTTGCCAGCACTCTTATAAATCTTCGCGCTCAATGAGATTTCCGCTCGGTGCCACGGTCACTTCTACTTCAGCGGTCACCGCGCCGAGTCCAAGATCGCGCGCCGATTCGGGATAATCCGGCTGCACGGGATTCGTCACCGTCGCCTCAACGTTGGGATTCGCACACGCCGGCTTCGGCGTTCCGATCGTCGCAGCGGACCGGGGGTTCCCGTGCCCTGGCCTTGCGGCACGCCGTTCTCGGTACCGTTCTTCGGCTGCGCTACGGTGTTTTCGGTCGAACCGTCGCGCCGAGTATTATGCGTGTGAAACTGAGATTAATTTTGAGCTGCGGCTGCTGCACGCGCTGCTGCTGCTTGGGCGGCGGCGTCGCTTGCGGCGGCGGCGTCGGCGTGGGCGGCGGCGTCGGGGTCGGCGGGGGCGGCGTATGAACGATCGCCTTGTGGATCTTCGACACCGTGACTTGTTCGGTCTGCTGCGACTCGTTGTGCTTGAGGATGTTCGGAAAGACCGAGCCGATGCCGGCGTGGATGACGAACGAGATGACGAATGCCCAGCCGATATAGTTGCGCGCTCGTTCGCCCGTGGTGATGTAGCCGCCGCGCGTCGCCATCGTTTATTGAGTCGATCCCTGCGGGCGGGCCTTCAACGTGGTTCGCCAAGACCAAAATCGGTGAGATCGACCTGCTTGGCGGCGTCCATGACCTGCAGAATCATGCCGTAGCTCGCTTTTGGATCCGCCTTGACGATGACGCTCTTGAACCGGTGATCGGTCGCGTCTTGAAGCTGTCCGAAAGCCGCCTTCGCGTCTCGTGATGTCGACCTGATTCGAGCCGATCTGAACGTGATCTTTCTCGTCGACGATCACGACGATCTGCGAGGGCTGTACTTTGTCTTTGTTATAGGCGTCGGGCAGCTTCGGCTCTTTCGTGACCGAGGCCAAAATGATGAAGATGATGAGCAGCACCAACAGCACGTCGGTAAACGGCGTGATGTTGATCGTCGACATTACCTCATCTTCACCTTGTCCGGTTGAAACGGCCACTTACGCTCAAACCTCCCTTACGACGTGACGAAGCCGACGTCTTCGAGCCCGGCATTCTTCGCCGCGTCGAGGATGCGAATGATCACGCCGTACGGGGCTTTAGCGTCGGCGACGATCGCGACGTGATGGTGCGGCTTCTTCTTCGAGGCGTCGTACATGATGCGGTAGATGCCGGTCTCGTCGGTCTTCACGCCGTCGACGAAGATCACGCCCTTGTTGTTGACGTCGACTTCGATATCGTTCTTGTTCTTGGTGTTGGTCGAGGTGTTGGGATTCTTGTTCGGCAGCTCTTTTTCAAAGCCGGGCGGTGCCACGAGCGCGGCGAGGATCATGAAGATGATGAGCAAGACCAGCAGGACGTCGGTGAACGGCGTGATGTTGATCTCCGCCATCACCTCCTGGTCTTGCTGCGAGGATAGCAGACTCACGATTTGCCCTCTAGGAGCTTTACTTGCGGTGGCTCGCGTCGGTTGATAGAGCTCGGTCGGAATCGGCGCGCCCGTGTTATGGAAGTGCAGCATCTCGGCAAGCTGATTCGCCGCGACGATCATCTCTTGGTTGTAATTCTTGATCCGCGACTTGAAGAAGTTGAAGAACACGACCGCGATGACGGCAATGATCAGACCGGTCGCGGTCGTGATAAGCGCTTCGGAAACACCCGCGGCGACGACGGCCGGAGTCGAGTTGCCCTTCAGCGCGATGTCTTGGAAGGCGCGAATGATGCCGAGCACCGTTCCGAAGAGACCGACGAAGGGCGCGATGACGGCGATCGTTCCGATGATCGCCAGATTCCGCTCGAGCGAGTTTAGATGCTCCATCAGCGCGATCGAAAGCGCGTCGGTGATGTCGGCGCGGTTCTTTTCGCCGCGAGCGAAGCCCAAACTCGAGAATCCGCGGCAGCATGCCGCGATTTTTCTTACATAATGTCGATTGCGCCGTCAAGGTCGTCGGCAGAACCTTCGTTCCGATCTGGCGCAGCAGTCCTTTGGTGTCGGAGTGCTGCGTCTGAAAGAAGACGAGCCGCTCGATGACGACGGCGAGACCTACGATCTGAGATGAGCAAGAGCAGCCACATGTCCCAGCCGCCCTGGCGCATGAGATCCATAAATCCTGAAAACACGGTGTGCTACTACCCCTCCACTCTAGTCGATTTCGCGGCGAGCCCCCGCCCCGTGAGGGCGAGCCATTGGCCTACCCCGCCCTAAAGTCCTGGTAACGTTAGCTGCCGCCTCCCGATGGCCCGGCTAGCGTTGAGATTCTTCTTCACGAACGTTTCGATTTGCAGTGAGAGCGCTTCGTTTCCCTGCGCTTTTGCTTCTTGGTCGGCCTTATCGAGCGCGTCGGCCGCTTTCTTCTTGGTGGCGTCGTCGTGGCTGGCGGCCCATTGGGCAGTCAGCGCGACCCCCTCGGCAAAATTCGCCAAGGCGTCGTCGGGTTTGACTGCCAGTGCCTTCTCGGCATAGCTTTGCATCTGCTTGAAATCGGGCTTCGCGCCGTTTGCGCTATTGCTAGCGCGAGCCTGAGTGTTCGCTGTGACGGCGAGGTGCGGATCGCCTGGCGCGGCCGCCTGGTTGAAGTCGTTGAGGGCCGTACTCGGTGATTCTTCGCGTCGACGGCAGCCTGCCCGGACTTTGATAAAGTGCGTGGCCATCGGCGGGCGCCGGCGTTGCTGCTCGGGTCGAGTCGCTTGATTTCGGCGGCGAGTCGCTGTGCGCATCGGCCATGTCTCTTGTTTGCGAGGTAAGCTTGCATGAGCTCCGCGTCGACGTTGATTTTGGAGCTACGCGGAATCTTGGGGTCACGACATAGCCTCGTCGCGCGCCGTCTTAGAGACTGCAATGCCGCCGCATTCTGACTGCTGGCGAGCTGCGCGACGCCCAAGGGCGAGAGCGAGTGGCCATCGGATTGCGAGCGCCATGGCCTTATTGCGCGTAAGCCAGCGCCGCGGCGGCGTTGCCGTTTGCCTCGTCTACTGCCGCCCTTGCGAAGCTCGCTGCCGCGATTGGCCGAAGCTGAGGACCGATCGTCAGACATCTGATCGAAAGCCGCTGCGGCCGTGGCCGAGTCGCCGGCATCGAAAGCCGCGATGCCGAGCATCTCCCTCAAGCTCTCGTCGCCCGGCGAAGAGATAAGCTCGGTCTGTGCCTTGGATACGGCTGCCTGGTATTGACCTTGGCGGATGAGCGACGCGACCTGACTTGCGGCCGGGCTGACCCCACCGCCAGCAGGCAGGCCGCCGCCCTCGCTCGGCGTCGTCGCGACGATCTTCCCATTGAACTTCAAGGTGAAATCGTAAAACGCGGCGATCGGCGTAGTCGAGCCGCGATGGGCCGGCCGATAGTGACGAGTTCTGCGCGATCTCCATCGCCGCCGCATTGTCACCCGAGTTCGTCGAGCGGATGACGTTGACGACCTTGTGGCTAGCCGTCGGGGTTCACTTGTACCTGCACGATGACGGTGCCGCTGCCGGCGACCGACTTATTCGTCGTGCCCTGCTTGATGAGCTTCGCCGGCGTGAACTCGTTCGAGTACTGCGCTGACGCGGCGAGCGGGATGAGCGTGGCCAGCGCGACCGCGGCGGCGATTCGAAACCGGGCGTTCATGATATACCTCGAGTTATTCGCTGCAGTTTTTGTGTTCGGCTTGGTACGAGAGAGTTCGTCAGCGAGCCTGCGATGCCGCTCGAGCGCGGTGCGCTCGCGCGTGCGTAAGCGGCCGGGCCTCGCCCGGCCGAAGCGCCCCGAGCCGCAGCGGCCCGAATCGCGTCCGGACGAGCGCGAGCACCGGATGGCCTAGCGCTTCGAACATTCGGCGGACCTGCCGATTGCGGCCCTCGTGAATCGTAATGTCCACAACGCTGCGATCGCGCCGCGCGGCCACCACGCGAACTTTCGCGCCGGCCGCACGAAATTCGCCGAGGTCGATGCCTCGATTCAAGCTGACGAACGTTGTCGGGAGAGAGATGACCCGCGATCGTTACGCGGTACATCTTCTCGACCCCGAAGCGCGGATGCAGCAATCGATTGGCCAGTTCCCCGTCGTCACTGAGCAACAACGCCCCGCTGGTCGCATAATCCAGCCGCCCGACCGGCACGACGCGCCGGCCCCGGCAATAAGTCCGCAACGGTCCGGCGCCCTTGCGGATCGTGCATCGTCGTAACAACCCCGACGGGCTTGTGCAAGAGGAGATACGTGTACTCGGCCGGCGGCCGAACGACAAGACCATCAACCTCGACCAGATCGCCTGCGCCACGACCGTTCCGAGCTCGCGCACGACGTTGCCATTCACGCACACGCGGCCAGACGCAATAATTTCGTCGGCCCGCCTCCGCGCCGCCACCCCGCACTGCGCTAAGTATTTATTGAGGCGGCTATTGGGCATGTCAGTGCCGAGCGGCGGACGTCACGTCGCGAGCGCGAGCCTAATACTTTCCGTTTCCTCCATCCTCATAGCCCCGCGACATCGAGAGCGCCTCTTTGGTGACGGTCTGCAGGAACTCTTCGTTCGTGCGCGTCTGCGCCATCTTGTCCAGGATGATCTCGGTGATGTCGCCGGTATTGAGAACGGCGGTCGCTCGCCGAAGCATCCAGATCTTTCGCATCTCGTCGGGTGAGAGGAGCAGCTCTTCGTGCCGCGTGCCGGAGCGCTTGATGTCGATCGCCGGGAAAACGCGCGACTCGGCGAGCTTGCGCGTCAGGTCGATCTCCATGTTGCCGGTCCCTTTGAACTCCTCAAAGATGACGTCGTCCATCTTCGAGCCGGTCTCGATGAGCGCGGTCGCGATGATCGTCAACGATCCGCCTTCTTCGATTTTGCGCGCGGCGCCGAAAAATCGCTTCGGCTTGTGCAGCGACGCCGTGTCGAGGCCGCCCGAAAGGGTGCGCCCGGAGCTCGCGACGACTTGGTTGTACGCGCGCGCTAAGCGGGTGATCGAATCGAGCAGAATTACGACGTCTTTTCCGAGCTCGACCAGACGCTTCGCGCGTTCCATGGTAAGTTCCGCGACGGTCGTGTGATTCTCGGGATGCTCGTCGAAGGTCGACGCCACGACGTCTCCGTCGATCGTTCGCTGCATATCGGTGACTTCTTCGGGACGCTCGTCGACAAGGAGCGCGATGATGTGCGCGTCGGGATGATTGATCGAAATCGAGTTCGCGATGTTCTTGAGCAGCGTCGTCTTACCGGCCTTTGGTGGGGAGACGATCAGGGCGCGCTGCCCCTTGCCGATCGGCGAGAATAAATCGATGACGCGAGTCGAGAGCTGCGTCGAGCGCACTTCGAGCTTGAAACGCTCCTGCGGATAGATCGGCGTGCCTTTTTCGAAGATGCGCCGGCCCTTTATCGCCTCGGGGTCGAGATCGTTGACCTTGTCGACGCGAATGAGACCGTAATACTTTTCACCCTCCTTCGGACGACGCGCTTGGCCTTCGACCATGTCGCCGCGGCGTAACTCGAAGCGGCGAATTTGAGATTGGCTGACGTAGATGTCGTCGTTGCCGACATAATAGCCGGCGCGTCGCAGAAACCCGTAACCCTCCGGCAAGATGTCGAGAATACCGCTGGCCACCTCGATGCCCGAACGGGCGGTCTGCGCCGCGACGAGCATCTCGACGATCTCGTCCTTCTTGAGTTTGGCGGGAGCAGGGATTTCGACTTCGAGTTCTTTGGCGAGCTCGACGAGCTCGTTCTTCGTCTTCTCGCCGAGCTGTGCTGCGGTTTGTATCGGCGGTATCTCTACTTGAGGAAGTTGATCGTGGTAAATCGCCGGATGCTGCGGGTAGTGATGTCTACGGCGCGCTCGACGGCGTCGTCCGCCGCCTTGTGGCGGCCGCATGTCGTTGTTGGGTCGATGTTCGGTTTGCACTATCTCTCTCTATAAGAAACGCTCGTACTGGCGCATTCTGTGCCGCTTTGCCACGTGTATGCAATCGAGGGCGAGGCGAGGCTGCCGTCGCGATCAGACCGGTGGCTCGAGCGGGGATGTCAATGGGTGTCGCGGCTGTTACAAATAACGCCAGCGCGACGCACACACTATAGCACAGCCTTATGAAGCGTTCAAGCAGGGTTCAACCGAGCCGCACCGCTGACGTAGGGGCTTCCCGCAGCGTAGAAGCGAAGGCGCCGCTCCGCTGCTTTCGTCACCCCGATGCGCGCGCTGCGGCGTATCCGAGGGGAACGCACGCCATCGGAAGCAAGCCAGAGATTCGGATCCGCGAACGGATCGACTCCGTCCCGCGATCGATCGATGGCCAAGGCTTGGCAGAGGCGTCCGGGGCCGCGACAAAGATCTCGGACCCGGTCGCTGCCGCGCCGCTGCTGCATCAGCTCGATGCCTTGCAGCGGCTCGACGGCGCGCACGAGTACGCCGGCGCCCGTTCCGTCGGGCTCGCTCGGATAGGTTAAAGCAGTACGACGAGCCATAAATCTGATAGACGTAGGCGCGGTGCGGCGGACCGAAGAGCGTCGCGTTACGCCGGCTCTTGCCGCCGTACGCATGGCACGCCGGGTCGCCCGGAAGGTACGCTTCCGTCTCTATGATTCGCCCCGCGGTCGTGCCGTCAGCGCTTTCGTGCACCAGAATGCAACCGACCAGCGCCCGCGCCAGCGCCCGCGTCTCCACCGGCAAATCCCCCGCCTTGAGCCGAATCAGCGCAGGAGAGCCTTCGCCGCTCACGCGGCGATGTTTAGGGCTACCTCAGCCCGCGCCCTCTGCGTCAGATCGTCGGTTTCGCCCACCGCGATCGAGAAGTGCGCCAGCGAGTTGAGGACGCAACGTAAGCGAACGTAGGGAATCGTCAACGCGTCGCCGACGCCGCTGCCGGTAACGATTTCCTCGACGAAGGCTGCATCCCCGACGACGAATTTCACCCGCGAGATGCCCCGCCGAGCGACGGCACGTGCGATCGATGTGAGCGCCGCATAGGCGACCGCATGCTGCGGCCGTTTCTCGAACGGGCCCACGCTAAAGCCGGTGCGTAGGAGCCTGGTGCCCGACCCACCGCTCAAACGAGCGTACGCAACCCCGCCGCGCTCGTCGGCCGCAAAGCCGACGAGGACCGTAACACTCCCTTGCAAGCCGCGCGCCGTTCGCATTTCATACGCCTCTTCCCCATTTTAATACGAACGTATGTTCGAATCAAGCGATTCGCACTCGCTGCAGCAGGCTTGAATAGAGGGCTTCCATGCTGTCGAGCTGCCGCTCGATTGCAAAGGGCGCGGCTGCCCGACGAGCCTCGGGGTCGGCGCCACGCGCAAGCGCGACGCGCGCAAGCGCGCCGGCAAAATCCGGGACGCGCGCCGGGACGAGCTGACCGGCGCCACCGAGAACCTCGCGATTCGCGGCCGTGTCGGCGGCCATTACCGCGGCACCTGCCGCCAGCGCTTCGGCTAGTACGAGACCCTGCGTTTCAGTCGTACTCGGCATAACGAAGGCGTCCGCGCTGGCGTAAAGTTGCGGCAACTCGTCGCGCGAAACGACGCCGAGAAAATGCGTCCGGCGCGCGATGCCCAGCGCTTGCGCCTGGCGCTCGAGCTCCCCGCGCAGCGGACCTTCGCCGGCGACCACGAGTTTGAGCGCCTCATTAGGCGTCTGCGCAAACGCCTGGAGCAGCAGCTCGAGATTTTTTTCCTTGGCGAGTCGCCCGACGCAGAGAACGACCCGATCTTGCGGTCCCGCGCCGAGGCGCGCGCGTAGACGTTGATCGCGCTGGCCGCTGCCGAAGTGACGTACGTCGATCCCGCTGGGCACGACCTCGATGCGCGTCGTTACGCCGATCGCGCGCAAACGGGCCGCCATTGCCGTCGTCGGAACGATTACGGCATCGGCGTGATTTGCAAACGTGCGAGTCAAGTGCGATGCCGCACGGCGTGTTGCATTCGCGTCGAATGGCACGTAATGAGCGTACGCTTCGAGCTGCGTGTGATACGTGTAGACGAGCGGCATGCCATAGCGACGCGCGTAACGCATTCCCATCCAGCCCGTCACGAAGGGCGAGTGAACGTGAACGAGCGAGAGCCGCTCGATGATCTGTTTGAGCTCGCGCCGGCTCACGAGCGGAACCGTCAGCCGATACGCCGTCCGCGCCGGTAACGGCAACGACGGAATTCTGAAAACGCTCCCGCTGGTTTCGACGTATCCGGGCATGTGCGGGGCAAAACAATATACTTGGTGGCCGCGTTCGCGTAAGCCGTCGGCGAGCGCGTCGATCGAGGCAACCACGCCGTTGACCACCGGCCGGTAAATCTCGGTAAAGAAGCCTACGCGCAGCGACTCCATGCGCCGCACTCTTCGCCTCCTTCGTCCCGGGCCCCGCAAAAGGGGGCACCTTCCCTTTTGAGACTTTGAGCATATTCCCGGGGCCGGGCGAATGTGCTATATTGCCCGGGTCAGGCGTGCCCGCCGAAACGGAGAGCAGGCAGGCACAGAATTGTTGGCGTCTCCGTTGGATCCAATCGCCCCGCGGTTGCCTATGCGCCGCTTCCCCAAAACGCGCGGTTCCTCGTTCATCGTTCGATTTGGCGTGGTGTAGATCGATACCGTGACGAGAGCCGAGAGCAGAAAGGAAAATCGGGTTGAAAGGACGTCGCCTCCACGTCGCTTTTGCCGTTGCCGTGCTGAGCCTCTGTTCGACGGCGGCCGTACCGGCGGCGGTGACATCCGTTAGCCACGTCACCTGGCATCGCGACGGTCTCCTCACGTGGGAGCGCGTCGAACGGCGCTCGCTCGAGCCGCAAACGATTCACCAGCTCGCCATCAACATCGCTCCGGGCCTCTCGAAGGTGATCTCTGCCGGGCGTCCGGGTGAAGTGGAAGAGGGCGTGCGCTACGCTCAGCGCGACGGCGGACGCGTTCGCCGTTCAGTTCTCTGGTCGACGGTCATCAAGCCGGCCCGCCCGCGCCTGGTGGCTGAGGGCATCGGGGGCAGCGCGCTGACGAATTTCGAGGCGCACGGCATCGCGCAAATGGCGTACATGGCCCGCAGCGCGATGCTCATGCTCGCGACCGCCTACACGGCCGATTCGGCCGGCGGCAGCGGTATGACGGCTATCGGTCGACGCGCGGGCTTCGGAATCGTCGCCGTCGATCCGCGCGTTATACCGTTGGGAACACGCCTCTTCATTCCGGGTTACGGACCGGCGATTGCCGGCGATACCGGTGGCGACATCGTCGGGCATCGCATCGATCTCGGTTTCAATACGATGCGCGACGCGATGCTCTTCGGGCGCCGCTCAGTAACCGTCTACCGTATCAAGTAGCGTAAGATAGCGGGGTGGCGAGGAGCTCTCCCCGACAACTGCTCGAGCAAGCCGGACTTCGTCCGAAGAAGCGTTACGGGCAAACCTTTCTGCAAAACGTTCCCGCAACGCGTAAGATCGCGCGGTTAAGCCTTGCCGACGCGCCGGCGGCCGTACGCACGCTCGAAATCGGTGCGGGAACGGGCGCACTGACGCTGGCGCTGCTCGAAGAAGGCGCCGACGTCACCGCGCTCGAGATCGATCCTGATCTGCTTGCCGTATTACAGTCGCGCAGCGATCTCGAGCGGGCCACGATCGTTGCGGCCGATGCGTTGACCTTCGATTATGCAGCTTGGTCGCGCGGCAGGCCGTGGAACGTCGCTGGGAATCTTCCTTATAATATTGCGACTGCAATCATGCTCCGTTTGATCGAAATGGAAGACGGTCCGCTCTCGCTGACGATCATGGTTCAAAAAGACGTCGCCGAGCGTTTCGTCGCGGCCCCCGGCACGCCGCAATACGGCAGTCTTTCCGTCGCCGTGCAGTACGCGATGCGTGCCGAGGGCGGCTTCACGCTCGCACCGGCATCCTTCTTCCCGGCGCCCAAAGTGCATTCGCGCGTCGTGAGACTGGTTCGGCGCGCCCAGCCGGCCGTGCGGCCTGCCGACGCGGCGATCTTTTGGAAGGTCGTGCGCGGCGCGTTCGCGTACCGGCGCAAGACGCTCGCGAATAGTCTCGCGCTCGCACTTGGTTTCGACCGGGCGCGGATCGCGCGGGCCTTCGCGGCGAGCAAACTCTCTCCGGAGCTTCGCGGTGAACGACTCGACCTCGGCGATTTCGCCCGTTTGGCCGACGCGCTGGCCGAAGGATAGTTTCAAGAGCGTCTGGAGTTGGCTGTTGGCCGGCTCCATCGCTGTCCTTTTCGTTTTGTTGTTTCTGGTGACGCTCGTCGTGCGAGTGCCCACTCACGTGAGCGCGGGCGATCTCGACAAGTCGCTCGTAGCGCAGACCATCGGTGAGGGCATACTCGTGGCGATCGTCTTGGCCTCGATGCGACCTCTCTCGAAGTTTAGCTTGGCACAGCTCGGTTTTCGCGTGCCCGACGGCCGCACGATAGCGATTGGGCTGGTTGGAGCGATCGCAATGATCGTCGTCGCAAATGGTACTGCGACGCTCGTCAATTATTTCTTCCACACGCAGCACCAGCAAGACGTCGTTCAAATCTTCGAGGGCATCCACGATAAGGCGAGCATCGCCTTCTTCAGCCTCTTTGCCGTCATCTTCGCGCCGTTCTTCGAGGAGACGCTCTTTCGAGTATTCTTTTTCAATTTCGGCATGCGCTACGGCGGTTTTTGGAGCGGCGCCATCCTCAGCGGCTTGCTGTTCGGAGCGGCGCACGGCGACCCGTACGAAGCCGTTCCTCTGGCCCTCGGCGGGATCGTCCTGTGCGCGGTCTATTACCAGTCGCGAAACGCATATGCGTCGATGATCTCGCACGCGCTATTCAACGGCGTCTCGATCGTAGCACTCTTAGCGTTCTCCAAGGTCACATGACGGCGCTTGCGGCGTCGAGCACTGCCTGCGCGCGGACGTCGAGCGAATCGAGATAACGCAGACGGTGCCGTAGCGATTGGGGTTTCGTAACGCTCGCCGGCCGCCGATCGAACCCGCGATCGCGCACATACCGCCCGACGAGATGGAAAGCGGAGGGATTGGGCTCATCGTACCAATCCGGATGATGGCTCAACCAAAGCCCGATAGTGGGTACGCCGCCCCGAGCGAGCGTGAAATGCAACGGCCCCGCGGGGATGCCCACGAAGAGATCGATGCGTCCCGCCAATGCTTTGTAAAGCCGCGCGAACGGCTCGTCGACGCCGTCGAAGAGCGCGCGAAAACCGGCAACGCCGTCGCCCAAATCTTCGTCGTCCATCGAAATGAAGCGCCAACGTCCGCGCGACCGCATCCCCGCGACGAAGTCGCGCGCTTGCGAACCGTCGCCCCATGTTTTTCGCGTTGCGGTAACGCCGCGACGCGAAATAACCCCCAGGCGGGTACCGGTCGGCACGAATTGCCGCAGTCGCTCGTCGAGACGTTGCCGCGTCTGCGGAGGCACCCCGAAATCGATCGTGCTCGGGAGGGGACTGGCGAGATCGACGTTCGCTAAGCGTTCACGGCGCACGAGCAGTCGCGCGAGGTTTCGCGCCTTGGTGTGAAACGGAAAGGGCGTTCGTCCTTCTGTCTCCGGGTAATCCGTCCAGAGCAGCGTATCGGCAGCAAAGTGCTTGATCGTCTCGTCTAACGGCGGGGGAAACTCCACGCCGCGCTTGCGACCGTTGCAATCTTTCAACCGTAGACCAAAATGCACGGTGCCCAGCGCTCTGCCGTCGCTCGGTGCTCGAACACCGCTCGAGAGCGGCGTGACGTATGAATCGCCCTCCATTACGCTGACGTAATCGTCACCGAAACGCGTAATGGCATACGCGTTCGACGGCTCGAGGAGCGGCAGTATCGTGCCGAGATGAACCCAATCGCCCAAGCCGTGAGGCCAATAGATCAACACGCGACGATCGCGCAACGAAGCAAAACGGCCGCGATCCTCGCGTACCGCAGTCAACGTCAGCTTCGTCACCGCAGTGGCGCAGCGGTGGGCACGCCGCCGCAGAGATCGGCCGGCGCTCGTCCGGCAAGGCTTCCAAAGAACGCCGCCGCATTCGTATTGTAAGCAGGGCACTGGGGCGCGTTTCGTTCTGGAATCGGATTCAAGCGAACGTTGCGATTCGCGGCCGCAACGGCCCACACGCCCTCCGCGCCGCGTGTAAGGAACGCCGGGCGGCCGCTATCACGCACTGCGACCGCACGCGCGTACGCGCTCCAGTCGACGACGTACGGCCAGCGCCCAAGACGCAGAACGGTGTCGTTGAAGAACAGCATTGCCGCGAACGCCAGAGGCGCCATAAACCACGCGAAACGCGGATAACGCGCCGCCCCAAAGACCGCGGCCAGTGCCGTTACGGCAAGAAGCGAGGCGACGTAATGCGACCCAAGACGGGTCGGGTCGTAGTTCCAGGGGCGCATGAAAACGATCTCGGCAAGCATCGGAAGCCCGAGCAGCAGCCATCGCCCGACCGCCACCGGCGCAAACGCAAACGGCGCGAGCAGCAAGAGAACGATGTTCGCCTTTCCGACCGGATTGAAGATCCGTAACGAATAGCCGGGATCGTTCGGATGCGCGCCGATCGCGTGCTCGAATGCAAGGAATGCCGTGCCGTTGGCGACGGCGAGTGACGCCAATGCCACTCCCAACCGCCGATCCCACCAAATCGCACACGCGACCGCAAACCAAACGACGAAAGGAATCTGATCTTCCTTCAACCCCATCAGGAGCTGCGCGCATACCAGCGTCCACCAAAGCGATCGCCTTCGCGCCGCGAGGGCGCCACAGCACGCAAGCAGCGGCACGAAGTCGTTCTCGGAGAAATTGTCGTAGACGAGCCCCTGCGTCGCCGGCGAAAGCAGATACGCGATCGCGATCAGATTTGCAACGCGCGGACTGAGGCCGAGCTCGCGCGCGAGCATCGCCAGCGGAATCGCCGCTGCCGCAACCGCCGCGATTTGAAGTACGATCAGCGTCTGCGCGCGCGGAAAGAGCGCGACGATCGGAACGAAGAGCGTGAGTACCCACGAATCGTGCACTTGAAAATGATGCTTCCACTCGCCGTAATTCCATGACGAACCATGCTGCAAGTTGACGATCGTCTGCAGATACGTCCCTAGGTCCGCACCATATCGCAGCGCGTACAGCTTGTTGAAGCAGAGCGCGATATAGACGATGGCAAAAACGGCTGCCGCGATCGCTGTCGGGAGCAAAGCTGCCCGGCGAGCCTCAGGGCCGATTCGAAGACGCCCGTCGCTCACATCCTGTTGGACGCTTCTCATCGCTCCTAAGGTTCGCCGGGCCGCTTTCGATTCTCTCGATACACGCGCTCGACGATCGCGCGTAAGCGCTCTATGAATCGAGATGGTGAGAACATTTCGGCATGCGCTCGCAGCTTTTGCGGATCGAACTGCGCAGCATCGAAGCGTCCCAGTACGGCTGCGAGCGATTCGGCAGACGGCTCGTCGAAGAACGCGCCGGTTTCTCCCTCGACGATCGTCTCGAGCGCGCCGCCGGCGCGATAGGCGATCGTCGGCCGGCCGGCCGACGCTGCTTCGAGCGGAACGAGACCGAAGTCTTCTTCGCCCGGCACGATGGCGGCGCGCGCGTTGCCCATAAGTTCGCTGAGTCTTGCGTCGCTAACGAAACCGAGCAGCGACGTCGTCGTTCCGTCCGCTTGTCGCCGCAGTGATGCTTCGGCGGGGCCAGTTCCGGCAACGAGCAACGGAACGTTAGCGATGGCGGCGGCGCGAATGGCGAGGTCGATGCGCTTGTACGGTAATAGCCGCGACGCGACGATGAAGTAGCCGTCCGAACCCGGCCCCACGGTGAATCGATCGAGATCGACGGGGCAATGCAGCACGTCGCTATCACGACCGTAATAACGGCGAATTTTTTCGGCGACATTTTCGGAGTTCGCAACAAAGCGGCTCGGTCGCTGGGCGGCCCGCTGGTCCCAGTCGATCAAGCGCGCGACGAACGGGCGCGCGTAACGCGGAACGTATTCGTCGCGCGCAAATGCAAAGCGGCTAACCGTATTGATGTAGCAGACGTGGACCGCGCCGGGCGGCACACGTATGCCCTTCGCCCAAGAGGTCGTCGAGCTAACGATCGCGTCGTACCCGGAAAAATCGAACGATTCGAAGGCGCGCGGATAGAACGGCGCGAGTGCGCGAAAGGACCGATTCGCGAAGGGAATTCGGGCGAGGTGGGAGCGGCGAATGCGCCGCGACTCGAAAAGATCGCCCACGACCCGCTCGTCGTAGAGAGCCGTGAATATCGGCGCTTGCGGCCACGCTCTTGCGATGTGAGCGAAGACGCGTTCCGCGCCGCCGCGCTGATTCAGATAATCGTGAACGAGCGCAACATTCACCGCACGGGGAATCGTTCAGTCTTGGAGATTGGTGCCGCGGGGTAAAACGAGGGCGATCGTCGGATTGCCCAGATAGGTCCGCGCGACGCGCTGAACGTCGGTCGGGCGTCGTCGCTGCGATTGCCGCCAACGCGCGATTGATGAAATCCGGCGACGAGCTCTCACGCGAGAAAACGGCCGCGAGCCAGGTGCGCGTCTCGAGCGTCGTGGCGTCGTTGGCAAAGTCGCCGGCCGCCTCGGCTTTGAACTCCTCGATCGAACCCTGCAAACGCGTCGCCGCGAGGACGCTCACGACGGAGAGCGCCGTTGCAAAGGCGCGGCTGGGGTTGCCGTTGAGCCCACCGTTGACGTAAAGCACCAAGGTTGCGGGCGCGCGATCGTATGCGTAGACCGCGCCGACCGAACGCGAAGCGAAGGTCGGCGAGACGACGCCGGGCACCTGCGCGATATCCGAAAGCGTTCGGCGAACGAACGCCGCAAGCACGAGCATCGGGCCGAAATCGTTGCTATCTACTTTCGGCGCGGGATATTGCGCGATCAGCCACGGCGAGGCGATGTCGCGGTGCGTCACGATCTCGTGGGTCGCGCCGCTCAGCGACGGCATACGCACCGTCACCGGGGCGGTGTTTCCTTCCGGGAGTGCCGCGGCCAAGTTCGCCAGCAGGCCAGGGGCTAGCGCGTCGAGGCGCCCTGCCGCGCTGACCAAGCACGCCGTTTCGGCGGTAATACCGCTGGTAGAAAGCGCGAACGTCGCGCGAGTAGAACTGCGCCAGCGAGTTCGGCGTCCCCAACTCCGGCAACCCGATATTTCCCTGCGCCGACGACTGCGGCGTTGAGCATGTCGAGCCCGACCTGCAGCGCGACTTGTTGACTTTGCGCGATTTGACGAACCAATCGATGCGCGCGCTTGGCGCACCGTGGCGGCCGAAAAGTCGGGCGAAATCAGCGCGCTGCGAAAAAGCTCCAGGACGGCCGGCGCGTCCTCTGCCAGCGCTTCGACGTAAAAACGAACGTCGCCGGGATCGACGGTGAAGTGTATCGAGCCGCCGCGCGCGGCAATCGCATCCTCGAGCGGCACGGCCTGAGCCGGCCTTCCCGCAGCGGAGTCGGAAGGCAGCGCAACCGGCGTGCGGACGATCGCCTCCGCGACGAGCGCCGCAAGTCCGTTCTCCTTCATCGTTTCGCGGTCGAGCCCGGCACGAACGACGAAAGCAACGCCGACGAGCGAAGCGGCGCCATCGGATTGGCGAAGAATCGTCGCATCGCCGGCGCTCTCCACGCTGGGGATCGGCACCGAAGCGCCGCGCGCGGCGAAGGGCTGCAAAACGGCAAGCGCACAGGCGATTGCTGCGGAGGCAAGTTTCAAGGCGAGGATTCCCTTTGCGGTGTGGAGGCGATGAGGTCGACGACCACCGGATTGCCGAGATAGCGCCGCACGATGTCGGCCACGTACTGCGGATCGAGCGCTCGCGCTTGCCGCTCGTACGTGCCGCTGCGAATTCCGGGCGCGTATTCGAGATTGCCTTCGACGTTATACCAGCCGAGATTATCGGCGCGCTGTTGCGGCGTCTGCGTGTCGGCAGCGACGTGGTAGAGAAAAGCCTCGCGCGCAGCGTCGAAGGTCTGACGATCCAACGGCTGCTGCAGCGCCGTCAGCGCAGCGAGCACGTTTTGCTCGGTTTGCTTCTCGTGAGCGCCGCCGATCGTTACGACCATTACGCCCGGATCGTGCAGCGTGACGAACTGGCCGACGACGAGCGCGTCGCTTTGCGCCCGATCGAGCGCCCGAGCAACCACGCCCGTCTCATCGCGGAAGAGATAATCGGCAACGAAGTCCAGTGCCGTTGCGGCCTTTTCGTCGGTAATGGACGGTCCAACCCACGCCAAGCCGACGCCGTCGACCGCACCCGTCGAGGTGGAGGGTCCCGGGCGCGCAGCAACCGTCGAGTCGTACGGTTGATCCATCCCGCCCGTTCCGCTGCCGTCGGTTACCGCCGCGATGCTCGACGCGTCGATGTTGCCGGTGAGCGTCAAGAACGGCGTTTTCAGAGCGAAATGCGCGTTTCGCAAACGCACTCACCTGCGCCGCCGTAATGCTGGTCAGTGCGGAAACCGAAGTGGGCAGCGGTGGATAGTGCGCCGGTCCACTTTGAAAATCTGCGCGAAGAGCAGGTCGTGCAGCGTCGTATCGGATTCGTATCGTTGCTGAACGCCAAGCACAGCGGCATTTGCGCGCGCGGTCTTCACCGCGGCATCGTTGACCGCGGGCGCAAAGTATGCGGCCGTCATCGCCGCTACGATTCGGCGCGCAGCCGATGACGGAACGATCGCGCCGATTCCGACGATGTCGGGATAGACTTGGATGTTGAGCCGGCCGCCGACGGTGTGCACGAGCGCGTAGAGCG
Organism: Vulcanimicrobiota bacterium; assembly: GCA_963815165.1. Lineage (GTDB taxonomy): Bacteria > Vulcanimicrobiota > Vulcanimicrobiia > Vulcanimicrobiales > Vulcanimicrobiaceae > Cybelea. Next base: position 101,478 of record CAWFFL010000003.1, read on the forward strand.
ACTTGCCGCTCTCGAGCGGTGCGACCGCCGCAGCGGTCGCGGCGAGATTCGAGATACCGGGAGTTGCGTTATCATAACCGGCTCCGGGTGCGCGAAACCAAAGTCCGATGGCCGCCGACCCGACTGTCGGATCAGGATCGAGTACGTACGAGCCGCCGCGGGGCAATACGCCCTGTTGCTGCGCGATTGCGGCCGCCGCCGGTCTCGACAACGCAAAAAGCGATACGGCGACAAACGCCGCAGCGCTCAGCGCCGCCCGCGCTCTCATGCCGGTTCCGGCGATGATCTTTGGCGGCAGACGCGACGGTTTCTCGGCGCGCTTGGGCTCTTCGGCCACCGGGCCGCTCAGCCGGGCCTTCGGCCGGAGGCGCTGCCTGCGTTCCGATGGGTCGTTCAAACGGACGTCCCGCCAGAATCGAGCGAACCTCTTCGGCTTCGACGGTCTCGTATTCCAGCAGCGATGCCACCATGCGGTCGACCTTATCCCAGTTTTCGTTGAGAATGCGCTTGCCGTCGAAATAGCATGACTCGATGATCCGGCGCACCTCGCCGTCGATCTTGCTCGCGACCTCTTCAGAGTAGTTGCGCTCCTCACCGAAGTCACGACCGAGAAAGACCTGATGCGCGCCGCGGCCGAACTGAATAGGTCCAAGGTCGCTCATGCCGTACTGCGTGACCATGCGGCGAGCGAGTTCCGTCGCTTGCTCGAAGTCATTGCTGGCGCCCGTCGTGACGTCGCCGAACTTTATTTCCTCGGCGAGGCGGCCGCCCATCGCACGAGTGATCATCGCAAGCAGCTCTTCCTTCGTACGGTTATGCCGGTCGTCTTCCGGCAGCGACCACGTAATGCCGAGCGCCATTCCGCGAGGAATGATCGTGACTTTATGCACCGGGTCGGATTTCTCGCGCAGACCTCCGATGATGGCGTGCCCCGACTCGTGATACGCGGTGACTTCTTTCTCTTTTTGCGACATGACGACCGATTTGCGCTCGGGCCCTACCATGACCCGATCGATCGCTTCGTCGCAATCGACCATCTCGATGAGGTTTTTGTTGCGGCGCGCTGCAAGCAGCGCCGCTTCGTTCAGTAAGTTCTCGAGATCGGCCCCTGAGAATCCGGGCGTGCGTTTCGCGAGGATTTCGAGCGAAACTTCCTTACCAGCGGCTTATTGCGCGCGTGCACTTCGAGGATCTTCTCACGGCCTTTGAAATCGGCGCGACCGACGACGATCTGGCGGTCGAAGCGCCCGGGACGAAGCAGCGCCGGATCGAGAACGTCGGAGCGATTGGTCGCGGCGATGAGAATCACGCCGGTATTTTGATCGAAACCGTCCATTTCGACGAGGAGCTGATTGAGCGTCTGCTCGCGCTCGTCGTGTCCGCCGCCCAGTCCGGCACCGCGCTGGCGGCCCACTGCGTCGATTTCGTCGATGAAGACGATGCACGGCGCAGATTTCTTAGCCTGATCGAACAGGTCGCGTACGCGTGAGGCGCCGACGCCGACGAACATCTCGACGAAGTCGGAACCGGAAATCGAAAGGAATGGGACGCCCGCCTCCCCGGCAATCGCGCGCGCAAGAAGCGTCTTACCCGTTCCCGGCGGCCCCAGCAACAAGACGCCCTTTGGAATTCGAGCGCCGAGCGACTGATACTTCTTGGGATATTTCAGAAAATCGACGATCTCGGCGAGCTCTTCTTTTGCTTCGTCAACGCCCGCGACGTCGGCGAACGTCACCTTCGGCCGATTTTCCGAAAGCATTTTTGCACGCGAGCGTCCGAACGAGAGCGCTTGGCTTCCGCCGCTTTGGGCTTGACGCAGAATGAAGAAGAGCAAGAGTACCGTTATCGCCAGGGGCCCGAGCGTCATCAGACTCGAGAGCAGCCCCGTGTTCGATTGCTGGTCGAAACTGATTGCTCCGCTTTTTACGCGCTTATAGACCTCGTCTACGAATGTTTGATCGACGTTGGGAACTGCGACCGAATACTTGGTGCCGTTCGACAGGTCGCCGATGGCGTTGAGGCCGGTGGCGTGGAACGACTGGACTTGTCCCGCTTCGAGCTTCTGGTAAAACGCGCCGTAGTCGAGGCGCGTCTCAGCCTTCGCCGGGCTGAACGAACCGCTCGACGATGATGAAAACGGCGATGACCGCCAAGATGATGAGGATGATGGATCGGAGATGTTTGCTCACGTTCTGCTTAGACTTCCTTACGCTTCAAACCACAACCTATAGCAACAGCGTTGCGAATAGCTTAACGCCGAAACCGGCTGCAGCGTGCCCCCGCTCCTTCAACGAAACGGTATTAGCTAGCAAGCGTCCAACCGCCTGCGCAGCCCTTTTCTTCTTCCATTACTCTCGCGTGATACCCGTGACGGTACCGCAATCGATTCTCAGCGCCACCCCAGGCTTCATATGGAATGTGCCGCTGCGGCCTCTTTCGAGGGCGCGCACCGCTTCCTCGACGTGAACGAAATCGATGTCGCGCAGATCGTCTTCCCGGCAGATCTGTTCGCGCACGCTCGCGCGTAACGCGGCATGGCGGGATCCGGAGCGCTCGTCGCGAGCCACTTCGGCCGCTCGCGCGACGGCTGCGTCGAGTGCCGGGAAGAGCGGGCGCAGCGCTCCCAGAGCTTCGCGCACCGCATTGCGGCGAATGCTCGCGAGCGCGTTACTCGGATCGACCGCATACGGCAACGCGCGCGCATGGCAGTATCCGCGCAGCGCTTCGGAGCCGACGCGCAGGAACGGCCGGGCCAAATCCAAGTTGGGCGCAAGGCGCCTGCGCCTCGGCATGCCGCGTAAGCCTGCCGGTCCGCTTCCACGCAGGAGTGCCAAGAGCACCGTCTCGGTTTGGTCTTCGGCGTGGTGCGCCGTCGCAACGACGCTGCAATCGCTGCGCTTCGCAACATCCATGAGCGCTCCGTAACGCGCGGTGCGAAGGCGCTGTTCGTCGTGGGGCGCCCCATCGAGCGTTATGACGTCGATCGGAATCTCCAGCTGCGCCGCGATTTGCAACACGATGCATTCATCTTGCCATGCCGACTCGCGCAGACCGTGATTGACATGGGCGACTCGCAGGCCGAGACTCATACGCTTGGCGACCGCATGCAACGCCGCTGCGAGTGCGACCGAATCCGGGCCGCCGCTGCAAGCGACGAGAACTCGCTCTCCCATCGAAATGACGCCGCTGCGTTGGAGTGCGCGCTCGACGTCGCGCTCGGGATGTGCGCCTCTCACGATCGGCGGACGTGTGCGGCGATTTCACGCTCGACGTCGCGTTTCGCAACGTCGGCGCGCTTATCCCAGAGCTTCTTGCCGCGTACGAGCCCCAGCAGCACCTTAGCCATGCCGCGCCGTGTGAAATAGAGACGCAGCGGTACGACGGTCAAACCCTTCTCGGCGACGCGGCTTTGCAAGCGCCGAATCTCTTCCTTATGCAGCAGCAGCTTGCGCGGCCGCGTCGGCTCCGCGTTCGAGAAGCTGCCCTGCCGGTACGGCGGGACGTGCATTCCGAGCAACCACGCTTCGCCGTCGCGAAAACGTGCGTAGGCTTCCGCCAAGCTCGCGCCGCCTGCGCGGATCGCCTTGACCTCCGTGCCGGAGAGTGCCAGTCCGGCCTCGAGCGCTTCGATCACGTGGTACTCGTGGCGCGCGCGGCGATTTTCGATGGTGGGCGAGTTCGTCACGACGATGTTACGGAATCGGCGAACGAAGGATTTCGTCGATCGTCGGCGGCGTCGAGTCGTCCGCGCGAAACGAAGCTGCCGTCCGAGTGTGCGAGCAGCGCCCCGCTTTCGTCGAAGACGTTGCCCTCGACGCCGAGAACGTTGCGGCGCTGCCAAGTAACGCGTCCTCGAACGGTAATCGGCCGCTCGAGCGGCACCGGTTTGCGAAATCGCACGCTGACGGCTGCAGTGACCCCGCGATGACCGGCAAAACCTGCAGCGTGCGCCATCGCTTCATCGAGCAGCGCCATGACGATGCCGCCATGCGCGATTCCACGCCAGCCTTGGTAGTGGGGCGCCAGCGTTGCGTGCGCCACCACACCCTCTCCTTGCGCGGCAGACTCGAATTGAAGATGCATGCCAATCGGATTGGCCGGCCCGCACGCAAAGCAGTTGCCGTCGTCGAAGGGAACGCCGCTCATCGCCCAACGCTCAAACGATCGATCAAATAGCGCGGAAGTCCGGCTGCATGCATCTTCGCTTGCACCTGCGCGACCGGATATTCGTAACGGATCCATTCGACGCGCCGCTCTTGCGGATCGTATCGCACGAAGCACGGCAGCGGGTTCAGGTCGCGCGGTTGACCGACGCTGCCCACGTCGATGATGTAGCGCAGTTCGTCGTCGAGACGCAACTCGCCGCCCTGCTGCATGTGTTTGTGCCCGATGTTCCCTTCGCGATCGCGGGTCCAGTATTCCGCGATATGCGTGTGGCCGACGAAAACGATTCGCGCGTCGGTTGCATCGAAGGCACGCGCCGCCCCACTCTTATCGAGAATGTACTCAAAATACTCCACGGGCGCGCCATGGACGAGCAAGAAATCGGGCAATCGGAGTTCGTAAGGGAGCGAATTTAGCCACGCCCGCGCCGGATCTTGCAGAACGTTCTGCGTCCACCCGATGGCGGCACGCGCGGCGACGTTGAAGTTCTCAACGCCGAAGTTCTCGATCGCGGCAAGGTCGTGATTGCCCAAGACGGCGTGGCGGCAGCGCGCTTGCAGCGCCGCGACACATTCGTTCGGATTCGGCCCGTAGCCCACGACGTCGCCAAGCGAAACCAGCGCCTCGTCATCCGATATCGCCGAGAGCGCGTTCTCGAGGGACTCGATGTTCGCGTGAACGTCTGAGACGATCGCGTAACGCATGGCGCTTTAGACGGGCATCTCGGCGAGCACTGCGCGCAGTGCGCCGGCAAATGCGTCCCGCATCGGTGCCGTACCCACGCTGACTCGAATGAAGGAGTCCAGCGGGGGTGCTCCCGGTTTACGGATCCAAACCCCGCGCGAAAGCAGCTCCTGCATGATTTGCGTCGCCCGCGCAGCGCTCTCCATCTCGATGCAGACGAAGTTCGTCGCCGATACGATGCACCGGCAATCGAGCGAACGCGCGAGGGCATAGTACTCCTCGCGCCCGCGCGCCGTCTCGTTGACGACGTAGCGTCGAAAACCGTCGTCGGTCAGTGAAGCCAAGGCTCCGATTTGGGCGTTGCGATTGATCCCATAGTGCAGCCGGATCTTCTGAAAGGTCTTTACGTTGCGTTCGGTCGTCAGTGCGTATCCGATTCGGGCGCCGGCCATGCCGTAGCCCTTCGAGAACGTGCGCAGCCGAATGAGACGATCGCTGAAAGCGAGCGCGAGCAGCTCGTCCTCCTCGACGAAGTCGGCATACGCCTCATCGACAAGCAAGAGCGTATCGCGCGGCAGCGCCTCGTAAAATCGTTCGATGTCGGCGCGCAAAATAAAGCGCCCACTCGGGTTATCCGGATTCGCCAGATAGACGATCGCAGGCGCCTCACGGCGCGCGGCGGCGAGCAACGCATCGCAATCCGGCGTGCCGTCCTGCATATACGGTACGACGACGAGGCGCGCGCTATACCCGGCGACGTGGTAGGCGAACGTCGGATACGTTCCCGCAGTCGCGAGCGCGCTCTGACCGGGAGCGACGAAGGCGCGAACCGCTAATCCCATCAGGTCGTCGATGCCCGAGCCGATCGCGATCTGCTCGGGCTTGCAGCGGTGCTTTGCCGCGAGCGCGTCGCGCAAATCGAGTGATTCCGGATCGCCGTACCAGGAGAGTCGCGGCAGCTCGTGGGTCATTGCCGCAACCGCTCGAGGCGACGGACCGAAAGCGCTCTCGTTTGCGCCAAGCCGCACCAGCTCGTTTTGGCCAGTCTCGCGCATCAGCTCTTCCGGACCGACGAACGGAGTCGTGGCGGGGATCGCGTCGATTGCCGGCGTGGGACGGATCACGAACCTTTACGCGCCTCCGAAGAATCGCGTAACTGTGACGAGACGCTGCGCCGGCCACTCGTCTTCGCGCTCCCCCATGACAACGTAGCCATCCGCCCGCGCCGTCAAACTTACCGAAAACGATCGCAGCTCGAGCGCAGTCGCCGACGGCAACCCTCCATCGCCTTGCACGCTCACCGGAACGTACCACGTCCACCCCGCGCGGCTTCGCATCGGGTGTGCGAGACGGGCCTGCAATGTCGAAGGAGTGAGCGGTGCGCCGATGAGCGCCGCGACGATCGGAGCGGCCACGGCCTCGAGCATCATCAACGCCGAGGTGGGATTGCCCGGCAGACCGAGGATCGGTTTTGCGCCGTGCGCCCCCAAAAGGGTCGGCTTACCCGGCCGCAGCCGCAGCCCGTGCACGACGATTCCAGGATCGCCGATCGCCGCGACCGCGCGCGGCAGACGATCGCGTTCGCCGACGGAAGAACCGCCGGAGACGACGACCGCATCGCATTCGTCGAGCGCGTGCTCGAGCGCCGATTCAAAGTCCGACGATTCGTCGCGCAGCGTCGGATAGTGGCGCGGCATCGCACCCATCGCTCGCAGCGATGCGGCGACCGCAAAACGATTGGAGTCGCGAATTTCTCCGAAGGCGGGGCGAACGCCCGCGTCCACGAGCTCATCGCCGCTGGAAAAGACGCCGACGAGCGGACGGCGATAGACCGGCACGCTCGTTACGCCCAGCGTTGCGAGTACGCCGGCCTCGGGCGCGCGGATGCGGCGGCCGGCTCCGAGGACCGTCTCGCCGCGACGCATGTCGGCTGCCGTCGCCGAGACGTTCTCACCTGGGGTAACGGGCCCCGTAACGGCAATAGTATCGCCTTCCAGAAGAACGCCTTCAATTGGAACGACCGCATCGGCGCCCTCCGGGAGAATGCCGCCGGTCGGAATTCGCAACGCGCTGCGGCCCTCGATGGTCGATTGCGACCCGGCGCCCATCCGTACGTCGCCCGTAACCACGAAGCGTCCGGGCGTCGACTCGGCGCGCAGTGCGAACCCGTCCATGAGCGACCGCGGCGCGTTCGGATAATCGTCGTCGGCCGCAACCGGCGTGGCCAACACACGCCCGAAGGACTCTTCGAGCGGAACGTATTCCATCGCCGGCGTCGGAATCGTCACGCGAGCAAAGTACGCCACGATCGCCTGATGCGGTGGAAGGAGTCGATCCGCCGCAAATCCGGTTCCCGGTAGGACTGGATTTACGGACTGCATAAGGGCGCGCTTCTCCATGCTCGACATCGCTTTGATTCGACGCGATCCCGACCGCGTACGAGCGGCTCTCCTTCGACGCGGGCTCGATCCATCGCCAATCGACGACGTTCTGCGCTATGACGAGGAGTACCGCTCCGCGCTAACCGCCGCGGAGGGAGCGAAGGCCGAAAAGAATAGGCTTTCGGCATCGATCGCCGAGGCAGCGGATAAAGGGGCCGCCGCGCGCGAGCTTCGTCCGAAGCTCGACGAACTCTCGCGACGGATCGACGAATGCGAACAAAAGGCGCGAACGCTTTCGATTTCCGACCCAAGTTCGCCGCTGCGCGCGCTGCTTGCGCAAATGCCAAATCTTTTGGACGCGAGCGTACCCGAAGGCACCGACGAAAGCGCTAACCTCGAGGTCCGACGCTGGAAAGAGCCGCGCCGTTTCGAGTTTACGCCCAAACCGCATTGGGAGCTCGGCGAGGCGTTGGGAATCATCGACTTTTCTCGCGCCGCAAAGCTTTCCGGAAGTCGCTTTTCGGTGCTCGCGGGAGCAGGTGCGCGCCTCGTGCGCGCGTTGGGGGCGTTCTTTCTCGACCGTGCAATCGCGCGCGGCTATGTCGAGATCGCGCCGCCGCTGTTGGTCTTACGCGAAACGATGTGGTCGACCGGGCAGCTCAGCAAGTTTTCCGACGCGATGTTCTTCGACGCCGACTCCGATCTCTTCATGATTCCGACCTCCGAAGTGCCGCTGACGGCGTTGCGCTCGGGAGAGATTCTCGACGGATCCGAGCTTCCTCGCAAGTACGTCGCGCAGACCCCTTGCTTTCGCAAAGAGGCCGGCGCCGCCGGAAAAGACACGCGCGGCCTGATGCGCCAGCATCAATTCGATAAAGTCGAGCTCGTCTGGCTGACCGCTCCCGAAGCTTCCTTCGATGCACTCGAAACGCTGCGCGGCGACGCCGAATCCTTACTCGAAGAGCTCGAGCTCCCGTATCGCGTCGTCACGCTTTGCGCGGGCGATACGAGCTTCAACGCCGCCAAGACCTACGATCTCGAAGTTTGGATCCCGAGCAGCGAACAGCTACCGCGAAATCAGCTCGTGCTCGAACTGCTCCGACTTCCAAGCGCGCCGCGCGCAAATCCGATTCCGTCGCGAATCCGGCGCCAAACCCGAACTCGTCCACACGCTCAACGGTTCGGGCCTCGCCATCGGACGCACGCTGATCGCGATCCTCGAAAACTTCCAGCAACCCGACGGCTCGATCGAACTGCCGAAGGCGCTCCACCCTTACGCCGGCTTCTCTACGATTACGCGTTCGTCGCGTTAGGAAACATCCTGAATAAGTTCCAGCAAGACTTCGCGATCGAGATAACGGATGTGTCCGTGCTCGCGACGCAAGGCTTTGCGCGACTCGAGCTCTGCAATCGCGCGGGCGGCGACTTCTTTGACGGTGCCGCCGGCGGCCGCGATTTGCGATTGAGTAGTCGTCGACAGCGACGTGGCTGCCGGGACGAGTCCGCGTTCAGGCATAGCGTACGGAAGCAGCACGCGTGCGATGCGGCCGAGAATCGGAAGCGAACCTTGAACGCTCAGCGCGTCGGCGAGTAAACGCACGCGCTGCGCCATCACGATTCCGAGCGCGTTTGTCAGATCGGGATAGCGCGCGGCGATGCGCGAAACGACGTCCCACGGAATCTTGAGAACGTGCGCCGTCTTCGAGAAGACGGCGATGCGCGCCATCTTCAAGCCGCGATCGAAGTATTCGGCAACGCCGAAGAGCTCGTATGGAAAGATTTCGTAAAGGATGCGCTCCCGATCGCGTCCACCGCCGTTTGCACGCGCCACGATTCCTTCGGTTACCATGCCCATGAACGGCCAATCGCTGTCGTCGGCGACGAGCGTCTGTCCGCGCCTGCCGGTCTGCCAGATCGCCGAAGCGGCAAGTTCGGCACGCACGCCGGCGTCGAGGCCGGCGAAGGCGTGGCACCTGCTCAAGTGCTGCGACGCCGAGTTGCGGTCGTTCGCCTCTCCAGGACGGTGCGTCAAGCGAAGCTGCCAAACTCGGCTGGCGATTCGGCGGGTCTCGACCACGAATCGCTCCGGACGGTCCTGCGTGATCCGCGACGATAGCGCGCGAGGTTCGTTTTCGGTTATAAGGGTAAGTGAGGCGCCCGATGGAAGACGGTCGAGGGCTTTGCGGACGAGATCCGGACGCTCCCAGACTGGAAGGCCCCGCAGGTCGATTTCGGCTGGTTGTACCACTCTCGTCACGTTCTCGCCAAGTCGAGCGCTCTACTCCCTTAGAAAGGTCGATCGAGAGGAGTCAGCATGGTAAGGTCTATTCGCCGGTTCGTCAGTTGCTTTGCGCTAGCAAGCGTAGGATTCATGATACAACCGCTCGAGGCGTCAGCCGCGACGACAGCGCCGGTGACGCCTTTCCACTTTACGACGTCGATCGTCGAAGTCTACGGTTCGCAATATCCGCTCACTGGACGCCTGGATCTTCAGATTTTCCCCAACGGCATGGTGCGCGGCTACTACCACACCTCGTACTACAAAATATATATCCCAGTCATCGGGGGACGCGATGGCGATTACCTCTGGTTCGACATCGGTCCCTCGACCGTTGACCTCGGTCTCGGTGCCGGGCCGGGTGGCAAGCTGCACGTCGTCGCGACGATGAATAAAGACGGCTCGTTCCGCGGCCAAGTCTATCCTGAGAACGCCGCGGATACCTCGGGACTCGCCATGCAGTACGACGTCAACGGTGCGAACCCGGCGACCACGGGCGGCGGGGCGATGGGTGCAGGTGGCGGCGGCGGCGGCGGCGACATGCGCAAGCGTCCTTCGTCGGCGTCCGTGCCGGCAGCAGGGCCGACGGGAGGCACGAGCATCAATACGGTACAGGGCTCGCCGGATCAATACATCTTCACCGCGTCGCCGACGGCAAACGCGGAGGCAAACCCGACCCCGTAAAGTCCACCGCTTTCCAGAGGCGCTCGGCCTCGGGCGGTAGCGCGTCCATGTGCTTGAGGAAGAGCGTTACCTGCCAGGCTTGCTCGTCGGTCAGGGAGTGCCCGAACGACGGCATGCCGGTCAAGCGGATGCCGTGGTAGACCTTCCAGTACGTGATCCCTTCGGGATCGTCTTCGACGCCGTCTTTTGCGAGTTGCGGCGGATGCTGATAGAGGCCTTGCGCGATAGCCGATGGTTTCCCATCGGCTCCGCCATGGCAGACCGCACAGTTTGCCGCGTAAGTCTTGATGCCGGCGGCGAGGTTTGCTTCGTTGAGCGCGACGGGATTCGGATCACGGGGAGCCTCACGCGCGATTGCAGCATGCAGCGACGTGCTCGCTATCCACCTCTCTAGTTTAGAAGGCCGAGCGTCGGCGTTCGCCGGTATCGCGCCGGTCCTGATCGCGAGATAGACGCAGAGCAAGAGAGCAACGACCGCCGCAACGACTCCGAGAATGAATCCACGCGCCATGCGCGCCGCTTCGACGCTAATCCGCAGTTAACCGGCGAGCCAAAACTCTCCACTGGCTGTCAGCCGCCCCAGCTATGCTGACGGCGTCATGTCAACACTCACGATACCGGCCCCTCGTCGATTCGGCGGCAACGCCGGCGCGCTCTTGGGCAAGATGCCCCGCTGGCTCTGGCCCATCGCCGCACTGCTTTTCGCCGCCGGCTTTCTTGCGTGGCTGCTGCTGCGCTCGCGCAGCGCGGCGACCTTCATCACGGCGCCCGTAACCCAGATGACGCTCGTGTCGTCGGTCACGGCCTCGGGAACGGTGAATCCGCAGAATCTGATCTCCGTCGGCACCCAAGTCTCCGGAACGATCGCGTCGATCGACGTCGATTACAACAGCAGAGTTCGAAAGGGTCAGGTCCTCGCCCATCTCGATCCCAGCACGCTCGACGCGCAACTGGCGCAAGCGCAGGCGGCTCTTGCACAGGCACGCGCGCAAGTCTCTCAAGCCGCGGCCAGCGCAAACGGCGCCGCCTCCGGCATCAGCGTGGCGAGCGCCGACAACGCGGCGCAAGCCGCGACGGTTGCGTCGGCAAAAACCAACGTGCAAAAGACGCAAGCTGCATTGACGCTCGCCCGGCAAACCGAAGGGCGCGACGCCGCGCTGCTCGCACAGGGTTACGTCGCCGCGAGCACCGTCGATACGGACCGTTCCAACGTCGCGCAAGACGAAGCCGACGTTGCCGCGGCTCAGGCTGCCGTCGCGCAAGCCCAGGCGCAGAATCTCGCAACCGCGGCGACGATCGGCCAAAATGAATCGACGGCGCAAAGTCAGGTCGCCGGCACGCAGGCTGCCCAAGCCAACGTCGCCGCGGCGCAAGCCGTCGTTATCCAAGACGAGCTCAACCTCCAGCACACGATCATTACGTCACCCGTGGACGGCACCGTCGTCGCGCGCGATGTCTCGGTCGGCCAAACGGTCGCGGCTTCGTTGCAGACACCGACGCTTTTTTCGATCGCACAGAACCTCAACAAGATGGAAGTCGACATCAACGTCGGGGAGCCCGACATCGGCAACGTGAAACCCGGCGATGCAGTCTCGTTCTCCGTCCTGGCCTATCCTAACGTTCTCTTCCATGGCACCGTGGCGCAGGTTCGCATCAATCCGCAAACTCTCAACAACGTCGTAACGTATGACGTCGTCGTCTACGCCGAAAACTCCGGCGGGAAACTGCTGCCGGGCATGACGGCGAACGCGACCATCGACGTCGCCAAAGCGCCCAACGCGCTGACGGTGCCGCTCGCCGCGCTCCACACGCAAGCAGGTAGCGCAAAGCAGCCTGCCCTGAGCCCCTGGGGCACGGCGAACGGCTCGACCGCCAACGTCGCCGTCGCTGCCGGATCGAACGCGCGATTGATCGTCGCTCGTGACGGCAAGCCCGTACCGATCGACGTCTCGGTGCAGCTCACCAATGGCACTGCCGCCGCAGTCGTACCGCTTCAACCCGGCACGCTGGCCGCAGGCGATGCAGTCGTGACGGGATTCACGGGCGCGCATCGCTCCGCAGGCGCCGCGTCAGAGCGCCCGATCGCCGATCAGCTCGAGTCCGATGAGCGCGATGCGAGGTCTGCACTAATGGCGACGCGTCGTGCAAGTCAATGGACTGCGAAAGGAATACGCCATGGGCGCTGATTGCATACAGGCCCTGTGCGGCGTCGATCTCACGGTTGAATCGGGCGAGTTCGTCGCTGTGATGGGCCCGTCGGGCTCGGGCAAGTCTACCTTCATGCACCTCGTCGGACTGCTCGATGCGCCGACCGAAGGCACGTATCGCTTCGAAGGCGCCGACGTCTCGCATCTGAGTGCCGACGAACGCGCCGATATTCGCGGACGCAGGCTCGGTTTCGTCTTTCAAGCCTACAACTTGCTGCCGCGCACCAGCGCGCTCGAGAACGTCGAGCTGCCGATGATCTACGCGGGCGTCTCGGAAGTCGAGCGCAAGCAGACTGCACTGATGCAGCTCGAGAAGGTCGGCATCGCTCACCTCGCGAGCCACCATCCCAATCAAATGTCGGGCGGCCAGCAGCAGCGCGTCGCGATCGCGCGATCGCTCGTCAACGATCCGGGGCTCATCCTCGCCGACGAGCCGACGGGCGCGCTCGACACGAAGAGCTCGCAAGACGTCATGCGGCTCTTCAGGCGCTTGAACGAAGAACAAGGCATTACCATTATGCTCGTGACGCACGAGCCCGATATCGCGGCCTACGCGCGTCGGGTCGTAACGTTTCGCGATGGACGCATCACGAGCGACACGCTCAATGAAAGGCGCGCGGCATGACGCTCAAACTCACGCTGCGGCTCGCGCTGGCCGCGCTGATTCGCAACAAAGCACGCTCGATGCTGACGATGCTGGGCATCATCATCGGCGTCGCGGCGGTGATCGTTACCGTTGCCATCGGCGTCGGCGCGCGCACTTCGGTGCAGCAGAGCATCAACAGTCTCGGATCGAATCTCATCGTCGTGCAACCCGGCAGCGTTACGCAGACCGGCGCGCGCACCGGTTTCGGCGGCGCATCGACGCTGACGCCCGACGACGGTCTCGCGATTGCCAAACTATCGGGCGTTGCTGCCGTCTCCCCGACGGTTTCGCTACGGACGCAAGTCGTCGCCGGTCAGAACAATTGGCAGACGACGATTACCGGCGTCGCGCCCACCTACACGTACATTCGTTCCTGGCCGATCGCGCAGGGCAGCTTCTTCAACGAAAACGAGGTCGCATCGGCCGCAAAGGTCGCCGTGCTCGGACAGACCGTGGTCGCGCAGTTCTTTCCCAACGGCGATTCACCGGTCGGAGCGACGGTCATCGTCAAAGGCGCGCCGTTTACGGTGATCGGAACGCTTGCGCCCCTCGGCCAGAGCGGCCTCGGGACGGACCAGGACGACGTCGTACTGATTCCCTACACTTCGGCGATGGAGCGGCTAACGGGCCTCACGACCGTGAACGCGTTGATGGTCTCCGCAACGAGCGCCGACAGATCGATCTCGTTACCACCGGCGTAACGCAGCTGCTCGAGCAGCGGCACCGCATCCTTCCGCCGCAGACCGACGATTTTCAGGTCCGCAATTTGCAAGCAATCGCGCAGACCGCGTCGCAGACCGGAACCGTGATGGAGCTGCTGCTCGCCGGCGTCGCCGCCGTTTCGCTCATCGTCGGTGGAATCGGCATCATGAACATCATGCTCGTCTCCGTAACGGAGCGAACGCGCGAGATCGGACTGCGTATGTCGGTCGGTGCCCGAGCCGCAACGATTTTGCGCCAGTTCCTTGCCGAATCGGTAGTGCTCTCGACGATCGGCGGCCTCATCGGGGTGGTCGCCGGCGGCGCCGGCACCGCAGCAGTTGCAATGCTGACGCACTGGCCGATGGCTATTCCGCCGCAGTGGATCCTGGCGTCGGTCGGATTCTCCGCGATGGTCGGCATCTTCTTCGGCTACTATCCCGCACGCCAGGCCGCGCAGCTCAATCCGATCGAGGCGCTTCGGTTCGAATGAGCGCCCGCATCGCAGTTATCGATGACGAGCGCCACATCTGCGAGTTGCTCTCGCTCGCGCTGGGCCATCGCGGGTACGCCGTGCGCTGTGCCGCCGACGCGACCGAAGGACTTGCACTAGTGCGGCAATGGGCACCCGATCTCATCATTCTCGACGTCATGATGCCGAAGATCAGCGGCATCGAGCTGCTGCCGGCGCTTCGACGCGCGACCGATGCGCCGGTCATCATGCTGAGCGCGCGGGGCGAGCTCGAGAGTAAAGTCGAAGGCCTCGAACACGGCGCTGACGACTATCTCAGCAAGCCTTTCGAGTTGAGCGAGCTGCTCGCGCGCGTCGACGCCAAGCTGCGCCGACCGCACATCGAGAAACGCTCGACGCTGGAGTACGAAGGTCTCACGGTCGATCTCGACGAGCACGTCGTGGAGCGCGACGGACGGCGACTCGACCTCTCGCCGCTCGAGTACGATCTGCTCGTTACGCTTCTTCGGCGTCCGCGGCGCGTGTTCACGCGCGAAGAGCTGCTCGACGAAGTCTGGGGTGACGAGTCGGACGTCGGTACGGGTGCCGTCGAACGATACATTTCGTACTTGCGCGCAAAGGTCGACGAAGGGTTCGATTGCCCGCTGATTCAAACCGTGCGCGGGGCTGGATACACGCTGCGTGGCTAAGCCGTTTTCGCCCTTCTCGCGTCGTCTAACCCGCAGCTATGTGCTGCTTGCCGTCGCGCTGATCGCGCTGGTCGTCGCGACCACCAGCATCCTGGCATTCCTGCTCTACGTCGGGACGCTCGACGAGGCCATCGCTAACGACGCACAACGCGCGGCCGCGCAGGCGCTCGTGCACGAGCGCCAAGATCAGCCGGTTCAAGCCTACGCCGCGGCCGTCGCCGGCGAGTTCGCGAGTCCGCGCGTGACGGTGCGCGTCTACGATTCAAATCGGCAGCTTCTCGCGCAAAGCGGGGCGTCGAACGCTCCACCCGGCCGCTTCACGCGCGCCGTCGGCGCCATCTTAGGGCTGCACCCTGCCATCGTGCCGGTCGCGGGCGGAACGATCGTCGTCGCGCCCGATCTTCGCGGCTTCGCGCGGCTGCTCCAGCGGTACTTGATCGTGGTCTTGCCGATTGGCGCGCTTGCGGTGCTCGCGGCGTGGCTGCTCGGACGCGGGATTACACGACGTGCAGTTGCACCGCTGCAGGCCGTGGCCGCGGCGCTCCGGCGCATTGCAGCGGGGGATTTTTCGCCGCAACCCCTGGCGTCGGGTGAAAGCAGTCTGCGCGAGCTGACCGCCGCCTATAACGAAGTGGCGCATCGTCTGACGGCCGCGACGGCCGAGCGCGACCGCAATGAAATGCAGATGAAACAGTTCATCGCCGATGCCGGTCACGAACTGCGAACGCCGCTCACGATCGTCATGGGATATCTCGAAGTCTTGCAGCAAGGCGTGGTCGGCGACGCCGCGGGCGTGCGCCACGTCTACGAAACGATGCTCGCGGAGAGCCGCCGCATGCGAGCGTCGATCGAAAAACTGATCTTACTCGCCCGACTGGAACGGCCGGCACCGCCGCGAACCGAACCGCTCGATGTCGGGTCGCTCGCACGCCGCGCCGCCGACGAGTTGCGGCCGCTCGCCGCGGAACGCATCGAGGTCAGGCTTGCAGCGTTGCCGTGCGTCGTCAATGCCGACGACGGCGAGTTGTACGAAGCGATCGAAAATGTCGTCGAAAACGCCGTGCGCTACGCGCCGCAATCGAAAATTCGCATCGACGTGTCGTGCAACGGTACGTTGGTGCAGCTCGCCGTTCGCGATAACGGGCCGGGAATGGAACCGCAGGACGTCGAGCACGCGTTCGATCGCTTCTATCGCGGCGGCGACCGCAGCGTCGAAGGCTCGGGACTCGGCCTCGCGATTGCAAAGCGAGCCGTGGAGCGCATTGGCGGCAGCATCGAGCTGCGCAGCTGCCCGGGGTCCGGTACGACGGTAACCATCTCGCTGCCTCGCGGGTCGTGACGGCCATGAGTGTTAAGGTTTACGGCATCAATCACATTGCCATCGAAGTCGACGACATCGAAAAGGCGGTCGCGTTCTATCAGGACGTTTTCGATCTCGAGAAACTCGACGAAGGCGAGGGCGATGCATTCTTCAAGGTCGGCGAGCATCAATTTCTCGCGATGTTCGAAGTCGACAAGGTTCAGCGCGACGGTACGCGTCACTTCGGTCTGATCGTGCGGGACGAAACGCAGATTGCACGAGTGCGCGAGAAGCTGACGCAAAAGTACGGTATCGAGCTGCTTCCGCATTTCCGCTGCGATTTCATCGATCCGTTCGGAAACCGCGTGCAAGTCGTCGATCTGCACGATGAGTCGCTCGTCTGGCTTCTACCCTATCAGGAAGTTCAAAGGGCCGGACTCGTCTTCAAATAACCGAGCCCGGCGCGGCTTCGCCCACACGCAGATACTCGGGACGCAAGCCCAGTCCGACCAGCCTGCCCGGGATGCGCGGTAGAAACGGCAAGAATCGCAGCAATGCCGGCAGGCGGTGCAAAAACGGGGCGCGGCCGTTCGTAAGCACGCGTCCGATGATTCGGCTTTGAATGAAGAGCTGCAGCGCCTGCGTCGTTCGGGCGGCCGATTGGCGCCGCCGCTGCACGGCGCGAAGATCGCGTACCGAAAGACCGCCGTCGCGCAGCTTGGGCGCCAGCACGTTCGCGGCCGCTACCGCATCTTGAATGGCGAGGTTGATTCCAACGCCGCCGATCGGCGACATCGCGTGTGCGGCATCCCCGATGCAGAGCAGACCCGGACGATACCACTGACGCAAGCGATTGACTCGAACGGTCAAGAGTTTCACGTCGTTCCAGCTCTCGATTTCGCCCGTTCGGTCGGCCAGGAACGGCACGATCGCGCTTACGTCAGCTCGAAACTCTTCCAGCCCCTTCGTTTGGAGTAGCACGAGGGTGCCCTTCGGAATGACGTACGCACACTGCCAGTAGGCGCCGCGATCGATGAGCGCCATGATGCGCCCGTCTCGAATGTACCCGAACGTTTCGTGCGGGTCGTCGGGGCGCTTCGTGAGCCGCAGCCAAAGAACGTCCATCGGCGCTCCCAACTCGATCGACCGCAAGCCCGGCACGCTCTCGGATCACCGATTCGCGGCCATCGGCTGCGATCGTCAGATCGGCGCGAACCTCGAGCGCTCCGTGGGGCGTTCGCACGCGCACGCCTGCCACTGCACTGCCTTCCCAAATCAGATCCTCGGCACGCGCCTGCATGCGCAAGTCGAACGTTGGATAGCGCCGCGCCTGTTCCGCCAAGAAATTTAAGAAATCCCATTGCGGCATAAAGGCGAGAAACTTGCAGCGCGTCGGCAGACGCGTGAAATCGGCGACCGTGATCACAGTATCGCCGAGATTGCCCGCCAGGGTCGTCACTTCTTGATGCGGCCGCGCCAGAAATGCTTCGAGCACGCCTAGTTGCTCCATCACTGCGAGCGTCGACGGATGAATCGTATCGCCGCGGAAGTCCCGCAAGAAATCGGCGTGTTTTTCGAGCAGCACCGTTTTCACGCCGGCACGCGCGAAGAGCAACGCCGTCATCATCCCAGCCGGACCGCTGCCGACGACGCAGCAGCCGGCGCGCACTTCGTTCACCGCAGCAGATGCGAATAGTAGCGGTAACGCGCGAATTCTGCTTCGTGCTCGTTTACCCGAGCTTCGCACGCGGTTGCGATCTCCTCGAGAAAATTCTCCAGCGACCGCTCAGCTACGCGCGGGGGTGACCGCAACGTCGAGAAGCCTCCCAAGGAGCTGCATCGGCAGTTCGTACCTGCCGGTGAGCCGTAACGTGCTTTCGCCGAGCGCCTCTACCGGTTCAACTCCCATCTTGCCGTTGAACCCGGGGAACGCCGCGGGCAAGTTCGCCGACGTAAACGCAATCCCGTAGGTTCGCATCTCATTTGCGTCCTTTTCGGCGGTCAGACGGATCGGCACCGCAACGTAGCCCACGTCGGGCAGGCGGAGATCGCCAAGACTGACGTGGAGCGCAAAGTCGCGCCACGGCCCTTCTTGATCGGCGATCGCCTTCAGCACCGCGCCCAGCGCATCTGCGGCCGGGTCGGCGGGAACGTGCAAGGTTCGCTGCAGGCGTACGTCGGTCACGTCTCCTCCTTTCCAACGTAAGTCTCGGCCTGCTTCGGGAGCTTAGGCGGGAAGCCTCGCCAATCGTAGAATGGCTTTTATGTATCCATGACGGCCTTGCAGTCTGAGCGATGAGCGTTTCCAAGCGAAAAATCGATGCGATTTTCGAGCTACGCGAAGCCGCCGAAAAGAAAGCGCTGGCAGAAAAGAAGGCGACCGAGGATCCCACGCTCGAGAACCGCGATGAGTTACTCGAAACGCGTCTTACGCTCGAAGATAAGACGGTTGCCGCGATCGAGACCTGCCACGAGTGCGGCCACGAGCACGGCGAGAACACGCCTCACAGATCCTAATGGGTCGTACTCCGTATCTCGTACCGGGCTCGAGCGTTTTGAACGTACGGCAAACCGCGTCGTTGGGAACTGACCGTATTGGCCGGTGAAGCAATCGGCGTTGGCAGTGGATTTGGCAGCGGCTCCTGCTTCGTCGGAACTCTGTCTCGTACGGATACGTGCCGGCCGCAAGTCGAACGCGCGTGATGCCGGTGCCGGCGAAGACCATCTTCCGACATTGGGTTCGAGGGTCGTGGTCCCACGGATCGGGTAAAGCGCGCGAAGGCCCGCGGCGCGGCCTCCAAAATGTATTAAGCTCGGAGGGAGACGGAATGATCGCTCTACGTTTTAATCGCTACGCTTTAGGCGCCTGTGTCGCAGCCATTATTTTTGCGGGTTGCAGCAGCTCCGGTAGCACATCGGGACCCCCTAACTGCAATTTCCAATCAAATCCCTTCGTCCAACTGCTTTACCCTATCCCCGGGTCCAAGAATGTAGACCCGAAAGGTCACATACTGATTCTCGCTGGGAATGAGCATCAGCTTCCATGGCTCACTGCAAACGGAAACTTTAGCTCCTACGGTAAGCTAATACCGCCTCCAAACCCACTTCCTCAACCGGAACTCACCCCCGCTCCGGGCGCGTCGCTGTATGCGGCATCGGTGAAGACCTTGCACCCTGGCACGAAGTACGGCGTGTCGGTAACGTTGGATTTCGTGTTCTGTGATGGAAGCATGGGAGACCCCAAGAAGCTCGGATGGTTCGCCACGCAATCTAATTAAGTTTTGGCACTCGCGCCGGCTTTTATAGGCAACCGGGCGCTTTTATGGGCAGGCCCGCTTAAAAGGGCAAAGCCGGCACCTCAGCGGGAGAAAGGCGCGCCTACGAACAATCTTAGGCGCACCTAAATGACCGCCTTCATCTTATGCTGGAAGGGCCTGCGCAACGCCGCAGTTGTGGCACTGCTTCTGCTTGCTGTGCTTCCGCTTCGAGTTCTCGCTGATGCCGACGAGCCGGCGTCCGCAAACTCGACCACGCTCGGTCTTCAGCCGATCAGCGGTCCGATTCCGCAAGCGACTGCGGCGCCGGGCGAATCGCCGGTCTTTCAGCGCTCGGACGGCGCATATCAAGCCGATTCCGAGCGCGCGAGGACGCGTTAAGACGTTTCACATCGTCGAGCGCACCGCGCCATGGACGCTAAAACCGGGGCTAACGGTGATGGCCAACACGTACAACGGCGTCGTTCCGGGACCGGCAATCGTCGTGAACCAGGGCGACACCGTCGTCCTCAACTTTACGAACGACGGCTCCGTGCCCGACTCGATTCACCTGCATGGCATTCACGATATCCCCGTCGCGATGGACGGCGTCGGCGGCATCTCGCAAGGACTCGTTCCGCACGGCGGACGTTTCGTCTATCGCTTCGTTGCCGATCAACCCGGTACGTTCATCTACCACACGCACGACGACGAAGCGATGCTCGACTCGGGTCTCTACGGCGCGATCATCGTGCGAACCATCGAATCCGCGGCCGGTCGAGCGCGGCCTCGGCCACGATTTTCTCGAGATGCTCTCGTCGTGGCAGATTCAGAGCGCCGCCGAGAATCATTTCACGCTCAATGGCAAGGAATATCCGGCGACGCGCGCGCTCGACGTCCATCGCGGCGAGCGTTTTCGCATCCGCTGGATCGACATTTCCGGCGAAGAGTTCCACACCATGCATACGCATGGCCACTACCAGCAAATCATCGCGCGCGACGCTGCGCCCGTAGATTACTTGGATGTCGAAGACACCGTCCTCATCAGTCCAGGCCAGCGCGTCGACGTCGTCGTCGATGCGAATGCCCAGCCGGGTACGTGGCTCGTGCATTGCCACGTCATGGACCATATCGAAGATGCTGCGGGCATGCCGGCGGGGCTGATCACCGCCATTCACTACGTGGGCACGCCCAATACGCTCGTATCGATGTATCGGGCGATGATGCCGATCTCCGGCGCAACGACGCACGCGTTGAGTTTCTGGGAGACGGTCGTGCTCGGTGCGATCGCCGGCTTTACGATATTCCTCGGCTTGCCGATTGCGCGCGCGCGGAGTCTTACGCCGCAAACCGTCGCGCTGCTCAACGCGCTCGCGATCGGCATTTTACTCTATTTGGTCGTCGAGATCGCGCAAAACGCAATCGTTCCGATCTCACAAGGCCTCAACGCGTGGCATGCCGGCGCCGGCGCGTTTCCGGCCGCACCGGTCGCCGTCTTCATCGTCGGACTAGCGATCGGGCTAGTCGGCCTCGGTAGCGCCGCTCACCACTTGACGCGTCAGGCGGCGATGCACGC
Organism: Vulcanimicrobiota bacterium; assembly: GCA_963815165.1. Classification (GTDB taxonomy): domain Bacteria; phylum Vulcanimicrobiota; class Vulcanimicrobiia; order Vulcanimicrobiales; family Vulcanimicrobiaceae; genus Cybelea. The sequence goes on from CAWFFL010000003.1 coordinate 122,512, forward strand.
CGAAAATCCCATCGTCTTGGCCGCGTTGATTGCCATCGGAATCGGCGCGCACAATTTCGGCGAAGGTTTGGCGATCGGCGCGTCGGCCGCGGCTGGAGCGACTGCAGTCGCGCTCGCGCTGATCGTCGGATTCGGCTTACACAACGCCACTGAGGGTTTCGGCGTTGCGGCGCCGCTCGTCGGGCGCATGGTACCGACCTGGGCGCAGATCGGACTCGCCGGCCTCATCGCCGGCGGCCCTACGTTCCTCGGAACGATTCTGGGCTACACGTTTTACTCGCCGGTGCTCTCCGTCTTCTTCCTGGCCATTGCGGTCGGCGCGCTCGTCTTCGTGATCGGGGAGCTTTGGAGCGTTCTGCGTCGAACCGGACTCACGGGATTCGTGACCGCAACGATGTGCGCCGGATTCTTGATCGCGCTCGCTACCGAACTCTTCCTCGATATGAACGGAGGGTGACGACGTGACTTTTGCGGAGTTCTATCCCGAGTATCTCGCGGCCCATCGCGACCCGCGCACAAAGATGGTTCACGCCGCCGGACTCTTAAGTGGTGTCGCCGTTGGTTTAAGCGCGATCCTCTTGCGAAAGCCGGCGTTGCTGCTCGGCGGATTGGCGCTGGGATACTTTCCTGCGTTCGTTTCGCATTGGGTATTCGAGAAGAATCAGCCCAAGACGCTCGAGCATCCGGGCCTCTCGTTCTGCGGCGATTTCGTGATGGTCTATCAACTCTTGACCGGCTCGTTGCCGGCTTAAGCGCTACCGTACTTCGCGACCAGCCGCTGCGCATACCAGACCGGCCAGGGTTCCGAGGACGCCGTTTTCGTATACTCGGCGTCGAAGCCGACCAAGTCACTCGTAAGATGACTGCGCACGGGGCGGCCGTCCGAGCAGCTTAGGCAGATCCGAGTGCGCGAGCAGCCAATCGGAATAGAAGGTCGCCCAATCGTCGTCGTTTCCGTCGGTATCGGCGAACACGATATGGTGCGTCTCCCCGGCTTGATGCAGAAGCTCTGCGACGCGACTGGCGGTGTTCTGAATCATTTCGATACCTTCCTCACGCGCAGGCGCGCGCGACGACTCCACGAAAACAACTGGCATGACGCGACGTTGCATTGCGGTCTCGGTGCTTTTTATCCTCGTCGGATGCTCTTCGGGCGGAGAGTCAGTCGTGCCCTACATGCAAAATGGGCAACAGGTACGCGCACTTAGCGGAACGGGCGCTGGTAAGATCACGCACGTCATCTATATCATTCAAGAGAACCGCAGCTTCAATAATCTTTTCCAGGGTTATCCTGGCGCCCACACCGTTTCCAAGGGGCTGAGCTCGAACGGAGCGACGATCACGCTCCAGCCCGTGACGCTGGAAACCGTGTACCACATCGATCACTCGGCATACGCGATGTTCGCCGCTTGCAACGGAACCGGAAGCCTTCCGGGAACCGATTGCAAAATGAACGGCTTCAACAACGAGTCGTCATACGACGGTCCGAAAAACCCGCAGTACGTGTACGTGCCGCACAACGAATCGAAGCCATATTTTGACATGGCGCACGAATGGGTCGTCGCCGACAACATGTTCCAGTCGCATCTCGATGAGAGCTTTGTCAGCCATCAATACACCATCGCAGCACAGGCGCAGTCGAGCGTCGATTTACCGGACTCCCTTCTGTGGGGATGCTCGGGCGGCAAGTACGACGTGGTCTCGACGCTCACTGCGAATCGCAATCCGCAAGGAGCCTACCAGCAAGCTTGCTTCGATTACAAGACCCTTGGCGACGAACTCGATAGCGCGAAGCTGTCGTGGCGCTTTTACGCGGCGCGTTATGGCGACGATGCAGGTGGTAACGGCGGAACGTGGTCGGCCTATCAGGCGATCAGACATATCTTCAAAGGGTCGGATTGGAAGCAAGACGTCATCTCGCCGAATTGGAAATTCATCACCGACGTGCGCGCGGGCTCCCTTGCAAACTTCACCTGGATCACGCCCGTATGCGCGACGTCCGACCACACCGAATGCGGCGGCGGCTACGGGCCGTCCTGGGTCTCCGCGCTGGTCAACACCGTCGGCGCGAGCAAGTTCTGGGACTCGACGGCTATCTTCGTGCAGTGGGACGATTGGGGCGGCTACTACGATGACGTCGCGCCACCATACGAAGATTACGACGGCAATGGTTTCCGCGTTCCGCTACTCGTCATTTCGCCTTACGCGAAGCAAAATTACGTCTCGCACGTGCAGTATGAAACCGCGAGCGTCTTGCGCTTTGCCGAAGACCTTTACGGTCTTTCGCAAATGGCCGCCGCCGATACACGCGCCGCTTCGCCCGCCGCCGACTGCTTCGACTTTTCACAAAGCCCTCGACCGTTCGTAAAAATCAAAGCCCCGCACGGGACGAACTTCTTTATCCACCGTCACTTCAAGAACGACTACTTCGCCCCCGACTACGAATAGCGCGCACATCCGATCGTGCGATTCATACCTTGCTCTGCACTGGACGATAGACAAGACCGTTACGACCGTCATGAACGTCGAATCCCCGCGTCGCACGACATAGGCGGTCGGCCTAATCGCGGGGGGGCGCCCAAACCGACATTGCTCGCAAACTGAAACCCTGCGAACAAGAATCCGACGGCGCATAACGCAACGAGGATTCCCTTTCCTTTCGCTGACACGCCGCGATTTGAGTCGGGCTCGCTCAGCGCTTCCTAGGACGTGCCAAAATCAAGCCTTGCCCCAAAAGACGAACATCGCGAGTGCAGCGAGGCCCATTGCAATTACCGTTCCCCAACCCCAGGCGCGCGCGAGCGCGCTGCTGACCCATCGGCCCATGACCTTTCTGTTGCTCGTTAGAACGACAATGGCGGCAAGCAACGGAACCGCGACGACGCCATTGATGACCGCTGACCAAAAGAGCGCGGGGATCGGATCGATGCGCAAGAAACCCATCGCCATCGCTGCCAGCATCCCCAGAATCAGGATCGCGTAGAACTGCGGCGCCCGTGACGGCTTCTCGTTAAGGCCTTCGCGAAAGCCGAACGCGTCGGAGAGAATGTAGGCCGAGGATCCGGTGAAGGCCGGGATGGCGAGAAGCCCGGTGCCGATCATGCCGGCTGCGAACAACCACGACGCGAAGCGCCCCGCGAGCGGCTCTAAGGCGCGAGCGGCATCTTGCGCCGAGGTGATTTGATGGAAACCGTGAGCGCCCAGCGTTGCAGCGGTCGTCACGATGATGAAGAACGCCACGAGATTCGAGAAGATCATCCCGAAGTTGACGTCGAGATGCATGTCGGCAATCTCTTCCCGCGTCGCGCCGCGTCGCTGTTTCTCTGTCACGCGTCCTTCTTGTTCCTCTTCTTCGACTTCCAGCGCGGCCTGCCAAAAGAAGAGATAGGGCGTAATCGTCGTACCGAGCACGGCAACCAGCGTCGAGAGCCAGATAGTGTGAAGATGAACCTCCGGTAAAACGAGGCGTCGCAGAACCGTTCCCCAGGGAGGACGAACCACGAATGCGGTAACGATGTAGGCGAAGAGCGCGAGCGTCAGCCATTTTACGACCGACGAGAAGCGCCGATATGAAAGATAGACCTGCATCACGATGAGGATCCCGCCGAAGAGTCCAATCCAGAGCAAGTTTGGCTGACCGAACAGGAGCTGCGCTGCGGCACTCATCCCTTCGAGGTCGGCGCCGGCATTAATCGTATTTGCAACGATGACGGCAATGCCCAGCGGCGCGACGATCCAGCGAGGAAAATGGCGCCGCATAGCCTTGGCGAGGCCGACTCCCGAAACCATCGCGATGCGTGCGCACATGCCTTGGATGACCGCCATCATCGGAGTCGTCAGCAAGATCACCCACAGCATCGAGAAACCGGTGCTCGCCCCCGCGATCCCGTAGGTCGAGATGCCGGATGGGTCGTCGTCGGAGGCTCCCGTAATCAGCCCGGGGCCGAGAATCGACAGCAGCTTCTTCGGGGATGTCACCAGCGTCACCTAATTTCCGTCAAAGACCTCAATAGCGAACCGCAACTATATTCTATAGCAACACCTTCGGATTGGTTCTTCTGAACGTGCAGCGTAGTGCTTTCCCCTTTCCGCCTATCGGCGCCGAAACGCGCGCGATTCGGTCGTGGCGCCTGTGATTGCTCAGCGAAGAGTACGCACAAGGGTCGAGCGAATCGGGCAGTCAAGGTAAGTACAGCGGGTCGCGCGACGGCGCCCCGATCGCCTTAAGGCGCACTCGATCACCATAAAGGATGGGCTATGTTCATTTCGGTTATCCATCGGATCAGCGATCCCGTGGCGTTTCGGGCCACCGCGGCGAGCGCCGCGAACGACATCCCTCACCACATCAAGCTGCATCAAACTGTGACGAGCAAAGACGGCTCGACAGCGATCTGCTTATGGGAAGCCGCCTCGGTCGACGACGTTAGGGACCTTCTCGAACCGCTCTTCGGACGAGTTTCCAAAAACGAATACATTCTGATCGACCCTGCAAGCTCGATGGGACTACCTACGCCTTCAAACGCGACAGCTTGAGTCGATCCCACGATTCTTCCACCCGTGGAGCATAAGCCGGAAGACGGGGCTAAGCAGCCCCACATATTCTCGCACGAGCGCGCCGGCGTGCTCGACGATCCCGAACGAGAAGGCTGGCTTCCGACCGCCGCGCTTGTCGAGTTGCTCGCCGTTCCCTCGGGTTCGCGAGTTCTCGATTACGGCACCGGCACGGGACGTTATGGACTTGCGTTTGCCCAGGCTCGCCCGGACCTTTGCGTCGTCGCCTATGACGTGCAGCCCGAAATGCTCGACATCGTTCGCCGCCGGACGGCGGATTTACGCCTCGAAAACTTCAGCGCCGCAAGTTGGGAAGAGACTCAGGCGAGAGCGCCATACGACCGCATCTTCGCGCTCAACGTCCTACACGAAATCGGCGACAATACGCTTCGTTCGCTCGCGCCGCTCCTGGCGCCGCAAGGCGACGTTCTGATCTTCGACTGGGATGCGACCATCGATCGCCCAACGGGACCGCCGGCCGAACACGCTCACAGCCCCGCCGAAGCACGGGACCGCATCGCTCGGCTGCGGCCTGCGATTCATCGAGCGTATCCACGATGCGCGCTTTCCTTACCACTTCATCTTTCGAGCCGAGCGCTGCACGTAAGCGCCACGAGCCGCACGATCTCAAGCTCGAAAGCGCACAAAGGAGAGGGAGGGATTCGAACCCTCGAAACGTTCATCACGTTTTGCGGTTTTCAAGACCGCCGCATTCAACCACTCTGCCACCTCTCCAAGTGCCCGCTAACGTCGATTGTTATTGCGGTTTCCGCAAATGGGCTTGCTAACGGAGAACGTTCAGCAGAGCCATTTGCTAACATTTGCTAACGTAAACTTTAGGCCCTCTCCGGCGCTAAGAGCGACCGGGCGAGCTCGTTGACGGCTTGGCGCCCGAGGCCTTCGATCGAGCGCGCATAGACCGAAAGCGTCACGACGGGCGAGCTGTGGCCCAGAAGCGTTTGCACCTCCTTGATCGAGACACCATCGGCCAAGGTGAGCGAAGCAAAGGCGTGGCGCAGATCGTGAAAGCGAAAGCCCGCGCATACCGACAGACTGTGCAAGCTTCGAGAACTGCGTCGTAAAGGTGTCGGGCGGCCACGGGCTAGCCGTCAGGATTTGGGAAGACGAGATCGTTGTCGACGTACAGATCGCGCGGCAAAGCTCTTTTCTTCTTCCTGCTGCGCCTTATGCGAGCGAAGAAGCGTGACGCATTCCGGCGCCAGCGGAATGACGCGCCTCGACGTCTTCGACTTTGGTCCCTTGAACCGGATGCGGCCGCTCGCGGCGCGCGAGTGCTCGAGCGAAGCGGCAACGAAGAGCGAGCCTTTGTCGAGATCGACATGCTGCCACCGCAATGCGAGCAGCTCGCCGCGGCGCAGACCTGTCAGCGCGGCGACGGCGATCGGGACCTCGAGACGGCGTGCCTTTCGCAGCCGCCATCAAGAAGCGAATCTGCTCTCGGTTCATAGGTGCCCGCTCGCGCCGCTCCACCGCCGGCGCCTTGACGCGGCCAGCGACGTTTTCGTTGAGAATCCGTTCCTCGCGGACGCCGTATTGCAGCGCCGTATGAAGCGCCCGGTGCACGTGCAGGCAAGTCTGATTGGACAACCCTTTATCTTTGACGGCCTTGTAGATTTTGCGAACGTGCTCCGGGGTGAGTCTTGAGAGCTTCACGTTGCCGATGACAGGAACGATGTGCAGCTTGACGATCGATGCATACCGCTCCGCCGTCCGCGACGCTAACCGGTCATGGGTCGCCTCGATCCACGAGTTGAGAAATGCCTCGACACTCGTCGACGCCGCCTGCTCGCGCGCCATTCCTTGTCGACGGCGGAGAGGATCTCGCGCTTCTTGGCATCCGCCTCGGCCTTCGGCATGTTACCGATGCGCACGCTGCGCAGGTTGCGCTTCCGGCCCTTCGAGAGCGGCGCATCGTACAGCAAGTACCAGATCTTCGGACTTGCCGCGTTGGTATAGATGACCTTCCACGTTATTTTACGCCTCCTGGAAGGTGGTTGAAGGCGGCGGTAGGTCCTATTTGCTCGGACCTCGCATCGAATACCTTCCGAAGCGCGACCTTGGAGATGCGAATTCGCCGCCTGCCCAGGTTAACGGCCGGCAAGAGGCCGAGCCGAACGGCTTCATACGCAGCGTTCCTCGGAATACGCAGAAGCGCCGCAGCCTCTCTCACCGTCAACGAATCTGGAGCGGTCTCCCAGTCGAACGTTTTGTCTGCACTTCTCACGGCGTGGCCCTTCCCGTACAGCGCAGGCGCGGAATTACACCCCGAGAAAAAGATAAGCCCGCATTATAATGCGGGTTTAAGTCACGCACAGGCTGACGCGTCAATTGTCGCACGCATCGACGTCAGCGTCAACCGAACGGAGTCCTCCGGGGCAATGCCCCGGCCCGAGCACGAAAACGGGGCGGCGTTATCGATCCATTGAAATCGATTCCCGCATACGAATCGTAGGGCGCGCTTGAAATCGTTACGGCCTTGACGCAGAGCGCGTCGTCGACGATGCGACTCGATGTCCCGCCGCAGCGCTTGCGGCAGCGTCTGGTATCCGCGATCAACGGCGACCACGAGCTGGTCAAGCCGCGCGTCCCAGGCCGGCCCGGCGCACTCTACCTGAGGGACACCGGCGCGCTCCAAGACGGTGAGTCGAGTCTCTACCTTCGGTATGTCATCGCGCATAATATGCCGCGCCTCGCGCATCTGGCTCTCGAGATCAAGCGACGTCATTAACATACTGCCGGTACGAGTACTCGTCCCCGCGTACGCGTTCCTCGATGCGCGCCGAATCGTGCTGTTTCGAACTCGTGCATCGCGCGGCTCAGCGCCTCGCCGTGGCGCGTGCCTTGCGCCGCGCGCAGCTTCGCCGCTTCCTTCTTGGCGGCACGGCGCGTAAACGGATTCCAGGATTGCTCTTCTTTTGCACAGGCGCGCCAACTGGGCGCGCTCGGCCTGCGTGAACTGCGTTGCTCGCCACGCGTTTTTGAATCCCCCTTCGCTCCACCGCGAGCGCCTCGTCGATCGTCGGCGGCCGCTCGATGCGCGCCAGGTGCTGTCGCTCGACGCGAGCGTGCTCGTAGCGGGCCTCTTCGGCTGCGCGAATAACCTGCAGACGCTCGCGTACCTGGTCGAGCGTTACAGGCTCCGATTGTGCTTCCAGCTGCGCGCGTGTGCCGGTCACGCGCCGGAGCCTCAAGCGCATCGGATAACCCTGCGCACCCAGATCGCCGGCACGAGCTCGCTGCGTGACGAACGAGCGATAGTCCATCGGCTTCTCCTCCCGCAACAACTTGCGCTCTGATGACAGCACGATCTTGGTAGCCTCCCAGCGCACGCGTGCGACGTCGTACTCGTGCACGCGCCGGCGCCGATGACGAGATCGACCGACCAGTACGCCAGCTGCCGCACTACCGCGCCGCGCGCGGCCAGCCGCGCCACTGCGCGCAAGAGCAGGCGCGCTTCGCGGCGCCGCTGGGCCTCGCACCGGCGCTGCATATCTCGCGCTCCCATGCCGCTTCTCGGCGAGCTGCCGTCACTTGATGGCGATCGGCAAAGAAACGGTCCCGATACGAGCGTACTCCGAGCGCATCCGCGCATGATCCACGATGCGTTGCGCGTCGCGCAGCGCCCAACGCGGATCAGTGTGGGCCTCGCGCTCCGCCCGATCACGGAGATCACTTCGGCCACGCTTCGGCGGCTGCTCGGGCGTGAACGGGCAAGGACCGAAGCGCTGCTCGAGTGTCGCTTTCTTGCAGCGCGGATGAATGCGCGACGCGCCGCAGCCCGGGGCATCTGGATCGTGACCTTGTGCGAACGCGAGTCCCTGCACGCGCGTTCCGCGACGGATCAGCTTGACGACGATGCCGCCGCGATCAGCCGCTGCGCGAGATCGTCCCATGAACGCGCGCCGTCGACCGCGGTGAGAATCGTTGGCCGCGCGCTCTGGACCCATTGCGTCCCATCGATCGTCTTCCTCGCGAGCTCGCGCGAGGGCGTAAACGGCCCGAAGCGCCGCTCAAGCGCTGGCAGTGCGCAGCGCGCATCGATGCGTGACGCCGCGCATCCCGGCGCGCCACGTTCAAAGCCTTCGGCGAATGCTAGACCGCGTATCCGCTCCGAAATTTGTCGGTTGGACTGCGGCGGTGATGCGTAACAAATCCGGGAGGAAATCATCGCGATCTACGGAGAGAACTTGAATACTGTGCCGCACCGGTACCACCGCCGCCCCAGAGAGTCGTGCCGTAAAGACCTCCGCTCACAGCGGTAAGGTTAGCATAAGGAACCCGACCGCCGTAAGGACGTAGGGACTCGGGACGATCTTCCACCCTTTGCCGTTCCAATGCTCGAACACGGCCTGGCTAGCGTAGCCTGACCGCCCACGCGTCGTTCGGCGAAAGAGCCGCAACTCCGCGGATTCTGTGCCGAGTGGTGTCAGACGCTGACGCTGTAAGCTTCCACGCCGAGCCGTTCCAGTGTTCTGTAACCGGCTCATAGTAGAGCTTCGAACTGTAGACGACACAGCAATTGCATCCGACTGCCCAGACGTCTTGGCTTGAAGTGCCGCTGACGTAGAGCGTGTCGTCGTAGTCACCATCTGATCCAGGAGGGTTCTTCGGGCTCAAAATCAGCGACCACATCGAGTTCCGGTCTGGCAAAGGGCCGACGTCGTTTTCGCTGCTCTGTGCAGGTGGGACCGTTCCGACGCCCGACGTGCATGCCGCGAGCACGCCAATGCTAGCAACATCAGTCCCTTGCGCATCATCGTAGAGGAGAGCTTTCGATAATGAGCGGAGAGTAGGCGCAATTAGCGCGGCATCGACATGAAGAAAGTCTGAAAAACGAAACCTCGGGCGGACGCGCTGCGAAACCAACCCGGCGCGTAAGCGCCCGCCTCCCGGAAAGCAGAACCTCAACACGGTCATACATCTAGGTGGGAGCCGCCATCGCAACCAGTCCCAGCGCGGAGGCCGGCAGCCGATGCGCTCCGCGTAGTGCCTTCAGGGCGCCCCCGGGGTTCTAACGCGTATGCGCCGATCGAGCGACCCTTTAAGTTCAGAACGAAGAGGAAGCGATCGCCGGGCGCGAGCGCCATGTCGGTCGGGCTCGTGCCAGTACGGGCGCTGACGCCATCCGGGGCTGTTAGCGTTAGATCACCCTGCGCATCGATTGCGTAGGAAGAGATCGTAGCGCTTGCGGTGTTGGAGGTGAATGCTAGCGCTCCATTGCGTGTGATAACGATCCAACACGGCGCGTGTTGTGATCCGGGACAGAAACCGAAATCGGCGCTAGCGTGTTGGGCGGCGTAACGCTGTAGGAGGATGCCGCTCCCAATCCGGAAGCACCGCCGAACGCCTCGGAGACGACCATGATTCCGGAACGAGGCACGAACGCAAAACCAAAAGGTGTCTCGCCCGACGAGGCGTGAACGGTTGGCCCAGTAGGCACGCCATTCGTTACGCTATACGTATCGATGTCATTTGTCGATTTCTCGGTGACGACTAGGACGTGACCGCTGCCGTCAAACGAAATTTCGGCCGGCCCGACGTTGTCGCCGCTCAGCGGAGCGCTCGAGTGACGTATAGCGCGAAGCTTGCCGCTGCGGGTGATGCGAAAGCCTGAAATCGAGCTGCTTCCCTCGTTTAGCACAAAAAGCATGTTGCGATGTACGGTTAGGCTAACCGGCACCATACCACCCGACGCGACCTTCCCGATGAGCTGCAAACCGTCGGCCTCGACACGGAAGCTGCTGATTTCGTTGCTTCCGGCATCGACTGCGAACAGGAACCGGTTGTCGTCGCTCATCGCGATCGCGCCCTGAACCGTACCTGCAACGGACGGATCGCCCAGTCCATCCGTGTCGAAGGCTTGGTCGTACTTGAGGGCACCGTCGCGAGCAACGAAGGATAGCACCTTGTTGTGTCCGGGACCGTTGCTCAGAGTGTAGACGATGACCGAACGTAGTTCGTTCGCGTCGTTCGATACCGGGTTTTTCGCGAGGGGCAGAGCAGCGTGCGATGAGGCCGGCTTCTCGTTGGAGAGTCGGTTCGGAGCGTAGTTCGAAGTATCCGCGCCGGAACAACCGGCAAGAAGCGCCATCGCGGTTAGCACGATGATAAATCGCATATCGTTTCTCCTTGATCGACTTTTCCCAGATGCTTGAGGTCACGGGCGCGATCAGTACGCCCGTCGAGCGTCGCTGGACTACAAGAGGCGCCACATCCTAATCTGGACTGGTCGCTCGAGCGCAAGGGCGACGTCATCAAGTTACCTTCTTAAGAAGAGCGTGCAGCCTCAGTTCTGCGAAATGGCGTGTCGGAGCGTTGAGCGGTTATCGCCCAAACTAATCGCGAAGCCACATCATTTCGACAAACCCACGGCGCGCGGGGCGACGGTGTTTCCGGAGCGATATACCGGATTAGCTTGAGCACGTTTCACGGGGCTCTTAACCGTGCGAAGTGCGTACCGTAAGCCTACGACCCGGCGCCCGTGGGCAACTCGTTGATATAGCCGACACACCGGATCGGGTGGTAGCTCTTGATAGCAGATCCAAGCGGGCATTATTGCTCGAGTCCAGCGCCTTTGGCCCGGGCCGGATCTCGAGATAACCGCTAAGCGTCCGGGGAAAGATATGGATTGGTCAGAGAATCTCTCCGGAGGATTGCTCGGAATGCCTCAAGGCAGAGCAACCGGTAACGAACGCCGAAATGAACGCGAGGGCTTATTGCATGTCGTCTCTCCTCAATCAATTGTTCACGCGACGCCTGAACCGGGCGGCAGCGTCGTCACGCGACTCGTACGCTCTGCAGGACCTCGGGGATCACCGTAGGCCTCCAATCCCTAATCCAAACTGCCCAATCGAGCGTATGAGAGGCGTGATGAGAACGGGGGCGCTTGACCCGAGCCGGGCTTGGTCTTCGGAAAGACCACCGGACTTAGCCACGGACCAGGTTCTCGAAGATGCTTTCGCCCGCCGGGAGCCTCTGGCACTCGATGGCGCCTATGCCCGGTACCATTCCTTGCTTTACTCCGTCGCCTACAACGTGCTGCGGAACGCCGACGACGCGCAAGATTGCGTCCACGACGCGCTTATCCGTGTTTGGGCGAAGCGTGTTACTTATGATGCGCAACGGGGATCGCTGCGAAGCTTTCTCGTCGCTTGCGTTCGCAATCAGGCGATCTCGCATCGCCGCGCGACCGCACGCCTCGCAAAGCTGGCGAGGAGCATACGTGGAGAGCCGCTTTCCACCGACGAGTTACGCGTCGAAGATTATGTGGAAAATCGGCGACTGTACGATGCATTCAAGAGCCTTCCGGACGAACAGCGAGCGCCGCTCATGCTTTCATATTTCCTCGGCAAGACGCATGCCGAGATCGCAGTCGAGCTCGGACTTCCGTTGGGCACTGCGAAAAGCCGCATCTCCCTTGGTTTGCGACGTCTAGGTAAGGCACTCAAGGCCCGGGTGACGGCGTGATCCATCACATCGGCGAGCTTGCCGAGCTCTATGCACTCGGTTCCCTGGATGAGCGCGAACAAACCAGCGTCGAGCGGCACGTCCAACGCTGCTCCGAATGCGCCAGCCGCATTCGCGATGCTGAGGAAACCGTGGCATTTATCGCGGATTTGGAAGAGCATCACGATCCGCCACAGACGATCAAGGAGCGATTTGCGTCAAGGCTTGCACTTTCGCGCGCCGAGCAAAAATCGCTGTCGCTCAAGGTTATCGCAACGGCGATGATCATCGGCCTCACGATCCTTGTAGGGGGCTAGGATCAACGGCGAGCGGCAATCGCGGGCAATAAGGAGAACGGTGCCCGACCCTCGTCGTGACCTTATCGGTTCTCGCCCGGCAAGGTTATAAGCGACGGATCTACGGTCGGCCCCTCAGCAGCCACCCTTCATGCCGACCATCAACACGCCCGAGTCGTTTTCGCTCCCGCCGTAGACCTGCTCGTAGAGTCCTTGGCGGCCGATGCCGCCGTGACCAGCTGGTGCCGTGAATACCAAGCCGGCATTCTGGCTACCCCCCGGTTGCGTGATCGTTGCTACGAGGGTGTGGTCGATCAGTTGAAACGTGCCGTACGGCAGCTTCCCGTAGCTGGTAACTAGCGATGCCCCACCGCTGTGTCGCCAGCCTAAGTAGCCACCGTCGGTCAGCGTCAGGCAGTACGTACCGTTGCTGTTTCTCGAATGGGTCACGGTCAGCGGCCAACTGCCGGTGTAACTCGCCGCCATGGCGGCGCTGGACGAGGTAATCACAGCCGTGGTGGCGGCGATCGCAATTAAGGTGCATAAAGCGAACGCTTTGCGGGTGACGTCTAAGCTTTTCATCTGCAATACCTTCCTAATACGGCTCAACGGGCTGGCAGTGTTTAAGGGCAGTACGCTTGAGGCGGCGACTTGGATCATCGTCAAGCCGCGGACCGAGGCGCGCTTCCTTCCGATCGTGGAATAGAGTCGTCAGCACTCGCCAGGAGAAAGCAATTTCTCCTGAACACCGAAGCTGTCCGATAACGCCTATAGCCACCGAAACGATCGCTCTACGAGCGATCGCGCGTTATCGACTGCAAGATTGCCGTGTGCGATGACGATCTTATCGAAGTCCCAGGACAGCAGTTTGCGTAACGACTCCTCACCCAAGCGTCGCCGACGCTTGCCCACGGCAGAGGCTTTCCAAGCTCGTGCAAGTGGGAAAAACTCGATCCACCGTTTCAGGCGCCAATCGTGCAAAGGCGCGGGCGATACAAGGTGCGCGACGGAACCGATACCTTCGAGCTGCGCGGCTTCCTCGCAGGTTGCTGCCACGGGCGAGTCTACCCAAAGCGAGCCGTCGATTAGCTTGACTACGATCATTCGTGTTGGAAGGGAAATCTCCCAAAAACATGCCGCTGGATCATTGGCAATCCAAATGTCTTTCGCGAAGGGCTCCAAGCGGTCCACGCCGTCAATATTTCGGTCGCCCGTAGCCAGCCCTGGGAGCTTCTCGTTCGTCCCGAGACTCGGCCGGGCGCCGCCTTATGTGAAGGCTAGTAAAGCAACGCGGCAACTTTGCGGAAAGAACGAATTGTGACCGTTAATATTGGTGCAATCAAGCTGCGGCTACCGATTGCTCGGTACGTCGAAACTGCGCGCGGCTATCGCTTCGAGCTTGGACCTCTATCGTTGTCGCAAAGCACGTTCTTGCTGCTCGCGGCGATTCTCGTAGGGCTCGGCGGCGGTTTCGGCGCGGTGGCGTTTCGCTACTTAATCTTCGGAGAGTCGCGCCTTGCGATCGGTGTGGTAGCGCCTGCCCTCTCATTCCTCGGACGTGCGAACGTCGTGCCCGTTCTCATTATCGGCGGCATCATCACCAGCATGATCGTCGAGCGATTCGCGAGGGAGGCCAAAGGTCACGGCGTTCCAGAGGTTATGGCAGCAGTCGCACTACGTGCCGGCATAATCCGACCACGAGTCATCACGGTAAAGAGCTTTGCTTCGGCTACCTGTATCGGGTTTGGCGGCAGCTGCGGCCGTGAGGGGCCGATCGTACAGATAGGTTCGACGATCGGCTCAGTGCTCGGTCAAATCTGTCGCGCGCCTTCGCCCATCGTTCGAACACTAGTCGCGTGCGGTGCGGCGAGCGGGATCTCGGCAACCTTCAACGCGCCAATCGGTGGGGTCTTCTTCGCCTCCGAAGTCATCCTGGGACGATTCGAACCGCGTTCGTTCGCATCGATTGTCGTCGCAAGCGTGGTAGCCGCCGTCGTCGGACGCTCCTTCTTCGGGAATCACCCTTCCTTTACGGCATCGGAATTTTATCTCGTCTCGCCGGCCGAACTTGCGCTCTATGCGCTGCTTGGCGTTGTTGCGGCCTTGTGGGCGGCCGGTTTCGTGAAGCTGCTCTATTACATTGAAGACCGCTTTGACACGTGGCGGGTCGCGGGATGGATCAAGGCGGCGTTAGGCTTCGGTCTCGTAGGCATCATCGGCATTAGGTATCCGCAAGTTTTCGGAGTCGGCTATGACAGCGTGGACGCGGTACTTTCGCAACATGTCCCCGCGCTGCACGCATTCGCACTTGCCGCCCTGAAACCGATTGCGACGTCCCTGACGCTAGGCTCCGGCGGCAGCGGCGGCATCTTCGCGCCTTCACTGTTTACCGGAGCGATGCTCGGCGACGCGTTCGGGACCGTGGCTCATGCAGCGTTTCCAAGCTGGACCGCCAGTGCAGCCGCATACGGCCTTGTCGCCATGTCCGCGGTCTTCGCCGCCGCCGCGGAGGCACCGATCACATCAATTATGATCGTGTTTGAGATGTCGAGTGATTACACGATCATTTTGCCGCTGATGGTTTGCACGGTGATCGCCACGCTGCTCGGCCGCAGACTACTCGGATACACGGTTTACGAGATGAAGCTCGTTCGGCAAGGAATCGATTGGATGCGTGCGCGCAATCCCGGCTTCTTTTCGCAGGTTCGGGTGAGCGCCGTCGAGCGCCGCGCCCCAGTGATAGCGAAGTGCGGCGAAACGGTTCGCGAAGTGGCGGCAAGGCTCCGCGATACCGATGAGCTAGCCGTACCGCTGGTTGACGAGGGGCGCTTCGTTGGCCTAATCGCCGTGTCCGAAATTGCCGTAAGCCTCGCCACGCAGCTCAGATGGTGAGCTTCGGATCGACGAACTGAGCCGCGCGCCCGCTGTGACGCTCTCATCTTCAGACAGCTTGGAAAAGGCAGCGATCTCGATGGCCGACCCGAGGACACCGCTGCTCCCGTCATCGATCCCAAAAGCGGCAACTTCACGGGAATCGTGACGCGGCGCGACGTTCTCAACGCCTATCGAAGCGTGGCGGATGCTTCAATGTCGGCGGTTTAGCGTGGGTCTCGGTCTCAACTCCTGCGCAGTAATGATGCGCCCAACGGTGTGACTTCGTCGAGCTCTTCTCGGTTGACGACACGAAAGAATATCAATGGGCTCCCGCTGGGCCTGCTTTTCTAACATTTTCTAACGAAGCGGTCGCGAAAGGCCGGAAATGGACGGGAGCGGCCCGGGCAGATTGACGAAAAAAGCCTTGAAGAATAACACAATCGGTAGCGGCCGGGACTCTCCGGACCCCCGAAAAGTGGTTCGAATCCCGCTGGTCGCGAAAAACCTTGTTGGCGCACCGAGCTGAATAGGCCGTCCGATCCGATCCGTGAAAGTCGTTTGAGATCTTATCTCAGCAGGTTCAGGCGGCGGGCACCGGAAGGGACTTCTCTGTAGCGTAGTGCCATAAGCATTTCCGCTCCAATATCGCTTGCTTGCACGAAAATACACCTAGGTTAATGGAACGGTATGTCGTCTCTGCAGCGGCGTGCGTCGCTCCGTTTGGCTATGGTAGTATAATGTCCTAACGGAGGACGAGCTTTGAAACCTTCGTGCGCCGTGCACTCCTCGATCGCGATCTGCGCGTTAGCGCTCGCAACGAGTTGCTCTGTTCCGCAACAAGTGCCGAATCCTCAAGCTGCCGGTAATCTGCAAGTGCGCGCGCATCAGTCCAGCAGCTCACGCTACGAACTCCTCTTCAGCTTCCACGGTTTGGAGGGCGCAAATCCGCAATCGGATCCGCTCGCATACGGCGGAAGCTTTTTCGGTACGGCTCCGCGCGGCGGAGGCTCGCGCAACGGGACCATCTACAAGGTCGGTCTCGATGGTAAGGAGCGCGTACTGCACCGCTTTGCCGGCGGCACCGACGGCAGTCACCCTATCGGCGGCCTCACAGAACTCGGCGGTACGCTCTACGGGACGACCGCCGAGGGCGGGGGCAGCGGCTGTCAAGGATACGGCGGCTGCGGTACGATCTTCAGCATTTCGCCCTCCGGCGCAAACTACACGGTCATCCACGCATTCGGCGGGTCCGATGGCGCGCAGCCCAACTCCGACATGACCGTCTTGAGCGGAACGCTCTATGGAACGACGGAGGAAGGTGGCGCGGCGGGTGCTGGAACCGTCTTCACGGTTAACCCGTCGCAGGGCTTCAAGTCACTCTACAGCTTTCAAGGGAGTCCCGACGGTAACGGACCGACGGGTCACCTTGCGGTGCTGAACGGCACGATCTACGGCGCTACAATCTGGGGCGGCGACTACAAGGGGTTCGGCTATGGGGCGGTATTCAGCATTACGCCAGACGGTTCGGAAAAAGTCGTCTATAGCTGCCGGGACAACGGCGATTGCTGGGGGCCGCGCGGCGGCGTAACGCTCCTGAACGGTAAGCTCTATGCCACTTCGTACGAGGGCGGTGCTTCGATCGGATGCTGCGGATCGGTGTTCAGCGTCACGCCCGGCGGCAAGGAACATACGGTGTACGACTTCCGCGGCGGCAGCGATAGCGGCGCGTACCCAACGGCCCCATTAACGGTCCACGGCGGCGTGCTGTACGGCTCTACAGAAGCCGGCGGCAACGGCAACGATGCCGGAACACTTTTCAGTCTGACGCCGGCGGGGTCGATGGACATATTGCACCGTTTCTGCGGGTTTGGCGAATGTGGTGAGGGTCCGACCGCAGCGCTAACCTACTTTAACGGTGACTTATACAGCACGCTTTCCTCAGGCGGCACGTACGGCAAAGGCTTGCTCTACAGCCTAACGCCATAAGGAGATCATGATGAAACGCTGCATCGCAATGCTCGTCACGCTCGGCTTCGAAGAGTGAGCCTGTGGTGCAGTTTGGTTGCAGCGAGGCAGATTTACGCTGATTTCGCGTGACTGCCGCTGGATGAAAAGTCTTTAGTTTGCCTCACCGAGGATTCCGGAGTTTTTCGGTCCCGGGTTGCTCACGGATTCATGACCCGACCGCCCATATCTCACATTTTCTCACTGATGCTCTGCGCGAACGTCACCAGGGAGCGTCACGCACGACTTCAGGCAGCGGGCGATGATCTTCTCTCGCAAAGACGTTCAGAGCGTCGTTCATCGCCGTCTGATGGCCGCGACCCTCGCGTTCGGCACGAGCCCGGAACCAATTTAGGATATCGGAGTCGACCACATCTGTTGCCGCGTATCCCGGCCGCCGATTCGGTGCTGGCAACTGAGCCTCGGGCTGAGGTTGCTTCCCGAATCGCTCCATCGGTGCTACGATGGAACGCCCAAACCGCGCCAGGGCTTGGCTCTCGCGCCCCCGCGAAAGGATGCAATCATGAAGTCTGTTGGACTGATCGTCATCGCGTTGGTGCTCGCTTCGAGCGCGCCCGCGTCGGCGACCGGGACCGTCCGCATCCAGCAGCGAGACGGTTCCGTGCAGACCTATACCGGCGTAACCTTGAAAGCAGCGAACAAATCGCTGACGTTGGTATCGGCCGATAAGGTCACGACGGTCGTCGTCAGCGGTGCCGACTGCGCTCACGACGGCGCTATCGTTCGCTGCATCGGCGGAGGGTTCTCGCTCCTTCAGGACGGGAAGAGACACAGCGTCCCGTTCAAGACCGCCACGTTCTACTTCAACTTAACCGATCAAGATCAGCTGCTGCCGCTTTCGACGACGAAAGTTCCGGCGCACTCGGTGATCTTCGCCGTGCAAACGGCGAAGGGAACCTACATAACCGGAAACGGCAAGCTCGACCAGGAGCCCGTACAATGAGAAGCTTATCGATTATCCTCGTCGTCGCTCTCGCGACGGCACCGTTGGCAACCTCTGCGCAGCGCACAGGAGGTGGCGCGTCCCGCTCGGCGCCGCAGCGCTCCAGTGGCAGTGCGTCTCGCTCGGCACCCAACCAGGGTCGCGGTTTCAACATGAGCAACGACGTACCGAGTCAAGCCGTAAGAGGCAGCAACGGGTCCGCGGCCTACAATAAGAACACGGGCAATGCCGCCGCGTACAATAAGAACACCGGCACTGCCACGACCTACAATAAGAGCACGAACACCGCGACGCAGTATCACAAGAACACGAACAGCTCGACGACGTACAATAAGAACAACGGCAACTACAACAGCGGTGCCTACAACGGCAAGAACTCCGCCGGCGCGTACAATAAGAATACCGGCAACGCCGCGGTATACAACAAGAACACCGGCAACATGACCGTGTACAATAAGAACACGGGCACGACCTCGAAGTATCATTACAATAGCAACGGCAGGAACGGCTATTATTACACAGGCCGCGTCGTGGTAAACCCCGTCCACTACCCTGCCTGGGGATGGAATCGCGGTGTCGTTTGGGCGCCGGTCGGAGTTTACTGGGGTGGGGGATTCTGGGGAGCCTTCGCAGTGGGGGCAGCGACGGCCGCAGTTATGGGTTCCATCTACTACAACAATCAAAGATATACGTCGTACCGCTACAGTGCCGGCAGTCCGGGTGCGACCTTACTGTCGAACTATGGTCTGCAGCAAGTTCCGTGCGGGCCGCCGGGCCTGGTCGTCATCTACGGGCCCAACTTCGGCATCATTTGCGCAAATCCGAATGGCCTCGTCGCTGCCGGTAACTACGCAGTCAACGTTGACAACTTGACCATTCAATCGCAATAACGAGCACGAAAGGCTATACAGTTAAATAAGTAAATAAGGTCGCTCAGCGTCGAGCGCACGGCCGACGAACTAGAATCTCCTTAATGCGCCGGCCTAGGCCTAACTTTAATGCGGCGTATCCGCCGATACCGGTTTTTGCCCAGCCGCTTTGAGCGTGGTATTGACTGAGCTCAGCGAAGCCACCCATGCGTCGTAGGCTTTCGCACGCGCGGCGTAGTCGCGTTCGAGTCGCGCGTAGAGCGCTAGGGTCGCTTGCGCGAGCGGTTCGTCGTTCATCAGGCCGAGAACGTCTTCGCGCAGCTGCCCCGGCTTCTGAATGAAATCTTCGAAGCTCTGTGGCGACGACGTTAGCGTTGCAACAAGCGCGTCGATGCCGTCGATCGCCGACTGAAGCTTCGCCGCACTCGCCGTGTCGCTGGGCTTGAGCGCCTTCTTGTCCTCGACCAGGGTTTCGCGAACCGAATGCAACGAGTTGAGCATCGTGTCGACGCGCCCCAAGAGGTCGTAGACGCGGCGCTGCTCGTCGAATTGCGCTCGATAATCTGCTGCGGTCGTGGTCGATTGAGGATCCGCGAGTTTGAGTAGCGGGTAGCGATACGTCTTGCCGTCGAGGTGGAATACCATGATGTAGCGGCCTGGTGGAAGCGCCGGCCCTTCTGCGGGGCCACGGAAGAAGAACGGCGCGCTCTCATAGCGGACCGGGCCGTCGATCGTAAAATCGTAGTCGAACTCATTCTTGCCGTCGGCTCGACTCAGCCAGTACGACTCGCCTTCCTCGCCGGTAAAGACATCGTGTTTGCCCTCAACGTGGCGCCATAGATGCCCGTGAAGATCGTACACGTCAATCGTCGGGCGCTTCTTGGCCATCGTCGGCAGCCAGTAGTAGAGCGTGGCGACGGCACCGCCGTTGCTCAGTATTCCTCCGCCGGGCTGCTGCGCGACGAAATCCGTGTAATTGCCTTCGTCGTCGCGGTAGGCGGTAAGGTCGATGCCGGGCCGCGGACCGATGACGAGCGGCGCCGTGGGTATCCCGCATGCCGACTGCTGGACCGCGCGAATGTCGTCCATCACCCATATCGCGCGCCCGTGCGTCGCGATAACGAGGTCGTCGAGTTGCGGTTGGATGCGAATGTCACGCACTTCTACTGCCGGCAAGTTGTTTTGGAAGCTCTGCCAGCTCGCACCACTGTCGCAGGAGATGAGGATGCCGCGATTCGTGCCGGCGTAGACGATCTTCGCATTGGCCGTATCGGGACGAACGGCGCGAACGTATTGACCGGCCGGTATGCCGTTTGTGACCCGTTGCCAATGAGCGCCGTAATCGTGCGTGACGAAGACATAGGCTGCATCATCGCCCATCGCGTGCCGATCGGCCGAGACGAATACCGTACCGGCGGAGAGCTGCGAGGGTGCTACGGTTTCGACGGCGCTGTCCGCCGGTAGGCCGGGCGGTGTCACGTTGCGCCAATGCGCGCCGGAATCGCGCGTTACGTAGACGAGGCCGTCGTCCGAACCGGTCCAGATCTCGCCCTTACGCGCGGCCCGACGTTTCGATATCGAGAATCGTGCCGTAGTTTTCGGCGCCCGACTCGTCGTGGGTTACCGAATCCTTCGAAACCTGCTGCTTCGACTTGTCGTTCCTGGTGAGGTCTGGGCTGATGGCCTTCCAGTGTTTGCCGCCGTCGCTCGTCGCGAAGAGCACGTTGGCGCCGATGAAGGCGACGCGAGGATCGTATGCGGCAAACGCGATCGGCGATTCCCAATCGAACCGATAGCGCGACGTCGCGAGCACGAAATCTTCCTGCGCAGTACCGCGATATGGCCGCACGTTCGTCGTATCATGCGAAACGCGGTCGTACACGACGACCTCGCCGTTTTCGGAATCGGCCCAGATCAGGCGCGGGTTCGTGGGATCGGGAACGGCCCACTCGCCGTCGCCCTCGGTGACCTTAAACCAGTCGCGGTTGGTGATTCCGTCGGTGTCACCATTGAACGCCGGGCCGCAGTAGGCGTTGTTGTCCTGCAAGCCGCCACAGACGAGGTATGGGATCGTGTTCGAAAGACCGACGCGATAAACTTGGCCGATCGCCATGTTGCGCGAGTTCGACCACGTCGCGCCGCCGTTAGCCGAGATCGCGATTCCGCCGTCGCCGGCCAACGCCATGCGATTGCCGTCCGATGATATCCACATATCGTGCAAATCTGGATGCACGCCGAACGCGGAAAGATCGAATTTTTCGCCGCCGTTGTACGAGGTGGCGAGCAGCATGCTGACGGCGTAAACGGTACCGGCGTCGGTTGGCGAGACGCGCAGGTGCGAAAAATAAAACGGTCGCTGGTTCGCCAGCGAATCCTTGCTGACCATCTTCCACGTGATGCCCGAGTCGTCGGAGCGCCAGAGAACTCCGGCGGACGATTCGACGAGCGCGTAGACGCGATCGGGCTGCGATGGTGCAATGGCCACGCCGATGCGGCCGATTGGCGGCGTGGGGAACCCATTGCCGGTTACTTCCTTCCACGTCCTGCCGCCGTCGCTCGAACGATAGAGCCCGTCGTCGCCCGTTCCTCCGCTGGTAATCGCCCACGGACGACGCAAGACGTGCCACATTCCAGCGTAGATCAGGCTTGGGTTCTTCGGATCCATCGCCATATCGCTCGCGCCCGACTGTTCCGACACATAGAGCGTCTTGCTGAACGTGACGCCACCGTCGAACGAAACGTAGACCCCGCGCTCCGTGCTCGGTGCAAACACGTCGCCGAGCACGGCGACAACGATATGCTTCGGATCGGCCGGGTCCAGGAGAATGCGCGAAATGCCCGGCGCGTTCGGAAAGGATACCGCTTGCCACGAACGACCGCCGTTGGCCGAGTGGTAGAGCCCGCTCTCCGGGATAACGTCGTTACGCGGATTCGTCTCGCCGGCGCCCACCCAAACGTCGGTGTCGTCGTTAGGATTGACGCCAATGGCGCCGATGCTGCTCAGGTGAATGAGGTCGGAGACGTTTTGCCACGACGTGCCGCCGTCGACGCTCTTCCACACGCCGCCGTCCGCCGTGCCCGCGTAGTAGAGCAGCGCGTGCTGGTTGCTGCCGGCAACCGACGTCGCGCGTCCTTCCGGGAGCGCGGGGCCGATCGCCCGCCAGTGCATCTGAGCGATGGGCCCTTCGTCGGCGCGCGCGACGAGCGGAGCGGTGAGCCCAAGAAAACCGGCTGCCAGCAAGACGAGTCTCCAACGCATTGCGTTAATTGCCTTCGTCTTGAACGACTTTACCGTCGATCTTTACTAAGGCGCTCATGTCCTTGCTCTGCGTTTGCAGCCACGTCCCGTTCTCGAGCTTCCACGTATCCTGGGAGCCCGTGGTGGCTTCGAGGTCGTGATTGCCGTCGGGCGCTTGAATCTGACCGGCAATCTTGCCGGTAAGGACGACAACGATCGTGTTCGGGTCGGAGAGCGTCGTGGATTCGATCGTGTTGACGCAGGTCGTAACGTGTAACTGCTTGATCTGCTGCTTGCCCTGTGCAATATACGCATCGCGCTGCATCTGCTTTCCCTTGAAATCGAGGTGTATGAAGTCGGGCGCGAGCGTGGCAAATGCCGCATTGAGGTTCGCGTCGGTCGGGTCTTGGGCGGCACTACAAACCAACTGATAGTCGGAGGTAATGGCCTTCTGGGCGGCATCAGGGACCGCGTCGGCACGCGCGGCGACCGGAACGGAAACGGCCAGCACAAAGCGCCGCAATTGCAATCTTGAATAGCATGAATCGGAACCTTTCTTCGGCGATTTTCCCCTGTGGTACCAGAGAGGGGCTCGTCGTGTTTCGCGCTCGCGGCACGACAAGCCCTGTGAACGAGGGGCGTCGGCGGTTACTCTCTATCCGCTCGGCGAGCCGATAGCGATCTATAAAGCCGAGTAACGCGCGTCGATCGCGATATATGGAATGTAACGGAAATCGCGAATGAGGGAGATACGGCCCTCGCTAACCTCGAGCACGACGAAGTACGCGGGATCTCGGCTCGTTGGAGAACTGAAGATCGCGATCACCGGAACACCAGCGACCAGGCCCGCTTCCGCCCGGAGGTCCTCGGTTTTGACGTAGGCGGCGTAGCGATCGTAGTACCCCGCGTCCACCGCACGTGGATGCTGCACGCGCGAAACAACCTCGAGGCGCGATTCTGCTCCAAGGAGCGCGCGAAGCGCATCCCACTTGTGGGCGTTGAACAGATCGGCGTATCGCCGCAAGGTCAGCGACGTTTCGCCCGCAATGGGTTGCGCTCGTTGCGCAAAACGCGCGTGTTGCGTTCGAGCAATGTTCGCACGCGCTCTGGATAGCGCGGCCTTGACCGCACCGACGGTCGTTCCCATCGTCTGCGCAGTCTCCTCGAGCGATTGTCCGAGTACGTCTTTGAGGATCGCGGCGCTGCGCTGAGTCGGCGGTAGCTCGGCGAAAACCGTTAGCGCGGCCTCGACCAGTTCGGGATCGACACCCGATTCTTCAGGCTCGGCGCGGTCCGGAACGTCGGCAACGGGCTCCACGTGATGGCGTTCGTAGCGTTTGATAAAATCCATCGCGGTGTTATGTGCGATCCGGAATAACCAGGGTCTGAGGTTTGGCGGCTGTACCATCTGGCCCAGAGCGTAATATGCCTTTGCTAAAGTCTCTTGCACGACGTCTTCGCCATCGAAGATCGAGCCGGTCATCCGCGCACAGTACCGATGGAGCTCGGGACGAACCTCGTCGACGAGCTCCATGAATTGGTCGCGTGCTTCTACCATCGCCGGCAACAGCGCGCCAGTCCGATCCTCCATCTTCACTCCAACGGTTCGACGCCTTCACCGCTTACCCCGAGCGCCTTCATCGTAGTGCTCTTTTCAGTACAGCGGCGAGCCATATCGCCGTTCCCGCGCCGGCCCCGCTCGCAAGCGGAACGAGAACTTCTTCTACGGGCATCCCCATAATGTGCGCGAGGAGAACGATCATGTCAGTGTTTCCTTCGCGGCATCGACGACGTCGCTCCACTTGCCGTCCTGCTCGACTCCGTAGGAGTCGTGCCAGTTCCACCATTTGTAAGGCTCGGACTGCGGGTACCCTTCGGGTGAATCTTCCCAGTTCTCTTGACGTCCGAGCGGTGTAATGTCGAGGTAGCTCCATGTGCTTCCCAGCGCCTCGTCACCCCTGTCGTTGAGGAAGTACGTACGGTACACGGTGTCCCCGTCGCGGAAGAAGACGTTGGTGCCGTGCCATTCGTCAACGCCGAAATCGGCGTCAAAACTGTCGGCAATCGTATACCACGGCATCGTCCAGCCCATCCGCGCCTTCAGGCGCTCGATATCGGGCTGCGGAGCGCGCGATACATTCGCGAACGTCGTGTCGCGTGCGTGGAGGTGTGAAACGTGCGCCACCTGGTCGGCCATCATCGAGCAGCCGCGACAGGCATGCTCTGGCCAGCCGTACACGCCGGCCTCGAAGAACGCTCGATAGATCACGAGTTGGCGGCGCCCTTCGAATAAGTCGAGCAGGCTGACCTTACCGTTGGGTGAGTCGAACGTGTAGTTTTCTCGACCTTCACCCACGGCATCCGGCGCCGCTCTGCGGCGAGAGCGTCGCGGGCGCGGGTCGACGCCTTTTCTTTTGCCAGCAGCTGCTGGCGTGCGGTTTCCCACTCCTTTGGCGAGACGACGGGAGGTGTATTCCTTGGGCGGTCGCTCATTTTGATGTCCCCTTCAAAAGCCTGGTTCTTCCATGAAGACGACTGAGACCGTCCAAAAAGATACGGGCAGCCTACATTAGCCTGGATTCGATCGAAGGCGTCGTAAGGTAAGGGACTTCTATGGGGCAGCGACATCGAAAGCAACAAAAGGCCTCCGGCATGCCCGTGACGGCAATCCGGAGGCCTTTCGTTTTTCCAGGGTGACTTAGGGTCGTTCCGGAGGGTTGACTGCGACGCCGACGAGGATGGCATTGTACGGGAGCCTTACGGATTCCGTAGGAGTGCCACCGGCGGGGTATTTGAACGACTGTTCGTAGCCTATTTGATCTTCGTGATTAGGTTTCACGAACTTATTCTTAGGCGCAGTAGAAACTGTGTCGGCCGTAACCACGGACCGATCGTTACGTCCTTGGAAGGCGAAGGCTACCGCGTTATTTGAGAGTGAGAGGGCGGTCGTGGCGACGGGACTTCCTAGTGAACCGTTGCTGGGAGGATCGTAAGCATAAATCGTGGCCGCATCGCTCGCGCTACCCTGATCCAAGATGGCGATCTTCCCGCTCTTGGTAACCTGCATACCACCTGGAAACCTCACGAGATTCGTGGTCGTCAAGGGCGTGACGCTCGTACCTGTGATTCCGCCCACCACTTCGCCCGCTTCGAAGGGACCGCTGCCGTTCTCGCTATCGAGATAAAGGTTACCGTTTGCATCAAACGCGCAGTAGAAATCGCCTGCGAACGTCCCGTTGGCGGCGATGGTCTTTGTCGGACTCGTCGCGCCCTTAGCGTAGAACACGACACCTCCGGGACCGCTGCTAGCCGATCCGACGCTCGTAACGGCGACGTTGCCGTTGCGATCGACGGCGACGCCGACAGGGACGTTACCAGCGTCCGAAAGGGTCTTCGGGCTGCCGTCATAGGGCGGAGCGTAGATCAACACATCCGATCCCGCTCCATTGACGACGTAAAGCTTGTGTGCGGCGTCTACGGCTAGCCCGTCCGGGCTGTCGACGTGCAGCGTCGCGGTGATCGTTCCTTGCCGGTTTACGATATAGACGGCGTGATTGTTCCAATCCGAAATGAATTCGGCTGCGCCGCCGGCTTTGTCTCGGCTTTGAAAGCTCGACGGCGCCGCTGTAAGTGAGGAACCCCCAGCAGCCGAACAACCAGAAAGCATTGCAAGTGTCGCCGTTGCGTTCAGAAAATTTCGGGAAATCGATAGCCTGCGCATATGCTCCTTTCAGCGTCTCCACGCTTGCTTGGCTCGCTTTACGCTTACTCTAAGACCATCGCGTGAAAAAACTCTGAAACCATCATGAAGCTCGAATTTCAGCCTACGCGTTGGCCACATCGCCGGCCGGGCGACTAAAAGGGGTGCGCATAACGCGCACCCCATTTCCAGGTATATCCAGCGAGCGCTAAAGGGCGTTGGCCAATGCCCAGCCCTTTGGAGCACCGATGCCCGCTGCTTGGTTATACTGCGACGCATTACACGAGTACGCGCCGTTACTGCCCGACGTGCACGGCGTGTAATACGTGCTGTAGCCGGTTTGTCCGAAGAGGCTGTAGATCGTCGGATCGATCCAGCCCAGCTTCGTCGAATGCAGTTCGTTTGCTTCGACGATCAGCGCGACGGAGGCCGGCGACGACCACGACGTGCCGAGGTATTCACCCCAACTACCGCCGGTGTAGACGGCAACCGGGTAGAACGGCAACGAGATGTCGGGCTGATTGCGTCCCGACGTAATCATGCCGGTGATTCCGCTTTGGTAACTCGGCAGTGCGAAGACAGTCGAAACGCCGCCACCACCGGAGTACTCCGCTGACGCTACCCATGGTAACGGTCTCGAGAACACCGCCGCTCGTGTCGGTAAAGTCGATGCCGCCGATCGACGAGAAGTACGGATCTCCGGCCGGCGCGCTAACGCCCTTCGAGCCGCTGCATTCGTTGCTTCCCGAATCGCCGCTCGACGCCGAGAACTCGACGCCTTCCGAGGCGCCTTGCTCGGCGATGGAGTTGGTGGAATCGGCGAACGAAACGTCGCTCGATTCGCATCCGCCGAACGACGAGTTCACCGCCGTCGCCTTCCCGTCGCTGAGCACCTGATTGTAAGTGTCTTCGATCTGCTGGTCTCCGAGCGAGCCCATATCGTAGACGATGATGTTCGCGCCCGGCGCCAATCCCGAGATGGTTTGAACGTCGAGATCCGTTTCGGCATCGTCACCGCTGCCGCCGCCGTCGACGGCTTCATTGGTAACCGTACCGGTTTGGGTGACGCCGGCGGCCGATAAGATACGTCGAGAGATAGCTCGTGTTCACCGGGTCGTCGATCGCGATGGCGGCGGTATATCCGGCACCGTTGCAACCATGCTGCACGGGGAAGTCAAACGGCTTGGCGACACCCGTGGCAAGCGTTCCGGACGAGTTCGTAAGCGGCCCGTTGTCGGGCGATGCGCCGTTGCAGCCGCTGCTCGGCGTCGAAGTCGGATCGGCGTGGGGGTCGGCGTCGGGCTCGCAGTGGGTTTTGACGACGGCGTCGAGGTCGGACTCGCCGTCGGCGTCGGGCTCGCCGTCGGCTTCGACGACGGGGTCGGCGAAGGCGATGGAGAGGGCGACGGTGATGCGCCGGCCCACGCCACGTCGTCGAGGTATTGATAGACGTACGTCTTGCTGTAGCCGTCGCCGTAACATCCGAAGTAGATGTAATCGGTCTGCCCGGCCCACTTGCTGAGGTTTACTTGATAGTTCACCCAGCCGTTCGTATTGTTCACGGTCTTGTAGAACGTATCGAGGATGCTGCCATTCTGATTGAGCAGGTAACCGGCTTGCCATGCGTACCGCGTGCCATAGCCAAGCTGCCCTTCGTTGGATCCCTGATAGACCCAGAAGCTCAAAACACCGTTCGTCGGAATTTTTACTAGTTGTGCGAGCGACTCCCAGCCGTTGATCTCGGGTGCCTGCAGGCTGCCCATGAACGCGGAGTACGTGCTTTGGTACGCTTGAGCGGTCGTGACTTTCACCGAGTTGCCGCTGCCGCTTTCGTCGATCCATCCCGGACTGAGCGAACCGCTGGCAAAGTTGCCGTTGACCAAGTTGCCGCTCGAATCCGTCGGGTTGGACTCCGCCCAACGGAATGATGATTTGTCCCTTCGCGTCGCGCTGCAAATTGCGGCGCGGTTCGGATGCCTGCCTGATCGGCAACGGTTCGGACCACGATCAAGTTGTTCAGCGAAACGTCGCGAACGAGCGACGCGATCTCGCGTGGCACCGTCGCCGGCTTGAGGTTCGTGTAGCGTTCGCCGTATTTACCTTGACGAACGTTATGCATCTCGGTTGAAAAGAAGCTTTCGACGACCGAGCTGCGCCCCGTCGCATCGAGAATGGTGCGATTCGGAAAGCGTTGTACGATCGTAAATCCGGCCCGTTGGAGCGCTCGAACGACCCGATCTTCCTGCGCGCGAGTCGGGGCATAACGGTCCTCGAACTGCTCGCGGGTTAAAAAGTGACGAGCCGAGCGCGAGCCCGGTTCGCTGATACGCGCGACAAACCGGTCGAGCTCGGCTTGATGATTGTATCGAAGAGTTAGCGCGATCCGGACCGGCTCGTTCGCCTGACGCCGGCCCGACGTCGGTAAAGGCCAGCGTGCCGCTGAGCTTTGGAATCGAGACGAGCGGCTTGTCCGGCGAGGCCGTGCGCACGACCGATTCAGGTGCTTGCCCGCCGTTGGAGCCGCCAAACGAGGGAAGAGTTGCATTCTGACCGCCGCACGCGGTGAGCGCAAATGTGAATCCGATGGTGGATGCAATCGCGCGTGATGAGCTTCGCATGTGCCTCCGATCTAGCAGCGAGAGATTTTCTGCCTCCGGTGCTCCTAATGCCGAGCGACCTCCCGCTGCTCCTGCCGCTCCAATGGGCCGCCTGCGTGGGGCTGCCTCGCGCGAGGTCGAAAACGGCCGGCGATGCGTGACGTCTTCGCAACCACCGCGGCATGGCTCGAGCAAAAACGTCGGTTCGCGTTGGCGACGCTGGTGATGTTGCGAGAGTCCGCAACGGCTCCGGTCGGTACGACGATTGCCGTGGACGAGCGCGGCGAGATCGTGGGCAATGTCGGCGCGGGATGCTACGAAACGGCGATCGTTGAGGCCGTGCAACGTACCGCCGCCGACGGCGCGACCGCGACGTTCGAGCACGTCTATCGCGCAAAGGAGACCATCTTCCTCATCGGCGCGACGGCGCTTGCGGCCGAACTCGCGACGATTGCCGCGCGTATGGATTTCAAAACGGTCGTAGTCGACCCGCGCCCCGCTTTCGCAACGGCGCGTCGATTGCCCGCGGCCGACACGATCGTGCGCCGGTGGCCCGACGAGTATTTGCCGGCAGTGTTGACCGGCGAAACACCCGTCGTCATTCTTTCGCACGATGCGAAGTTCGATCTGCCCGCGCTGAGCTGCGCGTTGCGCTCCGCCGCTCCGTACATCGGACTCTTGGGGAGCCGCCGATCGCAGGCCGCCCGGCGTGACGCATTGCGCGCGCAGGGATTCGACGAGTGCGCGCTCGCGCGTATCAACGGTCCTGCCGGTCTGGACATCGGCGGATCGACGCCGGCTGAAACGGCGGTTTCGATACTTGCCGAAATCGTTGCGAGCCGTCACCAATGCAGCGGTGCGCCGCTGCGTTCGACGAGCGTCGCCATCCATCGGCGCCGCGAGATTTCGCCGGCCAACGCATGACCGCGGCACGAGCCGTCATTCTCGCCGCCGGCATCTCCTCGCGCATGGGACGGCAGAAACTATTGATGGAATACGAGAGCCGCCGTTTGATCGAATATCCGATCGCGGCGGCCCGCAACTGGAGCCCAGTCGTCGTCTGCGGTGCCGAAGTAGCACGATATCTCCGGAACCGTTCCGACGTGGAGCTCGTGCAAAACGACATGCCCGAGCTCGGCATGTCACGCTCGCTGGCGTTGGCGAATCGCGTCGTACCGGAAGACGTTCACCTGATCGTTCTTCTCGGCGACCAGCCGTTGGTGAGCGAAGCGCTAATACGAACCATTCTCAGCGGCGCGCCCGCCGCCGATGTCGTCTATCCCCGACGCGGCGGCACGCCGGGTCATCCCGTCGTGCTTTCGCCGCGCGCGCGTCGCCGGCTCGACGATCTGCCGGCCGGCGATACGCTACGACGTCTTCACAGCGATCCCGGACTCATCGCTAAGCCCATAGCAACGGCCGATCGGGGAGCCTTCTTCGACGTCGACACCACCGATTAGCACCAGCGACCGGGAGCCCAATACCAGCCGTGGTGTGGCTCGTGCCGCCAATGCCCCCGCACACCATGCGCCGCCGTGACGCACGTATCGTCCATGCACCCAGACATACCTCGAACCGTTCCACGTCCAATAGCCTCCCATCCAAACGTAGCCGGCACCGGGTCTCGCCGGAACGGTTTCCACCACTGCTGCCGGCGGTCCGACCTGGACGTAAACGTAGCTTGCGGGAGCGGCGACCCAACATGCGAGCGAGCCCACAGCCGCCAACATACTCCCAAGTAAAACATTTCTGACCATTGCGTCTCCTTTCAACGTCAACGCTGCATAGTCAAGGGTTCCCATAATCGACAGAATCGAGACACGACCAGCGATCTCGATCGATTGCGTAGACGTAGACGGGCTTGCCGAACCGGTTTTCATCGAGACGCTTGAGCGCGGCATCCCGTTTCGCTGCGCTACGGCAATCGAGGGAGCATTGTTGACGTCGATGAACGAAACGACGCGATCCGTTTCGAGATTTGCAAACGCCCAATCGCGGCACGCGCGCGCGGCCTCGGTTGCGTATCCTAAACCCCAAAACTCCGCGAGCAGCATATAGGCGACTTCGACGTCCTCGCGCGCGTCGACGTCGTCCCAATGCAAGAGTCCGATCTGCCCCATGAAAAGGCCGTCGGACTTTCCTTCGACAGCCAATAGCGAATAACCAGGATGGTCGTACGCCGCGAGTATTTTTTGCAGCACGCCGCGCGAGCGCTCTAAATCCAAGAGCGACGGATAGTATCGCATCACGCGGGGATCGCCCATCACTCGATGCACCAGAGCTTCCTCACCCGGCGCGAATCGGCGCAAGTGCAAGCGCACGGTGTCGATCGGTCCGAACGTTCCCGGTTTCGCTGCGTAGGTACTCATCGAATCAGTTCTTCGACGCCTGGGGGAGGAACGATGCGCCGGGCTGAAACGACGGACATGCAGAGAGCAGCGTTTCTTTTTTGCGTCCTTTTGCTCGTGAGCTGCGCTCGCGGCGGCGTCTCTTCGCCCGTGCCGGGCATCTCCGATACCGCGCAGCGGCTACGATTGCATCGTCTGACCGCAACGTTCACGACGATCTTTAGTTTCAAGGGCTCGGACGGTAAGGAGCCCGACGCAAGCTTGATGAAATCGAGCGGCACGCTGTACGGAACGACATACGCCGGCGGGACGCACGACAACGGCACCGTCTACAAGATCACGCACTTCCGGCACCCAGAGCGTTCTCTACAACTTCAAAGGTGGAGCGGACGGCGCGTTGCCGCTCGCGAGTCTTCTCGCCGTCGGCGGCTCGTTCTACGGAACGACGGTCAACGGCGGCGGTCCGGGCGACGAGGGCGTCGTCTACGATATCGCCGCATCGGGCACCGAAACCATCGTTCACCGTTTCACCGGGAATCCCGACGGCGCGAATCCGTATTCACGGCTGATCGAGTCGAGCGGCACGCTGTACGGCACGACCGCCGGAGGCGGCACCGAATTCGGCCGGAACGGTCTTCGACATAACTTCTTCCGGCACAGCGAAAGTGCTGTACGCCTTCGGCGCCAATGCGAAAGATGCATCGACGCCGATGGCCGGACTCATCGATATCAATGGAACGTTCTACGGCACGAGCGCCTTTGGAGGCTCGAGTTGCGGCTCGGTCGGATGCGGAACGGTTTTCACGATCACTCCGTCGGGCACGGAGAAAGTTCTCTGCAGCTTCAAGGGCGGCAGAAGACGGTTCGATGCCCTCGTCTGAGCTCGTCAGAGTCAACGGCAAGCTCTACGGCACGACGCTCTTTGGGGGTACTGCCAACGCTGGAACGATCTTTTCCGTTTCGACCTCGGGCCAGCAGAGCGTCATTTATAGTTTCCAGGGTGGAACGAGCGACGGAGCACAGCCGCAAGGCTTGACCAACTTTGGCGGAACGCTCTACGGTACGACGAGTGCAGGCGGAGCGGATGGCCTCGGAACGGTCTTCGCGCTTACGACGTCAGGAACCGAAACGCTGCTTCATTCGTTCGGCGGTAAGAGCGACGGTTCGACGCCGCGCGCCGGTTTACGCAACGTCGGCGGCGCGCTCTACGGAACGACCGCGCTCGGCGGCGCCGCCGAAGCCGGAACGGTCTTCAGCATCACACCGTGATCGCTTTTCGCTCTAGCATTTGCGCGTGAGGCTGTATCCTCCCCCGGTCATATGCTTGCCATCCGGCGACAGCGTCAGCGTGTGCGTGCCGTAATAGGTGAACGTTACGACGTTACCCTTGAGCCCCCAGTTTCCGGAAACGCCTTCATTGTCGGTGACGTTGCCGTCGAGATCCATGGTAAACGTCTGTTTCGGATTGCCGTCGGAGACCCACGGCTCCGACGAGACTATTGGTCGCACACCCGGTCGGCAAAGGCGTCGGCGTCGGAATCGCACCAAGCGCGGTAATCGCTCCGCCATAAAATTTATGCGCGACGTCGAGGCAGAGGGCGACGGCCGTATAGGGATTGTCGGGAAGCTGGACGACGCAGGTGAACGTCACGATGTAGCCTTTGGATAATCCGTAACAACGAACGGCCGCCGTCGCAGTCGGTATCCCGGCGATGCCGTTTTGCGAATGAGCGAGCCAGTCGCCGCTACCCGCATTGGCCTCGGTTGCGTCTTGCAAAAACGCGTCGAGGGAGGCTTTGGCTTTTTCGCTGCAATCGGTAAGCGTCCCATCAGGGCTGACGATGCCGAATGCCTGCCGAAATGTCGACCGATGCGGGCGCGTTGGAGCTGCACCAGATCGAGTGCGGCGATAGTGCGACGCCGGCGACCGCGGCGCGGCGGATGACGATTGGTCAATGGGGGCCTCCGAACGCGGTGGCAAGTTTCGTGCAGATCACGCTTGCGCTTTCGGTAGCCGGCGGCGTTTGAGCCGCGCAGGTAAACGTGACGACGATATCCGTTCACCGTCGTCGAGCGGATAACAATGAATTGCCGCGGTCGCAAAGGAGTTGCCCGAACGCATCGGTCGCTCCATACCCCTCCCAGCTGCCGGTTTCCCCATACTCGGCTGCTTTGCCGAGCACCGAAATCAGCGCGCTCTGCGCCTTGGAATTGCAACTGCTCAACGGTTCGTTCTTTACGACGTTCTTGTCGCCGATGACCATATCGAGCGCAGCGGGCGCCGGCCTACCGGCGAGCCCGACGGCGATCGCAAAACCAGTCGCGACGACGTGCGGCACGAATGCAAATTCTGGCCAAAGGGCTACCTCCTCGAGCGAAGATGCCTTAGACGGCTGCAAACGGCTCCCCTACGGAAGGCCGGCACCGTTCGCGCCGGAACTCTCGAAGCATGCGACGCATCATTGCCTTCGTCACTTTCTCCGCGCTCTTGGGCGCCGCTTCGCCAACCGATCCTTTCCTCTGGCTCGAGAACGTCCACGGAACCCGTGCGATGGCGTGGGTCCATCCCAAAACGCCAGGACGCTCGCCGTACTTCAAAGAGATTCAAACTTTCCGATTCTCTATGCCGACGCGCTGAGGATCGCGCAAGCGAAGGATCGGATTCCGGCACCCGAGTTCGTGGGTGGGGGCGTCTACAACTTTTGGCAAGACGCCCAGCACGTACGAGGGATCTGGCGTCGCACCACCGTCGCCGAGTTCGCGCAGGCCTCGCCGTCGTGGACGACCGTGCTCGACCTCGACGCAATAGCCGGCGCCGAAAAGGCGAATTGGGTTTGGAAGGGTGCCGATTGCGCGTGGCCGCGTGAGCGATCGTTGCATCGTATCGCTCTCGGATGGCGGCGAAGATGCGGTGACGGTGCGTGAGTACGACGTGGTCGCCAAACAGTTCGTCCCGGCGGGTTTCTCTTGCCTCGCGCGAAGCAGCGCACCGCTTGGGAGAACGACGATACGTTGCTCGTCGCGCGTGAATGGTCGCCCGGGGAACTTACGACGTCCGGCTATCCGTTCGTCGTCAAACGCGTGCGGCGCGGCGAGCCGCTATCGAGCGCGGTCGAAGTTTTTCGCGGCGCGATCGATCCGATGGCGGCTACGGCGTATCGCCAATCGCGCTGCACGACGGGGCCGGGCAATACCGCGATGCTCCTCGAGCGTCCGCTCTCCACGTTCACATCGCAGTACTACTTGATGACGCAAAGCGGCCCGCGACGGCTCGGGGTCCCACTGCAATCGCAACCGTCGGCACTCGTCGCCGGACGCTTGATCTTCATCGTTGCAAGAAGATTGGCATGCCGGCGGACACGACGTTTCCGCAAGGCTCGCTGGTAAGCGTCGACCTCGCCGCGGCACGTTCCGACCCGCAGCATCTCAAACCATCGCTCGTTTTCGCGCCCGGACCGCGGGAGATGCTCGATTCGGTCGACCAAACCAGTTCGCGCCTACTGCTCACGACCTACCAAAACGTTCGAGGGCGTGAGTGGGTATACACGCCGGCCGCCGGCGGCGGATGGACGAAGTCGCGACTCGATCTCCCCGACAACTCGTCGGTCTTCGTCAATGACGCCGACCGGCACGGAGAGACGGCCTATCTCACGACGGCCGGCTTTCTCGTTCCACCCGACGCTCTGGCAGCTCGATTCGGCAACGGCCGCGATTTCGGTCGTGAAGAGGTCGCCGCCGCGGTTCGACGCGTCGAACGACGTGGTCGAGCAACGTGAGGCGACGTCGAAGGACGGCACGCAGATTCCGTACTTCATCGTGCACCCGAAGAACATGAAGCTCGACGGGAATAATCCGACGCTTCTCTATGCATACGGCGGATTTGACGTCTCGATGACGCCGAACGTACAGCGGGATCCTCGGCAAACTTTGGCTCGAGCACGGCGGCGTTTACGTCTTGGCGAACATTCGCGGCGGCGGTGAGTTCGGTCCGGCGTGGCACGATGCGGGCTTGACCATCCATCGGCAGCGGATTTACGACGATTTTGCAGCGGTAGCCGAGAACCTCATCGCGACGAAGGTCACTCGTCCGCGACGCCTCGGCATCCAGGGCGGCTCCAACGGCGGGTTGCTGGTGGGCGTCGAGTTTACGCAGCATCCGGAGCTTTGGCATGCCGTCGATATCCAAGTTCCACTGCTCGACATGCTGCGATTCGAGCAGATCGAAGCCGGCGAATCGTGGACCGGTGAATACGGGAGCGTTTCAAATCCACAGCAGCGCGCCTTTCTCGCCTCGATCTCGCCGTACAACAATTTGAAGACCGGTATCGCCTATCCCGAACCGCTCATCTGGACGACGACCAAAGACGATCGCGTCGGTCCGCAGCACGCACGCAAGTTCGCGGCGAAGCTGCAGGCGATGCACGTTCCCTATCTCTTTTACGAAGTCACGGAAGGCGGCCACGGATCGGGCGCAAATCTGCAGGAACGCGCCTTCACCAGCGCACTCGAGATGACGTACTTGACTCGCAAACTCATGTACTAGAACAAGCCGGGCTGACAGATAAGGCGGAGTCTGATAATTCGGCAGCGGATGGCGTTCTAAGAGCGGTTCTTAGCTTCATGTAGGCTTCGTGAGCGGCGTGTTACTCATTGTCGGGCGGTACGTAGGACGGACGTTCGTGCAGAAATGTCGATTCGGGATAGCGCGCCGCGATGGGTGAGAACGTCCGCGGACGCTGCGTAAAGTCGAAGGCATCGCTGATGCTGGCGGCACGCGTGTCGGTAAATCCACGCGACGCCGGCCCGATCGGCGACAAGCCGAAGACGTCTTCGACGAACTTCAAAATGCTGCCGTACTCGTATTGCGTCTGCGCAACGTAGCCCCGCTTAGCGTAGGGCGAGATCACGATGCACGGCACACGAATGCCGAGTCCGCGAAAGTCTAGCTGCGGCGGAGAAACGTCATCGTACCAGCCGCCCCAATCGTCCCAGAGCACGAAGATCGCCGTCGATTTCCACTGCGGGCTCTCGCCGATTGCGTTGACCACCGCCGTTACCCAGGAGGGACCGCGATCGGAACCGCTTCCCGTGTGATCGGAATCGACCCAATCGGGCGTGACCCAGAACGACGCCGGCGAGCGCATCATTCTTCGCGTCGGTCAGAACACGCGTTTGCGGAGAAATCACGTTCTTCCAGTCCGGTCCGTAATAGGCGTCGTGAATCGAGGAAAACTCCGACCAAACTTTACCGATGCCCCGCAGCGGCGCCGCGTAATATTTCCAAGGAATGCTTGCGGCGTCGAGCCGATCCGCTATCGTCGGAAAGTTGTGAAAGCATGGAAAGGGGCCGTTGAGCTGCTCGTACCGTTGTGCATCGATCGTGTAGGTACGCGTGCCGGGCGGAGCCTCGCAACCCCATTTGAGCGTATCGGGCGCGTCCACTTCGGCGATCGGCTTCGGCTTGACGTCGGTATTCGCGGCAATCAAGCTCAAATGCGCGGTATAGCTCGGTCCGAACTCCGTCGGAAACATATGGTCGGCGAGCACGTATTCGCGCGCCATCTGCCAATACGGTGCGGACTCGTTACGCGGAACGTAGGCATACGCAAAATCTCGCGGACCGCCGTAGAAGTGCTCGTTCTCGAACCCATTCATTTTGCCGCCATTCCAGCCGGCAATCGAGTCGCGCCAATTGTTCTCGATGCTCTGCGGATTCTCGAGCGCGATCGGATGCAGCCGTATCTTTTGCTTTCCGGCGTAGCCGAAGCTCGGCGCATCCGCGCCGGGAAATCCGCTGAAGAGATTGTCGAAGCTGCGATTCTCTTGAATCACGATGACGACGTGTTTGATGTAGGCGCCCGGCGGGTTGCTCGTTTGCGGGACCGTCGCCGGCCCTAGGTTGGTGCAGGCGCAAACCGACGGGACGCACGCTAAGAGTACCGCACTGACGCAAACGCGGCGCGGAGTCATCAGGCGCGTTTCAGCGACCACTCGACCGCCACCTTGCACGATCCAATGCGCGGCAATCGCTTCGTTTTGGGAAAGACCAAGGACATGAAGCGCGCGCGCAGGCCCCGATGGTGGGGAGCGACCGCAATTGCGCTCCTCTGCATCCTAACGCTTGCTCTGTGGCAATGGCAGGCGTTAGCCCGCCTCGCGATCGTTGCCGCCGTCGAAGCGACTCTGCACGTGCGGGTCGCGTTCGCGCAGTCGAAACTATCGACGAGCCGAGTCTCATTGCGTGACGTTCGCGTTACGTCATTTCGAAACGAACCGGTTGCCGAGATCGCGCAACTCGACATCGCCTTCGATCTTCGCGATTTGTTCCCGGGCGGACGGCGGCTCTTTGGGCTAAGGGCCGTCGACGTCGAGTCGCCGCACATTACCATCGTTCGTCGTGCGGACGGCAGTTACAACGTTCCGCTCCCGAGCCTTCAAAAAAATGCCGGCGGCGGCCCGCCGCTCGTTGCGCGGGCGCGCCTACATAACGGTTCGATCGACGTGATCGACGAGAGCCGCATGGCATTGCGTGACGAGCGCCATCTCTTCGTGCGCGACGTACAAGCCGTCGCCGATATCTCGACCGCGCGGCGTTCGACCTACGCCGTGAGCCTGCGTTACGGCGAAATCGCGAGCGCTCTCTTCCCAGTCCACGGCGCCGGCACGATCGATTTCCCCAACCGATACATCGACGAACGATGGACGCGCCCGCGAAATTCCAATCGCCGCGGCAGTTGACTTCGCTGCGAATTCGCCGGCTTTTCGCCTTGAATCGGGGGCGTTGCGCGACGTCGACGTTCGCTACTTCGGCATTGCCGGGGCGGATGGGTCGCTCACGCCGCACCTAGCCGGCGCCGCAACGCTAGCCGGCGCGCGCATCGCGATCGCGGGTCTCTCGCAACCGATTACCGGCGTTCGGGGACCGGTCGATATTTACGACGACGGCTTGCTGACGCCGCGGCTCGACGCGACGGTCGCCGGCGTTCCGGCGCTCGTCAGCGGAGGCATCTATGGCTTGACGGCTCCGCGCATGCGCGTCGCGGTGCGCGGCGGCGGCGATCTCTCGCAACTGCGAACTGCCTTCGGTCAGGCCGGCGCCTTCCGATGCAGGGCCGCTGCGATTCGCCTTACTCGCTGAAGGACCCGCCGCCAAGCCGATCGTGTGGATCGATTTGCGTTCGCCGACAACAACGTACGCGGCCACGACGCTGGACCGCTTGAGCGGGTCGGTTGCCTACGACGGCCGAGAAATCGAAGTGCTCCACTTTCCGCGCCGACTATCGCGGCGCGACCATCACGACACGCGGCCGGATCGCGCTCGTCAAAGAACCTGCGCGATGGAAATGCTCGTCGGCGTGCGCTCTCCTGCGAATGCAACGCCGTACGTCAGCGAATTGCTTGCCGAACTTCCCTTGAATGCCGCTTGCGCTGGCGACGGCGGAGGATCCCAAAGCCATATCGATGCGCGGCGTGCTTTGGGGCGCACCGCAGCGGAGCGCGTCAGCGCGATCTTTAACGTCGACGATCGCGGCGTCGGATCGATCGGCCCGGTCGAAGCCGAGGCCGGCGACGGCTCGCTCTACGCTCGCATCGCACTCGATCAGCCTCATCGCGCCGATTACGGCATCGTGGAGGCGGAGAATTTTCCGATTCGACCCGCGCGCGCCGCCTTGAGCGCGAGCCTATATGGCGCACGAAACGACGATGTCATCGGCGTCGACGGCATTGCACGCGCCGCCGGCGCGTGGGGCGCGCGCATACGCGCAGGGAAGGGTCGGCTACGAACGCGGCTCCCTGCGAGGCTCCCTGTTCGGCAATCTTGCCGATGAAGCCGATTTCGGCGCGACCATTTCCGGAACGCCGCGCGCTCCCCGCGTCGCCGGAACCGTCGTGGTTGCCGGAGGTCGCTATCGCGATTTCGCCGTCAACGGCAACGCGGCGTTCGCATACGACCGCGACACGTGCACCTGCACGATACGGCCGTTGTCATCGGTCCGCTCTTTCTCGGTCTCGCCGGAACGATCGAAGGAATGTTCCGCACGGGACGTTCTCGCCGAGATACGATCTCGCGGCGCAGGTGCACTCCTCCGACGTCGGCACGCTGATGGCGGCCGTGCAGCCGCGCGCAGCGGCACTGGTTGCGGGAAGCGTCGACGCCGACCTCGCGTTGCGCGGAACCGGAATGCGCCCTCGCTTTACCGGCACGATCGATGCGCCCGAAGGCTCCGTCAACGGTTTGGCTTTCCGCGATTTGCACGCCGCCGTTTCCGGCGATATCGGCGCGCTCTCGGTGGCGGGCGGCCGCGTCGTCGTCGGCTCGTCGCTCATCTCAGTCGCAGGCAGCGCCTCGCCGGAGAGCGCCGACGTCGCGATCGATGCGCCGCGTCTCGACCTGGCCGACTTCAACGATTTCTTCGATACCGGCGACACGTTCGCCGGAACCGGTTCGCTCGCGCTGCGCGCTCGAACTCGATGGGCGGCAGCATCGCAGCGACCAGCGGCAATGCGCACTTCTCGAACGCGCGATTTCGCCGCGTCGATCTCGGCGACGTCGCGCGCGCGCTGGACCAGCGCCGGCGGATCGATCCTAGCTCGCTGCGGTTCGGCGGACCGAGCGGGCGTGGTGACGCTCGCGGGTAGCGTCGCGCCGGAGCAAAAGCAGGTTGCGCTTACCGCAACCGCTACCAGGCTCGATCTCTCCACGTGGCTGCCGATGCTGGGCCTCAATGCACCGATTACCGGGCGACTCAATGCCCAGACGAGCCTTTCGGGCACGTATCCCGACATTGCGATGCGACTGCGCGCTGCGGTGTACGGCGGGACCGCCGGGCCTTTGCCGATCGAGCGTTTCGAAATCGTCGCTTCGGCGTCTAACGGGCGCGGGCGGATCGAGTCCGCCATACTCGACGTTCCGTCGTTGAGCAACGTGGCATCGGGCACATTCGGCCTACGTCCCAACGATCCAATCGCCTTGACGCTGAGCAGCAGGAGCGCCAACGTCGGAGATTTCTTCAACCTCGCATCCGGCAAGCAGTTCCCGATACGAGGAAGCTTCGCATCGACGCTGCGCGTCGAGGGAACGCCGCTCCAGCCGCGACTGCGCGATAGCGTCGTGCTGGAGACGTTGCAGTATCGGAATCTCACGATTGCGCGGATTGCGGGCGAGATCGATGCCGATCGCCGCTCGGTCGCGCTGCGCAACGGTGAAGTCGATCTCGAGCACGGCAAGGCATTGATCTCCGGCGAAATGCCGGTCACGCTCACGCAATCGGGGATTCATCCCGGTAACGGGCCGATCTCCGGTGCTCTGCTCGCCGACGACGTCGAATTATCGAATTTCGCGCCGCTTCTTCCGAAGGGCATCGCAGCTCAACGGACGCATCGATGGACGGCTCGATGCTACGGGAACGCGGCGCGCCCCGAATCTCGCCGGTTCACTAACTCTGCGCGACGGCACGTTCAACGGACCGATCGAAAAATCGCCGATTACCGGGATCGCCGCCGACGTAGCCTTCGCCGGCGATCGCGCGCGGCTGCAATCGCATGCGTTCGTAGGCGGCGGCGCGGTCACCGCGTCGGCGTTGGCTTCGATCGCCGATTTGAGCCGGCCCGCAACCGCAACGTTTACCGTTGAAGGGCGAGCGCGGAACGCGCGTTTTGACGTGCCGGCGGTATTCCAAGGAAACGTCGAACGGCAACGTTACTATCGCGCGCTCGGCGTCGAGCGCGCCGGCGGTCGGCGGAGATCTTTCGATCTATAACGCACGGATACCAATCGACGCGTTCCTCAAGCAAAAAGGCTCCGGCGGCGCGCCCTCCCCCTTCAACCTGGCGTTCGACAACTTCTCGATTGGCGCGGGGTCGAACGTCCGCGTCCAGAGCGCGAACGTCGACGTCGGCGCCACCGGCGCGGTTCGGCTCGGCGGCACGCTGCGAGCGCCAACGCTCTCCGGCGCATTTCACTCGACGGGCGGATCGCTGAGTTTCTATCGCAGCTTCAATCTCGAGCGCGGCGAGGTCAGCTTCGATCCTTCGGCCGGACTCATTCCCGACATCAACGCCGTCGCAACGACGTTCGTGTCAAATCCGGCAACCGCAGTGCGCTTTCACGTCACCGGTCCAGCGACCAACATGAGCTTGAACCTCGAATCCGATCCGCGCATATAGCAAGGAACAGATCTTGGGCCTGCTCGTCGGCGCGCAAGCAGTTTGGCGCGGTGCAGGGCGTGCAATCGACCGGAACGAGCCGCGTAACCGCGGGTTCGGCCGTGCAAGGCGTCGCGCTCGGCCAGCTCAACACGGCTTTCACTCGTAATATCTTGGAGCCGCTCAACGCCTCTTTGGGCAAGCGCGTCTCGGCTTTACCGAGGTACAGATCACCAGCGACATCCAAACGGGCGTCGGCGTCAACGCGGTCAAAGCTTTCGGCAAATACGTCAACGCAATTTGGTCGCAGAGCTTCGGATATCCCAAGACGTCGGCCGTCGGGCTCGAGGCGCATCCCAACGCCGCGACAGGATTGCGGTTGACGGCATACAGCTCGCAAGGCCCGACGCTCTTTGCGCTCCAGCAGCAGCCGCAGCCGATCGACTCTGGCGTGCTCAATCTCAATCCGCTCACGGCCTATACGCCCATCAGCGGCGAGAACGGCTTCACGTTCACGTACAAAGGAAGTTCCCGTGATCGCCGCGCGATACGCAACGCTGCTCCTCGCGCTTTTCGCGATCGCCGCAACTCCGGCGAAGGCCCCTGGCGGATTCATCGACTTGGCGCAACTCGTTGCAGCCCATCCGTTGCACGCCGTGCTTCGTGGAATACGACCGGGAGATCGCCGCTTTGCATAGCACCCAAAGCGTGCGGGGTCTGCGCGACCCCGCCGCAACCGCTGCGCAATGCGGCGGCGGCGCAGCGACGAGAGGCGTCGATCGGCCAAGCCGTCGTCGCGCACATCACATCGCCCAGCGCCGATGCCGATCGAGATCGAGAGCGCCGCGCCTTGGCTGCGCTGGAGGCTTCAGGGCGTCCGCGTGATGCCGGAATGAGTGCCTATGCAGGCGCGCTGGCCCGCGAAACCAACGCCAGCATCTCAGCATACGAAGCGCGCAACCGCGCAACGCAACGAGCGCGCGTATACGGCGCGGGCGCAGCAGCTTCGCGAAAAGGAACTAACGCTGGCGTTCGACCTGGAGCGCGAGGACGCGGGAAAGCGACTGCGCTCGCACTCAAGCTCAACGATCTCCACTTACCCCGGCGCGCCGAGCGGCGCTCAAAGCGGCACTTGCGGCGCTGGACGCACACGAACTGCAGGCGGTGGCGCGGTCTGCGGCGTGCCGATGCACCGATTCTCGTCTCGTACCGTCGGCGGCTTGAGATCGAAGGCGCGAGCGCAAACGCGCAGATGGCGGCGCAACTACGGACGAAGGCAGCAGCGAATTTTGCCGCTGCGCAAGCGAGTGCTGCAGGCGCAATCGGGCGCGTCGGACGACGGCGCGAACCGCTACCGGCTTTCGGCCTTCGGCGCAACGTACGACCGCGGCGCCGATGCCGCAGCCATCGATTCGGGGCTGCGAAAGGCCGGCAGCGATCTCGTCGCAGCGCTTCGAGGCGCTCGCAATCGCCGACCGTCAATCGCAACGCGCTACGCAACCCAACTCATGGCGCTCGAGGACGACCGTCACGCGCTCTACCAGGTCGATCGTAGCGCAAATCTTACGCGCGGCGCAGCGCGTCGCGGCGGGGCGCCATCTCGGAATCATGGATTTCGCGGGGCCGCGGCCGCCGAACAGCGTCGATCTGACGCGCGCCGTTAAGGCGGAGTTGATTCGATGACCGGCCCGGCGCTGTCGCAGCGGCATTGCGCCGATTCCGGCTCGCCTGATGAATCTCATCGACGTCTTTGATCGAGGGCGTCGCCGAGCGAATCCTTGGCCGGGCACGTGAGGTCGGGTGAAACCCATTCCTGCCACGTGACGTGGATGGTCGTGCCGAAGGAAACGCTCTTCATACAGGGCACGCTCTGCGCATCGCCTTTACGCGCCGCCGCGAGATCGGCAAAGAACCGCGCGACGATAGCCGATGATACCGTAAAAGCTCTTCGGGGTGCTCGCCGCCGCGCCGCCTCTCCCTTTAAGCGTTACCGATGCTTTTCCGTTCGACCAAACCTGAATCGTGTAACCATAGGAATTCGTCGAGCCGGAGTTGACGATCGACGCGGTATCGGTTGAGATCCGGCGCCCACAACGTTGCAATCACCAGTGCATACAGAAAGTTGCGCGCAACGTCATCTCAACGAAACCTCCTACTTGCAAGTTCTTGGCGTGTTTGGCCGATGGCTTGACCGCGCTGCACCCGCGCAAGCGCGTCTTTTTCGCCGGCGCGTGAACCGGGCTTCTTGGGCGCGCAGTGCTGCGCGTGGAAGAAGATTTCGCTGCCATTCGCTTGGACGCGGACGCTGCCGGTTTCTTCGGCGGAGCCGTCGTCGCTGCAGCCGTCGAGCTCGGCGCCGCGCTCGGTTCTCGCTCTTTAGAAACCGGCACGTCGTCCTCCAAGTCCGCATCGTGGGAGGTATCGCCGGCAGGAGCGGCCGAGGCCGGTTCACGCGGCGTCGTTTGCGGCGTATTCGACCGGCAGGGGCGTCTGCTCGAGCGAGGCGCCCATGCAGCCCGCAAGGACGGCCATCGCCACGAGCGCTACGGTGACTCTTAGAATGCGCCGGTCCCTTTCGGCGTTCCCCACCCGGTCGGACCGTCAAAACCAAAGACGGCAGTGCAGATATAGTGCACGGACGACGCGCAGTTGATGCCGAGGTTGGAATCGACGTTGTTGCCCTTGGTAACGTCGTAAACGTGGCCCTTGTGATTCTTCCAGAGATCCGAAGCGCCGTCTTGAGTCGACGCGTTACCGGCGAGCGCATAAGTCGCGGCGATGATTTGCGTCGATGCGCTCGTTCCGCCGAATAGCCAGAAACAGTTCGGCGGCGTACAGCCGATCTCCGAATTGTAGACGATGACCGGTGCACGCAGCGACGCCGTCGCCGAGATATCGGCGGCCGAACGCATATGGCAGTCTTTATCGGTTTGCCACGATGGCTTCGCGATCTTCGTGCTGCAGGCGCTTCCCGTCGCGCCGCAGGAACCGCCGCAAGAGTTATCGTTCAAGTCATTGTAGACCGTCTCGCTCCAGCCGCGCTTACCGACGGCACGAACGAGATGCGTTCCGCCGACACAGACGACATACGTAAATGTGCAGGGCTGTATCGGACCACCGCTGCGTCCGCCGCCCCCGTTGTCGCCCGCGGCAGCGACGATCACATGCCCGGCCTGATGAAACGTGGGATTGTCGGCGCCTTCCGGTTTTCCGCCCCAAGAGTTGCCGATGTACTTCGCCAAAGCGCCGGCGGCTTTCACGCCCGCGTACAGGTTGTTCGTATAGTCGTTGTTGGTTTGAACGTAAACGATCTTACAGTTAGGACAGATCGCGGAAACCATGTCGAGGTCGAGCGAATCTTCGCCGCGCCAGTCATCGCTCGCCGGCGGCTCGGCCGGCAATGGTGACGTATGACCCTCCTGATTGACGATGCGCAAACAGCCGGTACCGGTGTCGCAAGCTTTCAAACCCATCATCTTGCGGTATTCCGTAAGATCGGATGCGGCATGATGGTAGCCGTACGCATCGACGACCGCGACGACTCTTCCGCCGCCCGCCGTCAGTGACGGCAGATCATAGGCTTCCTGCAAATCGTTCGGACAATAGCCTTCAGCGAACTTGCAGGTTTCGGCGTCGCTCGTGGCCGGCGACATCCCTTGGACGAACCTCGGCATGACGTCGGTGCGAACCGAAGCGAAGCATTGCATGTGATCCGGCATCTGCGGCGTCGGACAGA
Organism: Vulcanimicrobiota bacterium; assembly: GCA_963815165.1. GTDB lineage: Bacteria > Vulcanimicrobiota > Vulcanimicrobiia > Vulcanimicrobiales > Vulcanimicrobiaceae > Cybelea. The sequence goes on from CAWFFL010000003.1 coordinate 167,302, forward strand.
AGTGCCGCACCGGATCGAATCCGACGAACGGCACGTCCCCGCTTTGGTAACTCCGCGGACGCCGCGTTTGACGGAACGAATGCTTGACTCGACGCGCCGTTCGAGCATGCGGCGAGCGCGATGATGGTTAATACCGGTAAAGCTTGAACGAACGTACGCATCGAAAGGGACCTCCCCAGGATGAACGCGGCGGCGCGCGCCGCCGTTACCGGTAAGGTTATGCGCTGCCGTATCCGGACCCCGCTTCGTCGCGATTTGTTGATTATAGGCAACGGTCGGGAGATCGTCGGAAGCAAGTTCGTTCCGCTCGCACGGCGCGGCGAAAGCAAACCGAGCGACGCATTGCTCGCCGAAGCCGTCGGGCAGGCGCGCGCCTATTTCGAACGCCGCCTCGTGCTTTTCGACCTTCCTCTCGCGCTCGATGGCAGCGACTTTCAAATCGCCGTTTGGCGCGCCGTCGCCGCGCTCGCTTTCGGCAATTTGTTTCGTACGGGGACGTTGCTCGCGCCGTGGGCAAGCCGCTGGCGCACCGCGGCGTTGCGGCCGCGATGGCGCTCACGCCGATCGACCTCTTCGTTCCGGCGCATCGGGTAATCGGCGCGGACGGCCGAATCAAAGGGGCCGGTCGGTCGTCGGTGCGATTTCGCCTCGCCGAATTCGAACTCGCCCGGTTGCCGGCACCGGAGCGTATGCAGCGTTTGCGAGCGTCTCCTCCAAGAAATTTTTTTGAAACTCGATGATGTCGTCGACAAACGGAAACTGCGGATGGCGGCGGCGGCTCGAAAGACGATAGCGCTCGCCGTCGCGTACTAATATTTCCCAGCTCACCATCAGCCTCAGCGCCGCGCGCACCATGGCCGGCGCGGATTTTCGCGCATTTCCGGATCGACGAAGATCGCGGCCGGCAGCATGCAATCTTCGTCGCAACCGCGGCGACTGCATCGCCCTCGGTAAAGTTTTCGCTTCGCGCGCAAAGCCACGTGCCAGAAGTTGGCTCGTCGTTACCGGACGTATCGCCGCGAGCGTCTTCGTCATGGCTTAGATCGTTGCCGTTCAAGTCGCATGACGCGATAGAGCATCGAGAGGCGGCGTGCGACGAAAGGATCGTAACTGACGCCGGCGATATAGATCGTCGCAATGCGGCGCAAGCCGTTCGATGACGCCGCGCATCGGCATCATCCGTCCGTCGGTAGTGTAGTGTCCCTCCGGCGTAAGATAGAACGTCGCCCCACGGCGCAGCGTCTCTTCCATTCGCGCAAGGTCGCCGTCAAGATAAGCTCGCGTTTCTTCGAGGATTTCGCGGCGATAGGGCTCGCGGACAGTGCGTGATCTTTACGACTTCGTGCGCCTCGCAAAGAGATCGTCGTCGCCAAAGATCGCAACGTCTTCGTTGCCGGGGGAAATCGCGACGGCGACACGTTCGTCAAACATCTCCGAAAGCAAGAGCGGTCCGTGACGGCGTTGCGGCGGCCCAAGCAAAAGCGGAAACGAAGCGGGAGCCGAGCTCGTTCTCGAGCGGTAACATTCCAAGCGCGATAAAGAGCTGGTCCGGCGTTGACGCTTCGCAGCAAAAAACGCAGCCAGAGAATCCGCCTCGCCAAGAATCCCGGCTCGTACATCCGCCGCGAGCTCGCGGTGAAGATCGGATGCCGCCAGGGCCCGCTCTCGACGGTCGTAGTCGAGACAATCGCCGGCGATTCGAAATCGTGCTGATGGTTCGCCACGATTACCGACGGGCCGCGGCTGCGCGGAACCTTTCCCCAATGCCGGACACGATATGCGCTATGGTCCCAAACATAGTTCGTAAGTGACCGCCGTCGGCACGCAGCGGAACGGCCCACATCGATGAAATCGGCCGGCGCCCTGCGCGCAGCACCGTCACCGAAGCAAAGCGAAAATCAAGCCGGAGAGGCCGAAGACCATTTGATAGCCGGCCCGCGTTCCATGAAAGATTCCGATGAGCGAACCGCCGGCGATCGGGGCGACGACGTTCGGAAAGATCCACCGTACTTGCGGCGCGATGGCAAAACCAATCGTAGCAATCGTCATGGAGGCCCCGCAAAGGCGGTGACCAGTTTGCGCAGCGCGCGGTCCGAGAGCACGATCTGCCGGAGGTGAGACGGGCCGTTATTCATTGACTTGGTTATTGTTTGACGGCGTCGATGAGCACGATTCCGCGTCCGCCGTAATCGCGTAGCTCATCGAGCGCGGCGACCGCGGCACCAAGCGGCGTATCCGGATTCGTTGCCTCGGTAATGGAAAAACCTGTCTGCTTCTTTGCTTGTGCGTCGATAGGGTCGCGTAGCATCGAGGGCATGTGTTTGAACCGGCCGATAAGTCCGAGCATCGGGCCGGCTTTTTCGTCGAGCGTTTGCGGGTCGACCACCATTGCGACCACGCCATGGGGTTTACCCGGATCGGTGGCCTCGAAAGCGACGAAGTCGATGCCGAGCGCTCGCGTGTGCGTTCGCACCGCATCGACGCCGTTGCCGCTCATGGCGATGCGATAGCCGGGCGGCGGACTCGCGCCCAGCGCATCGAGCCAGGATTCGAGCACGGGCATGTAGGCTTGCGTTCCGGCGACGACGTCGTGACCGTCGTAGGTCCCGGCGCCCTGAGAGAGCACGGCGCTGTCCGCCAGCCCCGGTCGCTTGCTGACCGTCGTACGCCACGCGTGGGACGAAAGCACTTCGGCGCCGTCGAAAAGCGGAAATGCAAGCGGGTTCGTTGCCGCCGGCGAGGGGCCGCCCGCGGTCGTGCGGTTCGAGTTCGAACATCCCGCAAACACCGCACACACAGCGAGCGCGGCAAGAAGAAATCGCATCGCAGATGAGCGCTTCGAGGAGAACCTCACGAGCCCCCGTAAGCCAGGAGCACTGTGGCCCTTTCCTATGGCTCTTACCTTAAGGTAGACGAGCTGCTCGCGCTGCAGCAGCCGCTTTCAAATCCGGCGCAGCACGACGAGATGCTCTTCATCATCATCCATCAGGTATACGAGCTTTGGTTCAAGCAGCTTCTGCACGAGATCGACGCGACGATGACGGCGCTCGATCGCGATGATCTGCTGCGCGTGGCTAAGAACTTCCGGCGAATCCACACAATCCAGCGGCTGATCGAGCAGCAGGTCGACATCTTGGAGACGATGGCTCCCCAGGAGTTCAATCTTTTTCGCGATCATCTCAATCCGGCGAGCGGTTTTCAGTCGGTTCAATTTCGCGAGCTCGAGTTTGCGTGCGGTGTTCGCCGCACGGAGGTGCTGAAATGGGTCCAGCTCGACGACGCGCAGCGCGAACGCTTGGAGCGGCGCCTAAAGGAGCCCTCGATCTACGACCGCGTCAAGAGCCTGCTGCGCCGCCGGGGCTTTGCGGTGGATTCCAGCGAGGAGCTCATCGAAAGTTACCGGCGCATTTATTCGAACGAGGCGGATTACTATGACCTGTTCCTGCTGCTCGAGGATCTGATCGAGTTCGACGAGCGCTTCTTGCTTTGGCGCGGCCGGCACATTCGGATGGTCGAGCGAATGATCGGTCAAAAACACGGAACGGGCGGTTCTTTGGGAGCGCGATACCTCGAAGGTACGCTCGAATAGCCGCTTCTTTCCGGAACTTTGGGAGGTTCGCACGTATCTCGGCGAAGGAACCTACGGATGAAGACGCGACGATTTTCCGATCCTGGCAACTTCCACCTATCTGGTGAGCCATTCAATGGGAGCGGCGCCGCTACAAGCGCGCAGCGCGCTCGACGCTTATTGGGAAGAGTGGGCTGCGGATGGTCCCGAGGCGTGGGAACGCTGGTTGCCGCGCATCGCCGAAATCGCCGACGGCATCGGCGCGATTATCGGCGCTCCCGCCGGGCAGCACGTTCTTGGGGCCGAACGTCTCGGTGTTGCAAGCCGCGATCGCGACCAGTATAGATTTTCGCGGCGACCGCAACGAGGTTGTCTACGAGTCGCTGCAATTCCCATCGCTGACATACGTGTGGCGTGAATGGGAACGGTACGGCGCGGTGGTGCGCACCGTGGCGTCCGACGACGGCCGCACGATCCCGACCGAACGAATCGTCGAAGCGATCACCGAGAAGACGGCTATCGCGGTGATTTCTCACGCGTACTACGTGTCGGGCGCGCTCGCCGACGTGCGCGCGATTCAAGCCCATTGCCGCCGCGTCAGGCGCGCTTCTCTGCGTCGATGCGTATCAAACGACCGGCGATCTATCCGTACGACGTCATCGAATGGGATCTCGATCTGGTGACCGGCGGCTCGCATAAATGGCTCTGCGGCGGTCCCGGCTGCGGCTGGATCTACTCAACCTGCGCTGCTCGAGCGATTTCGCCCGGCGGTCACCGGATGGATGGCGCACGCGCGGCCTTTCGCTTTCGAAGAGGCGCCGATCGTGCACGCGCCGTCGATGTACCGCTTCGGACACGGCACGCCGACGATTCCCGGTTACGTAGTGGCGCAGCCGGGGCACGCGATGATCTCCTCGATCGGCGTGCCGCAAAATTCGCGAGCACAACGTGCGTCTCACCCAAGAATTACCGCGATGGCGTTGGAACGCGGCTTACGGGTAAACTCGCCGCTCGATCCCGCGCAGCGCACCGGCTGGATCGGAATCGACTTCGGCGGCGCCGAAGAGGCCTGCCGCCGGCTGATCGAGCATCGCGTCTTCGTCGATTACCGGCCCGGCTGCGGAATACGGGTCGGGCCGCACTTCTACACGACCGAAGTCGAAATCGACGAATTCTTCAAAACCCTCGAATCCGTAACCTCACGGACGGCAACCGTGTCATCCTGAGCGAAGGCCGAAGAATGGAATCGATGATCGTCGACCATACTCGAATTGGCGCCGCGTTCCGGCGCCTTTCGATTCCCGTTGCCATTCAGATACTCGGCGATCAGCTTCTCGGAACGGTCGATACGATTGCGATCGGAAGTCTCGGCTTCGTCGCGCTTGCCGGTGCGACCGCCGCGAATACCATTTTTATTGCGATCGTTTTCGCTGCTTCGGGCTTCATGAGCGGAACGGCGATCGTCGCGGCGCAGCGGATCGGCGCAGGCGACGTCGAGGGCTTCGCGCGCACGCTCCGCGCCGGCGTCGCGGTTCCGATGCTCGTCGGCGTCGTGGCGTTCGCAATCAGTCTCTTTGCGGCGGTTCCTGCAATCCACGCGCTCGGTCGGCGCACTTCCGAGCGCTCGCGCCAGCGGAATATATCTGATATTGCGATGCGCGTCGATTCTGCCGATCGTCATCTCGGGTACGCTCATCGTCGGCCTCGGTGCCGCCGGAAATCGGCAGCTCGGGATCCTCGTGCTTGTCGTCGTCAATCTAATTCACATACCGCTGCTGATGATGCTCGGTCTAGGCTGGTGGACGCACCATCCGTTCGGAATCGTCGGTGCCGGCGTTTCGTCGTTGCTTTCGGAGACGATCGCTGCCGCGTATGCAGTATATTATGTCGCTCGGCGGCCCGGCGTATCGCGTCTTCGCAGAGCGCGAACTCTCGTGGTCGCTGGCGAAACGTTGCGCGCTGCTCGGATTGCCGGAAGCAATCTTTCTCCTCGGCGTAACAGTTCCGGACATCTTCATCGTCGCGATGCTCGCGCCGCTCGGCGCGATGGCCGTTGCGGCGTTTCGCGCGCTCAACGTGGTCTCCGATCTGACGTTCGTCGTGCCGAGCCCGCTCCAGAGCGCGACGCAGGTCGTGATCGGTCAGCGGCTCGGCGCGCGCGATCCGGCGGGAGCGCGCTGGTTCTTCGAGCGCTCGCTGCGCATTTCGCTCGTAGTCACGACGCTCACCGGCGCGATCGTGGCGATCTTCGCATGGCCGCTCGCCTACCTTTTTACGCTCGACGCCGCCATCGCAACGATTGCCGCCTTGCCACTTGCACTGCACATGGTGACGCTGCCGATCAAAGGCTGGGCGATGGTCTCGCTCGCACCGATCCGAGCCTCCGGCGACACGAAATTTTCGATGACCGTCGGCATTCTCTGCAGCGCGCTGGTGATTCCGCTCGCGTGGTTCGGCATCGAGAAGCTTCATTCGGCCTCTATAGCGTCGCGCTCGGCTGGATCGCCGCCTGGCTCGTACGCGCACTGCTGACGCAATGGAAGCTCCGACGACGGCGCCTGGATGCCCGCAGCGGCGCCACTGGCAGCTTGAGCCGTCCGCCCACCGCCTTGCTGGGGACTCAGGCCATGGATTAGTCAGCCAGCGTCTAAAATAAGGAGCGCATGGCGTTTACGGAAGGGTTTATCTCCGAACTGGTCGGCCGGCGCGTTACGATCGACGACCGGCCGATCGGGAAAGTCGCCGATTTTGTCGTCGGGAAGCCGGATGCCGTCTTTCCGCAAATCGACGGGCTGGTCGTCAAGACCGCCGAGGGCCGCGCTTCGCGCCGATCGAGACGGTTGCCGACGTCGATCGCAACGGCAACGTCGCGCTGACGATTGCGCCGACCAAAGCGCCTCCGCCCGAGCAAGAAGAGCTCTATCTCGTCGCCGATCTGCTCGACAAGCAGATCGTCGACGTCGACGGCCGCAAGGTCGTGCGCATCAACGATATCGAGGTCGCCAACACCGGCGGGAGGCTGCGCGTCGTCGCTGCCGACGTGAGCCTCGCCGGATTGCTGCGCAGGCTCGGCCTTCGTTCATTCGGCCGGCGCTGGCTCTCGCGCATCAAGCACGTGCCGCGCTCGATGATCGCATGGGATTCGGTCGCACCGATTCGCGAGGCGAATCCGTCGCAGGTACGGCTCTCGGTAAAGCAGAGCCGGCTCGCGCGGCTCCATCCCTCCGAACTTGCCGAGATCATCGGCGATCTTTCTTCACGCGAAGCGCTCGCGGTCGTCGGGCAGCTCGACGACGAGACCGCGGCCGACGCATTCGAGCATCTCGACACAGAGACGCGTAAGAATCTCATCGACGACATCGGCACCGAACGTGCCGCCGACATCATCGAAGAGATGGACGCCGACGATGCCGCCGATCTCTTAGCCGAGCTTCCCGAAGAGCAGCAGTCGCAACTCCTCGCCGAGATGAACGCCTATACGGCCGGCGAGCTGCGCGAACTGGTGAAGTATCCCGAAGATACCGCCGGCGGCATGATGACGACCGATTACGTGTGGATCTATCCGCATCGCACGACCGAAGCGACGATTCGAAAGATTCGCGAAATCGCGCCGGCGTCGGAGTTCATCTATTATCTGTATGTCCTCGACAAAGACGACCAGCTGCTCGGCACGCTCTCGTTGCGAACGCTCTTGCTCGCATTGCCGACGGCGTTCATCGACCGCATCATGCAGACCGATCTCATCACGGTCGCGCCCAATACGCCCGCGGTCGACGTTGCGTCGACGATCGCGAAATACGATCTGCTCGCCGTGCCGGTCGTCGATGACGCCGGCAAGATGCTCGGCATCGTTACGGTCGACGACGCAATCGACGCAATCATGCCAGACGACGTCGCAAAGAAGCTGCCGCGCGTGCGGCGGCATCGCCCGCGTCATCCCGCGGCGTGACGCCCGAAGAGATCGTCGAGTTCAGCGAGACCCTCGCGCGCATCGCCGCCTCGGGAGGCGGACCCAAGAGCACTCGCGTCGCACCTCGCGCATGCCGCCGCGCGGCGGCGTGCTGCTCGAAGATTCGCAGTGGCGTCAATTGGCGACCGCGGGTTCCGGCCAGATTCCGCCAAGCGCGCGCAGCGTCGTCGAAGCCGGTGCGCCCGGCCGCGCGCAGCGAATTACAGCCGGCAAGCGTCGAGCTGGGTTGGCTCTCGCTCTTCGGCGACTGACTCCGCGCCGGACGCGCGAGATTCTCTTGCGCCTCGCGGCGGCCGCAATCGGCGTCGAAATGGCGCGCGACGGCGCCGGCGTTCGTGAACGCAAGCGCGGCTTTTGGGAATCGCTCTAGGGCGCACGTTGCACGACGCGGCCGACCGCGCGCGAAGAAGCTGCCACGCGCGGCATCGCGCTCGCGCCAGCGCATACGTCGCCGTGGCACTGGAAGCGGAGAGTCGCCGACGAAACGCGCACCGGCGATTGAGCGAGATGCGCGCGCTCGCCAGCGAAGCATTTCGGTCGACCGACGGCGAGGTCGGCATGCTCGAGCGCGGCGTCACGCTCTTCGTTTTCGTTCCGGCCTCGCGTGCGATCGACGCCAGTAACGCAAGAACGGCCGCGGGGCTGCTGCCGAAGGCCGCCGCGCGGCGCAAAGTGCACGCTGCGCCTCTACCGGCGGAATGGGAATCGCCGATCGCGCCGCCGGCCTTGCGCGAAAGCGCCGACGCCGCCGAAGCAGCGTTAGCCATCGGCCGGCGCATCTTTGGAGGCGGACAGGTTAGCGCCTACGAAGAGCTTGGCGCGTATCGGCTACTCTATGAAGGCGCGGACGTCAATCGGCTGCGCGCCTTCGCCGAAGAAACCCTCGCGCCGCTGCGCGCATACGACGAGCAGCATCAGACCGAGCTCGAGCGAACGCTCAAGGTTTACTTCGCGGTCGGCCAAAACGTGAAGGACGCGGCCGCGCGGCTCTAACGTTCACCGTCACACCGTCTTCTATCGGCTGCGGCAAATCGGCGAGATCTGCGCGCGCGTCGCTCGATACTCCTCAAGATCAACTCACTCTTCGCTTAGCGGTTGCAATCGATGAACTCCATAACCCGAACTAAATTGCCGCGCCCTTCGGCGAAGCGCGAGGTCGTGCAGCTCGCACGCGAGCAGAACGTGCGCTTCGTTCGATTGGTCTTCGCCGACATTCTGGGCGTCAGCAAGAATGTTTCGATTCCCATTGACGAACTGGAAGCCGCACTCGACGGCCGCGTGACGTTCGACGGCGGCTCGATCGATGGCTTCGTGCGCGGTGAAGAGCTCGACATGCTGCTTGCGCCCCGATCCATCGACCTTTGCAGTCTATCCCTGGCGCGCGGCCGGCGACGCGCGCGAGGCGCGGCTGATCTGCGACATCGCAATGCCCGACGGATCGCCCTTTGAAGGTTGTCCCCGCACGACGCTACGGCGCGCGATCGAAAGCGCGCCGGCTCTGAGCGGCCAGCGCGTTGGTTTCGAGGTCGAATTTTACCTCTTCGAGCGCGGCAACGGCGGCCTCGATTCAACGGCGACGTCGGACGTCGGCTCGTACTTCGATTTTTCGGCGAACGACCGCGGCGAAGAGGCTCGCAACGCAATTGTTGCCGCGCTGCGCGCGATGAGCGTCCCGATCGCATCGGCCCATCACGAGCATGGCGCCGGACAGCACGAAATCGACGTCGCGCACGACGATCCGCTTGCGGCCGCCGATCACGCGTTGACTTTGCGAACGATTGCCAAACACGTCGCAGCCGATTTCGATTTGGAGGCGACGTTTATGCCCAAGCCGCTTGCCGATCGTGCCGGCAGCGGATTGCATGCCGATTTTCGACTGGCCGAATCGAGCGATGAAGAGACCGCGCTCTATGTCGTCGGTGGGCTGCTTGCGCACGCTGCCGCAACCACTGCAATCTGCAACCCGACCGTGAACTCGTACAAACGGCTCGTCGCGGCGTGGGACGCGCCGATCTATGCCGTATGGTCGCAGCGCAGCGCAAATGCGCTCGTCCGCGTTCCGCCCGGGCATGCGCCGGCGCGAATCGAGATGCGCAGTCCCGATCCGGCCTGCAATCCCTATCTTGCCTTGGCCGTGCTGGTCGGCGCAGCCGCCGATGGCGTCGCGCGCGCGACGCTCCCGGGGCCGCCGCTCGTCGGCTCGACCTACGACTCGCCGAAAAGGAGCGCCGCGAACGCGGAATTCGAACGCTGCCGAAATCGCTTCGCCAAGCGATCGCCGAGCTCGATGCCGATACGGTCGTGCGAGCTTCACTCGGAGATCATCTCTATCATGCTTTCCGGGACGCGAAGCTGGAGGAGTACGAACGGTACCGGCGCGCCGTCCATCCCTGGGAGCGCGAACAATACTTGCGGCTCTACTAGGCATAATTTCATGAAGAATCGCGCGCTCACGCCGATCGTCGCCGCTCTCGTCACGGCCGCCGTCGTGGCGGCAGGGCTCGCGTTTGCGCCGCTCTGGCTCAGGCCGATGGTGCGCGTCGTTGCCTGTTACGATGCCGCCGCCATCACGATGCTGATCTGGCACTGGAGCATCATCTTACGATACGACGCGAACCCCACGCGAGCACGCGCGGCAGCGCAAGATCCCGGACGAGACGCGGTCTTCGTCCTCGTCCTGGTGGCGGTAGCCTTCGGGTTCGTTGCCTCGTTCGCGATCTTGGGGCACGGCCCCAGCGATCGTTTTCCCAAGCACGATGCGGTCGTTTACGCGCTCGGATTCGGAGCCGTCGTGCTCGGATGGCTCCTCATCAATACGATGATGGCCTTTCGGTACGCACACCTGTTCTACCGAGACCAAAACCGCGACGCGCGAATCGATCAAGGATTGAAGTTTCCGGGAGACGAGGATCCCAACTACGCCGACCTCGCGTATTTTTCGTTCGTGATCGGGATGACGTTTCAAGTCTCCGACGTGCAGGTCACCGGCAAGAGCATCCGCCGCCTCGTGCTCGCGCACGGTTTGATATCGTTTGCTTACAGCACCGCGATCATCGCGCTCGTCGTTAACATCGTATCCGGCTTACTTCACTGACGACCCGGCGCTGATTGCCGCGCCAAACGGATAAGAGAAACCGGTGAGCTCCTTGGTCGGCGAACCGCCGCCGGGGTAATGCCACAAGCCGACGCTTCCGGGGCTCTGGGCGTTTGGGCCGACGATCGTCGAGCCTAAAATCGAAAACTGTTCGACGTTCGTGCCGTTCTTGAGAGCAACGGTCGCCGCGAGGCGGCCGCTCTCCGTTAAACGATACACGACTCCGCCGCCAAGGTTGCCGACGGCGACGTACTTACCGTCCCACTGCACGCCGCCAGGATTGGCAAATTTTTCGCCGAGTTTGAAAATCGAAAAGCTTTTCTTCCCTTTGGGCAGCTCGAGCAGAATCATGTTGCCGTAGCGGTCCCATGCGTCCGCGAAGAGGTTCCCGCTCCCGTCGTAGCCGCAAAACCACGACGCGTCGACTTGCTTGTCGGGATAATCCGTGGCCTTTCCCTTCGCCTTCGCATAAATCGAAATCGGACCATACTGGTAGGAAGAGAGCTGCGTCAACGCCAGATTCCCGGTGACCGGATCCACGCTGCATCCGTACGGTGCGCCCGAAGTCGTCAGTTTGCGAACCGGTGCGGATCCACCGTGTGAGAACATCTGAACTGGTCCCGCCTCGTCGACGACGAAGATGTCTCCGGCCTTGTCGGCACAGAGACCCGCGACCGATCCAAACCCTGTCAGCTTTCCGACGAGGGTGGCCTGCGGGTACGTGAAAACGTCGACGGAGTTAGCGCCCAAGTCCGAGACGTAGAGAAGATCGTGCGTTTTCGCCGCTTCGTCCCATCGCGCTGAACCGCCATACGGTACCGACGGCTGCACCTGCCGCTGCGCGGCGGTGCAGGCAGAAAGCTGTAGCGCAACGGCAAATACGCCGAACGCATAAAGCGTTGGCCGAAACTCCATAGCTGGATTCTACTCGCAATTCGGCGACGTGTCCACTATTGCCACCCTGACCCTTCGACTCGCTGCGCTCGCTCAGGACTCGCTGCCTCACGTTTCAAAATTTGCCAGGCGCACTCGACGTCGCTACGCTGCGTGCGCAAGTTTCCGATTGCAAGGCGGATCGCGTAGCGGCCGTCGATTTTGGTGTGAGAGATGAAAACTTCGCCGGTCGCATTGACCGCCGCAACGATCGACTCGTTGAGCGATTCGAGCTGCGACTCGTTGCGATCGCGTGGGGCGTAACGGAAACAGACGGCGGACAAGGGATGCGGCGCGAGGATCTCCCACTCCGGTTCGCGCGCGCACCCATGCGGCGAACTCCTGCGCGAACGCAATATGGCTGCGGAGCTTCTCGCGAATGCCTTCCGCGCCCAAGATGACGCAGCACGAACCAAAGTTTGAGCGCGCGGAAACGTCTGCCCAACTGCAGTCCGTACTCCATGTAATTGACGACGCCGCTCTCCGACGTCGTCAGGACGAACTCCGGAACGATGCTGAAGGCGCGGCGAAGGATCGACTCATCTTTGACGAAGAGCGCCGAGCAGTCCATCGGAACGAACATCCACTTGTGCGGATTGACGACGAGCGAGTCGGCGAGCTCCACGCCGTCGAGCAGTACGCGCAACTCGGGAACGATCGCGGCAATTCCGGCATAAGCGGCATCAACGTGCAGCCAGATGCCATATTCGCGCGTGATGGCGGCGATCTCGCGAACCGGATCGATCGATGTGGTTGACGTCGTCCCGACGGTCGCAACCATCGCCATCGGTTTCGATCCCGTTCTCGCAGATCGCTCTCGATCGCGGCGCGCAGCGCATCGGGCCGCATTCTGAAACTCTCATCGCAGGCTACGCGCACGACGTTGCGCTGTCCGACGCCCAGCGCGATTGCGGCTTTCTCGACGTGCGAGTGCGTTTCGCCGGTAATGTAGACGCGCAGCGGCGGTAAAGCGCGGCCGGCCATTCCCTCTTCGCGAATGCAAAGGTCGAGCGCTTCACGCGCCGCCGCCAACGCCGTGAAGCCGGCGATCGACGCGGTGTCGTAGATAATGCCGGTGCAATTGCGGCGGCAAGGCGAGCAACTGGCCGAGCCAGCGCATCGTCACTTCTTCGAGCTCGGTCGCCGCCGGTGACGTCCGCCAAAGCATCGCCTTCACGTCGAGCGTTGCGGCTAAGGCCTCGGCCGCAATCGCGGCAGGCGCGGCGCTGGTCGCAAAATAGGCGAAGAAGCGCGGATGATTCCAGTGCGTAGTCGCCGGGACGATAATGCCGGCGAAGTCTGAAAGAATCGCTTCGAACGGCTCGCCGTTCTCGGGCGCGCGCTCCGGCAGTGCGCGACCACGTCGCCGGGACGGACGTCGGGCACGACGCGATAGGCTTCGGGATGCTCGAAATACTCCGCGATCCATGCCCCTACGCGCTCGAAGTCGTCCGCGTAGCGCGCTCGAACGGTTCCATGATGATGGGGTGTTGGCGATGCAGACGGAGAAGGCCCGCGCATGAGGTATCGCACGTATCCCCGCAGCGACGTGACCGTCAGCGAAGTCGGCTTCGGTCTTTGGACGACCGCCACGGGTTGGTGGGGCGACAAGAGCGACGACGAGGCGATTGAAATGCTGCGCGCCGCCGCCGACCTGGGCATCACGCTCTTCGACGCGGCCGATACGTACGGTAACGGACGCAGCGAAGAGCAACTCGCCAAAGCCTTCGCCGATCGGCGTCGGCAACGTCGTCTACGCAACGAAATTCGGGTACGACTTTTCAAACGCGTCGCAGGAACGCCGCGGGACAGAACGAACTCGCGCAGGATTTCTCGCCTGCCTTCGTGCGCGCTGCGCTCGAAGCGTCGCTGCGCCGGCTGCAAACCGACTACATCGACATTTATCAGATGCATAATGCACGGATGGCTCAGATCGACGACGACGTGCTCTGGGATCTCCTGGAGTCATTCAAACGCGAAGGTAAGATTCGCATGTACGGCGTCGCGCTCGGTCCGGCGATCGGCTGGCGCTACGAAGGCGTCGACGCGGTGCGCCGGCGCAACGTGGCAACGCTGCAAATTCATCTGGAACATGCTCGAGCAGTATCCGGGGGACGAACAGATTCGCGCGGCGTACGAGAGCAACGCCGATACGGGATACATGATTCGCGTTCCTCACTCGAGCGGGATGCTCGAGGGACACTACACGGCGGAAACGACCTTTCCCAAGAACGATCACCGGCGCCATCGCCCGCGGGAGTGGCTGATCAACGGCGTTGCGAAAGTCGAGCAGCTTCGCTTTCTCGAGCGCCCAAATCGAACGCTCGGACAGGCGGCCATCGCGTGGCTGCTCGCCGAGCCGCGCGTCATGACCGTACTGCCCAATATCTACGATCGCGCGCAGCTCGAAGAGTTCGCGGCTGCAAGCGAAGCACCGCCGTTGAACGCCGACGAGGTTGGGCGCATCGAAGCGCTCTATCGCAACGAACTTCGGAATCGAGGAGCCGCCGATGACCTTCAAGGGCACGATGACGCGCGAGCCTGCACTGAAATGAAGCCGGAAGCGATTCTCACGCCGCACGCGCCGCGTCCGATAGGCCCCTATAGCCAGGCGATCCAGTGCGGCAGCGAACTCTATTGCAGCGGCCAAATCGCGCTCGACCCGCAGAGCGGCGCGCTCGTCTCCGGCGACGCCGCCGCGCAAGCCGAGCGCGCGATCGAAAACCTCGGCGCGGTGCTCTGTGCGGCGGGATTCGAATTCGCAAACGTCGTGAAAACGACGATCTATCTCGTCGATATGAACGACTTCGCCGCGGTCAATGCAATTTACGAGAAGTACTTCGGGCTCTCGCGGCCGGCGCGCTCGACCGTCGCTGTCGCCGCCTTACCGCGGGGAGCCTCGATCGAAATCGATTGTATCGCTAGGGAGTAAACGAGCCTAGATTTTATTGGGGGTTTTCGGAAGACTCCATGAGGCGGGCCGACTCTTCTTTGGCGATCTGCGCGACATCGGGATCGAGCGAGGACTGCGCGGCTTTGAGCTGCGCCAGTGCGAGCGCCTTCTGCCCCTGCGCCGCGTAAGCGCGGGCCAGGAGATAACGGACGCGACCATCGTACGGCGCGGCGGCGACGCCTTTGAGCAGCGCCGACTCTGCGAGCGAATAGAGGCCGTTGTGTTCGTAATCGATCCCGAGATTGACGTATGACTCGGGCACGAACGGATTGACCGAAATGGCCTGCACGTAATACGCCACCGCGCCCTTCCAGTCGCCGTGCTGGTCGGCGATGTAACCGAAGTTCACGAGGGCCTCGGGCCGTTCGGGCTCGAGCGCATGCGCGCGCTTGAAGGTCGATAACGCGCCTTCGTATTCACCGGCTTGGATCTTCGCAACGCCGAGGTTGTCGAGGCAGGCATAGTTGACGGGATCGATGCCCAGGCAGTCGTCGAGATACTCCACCGCCGCCGTGTGGTCGTGGAGATCCAGATACGACATTCCCAATCCGTTGAGCGCGGCGATGGAGCGCGGATCGGCGTCGAGTGCGTGACGGAAATAAACGATCGCTTCGTTGGGCCGGTGCAGGGTCTCGAAAATCTCGCCGAGCTCCTCTTGAATATCGGCATCGCTGGGATCTTGCGATCCGGCCCTGACCATTTGCGCTTCGTACTCCGTCAGATCGCCCTTGCGCAGATGCAGCAGCACCAGATCGCGAATCGAGTCGGTCCCCGGCAAGCGCGTCTTGGAATTGCACGATGGCGGCATCGAGCTGATTCTCGGTGGCATAGACGACGCCGAGACGGTTATGTGTCTGCTTATCGTGCGAGTTTCGCGCAAGAAGTTGCTGATAGACGGCCTCGGCCTTATCGAAACGTCCCTGCCGATAGTAGAGGTCGCCGAGGAACCGGGCCGCTTCGGTGCCATCGGGATGCGTTGCGACGAAATCGGCGAGCTGTTTAACCGCC
Source organism: Vulcanimicrobiota bacterium (assembly GCA_963815165.1). Taxonomy (GTDB): domain Bacteria; phylum Vulcanimicrobiota; class Vulcanimicrobiia; order Vulcanimicrobiales; family Vulcanimicrobiaceae; genus Cybelea. The sequence continues at coordinate 182,828 of CAWFFL010000003.1, forward strand.
CGATCGAGTTCGCCCGCGGCGATGAGCTCACGCGCATACGCAATCGCCGCCAGCTGATCGGCCATCTTCGCCTGATCGGGCGGGATGAAAATGGTCATCCCGGCTGCGGCCGGAACCGGAAACGCCGCTGCGCAGGGCATCGCCAGCAGGAGCAGGACGGAGAGAAAACGTTGCATCATGGCAGGCACCTCAACGATACTATAGCGCGTCGCCCAAGCGGGCCGTGACTCGGTGCAGATCGGGGTGCCCGCTAGCGCACCAGCGGCAGAACGTTGCTCGGAGTAAGCGGATAAAAGGTCATGGCGACGACCAAAATGGCGCAGATGGCCGCACTGGTCCACGCCAGCGGCACGAACGGGCGAACGTCGCGCACCTCGCCGTGCTCCGTGCCGTACATCGCCCGGATTATCTTCGCGTAGGCGTAGAGTGAAATAGCCGTCCCGACGATCAGCAATGCAGCAAGCCAGAGATACCCGCTCGTGATCCCGCTGGAGAGGATCAATATCTTGCCGAGGAAGCCGGCAGTCGGCGGCAAGCCGGCCAGCGCGAGCAGGAAGATCGTCATGGCTGCGGCGAGCCACGGACGGCGCCGGGCCAGCCCCTCGTAGTTGGCAAGATTTGCGCCCTCCTCATCGTCGTCGGAAATCGCCGCCGCCACTGCGAACGCCCCTAAGTTCATGAGAGCGTATGCGGTCAAATAGTAGAGCGCATATCGCAGGCCCAGCGGCGTCGTTCCGGCGAGCGCGACGAGAATGTAACCGATTTGTGCCACGCCCGAATATCCGAGCAGGCGCTTCAGATCGTGCTGCGCCAGCATGCCGACGTTTCCTGCGATCATTGAGATGCCCGCAACGATCCATATCGGAACCAACAACTGCTGCGCCGTGCCCATGGGCAACGCAGCATAGATGAAGCGCGCGAAAACGGCGAGCGTTCCGGCTTTGGTTGCCACGCTCATAAAGGCCGTCACCGGCAGGGGCGCTCCCTCGAAGACGTCCGGCGTCCAGGTATGGAACGGCACCAAGCTGAGCTTGAAGACGATGCCGATCAAAAACATGCCGCTACCGATCCAGAAGAGCGGACTCGATGTCAGCATGGGGTTGACGAAATCGGCGAGCCGAATGCTGCCCGTTGCTCCGAAGAGCAGGGCGAAACCGAAGATCAAAAAGCCCGTCGCGGTAGAGCTCAAGATCAGGTACTTGAGCGCCGATTCTCGCGCCGTCTTGCGATCGACCGCGCCGCAAAGCGCGTAGAGCCCGAGCGAGAGCAGCTCGAGGCCAAGAAAGATCATCATCAGATTTGCCGCGCCGGCCATCAGCATCGCGCCGCAGGCGCTCCAAAGCATAATCGCGATCATTCCGGCAATGCGCTGCGGCGGTCCGATCGAACCGTAGAGAATGATCGAGCCTGCGGCCGCCATCAAGACGATTTCTTGAAAGATGGTCGCGAAGCCGCCGACCATGAAGCCGCCGAAAAATGCGTCGTGATTGTGCCCAAACTGTCGCGCGGCGAGGATTCCGGCCGCAAAAGTTCCGAGCAGAGCGAGAACGATCGGCAAATAGCGTTGTCCGGCGTCGCGGTCGGTAAAGAGGTCTGCGATCAGGACGACGAGCGCAGTCACGGCGACGGCGCTAACCGGTAGAACGGCTGCCCAGTCGGCGTGAGTGAACGGCGGCGTCATGGCTTCAACAGCGGCGCCGGATAGACGCCCAGCAGAACGAGCGCCGCCAGCAATGGCGAAACGGCGAGGCCTTCGAGCCACGACAGATCGCGGCGAACCGGCACGTCATCTACTTGCGGGCCGTTCATGACGTCTTGATAGAGCCGGATCAAATATGCTGCCGCGATGATGATCGCAATGAGCGCCACGACGACTGGCCAGGTATAGCCGGCCTGATAAACGCCGATCAGGATGATCAGCTCGCCGGCGAAGCCCGCCAGTCCCGGCAAGCCGAGCGCAGCGAGTGCGGCGATGCAGAGCGCGCCGCCGAGGCGCGGATTCTTCCAACCCAAGCCGCCGAGGCGCAGCAGCGAGCGCGTCTCCTCGCGCTCCTCGACGTACCCGAGCAGTAAGAAAAGCGCCGCCGAGAAAAGGCCGTGCGCGATGATATAGACGAGTGCGCCGCGCAAGGCCAACGAATTGCCCGAAGCGATCGCAATGGCGATCAAACCGAGGTGCGAGAGCGACGAGTAGGCGACGATCCGCTTTGCATCGTTCTGCACCAGCGCGATCACCGCGCCGTAGACGAGCGAGATCGCGCCCAGCACCATCAGCGGCAACGCGTACTGGTGCACGTAGTCGGGAAGCAAGGCGATTCCGACGACGAGAAATCCGTAGAGGCCCGCCTTGGATTGGACGGCGGAGACGACGGCGACCATCGGCGGGGGTAGTCCGCTATACGTCGGCGGCATCCAGGTATGAAGCGGCCAAATCGGCGTCTTCACCAAGAACGCAAACGCGAAGCCGGCGTAGATCCACGGTGCCCACCCGCCCACGAGATGCCCGCCGCCGCGACCGATGACGTCGGTAGAGCCGTAGATGACTCCAAATGCCGCCGTCGCGAGCAAGAGCGTCAAGCCGCCTGCAAAGTTGTAAATGAAATAGCGCCACGCGGTGGCGGGATGCTCGCCCCAACCAATCAGTCCGAAGAAGACCGGGACGAGCATGAGATCCCAAAAGAGCGCGAAGACCAGCAGGTCGCGCGCCAAAAAGAGGCCGAGCATCGTGCCTTCGAGCATCAGCAGCAGAGCGACGAAGTCGCGCGTTCGCGCCACGCGCGTCGTCGCGATCGCGCAAGCCGTGCAGAGCGCGAGCAGCAAAGCGATCCAAAACGAGACCGGCGTGGTCCCGAAATGGAACGCTGCATGAAACGGACGCGAGAGCCAGCGCACGCTCCACTGCGCATTGCGGCCGGCGACGAGCATTGCGAAGGTCGCCAGTGCGACCAGCGTTCCGATCGAACGCGAAAGCCGGCGATCGTCACGGGGCAGCGCATAGAGCAAGCCGCCCGCAACGATCGGGAGCAGAAAAGTGGCGATAACGAGCACCATCTAACGGACCACCGCTCCGGCTTGGAAGGCGTAATACACGATGAAGCAGGCGGCGCCAAAGACCAGTATGAGGGCGTATGCGCGCACCAAGCCGGTTTGGAAGGAACGCACGACCGCGCCGAGCCAGCGCGCCCAAAAGACGAGATCGCGAACGGCAGCGTCGATCACGTTGGGATCGAGCATCCGCCCGAAAAATGCGCCGAGGCGCTGCGCGGGGCGCACGAAAAGCCCGTCGATCAAGTCGTCGACGTAGAATCGATTGACGAGGATCGCCGGCATCGCGCGCGTTTCGCCGTCGAGGCGCCCGACGGCATCCTGCTGCGCGCTGGCTGTTCCGTAACGCCACCAGGCGATCGCAAAACCGACGATCACGAGCAGAAAAACGATAGCGGACGTCATCCCTTCCGAAATCGCCGGCGGTCCAAGATTGGAAACCGGCGCCATCTGCACGCCGAACTGCGGCGCAAAAAACTGCTCCCACGGCGAATTCCGGCCGGCCATCAGCGCGCCACCGATGGCGACCGTAGGTATCACGAGAATAGCAACGGGAGCGTTCATCACCCAGCCGGGCGCGTGCAAATGCCCGAGATCGAGCTCGCCGCGATATTCGCCGAAAAACGCGATGAAGAGCAGCCGGAACATGTAATACGCCGTGATACCCGCGGTCAGCACGCCCGCGGCATAGAGCCACGGATGGCCATGCGCGAGTGCACCGTAAATGACTTGATCCTTCGAAAAGAAGCCGCTGAAACCGGGAATACCGCAAATGGAGAGCACGGCGGTGAGCATCGCCCAGAATGCGAACGGCATCTTCTTCCACAATCCGCCCATTTTGCGAACGTCCTGTTCGTTGGCGAGCGCGTGAATCACCAAGCCGGCGGTCAGGAAGAGCTGCGCCTTGAAAAACGCGTGCGTAAAGAAATGCGCGATCCCGCCCTCGTAAGCGCCGACGCCGACGCCCATGATCATGTAGCCGATCTGCGACATCGTTGAGTAGGCGAGAATCCGTTTGATATCCCATTGCGCCGTACCGAGAATCGCTCCGGCCACTGCGGTTACACCCCCGACGGTGCCGACGAGAAGCTGTGCCTCGGCGTTGTGGCTCCACAGCGGCGCGCAGCGCGCGACGAGATAGACGCCGGCGGTCACCATCGTGGCCGCATGAATCAGCGCAGAGACCGGCGTCGGACCTTCCATCGCGTCGGGAAGCCACGTGTGCAGTGGAACTTGTGCCGACTTCGCCGCGGCGCCGATGAAGAGCGTCGCGCAGATCCAGAAGAGCAGCGCCGATCCGAACGTACCGGCCGCGGCAAACGCGTCACCGAACGCGATCGAGTGCACGTTGGCGAAGATCAGAAAGATCGCGAACATCATTCCGGCATCGCCGACGACGTTGATGACGAACGCCTTGCGCGCCGCCGCGACCGCCGACGGCCGATCGAACCAAAAGCCGATCAGAAAGTACGACGCAACGCCCACGAGACCCCAACCCACGAGCAACCCGACGAAGTTGTCGGAGAGCACGAGCGTGAGCATCGCGAAGACGAAGAAACTCATGTACGCGAAGAACCGCGCGTACGCGCGATCGCCTTCCATATAGCCGATCGAGTAGAAGACGATCAGGAACCCGACACCGGTGATAATGAACGTCCAGATCAGCGAAAGCGGATCGAGCAAGAGCCCGAAATCGAACCCCGGCATCCACGCAAACAATGCTTGACTAGCACCCAGAGCGCCGGCTACGTTCTGCGTCGCATCGTGCCACGATAACGCCGCGAGCACGAACGACGCGCCGACGAGTCCCGATGCGATCCATCCTGCCAGCATGCGCAGTTGCGGTCCGAACGCCCAGCAAAGGACCGCGCCGGCTAGCGGCAGCAGCCAGAGCGCGACGATCAGCGGATACGACCCGCTCACTCCCAACAGATGGTGGTTCACTTCGTCGCCTTTTTTTGCGCGCTCGGCGCTTGCATCTCAGCCATGTAGCGCCTTTATGTCGTCGACGTCGACGTATCTCTCCGGCCGAAACGTCGTAACGATGATCGCCAAGCCGATCGCGGCTTCCGCCGCCGCGACCGTAATGACGAGGAAAGCGAAGATTTGGCCCGAGTTCTGCAACCACTGTCGAGCGAAGGCGATGAAAAGCAGGTTTGCCGAGTTGAACATCAGCTCGATGCTCATGAGCATCACGAGCGGATTACGGCGCACTATGACGCCGATGATGCCGATGAAAAAAAGGACGGCGGCGAGACCAACGTAGTTCATGACGGGAACGGCCATCAGTCGCTTCCCTCGCGCAGAATCGCCTCACGCATCGCGCGGTCCGTACGTTGACGCTCGCGCCGAGGCTCGGCCTCTTGCATTTGCTCCCCGCCCAGCGTGATGACGCCGATGACTGCGACCATTAGAATGAGCGCCGTCACTTCAAAAGGCAGAAGCTGCACGGTGAAGAGAGCCGTGCCGAAATCGCCGACACTTCCGAAGACGTTTGCGGCGCCGACCGGTCCACTCGGCCGATGCGGCACCGCAACCACGGCTTTGGAGACCGCGTGTACGAGAAAGCCGAGTGAAAGCAGGACGAAAATTCCCCCCGGAACCCAGATCTTGGGCAGGCGATTGGGCCCGACGGCAAAGGGGCTGACGCCGCTGCTCAATAACGCGATGACGAAAACGAAGAGTACGAGGATCGCGCCCGAGTAGACGATGATCTGAATAACCGCCAAGAACTCGGCCGATAGCGTAATGTACGTAACCGCGAGCGCCCCAAAGTTCAAGAGCAGTGCAACCACGCTATAGACGGGCTTGCTCGCCGAGACCGTCCACACCGCACTCGCAATAAGAATCACCGCCAACACCCAAAATTCAATCATTGGGCGGCGTCATCTCTTTTCACGAGCGTCAAACCTTCGCGTTGCTGCATCAAGATTTCGCCGCGCCACGTCGCAGGGTAGCCGCGCTCGACGTCGGTCGTCGATTTGATCGTCGCGACGAGTCCGAGATCGCCCGGAATTCCGCCGGGACGATCGTCGGGGGGCGTCCCAACGCCCGCTTCGATCGGCACGATCAACCGGTCCTTATCGTAGATGAACGAGCCGCGCCGGAAATCGGACATTTCAAAGCGGGGCGTCAGCACGATGGCGTCGGTCGGACACGCCTCTTCACACATCCCGCAGAAAATGCATCGCAACTCGTCGATCTCATAACGAGCGGCATATCGTTCGCCCGGCGAACGGCGATCCTCCGGCGAGTTCTCCGCGCCGATCACCGTGATTGCGTTGGCGGGACAGACGCTCGAGCAGAGTTCGCAGCCGATGCAGCGTTCTTTCCCGTCGGAATAGCGGCGGAGCTCGTGAAGCCCGTGAAAACGTGGTGCGTGCTGCTTCTTTCGCGACGGATACTGAATCGTCGGACGCCGGCGGAACATGAAACCGAAGGTGATCGACAACCCTCGCAAAATCGCCGCAACGTTGAAAAGATGCTTGCGTGAGTTCATCGACTATCCTTTATACGCGACAACGACCGCGGTGACGACGAGGTTCAACATCGCCACCGGAAGCAAGACTTTCCATCCAAATGCCATCAGCCGGTCATACCGCAGCCGAGGCAACGTCGCGCGCAGCCACATATAGAAGAACATGAAGCAGGCGACCTTGATAACGAACCAGCCTACGCCGGGAATCGCGGTGAACCGGAACGGCGCGTTCCATCCGCCAAAGAAAAGCAGCGTCGCCAGGCACGAAATCGTCAGCATGTTCACGTATTCGGCGATGAAGAACAGCCCGAAGCGCAGTCCCGAGTATTCGGTGTGGAAACCCGCGACGAGCTCCGTCTCGGCTTCGACCAGATCGAACGGCGCGCGGTTGGTCTCGGCAACGGCCGTAATGACGTAGATCACGCAGCCGACGAACTGCGGGACGAAGAACCACCAGCGGAGCTGCGCGTTAACGATCCCATCGAGCGACGTGGTTCCGGCTAGAATCAACACACCAATGAGCGAGAGCGACATCGCCAGCTCGTAGCTGATCATCTGCGCGGTCGACCGCACGCTGCCCAAAAGCGGGTACTTCGAACCGGAGGCCCAGCCGCCCAAGCAGATGCCGTATACGCCGAGCGACGTGATCGCGAGGATGAAAAGGATGCCGGCATTGACGTTGCCGATTGCCCACGTGCCTGAAGACGACGCCCCAAACGGAATCACGGCATAGACCGAAAACGCGGTGAGCAGCGAGATGAATGGCGCGATCTTATAGAGGAGCCGGTCGGCAGTCTCGGGCGTGAGGTCTTCCTTGAGAATGAGCTTCGCGGCGTCGGCGGCCGGCTGCAGCAAGCCCCACGGACCGACGCGGTTCGGTCCCGGACGCAACTGCATCCATCCAAGCACTTTGCGCTCGACGAGCATCGCGTACGCAAACGACGTCACGACGACGAAGAGCAGAATGATTGATTTGATGAGGACGATTATCCACCAGGGCACCGTTAAGAGATCTCCGCGCGCAGCGTCGCGAGACGCGGATCGTGCATCCACGTGCCGCCGCCGGACAGAATCGAGGGTCCTTCGACTGCGCTCGCTGCGCTCGGGATGACGCTTGTGGATTCGAAGCGGGCGTCGCCGAGGGTGAAATCCGGCGGCGTTTTCGCGACGTTCGTCACGACGGCGCGATGAATATCGTCCGCCGTAGAGATCGCGGACGCCGAGCTGTTCCGCTAATGCCGTCAGCATTTGGAGATCGGAAAGCACCGAGTCGGGAGCCTCGAGCGAGGCGTTGACCGGGAGCAGATCGCCTGCCAAGTTCAACGTCGTCCCGTGCTTCTCGAACGCGCCTTTAGCCGGTAAGACGAGGGTCGCCAGCGCCGCCGTCTGCGTCATAAAGAGCTCGCTGACGACCAAGAACGGAATCTTAGAAAGCGCTTCTTGCGCCGCTGCGGGGTCGGGCGCGTTGCGCGCCGGATTAGCGCCGAAGATTGAGAGCACGTCGAGATTGCCGGCGCGCGCGGCATCGAGCATGGCAAAAGCGTCGAGTCCCGACTGCACGGAAGCGAATCCCGGCCCGCTCGAAGGAAGCATGCCCATCGCTTCGGCTCCACGCGCGTTGGGCTGTTCGCTCGTGACGTACGTCGAGAGCTCTCCGACTCCGGTAAATGCCTCGGCGTACGCGCGTCCGAGCGCGAGGTCCACGCCGTCCCAAATCAGCGCGACGCGTGACGCACCGCCGACCGCGTCGCGCGCCTTTTGCACGCTTGCAGCATGAATGATCTGGGCGCCGCGCTGCAGCGCCGCTTTTCGGACCCGCAGCCAGAGCACCGGCGCGCGCTCCTCCGGCGACTCGCCGGCGATGACGACGGCTTGCACGTCGTCGATCCGCTCGAGCGCGCCGCCCTGCGATCCCGGCGTCGCTTGACGTTGGCGCCCGCAGCGCCAGTCGAGATTGGCTATGCCCGCCGCTCGAAAGACGTGCTGCAGCACAAAGGCTTCTTCATTGGTAAGCCGGCCGCCGCCGATTGCTCCGACGCGCGACGCGCCCCCGGCAAGCGCATCCCGAATCGCTCGCGACCATAAGATCGCCGCATCCTCCCAGCCGATCTGCACGAACTCGCCGTGCTTGCGATAGAGCGGCTGCGTTAACCGGTCGGATGATTCGTAGAATCCGATGTTGTAGCGGCCGCGATCGCAGAGCCATCCGTCGGAAATCGGATCGTCCTCCACCGACATCGTTCGCAAGAGCGTCTCGTGTCGCACGTCGGCATGCTGTTGGCAACCGACGGCGCATTGAGTGCAGGTCGTCTGCGTTCGCACTGAGATCCCAGGGACGCGACTTGAAACGATACGTCTTCGACGTCAGCGCGCCGACCGGACAAAGCTCCGTCACGTTTCCCGTAAAGTTGTGTTTGTACGGCTCGCCGGTCGCTGTCGCGATGATGTCGCGCGCGCCGCGATCTTTGACGACGAGCTGACGCTCATCCGCGATAATGTCGTCGAATCGCACGCAACGCTGACAAACGATGCAGCGTTCTTCGTCGAGCACGATCGTAGGGCCCAAGTCGACGGCTTTCGGCTTTGCGAGTTTCGGATCCGCGACGTCGGAGGATCCTCGCGCGTAAGCCATGGCGTAATCTTGCAAGTCGCATTCGCCGCCCTTATCGCAGATCGGGCAATCCAACGGGTGGTTGACGAGAAAGAGCTCCAACACCGTCGCGCGAGCCGTCTCGACGCGCTCGCCGAGCGTTTTCACGATCATTCCTTGCGTGGCGACCGTGTTGCACGCGATCTGAAGCTTGGGCATACCTTCGATTTCGACCATGCAGATGCGGCAGAGGCCGGCGGGCCCGAGTTTGCTGTGATAGCAATAGATCGGAATCTGCTGCTTGATCGTCTTGGCAGCCTCGACGAGCAGCGTGCCTTTTGGCACGCTGACCGGCACGCCGTCTATGGTCAAGCTTACCATCTCCGCGCTGCGCGCGACCGGCGGTGCGCTCATACCGGCTGCAGCTCCGCTACTGCGGCGATTCGCGACTTGAATTGATCGGGGAAGCGCACCATGACGGATTTCAGGAAAGGCTCGATCGAATCGCCGAGCGGGCAGAGATTCAAGCCGGTAATCGATCCGGAGACTCGCAGCAGCATCTCGTAGTCGCCTTGGACCCCGCGACCCTGTACCAGCCGGTCGAGCACGCGCTGCATCCAGTTCCCGCCTTCGCGGCAAGGCGTGCACTGCCCGCATGATTCGTGGGCAAAGAAGCGGACGAGATTGTAGGCCGCTTTGACGAAATCGGTCGTGTCGTCGAAGACGACGAAGGCGCCCGAGCCGAGCATCGATCCGGCATTCGTCATACTCTCGTAATCGTACGACCAGTCGAGATGCTCTTCGAAAATGCAGGCCGACGACCCGCCGCCGGGCTGCACCGCCATCAGCGTCCGTCCTGGGCGCAAACCCCCCGCCAGATCGATGATCTCGCGCACCGTCGTGCCGAGCGGAATCTCGTAGTTTCCCGGTCGCTGCACGTGGCCCGATACCGAGACGATCTTGTAGCCCTTGCTGCGCTCGGTGCCGACCGCGGCAAACCACTGTGCGCCGCGCTCCAGGATCGGAACGAGGTAGGCGAGCGTTTCGACGTTGTTGACGATCGTCGGCTTGCGATAGAGGCCTTCGACCGCGGGGAAAGGCGGCTTCAATCGCGGCTCCCCGCGCTTGCCCTCCAGAGAGTTGAGCAAGGCGGTCTCCTCGCCGCAAATATAGGCGCCCGCGCCGCGATGCACCGTGATTTCGAGATCAAAACCGCTGCCGAAGAGATTCTTGCCGACGTAACCGGCCGCGCGCGCCTCGTCCAATGCTTTGCAAAAAATTTCGTAACCTCGCTTGAACTCGCCGCGAATGTAGATAAACGCGTGGTGCGAGGCGATGGCGTAGGCGCCGATGAGCATCCCCTCGACGATCAAGTGCGGAACGCTCTCGAGCAGCATGTGATCTTTGAACGTGCCCGGTTCCGCCTCGTCGCAGTTGCAGACGAGATAGCGCGTGTCGGCGTCCTTGGGCAGGAACGACCATTTGCGCCCGGTCGGGAAGCCGGCGCCGCCGCGTCCGCGAAGGCCCGATTGCTCCGCCAGATCGAGCACGTCGACGGGCTGCAGCTCGCGCACCACGCGTTCCCACTGTTTGTATCCGCCGCGCTGCCGGTAGACGTCGATGCCGCGCATGTCGACCTCACCGATACCTTCGGTGAGCACTTTAGTGACCGGCATGCGCGCTCTCTTCGTCAACCGTCTCGACGACTGCGCGCGAATCGAGGACTGCGCGCTCGCTCGTTCCGGCAAAACGGTAGACGTTACGGTTGATGATATTGTCGAGCATAATGATGCCGCTCGGGTCGCCGACGCCCGCCGGCATTATCCGGACGCGGTACTCCCGCTGCGCCCCGCGACTTTCCGCCTTTTGCGATTTGCGCGTCTTGCGGGATCGTCCAGGTGCTGCCGGGCTTCTCGGTCTGCTCCATCGGCGCGGTTTCGGAACGCCCTGCGCGCATCGCAGCCAGCATCTCGTCGATCTTCTGCGGCGTCAGATCGTAGACGAATTCGAGATTCACCTGCATGCACGTCGCGCGATCGCACGCCGCCAGACACTCGACCTCTTCGTACGAAAACGTTCCGTCCGGCGTCGTCTGTAAATGCCCGATGTCCAGCTTCTCGCGAAAGTACGCCATGATGTCTTCGGCACCGTTGATCGTACATGCCAATCCACGGCAAACCTGTAGCATGTATTTTCCAACGGGCTTCGGATAGAACAGCGTGTAGAACGAAACGGTCGCTTCGACCTCGGCTACCGTGAGCCCGAGCATTTCTGCCGCGGCCCGCATCGCGTCGCGACTCACGAAGCCCTCGTACTCCTGAAAAAGATGCATCAACGGCAGCAACGCCGATCGCTTCTCCTCGTATTGCGCGATGATGCTCTCGCATTGAGGTTTTAGCCGCGCCAACAACTGAGGAAAATTCTTCTCTCGCTCAGTCATTTATTCAACCGGTGACGCGCTAGCGAGGGGCGCGATGCGGCAGTGAGGGGCGTGTGAAGGGAGGAGCGAAGCCCGGAGGGCGAGAGCGACGACGAGGCGAGCAGCTTTTTCGCAGGACGCGAAAAAACGAGCGTCCCCGAACCGCCGTATCGCGCGCCCGAGCGGGTCAAGCTCATCGGTCAACCTCACCAAAAACCGGATCGAGCGAGCCGATCATGACGACGAGATCGGCGATGAGATTGCCGGGAGCGATGCCTTTGAGCGCCTGCAGATTGTACATGCTCGGCGGCCGCGTGCGGATGCGCCAGGGACGGTTTTCGCCGTTGCTGACGATATAGTAGCCGAGCTCGCCGCGCGGCGATTCGACCGACTGGTAGACGTCGCCCGGCGGAACGCGAAAGCCTTCGCTGATAAGCTTGAAATGGTGGATGAGCGCCTCCATCGAGAGCGCGATCGTCTCTTTGGGAGGCAGCGCGACTTTGGTGTCGTCGATCATCACGAGGCCCGGAGTATCGAGCCGGCGGCGCACCTGCTCGATGATGCGCATCGACTCGTCCATTTCATCGAGGCGCACCAAGAAACGCGCGTACGCATCGCCTTCTTCGCGCGTCGGAACGGCGAACTCGTACTCTTCGTATCCGCTGTACGGGCGCGCCTTTCGGACGTCGTACGCGATGCCGCTCGCGCGCAGGCTCGGGCCGGTAATGCCCCACGCGACCGCGTCTTCGGGCTTGAGATACCCCACGTCGATGGTGCGGTCTTGGAAGATCGGATTTGCTTGCAAGAGGCCGCGCAGCTCACGCATGCGTCCGGGGAACTTTTCGATGAGCGCGTCGAGCCTCGCGAGGTAGCCGTCGGGGAGGTCGCCGTTGAGTCCGCCGACCCGCACGTAGTTCGGGTGCATGCGCGCACCGCCCGACGCCTCTTGCAGATCGAGGATATTCTCGCGCAGATCGAAGCAATAGAAGAACACCGAGATCGCGCCCAGATCGATACCGTGCGTTCCGAGCCAAACGCAGTGCGAAGCTATTCGGGTCAGCTCCATCAAGAGAACGCGCACGGCTTGCGCGCGCACCGGAATGCGGTCGGTGATACCGAGAAGCCTTTCGACGCCTAGGGCGTAGCAGAGCGCATTTGAAGAGGGCGCGAGGTAATCCATGCGCTCGATGACAGTCTGGGCTTGCGTCCAAAACAAACCCTCAGCGCTCTTCTCGATTCCGGTGTGAAGATATCCGATCTCCGGATCTGCCTTGACGACATTCTCGCCGTCGATCTCGAGCACGATTTGCAAGACGCCATGCGTCGACGGATGCTGCGGTCCCATCGACAACACCATGGTGTTTCCCGTTTGCGTAACGACGTCAGGCGTCAAAGCCTTTGCGTAAACGCTCACGATTCGCGCGCCCTCTTCACTTCTTCTTGCAACGCTTCGAGGGTGCGCCCAGTCGGAGGAGTACCGGCGACAACGTTGCTCTTATTCGCAAAGCTGGGACGCGGCGAACGCTCGCGGGCGGGTCCACGCATCGGATAATCTTTGCGTAAAGGGTACCCTTCCCAATCGTGCGGCATTTGAATGCGACGCAAATCCGGATGGCCCTCGAAAATGATGCCGAAAAGATCGAAGACTTCGCGTTCCGCCCAATCGGCGGATCTCCATAAGTCCGCAGCCGTCGGGAGCGGCTGCCCATCGTCGACGCCGCAGAGAATCCGCAGACGGGGCGGAGTGCCCACCTCCGAGACGCTCGATTGCTTCGCAGGCAGTTTCATCAGGTGGTACACGACGTCGAAGCGCGGCTTTCGCTCGAGATAATCGACGCCGCCGATATCGATCAACATCGCCCAACCGTCGGCTTTGAGTGCCTCGAGTCGCGCGCGCAGCTGCGCGGGAGCGACGCGCTCGATCGATGCATCGTCGATCGGTGGGCGTAGGCTCGGCGGATCGACGGCGGCGCCGGCGAGCGGCGGTGTCTGTGTGCTAGGCACCCAAAATCCCGCCGCGGCCGCCTTCGCGGATCTGCTGCTGAATCAAGTTCACCGCGTAAAGCAGACCGTCGGGCGTCGGCGGACAGCCGGGAACGTAGACGTCGACCGGGATGATCGTATCGACGCCTTGGATGACTGCATAGTTGTCGAATATACCGCCTGAGCTCGCGCAGGCGCCCATCGAGATCACCCACTTCGGATCCGCCATCTGATCGTAGAGACGCTTGACGACCGGGCCCATCTTCTGTGCGACGCGGCCGGAGACGATCATCAGATCGGCCTGACGGGGAGAACTTCGGAAGACCTCCGAGCCGAGACGCGCAATGTCGTACTCGGGTGCGGTGACGCTCATCATCTCGATCGCACAACAGGCCAAGCCCATCGTGAGCGGCCAGACCGACGAGCTCTGCGCCCATCGCGCCACGTCGTCGAGGCGCGCGAGCATGAATTGGCCCGGCTCTACCGCCACACAAACCCGCCCTTTTTCCAGACGTAGGCATAGCCGATCGCGAGCACTACGATGAAGATCACCATTTCCAGCAGCCCGAAGACGCGCAACGCGTGCATCTTGACCGCCCAGGGATAGAACGAGGCCGCCTCCACGTCGAAGACGACAAAGAGCATCGCAATGAGATAAAAGCGGACGGGAAAGCGCCCCGCCACAGGGGACGTCGGTTCCACTCCGCACTCGTACGCTTCGCGCTTGTGCCGATTTGGTTTGGGGCGGGCCAACAAGCCCGGCAAAACGGTGAAAAGCAGGGCCGCGGCGACGGCCACACAGAGGTAGATCGCGACGGGGGCGTACGGATTCATGGCTTGTGAAAGTTTTCACAAGCCATGCGGGACACCTGGCGCTCGTGCGCGCTCTCTGCAAGAAGAAAGCGACCAACCGCCCTCGCATCCGCTCGCACGTTCTGCCGGCCCCCGGCCCGTGGCGGCTCCGAGGCGCCGATCGTGAATCTTCTCGGGGAACTTCACGGGCAAAAGCGTAAGAAAGTATGAATGCGTCACGCCGTTCTCGGGATGATCGTGCTCTTTGCACTCGGCGATGCTTGTTCGGCGCCGCCGAATGTCGTCGGCGTTCAAGATTACGGCCGCGTTGCGGGCCGAGTCCTCGACGCGACCAACAACAGGCCGATTCCGAACGCGCTCGTCTCGGTGGGCTCCCTCTTTACGACGCGAGCCGACGTGAATGGCGGCTTTACGCTGCGAGCGGTTGCCGGTGATCAAACGGTGACGGCGCGCGCAGCCGGGTACACGACTGTCACGGCCGACACGACGATTCCAAAAGATTCGACCGTCTCGATCGGTTACATCCGGCTCGTTCCGCTGACCTACCCGGCCGGCCAGCCGACGCTCTCGCCACCCTCTACTCCCACGCCGCGCGTCTCACCGAGCCCGGCGGTCTCGGCGATCGTTTCACCGGGAACGAGTCCCGCGCCAAGCCCAACGAACGCGAGCCCGCTTCCGTCGCCTTCGGTTTCGCCCTAACTCAGGCGCAGCGTCGCTAAATCTAAGTCGTACTCGATCGAGCGATAGATTTCGTCGGGAATTTCGCCGGCGTGGCGCATTGCGAGGATCGCTCGCCGCTCTGCCGCAAGCGCCTCCTTTTGCAGCGTGCGATCGACGCGGCTCTCTTTGATCTCCTCGGTCTCGACGACGTCGGCGTTGCCGCGCAACACGCTGATCCGCTGACGATATTCTTCCAAAATTCGGTCCGCGACTTCGCGCTCGAGCGCGGTCTTGCGGCGTTCCTCCTCTTCAGTCAGCTTCGCGATTCCCGCTTCGAGCGCGCGTATGCGTAAACCGGCTTCGCGCTTTTGACCGCTGCTGCTCTCCGTTACGCCGAGCCGCTCGATGAGCGGGCCGAGCGTCAAACCTTGGAAGACGAGCGTCACGAAGACGACGCATACCGTAAAGAAGATCATCACGCTGCGCTGCGAGAACGGCGCGTCCCCCAACGTGTAGGGTAATGCCAAAGCGATGGCAAGCGAAATGATGCCGCGCATCCCCGACCAGCCGAGCACGACGAGTTGCGGCCACGGCGGAACGGGATCTCGCTCGCGCAGCCGGCGGCTCAACATGCGCGGGATATAAGCGGCCGGAAAGACCCAGAGCAATCGCACAACGATCACCGTCGCGCCGATCAGCAATCCGTAGAGCGCGTAGTCGCGAACGTGCGGTATCAACGATTCGACGATCTGCGGGAGCTCGAGGCCGATGAGCAAAAAGGCGAACGCGTTGAGCACGAAGATCAGCAGCCGCCAAACCGAAGAGGCGAGCACGCGGGACTCCGAATCGATGAAGCCCGAGGCGCGCCGGCTCAGCACGATTCCCGCAAAGACCGCGGCGAGGACGCCCGAAACGTGCAGCGCCTCCGCGGGAAGATACGCGGCGAACGGTGCGAGCAGAAAAACGACGCTGACGATCATCGGATCGGCGAAACCGCGCCGCATGATGTAGCGCAGAATCCATTCCAGCACAAAAGCGGCGGCAATACCGACCAGCGTTCCGCCGACGGCGACGACGACGAACGCAACGCTCGCGCGCGCCAACGAAAACGTGCCCGAAATCGCCGCCGCAAGCGCGAAGCGGTAGAGCACGAGCGCGGTGGCGTCGTTGAGCAGGCATTCTCCGGTGATTATCGCGGCAATGCGATGCGGAATCGCCAAACGTTCGAAGATGGCTTCGGCCGCGACGGCGTCAGGCGGCGAAACGATCGCGCCAAGAGTAAACGCGAGCGGCCACGTAAACGCCGGTACGGTCGCGTGCACGACGGCCGCCACGACCGTCATGGTGAAGAGCACCAATCCGACGGCGTACAGCGTGATCGGCCGCGCGTTGCGTTTCAAGTCGAACCAATCGGTGGACCACGCCGCACCGAAGAGCAGCGGGGGTACGACGACCAGAATGATGAGCTCGGGGTCCGGATGCGGCCGCGGCACGTGGCGCGTAAAAGCGAGTGCCATACCGCCGATCACGAACGCGATCGGATATGGAACTCGGAGCCGCTTCGCGGTGACGGCGAGGAGTACGACTGCGGCAAGAAAGGTTACGAGTACGAGAGCTTCAGCCATCGTCGCTGGGCTCGCCGACGGCGTGCAAATCGAGCGCGTAGCCCGCTACGACGAGATAGGCACGCTCGGCGCGCCGCGCGAGGCGCTGCACCATTCGTCCCATGGCGTCGCGAAAGAGGCGCGCCGACGCCGCAACCGGTACGACGTCCCAGCCGATCTGCTCGCTCACCGCAATGACATACGCCTCCGATTGCAGCATCGCATCGACGAATTCCGCCGCCTCGTCGTCGAGCTGTGACTCGAGCACCGAGTAATCGATTTCGAGCAGATCGATTCGCTCGGCAATGCGTGCCGCGAGCCACGTGCCCAGCGCGTCGACGAGCAAGCACGTGCCGGCCCCGGCCGTACGAAAGAGCGCAATTTGCCCTTCGCGCGACATCGCCGCCGTCTCGACCGTTCGCCAGGATGCGGGACGATCGCGAACGTGACGTAAAAGCCGCGCGCGCCAATCGACGTCTTCGGGCGCACCCGGCGCGGTCGCGATGTAGGTGACGTCACAACCGCTTTCGCGGGCTAGCCGCACGCCGAATGCGCTCTTCCCCGAGCTCGCCGGCCCCGTGACAAACACGACCGCCATTAAAATGGACCTTCGACCTCAAGCGGCGTAGCGCCCCGCCGCGACGAATCGGCGAGACCATGCTGCTGAACGGCGCGAGCATCGCGCTGGGACTTTCGATCATCGTTGCGGCGCTCAACGACGTCTTCCAATCGGTGGTGATGCCTCGCGCAACGGGGCGGCGGTACCGAGTCAGTTTTCATTTCTGGCGGCTCATGTGGTGGCTTTGGCCGCGCGCGGCGTGGCGGATCTTTCCGCGCAATGACGACCGGCGCGAAGATTTGCTGGCGGTCTTTGCGCCCTTCATGCTGATCGCCCTGATCGGGTTCTGGGTAGCGCTGTTGATCTTTGGGTTCGCGCTGATGTTGTGGGGTATGCGCGCGGGCATCACGCCCTCCAACGCATCTTTCGCCACGATCCTCTATTTCGCGGGTACGTCGCTGCTGACGATCGGCTTCGGCGACGTCGTCGCCCACAGCGCGTCCGCACGGCTCGCCTCCGTGTTGGCCGCATTGGGCGGCCTCTCGTTGCTTTCCATCACCACCGCCTATCTATTTGCAATTTTCGGTAACTTTCAGCAGCGGGAATCCTTCGTCGTGACGACCGCGGCAAGAGCCGGCACGCCTCCCAGCGGCGTCAATTTGCTCGCGATCGCCGGCTACTCGCGCACGCAGGACGACCTTGCGACGCTGATGCTCGATGGGCAGCGGTGGGCGGCGGCCGTCATGGAGAGCCATTTAGCGTATCCGGTCCTGGCCTTTTTCCGTTCGAGTCACGACGAGCAATCCTGGGTCGGCACGCTGGGAACGCTGCTCGACGCGGCGACGCTGATGATGACGACGATCGAGGGAGTCCACGACGGACAAGCCCGGATATTCTTCAATGTCGGCCGGCACGCCACGCACGACCTGGCACGCTATTTCGCCGTCGACGATATCGAAGAGAACCCGGGGATCGAGCGCTCGGAGTTCGAGCACGCTTGCGGACGCCTCACGGCGGCCGGTTACCGAACTACGCGAGCGCGACGAGGCGTGGCGCCGCTTTTCGAAGTTACGCGGCAACTATGCCGCGCGGCTCAATCTCCTCGCGCGATTTTTCCAGATCCCACCGCTCCAATGGATCGGCGACCGATCGACGATCCATATCGGAGCGCACGGCGAATTTAAAATCCATGACCTCGATCGTAGCGATGGAGAAACTTCTTAGCATCGTCGATCGGTACGGCGAAACCGATGCTGCGCTCGTCGTCGAATCGCGAGTCGGCGACACCGACGACCTCACCCGTTCTCGCAATGAAGACGGGCGCCCCGCTTTCGCCCGGAACGATCGACAGCGTTACTTCGAGAGCGTCGCTGCGGATCGACGAAAGGCGCCCGGTATTCAGCGAGGTTGCCAACCCGAGTCCCTCGTCGTCGAACTCATCGGGAATCGGGTATCCCAGCAAGCCGATTTCGCGTCCAACGTCGCTTTGTAGATGCGAAGACGATGACGAACCAAGCGAAATGGCCGGAAGACGCGTTCGCGACGTGCGCAGCAGCGCGAGATCGAGATCTTGATTCGACGCAACGAGTCGCGCAGGAGCCTTCCATCGGTTCGCGACCGTAACGTGCAAGTTCCAGGCTTGGTCGATCGCATGCTGCACGGTGAGAATGTCGCTACCCCAACTACCCGATGCGACGACGAAGCCCGTAGCGTAAGCGTCGTCGTAACGTTCCTTCTTGTTCTCGGGAGGCACGCGCATCGACAACAGCACGACGGCGGGTCGCAGGCGATGCACCGAATCGACGAACGCGTCCTCCGGGTCGCGCGCGCATCCAGTCGCGCACAACGCGCACAGCAAGAGCAAACAGTTTGCAATTCGGGATTTCATTGAAGGCTTTCGACGAGTGCGGCGCGCAGCGCGTCGAGGCCTGCTCTCGTCTTCGCGCTAACGCAGAGAGCGCTCGGCTCGCCGGCAAATTCGGGCGCTCGCGCGTCGCATTTGTTGAAGACGAGCAGCCGCGCAGCGCGATCGAGTTCGAGCTCGTGGAGAATCGTTTCGACCGCGTCGCGCTGACGCGGCCACTGCGAGGTGCTTGCATCGAGGACGTGCAGCAACAGATCGGCCTCCCGCAGCTCTTCCAGCGTCGCCCGAAATGCATTTACGAGATCTTTGGGTAAATCCGTGATGAAGCCGACGGTATCGGCGAGCCGCACGTACTTGCCCGGCGCGAGATAGGCACGGCGCACGAGCGGATCGAGTGTTGCAAATGGGCGGTCGGCGACGTACGCGTCGCTGCGCGCCAACGCGTTGAGCAGCGAGCTCTTTCCGACGTTCGTGTAGCCGACGAGGGCCACGAGCGGCTCCTCGCGCGAGACGCCGCGGCGCGTCGTTCGCTGCCGGCGCAAACCGCCGAGCAGCCGATTGAGCGCGGCGATGCGCTGCCCGATGCGCCGTCGATCGACTTCCAGTTTGGTTTCACCGGGTCCGCGCGTCCCGATGCCGCCACCAAGTCGCGACAGATCCGCGCCTGCGCCGATCAGATTCGACTGACGGTAGCGCAACTGCGCGAGCTCGACTTGGAGCTTGCCTTCGCGACTGCGCGCGTGACGCGCGAAGACATCGAGAATCAGCATCGTTCGATCCACGATCGGCAAGGGAACGATTCGCTCGAGATTCTTACGCTGACGCGGTCGCAAGTCGTTAAGGACTAAGATCAGATCGGCACCGACCTCCTCGGCACGCTGCGCAATCTCGAGAGCCTTTCCGCTGCCGAACAGCGTTGCCGGATCGACCGAATCGCGGTTCTGCACGATGCGGTCGAGCACTTTCGCACCTGCGGCCGTGGCGAGCGCTTCGAACTCCGCGAGCTCCGGCTCGAACGAATCTTTGCGCGTGCGCGTCTGCACCGCCGCGACGAGCGCCCCGTCGTTCACGGTGAGCGTGCTAACGGCACAAGACGCTCTTCGAGCCAGCGTACTCCATCGTTATACGCGGGCCCCGGGCGCTCGACGAGATCGGGATTGACGGCGTAAACGTGATTGAGGCGCACGGCACGCAGGCTGCGCCACGGCTCACGGTCGAGGACGGCATGGAGGTTGAGGGTCGAATCGGCGACGAGTGCGTCGGGCTGGCGCCGTAACAACGCTTCCGCGCTGTATTGCCCGTATGCGGCCGGCAAGTCGCTCGCAGCGTTCGTTCCGCCGGCTAGCACGATCAGCTTGCTGATATAGGACTGCGCGCCGGCCGTCCAAATCGGTCCGCTGCCCAAGACGACGAAGACGCTCGGGCGGCGCGCAAACCTCTTCGCCCTCGACTCGAGCGCGGCGGTTTCGCGCCGCAAGCGCGCGATGACCGCTCGCGCTTGACGCTCGCGTCCGGTTAGCCTGCCAATCGCTTCGAGATTCTGGAAGATCGATGCATACGAATCGTCGGCCAGCAGCACGACAGGCTCCCCGGCGCGGCGAAGCGGGTCGGTGAGACGCACCTGCGCCGGAATGCCGATGACGACGCTGGGCCGTAGTGTAAGGATTGCTTCCGAATCGACGCTGCTCGCATCGGCAACGCGCGGCAGGTTTTTCGCACGCGGGTCATCGGTGTACGCAGAGACGGCGACGAGCTGCGAACCCGCACCGACTGCGTACGCGTCGTCGGCAAAGGACGGCACCAACGTAACGACCCGGCGTTGAATGCCGCCGGAGATCGATTCCGCATGGGTGCGAGCACTGCAGGCGTATAGCAACGCACAGGCCGCGAGCGCAGTCATCGCAATCCACCGCATCGCTTCTGCGAGTACGCAAGAGGGAAGACGGCCCCCTTTGCGCAACTGCGCGGTACGTTTGCGCGGGAAGCCGGTGCAAAGCCGGCACGGTCGCGCCACTGTAAGCGGGGAGCCGCCCAACGCCACTGTCCTTCAACGGATGGGAAGGCTCGGGCAACGGCTACGATCCGCGAGTCAGGATACCGACGCAGACGTTGTTACCGATCCGCCTCGCGCAAAGGAAAGGATTACGATGTTTGCAACGCTTCTGGCCGCCGCCGTCGGCGCTTCACCCTCGCCCACGCCTTCTCCGACTGCCGTTCCGCAGATCGCCCACGTCGTCACCAGCGACCGAGGCGTCGAATCCGCGGCTCGAACCGCACGCACGACCTACGTCGTGACGTCGGCGCAAATCGCTCGCGACGGCGATCGTACCGTCGCCGACGCGCTCGAAGGCGTCCCGGGCGTCAATCTCATCCGTTATGGAGCCTTCGGCGCCGCCGCGAGCGTCGGGATTCGCGGCAGCTCTTCGCAGCAAGTATTAGTGCTCCTCGACGGGCTTCCGATCGCCGGTGGCGAGATCGACGACGTAAATCTCGAGCAATACTCCGTCGCCGGTGTCGATCGCATCGAAATCGTTGAAGGAGGCGGCTCGACGCTCTACGGGTCGGGTTCCATCGGGGGAGTCATCAATATCGTCACTGCGACGCAAGCGCGGCGCAGCACGGCCTCGATTTCGACCGGCTCGTTCGACGAAACCACCTATCTCGTTCAGACGCCCTATCTGTCGCTGCAGCGAACGTACGCGACCAACGATTACTCGGTAGTAAACGCGCCGGACCGCCAGAACGCGCAGGCCGGCCTCACTGCCGTCACCGCGCGTTACGGCCGTACGATCGGCGCGTTCGACGTAACGCTCAGCGGCGACGTCGGTAACGCGATTTCAGGCACTCCGGGCGAGCTTGGATATTTTTCGGCGACGAGCGAGCAAAACAACGTTACCCGCGATTTTCGGCTCAACGTCGAGCGTCGCGGCATGCGCTCTACGACGACGTTGCAAATGGGCGATTCATCCCAGACGCTTTCGTATACGTGCGACACCCCCGTCGATGCGAACTGTCCGAACTCCGCCTATCCGACGCCACCGCCAGGAATGAGCTCGAACCCGCCTTACGTCCAGCTCCTCGACGACGCTCATTGGATGGCTAGCCTACGTAACGTCGTCGGCGACGAGCGCGAACGGCTGCTCTATGGAGTCGATCTGATGCGCGGCATCGCGCGCGTCGACGAAGGAACCGGCGGCGGCTCAACTCTCGCCGCGGATAACGCGCCGATTTTCGACGCGTACGCGCAAACGGCGGCGTACGTTCAATCGCAGTGGTTTGGCCAACACGGCCAACAATTTTACGCCGGTCTGCGCGGCGAACGCGACGGCGGTCTCGGGCGGTGCTTACTCACCGTCGCTCGGCGCAATTCTTCCCTTGACAAACGTTCTCGCCCTTAAAATCAATGCCGCGACCGCCTTTCGAGCGCCGATTGCCGAGGAGCTTTATTATCCGGGATACTCGAATCCGAATCTCGTGCCCGAGCGCACCCGCGTCGGCGATGCGACGCTCGTCGCCCCCGCGCTATGGGGCGGCGTGAGTCTTGGATGGTTCACGACAAGCGGCTCGAATTTGATCGTTTCGCCGCCGCCTACGTATATTCCGGAGAACGTCGGTCACGCTTCGATTGCGGGCCTTTCGCTTGCGGTCGCCACTCCGCGAACCGATGGATACTTTGCGAGCCTCGCGATTACGAATCTCTATCGCGCGCAGGATCTCGACACCGATACGCGTCTACCGGGACGCGGACCGGTCCTTGCCGTGAGTCTCGGGCTGCACTACGTCCCGACGCCCTCGAGCCGGTTCGACGGATTCCGCATCGTCGCGCAGACGCAGGGACCGCAAGAGAATGCCGATCCGTATCTTTCACCGCTCTATGCAGTATATCAACCGGCGACGTACACAACCGTCAACGGCGACGTCGGTTACCGCTTGACACCGCAGCTCGTCCTGACGCTGCGCGGATACAATCTCGGGAACGATCGATACGCGATCTACGCCGGCTATCCAATGCCCGGGCGAGCCTTCGCCGTCGAGTTACGCAGCCGGTGAAGCCGTTAGCGGTGACGGCACTCGCAGCGCTCGTGCCGATCGCCGCCGTGGCGAGCCTGCTCGTCGGCGCGACGCCGCTATCGCTATCGCAAATTGCCGCCGCGCTCTTGCATCCGCACGCGCCCGGCGCATTCGCTGCGATCGTCTGGGAGATTCGTCTGCCGCGCGTTTGCATTGCTGCAACGGTTGGCGCATCGCTCGCGCTCTGCGGTGCATTGCTGCAAGGCATGCTCCGCAATCCGCTGGCCGACCCATACCTGACCGGCGTAAGCGCGGCGGCTGCCGCCGCTATCGCCATCTCGGTGCTCGCCGGCGTCGCCGCGGGAGCGATTCCGGCGATCGGTTTCGGGGCTGGTTTGGGCGCCGCACTTCTCGTTGCGGCGCTCGCGCGGCGAGGGAGCGGAATCGACGCTACGCGGCTGATTCTTGCCGGCGTCTCCTTGTCGACGCTCTTTGCGGCGATCGTCAGCCTCGCCGTCGTTCGCGCGCAGTCGGGTTCGTATGCGCCGACGATTCTAGCGTGGCTCGCCGGATCGATGGCCGGCCGTGGCTGGCACGACCTCGTCGTTACATTGCCGTACGCCGGAATCGGCGCGCTCCTCGCCGGCGCGGCGATCGCGCCGCTCAACGCCTTACGAATCGGCGATCTGCGCGCGCGCTCCGTCGGCGTCGACGTCGATAGAGCGCAATGGCTCATTCTTGCCGCGTGCGCGCTGCTCGCCGCCAGCAGCGTCGTCCTCGCCGGCCTCGTCGGATTCATCGGCTTGATCGTACCGCACTTCGCACGCCGGATCGTGGGCTCCGATGCGCGTGCGCTGCTTACCGGCTTGCGTCGCCATCGGAGCGGCCCTCTGCATGCTCGCCGATGCGGTCTGTCGCGTCGTCGTCGCGCCCGCAGAGCTTCCCATCGGCGTTTTGCTCGCATTCATCGGCGTCCCCGCTTTTCTCTATCTCTATCTGCATCCAACGGTGGCAACGGCGCGATGATCGAGCTGCGGGACGTTGGCCTGTGCGTGGGATCGCGCCGGTTGTTAACGAACGTCGGTGCGCGCATCCGGGCAGGCGAGTTCGTCGCGCTGCTCGGACCAAACGGCGCCGGAAAGACGACGCTGCTCCGTGCGATCGCGGGACTCCACCCGATCGACATGGGCACGATCGCGATCGATCGAACGCCTACCGCGCTGCTCGAATCCCGCGAACGCGCGCGCCGCATCGCGTTCGTCGCGGGCGACGAAGTGATGCTCGACGCGCTAAGCGTCGCCGACGTCGTGGCGATCGGGCGATTCTCGCACCATCGCTGGTGGGAATGGCGCGCGCGCGATGACGACGCGCGGGCCGTCGCCGACGCACTGGCTGCGGTCACGATGAGCGATTTCGATCGCCGGTTCTTTTCGACGCTGAGCGCCGGCGAGCGCCAACGCGTTTGGATCGCGTTGGGCCTAGCCCAAGCAACGCCAATTCTTCTTCTCGACGAACCGACGAGCCATCTCGACGTTCACGCCGCTCACGATATCCTCGCGCTCCTTCGCCGGCTCGCAACTTCGGGAAAGACGATCGTCTGCGCGCTGCACGACATCAACGAAGCTGCCGCATATGCCGATCGTATCGGCCTGCTCGCCAACGGCACGCTGGTCGATCCGATTTGGCATCGGACGCCTTATTGAGAGACGCAGTGCTCGATCGCACTTACGGAATTGCGCTGGAACGGGTTCGTTTAGCCGACGGACGCCTTCGCGTCTTCGTCAAGGATGCGAGGACTCGGCAGCGTGCGAACGTCGGAGCCGAGTACCCACCGAGTAGCGCCGCGCTGCGGCCCGCTCGAGATGACGATTCCGAATGCGTCGGCAGGTTGACTGAAGATCGGCGACTCGACGTAGTTCGCTACGCAGGAAACGACCGTCGCGCGGGTTCCCGGCGCGATCAAAAGCGCATGGGGCAGCATCGCTTGCGCTTCGTCGAACGAGGCTGCGTGGTAGGCGCGAAGCCGCGCGCGCGAATCCCACACGAGCACCGAGGGATCGTCGGTGGTGCTGTAGAGCACGATCCGGTCGCCCCTATGCACCTTGCAATCGGCGAGCGCCAATCGCGCCGAAACGAGCGCCGCGCAGAAGAATACGAACGCGAGCCTACGCACGCCGGCATCCGAATCCATCAGGCGGATCGTTAGAATCGCCAAGTCGTCGCGCAACCGCGCACCGCCGCGCGCGCGCGCCGCAGCGATCAAATCGTCGGCGAGCTCTTGGGCGTGCGTGGGGCCGCGCTCGATGAGCTCCATCGCGCCCGTTCCCTGCAGCGGATTGCCCTCCCGGTCGCGCACTTCGGTCAACCCGTCGGTTGCGAGCACGACCGTATCGCCCGGGTCGAGATCGATCGCGTTGGAGGAGAACGGCTCGTCCATAACGCCCAAAACGGGGCCGGTTACCGGCAACTGTTCTACGCTGCCGTTTCGACGAAGGTATGCCGGGTCGTGGCCGGCGTTGCCGTACTCGAGGCGGAATGTAGCAGTGTCGAGGACGCCCACGAACATCGAAACGAAGAGATACGGATTGCCGACGGCCTTCGAAAAAGCGCCGTTGAACTCGGTGAGAATCGCGGCCGGCTCGCTGTGGCGCAGCGCAATGGCGCGAATCATGAACTTGATGAACGCCGTCAGAACCGCCGCGTCGACGCCTTTTCCGCTGATGTCGGCAATCAGCACGAGTGCGCGCGTGCCCGAGAGGCGATAGACGTCGAAGACGTCGCCGCCAACCGCGAGATGGCTCGTGGCCGAGAGATAGGCGCTGCCGACTTCGCAATGCGGTAATGGAATCGATTCACTGCGAAACGCGCGCTGCAGGATCTCAGTGATCGTTCGCTCTTGCTCCAGCTCGACGATTGAGTCGGGAGCGATAGGCATTGAAGAGGATTGCGAGCAGGCCGAAGACCGAGAACCCAAAAGGCGCGAACGTATGCCGATGCGATCGAGCTGCACTTGAGTGCTGCGCACGAACGGCGGCGTCCTGCCGGCAAGGGCGTCGCGGATGCCATCGACCGTTCGCGTCTCATAATCCGAAAAGAGTTTGTTGCGCTTGTCGAGCTCGACCAGCCGGCGCCGCGGGTGGCGGAAGAGCGGCGCCGCGACCTGCGCCCGCCAATTGGATTGGAGCAGCGCATAGGCGTGAAGCAAATCACGAGCGACGAAGCAACTGCTGGTTGCGCAGCACGCGCTTGATGGTTCGCTGCCTGTCGTCGTACCCGGCGACGGCTTGGCGGTATTGCGCGACGTAGAACGGATCTCGCGTCAGCAAGTAACCTCTTAGCGAATTCTCTTCGTCGATCTGCAGCCGTAGGAGTTCTTCGAGCTGCATCTGCGCCTGCTGGAACTCGGCTTGGCGCGCAAACGTATTGGCGATTTCCGATCGCGTCTCGAAGGCGCCTTGCACGGCGAAAGCGAGCGTGATGACCAGAAACGCCGTCAGTAAGAGCGTCCCGGTAATGTTTGCGAACGGCTCGTTCTTCACAAAGGCGTCACGCGAGCGCGGTCGAAGAACCGCAGGCTGTGGACGGCCGAGTCGATCCCACGATATTCAAATCCTACGACGTCCGCGGCGTATATCCGTCCGAATTGAGCGATGACGTCACGTACGCCATCGGACGAACGTTCGTGTCGCTGCTCGGCAGCGAAAGCGCTGCTAACGCGCCGATCGACCGAAGAGTCGTCGTCGGCCGCGACATGCGTCCGTCGGGCGAAAAACTCTGCACTGCATTCGCTCGCGGAGCATCGGACGCGCGGGGCCGACGTCGTCGAGATCGACATGGTTTCGACGGACGCGCTTTACTTCGCCGTCGGAAAATTCGATTTCGACGGCGGGGTGATGATCACGGCTTCGCATAATCCGGCACAATATAACGGTTTGAAATTTACCCGCTCGCAGGCCCAAGCAATTTCCCTCGATACCGGTTTGGCGACGATACGCGACCAGCTGCTTTCAGGAGAGATGCCCCCGAAGAGCGCTGCGGCGGGAACCGTTTCCCATCGTAACGTGCTGGACGATTTCGCGCAACACTGCCTATCATTCGTCGAACGCATCGAAGATCAAGCCCTTCAAGATCGCCGTCGACGCCGGAAACGGCATGGCGGGGAAGACCGTACCGCACGTCTTCAAGAGCCTGCCGTGCGAGGTCGTTCCGCTCTATTTCGAGCTCGACGGCAGCTTCCCGAACCATCCCGCCAGCCCGATCGAGCCGGAGAACATGATCGATCTGCAGGCGCGAGGTCCGAAAGCACGGATGCGACTTGGGCGTCGCCTTCGACGGGGATGCCGACCGCATGTTCATCGTCGACGAAAAGGCCGGGCTCGATCGACGGCAGCACGGTGACGGCTCTCGTAGCGCTCAATACGCTCAAGAAGCATCCGGGCGCGAAAATTCTCTACAATGTGATTTGCAGCCGCAGCGTTCCGGAGCTCATCGCAAAAGCGGGTGGCGTTCCCGTTCGCTCGAAGAGTCGGACATTCGATCATCAAGGCGGTGATGCGCGAACAGGACGTCGTCTTCGGAGGGGAGCACAGCGGTCATTTCTACTTTCGCGACAACTGGTACGCCGATTCCGGCATGATCGCATTCCTGCAATGTTTGGAGCTGTTCAGCGAAGCCGGCAAACCTGTGAGCGAAGTGATCGCACCGATCGATACGCGGTTTCGTTCCGGAGAGATCAATTCGCAGTCAAGGACATCGGCGCGAAGCTTCGCGAGATCGAGCGAGCGTTACGCGGACGCGCAGATCGACCACCTCGACGGCGTCACCGTCTCGTATCCGCACTGGTGGATGAACGTGCGGCCGTCGAACACCGAGCCGCTGCTGCGCCTCAACGTCGAGGGGGACACCGAGGAACTCATGGAAGAGCATCGCGACGAAGCGCTAGCGACGATACGAAATCGAATATAGGAAACGAATAGGAGCGTGACCAGAACGCTACTAGGGCCTGCGTTTATCGCGATCGGCGACGGCACGTCGACGTTCGGCCGCGTCGCGGTCGAAAACGGACGCATACGTCGATCCTGGCCGCCGACGGCCCTAGCGACTATTCGCTGCCGGCCGGGCAGCAGCATCGCGCCGGGTCTCATCGATCTGCACACCAACGGCGCGGGCGAATACCTCTTCAACCGCGACCAGGGCAATGCGGTCGGTGTCGCCGGCGCCGCTTACGCGGCCAATGGCGCGACCGGGTTTCGTTGCCAGCGTTATGACGGCGCCGTGGGAATCGATGCTTCACGCTGCATCCGAGCTCGTCGAGGCCGCAAACCAGCTCGAAGAGAGCGCCCCAACGGGAGCGCGCTGTCTCGGCATTCACTTCGAAGGCCCCTTCCTCAATCCGAAGTTTCGCCGCATCCATCGCCACGAGTGGCTTCTCCCCGCGAACGGAGCGCGCGCGAGAGAGATGGTCGACGCCTGCAAAGGCGCCTGCCTTCTCGTAACGATGGCGCCCGAGATCGACGGCGCAGCCGACGCGCTGCGCGTATTCTTGGAGAATGGCGTCGTCTGTTCCGCCGGCCATACGAGCGCACGCTATCGGGAAGGAATGCTGGCGATCGGCCTGGGCTTTCGTTCGCTCACGCACGCATTCAACGGAATGCCGCCGCTGGATCACCGCGATCCGTCGATATTGGCGGCGTTCATTCAGGACCGGCGGACGCTCGTGCAGGTGATCTGCGATGGCTTTCACGTTTCGCCGGTGATGATCGACATTTTGCATCGGACGCTCGGCGATCGCCTCGTTCTCGTGACCGACATCATGCCGGCGGCGGATCCCGATTATCACATCGAGGGCGGCGTCATGCGTGCGGCGGATGGAACGATCGCCGGGAGTGCGCTGCAAATCGACGAAGCGCTGCGCAACTACATGTCCTACGCGCAAATCCCGTTCGCGCAAGCAATCGTCGCCGCAACGCACGCGCCGGCACGTCTCATTCGCCACGACGGCGAGATGGGACGCATCGCACGCGGTGCTGCGCGCCGACCTCTCGTTCTGGGATTCCGAATATCGCGTCATCGGAACGATGGTCGGCGGACGGTTTGTATATAATCGCTTAGAGGTTGCTGTCTAGGCCCGTTTTTATTATTGCGTATCTACGGGCAAGCCCGAGGGTTGCTGGCGTTCGAAAAACGCGCGCGAGTACTTCGACGTGATCGGTGAAAATGAGCGCGGCGGCGCCTTGAAATCGAAGGTATTCTGCGATGCTCTTGGCTCGCGTATCGGTCGTGCCGAGCCGCCCTAAGTCGAACGTATCTTCGATAAATCGCAGGATGCTGCCGAACTCGTACTGCGTATGCGAGACGTATCCGTCCCCGGACGCGCCCGTGCGCGCATAGGCGGAGACGAAGAGCGCGGGAACGCGGAAGCCCAGACCGCCCCAATGATCGGAAAGCGGCGGCAGTACGTTGTCGTAGAAACCGCCCCAATCGTCCCAGACGACGACGATCGCGGTGGAGTCCCAATACTTGCTTTCGCCGATCGCATTGACGATCGATGCCACCCAGGAGGGCCCCGTATCGGAAGCGTTGCCCGGATGATCGGAGTTGGGCTCGTCGGGAATGAGCCACGACATCGCCGGCAGCTTACCGTCGGAAATGTCTGTGGAAAATTTGGTCTTCGTCGCACGATGTTGCTTTGTCCACTGCGAGCCTTCGCGAACGGCTTTGATCGCATCGAAAGCGTTCCAATACGCGCCTGATCCGTGCGGCTCGCCGGGGCGTGTAGTATTGCCACGACACGTGCTTTGGCGTCGAGCAGATCGCGCAGCGTCTCGTACGTCAAGCACGGAAACGGTCCCGCCCCGCCTTCGTAATGCAGCGCCGAGTCCGACCAAACCAGCAGCGACGTCGTGGTGCCGTTCGGTGCGTCGCAACCCCACGGCAATGCCGACGGAAAATCGACCACGTTCTTCGTCTGGCCGGAATCAATCGCGGTGTTGCCTCGGATCAGGTCTTGATGCGCGGTAAAACTGCCGCTGCCTTGCGTCTGAAACATGTGATCGGCGAGCACGTACGTTTTCGCGATTTGCCAGTACGGGTGGATTTCCGAAGGCTCGACGTATTGATATGGGCCGGTTCCGGCCTTTCCGGGACATTTGTGTCCGCCGCCCTCCAACCCGAACCCGTCCATCTTCCCACCGTCGACGTCGTTGCGGAAATCATTCCAGCCGTGGCTGTAGTCGCAGAGCCCGGCCAGCGCAACCTTCTTGAGACGAATCTCCTTCACGCTCCCCGAAGGAGTCTTCATCGGCCCTTCGCTCGCGCCGTCGGCGCCAGGAAACTTCGCGAAGAGATCGTCGAAACTGCGGTTCTCTTGAATCATCAGGACGATGTGTTTGATCGGCGTCGGCTTCGTGGCTCCGTACCGAACCGATCCGTCGGGCAGTGCTCCGCCCGCACCGTTTGGCGGAACGGCGCAAGCGGCGAGGGCAAGCACGAGCACCGATCTAGGGAATGGCCGCCAGTCTTTCATCCTTCTCCGAAACTGCCGGCCCGTGCAAGGCGGCGCGAAGCATGGTAACTGCAGCATACAGCACGACGATAACGACCAGCCACCGTACCGCCGTTATCGGTAAATGGTAAACCATATGCGCTGCGATCCACACTCCCGGTATACCCCCGATCGTCAGTCCGAGCGCGGCCAGCATCGAAAACGCCCGGAAGCGTATGAAGCGAAGACTTGCCACGGGCATCAGGAACGCGCACGACCCCATCATGATCGGAAAGGCTGCGATCGGATTCATCCCGAGAAGGCTTACCATGATCATGCACGGCGCATACAAACCGATACCGATCGTCATGAGCGCGCCCAAGCAAAAGCTTACGCCTATGCCGATCCAAAGACGCATGCCGGTTAGCCCAAGTGCGTTCCCGGTTAGACCAAACTGGCTCCCCTTGAGGTTCATCATGATGAAAAGAACGGCCGCCACGGCGAGCGCGGTTCCCATCCCGATTTGCACGGAACGTCGCGGCAAACGTGCTACGAATCCCGCGCCTACCCACGCTCCGACGACCGAAGCGAGAATCAGTAAGACGAGGGTTGCGGGCGAAACCGCAACGATGACGATGAAGATCGCGGCCTCGACGATGGTTGGAATGGTGTGACCGACGTTGAGCGTGCCCGGGATGCGCTCGTCGGGGACGAAACGCAAGAACCGGAAAAGCGCGGTCGTCGTCGCAAACGACCCGATCCCGAGCGTATCAAAAAAATTCGTGACGAAGCCGATTCCTACGGCAATGGCGCCGCGCAGGGGGGTCGGAAGCCCAAGACGCTGCCGCCGCAGCGCCCGACCAAAGCGACGATCTGCACGAGCGCAACGACAGCCAGGCCGATGTAGAGAATCGTGCGAAGGCTCATCGCTGTAATCGGTACGCCCATAACGCGCCGCGGCCTGCCACGAAGAAACCTGTGGTCGTCGCTGCCCAAGGCGACCAGCCAGTGCAGCCGACGGAGCGACCGCTATGAGGCGAGTTCGCGCGCCGCTGCCGCATTGAAGTAGGCGGCTTTCGGATGATGCATGACGATCGCGGCCGTCGATTGCTCGGGTACGATCTGATAAGCGCCGGTTAACGTCACGCCGATTGCCGCGGTTGCATCGAGCAGCCGGAAGACGATCGCGTGCTGCTCGAGGTCGGGACAAGCGCCGTAACCCCAGGAGTAACGCTTGCCGCGCTCGGCATCGAGGCGCAACTCCGTACGGATACGGCGGTGCACGTATTCGGCAAGCGCTTCGGCCGCTTGCACGGAGAATCCATGCAAAAAGTAGGCGTCGCCATAATCTCCCGCGCCCTGCAGCGCATCGATGCGCGCGGTGGCATCTGCTCCGATCGTCACGATCTGCAGCGCCACGAGATCGCGCGCCCGGCCATTTTCCGGCTCGCGCAGATAATCGGCAAGGCTCAAGTGCTCGCCGCCGACTTGGCGTGGAAAGCGCATGCGCGCGATTTCGCGCGTCGCGTCGGCTGGATCGAAGAGAATCACGTCGTCCTCGAACCCGCGGCCGGGAAATACCCGTAGACGGCGCGCGGCTGCAGGAGTGCGCCGCGTCGACGCTTCGTTCTTGATAGCGGCGCAGCCGCGGCTCGAACTCTTCGCGGACCAGCCGATCGAAGGCAGCGCCTTTCCAATTCGCGCCGCCCCAAGAAAGCCGATAGAGACTGCGCAGATCGAAACATGGCCAGAGCTCGCGCGACGTCGATGTCGCTCGAGCGTGCGCGCACCCCAAAACGGCGGTGCGGGAACTTCGGCGCGGCTGCGCTTTCACCGACGAATGTCGCCGGCTGGCGGCACGCGCGCGGGCGCTCGCGCGCGTTCGCGCTGTTCGAAGGCTTCGCGCTTCGTGCGCTCGACCAATTGCCGCGCCGCTGCGCATCGCCGGTGAGCGCGTCCATGAGTTCGAGTCCTTCGAAGGCGTCGCGCGCGTAGAACAGCCCGGCTCGAAGAAAGCGTCGCCGTCGTCGAGCAAGGCGATGCGCCGGCCAAAGTCGCGGTTGATGGCGGCGCCGCCGACGATAACCGGAAAACTGCAGGCCTCGCGCTTCCTGCTCCTCGAGACAGATCGGCATCTGCTTGCTCGTCGAAACCAGCAGCGCCGAAAGTCCGATCGCATCGGCTTCGACCTCGACGGCCTTCTCCAGGATCGTGTTGACCGGCACTTGCTTGCCCAAGTCGTGCACCGTGTAGCCATTATTGGCAAGAATCGTGTGCACGAGATTCTTTCCGATATCGTGCACGTCGCCGAAAACGGTCGCGAGCACGACGGTGCCTTTGGTCGTGCCTTCGCGTGCGTTCGAGGAACTGCTCGAGATGCGCGACGGCCTTCTTCATGACTTCGGCGCACTGCAGAACGAACGGCAGGATGAGTTCGCCGCGGCCGAATCGGTCGCCGACGTCCTTCATCGCGGGCAGCAGAATCTCGTTGAGCACGTCGACCGGCGTGCGGCTTCTGCAGCGCTTCGTCGATCTTCGCTTCGATGCCGTCTTTGCGCCGATGCAGAATTGCGTGGTGGATGCGCTCTTCGATCGGCGCACTTCGATCGGCGGCTCGCTCGGCTCGCTGCGGCTGCGCTCAGCGCTGGCGCTGCTTTCGAAGTGCTCGATGAGGCGCGTCAACGCGTCGGGGCGGCGATTGAAGACGAGGTCGTCGCAGAGCTCGCGAACGTCGGCGTCGATCTCGAAGTACGGCATGATATCGTTGGGATGGACGAGCGCGCAGTCGAGCCCCGCCTCCACGCAATGATGGAGGAAGACGGAGTTGAGCGCCGCGCGCGCGGCGGGCTTCAGGCCGAACGAGACGTTCGAAACTCCCAGCGACGTCAAAACGCCGGGCAGCTCGCGCTTGATGGCGCGAATGCCCTCGATCGTTTCGATCGCCGAGTTGCGAAACTCCGGTTCGCCGGTGGCGAGCGTAAACGTCAGCGCGTCGAAGATCAGCGCGCCCGGCGGGAAGGCCGTACTCCTCTACCGCGATCTCGTAGATGCGGCGCGCGACTTCGAGCTTGCGCGCCGCGCGTCTTTGCCATTCCGGTTTCGTCGATGGTCAGCGCGATCGACGGCCGCGCCGTGTTCGCGCGCCAGCGGCAGGACGGCATCGATTTTGCGCGCGGCCCGACTCCAAGGTGTACCGAGTTGAGGATCGCGCGGCCGGCATAGTTCTGTCAGCGCGGCTTCCATTACGCGCGGTTCGGTCGTATCGATCATCAGCGGCGCCTCGATCGATTGCGCGAGCCGGCGCACGACGTCGCGCATCTGCTCGTCTTCGTCGGCGCGTTCGGTCAGCGCGCAGCAGACGTCGAGCACGTGTGCGCCGCCCTCGACCTGTTCGCGCGCGACGAGCACGATATCGTCGTAGTCGTCGTCCAGAAGCAGACGTTTGATCTTTGCGCGAGCCTTGCGCGTTGATGCGTTCGCCGACGATGAGCGGACGCGGCTCTTGCTCCAGCGAGACGGCGGTGATCGCCGAGGCGGCCTCTTGCGACGTCGATGCGGACGCCGGCGCTGCTTGCGCTCGACCGCGGCAACCGCATCGCGCAGCGCGGCGACGTGCGCCGGCGTCGTCCCGCAGCATCCGCCGACCGCATTGACGCCGAAATCGCGCACGAAAGCCGCGAGCTCTGCGGCGAGCTCCGTCGGCCCTTCGGGATAGATCGTTTCGCCGTGCGGCCCCATCAGCGGCAAGCCGGCATTCGGGATCGACGCTGACGAAGCAGCGCGAGCTGTTCGCAGAGGTACCGAATCGAGTCGCGCATTTGCGCGGGCCCGGTCGAACAGTTGAGCCCGACGACGTCGACTTCGGTAGTGCATCGAGGACGGCGGCAGATCGCCCGGATATCGGTGCCGAGGAGCATGCGCCCTTCGGTGATCAGCGTCGGCTGCGCTTGAATCGGAACGCGCCGCATGCCGCGCGCAAACTCGCGGCGAATTCCCGCAATCGCCGCTTTGAGCTCGAGCATATCCTGCATCGTCTCCAGCAAGAGCAAGTCGACGCCGCCGTCGACGAGCGCGCGCGCTTGTTCGCCGTAGATGTCGCGCAGCCGCTCGTACGTGATGTTCGAGAGCGCCGGATCGGATGAGGAGACGAGCATGCCGGTCGGGCCCATCGACCCGGCGACGAAGCGCGGCTGTGCCGGCGTCGAATACGCATCGCACGCGTCGCGCGCGATCTCGGCGGCGCGCAGATTGATCTCGAGCGTGCTGGTCGCCCAAGCCGTACTCGTCGAGCTTCAGGCGCGAACCGGTGAAGGTGTCGGTCTCGATCACGTCGGCGCCTGCTGCGAGATACGATTCGTGAATCGCGCGGACGACGTCGGGGCGCGTCAAGGACGAGCGCTTCGTTGCAGCCGTGGTATGCCGCGCCGCCAAAATCGTCGGCGCCTAGCTCGAGCGCCATGAGCTGCGTGCCCATGGCGCCGTCGAAGATCGCGACCCGCTCGCGCAGCAGGCGCAGATACTCAGAATGACAGCGCGAATCTCTCCCACCGGATGCCCGGCCCGATTATACACCGGGGGACGCGCCGAAGCGCGCGAGTTCCGCGGCTTGGGCGTCGTCGAGGACGCGCCAATCGCCGCAAAACCGCGATCGTCGACGGACCGCGCGCGCGCGAGCGGTGCCGTCGAGAACCTTTGCGACGTAGCCGTAACCTCGCGGGATGGCCGCCACGCCGTGGACGCCTTCCGCGCCGGCCTTTGCACGCAATCGCGCCTGCGCCGGCGATCATCAGCTCGGTATCGAACTGGCCCGGTCCCGGCAACGTACTGCGGAAAGCGCGATCATCGCGTCGCGCACGGTACGCAGGGCCTTCGCATCGCGTCGTTGCGATACCCAGCAACGACGCAAAACGCGCGAAGGAGAGCGCCGCTTTGCGCAGGCTCGTCGCGTAGACGGGGATTCCGCAGCCATCGACGCCGAGCGGCCACGTCGCCGCATCGTCGTCGGAGAGGCGCGCGCAGAACTCCAGAATGCGCCGCTGCGCCGGATTCGCCGCGTCCAAATACGTCGCCGGGTCGGCGCCAATCGCCTTACACAGCGCGAGAATTCCGGCGTGCTTTCCCGAGCAGTTATTATGCAGCACCGTCGGCGCTTCGCCGGCGCGCCGCAGCGCATCTGCCGCCGCTTCGTCGTACGGCCAATGAACGCCGCACTGCAGCGCCGATGGATCCATGCCGATCTTGTCGCAGAATCGAGCGCACGGCTTGCACGTGGATCGGCTCGCCGGAGTGCGAAGCCGCCATGACGGCGATCTCGCGCGGCTCCAGTGCGAACGCTCGAGGCGACGCCGGCCTCGACGCGGCAGCAGCGATGAACGGTTTGGCCGTCGAGCGCAGATAGACCGGCACGTCGATGTTCGCCGGCGCCGTAAAGCAACGCTCCCGTCGCGTCGACGGCGCAGGCCGCGACGCGATGCACCGACTCGACGAGATCGCCGCGAGTTACCTCGACGTCGAGCGGCCGCTCGACGGTCAAACCAGCGCGGGTTCGACGATCGTCGCCTCTTGCTCCGCGAAGACCGGATTGCTCAAGATACCGTTCGCCGGTGTCGCACGCGATCGTGACGATCGTTTTTCCGCGCAATTCCGGACGCGATCGCGACCTGCAACGCGGCCCAAACATTCGCGCCGCTCGAGATTCCGACGAGCATCCCTTCCTCGCGCGCCAAACGGCGCGCCGTCGCGATCGCGTCGGCATCGGTGACGCGGATGATCTCGTCGTAGATGTTGGTGTTGAGCACTTTCGGAACGAAGCCGGCACCGGTGCCTTGGATCTTATGCGGGCCCGGCTTGCCGCCCGAAAGAACCGGCGAGCGCATCCGGTTCGACCGCAATCATCTTCACGCTCGGCTTGCGCGCTTTGAGCACCTCGCCGACGCCGGTGATCGTTCCGCCGGTGCCGATTGCGGAGACGACGACATCGACCGCGCCGTCGGTATCGCGCCAGATCTCCTCCGCCGTCGTGCGGCGATGGATCTCGGGATTTGCCGGATTCTCAAACTGCTGCGGCATGAAATATTTGTTCGGAGCGGTCGCCAAGATCTCGTTGGCGCGCCGGATCGCGCCCGGCATGCCCTCCGCGCCGGGCGTCAGCACGACTTGCGCGCCGTACGCTTTGAGCAGATTGCGCCGCTCGATCGTCATCGTATCGGGCATGACGAGAATGAGCGGATAGCCCTTCGCCGCCGCGACAAAGGCGAGCGCGATGCCGGTGTTTCCGCTCGTCGGCTCGAGGATCGTCATCCCGGGCAGCAGACGTCCGTCGCGCTCCGCGGCTTCGATCATCGCGACGCCGATGCGGTCCTTCACCGACCCGGCGGGATTGAAAGACTCCATCTTCACCAGCACGCGTCGCGGGAAACTTCCCGGCGAGCCGCGGAAGCTTCACCAGCGGCGTATTGCCGAACGTATCGGCGAGATTTTCATAGATGCGTGCCATAGTACCGTGCTTAACCCCCACTAGGAATCGACCGTTGCGCCTGAGTCATGAGCGGCCACCATGCAGCGTTCCTCCTTCGTTCGCGCGGCTTGCGCTTTTGCTCGTGCTCGGTTGCTGCGTTCCAGTCGGCCCGGCGAGCGCCGCAAGCAGCCAGCTCTCGACGCCGCGCTCGACGCGATAGCCGCCTACGCGCCCCGCGCAATGCACGAACAGGGCACGCCCGGACTCTCCGTGGCGATCACCGATCGCACGCAGACCCTGCGGATCATCACGCTCGGCTACGCCAACCGCGAGACGCCAAACGCCCGTCACGCCGCAGACTCGCTTCGCGATCGGCTCGATCACCAAGTCGATGACGGCGCTTGCGCTGCTGCAACTCCACGACGCCGGACGGCTCGACTTGAACGCGCCGGTGCAGCGCTATCTGCCGTGGTTCTCGATCGCAAGCGGAAATCGCCCCGATGCTCGTGCACGAGCTGCTTTCGCATACCGGCGGACTTCCCGACGATTTTTCCTCCGAGATCGGCTACGGAGTACGACATCGTCGCGCTGCGTCGCGCGCGCACGATCTTTCCGCCGGGCACGGCATGGTCGTACTCCAACGACGGTTACGCGACGCTCGGCGCGATACTCGCGCAGCTCGACGGCCGCGCTTGGAGCGACTCGCTGCAGGCGCGCGTCTTCGCGCCGATCGGCATGACGGAAAGCTCGCCGGTCTTTACACCCGAAACTGATGGCGGACGTTGCGACCGGGTATCAGTTCCGCGATAACGATCGTCCGGCATCGCTCCAGCCGGCGCTAGTCGCTTCGCCGCCGATGGATTTCGTCGATCCCGCCGGCTCGGTGCTTTCGACGCCGGAGGACATGGCGCGCTATATGCGCTTCTATCTCAACGGCGGCCAAACCGCCGACGGTGCGCAGCTCGTCTCCGCCGGCGACATTTGCGGCGATGACGCGGCCCGACACGCTTGCCAACGGAAAGCCGGCGGGAGCGGCCGGCGCGACGCTGCAAGAATGGCCGGCGTTCTACCGCCGCTACGGGTATGGACTTGGCGGTCTTCGACGATGGCGGCGACCATCTCGTCGGTCACACCGGCGGCATCTCCGGCTACACCGCTTGCATGCAAATGAATCTCACGCGCGGTTTCGGCGTCATCGCGTTTGCGAATCTCGTCGAAGCGCCGCTCCATCCGTGCGCGATCGTGCGCTATGCGATGGCGGTCTTGCGCGCGCAGAGTCTCGGCGAAGCGTTGCCGGCGCGCCGCCCGCACCGCCCGATCCCGGCGCGCGTTACGCGCGCGGCCGATTACGCCGGGACGTATACGGACGCCGGCGGCAGGTCGCTGCGCGTCGAGCGCAGACGGCGATCGTCTCGGGCTCGTCGACGGCGGCAAGACGATCGCGCTCTACCCGCGCGGCGGCGATCTCTTCTGGGCCGACGATCCGAAGTACGCGCTTTTTCTCGTATCGTTCGGACGCGACCACAACGGAAGGGTCGTCGAGTTCACCTATGGGTCGCAGTGGTATCCCAACGAACGCTATCGCGGGCCCGCACGCCTTCTCGCATCCCGCCGGCGTGGAACGCGCTGGTCGGGCGGTACGAGAATACGTATTGGGGTCAGCCCTCAATTACGCGCGTCGTGATCGTCAAGAATCGATTGACGCTCGATGGGACCGATACCCTCGAGCCGCTCTCCAACGGGACGTTCGCGCTCGGCGATTCACTCGTGCGCTTCGACTCATACGCCGGAAAGGTTCCGCAGCGCTTGAACATCGACGATACGAATTTCTACCGCGTCGAACTTCCGTAGCCGGCTCGTTCACGATCTACGCCTCTTACGTTAACTCCCGATATCCCAGAGCAGCCCGAGATCTTTTTTTGAAAAGGAACGGAAGGCGATCAGCGTCTCCGTGCTGAGTATTCCTTCGAGCGCGGCGACGCGCTCGGTGACCAGATCGTTGAGCTCTTCGTGCTGCCGCACCCGAGCGATGGCAATCAAATCGAAAGGTCCCGCAACCGAATAGACTTCCGCGATACCGTCGATCGCAAGCATGTCGTCGGCGATCGTTCGCAGACGCGGACGCTCGACGTTCATCAGAATGAATGCGGTAACCATGCTATGCCACGCTGGGCGCGGCGAGCGTGCCGCCGCAGTTCGGACAGCGATCGTTCATCGCTTGCGCGCACTGCGCGCAAAACGTGCATTCGTACGAACAGACGCGCGGGTCCGAACCGCTGGAGAGCAATCGACCGCAGCGCTCGCAGGAGCTTTTCATCTCGGGGGCTATATGCCGCGAATCTCAGCCGCCCCTGGTCGAGCGTTCATTAAAGGCGGTGCCTTCCATAGTCGTCTGCGGTCCTTCGACTTCGGCGCTAAGCCCCTTCGAGAGAGGTGCGGCTATTTATTTTTGAAGCGGGCGACGCGCTTTTCGTTATAAGCAGCCAGGCCTTCTTTGGCATCTTCGCTCTTGAAGAGCAGCGATTGGAGCTCGCGCTCGAGCGCGAGCGCGTCTTGCAGCGGGAGCTCGGCGCCCGTCTGCACGCTGCGCTTGATGTGGCCGACGGCCATCGGCGCTTTGTTCGGAGAGCAAAACTGCTTGGCATAATCGGTGATCTGCTCGCGGAACTCTTGCGCGCTGCCTTCAAAGAGGTCGTTGATCATGCCCCAATCCAATGCCTGTTCGTAGCTGACGGTCTTACCGGTCGTCATCATCTCGATTGCGCGAGACTTTCCGACGAGACGCGCTAGGCGCTGCGTTCCGCCTGTGCCCGGGAGAACGCCTAGTGCGACTTCGGGCAGGCCGATCTTGCCGGCGTCCTTGCGCGCGATGCGTAGGTCCGCAGCCATTGCGATCTCTAAGCCTCCGCCGACGCAGTGACCGTTGAGCGCGGCGATGACGAGTTTTGGCGTCTGCTCGAGGCGCTGCAGCGTCTCGTTCGCATGCAGACAGAACATGTATTTGAATTCGGGCGTCACCTGGTTGAGCATTCCGATGTTGGCGCCGGCGGAGAAGAACTTTTCGCCCTTGCCGGTCAAGCACGATCACCTCGACGTCGCTGTCGAAGCGCGCGTCGAGAATCGCTTCGTCGAGCTGGCGCATCATCTCGTGCGTGTAGGTATTCGCCGGCGGATCGTCCATCTCGACGAAGGCGACATGACCTTCTTTCCAATAGTTGATGACGCGCTTTCCGTCGAAGGCACGCGTTTCGCGTCCAAACGGCGTTTGCTGCGCTGCCCCGTTCACGGTTGTACGTCATGTTTATGCTAAACTCCCTTTGGTCGCGATCCAGTTCGGATCTTTAAAGTATTCTTTGAGCTTGGCTTCGTCCGCTTCGGTGGGAAGCACGGTCGGCGCGTAGGCGTCCCATTCGGCTTCGCTGAGCTCGCGGCCGTCGACGGTGTAGCGTTTACCGGCGTAGTCGCCGATCTTGCGGTTGAAGCGCATGTCGGGCAGATAGAACTTCGTCTCGCTCGGGTTGACTTCGTTGACGCGTGCAACCGTCGAAAGCGACTTCATCGTAGAACTGCCGCCGGGCGCGTTCGTTGAGGTGTTCTTTGTCGGCGTGATCGGCGGTCTTGTCCTCGTCGACTCGCCCTTTGATTCCCCAAGTATACGCCCACTGCGCCGAACCGGAGTGATCGGTGCCGAAGAGATCGAGCGATCCGGAGAACCATTTGTTGTAGTACTTCTGCTGAATTTCGACGGGAATGACGCCGGCCTTGGCGATGCGCCGCAGCCCCGTGATGCCGGTCCCCATGTGGAAGGACTCTTCGCGCAGCATCGGTCCCATCGAAGCAGCGAGCGGCGCGAAACTCGAATGCGAGAGCATCGTGAGCTGAAACTTGCCGTCGCGATCCATGAAGTTCGTGTAGGCGAAGAAATCGAGCCAGTGCGTCACGTCATCGTTGAAGGCGTTGAGCAGGCGGTTCTTCTTGCCGAACGC
Source organism: Vulcanimicrobiota bacterium (assembly GCA_963815165.1). GTDB lineage: Bacteria > Vulcanimicrobiota > Vulcanimicrobiia > Vulcanimicrobiales > Vulcanimicrobiaceae > Cybelea. The sequence goes on from CAWFFL010000003.1 coordinate 223,780, forward strand.
GCGGCGCTCGAGCATCTTCTGCGCCTCGATTTTTCCTTCGCTCCCGAAATGCTCGACCATCAAGTGGCACATCTGATAGCCGTGCCGCGTCTCTTCGACCATGATCCGCACGAGCGAGGCCAAATCGTACTCGCTCGGCGCGTTGTTGACCAAGAAAGCGCTGCTGTTCGTTGGAAGCGAACTCCGTGTCGCCTTGATAGACGACCATGTTGAGCACTGCGTCGCGCATACGCTGGTCGGGAATCTCGCGTACCCGGTCCCAGCGCCGGTCGCCCTTGAAGTCGCCGAAGTAAATTTCGCTCGTCGGCAGCTCGCCGTACTTCGCTTCGAATTCGATAACCCGGCATGAACCGGTCGACGAGCTCGCGGTCGAGACCGATATCTCGCCTCCATTCGTCGAGCATCGAGATCCAATCGTCAAAGGTCGAAATGCGGTTCATGAGGCTCCTCTCTACGATGTGACGGAAAATCTGACGGGCGTAGGGAATACCGTCATACTAGATGGCCGCAGAGCAGGTGTCAAGGGCGGCGGAGCGCCAGGTTGCGCGGCCCAACTCCTTTATCTTCACGCTCTACGGCGACATGGTGCATCGCCTCTCGGCGCGACGGCTCGCTCTGGATCGGGGCGTTCATCCGTCTGATGTCCTCGTTCGGCGTTTCGCGAGCCGCGGTGCGCCAGGCCGTCTCGCGGATGTCACGGCAAGGGTGGCTGGCGGCTCAGCGCGATCGCAATCGCGCCTTCTATCGCGTCACCGAGCGCGGGCGACGTCGAATCGAGGAGCTGAGTCCGCGGATTTACGGGCCCGTTATCGAGTGGGACGGTAAGTGGCGGCATGCTCACATATGCAATCGGAGAGGCGAACCGCAAACGGCGCGAGAGGCTGCGTCAAGAGCTCAGCCGCGCTTGGCTGGGCGCCGCTCTGGTCCCTCGACGTGGATTTCGCCATCCGATACGCTTCCGGCGGCGCGCGAGGCCGCGCAGCTCACCGGTACGCTCGAGGCGGCCAACCTCTTTCTCAGCGAGTATCGCGGCCCGCTGCGCGACCGCGAACTGCTCCAGCGGTGCTGGGACGTTCCGGCGATCGCTTCATCGTACCGCGATTTCATCGAACGCTACGAACCGCGCCTCCGACGCGAGCGCGAGCGCAACGATCTCAGCGACGAGGCGGCGTTCGTCGAGCGGCTGTGGCTCGTCCACGACTACCGCAAGTTCGTCTACATCGATCCGGGTTTGCCCAGCGAGCTGCTGCCGGCTCATTGGCCCGGCACCGCCGCGGCGGCGCTCTTTCGAGAATACTACGCAGCGCTCGATGCGAAATCACAACGATTACTTTCATTTTGTGTGCGCGGCTCGGACGGATGGACGCGCTAACGCGTCGAAGCGAGCCGCCCATGCCCAAACGCTTGCTCATCGCATTGGCCATCGCGGCATTGGCGAATCGCCGCTTGCCATAGCACGCCCTCGCCGTCGCCAAGCTTCACACCGAGCTCTCCGACGCCGGATCCCAAAATCACGAAAGCCACGATAGTACGTGACCGCCAACGGTACGCCGGTGCCGCGGATTCCCGTCGAAATATCGACGCCGCGGTCGACGGCGAGCCCGCGTCCGGGCAAGCCGTTCTTCACGAAAAATACCGGAAAGAAAGGCCACGCGACGTTTACTGAATCTAAAGCCGGGTCAAACGTATTGCTGGGTTGCCATTATCTCGCCGAGCTTCAAGGCCTCGGACTGCGCCGATTGGGAGACCTGGCAAGCCGGCACGATCGACTTAGGCACCTAATATTCGAGACGCGCACGCCTACGCTTGCGCTCTCGGATGACGGCAGGGTTACGTGTCGTCGTCGTGCAGGTGCAAGTGACAGCCATCTTCGGCTTCCGAAAGGACGTCGCGCGCTTCGGCAAGGACCGCCGTCGACAACGGCCGCGCGGGCGGTTCGATCGAACCGGCCTCGGCCAAGAAATCCACCTCGCTCCAGTCCTCCCACGTTTCCAATGGCTCGCCGTTGAGCGTCGTTGGAAAGCGCACGCAGAAACCTTGGTCGAGGTGGAGACCCACGACGCTGACTTCGGTACCGCGCGCAAAGTACGTCCCGTCCTTCCACAGCGTTCCGTACGTCGTGTTGTATTGGCCGCCGATTTTCAGCGGTTCATCCATCGTTGGGCTATACCCCGAACGGGTCCATCGGTTTCTCGCCGATGTAAGTGAGCACGCTCTTGGTTTCGGTATAGAGACGCATCGTCTCCATGCCGAGCTCTCTACCGTATCCGGATTGTTTATAGCCGCCGAACGGCACGCCCGCAAAGACGGCATAGGGCGTGTTGATGGCGACGGAACCGCTGCGAATTGCTCGAGCGACACGATTTGCACGACCGATGTTCGTGGACCAGACGCTTGCGGCCAGGCCGTATTCGCTCGCGTTCGCTAGCGCAATCGCCTCTGCCTCATCCTTGAAACGCACGAGCGTCGCAACCGGACCGAATACCTCTTCGCGCGCAATGCGATGTGAGTTATCCGCCTCGAACGCAGTTGGACTCCAAAACATGCCGCCGGCGAAATCGTCGCCGATCGTCGCCGGTTCTCCGCCAACGAGCCGCGTAGCGCCTTCGGCTGTCGCGATCGCGCAATATTCGCGTAATTTTGTCGAACTGATCGCGCAGCGTGATCGCGCCGATCTGCGTCGCCGGATCCTCCGGATCGCCGAGGCGAAGTCGCTTCGTCTTTTCGGCGAACGCCGCGACGAACCGGTCGTAAATTCCCGATTGCACCAAGATCCGCGAGCGCGCTTCACAACATTGGCCGGCATTGTAGAAAACGCCGTACAGCGCTCCGGCGACGGCGGCGTCGAGATCCGCGTCGTCAAAGACGACCGATGGCGACTTGCCGCCGAGTTCGAGCGTAACGCGCTTGAGCGTCTTGGCGGCATTGGCGGCCACGCTCTTTCCCGTCTCGGTGGAGCCGGTGAAGGCGATCTTATCGATGTCGGGATGTTCGACCATCCAGGCGCCGAGCGGATCGCTCGAACCGGTGAGCACGTTGAGCACGCCCTCCGGAACACCGGCCTCGAGTGCGATCTTCCCGAGCTCGATGGCAGTCAGCGGCGTGACCGAGGACGGTTTGAGCACGATCGTGCATCCGCGTCGCTAGAGCCGGGGCGACCTTCCACGTGGCCAGCAAGAGCGGAAAGTTCCATGGAACGATCGCTCCGACGACACCGACGGGCTCGCGCACGGTATTAGCCAGATAGGTAGGAATCGGCGGCGGCAGCGTTTCGCCGTAGTTCTTCGTCGTTGCGCCGGCATAAAACTCAAAGCAATCGACGATTGCGCCAATCTCACCTTTCGCCGTCGCGATCGTCTTGCCGTTGTCGCGCACCTCGATTAGTGCAAGGTCGGCTGCGCGTTCGCCGATGAGCTGTGCGATCTTATAGATGACTCTTGCGCGACGCGACGCGGCCATCGTCGGCCAGCGACCGACATCGAATGCGCGCCGCGCCGCGGTTACGGCGGCATCGAGATCCGCTCGCGAAGCATCGGCGACGTCGGCGATCCTCGCACCGGTCGCGGGATTCCGATCTTCGTACACTCGTGCATCCGTGGCGTCACGCCAGCTGCCGCCGATCAATAGCTCGGCCTTGGGCGTCGTCGTCGTGGTCGTGCTCATATCGCTGCCTTCAACTCGACGCGTTCGAATACCGTTGCAATTCCTTGGCCGACGCCGATGCACATCGTTGCCAAGCCATAGCGGCCGCCGCGACGCTGCAGCTCGTGCAGCAGCGTCGTCGCGATGCGCGCGCCGCTGGCACCGAGGGGATGGCCGAGCGCGATCGCGCCGCCGTTGACGTTCGTTCGAGCCGGGTCGAACTCGAGATCGCGCATGCACGCGATTGCTTGAGCGGCGAAGGCTTCGTTGATTTCGATCAGATCGAGATTTTTCACGGCTAAACCCAATCGCGAGAGCGCCTTGCGCGTCGCGGGAATTGGACCGAGTCCCATGACGTCGGGCGCGACGCCGGCGGCGGCACAACCCACGAACCGCGCTAAGGGCGTCAGGCCCAACACGCGTGCACGGTGCGCTTCGCAAAGCAGCAGCGCTGCCGCGCCGTCGTTGATTCCGGACGAATTCCCCGCCGTGACGGTACCGCCGGTTTTGAACGCGGGCCTCAGCTTCGCGAGCGCCTCGATCGTCGTTTGCGGTCGCGGAAACTCGTCGAGAGAAACCGAGACGGTATTACCCGCTCCGGGCGGTAATACGGCAACGGGCGCGATCTCGTCGGCGAAGACATCGCGCGCAACCGCCGCTTTGCACTTCATCTGCGAATCGAACGCAAACCGGTCCTGCTCTTCGCGGGCGACGCCGTATCGCTCGGCGACTTTTTCCGCCGTCTCGCCGAGCGTGATCGTCCATTCCTTGCGCATTGCGGGATTGATCATTCGCCAACCCAAGACGGTGTCGAAAAGCTGCTGTTTGCGGCCGAAGGGTGCATCGCTCTTCGGTACGACGTAGGGCGCGCGCGTCATCGATTCTACCCCGCCGGCAACCATGACGTCCCCTTCACCGCATGCGATTGCCTGTGCCGCCGAGTTGATCGCTTGGAGGCTCGAGCCGCAGAGCCTGTTGACGGTCGTGCCCGGAACTTCGAGCGGCAAGCCCGCCAACAGAATCGCCATCCGAGCAACGTTGCGATTATCTTCGCCGCTTTGGTTCGCAGCACCGAAGTAGACGTCGTCGATTACCGCCGGAGCGATCCCCGTTCGTTCGACGATCGCATGCAGCGCGATCGCCGCGAGATCGTCCGCACGAACGTGCGCAAGCTGACCGCCAATGCGTCCGATCGGAGTTCGAACGGCGTCGATGACCCAAACCTCGCGCGTCATTCCGCCGCCTCTTCCTCTGCAGGAGTCTCCGGAAGATCCAGCATCCACAAGGACCGATGCGGCGCGAATTCATGTCCTTCGCCGTCGGCCAAGCGCTTCAGGATTCGCCTGATGCGGCCCCCGCCGATTTCGCGTCCCCACGCAATAGGTCCGATGGGATAGTTTGCACCAAGGCACATTGCGGTGTCGACGTCTTCGGGCGACGCAACCTCTTCCGCCACGGCAGCGAGGGCCTCGTTGACGATCGAACCAACGGTTCGGCCAAGGAAGAGTCCCGGTACGTTCTCGACCAATACCACGCCTTTTCCCAGAGCGCCGAAAAGCTCTTGCGCCAGTTCCAACGTGTCGTCGGCGACGGAATCGGAATCGACAATTTCGACGTGCTGCTGTCGTTCCACGGACCCCAGGATGCCGTAAGCCACCAGACGCTGCGGATGGCGCATTCGCCGCGCGCACGCGTCGACGTCGGTAGCGTAGCCGTCGACGAAAAGAACGCTTTCTGCGTCCAGCCGGCGGTCGAGCTCCTCGATGACCTCGCAGCGATCGGTGTAGCCATCTCCCACATCCACGACGATCGTGAACTCGGGCGAGAGCTCGTCGAGGAGCTCGTCGTTTTCGATCCGCGTTACGCGGGCGTAGCGCTTCTCGAGAAGCTCGGCCAGCGCGTCGGCGCGATCGCCGAAACCCAATAACGCCACCGATTCTTCTTCGCAAGTCTCTTCGGACGGCGCGGCGACCGGCGGCTCGAAGCGCTCGGGCTTTGCGTCGCGATAGCTGTAGAATCCCTCGCCGCTCTTGCGTCCAAGCAACCCTTGCGCGACCATGACTCGCTGTTGCTCCACCGGAGCGAAACGTTGCTCGTTCGTGCGCTCGTAGACCGATTCGGTCGTCGCCAGATTGATATCGAGCCCGATAAAATCCATTAACTCGAACGGGCCCATGCGAAACCCGACGCCTCGCGCGAGCGCGTCGAGCTCTTCGGCTGAGGCAACGCCGCGCTCCAGCGCGCGCAAAGCCTGAAGATAGTACGGGCGCGCAACGCGATTGACGATAAACCCCGGCGTGTCGGATGCGAGCACCGGCGTCTTACCGATGCGCTCCGCAAATTCGAAGGCCCGATCCAGGGTGTCGTCGCTCGTCTGCGGAGCGCTCACGATTTCCAAGAGTTTCATCTTGGCCGGCGGATTGAAAAAGTGCAGTCCGACGACGCGCTCGGGATGCTCGATCGCGTCGGCGAGCTCGCCGACCGAAAGGGACGACGTGTTCGTGGCAATGATTGTTTGCGGCGAGAGAGCGCGTGCGAGTTCGACTAAGACGTCGCGCTTGAGATCGAAGCGCTCGGGTACCGCTTCGATGGCAAGCGCCGCGTCGAGCGGCGCGGCGATTCTTTCCGACCAGCGGATGCGGCCGCGAACCGTACCGTCATCATCACTCTTGGAGATTTCGCGCTCCACGTAAGCGCTGCCGCGCTCGCGGGCCCCCGCGTCGGGCTCGACGATTTCGACGTCGTATCCGTGGAGCACGCCGACCAGTGCAATCCCGACGCCCATCGTTCCGCCACCGACGACCACCAACCGTTCTGCCATACAAAAGCTGCTTCGCGAAAGGAGCTGCAAACGCTTCGCCCATAGACTTCGATGGCATGGAAAAACCGGCTTGGCGTCTGCGCGCATCGCGATACATCGTGGATTCGCCGTACATGCGGCTTCGCGAGGACGAAGTCGAGCTTCCCAACGGCACAGTCGTTTCGAACTATTACGTTCGTGAGTCGCGCGGCTTCGTCATCATCGTCGCGCTAACAGCCGACGAACGCGTCGTGCTGGTGCGGCAATACCGCTACGGCTCCGATTCCATTCATCTCGAAATACCGGCCGGCATGCTGCTCGAGGGCGAGGACCCCGCAGCCTGCGCGCTGCGTGAGCTTGCCGAGGAGACGGGCTATGCCGTGGAGCACTGCGAGCGCGCCGGCGAGTTCTTCGCCGAAGCGGTCCGCTCCAACGCGCGTGCTTTCATTTATATCGGTCGCGCGGCCCGCAAGGTTGCCGAGCCCGTAGCCCGACCCAACCGAGCATCTCGAGGCGGAGCTCGTACCCCTGCAGACCTTTCGCCGGATGCTCGCGGACGGGCGAATCGACACGGGAGCGTCGATCGCTGCGGGTTATCTGGTGCTGGAACGGCTCGGAAAACTCTAAGCGCTGAAACCTGGAGGGTCAGGCACGGTACCAAGGATAGCGATGAAAAACGTAACACCCGGCATGAATCCGACGCTCGCGTTCTTCCTTAAGCTAACCGCCATCATCGCGGTGGCGATCGTCGTCTTGATCGTGGCCGCCTTCCTCTTGAAGATCGTGCTGATCGCCGCCGTCATTGCCGCGATCGCCGCCGGCGGCTTCTTCCTCTATAACCTCGTCCGCCGCCGCTCCAACCTCCCCATCAGCCGCTGAAGGAAGCCCCGAACTTCCTTAATTCGCCATATCGAGCCAGGCGGCTAGCGCTTCCATAACGCGGCCGGGCTCTTCGAGCATTGGAAGGTGACCGCTGCGGTCACAGACGGCCAGGCGGCCGCGGGGGAAGGCCGTTGCAATAACGCGCGCCTCTTCGACGCTTACGACCCGATCTTGGCCGCCGCTGACGACGAGCGCCGGCACCTCCAGATCCTCGGCAATATCTTCCGATGCAGCGCGCAACGCCATGCCGCGTAAGGTTGCGGCGGTTCCAGGCGACCCATTCTTTTGCGCGATCGCATACGCGCGTTCGACCACGTCGTTACGCTCATCGATCGTTTGCAGCGAAAATAAACGCGGCAAATAGGCATCGATCGCGGGCTGCGCGCTCTTTTCGCGCTCGACACAATTTGCCAGCTCGCGCCGCGCCGCCGCCTCTTCCGGCGAATCGGCACGAAGGCGGCTCGCGACGAGCGCGAGCGCATTGATTCGTTCGGTAAACATGCGCGCGAACGCGAGCGCTACGTACCCTCCCATCGAATGCCCGATCAGCGTCGCGCGGTCGATACCGAGCGCGTCGAGCGACGCCGCAACGTCGGAAGCGAGGCGCTCCATGAGATACGGTCCGTCTGGTGCGCTCGATGATCCGGCGCCGCGCAAGTCCGGACGAATGACGTAGAACGAGTGCGCGAGCGCGTGTGCGTGCGATTCCCAAAGGTCGCTCGTGAATGGGAAACCGTGGATCAGAACGAGTGCGGGATCGCGTTTTTGTCCATCAACGCGTACGTCGATGCACGCGCCGTCATCGGCAAAAACTTGCATTGAAGGTCGTAATACTGTATAAGGTAGGCAACACCCCTGGTCGGTTGCCGACCAGAGAAAGGATGACTCGACAGCCAATGGCAGTCAAACGAAAAAAGAAAGCGGCAGCGGCTTCGGCGGCTCCGAAAAAGCGCAAAGCTCGCAAAGTTGCGCGCAAAGCGGCGCCCCGCAAGAAGGCCGCGCGCAAGAAGGGTACGCGTAAGAAAGCTACGCGCAAGAAGGGTACGCGTAAGAAAGCTACGCGTAAGAAAGCTACGCGTAAGAAAGCTACGCGCAAGAAAGCTACGCGTAAGAAAGCCCGAAAGGGCGCCGCTCGCAAGAGCACGCGGAAAGCCGCTGGCCGTAAGCGAAAGGGTGGCCGTAAGGTCACACGACGCAAGAAGGCAGCAGCCTAACTTCGACCTTCGTAATTCCGCCTACCAGGGCGGAATTTTAGCGAGTCGCGAAAATTCGCGACTCGCTTTTTCTTAGACGGCTCGTACCGCGGGCCGGAGCAGCCAGATCGCGATGAAGAGCAGCGTGCAGATGGCGCCGGCAAGTGCGAACGTCGGCCGCAAACCGACGAGTGATGCGATGGCGCCGTCGACCATGCGCGCCGAGCGGAACGACCCCAATGGCAATCATCGTATAGATCGAAAGGGCGCGTCCGCGTACGTCGTCCGGCGAGAGCGTTTGAATCAGCGTATTCGTCGCGCCGAGTGACGCGAGCGTTCCGACACCGATCGCGAAGAGAACCGGTAGGGCGGCCGCGAGCGTTGGAACGAAACCTAGCGCCAACACACCCAGCGACATTGCCAAACCGGACTGCAGCCAAAGTCGTGACCGCCGCTCGCGTTGCGCGAAATACGCGGTGACGAGCGCACCGGCGAATCCGCCCACGCCGATCGCCGAAACCGACCAGCCGAGACCGCGTGCGCCGGCATGCAAGACGTTCACCGCCAACGCCGGAACGAGCTGACTGTACGGGCGAGCCGATAAGCGCGGTTACAAGCTGTGCGAGGACGATCCAGCGCAGCGCCGGATGACGCGCGATGAAAGTGATGCCGTAACGAATCGCTTGCAGCGTCGGCTCGCGACGTGTCACCGAGGGTGGCGCCGGGTGCATCATCATCACGGCGACCACGACGGCGAGCGTCGCACCGGCATTGAAGTAGAAAGCACCGGAGACGCCGATCCAAACGATCAGCAAACCGGCGAGCGCGGGACCGATCACCGCCGGCGCGTTGAACGCGACCGAATTCAATCCGACCGCGTTGCCGACGTACTGACGATCGACTAATGTCGGCACCCAGCTTTGGCGCGTCGGCGAATCGAAGGCCATCGCTGCCGCGCTGGCCGCCGACAAGAGGATCAGACCTGCCATCGAGAGCCGATTTGCCGTCGCGAGCAGAGCAAGAAGCAACGCCGCCAACGCCATCGTCGTGTTCGTTACGAAAAGAATGCGGCGGCGCGGGAGCCGATCGGCGACGACGCCTGCCAGCGGCGAAAGGAGCAGGACCGGGAATTGCACGCGCGGCGCCGATGACGCCCAAATCGAATGCGGCGCGGTGCGGCGAGCCGGCCATCTTTGCCACGAAGAATCCCATCGCCGTAAACTGCATCCAGGTGCCGAGATTCGAGACGAGCAGACCGATCCAGAGCAGCCGAAAGTCGCGATAGCGAAGCGCCGCCAGGATCGACGATCGCCCTTCGACTTCACCGCGGATCACGCTTCCCGCGCCCGCACCGCAGCAACGACGAGTGCCGCGCATTCTTGCGCCTGAAGGCGCGACGTATCGATACAAAGATCGTAGTTCCGCGAATCGCCGAAGGTCAGCCCGTACCAATCCTTGAGATACGCGCCTCGCGCCCGGTCGATGCGATCGAGTTCGGCCTCGGCAACGTGCCGCGGCACTTGCGTCGTTTGCATGAGGTGTGAGATCCGCCACTCGCGCGGCCCGTACATGAAGACGCGAATCACGTCGGCCCTCGCGCCCAGAATCGCCGAAGCGCCGCGACCGACGATCACGACGTTGCCATGCGCTGCATATTCGGCGAACCGCATCTTGGACCGCTCGCAGCAGCTCCTCGTCGAACGGCTCGGTAGCCGAAGCGGCGGCGAGCTCGGGCGTCGCGCGCTCGAGAACGGTCAAGAAACGCTCGCCGAGCGACGGCTGCGCATCTTCGTTTGCTTCGACCATCTCCGGACGCACGCGCAGGCGTTTTGCGACGACGACCGGCAACTGCGCGTCGACGTACTCGTAGCCGAGCTTTACCGCTATGAGGCTCGCGATCTCGAGCGCGCCCGCTCCGTATTCGTTCGAAATGGTTACGATCACCGGAGAAGGATTACGCAGCGTCGAACTGCGGTATCCTGCCGATCGTAGCAACGCGCGCTCTGCGCAAGGTGTTTCGAACCCGAAAGCGCGCGTCTGGAACGCTCGGCGCGCTTCGCTCCTTCTTCTCGCACGATTACGAGGACCGCGTAGCGGTCGACGACGTCACCTTCTCGCTCGAGGCGGGCGAGCTGGTCGGTTACATCGGTCCGAACGGCGCGGGAAAATCGACGACGATCAAAATGCTCACCGGCATCCTCGTCCCTACCTCGGGTGAAGTACGCGTTGCGGGGCTCGTGCCATGGCAGCAGCGCAAAGAGAATGCCCGGAACATCGGCGTCATCTTCGGGCAACGCTCCCAGCTCTACTGGGACCTGCCGCTGATCGAATCGTTCGAGCTCTTGCGCGCGATTTATGGCGTTCCGCGCGATCAGTATCGGCAAAATCTCGACGAGTTCGTCGAAATTCTCGACATGTCGAGCTTTCTTAGCACGCCGGTGCGCCAGCTCTCGCTGGGCCAGCGCATGCGCGGCGATTTCGCGGCGGCGCTGCTTCACATGCCAAAAATCGTCTATCTCGACGAACCGACGATCGGGCTGGACGTCGTGGCCAAGGAGGCGATTCGCGAGTTCATCGCGCGCATCAATGCGGAGCGCGGCGCAACCATCGTGCTGACCACTCACGACCTCGCGGACGTCGAGCGCCTCTGCCGGCGAATCGTCCTGATCGATCGTGGCACCCTCATTTACGACGGCGATATCGAGCGCATCAAGACCGAGTACGGACGTTTTCGCACACTCGTCGTACGATTTTGCGAACCCGTCGAGGATCCGCAGCTCGACGGAGCTCAGCTTGCCGCGAGTGGAAAACTCCAGCGCGCGTTTTAGGTTCGATCGCAACGCGCAGCGAGCCGATCTCCTCGTTCGGCAAGCGAGCGAACGTTATCGCGTCGAAGACGTCAGCTTGGAAGAGCCGGACCTCGAAGCGATCATCCGCCGAATTTACGTCGAAGGATATGGGCGGGGACCGGAGGAGGGGGCGTCATGATCTTTTCAAGCGGCACGAAACGACCGAAAATTCACTCGAGTGCCTACGTGGCGCCGACCGCGACGCTCAGCGGCGACGTGACGATCGGAGCCGAGTGCGCCGTGCTCCACGGCGCGGTCGTCACCGCCGAAGGAGCTCCCGTAACGATTGGGCCGCGCACCGTCATCATGGAAAATGCGGTGCTCAAGGCCAGCGGAGGAAGCGCGTTGCAGTACCCGCTTTCGATCGGCGAACGCTGCATCGTGGGGCCGCACGCGTACGTCGTCGGGGCGACGATCGGCAACGGCTGCTTCGTCGCCGGCGGTACGAAGATCTTCAACGGTGCGACGCTCGAAGACGGCAGCGGCGTCGCGCTGGGCGGCATCGTTCACGTCAAGGCGCGAGTCAAAGCCGGGGCCAGCGTTCCGATGCTGCACATCGCCTACGGCGATCCGGCGACGACCGCGCCGCCGGAGCGCGCGCCGGAGATTCACGCAGAGATCGACTTTTTCGCCGACGTTTTCAATCTCGAGCCCGGCGCGGACGCGCGCGCGCGCGCCGCGGAAACATACGCGAAGTTCCTGCGAAAGGCGCACGCGCAAGACGCGGCGCTGGAAGAGCACCGCAACGTGAAACCGTCATCTCCTCTCGGCTCCGCTCGGGGTAAACTGCGCTCGGGAGAGGAGCCGCCGCCGACGCAAGCGACGCAGGTCGACAAAGTCGTCGACGTCATGATGCTCGAGCTTGAAGAGATGGAGCAGCGCCGTCAACAGGCGATTCGACGGCAGAAAGGCACCTAATCTGGCCCCGTACCTCGAGTTCGCGAAGAAAGCGTTCTCGCGTGAAGCGACCTATCGGATCGAGGTGCTTACCGAAATCGGTTCGCTCGTATTGCGCATCTACATCCTGCGAGCGCTTTGGACGGCGCTCTACGCACAAAACGCCGCGCCGGTCAATCTTCCGCTTCACAGCATGATCACGTATGCCACCGTTGCGATGCTTATGTCGCTGATCCTCGAAGTGGACGGAACGCGATTGATTCGAGAGAAAGTTCGTGAAGGTACAATCGCCACCGACTTGATGAAACCGATTAGCGTGCCGCTCTACTTTTTCAGCGACGGATTGGGACAGACTCTGCTGCACGCCCTTCTCGTGATACCCTCGCTGCTTTGCGCGCTGCTTCTCGTGCACATCGACGTTCCCTCGCCGGCCACGTTTGCCGCCTTCCTTCTCGCGTTCGCGATCGGCTACGGCGTCAATTTTTTCCTCAACTTCTTGATGAACTCCATTGCCTTTTGGACGCTCGAAACGTTTGCGGCGCAGCTCATCGTGCGCTGGGCTTCCGATCTGCTCTCCGGACAAATCATTCCCTTGACGCTCTTTCCGGGAATTTTAGGACGCATCGTCTTCGCGCTGCCATTCGCGGCGATCTACTCTACGCCGCTGTTGATCTACGTCGGCGTGATCCCGCCTGCGCAATGGGCAGCGAGCATCGCGACGCAGGTCATGTGGCTCGCAGTTTTCGCGATTCTCTCGACGCTGGTTTGGCGTGCCGCTTCAAACCGCGTCGTTATCCAAGGCGGCTAGGTTGCGCATCCGGCCAAGCAGCAGATGATAATACAGCATGCCGCGCACGTCGGCGAGCTGCTCGAGCAGTGCGGCTTGATCGACGTTCATTCCGCCGGATAGAAGGGTTAGCGATCGCGCGACTCCGGAGTCGCGCAGCGGAAAGGTGTCGAGCCGGCCCATTCCGCGCAGCAGGACGACGGCAGCACTCCACGGGCCGACTCCGCGAACCGCGCACAGACGCTCTGCGGCTTGCGGCGTCGTCAGCCGGTCGAGCTTCTTCTCATCGATCGTACCGTCGGCGACGGCGCTTGCCACGGAACGCAGATGCGCGATTTTATTGCGGGAGATGCCGGATGCGCGCAACGCGCCTTCGTCCGCGTCGAGCCAAAGCCGCGCGGCCGGAAATGCGATACAGCGGATGCCGTTCGCGGTCACGGCTTCACCTAGCAGCTCGACGACGCGGCGCATGATCGCAGCGGCGGCGTGAATCGAAATCTGCTGAAAGAGTACGGCATGCGCGCATGCCTCCCAGAGCGTCGGGTAGCGCGGCGGCTTGAGGCCGCGCAACGCCGCTGCCATCGGCGCGAGCCAACCGACCCGGCGGCTGCGATCGTTCCACTCGGCGAGATCGACGTTCGTCCCGAGCATCCGTTCGATGGAGGGAATCCAGCGCTTCGCGTTCGATCCGGTCGCCCGCAGCTCGATCGCATCCTCGCCCGAGGAACGTATCGCAACGATCTCCGTTCCGCCGCCGTCCTGCAACGCGCGATAGAACGTTCCATCGCCTGCCACGACGTCGACGACGTTACTCGCCAAGCGGCGAAGCGCGTCGACGGTAAGATCGAGTCGAAAGGGGGCGCGCACGGGTAGCTTCAGCGCGCTGCCGAAACGCTTCACGTATGCTTGCGGCCTATCTGGAATACTGGCGGATCAACTTACTGACCTTGCTGGAATACCGCGCCAACTTCGCGATGTGGTTCGTCTTTACGATCGTCTATCACGGCGTCGCGCTCGCAGCGCTCTACGTGACGATGCGCCAATTCCCTTCGATGAACGGCTGGACTTTTCGCGAAATGTTTTTTCTTTATGCGCTATGGATGGCCGGACACGAGCTGCACAACACGTTTTTCTTTACCGTCGTAAGCGTTCCAGAGTACGTTCGCGAGGGACGTTTCGACCGGTTCCTGGTACGCCCGCTCGATGCGCTCTTCCAAGTCTTGACCGTCCCACAGCAAATCGTCCCGGACGGATTGATCCTCGCGGCCGCCACGCTCGCCGCAGCGACGGTGGCGGCCGGCGTCCGCATCGACTGGGTCTTCGTCATCTTCGTCCCGCTGGTCGTCGCCGGAGGAGCGCTGATCGACTTGGGTATATCGTTAGCCGTGGCGACGTGTTCGTTCTGGTTTATTCGCGTCGATACGTTGCGGTGGGTCGTGATGTCGCTCGAGCAGGACTTCACGCGCTACCCCATCAGCATCTATACCCGGGGCGTTCGTGTTGTTCTGGCCTTCGTCTTGCCGTTCGCCTTCATGAATTATTTTCCGGCGACGTACTTCTTGCAGAAGGCAGAAACGGGACTGCATCTCAATCCCGCAGTCGGACTCCTCACGCCGGCGATCGGAACGGCATGGCTGGCGGCGGCGTACGCGTTTTGGCTTCTCGGCCTTCGGCACTATCAAGGAACCGGCTCGTGAGACGCTGCGCATTTCTCATTTCGGCCGGCGCCGCGCTCATTGCAGCACCGGCGTTCGCCGCAGCTTCGATCGGCGATCGCGTGCGAACGATCGCGCGCGATATGCCGGGGCGTATCGGCGTTTACGCACGAACGATGGCATCAGGTCCGCCGATCGTCGCCTACGACGCCTTCGAGTATTTTCCAACGGCCTCCACCATCAAGGTGCTGATCATGACGACGGCCTACGCGATGGCAGAGGTGAGGCCGGACACGCTCGCCGCGCAAATCGTCTTTCACTCCAGCGAGTTAATCGGCGGCTCAGATTTCATGACACAGGCTCGCGACGGTCAACGTTTTACCGTCCGCGAGCTGATCGTTCCGATGATACAGCTCAGCGACAATACTGCCGCGAATCTGCTCATGGGTTATCTTGGAATCACGAACATCAACGCCGTCGGAAGACGCGCCGGCATGGATCGAACGCACCTTGCGCGCAAGTTCATGGACTTCGCCGCGATCGCGCATCACAACGACAATATTTCCACGCCCGCCGATATGGCGCGACTGCTCTATCTAATCGAGCACGGCGCGCGCGAAGGCGTACCTACGATCGTCTCGCCCCAACATTGTCGCGACATGGTCGGGATCATGCTTGGTCAAACCGACCGTGACGGAATTCCCGCGGCGCTTCCCAGCGGAACCCACGTCGCGAACAAGACCGGGGAGCTCGAAGGCACTCGTAACGACATCGCGATCGTCGAGCCGTACGGGGATTCGCCGTTCATACTGGCAATCATGACCGCCGACGCCTACGACCTATCGGCCGACTACGCTGCAATCCACGCGATTACGCGCGCGACGTACGCGGTCGCGGCGCACTCGTACGCCTAACCCGCAAGGTCGCGACGGCCCACGCCGTCAAAGCTGGGCGGCATGAAGAGACTTGTCTTGGGCGGCGTCCTCTTAGCGGCAACGCTAGGCGCCGATACGTCGCTACCCGGGCTCACGCCCTACGCGCCGATTCAAACAATGGTCGATGCCGTGCAAGCCGATCGGCTGCGCGGCAACGTCGATCGGCTCGTCGCGTTCGGCACGAGGAACGATTTTTCCGAACGGGCGTCGACGACTACGCACGGCGTCTTTGCCGCACGCGATTGGATTGCATCGCAGTTTTCCGCGATTGCAACGACGGCCGGCGGGCGCATGAGCGTCGCGCTCGATACGTATTTGCAGCCGAAGACGCCGCGAACTCCGCGTGCCGTTCTTGAGTCGAGTGTGATAGCAACCCTGCGCGGAACCGATCCGGGACGCGTCTACGTCATGTCGAGCCACTTTGACGACTGTGACGGTCATTGCACCGATGGAATCGGAACGGCCCCCGGCGCCGACGACAACGCCTCGAGCGTCGCCGCGGTTTTGGAGGCGGCGCGCGTGATGGCGCCGACGAAGTTTGCCGGAACGATCGTCTTCGCATGCTTTGACGGCGAAGAACTCGGCCTTTGGGGCTCCAATCACTACGCGCTGGAACTGGCGGCGCGCCGTGTTCCCGTGCTGGCCGTGCTCAACAACGACATCATCGGAAACTCCGTCGGCGGAGACGGCGCATCGGAGCGCAACGTCATCCGTGTCTTCAGCGAGGGGCTCCCCGCCGGAACGAAGATCGCGGAAGTCAACTCAGTCGGCTCGGAGAACGATTCGCCTTCGCGCGAGCTTTCGCGATTCGTCGCGGAGACCGCGCCCGTCTACGTTCCCGACCTCTCGGTGCGCGAGATTTTTCGAGCCGATCGATTTCTGCGAGGAGGAGATCAAGAGTCTTTCCAGGATGCCGGGTTTTCGGCTGCGGTTCGATTCGTCGAAGCACACGAGAACTTCACGCACCAGCATCAAGACGTGCGCGTGGAGAACGGCGTTCAATACGGCGACCTTCCCCAGTTCATCGATGCCGGCTATCTCCGCCGCGCCACCCAAGCGAACGTCGCGGCACTCGCAACGCTTGCGCTCGGGTCGGCCGCGCCGACGGACGTACGGCTGATCCTGCATCGTCTCGGCTACGACTCGACGCTGCGTTGGAAGCCGGCCTCCGGGGCGGCAGCGTACGAAATTCTTTGGCGCGCCACCGACGCGCCGCAATGGGAGTACGCCAAGAACGTGGGCGACGTCAGCGAAGCGACGGTGCCCGTCTCGAAAGACGACTATATACTCGGCGTGCGCAGCGTCGATGCCAACGGCCTTCGAAGCCCTGTCGTGTATCCTTTCGCAGTTCGCGAGTAAGCGGGCGTGGTTTGCGGCGCTGCCGGCCGCTCCGGCGGCCAAATCGCCTGCAGCAGCGCCTTGAATCGCGCACGCTGCTCGATCGGCTCGAACCAAGGAAGGCTCCGCAGCATCAACATCGCGGGCTCTCGTTTCTGTAACCCGCGTTCCAAGTGCGCCAGCGCTCCGTCGAGCATCCCGAGCCCGACGGCGACGGTGGCAAGGTTGAACTCGACGACGTACTCGGTTCGAGCGAGTTCGAGCGAGCGTGGCATAGATCGCTTCGGCGCGCTCGCGGTCGCCGCAATCGGCGTAAGCGCGGCCGAGCAGCGGAAGCCGCAACGCGATGTCCTCCGCCCGATCCTGCGGTAAGAGGAGCAGATCGGCAAGCGCCTCCGCCGGCTGCCGGTTGAGAATGAACGCTTGCGCGCGATGGCGTCGCGCGATTGAAAAGTCGGGACCGCTCTCAATGAGGTTCGAGAACGAGTCGATCGCGCGCCGGTAGTCTGCCCGTGTGCAGAAACATCCTGGCCATGAAGAGCTGCAATGCAGGCGAGGACGGCTCTACGAAGCAGCGCCCGCTGCATTTCGCGCAGCGGTTTCTCGCCGGTGCCCTTGCACATGAAGAACCAGGCCGCATTCGTGTAAACGGAGGTAGATTTCGTCCGCAAACCAATGGCGGTCTCGATTTCGCGTTCCGCTTCGGCCCAATTCCAGTCGCAAAAGAGCAAGATGTTCGCGAGCGTCGCTCGCGCTTCGGCCGAGGATGGAGCGATCTCAAGCGCGCGAACGATCGCAGCCTTCGCCTTCGGAAACGTATACGAACCCGGCACGTACCAATACTCGGCCATCAACGCGTGGGCGCGTGCCAATCCGATGAGGGCGTGGCACGTGCGACTCATCGAGGCGGAGCACCGCTTCAAACTGTTCCGCCGCGGCCGCGAGAGCGCTCGCGGTCCGTTTCTCCAGGAGATACGAGCCGCGGCAATAATGGTGGAACGCTTCGGGAGAACCGCGCAGAATCTCGTCGCCCGCCTCGTCGTTCGGTTCCAATGTAACGTGCAACGGCGGTGGCGCGACGACGGTCACCGGCGCGATGAAGCGATAGCCTTTCCCTCGTACCGTTACTACGTACTCGCGATCTCTGCGCTCGTTCGTCGAGCAGTTGGCGCAGCATGTACAGGTGCTGCGAGAGATTGCCGTCGCTCACGACGGTGTCCGGCCAAACGTGCGACGCAATGGTTTCTTTCTCGAGGATGCTGCCGTTAGCGTGAATCAATAGAAGCAGTAACTTCGCTAGTCTCGCCGGTAGGGGCACCACCGAGCTGCCATGCAAGAGCACCTCGCGCAGCGGATCGAACCGGAACGAACCGAACGCGTAGACCGGCGAACTCATCAACTCTCAAATGGTCGGCAGCGCGCGATTGTGACTTCGCCCAATGCGGAAGCACGATTGGCAACGTTCGCGAGCTGGAGGGTAACCATGAAGCTATGGTTGCTATAAGCCCGCTTACTCGCTCGAAAATCATCATCCAGTCTCCGCCCGTCACGCCGGCGAGCGCAAGTGCGAGCATCTCACTCACCGGCATCGTCAGCCGGTGCAAATAATGCACGAACGGCGAATCGCTTTGCGCTGCGAAGGCAACGGCGGGCTTGAGCCGGTCTGCTCGCTCGTGCGGCGAAAGAGCAGCATCGATCGTCGCCGCAAGCAAGCTGCAAACGGCTGCCCGTTGCGGCAGATTCTCCGCTAGCATTTGCGGCACGATCAGGCAGAGCCGCTCGTAGAGCGCGTTGCAGAGAGAGGCGTCGAACCGATCCGGCAGCGCTTCGTCGCGGAAAGAGCATGCGAGCGCCGACCACATCGCCGGTAACCAATAGGCACTCGATCGCTCTTGCGCGCCAAGTGACGCTCGTCCGCAATGTCGCTGCGCGCGCGCGCACATTCGGTCAAGACGGCGGCGCAGCGGGCGGCTGCGCCATGGTACTCGAGCGTGGATGCGTGATGCCATGCGGTTAACGCGACATCGGCGGCTTGCGCGGGCGCGACGGTCAATAAATGGCGAGCATACTCGGCGCGCAGAGCAACGAGCTCCCAGCGTTCCGGCGCAAGGCGGCGCGTCTCGATACGGGTCAGCCAAGGCAGACGGAGTGCCATGCGTATTTGGGCAAGAAGGACGAGGAGCACACCGTGCTCTTCGGAGTGGGGCTGCACGGCGCGCAGCGCATCGTAGGCACTGGATTGCGCTTGCGCCAACCGATCGTCGATCAGCGCGTGCGCGGCGTCGACGGCGAAGCGCGCCGCCGGCGGAAGCTCGTTACGCAGCTCGAGCGCCTCGCGAAGGTTTCCCAACCGCAGGTTCGCGTCCGCCAGCCGTGCCAACGAGCGCATGCGTGACTCCTGGTTCTCAGCCAAGCGCAGCATGTTGGCAGCAACCGCGCGCATGCGCAGCGCATTACCGCACCGGCGTGCTTCGTCGTACGCGGCGCACTCGCGCTCGAAACGCCATAGACTCTCGCGGCGCGACGCCGCGGCCGGAGCTGGGGTCTCGCCGTCTTCCAGCACTCCGAGCGCGTAGCGCGCGATCGCGGAGACCGCCTGCGCGCGCAGCCGCTGCACGTGCCTGCGAGAAACACCTCGGCGGCGCGCTAGGCTTGCGTTGGTTTCCGAGCGATCGAAATCGACGCCGAGGATGAGGCTCTTGAGAACCGTCGTCTTTCGATCGTTTCCCGGCAGAGCAGAGTGAACTACTCGCTCGAGCACGGTTACGGGATCCGATTCTCCCGCGCGCGCGCAGAGCGTTTCCATCAAGGGAAGGGCTGCCAGCGCGTTGGGCTTGCCCGCGCGATGCAGCAAATGGAGGATTTGACGCTCCATCTCACGCTGTCGCGCGCGAGCATCGGGCACGGTTGCCATAAACGCCATCGCACCAAGAGTAGTACGCCGATGACGGCTTCGCTTCAACGTTTTCCAAGAGCACGGGTGTGCGGCGCGTGCAAGATCGTTGAAGTTCATTGATGCGGTTGAGGCTGGTTGATGCGAAACTTGCACGGACACGCTAATAGTCAACGATTCTCAAAAGGTCGCGCTGCAATGGATTGGTAAGGCGTCAGCATGCGCCGCTATGCGGCGCGAACTCGGAGGCTACACTAAAGGAACACTACATGAAAAGACAGACAACGCTCCGCTACGCGAGCGTGGCGCTGCTTGTTGTAATGGCCTTCCTCTTCCAGGAAACATGGGCACTGGCAGGGGTAACCGGAAACATCAGCGGCACCATTCACGACGGCGCGGGGCATCCAATTGCGGGAGCGCGGATAGAGGCGGTTTCCCCGTCGCAAACATCTACGGCGACGACGGACGCTGGCGGACATTTCGTTCTGCTCTCTTTGAACCCCGATACGTATACCCTCAACCTGGTTGCATCAAGTTATCAATCCATCTCGTACCCGGGCATCGTGGTCTTCGCGGACCAAACGCAACAAGAAGCATTCACGATGCAAAAATCACTGCGGCTGATCGCCCACGTCACTGCGACGTCGGCCGCCTCGCTGGTGAAATCGGGTGTAACCGGCGATCTCTATAGCGTTACCGCTTCGCAGATCTCTTCGGCACAGGCCGCCAACGGCGGCGCCAACCTGAACACCGCCTACTCGGCGATCTCGTCGGTTCCCGGCGTGGTCGTCGGCGCCTTCGGCATGGGCTGGAACCAAGAGGTCGTCGTCCGGGGCTCAAACCCGTTCTTCACCGGTTTCGAGTATGACGGTATTCCGGTCAACCGCGCTTTCGATAATTACAACTCGTCGACGGAGTCGAACCTCGGCCTTCAACAGCTCGAGGTCTACACCGGCGGCGGCCCGTCGTCGATCGCCAGCAACGGCGTCTCGGGCTTCATCAACCAAGTCATCAAGACCGGTACCTATCCGGGGTACGGAAGCATCAACGGCGGCATCGGCAGCAATCCGTTCTATCACCAATTGGGGATGGAAGCCGGCGGCTCGACGCCCGACCGTAACTTCTCGTACTATGTCGGTCTCAACGCCTACAACCAGACGTACAACTTCTTCAACAACTACAACGGCGCCAGTCTCTTAGCGCCCGGGCAGCCCTTTGCACTCTATTCCGAGCTGCTTACGCCGACGGCGAGCGGTCAAGCGGACGTGCCGGTCTGCGGTCCAAATGCCATCGGCGGTCAATTCGCCACTGGGATTCCGGGTTGCTACGGGTACTTGAACGGATTTCAGGGCGAGTTCCAACAGCAGACCGATCGCGAAAGCATCGTCAATCTGCACATGGGCATTCCGCACGGCAACGGCCTGCGCGACGACGTCCAGCTGCTCTGGAGCACGTCGGCGCTTCGCGGTGTTTTCGACTTCAACCCGACGGCCGGCGTCGGTGCCAACAACTTCACGCAAAGCCTCTCGGGCCTCCCGTATCAGGCCGGCGTGAACTACCCGCACTACAACGACGGCATCGTCTACAACTTGCCGTTCGGAAGCGTGGTCTCATCGGGACCAAACGCCACGAGGCCGACGCAGTTCTACTACGCGCCGAATAGTCCGACCAACCGCGCGTTCGACGCGCAGTTGCCGCTGGATTATTACGGTGACCTGCAGAACAACGACACGGGCATCGTCAAGCTGCAATACACGCATTCGTTGACCGATCGCTCCTACATCCGAGTCTTCGGTTACACGTTCTTCTCGGACTGGACCGAAGACGGACCGGCCGACGGATATGCGTGGGCATTGGCGGGACCAATCTCACCGAACTACGATCTCATCACGCATACGTCCGGCGGTCAGCTGCAGTATTCGAATCAGCTCAACGACCAGAACCTGCTCACGTTGACCGGCAACTACACGACGGCGAGCGTGCTGCGGCTCAACAATGAGTATTATGAAAGCAGCAACGGCTTTGATGCCGTCTCCTATGCACCCCTCATCAGTCCGGGCGGCGCGGCCTGCGGCGGTTCTGGACTGCTCGCCCTTGGGCCGGCCAACTGTCCGTTCGTTGCGTCATCCGAAATCGGCTACATGCACGTCGGCGGGCCCAACAAGTTCACATGCTACGATCCCGGCACCGGCGCCCCGACGCCGTGCACTCCCGGCGGAAGCTGGGAGAGCAACGCCTGGGTCGGACCCAGCGGCTGGGCAGCCGGAAAGTCGGCAAACTGGCTTGCGGTCTGGAACGGCAGCAACAACGGTCCACTCAATGAAGTGAAACCCGGTTTCGCGAACTTAGCACTTGCGGATGAGTTTCGTCCCAACGACAAGCTCTTGATCGACGCCGCCATCCGTTACGACAACTACGACTACAGCCTTGCTCCCAGCAACAGTCTTGCCGATCAATTCGCGGGCTATCAAGTCGCGAACTACACGTGCGTCAACCCGAGCCACAACAATACGGTCCTCGTGACGCCGTTGACGCCGGGTACGGTTCCGCCGCCGGCGGCAATCTTCACCTCGGCCGACTGCGACGCGGCCTACAAGGCGGAGTATCCGGGCGGCACGGTCACGACGGGCTGGGTCCATCCCAACGGCAAGGTGCAGGACGGCGTTTCGTCGCCGACCTTCACCAACCAATCGCCGTCGGGATACGACCAGTTCTACTACTCGCCGCGCTTGGCGTTCACGTTCACGCAGAACCCCGACACGGTCTGGCGTTTCTCGGCCGGACGTTACACGGAACCGCCGCTCTCGGCAGCGACGCAGTATCTGTATAGCTCCGGTGCGGGCGCGACCAACCTCTGGGCGAACTTCATCGGTGACGGCTTCTATTCGCCGTTCCACCCGCTGCCCGGTATGAGCACCGCGCAGTACGACCTGTCGTTCGAGCATCACTTCCACGCAAGTTCGTGGAGCGTCAAGGTGACGCCGTTCTACACGCACACCACGAACTGGGAACAACAGGCCTTCATCGGCTCGGGCTTCGTTACGCAAGTGCCGGTCGGCCTGTTCCAATCCGAGGGTGTTGAGATGGCGTTGACCGCGGGTGACTTCACTCGCAACGGTCTCTCCGGACAGCTTGCGTTCACGTACACGCACGCGGCGGCGCAGTTCCAAAACCTGCTCGTTCCCAATCAAGCCGTTACGATGAACACGCAGATCAAGCAGTTCAACGCGTTGACCAAGTCGGGCGGCGGTTCGCCGTGCTACGCTCCGTTCAACCCGAGCGTTGGAACGGTCTCGCCGATGGCGTGCAGCAATCCATCAGCCATCGTGAACCCGTACTACAACATGCCGGCGCAGGGTCTGCTCGATCCCAACGGCTGGTATCCGGCCTCGATCACCCAGCTCCCCCAAGCCTTCGGGCCGAGCTTCGGTGTCGAGGCGACGAGCTACACCTCGCCCTACGTGGCGACGATGTTGCTCAACTACCGGCATAACCGGCTCGCGGTCACGCCGAGCGTGCAGTTCGAGTCGGGTGCAGCCTACGGTTCGCCGATGGACGTTGCCGGCGTCGATCCTCGCGTCTGCGGGCTCAATCAGACGCAGGCAGGCGTCGTAAACGCGAACGGTCAGTACTGCGACTACCTGCATCAGGCAGGCGTCGGTGCGACCGGCTACCTCTACATTCCCAATCCGCAAACGGGTTCGTTCGCAAGCATGGGGCAATACATCGAGCCGAACATCCTGGTCGGCAACATGCAGATTCGCTACGACGTGAGTCCGCGCATCACGCTGACTGCGACGGCGGCGAATATCTTCCACTCGTGTTTCGGCGGTTCGTCGGAGCCGTGGACGGCGGCGACTCCGCCGAGCCCGAACGCTTGCGGATACATCACCAACGGCAGCACGTACGTCTCCAACTACTACAACGGAAAGAGCCCGTTCGACACCAAGGCTAATCCTGGCGGCGGTACGATTCCGTTCATGACCCAATCGTACGCGCCGAGCGGAAGCAACGGTCCCAGCTTCACGCCCTTGCCCTTCGAGCTGTTCGTCCAGGCGCAGCTCAAGATCTAGGTCGGAGCTACCTTACGGAGCCCCTGCGGCGCTACGGCCCGCAGGGGCTCCGCTCGTTGACCTCGATATGACTCTCGTGGTGCGCGGCATTCTCATCCTCGCGGCGATCGTCGGGTGCACCGCACCCTCGGCTCCGGTCGAGGCCGCGAACCTCACCGCAATCGCAACGCTCCAGAACTTCGACGGCGCGACCGGTTGGCTCAACACGGCTCCGTTAACGCCGCAAGCTTTGCGCGGCAAGATCGTGCTGATCGATTTTTGGGAATATACGTGCATCAATTGCCTCCGTACGCTGCCGTATCTGCGCGAGTGGTATCGGCGGTATCACGATCAGGGTTTCGTCATACTCGGCGTGCACACGCCGGAGTTCGATTTCTCCGGAAAATCCGAGAACGTCGCGGCCGGAGCGGCGCGGCTGGGCGCCACTTGGCCGATCGTGCTCGACGATCGCTACGCGATTTGGAAACGATACGACAACAACGTTTGGCCGCGCGAGCTGTTGTACGACCAAGACGGCAGGCTGGTCGAGAGCATCTCGGGCGAGGGCGGCTACCAGCAAACCGAAGTGCGGATACAGGCGCTGCTCAAGCGGTCCGATCCGCACCTTTCCTTACCGCCCGTCATGGCGTTGCTTCCGCAAGACAATTACACAAAACCCGGCGCGGTCTGCTACCCGATGACGCCGGAGCTGATCGTGAGCCGTCAGCAAATTGCAAATGGTGCGAACGTCGCGAGTCCCGGCCAGGAGAGCGACTATGCCTTCGACGGATCGAATCCGCAGGATGGGGCGATCTATCTCCAGGGCTACTGGCACCACAGCCCGGAAGCTGTCGTATCGGATGAAAGCAACGGCGGCTTAACGCTTCGTTATCATGCGATCCAAGTCGTCGCCGTGATGCGCCCCGAAGCAGGGCGCTCAATCCGCGTCGGCGTCGCGCAAAACGGCGCGCCTGTCGCGCGCGAGGACGCGGGAAAGGACCTTCGCTATGACGAGCACGGTAATTCCTACGTCGAGGTAAATGCGGGCCGTGCGTACGATCTGATCGCGAACGCTCGTTTCGGCCAAAATACGCTCAAGTTGACTCCCAAGGGTGACGGACTCGGCGTCTACGACTTCGCCTTCGAGTCGTGCGAGGTTCCGAAGAGCGGTAGCTGAGCGAGCGATTCGTCGATAGCACCCAAGGTCGCATCGACGTCGCTTTGCGTGTGGGCCGTCGACACGAACATCACTTCGTTCTGCGAGGGCGGTAAAAGAATGCCGCGCGCGATCATCGCCTCATAGTAAGCGGCGTAGAGACGCGAATCGGCTCGACGCGCGTCGTCGAAGTTGCGCGCCGGCGGACCCGGGCGGAACTTGAAGTCCACGACCGATTCTCGCTGCACGACGGCGTAAGGCAGACCGCGACGGCGCAATATCGCGCGAATGCCTTCGGCCAATCGATTCGCGACCATCGCCCATTTGCGTGTAATACTCGGGGTGCTTCTCGAGCAGATCGAGGACTCGATGCGCCATCGCGATACAAAAAGGGTTCCCCCCGTGCGTTCCACCGGTAAACGTGCTGCCCTCCGGTGCGAGAACCGCCATCACGTCCTCACGGCCGCCGAAGGCCGCGACCGGGGCACCGCCTCCCATGATCTTTCCCAATGCGCTCAAATCCGGAGTGATGCCGGCGCCTCCTTGCGCCCCGCGCAAGCCAAAGCGCAACCACGTGATGACCTCATCGAAGATCAGCAGCGCGCCCCAGCGATCGGCGCGCTCGCGCAATCCTTCGAGAAAACCGGGATTCGGGCATCACGAGCCCCATGTTTGCCGCAATCGGTTCGACGACGATCGCCGCGAGTTCGTTCTCGACTCCGTTGCATGCGAAGTCGACGGAGCCGAGGTCGTTATACCGCGCAATGGCAACATCGGCGCGCACGCCTTCGGGAATTCCGCTTCTGCCTGCGCCGCTCGCCGAGGCACCCGCATCGAGCAGTGCGAGATCGAAGTGACCGTGATAGTTACCCGCAAACTTCAGCACGCGCGGGCGATTCGTAATGCGCGGGCAACTCGGAGCGCGCTCATCATCGCCTCGGTTCCGCTCGTTACGAAGCGCATGCGTTCCATTGACGGAAGCTAGGCGCGGATTCGCTCGGCAAGCCGGACCTCTTCGGAATGGGTGCAGCCCCAGACGAAGCCGTGCTTTGCGAGGTCGTCCAATTGGGTCGTCAACGCCGGATGCGTGTGCCCGAAGAGGAGCGGACCGTACGCCATGATGTAATCGACGTAGCGGCGGCCCTCTTCATCCTCGACGTACGCCCCGCGTGCCGAGGCGATGAACGAACATCGGAGCCCCAACGCCCCATCCGGAGCGCACCGGTGAATCGCAGCCGCCTGCGAGGACGCTTCGGGCGCGCTCGATAAGGTGCATACCGAGCCGCGATTCGAAGGTTCAATGTGGAAGCCATGCCCGCGATCGACATGCAGATTTCTCCCGGAGACGAATATCAACGACCTCGTCGCGCGTTTCCGCTCGCGGCGGACGTCATGCGCGCCTTCGGCCTGGGGTGCAGCGGCTGCGGCGTGAGCAAATACGAGACGATCGAACAGGGCGCGCGCGCCCACGGTCTCCGCGTCGAGCCGATCGTCTCCGCGCTCGATACCGCCCGCCGCTCTGGGCACGTTCCGCCGATCCGCGACGAAGACCGGCAACCGGCCCGACGCGCGCCG
Source organism: Vulcanimicrobiota bacterium (assembly GCA_963815165.1). Lineage (GTDB taxonomy): Bacteria > Vulcanimicrobiota > Vulcanimicrobiia > Vulcanimicrobiales > Vulcanimicrobiaceae > Cybelea. Next base: position 250,434 of record CAWFFL010000003.1, read on the forward strand.
GGCGCTTTTAGCGGCCGCGCGCGAATCGCGCACACGGTTCCGATCATGTCCGGCAAAGGGGGTGTCGGCAAGTCGCTGGTCACCGCTCTGCTCGCGATTGGATTGCGCCGGCGTCATTATCGCATCGGAATCCTCGACGCGGATATCACCGGGCCCTCGATTCCGAAGCTCTTTGGATTGCACGATCCGCTCTCTATTACGGCGGATCCGGTCAAGCGAACGCCGCAGGGCCAACCTCAGCCGTTAATCGCGCCGGCCGTTTCGCGCAGTGCGATCGAAGTCGTCAGTTCGAACTTGCTCAGCGAGAACGAGGATACGGCCATGATCTGGCGCGGTCCGATCGTCGCGGGCGTCATTCGCCAGTTCTACGAGCAGGTCACGTGGAGCGACTTGGATTTCTTGCTCGTGGACTTGCCGCCCGGGACCTCCGACGCGCCGTTGACGGTCTTGCAATCGCTTTCCATCGATGGCGTCGTGTTGGTCACGATGCCGCAAGCACTGGCGACGATGGTCGTTCGCAAGGCGGCAAATCTGGTTCACCAATTGAAGAAACCGATTTTCGGCGTTGTAGAGAACATGTCGTATTTCGAGGCGCCCGACAGCGGCAAGCACTACGAGATTTTCGGTCCGTCGTACGCGCAGCGAGTGGCCGAGCTCGCGCGCGCTCCGGTGCTCGCGCGGATCCCGATCGACCCACTCAAGGCCAAACTCGCCGATGAGGGCCGGATCGAGGAGCTCGACGATCCAATCTGCGACGTTCTGGCCGAACGCTTGCTGGCGGCGATCGAGGCGCACCCGAAACCCAAAGAGACGATCTCCATCATCTAAAGGATCGAAGTAGGGTAAAATGGAGCATCATGCCACGCAAGTACTGGTCGAAGAACATCAACGGACGCTGTTGAGTCCGAGTACGAACGTGCGATGAGTCTTCGAAAAGCGCTGCTGGGAGTAGGCGGCGGCGTCGCGGCGGGTTATGCCTTGGTGCGAACCCTGGAGGCGTTCGCGAATGTCGAGCGCCGTCACCGCCGCGCCCAAAAGACGCGCAGACATACGCTCGGATTCGGCGAACCTTCGAAGTTGTCCGACACCGCGCGCGCGACGGTCGGATTTCTCGCCTTTGCGTACGGTCCGCTAGCGCACCGCGCGTTAGATCGCAGCGACGGTTCGCGCCCGCGTGGTTGCGGCCCGCGCTTTTTTTCACGCCGCTCTCGCTGGCGAGCGCCGTGCTCGATCTTCCGGTCGCGTTCGTGCAGGACTATACGCTCGAACGCCGATTCGGACTGAGCGATCAAACGCCCGACGACTGGCTGGAAGAGTATGTAAAGAGCGCGCTGCTGCGGAACCGCGCTGACTGCATTTCTGGGAACGCTGTTCGGCGCCGCCGTGCGCAAAGCGCCCCGCCAATGGCCGTGGCTTGCAAGTCTCGGAACGCTTCCGCTCTTCGTTGCAGGCAATATCATCGTGCCGATCTACGTGATGCCGCTCTTCAACAAGTTCGAGCCCGTCGTCGGGTCGTTAGAAGCAGCGATTGCGCCGGCTCGCCGCGCGTTTTGGCGTCGGCGATGCCGACATTCTGCGAATGGATATGAGCCGCCAGACCCGAAAGGCGAACGCGTTCGTCACCGGTATCGGCCGCACGCATCGCATCGTCATCGGCGATACGCTCATCGCCGCCTTTCCCGAGAACGAGACGGAGTTTGTCGTGGCGCACGAGCTCGGCCATTACGTCAACAAGGACACATGGCGTATCATCGCAGTAGGCGAGCTCCTCGCCGCAACGCTCTTTCTTCATCGCGAACGCCGCCGCTGTCGAAAAAGCAGCGCGCCGAGCTACGCGATCGCGCGCTGCTCGTCGCGCGGATCTACGCGATCATGCTGCTCGCAACGCAGGTGCTGCGGCCGCTGCTCTTTGCATTCTCACGTTCGCGCGAATGGGCGGCGGACCGTTTCGCCATTGCGGCAACACGGGATCCGGCCGGCGGTGCTGCCGCATTTCGCGCGCTTACGCGATCAGAATTTCGCCGACGAGGACCCACCCAGCGTGGTACGAATTTTTCTTTGCATCACATCCGTCGTTACGCGCGCGCATCGCCGCGCTGGAGGAGGCGCACTAAATCAATACTGGCGAGGGCCGCGTTCGCAGCCAATGCTGCGAGATCGGTTTTCGCCGACACATACGTTTCCGATGCGCAGCTCTTCGCGAAGTTCACCAAATAGCCCAAAGCCTTCGGCGAAAGCGTCGTGTTTGTGAATCGACTCTTCGTTGACTTGACTTGCGAAGACGAACGTATCGTCGCCTAGGTCCGCGTACATATCGAGCGCCGCGAACTAGAATGCCCGCGCACCACGTCCTCGACGAATCGCGGATTGTGGTGCGCTTTGTTGACGATGAAGAACTCGTCGGGACGCTTGAGGAGATCGTACGTTTCACTCGACATCGAGTTTTCGACGATTTCGACGAGGTCTTCCGCGCGGACGAGATCGGACATGCGCATCAGTCGACCCCAAGCAGAATCGCGCCGCGTCCGCGCTGATTGTGCGTCGCTACGGGCAGCGCGTCGAGCGCGCGCGTCGCATCGGCGTCGCTGAAGCCGGCTTCGCGCAACTCATGCAGCGCGTGTTCGCGAACCATTGCTTGGGCGCACGGACAGGCCGTCATGCCCTCGGCCTCGACGCCGACGACTCGACGCGTTCCCGATTCGTCGGCGTGCGCGATGCCGACGAGCGTATAGGTCTCCTCGCCCCGCTTGCCGCTCACGGGCGTCCAGCGCTCGAGCCCGAACTCGGCGCGCAGCCGAACGTCGGCGCGCAACGCGCGCTGGCTTCGCACGATCTCGCGCGCGATCGCTTCGGTGAGGCGTTCGATGCGCGCCGGCTGCGTGTCGCGCGCCAGCACGTCGAGCGTCGCTTCCTCCAAAATTTCGGCGAAGCGCGACATGTGCACGCCGGATTTGTCCGGCGCCAGGTCGGCGACCATCGTGAACTCGCCGTTGAAGACTTGCGCGCGCCCGTCAACTTCGAGGTGCACGACGCGGCGCACGTGCGAGACGCCGGCGCGGTCGAGCGAAAGCCGAACTTCGGGCTCTTCAGATTGCCGATCCGTGTCGAAGCGCAGGCCGCGCTCGCGGCGGCGCACGCCGCCGTTGACCGGCGCGCTCACGAGATGCGGCGCAATTTCGTGCAGCGGGGCGACGTTGTACGGACGCCGGTCGAGATGCGGCTGAACGATGGCTCCGTCGTAGACGAGCAGGTCGACGTCGATCGGGCGAGCCGCCAGCTTCGCGCTCGCCCGCGCGCGGCCGACCGCAAGCTCGACGTCCCGCGAGCGAAGCGCTTGAAGGCTTCGGCGTCGAGATCGCTGCGCAGCGCGGCCGCAACGTTCAAGTAGGCGGGCCCTTCGGCGCCGTGCGCGGCTTCGGACTCGTAAAACGACGAAACGGCGGTGATCTGTGCGCGCGAGCGCAAGCGCTGCAGCGCCGCGAGGATGTTGCCCTGCCGGTCGCCGAGGTTCGAGCCGATGCCGATGTAGAGGTCGTGCATTAAATTCGTTCTTCGCCCGACGGGGCCGGAATTCCATACGAGCGCCGCGTAAGGTATCTCCGAGCGATGGCCGGACGCGACGATCTATCCCTACGTTCTCGATCCAAAGCTGACGACGCAGGTCTGGGGCGGCGACGAGCTCGTGCGCGTGTACGGAAAGCACGGCGATCTCAAACGCTCGACTCGGCGAATCGTGGGAGTGCTGGGACGCCGATCGCGTCACAAACGGCGAGCTGGCCGGCTCGACCGTCGCAGATCTTCGCTGCGCGGCTGGGTCCGCAGCTTCTCGGCGACATCGATCCTGCCCGAATCTTTCCGGTGCTGACGAAGATCATCACCGCGCACGACTGGCTTTCCGTCCAGGTTCATCCCGACGATGCGTACGCGCAGCGCGTGGAGCATCAGCCCTTCGGAAAGACCGAATGCTGGTACGTGCTCGACGCACAACCGAACGCGCAAATCGTCTACGGCTGGACGCGCGATACGTCGCGCGCCGAATACGAGCGGCGCGTCGCCGACGGCACGCTCGGCGAGTTGCTGCGCCATATCGAGCTGAAGAAAGGCGATACCGTCTACATTCCGCACTGGACTCGTGCACGCAATCGGCCCCGGCTTGACGGTCTTCGAGACGCAGCAAGCCTCCGACTTGACGTATCGCATGTTCGACTACAACCGCCTGGGTCTCGACGGCAAGCCGCGCGAGCTGCACGTTGCAAGAAAGCGGCGGACGTCCTCAACTATCGACGCGACGACTGCGGGCACGCTCTCGCAGATCGATTATCATTTCGACGGCCTCGAGCGCACCGCGCTGATTGCCGACGATCACTTCGTCGTCGAACGCATCGTCGCCGGCGCCGAGCCGGCCTCGATCCCGACGCAGAGACGTCCACTGATCGTCATGTCGCTCGACGCGCCGCTCGAACGTCGCCAGCGACGCTTCGAACGTTAATGCTGGAGCGCTACCAAACGGCGTTGATTCCGGCGGCCGCGAGGTGGTGCACCGTTCGCGGCCGCGATCGGAGAGCAGCGCGCCGTTCATGTTCGTCACGCCGCCCGAGAGCCGCGAGGAGCTGCCCGCGCGGCTGCTCGCTGCCGGAATCGATCAAGCGCGAATCGACGCTTTTATGGAGCAGTTCTGACCCGCGTAACGCGCGGCGCAACCTTCTGCTCGGCGGCATCGAGGCCGAGAGACTCGCTCGAACATTACGGCACGCCGCTGCTCGTCATCGATCTCGATGCGGTCGACGCGGCGATCGAGTCGCTCGCAGCAGCGCGCGCTGAAGATTCGGACATCGAGATTTCGTATGCGGCAAAAGCATTTGCCGACGATCGAGTTCTTTCGGCATTTGGCGCGCCGGCCGATCGGCCTCGACGTCTGTTCGATCGGCGAGCTGGTCACGGCGGAGCGGGCCGGCATTTCGCCGGAACGCTTGACGCTCCACGGCGCGGGAAGAGCGAAGAGGAGTTGCGCGCCGCGCGCGAAGGCCGCGTCGGCGCGATCGTCGTGGACGGCGTCGAGGAGCTCGATCGCCTTGCGCGGCTCGCACGCGATCGATGCGACGCCGGCGTGCTTCTCCGCCTGAACGCCGGCATCGAGGCGCCGACGCATGCCTTCGTGCGCACCGGCGGCAACGATACGAAGTTCGGAATTCACCCGCGTGACGAGACGGCCGCGACTGCGGATTTTGACACGAGTAACTTGCAGCTTCGATTCGACGGAGTCTGCACGCCCACGTCGGTTCGCAAATATTCGAACCGCAAGTCTATCTGAGCCAATGCGTCGGCGCTGCTCGATGCGGCCGAGCGATTCGCGCAGGCGGTTTCGCGACGCCGCGCATCGTCGATCGGCGGCGGGTTCGGCGTGCAGCAGCGACGGCGATCCGAGGACGCTCTCGACGTGCCGGCGAACGATAGCCGCCGTTCACGCTCACGTAACCGCGCATCGAAGCAAACGGGCTTACCGATGCCGGGGATCGGTATCGAACCGGGTCGCGCGATCGTCGCCGATGCCGGGACGACGCTCTACGGCGTCGCTCGCGGTAAAGCGGCAGAAGCTCGCGTATGCTTCGTCGTCGTCGACGGCGGCGTCGCCGAAAATCCTCGTCCGGCGCTCTACGGCGCCCGTCATCGCGTGATCCCGGCGGCGCAAACGATGGACGACGAAATCGAGATGACGCTCTGCGGCCGGTCGTGCGAAAACGACGAGCTCGGAGTCGTCTCGCTTCCGCGAATGATCCGCAGCGGCGACCTGCTGGCGATGTGCGCGACCGGCGCGTATACCTATAGCATGGCGGGAAACTACAATCGTTTTCCGCGCCCGGCCGTCGTCGGGCGTCTCCGGCGGTTCCGGCTCGGCTGCTGGCGCGCCGCGAAAGCCTCGACGACGTACTGGCGCGTGACGAGGAGCTCCCACGCGACCGACAAATGAATCCGGCGAGCGCGCGCCGGCGTTGTAATAGGGTATGAACACCCAAACTGCGACCTTTGCAGCCGGCTGCTTCTGGGGCGTTGAGGACGCCTTCCGCCACGTGCCCGGCGTCATCGATGCCGTCTCAGGCTATACCGGCGGGCGTACCGAGAATCCCGACCTATCGCCAAGTCTGCGGCCACACCACCGGCCATGCCGAAGCGGTCGAAGTGACCTTTGATCCCGACGAAGGTCAGCTACGATTCGTTGCTCGACGTTTTCTGGCAAATCCACGATCCCAACGCAGCTCAATCGCCAGGGCCCGACGTCGGGCGATCAATATCGCTCGGCGATCTTCACGCACGGCATCGAGCAGGAGCGCGACGGCGATCGCGTCGCGCGATCGCGAGCAGCAAAAACTTTCTCGGCCGATCGTCACGCAAATTCTGCCGCGCCTCGTTTTTGGCCGGCCGAAGAGTATCACCAACGCTACTTTGAAAAGAACGGCGGCGCGTGCCACATCGTCCCGGGAGCGCGATGATGAAACGCGCACAGTTTACAGCCGCCGGTCGCGGCGGCGTTCGCGCTCGCGGGCGCGTCACTTTTGCGCCCGCGCGCGGCACAAGCCTACGAAGTCACCCACACCGACGCGCAATGGCGCTGCGATTCTCGGACCCGATCGATACGTAATTCTGCGGGAGGGCGGCACCGAGCCGGCGTTCTCGAGCCCGCTCATCAAGGAGAGTCGCGCCGGCATCTATCGATGCGCCGGCTGCAACCTCGCGCTCTTTTCTCTCAAAGACGAAGTACGACAGCGGCGACGGCTGGCCGTCGTTCTGGGACGTGCTTCCGAATGCAACGCGAACGCAAGCCGATTACGCGCTCATCGAAGAGCGAACCGAAGTCCATTGCCGCCGCTGCGGTGGTCATCTCGGCCATATCTTTGACGACGGGCCGGCGCCGACGCATCTTCGTTACTGCATCGACGGGCTCGCGCTGCGTTTTCCTGCCCGAGCGCGGCGTAACGCGTCTTGCGCATCCTGATCACCAACGACGACGGCATCGACTCGCCGGGGATTCGGCGCTGGTCGACGCGCTGCGGCAAGGACCATCTCGCTCGTAGTCGTCGCACCCTCGGGAAATCGCAGCGGCGTTTCGCACGCAATTACGTCGGATGAAGCGATAACGATGGAGCGGCGACACGAGGCTTCCGTCGTCGCATACTCGTGCTCCGGCACTCCCGCCGATTGCGTCTTTCTCGGCGCCACGGAACTCTCATCGCGTCCCGAGCTCGTTATCAGCGGGATCAATCACGGGCCAAATCTCGCCGACGACGTCAACTACTCCGGAACCGTAGCCGGTGCGGTCGAGGCATCGTTGCTGGGGATTCCCGCGCTCGCCGTTTCGCTCGCCTTAGATCACGAGCAGCCGCTGGCGCGCCGCCATTGGGCAAGCGCCGCGGACGATCGTGCGGCGCTGCATCGACGAGCCTACGAACGACTGCGGGAGCCGCGATGGTATTGGAATCTCAACGTTCCGAATCTTCCGCTCGAGCGGATCGCCGGCATTGCAGTGACGCGCCTCGGCCGCAAACGCATCTGCGGGCGAATGGTCGGTGAAGAGCACGGTGGCGCGACGCGCTACTATCGCGCATGGGAGTCACCGTTCGAAACCGATCGCGAGACGCTAGGCACCGACATCGGTGCGGTGCACGCGGGCTATGCGAGCTTGACGCCGCTTGATGCTCGACCGCACCGCCGAATCGGCGCTCGACGCGCTGTCGGCTCACCGCGCGATAACGCGGCCGCGACGAGCTAAGCTGTGGAGGCGTTTTCGGCAGTTATCGCGCGGTAGCGGCGCGGCGATTTCCGCCCGCGATTTCTGCGGCCGCCACCAGGCGGCGCATGAGTTGCGCAAACTGCTCGCAGTCCAGCGATTGCGCCCCGTCGGAGAGCGCATTGGCGGGATCGGGGTGCACCTCGATGATGAGCCCATGCGCACCGGCGGCGATGCTCGCGACGGCAATCGGCGGCACGAGCCGCGCGATACCGATCGCGTGCGATGGATCGACGATTACCGGCAGATGCGTCATATCCGCGAGCAGCGGCACGACCGAGATGTCGAGCACGTTGCGCGTTGCGACATCGAACGATCGCACGCCACGCTCGCAGAGCACGACGGCTTCGTTCCCGCCGAGCAAGATGTACTCGGCCGCGAGCAGCCATTCTTGAACCGTTGCCGATAGGCCGCGTTTGAGCAGCACGGGCGTGCGCGTCATTCCGACTTCGCGCAGGAGCGGGAAGTTCTGCATGTTGCGCGCGCCGATTTGCAGCATGTCGGCGTAGGCGACGACCTTCTCCACATCGCGCGGATCCATGACTTCGGTAACGACGCCCAAGCCGTGGCGGTCGGCCGCGTAGCGCAGCAGCTTGAGGCCTTCCTCGCCGAGACCTTGAAACGAATATGGCGAAGTGCGGGGCTTGTAGGCGCCCCCGCGTAGAACGTTCGCGCCCGCCGCGGCGACGCACGCGCGCCGCCTCGTCGAGCTGTTCGGCCGACTCAACGCCGCAGGGGCCGGCGCAAATCGCGATTTCGTCGCCCCCGAACGTCGGCGCCGCTGCGTAGCCGCACGACCGTCCGTTCGCCCCGCGCATCGCGCCGGACGAGACGATAGGACTGCGGCACGTTAACGCCTCGCTCCATCCGGCCCGCTTCGACACAGCCTAGCGCTGCTCATCCTGCGCTGCGTCATAGCAGGAAGGCGGGCGTGGCGCTTCGTGAATGAAAAGCTCCTCATGGAGCACGTTGCCGTCACGGGAATGGGGATCGTTTCGCCCATCGGCAGTACAACCCAGTCGTTTTGGCGGCGCCTCCTCGAAGGGAAACGAGCTATCGCTCCGATGCCCGATGGCGCGCACCTCTCCGGCAACAGGCTCTGGGCCGCGGTCGGCGACGACTTCCTCGAAACGGAGCCTCGCTGCCGCGCAGCGCGCTACGCAACACCGATCGCTTCACGCAATATGCGATGGTGGCTGCGGCTGAAGCGCTCGCGCAAGCAAAACTCGAACCCGCCCGACAAGACCGGCGTGATACTCGGCAATACGATGGGCGGCTTTCCCTTCGTCGCCGAATCGCAGACACGTTTTTTGGACGGCGCCCGCAACGTTACGCCGAAACTGATGGCGCTCGTCATTCCGAATATGGCGGGCGCTTCGATCGCAATGCATTGGAAGCTGCACGGTCCGCAGCTTGCCATCAGCACGGCTTGTGCGTCGTCGCTCGATGCGATCGGACTTGCAGCCGGGATGATCGAACGCGGTGAAATCGAGGCGGCAATCACCGGCGGCAGCGAAACACTGCTGAGTCCGATCGTCTACGAAAGCCTCGTGCGCGCCGGAGCGCTCTCGCGTAATCCCGACCCGCGAATCGAGCGTCGCGGCCGTTCGACGTCGAGCGCGACGGGTTCGTGATGGGCGACGGCGCCGGCATCCTCGTACTGGAACGCGCCGAACGCGCGAAGGCGCGCGGTGCGCGAATTCTTGCCGCGTTCGCGGCTACGGCTCGGTAGCCGACGCTTATCACATTACGTCACCCGATCCGTCGGCGCGATATGAAGTGCAGGCGATGCGCGAGGCACTCGACTCGGCCGGTGATGCCGGCAGAGCATTGTCACGTCGTTTACGCGCACGCGACCAGCACGATCGTCGGCGACGCGGCCGAATCCACCGCCCTCGGCGAGGTCTATGCGGATCGGCAGCCGATCGTCACTTCGATCAAAGGACACCTCGGACACAGCATGGCGAGCTCCGGGGCGATGTGCGCGATTGCGGGCATCGTCGGGATGCACGAGGGCCGGATTCCCCAACGCATGGGAACGCAGCACACCGATCCGCAGATTCGCTTCGATCTCGTGACGGCACGGCCGCGCGCGTATGATTATTCCGCCTTCGCCGTCAACGCGTTTGGTTTCGGCGGTCAAAACGCGTCGCTGATCCTTTCGCTCTAAGCGAGCAAGGAAGCGAACCGCGAGCAGGGCGGTGTCGATGCAATTCGGAACCTTTACGCCGGTGCGACGCCGATGAACCTTCTCGTCAAGGGCACGAGCGGACCGCTGGCCGGCGAGGTTGAGGTCCCGAATTCAAAATATCACGCTCATCGCGCGTTGATTCTCGCCTCGCTTGCTCCGGGCACCAGCCGCATTCACGGGCCTCTCGGACGCGCGACACGTGCAATACACGATGGACGTGTTGCGGGCGCTCGGCACAAAGATCGAAGTCGACAATCAGACGCTGCTCGTAACCGGCGGCCCCTATCGCGTGCGGCGCAAAGTCGTTTCCGTCGGCAGCTCCGGATCGACGCTCTACTTCATGATCGGTCTTGCGTCGCTCGCTGACTCGCCGATCACGCTTACGGCGCAAAAATATTTTCGGCGACGGCCGGTTGGGCCATTGCTCGAGGCGCTCGCGCAAATGGGCGTGCGTTTCGAGTCCGCCGGCGGCTGTCCGCCGATTGCCGTTACTCCGGGCAAAGTGCGCGGCGGCCGAATCGTGATTCCCGGAACGCTCTCGCAATGGATCTCGGGATTGCTCTTGCTCGCGCCGTTCGCGCGGATGCGAACGGTAATCGAAGTGGAGGGCGAGCTGAACGAACGACCGTACATCGCGCTCACTGCGGAGATGATGCGCGCCTTCGATTTGCACGTTAGCATCGAGCGCGACTGGCGCCGTTTTGAAATCGAGCCGGGCCAGCAACCCCGTCCGACCACGGTTGAACTTCCGCCCGACATCGGTTCGGCGGCGTTCGGGCTTGCCGTGACGGCGATCCATCCTTCGAACGTCCTCTTTCGCGGCTTACAAAAGCTTCCCGGCGATCTGCTCGACCATCCCGAAGGCGCCTTTATGGAAATCGTGCGCGAGATGGGCCTACCGATGACGTACGATGCGAACGCGAAAGCCGTGCGCGTGAAGCACGACGGCATCGAGCTGCGCGGCGTGCGCGTAGATTGCCGCGACATCCCGGATATGCTGCCGATTCTTGCAACGCTGGGGACCTTCGCCAAAGGTGAGACGGTTCTCGAAAACATTCGCCACGTGCGTCTCAAGGAATCGGATCGGGTCGCTGCGATGCTGCAGCTCAATCGTATGGGCGGCCGCATCGAACTGCACGATGACCGGCTCGTCGCGCACGGCGTTTCGAAACTCTTCGGCGCGCATCTCTCGTCGTTCAACGACCATCGAATTTTGATGTCGCTCGCGGTCGCGGCATCGCGCGCCGAAGGGCAGAGCACGCTCACGTATCCCAATGCGTATCGAATCTCGTATCCGCGCTTCCTCGACGCCATGCGCAGTATCGGCGTTCCGATGTCGATTTCCCACGCGCCTGTGAACGGCAAACGCCCCACAGCCAACCGCGAGCACGCCATGCTGCGGCCCGATCAGGCAGCGCAGCTCACGCTCGACGAACTGCTGAAGCGATATGCGAAGGAGATGGCGCTCGATCTGGCCGTCGTCGAAACTCGCGACGGCAGCGACGCGACGCTGACGTGGCAAGAGCTTTTCGATCGTGTCGAACGCATGGCGACGCTTTTGCTCGGCCTCGACGTTCAACCCGGCGAATCGGTCGCATATCAGCTGGCCAATACGCTCGACTTCGTCGTCGTCTCGCTGGCGATATTGCGGATTGGCGCGGTCTGCTGTCCATTGATGCCGATTTTCCGCGAGCGCGAAGTGGCGTTTTGTCTGCGCCGCTCGCGCGCGCGGGTACTCGTCGTGCCGGACGAGGCGCGGGGACGCTACCCGGCCGACGAAATCGCCTCGATTCTGAACGAAGCGTCGATCTTCAGCGGCGATCTGCCGTTGCGACTCGAGCACGTCATCATCTCCACGAGCGGCCGGCGCTCGCGCGCGCTTCCCGTCGTCGACTATTACGACGGTTCGGTGCAGTGGTTGCGCCTTCAAGAAACGATGCAAGCGGTCAAAGTCGACGCCAAAGCGCTCGACGCTCGGCGGAGCGCCACCGATGCCGTCGTGCAGTTTCTTTTCACGTCCGGTACGTCGGGCGAACCGAAAGGCGTGCTGCATCGCAACGACGTGCTGATGCGAGCTGCAGCGATGGAAGTGGAGCACCTAGGACTTACTGCCGACGATCGCATCTTCATCCCGTCCCCGCTCGCGCATCAAACGGGTTTTCTTTATGGCATGTGGTTGGCTATCGTCATGGGAGTTCCGCAGATCGTGCAGCCCGTGTGGAACGCGACGCGTGCGCTGCGCGCGCTCAACGATTGGGACGGCACGTTCGTTCAAGCTGCGACGCCGTTCTTAGCGGACATCGTCGCTGCCGTCGACGCAGGCGAACGTCCGCCCGCCGCGCTGCGGATCTTCGTCGCCACCGGCGCGGCCGTTCCGCGAGGGTTGGCCGAGCGCGCCACGCGCCTTCTCGGGACTGCGGTCTGCGGCGGCTGGGGAACGACGGAGTCCTGTCTCGGATCGCTCTCCTCTCCCACCGACGAGCCCGCCAAAGTTTGGGGAACGGACGGCCGCGCACTGCGCGGAATTTCACTGCGCATTACGGACACTGAGGGCCACATTTTACCGGCCGGGGTCGAAGGACATTTCGAAGTGAAGTCGCCGACGATGTTCGAGGGTTACATCGATCATCGCGAATGGACGACTGCGGCGTTCACGTCCGACGGATGGTTCCGTACGGGCGATCTCGGCGTGATGGACGAGTCCGGTTACATTCGGATCACCGGTCGCGTACGCGACGTGATCAATCGCGGCGGCGAGAAGATTCCGGTCGCTGAAGTCGAGCAGCTTCTGAGCGATCATCCTGCCGTCGCCGAAATCGCCATCGTCGCAATGCCCGACGCGCGTCTCGGCGAGCGGGCCTGCGCCTTCGTCGTGCTGCGCGAGCGCGCGACGCTTGATTTCGAGCGAATGCAGCATTACCTACATGCATGCCAGGTGGCCAAACAATATTGGCCCGAGCGCCTGGAGATCGTCGGTGAGCTGCCGCGCACGGCGTCGGGCAAGGTGCAAAAGTACGTGCTGCGCGACCGCGCTCGCGGTCTGCGCCCGCACGAACGCGTCAAAGAAGCGATCTCGTGAAGCAACTCGCCCCCGAACACCGCCATTCGACGAAGCTGCCTTCGCCGCACTCAAGGACGAGATTGCGGCATACGTTCGGGGTCGGGCCGAAGGGTGGGCGGGACGGATCGAACGCGAGCGACGCGTTCCGCTCGAACTCTGGGAAGAGTTGCGCGAACGCGGTTATCTGTCACTCGCCGCGCCGGCCGAATATGGCGGCCGCGCGATCCCATTTACGCGTTATCTCGAGCTGATCGAGCTCTTCTCGATGTCGCACGCCTCGATCCGGATGATCGTTCACGTCGTCAACGGCACGTGGCGCGCGATGGATCGGTTCGCCGACGACGAGCAACGCCGAAAATTCGTCATACCTTCGGTCCGCGGCGAACTCAAAATTGCGTTCACCCTCACCGAGCCGACCGCCGGAACCGGCGCGGACTTGCGCTCGAGTGTCGTCCGCGAGGGCGACACCTACTACCTGAGCGGCGAGAAGCATCTCATCACGTTCGGAACGATCTGCGATTTTTGGCTGCTCTTCGCGCGGCTGCAGGGAACGCGCGGGGCCGAAGGTACCGTCGCGCTGCTGGTCGACCGTCATTCGCCCGGCACGACGGTCGTCGAAATGCAAGAGTCGATGGGCGTGCGCGGTACGGACCACGCGCACCTGAAATTCGACCGCGCACCGGTTCCGGTCGCAAACCGTTTGGGCGCGGAGGGCGAAGGCCTTGCCGTCGCGTTAGGCGGTTTTTTGATTCCGAGCCGCATTTCGGTGGCTATGAGCTGCGTCGGCTTGGCTCGGCGCGCGCACGAGCTCTCGATCGAGTACGCGGGCAGACGCGAGACCTTCGGCAAGAAGCTCGAGCAGCGTCAAGCGATTCGTTTCATGATCGCGGAGAATGCCACCGAAATCGAAGCCGCGCGGCAGCTCGCGCTGCACGCTGCGCGCGAGTGGGAACGCGGCAACCCCGACGCTCCGATGCTCTCGTCGATGTCGAAGCTGCAGGCGGTCGAGATGCTCACGCGCGTCACCGACAAGGCGTTGCAGATTCACGGTGGCGTCGGCTACTGGCAGCCCAATGCCATCGAGCGCGTCTATCGAGACGCGCGCGCCCAGCGCTTCGAAGAAGGGACCAACGAGATTCAAAAGACCGTCATCGCGCGCGAGCTCTTGGGCCCGACTGCATCGTGAAGCGCTTCGAAAATAAAGTCTCGCTCATCACCGGGAGTTCGCGCGGAATCGGCCGAGCGCTCGCGCTAACGCTCGCCCGCGAAGGCGCATCGATCGTCGTGAACTATGTTCGCAACGCCGATTTGCGGCGCAAACGGTCCGCGAGATCGAATCGTTGGGCTCCCGCGCCATCGCGGTGCAGGCAAATATGGAGAACGTCGAGGAGATCGACCTGCTCTTCGAAAGCGTCGCGGCGGAATTCGGCCGCCTCGATCATTTCGTTTCAAACGCCGCCGCGAGCTCGTTCAAAAAGGTTCTCGATTTGAAACCGCACAATCTCGACCGTTCGTACGCGCTCAACGTCCGCGCGTTCGTACTCGGCGCGCAGCGGGCGGTGAAACTGATGCGCGACGGCGGACGTATCGTCGTGCTCTCCAGCTACGGCAGCATCCGCGCGTACCCTACCTACGCGAATCTCGGATCGAACAAAGCGGCCGTCGAAGCCTTCGTTCGCTACATGGCCGTTGAATTTGCGCCGCTGCGTATCAACGTCAACGCGGTCAACGGCGGACTCATCGACACCGAATCGTGCGCGTACTTTTACGAGCGCGTGCCGGGGATGGCTCCGATGGAATCGGTGCTCGCAAAGGTTCCCAAGGCAAGGATGGGAACGCCGCAGGAGGTCGCGGGTACCGTTGCCTTTCTGCTCGCGCCCGAATCGGAGTACATCACGGGTCAAACGATTGCAGTCGACGGCGGTTTGAGCGTGATCGCGCCCCCGTTTTACGCGGAAACCTCGCCGCCGCTTTCGCTGACGTAAACCGTCGCGTGTTTCCACGCGCGCTGGAGCCGGGCTCGATCGGTACGTTGCGCCTTCCCAATCGGATCGTCATGGGCTCGATGCATCTCGGGATCGAAGACGACGGCGAACGGCTTGCCGCATTTTACGCCGAGCGCGCGCGCGGCGGCGCCGGGCTGATCGTAACCGGCGGATCGTCGGTCAACCGCACCGGCGCAGGTGGACGCAACTACAGCTTCATCAACGATCCCGCCGAGCGCAGCGGCCGCTCGCGCGAGCCGCGGCGGCAGTGCATGAAGCGAGCGGACGGATCGCGCTCCAGCTCTTTCACGCAGGGCGTTACGCGCTCCGTTCGTCGTTCGGC
The DNA here is from genome assembly GCA_963815165.1 of Vulcanimicrobiota bacterium. Lineage (GTDB taxonomy): Bacteria > Vulcanimicrobiota > Vulcanimicrobiia > Vulcanimicrobiales > Vulcanimicrobiaceae > Cybelea. The sequence continues at coordinate 265,797 of CAWFFL010000003.1, forward strand.
TTACAACCGGTCGCGCCATCGCCGATTCCCTCGCGTTTCTCGCCCGATCCGCCGCACGCGCTCACCGAAAGCGAGATCTTCGAAACGATCGGCGACTTTGCCAATGGCGCAGTGCGAGCCCGCGAGCTCGGTTTCGACGCCGTCGAAGTGATGGGATCGGAAGGTTACCTCATCAATCAGTTCCTTTCGCCGGTCACCAATCGGCGCGAGGACGCTTGGGGCGGCGACTCGGAGCGGCGGATGCGTTTCGCGCGCGAGGTGCTTTCGCGCGATACGCGCGCAGCGCCGGACGCGAATTCCCAGTGATTTTTCGCATCAGCGGCCTCGACTTGATGGCAAACTCGACGACCGCCGAGGAGACGCTGCAGTTTGCGCGCGCGCTGGCAGGCGACGGCGTCGACGCGCTCAACGTCGGTATCGGCTGGCACGAGTCCTCGATTCCGACGGTACAGCACCTCGTTCCGAGCGGCATTTGGGTGCCGTACGCAGGGGCCGTAAAAACTGCCGTCGGCGATCTGCCGGTGATCGCGAGCAATCGCCTCAATTCGCTGCAACGTGCGGAGGAAGTTCTTGCAGCGCGCAGCGTCGATTTCATTTCGATGGCGCGCCCGTTCTTGGCGGACTCGCAGATCGTTGCGAAGGCTTCGCGGCGGCCAAGCGCGATTTCGTCAACACCTGCATCGCGTGCAATCAAGCCTGCATCGATCTCTCGCTTGCTCGACGTGCCGGTCTCGTGCATGGTGAACCCGCGCGCCGTGCCGCGAACGCGAGTTTCCCGAGGACGGCGCCGCTGCCGCAGCGCCGAAGCGTTTTGCCGTCATCGGGGCGGGACCGGCCGGCATGGAAAGCGCGCGTGCCTTGGCGGCGCTCGGACATCGCGTCGAGCTTTTCGAAGCGCACGACGAAATCGGCGGCCAGTTCCGAATGGCGCGCCGCATACCCGGGCAAACGCGATTTCGGCGAGACGATCCGCTACTTCACGAACGAGCTCGAGGCGGCTGGGCGTCGAGATCCGTTTGAATTCCTGGTCGAAAAGGCGGAACGTGCTGAGCGGTTTCGACGGCGTCGTGCTGGCAACTGGGGTCGACTCCACGGCGCGTTACGCGGTCGAGGGCAACGATATGCCGCACGTCGTGTCGTATGCCGACGTCTTGCTGCACGGTTGCGCGGTCGGCGAGCGCGTCGCAATCGTCGGCGCGGGCGGGATCGGCGTCGACGTCGCCCATTTCTTGAGCTTCGGCGAGGCGAACGTCGACGACAGCACGCGTTTCCTTTTCGAACAAGGTTTGGCTGCGCCGCCAAACGGCGCCATTTTGATCACCGGTCGAAAAGCACGTCGCCCTGATGCGACGGGGCGCCGACGATCGGGGAAGGCATCGGAAAGACGACGCGTTGGGCGGTCGTACGCGCATTGCGCGCGGCTGGCGTCGAGACGCTGCCCAACGTCGCCTACGAACGCATCGTTGCCGGCGGGATCGAAGTGCGGATGCCGGACGGCAGCGCTCCGCACCATCGAAGCGGATACCGTCGTCATCGCGGCCGGACAAGAACGCAACGATGCGCTCCTCGAACCGATCCGCACGCTCGGCGTGCCATTTCGCGTCATCGGCGGCGCAAAAGAGGCGAGCGAGCTCAATGCGGTGCGCGCCTTCGAAGACGGTTTGCGCGCCGCGCACGAGCTCGCTCGCGATCTGAGCTTAGCGCCGCAGCTGCGGTCGAAAGCTGAGCGACGGGAACGTCAAAGCCGGCAACGTCCCGCGAGCCTGCTCGAACATCTTCGCTCGCGTCTTTGACCTTTCCGGCGATCAGGATCTCGGTGCCGACCTGCTCCGAGGTAAGCATTCCCCAAGCGCCCGCACTCATCGACCCATCCATTGGCAAAGTATCGATTCTGATAATTTTCGATGATGCAGGCAAACCAATATTGACCCGGGCGCGAACTCGGAGAGGTAATATGCGGTCTTGTAGGTGTTGTAGAACCCTTGCACCGGATCGAGGTTCGCGAAACTTCTCGATCGACGACGTTGAGCCGATTGGCCGCTCTACGAGCCGCACGATGGGACGGCAATAGTTGTGAACCGAGCGACGTCGAACCGATCGGAGTAGAGCGTCCTGGGAAGCGCTCCATCTGCCGGGATACCAATCCGGAACCTTCATCGTTCCGGGAGGCAACGGCAACGGCTTGTGGCCCGTCATCTCGCACCTTGATGGTGCCGCCGTTTGGTAAGTCGAACAGTTGGGTCGAGCTCGTTGTATCCGGCCGGCGCGTTCCGAAGCGTGTAGATTGAAGGCGCTTCTAGAACCACATTGGTCGTCGAAGCGTAGTTGTCTTCGATTTTCTTGAAATGGCCGAGACTCGAAAACGAGGTTTGTCCCGGTACGTGCCGTCGGCGGCTTGCGTGTAAGCGAAAGTTCTCGGCGAACGCGCCCTTACCGGAGAGCGACTTCGTTCACGTAAGAGGTATGACGGCCGCCGCACTCCAGCGGCGTCCGGTTGTCAGCGGAAAGTCAAAGGAGTTTTCACCCGCGGGATACGTGTCCATCCCGTTTCGTTGAACGAACCTTCGACGAATGTATAATCGTCCGAAAGAATGATCTGCGCGATTCCGCTGCTGCCGTGATACGGCGCGAAGGCGATCGCGCTATCGAGGTTTTCGACGTAACCGCTCTTCGATTTGATTCGCTCGAGCACGTCGTAAATGCCGTTTTTTTGTCGAAAGCGAAAACTTCACGGTGATGACGCCGCTATCGCTTCCTTCGTGAAACGAGGTCGTAGCGGCTGTCGGACCGGCCCACGTCTTCGTCGTCCAGGTCATTCGTATACGGGTACGGGATCGTGACGGGCGCCGTAACCGGCGGCGTCGCCGAAGACGGCGGGCCGGGCATTGGCGCCCCTGCCCGCGACGGGCGGAACTGCCGCAGTGTCGTCCGCCACTTGGGCCTCGGAGCAGGCGACGATCCCGAAAAGCAAAGCGGCGCCGCAGAGGGCGCCGCCGATTAAAAGGTAACGCTGCATAGCAATGCCTCCATGTTCAAGTGTGGGAAGACTTCCATTCTATCCCAAAAATCAGCGCGGTCACGCATAGCGCTTGCGCTCGTCGCGGCGATAGCCAAGCGCGGCAAAGGCTGCAAAAAGCGCGGTGTAGGCTGCAAGGCCCAAGAGACCTCGGATTGCATCGCCACCGCCGGTTACGCTCCACAACAGATCCGCGAACTGCCGCGTCGGCAGATACGGCGAGATTTCTTGAACGAAGCCGGGCAGATCCGACGGCGGCATCCAGAGACCGCCCGCGTAGGCGAGGATGCAAATTGCATGCGGTGGCGATCGGAACGGCCGCGCGCGCGATCGCCCAGTAGCCGATCGTGATGCCGGTCAAGGACGAACGGCACGCCGCCCGCGAGCGCATAGACGAGCACGCGCAGCCATTGAGCGACGGAGAGATCGATCGGCGTGAAGATGCGCGCCACGAGCGCCACGACCGCTGCCGTCAGGATGCCGAAAATTATGGCCGTCGCGATTCTCGCGCCGAAGCGTACGCCTGCCGAGACCGGCAGCGTGCGGAGATAGCGCTCCCATGGACGGCCGCGCTCCTGCGCGATGCCGACGCCAAACTGATAGAGCGTAACTCCGACGATTGCAAAGATGATGAAGGCAAGCGTCGTATGATTTGCCGTCTCCGCGTCGTGCCTCGCGTACGGCAGATCGAAGAGGGTGAAGAACATCGCGGGAAAGAGAACCGTCGGAACGACGTAACCCGGCCAGCGAAGCAGGTCGAGGAAACTCACGCGCGGTGTGCGCGCGAAGGAGCGCCAAGGAATTCATTTCGACCCTCCGGTTAGGGAAAGGAACGCCTCTTCGAGCGATGGCCGCGAGATTTCCAAATCCGAGAACGCCACGCCCCCGGTCACCATCCCGCGCACGTAGGCATCCGCGTCGCCGGTTATAAGAGAAACCGGACCGGCGGCGCCGACGTAACTGAGCCGGCGTCCTCCCGCGCGCTCGCGCAGTTCTTCCGGCTTGCCATCGAAGAGCATTCGGCCGTGATCGACCACGAGTATGCGCGTAGCGTTCGCTTGCGCTTCCTCGATATAGTGCGTCGTGAAGAGAATGGAGTGGCCGGCGCGCAGATTGCATACCGTTTCCAAAGCCGGCGGCGCGACTCCACGTCAAGACCAGTCGTAGGCTCGTCGAGCACGACGAGTTCCGGATTGCCGACGAATGCAAGGGCCAGCGCCAGCCTGCGAGACTCGCCGCCGGAGAGGGTGCCCGCGCGCCGCTTCGCGAGTTCCGCCAAACCGAAGCGCGCGAGCGTTTCGCGAATCGGCGCGGGTTTCGAGTAATGCTCCCGAACGAATGTAACGATCTCTTCGACGCAAAGCATGTCGGGAAATCCGTCCTCCTGGGGCGTCACCCCTAACCGGCGCCGAATCGCCACGCTGCGCGGCGAGCCGCCAAAGAGAACGACCCTGCCGGCGTCGGCACGACGCAAGCCGAGCGCGATTTCCAATGCCGTGGTCTTACCGGCGCCATTTGGTCCGAGCAATGCGACAATTTCACCGAGTCCGATCGCAAACGTGAGCGATTGCAGCGCGCAAACGTCGCCATAGGATTTGGCGACGTCGTCGAATGCAAGAATCGTGGACTTCATTTCTATTTTGCTTCCTTCAGTAGACCCGCGAGCTGCGACACGTGCGCGCTGAACGCGTCGCGGCCACGTTTGGTCAGCCGGTATCGAGTCAACGGGCGCCGCTTCACGAAACTCTTATCTTCCTCGACGTATCCGGCATCGACGAGCTTGGCGACGTGCGCGCCGAGATTGCCGTTGCTGACGCCGAGCAAACGCACGAGCTCCGTGAACGCAACCCAATCGTAGTTCAATAGCTCGGCGACGACGCCCAAGCGCACCTTGGAGAGCAGCAGCTCGTCCATTTATGAAAGCTCAGTCGCCGGCAAGCAATTCGCTGGCGCCAAAGCCGGCATATCCGACGAGCATACCGGCGGCTAACACGTACGCCGCAAGATGTTCCGCGCCGAAATTTGCCGCGACGAGCGAGACCACGACCACGACGCCGGCTACTTGCGCTCGGCGGTTCCCATGCATGCCGATGTAGAGCAGCACGATCGCCTGCGCGACGCTCCAGATCGCCGCTCCCGCGATCCCCGGAAAGATTCGAAAGACCGCAACGTCGACGATAAAGGCGAGTCCGAGCGTGATCCAGAGAACGTTGAAGAACTCGCGCTGCACGAGCGAATTTCGCGCCAATGCCCGTTGCGTGAATCGCCGCCTGAAGGCCGAGAAGATGACGCTTGCTGCGAGTACGGCGACGACGAACCACAGGGCCGTGGGGGCAGCTCTTCCTTGGCTAACGAGACTGCTCACGACGGTAATCGCCGCCGAAGCAACACCCCAGACGACAAAATACTCACCGCCCGTGCAAAGCCGCGGCTGCACCTCCGATAATATGCGATCGACCATTTCGAGGTGATCGCGCGCCTTGATGACGTCCATGCGCTGTATTCAATCTCCAGAATAATCTGTTTATTAGACTATTCTGTTATACCATTTCCTTGAGGGCGGCGTCAAGATTTGGTATCGTACGTTGGTTATGTACGCGATCATTGAGTCGGGCGGCAAGCAGTACCGAGTCGCCGAGGGTGACGTCATCCGCTGCGACTTGGTCGCCGACGAGGCCGGCGCCGACGTGACGTTCGACCGCGTGGTCCTCGCGTCCAGCGGCGACACCGTTCAAATCGGGACGCCGACGCTCGAGGGCGCTACGGTCTCGGGAACGGTGGTTCGTCAAGCCAAAGACAAGAAGATTCTCGTCTTCCGCTACAAGCCCAAGAAGCGGGTTCGCAAGCTGCGCGGCCACCGCCAACCGTACGCCGAAGTCAAGATCACCAAGATCGCGCTTCCTTAAGCCGGGCCTCGATGCTCGAGGTGACCTTCTACCGGGACGAGCGGGGCCGGCTGGCCGGTCTCCAGGCCCACGGACATGCCGATTTCGCAGATTACGGCGACGACATCGTTTGCGCGGCAGTCGCCGCCGTGCTCCAGGCGGCTCGGTTGGGCTTGGCCGAGTTGGCGCGCTGCGAGCTGCAAGTGCGTCAGGAACCGGGAACGCTGGAACTGGCCTGGATTGAAGGCGACCGAGATAGGGAGAGCGTCAAGGCGATCGTCGGGACCGCCGAGCTTGCCGTCGAGCAGATCGCACGGCAGTATCCGGGACAGGTCCGCCTCGATCGGGCAAATACGCCTTCGCTCACGGGAGCATCGGCACCCGAACGGGTAACAGAGTTTGGCAAACCAAAGGAGAGTTGACGATGTCTGAGAGTTTCCGCACGACGCCTCCCGACCAGCCCTGGTCGGGTTCTTCGAAAACCGGCAACGGTTATCAGAGCGGCTCGAACGATCGCGATTCACGGGAAAGCGACGATTCCGCGGAGGCCGGCAAAGTGGTGCTCGTCGGGGTGCTCGGCGGATTGCTTTCGGCGGCCGGGTTACATTATCTATCGGCGGCTTCCAGAGGAACAGAAGCAGCGTCTCAACGGGCAGGTCCGCTCGATCGTCCAGCAGCGCATTAGCGAACTCCGCCAAAACTTCAACATCTAACTGTTAGCTCGGAGGGTTATCGGGTTCTTCGGAAGGCAGGGGTGCGGGCGGGGGCGGCGGCTCGTGGGCGTCTGCGGCACGCTCCATCTCGGCGACGAACGATTGGGACGTTTGCTGGACCTCGCGCATGAAGCGGCCGGCTTGCCGCATGATCTTCGGCAACCGCTCGGGTCCGAAAAGCAAGAGCGCGAGGATCGAGACCACCAAGACGTCCGGTACTGAGAACATACGGCTTGAAGGGCTTACCTGGGCAGCCGTGCAAGCATCAGGACCCGCCCGTGAAGATAATCTACACACGCGGCAATCGCACCGAAACGCTGGCCTCGCTGGCTACGTTGCGAAAAATCCTCAACCGATTCGTTGCGCATCGCGTCTTCTACGAAGTCTCGAGCCGCAGCAAGCGCGGTCACGAGTTTTTTTCCACAAAAAACGTTTTCGTCGTCGGGCTCATCGAAGTCACGAACTTCGAGCATCTCAAGATTCTCTTCTTCGACGCAAACAGCCAGTCGCATTCGATCGAGATTCTCAATCCGCAGACGATGCGAATCTACGATGAAATGCCGGGACGCGGTTTTGCGGTTTCGTTCATTAGCGGGGACGCTGAAGGTGTCGAGACGCGCTGCTACATTCGCGACGAGGGCGAGGACGCGGCGACGATTCACGAACGAACGGCTTTGGAGAAAATGACGCTTCCGCAACTTTTCGAATATCTCGAAGAGATCACCGCCGCCGAACCCGCCGCCAAAAACTTGAAGCGGTAGCGTTCCGCTCTAAGCGCCCAGCCAAGCGAAGCTCGCGGACCGCCTCGGCCCGCCGTCCCCTGCGTTTGTAGGCAACGCTCAAATTCAAATGCGCGACTGGATAGTCAGGATCCGCCGTCGATCGCAGCCTCGGTATCGCGCGATCGCGCCGTCAACGTCACCCTCCTCCAGCAACAAGTTTCCAAGATTCGTCAAAGCCGGCGCGTGCGACGGGACAATGTGCAACGCCTCTTCGAAATCGGCGCGCGCAAGCTCGCGCCGCTCCAGGCCGATGCGCGCGACGCCACGCTTATTGATGAGAAAGGCGCGGTCGCCGGCACTCCATTCCCGGCCCGAGCAATGCCGGAAAGTGCGCCATCGGCGTTCCCGAAGTCGCCGCGGTCGAGCGCGCTCAGCGCGCAAGCAAATGGCCCTTCATCCCGAAACACGATTCTCCTCATGTTCACGATCGACGTCGTCACGCTCTTTCCCGAGCTCTTCGCGCCCTTCGTGGGCCTCTCGATCGTCGGCCGGGCCGTCGAGAGCGGCATCGTAACCGTCCGTTACCACCATTTGCTCGACGAACTGGATCCTGGCGAACGTGCTGACGACGCCCCCTTCGGCGGCGGACCCGGGAATGGTGCTTCGGGTCGAGCCCATCGCCCGCGTGCTCGATCGCATCGGCGCAGGTGCTCCGGCGCGGGAACGCGCGCAATCGTCGTTCCGTCACCCAGCGGCGCCCAATTCACGCAAGCGATCGCGAGGCGGTGGGCGACCTCGAGCGGCTCGTCATCTTGTGCGGGCACTATGAAGGCATCGACGATCGCCTGCCGTGCACTTTACCCGATCGAGGAATGCTCGCTCGGCGACTTCGTGATGACCGGCGGCGAGATTCCGGCGCTTGCTTTTATGGATGCGACAGTTCGTCTGCTCGGGGGCACCCTGCGTCCTGCCTCCCTCGAGAGCGAGTCTTTCAGCGCGGGGATGCTCGATTATCCCAGCTTTACGCGGCCGGCGACCTTTCGCGGCGTTGACGTACCGGCCGTCCTGCTCTCGGGCGACCACGCTAAAATCGCCCAGTGGCGGCGCGAGCAATCGCGGTTGCGGACTGCGGCGCGCCGGCGAGATCTGCTCGAGGGTGACAACGAGCATTTGCAGGGGGAGAAAGCCCCGTGATAGGATACGGTGGCTTTGCCGGGCTTCGCGCCCGGCTCTTCCATGCGCTTAGCCGCCCCTTCGACACGGGCGCTGCGCGGCCGGCTCAGGGTGACACAAATATTATGAACGTTATAGATGTTATTAACCGCGAACAGCTCAAGGACGCACTCCCGCGTTTTCCGCGCCGGCGACACCGTGCGCGTCTATTCCAAGGTACAGGAAGGCGGCAAAGAGCGCACCCAAATGTTCGAAGGCGTCGTCATCGTCCGTAAAGGCGGCGGCAGCGGGCGAATCGATCACCGTACGCCGCGTAGCGCACGGCGTCGGCGTCGAAAAGACGTTTCTGTTGCAAAGTCCGCGCGTCGAGCGAATCGAAGTCGGCAAGCGCGGCATCGTTTCGCGCAGCCGGCTTTACTACCTGAGCGAGAAAGTCGGCAAAGCGGCGCGAATCAAGGAAAAGAAAGCCAAAGGGAGCTGAGGAACCTCCGCGACGCCGCTGCAGCTCGTCGGGCTCATCTGCGTCTTGGGGATCGCTCGGCTCGCACTCTCGGCCAAGCCTTTTGCTCGTCCGTCAACCGTACTCGTCCGCGGCTATCTCGACGTGCTGATTGCCGCAGGTCTCGTCGCGCTCTTTCTGATCACGTTCGTCATCCGAACGTTTTATCATTCCATCTGTCTCGATGGTCCCGACACTGCAGGTCAGCGACGTTCTGCTCGTCGATGAGATCGCTTATCGTTTGCGTCACCCGGCCGATGGCGACATCGCGATTTTTACGCCGCCGTTCGCTTCGGGCGGCAACGATTACGTCAAGCGCATCATCGGCGCTCCCGGCGACGCGATCGCCAGTCTCAAACGGCAGCGTCTATCGAAACGGGACCGCCTTGCGCGAGCCATACGAAAATCAGCCGCCGAACTACGATTTGGCGATTCGCCAATACGGCATTTACGTCAACGGAACGGCGCTCGATCCGCGGACGGCCGATATTCCGCCGCGGTCGTCTGGCAGGCACCCAACCGCATACCGATCGGGATATTATTTCGTGCTCGGCGATAACCGCAACTACTCCGACGATTCGCACGTCTGGGGATTCGTGCGCGAGCGAGGTTTCGTTGGGCGGGCGTTTTTGATTATTTGGCCGCTGAAGCGGCTGCAAGTGCTCAAGTAGGCTGCCGACTGTGACCCCATACCAATTGCTTGCCATCGTCGCCGTTATCAGCGTCGCACGAGCGGTACTCTCGCTTCGCCCGGTCGTCGCCGGCTCTTCCGGACGGAGCACGGCAATTGCGCGCGAGTTTCTCGATCCGTTCATCATTGCCGGCCTCGCCGCATGGGTACTCATCACATTCGTAGCACGCACGTACTATATCCCGTCGGGCTCGATGCTGCCGACGCTGCAAATCCACGACGTTTTGCTCGTCGACAAGTTCGAGTACCGCTTTCACCCGCCCCACGAAGGCGACATCGTCGTCTTTCCGCCGCCCGTACCAACACCCGACGACTTCATCAAGCGCGTTATCGGGCGGCCCGGCGACACGCTGCGCATAGCGTCGGGAACCGTCTACCTCAACGGACGCGCGCTCGCCGAGACCTACGTTGCCGAGAAGCCGGCGTATAGCCTAGAAATTCGAAACTACGGCATCTACCTAAGTTACGGCGCAGGGTGGCAGCGTCTCGATCCAAGCGACGCGAACGTTCCGCCTGCATCGGCTTGGACCGCTCCAAACCGCATCCCGCCGCATTGTTACATCATGTTGGGCGATAACCGTAACGATTCGGAGGATTCGCACATTTGGGGCTTCGCGCAAGATGGGGGGCGATTTGCAGCCGGACCCCGCGCCGGCGCCGGCGGCGGCTTCACCGGTCGCGCCTTCCTCGATTTTCTGGCCGCCGTCGCAAGCCAAGATTCTCTAAACGCGTCAGCGAAGTCGCACTGAGTGGTCCGCGTCCGATGGCGGCCGGCAGCGAACATGGCGTTGCAGCTCGCGGTGCTGGCGGCGCTCATCGCAGCCTTCTTCGTCCGCTTGCCGCAGGTTTCGGGCCTGTCGATGGAGCCTCACATACGGTCCGGTGAATACGTGGTCATCAATACGTTTGCGTATCGAATCGGGCCGCCGCGGCGCGGCGACATCGTGGCTTTTCGCCACGAAGGCGACACCCGCGGGGTCTTCATCAAGCGCGTCATCGGCGTCCCGGGCGACCGCGTGAGAATCGATCGCGGACACGTCTACCTCAACGGTGCCGAACTCGGCGAGCCGTACGTCGGTCATCCTGACGAGCGATCCTTCCCCGAAATCGTCGTTCCCGGCTCGGCCGTCTACGTGCTCGGCGATAATCGCGCGCAAAGCGAGGACTCACGTTCGTTCGGCCCGGTAAGCGACGGCCGCCTCATTGGACGTGCGGTCGCGGGGATCTGGCCGCCGCGCATGCTCGGCGGCTTGTGACTCCGCGCTGAGCTTTCGCGGGAACTAGCAGTCGTGGAGCAGCAGGTTGGGTGGTTTCCGGGCCATATGGCGAAGGCGGCTCGCCGCATCCGCGAAGATTTGCGCTCTATCGACGTCGTGGTCGAAGTGGTCGACGCCCGTGTCGCTCGAAGCGGCCGTAATCCATTGCTGAACGAACTTACCGGTCGCCGCACGCACGTCATCGCCTTGACCCGGCAAGATCTCGCCGATCCGAGGATCACGAAAGCGTGGTTGGAGTATTTTACGCAGCAGGGTTTGCAGGCAATTGCCCTCGACGGGCGTGCGGCGCGCAACGCGATGCGCATTGCAGCGGTCGTTGCCCGCTCGCAGCCGCGTTTCGGCCGGATCTTGCGCGGGCGATGATCGTCGGCATACCCAATTCGGGGAAATCGTCGATCGTCAACGCGCTCCTTCGACGAGGCGCGGCAAAGACGGAAGCCCGCGCCGGCGTGACGCGACAGGCGCAGTGGTTTCGCTTGCGGTCGAGCGTCGAGCTCATGGACACGCCCGGCGTGCTCCCTCCAAAGATTCACGGCGCGCAAGCGCAGTGGAAGCTCGCGATTTGCGGCGCCGTTCCCCGCGAGCGTTACGACCCGCAAGAAGTTGCGAAGCGATTCCACGAGTGGCTCGCCGAGCGAAAACCGCGGACGCAAGTGCCTCGATCTCGAGACGTTCGCTCAACAGCGCGGTTTTGTCCGCCGAGGAGGGCTCACCGACTTTCACAATGCGGCGCGGTCGTATATCAGCGCGTTCAACAACGGCACTTTCGGCCGCATTTCTCTGGAGAGTCCGGATGACGCCGAAGCAGCGTAAGGCGAAAACGAAGTACGAGCGCGAGCGGCGCCGCTTGCACCGGCTGCATCGCTTCGAGTACGCCGCCCGGTCGCAAGGCTTTACCTTCCTCGGCGGCATCGACGAGGTGGGACGCGGACCGCTCGCCGGCCCGGTCGTCGCCGCCTGCGTCGTCGCGACCGAGCCGCTCTTGATCCAAGGCCTCAACGACTCCAAACAGGTCCGGCCGGAGCTGCGCGTCGAGCTCGCGGAGATCATCAAGACGCGGGTGACGGCGTGGGCCGTCGGCAGTGCCTGCGTCGCCGAAATCGATCGACTCAATATCTACTGGGCTAGCATTCTGGCAATGGAGCGCGCCATCGCTGCGCTTGCCACCGCGCCGCAATACCTCATTACCGACGCGGTACGCATTCGATCTTTCGCCGGACCGCAGGAGCCGCTCGTTCACGGCGACGCGCGCTGCGCCCTCGTGGCGGCCGCCTCTATCGTCGCCAAAGTTCATCGCGACGCGCTCATGGTGACACTCGACGGGGAAGATTCCCGCTATGGCTTCGCGCTGCATAAGGGTTATTCAACGCCGCATCATCTCGAGGCGCTGCGCTCGCACGGGCCGAGCGTTCATCACCGTGCCAATTGGGCGCGCGTGCGCGACGCGCAGCTCGCGCTCGGCCTCGACACGCTCGAGGCCTTTGAAGCCGTTGCCGAATAACGGTAATAAGGGGCATGCCGGCGAGGAATGCGCGAGCGCGTTTCTGGCCGAGTGCGGTTATCGCGTGGTCGCGCGCAACGTGCGCGTCCCCGGCGGCGAGATCGACGCCGTCTGCATGGATGGAACGACACTCGTCATCGTGGAGGTTAAGCGCCGCGACACGCGAGCCTTCGGCTCCGCTTTAGGCGCCGTCGACGCGCGTAAACGAGCGACCCTGCGCCGGATCGCCGCAGACTACGCACAGATCGTCGCGCCATCGGCAAAGATCCGATTTGACGTCGTGACGCTCGACGGCGCGAAAGTTCGTCTGCACCGAAACGCCTTCTAGTGGCCACTGCACGCAAACAGAGCGCCGAGCCGGAACTGCGCCGCAGCGTCACGCCCTGGGGTTCGTTTTCGTGGGGATATTCCGACGTCGGTGCCGACATTTTCGTCGGCCTTGGGCTCGTTCTTGCGTGGGCGGCGGGCGCATCGAACGTCGCGTTCCTCTTCGCCGGCATCGTGTACGTGTGCATCGGCCTCGCCTACACCGAGCTCGCTGCCACGTATCCCGTCGCGGGCGGCGGACAATACTTCGTTATGCGCGGTCTCGGCGACATCTTCGGCTTCATCGCAGGATGGGCCGTCTTGCTCGACTTTACGATCGACGTCACCCTCTTCGCTTGGAGCTCCGTCGATTATACGAGCCAGCTCGTACCGGCTCTCGTCAACTCGGTTCACCCGTGGCTGCATTTCGCCGTCGTACTGGCGCTCGTGCTGGGACTTTGTCTGCTCAACGTCATCGGCGTGCGCGAGAGCACCGCCTTCAACGGCTTCGTTTCGGCGCTCGACGTGCTCAGCGAGACCTGCATTCTCTGCTTTGGCTTTCTGTTCGCCTTTAGGCCGAATCTGCTGATTCACGCGATGCAGTTCAACTGGCCGTCGCCGTATCAGCTCATGCTCGGAACGTCGCTGGCGATCGTCTCGTTCGTGGGGCTCGAATCGATCTCGCAGGCCGCCCAAGAGACGCAGCGGCCGGCTTCGATTATACCGCGAACGTCCGTCGCGCTGATTCTTGACGATCCTTATTTTTGCGCTCGCCTACTCCAATCTGGCGCTCGGGCTGCATCCCTGGCATCCGATCGTCGAGTGCGGGCGGCCATCCGCTGCAGTTCTGGCAGATTTTTCCGCATAACGCGGACAACCAGGGCAAGGCTGTCGCGCTGCTCGCCGCGCAAGTGCCTTACTACGGCGCCTTCGCCGCGCTATACGTTCCGGTGCTGGGCGCCGTGTTACTGTTGATTTCGTCCAACTCCGGAGTCTTCGGAAGCTCGCGAATCGCTTACGCGATGAGCACGCAGCAACTTGCTCCCGTCGATCTTTAGGCGCGTACACGGACGATTTCGCACGCCCACAATTTCGATCGTCTTCTTCTCGACGATCGCGGTTGTCGAGCTGATCTTTGCGGCCGCACCTGCGCTCTATCCCTCGATTGCGTGCGCTCTACGCGCGCTTCTTCCACGGCGAGAACGGACTCGAGTTCCTCGCCGACCTCTATGCCTTTGGCGCGGCGACCAGCTACTCGTTCGTCTTCCTCGGCTTGATTGCGCTTCGCCTGATCGATCCGTTGAGCCCGCGCAAATTCAAAATTCCGTTGAATCTGCCGATGCGCTTCCGCGGCGAGCGCGTCGAGTTCCCGGTGATCGCCGTGATCGGCTTCATCGGAATTTTCTCGATCCTGATGTTCACGCTGCGCACGCACGCGCTTGGCCGCATCTTCGGTCCGAGCTGGCTGCTCTTGGGGTTCATTCTTTATCTCATCTACCGCCGGCACCGGCGCTTGCCGTTATTTCGGTCGCAGCCGCGTGACTGGCGGACTGCTCAGATCGAAATCCTACGCCGCGCCGGCGAACTCGAACTGATGGACGAGTACGTTGCAAACATCAAGGCGAGCGACGCACGGCGCTCGGCCGGGTCGGCGTAGCGATGCTCTTCGTGCGAGCGGCGCTCGCCGTTGCAATGATCCTCTGCGGGATCGTCATTCTGGCGCGCATGCTGCAAACGCTAAGCGCCGGATTTGCGATCCTCCCCGGCATCGTGCTGGCCGCGGCGATGATCGCGCTAGGTGCGCACCGCATCGCGCTGATCCTACGCGTACGGAGAATGACGTAGTGGCGGCGGAGGGAACAGTTGCGGTCACGGTCGCCGGCGCTGCGATAGCACTCGTTATTGCGTCGACGGTCGGAACGACCCTCTGGTGGATGCTTCATCCACCGTCGTCGTACGTGCAGCGAATTGCGCGGCAAGCGGAAACCGAGCTCGAGCGCATGGTGGGCAGCCTAATCGTCGTTTTTTCGCCCGAGATCGATTCGTCGCACATGATGGCGTTGGCCGCGAAGCTCGCGCGCGGCGAACGCTCGGAACTTCTCGCGCTCTACATCATCGAAGTGCCGTACACGCTTCCGCCGGACGCGGAGATGCCGGCGGAGGAACGCGCCGCGCTCGACACGCTCGGCGCGGCGGAGACGATTGCGAATAACAATAACGTTTCGATTCGAACCGAGACGCTGAAGGCACGATCGACCAAACAAGCGGTTTTGGATATCGCCAAACGCGAAAAGGCAGACCTCATAATTCTCGGCTCATTTCGAGAGGGCAAGTATACCGGGGCACCGCTCGGACGGGCCATCGAGGAGATCGCCGCCGACGCAAAATGCGATGTGCTCATCGGCGTCGAAGGCAAGCACGGTACGTTGCTGATCGATGAAAGCGCGCAATCGAGCTCGCAATCCGCCTAACGTCGAGGAGAATTTGTGAACTTTAGTCGTTCGTTCTCGTTCTCGCGCATCATAAGTGCCGTGCTGACGATCGCGCTCAGCGCTTCTGGGGCCGCGCGCGCTGCTAACTCGGCACCCGCGATCGGAGCGTTCGAGCAAGCCTTCGCGAGCACGAATGACTACACCGCGATTCTGCACGTTCACGAGGCGAAAGGCAACCAAACGCAAGACCGTGTTTACTCCTACGAGTTTATGAAGCCGCATTATGCCAAGACGCTGATTCTCGACGGCGACGGAAAGGGCTCCGGGGGCGTATGGGCCGGCGGCGATCAAGTCAGCGGGCACCAAGGCGGGTTGCTTTCGGGATTCCACCTGAAGGTGAGCATCCACGATCCCCGCGCGGTATCGTTGCGCGGCGTTACGATTCCCGACGGACTCCTCCAACGCATCGTCGAGAACTACGCGACGATTCCCGGCAAGCTCGTGCAACAGGACGGCGGAAAAATCGGCGGCGTCCTCACCGATCGCCTCGATCTCAAGGTCGCCGATCCTGCGTCAAATAACGGCATCAGCGAGATGATTCTTTACCTATCGAAAGAGTCGCATTGGCCGATCCGCCAAGTCATGTACGACGGCTCGCAAATCGTCCTGGACGAGAACGTCACCGACCTCAAGACGAACGTCGGCCTGAAAGAATCCGACTTCCCATTCTGATTTCCGTGTCATCCTGAGCGAAGGCACGTAGCGCCGCAGTCGAAGGGCTCGCTCCTCAGGATGACAGTTTGAGATAGCGTTTGCGCAGCTCGTCGAGCACGACGGCGAAGAGAATGACGGCGCCGAGCAGCACTTTCTGCAGATACGAGTCGACGTTGAGCAAGTTCATCGCGTTGTAAAGAACGCCGATGAGGAGCGCGCCGAAAAAGGTGCCGACGACGCTTCCGCGGCCGCCCATGAGACTCGTGCCGCCCACGACGACCGCGGCGATCGACTCGAGCAGTTCGTCGCCGGTTCCGGTTTGCGGAGAGCCGGACGAGAAGAGCGCCATGTAGAGAAAACCGACAATCGCCGCACAGGCGCCGCTGATCATGTAAACGGCCGTCTTGACGCGGCCGACGTTGATGCCGGCAAGCCGGGCCGCCTCTTCGTTGCCGCCAATTGCAAAAACGTAGCGCCCGAAGCGCGTGCGATTGAGCAGTACCGAGGCGCCGACGATGACGACAACCATCCAAATCACCGGCACCGGAATGTTCGGCAAGTGCAGCACCGCGGTAATGCCGCCGAGGAACGAGCCGATTCCCGTATTCTGAAAATCCGGACTGGCCAGCGCAACGGGACGGCCGTGCGAAAGAATAAACGCGGCACCCACCGCCATCTCCAGCATCGCCAACGTCGTGATGAACGGCGGAAGATTCAGCTTCACCACCGGGAGCGCGTTGACCCAGCCGGCGAGGCATCCGACGCCGACCGTCACGATCAGCGTCGCCGCGATCAACGCAAACCCGCTCAGATGGACGGAGTTGGCAAAAAGCGCCGCGATCACGCCGGTCAGTGCGACGAGCGAGCCGACCGACAGATCGATTCCGGCAGTGATGATCACGAAGGTTTGGCCGACGCCGAGGATGCAGTTGTAGGTAATCTGGCGCAGCACGCGTACGATGTTGCTCGGCTCCAGAAACGAGCCTCGCGATGCCACGTCGACGACGATTACCAGCACGACCACGAGGCCAATCGCGGCGGCGATTCTCAGCCAATAGGCGCGCCGGTCGCGTTCCTTCATGCCGCCGCGCCCGTTGCGACCGCAATGACGTTGTCCGCCGTAGCTTGGGCCCGCGAAAATTCCGCGGCGATTCGGCCGTCGCGAACGACGAGAATGCGGTGCGACATTCCGAGCACCTCGGGTAGATCGCTCGAAACCATCAGGATCGCGGCACCGCGCGAAGTCAACTCGAGCATGAGCTTATAGATTTCCGCCTTCGCACCGACGTCGATGCCGCGCGTCGGTTCGTCGAAGAGAAAGACTCGCGCCTCACCGAGCAACCACTTCGCGAGCACGACTTTCTGTTGAGTTCCCCCCGAAAGATTGCGCGCAAGTTGTTCGGTGCTCGGCGTTCGGATCTGCAACTCTTCGATCAAGCGCTTTGTCGCGGCGCGTTCGCGCGGGACGTCGACGAGGCGATCGCGATCCACGAAATCGGCGAGATGTGCCAGGGTAACGTTTTCGCGGACCGTCATACCCAGTACCAATCCTTGCGCCTTCCGGTCTTCGGTGATGAACGCAATGCCGGCCGCAATCGCAGCGGCGATTCGCCCGTTCGGCACGCCGGTTCCGTCAACGCACACTTCGCCGGCGGTTCTGGCGTCGGCTCCGGCGATCGCGCGAAGAATCTCCGTGCGGCCGGCTCCGATCAGTCCGGCCAATCCGACGATTTCGCCGGCGCGCACCGAAAAGCTCACTCCTTTGACTGCCGGTTCCCGGCGCATCTCGCGTACGTCGAGCCGAATGCGTGAGTCGCGCGGCACATCCGATAGGGGCGGGAAATGCGCGGCGAGTCGACGGCCTACCATCGCCGCAACGATCTCCTCGAATGGGAATTGGCCGGCGGCACGCGTCTCGACAACCTTGCCGTCGCGCAGCACGGTGACCCGGTCGGCGATCCGCGAAAGCTCGTCCATGCGATGCGAGATGTAAATGATTCCGGCTCCGCCGGAACGGAGCCGGCGTACGATCTCGAAGAGCCGGTCGATTTCGCGATCGGGGAGTGCTGCGGTCGGTTCGTCCATCACGATGATCCGCGCCGACATCGCGAGCGCTTTGGCAATTTCGACGAGCTGCTGGCCCCCGACCGAGAGCGACGAGACCGGCACGTCGAACGGAAGCATCACGCCGAGATCGTCGAGAACGCGACGCGCCCTGGCTCGGACCGCCGCAGCGTCGATCAGACCGGCGCGCGTCGGCTCCGCACCGAGGCTGACGTTTGCCGGAATCGTCAGTTGCGGTACTAAGGTAAACTCCTGATAGATCATCCCGATACCCAGATGCTGCGCAGTCTGCGGCGAGTCGATGCGGACGGAAGTGCCGTCGATCAAAATCTGGCCCTCGTCGGCCTGTAACGCGCCGGCGAGAATCTTCATTAACGTCGACTTGCCGGCACCGTTTTCACCAACGAGAACGTGGACTTCGCCCGAAGCCAGCGTCAGCGAAACATCCGAGAGCGCGCGCACGCCGGGAAAACTCTTCCCGATGCCGCGCATCTCCAGGAGATATGGCACTAAGGAGAGGCTTGTGCGTTTGCGCGCGTGTACGCGCCGACGGGGATTTTCACGATAGCAGCGGGCGTCGTTCCCGCAAAGTAGTCGCGGATGACGTCGATCGTCGTCGATCCGATCTTGGCCGGATACTGAATCGCATCGCCGTACATGTCCCCCTGCGCGATCGCGGTGCGCGCCTCGGGCGTCGCGTCGTAGCCGACAATGGCAACCTTCTTAGTTAGTCCTGCCGCGCGTACGGCCGCCAACGCACCGAGTGCAGAGTCGTCGTTGATGCCAAATATACCTCGCAGATCGCGATGCGCTTGTAAGATGTCGCCCGAATCGCTGCTAGCCTTGTCCCGCGTTCCGCCCGAATCCACGTCGGCAACGATCGACACGCCGGGACACAACTGTGCGATTGCCACTTTGAAGCCTTTCACGCGATCCTGCACGCTCGTGACCTCCGGCTCGTCGATGATCGCGACGCTCCCGCTCTTGCCCACGGCTTGGCAGAGAAGTTTGCCGGCTTCGAATCCGCCCTGCACGTTGTCGCTCGCAACGTGCGAAATGACGTGGCCTTCGCGGCTCGTGCTGGCGATGTCGGCCGTAAAGACCGGGATGCCGGCGTTATTCGCCTCGGCGATGGCGCTGCCGATGGCTTGCGAATCGTAGGGAGTAAGAACGATCGCATCGACGCGCTTCGAAATAAAGTCTTCGACCTGACTCTGCTGTTTGGCATTGTCGCGGCTGGCATCGACGACAGTGAGCGCGTAGCCGTATTTTGTCGCCTCGGTGCGCATCCCGGACTCCATGTCCTGATAGAATTGCGCCTCACGGTTCTGGATCGAAACGCCGATCGTTTTCTCTCCGGGGCGCTGCGTCGACGGACCCGGCGATGCGCTCGATTGCGACGTTCCGTGAGAGCACGCGGAAATAGATATGCTCGACATTAGCAGGAAAGCAGTGCTAGCGAGCGCTCTTTTCAAATGGTTCTGCATCTGCCTTTATTGTCCACAGCCTGTGACATTATCTTGTGCAATCTGTGGAGAAGTCGGCTTTGCCGCCTCTCGCTGGTCGATTTCCAGCCATCGATCGGGCAATGGTTCCCGCGAAAAATGGCGTGGAAACATTCCTTGAGGGTTGCGCTCGAGCCAAGCCGTCGCGCGCAGCCCGAGGTATTCGAAATCGTGGTACTGCGCCTCACCCCGCTTGCGGCGCATGATCGCGATCGCCGGCGAGACCTGGCGCCAGCAGTGGACGATCAATCGGGCAAAGAGATCCATGAACGTGTCTTCCGACACGAGCCCGCGCTTGAGGAGCGTCCCCATTTCGTTGAGCCAGTTGCAGGCGACCATTTCGGGGTGCAGGACCGGATCGATGAAACCAATGCTCTCGAGCTCCTTCCGGTAGGCAGGTTCCTCCAAGCGTTGCGGAAGCTGCTCTTGAACGTAGGTAAGTGCCGACTGGAGCTCCGGCGCGCGAAAGTCGTGCTCCAACGATAGAAGCGCCTGCAATTGATTCCCAGCACGAATGTGCCGAAGCTGAATCAGGCCGGCGATAACGCTGCCGCAAATGACGACGTCGGCGCCGATCTCCGCCCAAAAATTCAACAACTCCGGGTTCACTACCGCGTCATTCTTGCCGAAGCTCGCGGAGCCTACCACTAGACGCAACCTCTCGATTGCGCAGAAGGAAGGCTATGCTATCGCTCTCCTTTTCAGCCGCGATGCTCGGCATCGAAGGCTATGTGGTGCGCGTCGAGGCCGATAGCGCGCCGGGTTCACCGGGCTTTGCAATTATCGGGTTGCCGGATCGCGCCTTAGGGGAGGCGCGCGAACGCGTGCGCGCCGCGATACTCAATTCGGGATTCGCGTATCCGGCGGGACGGCTCTTGGTCAACCTTTCGCCCGCCGACGTTCGCAAAGCCGGCCCCGCATTCGACCTCGCAATCGCACTGGCGCTCATGGGGATAGACGAACAGATCGAGCACGGCACGTTGCGCGACTTCATCGCACTCGGCGAGCTCGCGCTGGACGGAAAGCTGCAGCCCGTCAGCGGCATCCTTCCGATGGTGCTGGGAGCGCGTAATGCCGGGTTTACGAAGTTGATCGTTCCAAAGCGCAATGCCGACGAAGCGGCTCTCGTCGATGGAATAGACCTCTACGCGGTCGAGTCACTCCAATCCGCGGTCGCGGTGCTTGTCGGTAACGGCGGCAAATGGCGTCGCCGAACCGCGCCGCCGGTCCTCGATCTCAACGACGAGATCGCCTACGGCGATCTCGCGGACGTGCGCGGGCAGTTGGCGGCAAAGCGAGCACTTGAAATAGCAGCAGCCGGCGGACACAATCTTCTGCTGGTAGGGCCGCCCGGCTGCGGCAAGACGATGCTCGCACGCCGGCTGCCGTCGATTCTTCCGGCGATGTCGCTGCACGAAGCGCTCGAAGTGACGAAGATCTACAGCGTCGCAGGATTGCTCGTTAGCCGCGCGGGTATCGTGCAAGCGCGACCCTTTCGCTTTCCGCATCATACGATCAGTCAAACGGCGCTCGTCGGCGGCGGCGCACTGGCAAAACCAGGCGAAATTTCGCTCGCCCACCACGGTGTACTCTTTCTCGATGAGTTGCCTGAATTCACGCGCAGCGCCATCGAAGTCATGCGGCAGCCGCTCGAAGAAGGCACGGTCACCATTGCGCGCGCAGCCGGAACCTTTACGTATCCCGCGCGTTTTCAGCTCGTCGCGTCGATGAATCCCTGCCCGTGCGGGTATCGGGGGACTCGAAGCGTCGAATGCCGCTGCGATGACGCGATGGTCGCGAAATACGTCAGCAAACTCTCGGGACCGTTGCTTGACCGGATCGATTTGCAGATCGAGATTGCGCGCGTTGCGTTCGACGACATGGTGCGGTACGACGGCGCGGAACGTTCCGCCGCGATACGCGAGCGGGTCGTTGCCGCCCGCGAGCGCCAGCGCGAGCGCTACGCGGGAACTCGTCTCGGCTGCAATGCCGAGATTCCCGGCAACGCGATGCGCCGTTATTGCGCGCTGGACGAGCCGGCGATGAGACTGCTCGCCGTTGCCAGCGCGAAGCGGCAGTTCTCGGCTCGCGCGCTCGATCGAATCGCGCGCGTCGCGCGAACGATCGCGGATATTGCCGGCCACGAGTCGATTCGCGCCGAACACGTGGCTGAGGCAATCCGATATCGCAGTCTCGAACGCCTCGGCGCGGCCGCATAACGAGCACGGGGCGCTGAAGGCGGCGATGTGCCGCGTGGGCAACAAGCCGAAATGCGAAATGCGTTGATGCTCTTCGCCGTCTGCGCTGTGCTCGCGTCACCGGCTCGGGCGCGCGCGTCGGCCTCCTCCGTTCCAACGTCGCTCGTCGATACGTTCGTGGGAACCTCGGGAACGCCCGTGGGCGGTCCGATCGACACGTTTCCCGGTGCGGACGTTCCGTTCGGAATGGTGCAGTGGAGTCCCGATACGCCCTCGCAGAATGCCGGCGGCGGTTACGA
Organism: Vulcanimicrobiota bacterium; assembly: GCA_963815165.1. Lineage (GTDB taxonomy): Bacteria > Vulcanimicrobiota > Vulcanimicrobiia > Vulcanimicrobiales > Vulcanimicrobiaceae > Cybelea. The sequence goes on from CAWFFL010000003.1 coordinate 287,792, forward strand.
GTATACGGACCACGAGATCACCGGTTTCAGCCTGACTCACCTGAGCGGTCCCGGCTGCAACGTTTTCGGCGATTTCGGCGTGCTGCCGTTTTCCGGAGGAATTCCCACCGACGTGAATACCGCGCGTCAACCCTTTTCGCACGCCACCGAAGAGAGCGCGCCGGGATGGTACGCGGTTTCTGTCGGCAGTCCGGCGATTCGCACCGAACTCAGCGTGACGCCGCGTACCGGCATTGCGCGCTTCACGTTTCCACGGGACGCGGCGGAGAATCTCGTCTTCAACGCGGCGTCGAATCAGGCCGGCGTCACCGACGCGCACCTGCAGATTGATAACGCGTATGAGATCTCGGGAACCGCGTCGAGCGGATATTTCTGCGGAATGTTCGATCGCTACACGGTCTATTTCGTCGCGCGCTTTTCGCGCGCGTTCACCAGTTACGGCTCGTGGGGCAGCAGCCGGCGCGCGGCCTGGGTGAGCTTCGCCGCAAATCCCAACCCGCAAGTCATCGCCAAAGTTGGCCTTTCGTTCGTGAGCCTCGCCGGGGCACGCGCGAATCTCGACGCCGAGGATCGCGGCTGGGACCTGATCGCGGCCAGAAACGCCGCGACCGAACGCTGGAATGGCATGCTCGATCGCATTTCAGTCCGAGGCGGCACGCCGAGCGAGCGCCGCACCTTTTACACGGCGTTCTACCATACGTTGCTCCACCCCAACGTCATCAGCGACGCAAGCGGCTTCTATACCGGCTTCGATGGCAAAATTCACCGGGCCGCATGGGGACATGCGGAGTATGCGAACTTTTCCGATTGGGACATCTACCGAACCGAGGTGCCGCTCTTGGCGTTGATTGCGCCCGGCGAAACGAGCGATATGATGCAATCGCTCGTCGACGCCGCGCGGCAGGAGAACGGCTGGCTCCCTCGTTGGGCACTCGTGAATGGGCCGACGAGTGTCATGGGCGGCGACTCGGTCGATGCCGTCATCGCGGGCGCGTACGCATTCGGTGCGCGCGACTTCGATGCGCGCGGCGCGCTCGCCGCGATGGTTCAGGGCGCCTCGACGACAGCCGGGCCGCCTGGACAAGGCTGGTACATTCCGCGCTGGGAGCTTAACGACCGGTACTTGAGTGCGGGATTCGTTGCAAACACGCACACGACGTCAGTCTCGCCCGGGCCCAACGGCGCGTCGGAAACGCTCGAATACGCCTTCGACGATTTCGGCATTGCCCAACTCGCTAACGCGCTGCACGATCGGCGTATTTACGAAAGCTTCATGCGGCGCTCTTCGAACTGGATGACGCTCTTCGATGGCGCGTCGCGCTCGATCGAACCGCGCGACGGCAATATGACTTCCATGGCGTTCATGCGAACGCCGATCACAGAGAACGGGCAGAGCGGATTTCAAGAAGGGAACGCCGCGCAATACACCTGGATGGTGCCGCAAGACCTCCGCGATCTCGTCGCAGCGATGGGCGGCCCCAGCGCGGCCGGCGCGAAGCTCGACGAGTTCTTCACGCAGCTCAACGCCGGTCAAGACAAACCGTACGCATGGCTCGGAAACGAGCCGAGTCTCGGCACGCCGTGGGTCTATCTCTCGCTCAACGAGCCCTGGAAAGCGCAAGCGATCGTACGGCGTGCCCTGACGACGCTCTACGCCGATACGCCCGACGGGATTCCCGGCAACGACGACCTCGGAACGATGAGCGCGTGGTACGTCTGGTGCGCGATGGGACTCTATCCGCAGAATCCCGCCGCGCGCTACCTCGACGTAGGAACGCCGCTCTTCTCCTCGATAACGCTACGCTCGCCGAGCGGCCCGTCGATCCAGATTGATGCTTCCAAGGGCGCGCTGGGCGGCACGTACGTCGAATCGCTGCGAGTCAACGGTTCGCCGGCACGCAATGCTTGGTTCGCGCTTCCAAGGCGCGGAGCGGTTCGTCTTGACGTGACGGCCGGTCAGACGCCAAACATCGGGTGGGGCGCCGCCGGGAGCAACGCTCCGCCCTCGTTTGCGGCCGCACCGCTTTCGCTCTCGCCCTCGACGGCCGCAACGTTTACCGCACCGATCTACTTGCGGATTGACGCCGGCGCATCGAAGACGCTCGACTTTGGGATCTCCAACCACTCGGCCAGAACGTCGACAATCGACTGGCGCGTCGACGCACCGCCGGGCCTCCACCCCGAACGATCCACGAACTACATCGGAATCGCAGCCGGCGAAACCGGAACCGTTCACGTCGGTCTATCCGCCGACGCCTCGCTGCATGCGGGATACTATCGACTCTTGATCCGGGGTATCGATACGTCAAACGGCGCGCGGCTCGAACCGCTTCCGGTAAGCATCCGGATCGATCGCGGCGACGGGCGCGACGAGATCGCTTATGCCGAAAATGGCTTCGGAAACTCCGTCACGCCGGTCGACCTCGACACCGGCGCGACGGGACCGGAGATCGCGGTCGGCGAGTATCCGCGCGATGCGGTGCTCGACCGCGACCAAACCCGGCTCTACGTTGCAAATCTCGGCGGCGCCTCGATCAGCGTCGTCGATACCACCCGGCAACGGGTTATGGCGACGATCAAAACCGGTACGTCACCGAACGGCCTCGCGTTGACGCCCGACGGCAAGACGCTCTGGTTCTCGAATGCCGACGACGGCACGATCCAATCGATCGACGTTCTCACCCTCAAGGCCGGACGAGCGATTGCGGTCGGCATTGCGCCTCACGCGATTGCCATAGCGCCCGACGGCTCGACGCTCTATGTCTCCAATCGCGGATCGAATACGGTAGTGCGCTTCAATCTTCGAACGCGCGTGGCAGAAAAGTCAATCGACGTTGCCGCGCGGCCGACGGGGATTGCGATAACGCCCGACGGCAAGAAACTCTACGTTTTGAGCGGCGCGAAAAACGACGTTACGCCGATCGATCTAGCGAATGACGATCGCGCACTGACGCCAATCCCCGTCGGCGTCTATCCGATGCAGATCGCCATCGCGCCGGACGGCGCAACCGCTTACGTCACGAACTACGCAAACTCGACGATTACGCCAATCGATCTGAGCACGAACGTGGCGCGCGTGCCGATCGAAGTGGGCGGCGCACCGTATGGCATCGCGATCACGACCGATGGCCGGAAGGCCGCGATCGTTTCGCATCGCGACAACGACTGCATCCTGCTCGATTTCGGATCGATGCGACCCGGCCAACCGATTCCGCTCGGAATCGGCCCGTATACGATTGCCGTTCCGTAGGTCTTACGTGGGTTCGGCGCCGTCGAGCTGGGGTATGGCATCGCCGTCGAGGAACGCCGTCAGCTCGCGCGGCGAGAACTGCAAGCCAGCCCAGAACGCCCCGAACTCGCCGTAGCGGGCGCTGGCTTCGTCAAAGCGCATTTCATAGATCAGTTTCTTGAAGACCAGGGGATCGTCGGCATAGAGATCGACGCCCCATTCGAAATCGTCGAAGCCGATCGAGCCGGAAATCACTTGCGTTACGCGGCCGTGGTACGAGCGTCCGACGACGCCGTGCTCGCTCATCATTTTGGCCCGGGCTTCAAAACCGAGGATGTACCAATTCTGCACCTCACCACGCCGTTTGCTCATCGGATAGAAGCACTGGTAGCGGCGCGCCGGAATCTTCGCCCAGAGGCGCGGCCCGATATACGGGCTCTCAGCCTGTTTGCGCAGCAACTCATCGAAGGCGGCGATCCACTCCGGCGACTGCGGCGCCAGGCCCCGCTGATTCAGTTCGGCGTGAATCTTTGCAGTCGCGTCGTAAAGCCCCAGCTCTAAGACCGAGACGTAGGACCCTTGCGCGATCAAGAAATCGCGCAACTCGAGCTTGTCGACGAGCGTCTGCGCGTACGCCAGGCCGTCGAAGCTGCGCGCGTAGTGCGTCAACATCAAGTCGCCTTTGTGCCCGATGATTTGAGTGAGCCCCAGGTCACCCTCATCGTTACCCTTGAGATGATCGACGAGGTCGATCGCATGACCGGCGTACTTGTCGCGCCGCTTCTCCGGCAACGCGTCCCAGCCGCGGCGATTGAACGCAAAAATACGGTGGAGAATCCACCAGCCTTCGAGCGATTCGGGAACGTTAGCGTCGCGCATCGGTTCTAGTTCTTACGGGCCAAGGCTTTCGCGCGTTTCACCTCGGCTTCGACTTCGGCCTCCAGGCGGTCGGGATGCTCGCGATACTTCGCCCATAAAGGCGGCGTGTGCGCGATGTCGTTCAGTACTCGCGTGTAGACGGCATTGACGGGGGCCGGCACGCGATGTTCCAGGCCGGCCGCCGCGACGGCGCCGTTGAGAACGTCGACTTCGGTCTGCGGCTTCGCGCGGCGTAGATCGAGCAAAAGCGAAGGCGGCTTCGTGCCGCGCGCTCCGGCGATACTGTGCGCGAGAAGCGTCCGCGAGACCGGACTCGGAAGTGCCGCGACGCTGAAGAGGGCTCGCACCGGATAGCGCGGCAAATCGATCGGCTCGATCTTCATCGCCTGCATGACGGCCCGCACCTCGCGGATCATGCGGATCTCGAGCGTGAAAATCTTGTCGAAGTGCACGAACCGGTTTGGGAGAACGTTGAGGATCGCGCAACTCGCATTCGCGACGACGTTGAGCGCAAGCTTGCTCCATTTGAGCGAGCGCCAATCCTCGACGACCTTCACCGCCACGCCGGTGCCTGCAAACGTCGCGGCGAGCCAATTATAGGCGTTGGCGCCGATCGGCGCGAGCGCCAAACCACCCTCTTTTGCAGGACGGGCGTTGCCGTCGCGATCGCGGTCGATCGGCGTCGTAAGAGCGGCAGCAACGACGTTGTCGGGACCAAAAGCGGCGGCGAGACGTTCTTCGTTGCCGACGCCGTTTTGCGGCGAAACGAAGACGCACTTTTCCGGATATGGCAACGCCTTGCGCAGCGTTTCGATCGCGCCCTCAGTATCGTAGGCTTTGGTGGCAACGATCGCAACGTCGGCATCGTACGCCGCAACCTCGTCGAGGGCGCGCGGCGCGTAGACGACGTCCAGGCCGACGCTTCGGAGTAGATCGCCAATATACGTTCCGACCGCGCCTTTGCCCACGATGTACACGTTCATGGCGAAACGCCCGTCGATCCGAAGCCGCCGTCGCCGCGCACCGTCGGCGGCAGCTCTTCGACGAGATCGAACTGCGCGCGCACGACCGGCGCTACGACCATCTGAGCGATGCGATCGCCGCGGCGGATGACGAAGGGCTCGTTTCCAAAGTTGGCGAGCACGACTCGAACCTCCCCGCGATAATCCGCATCGATCGTGCCCGGAGCGTTGAGGCACGTGACGCCGCTGCGAATTGCGAGGCCGCTGCGCGGGCGAACCTGCGCTTCATAACCAGCCGGCAGTGCGATCGAAAAGCCGGTGGGAACCAACGCCCGCGCGCCCGGCAAAAGCGTGAGCTGTTCGTTGACGGCCGCGCAAAGATCCGCACCGGCGGCGTGCTCGCTCATGTATCCGGGAGCCGGCAATCCTTCGCCCTGCGGCAGACGCTGGATCGCGACGCGCACTTCTTTCATTAGCTGCGAGCGACTATAGCTGAGCGAGCTCTTCGCGAAAACTTTCGATGTCGCGGAACGAACGGTAGACGCTGGCGAATCGGATGTAGGCAACGGGATCGAGCGTGCGTAACGCTTCCATCAGCTTCTCACCGACGAGCGACGACGAAACCTCGCTCTCTCCGCGCGCGAAGAGCTCACGCTCGAGGTCGGCGGCTACCGCTTCCATCCGGCTCTCGGAGATGGGCCGCTTTTCGCATGCCTTTCGCAGCCCGGCGATGATCTTTTCGCGGCTGTACTGCTCGCGGCGGCCATCTTTCTTCACGACGAAGAGCCGCGGCACTTCCATTCGCTCGTACGTGGTGAAACGATGTTTACAGCGCGGATCCAAACACTCGCGCCGCCGGCGAACGACGGTCTCGTCGTCGCGCGAGTCGACGACTCGCGTCTCGCTCTTGCGACAAGTTGGGCAAGTCAGCGGTAAGTCTCCCCCACGGCATATCTTGTGGGTGCACGTATTATACGTCACTATGGGTAGTTAACGCAAAAAAAGCCCCAAGGCGCTGCTGCGTCTGGGCCCTTCGTCTCGCTGCGCTCGCTCAGGACTGCGCTGCGCGCAGCCCCTCGAGAACGACCAACTCAGTTCGCTTAGGCGGCGCCGATTTTGAACATCTTCGTGCCACAGACCGGGCATTTGCCTTGCACCGCGGGACGACCGTTCTTCATTTGAATCTGGACCGCATCTTGGATTTCGCGCTTGGCTTTGCACTTGACGCAAAACGCTTCTGCCAACTCTGGTACCTCCGCTGCGGCCCCCCTATTCGTGGAGGCGGCGGATTCCCCCGTCTTGGCGCCTAGCGCCGCGGACCATCGGCGTGAAGGACCGCCGATGCAAGAACCCGCCTTCCATACCCGCGAATCGATCGCCGGCTTGCGCGGCGGTCGCGGATTTGACGTCGTCGCGCCCGGGCTGTGGTGCAGCGGCGAGCTCACGGGGCTCACACGCCCCGCCGTGGCCATCGTCGGCACGCGGGCGGCGACCCCCTACGGGCGGTCTCTCGCTTACGAGTTCGCCGCCCAGCTCGGCGCCGCAGGCTGCTGCGTCGTCTCAGGTCTGGCGTTGGGCATCGATGCTGCTGCCCACGAGGGGGCCGTGAGCGTCAACGCGCCGACGGTCGGCGTGCTCGGCAGCGGGCACCGGCATTTCTTCCCGGCCCGCAACCGCGGCCTCGCCGAACGAATCCTCGAGGGCGGAGGGGCGGTCGTCTCGCCTTTCGCGCCCGATCGGGCTGCGTTTCCCGGGCAGTTTCTGCAACGAAACGGCATCGTCGCCGCCTTGGCCGACGCCGTCGTCGTGATCGAGGCCCCGGCGCGCAGCGGTGCGCTGAACACTGCGAGCTGGGCCGCCGGACGCATCCCCGTGCTTGCGGTGCCCGGCGACGTGGATCGAAAGCACGTTCAAGGATGTCTCGCTCTCATCCGAGATGGTGCGATACTGGCGCGCTGCGCCGCCGACGTTTTGGAGGCGCTCGGCCGCCTGCCGATCGCGCTCGCGACGCCCCCTGCGTCGCGCTCGCAGCCGCGCGATCCAGTCGAGGAATCGCTACTCGCTGCGCTCGACGCCGGCGCAACCGCGTTCGACGAGCTCGTCGCGCTCGCGGGGGCTCCCGCCTCAGCGGCACTCGCCGCCCTCACGCTGCTCGAATTCGAGGGTGCAATCGAATCGCGCGGGCCGTCCAGTTATGCGCGGGTCGGAGCCGCCTGCGGCGGCGAAATGCATGCCCGATGAATTCACGCGCCCGGCAAGAGGCTTTGCCGCTCGACGACGCGCTGCAGGCCTTTGCGCAAGCTGCGCGTGAGACGGTCGCGGCAACATACGATGGAGCGCAGGCGGAGATCCCGTTCGAAGCCCCGCGGCGACCCGAATTCGGCGACTTCGCAACGAACGTCGCCTTCTCGTTGGCGAAGACCGCGCGACGGTCGCCGCAGGACGTTGCTCGCGATCTCATCGCGGGCATCAAGCAACGCGCCGCCGGTCTCGACGAAAAATTCAGCGGCATCGATGCGGTCGGCGGCTTCATCAATCTTCGACTTGCGCCGGCTGTGTGGCAAGCCGTCATCACAAACGTATTACAGCAGGGTGACCGCTTCGGCGAAGCGCCCAAGAACGGCCAGCGAATTTCGCTCGAGTTCGGCAGTGCGAATCCAACCGGTCCCCTCGTCGTCGTGCAGGGACGCTCGATGTCGATCGGCGCGACGCTCGCCAACGTGATGCGCCTGCGCGGTTACGAGGTCTTCACGGAGTGGATCATCAACGACGCCGGCGCACAGCTCGACGCTCTGGGACGATCGATCTATGCGCGCTATCGTCAGCTGCTCGGCGAGCAGTATCCGCTTCCGCAGGAGGGCTATCCGGGCGAATATCTCCTATCGATTGCTCGACGCATTCTCGAGCACGATGGTGACCGATGGGCGAATGCGGCCGAGAGCGAGTGGCTGCCGTTCTTTGCGACGTTCGGTCGCGACGAGCTCGTCGCGGAGCAGAAGCAGACGGCGCGGCGCTTCGGAGCCGAGTACGATCGCTGGCAGAGCGAAGCAGCGCTGCATGCCAGCGGCAAAGTTCGTGAAGGCGTCGAGCACCTCAGAGAACTCGGCCTCACTTACGAGCAGGACGGAGCGCTCTTCTTTCGCGCGATGCAGTTCGGCGACGACAAAGACCGCGTACTGCTGCGCAGCGACGGCCGCCCAACCTATTTTTGCATGGACGTCGCCTATCATTACGATAAGCTGCGCAACAGCGATCGCGTCGTCGATATTCTGGGGCCGGATCACCACGGATATATCGACCGGCTCAAAGGAATCTCCGCGGCGCTGGGCTATCCGGGCCGGCTCGACGTCGCCATCGTGCAGCAAGTGACGCTCATGCGCGGCGGCGAGCAGGTCAGCATGAGTAAACGCGCCGGCGAGATCGTCGGGCTCGACGAAATCGTCGACGAAGTGGGCATCGACGCCGCGCGATTCTTCTTCATCATGCCCGCGATGGAATCACCGTTTACGTTCGATCTGAAGCTCGCGGTTGAAAAAAACAACCAAAACCCCGTTTATTATGTGCAGTACGGACATGCGAGGATTGCTTCAGTGCTTCGCCGCGCGCTTCCCGAAGACGTCGAAGCCGCTCAAACGGCCGAGTTGACTCCACTGACTCATTCGCCGGAGCTTTCACTGGCGCGCCGCCTGGCGGAGTTTCCCAACGTGGCCGCGGGCATCGTGCAGTATCTGGCACCCCATCGCTTGGCGCGTTACGCGCGCGACGTGGCGGCGGACTTCCACCAGTTTTATACCGAGTGTAAGATTCTCACCGAGGAACGAGAGGTGCGGCTCGCGCGATTGGCGCTCTGCCTGGCAGCAAAGAGCGTTTTGGCGCGCGCGCTGGGACTTGCCGGCGTCGGCGCGCCGGATTCCATGTAGCGGTAGTCTAGTGTCGGGATTGCCCGCAGCGCTCTGGCTGCTCGGCCTCTTCGCGGCTGCACCCTTACTGCGCACGAGCGACCGGTACGATTTGACCGACCGCCTGCGCGACGCGCTGATTCTTGGCGTCGCGATCCCGTTCGCGCTCGGCTTCGTGCACGCGTTGTATCCGGCCGCATGCTGGGCCGTGCTTGCGGTTTGTATCGCTGCGGCGTACGGGCGCGGTTTCATCTCGAGGGCAGCGACCACGCGAGCTGCCGACATGCAAATACCGTGCGTCATGATCGGCGCACTTGTCGCGGTTGCCTGGCCGCAACTGATGCGCCCGCTGCTCGACGGCGATTCGCTCTGGTACCATCTCCCCAACGCCGCATCGTGGGTACAGGCGCACTCACTCTGGACGACCGCGACGCGCTATTGGTGGTATCCGCCGGCGTCGGAGCTCTTCGCAGCCGCTCTCTACGCGGTCAGCGGCCCCTTCACGCTGCCGTGGTGCGGCTTTGCGGCGCTCGCGCTACTGGGTTTTCGCATCGCCGCATGGGCGCGCGAGGCGTATGCGGCGCCCCCGCTGCTCGCCGACGTCATCGCCGCCGCAACGGTAACGGCGTATCCCTTGGCGATTCAGGGCGGCACGCTACAGAACGACGTCTGGCTCGCTGCGTTTTGGCTCGAAAGCCTCTGGGCACTGCGGGCCTCGCCGGCGAGCGCGACGGCGATGCGGACGCTCGCGATTACGGCTCTGATCAAACCGCAGGGCTGGATTCTGGCGACCATCGCGTTGTTCGCAGGCAATGCGCGGCGTAGACTTTGGTTCGCAACCGCGAGCGCGCTCGCACTCTGGGCGCTGCATGACGCGATCTTGTGGCGAGGCGCGGCGATTGCGCCCCAGCGTGCCGTCCATGGCGACGTACTCGGGTCCACGATCCTGGCGCATGGAGCGCCGGCACTAGCCATTCTGGCGCGCGTTGCGTTCGCGGCTTCGCCGTTTGCTTTGCTGGCACTCGCTGCGGCACTGCTCGCGCCATTCATCGCGCGACGCGATCCGCGGCTCGGATGGGCGGCCTGCGCCGCCGCACTGCTTTTCTTCGTGTTGCCATTCAGCTACGCTACGTCGGTTGCGCAGCTTGCGACCGGCGCCTCGCTACGATTCGCGGCTCCGGCAATCGCAGTAGGGGCGGCAATCATCGCATATCCCGCGCGCCGCGTCGCCCCGTTCGCGACGGCTTTGCTGCTGGCATCAACGCTCTTCGGCGTCTGGTACGTTCTCACGATCTTTTGGAATGACGGCGGCCATCTCGCGCTCGTCTTTGGGGCGTGGGCGTTCGCCATCGCGTCGACCACGCACATGGCGCGCGTGATTTGGCCAAATGCAATCGCGTTCGCTTTGGCCGTCATTCTCGCAGCCCACGTCGCGACACACCATCCGCTCGATTATTACGACGATGCGCTCCGCGTCGGAACGTCGCCTCCGGGAGTCTATCGATGGATTGCGACGACGCGTCCGGCCGCAACCGGCGGTTGGGGCCTGCGCCTCGGCGTCGTCAACGTGCTATCGCCCCCGACACGTACCGTCGACTTGCCCGATGAAGGCGCGTGCACCCAAGCTCGCCGCGATGGCGTCCTGCTCGTTGCCGTGGCACAAAACGACGTGCCCGCCGAAGTGAACTCACAACGGCTCCGCACCGCGCGGGCGTGCGGACGAGTCGTCTACGCCGACCCGATCGCCGTCGTCATCAAGCCTTGAAGGCGGCGCGGGCTACGTCTTTTCGAGCTGGGCCGTGATCCATGGCGCCATGAAATAGCGCCACAATATCTTGATCAGCGCGGCGGCGGGTATGCCGAGTATCAGGCCCGGCACTCCGAACAGCTCGCCGCCCGCGAAGACGGCGAACATCGCGCCGATGGGCGAGACGCCGACTGATTTCCCCATGATCTTGGGCACGAGCACGTTGTCGCTGACGCGCGCCATTCCGAACATGATGACCTGCACCCATATGATCATCCCGAGCCCTTGCGGCGCGCACATCGGAACGGCAATGATCTCGGCGATCAGCATGCCGATGATCGGAATCGCATAAGCGACGCCGGAAATGATGCCGATGATGAGCGAGAATTTAAACCCAGCGATGGCCGTCGCAATCGCGATGACCGCTCCGGTGATCGCGCTCACGATCACCTGACCCGAAATGTAGTTACCGAAGAGCTCGGTCACCTCCGCGGCGAGCTTCTGCGCCGTCTGTCGCCGGCGCGGCGGAAAAAGAGACGTGAACCATTCTGAGATCTGCGTATCGTTGAGGAGGAAGAAGAAAGACAGGATAATCGCTGAAAACGCGATGAAAAACCCCGTTGCTGTGTTAAACGCGATCGCGCCGAGTGACGCCAGCGTGGCGGTGACGAAGCCGGAGATTTGCGACGCGCCGATCTTGCCGAAGTTCAGCTCCGACGCGGGGATCTTCAACGTCGGGAAATGCCGCTCGAGCGACCCTTCCATTTCCACGAGCCAGCCTTGCGCCGTCGTCGCGTAACCGGGTAAGTTTACGGCGAGGAGCTGCACCTGACTGATGGTCAGTGGGACCACGATCACCAAGAATATCGCGACAGCCAGCAGTAATCCCAAGAAGACGATCGAGATCGCGAGGGGCTTGGGCATCCGCCGTTCGAGGCGCGCCGCAACCGGCTGGACCCCGAACGCGATGAAGGCGGCGATAACGAAAATCGCGATCGTTCGCGGTATGTGGCGCGCAAACCAAATTGCCGCAAGGACTATCAGGACTGCGGCGACCGCGATGGCGACGCGACGCCAAAGGTCCGACCCTACAGCGGCTTGCACAGCAGACGGCGTTCCGTCCGATATCCCGCGTGCTCGTACAATCGGCACGCCGGCTCGTTCTCTTCGGTCACCATGAGCGATATATACGGCAAGCGGCGTCTTCTTGCCTCATTTTCCGCTCCCGCCAACAGCGCGGCGCCGACGCCCTTGCCGCGCAGGTCCGGTTCAACGGCCATGTACGCAACGAAGGCCTGAGGCAAGAGCGTCACCTCGTCGGGCAGCTCGTCGAGCAGGAATAGGAATCCGGCGCGCTCGCCGCCGAACCGGGCGATGAGTGTGACGTGCGATTGGCTGTCGACGATGGCGTAAAGACGATCGAAGGCGTCGCGTACGTCCATCTCAGGGGCCGGCCGCAACGAGCTCACGCTCGACATGACGCATCGCCGTCCCAGCTCCCGGACGAAGGCACGATCGTCTTGCCCGCCCGAACCGTCGGGGTCCTCGATACGTACGTCAATCGTCACGCGCGGCGCGAACCCGGATCTTCGATAGGCTCGCCGGCGCGGCAGAGCGGACACTCCGCTTCGTCGTACGATTGAAGCGGCAATTCGAGCAGCGCATGCACGGGAACATTCACGTCAACGGGACCACGCGCGACGATGATGCCGAGCCCGACCACGTGTGCGCCGGTACGCCGCACGACGTCGATGGTCTCGCGAACGGAAAGACCCGTCGTCAGTACGTCTTCGACGATCAGTGCGCGATCGCCGGGCGCAAGCGTAAAGCCGCGGCGCAGCGCCGGTACGCCGTTCTCCTTCTCGACGAATATGGCTTTGGTGCCGAGTTGCCGTCCAACTTCGTACGCGAGCAGAATGCCGCCAACCGCGGCGCCCACGACGACCGTCGGCTCGAGGGATCGAAAGTGTTGCGCGATCGCACGCGCGACTGGTTCGAGCTGTGCCGGTTCCTCGAGAATGCGAAACTTCTGGACGAAACGGTCGCTGTGACGTCCGGAACTCAGTCTGAAGTGTCCGGTGAGCAGTGCACCGCGACGCGCGAGCGCTTCCTGCAAATCGGGGCTTGCGGCGCTCATGCGCGAACGGACATTTCCTCGAGAATCGCCTTGGCGGCGGCCACGGCATCAGCGGCCTCGACGATCGGCCTTCCGACGACGATGTAATCGGCGCCCGCTTCAACCGCTTGCGCGGGCGTCGTGACGCGCTTCTGATCGCCGTGGACACTTCCCATCGGTCGGATACCAGGCGTCAGCGTGAGAAAATCGTCACCAAAGAAGCGTTTGAGATCGCGCACTTCGTGAGCGCTGCATACGACGCCGGAACAGCCGGCATCGCGAGCGAGCGCCGCCAACCTTATCGCGTTCTCCCCCGGTCCGCCCTGAAATCCAAGCTCGTTGAGATCCTCGGGCGCGATGCTCGTGAGCAGCGTGACTGCGAGCACGTGCGGTGGTTCGATCTCGAGATCGGCCGCGCGATCGTTGGCGGCGTCGACGGCCGCGCGCATCATGTCGAGTCCGCCTACCGCGTGAACGTTGACGAGGTGAACGTTCGGGCGAACGAGCTGTGCCATCGCCGCGCCGACCGTGCGCGGGATGTCGTGCAGCTTGGCGTCGATGAAGACGCGCACGTCGCGCGCCTCGCAGTACGAAAGAATGCGCTCGGGATAGCCTAAGAGTGCCTCTAATCCGATCTTGACGATGACGTCGAGATCGTAGAGCTGGTCGACGAGTTCTTCGGCCCGCTGCGCATTTGGAACGTCGAGAGCGACGATTAGTTGAGCCATCCCACCCCCTTAACCCTCGTCTCCTTCATATTGATGCGGCGTTGCGAATCCGACGTTGGCTTTCCCAACGATGGCGTCGATTCCGGAGCACCTTCGCCGGGCTAGATACTCTCGCAGCTCGGCGACGATGCGCTGCGGCACGCGCGGATCGGTAAAGTTGGCCGTCCCGATCGAGATGGCGCTGGCGCCGGCCAAGAAGAACTCAAGCGCGTCCGTCAACGTCTCGATCCCTCCCTGACCCACGATAGGAATTTTTACGGCCTGCGCGACTTCATAGACGGCGAGCACGGCGATCGGGCGAATCGCCGGTCCCGAAAGACCTCCGCTGACGTTTCCCAAGCGCGGCCTCCACCCTTCGACGTCGATTGCCATTCCGCGTACGGTATTGATGACCGCCAGCGCGTCGGCTCCCGCCGCTTCGGCTTCACGCGCAACTTCGCAAATGTCGGTAACGTTCGGCGAAAGCTTCACGATCAGCGTCTTATCCGTCGTTCCGCGCGCCAACCGAACGACTTTTGCGGCGAGCTCGGGATCGCACCCGAAGGTTTCACCTTCGCTTGCGACATTGGGACACGAAACGTTCAACTCGACCGCCGCGATCTCGGGACGCGCTGCCAGACGCTCGCAGACATACGCATAGTCGTCGACGGAAAAACCGGCGACGCTGCCGATGATCTTGCACGGGCGATCGGCGTACTTAGCAACTTCGTTGCGCAAGATACCAGTCGAGCCCGGATTCTGCAGTCCGATTGCGTTGAGCATTCCGGCCGGCGTATGCACGATGCGCGGCATCGAGATTCCCCAAGCGCGGCAGACGCGTGACGCTCTTGAGAACCATTCCGCCGATCTGCGTAAGATCGGCGAATGGTGCGAACTCCTCGCCGCTGCCATAACATCCGCTTCCCATCAACGTCGGATACTCGAGCTCGAGTCTTCCGAGCTTCGTCGCGAGAGTCGGTTCGCTTACCATCGAAACTCGTCAGCCCAAAAGACCGGGCCCTCACGACAGATGCGCGCGTAAACGACGTCGCTGCCACCCGCTTGCGCCGGTGGAAAATTCGGCGCTTGCGCGCTCTCCCGGATGACGGGCACGACACATCCCCAACAACCGCCGACGCCGCATCCAAAAGTCTCTTCGAGCGAAAGCTGCGCCCGAACGCCACGTTCCTGCGCGATGCGAGCGACGGCGCGCAGCATCGGTGTCGGACCGCAGGCAAAAATTTGCTCGGGATTTTCTGCTCGCGCGAGCTCCTCGGTGATGAAGCCGCGCTTCCCGCTGCGTTCCGTCGTCCGTCGTGACGATCAGCTCGCATCCCGCATCGACGAAGCGTTGCGCCTCGACGAGCAGATCCGCAGTGCGCGCTCCATAGTATAAACGTACTGCCGCACCGGCACGCACAAGCGATTGCGCGCAGAGCAGGAGCGATGCGATGCCGACGCCCCCGGCCACGATGGCGACGTCGCGCACGCCCGTCGAGCAGTCGAAACCGTTTCCCAGCGGACCGACCACATCGAGTCGATCGCCCGATCGAAGCTCGCTCAGCTCGCGCGTGCGTTTGCCGGTTACAAAGAAGAGAAGGCTTGCGAGCTTGCCTTCTGCTTCGAAGACGGCAAGCGCAGTCGCCGCCGTCTGTTCGCTCGGCGGAATCGCCATGACATACTGACCGGGTCGTGTCGCATTCGCCAGCTTCGGCGCATCGAGCGAGACTGCAACGACGCCCGGCGCAAGCACTCGGCGTTCGATTACCGTCGTTTCGTGCACCGCCGCGTTTCGACCGAGCGTCGCCATCTCTTCATACATTTTCAACAAATTCTTACGAAAATCTCCGAAATCGGGTTCACGCTCTTGCTACAAAAGCCGTTATACTGTATAGAGAGCGTAAATAATCGGGAAAGGAGGGTCCGCAGATGGCAGGTCTTATCGTCTTCAAATCGCTAGCCGACGCACTCAGAGCGGGCTATCAGGTTTACGATCGGACTGCGGATGGATATCTGGTCAGGACGCGAACGGCCGCTGGCTGGGCCATGGCCTTGGTCTCCTGCAAGTAATATCGTCTTTATTCGATACGTAACGCCGCCGGTCAATCGACCGGCGGCTTTGCTTTTCCTACCTTCGAGACGGCTCAACCGCGATAGTCGGGCGGCGAAGCCGGCTTCTCGATCTCCGGCGTCGAGCCAGGTCGCCAGCCGCCGTACGTCGGCCCCGGCGAAGTCGCGCTGGTTTCGGGCCGCGGGCCCGGCGAGGGGCCGTCCGGCGGCGGAGGACCGAAACGCGGGCGGGCAACGGCCGGACCGAAGCTCGCCCCGCTCATCACCGCGCCGATGATCTGGGCGATGCCCGACGAAGAGCGGGATCAGGCCGCCCAGGAGCCAGGGGCCGTAGACGAACGACCCGTCGCCGCGGTACCCGATGAAGCCCAATCCGATGAGCAGCGCCAAGCCGACGAGGCGACCTGCATGCCCTTCCGCAGTTGGTGTTGAGCGTAGTAATCCGGCCGTACGCGTACTGACTCGAGGGATCCTGATGCGTTGCGTCGGGCGTCCAACCGCACTTCATCGCGCGGCGCATGTCGCGGGCGTTCGGCGGCGGGATGACGCCATGACGCAGCATCTCCATGCGTTCCTGATGCGCGAGCACGCGCGAAACGATCCAGCCCATGACCGGCAATCCGAAGATACAGTAACGGCGAGGGCGGCTACAATGTTGTCATCCATACTATTGGAATTCTCCGTTGGTGATAATGCGAATCGATCCGTCGCCCGTCGCGACCTTCATTTGGCCGCTGCCGGTGCCTAGACGGATAGTGCGCTGTGAAGAATCGTCGCGACGATCTGCAGAGTTCCCGTCCACCGAGATTCTGCCGTCGCGCGTCGAGGCGTCGATCGTGAGATTCGAGTTGGGCGCAAGTCGAACTCGAACGGAGCCGTCGTCGGTCTGTAACGTCGCGTTCGCGCCGACGGAGAGATCGTCGGCTGGAATTCGCCCGTCGCGCGTCATCGCCGAGAGAGAGCTCACCGCGACGTCTTGCAGCGCGATGTGACCGTCCGTCGAGTTGAGCGCGAGGCGGTCACCGCGTACGTTGTTGCGTCGAGATAACCGTCGTCGCTGCGCGCATCGACTGCTCCTTGCAAATCGGTCAGCGTTACGTGACCGTCTACTGAATGAACGTTTACGCTGCCGGTGACGCCTCGAACGTCGGCACCCGAGCAGCGCGCGATTTCGAGTTGCGATGCTTGCCGGAAGGTCGATCTCGATCGCCTGCGTGCTGAACGCCGAAGATATCGATAGAGCCGCCTGGTGCGCGCGGGCGTTCGATGCGAACGCCGTCGGGCGTGCGCGTGACCGCGAGCTGCGGATAACGACCACCCGAGAAAAGCCATCCGCGCATCTGCGTCAAGTCGCGTACGTGAACCAGCGCATCGCGCGACATATCGACGTGGACGCGCGAATCGGGATCATCGACGACGACGTGGGGGGCCGAGCCTGCCGCAATCGGTGCAATGGCCGACGCGGTGAAATCGCTGCGATGCAATCCGGCGGCAAGCGACCTTCCGTGGCCGCCGACCGCATAGATCGCCATGCCGACGATCAACACCTCGGCGGCAATCAGCATCCCGACGATCGAAACGCGCGACATTTAGAGGCGCGGTCCCCAGCCGTCGAAGGTAGGCCGCAGCGATTGCGCGGAGTTCCGGTCGTCGCTCGGCAGCGCGCCGTCATGGCGAGCGCGGCCGGGAAGGGTTTTGTTTGGAATCGTGGTCATCTGCTGGTTACAGCCTCCGTGAAAGTTCCTGCCCTAGCTACGGTTTGCCGGCCCGTGATGATGTTTCGGCAAGGCCGCCGGCGGCGGCGAAACAATCGCCCCTCACGCGCGTACGACGGGCGTGTCGGCACTCTTGGCCGAGGCCCCGGATCGTTGAAGGTGGGGCCGCCGGACGGGGACTTGGTGGCAATGACGCTCCGGGGAAACTCGGAGGCCTTCGCCACGCTTGTCGAGCGCTACGACCGCGCCGTCTACCATCTCGCCTACCGGACGCTCCACGACGTCGAGGAGGCTCGCGATGCCACGCAAGAGGCGTTTTTCAAGGCCTTTCGCAGCCTTCGCACGTTCAGGCTGGGCTCGAAGTTCTCGACCTGGATCTTCGCGATCACCTACCACGCCTGTTGCGACCGCCTGAACCGCCGCAAGCATTACGCGAGTGAGGAGCTGCCGGACCGTCCCGACGCCGGCCCCGGGACCGGAGCACCAGGTGATCGCTCTAGACGAGGCGACCCGGCTGCGCGCCGCGATCGACGCGCTGCCCGAAAAATACCGTACGGTCATTACCCTCTTCCATCTGCAAGGCAAGCAGTACGAAGAGATTGCCACGGTGCTGGGGCTGCCGATGGGTACGGTAAAGACACATTTGTTTCGCGCGAAGGAGCAGCTCCGCAGGCTTCTGAGCGGACTGGAGGTAACGGAATCGTGAACATGGATGATCAGGAGCTCGAACGCGCAATCCTCGCGCTTCCGCTCGAAGAGCCGCCCGAGGGCCTGCGAGCTTCGATCTTGTTTGCGACCGCGTATCGGCCCGCGCCGGCGTTCTCGATTTCGGAGCTCGCACGTGCTCGGCTCGCTCGTCGCCGTCGGCCTTTGGCTTATTTTTCTCGTCGTATTAGGCGGGGGCCCGCTCTTCGTTCACACGCTCGAGGCGATCGGTCGGTTCTTTCGCGCACCTTCTCAAACGGGGCCGTGCTTGCATGGCTTGCCGCCGGCGGCGCGACCGCGTTATGGCTCACTCATTTCGCCGGATCCCAACCACTCGCGGTTGGCTCGCACAGGTCCGAACGAAGGTCCAGCCGATAATGTATCCGCATGGAGAAACATTCGCCACCGGAGCGGCGCCGCCATAGGGTCCTCGTCATCGAGGACGACGCGGCCATCAGCCGCGTCTTGCAGCTCGAACTAGAGCACGAAGGCTACGAGGTCGAGGTCGCGCGCGACGGGCTCGCCGGCCTCGAAAAAGCGCTCAAGGAACCCGACCTCGTGATTCTGGACCTGATGCTGCCGCGCATGGACGGTATCGAAGTCTGCAAGCGCATCCGCGCCAAGAGCCGCGTCCCGATCATCATGCTGACAGCCCGCGATCGCGTTCCCGATCGCGTTGCCGGTCTCGACGTCGGCGCCGACGACTATGTTACCAAGCCATTCTCTACCGAAGAGCTGCTCGCGCGCGTCCGCGTCCGGCTTCGAGAGCGCGCCCCGCACGGCAACGTGATCGAATATCGTGACGTCGTCATGGATCGCGACCGTCACGAGGTCCATCGCGCCGGAAAACCGATCTCGCTGACGGCTAAGGAGTACGCGCTGCTCGAGTACCTGCTTCTGCACCGTAACAAAGTCCACACGCGCGACGAGCTCTTCAACGGCGTCTGGGGGAGCGATTTTCTCGGCGACTCTAATCTCATCGACGTCTATATCCGCTATCTGCGCGGCAAAATCGATGATGGATTTGAAGACAAGCTCATCACGACTGTCCGTGGTGTCGGCTATACGATAAAAGACTAGCTGCCCCACGAACGGTCGCGATGTCGCTTAAGTGGAGGATTGCGCTCGGGTATTCGGTGCTGCTTATCGTGGCGATTACGGCGATGAGCGCTATTATCGTTTGGCGGTTTCAGCAAATCTTATACGATCAAGCGCAAACGAGCGTGAATGCGACGATGCGAGCGATCGTGCAGTTCGCGCGGCAGTCGACGACGCCGTTCTCCGTGGAAGACTCGCCGCTGGGGACGCTGCAGTTTCTGTTCAACAGCGCCAACTTGACGACGTGGAACTCGGCAAATAGTTACGTCCAGGTCGATTCGGGCGAGGGTTATCCGCTATCGAAGACCGCGAATCTCGGCGGGTTGGCGATACCGCCGAATCCCAAGCTCTCGCCGGCGCACGACCTGGCATACCGTCAGATTACGTTGGGGGACCGGCCGTTTATCGTTGAAGATCGCTATCTCAAAGTGGGAGTGAACGCTGCGGTCATCCACGTGGCCGAACCGCTGGATACGCTGCAGCGCACGTTTGCGCTGGCACGCGAAGCGATCGTGATCGTGCTCGGAGCGACGGTCGTTGCGGTCGTCCTTTTTTCCATCGTGCTGGCGTCGCAGGCGACGACGCCGATCAACGAGCTCTCGCGCGGGATGCGCGAGATCAGCTCGGATCGGCTAGCGCTCGCGGCCGGGACGTTCGACGGACACGGTCAAGGGCTGCAATTACGGAGGAGGCGCGACGAAATCGGTCGGCTCGCAACGAGCTTCAACGATTTGCTGGCGCGTTTGGCGGCCGCGTTTGCGCGCGAGCGTCAGTTTATTTCGGATGCCTCGCACGAATTGAAGACGCCGCTGACGTCCATCAACGCCAACGCGCAGATGCTGCTGCGGTGGGGCGACCAGGACCACACGATCCGACGCGAGAGCCTAGAGACCATCTCGCGTGAGAGTGCCGATCTCGCCGGCATGGTCAACGGCATGCTGACGCTGGCGAAGGCGGATCGGGGAGACGAAATACCCAAGGAACCGCTCTCGCTGGCTCAGATCGCCTCCGAGGTGACACAGAACGCCTCGTCCCGCGCCGCCGAAAAGTCGATCGACTTGAAGTTTTCCTATAATGCCAAGCCGATCGTTTACGGCGACGCGCATTTGCTGCGCCAAATGATCGGAAATCTCGTCGATAACGCGCATCAAGTTTTGCGACCACGCTGCCGTCGACGTGCGCGTCGGGGAAAAGGGAACCTCGGCCTGGGTGGAAGTCGCCGACAGCGGCCCAGGCATCCCGGAAGCGGAGCGCCGTCACATCTTCGAGCGGTTTTACCGGACGGACAAAGCCCGATCCCGGGAGGTTCCCGGCACGGGACTCGGCCTGGCAATCGTTCGCTCGATTGCTCGCGTCCACGGCGGCGACGCCCTGGCTGAACGGGCGCCCGGCGGCGGCGCACTTTTCCGCATAGTCTTACCGCGAATGAACCCTCCGTTCACGAATCTCTCATGATGCCCCCGATGGGGCGCCGATACAATGGATGCGTGCCCGTAGGATTGGGGCGGGGGGCAATCGTGACGCTCCTCGCCTGGCTGTTTTGGATCGGTTTCGCGACGCCCGTGCGCGCCGACGAAGAGTACGACGTCGGTCCGTCGCCTATCCTCAACGTGCACGTACCCGAGGGGCCAGGTCACGATCGAAACGTGGGATCGCCCGCAGATCTTCATCATGTCGGAACGGCCAACCGACGTCCGCCATCTCGGCCCCTCCGACGTCGATCCCTCGATTCCGAAACAGATTCAGTTCGCCTCGGACTCGATTCAGACCGATCGTGGGCTGGTCTCGCTTCCGGCGGAATCCTTCGTGCATTCCCGAGTTGCCGGGACGCGAGCACGACGAAATTTTGGCCCGCGGCAGCGGCCGAATGACGATTATGATTCCGCGCGGCACCGCCATGGTAATGGCCCAGCAGCGAGCCGGCCATCTGACGATCGAAAACTATCACGGCATCTTCGTCGCGCATGCGCGCGGCGGCCGGGATTTCGCTCGATAACGTCAGCGGCACCGGATTCGTCGAATCGTTGCGCGGTCGCGTCGTCGCAACGGATTCGACCTTCGAACGACTGCGCGCGCGCACGGCGACCGGCGATATGCTTTTCAAGGACTGCACGTCGCATCAGATTCAGGCGACGAGCACGTACGGATCGATCGTCTACGACAACGGCAGCTTCCAACCGGGGCTCGCGCGATTCGAGTCGGAGCACGGCAACGTCGCGCTCGGCGTTCGCGGAAACGCGCAGATCGGCGCGTACAGCGGGTCGGGCCACGTCGAATCGAGCTTCGACGACGACGTTCAAGTACGCGGCGACCCGACGACGAAACAGGCAACGGTCGGCGGCGGGGGACCCGTCGTTACCGCGGCTTCGAAGAACGGCTCAGTCTATCTCTACAGCGGTTCGATGAACGAGCACCCGCACGTGCGCCAAGAACTCAGCGGCAGCGTGCAGCTTCCGATGCGTCCGGCGCACATCGCGGACTCGCCGCCGCAGCATCCGCCGTTACGAACCCTAGGCGGTCGCGGCGGCAATCTCCGTCTCTATATCGAGCGCGAGACCGTCGTAGACGGCGATCGCGCGCAAGCCAAGCTCGTCTTCGAGCTCGCTGCGCGAGCCGCATTGGATCGGCTTCGAGCATCTTCGTTCCGAAATGCTGAAAGACGGCGACTTTCGGGCGCACCTCCTCGACGACGCGCCGCGCGTCGAACCACGTCAAGATGATCGACATTCATCTGGTCGCGGTAGCGCAGCACGTTGACGATCAACACGTCCGGGCGATGTTGCGCGTAGTCGGCGGCCAGGCCGTCGAAGTATCGTCCGCAGGGAAGATATGCGACGCGCAAAGCCCGGTAGGCGAAATGCAGATCCGTGCGTCTGCACCGCGTGCTCGTGCAGCATCGACGTACGAGCTCAACGTCGCCGATACGCGTAGGGCCCGCTGCTCGGTTCGAGGCGCTCGATCCGCTCGACGAAGCGCCGCGCGTACGGCAACACGACGGGCTCGACATCGAACGCGTCGGCCGGTCGCGAGCACTGCGCCGCGCCGGCGAAAGCCGCCCGAGGTCATCGCCTCGATCAGCACGTTGACGTCGCCGGAATGGTCGAGGTGCTTGTGCGAAAGCACGATCGCGTCGAGTTCGCGCGGATTGCACGGCGGCACGTGCGAAAGCGCGCGAACCAGCGCGCCGGGGCCCGGATCGACGTGAATCTGCGTCTCGCCGAAGCGCATCCACATCCCGCCCGAGGCGCGCAGTTGGCGCGCGACGACGAAACGCGCGCCGCCGCTGCCCAGAAAGAGAATCGACGAGCTCAAGCTATGCCAGGACTGGGAGCGTACGGAACTCGCCGTTGAGCACCGTCGCCGACGGCCGCCCGAGCCAGCGCTCGAGCACCGTTGCATAGACGCTGCGAAAATCGACCGCGTAACGCACGTTGCCCATATTCGTATCGCTCAGATCGGGCAACGTTCCGTAGAGGCCGCCTTTGACTCCGCCGCCGATCATGAAGAGCGGCGAGGCTTCGCCGTGATCGGTCCCGCGATTGCCGT
Organism: Vulcanimicrobiota bacterium; assembly: GCA_963815165.1. GTDB lineage: Bacteria > Vulcanimicrobiota > Vulcanimicrobiia > Vulcanimicrobiales > Vulcanimicrobiaceae > Cybelea. The sequence continues at coordinate 310,465 of CAWFFL010000003.1, forward strand.
TCTCTTCGATGCGCCGGCCGAACTCGCTAAACGTCAGCGTCAAAACACGCCGGTCGTTGCCGTGCGCGGCAAGGTCTCGTAGAACGCCGCGATAGCGTCCGAAAACTGCGCCAGCAGCAAGTTCTGCGTCTTCTGCTGGCTCACGTGCGTGTCGAACGAACCGTGCTCGACGTAGATGGCTTTCGTTCCGAGATTGCTGCCGACGATCTGCGCGGCCAGCGCGAGGCTGCGGCCGAGTGCCGTCGCCGGATACGAAGCCTTTGTCGTGTAGCCGGCGATGAGCTTGGGCAGTTCTTCGGAGCTGCGCTGCGCGTCGCCTTCGATCTCCATCACGTGCGCGAGATACGGCGACTCGAAGGGCAGGCTGCGGTCGTGCGCTTGCGCCGAAAACGCGTCCGCGCGGCGGCGTTGCGATCGGCGATCATCGCGTACTGTCCGATCCCGGGAATCGCCGGAATGTCGGTGCGCTCCGAAACCATGACTTCGGGCAGGACTTGCGAGACCGCGACGCCTTTGAAAAGATTCTGCTGCGATAATCCGGCTTCGTCGAAGTAGCGGCCCAGCCAGCCGGTGTGCTCGTAGCGATCGGGCGCGGCCGTCTGCCAAATCTCGGTCGAGCGGAAGTGCGAGTGGTCGGGATTCGGATAGCCCACGCCCTGAACGATCGCGACCATGCCTTTATCGTAGAGCGCCTTGAACGAACGCATCCCGGGATTCAGCCCAACGTGCGCGTCGATCGCCAGCACGCTCGTTGCGATCGATGGCCAGATCCGGGACGAAGCTGGTAATAGCGCGGATCGCCGTGCGGCACGACGCAGTTCAACCCGTCGTTTCCGCCAAAGAGATTGATCAGGACGAGGCAGCGGTTTTCGCTGCCCGGCAAACCCGGCAGCGGCGACTGCGCGAGCGCGCGCGCGAAGACGTGCTCGGTGTTCGCGACGATCGCGAGCCCGGAAGCCGTTCCTAGTAAGAAATTCTTGCGTCGCATGATTAATTCAATTGATAGGCGGGCGTCGCCATCGTGAGATAGACCGCGCCGCGCACGCGTTGATCGTAATTCTCGACCGAGAGCGTCGCAAGCGCGGCGCTACCGGAGCCATCAGATAGGCTTCGAGCTGGGAGAGCGAAGCCGGCGCGGCGTCACCTTGCAGAATCGTCTGCCGCTAGCTGCTGCGCGACGCTTTTGCGGCTGTCACGGATAAGCCGCGTGCAGCCACGACGATGCGTCGAGCGTCTGCGATCCGAGCAGGCGCGTGAGGAAGTTCTGCCGCGCGATCATCGTCCCGCTCGTCAGCCAGTTCTGACCGCCGGGCCAGCCCGCGACGCTCGGCGGAAAGAAAAGCCGCTGTCCCATCTGCGCGAGCGCCGGCAACGCCGTCTCCGTCGATCTGCCGGAAGACCCGAGCGCCTTGTAGGTACCGACGACGAACTCGACCGGACTCTTCACGAGCGCGCGATAGGCGCGCGCGCTGTAGAAGACGTCGCTTGCAAGAACGGTTCGAAGCACGGGCGTCAGCTCGAAGTTGTGCGTGCGGATGAGGTCGGCGACGGCATCGACGAGCGCCGGCTCGGGATCGTTATAGACGAACCAGTTGAGCAGGCTCGCTGCAAAGAACCTCGCGCACTGCGGCTGATCGAAGATGATGTCGACGATATCGTCGCCATCGAAGTTGCCGGTCACGGCCGAGAAACGTCTTGCGGCCGTCGTCGTGCAGGCGAGGATCGAACCGAACGCTATCGGTCTTGCGATTGACGCGCCAGCCGGTCCACGCGCGCGCCGATTCGCGGACGTCGTTCTCGGTGTAGTTGTCGACGCCCAGCGTGAAGAGCTCCATGAGCTCGCGAGCGTAGTTTTCGTTCGGATGCGCGGCGACGTTGTTGGCGCCGTCGAGATAGATCAGCATCGCGGCGTCTTTGGAGACGGCCTCGCGTCAGCTCGCGAAGATTTCCGGTCGCGTTCGCGCGGAAGAGCGCATTTTGATTGTAGGTGATGCGCGGAAAGCGCGGCGTCGCCCGCGAGGTGAAGTGACCGTGAAAGTAGAGCGTCATCTTCTCTTGCAGCGGCGCCGGCGTCGTCAAGCATGCGGTTGAGCCACCAGAGCTGCAGTCCCGCCAAGCGACTGCCGTATCTCGCCCTTGCCGAGCGGCTCATCGGCGTTCACTTCGGCGGCGCCGCGATCGTTCGCGCAGGCGCGAATTTGCAGCAACGAATCAGCGGCCGATTCGCGCAGCGAGCGCAGCATAGCGACGAATCTCGTCGGGCGTTCCGCCGAAGCCGGCGCGCCGCAATAGATGCGCGGCGGCGCGCTCGCCAAGCGCGTAACCGTCCGCAGCGAAGCCGAAGGACGATAGGGTTGCAATGCCGTCGAGAGATCGAGGCGGCCACCTGGACGCAGGATGCCGCCGACGTCCATCTGAGCCTGCGCGGCCATAGTCCGATAGCTACGAGTCCGCCTGCCGCGCGGCCCTGGAGCATTGGCGACGTCTAACCGGGCTCTAAGCGCTGCGCGCCGAAAGCGCCCGCGATGGCGGTTTTGGAATCGCGCCTCGACCGGCGTTCCGAGGCATTTACTACCAACGCGCAACGAATGGAGCGGCTAGTTGCCGAGCTGCGCGAGCGGCTCGTTGCGGTACGCGCCGGCGGAGGCGCGGAAGCGGTCGAAAAGCACCGCCGCCGCAATAAACTCACGGCTCGCGAGCGGATCGAACGCCTCGTCGATCCCGGATCCGACTTCCTCGAGCTTTCGGCGCTCGCGGCCTTCGGAATGTACCACGAGGATTCGCCGGCCGCCGGAATCGTTACCGGCATCGGCATCGTCGAAGGGCAGCACTGCATCATCGTCGCCAACGACGCGACCGTCAAGGGCGGCACTTACTATCCGATGACGGTCAAGAAGCATCTGCGCGCGCAGGAAATCGCCGAGCAGAATCATTTGCCTTGCATCTATCTCGTCGATTCCGGCGGCGCGTTCTTGCCGCTGCAGGACGAAGTCTTTCCCGACCGCGACCATTTCGGCCGTATTTTTTACAATCAGGCGCGGATGTCGAGCAAGCGCATCGCTCAGATCGCCGCGGTGATGGGTTCGTGCACGGCCGGCGGCGCCTACGTTCCGGCGATGAGCGACGAAACGGTGATCGTCAAAGGGCGGGGCACGATCTTCTTGGGCGGACCGCCGCTTGTGAAGGCGGCGACCGGCGAAGAAGTGACCGCTGAGGAACTCGGTGGCGCCGACGTGCACACGCGCATTTCCGGCGTTGCCGATCATTTCGCGAACGACGACCTGCAGGCGCTCGCAATCGTGCGTGAGATCGTGCGAAACTTGCATCTCGAACTGCCGCGGCAATGGGATCGCATCGACCCGGAGCCCCCGAAGTACGAGCCGCGCGATATTTACGGCGTCATACCGGCCGACAGCCGAAGCGGCTACGACGTGCGCGAGGTCATCGCGCGACTCGTCGACGCGTCGGAGTTCCACGAGTTCAAATCGCGCTACGGTACGACGCTCGTTTGCGGCTTCGCGCGCATCGAAGGCCATCCGATCGGCATCCTCGCCAACAACGGAATTCTCTTTAGCGAAAGCGCGCTCAAAGGCGCGCACTTCATCGAGCTCTGCGCGCAGCGCGGAACGCCGCTGCTGTTTTTGCAGAACATCACCGGCTTCATGGTCGGCAAAGAGTACGAAAACCGCGGCATCGCCAAGGACGGCGCGAAACTCGTGACCGCGGTCGCCTGTGCAGAAGTTCCGAAGTTTACCGTCGTCATCGGCGGTAGCTTCGGTGCCGGAAACTACGGGATGGCAGGGCGCGCCTATTCGCCGCGCCAGCTCTGGATGTGGCCGAATGCGCGCATCAGCGTTATGGGCGGCCCGCAGGCGGCGAGCGTCCTATCGACCGTCAAAGGCGATCTCTCGCCCGAAGAAAAAACCGCCTTCGAAGCGCCGATTCTCGAGAAATACGAGCGCGAAGGTAATCCCTATTACTCGACGGCGCGCTTGTGGGACGATGGTATCATCGATCCGCTCGACACGCGCCGCGTCATCGCGATCGGCCTCGACGCCGCCGCGCACGCGCCTCAGCCGCGCACGCAGTTCGGCGTCTTCAGAATGTAGAATGCCTCTGGCGGGAGGGTCATCAAATGAGAGTCTTGCGTTCTCCGAAGCGTGGTGGCATTGGCCTTAGGCGGACTCGCTAGCCGCGATGCGGCCACGAAGACTACCGCGGCTCTTCGCCGTCGGGTTCGACCGTAGAAGGAGCGCGCGGTCCGGACGCCGATTGGCGAGCGACGCAAGAAGTGCGCTGATCGTACGTTTCGGATCCCGGGAGCCGGCATCGTTACGTTCTACTCGTATCCGGCATTGAAGCTCTCGAGGAACGTTGATGGGATTGCAATATGCTCTTGGACTGTGCGTCGATCCCGAGGACGCCAAGACGTTTGGGCCGTCGACGCCGGTGCCAAAGCGCTCTTCGAGTTCGCGCATGGCGGCACGACGCCGATCCGCGAGCTCTCCGATTATCGGCCTACTATCCCTCCCTCGTTTCATGCGCGGTAAATCCGAAGAATGGCGACCTCGCGGTCGTCAGCGAGAATTTTGGGTCCGACCCAGGCGCGGTCATGATTCGAGCAGGAATGAAATCAGAGTCTCGTATATGGTCGGCTTAACGACTTCGTAGTACGGACACGAGCGAACGACAACCGCAGCTTTCCGTGGCGGGTTACAACCTTCGAGCTTGCCCCGAACGTCCAGATACGAATTACCTTCGAAAACTGAGCTTAGCGTCTTGCAGTTGCCTCGCCGCCATCGGTGCTCTCATAACTAGACTAGACTGACAAGTCTAAACTACCACGACGCGCTGGCAGACGCAGTGCGGTGGTATGCCGGCGTACGCCGTCCTTAGTTCAGCCGGAAAGATGAAAATCGAGACCGGCTGATGCGGCTTGACGAGTCGAGCGTAAACGTCGCCATCACGTTACCGTGCGCGAAGCGCATGAGATATTTGTAGACTCGCGCCTTTGGCGGGCCGGTCTCTCCTTTGAAGACGATGGCCTGCAGTTCGCCCAATCCTTGAAGACCGGATGCCAGCCCCTTTATAACCGCGTCAGGTAACTGTTTTGAAAACGCCGGCGTCAACTGCGATCGATCGATTCGGCCGTGCAGGATCGCGTCAAGGATCTTCGTGAGCCGTTCGGCTCTGCGCGTGATTTTCGCCTGCGGCAGGCTCGTCGTACGCGAGGGCGACGAATGAGGGTCTTCGGTACGCGGCGGCGCAGCTGCTCAGATTGAGATCCGCAGACGAGCGGGCTCGGACGAACGCCTCGATGGTGGTGTCTACGCAAGGCGGCAAGTCGCTGTCGTGCGATGCGCCGGGAACGAGCATTATCCGCGCATTGGGCAAGTACGCAAGCGCTTCGCGCGCGTACTCCGGCGGCGATGCGGGGTCATCGCTTCCCGAGATCATTAGGATCGGCGCGTCACTGCGTACCGGCTCTACGAAAGCCGGATGGCACCGGGTCGACGTTCCAGATCTTGCACGCACGCTGCTGCGCTCGCACGCGAGCGTCGCCCTCGAACGTGCCGGCGCTATATCGCGTAACGTCGGCCTCTGTAATGAATGGAATATCCTCGGCGCACGTCACCGAAAGGTTGAGCCCGTTAGCCTGAAGATTCGCGAAAAAGAGCTGCCAGCTGACCGACCATCTCGGCGAGCGCCGTGTAATCGCCGCGATATGCTCGCTCGATCGTAACGGGAATGTACGCCGCCGGCGAGGGGAAGTACATCGTGTGGCGGATCGTTTCCGCAAAGACCTCTTTGGTCATAGCTGCACGCTCTGCGAACGATGCGTTACGGCGTTTCGCACGGTAATCGTGACGGGGCCGGAATCGAAACGCTGCACCACCGCCGCAAAGTGTGCGGCGAAGTTCGGGAAATCCACCGAACAGGCGGCATCGTGGCGACAGGCCGCTTCGAGACCATCGATCGCCGTTTGTGCGCCGCGCGCCATCGGCAGCGGTATGATATAGAAGTGCGGCGGCGCCACGCCCTCGAGCACGACGCTTTCGACGCTGTCGGGATGACGGCGAGCGTAATCGAGATAGAATCGCGTGCCGTAGGAACCGCCGAAGAGGACGAGTTTCGGGTAGCCGAGAGCGGCACGCACGTCGTCTAAGTCGTCGGACGCCTCACTCGTCGAGTAGAGGCTCAGATTCGCGTGCGCTGCCAGGCGGTCGCGACAAGAGCGAACGATCGCATCGGGCCACACTTGACGGAAATAGAGTTCCGGATGTTCGGCAGGCGCAAAGTCACAGTCTTGCGGAGCCGACTCGCCCGTACCGCGATTGTCGACGAGCAAGATGTCATAGTCGTTTCGAAGTGTGGCAACTGCTCCAGTCGTGGAATCGGCAAAATCGGTGGCCAGAGCCCGTCGCGGAGACGCCGGGACCGCCGGGGTTAAAGGCGATCGCGCGATGACTTCGGTGCTTCGCCTCGATGACGACGAAGTGAATGGCAATCGTGCGTCCCGTGCGAGTCGCGCGATCCTCAAAGACGGTGAGCATCCCGCAGATTGCTGCCGCGCGGGTTTGGCCGATCCGGCACGGGGACGTCTTCAACGGTGCGGGAGAGAGCGCTGGAGCCGATGGTGGCGACGGGCTTGCGCAGAGTGAAGCACGAGCAGTAAGAGTCGCAAACGCACCGGAGCGCGCGTCATTTTACTTTGAAGTAGTTCGGCGACACAACCCATTTGCCGTCGGCGTATCGCAGCACCGCGGTTACGTGCGACTTGGTTGGGCAGCAGAGCGGGGCATTCGCCGCATAGTACGGCCCGGTTAACTGCAGCGAAGCACCGTCGGCGGGAATCTTCGCGGAAAGATCGCAAGAATTCGTAATGGTTGCGATCGGACCGACAGTGCTGCCCGGTTTCGTTCCGAAAATCGTAACGGCGGCGGCGCCGCAATCGGCGGCGAGCTCGTGCGATTGGACGACGAGCAGCTGCACGCGCTTCTGCATCAACGGCGCGGCGCCGACGATTTTCATATCTTGAACCGGAAACCACATCTTCGCGCCATTGGCCCGCGTTACGCGCGAGAGCGGGCCGCCGTTGTCCGGCGACTCGTAGCGAAGACGGTACGCGCCACGGCGCAACTGGTAAATCGAGAGATACCACTGATAGAAGGTTTGCCCGTTGCCCGAACCGATGAACTTCTTACTCTCGACCGCCTCCCAGCTGTCGCTCGAGCTTCCGTTGAAGGCTACGATCTGAGCGTGTACGACCGTTCCGGGCGGCGCGGGCAGGAAGCCGTAGGAGGGCGTCTGCGCCGACGCGCCGGCGATACAGAACAACGCGGTTGCGACGCAAGCTATTGAAAAAAACCGTTTTTGCATCTCGAAGATTTCGTGGAACGTGTCGTCCTGCGCCTGCGTCGTCTAGATCCCCGCGTACCACTCGTAGCCCTGGTCTTCCCAATAGCCGCCCTTTCCGCCGTTGATCGTCGCGAAGCCGCCGACCAACTCGATGCGTGCGATCCACTTGGCGCTCTTGTATCCGAGCTGCGTCGGGATCCGCAGACGCAACGGCGCGCCATGATCGGGGTCGAGCGGCGCGTCGTTGAGCCGCAATGCGAGCAGCGTTTGCGGATGACGCGCTTGGTGCAAATCGAGGCTCTCGTAGTAAAGATTGCCGGAGCCGTCGTTGTCCATGCAGCGAAAGACAACGTAGCGGGCATCGGGCCGCGGTTCGACGACGTCCAGCAGCGCAATCAACGGAACGCCGCTCCATTTACCGATCGCGCTCCAGCCCTCCACGCAATCGTGGCGCGTGATTTGCGTGCGCTGCGGCAGGCTATAGAGCTGCGCGAGACTCAACGCCTGTGGCCGCGCGACTGCGCCGTCGACGACGAGGCGGTAGGAGCTGAAATTTGCCGCGACCAGCCGCGTGTAGCGTGCATCCGAGGGCGTAGCAAAACCGTTTACGCGAAAGTTGCGATCGACCTCGCGATCGGCATACTCGCGCGCCAAGCCTCGCGTCCCGATCAGTAAATGATCGAGCGGCTCGGCCGACGCAAGCACTCGCTGGACGCCGTCGTTTTGACTCAGCGCCGCGCTAATCGGGCCGCATCCGGCCAGCGTCGAAAAACTCGAGGCAATGAAAAGCCGCCGCTTCATCATGGTTGATACCATCCCGTAATCATCGAGCGCATCTGATTGAGGAAGCCTTGCGTGAGTACCTGGAACACGTGGATCGCAAAGAAGCCCAGCAAGACCAACATTCCGGCGAAGTGCCACAGCCGCGCAAATTGACGCCCTCCGAAAGCGATCGTAAGCGGATTGGCGACCGCATCGATTCCCGGCGAAAGGGCGAGGCCGGTAATGACGACGAGCGGCGCGATGACGAGGAGCACCGCGGTGTATGCCGCTTTTTGCAGCGGATTATAGATGCCGTGGGGCGGGGGCGTCTTGCGCAGCCGCAGATAATACGCCTGCATCGGCCAGAGGTTGGGCAAATCGCTGCGACGCAGCAACATCTCGCGCAAGCTCCCTTTTACGGCGCTCGAAACTAGCCACGCGAGCCAGCAGACCGAGGCGATCCAGGCGAAGAAAAAATGCCATCGACGTCCCCCGGCGAGATCCTGATAACCCGGAATCGTGATGGATGCCCCGAAAGCGTGCGCGCCGCGCGATCCCATTCCGTCTCCCGTCCAACCGAGCAAATTCGTCGTCACGAACGTGTGTCCGAAGATCATTGCGGTTCCGACGCCGTCGGCCGGCGAACCGATCGCGAGCACGCGGCGTGCCGGGTTGCTCTTGTCTGAAGCATCGAGATTCGGCGATGCGTTGAAAATCTGCAGACCGCTTCCTACGAGAATTCGGAATGCAACGAACCAGACCCAGTGGCTGAGCCGCGTCAGCAGGGCGTAGCGATAGACGGCGGGGCGTGCGGCTTCCTTCATTTCTTACACTATAACGCGCGCGAGGCCCGGTTGGATGAGGGCTCGAACAGGGGCGACGAATGGCCGATAGCGTTCACCTGACCGTCGATGCCGGCATCGCCCGTGTGACGCTGGCGCGTCCCGAACTGCGCAATGCTTTCAATGCCGAGGTGATCGAGCAGCTTCACGACGTTTTCACCCGCATTACCGCCGCCGACGACGTACGCGCCGTCGTGCTCGCCGGCGAGGGCAAGGTCTTTTGCGGAGGCGCAGATATCAACTGGATGCGCTCCTCGCTCGATTTGAGCTTCGACGCCAACGTCGGCGACGCGGAGCGCATGAGCGATATGTATCGCGCGATCGACAACTGCCCGAAGCCGGTCGTCGGCCGGATTCACGGCGCGGCGCTCGGAGGCGGCGCCGGACTTGCAGCCGTTTGCGACATTGCGATCGCTTCCGACGAGGCCCTATTCGGCTTCACCGAAGTGAAGCTCGGCATCATCCCCGCAGTGATTTCCCCCTTCGTACTGGCGAAGATCGGCGCGTCTCACGCGCGCGCGCTCTTCCTTACGGGCGAACGCTTCGACGCTCGCCACGCCGAAGCGATCGGTCTCGTCCATCAGGTCGTCCCGCTCGCCGACCTCGACCAAGCCATCGAGGCAAAAATCTCGGAGCTGCGCACGGCCGGCCCGGCGGCGATTGCAGCCGCGAAGCTCCTCGTTCGGCGCGTGCTCGACAACTCGTATAGCGAGTCCCGGGCGATTACGACGCAAGCGATCGCCAAGCAGCGCGTCACTCCTGAAGGCCAGGAGGGGCTCCGCGCGTTTCTCGAGCGACGCCCCGCGAAATTCAGCGAAGAGCTGTCACCCTGAGCGGAGTCGAAGGGTGACACGCCTCAAACGCCTTCTGATCGCCAATCGCGGCGAAATCGCCGTACGCGTAGCGCGCGCGGCCCGCGAGATGGGAATCGTTCCGCTGGGCGTCTACTCCGAAGCCGATACGAATGCGTACCACTTGCGGTTCATGGACGACGCTCGCTGCGTCGGCGAAGCCGCCGCCGCGCAGTCGTATCTCGACGCCGAAGCGATCGTCGCTGCCGCGGTGACGATGAAGGCCGACGCCCTCCATCCCGGATACGGCTTTCTCTCCGAGCGCGCGGCGTTCGCGCAGGCGGTGCGGGATGCCGGGATCGTTTTTGTCGGCCCGACTCCGGAAGCGATGGCGGCGATGGGAAGCAAGATCGAAGCCAAGCGCCGCGTGCGCACCTGCGACGTTCCGACCGTACCCGGTTACGATGGCGACGACCAATCCGAAAAGACGCTGCAGCACCAAGCACGTGGCGTCGGCTTTCCGCTGCTCATCAAGGCGAGTGCGGGCGGCGGCGGTCGGGGCATGCGCGTCGTCGAATCGCCGGGGGAGTTCGCGGAGGCTCTCGAGAGCGCAAAACGCGAAGCGCGAGCGGCGTTCGGAGACGACACCGTTTTGCTCGAGCGTTATCTACGAGATCCACGCCACATCGAGTTTCAGATTCTCGCAGATGCGCACGGCAGCACGATTCATCTCGGCGAACGCGAGTGCTCGATCCAACGGCGTCATCAGAAAATCGTCGAGGAGGCGCCCTCGGTCGCCCTCACCCCGGGGCTGCGCGCCGAAATGGGCGCGTCCGCCGTGCGCGCGGCGGAATCGGTTGGTTACACGAACGCCGGCACGTGCGAGTTTATGCTGGACTCCGACGGCGCGTATTACTTCCTGGAGATGAACGCGCGACTCCAAGTGGAGCATCCGGTGACGGAGCTCGTTTACGATATCGATCTCGTGCAGTGGCAACTGCGAATCGCCGCGGGCGACCGTCTCACGATCGAACAAGCCGACGTTCGGCCGCGCGGATGGGCGATTGAAGCGCGCATCTACGCCGAAGATCCAGCAAACGACATGTTACCGTCGACGGGCACGCTAACGCAATGGACGCCGCCGGAGGGTCCCGGCGTTCGCATCGATGCCGGCGTGAGCAGCGGCAGCGTCGTTAGCCACTACTACGATCCTATGCTTGCTAAGCTGATCGTTTTTGGCGCGGATCGCGATGCGGCAGTCGCGCGACTGCGGGGCTCGCTCGAAAACTTCGTCGTCGACGGCGTGCGCACGAACGTGCCTCTGTTGCTATGGATTGCACGCGACGACGCTTTTGCGCGTGGCGAGACGACGACCAGCTTTCTCGAGCGACGGCTCGACGAATCCATTTTCAACGCCGCGCCGCCGCCCGATGCGGCGCTTCTTGCCGCCGCAGCGTTGTTGGCAGACGGGCGGGCGCCATGGCGCCTCGGCGAGGTTGGAATACCGCTTCGGCTGGAGCATAGCGGGCGCGTTGCCGAGTTCGTTGCCGATGCTCACGGCGCGCCGGCGACTTGGCATCTTTCCGGCGAGCGAAACGGAATCTTACTGGTGCGCCGGCATGGCGACGCGGTACGCGCCGAGTTCGAGGGCAAACCGCTTCGTGCAGCGGTGACCTATGATGGGGACGTAGTGGCCGTGCATCTCGATGGCCGCGTCTGGAACTTTGCCTTCGCGCCGTCGCCATCGCTGGACTCGGCGAGCGTCGCCGCCGGCCCCAGCGGCGACTCCAACGTGACCGCGCCGATGCCGGGCCGTATCGTGAAGATCGCGGTTCGCGATGGCGATGAAGTGGAAGAGCGGGCGCTCCTCGTTGTGCTCGAAGCGATGAAGATGGAGCATCGCATCGAGGCGTCGTCCGCCGCTCGGGTAAAATCGGTCTTGGTCAAAGAAGGGCAAATCGTGTCGGGCGGAACGCCGCTCGTGGAAATGGCGTGAATGAAGTTCCCTAGTCGCGTCACGCTTTTTGAAATGGGTGCCCGCGACGGCCTCCAAAACGAGAACGCTCTGATCTCGACCGACGACAAGATCCGCTACATCGATCTCCTTTCGCAGAGCGGTCTGAAATGGATCGAAGCGACGTCTTTCGTGAGCCCGAAAGCGATCCCGCAGCTAGCCGATGCCGCCGAAGTCTTCAATCGGATACACAAGGCTGCCGGCGTGCGTTATCCCGTTCTCGTCCCGAACCTCAAAGGCTACGAACGCGCGCGTGCCGCCGGCGCCGATGCGATTGCGGTCTTTACCGCCGCATCGGAGCGGTTCACGAAACGCAACATCAACATGACGATCGACGAGTCGCTCGCGACGTTCCGCGATGTCGTGCGCGCGGCCAAGGACGACGGTTGCTGGGTGCGGGGATATATTTCGACTGCCTTTGGTTCGCCGTTCGGTGACGACGTAACTCCCGAAGCCGTGCTCGAGGTCAGTCTCAAGCTCATGGAGATGGGCTGCGACGAGCTTTCGGTCGGCGACACGATCGGCGTCGGCGTTCCGAGCCAAGTTGAGACGCTGGTGCCGCTCCTCGCCTCCCAGATCCCGATCGACTCGATCGCGATGCATTTCCACGACACGCGCGGGACGGCGCTCGCGAACGTCTATGCCGCGCTGCAGCTCGGCATTTCGAAGTTCGATGCCTCCTCCGGGGGGCTCGGCGGTTGCCCTTACGCTCCGGGCGCGACGGGCAACGTCGGCACCGAAGACGTGCTGTACATGCTGGATCGGATGGGGATCGAAACGGGCGTCGACATCAATAAGGTACGCGCAGCGTCGCGCTTCATCGCTGAGGTCGTCGATCACACGCTCACGAGCAAAGCCTATCAGGCAATGGAAGCCGCCGCGGAAGCCTCGATCGCGTGGATGTAAGGACCTCGCTACTTTTCGGCCTGTTCGCGCTCGCGGCGTGCGGCGGTATTGACGGCGGCGGCGCGGTTACGCCGCGAAGCCTCAATGCTTCGAACGGCGTGGCAGCAGCTCCGGATCTCGTGCCGCGACGCGCGGAGTTCCCGCCGACGCCAAGCGGCATTCATCTGAATCTCGTCTTCAACTATCGCGTCAACGATTTGCATCGCGAGATCGGTCTGGTCGACGTCGTCTGGGGAGCGAGCACGCCGTATCCAAAGCAGGTCTACAACCAGTTCTACACTCCCTTCGAACGCGACGGGCCGTACGGGCGCGTGCCACATACGCTCACGTGGTGGAAGCGCAATCACCCCGATTGGATCGAATACCACTGCAACCGCAAGAGCGTCGCTTTTGAGTTCCACGAGCCGGATGTCCCATTCGACATCGCCAACCCGTCAGTGCTCGCTTACCAAAGAACCGTCGCGGTCGATCCCGCGCTCGCCGCGGGGTACGATGGGATCGACTTCGACAACCTCCAACTCGGTAATTACTGGCATCGCTGCGGCCATTACAATACGGCGGGAAGCTGGGTTTCGCAATATACGGGAAAAGGCGACGATCCGCGCTATACGCACGACGTTATGGCTTGGGCGCGAAGCACGTTCGGGTACATTCATCGCCATTCGTCGGCGGCTACGATGGCGATCAACTATTCCTACGACTCCGCCTTTAGCGAAACCAAAAATCACGAGCTTTCACTGCTGACTGATGAAGTGCTCGACGAGGGCGGCTTTACGAATTACGGCACCAAGAACTACAACGTTACCAAGCCGCGCGAGTGGCGGCTGATCGTCGGCCTAATTCTCGCCGTTCAAGCGAACAAGGGCTGCTTCATGGAGAACGGCGAGGAGCCGGCGCTTTCTAAGCAGATTACGCAAGCGCAAAGGCGTTGGGTCGTTGCCAACTACTTGCTGACCCGCGACAACTGCACGTACGTGTGGATCAGCGGCTTCACAAAGAGCGGTCAGCAAGACTATGGGCGGATTCTGCGCTATCCGGAATACTCGCTTCCGATCGGAAAGCCGACAGGCTCCGCCCAGGCCGTCGGCGCCGCGTGGCAGCGAGACTATAGCGGTGGACTAACCCTTGTAAATCCGTCGGAGCGCGACGTCACGGTCCCGCTGAGCGGTTCGTTCGTCGACGAAAACGGGATGCATTACTCGGGTTCGATCGCACTGCCGAAAACGAGCGGGCAGATTTTACTTAAGCAGTAAGAGCTCCTCAGGATGACATTCTCTTAGCAATCGGGATCACAAAGCGGGTCGCGGTGTGGGAATCGGTGTAAGCGCTGATCTTATTGTCCACCAGCCCCGCGGCGATTCCGGCGGCGCGCACCTCGCCATCGGTCGGCGACGCGCCGCGTCCTTTTGGATGGAAGACCCAGAGCGCGCCATTCGGACGCAAGTGCGCCGCCGCACGCGCGATCCGCCTCAAGTCGGGCGGCACGTCGATGCGAACGAAGATCAGATCGTACTGCGTGCGCAGTGCCTGCGACGCAGCCTTCGCAAGGCGCGAATTGAGCGCAGCCGTAAAGGCGTCGTCGTGCCGTCCTACCAGCGCAACGTGCGCATCGGGAACGATTCCAAGTTTTTCGAAGAGCGATCGTCCGGAGTAATCTACCTCGCGCGTCTTCATGAAAACTCGAGATTCTTTGGCTTTGGCGGAATCTCCGTGTACGCCATCGGGCGATCCCACCAGTCGTGCCGGCGGGCGCGAAGTCGCTCGTCGCTCGGCGGCGGCGGGAACTTCTGCTCGACGGCGCGCGCGTACGCGTCGGCATAGCGATCGATCATGCGCTCGACGCTAAACTCTTCTTCGACTCGCGCGCGACAGGCTCGGCGATCGAGCGACGCGAGAAGCGGCACCTTCGAAACGGCCTCTTGCACGTCATCGCACAAGAAACCGGTGACGCCGTTGACCACGATCTCCGGAAGGGAGCCCATGCGAGCTCCCAGGACGGGCGTGCCGCAAGCCATCGCTTCGATCGTTGTCAATCCGAAGCGCTCAGGACGCGTCGTCATATGAATCAGCGCCAGCGCATTGGCAAGCAGCTCGTCGCGTGCCTCGCGCTCGACCGCGCCGAGGAATTGGACGCGATCGCCATCGATATGCGGCGCGACGCATTCGCGGAAATAGGCTTCGTCCTGCGGGATCGCCGCAATTTTCAACCGCAGGCCCGAGCGTTTGGCGACTTCGATCGCGAGATGGGTGCCCTTCTCCGGATGGAATCTGCCGAGAAAGCAGAGATATTCTCCGGCCCGGTCGTTGAACGTAAACTGCGACGGATCGATGCCGTTGTAGGTCGTTGCGAGATAATCGAGCCCCGGGTCGCGATCGGAGTTGGAGATCGAGCAATAGAAGCTTCGGCGCGCCGCGGCGTAATAGGCCGCCAAGATCTGGGGAGACGAAAATCCGTGCACCGTCGTGACCATCGGTGGTCCGTCAGTCGCAAGCGCGTACGTCAGCGGCTTCCAGTCGAAATGGTTGTTGATCAGGTCAAACTCTTTCGCACGCGCAAAGAGCTCGCCGATATGGAGCGCCGAAAAAACGTTTGCATCCAGCGCCGGATCCTCATTGAGGCCGACCGGTACGACCGAGACGAGCTTTCCGTCGAAGCGCGAGTTGCCCGTCGCAAAGAGCGTGACGTCCAGGCCCCTGCGCCGCATTCCGTCGGCAACGTTGAAGGCGATCTGCTCCCAGGGCCCGTAGCCGCGCGGCGGCGCCGGCCAAGAAATTGCGGCGAGCACGGCCACCCGCAGGCCGGCCAACTCCGATTTAGCGATCGTCATCCACAGGGCGAGCGTCGCTCTCCGCCCACGCGAGTCGGAATCGGGTCCGCTCGATGAGGCGCTGCATCGAGATCGCGGAAAAGGGCGGCACCGGCGCTGCTCGAGTGTAGTCGAACATATCGCTCAGATCGTCGTCGGTCACGTCGCGCTGGCCCATATTCCCGAGGTTCCAATTCCTTTCGATGAACTTCGTAATCGCCGTCGACTCGCGGCGCGTATGCGAAACGAAGGGCACATCATTCGGGTGGTTCGCATCGTAGTTCGAACGCGCCCACGCCGAGACGATGATGACCGGAAGACGAAAGCCCCAGGTCGTGCCGACCGGGCCGCCGGGTGGCGCGACGCGATCGTACCAGCCGCCGGAGTCGTCCCAAGTAACGATCATCGCGCTGTCGCGATAGTAGTCGCACTCCGCTGCACGCTTGCTGCTCCGTACGAGTGCCAGGTAGATCGAGCCGACCCAGCCGGGGCCGGTGGCGCTCAAGCTGCCGGCGTGATCTGAATCGAGACGGTTCGGCATAACAAAGGAGACTTGCGCGAGGCGGCAGTTCGAAATATCGTTCAGAATCGTTCCCGACGGAGTAATGAGGTTGCGATGCCAGTCCAGCCCGTAACGGATCTTGCGGAAGGCCTCGTAAATGTTGACGGCCGGATTGACCAGATCGAAGTACGATCCGGTGTAATACTTCCAGGTGACATGCGCCGCATCGAGGAGATCCGCGATCGAGGTCTCATCGAAGCAGGGGAAGGCTCCCGCGGCAATCGTCGTTTCACCTGCGCCGAAGATCGGCACCGTCGTATCCGGCCGCGCGTCGCATCCCCAGATTCCGCTGTTTGGATTGCCGGCTATGCGGCTCTGCGCCGTCGCTAGCGTATAGTGGCTGGGAAACGTCGGGACCAGGCGCGGCGCGAAGTTCTCGTCGGCGAGCGCATAGCGCGATGCAAGCATGTGGTAGATGGTCGTCTCGGCGGCCGGAACGTATGCGTACGCGAACCCCGCCGGCGGCGTGGGAGCGTGCGGCGACGTGCGCACGCTATCGGCTGCAAAGCCGTCCATCTTTCCGCCGTTCCATTCGTGCAAGAGCGCGGCGTGGCTATGACTTGGATCCGCGGGATATTCGAATGGAACGGGTTTGAGACGGACGGTTTGGCCGTCGACACTCGTGGTCTGCGAAGTATTTGCGCCGGGATAGGGTCCGCCGTTGGTGAGAGCCGACGACGCGAACAGATTATCGAACGTTCGATTCTCTTGAACGACGACGATGACGTGCCGAATCGGACTGCCGTCGACCGGCTGGCCTAGCAGCGTTGGATTGGCGCCTGGCCCGGTCGCAATGCCGCCCCGCACGGTTAGCGGTACCGCGGCGAGCGCGACCATGCAGAGAAGGATGGCCGCGCGCATGCTATTGGATGCGACCGCTCTTGAAAACGAGTTGCGGCTCGCGCAGCGCGCGGACGTCTTCGCCCGCGTCGCGCGAGAGGAGCAGCAAATCGGCAGGCTCGCCGGCAGCGAGAATCCCCCGGTGGAGTCCGACGAGCTCGGCAGCGACGTTCGTCGCCGCGTGCAGCGCCTGCTGCGGCGTCATGCCGAGCAGCGACCACATCAGCTCTACCTCGAGCGCGTAGTTCTCGTGATAGTTGTAAGGCGTGCCGGCGTCCGATCCGCCGGCAATGCGAACGCCGCTCTCGTACGCTTTGCGAATGTTTGCGAGCATCGCTTCATTGAGTCCCCGCGCCTTGTCCACCACATACTTCGGCTGCTCGCCGCGTTCGAGGTTTGCGAGGATGCACGTTGGTGCGCTCAGCGTCGGCACGAGAAAGACGTCACGTTCCTTGAAAAGCGCGATTGCCTCGTCGTCGAGCATCGAGCCGTGCTCGATCGAATCGATTCCGGCGCGCAGTGCGTTCTTGATTCCTTCGGTGCCGATTGCATGCGCGGCGACGCGTAAGCCGTGCCGGTGGGCTTCGTCGATAGCGGCTTGCAGCTCGTCGAAGGTCAGCTGCGCGTTGCCCGGCACCGCACCTTTCGTGAGGACGCCGCCGGTCGCAATCGTCTTGATGCAATCGGCCCCCGCGAGCATCTGCTCGCGAACGGCCTTTCGCGCGTCCCAGGGTGAATCGACGGCGCGGCCGATCGGCCAGCCGTGGCCGCCGGTCATGCAGAGCACGGCTCCCGAAGCGCGCATTCGCGGACCTGGAACGCGCCCTTCTTCGATCGCATCGCGAACGTCGGCGGCGATCTTATTCGAGCTCCCGACGTCGCGAATCGTCGTAACGCCGGCTTTGAGCGATTTGCAAGCATTGGAAACCGCACGCAACAAACGCTGGTTCGGCGTCGTGGCGAAAATCATACCCATGAGGTCGGGCTCGCCGCTGCCTTCGAGGTGTGCGTGCGCATTGACCAAGCCGGGCGTGACGCAGGCGGCCTCGAGATCGCACTCGCCGATTGCCGCGCGAACCTCTGCGATTCGCCCATCGTCAAGAACGAGGTCCACGTGCTGCTTGGGCGGCTCGAGCGTGCCGTCGTAGAGAACTCCGGCTCGAACGATCATTTGTGGCCCTCTATTTGCAGCCGCCGTCACGTCTGACCTTCAGCGTTACCGAATGGTCAGATTCGTTAGGCTGCTTACGCCGTTGATCACGAGCTGCACCGCAATTGCCGCCACGATGATGCCCACAATTCTGCCGACCGCGTCGATTCCGGTTTCACCAAACCAGCGCGTAAGCGTTTGCGCGCCACGCATGAAGACGTAGGTGATCGCGACCACGATCAGCGCGACGATGACGAAGATTCCGCCGTTGAGGTATTGATGAGTGTCGCTGGGATTGACGAGCGCAACGCTTGCCGTCAGCGCTCCAGGGCCGGTGATGATAGGAATCGCGAGTGGAAAGACCGATGGATCGCTCGGACTTGCGCTCAACTTTGCGCTGTCGGCCGTCTGGCGGTCGGTCTTCTCCGCGAAGACCATGTCGAAGCCGACCTTGAGCAAGAGCAACCCGCCGGCGATTTTGAATGCCCCCATCTCCACGCCGAGCGCTTTCAAAAGCGCTTCGCCGATGAAAGCGAAACCGACGAGCGTGATGCCGGCGACGATCGTCGCCCTCTTCGCAATTCTGGCCTGGTCGAGCGGTGTCCGGCCTTCGGTCAACGTGGCGAATGCGGCCGCAGCCTCGATTGGATTGAGCATCGCAATCAACGTCACGAAGACGTAAAAGGCTTCGCCGATCTGTCCCGTCAGCATGTGGTCCAGTACAGCTTCGCGTGCGCCGCCTTGGCGCGCGCGATCGCCGCTTCCTCGACTTGCTCGTCGACGAGCATCGTAAAATGGCCCATCTTTCGCCGGGCAACGGCATGTCGTTTCCCGTACACGTGCAAGACGATCGACGGATCTCTCAAGAGTTTGTCGATCCCGGCGAGATGGTCACCACGGCCTTCGCCGAGCACGTTCATCATGACCGCGTTGGCGAGCAGCCGCGGCGGAGAGAGCGGCAGGTCGCAGATTGCGCGAACGTGCTGCTCGTATTGCGAACACGGCGTAACGTCAATCGTGTAATGACCGCTATTATGCGGACGGGGCGCGATCTCGTTGAGCAGCAGATTCCCGGCGGTTGTCAAAAAAAACTCCACGCAATAGGTTCCGACGATGCCGAGACCTCGGCCGACGGCCGCAGCGATTTCATGCGCCCGCTGCGCGGTCGCGGAATCGACGCGCGCCGGCGCGACGGTCATCGCAAGGATGCCTCGATCGTGCGAATTCTCGCCTGGCGGATAAGCCACGATCTCGTTGGCTGCATTCCGTGTTGCGACGACGCTGATCTCGCATGCGAGCTCCACCCTCCGCTCGAAGATCAACTCGACTCCCTCTGCTGCGCTCAACGCTGCGCGCGCGTCCTCGATCGTGTCGACTCGCCATTGACCCTTGCCGTCGTAACCGCCGCGTACCGTCTTGAGGATTGCGGGAAAGCCGATCCGATCCGCCGCCCCTACGAGCTCCGCGGCGTTCTGCACGCGAGCGAACTCCGTCGTCGCGATGCCGGCTTCGCGCGCGAACTCTTTTTCGCGTAAACGATCTTGCGTGACGTGCAGCACGCCGCTCGCCGGCAAGACGCGGTATCCCCGCAACTCGAGGTGGCGCACGGAAGCGATATCGATGTTTTCGAACTCGTAGGTCACGACGTCGGTACGCCGCCCGAGCTCCTCGATCGCGGCCAGGTCGGCGTAGGCGGCAACGATCTGTTCGTCGGCGACTTGTCCGCACGGCGAGTGCTCCTGCGGATCGAGCGTCACGACGTAATAGCCCATGCGCTTTGCGTCTTGCGCAAACATTCGGCCGAGCTGACCTCCGCCGATCACGCCGATTGTTTCGATTCGCTTCAATCGAGCGTGCTTGAGGCTGCCGCGTCGTGCATGCGGGAAACGTACGCGGCCAGGCGTGCCGCGACTTCGTTATCGTTGAGTGCGACTATTCGCGCCGCGAGCAGTGCCGCGTTGACCGCACCGCCGATGGCCATCGCCGCAACCGGCACGCCCGGCGGCATCTGTGCGATCGAAAGCAGCGAATCGAGGCCGCCGGCGCGATTCGTAGGCACGGGAACGCCGATGACCGGAAGGAGCGTCTTCGCTGCCGTCATACCCGGCAAATGCGCCGCGCCGCCTGCGCCGGCGATGATGACGTGGAGGCCGCGTCGCGCGGCGGATGCTGCGTATTCGAACATTTCGTCGGGCATTCGATGCGCCGAGACGACCCGCACTTCGCAGGGAATCTGCAGTTCCGAAAGCGTATCGCGCGCCGGCGACATCGTCTCCCAATCGGAACGGCTTCCCATGATGATCCCAACCAGCGGAGCTCCGCCTCCGTGCACCATCTGCGAAGCATTCGCGAAAAATCACAACTGTCATTTCGACGGAATGTCTTACGTCTGGCGGAACCCCAAATATGCCACGTAGGCGGAGCTCCAAATGTGTCATCCTGAGCGGAGCCCCGTAGGGGCGAAGTCGAAGGACCGCGCGTGTCGAAATTTCTTCTTGGGATTAACTATTGGCCGAGCCGTAGTGCAATGTACATGTGGGATCGTTTCGACCTCGACGGAATCGCAGAAGACATGGCGCGCATCAAGGAGCTCGGTCTCGACGTCGTTCGGTTCTTTCTGATGTGGGAAGCTTTTCAGCCGCAGCCCAACGTAATGGACTCCACGGCGCTGCGGCGATTCGACTCGGTCATGGAATGTATCGCGGAGACGGGCCTTCTTGCAATGCCGACGCTCTTTTGCGGGCACATGAGCGGCGTCAATTGGCTGCCCGGGTGGACCCTCGAGCGCGAAACCATCGTCGGACGCTTCGGCTCCACTCAGCACAAGCGATTTCGAACCATCGCGAACGGCAACGTCGTCGACCAGACCATCGGCGATTTTTACGCCGATTCCGAGTTACTTCGCGCGCAAGTCCTTTTTGCTCGCCGAGTTGGCGAGCGCATGCGGGATCATCCGGCGCTCTACGCTTGGGACATCGGCAACGAGTTCTCGAACCTGCGGCTGCCCGCAAACGCAGGAGATGCCGCTCAATGGAGCGCGCGTTTGACTGACGCGCTGCTCGAGACTTCAAACGTCGGCGCGTCGGGAGGGATGCATGGCGAAGATTTCGATAAGGACCGGCGTTTGCGGCCGTCCAGCATCGCGCAACCGTGGCCGTTTGCGACGATGCACGGATACTCCGTGTACAGCGCCTTCGCACGCGATCGCCTCGACACCAACGTCGTGCCGTTTCTCTGTCAGCTCCAGCAGTCGTTCAGCGGCAAGCGCGTGCTATTCACGGAGTTCGGTAATCCCGAGTGTCCACCGGGGAAAAATCGCGTCGACGGTTTCGAGTGTCTCGACGAGACGGAGCTAGCGGAATACGCCGTCGGCGTGCTCGAGCGGCTGCACTCGCGCGCCGCGCTCGGTGCCTTCTGGTGGTGCTGGGCCGATTACGATCCCGCATTGGCCTCATTGCCGCCATTCGATCGCGCTCCGCACGAGTTGCGCTTCGGCATCGCTCGCAGCGACGGCACGTGGAAACCGGTGGCGCGGAAACTCGCGGCCTTCGCGCGTGAAGCGCGCGATGTCGTCGAAACGCTTCCATTGCCGGTTGCCGGCGAGTCCGAGCACTACGCCGGTTTGCCGGAGAGTATCGCTCGCGAGTATCACGCGTATTGCGAATCGTATGCCTAAGCACCGGCGAACGATCATCGTCACCGGTGCGAGCTCCGGTATCGGCCGCGCGCTCGCTGTGCAGGCCGCCCGCGCGGACTTCAACGTCGTGATCGTCGCCCGGCGGGGCGCGCAGCTCGAGGACGTCGTGCAATCGATTCGTGCGGCCGGCGGCACGAGCATCGCCGTTACCGCGGACATCACCGCCGCCGGCACGCCCGCACGCGTCGTCGACGCGGCAGTGCGCGAGTTTGGAAGAATCGACGTGCTCGTCAACAATGCGGGTGCGGGCGCACACGGCGCGTTGCTCGAGCAGAGTGACGCCGCAGTCGAGTCGCAGTGGCAACTCAACGTTGCGGCGCCGTTACGGCTGGCACGAGCCGCGCTTGCGCATCTCACGGCGACGCGAGGCCAGCTTCTCTTCATCGGCTCGGGCGTTGCCCGCATCCCGCTGCCGCATCAAGGCGCCTACGCGTTGACGAAAGCGGCGATTCGCGCCGCGGCAATTCAGCTGCGCCGCGAGCTGCGCTCGCAGGGAGTCGCCGTCACCTACGTCGATCCGGGCGTCGTCGCGACGGAGTTCCACAGCGCGCTTCGCGTCGAACGGCCGCCGGGATCGATCGCCGTACCGGAAGGGGTTGCGCGCGCGATTCTGCGTGGCATACGCCGCCGAAGCGCAGTCGTCAATGCGGTGCCGTGGCAAACCGCATTCACAACCGTCGGGGAGTGGTCCGGCACGCTCGCAGATCCGATCGTGCGCCGCTTCTACACGATCCGCCGCACCCCGGAGCTCTCTCATCCTGAGCGGAGCGCCGCAGGCCTTCCCATGTGTCATCCTGAGCGGAGCGCCGCAGGCGCGGAGTCGAAGGGCGAAAAACGTGCCGGAACTTCCTCTTTTGAAAAAGCGCTCGAGCCGGTGTCGCGGCGAATGGAGCGCGTAAAGCTGCCGCAAGACTTTCTGCGTGAAGCGCTCGTGCCCGATGCAACGCTGGAACTGAACGCGCTGGCGATGCGCTGGGCCGGAATGCCGAACAAGAACGAACGCGCCGTACTGCGCGAGGCGCTCGACACGCTCGCGGCCGGCGGTTATCTGGAACCGATGGAGGAGGAATCGTGGAGAGTTTTGCGCGCCGCCGAGTGAGTGCCGTGCTTGTCGCCGGTCTGTTGGCGGTGAGTTTCGCAGCCGGAGGACGTGCGGAATCGCTACGCGTCGAGCAGAACGGCGTCTTCGCGCTGCTCGGCGGTACGCCGAGGATCGTGTCGCGATTTTGGATCAGCAACCCGAACGGTCTGAGCGGTATCCTGAAGGTCCGCCAGTTTCGGCTCGACGGCAAAACGCCGATCCTGACGTACGATACCGACATGGAGCACCTGATGCACCTGGTGATCGTGAGAGACGACTTTGCAACGTTTGCGCATCTCCATCCGGACTACGACAGGCAGACGGGGACGTTTTGGCAACGGTTCACGAAAGACCCGAACCATCAATATTACGTCTATGCCGACACGACGCCACGCGACATCGGACAGCAAGTCTTCCGCTTTACGCTCGACGACGCCCCATCGGTCGCCCTTGCAAGACTCGCGTGGAGCCCGTCGGCGCGCGATGCCGCAGCCGGACAGTACGTCGTGCGTCTCTCGCAAACGACGATATCCGCAAACCGAGCGCAAAATCTCGACATCACCGTTTTGCGGGGCGGCAAACCCGCTGACGACCTCGTGCCATATTTGGGCGCGGCCGCGCACGTCGTCATCATCGACACTACGACGCTCTCGTACGTTCACGTCCACCCGACACTGCGCGGCGAAGCGCAGGCAGGCAGCTCCATGAGCGGTATGTCGATGGCCGCGGGCGCGAAAGCCGGCCCCTTCATGGAGGCGCTATTGCCGCCGCTGCCGGCGGGATCTTATAAGGTCTGGATCGAGATCATGGGCGGCGACAACGTTTACACCGCGCCGTTCACGATACTCGCGCGCTGAGACGCCGGAGCCGGTTCGCCGCGAGCGCGCTAAAGAAGAGCACCGTCGCGAGCAAGACGATCGTGGCGCCGCTCGAGGCGCGAACGTAATACGAGAGATAGAGTCCGCCGACAGTGCTGGCCGCACCCAGCAGCGCGGCGAGCGCCATCATTGGCGCAAATCGCGAGGTTAGTTGATATGCCGCCGCCGCCGGGGTTACGAGCAGCGCGGCGACGAGCACGATGCCGACGGCCTGCAAGGATATGACGATGGTCAGCGCCAGCATCACGAGCAACGCGTACTCATAAAACGGTGCGCCGATGCCGCTTGCCTCGGCCACGACCGGATCGAACGTCGTATAGAGCAGGCCGCGAAAAAGGGCGATTACCGCGACCGCAACCACGACGCTTAGCGCTAAGATGAGCCAGAGATCCGACGCTTGCACCGCGAGGATATCGCCGAAGAGAAAACTCTGCAAATCGATCGCGTAGCTGCGCTGCTGACTCATAAGAAAGACCCCAAGCGCAAACATTCCGGTGAAGAGCACGCCGATCGTGGTATCCAGTGAAATGCGTCCGCGCCGGTGAACGAAGCCAATGCCGATCGCGGTTAGGACGGCCACGATACCCGCGCCGATATAGAAGTTTGCGCCGCGCAAGTATGCGATGACGATTCCGGCGAACGACGCGTGTGCGATTCCATCGCCGATGAACGAGAGCTTGCGGAGAATCACATACGTTCCCATCGTCGAGCACAGCAGCCCAACGGCGAGCGCAGCGACAAACGCTCGCTGCATAAATGCATAATGAAACGGCTGCGCCAGCGCTTCGATCATCCTAGCGAGTCATCTCCGAATCTCCGGGTGCGCCGCGTGGGCGGCGTGCGGCTCGTGATCGTGCCGTAGGTGCCCGTGCGTATGGGTGTGCTCGCGGATTGCGCTGTAAGCACCGGATTCGACGACTTCGCGCGGAGTGCCGAGCGCGAGCACGCGGCGATCGACCACCAGCAAGCGATCGAACCACTCGCCGACGCGATCGAGATCGTGAGTCGCCATGAGCACCGGCAATCCCTCGCCTACCAAGCGGCGCACGATGTGACGCAGCGCCTCTTCCGTGGCAGCGTCGACTCCTGTCGTCGGCTCGTCGAGCAGCAAGAGTTTCGGTTCTTGCGCGATCGCGCGCGCCACGAATGCTCGCTGCTGCTGACCACCGGAGAGATTCGCGATCGGACGCGCCGCCAGCGCCGTCATGTTCACCAGTTCCAGCGCGCGCCCAACGGCTTCACGATCGTGCGCGCCGAAATGCTGCCAGAAACGCAGTCGCGCAAAGCGCCCCATCGCGACAACGTCCCATACCGTCGCCGGAAAGGACCAATCGACGGCCTCGACCTGCGGCACGTACGCGATGCTCCCCGCCGAAAGTTGGCGCGGCGCGGAATCGAGCACGCGAAGCTCCCCGCTCCAAGGCGCCAGAAGTCCCGCGATGGTTTTGAGCAGCGTCGACTTACCCGATCCGTTCGGACCGACGATTCCCAGTGCTTCGCCGTACTGCGCGGTAAACGTCGCGCCCAGCAGCGCCGTGAAATCCTCATAGCGCACAACCAAATCGCGCGCCACCACTGCGTTACGGTCATCCATCTGGTATCATCCTGAGGAGCGCTCCTGAGCTTCTCGAAGGGGCGCGTCTCGAAGGACGGAGCGCTTCATCGCAGCGTCTGCACGATGACGCTGGTGTCGTACGTCAACATTGCGATGTAGTTCGCGACTCGAGGATTGGTGCCGACCGAATCGTCGTAGAGATCCTCAACGACCGTGATTCCTGCGCCTTGCGCGATCGAATGGAGCAACTTCGGGCTGTATTCGGGTTCACTGAATACGCCGTGCACGTGATGCTGCTTTGCCAGATCGATGAGCTGTGCAATCTGTGCAGGATTCGGTTCTTGGCCAGGATTGCGCTCGACGAAGCCCAGCGTGGTGATGCCAAACCGGTCGTTGTAATACTGCCAGGCGTTGTGGAAGACGATCATGTAGCGGTGCGACGACGGAATGGTGGCGATTTGCGCGCGGATGTGCGCTGTAAGCTCTTCCAGTCGCGCATCGTACGCCGCTGCGTTCCGCCGATAGTCGGCAGCATTCCGCGCGTCGACCGAAATCAGCGCGTCGCGAATCTTCGCTACGTAGTGCTTGGCGAAAACGGGATCCATCCATAGATGCGGGTTGTCGTTCTTGGCCGGTAAGCCGTCGGCGCAGATGACGACGTGCAAGTCTCGCGCCCCTGCGTCGCGCAATAGCTTGTCGAGCCACGTCTCCAAGCCCGCACCGTTTTCCACGAGTATCCGAGCATCGGCGACGGTTGCGACGTCTTGCGGTGCCGGCGCAAACGTCTCGGGCGACGCCCCGATCGGCACGATGTTCTTGACGATAACGTGTTCGCCGCCTACGCCCTCCACAAACGAATTGAGCGTAGATATCGTGGTCGCGACTACAATTTTATCGTCACCCTGGGCCGTTCCATTGTCACCCTGAGCGTGTCGAAGGGTGTGCGCGCAGGCCGTCACCGCGAACAGCATCGCGAGGACCGCAGCACACTTTAACGGCATGCCCGACACCGCCCGAAGAACTCCAATGCATGGCCGTTGAGCTCGAATCCGTGCAAAGTGCGCAGCGATTCGGCGAAAACTTCAATCGCGGCGCAGTCCACGTCCTCGACACGTCCGCATTCGTCGCAAATGGCATGATGGTGATGTCGCGCCGGTTCACACAACATGTAGGTCGCTTCGCCCTCGGCGTCGGAGCGCACCGTGACATCCCCTCGCTCGTGGAGGCGATCGAGCGTGCGATAGACGGTTGACAGCGAGACGCGAGCTTCCGCACGCTGAAGCTGCGCGTGGATCTCGGCGGCCGAAAGAAAGCGTGGCTCACGCGCAAGGATGCTCGCGATCAGCTCGCGCGGCCTCGTCACATAGTCGGCACGGCTGCCCATTAGCAAGCTATTTGCGAACTATTCGCAAAAATCTTGCCCCGGCCAAGGACTCCTTAGGGTGAGGGGGTGGCCGAGGGTGACTGGCAGGCTTGAATGATCGGCTTCTCCTTGGCATCCAGCTGATCGCGCCAGTACTGCGACGTCTCCGGCCACGCCGGCAGCGTGAGTCCAACGGCTTGGGCCCGGCTCCGGATTTTTGGAATGACGTCGCTGAATTCGAGCGGCACCGCCCCGCCGTTCTCGTTGACGAGGTTTGCCAGCGAGAGCCATGCGTCGGCAAGCATAATCGTCGGGAACGCCTTGACCGCCGGCGGACACGATGCGTTTAAACGAGCTGCAATATCGCTTTCCAATACAACGCCCCATGCGGAAATTGCCCGCAATTTGCGCGAAGAGCGGCGCCTTCTGTGCATCGCTCGAACAGACGCTATTGAGAATCCCGTGCTCTTCGGTAAGTATCGCGACGACGTCCGCAAGCGCGCCGTACCGCGTCACCAACGCTTTGGAGTTGTCGGCCGGCGGATGACGATCGTAATCGCGAACACGCTCGGAGGCATTATCGATCATCTGACTGTTGCAACGACTCATGGCAACCGTAAAGGGGTCCGTACTTCGCGCAGCAGCGGCGCCGCCCGGATATGCTACGGCAATCAAAAGCGCGATCGGCAATAGCTTGCTCATCTGCTTTGACAGGTGCCCAGAGCGGCGCGTACAATCCTCCAGGTCGCCCAATCACCTTGACCGTGTCACCCCGAGCGGAGCCGAGGGGCGAAGGGCGTGGGGATGTAGCTCAGCTGGTAGAGCACTTGCTTCGCATGTAAGGGGTCGGGGGTTCGAGTCCCCCCATCTCCACCAAAAAACGCGCCGATTTCATTGAGGATTTGGTATTCTCCTTTTGAGGCAAAGCCGGCAGATCGAAGGAGTTTACAATCGGTGTAAGGGGTCAAGAACCGGAGCGATTTCGTCTGGACCGTTGCAAAGCTTTGACGCGAAACAGAATTTGACGTAACGGCCGGAAATTCGGGACGCATCTACGACAATGGTACGACCGTTCGGACCGATGCAACGTATTGACGTAACTAATGCGCGCGGAGTAGAGGTGGTTTGCTGCGGCGCAGGGAGCGGCAAACGCGTGAACGCGAAAGCTCATCCCCTTGCAGACGTGGCTACTAAATGGCGCAGCGACGCGAGAGTTACGGTCGAAGAGGCGGGGTCACAGCCACACCTACCGGTCCTCCGCCGACCGTAATGGTTTTTTCCGGAGTGCCGCCCGCCGGAAAGGCGTACTTCTTCGCGTAGCCATTGCTTCCCGGCAGTTCGGCCGTGTACAAATTGGTACCGGAAGCCAAAAAGACGAAATCTACTGGAAAAGAACCGCTCGTCGTCAGTGGCGTTGTCGTGACGGGGTTGCCAAGAGAGCCGTTCTTGGGAGGGTTGTATGTATAGATTGCATCAGCGTGCGAATCGAGTATAGCGATTTGATCGGCTTCATCGACTTGGATGGCATATGAAATGCCAACTGAATTTCCTGTAGTGAGGGATATGAACTTCTTTGCCTTACACCCTCCTTTGACCTCACCGACGAGTGCACCGCTATTGTCGAATCCCACCGCATAGAGATTCCCCTTGTCGTCAAATGCGGCGTTTTCCAAGTATAGGAAGCTCGCCGGCGCGATGATCGTTGCGCATGCCGTCGTGGAGTTCTTTTGATAGAAGGTAATGCTCGCTGAACTGGGCGAGCAGCTTGGGGCATTACAGGCGTTAGCGACGGCGACCATGCCTCGACGCGAAACGGCAACACCTTGGGGATAGTATCCCGTATCATCCAAAATTAAGCTTCGGCGCACCAGAATAAGGAGGTGCATAGACAGGAACGTCAGTGGCGGGATCACTGTCTGCGACATAAACATCGCCCGAGGTGTCGGTCGCGATTCCCTGCGGGAAGGCGAAACCGGCAATCTGACCGACCTTCCTGTTTTTGCCTCGCTGCAAGTAAATGTCAACGACGTACCCCGACTCGTCCGAGACGAAAATCAAGGGCTTTCCCTTTGCGTCGGGACTGAAGAAGCTTGGCATCATCACTGAGTGACCGGAAACCGGCGCTCCGAGACGACCTAAGAGTCGATTCTGCCCCAGGGGGGTCTGCGCTATCTGCGGACTGCCGCCAGAGCAGCCAGCGATCACGCACAGTGTAACGGAGCTGACGAAGGCGTGACCTATCGCTTTCGGAATCCACATCTCTGACTCTCCTTGCCGAAAAGATTCTTTTGGGAGCTGCCAGCGCTTTCCGTTGCTGCGCGCTCTCTTCTTCCATTGTCGCCGCGCGGCAGGCAAGAGGTCCAGGTACGGCCGTACAAATGACCCGTACAATCCAGCCGCCCATGTGGAGGGGCAGATGAAGGCTGTTGGTCGGGACCCCTTTGGGGAGCTTTTGAAGCGGTTCCGCCTCCATGCGGGGATGACGCAATCGGACCTGGCGGAGCGGGCGAAGCTGAGTGTTGAGGCGATTAGCACTCTAGAGCGCGGTGCGCGAACGCGCCCGCACGTCGAGACGGTGACATCGCTAGCGCGCGCGCTCGATTTGCCTCCCCAGCGTGAAGTGGAACTGCGAAGCGCCGTGGCTTCTTCCCGCCGGCCGCAGCGCGATGTTCGGTCACTGCTGGGGTTCGCTCGATCGGATAACGGAGCGATCTCGCACAGCAATCTCCCGAAGGCGCTGACCTCGTTCGTGGGGCGCGAAACTGAGCTGAGCGAGATTGCGGTGCTTCTGCGGCAGCATCGGGTGGTGACCGTGGTCGGAGCTGGCGGAGTCGGGAAGACGCGCGCTGCGGTGGAACTGGCGCGCGGGGCGATAAAGTGCTTCCCCGACGGCGTGTGGCTCGTCGATTTCGCTCCGCTAGCGCACGAAGGAGCGGTGGGCGCCGCCGTTTTGGCGGCCTTGCGGCTTTTTTCGAGCATGGGACCCACGCTGGAGGCCGCGATCGCATACCTCAGGACGCGACACCTGCTCCTAATCTTCGACAACTGCGAGCACGTCATTAATCGAGCTCGCGATGTTGCGGCGAGCATCGTGCAGGAATGCCCGTCAGTGCAATTTCTCGCGACGAGTCGTCGGCCGCTGCAAGTCGCGGGTGAGTGCGTTTATCGGCTCGCATCGCTCTCGGTCCCGCAATCACCCAGCGTTCAGGATGCCCTTTCACATGGGGCGACCGCACTTTTCGTGGACCGCGCGCGTGTCGCGCACTCTGATTTTACGCTGACCGATGACAGTGCCGCTCACGTTACGGAGATATGCCGCCGCCTCGATGGCATTCCGCTCGCCATCGAGCTCGCCGCCGCTCGCATGAACGTGCTCACGCCTCGTCAGACCGCGGAGCGGCTCGACCGGCGCTTCCGGCTGCTCCGGAGCTCAGACCCTAGGACCCTGCCGAGGCACCAGACCATGCAAGCCCTGTTCGACTGGAGTTACGACCTGCTGACGCCGCGAGAACAGCGGTTCTTCGAGTCGCTTTCCATTTTCGCCGGCGGTGGCGCGCTCGAAGCCGTCACGGAAGTATGCGCGGCTGACAATGAAGATGATGTCGATGTGATCGAGCTCATCAGCTCGCTGGTAACGAAGTCCCTCCTCGTCGCCGAATCGGTCAGCGGCGAGCAGCGTTATTGCCTCTTAGAATCGTCACGACAGTATGCGCGCGACAAACTGATAGCGCTAGGAGAGCATGAGCGTATCGCGAGACGCCATGCCTTCGCATATCTTCATATAGCCGAGCGCTTCGAGCAGGAGTGGAACACGACGTCCGAATGCGAGTGCCTCGAGCGCGCCCAAGTGGAGTCCGAGAACTGGCGCGCCGCGCTCGAGTGGGCTCTCGTGCGGTGCGGCGACGTAGAGCTGGGGCAACGCCTCGCGGCAATACGTGGGGCACTCCCGCTCAGCTTCTCGCGGACGGAGTCACAGCAATGGGTGCGCACGGCACTTGATGCCGTTGATAAGCACACGCCTTTAACAGTCGTGGCGCAGCTCGAACACGCCGCAGCAGACTGCGCGCGACGGCTCGGGGATTTTAAGGCTTCGCTAGCCGCTGCGACGCGCGCTCTAGCTCGCTATCGAGAGCTCGACGACATCCTTGGGGCAACTCAGGCGCGGAGCTTGGCGGGCGTGGCACTCGCGTGTATGGGAAGACCGAGGGAAGCGGCACCGATGCTGCGGGATGCGTTGAAGGAAGCGCGATCAATGGGCGATCGTCGCATGACAGCCTCCATCTTAATGCGGACTGGCATTATGCAGACTGAGATGCGCAATCTCCCGGCGGCTCGTGGCTCTCTGGCCGAGGCAGTCGCCCTCGCAAGTGCGATTGGTGCGGGTTCTATAGTTTCGTCGGCAAATATCGCACTCGCCGGAGTGGAGTTTCTCGCAGGGGACGCGGAAGCGGCGCTCCGGCTCGCAGCCAATGCGCTCGCAAACTCCCACACCCTGAACCAATTGCCGGGTATCGCATATGCGCTTTCTGACATGGCACTGTACCTCACTACGTTGGGCCGGTATGATGAAGCGCGAGCGCGTTCAAAAGAAGCGCTGGAACTCGCGCAACGCCTTAGATTGCGGTTCCCAGTCGCCCGATCACTGCAGCATCTCGCCTCCGCTGCTGTGTTACAGCCGCTGGATGAAGGCGCGGCGGCTTGTGCGGACCACGCGACCGCCGCTCGGATATTCGGTTTCGTCGGCGCTCAAGTCCGCATGCTTGGATCTGCAGATGAGTTCGGCCCCGCGTACGATCGGGCGCTCGCGGTGCTTGGCGGTGAGCTTGGTGATGCTCAACTCAGGGAGTTGATGTCTGCCGGCGCGAAAATGTCGGAAGTCGAGGCGGTTCAACACGCGCGGGCCTTCGGCTGAGCGCTTAAGCTGCAGATTGCTCTGGCTCTATTCGATGCACGCCAATTAGAAGCGCTGCAAAGATCGAGCATCAGCCAATGTCGTAACAGCAGGGATAGCCCACTCCCCCGGCCCCTTCCATTGCGTGGCTAAGCGGCTACGTGATTGCGTACGACAATCTTACGACAATTCGCGCGGAAACTGGCGGAAAACGCGAACGCTAGCGGACGAAAATTCCGCGGCGAAAAGCGCGCCGTAGCATGGAGAATTGGCTATTTCTTGCGTTTCGTACGCACTCTTCGTTTTGCGCGGCGTTTACTTCGCATGTAAGGGGTCGGGGGTTCGAGTCCCCCCATCTCCACCAAGAAACGCGCCGATTTCATTAGCTTTTTTGGAATCGGCGTCTGTGCATCTGGAAGCGACGCTCGCAAAATGGCTGCTTGAAGAGGCGCGCGTTATACCGCTCAATCTTTATATCCGTGGGGAGCGGTGCAAGCATTCCCTTTCCAATCCGAACCGTCGTTCGCGGATCCAACGCGCTTTTTCCGATTCGCGAGACGCTGCTGTAGCTTCCACTTTAGTTTGAGAACCTACACTTAACTGTGAGAATTACACTCAAGTTTGGGGCACCGCCCTCATGGAACGCGCAAGCTTGGTGCACGTCATGGGCGGAGCACGAAGTCGGCTGCCTCCTCGGCGTCCTTGAGGAGCGCCTTACGCGACACGCCCATCTGTGCACGCATCGTTAAACCGCGGGATAGGTCGAGAACTTGGCTCGCGCGCGCGGCGACCGGAAAGTCAGATGGGATTTCGCCCGCGCTAATCCCGGATTGGAAACGGCGTTCTACCAGCGCCACCGCGGCAGCGGCTGCATTCCGTAGGAACTGCCGGACCTCGACGTCGTTGACAAGCGGCGCGACACACATGATAAGGCAGCCTGAAGCGCTTCCTCTCTGTGTCGCACTTGTGACGGCGTACCTGAGAAAGCTTGCGATCGACTCGCGCAGAGTAGCCGGCTCGAGGAGCGCCTTCGCGGTCAGAGCGCCCTTTCTCTCGGCGTACGCATGGAGGACGCGCAAGAATATCTTCCGCTTGGACTCAAAAACGGAATACAGGCTCGGCCGCCCGACGCCCATACTTGCGACGAGATCGTCGATCGTCACGCCGTCGTAGCCCTTAGACCAAAAGATCTGGATCGCTTTGTCGAGCGCGGCGCTCTCATCGAAGTTGCGCGGTCGTCCACGAGGCCTCGCGGTATTTTGAATCATTTGGTTCGAAACTCCTTGCGTTTGACCGTCCGATCCATTATTGTACTGAAAGGTTCGAAATTAGCAAGCCGGACCCTGCGATGCGGGGCACTCCCGGTTCGCCCCTCTCTTCACCACAGGAGCCAATCAATGAACCGTTTGAGACATTCAATCGCTCTGGTCACCGGCACCACCTCGGGGCTTGGGCTCGCAGCAGCGCGCCTGCTCGCCGCTAAGGGCTACCGCGAGGTTATCATCACCGGGCGCAGTCTAGCCCGGGTAAAGCAAACGGCCGCGGAGCTCACGGCGGAGACCAAGACTCAGGTTTTTACACCGCTAGAGCTGGATCTGGACTCGCCGCTCAGCGTTCAATCAGCACTCGCTGAACTCGTTAAGCGGGGTCTGCCGATCGATTTTCTGCTGCTGAACGCGGGGATGGTCGGCGGTAAGAAACGCGTGCTCACCCCGGAAGGCATCGAGGCCGCTCAGGCCCCACTCATCGGTCATCATCGACTGACGATCGGTTTGCTTCGCGCTAACCTGTTGAGTTCCAACGCGCGCATCGTTATCGCCGGCGCAGAACCTGCCCGGGGGGACGTACCCATGTTCAGCTATACGGACGTAGCGAAACTTGCGGCGAAGCGGTTCCACGGCGACCGCAGCGCCGTGGTGGAAGCGCTATTGCGCAATGGGCCGAACGTGAAGTACGAGCCCAACCGGGCGTATGCCGACGCAAAACTCATCGTTGCTTGGTGGGCCGCGGCGCTGTCGCGCCGGCTACCTTCGGGCATGGCGGTATATGCCGTCTCGCCAGGCAGCGCGCCCGACACCATGGCGGTGCGAAACCTCGGCCCGGTCATGAAGTCGCTGATGATTCCGTTGACAAAGCTGATCCCCGGCATGTCTCAGACGCCGGAGATCGCAGCTCATCGCTACCTCCAGGCATCGGAGTTTGGAACCGACGTCTCCGGGCAATTCTTCGCCTCGGCGCCCAAGAAGCTCACCGGCCCAATCGAGGCGATGCGCCACCCGCACCTCCACGATCGCGCCAACCAGGAAGCCGCGTGGAAGGCCGTCGTCAAGGTCTCCGGCGCCGACTTATTGCCGGCATCCTCGATCGCGGTGTCCTGAAGGAGGCCCGTCATGGCTACCATGTTCGTGGCGACCGGAATCGGCAGGCGTTGCGGACTTGCGCTCTCGAGCAGCGCCCTTCATTAAGGCTTCTCATCGACGTGGCGCCCCTGGTCCGTGGAGACCCCGAAGTCAGAGCGGTTTGTGTTCTGCTCAAGGGTTTACGATCTGACGACCATTTGACGACCATTCCTGCGTAATAATCCGGAAATTCCCGGACGGCGGCGGACGTTCGAGAAATCGCAAAGCTTCGATGACTACGACGCTTTGCGGCGTTTTCGGGGCTTCTTGGACGATGGCTGGTCCGAGGCAGAATCATTTCGCATGTAAGGGGTCGGGGGTTCGAGTCCCCCCATCTCCACCATCGGAAACGCCTGATTTTTTCAGCGCGTTTTGCGTTTTGACTTCGGCGCCGAGGGCTGAAAGCGTAACCACCTACAATTGAGGTAAGTGGTCAGAGTCCGAATTTGGCCATCGCCTGCCGTCGAGCAACGCCTTTCACGACGGCGCGCTCGACAACGAGCACATCTTACGAGTCGGCTGCGTTTGCCGACATACTTACGCCAATATCGCGGAGCGCCCGGCGCCGTGCTTGGAGGCTGTTGTTCCCGCGTTGACTTACTGCTGCAGCCGCCAACGCGCCACTGAACTGTACGGGCCGCCACCCGGTGAGAACTCGTAGCCACGCAGAGCTGTAGGGATGACATCGATCTCGCTCGGCTGCCATAAAAAATAGTAAGGAACGTCCGCAATGAGTCGCCGCTGAACGAAGCCATAGATGCGTCTCCTCTCGGCGCGATCGTACACTGAAGCCGCACGCTGCAAAGCACGGTCCACGGCCGCGCTGCAATAGCGCGCAAAGTTGTATCCGATGGGTGGGCGCTGGTTGCACGAGAGGAACGCCGAAGGCTCCGGGTCAAGGCCGTTCTGGAGATTCACCAGCGCAGCCTGAAACCGTCCTTTGTAGAGCGGTCCGTCGAGCGACCAAAGTACTCTCCGGTCGTACTGCCTTATCATGAGGTCGATGCCGACGGCGCGAGCTTCCTCGACCATCAGCGGCGCAGCCTCATCGAAAACAGAAATTTGCGCGCTGAAAACGAGCTGCATCTCTAGCCGGCGTCGGTTTCTCACGCGTATCCCATCGGCCCCTGGAATCCAGCCGTCATTGCTAAGCAGCACTCGCGCTCGGGCTGGATTATGCGCAATCGAGCCCGCATTGGGATCGAATGCCCAGGTGAACATCCCACGCATGCCCGTGTCGGGATCGTACAGCCCGAACGCGGCCTTTGCCACCAGCGTGCGACGATCGATTGCCGAGGCGAACGCCCGGCGAACCGCAGCGTCCTTTAGGATGGGATCGCTCAGGTTGAAGACAATCGTCCCAACATTCGGAAGCAACGTCACAACGACACGATGATCTGGAACCGACCGCAGGGCCGCTATTTTCGAAGGATTCGCAAAGAACGTCGCGTCGACTTCATTGGTTATCAGCTCGTTGATGATGGTTGACTGGCTGTCCACGAAGCGGATGCTCAGGTGCTGAATCGCCGGTTTCGTCCCGTAATAGCGGTCGTTTGCCGTGAGCTCGAGAAGGTCGCCGCGTATCCACTTCGTGAAGCGGTAAGGACCCGATCCAATCGGCGCGCCGTTGAACGCAACGTGATTCAGATTCGCGTACGCAGCGAGCAGATGTGCGGGCAAAATGGAACCGCCGTCTCCGCCAAAGAAGCTGGTCACAAACGCCGCTTCCGGACGTCTGAGATCCACGACCACGCTATACGAATCGGGCGCCCAGACTCTCGCGATGCTGGTGTCGACACCCTGCGACGGGGTGTCATTCGAAGAGTTCACAGTCGCCCGGTAGCTAAAGACGACGTCACGAGCTGTCAAGGGATAGCCATCCTGCCACCTGACGTCACGCCGCAAGTGAAAGACGATGCGTTTACCATCGCGAGAAATCCCGCCGTTCGCCATCGTCGGCACGACCGTGGCAACATCAGCAACGATCGCGCCACGGCGATCGTACGTCGTAAGACTAGAATAGCCGAGCGCACCGATGTCCCAGGCGTCGCGCCCCTGTAGGTAGAGCGGATTGAGCGACGTGGGCTCCACCGTGGTCGCGATGACCAGCAAATCCGAACGCTCCGGCGCCGAGGCTCGATTTACGCACCCAGCCATAGCGCAGACGAAAAGCCCCGCAAAAACCAGCCGGAACATCATTACAAAGCCATCGCTGACTGAACAGCTTCGTCTTCGGTCATTATGGAGCCATCGGCCACGAGATTCGCAAAAGCTTCTGCGCCAAACCCTTCGCGCAGCGCTGCGAAGAGCTGGTCGCGGCGGAAGAATGGCGCTGAGCCCAACGTTCGCATTCGCGCATCGACGAAGCCCAGTATCCGCGCAGCTTCAACATTTATGTCCGATAGGCAGCTCGGTTCGCGCACGACCGCGATGGCGACGAGATGGGCGAGTGACTCTCCGGCGATAACGTCCAAGTGTTCCTCGCGTGCGGCCGTAAGCGCCTCGCTGGTGTGCTCCC
Source organism: Vulcanimicrobiota bacterium (assembly GCA_963815165.1). Taxonomy (GTDB): domain Bacteria; phylum Vulcanimicrobiota; class Vulcanimicrobiia; order Vulcanimicrobiales; family Vulcanimicrobiaceae; genus Cybelea. The sequence goes on from CAWFFL010000003.1 coordinate 346,880, forward strand.
ACGCCTCCTCATATCGGCCGAGTACCATCAGATATTCCGCGATCCAGAGTCGCGCGTTTATGGCCGAGCGTCTCGAAGTCACAAAATCACGACTGTTTGAAAACAGATCGGTCAACTGGCGCAAGGCCGACTCGGCGTCGCCTTCCTCGAAGGCGAGCCCTGCAAAATCCATTGCCATCAGTTCGCTGTTACGTTGGTCATCCGCAGCCTGAAGGAGGTGCAAAGCCTCCGTCAGGTAGGTGCGCGATGCCATGAGGTCATGCTCAATAAGGCAATCGCCAAGGTTACGCAAGAGGCGCCACGTGTCCCAGCGATAGCCGAGGCTGCGGGCGGTGCTCAACGCTTCTTCGAGGATCAAGCGTGCCTCATCGATCTGTCCAAAAGCGTAGAGCGCATGGCCGACGAGAGTCTGCGCTCGTACGAGGCGCAAGACATCGCCGGTCTCGCGATAGTACGCGACGGCTTCGCGTGCGCTCGTAAGCTGTAGCGCCTGCTGCTCGAGGTGCGTTGCGAGTTCTGCCTCTGCGAGCCTGAGCTTCGCGATCACGTCGCGAGGCGTTTGCTCATCGACAAGCTTGAGCGCGGCAGGGATCCAGCGCCTCGCGTCGCTGAGGACCGGATCTGTGCTGCCCCACAAGCAAACGACTTCCGCAACGAGTCGCTGTCCGCCCAGCACGTCTTTGCGCTCGATCAAGGCCCAGCGAATCGCTGCACGCCAGTTTCCGATTTCGTTGTAAGGATGTCCGTAATGGACCGTGTGATGCCGGTCGTGGGGAACGAAGCGCGCGGCAATCTCGAGATACGCCTGCAAATGGCGTTGCGCAATGGTGTCGCCTTCTCTGCGCGCTTCCAGCTTTTCGCGAGCATACTCGCGGAACGGCTCGAGCAATCGATAGCGCGGTTCGTCTCGTTCGAGGTCCGCGACAACCAACGATTTGTTAGCGAGCGAGGAGATCAGCGGCAATACGTCGTCCGCTGCGATGCCTTCTCCCTGGCAAACGGCGGTCGCCGCCTCGATGGTGCAGCCTCCAGCGAATGCCGAGAGGCGCTCGAAGAGCCGCTGCTCCGGAGCAGCAAGGAGCTCGTAACTCCAGTCGATCGTGGCGCGCATTCTCTGCTGGCGTGGCGGCGCGGTGCGCTCGCTACCGATCACACCGAAGCGGTCCTCAAATTCTTTCGTCAGCACGCTAAGCGGCAAGATGGATGCTCGTGCAGCGGCGAGCTCAATCGCGAGTGGAATGCCGCTCAACTGCCTGCAGATCTCGCCGACAGCCAGCCTGTTCGCGGTGGTCACTGCGAAGCGAGCGTCGGCGGCTTGCGCACGATCGGCAAAAAGCGTGACGGCGTCACTTTCATTAAGCGAGGGCAGACGGTAGGCGCGCTCGCCCGCCGCTCGCAGCGCTTCGCGGCTCGTGGCCAGGATTCGCAAGCTCGGGCAGCCGCGTACCAGGAAGTCGGCGACGCCTGCAGCTGCCCCAATCACATGCTCGCAGTTGTCGAGCACCAAGAGCATTGTCTTATTTTTCAAGAACGCGACCAGCGTCTCGAGCAACGGATGGTTCGAAACCTCTTGCACGCCAAGTGCCGTCGCGATGGATGTCGTAACCAGCGAAGGATCGCTGATCGGCGCAAGGCCGACGAAACAGACGGCCCACTCTGCCGCGTCGCTGAAGGCGGTTGCGGCTCGGAGTGCCGTCTGCGTCTTGCCGATGCCCCCGGCTCCAGCGAGCGTCACGACCCGATGTTCGCTCAGGAGCGCCGCGATCGCGTCAAGCTCGGTTTCGCGACCAACGAATAGACTGAGCGAAAGCGGCAGATTCGCCAGCCTGCTTGGCCAAGGCCCCAGTGTGACAGAGCCTCCCTCTCTGCGCCGCGGCGAGCTCGTGCGCACCGCCGCCCCTTCGAACGTACGGCGCTGCTCGGCGTTCAGCGCCAACGCTCCCGCGAGCAATTCGAGCGTCTCGCGTTGCGGTATGCGCCGACGACCTCGTTCCAGAGCGCTGATTGCATTAGAGCTGACCCGAGCGCGCTCGGCAAGGGCATCCTGCGAGAGCCCCGCGGCGAGCCGGTAGCGCCGCAAAAGGCTGCCAAATTCGGACGGGTCGCATCGGCGCCCACGGTCTTCCATCCCGCTTGGCAGCTTCGAGTAGCCGCCATCGGCGTCCTTAGCCTCAGGGCGGCCAACTTGTGAGGATAAGTTGTCCTATCGTCCCTTCCGACGTCCCGCATCTCGCGGTTAGCATTGGAGCATCAATAGGCCCGTCTCTACCACAGGAGCATTCAAAATGAGACGCTTGCGTTTTGGGACCGGTATTCTTGCTCTGCCGCTGCTCGTGCCGACGATTCTGCTCGGAGCGTGCAACGCGGGCACGGCTACTGACCCGCTCGCAAACGTGCCCGGCGCGAGCAGAGTAGATGGGCACTCGATCCCGCAGTGGCAGGCGCAGAACCTTGCGCACCGCGCCTGTCCGGAAGCCGCTCCCGGCGAGGTGCAGTGCGAGCTGTTGATCTTAAACAAGAGCCCTAAAGACAAAGAGCCGGGATGGGGTGCCCGAGATATTGAGGCGGCCTACAACCTGCCCTCATCGAGCAAAGGCTCTGGAGAGATCGTCGCGATCGTCGATTCATACGACAACCCCAACGTCGCCTCGGACCTCGCGGTGTACCGCCGGCATTACCGCCTGCCGAAGGCGAAATTTTACAAATACAATCAGGACGGGCAGCAGAGCCACTATCCCGAGAGTTGCACGGGACAGGACGGTTGGTGTTCTGAGATCGACATCGATGTCGAGATGGTTTCAGCCAGCTGTCCGAACTGTACGATCTACCTGATCGAAGCGAACACCTTTGACGGTGCCAATTTCGATAAGGCTGAAGCGGAAGCCGTGAAGCTGGGCGCACACATCATCAGTAACAGCCTGACATGTGGTACGATGACCTGCCCACCCACGGCTTTCGACGCGCCGGGCGTAACCTACCTTGCCGCCGCCGGTGACACCGGCTATGGCCTCATGGCTCCGGCGGGGTTCGCAACCGTCGTTGCAGTCGGCGGTACGATCCTCTCGAAAAGCGGTTCGATCTATAACGAAGTCGTCTGGCCCGACACGGGCGGCGGCTGTGCGCCAAACTTCGCCAAACCCTCGTGGCAGCACGATCCCAACTGCGCGGGGCGGACGGCGAACGACGTCGCGGCCGTCGCCTGGAATGTCGCGGAGTACGATACATATGGAGAAGCGGGCTGGTTTGGCGTTTCCGGCACAAGCATTGCCACTCCGATCGTCGCCGGCGCATTCGCGCTTGCAGGCAACGCCGAAAAGCAAGACGGGGGCAAAATCTTCTGGACGTTGAGCAAAAAGAAGCTCCAGGAGGACCTCCACGTCATCAGTAGCGGCAACAACGGCTGCCACCCTCGGTTAAGGGGCAGCTACCTCTGCACTGCCGGAACCGATGAGTTCGGAACGTACTCCGGACCAACCGGCTGGGGGACCCCCAACGGCATCGGCGCGTTCTGAACGTGAAGCCTAGGAATGAAGGGAGACTCGGCACCATGCGCCTATCTTTAGCGACCGCGAATCGCGCGGCGATCCCCGTACTCGCAGCGCTAATCGCGGGATGCTCCAACACAACGTCGGGCTCGCAAGCGTTGCCGCTCGGCTCGCGCGGCGCTGTCCAACCGGTCGAGCGTGAGCGTAGTGGCCGCGACGTCGCCGTTGAGTTTGCCTACGTCACCAACTTTGGCTCCAAGAATGTTTCCGCTTATTCAATCGCGACCGGCGGCGCGCTGACGCCGCTTGCGGCGTCGCCGTTTGCGGCGGGCACTGATCCCGCTGGAATCGCGATCGACCCCACGGGCAGGTTCGCCTACGTTGCCAACTTTGGCTCCAACGATGTTGCCGCGTACTCGATTGATGCGAGCAGTGGCGCACTGAAAAAAGTGAAAGGGTCGCCGTTTGCTGCGGGCTCCGGTCCTTATAGCGTCGCCGTCGAACCTTCGGGCAAGTTCGCCTACGTTCCCAGCTTCGGATCCAATAACGTTTTCGTGTATGCCATCGATGCGAACAGCGGCGCGCTGACACCGGTGAACGGCTCGCCGTTTAAGACGGCCCACGAGCCCTTCTCGGTAGCAGTCGATCCCGTGGACAAGTTCGCCTATGTAGACAACTATGGCTCGAATAACGTTTCCGCGTACTCTATTAACGCGAACAACGGTGCACTGACACCGGTCAAAGGATCGCCGTTTGCCGCCGGCATAGGCCCAATTAGCGTGACGGTATGTCCTTCCGGAAAATTCGCTTACGTGGCTAGCTTAGGATCCGACAGTATTTACGGCTTTGCGATCGACGCGACCAGCGGCGCGTTGAGATCACTGCCGGGATCGCCGTTTGCAGAGGGATATGGTCCTGTAGGTTTGATCATCGCTCCTAACGGTAGGTTCACCTATGCATCCAACGAGGGTGACAACGACGAAGCCAATATTTCCGCCTATACCATTGACTCGACTAGAGGCGCACTGACGCCGGTGACGGGCTCCCCATTTAAGGATGGCAAGGAAGGCTCTAATCCTACGCCTGGGGCAGTGGATTTTACCGGCAAGTTCGCATATTTCCCAAACAATAGCACCGGCAACGTTTCCGCCTATGCCATCACCGGCAGCGGTGCGCTGAGAAAAGTGCAGGGGTCGCCGTTCGACGCCGGCATGTACCCCGCTCGCATGGCTATATGCCGCGTTGCGGCCGGCAAATGCATCCCGCCGCCATTGTAGCTAACGCGGTTCCAAAGCCACGCGCTTTGCGTGTAAAGGAGCATCCGTATGAAAACAATCTCACCTGGGCATTACGCTTTAAGCGTTTGCGCTGCGGCTGCAGTGCTTGAGGGCTGCGGCGGATTGGCCCCATCGCAGAATCCTACGGCAGAGACGCTGCTGGGCAACATAGGTACTGTAGACCGGTCCGCGTCGCCGAGTATCGTTAGTCCTAACCGCCCAGACTCCGATAAAGGCAAAGTTGAACGCCTTACGGCTCCGAGGGTCCCACGATGGCTCCTGCGGCGGAGACGGCCTTGAGGAGTGGTGCGGCTTTCACGCACGCGGTACGGCGGCAGGTCCCTATCCCCGAACATTTTCGCCCGGCGCGCAGACGCGGATTTCCGCGAATTATTCCACGGAATGTGACTACCTGTCGCGCTTACGAAGGAGCTTCTGTATGAAGACGATCTCGCGGCTCCCTTACCTACTAAACGCTTGCGTCGCCGTCGCTCTACTGGCCGGGTGCGGCGGATTGGCGCGGTCGCCGAATCCTGATGCGCTGGCGCCTCTCGTGCGTGCACGCTCCGGTTCTTCCGGCAACGAAGTTCTCAAAGCCCGGCTCGTCACTCATTGCATATTCCCTCTGTCGTGCCATTTTCACACAAAACATCTCGGTAGGGCGACTGGCCCATACCCGGGTACCTTGATCGTCAAGGGGAGATATGATGAGGGCAGTGGCCCAATCGAGGAGTCGTTCACCATAATCTCCGGGTCGTCAACAATTACCGGATCGCTAACCTACGACTCGTCTTCCGGGTATGGCTACACGAGTTCACTTGGGGACGGAAAGGCGAAGGTTACAGTGTATTACGGTCATCTAAATGAGGTGCTTTACGCGCTGTAGCTTGGACTCGCGCGTCTAGTAAGGAGCAGTGTAAGCGACACGCAATCGGAACCGCGACGAAACAGGCACTCTGCGTGCGTGCGGAGCGGTAGCGGCGGCGCCGGCGGCGGCGGCTCGGATTACGCGGAGCCAGCGTCGCGCAACGTGCCTCGCAAAACGGCGTGAATAGCGGCGACGGATTGACTCTCATCTGTTGGAGATACAGCAACGGAGAATGCGGATCGCGGAGGGGCAGTAGCAGTTAGCGCAACGGCTGGCGTCGGCCCCAAAGCCGAGAGCCGGTGATTACTGTGGTGACAGGCTAAAATGGGTCTGGACAAAACCCAACAGTTCGGTTATAGTAACCCATGCCGTCGATACTCGCGCGGGGCTGGCGACTCGTCGTAATCCCAGGTGACCATGAGCCAAGGCACGTCCATACCCGCCACGGCGCTGCAGGTGCCGCGGAAGCCGTGTTTCGGCTCAATTCGGATGGGACGATCACGCTTCGCGAGGCCGATCGGCAACTTACGCGGGCTCAGGTTCGCGAAGCCGAGGAGCTAGTAACAGAACACGTTAGAGAACTCGAGGAACTCTGGGAAACATATTGCTGATGAGCACTACAAAACGTCGCCGCCCTAGGAACGTGGAGATCGATGCTGCTTTTCGCCGCCGTGATCGGCGCCTCGCGACGGAGCCACTTGCGATCTCTGTGCGTTACCTTCCAACGCGCAACAGTGTCGTTGTGGAAATGAACAATGGAGCCTCCCTCGTCATCCCAAGGCAGCTCCTGCAAGGCCTAGGTGACGCCTCGCCGTCGCAGCTGCGAAATGCCTGCGTCTCGGGTCGTGGGACGTCTCTGAGCTGGCCCGACCTCGATGCAGACTTTACGATCTTGTCGCTCCTTCACGGCGTCTATGGCGGCAGAAAGTGGATGTCCGAGCTTGCCCGCCACGCGGGCAGTGCGACGTCGGAGGCTAAGGCGAGAGCCGCACGCATCAACGGTGCCAAGGGTGGCCGCCCCCGCACAGCGGCCGGGCACACCCGAACTCGACGGTAGGTTTACGACAATCTTACGACAATTTTCGCGGAAGCCGGCGGAAAACGCAGTCGGAGCAGACCGAAGCACGTCGCAAAACACGTGCACGCAACGCCCGCAAAAGCGTGACATGAGGCACTCTGCAGTCCACGCATTGATGGTAGTAGGCGTTTGTTCTGCATACTTCGCGATGCCGGTGCGCGCCGCGATCAGCGCGGCGACCACAAAAGCAACAAACTCGCCTTGGTGTCTGACTACACCGACGTGTTTGTGGTCGACTATCCGAGTGGCATGCTCCTAACGTCCCTTGGCAGCGCACGGGGCTGGGAATATCCCGCCGGAGCCGTCGACTCTCACAGCCAGGCTGCGCCCTACTGGCCGCTCTGTCAATAGCACGAATCGCGCCAAGCTAGATCTTACCGGAGAGAGTATTGTCGCGCCAAGATGGGCCTTACCAGAGGCACCGTGGGCTGGCGAAGCGCCGCTCATGGAAGCTACTGGCGCACGCAGAGATTGTAGCGCACGCGCGGGTTCGCATTTTTGGTTGCCGGGTCGGTGACGCACTTTTTGAAGTGTCTTAGCAAAGTAAAGCGCAGCCACGGACTTAGCTATTCCTGTTTGTCCTCCTGACGCAGCGCGCTGACGATTGCAAGCGGAAGCTTCTGAAGCTCTTGAAGCATCAGCGCTTGCGCCTCTCGTATCGACTCGATGACGCCGCTGTTATGGCTGCACAGGGTGTCTAGCGCCGTCCCAACCCCATGCGCGAGAGCCAGCAATGCCTCCGATTCATCTGGGGCGTACGCCTCGCCGTCGCGCTTTGGGGCACAGACGAGCACGCCGACAAGCTCGCCGCGTGAGGTCATAGGGAACGCAAACTCGCCGCGCAACTGCGAACCGGGAAACAGGTTCAGGTCGATCGGCTTGTTCCACGCGCGAAGCGCGACAACGCCCGGATCGTTTTCGCTGACCTGCGCCCGCTGGCTATCGGTGGCGAAAGCGTAAACGGCCGCGCCGTCGCGAACGAGGATCGCGGCATCGTCCGCGCTCGTGTGCTCCTTCACGGTCTTTACGGCCCGATCCAGCAGCGTGGATCGATCAGAGATATAGGACGCCTCGTGCCCGAAGCGGCGCAACGCCGACTCATCGTCGTGCCGCTTGCGGAAAAAAACGCGGTCGACGAATCGCTCGACATACCTATGGATGTATCGTAGCGAGATGCCGAGACCGAGCGCCACGATCATGCCGATGACAGCGCTGGAGGCGTGAGTAGCGCTTGCCAGCCAAGCACCGGCAGCCCATTCGGCCAGAATGAAAGCGCCGATCACGATCGCCGAAACGATCGTGAAGACCGCGGCGCGGTTCAAGAAGAAGCCAACGTCGATCAGCCGGCGGCTCAGCGCCGCGTAGGTCAGCGCAACCGGTGCAGTGACTAAGACTAGAGTGCTCACAAGGCCAACGACAATCGAATCGGCATACGATGACGACGATGAGCTTGCGATCACCTGCGCTAGGAAAAAACAAAAAAAGGCCGCAAGAGGTACCAGCGTCCATATCGCTCGCTGACGCTCGACCCCGCGGGATGCGGCAATTGCGAGGAGACCGCAGAGCACCGCCATGAGCACCGCGCCCGCAACCGTAAATAGCCCCGCGACCCCTTCGGCGAAGGGCACCGGATCGAACCGCAGCGTGACAACGCCAACAATCCCAATTAAAGAGTTTACGAAAAGGATCGCGAGGAATGTGTAACATAGCCACTGTGCGATACGACGGGGCCGCGAGATCGGTTGAGCGAACCCGCTTGCGAACGCCGCCAACAACGCCACCGACAACGGCGCAGCTACGCTCAAGGAGATATTCAGCAGAACATCTAGCCACGCCCAGGGGACCGCGAAACCGATTAGGGCGCCCGTAAGCGCGAAGGCCGCGAGCCACAGCGATAGCAGTCGCATCTGAGGTACATCGGAGCGGCGCCATGCGATCAGCGCCGCAAACAGCAGAAGCCAGAGAGCGGCGAAGGTGCTCAGCCAGAAGTACCACGTAAGTTTTGGCGCTCGCGGTATGACGGTAAGCTTTCTCTGCAGCGAACCGCTGTGCACCGAAAGGGGAAGAGGGCGTCCGTTGAGGGGCGCTTCGAAAAGTGAGTAACGCTCGACAAGCGTGTTCGCACTGATGTCAATAAGATCGCCTCGACGAAGCCCGGCGCGAGCAGCCGGGCCGCCCGGTTCGACCGACGTAACCGCGAGATTAAAGGGCGTCGAAGAGGCGCCGGAATTGGCTCCCCACCAGCCCAGCCACGGTGGGGCGCCACTAATTCCGGTCGCGTCAAGCGCGGCTGCTACCTGGACGAGCGCTGCGAGAGCGCAAGTCGCCAGCAGCACCGGGCGCCATGCAATCCGTTTCACGCTCGGGTCTTAACCGATGTCCCCGAGATTACTAAGGCTTTTCATTCCAATTATCGTTTTCCGGGCTTGAAGATAACGCCTGGCGCTTTGGGTGACCGAGCTTTGAAGCGCTGTCGGCCGTGGCGAACTTCTGACGACCATTTGACGACCGTTCATGCGGAAAAGCCCGGTGAATCGTGGAGCTATTCGCTCTGGATTCTTAGGCTACAGGCGCGAGGGCTTTCCAAAGCGATTCGCCCCGTTACGACAATCGTATGACTAAATAGGAGAGAGGAGCACCGCGCTTCGTTCCTTTGAGAGCGGCCGTACGCCGTTGACGACGAGGCGCTGGAAGTGCTCCGTGTTTTTATGAGACTCAAGAGCCGCCTGATCCTGATAGACTTCCCAGAGCGCAAAAACGGCGGGCGCCTCCAGCCCTCGACCGACCTCGAAGGCAATGACGCCCGCCTCTGCGCGCGAAGCATCGCGAAGCTCGAGAAAGATCATTTCTGCTTTATCGGCGTCTTCTGGCGCGAAGGTGAAACGCACAGCTTGAATCAGCATCCTAGAAGTGCTCCTTACCGACCGGAACGTAGCCCGAACGTTTCGCACAACAGTTGCGGCTGTTCCCACGCCGCAAAATGTCCCCCCACGTCGTGCTTCTTGTAAAACACCGGTTTGGGATACGTCTTTTTGACCAGCTTTGCGGTGCCGTATAGATTTCGTGGGGAAACGCGCTCACGCCAGTCGGGATCTTCACGCCCTGCACGTTAAAGAAGCCGCGCTTGTTTTCCCGGTAGAGGCGCGCCGAAGAGATGCCAGTCTTCGGGTCGCCTTGACTATTTGATAATGATACGCTAATCTCAGTTGTAAGCGCAAGCTGTTTTTGGCCGGTTCGTGACTCCGACGCCAAAAAGGAGCTCGTCGCCCGCTGCAACTCGAGAGGATTGGATGAACAACTTATTGCGGCGCTATGCTAACATTGCGCTGGTTGCCGGCGCCTTGGTTTTCTCATGCGCCGCTCCGAGCTACGCCGTCAATGCCAGCGCCTTCTTGACCGGAACGGTAACGAATAAGGGAGTCCCGGTCGTCGGCGCTCGAGTAAGCGCGTCCGGAAACAACCTCACGATGCATGTAACGACGAACGCGCGCGGGCATTTCTCGTTCCCGCCACTTCCGCTTGGCACTTATGACGTCGGAGCGCAGTACGGCGACCTGCAGGGTATCGTACGTGTCGACCTCGGAAGCGGCGGCGCCAGCGTCGAGATCGTTTTAACGACGCTGAAAGAAATTCAGCACGTTGTCGTGAGTCGAGCGCAGACGGACGTAATTCACGGAAGCGGCAGCGACGTCGTGGTGAATCAAGCGTATCTGACTCAGATGCCGTTCAACAACAGCTTCTCCGAAATGGAGATCCAGATGCCCGGCGCGGTTCGGGGTGCAAACGGCGTCGTGCACATGAACGGCGACCACGGCGTCATCAACTACATGCTCGATGGGGTCGCCTTGCCGCAAGAGCTCAATCGCGATATCGGCGGCGAGATCAACCTCAACGATCTCTCCTTCATCGACCTTATAGAGGGTGCATACCCCGCGCAGTACGGCTTGCGTTTCGGTTCGGTATTCAACATGGCCACTCGATCCGGTACCGGTCCCCCGGGTCTCGACGGCTATGCCTCTGCCGGCTCCTACACAAACGCCCAATCGCAGCTCGGCTATCATGCGCCCATCGGGAGCCTCGGCGGCTACGATATCGCGTTCAACGGCTTCCAAACGACACGCGGACTCGATCCGCCGAACTTCAACTCCCCCCATAACGATGCAAGTTCCATGGGGCAGTTCGCTACGGCCACCCTGCCCGCGGGCGGAAATAACTTCACGAAGGTCACGTTCGTCAACAGCTACAGCACGTTTCAGATTCCTAACGACATCGCCAACGGCGAACCAGCCTCGACCGATGATAACGAAACTCAGGGCGACACTTTTTTAGCGGTTCAGTATCATCATCCGATTGGTGATACTGGGCTGATCACGTTCGGGCCGGCGTACAAAGCTTCGAAGATTCAGGACTTCGGCGATCCGGTTAATGACTGGACCTATGGCGAGGCCCTCAACGTCGAGCCGCCTCCCTACGGAAACGGCGGCACGTCGACCGATTGCGCGGATGCCATCCAGACCCAGAATTTCGGTCCAACGACCTGCGGCTATTCACTTGCGGACCAGCGGACCGCGCTCGATTACATTATGCAGGGAGACTACGTTCAGTCGCTCGGGCAGCACACCGTCGCCGCCGGCGTATCCTACGATCTCACTCGCGTATTGAAGTACTATGCGATCACGCTGCAGCCAAACAACTTTCTCGCGCCCATCCAAACCCCGAATATGCCGAACGCGCCGACAACTGTCGTCGACGACGCTCCAAACACCGGCAATACCTACCAGTCGTACCTTCAAGATAGCTGGCGCATGAGCACCCTTTGGGAATCCGACTACGGATTTCGGTACGATTTCTTCAATATCAAGTCCACCGGGTTTTCGCAGAGCTTCGGCGCCTTCAGCCCGAGGTTCAAACTCACACGGTTCTTTGGGAAACGCGCGAGTCTCTACGCCTACATCGGTCGCTTCTTTGAGCCATTCTCCTTCGAGAACGTCAGTCCACAGGCCGCGTACCTTCTGAATCTTCCGTTACAGCCAACCTTGGCACAGTTCGACCTCAAACCGGAGCGCGACACGCAGCTGGAGTTCGGCGGCCACATACCCGTCGGGTCCGGCGACCTTGGCTTCCGGGTTTGGCAAAAGAACGCAAACGACCTCATTGACGACACTCAGGTAGGCCTTACGCTGCTCCATCAGGACATCAACTACGTCCTCGGCAGATTGTCGCAAGAGGCTGTTAACTACGTTCAACCGCTGGAACGAAACGGCCGGGCATATTTCTCGGTTGCGCACGTGGTCTCGCTCAACAAGGGTTGCGAAACTCAGCTGCTGGCGCCGTGCTTCGGATCTCCGACGGACTTTACGCCGGCCGATCACGAACAGAACTGGAGCATCGCCAGCGGCATTTTGCTCAACGACCGGCGGGGCGGTTGGTTTTCCCTCGACGGCGAGTACGGCAGCGGCTTGTCGTCGGCGATCTGCCCTGCGGACACTCCCGGAAACTGCAAGATGACGCCCCACATCATTCTTAACCTCGAAGAAGGCATTGCGATCGCACAAAAAACCGCACTAACGCTTGGCATCCAAAACGTGCTCAACGATCGTTACTTCGTGACGCTCTTAAACGCTCAGGGAAATCACTACGCGCCTCCGCGGATGTTTACTTTCGGCGTCAGGCTTCGGCCATAAGCTGAGGCGTGAGTGGAACACAGCGATGCGTGCCAGTCTAGGGCCGACATCCAATCAATCAGTGGAGTTGGAGCTGCTTGAGGGGCCGCGGTTTCGTTGCCGAGCGCGGCAATCGCCTGAGCCATCGCTTCGCGAAGCGTCGCTATGGAATCGTCGCGATGCAACGCGAGTGCGTCGAGCGACGAGCCTACGCCGTGCGCAAATTGCGAAAGTGCTTCGATTTCATCCCCCGCGTAGGCCTCGCCGCCGATCCGTTCGCCGATCACAATAGCGCCCAGCGAAAACAGCCGGATCGTTTTCATCCACACCCATAGCGCGGTTTAGTGCCAGGGAGCGGGCGTAACTTAGGGACTCGGCGGCGTCGCTTGCGGCCCGGGCTTCGCGCCGTTCTTAACAACGAGCACGTCCCGCATACCTTCGCCGTAATGGAAGGCGCAGCCAATCTCGTAGGTGCCGGCCTTCACCAGCGTGACGGTGACCGATTTGCCGGGGCTAATCGGGCCGCTCGCATAACCGGCTTCGAGCTTGCCGTCGCCTTTTGCCGGTATCGAGAGGTTCGGCTTCGACGGAAAAACGGCCGGCGGCCCGGAGATCACTTTGACCACGTTGAGCGTGTGCGTGATGCTCGAGGAGAGGTTGCGAATCGTGATCTTCGTTCCGGGAGGGAACGCGAGCGACTGCGTTCGTTGCGTTTGCGTGAATCCGCCCAGCGTCGCCTTCCATACCGACGACTTAATCGATCCGACGCCTTCTTCGGGGAGCTCTTCGCCGATGGTGTCTTTTGGAACGGTAGCGGACACTGCCAAATCCGAGTCGACCGCGGGAAGAGAGTACGTGGTGCCATTCATTAGTGGAGTATTGCCGGCGCCGACGCTGCCCGCTCCGCACGCAGCGAGCGCGAGAGCGACAAACGTAACAGCGAGGGCACTGAGTTTCTTAGACATGAATCCTCCGACAGTGTGTGTTTTGCCGAAGTCTACGGATTCGATATGAATAAAGTGTAAAAGCGCGAGCGCGTCGACGGATTCATACCGTCACCGACCATTCACTACAAAAGTAGCTCTCAGGCTTTTCAGTTTCACATTCACAGTTTCTTCAGACTTGAATTCACACTTTTCTTATAAGACGACGTCATACTCGCGCAGCATCAACAGACCTACGACACCACAAAACACACATCACCTTCAGGAGAATCAAATGAAATTACCTCAGCATGTTGCGAGCGTTAGCCTCGCGTTGGCGCTCGCAGCGTGTTCCGGCGCGCAGAATGGCGCGACTCCAATGACACTTCCGAACGGCAACTCCGGCAACGGCGGCAGCTCCGGCGGCGGCGACGGCGTTACTCATTATTCCGTTCCAGCCCAAGGTCAGGCCGGCGTCCGTAAAGCCGCGACCACCGCACTCATTCTCGTCGCCAACGAAGGCGGCGGCAACGGCGGCACGTTCAGCGAGTTTTCCGAAAGCGCGAACGGAAACGTCGCGCCGACCACGGTTATAGCGAACCACAACGGTGGACCCGTCGCCATCGGCTTTAGCTCAAAGGAAGGCATCTCGCTTGCGGACGGCAACCTCAACTCGGCCGGCTCGATCGGTGCTGAAACGTTCTCGCTGACCGGCGAGTTCTTGACCGGAATCGAGTGCTTCCCGAAACCCACTCAGGCGAACGCCATAGCCTTTGATAGCAAGGGCCAACTCTTCGTTACTGGGATCGTCAAGGGCGGCCGCGGCATCGGCGTCTTCAAGCCCGGAGCCAACGGCTGCGTCAAACCGAAGCGCACTATCTCCGACCAGGGCGGCCTGGCCATCGACAGCAACAACCGTCTCTACGTCGCCAATAGCGCGACGGCAACGATCGATATCTTTGCTAAGGGATCGTCCATCATGGAGGCGCAGATCGGCGGAAGCAACACCGGGCTGGTAGCTCCCGGCACGGTCGCCGTTGACGCTTCGCTCAACGTCTACGTCTTCGATGCTACGACTGCCACGATCAGCGAGTTCGCTGCCGGAGCGACCGGCAACGTCGCACCGATCCGCACCATCTCCGGCTCGAACACCGGGCTGAGCGACGGGCAGGGCTTTAACTGCGGACTCGCGGTCAGCAAGGCGAGCGGTGACATCTTCGTCTCGAACCCGGGCTCGAATGCAATCCTTGTCCTCGCGGCGACTGCAAGCGGCAACGTTGCGCCAATCCATACGATCGCCGGAAGCGCCACGAAGCTTGCCGTGCCACTGGGCGTTGCGGTAACGCAGTAACGTTCAGAGCAGAGCCAAACCACTACGGACCCACAGCGCGAGGCCAACTGGCTCGCTGCCCCGCACACGGCTTCGCGATCACGAGGCCGTCGTTGCTTTGCTGCCTCGCTCGCGATCAACCGCGAATCGCCATGCGCGGGATGTCAACGGAAAATGCTTCCGCGAACGGCTACGGCTGCGGAAGGAGTCCCGAACGATGCATTTCTGTCTGGCACAGGGAAGCACATTTCCCATGGGCATCACGGTGTGGGCGACGAAGGCGGAGCGCAGATGGAATGGCCGGGGTCGTGAAGCTTAAACTCTCCCTGACGTGCATACTTGTCGGCGCCTTAGCGATTGCGGCCGTCGCGTATCTGACGGTTTGCATGTCGTCTTTCGCTTACGCTCAAGCCGGCGAGCCGTGGACCCTTGGAACGGTCGACCATGACTTCGTGTGGTTGCCGCGAGCCAATGTCGTCCCGGCGATCGACGTATGCGCCGTCAAGGCGCGCGCCGAGTCGCCAGAGCAGGCATGTTTGCTACGAGCGATGCAAGCGGGTCGGGCCACCTCTAAGGCAATAGCTTTTACACGCTGGTACTACATCTTCTCAGAAGGCGACTCCGCTTTCATCGACCGCCTCGTGAAGTCGCGGTTTGGCGTCGTATCGATCGCGCAAATCGAGCTCCCAGGGCGCGCGAACACCAATTGGATCTACATTTTTGTCAATGGCATGCCGACGGTGATAAACCCAGAAGAAGCATTCACGACGAAGCTGCCGTGGACTAGAAACGCCGCGTTCCTCACGATCAAGAAAGCGCATCCGAACGCCGGCGTGTTCCCCAACGAGGACCTTGTAGGCGAGTCCGCCCGGCCCGGCGGCGGGCAGCGATTCACGATTGCGGCACCTATCGTCGATGGTTGTCACGCATGCGCGCGCATCGGGATAGTATATGTCGGTTTCGACTTTGGGCCGCTCGGCGCGGCGAAAGGAACGGCCATTACCGCCGTTCATGGCTGCCCATCCTCCGACACTCGCTGCAGGCGTTTGTAGAAGTCCCGGCCCACACCCGCTAGTGCCTACGACTTTGCTGTCTCGCGTATGGGTGGGCGTGCGGCTCGACCGCGCCGGATCCCCTCGTTTCCTTGGCCGCCTCGAGAAGCTTCTGGCCGCGGTCATCGCTCTACCTAGAAAGAAGATCGAGCGCGTTAAGGCTAAGCGCCCGATACGCTAGAGCAAGCTCAACAGGAGGTCTCCATGAACGCGCGCCATACGGGATACGAATATGGGTTGGTTTTGGGGTCAGCTTCCGTTCGCCAACCGCACGTTGGTAAACACCTCTTCGACCAAGTTTGGATTCACCTTGTATATATCGGATAGGAATTTCATTAACCTCATATGAACGTGCAAGAACAAATCAAAGAGTATATTACCAGCCAACCTGAACCAAAGCGTAGTGATATGCAAGAGTTGCACCACCTCACACTTCAAGTTTTACCAGGTTGTAAACTATGGTTCGACAATGGTAAGAACAACGCAGATAAAACTGTTAGTAACCCTACCATTGGCTATGGATTTCACACCGTAGAATATGCCGATGGAAAGACCAGGGATTGTTTTCAAATTGGTTTGAGTGCAAACACAACCGGAATCTCTGTCTATATCCTCGGTCTCAAAGATAAGACATACTTAGCCCAAACGTATGGAAAAAAATTAGGCAAGGCGAGTGTGACCGGGTATTGCATTAGGTTCAAAACGCTAAAAGATATAAACATTGATATACTTGAAGCGGCAATACGATATGGGGTAGAGGTGGCGCCGGTCGTTTAAACAGCCAACCGGCTCACGTTATGTGATGACCCGATCACTGCAGGCACGTACCCGATCGGCATATCCGTGTGCCGGGTCACGGCCGGCAAATGCATTCCACCGCCATTGTAATCGTACGACTATCTCACTGGAAGGTCGATGTAGCTAGCCGTTGACCATTTCACCTCGAGCGGCGTTCTCGCATCGGCAATACTTTCGTGGCTGACGCCGGCATCCGTGCCGTAGTTGATTTCGGCGAAGCCGTTTTTCACGACGTCCAGGACGAGTAGTAGTCGGCTGCCTTTCTGCAGATACCGACTGACGAGCCGCGACCTATCAAAGGAGATCGTCTCGAGCTTTCTAGGCATGAGCAATTGCCGTGCGTCGATATGATCGCCGTAGCTGGCTCGGCCCATGAAGTAACTGAGGTGCATGAGTTCGCCGCCGGGCAGCACCTGATAGAGCACGGCCTGCACGTCGAAATCTCTCTTGTTGATGATTGCCTGCAGGCGCCCCGTGAAAAACCCATCAAGCTCCATCGCTCGCGTCAACGATTTGGTTTCCAACACAAGACCGCGCGTAAGATCCGGTTTGGCTCCGAGAATCGGGAACGGATAATAGTCGTCTCCGTTGACGGTCCTGCGATCGGCGAAGTCGACAGTTTGCCGCATGAACGTCGCTGCATTTTGGGGCTCGAGAGAGAGCGAACGTGGCGTCAAGTAGTATCGCCGGCGCGTTGTGGCCATTGCGCCGATCGACCGCACGTGTCGCCAAACGTTGCGGCCCATCACCTCGAAATTGATCCTATCGGCGAGTATCGAAGGACGCGACGCCCCTCGCATGATCCAGTCCATCCAGTCGAACGTCAGCTCCGGCGTGCTGTACTGAGCGACAGGATCTATTGGATATCCGCGAAGGACGTCGTCTTTGTATGCTCGCTGTGAACCAAGGTGGTCGTAGGGACCTACGATCAGGTAATCGACGGCGCGCGGATTGTAACGCACGTGGTCCTTGAGGAAGTTGAGCGCCGAGCCTTGGCCATCGTCATAATATCCGGTCACGGTAAGGACGGGGATGTCGATCCGTGCGAAATCGCTCTCGTACGGAATCATGGACTGCCAATACGCGTCAAACGATGGATGGTCAAGCCATTTTTGCAGCCACGGATTGGGCCGGCCGAAGAATCGCGGCACGTCGCGGTAGGAAGCTCCAGAGGAATACCAACGGTCATTGAGCGTGCGCCCAGCTGGTGCGGCGTACGCCGCATCGTCGAGGTACTTGTTGTCCGTGACGAAGTAGATCCACGCGTAGTTGACGAGCAGGAAGATGTTATTTTCCATCGGCAGCCCGTTGCCCGGATTGTTCGCTACGTACGGAACGATGGTTTTCAGCGCAGGGTTGGCGTACTTTGCTGCCGCCCATTGGGTGAAGCCGTTGTAGCTGCCGCCGTACATGCCGACCTTGCCATTCCCCCAGGCCTGCTTTGCGATCCACGAAATCACGCGATCAGCATCTTGCCCGTCGAATTCGTACGGAGCGATCGCTCCAGTGCCCCAGGCTTTTCCGCGCGAGTAGGCCGTTACCGCGGCATATCCACGCGCCGCGCCGTACTCCGCGCGACGAGCGTCTTCATCAGGCTGCGCGTAGATCGTAAACATCAGCGCGGCAGGCAATCGTCCAGTCGCGCCCCGCGCGCGAACGACGATTGCGGCGAGCGTTGGGCCGTTATTACGAATGCTAACGCGTTGAACGACGAATCGCCGCTCCTGATCTCTCCTGACGATCAGCGGTGTGCCAACGGTTTCCGGCGCGTACGCGGTAACCAGCCTAATCGTCTCGTTGAAAGAAAGCGACGTGCGTCCTTTAAACGTCTCGAGTGCGCCGGACCAGCTTCCGAACGGGTCCTTATTCGACAAGGTTTCTTCGACCCGTACGGCGTCGAAGGTTCCCAATCGCTGCATCAGCGCACCGGCATTGACCGCATCGCCGGAGACGATTTCCAACTCGATGCGGGTCTGCTGGTCCGCAACGCCCGTCGCGAGCAGCATTTTGGCAAGCTCGGGCATCCTACGCGCCACTTGCGCTGGCGAAGCCAAAGCCGCGACGTCAACCACTACGTTGTGAGGCGCCGGATCGGGAAAACTCTCCGCGCGAGCAAATTCGGCCATCGCCATGATAAAGAAAACTGCGCGGTACACCCAAGTGATCGTTCGCACGCCCTTAGCTGGCAGCGCAGATCGCGCTGTTGTTGGGGCCATAGACGATACCCAAGCCGGCCGGTCCACAATTGCCGCATACCCTGATGAAGACGTTTCGGTAAACCTTGCTCGAACCGTCGCTCTGGGTCACGACCACCGTCCCCTTACGCTACAGCATCACTTCACCTCCCTAGGTCCTATCGTTGCGTTGGCGATTTATACGTCGTAGCTTTGACCGGTCAAGCGGATTATCACCGATCGATCTTTCGCTTTGATCCCACTCCGGGCGCTCTTCCGGGGTGCGCACAATCGCCGACCGGCCGAGCCCGTCGGTCCCAAGAACGCCCCGAGCGCTGGGGGGAACTCGCCCCCGACCGGAAACACCAACGTGTCAACCGAAATCAACGCGCCATCTGCCGAGCGCCGGTTCGGATGGCCGCCTTCATCAGGAGCGCACGGCCATGCAAACCACACGCACAGAGTACAACCGTTTTGGAACGAGCAGCCTCAACATTTCGCACATATGTCAAAGGATGTGACCGACGTGGGATTCATTCAAAACGCGGCAATCCTAGGCGTCGGCACAATGGGGTCGGCGTTTGCCAGAAGGCTGCTCGGTGCGGGAATGCCAGTGAGCGTATGGGATCCTTCTGGCGCGGGAGCCGCGCGGCTTGCGGAAGTCGGCGCGCGGGCTACGGCGACGCCAGAGGAAGCCGTCAGCGACGCCGGCGTCGTGCTCACAATGGTTCCGACGATCGCTTCGATTGAGGAAACGATGCCGCGAGCACTGGCGGCGATGCCCCAGCGCGCCATCTGGCTGCAGATGAGCACCATCGGCGTTGAGGGGACCGACCGCGCCATCGCGCTGGCAAAGGAGCAGCGCCCCGACATCGTGTTCGTCGATGCGCCCGTCTCCGGCTCGAGGACGCCGGCCGAGGAGGGGAGGCTGCTGATTCTTGCTTCAGGGCCTGCCGCGGCACTCGACGCGCTGGCACCGGTGTTCTCGGCGCTCGGTCAGAAAACGATGCGATGGGAGAGCGCCGGGAGCGGCTCGCGCATGAAGCTCGTCCTCAACACCTGGCTCGCGGTGCTTGGCGAAGGAATGGCGGAGCCAGCTGCGCTCGCACAGTCGCTCGGCGTTCCCTCAACGACGTCTCGACGTGTATAGGGTCCACGGCGCTCGATGCACCATGGGCGCTTTCCAAGCTGAACAAGATCGAGCGCGACGCGTTCGATCCGGACTTTTCACTCGCCCTAGCGTCCAAGGATCTTCACCTCGCCCTCGATGCCGCGAACCGCGCGCACCGACGGCTGCCAATGGCACAATCGATTGCGACGCAATGGGAGAGTGCGCTGGCGGCGGGTTTGGGCAACCGCGACGTTATCGGCGCATATCTGGCGCTCAGATAGATTTGCCTTATCCCGCCGAACGGCGGGCGTAAACCGGGCAGGAGGGACTGGCCATGGATGCACTTACTATCGATCGGCTGCAATTTGCCTTCACCGTCATGTTCCACTATCTCTTTCCGATTACGACGATGGGTCTCGCCCCGTTCGTCGCGTTCTATACGATCGAGGCAGCGCGCGGTGACGCCGAGGCCGCGACCGCCGCGGCGTTTTGGACGAAGATCTTTGCGATCAGTTTTGCGATCGGCGTCGTAACCGGCATTCCGATGGAATTTCAGTTCGGCACAAATTGGGCTGCGTTTTCGGCTGCCGGCGGCGCGGTGGTCGGTCAGCCGCTCGCGATGGAGGGCGTGTACGCGTTCTTCCTGGAGTCGGTGTTCCTCGGTGTACTACTCTATGGAAAGGGTAGGGTGCGCGACTCACTCTACGCGGCATCCGCGGTGGCGGTGTGGCTGGGTTCGTGGCTTTCGGGATTCTTTATTGTGGCAACAAATGCGTGGATGCAGCATCCCGTCGGCTATCGAATGGTTGACGGCCGCATCCAGCCCAGTAGCTTACTCGCGCTGCTCCTTTCGCCGTTTGCGTGGTTTCAATACCTTCACGTGCTCTGCGGCGCGGTGGTTACCGGCGGATTCATCGTCGCGGGAATCGGTGCGTATTATTTGCTTTCGCGTCGCGAAATCTCACTGGGACGGCGTTTCGTTGGAAATGGAACGATCGTCGCGGTCATTTTCTCGCTGCTCGCCGTCTATCCGACCGGCGATCGGAACGGTGAGAACGTGGCCCAGTACCAGCCCATCAAGCTCGCGGCAATGGAGGGCATATTCAAATCCAGGAAGGACGCCCCGCTGGCGATCATCGGGATGCCCGACGTCGCAAATCGCACGCTGATCGACCCGATCTACGTGCCCGATATCCTGAGCTTTCTCAGCTACGGCAACTTCAGAGCGAACGTCAAGGGGCTCGAGGCCTATCCGAGGCCGCTCTGGCCGCCGGTCGACCTCACGTATTACGCTTATCACGTGATGGTAGGACTCGGCACGATCTTCTCCGGCGTCGCGGTGTTAGCGGCGTTCTTCCTCTGGCGCAAACGCTTGTACGAAACGCCGGCGCTGCTGTGGCTTCTGATGTTGACCATGCCCTTTCCATATATCGCCAATGAAGCCGGCTGGGTGGCTACTGAGGTTGGGCGACAGCCGTGGATCATCTACGGAGTCATGAAGACCGCGCAGGCAAACTCACCAACGGTTGTGAGCGGCGAGGTCGTCTTTACGTTGATCGGATTCGCCGGCATGTACTTCATGCTCGGCGTGCTCTTCTTGTACTTGACGCTGCGCGAGATTGCGATCGGCCCAAGCCTTCATGGCGACGCGCGCGACGCCGCGGAGGCGCCCGCGTGAGCACCGCTGCTTTTGCCTTGATCGCGTTCATGCTCGCGACGTACGTACTACTGGACGGATACGATTTGGGCGTCGCCGCAATCACGCCGTTGATCGCGCGCGGCGACCGTCAGCGCGAAGGATCGATGCGCAGTATCGGGCCTTTTTGGAACGGCAACGAGGTATGGCTGATCGCCGCGGGCGCCGCGCTCTTTGCGCTCTTCCCACAGGCATTTGCCGCATCGTTCTCGGGCTTCTATCTGCCGTTCATCGTCGTGCTCTGGCTCTTGATGTTCCGCGGCATCGCCATGGAGTTACGCTCGCACTTCCCAAGCGAAATCTGGCACCAGTTCTGGGACGCGTGTTTTGCCGGATCGAGCGCGCTCTTGATCCTGGTCTTCGGCGTTGCACTCGGCAATCTGCTGCGCGGTGTGCCTCTCGATACGAACGGGTATTTCATGGGCACGTTCGCGTACCTACTCAATCCTTATGCGTTGCTCGTCGGCGTTTTTGCGCTCGCCGTGCTGGCGCTGCACGGCGCGACCTTCGTCATGCTCCGGATTGAAGGCGCGCCCTCGGATCGCGCGCGAACGCTCTATAGCGGGTTGTGGATTGCCGCGCTCGTCCTGTTGCTGGCCGTTACCGTTGCAACGTTCTTCGTACATTCAGGCCTGCTCGCGATGCCGTGGATCGACGCAGCAGGGGTACTCTCGCTGGTGTCCCTAGCGTGGTCTCGCGTAGCGGTCAAGCGCGGCCGACTAGTGCAGGCGTTCGCCGGTTCTTGCGCGTTCATCGTCGCACTGCTCGTCAGCGCGGCTGCAACGCTCTATCCGTATTTGATTCCCGCCTATCCCGCCGGGCGCGGGGGACTCTCGATCTTCGACGCCTCACCGTCGCCGTCTGCACTTATAACTGCGTTCACGGTGATCATCGTGGGCGTGCTGGCGGTGATCGTCTACAGCTCCATAGTGTGGAGGCAATTTACGACAAAGGTTCAGATCACTGAGTGAAGTACGTTACCGTTCTCGCCAAGATTTCAAGAACGAGCTAAAGTGAGGGCCGCGACATGTCCGATGCGCGCAATGAAAACTCCACAAAGCCGACGCGACCTTTCGAATCCTATCGAATCAAGGAGGCTGCCGGACAAAGCGAGGCGGCTTTCGTAAAAATGGAAATGGAGGTGGCGGGCTTGCCGGAGGATCCCGCGGCCACCGACGTCGTGAACATGGACTTCGTTGCCTACGCGAAAGCCTGCGGCCTCGCTGAACCGGATTTGTTGCTTCGCATGTTAGGGGTACGGGGTTCGAGTCCCCGCATCTCCACCATTGAAATCGCTCGATTTTTGAGGGATTTCGGCGTTTTCGTTTTCGACCAGCCAGCGAAGGAGTCGCGACAATTACAATCCGTGTAAGGGCTCAGACTTCGGATCAGCGATCGAAAGCGCGGCTGATTTCCCAACGGATCGGCCGTTCTTGCCCGGCCAGAACGCTGCACTTACGACATTGAAACGACAACGCGAAGTCGACGCCACCTTGAGATCGAAAGCCGAGTCCTTTCGCAAGTTCGGCATACACGTTGCTCTTGGTGCCTTCCGCACGTCCGACGGCGTCGTCAACTCGGGATCGCAACGAAACGGACCTATCGTTTCACCAAGGAAACCGAGTCCGGCAAGGCCCGTCTTGAGCCGGGGCCACCGACCAGGGACCGTATGGACTCCCCTGCAAGATAGCCTAATAACGGAAGGGGAGGCGCTTCCCCCGATAATGGAAACGGCATTGATCGGACGAGCGGCCGAGTTGGAGATGCTCGCCGAGCGCGCGCGCCGCGCCGCGCGTGGTTACGGCGGCGTCGTTCTTCTCGCCGGCGAAGCGGGCATTGGAAAGTCGCGCTTATTGCATGAGTTTGCGGCTGGTCTTGGAAGCGGCCGCGCCACGGTGGCCGCCTGCGCTTGCGACGAGTTCGGAAGCGAAGCTCTCGCGCCGATCGTGACTCTGAGCGAGAAGCTGAAGTTGCAATCCCCCGTGGCAATCGACAAAGCGATTGTTCAAATGCTCGTCGAGCGTTCCACGCACGGCAATCTCGTTTTGATCGTCGACGATGTGCAATGGGCGGCGGAAACGACGTTGAAGGTCCTATCAACGATCGGTAGAGCAGCCGAAGGACATCGCATCCTTCTGGTTATTGCGTACCGCAACGACGATCTCGGCGAAGAGCGTCCTGCGCTTCTTTACCTCGCGCGCATGGGCCGCCTGCCGATGACATTGTCAATGACGCTAGGTCCCCTCAGGGGCGCCGACGTCAAGCGTCTCATTCGTGCCGCAGCAACAGACTGTCGGCCGAGCGAGATTTCCGAGATGGCTCGCCGGAGCGACGGGAACCCAGCCGATGCTCTCGCGCTCGCTGCCGCATCAGTCGGTGGCGGAGGCGCAGACTCACTCGCAACCGCTCAGCGCGCCCGAGCCCTGAAACAGGTGCAAAATCTAACCGCCCGACAGCGTAGGATCGTGCAATGTGCCGCGGCGATCGGCATGCGGTTTGACGCACAGCTGCTCGCTGAGGTATCGGACGAACCACTTGACGAGGTGTTTGCCACGCTGCGAACGCTCCGCGACTCGCGGATTGTCGACGAACTCGGCGGAGAGCCTTCAACATTCGGCTTTCGACGCGTCCTCACGCGCGAAGCAATAGCGGCCAGCATGCTCAACGAAGAGGTCCGACGCCTCCGGCGCCGCGCTGACGAAGCGATCGCAACGACGGGTTTCGGAGCGCGTGCGGCTCGCGACGCGGAGTCGAACGGCCGCCATGCGGAGGCCGCAGAGCTCCACGAGCGCTTGTTGATGACAGAATCGGAGCCAACCGCCATCGCTGCGCGTTTGGAGCGCTTGGCCGATGCCCTCGCCAAAGGTGGAGACTTTCGCTTGGCGAGCCGGCAATACGAACGGTGCGTAAGCAAACACGTTGACGCGGGCTCGGCCGACTCTGCGGCATCAACGTTTAACGCGTGGGCCGTCGTCGCCATCGCGTCCGGCGACTGTCGGCGAGCCCTAGCGATTGGGGAAGCGCTGGCGGCAACGCCCCCTGTACGGCACGCGCTGATCTCGCTGCGCGCTCATCTGGGCATCCCACCGTCGGCCGGCGAGCCGGCATCCCCGTTGTGGCACGCATTGGCCGGCGATCGAGCAGCCTTTCGTCTTTGCGCGCCCGTTACCGATCTCGATTTTCTTGATGCCTGCGTCGGAGCGTACACGCTCGGCATCGATCGTACGATAGTTGGGAGCGAATCGAATCGCTACGTGCAAGCTGTCGACATCCTCGAATCTATCCGCCGCGGAGAGCTGGCACAGGCGCGCCGGCTATTAGACGACGCATCAACTGACGCCTCGCCGGCTGAGTCACTGACGCCCCTGCACGCCGCGGCCGCGCTCTGGCTTTGGCATTTCTGTGGCGACGAAGAGGTGCTAGCGCCGTACGATCTCAGTCATATATGGGCTAAGACGGTTGAAAGCGGTCAGATCGTTTCGATCGGCGCGTTGGCCGCGCCCTACGCGCGCAGGCTTTTCGCCTTGGATGAGGTCGCCAGAGCCTCTGCCGTTTTGGATGCGGCTTGCGACGCGCTCGGCACGCACGGCGTTTTCTTCGCCGACATGGCGCTCGTTGCGGCCGAGTACGGGCAAGAGCACATCGTTTCCCGATTCGATCGGCTCGTCTCAAATGCCGGCCCCCCAGTTGAGGCGCTGCTGCCGATACGGGCTGCGACGCGCACGCTGCAGCACTCGGCGCGTCACGGCACGGCAATGGCGACGCGGCGGCTCGTGAGGCGAGCCGCGCATGCAGTGCATATCGCACGCTCGGGTGGCCCTTGCTCGAAGCGACTGCGCAAGAGCTTGGCGACGAGCCGGAACGCGCGATCGAAACGTTTATCGGATGCGGAGCACACGAAGCAACACGCCGCATCGAAGTTCGCCTGCGGTCACGCGGCCGTGCGGCTCCCGGCGGTTTGACTGCACGGGAGCGCGAGGTTGCCGAACTCGTCGCGGCAGGGATATCGAACAAAGAGATCGCCGCTCGAATAATCATAACGCCGAAATCGGTCGAACGGCACGTTACGTCGATCTTCAAAAAGCTCGGCTTGCACAGCCGCGCCCAGCTCGCGGCGTTGATATTGCGCGCGGACGGTCAGAGTGCCAGGCGTCGGAACACTGCCTGCGCCCCTAACGCCATTCATCGGGCGTGCGGTCGAGCTCGAGGAACTCGACCGGCGTCTCCCTCGTACGCGCTTAGTCACGCTCGTAGGATCGGGCGGATCGGGCAAGACCAGATTGGCCATCGAATCTGCACGGCGCTGCAAAGAGGCATTCGAGGGAGGCGCCTGGTTTGTCGAGGCGACGCCGTTGTCGACCGCCGAGTCTTTATTGCCGTCGATCGCCGGCACATTAGGAATCACGATAGAGCGCGGCGCGGACGTGCAGGCCGGCATTGCGGCGTCGCTGGCGGGTAAACGAACGCTGCTCGTCCTCGACAACTGCGAGCACATTCTAACCGGACTCGCGCCGATCGTTCGTGGATTGCTACGCAATGCCGCGGGTCTTCATCTTCTCGTAACCTCGCGCGAGCGCGTCGGGATGCTCGACGAGACCGTGTTGCGTGTTGGGCCCATGAACGCTAACCGATGCGACGGAGCTCTTCTCTGATAGGCTAGAAGTCACGTCCCGCGGAATCGCGTAGGCGCGCGACGGTCGAGCAACTTTGCATTCGGCTCGACTGTCTCCCGCTCGCTTTGGTATTGGGTGCGGCGCAGCTGGCCGCGATGACGATGGAAGAGCTGTATCGCAATCTCGACTCTCGCATGCCGTCGCTGCGGACGTCGGAGGACGGGGAGACGCCGCGACATCTTGCCATCGAGGCAATGATCGATTGGAGCTACGGTTCGCTTCGCGCTGAAGAACAGCGCTTATTCCGGCAGCTGTCCGTTTTTCGTGGGCCGATGTCGAACGCGACCGTCGGAGAAGCTCTTCGGTCCCGAAGCGCGCGAACGCTTGGCATTACTCCATCGCAAATCGCTCGTCGAGGTCGAAGGCGACGGCAGCCGCTATCGTATGCTCGAAGTGATACGTGCCGTTGCCGACGGATTGCTGCGCGGAGGCGGGCGAGGATCGGGCTGGGTACGCTGCGCTAACCGAACATTACTCGCAAGAAGGTCGCCGACGTAGACGACTCGTGGGCCGCTCGTCCCATGGCGGAGTGGCTCGACCCCCTAAAACACGAAGAGGCGAGCATCCTCGCCGCGCTCGATTGGGCGCTCGGCGACGGTAACGATGTGGAAAACGGGATCGCCCTGGCGGCCGGGGCGGCGCGCATCTGGAGCGAGCAGGCCCGCGAAACCGAACTTGAGCCGTACCTGGCGCTGGCGCTGCAGCGCGAATCTGAGGTCACACCAGCAGGTGCGTGCACGTTTCTGGTTGGCCCACGCGCGCTATTGCGAGATGCGCGGCGCGGCCATCGACTCGCTTGCGGCCGCGCGGCGCGCGCACACACTCTATCGGAAATCGGCGATGAGTCCGGCGATAGCATTTGCCTGCCTCGCCGTCGCATCGTCATTGTCGGCGTTGAGCGCTGCCCGCACTGCGGAGTTTCGAGACGCGGCGCTTTCCGCGCCCTATCTCGAGGTCGCGCTGCCATTCTTCCGCGCCCGCGGCGCCAAACGCGCCATTATATCCCTTCTTAATTCGCAAGCTCTGGCAGGGGAAACTCCGCGCATCGACCTTCTCGAGGAAGTCTTAGCGTTGGCACGCGGCACTGACAGTTGGACGCAAGAGGCGATGGCGCTCAACAACTTAGGTGCCGCCGTAGGTCTCGCGCGGCAATGCCGAGCGCGCCCGCGATTATCAGCGCGAGGCCGTCGCCCTGATCGAGCAGCACGGGGCCTTAACCCGCTTAGCGCGCGGACGCATCAATCTGGCGGCTTGGGAGTTGGCCTGCGGCGACCCGGAGACGCCCGGCGATTGGTTGAAGCCTCGCTCGAGCACGTGCACTCCCTGCCGCCGGGGCGCATTCTCGGCGAGGCCTGCGTCGTGCTGGCACGACTCGTGGAGGCCGACGACCCCGTGAAAGCTTCGCGGCTGGCGGGCTTCGCGGCGCAGCTCTTTGGCGAAACCGCCGCGAGCCACATCGAGCTGTGCCGCATCTAGTCGCGCGACTTGCCGATAAGCTCGGCCCAGAGCGCTTCGAGGCCGAACGATCGGCCGGCCTCAACGCCGAGCAGATCCCGACGTAGCCGCCGTCCGGACGCGCCGCCCGGAAGTCACCTGAAAAGCCGAGGGGTTTCCCCCCTGTGCGTGCCGGCGTCGCTGCCGTACGCTCGACCTCACAAAACGCTCTTCTCCACAAATCGAAAAGGAGGTCGCAATGCGACATTTACGACTCTTTCTGGCAACACTCGTCTCCGGGATGCTCGTCAGCGCTTGCAGCGGGGCTGCGGGCACGTCGTCTATCTCGAGTTTGTCCGCGGGGGCGACCCCGCTCGGCGCAATGCGGCCTGCAGTGCCCCATCCGCCGTTCACCACGGTGCAGAGCCCCGCTATGGGCTCGTGCCCGACGATGGCATGTATCTACGTGACAAACGCAGCGAATACAAAAAGAAAGCAAAACGCCGTCCGCACCTTCCTCTCGAGCGCGAACGGTAACGTTAAGCCGCAGCTTTCGATAAAGGGTTCGAGTACGGGTCTGCTCCCCCGGGGCGTCGCCGTAGACGCCAACCGCAACATCTACGTTGCGAACGGCACCAGCGTGACCGTCTACGCCGCGGGCGCGAGCGGCAACGCCGCGCCGATCCAGACCATTAACGGTACGTACACCGGGCTGAACTCGGGCGGGGCCGGGGGCGTTGGCGTGGACTCCAGTGACAACATCTACGTCGCGTATAACGGCGGCGGCACCACCGCCGTGTACGTCTTCGCCGCGGGCGCGAACGGCAATGTCCACGCCAATCCAGGCTATCAGCGGTTCGTACACCGGGCTGAATGCCCCCGGGGGCATCGCCGTAGACTCCTCCATGAACATCTACGTTGCGAACGGCGGCGGCAGCAGCGGCAGCGGCAGCGTGACCGTCTTCGCCGCGGGCGCGAACGGCAACGTCACGCCGATCCAGACCATCAGCGGCTCGTACACCGGTCTAAATAATCCGACCGGCCTGGCCATAGACAGCCAACCGCAACATCTATGTTTCGAACCGCACCAGCGTGACCGTCTACGCCGCGGGCGCGAACGGTAACGTCGCGCCGATCCAGACCATCAGCGGTAATAGCACCTTCCTGGGTGGCAATGGTATCGCCGTGGATGCCAGCGACAACATCTACGTGTTGGCTGGCCACAGAGTGGTCGTCTACGCCGCGGGCGCGAACGGCAACGTTGCGCCCATCCAGGTCGTCGCTGGCAATAAGACGCATCTAACCGGTCCGCAGGGCCTTGCCGTTCGGTAGGATCGTAACGAGTCGCCGGGGATCGGCGGTAATAGCATCATCGCCTACGCCACAAGTGCGAGCGAGCTGCAACGTCACGCCGATCCAGGCGAGCAAGGGAACGAACAGCCCAAGTGAACGGCACCGCCGCTTGTGGCATCGCCGTGCAGTACCATTGCTCGGCTCGGCCATGCACTTACGCACCGTGCGTGGCACGAGTCGAGGCACGGGCACACGATTGCTTAACGCTATGATTGCGGAACGTAATAATTCGAAGTGCGACACTGCCTTCGACTTACGAAACATCCGGCCCACTCGCCTCTGAAGTATGCTACGTGACTTCAGCCCGTTTAGTAACGCCGCTTGCGTAGATACCGTCCGGCGAACATCTCGGGAACGAAATATAAGCTCAATGTGCCGACGAGAACTATTGCAGAGAACGTATTCCAGCCAAACCTGCCGAGCGGCACGACGCCGAGACCGTTTAACAGCGCGGCGATTGCCATGACTAGGAAGAACGGTCCGGTGAAATAACAGTGCACGCGCCCGCACCGGAGCGCGTTCGCGATGCATCCGGCACCCATCGTAACTAAGGCGACTACCCAGGTTGCGGTTCGCCAACCTGGCGCAACCACCGGGAACCCGGCTGCAACAATAGCGAGGACGGGAAGCCCGAACACCGCGCTCGTGGTCCACCAGGTGCGGAAAAGGTCGCACGACACCTGGCCTGACTCCTCGGCCATCATCCCTGCGCCGTTTCGCCGAGTTTAATCGCACGACGAACTGCTGCACGAATCATCTCAGGCGGTATTCCGGCAACGCGTATACCGTTGCTTTGGTAGACTCTGCAGAACAATCCGTACTCGCGGCGGCGTCCGCTGGCTGCTCCACATCTCGCCCATCTCGTTCGCAGGACCTTGCTGGATCGACGGACCGCTACGCCGAGACCGCGACCGAACACGTTTCGTTGCACCATGCACGTATCTGTGCACGGATCTCGTCGCGGATGACCCGCGTCCGGGCAAGCCGCTGTTCCAAGGATCCCGGTAGCAGTGCCGGATCAGCAAAAGTCCAGTGCAGGCGCCTCGCTTGACCGGGGAATATCGGGCACCGTCCGGCACTGGCTTCGTCGCAAACCGTAATGACGTACGAATACAGCCTACCGGCCTTGAAGAGATCGAACGCCCCTTTGGTTTGGTTTCCAGATATGTCGATGCCTATTTCACACATGACGGCGACGGCCGCACGATCGAGAGTGCCAGGCTCGAGGCCGGCACTTTCCGCCTCAAAATCGTCCGGGCATAACCTATTGAGAAATGTCTCAGCCATTTGACTGCGCGCCGCGTTGCGTACGCAGACGAACAGCACTCTGCGTTTCATTTTATCCCTCCGACATATTGATGCGGCATCCGGCTTTCCACCGTGCCGAAGCAGCACTGGATCGCTGCTTCGTACATCCAGGGGCAACAACCAAATGCTGATTAACGTGGCGCACGCTGCGCCCAGAAGCTGCGCGAGAATGAACCCAGGCGCGTCTTGCGGGCGGATACCAGCAAATGTATCAGATAGCGAACGCGCGATCGTTACGGCGGGATTGGCGAACGACGAGGACGAGGTGAACCAGTACGCCGAGACGATATACGCCGCAACGGCAAACGGGACGAACAGCGCACGAGCTCGCACGCATCCCCAGATCACAAGTAGCAGACCAAAGGTCGCTACGAATTCCGCCAGCCACTGAGCCAGACCACCACGCACGTGATGAGATGCAAAGAAAGGCGGCAGGCCGAACATCGTGTTGGCCGCGGCCACCCCGACCATCGCGCCCGAAAGCTGGGCAAGGGAGTACGCCGGTGCGTCACGCCACGCCATGCCGCCGCGGATCGCGTCCGCAAACGAAACCGCAGGATTAAAATGCGCGCCGGAAATCGGACCCAGAGCAGCAATGAGGCACATGAGCGCTGCGCCCGTCGCTAGTGTATTGGCGAGCAGCGCAATGGCGTTATTTCCGCCGCTGAGGCGCTCCGCCATAATTCCCGAGCCCACGATCGCGGCCAAAAGGAAAGCGGTACCAACGAACTCTGCGACGTAGGCTTGAGCCCGTCGTTCAGGCGGCACGCAGCCACCATTTGCGAAAGGCAATCACGGCCCAGACGGCTTCAACCGCGCCAAAGGGCCACGTCCCGGCAAGCCAGCCGTACGCGCATGCTGCACAGCAAGCGATTGCAAATAGCAGCGTAAAGCTTCGCGACCGCTCCTCGAGTCCATAAGAAAGCATCATCACGGTTACTGAGGCGGCGCCAAACGCCGTAAACGCCGACACGCTACGCGGTTGCACAGCATGTGCGTTCGGAGCCCCCACTCTCGCAACAAGTCGTACCCCGACCATCCCGCGCTTGAGTTTCCTCGTGCACCGTGTAGATTTCCCAGCGGCGCCCGACGGGATCGACCGCCCATACCTTCGTTTGACTCGCATAACAGCAGGTCGCTTCGCGTTCGATTGAAGCGGCGAGTCCCGCGGCCTGCAAGCGCGCTATGGCCTGTTCCACTTCATCCAGCGTGTCGACGAAGATGCCGTAGTGCGCATCGCCGGACGGCGTAACGGAATCGCGCAAATCGAGTGCGAGTTCGAGCGCGGGCCGTTCAGTAATAAACAGTGCATAGCCGGAGAGCTCCTTCGCAGGCTTCGCGTCGAGCAGCGTCGAGTAGAAGCGAATACTCTTTGGAAGATCGATTGTAGCGAGATTTAAGTGCGTCTTCATGCGTGTACTTTCTGCCGGAAAACGAGTGCTAATGTTGCACTCAATCGTTCAAAAGCGTCCTCGGCCAGCCGGTAATAGACCCACGTCCCGCGGCGTTCGCACGACACCAAGCCGGTCTCACGCAGAATGCGTAGATGATGCGAAACCGTCGGTTGATTTAGAGGAAGCGCCTCAGTAAAGTCACAGACGCATACCTCGTTATCGTTTGCCGCGAGAGTCGCTAGCATTCTCAAACGATGCGGATCCGCGATCGCTTTCAGTAGCGACGCAGGCGTTTCAAAGTCGGCTCGAACGAGCCGCGCCGGAGGACAGCAGCGCTGCATCGACACGTTTCAATGCTAACAGTTACATTGAAGTTCGTCAATATAGCCGGAGCTCTGCGTTGGACGGCATCCCGAGCGGAGAGCGCGAAGGGCGCGTAACTCGAGGAAAGAGGGACAGAAGTGATCACCGGCATCCACGCGATCTTCTACACCAAGCACTCCAAGGAGATGTACGACTTTCTCAAGGACGTGCTCGACCTGCACTACGTCGACGCCGGCAACGGGCGCCTCTTCTTCGCCGCACCGCCGACGGAACTCGCCGTCCATGAGACGGAAGACGACCACGGACACGAACTGTGGCTGATCTGCGACGACATCGCCGCGACGGTACAGCAGCTCGAGAAAAAGGGAATCAAAACGACACCAGTCGCCGATCGGGGTTGGGGCTTGGTGACGACGCTCGAACTCCCCGGCGGCGACAAGCTCGGCCTCTACGAACCAAAGCATCTCTCGCCGCTCAGGTAGCTTGTGCTGGGGTGAGCACGCGCGAGCTAAGAACAAGCCGAGTCTGACGCTCGCCGCGACGCGCTGCTGACGACGCTCCGATCCAAAAATGCCGGGTTTAGTAAAAGAACTGCTGCAGTTCGCTGCCCCGCAGACGGCTTCGCGATCGCGAGGCCGTCGTTGCTTTGCTGCCAGGCTCGCATCGCAGCGCGGCCCCGGTCGGTTATCATAGCGGCGGTATCTCAATACGCCAGCTTAGCCGAAGCGACGTTCGTCCCGGAGCGCTGTAAGATGATCGACCGGATGGGCTCGCGCGGATGCACCAGCAACGTCGCCGTTTCATCGGAACTCCCTAACACGCCGAGATCGGTTACGCCGGCCGCCGTGTGCGCGATCGCGCGCAAGGCGCCGCCGGGCTTGTCGGCGATGATGTAAATCCACGAGCCGTCTCGCGCGTAAAGAATCTTTGCTGCAACGGGATTCGCGGACTCCGGGCTCATTGAGACGTGGTTGAAATGGCTGTGGACCATCGTGACGAGCGCGACGTCTTCGGCCGCCAGGCGCTGGCGTAGCAGGAGCGTGTGCAACCCGAGGCCCAGAAAGACCAGCACAAACGCTGCCGCCACGGCGAATCGAAAGACGTTCGCGCGGAATCTTCCCGAGCTAAGCCGCGGTCGTGCGGATTCCCGCATGCGGCGCTCCAACGCCGGGGATGGCGTGGCCAGCGGCAGCGCCGCTGCCAACGACCCCGCGACGGCTTGCGCTTGTGCAACCCGTTCGGCGCATTCTGAGCACAACGCAACGTGGCGCTCGACGTTGCGCGCCGCATCGTCGTCGAGAATCCCAAGCGGATAGAGTTCCGCGTCTTCGCCTAAATGTTCGGTCACGAGCGGCTCCCTCCGGGGCTTGCCAGTTCCGTCTGCAACTTGCGCATCGCCATCGAGATGCGGCTCTTGATCGTGCCCAGTGGAACGCCCAATTCTTGCGCGATCTCGACGTGCGTCTTGTTCCCGTAGTATGCGAGCGTGAGCGCCCTCCGTTGTTCGTCGGGCAGCCGCGCGAGCGCGTCCTGCAATCGTCGAGCCTCGACTGGGTCAACCACCGGCGGATCGACCGCCGACACCGGAGCGAGACGGGCGGCTTTGAGCTCACGCGCGTCTCGACGGCCTTCACGTCGAAGCATCCCGAGCGATTCGTTGCGTACGCAGGTAACCAAGTACGCCTTTAGCATCTCCCGGCTCCCGGAGAAGCGGTTGGGGGCGCGCCACACGCGCAGGAGCGCGTCGTGCACGCAATCTTCAGCGCGTGCGCTATCGGAGATGACGTGGCGAGCAACGCTGAAAAATAGACGCGACCATTGTGCGTAGACTTCCTCCAGACCCGACGGCCTGCGCGCGGCAAAGTCGTCGACGAGCCGGTCCATTTACCGGCTGACATACGGCCTTGTGGGTTTCACGACCTTGGGTATGTCGCCGAGGCCGGTTTCGGATGACCCGACCCATCCGTCCGTACCCGTGGCGGCATATGCACCCACATGAGCAGATTACTTACGGGCCTGCAAATCGCACTGCTGGCCGTCACCCTCACGACCGGCGCGAACGCCGCCGCTCCGCCGTTACTTCCGGCCGTCGCGACGGTCCACATCAAAGATTTCAAGTACGCTCCGCCGGTATTGACCGTACACGTCGGCGATCGTGTCACATTCGTCAACGATGACGACGAAGCGCACACGGTGACGGCGACCGACAAATCGTTCGACTCCGAGGGTCTCGACACCGCCGGCACGTGGCAGCACGTGTTCGGTAAGCCGGGCACCTACCACTATTTTTGCGAGCTCCATCCATACATGAAGGCGACCATCGTCGTACTGCCTGCGTCGAAGTAAAGGAGCCAAGAAACATGAAACGCGACGACTTCCTCAAGCACGTTGCCTGGACCGGGACCGGTATCGCATGGTCCTTGTCGAGCAGCGGCGTATTCAACGCCCAAAAAGCCCTGGCCGACGATGGCGCAATTTCGTTCGTTCAAATCAGCGATAGCCACATCGGCTTTGCGCGCCCCGAGAATATGGATGTAACGGGAACGCTTCAAAAGACCATCGCTGCGATCAACGCGATGCCGGTGCAACCGACATTCGTCGTTCACACCGGCGACGTGACCCACCTTTCCAAGCCCGCACAATTCGATACCGCGAAACAAATCCTCGGTACGCTCAAGGCTCCGCTCGTTGTCCTGCCTGGAGAACACGATGTCATTGGTACCGCAGACCCATTCTTCGCGGCCTTTCGCCGAAGCGACGCCCCCAAGGGATGGTTCTCGTGGGACCAAGGCGGTGTGCACTTTCTCTCGCTAGTCAACGTCTTCAACTTCGAAATCGACGGGAAGCTCGGAAGCGAGCAGATCGAATTTGTCGAGAAGGACCTCGCGGTGCAAAAACGCTCGACGCCGATCGTCGTCTTCGCTCACGTACCGTTGTATGCGCTCTTTCCGCCATGGGGCTGGACGACGGAGGACGGCTCGCGCGTCTTGGCGGCGCTGCGTCGCTTCAATGCGGTAACGGTGCTCAACGGACACATCCATCAGATCGTCCAGCATACCGACGGCAACATCCGGTTCGCTACCGCCGCTTCCACCGCGTATCCGCAGCCGGCACCCGGCACGGCGGAGAAACCGGGCCCCTTAAAGGTCCCGGACAGCAAGTTACTTAGCGTGCTGGGCTACCGCAGCGTGGAGATCGCACCCAATACTGCAACAATTGCCGACCACTCACTCCAAACGTAGCAACATCACGACCAAACTTACAAAAGAATAGCGAAGTGTTAATTTCTCTCATCCTAAGTTCCACCAGAGTGACCTGGAATGCGTTTATATTTTTTTTATCTGTCCGCCATACGCTGACAAAATCGATACACACAACATCACTTGAAGGAGACTCAGATGAAACCGCCCCATCACATTGGAGCCGTCTGCATAGCAATAGCGCTTGCAGCGTGCTCCGGCACGCAAACCGGCTCAACGGCAAACGCCATTCCCGCGGTCCGCGCGCCCCAGACCACTTCCATCACCAGTACAGCGACGCCGAACGCCAAGAACGCCCACAAAGGGACGACTGCACTCGTTCTCGTCGCCAACGCAACCATCGGCTTAGGCGGCTCGATTCTAGAATATGCTGAAAGCGCTAACGGAAACGTAGCGCCGAGCACGGTCATCACTCACATTACCGGACCCACCGCCGTCGCCTTCAGTTCAAAAGAAGGCATCGGCATTGCAAACGGGACGTCGTGGAGGACGAAGCTACGCGCGAAAAGTCTGTGAGCGGTTTGCCCATGTTCGGCGACAGCTTCCCCGAGTCTAAAGGATAACAACGTGAGTACTCAAGTGGCGCAATCACGCAATCTACGTGTCCAATCCGCGCGCAGTTGCAGCTATTATCCAAGCGGCCGCAAGCCCAGAGTGAGCGCTTCGCTAATGGTCTGGGCTCACCATAGCAACGCAAAGCCGGCATGCCCGTCTCCAATTCAGAAAGATACAGATCATGGCTCACAAGCCAATGAAGATTCCGGGACCTGACCATCCCATTTCGATCGAAGCGAACCCGTCCCGCGTCGTGGTCACTGTCGACGGCAAGGTTATCGCCGACACTCGCGATGCGTTGACGCTTCGCGAGGCCGAGTATCCGGCCGTTCAGTACATCCCTCGTCGCGATGTCGATATGGAGGCACTCACACTCAACGAGCACACGACGTACTGTCCCTACAAGGGCGGCGCTACCTACTACAACATTCCGACTGGCGGAGCTCGCTCCATCAATGCGGTCTGGACTTATGAGACCCCCTTTGAGGCGGTGAGGCAGATCAAGGAGTACCTCGCTTTCTACCCAGACCGTGTCGACGAAATGAGGTAACCAATTGCGCGACAATGGTGGAAGTTAATTGAAAGCTGCAATAGGGTGACTAGAGTTCCGCCGCCGTGACGGCGATAATCCTTGTCTTCGTCGCGATCGCGCTTCTCGTCACGATTGCGAATCGAATCAACGTCGCCTACCGCGGCCGTCGCGTTAATCGCTCACACGATCGTTCCAGGAATGGGTTGGGGCGTCGCGTTCGTGCTGGGCGCCATCGTGTCGTCCACCGACGAAGTTGCGTTCTTCGCCATCGCCGATCGATTAAACGTACCACGCCACGTTGCCGCTAGTATCGAAGGCGAAAGCCTGGTCAACGACGCGACGTCGCTGATCCTCTACGGCGTCGGCATCGCTGCTGTGGTCGGTGCGTCGTTTTCGCTGTTGCATGCCGCCGGCTCACTCCATCGTCGTCTCTGTCGCCTTAGGCCTGGCCGTCGCGGGCCTGGCCGTGCTTGCCTGGCGCACGCTTAGAGACGACACGCTGCAGGCGACGATCTCGGTCGTGGTCCCATTTCTCGCTTACCTGCCCGCATATTACCTCGGCACTTCCGGTGTTCTCGCCACTGTCACGACGGGAATTGTTCTCAGCCGCTTCACCCCCATCGTGCTCGAGCCGACGGCGCGCGAACTGCTCGTCGGCTTTTGGGTTACGGTAGTCTTCTTCCTCAACGCGTTCATCTTCGTCGAGGTGGGAATCCGGTTTCATCAGATCGTCTTAGCCCCGCACCAGTACTCATCGATTCAATTGATCTGGTGGGGGATTGCGGTGTCTGCAACGTGCATCGTGGTGCGAGCGGCCTGGACGTTTGCGCAGGGACTGATCCCGGCGACCAACGAGCCGGAGCACGTCCCGGGAAAGGCCGATTGGTCGCACGTCGCCGTGCTTGCCTGGACCGGGATGCGCGGTGGCGTGTCGCTCGCGGCTGCCCTCGCGATTCCCTTGGAGACCGCATTAGGCCCGTTTCCATTTCGCGACTTGTTGATTTTCCTGACCTTCTGCGTTCTGCTTGCTACGCTGGTCGGTCAGGGTGCGACCTTGCCTTACCTCATAAAGAAGCTCGGCGTCAAAGACGACGGCGCTTCGCTGCGCGAGGAGCAACTCGCTATGGCTGCTACTGCGCGCTCGGCCATCGAACGCCTCGACGAACTTGAACGTACCGGAGCCATCCCGCGAGAAATTGCGGATTTGCACCGAGCTCAGCTCCGGTCAAGGCTCGAGGAGTTTACCTCGCCCGGCGACAGGGGCCGAGCAGCCCGTGCCACGGCGCTCTTTCGTCAAACACAGCGCGTGCTGATCGAAGTGCAACGGGCAAAGCTGAACGAGCTGCGCAAGCAGGGCAAGATAGATAACACGGTTCAGCGGCGTCTTACGCGAGTATTCGATCTCCAAACAATCGAGATGAAGCTGCTGGAGACCACCGGGGGACGTTCGGACACCGAGGCCGACTGATGCTCCCGTTGGTGGCATCGCTTCGTCGTAACGTCCCCGCTTCGCCGAAGTCGGCGCGGATGCATAGTTTAGAGAACGGCGGCCTCCTGAGAATGCGCTCGCCCGAGCCGCCGAGCCGACGCCAGCGTCTCGTCGAGCATGTTACGTTGGAACTCCACCATGTCGGGGACGTGGAGGAACCGTGAATCGGCGCGGCATGCCGTAAGGCGGTAGCGTTCGGCGTCTTCGATCAGCGTACCGCGTTTTCGCAGTGCCGCAAGTGCGCCGACGACCGCAGTTTCCGGCGCGCGGTGCAATTCGGGATCGACGAAGACGTTCTCGGGTAGCGAATCGAGCCGCTCGCGCACCGCGCGTACCGCATCTTGTGCTGCGAACGTCTCCGGACCCTCGAGTAAAAACGCGGCCAGGAGGGCCGAGGTCGTGATCGGCCGCGCTCCGGCGAGCGACGTCCCAATATCGGCGTCACCGGCGTATCGAAGGACCCGGTACAACATCGAGAGCCGCCCACGCCGGAAGGGGTCGTACGCGATCGCGCAGAGCCAGAGGTCGGCGAAGGGCGAGAGGACCTCGACGATTCCCCCGCGCATCGGATGCATGCGGCCATTGCGACTGAAGTCGCCTTCGGGCGTGATGTAGAAGGTTGCGCCGGTCCGCACACGCTCCACGATCGCAGCGATGTCGCGTTTGGTCACGGCGCGAAGGTTCTCGAGCACTTCGTTCCGGTAAGGCTGCTTGAGCTTCGCCACTTTCACCCAAGCGTGAGCCCGCGCGAAGTTGACCGGCTTCCACAGGTCGCTGAGCGCCCGCCCCTCCAAGCTCAACGGCTCGAGCGCTTCGGCCGGCAAGATCGCTTCGAGCGGTAGATTGCCATGCGCGGATCGCAACTCTTCGGCCAGGCTGATAAGTGGCCGCGAGAACAGATGGTTCTCGATCGGCAGGATGCTGTAGGCTGCCCAAAGCCGGCTCAGATTCAAGCCGCGGGTAAACCACGCGGTCCAGGGCATCTGCCACGCAATGAATCCCGTCTCGAAGGTGCGTCGGGAATTACACAGGACTAGCGGCTTCCACGGGTGTCGAAGAAACGTGCGGGCGGTGACAATTTCGCCTTCGTCCATATACTGATGATTTGTGATCAGCACCGTCGCCCCGCGTTTTGCCGGCAAATGACCCCATTGTCGGATACGAATCTTGAAGGAAAGGTAGAGCTGACGCACGCCGTAGGTGATCGCCGTCATCGTCCAGTTGGGCTTCATCGGGACGCTGCGTTCGGCTTGCACACCGCAAGCACCGTCAGCAAACGGAAAAGCACCCGCCGGCGCGGGCCTATTCGGAAAAAAGGCCGCCTTCTGCGGTTAGCGAACCGCGTCGCGTGAAGTTTGCGCGGGTCCTGGCCGCGGGCCTCGATGTCGCGACGATTGCAGCTATCGGTTATGCAGCCGTCGCAATTATATGCGTCGCGCGCTTCGGACGACGCGAACCTGAGTCGGGCACCGCAGCCGATCTGCCGCCGGTCAGTTTGCTTGTGCCCCTGCGCGGTGAGGAACCCGGTCTCGAAGAGAACTTGCGCGCGTTCGCCATGCAGGACTATCCCGTCTGTCAGCTCGTCCTGGGCGTCGCAAGCGCCGATGATCGCGCTCTGACAATTGCGCAGCGCGTGGCGGCGGCGCTTCCCGATCGGAATATCGACATCAACGTTGGTGAAGTTCATAGCGCGCCTAATCCTAAGATCGCGAACGTACTCTCGATGATGCGAATCGTACGTCATAAGGTATTGATTCTGGCCGACAGCGACACACGGGTAAATCCAGCGTACATCCGCTCCGTCACAGCACCTTTGCACAAGCCTAGCGTCGGCGCGGTGACCTGTCTCTTCGCCGGCGTTCCTGGCGGTACGTTTTCGGCGAAACTCGGGGCGATGTTTATAAACGAGCAGTTTGTCCCATCGGTGCTCGTCAATTGCCTCTTCGGTCCGCCGCGGCACTGCCTAGGCCCGACGAATGCGGTACGCTCGGCTGTCCTTGCCGCAATCGGCGGCTTCGAGGCGCTTGCATCCCATCTCGCTGACGATTTCATGCTCGGCAATTACATTGCCGCCCGAGGCCTGCGCGTCGTGATCTCGCCGTACGTCGTACGAACGATCGTGTCTGATTCGACTCTCGCGAGGCTCTGGGATCATGAGTTGCGCTGGCATCGGACGATTCGAGGGGTGCAGCCGGCTGGTTACGCCGGTATGTTCCTCACTTATCCGTTGCCGCTTGCGCTGCTGGCGTTCCTTCTCGCGCCGCGGCCGGAACGCGTGGGGGCACTTTTCGTTGCAGCGCTCGCACGCATCGCTTTGCAGCGCGTTTCCGGGCGCACCTTCGGTGTCGCATCCGCCCCGGCATGGTTGGTGCTGCCGCGCGATCTTTTCGGCATCGCCGTATGGGCTTGTGGGCTCACCGGACGCGCGGTCCGCTGGCGCGACGCACAACTGCGCATCGAAGCAGGCGATGTGCTCGCGGAACGGCACTGAGAATCGTTACGTTGGGCGCAATCGTCGCTCCGACAGTTTGAAATTTCGGCGAAAGCCCTACGTCGGAGACTGCGCCTCCTGCGTGAGGCGCACTAATTCTTTGGCTAGGAAGTGCACCGCATCTCCTGGAGGGCTGGCTGCCTTCTCTTGGCGGCAGAGCTTCAGTACAACATTTCGCGACTCGTGCATACTAAGTAGAGTCTTTTGAGCCGCAGACTTGCGTGCGATAACCTTGATACGCGTCCAAACGCGCTCCATTGAGTTCATGGCGGCCTTTCTCTCGCAAGAATGCGACTTGGCCGGGCCGATGAGCTCGCGGTCAAAACGTATTATGGTGAGGCATGTCATGTTGGACAGTTCGCAATAATCACCTGTTGCGCGCGCTCCCCAGCGATCAAGACCCCATGCTGAACCCGTCGTTCGGCGACGCCATCCTTAGAATCTTGAACCGACCCTAAAACGACCGGCCGCGCAAATGTCGGCGATCTGCTGATGGCTCAACCGCCGAAAGATCTTGTTACCATATGCAAAGTCCTCACCGGGTTCAGTCGCATCGTAACGCGCCTGCGCACCAAGGTTCAGAGGCGGCCGCTGCTTTAGAGTTTGGTTCCTGAAGTTGACGCGAAAAGCGCTGTCTTTTGCAAACAATACGATATCGCCGCGTCCATTCGCGTAGCCTCCGTAGACCGGTTCCAAACGCGCCGGACACTTGAGCCCTCGCACGCCACCTTCGATACCCAGTGCTGCAATCGGCAGAGCACTAGTCTCGGGGGCGCGAGCGCAAAGGCGGTCGCCACGAGCGCGAACCGGAGCGTCTAAAATAAGCGACGCCATTTACTGGAAGGCGCGCCGTTTCGCCGGCGGACTCGTTCGCCATATACGACGGCCTTACGGTCCGACGCGTGGGCGCGTCGCGCCGCTTCGCCCTGCGTCTTTCCGACGAAGCTGGCGCGTGGCGAGCCACCTCGTGTGGCGGCGTAATCCCCAGCTGGGCGACGTTTGATGTAGAAATTCTGATCGTTACGGGGCATTGGTTTCCTCAGTTCTCGATCGCAGGGCTTGGACCGAACGGCTTTTGAACGTAGCTGTACTTCTGGCCGCATATGCGGCAAACGTTGAGGGGATTGCCAAAATGCTCGTGCGGGGGAATTACCTTTTCTTTGCGTTTTGCGCGCGTCGAGGCCTTCGCTACTGAATTGATGGTTTGACTATCCTTGCTCCCGAGGCGGAAGCGCCGCGCGTTCCAAGATTGGAAGCGTTTTAGTCTTGTTCGAGCCTTACGTAAAAGAGCCTATCGGAGCTCTACTCCCCAGCGGATTCAGCGGCTCTCCGAACGTAGCGGCTCCGAATCCCATGCCGGGCGGGCCCCCGAATGCAACTTTTTTTGCTCCTATGGGGTATAAAGGCTTGATTTGCGGGAGAGTTTATGAGACGCTCCTTCCCGCCCTCAAGCGCGATCTTTCGAGTGGTCGATAAAGTTGCGCCATCGAAAGACAGGTAAAATATCTTCACTTCCTCAAAACTCGCGCTGACGCCGCCCTTCTACGCGGTATCGAAGAGCCTCACCGTAACGACCCCAGTGCCCATCCAGCGGATGGCCATTTCCGTTGCGCTAGGCGTTCGAGCGTCATCACCCTTAACTTCGAAGTAGAGAGGATTCGCTATCAGACGGCGCAACCGAATTCGCAACGCCAGCCCGCGCGTCTCGAAAGCCGATACCGTAAAAGATACCAAGGAAGCTCCTTTGGAGGTCTTTGGCAGTATCTGTCAAGTCTTTCCCAGCACGACGTTTTCCGTCGCTCTGGATAACGGACATACCATCTTAGCCCACATCGCCGGCCGTCTACGCCGGCATCACATCAAGATTCTTCCGGGCGATCGCGTGGACGTCGAAATTTCGCCATACGATTTGACGAAAGGCCGCATCGTTTACCGCTATCGCGCGGGAGAGGCACGCCGGTCGTAGTTGCGCCCGGCAATAACAGAGTAATAGGAGACTCAAATGTACACCGACGAAACCCTTACCTGCGTGGATTGCGGACGCACGTTCCCGTTCACCGCAAGCGAACAAGAGTTCTTTGCTAGCAAAGGATTCACGAACAAACCCGGGCGATGTGGCGATTGCCGTGCCGCGCGTAAAGCCGCCGGCGGCGGTCGCAGCGGGCCGAACCGCGGCGGCGGTGGCTACGGCCAACGCGAGATGTTCAGGGCCACGTGCAGCCAGTGTGGCGGCGTAGCAGAAGTTCCGTTTCAGCC
Organism: Vulcanimicrobiota bacterium; assembly: GCA_963815165.1. GTDB lineage: Bacteria > Vulcanimicrobiota > Vulcanimicrobiia > Vulcanimicrobiales > Vulcanimicrobiaceae > Cybelea. The sequence goes on from CAWFFL010000003.1 coordinate 389,404, forward strand.
GCGCGGCGACAAGCCGGTCTATTGCCGGGACTGTTTCGCATCACGGCCGGGATACCGCTAGCCCGTTGAGCGCTCGCCTTCGCTTGTGGTTCAACCGCGTTGGGCTGCTCGGCATTCACATGGGCGCGTTGCTAGCGCTGTTGCCGAGCACGTTTAATTGGAGTGGACCGATTGTCGCGGGCGCTCTACTTTACCTTACCGGGGCGCTCGGCGTCACGCTGTGTTACCATCGGTCGCTAACGCATCGAGGGCTTCGCATGCGAGCGCCGCTCGAGTACGCGCTAGCAATCCTTGGATCGCTGGCATTGCAAGGCGATCCCATTCGTTGGGTTGCCACGCATCGCAAGCATCATGCGCACTCCGATACCGAAGGCGATCCCCACGGCCGGGACGTGGGCTTCCGATGGGCGCATTTCCGTTGGCTGATCGAAGCCAATGATGCGCTACCGGAGCCTGAGGAACTGGTACGGTACGCGCCCGATCTTCATGCACAAAAATTCTACCGCACGCTGCAGTACATTCAGGTGCCGATGCAGCTCGCGCTCGCCGCGCTGTTGTTCGCGGCCGGCGGCTGGACGTGGGTTATATGGGGCGTCTTCGTGCGGCTCGTGGTCAGCTATCACGCTACGTGGCTGGTCAACAGCGCTGCTCATTCGAACGGATATCGAACCTATCGTACGCGCGACCTCTCAACAAACTGCTGGTGGGTAGCGTTGATCGCGTGGGGTGAAGGCTGGCATAACAACCATCATGCATTCCCATATTCCGCCCGACACGGCTTGCGTTGGTACGAATTCGACCTGACCTGGTGGAACGTACGAATACTGACTCTGCTGCGGCTCGCCGATCGTGTCCGGACCCCAACCGCAAAGGCCTTGCGGCTTGGCCTCGGGGTTACCGCTACGCCTATGTCAGCGGAAACGTCATGAGGAATGCGAGGACGCAAAGTATTTCCGATCCTGGGTTGAAGAGCCGGTAAGGGCGAAGGAGCCCACCATGGAAAGACGTCCATGGGCTGAGGGCTTCGCGGTGATCGCCGCATCGTTGGCGATCGGCGCGCTCCCGGCCGGCGCGCAAAACTCAGCGCCGACCGCACAAAACGTCATGGCCGCGCTGCACTGGCGCAACGTCGGCCCGGGAATCGGCGGACGCTCCGTCGCGGTCGATGCTGTGCCTGGAACTCCATTCACATTCTATTTCGGCGGTGTCGACGGCGGCGTCTGGCGTTCTACGAACTACGGTCTCACGTGGACGAACATAACTGACGGCCAACTCAACGCTTCCAACAGCATCGGCGCTCTGGCCGTCGCGCCCTCGGATCCGAAGACGATCTACATCGGTACCGGCGAGGCCGACATCCGCAACACGTTCGTCACCGGCGACGGCATCTACAAGACGACCGACGCGGGCAAGACCTGGCACTACGCGGGCCTAAAAGACACGCATACGCTCGCGAAGATCGTCATTGATCCGCACAACGCGAACGTCCTCTACGCCGCGTCGATGGGCCACGTCTACGCGAAGAACTCCGAGCGTGGGATCTTCAAATCGACCGACGGCGGTTCGCACTGGAGCAAGGTGCTCTACGTCGACGACGCAACCGGTGCGTGCGACCTCGTCATGGATCCGTCGCATCCCAAGACCCTCTATGCCGCGATGTGGGAGGCCTACCGCACGCCGTATTCGCTAAACTCCGGTGGTCCCGGCAGCGGACTCTACAAGACGACCGATGGCGGGAGTCACTGGACGAAGATCTCCACCAATCCCGGTTTCGCCACCGGCGTGTTCGGTCGCATCGGCGTGAGCGTTGCAACGAGCGACCCGAAAATCGTCTATGCGATCGTGCAGGCGAAGAGTGGCGGCATCTTCCGCTCGGAGGACGGGGGCGCCCACTGGAAGCTCGTCAATAACAGCATGGAGATGCGACAGCGCGCCTTCTATTATATGTCGATCTACGCCGATCCGACCGACCCCAACCGCATCTACGTGCCCAACGCGCGCTTCTTCGTTTCGCACGACGGCGGCAAGAACTTCGGCCTGTTGCGTCCGCCGCACGGGGATAATCACATCGTTTGGATCGATCCGCACGATCCGCGAATCATTCTCGAGGGCAATGATGGGGGCGCCACCGTCTCTACCGATCGTGGAGAAACTTGGAGCAGCGAGCACAACCAGCTAACCGCGCAGTTCTACCATGTCGCGCTCGACGAAGCGTTTCCGTTCAACATCTACGGTGCGCAGCAGGACGAAGGTTCGTTCGAAGGGCCGAGCGCGTCATCGGCTGGTACGATCCTCACCAGCGATTGGAAGCGCACGGCGCTCGGCGAGAGCACGTTCATCGCGCCCCAGCCCGGAAATACGAACATCGACTACGGCAGCGGTTATTTCAGCATCATGATGAGGCACGATGACGTCACGGACGAGTATAACAGCGTCAGTCCGTATCCGCTGTACCGCGAAGGCGCGAGTTCCGGCGAGTTAGAGTACCGTCTCGCTTGGACGCACCCAATTCTCTTCTCGCCAGTCAATCGGAGAGAACTGCTCCTTGGTGCTCAGTATGTGCTCAGCAGCACCGATTACGGCCAGACGTGGAGGAAGATCAGTCCCGATCTGACGCGCGACGATACGAAGAGCGAAGCGGCGAGCGGCGGCCCGATAGACAACGATGCATCGAGTGCCGAGGTTTTTCCCTACGTTTCGGCGCTCGCCGTCTCACCGCTCGACGGCGATGAGCTGTGGGCGGGATCGGTCGACGGCCTCGTCCACCTGACCATCGATCATGGAGCGACGTGGAGCGCGGTTACACCGCCGGCGCTCCCGCAGTGGGCGGAGATCACTTCGATCGAGCCGTCGCACACTGACAAGGCCACGGCATACGTAACGGCCTCCCGCTATCAATATGACGACTTCCATCCGTTCATCTACAAGACGACGGACTTCGGCAAAACGTGGACCTCGCTAAGCGGCGGCCTTCCCTTCGATCAGTACCTCTACACGGTCCGCCAGGATCCCAATGCTCCGAATTTGTTTTTCCTCACGGCGAAGAGCACCGTTTTCGTGAGCTTCAATGGTACCGCGCACTGGCAACCGCTGACGCTCAATCTGCCAAACGTGCAGGTTCGCGACGTCGCGATTGACGCTCGCGAAGGCAAGGTCGTCATCGCCACACACGGCCGCTCGATGTGGGTGCTCGACAACCTCGCTCTGCTCGAGCAGCTCACAAGGCCACCATCTACGAATGCGAACGGCGCGGTGCTGTATGCGCCCGAACACGCGTGGCTCACGCACGCGTACGGCACGCCGTCGTTCGGCGGCGCGCCGAACGCTTCGGGCAACGGTGAAAATCCGGCGTTCGGCGCGACGGTGATCTTCTACGTCCCACAATCATACGATGGGAAAACGCCCGTCTCGCTCGCGTTCAAAGACAGCGCGGGCAACCTGGTGCGTTCTTTCGCGCTTCATTTGAAGAGTCGCGCGAAGCCCGAATCGCAGAGCGAACGCTATCACCCCACGGAAGACCGAGCGCGTGCGTACGCTCGTCTCACCGGAATCGCGCCTGGAATGAATGTCTTCCAATGGGATCTGCGCTACCCTGATGCAGTCGAGGTCACTGGCTTCGAGCCGTCGGGTTCGGGCGGGGGGCTCGAGGATTCGCTGCTGGGGCCGCAGATCGTGCCCGGAGACTACACCGTCACGCTCGACTACGGCGGCGCGCAGACGTCGCAACCGCTCGAGCTCGCGCTCGATCCGCGAAGTACCGCAACGGCGCAGGATTTGGCGGCGAGGCGCGATCTCGGTTTGAAGATCCACGCGCTGCAAGATGAGCTCGATCGTACGCTCAACGCCGCGATTGCGGCGCGTGCGAAGGCCGGAGCAGTCGGCGCGGCTGCGGCGCAGCTCGATGCGGCGATCGGTGCGGTCGTCGACATCGTGCATCCCCAAGCGGACGAGGGGGCGTTGCTCTACGAATCGAGATTGCGCGACTTCATTGCTTACCTCAACGCCGAGGTCGATACAGGCTACGTCCGGCCGACCGCTGCGGAATACGCGATCTTTCGCAAGCTCAGCGCCGACGCTGCGAGCGCCGAGGTGCGGCTCAACGCCGCGATCGCCGCGGCGCACTAGCGCCGCGCTACTCCTTTCTCCAGTACTCCTGAAACGCGGTCAACGGCCTCGTTTCGACGTGAAAGCGGATCGCGATCAAGCGAACGGCAAAGACGACCGCGATCGTCGCCCAAGCAGAGACGAACTGACCGAAGGACGTAAAGTTGATGAGCGCAATGAACGCGCAACAACCGATGAGCGCCGCGCTCTCCTCGATAGTGCCGGGCTTGAACATATGTGGTTCTTCGCGGTTGAGGACATCGCGCAGTATACCGCCGCCGACCGCATTGACCATGCCGACGACGCCGACTCCGATGAGCGGCAAGTGCGCGGCCAGCGCGAGGTTCATACCGACGACCGCATAGGCTCCCAAACCCACCGCATCGATCAATGCCATGGTCACGTTCAGGTGCGGCACCCGTTGCACGCGCCGTCCGAAGAGCGTGACGAGTACGACCGCCGTAACGATGAGATAGAGGTAGACCGGCGTCCTGATCAGCATCGGGACTCTTTGCAGGAAAATACCGTCACGCAACGGGCCGCCGCCGGTCGACGAGACGAGGGCGACCGTTGCGATGCCAAGGATGGCGTACCCGCGCCGCGCACCCAAGAGCGCACCGCTGATCGCCCACAGGAACGTAGCAGCGTAGTCGAAGTACGGCGGCAAGAGAAACGCCTGTCGCTGAATTTCCGCAAGATGCTGCGTGATCGACAACATGCTATCAAAGGGGAAGGTCGGACGAAAGCTGCGGTTTTAGTTTAGCTGCGTTTGCCAATCATGGGGGACCAGGCCCTTGGGACCAGGCACTGGTTGGTCCTCGGGATGCCAGCGCGGAGGAGCGAGAGTCGGGCCGTCCAAGAATTGCTCGGTTTTGTAATCGTAAAACCAGACTTCGCCGGGCTCGAAGCTCGCTATGATGGGGTGGCCCGACGCCTGGAAATGCGCCGTCGCGTGTCGCTTAGGCGAATTGTCGCAGCATCCGATGTGTCCGCACTGGGCGCATCTGCGCAGGTGCAGCCACCAACCGTGCTCCGCCAGGCAGTCGAAACAGCCCGTACCCGACGGTTGCGCGTCGACGTCTATACCCTCGGCCCGGTGCTTCATGGCTGTCCTCCTTGTAGTGCTATCGCACGAGAACGAATCTGCCGCCGTTCGTGAACAGGATAACGAGGAGCATCGAGATCAGCGTCGACTCATAATACCAGCCCAAGCCGTTTTTGCCCCAGAACCCGGTCTTCCAGACGAAGATCTTCTTCCCAATGGCGCCGAGCATGATCAGCATCAACCCGATTGCGGCGAGCTGTTGGAGCACGCCCACGATGACTGCGAGTCCACCCGCAAGCTCCGCCGCCGCAAGAAAGATCGTGAAGCCTTTTGACTGCCCGATACTCTTGCTGCGCGGCTCGGGATTCTTCAGATCAGCGTAACCGCTACCTACGAAAATCACGCCGACCATCAAGCGCAGCAGCAGCAGCCCGTAATCGGTCAGGGACTCTAGATGAAACACTCGATTACCTCGCGTTAGGCCGTTTTGCGCGACGCGCGCGCCGGCTTCCTTGCGTTCGGGCCGCGCCCGGCGATGTTTTCGACCGCCGTCACGTTATTAGAGTGCGACTAGGCCACAGCAAGCACGACTTTTCAGCCGAACCCGCCTAGAAGTCACCAAACGGGGAAGCGGCCGCGGCTCAAGTCGGTCTCCGCAAAAACGACGAGCCGCGGCCCGCATCCTCGGCAAAATGCCGGGGATGCCTTGATTTGACGCTGCTCTCGATTCTCGGATTGCTGGACTCGCCGAGCTCTGGCACGTACACCTTGAACGGTGCGTCGATGGTCGGCCTGCCAATCGACGAACGCGCAGCGGCTCGCAACCGCGCCATCGGGCTTTAGTATCTCAATCCTTACCCGCTGTCGCCACGGCAATGGCCGCCGCCATTGCGAGCTTATGATCCTGGTTCCACGGCGGCCCAACGGTCTTGCGCACATGCGCAAAGTAAGCGTCGAGATTCACGACGGAGATCGCCCGGCTCGCCGAATCGAAGACTTTTTTCGGGTCGTACCAGTGGACCGGCCAACCGCGTGATTCGGCGGCGGAGGCCAGCGCCTTGCGATACATCACCCAGTCGGCGACGTTTCGTGCGCGGTAATCCTTGATTCGTTCGGCGATCGTGGGCGGAAGCTTTGGACAGGTGCGCAGTGCGACGCCGAGGACACTCTGAACGGAGATCGCGACGGCGTCCAGCGCAGATGTTGCGTGCTGCTGCGCCGACAGACGCACGCGCTCGACCAAAGCCATCGCCTCGTCCGCAGGAAGCCCTTGGGCTTCGTGATGGTGCGGCAGCGCCGGCAGGTCGTCGTCCACGAGTTCTACGCGGCGGCGATCGAGGAGCGTCCCGTCACATGTTACCGTTACCAGCACAGCCCAACCGCCGTGGTCCGACACCCCGATGATGCCGCCGTTTTTCGACATGTCGTTTCCTCCGCGCAAAAGGTTCGAAGCCTGCTCAGTGCCGGGAAAGCCAGTTGAGGATCGTTTGCCCGAGTTCGGGATCGATGTAGGCCGGCTGGAAATACTCGGCCCCTGTCGAGGTTTGATTCGGCGCGAGCTTCAGAAAAAGATGATCGTCCTGCGGTAACACGCGCACGGTGACGTTACGCTTCGCTTTCTTGGCCGCGTCGACTAAGTGCGGTAAGTCAGCGGCGAGAATCTGACTATCCTTCCCGCCTTGAACGATGAGTATCGGGCAGTGCACGCGGGCGATCGTTGCGGCCGGAACGTAGCTCTGCCAGCTTTGGAGAAAGGCCTTGAACGCGGGGACAGAAGACAACTGCGCGCTTCCCAGTTGTTTCTGCACGACCTCTGCGAGCGGCAGCGCTGGGGCACCAAGCAGGATGATTCCACCGATGCCGGACTGGTTCGCGGCAATGATCGGCGCGCTCATGGCTCCTTCGCTATGACCAAGCAAGTAGATGCGGCGCTTGTCGATCTCGGCAGCACGCTGTACAAACCGCAGCGCGGCTTGTGCGTCTGCCGTCGCGTTCTGTCGAAGGTCGGCATCGGCGGCGTTTCCGGTGCTGGCCGCGATGCCGCGCTTATCGTAACGCAGCACGATATACCCATTGTTGGATAAGAAGCTGGCGAGCTGCAAGAAGATCTTGTTCGGCCCGATCGTTTCGTCTCGGTCCTCGGGTCCGCTTCCGGGCAGCATGACGATCGCCGGCAAAGGTCCGCGCGCGCCCGCTGGAACGGTCAGCGTGCCTGCTAACTGTGCGCCGAACGCGGCGGGAAAACTGACCGTTCGACTGACGTAGCTTGCCGGCGGCAATGGAAGCGGCGTGGGAGTGCTTATACGACCGATCGGTTCGATGACGCCGCCCGCCTGTTGCGAGGTCAGCCGGATTTCCAGCGATGCAGCCCGATTCTCTAGAGCGTCGAGCACGAGAGTTTTTGGTTCGTACCACAACGTTGCGGTTGCGCCCGCATATGTCAGTTTCATCGCGGCGTCGCTAGGCGGAATGCCGCTCGGCGGCGGTATTACCGCACTTTCGACGGAAGCGGCAAACGCTTTGCCTCCGTTGAGCGCTGCAATGGTAAGCGTTCGCGTTTCCGTGGCATGCACGATCGCCGGGATCAGCGCTGCCGATGAAACCAGACCGTCTGCGATGACTAATGGGAGGCCGCCCACGGCGGAAAGCGGTACCGTCGCGTTGGAAATGCGAAGCGTCACGCCGTTTGCGCTCACGTCGGCGCTAAAGGCGCCTTGCTGGGGGGAGGAACCCTCGTACGAGATCTCTCGGAGCGTACCGGCCTCCAGCGACGTGGTCGTCGTCACCTGAAGGCTCCCGAGATCGGCTCGTTCCTGCACTGCGACGTTTCGGCCAACGGTCTTGAAGACGATGGTGCTCGTCCCGATTTTTGCTCCACGTTGCGTCAAGGTGTACCCGTAGGTTCCGTCCGGTGGAGGCATGCTGGTCGTGGGCAACTCCGTCGCACGCGCCGGCGCGAGCAGGGCGACCGCTGCAAAGAATATCCCGATTGCTTTTTGAGTCTCTCGGCAGCTCATGGACTTCGCTAGCCGCCGATGTGGAATGCGAAGAACAGGGCGATTTGGGCGATGATGAACCCAACCGGAAGGCTGACGAAACGATGTCTGAAGGGCGGTGGCACGATGCTCCGGCACTTCATTTTGCGCGGCGCGGCGAACTCCCTCGGCCGGTGCTGCGCAGGAGCCGCAACGCGTTCTCGTCAATGCGCTATCGAGACTTAGGAGTTCCTCGTTTGCGATGTTGCTACGGTCGGTACGAACGATACTCTGGCCATCGGCCGCTCTGTTTCTGGCCCGCTACATCCAGGGTCGTCGTTGGAGTCGACGTCACGATTTGACATGAAGCGATTGTTGTGCGCCTGTTTGCTAAGCGTCACCGTTGCGTCGTGCATAGCTAAGGACGCGTACGCACCTGCTCCCGCGATGGACACAAACCAGCAAGCGTTTACGCCTATGCGATTCGAAAGCGAGCGCCGCTGGGGAGACCGTTTCGACTATCGTTGGGAACCGTTCGTTGCGACCGATCCGAACTCGAGCTGGGTCTATCAGATTACGACCGATCAGCGGCCGAACTATCTGCTCTTTCGAGCTTCCTCCGACGGCGGACGCTCGTGGCTCCCGGAGCGGCGCATCTGCCGCCGCGGCACGCTGAGAGTACCGTGGCAGTTCGACCCCCAAATCGCAGTGACTCAAAAAGGCATCGTCTATGCCGTTTGTCTCAATGGATTTAGGCCCGGCGTCGTCTTCGCGCGGTCCGGCGACCACGGCCGCTCCTGGTCCAGCGACATTCGACTCGATGCCCCGCGGCGCTATAGCGACAAGCCAACGCTGGTGGTCTCCGGAAACGACGTTTACGTCGCGTTCAACTCGTATTACGCACTCTACGTCGCGTCCTCGCATGACGGCGGGAAAACGTGGCAGCCGCCGATCAAAGCGACGACCGAACACCGGTGGTATTACTCGTACAGCGGAGCGGCGGCGCCCGACGGATCCATTTGGTTCGCGGTCGACGGCGAGACCGGCCGAGACGAAACCGGCGATGGCCGCATCGAGCTGATCACGTCGGCTGATCGCGGAGCGACGTGGCGCACGATTCCGATTGCCTTCACGCACGAGGGCGCGCCGTGCAACGGACACCATTGCTACCCCGATTTTTATACCGGGGAGGACGCGGTTGCGGTCGACCGAAGCGGCGCGTTCGTCTTCATTTTTGCGAAGAATGCGACGAAACAGGCGCCGAACGCGCTCTACGAAAGCCGCTCGCGGGACGGCGTGCGCTGGAGCCCTCCCATTGCAATCAACACCCTGGGGAATAACACGAGCCCCGCGATTGAAGCCGGCCCGAGCGCGGGTGACTTTCGTCTAGTCTGGCAGGACAGTCGCAATGGCCCATCCGCTTGGAACACGTGGTACGCAAGGACCGCCGATGCCGGCGAAACGTGGAGCGGAGCGGTGCGCCTCTCCGACCGCGGTTCGGGCGAATCCTACAAGAGAAGCCGAGGCTACGATTTTCCGTTCGGCGACTATCTTGGGTTAGCGGTCGATGCGCACGGAGTCGATCATGTCATTTGGGGAGAAGGCGCCGGCGTTTACTATCCCGGCAGCACATGGTGGACGCACGACTGAAAGTCGTGGTGCTCACCGATCCCGCTTAGCTCGCGAGCAACTTCAATGAAAGGTGGCGATCTCGTTGGCGTCGCGGAGCGACGTCCACCACGTCGCACCGTCGTGCAGAAGATAGCGAGCTTCTTCGGGCATCGGGTGAAGCATCTCGAATGGCGGACGATCTTGCGTGATGTCGATGGTGCCGAAGTTCAAGTTTTCGAACTCGTCATCGGCGGAGATCATATAGAAGCGGCCATCCGGTCCAAACGCGAACCCCGCGCTGCGCGTCGGCAGCGTAATTTCCCGGCGTATCGCATAATCCGCGCTCATCTCGAGTATTCGGCGATAATGCATCTGTCCGAGGTAAATGGTCGCTCCTCGAGTCGTCAGAAAAGAACCGGTGAGATCCGGACACGGCGTCTTGCTCGTCAGATCGAACGCGCCGTCACGCACGCGGTAAAAGTAGCGGTCGTCTTCCTCGCCGTGCGCTACGACCACGCACAACTCGCCGGCGACGGGAGCGATGCCGTAAGGCCTTCCAGGCGCCTGAATTTCGCGGCTCACCTGCAGCGTCCGGGGGTCGACAACGTAGACGCGCTCGGTCTCCCAGGATCCCATCATGAGGCTGTCCTCGAACATTGCCAGTCCGAACGGACGGTTTGCCGGCGAGGGGCGGCGAGTTAGATCTGATGTGGTCTGCATGCCGATTGAAAGGCGCTCCGGCCGGCCGGAGTTGCGACACCGCGCTCCAAAGCCAGGCCCACCCCGATGTAATCTTCGTTATCCAAGCCCGTTGCGACGATTTCTTCGAATTCTGCCGTTGCGGCCTCCATCAACGGGGCACAGACGTCCATCCATTGCCGGGCGTTGCGAGCAAGGTACAGGTCCTTGAGAAGCGCGCCGGCCGAAAATCGCGGTGCGGCGTCGCGCTCGAGGAGTTGTTGACGTTTGGTGGCGACGCGCTCGAGCATAAACACGAGCGTCTCGATGGCCAGTTCACGATCGACGCCGGCGCGCCCCAAGATACCCAGCAGCTCGCCGAGCGAGTCGGCGAGCACGGCGAGCACGCAGTTACTCGCGAGCTTGAGATGTCCACTCGCCTCGGGGGAGCCGGTGAACTTCAGGGTGGAACCGATAGCACTCAAGAGTACGCGTGCGCGTTCAAACGCGGTCGTGCTGCCGCCCGGAAAGAGCGTCAAGGTGCCGGTGCGGGCGCCCTCGACGCTGCCGATGACCGGACACGCGAGAAAGTCTACACCTCGTTCTCCCGCTGCCTGTGCCAGCATCGTATACATTCGCGGGGAGAGCGTGGTCGATTCGATAATCAGCTGACCTTCGCGTGCCGCCGGAATGATGCGGCCGAGTGAGATTTCACGCGCTACTTCGTCATCCCAAAGCATGACGATCGTCGCATCCACGCTCGCGAGCAGTGCTTCGAGGTTCTCAAAGGGCGTCGCGCCGGCCGCGACCGACGCATCCATCATCCCACGTTCAACGTTCCAAACTGCGACATCATAACCGCGATCGAGGAGATTGCGCGCCATCGCGCTTCCCATCTTTCCAGTGCCTGCAATACCAACGTGCATCGCCGACGTTTCTCCTCAAAAACCGGGAATGGCGCCGGGAACCAGGAGTGCGATCATGGCAAGTGCGCCGAACGCCGCACCGACCGGTGCGACGATCCGGTTCCCTGCCGGCGTCGCCTTTTCGACGTACATAATTGCCGCGAGCACCCCCATCCACGCCAAATGTGCCACTCCGGCCGCAAACATCACCAACATGAGCGCCCAGCAGCAGCCAAGACAGTAGAGCGCGTGACCGAAGCCCAGGCGCAGCCCGTTGATTGCTCCGCGGCGATAACGACGCATGAGATAGATTCCAGGATGGCGGCAGGCCCGCAGACAGGCCTCCTTGAGTGGCGTGAATTGATAGAGCGCGGCGAGGCCGAGCGTCGCGACTGGGATCAGCGTTGCGTGCGCAGAGAGCCACGGCCACGCATCGACGACACGGTGCACCTGCATGTCCGCCGTAAATGCAGCCAGCCCGAAAGCGGTCCAAACTGCAAAATATCCGCTCAAGAATAACGCCAGCGCAACCGGGAAATCCGGTGCGCGCCCCGCCGTTGCAGCATAATAGCGAATGAATCCAAGCGATGACGGCAGCATCATTGCGGCGGTCATCAACTGCCATGCGGCGAGTACGAGGAGCGCGGCAAGCCAATACGGCCGCCCGCTTGCGTAGATCGCGTGATGGTGCAGTTGCGCCGCGTTGCCGCTAAGCTCGACCCATATGCAGACCGCCCACGCGACGGCAATCGCGCAACCGAGAAGGCCTGTTACGCTCAAACGAGCGTACCGATGCGCGGCCTTCGCCACCATGACCTTACGCCTCCAGCAGAAAGTCGCCCTGAATCGCGTTGCGATCCTTGAACGTCCAAACCATTCCGTGCTCGGGAATGTTGACGACGTGCTCCGACGCCTTGGCAATGAATGCCGGGGCGCCCGGTATGGTGCTAAAGACGCTGTCACGCAGGGTCGTGATGGCTCCGTACGGGCTGCGATACGGCGCCATCGTCGCGCGAATCTTGTCGCCGACGACGATTGTACCCTCACCGCCCTTGAGGTTGTGTTCGATCGGCATCGTCTCGACCGCGAGATCCTCCCCGACCAAACCGTTGAGATCCGCGAGTGGTCCGCCCAACCGGCCGTGCCACGCGTCAAGGATCGCAGCTCGCTGGTCGTCGGTTGCTCGCGCATCCACGTAGCTCACGCGCTTCCAGCTTTGCGGCGTAAGAACGTTGCCGGGAATCTTCACGACTTCCACGTAGGTCAATCCGCTGACGTCGATGCCTTTGATCGCTCCCTTTTCGATGTTATATGCGAGAAACGAATCGCAGGCGCCGCCATCGGGATCTTCGCCGATCCAGCAGCGGCAGAGCGTTCGGCACGAACACGCCTCCAGCAGCGTGCCCTGCAGCGTGTACGTTTTTGCCGACGCCGTAAGAGTGGGCTGAGTCTGTGTCATGATCTCGTCGCTCCTTTAGCGAAGAGACTTCCAGAAGTCGTTGGCTCGGCCTCTCGCCCGGTGGCCGGAGTTCTCTCGGGAGCACCGAACGCGGCTCTGAGCTTTTTTACCGCGAAAGGGGAGCCACGATGCAGCTCGGGATGATCGGCCTGGGGCGGATGGGCGCGAACATGGTGCGCCGCCTGATGCACGCGAAACACACCTGCGTCGTCTACGATCAAAGTGCGGACGCGGTCAAAGCGCTTAGCGCCGACGGCGCAACGGGTGCGGGATCGCTCGAAGAGTTCGTTCAGAAGCTCGAGAAACCGCGTTCGATCTGGCTGATGGTGCCCGCGGCCGTCGTCGACGAGAGCGTGGCCCAGCTCGCGCCCCTGCTCTCCGAAGGCGACGCAGTCATCGATGGCGGCAACTCGTACTATATCGATGATCTTCGCCACGCGGCGTCCCTGCGCGAAGCCGGCATCGACTTCGTCGACGTCGGCACGAGCGGCGGGGTTTGGGGGCTCGAACGCGGCTACTGCATGATGATCGGCGGCCCCGACCGCGCGGTCCAACGGCTGGATCCGATCTTCGCCACCCTAGCACCGGGGCGAGGCGACGTTCCGCGCACGCCGGGGCGCGAGAAAGCGGGTGGCACTGCGGAGCTTGGATACCTGCACTGCGGTCCCAACGGCGCGGGTCACTTCGTCAAGATGGTGCACAACGGAATCGAATACGGCCTGATGGCAGCCTATGCAGAAGGCCTCAACGTCTTACGCAGCGCGAACGTTGGAAAGCAAAAGCAAGTCGCGAGCGCTGAAACGACGCCGTTGCGCGATCCGCAGTACTATCAATACGATCTAAACTTGCCGGACATCGCAGAAGTGTGGCGGCGTGGAAGCGTTATCGCGTCATGGCTGCTCGACCTTACCGCAGCCGCGTTAGTCGCAGACCCGCAACTCGCGAAGTTCGAGGGACGCGTCTCCGATTCGGGTGAGGGCCGGTGGACGATCAAGGCGGCAATCGACGAGGGCGTCCCCGCGCCCGTCTTGACGACGGCGCTCTACGAACGCTTCACGTCGCGCGGCGATGCGGAGTTTGCTGACAAGCTCTTATCGGCGATGCGTTATGAGTTCGGCGGCCATCTCGAGCAGGATTAGCGGCTACGAAGCGTTTGGGACGGCGACAAAACCGTGCTGGACGCCGTCTGAGTCGATGTAGTAGCCGCAGATATCATCGTTCGCGTTGATTCCCGTGACGACCGTGCCCTGCGCTGCGTTCGGCTCGTCGATCGTCTGCCACACCTGGCCGCTGGCGCCCTGCGTCGGGTTGGTCAGAATGAAACCGTGCGTCATGCCTTTTCCGTCCTGATAGAATCCGACAACTTGATCCTGCGCATTGAGACTCAGTGCTTCGGTGGTCTTCGCGCCGGGATATGCGAGCGTATAGTACTTTGCAGCGTGCTCCAAGAATCCCGTGCCGCCGCTGGATACCCAGCCGGTAATGTCGCTAAGGTCATTGACGCCCGTCGCTTCGGCGCCCTTCGTTCCATTCGGAGGCTTGAGGCCTTTGAATTTCATCACGGCAAGGTTGAGCAAAAACGGCATGTTTACTCCCGCGCCGGAGTCGCTCTTATAGAATCCCACCGCCTGTTCTGTATCGCTCAACCCGAGTATCTCCGTCGCTATATTCGGCCCTTTGCCGCCTTTTCGATCCTTCGTGAGCGTCGGGATTGCGTTGATGTTGACGTAGCCCCACGTCCCGCGCAGCTGCGGCGGCGACGCGATATATCCGGCAAAGATGGTCTTGCTTGGCGTCACGGAGAGGGTGGTGATCGCGATGCCCGCGGCGCCCGGATAGCCGAGCGGCGTGAAACTCGTGTACGGTGGATTCGCGATATAGCCTTGATTTGGGCTGCTGAGCTGGCCATTACCGGTCGTCCCCACGATTACCATCGCACCGTCGATCGACGTGACTTCATTGACGTTCGAGGTCGGGTCGTCGACGGTTTGGTAGGTAAAGGGAATCGGCGTTGGCGACCCCGGCGTGCGAGCACGAGCCGCTTCGTGCTGCTGCGGGAGCACGCCCGCGGATGACGCCGAGCTCCCGCCGCTGCAGGCGGAGACGCCGGCCCAGCACGCGAGCAGCGCCGCTGCCAAAGCGGCACGCGGCGCTGCATTCTTCGTCACGATGCTTTCTTCACTTAGGATTTCGGCACCGCGACGAAGCCGTGCTGAACGTGCGACGAGTCGAAATAATAGCCGCAAATATGGTGGTGAGTATTGATTCCCGTGACAACCGTGCCATACACGGCACGCGGCTCGTCGATCGTCTGCCACACCTGCTCCGCACCGCCTTTATTGGGACCCGTTAGAATGAAACCGTGCGGAGTTCCATTTGAATCGGTGTAGTAGCCGGCGACTTGATCCGGCCAGTTCACGCTGAGCGCGTACGTGTTCGTCCCGCCGCTATAGGAGAACGGATAGTACGTGCCGGCCTGTAGGTACCATCCAATGACACCCTTGGAGCTCTGCTCCCAGCCGACAACGTCGCCTTTCCCGTTGATGCCGGTCGCCCGCGCGTTGCCGACAACACCCGGAGGCGTCAGATCGATGAAACCCGCCTGCGGAACGTTGACCTCGAAGGGAACGCTGGCGCCGGCAGAATTGACGTAATAGCCGACGGCGTTTTCGGAGTCGTTGATGGCCAGGATCTCCGTGACCCCGCTGCTTCCCGTTTCCCCCTTGGGATCCGCAAGCAACGACCACTGACCTTTGATCTTCACGAAGGCCCAGATCCCTCCGTAACCGTTGGGATCGACGGCATATCCGGCGATGATCCTATTGCTCGACATGCTCGTCGCGAACGTGCCTTGCGAGTTCGGCTCGTTCTCATTGCGGAACTTCGTATAGTTCGGCTGCGATGTGTAGCTTTGAGGGATGTTGCTTCCCGAGCCGCCGCCGTATTCGCCGACGATTTTGCCGAGCTGGTTGATCGCCGTCACTTGGTTGGCGTTCGAGTCCGGATTATCGACGGTCTGGTAACTAAAAGGAATAGGCGAGGGCGTCGGCGAGGCCGACGTGTGCTTTGCCGCCTGCGATCCCTGGGCAGAAGCTCCCGGCGCTACGAACGATGACGCTGGTCCGTTACATGCCGAGAGGGCAACGCCGCAGAGTGCGATCGCGACCGCGGCTTGTACTAGATGCGGCGACTTCGGGAGCGAGGTCGCCATGTTGAGAAATGGCCGCATAGAAAATCTCCTCTGTGCCCTCCCATCATCGCATCCCCATAGGCCGGGTTCAAGAGTCTTGTCGCACATTGCGGGCGACTCTAATTCAACGTCGTCAACTCGTTAACGCGTTAACAACGTAAGTACCGACGAGGACGCCGGGCTTCTCGTGACAATTCTCCGTTTCGGAGGCCACCTTTCATCCCCGTTCACGCGTCAACGGGAATGCGACGTTGAGTTAGAAAGTAACCGAAATCGACCGGCGTTCGTTGCGAATCGAATTCCACTAATGCAATGATGAATTATACCCACGCAACGGCGCTCGTAACCTCGGAGAATACATGCAGCACATTACGGTTTCGAAGAACTTACCGCGCGCGATGCTTGCGGCGTCGCTTTTCGCGCTGACCTTATCAGCCTGCGCTACCGGCTCGAATTTCGCGCCATCCGGCACGACGCCGGCAACGCGTACGCTCAGTCCGCGCAGCGCCGCTGGAACACCGACGCCGATACCATTCAAATACGCAACCGTCGACGATCCGAATTCGCACGTGAATCAGGTAACGGGCATCAATCAGCGTGGAAAGATCGTCGGCTGGTACGGTGTCGGCTCGGCGAGCACGATCCCAGTGAGTTACACCTCCCTTCCGCCGTACGCGAAGTTTAAGGGAGAGAACCTTCCCGGTGCGCAGGGAACGGTCGCTACTTCCATCAGCAGCACGCACACGATCGGAGGATATGTCCTCGATCCCAACGGCCTTGGCGGCACGTGGGGATTCGTTCAAATCAAAGGGCTAGACTCGCTCATCGGAGACCCGAACGAGGGCAGCGGCAGTAACGCCGTGACCGAGATCCTCGGCGTCAGCGACTCAGGACAGGCCGTCGGCTTCTATGTAAATTCCAGCAACGCGCAGGTCGCGTTTCAGCTCGACATCCAGTATCAAACCTATACCGATCTTGCTCCACCCGGCGCCATCAACGCTGAAGCGACCGGCATCAATAACCGAGGCAACATCACGGGCTTCCAGACGTCGAGTTCCGGCACGTCAGGTTTCTACGTTCAGAACGGCACGTTCTATCAGGTCGCATATCCGAGCGCACAGATGACTGAGGCGCTGAGTCTCAACCGGCAGGATCAAGTCGTCGGGGAATACCAAAGCACCGACGGACAAATACATGGTTTTATCCTGACTTATCCCGCTAACGGCGGCGAGAAAGAGGTTTGGCAGTCGGTGGACGAGCCAAACGCGTCAGGCACGACCGTCATCACCGGCATCAACAACCACGACGCAATCTCGGGCTGGTATGTCGACGCATCGGGAGAGAGGCACGGTTTCGTCGCGACGGCAAAGAAATAACTGCTCGCCTGTACCGGATCCACGTTCAGTCTTCCTCGACCTTGGCGAGCAGTTCGTCGAACGTTTCGTCCCAATCGACGTGAGTGTGCTTCGCGCGATAGGCTTGTAACCGTTTGAGGGTATCGCGCCGCATGCGAATCCAGGCGCTCTCTGGAAAGGCTGCGTCGACGGCCTGACGCCACGTCGAGACCGGCACGCGGAACGAGACTTTGCTCTCCCCTGGAATCATCGCCGTCTGCAACCCGCCGTCGTTCCCGCAATAGAAGATCGTGCCGGTAAAGAGCACGTCGACCGGAATATCACCCGCTTCGAGCGCGATCAGGTACTTCGATGCCGCGACGTCGAAATCGTACGCGCACGGCAACGGAATGCGAATCTGCGTCGAGCCTGCAAAGCGCGGCACGTTGAGGGATCCGCGCATCCATTGCAGGCTACGCATCGACGTGGGCCACTGCGAAGCGTCGCCGAAGACCTCGAGGAGCCGGTCGCGTTCGGTCGCCCCGTACTTCCGGCGCTGCGTTTTGATTTGCACTTCCAGGTTGAGCGTAATCGTGCGGATTTCGTAGCCGGCATCCGAGTCGATCTGCACGATCAGCTCGATCGTCGGCGCCGTATAAGCGCGCGCCGCTTCCGCCGCGAGCGGGCGAAAGCGCAATGTCGGGGCGCTCGCCGAAGTTCGAATGATTCCTCCCCCACGCTCCATTATTGACTCTTATGACGAGCGTTCAAACAGCGCCGAGCCCACGCTAGTCGGCGACCGATGAAGAGAAGTCCGCGATCAAGGCGCATCGCCCGGCGGCCTGAATCGAGAGGGAAGGCGGCCAGCATGCGTGTACGATTGGGCGTATGCTTGGAGACGATATTCGAAAAGAGATCGAAGACGCCGACGATACCGGACTGGTCGCCGGCGAAGAGCTGATCACGCGGGCGGAGACGCTGGGTCCGCTACTGCGTCCGGATCTGCCCCATGCGGATCTCCATGCGGCGTTGCCGGACGACCACCACGCTCACGGCACCATCGACGAGCTGCGTGGCGAAATCGACAAGGGCGCTCCCCACCGTCCAACCATCGAAAAACACGTCAGTACGCTTCGGGCAATTCCGCAGCTCGAAGCCATCGTCGCGAACTGGTGGGACGATCCGAAGACCCAACGCTTCATCGCCATTCTGGGACAGGTCTGAAGTAGGGTTTACGTGCCGTAGCGGCGCTGCCGCGAGCTGAAGTCGCGAAGCGCCGCCATGAAGTCGGTCTCGTCGAAGTCGGGCCAAAACGTCGGCGTCGCCCAAAACTCGGCATACGCCGACTGAAACAAGAGAAAGTTCGAAAGACGCAGTTCGCCGCCGGTTCGGACGATCAAGTCCGGATCGGGAAGGCCCGCCGTGTAGAGGCGGCTCGCCAACGCACGTTCGTCAATCGAGGACGCATCGCGTTGGCCGCAACGCACCTCTTCGGCAAGCGCCCGCACCGCGTCGCCGATTTCCCGCCGGCTGCCGTAGTCGATCGCAAGGTTCAACAGGATCCCTTGGTTCCGCGAAGTCTCCCTGACGAGCCGCTCGAGCGCGCTGCGCGTGCTCGCCGGCAACCGTTCCGTCCTTCCGCAAAGGCGTACGCGCACGTTTTCCTTTGCCAGGCGCCGCAGCTCGCCGCGCGCCGCATGCGTGCAGAGCCGCATCAGCAGACCGACTTCGCGCGCGGGGCGCTCCCAATTCTCCTCAGAGAACGCATACGCAGTGATGACGCGAACGCCGGCAGCGTGCGCGGCGCGCAGCGTCCGGCGCAAAGCCGCAATACCGCGGCGGTAGCCGCAAGCGATCGGCAGACCGCGTTGCGCGGCCCAGCGCCGATTTCCGTCCATGATGATGGCGACGTGCTCCGGCGTCATGTCGTCGCGAGCTTTCGCTGCAGCGACGTACGCTTTGCTCGCTGGTGGACGTCGCGAACGACGGCTTCGAGCTCGTCGACATAGGCCAGAAAGCGCTGTCGGCCGCGCTTGGTGATCCGATAGACGGTTTGCGGACGCCCGGAGCCGCGCTGCTTCTCGACCGTAACGATTCCGAGGTCGGCAAGCGCATGTACGTGTCGATTCAGATTTCCGTCCGAGAGATCGCACGCGGCGGAGAGCTCGGTGAAGCTCAGTCCTTCGGGGTGCGCGATGAGGCAGGTGCAAATTGCCAGCCGTCCTCGCTCGTGGAAGATTCGCTCCAGCCCGGGATAAGAAAACGGAGCTTCCCGCACCTCGGTCATGGGGTGCGATCTCGCCAGATCAGCGTACCGACTCCGATCTGCCCCAGGCCGAAGCCGAGCGGCATCACCCACCACGAGAGCGCGATCGATTGAAACGGCGAAACGAGAAAGAGCGCGGCAAGGGCGGCAAAGCCAAGCGTAATCGCAAAGCTCGCTCGCGGAATTGCGTCGCGGGACGCAAACAGGCCGAGCGAGTAGAGCGCAAACCACGTGCCGGGCAACAACGTGTATACCGATCGGTCGATCAGAGCGACGGTGAGCAGACCGCCGAGCAGCACGCTCGGTGCGATCGAACGGGCGGCCGTACGAAATCCGCTCGCTGCGCCGGGGCCTCGGTGTTTCAGCAGCCAGATCGCGACGGCGCCGTAATTCAAAAGCAACGCGACGGCAAGGCAACTCATCCAAACGACGACGTAACCGTGAAGCGCCTCGGTGGTGTGGGGCAATGGGAACATCGTAAGCTGAACGTAACCGGCGGCGAGCGCGGCAAGACCGCTCGCGGTAGCCGCGACCGCAGAGTAGCCGTCGAAGCGCTGAACTCGCACGAGCCGGTCGCGGACTTCGGCGAGATCGGAGAGCGCTTGCTGGAGTTCCAAAAACCGGCCTTTCTCGACTTTGCGCTACAAAGCTCAGATACTTTGTATCACAAAGGACGCCGAGTCGCAAGGGCCTCGCATTCACTCTGCCAGGCGTATGGCACTCTGACACGGCAAGATAGGTTCATGCAGCGACTCGAGGGGCAGCTCGTCTATGCCGCCAGCGACCTCAACGATTACTTGGAGTGCAAGCGCCTCACCGAGCTCGAATCGCTGGTCGCCCGCGGGAACCTCGCTCGCCCCGAGCTCGAGGATCCGCAGGGCGCCGTGCTCCGCCGCAAGGGTGAAGATCACGAGCGCGCCTATTTGGAGCGCTTGTGCGCGGATGATCCCGATGCCGTCGTGGCCTTCGAACGATGCGAGAATACCGTCGCCGCGTACCTTCAGGCGGAACGCGAAACGGCGAACGCGATGCGGCGCGGCGTGCGCGTCATCTACCAGGCGACCCTGTTCGATGGGCAGTTTCTCGGTCGCGCCGACTTTCTGCGCCGCGTCGACAAGCCATCGGAACTGGGCGAGTACGGCTACGAAGTCGTCGATACGAAGCTTGGGCTCAGTCCGAAGCCATACTACATCGTGCAGCTCTGCAACTACAGCGAACATCTCGCGCGCCTTCAAGGGCGAATGCCGGAGTACGGTTACATCATTCTGGGCAACGGCGAAGAGCGGCGGTTCCGGCTCGACGATTACATGGCGTATTACCGCCGGCTCAAGTCGACATTTTTGGAGTTTGCGCAAGGCAACGCGGGCGAATTCCTTGAGGAGGTCCGCGAGTATCCGTGGAAGGTCGGTCACTGCGAACGTTGCCCATGGAAAGGAGCCTGCGAACGTAAGCGCCGAGATGACGACCACTTGAGTCTCGTCGCCTGGATGCGGCGGGACCAAATTGCAAAGCTCGGCTCGTCACAAGTCACTCGAGTCGTCGACTTAGCGAATGCGAGCGACGACGTTCGACCTACCGGCATGAGCGCCGAAACCTTCTCGAAACTTCGCCGCCAGGCATCGCTTCAAGTCCGCGGACGAGCGAACGGTGAGGCGCTCTACGAGCTTCTTCCGCACGAGCCGGGCCTCGGCTTCGAACTGCTCCCGCATCCGGCCCCGGGGGACGTCTTCTTCGATATGGAGGGTGATCCGCTGTATGAGCCGGGGCGCTCGCTCGAATACCTTTTTGGTTGCTGGCTGCCCAATGACGATCCGAAGTTCCGTGCGTTTTGGGCGCTGGATCGCGATCAAGAGAAGCTTGCCTTCGAAGCCTTCGTCGATTTCATCACCGAGCGCCGCCGGCGCTATCCCGCGATGCACGTTTACCATTACGCGAACTACGAAAAAGATGCACTGCGACGCCTCGCGCAGATTCACGCGACCCGCGAAGGGGAGGTCGACGATCTGCTGCGCGCGGAGGTGCTTGTCGATCTCTACGCGATTGTCCGCCGCGCGCTCGCGATCTCCGAAGAGCGCTACAGCATCAAGAATCTCGAACGTTTCTATGGTTTCAAGCGCGACGCAGTTCTGAAAAAGGGCGACGAGTCGATCGTCATGTTCGAAAGTTGGATGGTCGACGGTAACCCCGGAACGCTGCAGGAGATCGAACGCTACAATCGCGAGGATTGCCGTTCGACGCACGACCTTCGCGAGTGGCTGCTCGAGCGCCGGCTCGAAGCGATCGAGAAATTCGGCATCGAGCTCGCATTACGATCGCCGAAGTCGGCACGCGATCTCTGCCACGACAGCTTCTTCGCGGGCTGCCCGAAATGCGCCAGACGCCGCGAGGAAGAGCGTGAGGAGACACACCGCACCGATCTGGAACGCACGCTGCTTCGCAACGTCCTGCCGCCGCGGTCGCAAGAAGAGTATGCTTTGATGACGCCTGACCGGCGAGCGCGTTACCTCCTCGCCAATATTCTGGCGTATCATCGTCGCGAGGAGAAGCCGGCGTGGTGGGCTTACTTCGATCGCCGTGAGAACGTGGATCAGCTCCTGGAGTTCGACAAGGAAGCGATCGCGGGACTGAAGCTGCGCGACGACATTGTGCCGTCCAGGGTCAAGAACAGCAACGTATACACATACGAGTTTCCCGATCAGTTCTACAAGCTGGGCGATGGCGACATCGCGGTCGATCCCCGCACGCAGAAATCCGGGACGGTCGTCGCAATCGACGCCGACAGTAATTTGCTGAAGTTCAAGAGCACTGCATCGCAGGAGGCGGCGCGCGAAATCAAGGAGCTGATTCCGAACGGACCGCCCTCGACTAAGGAACAGCGCCGCGCGCTCGCGCGAATCGCGAAATCGTTTCTCGACGGTACGCTCGCCTCAGAGCATCCCGCGACGCACGACCTGCTTGCCAACCTCGACCCGCGTCTCGCGCACGGGTGTCATCCGCAGGAGCGCCCGAAGGGCGCGCCTAGAAGGACGATTCAACCGGTCCACGTCGACGCCGACTCAGTCTCTGCAGTTGTTGCCGCGCTCGATCGAAGCTATCTCTTCATCCAGGGACCACCCGGAAGCGGCAAGAGCACGATCGGCTCTCGCGTGATCTGCGATCTTCTTGCTGCGGGAAAGCGCGTCGCGATCACCAGCACGAGCCATAAAGCGATTCACAACCTGCTGCACAAGGTTGAAGAATGCATGGCAGCGCGCGGCGCGCGTTTCCGCGGCCTCTACAAATACAGCTCGAACAACGCAGGTTCAAAATATGAATCGCAGTTGCAAGAAGCGATGATCGAGTCGGCAGACTCGAACGAGGCCTTCGAGGGCGCCGACTATACGCTCGCCGGCGGAACAGCCTGGCTCTGCTCGCGCGAGGAGCTCGGCGGAAAGTTCGATTATCTCTTCATAGACGAGGCCGGACAAGTCGCGCTCGCCGACGCGCTGGCAACTTCGCTCTGCGCTAAGAACGTCGTGTTACTCGGAGACCCGTCGCAGCTCGCGCAGGTGAGTCAAGGACGCCATCCGCTGCACGCCGGCGACTCGGTGCTGCAGCATCTGCTCGGCCAAGCACAGACCGTGCCCAAACATCGCGGCATCTTCTTGGACGCTTCCTATCGCATGCAGCCTGACATCTGCAAGTTTATTTCGGAGTCCATGTACGAAGGACGCCTGCACCCCACCGAGGCGACGCAACAGCATCGCGTCGATATGCCCGGCAGCAATCTTGCCGGCCTCTACTGGATCCCGATTCAACACACGGGCAACGGCTCGAGCTCGCTCGAGGAAGCCAACGAAATCGTCGCGCAGATCGCATCGCTTCGTGAGCACGGCACGGTGATCGACTCACAACCGGTGCAACGCGAGGTGATCGTCGTGACGCCTTATAACGCTCAGCGCCGTCTCATTCTCGAAAAATTACGAGATGCAGGAATTCATGCCGAGGTCGGCACCGTGGATAAATTTCAAGGCCAAGAGGCCGCAGTGGTCTTTTATTCAATGGCGACGTCGAGCGGCGAAGACATCCCTCGGAACCTCGAATTTCTTTTCGAGCGAAACCGGTTCAACGTCGCGATCTCCCGCGCCCGGGCGGCAAGCATTCTGCTCTGCAGTCCTCGCCTGCTCGAGATTGCGTGCCGAACGCCGGCACAGATGGCGCTGGCGAATCTGCTCTGTGCCTTCGCCGAACGCGCGCAGGGAAGTAAACTCCGTCCCTCGGCTCCTAGAGCTGCATCTGAATCAGAGCTTCCCTAGGATTTCGCCGGCGGCTCGTTCGCCGCTCTCGACCGCCCCATTGATATACCCTTGCCATTGAATCGACGTCTGCTCGCCACAGAAATGCACGTCGCCTTGGGCGATACGCTCCTCTCCGCAGAGGGTCGTATACTGGCCGACTTTATAGTATGCATACGCACCGCGCGTAAACGGATCGCCGATCCAAAAATCCTGGTAGGCAAGGCCGTTGAACGCGCGCAGGGCGCCCGGCAGTGAGGGCTCGAGCGAGTGAAGATAGCGGTTTGCGGTGCTCGGCGACGCCTCGCCGTGAGCTTGACCGGTGTAGCGTGAGCCTTGCTCGCCGCCCGGAAAGCAGACCAAGGTTGCAGTCTCTCCGCGTTGCCCGATGCTCGTGTCCCACGAGCCTTGATAGAGCTCGTTTGCATAGGTACTTCCGCTGTATCGTTCCCTGAACCAATACGGCGACGAGAACTGCAGATGGATCTTGGCGTTCGATCCAAGATCGAGCTCGTCGATCGCGCGTCGCTTGCGGTCCGAAAAGCCGGCCCGCCGCGTTTCAACCGAGCGCAGAACGGTAAATGGGATCGACAATACGACGACGTCCGCGCGAACGGTTCGCTTCAATCCGCCCTCGGCGAACGAGCAGCTATAACTGCCATCGGAGTTACGCGCGAGAGCTTCGAGCGCGGCACCGAGCTTCACGGTTTCCGAAGGCAGTCGCTCGATCATGCGCGAGACGAGTTGATCGTTGCCGCCTTCGATCGTATACTTATCGTTCTCGCCGGTTCCGGAAAGGTCGAGCTTTCGGTAGCGCATTCCCGCGAATAGAAAGATGAGATTGAGCGCGCTTTGGCGATGCGCTTCGCCGCCGTATTCGTCGAGGCACGCCAAGCGCAGCAGCGTACCGATCTTCGAGGTAAGGCCGCCGGCGACGTTGCCCTCGATCCATTCGTCGACGCTTACGCGGTCGAGCTTCGCAGCGGCCGCGGTGTGTTTGTAAAACGTCGTGATCGGACCGGCGGCCTTCGCGGCTTCGGAAATCGCATCGTAAGCGTAGCGATCGTAATCATTGCGGGCCTCTTCGTGCGTGTATCGCTGACCCGAAATGAAATAGGTGTCGACTGCATCGTGCGGATAGCGGCCATTCAAATTGACGAGGCGCAATTCCAGCTCGGCGGCGAGCCTTCGCACGCGCAGGTGCGACGACGCAATGAGCTGACCGCCGTGTTCGCCGTACTGCCCGTCGCGAAAGAATTCACGGAGCGTCCAGGTGCGGCCGCCCACGCGCGCGTTCGCCTCGTAGACGCTGCTGGTGACGCCCGCCTGATGCAGCCGATACGCGCAGGTGATTCCGGCCGCGCCGGCACCGACGATCACAATGCGCCGATGCGGTACTCCGCGGCGTCGCCGCGGCGTCTGCGGCGCAAACGATGGTACGGGCGACGAGCCGGCGCAGCCGGCGAATGCCAGCGAGGCCGCGAGACCGCTCAAGAATTCGCGTCGCGCGTGAACTTCGCCGTGGAGCGCGCTAAAGCGCGAACGCAACCTTCGTCAATCCCCTCTCTTCTCTGCTCACTGGGATGGATGCGCCGGCTGCGCCGCGGTTCAACTCGAAACGGATGTCAGCGTGAGCGTCGACGCGTCGAGCTGGTAATACCCCGCCGCTACCGTGGAGTTCGGATTGGCGCAAATCACACTGTTCTGCGGCCCGTAGACCACGACCAGATTCGGCGGTCCGCACTGCACCTGCGTCAGTCCGTAGCTTTGGAGGAAGGTCGCTCCGGGACTGTTCGCCTGGACTTGATACGAGGTGTACGTGACGTTGTTGGAGACGATCGACCCGTAGACCGCGGCGCCGACCGCTGCCGACGTCACGCCGATCGCGAATGCCCCCCAGAATCCGCCGCCCCAATAATAGGGCGCCGGCGCCCAAACCACACCGCGATTCCAACCCCACGCCGAATTGTTGACGTACACCGGATTTCGAATAACGGTGTTTCCACTGACGTTGATGTTCGTGTTGTTTCTATTAATATTGTTATTGTTGATATTTTTGTTGCCGTTATTGAGGTTGCCGTTGTTCTTGTTGCCGTTATTGAGGTTGCCGTTGTTCTTGTTGCCGTTATTAAGGTTGCCGTTGTTCTTGTTGCCGTTGCCCCGGTTCGGACCGTTTTGATTGCCGCCGTTGGGGCGACTGCCAGTTTGCGGGCGATTGGGCTGTGCGGGGCGCGTTTGCGGTCGAGCATCGCGGTTGAGATTGAAGCCGCCGCCCGATTGGCGCGAAGGCGCCGGCCGCGACGCGGGAGCACGCATGCCGCCGCCGCGCCCCGCCGACGCGACTGCCGGCTGCAATCCGAAAAGAACCGCTATCAAGATGCAGATCTGTTTCATCATTTCACCACCTTGTCGAGTCGTGCGGAGACGCTCACGTAGGTTCCGCGTTTGGTTGTAAATGACAGCAGCACGCTCTGCGCCGCCACTTTCGTCGTCGAGAGCGCTAAGGGCTGGGCCGAGTCCGTCAGATTCAAGTAGATCGTTCCGTCGCGCAGATCGAGCGGTTTGCTCCCGCCGGCTTGAACGAGCGTGACGGCGGTTGGGAAGCAGACCATCAGCTGCCCCTGGTAGGCACACGCCGCTCTTTGAATGACGAGGGTGCCCCTCCCGTCGTGGGTCGTTACGAAAAGATTCTTATGAATGATTGCGGCCGACACGTTGTCGTACTTGTCGAGCGAACCGTCTATTTGCGCAATCATCGCGGTTCCACCGGCGCGCGCCGGACTCGCGCCGCATGCGAAGACCGCTACGAGCGCCAGCGCGCCCGCACATATCGCGACGCGGGCTCTGAAAAGAGAAGGTCTCATCACGTCCTTTCCTCCTGGAAAGCGAGAGTCGGTGACGGCGTGGGACTTCTCCGGCCGCTCGCCGGTTACTGCAAGCGACCGGTGGCTTTGGACGCCTTCATGCTTTCTTCATGCGACGTGCCTAGGATGGGCTTGCGGTCCGAGTTGCCGTGCGTGGCGAGGTGGCAGTGTCTGGGGGAAACTGTTCGAGCGCCGCGGCACCTCGACCGCCCTCTAAAAAAGTGGGTGCGCCGTTCTCTCCGACGGCGCACCCTTTGTGCAGCGGGAAAACAAGTACTCCTGACTAGGGGTCTTCTTCGCGAAGCGTCGCACGCAAGATGATGCGAAGCTCTTGCCACCCCCGATAGCCGTGTGCCGAAACGGCATGTTGGACCGCTGCGCCGAGCACGTCGGACTCCGACCCGGAAATTTGGAACGCGCAATCCGCCTTCGGATCGAACCGAGTACAAGCGAAGTATTTACGGCTTCTAAGTCCTGTGGACACTCAAATTATCGTAGTCCACAATAGTCAAGAAATCGTCAAGCCATGAAGGGTTTTCGCGCCGCGCGAGGACGAAGCGGAAAGGCCGCGACAAACGTGCTTCCGGTTCCAGGATGGCTGCTGACGGTCACGTCACCGCCATGCCGCCGCGCCAAAGCTCGCGCGATAGCGAGGCCGAGTCCGGAACCCTCCGGCGATCGTAAGGGATCGACTCTCCAAAAGCGTTCGAAGATTCGCTCCAGATGCCCGGGCACGATGCCCGCTCCGGAATCGCGGACCGCCACGTGCACCTCCATGCCGCGTTGCCGAAGCTCGAGCGAAACGCAGCCGCCGGCAGGTGTGTACCGCAAAGCATTCTCGACGAGGTTGGCGACAACGCGCTCGATTTGATGAGGATTTCCGTAGAGCGGAGGCATTTTGTCGGCGTCAAACTGAAACGTAATGCCGGCGCCCGCGAATGCGGGACGAAAGTTCGCGCAGAGCGTTTCCAGCATCGCGTTGAGATCGACCAAGAAGAGCTCCCGCTCCAGCGATCGCTCCGCGCCCGCGAGCAGCAGCAAGTCGCTCGTCAATCTCGACATTTGACGCGCGCCGTCCGAGATGGTCGTGAAACGATCGCGATCGCGCTCGGGATCCCGACGCTCGTCGCGCAAGGCGGCGTCGGCGCTCGTAGCAATCGCGGTGAGAGGCCCTCGCAATTCGTGGGCGGCGTTGTCGGTGAACTCGCGCAGCGTTTGGAAACTTCTTTCCACGGGTTTGACGGCCCGCCGAGCGAGCGCGCGACCACCCGCCGCACTCGCCGCCGCGGCAAGCATCGCGCTGAGGAAGAGGCCGATGTCGAGATACCAAATATCGGCCCGTTCCTGCGCGTTCGACTCGCTCGCCGTTACGAATCCAACCGGCTGATGCGTCTTCGGATTCAGAAAATCCATCGTTAGCGTATTGAACGCGCGCTTCGAACCGTCCGGCGGCACGAAGCCTTGTTCCCCGAGCAAGTTGCCGCGGCGATCGTGCCACTGTAGGCCCTGTTCGCGTGTCAGCAACTGTTTGTTCGCGATGTCACCCTGATCGATCGAGAGCCTGTCGCCGTTGAAGATGACGCTGCGCATTCCGGCGCGGCCTACGTCAGCAAGCCGCAACGCAGTCTGATGGTCGAGAATCGCGACGAAGGCGAAGTGCACGCCGACTGCAGCGCCGACGAAGATCGCGGCGAAGGCGGCGAGATGCGAGAACAGCAGGCGCCGCTCCAGCCCTTGCGGTCCGACGCTTAACTCACGTATTGACGCCAGCAAGCCGATATCCGATCCCGTATACGTTCTCGATAGGATCGTCGAGGCTACCCGCATTGCGAAGTTTCCGCCGCAGGTTGGTAATATGCGTTTTCACCGAATCGCGGCCGTCGTCGTCGTCGAACGTGGTAATCTTTTCGCGCAGCATCTCGCGGCTGAAGACCTGTAACGGATTCTGCATCAGCGTCGCAAGCATCGTATATTCCGTACCGGTCAGCGGCAGCGCGAGTCCGTCGTAGGTCACCGACCGGCGGCTCGGATCGAGACGCAACTTTCCGCGTTGGAGGATCGTTTCGCGCGGCGTATGCTCGCGCCGAGAAATCGCTCGAATGCGAGCGGAGAGTTCGTCTAGGTCGAACGGCTTGACGAGGTAGTCGTCGGCGCCGGAGTCCAGCGCCCTAACCTTATCTCGCACGTCGTCGCGCGAAGTGATCATCAGGATGAACGCCTTGGATTGGGCCTCCCGAAGCCTGCGGCAAATCTCCAGTCCATCGAGACCCGGGACCAAGATATCGAGCAGGACGACGTCGTGCACGCCGGTCTGGGCAAGATCGAGGCCGGCTCTGCCGTCCTCGACCACGTCGACCGCGTGATGTTGCCGGCGCAAGTCTTCCGCCAGGGGCTGGTGGATTCGCGGATCGTCTTCGAGGATAAGGACCCTCACGCTGCGGGCTACGACCCCGGCGGACGATACGCGGCGTGGTGTCGCTGGACGGCGCGGTCGACTTCGTCGATCGACGCCAGCAGCGTGGTCTTACTTTGCACCATACCCGACGCGCGCACGGCAAAACCGATCGAAAGCGCCGCTTCGTTGTCGGGCAGATCGATGATGAGGATCGCATCGTCCTCGCCAAAGGTAAAATAAAAGGCCTCGAGCTTGCCGCCCATCGATCCGACGAGCTCCTCGACGGCGGTACGCCGCGCAGAACCGCTGCTTTTGAGTAGCCCCGTCGTTCCCTCCGACGTGTACGAAGCCTGGA
The DNA here is from genome assembly GCA_963815165.1 of Vulcanimicrobiota bacterium. Classification (GTDB taxonomy): domain Bacteria; phylum Vulcanimicrobiota; class Vulcanimicrobiia; order Vulcanimicrobiales; family Vulcanimicrobiaceae; genus Cybelea. The sequence goes on from CAWFFL010000003.1 coordinate 418,859, forward strand.
CCAAGAACTTCGGCATTGCGTCAACCTCCCGAATGCCGCTTCGACGGAAATTGGGAACACTCCAGCCCATGGGCGAGACGGCAGGCACGTGGATCGCTTTGGTTCGCCAAACCTGGAGCGACTATCAACGGCACAACGCGCAGTGGCTCGCGGCAGCGCTGGCGTATTTCGCGACCTTCGCCGCCGCTCCGCTCATCATCGTTCTCGTCGAGATCGCGGGTTTCGTGCTGCACGATCATCAGCACGTCATCGACCTCATTTTCAACTACATGCAGCGCGACGTCGGCTCGGGATCCCAGGCCGTACGCCAAATCGTCTCGTCCACATTCAACCAATCGCGTTCCGGCCTGACCGCTCAGGTCGTGGGTTGGGCGGTCTTTGTCTTGGCCGCCATTGGCCTCTTCAGCGCCTTGCAGTTCGCACTCAATACGGCCTGGGACGTGGAGCCGCAGAGCCGTGGCTTTTGGCACAACGTGCTGCAGCGCGCCGTCGGGTTCGCAATGATGCTGCTCGTTTCGATGCTCTTGCTGGCCTCGCTCTTCGCCAACGCCGCTCTCACCGCGGCATCGTCGTATTTTGCCAGCCTCCACGAGGGCCTGGCTACGCTGGTGAAGGGCGTGGACTTCGTCATCACGCTGGCGTTGGTCTGGATGCTCTTCGCCTTACTCTTCAGATACCTACCCGATGCACGCATCGGCTGGCGCGACGTCTTTCTCGGCGCCGCCATCACGGCGCTGCTCTTTACGACCGGGCAGTTCTTATTGGGTTGGTACCTCGGGCGCGCGAGCGTAACCTCGGTCTACGGCGCGTTCGGCTCGCTGGTCGCCTTCTTGATCTGGGCGAACTATACCGCGCAGATCTTTTTGCTGGGCGCCGAATTCACCCACGTCTACTCTGCGCGTCACGGAACCGCGCGACCCATCTGCGAGCCTCCGAAATCGACGTAGCTCGGCGACCGCAGCAGCAGCGCTGAGAAACGCAGGTCGCTCATGTTGCTCACGACTCGAATGCGCGTAATTTCGTACGGCGAACGAGTGTCCATTTGAAAGCGCGGATCCGTCGTAAAGCCCAGGAGCAAGCCGTCTTGGCGTTCGAGCTGCACGGTCTGCTCGTCGAAGTCGCCGCTGGGATAGGCGTACGCGAGAACCGGCTCTTTGAGATGAGCGGCCAGGTCGCGCACGCAGCGGCCGATCTGGTAACCTTGCTCCGCGTTGCCAAGCGTAGCGAGGTCGACGTGGTCGACCCCGTGGCACTCGATCGACATTCCGGCGCGCGCCATCGTTTCCACGTCGCTCCACGAGAGATGATTGGCGGTGCCGATCGTCGCGGTATTGACGAAAAAGGTCGCGCGCTCTCCAAAGCGCTGCAGAAGCGAAAACGCGTAACGGAATTGATCGCTGTATCCGTCATCGAACGTCAGCAGCACCGCGCGCTCCGGCGAGCGGTGCAAGCTTATCGCGCGCGCGAGGTCGGCAATACCCACCGTGCGCAAGCCGAGCCGATGAATCGATCGAAGCTCTTGGGCGAATTGCGCCGGCGAAATCGTCAGCCTCTGCGATATGGCGTCGCCGGGCGCCCAAACGTCGACGCGGTGGTACATCACTACCACCGGAAAGACCAGCAGCACGGCGAGCAGCGCGTTCATTCTACGTCGAGCGACGCCCGTTCCACGTCAGCGACGCCCGGCGTGTTTCGGGCGATGACGTACAAATCGTACGAGTGACGCCGCGATAACGGCGGCAGCTCCAACACGTGCGTGTGAAAACGGTAGAGTCCCGGTGAAACGTGAGTGCTGTTGATGGAAAACGCAGCGGTCCGAACCTCGACCGACGCGACGTTGGTGCTCACGACTATCGCGCCGTCGAACCACCCCCCGGGCCTGATGGTCAGCGTCGAGAACCAAATGCGGACGATACGAGGCGGCGCATCCGGTTTGGCGACCGGAGGTGTTGGCCATGCGCGTGGTTGCTTTTCCGAGACCGTTAAATTCAGCGGAACGGAGACCGGCTGAGGCGAACAGGCCACAAGGAGCGCGGCCGCCACGGAGCATAGCGTGCCGAGGCTTATAATAGGTTTTCGAGGCGAGTGGAGGGATAAACGCCGGCTCATGAACCTCGTGGAATTACTGTCGCCCCAAACCGAAAGACGGGCGGCATTCGCCCCGCTCGAGCGACCCGTCGAGGCTTGGGGCGCGCCGACGGCGCTCGACTGGCTCGTCACTGCAGCCGGCCTGTGGATCATGACGGGCCTATTTATCGACGCTCACCAGCATCTCTTCTTGGCCGTAGAGTCCTTCTGGAATCCGTGGCATCTGACGATGTACAGCGGCGCCATATTCGCTGCCGCTGTGCTCGCGTTTGCCGTCGCACGCAACTACGAGCGCGCCGGCTCGTTCTGGAAGGCAATTCCCCCGGGGTACGTGCAGAGCGTTTTCGGGGTCGCCGGATTGCTGCTCGGAGGAGCGCTCGATTTTGTCTGGCACGCCGTCTTCGGCTTCGAGCATCAGCTCGATTTGCTGATGAGTCCGCCGCATCTCTTCCTGCTCAGCGGGCTCTTTTTCTTGATAACGGGTCCCGTGCGAAGCGCGCTGGCCCGTCCCGACGCCCCAACGCTGTTTCAACAACTGCCGATGCTCGTCTCGCTCGGCCTCGCGATCGAAATCATCCAATTCGTAACGCAGTACGGTTTCTATCCCGAAGCGCTGATGCGCGACCATCCGCTCTCGCAGATCGCCAACCAGCGCGAACAATTCGTCCTCTCAGTCTTTCTGTTCTATCGTCAAGCGCTCGAGATTTCGATCGTAATTTGGCAGAGTCTGCTGATCGCAGCTGCGGCGCTCTATCTCTGCTTGCGAAAGCGATTGGCGTTCGGCGCCATCACGGTCGTCTGCGTGGTGGAGAAGCTCTGGATCGGCGGCGAACTCTCCACCGGTCTGATGGAGTTGCTGTTGGTCGTGCTTGCAGCGTTGGCCGCCGGCCTCGCCGGCGACGTCATCCTCTCGAGATTGCATCCCTCGGCGCGCAATCCTAACGCACTTCGATTGCTTGGTTTCGTCGTGCCGGCGGCCTACTTCGCCGCCTATTTTGCCTTCGCGGTTCCGATGTTCGGTGGAACCTGGTGGGATGCGAGTTTCCTGTTTGGCTCGATCGCCGAAGCGGGAATCGTCGGACTCTGCGTCAGTCAGCTCTTGCTCGCCGGAGCGGCGCCAGCAAACTCGTAACCCATGAAGCTGCACCCAAGCGCGTACGTCATCGCGCTTGGCGCCCTCGCGTTACATCTCGCCTTCAATCATCGCTTCGGATACTACCGCGACGAGTTCTATTTCATCGACTGCGCGCGCCACTTGTCGTGGGGTTATGTCGATCAGCCGCCCCTCGCGCCGCTAGTCGCGTGGGCGGCCGCACCATTAGGATATTCCGTTTGGGGACTGCGCTTGATACCCGCAATCCTGGCGGGCATAGTCGTACTATTCGCCTGTGCGATCGCACGCGAGTTGCGCGGCAACGGGTTCGCGCAGGCGATGACGGGCATAACGGTGACGCTCGCGCCCGGGTTGATGGGCCTCGCCTACGGTCTTTCCACCGAGTTCTTGTCGCCGGCAGCCTGGACCGCGCTGATCTATCTGTCGGTTCGCTTGGTGAAAACCCGCGAGTCGCAGCTTTACGTGCCGATGGCGCTTGTCGTCACCATTGGGCTCTATGCAAAATATTCCATCGCCGCATGCGCGGTCGCACTGGCCATCGCGCTGCTTCTCACGAAGCGCGGGGAGTTGCTGCGATCGAAATGGCTTGCGCTCGGCGTGGCGATCGTCGTCGTGCTGACGCTGCCGAATACGCTTTGGCAACTCCGGCACGGACTTCCGATCCTACAAGTGATCCACAACGACCAGCTCAATCGCCATGCGCTAGCCAATGGCATCGCCGACGAATCCGCGCAGCGCTGGGTCAATGCCGGGTATATGCTCGCGACGCAACTCGTCTATCAAAATCCGTTTTTCGCGCCGATTTGGATTTGGGGCCTGGTTTGGTTATGGCGGTCGTTCGAGGTTGACACGGAATACCGCTTTATTACGGTGGCGTATCTGCTGTTGCTGGCGTTGCTCGTACTGACGGTCGGCCGCGGATACTATATCGAAGGTATTTACCCGGCGCTCTTCGCGGCCGGATGCGTGGCGCTGGAGCGCGCGCTAGCGCCACGCGTGCAGTGGCTGCGCACTGCGACCCTCTGCGCGACCGTCGTTGCCGGCACGATCTTCGTTCCGATCGTTCTGCCCGTGCTTCCGTTGCCCGCGTACATGCAGTACGAAGCCGCAATCGGTCTCAGCCGCCCTACGCCTCCGAGCGGCGTTCGCCATCTCATCAATCCGCTCTACGCCGATCAGCTCGGATGGAACTCGATGACGGCGACCGTCGCGGGCGCGTATTGGGCGCTGCCTGCCGCACAACGCGCGCGCACCGCGGTCTTTGCCGACCGTTACGCATATGCTGGAGCGTTGGATTTCTATGGCCCCCGTTACGGTTTGCCGACCGCAATCAGTCCCAATAATCAGTATTATCTCTGGGGTACCCGCGGCTACACGGGCGAGTCGGTTCTCGCCGTGGGCGCAACCGATTACCACCTGCTCCTGCAGCATTTCGGCAGCGTCCGACAAGTTGCGGTCTATCGTAACGATTATCGCTGGATCCTCGAAGGGCCGCTTCCGATCTATCTCTGCACGCTGCCGCGCGCACCGCTCGCCGCAATGTGGCCGAGTTTCAAATATTACGGATTGTGAAGCAACGCCAAGGGAGGAACGGCTCCCTGTCAGTATGAGGTAGCCGTATGGAAAACGTCTCCGCCGAACGCTCTGCCGGATGGTCGGTTCTCTGCTACGTCGCGGTGCTCGTCGTTGCCTCGTGGCTCACCAATCCGATGCCGGCGATCGCATTGCGGCCTTTACCGACTGCGCTCTTGATCGATTCGCACCGGTTCGCGCTCTTACTCAGCGCGTGGCTTACGTTTCCGGCCTCCGCGTTCTTCCTTTGGTTTCTCGTCGGATTGCGCAGCTACTTGAGCCACGCGCCGGGACGCCAAGAAGGCTTACCGACCTTTGCGCTCGTCAGCGGAGTCGTCATGATCGCGAACTCGTTGTGGTCGGCGGCAATGCTGACGGCGGCGGCCTATCCGTCGCCCGACATTTTCAAGTCGAACGGTCTCATCGGTACGTACGATTCGTTCGTCTTCATGCAAGGCGGCCTAGGGTACGCTCCGGTCGCAGTCTTTCTTTTCGCGGCGGCACACAGCATGCGGCGTCACGAGCGCGCGCCGGCGTGGCTTGCGTGGCTCGGCTATCTCGCCGCACTCGGCGCCGCGACTGCGACCCTTTCGATCTTCTTCACCGATCTGTTCATGTCGCCGGGACAGCCGGGACCGGGACTCTTCGGTGCAATACCTGCGGCGATCTGGCTTATCGCCACGGGAATCGTGCTGATCCTTCAGAACAGACGCGGATCTGCGGTTGAAAGTACGTCGGCGGCGTCGTAATCAGCGCGGTTGACCCGCGCCGAAACTTCACGAACCTCCATCAACGCCGGATCGAGCGGGCGAAGAACCGAGGCGGCAATCTCCGGGAGTAGAGGATCGGGATCGATCCAGAGATCGACATTGGAGCCCAACAAAATTACCGGCATGCGACCGTGGACGCGCGCGACCAGTGCATTGGGGGCACACGTTGCAACGTCACATGCCGCCTTTCCGTTATTCGGCTCCCACAGGCCCGCAAATGCAAACGGCTCGCCGGAACGCAACGTATAGTAATACGGCCGTCGATTGCGCCATTCGAAAAAGCCGTCGGAAAACTCGATGCAGCGGCGCCGAATCGGCGCCCGTCGCGCGAGGATCGATTCCGATCGAATATTGATGCGTCCGCGAATACCCCACGACAGCTCCTCGACGAGATCGCGTCCGTCGTTGCGAACGCCCAGAACGGCTTGCGTCGGCGCAATATTATACCGCGGCAGCCGAATCTCACTGAACTCCGGAAATCGAAATCTCGGAAAGGCGGCCTCGAGCGCGCCCGGCTTCGTGAGCGTGAATCTTCCGCACATTTCGGCGTTGCTTCGCCGCCCGAGGGGATCCCGCTTTGCGTCGCCTCGAAGGGCGCGGCGATTTATGGCATAATGACAGCGTTGCCGTTCCTAGAGGAGGAGTTATGGATTTTCGGCGCTTTCTTCAGATTGCTATCGTTGCCGTATTGGCCTGTTCGCCGGTAGGCGCATTCGCTCAGCAAACGGCGGCGCGCCCTGCCGTGGCGGTGCTCGATTTTTCGACGAAAGGGCTCAGTTCGGATTGGTACGGCGCGTTCGAGCCCGGCGTTGCGCTGAGCGATCTCCTGACCGACCGCATGGTGAACGACGGGCGCTTCAACGTACTCGACCGCTCCCATCTGAGCTCTACGCTGGGCGAGCATCAGCTTGGAGCCAGCGGAGAGGTCGATCCGGCGACTGCAATCACCGCGGGTCGCATGGTTGGCGCGCGCTATCTCATTACCGGCAACATCCTACAGCTCGACCAAACCGGACAGAGCGGCGCCAGCGCCGGCAGTTTGCTCCCCGGCATCTTCGGCGCCGCAGCCGGCGGCGTCTCGACGCATCGCGTGACGATCAAGGTCGCCGTACGCATCATCGACGCGCGAACGGGCCAAATCGTTCAAAGCTTTTCGGATGAAGAGACGCGCTCGGGAACGTCGTGGAGCGCGAGCGGCGTCGCCGGCTATACAGGCGGCTCGTACAGCAACGAGCAGTTCGTCAACAGCGACATGGGGCATCTCATCGACGACGAAGCGGGAAAGATCGCCACCTCAATCGATCCGAGCCGCTTTAACGCCGGACCCGTCGCACCGGCGCTCTCCGGACACATCGCCGCAATCGATGGGCGCAACATCATCATCAACATCGGTAGCAATAGCGGAGTCCAGGTCGGACAAACCTTCGATATCGTGCGCGTGAAATCGTTGATCGATCCGACGACGCATCAACGATTGCAGGTCAGCGAGAATGTCGGCAAGTTGCAGATCGACTCGGTAAACTCCACTGCCTCAGTCGGGCACCTCGTAGCCGGCAGCGCCGCCGTGCGCCTGACCGTGACTTTGGAACCGTAACTACTTTTTTACGCAGACGTCGGTGGATCGCATCGTTCGGCCACCGGCGCTCTGCGTAAAGTGAAGCGTGTAGCGCGTCGGGGACGTACGCTCGAAGACGTCAGTCATGCCGGCTCTCGGGAAGACGCTGCGGTAGACGAGGCGATTCGGATTGGCGCCTGAGGCACGAAAGAGCGTGACCGTACGCTCGTTCTCCATGACGACCTCCATCCAAGCTCGCGACTTAGGATCGTACGTGATCATGCCCAGATCCGAGCCACCGCCTTTCCAGGCGTCGCTTTCGCGTAGCCAATTATTGCCCATGTCGTAGGCATAAGTCGCCTTATAGTAGACTTGCGCGGAGGGCGCCTGATACGTGCAGTTCCAGGTACCCACCATAAACCGGAGCGATGCGAGGGGATCGCTCGCTGCCGCCGTGCTCGCGGTTAGCGCAACGAACAGGGGGAGGGCGGCAAGCACTTTCATGGCGTTGATTATACCCCGGCTAGGAGACGCCGGTGACGCGGGCGACGACCCGCTCGACCTTGACCAGGCGCGTTCGCGACCAGCGGTCGTGCAGCAAGATTCGACGCCAGAGGAAGCTGAGCGGTACGATGAGCCACCACAGAAGCAAGACTATGAGATAGCGAAAGATCGTACGTCCGATGCTCGGCTTGGCGTAATCGACGGTCACGACCCGTAATCCGGCAATCATCATCCCGAAGGTCTGCCCGGCGACGACCACCAGCACCGCCAGATAGAGCGGAAACCAAAACGCGAAACCCAACCTGCCGACGGCGACGCCGATCAGCGTCGGAATCGCGTCGAATGAGAGCGGAACCTCTGTGCCGGCGACTTTCACCGCGACTCCGGGATTCGTAAAGACGAACGGCCCGGCCGTAACCTCGGGATTCGGCGAAAACGACGGGGCCGGCGACGGCGCGTTGCGTTGCGAACTGCGCGCCGCGTGCTTTCTGCCTTCGATGTTGACGTTAAGCCCCGGAGCCGAAATCGCGACATCGCCCGGCTCGGCCGATACGCTCGCCCGCTCGTGGTTGCCGACGATGCTGCCGCCGAACGAGGTGATAATCGCGCTCACGACAACTGCATCGATGCCCCAGGCGGCAAAGCGGCGCCACCAGCCGGCGCAATCTCGCGTCGCGACGTGAATCGTGCCCGGCGCCGCGAGCGCCGGCGGTTCCTCGCTGCGTTCGCGCAGAAACCACGCGCGCGCGTTCTGATACGAATGCGTCGCCATGAACTGGCGCAGCGACGCGATCCGGCGAGTCGCGTATGGCTCGCTGCTGAGCCATTCACCCCACCGCAGCACCGAGTCGCTCTGGATCTCGGCGTGCTGCTCGGCAAAAACCGCGTAGTCAACCTTGCGTCCGAACTCGTGAAATGCCGCGACGCCCATCGCGCGAACCGCCGAATCGAGCGATCCGCAGCAGAGCAGACCGACCTTGTCGCACGTCAACGCGCAACGGCGCAGCCATGCACCGAAGATCAGGGAGACGATCGGATTTTCGTTGCCGTTGACGCTCAGCAGCGAATGAAACCGCGTATGTTCGGCGGCGATGTGGCCGAGCTCGCGACCGACCATGAATGCCAGCTCGTCGTCGCCGAAGATCTCGATCCAGTGGCTCGATACCACGAGCGCGTACGGCTCGCCAAAGCCGAGCGCGACGACCGGCACGAAGTTATCCTCGCGGACGAAGATGAGCGGCATGGGAATGTCCAGCGCGGCGCACGCCTGCCGAACGAGGGTGAAGACGCGCGGATACTGTCCCGCGTGTACGCGAACGCTCGAGCCGAGCAGCCGGCCGCGCGCGAGCGTGACGTAGACCATGGCGACGACGATGAAGAGTGCGACCTGCGACGCGCCGATCGATTCGTGGAGGACGTACCCGATCGCCAGCGCCGCCGGAAATGCAAAGAGAGCCGTGAGCCAAAAAGCGATGCGTTCCGACGGTTCTCGAAGCGAACTGGTACCGTGGAACAGCGACCTCACGAAAGAGCAGTCTGACGATTCGGGCTGCTCTTCCTTCAGCTAGCGATTGCGAGTCGTCTTTTTTCTGGTCCCGCTGGACTTCGAACGCCCCTTCACCGACGTCCGCGTCTTTTTGTGCGCACCACCCCGGCGGCCATTTGAGGAAGCGCGCGGCGTAAGACGCGCTTTGGCCGCCTGCCACCGTTCACCGATCTCCTCGAGTTCGTCCTGGTCAAGCAACTCTCGCGCCATGCTGAAGATCGTCGACTCTTCTTCGTCCACGTGATGCTTGACGGATTCGCCGAGCACTTGAAGCTCGGCCTTAAAGAGCTCGTCGCGCTTGCGACCCGACTTCAACAGCGCGAGTAGATGTTTGACGACCTCGTGCTCCGTATATGCCTCAAAGACGTCGACGCGCTCTTCGCTCTCCTCCGCCCGGTCGCGCAGCTCCGGATAGAACAGACGCTCTTCCAGCGCGGCGTGCGCGGTTAGCTCCTTTTCGATCGCTACGGCGAGCTCGTCGATGCGCTCGTCTTCGGGTTCACAGTCGTTGGCTTCGTCGAGCAGCGCCGAAACGATTCGATGCTCTTCCTTTAGAACAGTAAGAATGTCCATGCCGCTCTATCCCCCCCGCGCCATGAAGTAAAACATGCCGGTTGTCGCTGCGAACATCAACGCAAACGTGCCCCAGCCCCAAGCTCGCGCGAGACGCGAACTTCTCCATTGACCCATGATCGATCGGTGCGAGGCTAGCCAGACGATGACAGCAATGAGGGGGACGGCCGCAATGCCGTTGAGGACGGCCGCCCAAAAAAGCGCCTTGATTGCGTCGACCCGGAGAAGATTCATTGCAATGCCGATCAAGACGCCCACTGCAATGATTCCGTAGAACCGCGGAGCGCGAGAGAGCGGTTCGCCGAGCCCTTCGCGGAAGCCGAAGGTTTGCGCCGCGACGTAAGCGGACGACGTCGCGAGCACCGGCACCGCAAGGATTCCGGTGCCGACCATCCCGAGAGCAAAGAGCAGCTCGGCAAAGGGCCCGGCGAGAGGGCGCAACGCTTGCGCGGCTTGTTGCGCCGTGGCGATTTGTGTCTCGCCGTGCGCACCGAGCGTCGACGCGGTCGTCACTATGATGAAAAACGCGACGAGATTCGAGTAGATCATGCCGGTGTTGACGTCGGCGTGCATGTTGCGCACCGAGGCCGCGTCCGTGCCGCGGCGCGCCGCAAGCGTCGTGTTTCCGACGGCCTTCTCTTCCTCGACCATGAGCGACGATTGCCAGTAAAAGAGATACGGCGTAATCGTCGTGCCGAGCACGCCGACCATCGTGGAAAGCCAAGCCGAACTAAAGTGGATGCGAGGAACCGCGAAGCTCGAGAGCACGTGCACCCAGGGTGGGCGCACGACGAATGCCGTGACGACGTACGCAAAGAGCGCGAGCGTCAGCCATTTAAAGATATTGGCGATGGTCGTGTACCGTAACCAGATTTGCGCCGCGATCAGTGCGATCCCAAAGAGAAAAACGAGCGCGTCGGGTGGAACCGGAACCACGAGATGAGCGGCATCGGCCATGCCGCCGATGTCGGCGCCCAGATTGAACGTGTTTGCGACGACGACGAGTCCGGCGAGCGCGTAGGCTAGCGAGCGCGGTAAACGCTTGCGCATCACGGCCGCGACACCCTCGCCGGTCACCATCGAGATGCGCGCGCACATGCCCTGAATCACCGACATCATCGGCGTCGAAATCAGGGTGAGCCACAGCATCGAATAGCCGGTCGCCGCGCCGGCGACCGAATACGTCGATATTCCTGATGGATCGTCGTCCGCGGCTCCGGTGATGAGGCCCGGGCCGAGGTTCGCGAAGAATGCCCGCAGCCGCGCGAACATTCCGCTATTCTCAAGCCGTCGAGTTGGAGGCATCCGGTGGGTTCTACCCGTTCCGCCGCTTCGACGAACCTGCGTCAGCCGGGTAAGAGCCCCGCGATCTCCCTTCCCGGAATCGCACCGGTCACCGCGCCTAAGTCACCGGCCTTTAACGCGCTTGCGGCTTTGACGAGCGCGCTCATCGAAAGGCGATAAAGGGCGCCGCCGACGCTGACGCGCCGTACGCCCGCCGCGGAGAGCGTCGCGAGCGGCACCGCCCCGTCATCGGGACCGATCAAAACGTTGACGGGCTTTGGCGCAACGGCTTTAACGACGGCGACGATTGCTTGCATATCCGGCAGCCCTGGCGCGTAAAGCGCATCGGCGCCGGCTTCGGCGAAGGCGACCAGCCGGCGAATCGTGTCGTCGATATCGGGTCTTCCGTTGAGGAAGTTGTCAGTGCGGCCTGTAAGCACGATGCGTCCTTGCGCCGCGCGTGCGGCGGCGCGCACACGCGACACGGCGTCGTCGAAATCGTGGATCGGATGGGCGGGATCGGCCGTCGTATCCTCGATGCCTACTCCCGCGAGACCGGCCTCGATCGCGGCCTCGACGGTCGCAGCGCAGCTTTGCGGATCCGAACCGAAGCCGTCCTCGAGATCGCCGTTCACGGGCAGGCCGCTGACGCGCGCGAGGAGCGCGGCGTGCGAAACGGCCTCCTCGCGAGAGACGGCATGACGACCGTCTTGCCGGCCGAGGGAGAACGCAAGTCCCAGTGACGTACTGCCGAGCGCTTCGAAACCAGCGCGCTTGAGCAGCAGCGCCGAAGCGCCGTCCCACGCGTTGGGCATCACGAACGCCTGCGAGCGTTCGTGCAGCGCGTGAAATTGCTCGTAGGCGCTCGTCATATATAATGGCTATGATGTTAGAGGCTCGCCAGTCCCTGCATTGGTGGGAGCGCTTCGGAGCGCTCCTTGCCGCAGGCGTCGCCCTCGCCATCAATATTGCCGCGACCGTCGAACTCTTTGCGCCGCAAACGACCTTCGGCTACCGATTGACCTACACGAACGGCTTCGAAGTCGCGGCCGTGGATCCCGATTCATCGGCATCGCATCTCGGCATCGTTCCCGGCGATCGTCTCGATCTTCGAAAATCGAACCTGCACGACCGAATCATCGCGCTCGAATATCGGCCGGCGCTACCGGGGGAACGCGCCACGCTCGTAGTTATCCACTCGGGACATCCGCGGATCGTCGCGATCCCCGCGCAACTGCTCACGCCGTACGAAACGCAGCGTGCGCTACTCTCGCCGATCGGTTCGTTCCTGCGACTCACCGGCTTTGCATACATCGTCGTCGCGTTGTTGATTCTCGTGCGGCGGCCCAGCCGCATGACCTGGGGGCTATTCCTCTACCTCGTCGCCTCGACGAACGCCGGGATCTTCAGGTTGCCGGATAACGTCATCCCATTCGCGCAATTCGCATCGGATATTCTGGACGTAGTCGGACCGGTGGGACTCGTCATTTTCGCCGCGCGATTCCCCGGCGATCGCGCGACGGGATGGCGGGGCTGGTTCGATCGCGCAGCTATCCCGCTTGGAGCGCTCTTCGTTATTCCCAACCTCGCCTGGGATGCAACATCACTCTTCCTCGGCGAAGCGCCGCGGCCGTGGATGTCGCTGGGCTCGACCCTCGGCGCGCTCACGATGATACTCGTCGCCGCCGTCACGCTCGCCGTGACGTACGCAACGACAACGCCGTCCCAACGTCAGCGTTTGCAGTGGGTAATGGCCGGCGTTTTTTTCACCTTCTTGAGCTACGCCTCAGGCTGGGCGCGGTATTGGTCGCTCGCCTATCCGCTGGCCAGCTACGATCCGTTGGTCTGGACGGCCACGGTGTTCTATGCATTTGCTCCCTTTGCCATCGCTTATGCCGTCGTGCGACAACGAGTCTTCGAAATTTCGTTCGTCATCAGTCGTACGCTGGTCTACACCATTGTGACGGCTACGATCTTCACCGTATTCGCGCTGGTCGAATGGCTCGCCGGGCGAATTCTCGAGCACAGCGGTGCCGCTGCTATCTTGGTGGCGCTGACGGCCGTCGGCACCGCGTACTCGATTCACGCGATCTACTCTCGCGTCGAGGAACTCGTCGAGAGCACGCTCTTCCGACGCCGTCATCAAGCGGAACGTCACTTGGCTCAGGTCGCGGCGGGGCTTCCATACGCGTCGAGCGCGGGTGCCGTCGAGGAGGCGCTCGTGCGTGAGCCGATACGTGCCTACGAGCTAGTCGCTGCCGATCTTTTTACGCTCGACGCCGGCGAGTTCGTGCGCGAAGGAAAGCGGCTCGACGCAGCCATAGCGCTGAAACTTTCCGGACATCGCCGTTCCCTGCGTCTGCATGACGCTAACGCGGTCCTCGCGGTGCCGATCTTCGTGCGTTCGAAACTCGACGCCGTTGCGGTTTACGGCGCACACGTCAACGGCGAGGATATCGATCCCGACGAACGCGCTTCGCTCGATGCGATTGGCGTCGCCGCCGGCATCGCCTACGATCACCTCGAGACGGAGCGCGTCGAACGCGAACTATCGCGCTGGCGCAGGGTTGCCGAACGCCAAGCCCGCGAGCTCTCGGAGTTGCGCGGACGCACGTCGCTACTCGGAGAGCAGCACATCGGCGATGATCCTCACCGGAACCCGGCCGTGTGAGTTGCCGCCACGGGAATGTTTCGATTGCCGGCGTAAGCGGGTATCGAAGCGGCAGCAAGGCTTGATAGGGGAGGAAGCTCATGAAGGGTGCTCGCGGTCTCATCTCCTTCTTGCTGGCGCTGGCGCCGGTCGCGGCCGCTTCCGCTACCTGCAACGGTCCGCACCTCGCGGTCAGCTCGGTTTCGCTAAAGAGCGTCGGTCATACGCAATATCTCCATCTTTATCACGTGGCGGCAACGGTAACGAACGTCGGCAACCAAATGCAGGCCGGCGACGCCTTGACGTTCTTGGATGTGGCGCAATACGGCACGCGCCTCGACGATCGGGGCATTCCGCCCCTCGAAGGCGGTCAGTCGTACACGGTTACCTATACGTGGCCGCGCTCGGCAGACGCCGGCCGCGGGACCTCTCCGCTGGATTTCAACCTGCGCTTCATCTCGCCAATGCCTTCAGAAGCGTGCCCTTCGGACCGTAGCGCCCACATCACGGTCTAGGCCGCTTCCCTGCAGGGTAAGGAGTGAGGGCCATTCTTATTACGGAGGAACGAGTAACATGATGCGCGTCCTGTCTGCCCTCGTCTTTGCCGCGCTAGTCAGTCCGGTGGGCACTTCCGCTGCAACCTGCGCGGGCGCGAACCCGGCGATTACCTCGGTCGTCGTGAAAAACGTGACGACGTCGGGCAAGCTCAGCTCTTATCACATCGTCGGTACCGTGACCAATCTTGGCAGCCGAGCGCAGCCGTCCAACACGCTGCAGTTTGTCGATATCTACGTGGACCGGCAAAAGCGCAACGATCGAGGCATCCCGCCGCTGGCGCCCGGACGGTCGTATACCTTCGGATTCGACTGGTCGCGCTCGAGCGACGCCGGGCAGGGGAGTACGACCGTTCACTTTCAACTGCGAATGGTTCAGGGCTCCGACTGCAACCCCGCCAACGGGTCGAATAGCGTAACGTTCTAGCGGCTCGTAGCGCTCGGGAAGCTTCTCGTCGAAGGCGCGCCCATGCGAGATGGGCGCGCCTTGCGCGTAGGAATCGACGTCGGGGGCACCTTCACGGACCTCGTTGCGGTCGAGTCGTGGAGCGGAGCGATTCGGGTTGAAAAGGTCGCGAGCACACCGCACGAACCCCATCGCGCGGTCATCGACGCGCTCTCGAAGCTTCTCGCCCGCTACGAATCGCCGCCGCCAATCCTCTTACTCGCGCACGCGACGACGATCGCCACCAATGCGCTCCTCGGTCAGCTCGGTCTCGAGCTTCCGCGCGTGGGGCTCGTGACGACCGAAGGTTTTCGGGACGTCATCGAAATCGGCCGGCAGAACCGCAGCGAGGTCTATAACCTGTTCGTCGAACGTCCGCGAGCGCTGGTGCTGCGCGAAGACCGGCTGACCGTCCGCGAACGTCTGGACCATCGCGGAAACGTGCTGGTTAGGCTGCACGACGACTCGATCGAGCGGATTTGCAACGAGCTACGCGTACGCGGCATCGAGTCCGTCGCGATCTGCCTGCTGCACGCCTATGCAAATGACGCGCACGAGAGAAGACTCGCCGATGCAATAACCGCTGCCCTGCCGAACACGCGCGTGACGCGGTCATCCCAGATCGATCCGGAGTACCGTGAATACGAGCGCTGCTCCACGACGGTCGTCAACGCTATCTTGGAGCCCATCGTGGAAGGCTACCTGTCGAAACTTGCCGCCGCATTGAGCGAACGCGGCATCGAGGCGCCGCTCTTCGTGATGCGCAGCGACGGCGGCATGGCGGCCGCGACGCAGGTTGGCACGCGCCCCGCCGCGATCGTCGAGAGCGGCCCTGCAAGCGGAGCGATTGCGACCGCGGCCCTCGGGCGGCACATGAATGAGAACCGGCTTCTCTCCTTCGACATGGGCGGGACTACTGCAAAGGCGGGGACGATTCTCGACGGCATCGCACAGGTCGCCGGCGAATTCGAAGCTGCGGGCCGCACGCATAGCGGCCGCGCCGTAAAGGGCAGCGGGTATCCCGTGCGGTTTCCGTTCGTCGACCTTGCCGAAGTCAGTGCCGGCGGCGGCACGATCGCATGGCTCGACGACGGCGACTTGCTGCGGGTCGGCCCGCTCTCGGCGGGTGCCGACCCTGGCCCTGCGTGCTACGGCAAGTCGGAATTGGCGACCGTTACCGATGCGAACGTCGTGCTCGGCCGCCTCAATCCAAATCATTTGCTCGGCGGCAGTTTTGCGATCGACGCCGCGCGGTCGCGGGACGCCGTCGAACGATTGGCGCAGCGGTTGCAATTGAGCGTCGAAGCGGCCGCTGCGGGGATCGTGACGCTCGTCGATAGCGCGATGTCCAAGGTGCTGCGCATCGTAACGGTCGAGCGCGGACTCGACCCGCGCGATTTTACGCTCGTCGCGTTCGGTGGTGGCGGCCCACTGCACGCCTGCGCGCTGGCACGAGAACTCGGCATCGCACGCATCGTGATCCCCGAACATCCAGGGCTCTTCTCGGCCAACGGTCTGCTCGACGCAGATCTGCGCGTCAATGACGTGTGGTCAGTCTTGGACGATGCCTGCGAACTCGAGTGCAACGCAGGCGAGCAATGGTTTTCATGGAGCGAAGCGCGGGCTCGCGCGACGCTTCTCGAACAGGGTGCGGCCCCCCAGACGATTGCGTTTCGGCGCGAATACGACACGCGATACCGCGGACAAAGCTTCGAGTTGACGATCGAGCACCACGCCTCACGCGACGTCGTGGAGTCGCGGTTCCACGCGGCGCATCGGGCACGCTACGGCTACGACGCCCGCGATGCAATCGTGGAAATCGTGAACGCCAGATTGACCGCCACCGGCGCAGTAGCATCCCTGCGTCATCCTGAGCAGCGTTTGTATCATGCGCAGGAGCGAGCGTCTCTTGGGAGCGCGTCTCGAACGAGACGCCGACAGCAACGCAATCTCTGGCTCGATGGCACGTTTATCGAAGCGCCCGTCTACGAACGCGCCGACTTGACCGTCGGCGAAACGATTGCAGGCCCGGCGGTGATCGAGTCCTACGACAGCACCACGTACGTCGCCGCGGAATGGAGATTAGACGTCACGGACGGCTTGACGGTGTTAGAGCGAAAGGTGGCGCAACCGTGACCGATCCGATCACCGTCGAGGTCATCAAGAGCGCGCTTGCCTACGCGGCCGAAGAGATGGGAATTGCCGTGCGCAATGCCGCGTATTCGCCCAACATCAAAGAGCGGCTCGACCACTCCTGCGCGCTCTTCGATCGCTACGGGCGCTTGATCGCGCAGGCCGAACACATCCCGGTGCACCTCGGCTCACTGCCGTGGGGCTTGCGACACATGCTCGAGATCGTCGATCGCGAGTACGGCGGCATGCGTGAAGGCGAGATGTGGGTCGCCAATGACCCCTACGTCGCCGGGACGCACCTCAACGACGTTACGCTGGTGCGTCCCGTCTTCGAAAACGGCGCGCTGGTCGGCTACGCCGCAAATAAGGCGCATCACGCCGACGTCGGCGGTTCGGTGCCCGGTTCGATGCCGACTGACGCCAACGAAATTTACGCGGAAGGGTTGGTCGTGCCGCCCATTCGATTGCTTCGCGACGACTGCCTGATGACGGAGATCGTCGAACTCTTTCGCGCGAACTCGCGCACGCCTGACGCGCGCAGCGGCGACCTGCGCGCCCAAGTTGCCGGAAATTACACCGGCGAACGGCGCTTACGCGAAGTCTGCGTCCGCTACGGGCTGCAGACGTTCGAAACGGCGATTGAGCGCGCACTCGACGACAGCGAGCGAGCCCTGCGAGGCGCGCTGCTCGCGCTCGGCGAGGGACGCTTCGAAGCGACGGATTTTCTCGAAGATCGCGACGGTGAGCCGCGCATCCGCATCGCACTTGCGCTCGAACTGCGGGACGGCGACGCGCGTCTCGATTACACCGGCACGAGCGAGCAAGTCGCCTTTCCGCTCAACGCGGTATTCGGCGTTACGCTCTCGGGCGTTCACTACGCTTTGCGAGCCGTAACCGACCCCACGATACCGATGAACGAGGGCTGCTTCCGACCGGTCCACGTATACGCGCCTGAGGGCTCGCTGCTCAATCCGCGCCGCCCCGCCGCGGTATCGGGCGGCAACGTCGAGACTAGCATGCGAAATGCCGACGTCGTACTGCAAGCCTTGGCGAAGGCCGCGCCGCAGCGAGTGCCCGCGAGCAGCGGCGGCACTATGAGCAACGTCATGCTCGGTGGAGTGCGCGCCGATGGCAGCACGTGGGCTTTTTACGAAACCAATGGCTGCGGGATGGGCGCGCGGCCGTCGCGCGACGGGATCGATGCAATTCACGCCCACATGACCAACACCCTCAACACACCGATCGAAGCGATCGAACGCGAGTATCCACTTCGCGTGACGCGCTACGAAATCGCCGAAGGCACGGGCGGAGCGGGACGATATCGCGGCGGTAACGGCTTAGTTCGCGCAATCGAGCTCACTGAGGGAACCGCGCACGCGACGCTGCTCGCCGATCGTCACCGGCTCGGTCCGCCGGGCGCGCAAGGCGGAGCACCGGGAGGATGCGGCCGTCATGCGCTGACTCGAAACGGAACCGAGAGACCGCTGGCAGCGAAAGTAAGCTTTCCGCTCGAACCGGGCGACATCGTAACGATACAAACACCCGGCGGCGGCGGATACGGAGCGGTTGATTAGGTATTCGTACGCACCGAGGCCGGGCGTTCCAAGCCGAAGCGCGCAGCGCAGAGCAAATCCACGACTCGGATCGCGCTTCGCCGCGGCGAGAATCGGCGGCAAGCGTCCGCGGCGACGAGGCCACCGTAACGGTGACGGGCTGCGGCGTCGCCGACGAGTTTAGCAACGCCCTCCGCGATCGCGTTGCGGTGGCAAATCAACGCGACATCGGCGGGGAAGAGCGCGCGGAGCTCCGCAATATCCAGCACGACTGCAGGCAGCCCGGCTTGCGCTAAGAGGACGTTCCCGAATGCGGCGTCGTCGGTGAGTCCGAGATGGACGACGCAGGCGAGCTCGCACTCGCGATCCCCAAGCAGCATCTCGGGCGTAATGGAAGTTGCGCCGTTAAGCTCCCCGCCGACAACGCCGACGCGCGTGCACGATACATCTTCGGAGCACTTCACGCGTAAGCGCTGCGCGCGCTCGAGGGCCGCGCACGGTAGCCACGCGACCTCTGCTGTCGCCTCACCGTGCGTGCGAATGGAAGCCGGCATTCCATCGCGCCGACCGATCGAAATGCTTGGCGGCGGCGCGCCGGCGCCGAACCACGAGAGGGAAGCCGCCCGTCGAAAGCGCCGGTCGAAACGGCGCCATGCCGGAATGGCGTCGCGCGTGACCGGATGGCCGAACCCGCGCAATGCCGCCTCGAGATCGGCGAACGCGGCATTCAGGAGCGCGTTTTGCGGGACGCCATTGCGCACGACGATCGCGCCGACCTCGCCCCGAAGCGTACGTGCAAGCGGCTTCATCCGGGTAAGCCAGCGCCCGTAAAAGCGCCGCTCGTTCTCCGCTTCGCGCGCGAACCTGCCTTCGGAGGCCGCTTCGTAATGCGCGAAGCGCGCATCGGCGACGTACTCGATGCGCCGGCCCTGTTCGCGAGCGCGCAAGCAGAGATCGACATCTTCGAAGCCGTTGACGAACGAGTCGTCGAAGCCGCCATTTTCTAAAAACCATGCCGTGCGCACCGCCATCGCAGCACCCGAGACTCCGAGCACGTCGCGCGAGCGATTCACCGCGTCGAGAGCGGCCGGCAGGTTTCGGAAGTAATAATGCCAGTGTGCGTTTGGAAGGACGACCAAACCGGCTGCTTGCGTGACGCCGTCCTCGAAGAAGAGCGCGCCGCCCGCAATTGCAACGTCGTCACGGTCGAACGCGCGGACGAGCGGTGTGAAAGCGTCCCCGAGCGGATAGGCATCGTTGTTGAGCAGCAGCGTCAGCGGGGCTTCAGCCATCCGCGCGCCCGCGTTGCAGGCGCCGGCGAAATTCTCGTTCTTTTCGTGGCGTAGATAACGCACGGAGGGAAATTCGCGGATCGAGTCCGGCGTTTCGTCGGTCGAGGCATTATCGACAACGATCGTTTCGAAGGCGACCGTGCCGGACTCGCGCAACGCCTGCAGCTCCCGGAGGCATCGCGCCGTCAGCCACCAGTTGTTGTAGACGGGAATTACGACGCTGAGTTGTGGGGGCACGTTCCGTCCTTCGACTTAGGCGCTACGCGCCTCCGCACAGGATGACACTTACGACGCGGCCCGAGTGACGCGAATGCGCTCGAGCAGCTCGCGTTTGGTTTCCGGAACCATCGAGCGCACGAAGAGGACCGTAACGACGCAAAGCAGCGCGTAGATCGAGAACGTCACCGGCCGTCCGAGTTGCTCGACCATCGTGAGAAAGAACTGTGAAACGAGAAAGTTGCCGACCCAGTTGGAGAGCGTCGAGAGGGACATGCCGAGGCCTCGTACCTGCAACGGGAAGATCTCCGAGATCAAGAGCCAGACGATCGGACCGAGGCTGAAGGCAAAGCAGCCAACGTAGACCATCATGCTGGCAAGCGCGATCGTGCCAAGGGCGCCGGAAAGGTGGGGGCGGGCGAAGGAGATCGCCAACGTCGAGAGCGCGAAAAACATTCCCGCTAGCCCTAGGTAGAGCAGCGGTTTGCGGCCGATGCGATCGACGAAGAAGATTGCGATCAACGTCATCCCGCAGTTGACGGTCCCGACGAGCGTCTGCGCGAGAATGGAAGCCGACGCCGATGCAATGCCTGCCATCTGAAAAATCTGCGGGCCGTAATAGATGACCGTATTGATACCGGTAATTTGTTGCAAAACTGCTAGCGAGATACCGATGAAGAGCGCCATTCGTGCCGCGGGCTTTGAAAACGCTTCAAAGCCCGCGCTCTTCGTACGCAAGCTGTCGATAATCGAATCTGCCTCCTGATCCGCCGCCGCGCGATCGTCGTAAATGCGTTGCAGCTCCTCGCGCGCTTTATCGGCGATTCCGAGCTTGAAAAGGTATCGCGGGCTTTCGGGAAGCGGCAAAATCCCGCCGATGAGAACCAATGAGGGGATGACTGCAAGCCCCAGCATCCAACGCCACTGGCCGCCGGCCGCAAATGCGTAATCGATCAGATACGCACCGAGAATACCGACCGTGATTGCGAACTGATAGAGCGAGACGAGCGCTCCACGATTGGCGGCCGGCGCAACCTCCGAAATATAGAGCGGTGCCACCACCGAGCTAAAACCAATTCCGAGGCCAACCACCAATCGCGCCGCCAAAAGGATAGCCTCGTTTGCTGCGAAGGCCGAACCAAGCGCGCCGATCAGGAAGACGATGCCGGCTATCAACAGCGTGGGTCGGCGCCCGGCGCGATCGGCAACCGTTCCGGCAGCGAGCGAACCCACCATGCACCCGAGCAGTACGACGCTAATCGTGAATGCCTGGAGGCGCGTCGGAAGGTCGAAATCCTTGGTTATGAAGAGAATCGCGCCGGAGATGACGCCGGTATCGTAACCAAAGAGCAATCCGCCTAGAGCCGCAATCGACGCTACCAACAAAACGTAGGGCCGCATGCAGGCGCATTTGCAAATGCCGACGCAACGCTCCTCCAATGGAGCTCGCACGCGACCCGTCATCGGCACTAGCGTACGCGCAAAAGCATACACTGCACGCTCTGGCGATCGCGCGCGGCGATGAGCTCCTGCTCGAAGAGTACGGCGCGGGCTTCGACCGCACCACACCTCATCCGCTCTATAGCGGCACGAAGAGCTTCTGGGGAGTTGCCGCCCTGCGCGCTCGCGATGACGGCTTACTCGACCTTGACGAGCCGGTCGCGCAAACGATCCCGACCTGGCGCGACGACCCTTGGAAAAGATGCGTGACGCTGCGTATGCTTCTCTCGCTGACGGCCGGCTTCGGCTTCGGCGGATTGGGCGCCGCCGTCCCGACCTACGACCGCGCGCTAGCGGTGACGTTGCGAGACGCGCCGGGGACACGCTTTACCTACGGCGGCATTCCACTGCAAGTTTTCGGCGCCGTACTCACGCGCAAGCTGACGAAGAAGAACGGAACGCCGCACCAGTATCTGCGCGAGCGCGTTCTCGATCCCGCACAAGTTGAAATCGCGAAGTGGCGAATGCTCGACGATGGCACCCATCCGCTTCCCACGGGGGCGTTCCTCACTGTGGAGAATTGGCTTGCTTACGGCCGTTTCGTCATCGCCAATCGCAGCGCGTTCGCGCCGTGCTTCGAGGGCTCGAATCCGAACGCTCGCTACGGACTAGGATGGTGGCTGAAGCCTGACGCCGGCCTCGTATACGCGAGCGGATCGGCGGGTCAAGCACTCTACCTCATGCCTTCGCTCGATATCGCAGTCGTGCACTTCGGTAAGAGCTCCTCATACCGTCACGAGAGCTTCCTGAAGCGGCTTTTTACCTGACCTCGACCGACGCGATGACGTGATTGACCCCTTGGAGCGGCTTGAGACCGGCGTTCTTTAGCGCAGTCTGTAGCGACGCGAGGGAGTCGACGTACGCGTTATAGCCGTTCATTGCGGCGTAGTAGGCTGCGTCGAAGCGTTTCGAATAATCGAGCTGCGCGGCCGTCGGCGGAAGCTGCGGACCGCCGAACCCGGTCGTACGAGGAATCGATTCGCGCAGCGATCCCGCTCGCTGAATGGAATCTTCGTCGTTCTTGTAATCGGCCGTGAACGCCCCGAACACGGGCTGCCACTCTGTCTGCGCGGCGGCGATTTGCTGCGCCAGTGCGGGAATGCTTTTCGCCGCCGCAGCGGCAACGGTCAACGATTTGCGGATTGCGTCGAGGTTATTGAGCACGCCGTCGATCGAGCCGTAGATCCCCGAATACTTGTGCGCGTAGGCATAACCCGCAGCGTACTCTGCCGCGGTGTAATCGTCGCGCGGGTCGCCCTTAACGGCTACGGTTTGCGTCAAAACGGCGCTGCCGAGCGTGAGGCGCAGGGTGTACGTGCCCGGCACGACCGTCGCGCCCGTCATTGGGCCTTGGTACTCTTCCTTCGCGGCGCCGTACCACTTGGCCGGCGCATCTTCTGTGAAGTTCCACACGTAGCGGTTGATCCCGGCCTTGTTGGAGATCCACGGCTCTTCTTTGCCTTTGACCTTATGCGTGCCCTTTACCGTGCGAATCACTCGACTGTTTGCGTCGAGCACTTCCAACGTCGGCGGACTCTTCTGCGGCGCGCTTTGATAAAAGTCGACGATCGCGCCCTTGGGCGGATTTTCGCCCGCGAAGCGTGTGTAGATGCCGAGATCGTTCGAATGGTAGTGGTATTCGTAGGCGTCGCGCGGCGAGTAAAGCATCGCGCCGGCGCGCTGGGCATTGCCAAGCTGCTGAATCGAGCCGAGGTCGTCGAGGATCCACGCGTCGCGCCCGTGCGTCGCTATCACGAGGTCGTCGAATTGCGGTTGAACGCGAATGTCACGCACCGAAACGGCAGGTAAATTGATTCGAAAATCTTGCCAACGCGCACCGCCATCGAACGAAATCCAAAGGCCGTCTTCGGTTCCCGCATAAAGCAGATACGGGTTGCGAATATCGGGCCGGATCGTGCGAACGTACTGATCGGGCGGAAGGCCGTTGACGATCTTCTGCCAGGTCGCCCCGTAATCGCGCGTAACGAAAACGTATGGGGCGTAATCGCCCATCCGGTGATTGTCGGCGACGACGTATGCGGTACCGGCAACGAGCGGCGACGGCGCCGTCGCTTCGATTCGTGCATACTCCGGCGTACCCGGCGGGGTCACGTTCGTCCAATGGGCGCCGCCGTCACGCGTCATCTGCGCGTAGCCGTCGTCCGCGCCGACCCAAATCTCGCCGCGGTCGATCGCGGATCCTTCGATGTAAAGAAGCGTGTCCGAATACTCTGCGCCGGAAACGTCCTTTGCGAGCGGTCCGCCCGAAGGCGTCTGATGCTCCTTGATGTTTCGCGTGAGGTCGGGGCTGATCTGCGTCCACGTCTCGCCGCGATCGCACGATTGAAAAACGACATTAGCGCCAAACCACGCCACAGACTTGACATCCGGAGCGGAACGAGCGCAGCGAGTCGCGTCGAAGGGCCATGGAGCAAACGCAATCGGCGAGTCCCAGTTGAACCGGAACGGCACGGTGCTCAAATCAAATGGACCGAGAAAACTCCCGGGAAATGCGTCGTACGGACGGATAAAGCGGCTCACTTCCGTTTTTCGATCGAAAAGTGTTACCGCGCCGTCCTCGAGATCGGCCCATACATAGCGCGGGTCGGACGGATCGGGAACCGTCCACATGCCGTCGCCACCGACGACGTCGACCCAGTGCCGGTCGTAAATGCCGGCGCTATCGAGCGAATTCTCCGGTCCGCAGAAGCCGCCGTTATCCTGAAACGCGACGCAGACCTGATATGGATTTTCGTTCGAAAGTCCGACGTGGTAGATTTGCCCGATCGCGAGATTGCGCGAGAACGACCAATGCTCGAGATCGGCTGTAAGCGCGTAGCCTCCGTCTTCACCGACGATGATGCGCTTGGGATTAGTGGGGTCGATCCAAATCGCGTGATAATCCACGTGCACGCCCTTGGCGATCTCCGTAAACTTATGGCCGCCATCCTTGCTCTCGGCCAGCATCTCTGAAACGGCGTAGACGTGATTGGCATCGCGCGGATCGACCGCTACGTGCGTGAAATAGAAGGGGCGCTGATCGACCAGCGTGTCGCCGCTGATCATCGCCCAATGCGTGCCGGCATCGTCGGAGCGCCAAAGAATTCCGCCTTTCGCTTCGATCAGCGCGAAGACGCGGTTTGGACGGCTTGGCGCAATCGCAAGCCCAATGCGTCCGGTATAGCCGCCGGGCAGACCGTTGCCGCTGAGCTTCTTCCAGCTACGGCCCCCATCGTTCGATTTAAAGAGACCGCCGTCCACACCGCCGCTGGTGAACGTCCACGGCACGCGCCGAAAGTGCCACATTCCGGCGTAAACGACGTTCGGATTCTTCGGATCGATGGCGACGTCGCTCGCGCCGCTCGTCGGCGTGAGATAGAGCGACTTGTTCCAGGAACGCCCGCCGTCGAATGTGACGTAAACGCCGCGAGCGGTCGAATCCTTGAACGGGTCGCCGAGGGCGCCGACGACGACGTGGAGCGGATTGCGTGGATCGATGGCGATTCGGGAGATGCTCCAAACGCCGGCAAGGCCGACTCGGGTCCACGTCTTTGCGCCGTCCGTCGATTTGTAGAGCCCGTCGCCGTAGCTGACGTCGTTGCGCGGATTCGCCTCGCCGGTACCGGCCCAAACGACGCGTTCGTCGGTAGGATCGATCGTGACGGCGCCGATCGCTGCGACCGGCTGCTTTTCGAAGACGGGATCCCACGTCGCGCCGCCGTTGACCGATTTCCAAACACCCCCGCCGGCCGTGCCGAGATAGTAGAGCTGA
The DNA here is from genome assembly GCA_963815165.1 of Vulcanimicrobiota bacterium. GTDB lineage: Bacteria > Vulcanimicrobiota > Vulcanimicrobiia > Vulcanimicrobiales > Vulcanimicrobiaceae > Cybelea. Next base: position 443,980 of record CAWFFL010000003.1, read on the forward strand.
TCGTCTTGCGGCGTGCCGGCAACCGATGCGACGCGTCCGCCGGCTACGGCGGGCCCGATCGATCGCCAGCTCAGGTTTGCGTATGCCGCGGCGGCGAAGAGAACCGTTGAAAGCAGCATCATGGCGTGACTGTTTTGACGGCCGAAAGCGGCTTCATGCCTCCCTGTTGCAGCGCGGCATTTACCCCAGGCAACACCCCGGTAACGAATGCGTTGTAGCGCGCGATGCCGGCGCGATAGTCGGCGTCGACGCGGGAAAGTAAGTCGCTTACAGCCGGAGTGATGAGACCTTGCGCGGCCTGGAATGCGCCGAGAATATCTTCGTGCAGTTTCGACTCGTCCTCGGTTCCTTCGCCGCGCACGTTCGTCGCGAGCGATTCGAAGAGGGTCCGTCGAGCGTTCGATGCGTCCTGAAGTTTGGCAACGAGCGCCACGTTGTTGGCCTTCTTTGCCGATGCCAGCGCCGCGTCGATGCCCTTTTTGACGTCATCGAGGTTATTGAGCGCCGTGTCGAGCTGGGACAAATAGGCCATTTGACGCATCGCTTCGGCGAACGTTCGCTCGTACTCGGCCTGCGTGAAGTGCGAACGCGGATCCGGCTTGACTGCGAAGTGCTGGATGTAGGTGTGGCCCGAAAGCGCCATCCGCGCCGAGTACTCTCCCGGCGCAACGCCGGGTCCCGTGTCGGGGCCGTTGAGAAAGTCGAGCGCGGCGCCCTTCCACTTGACGGGGCCGTTGACGTTGAAGTCCCACGTGTAGCGATTCAAGCCGGATTTGTTCGGAACGTACGGCTGCTCTTTGCCGCCCACTTTATGGGTGCCCGAAACGCTGCGAATTACGCGACCGTGGGAATCGAGAATGTCGAGTGCGGGTGCGCCTTTTTGCGGCGCACTTTGGTAAAAGGTAATCATCACGCCATACGGGGGATTGTCAGCCGCATAATTGGTGTACGTCCCCTCGTCGTTGGGATGCAAGCTCCATTCGTACGCCACGCGTGGTGCAAAGAGCCACGAGCCGCGCGAGATTCCTTGTTGAAGCTCCTGCACCGGCCTAACGTCGTCCATGATGTAAGCCGAGCGCCCGTGCGTTGCGATGACGAGATCGTCGTATTGGCTCTGCATGCGGATGTCGCGGACGGAGACCGGCGGCAGATCGTTTTGGAAGGACTGCCAGTTCGCTCCCCCATCGAAAGAGATCCAAATTCCCTCTTCGGTTCCAGCGTAGAGAAGGTCGCGATTGTGAATGTCCGGACGAATCGTGCGGGCCCATTGGTTGGCGGGAAGACCGTTGACGATCTTGGTCCAATGGCGTCCGAAATCGTGGGTGACGAAGGCATACGGCGCATCATCACCGAGGTAGTGTCCGTCATTGACGGCGTAGGCGGTGCCGTCGACGAGCGGCGAAGGCGCGACGGTGCCGAAGCGACCGAACTGTGGTGCATCGGGAGGCGTCACGTTGCTCCAATGTTTTCCGCCGTCGCGAGTTAATTGGACTAGGCCGTCATCCGTCCCCACCCAGATCTCGCCGCGCGCGCGCGTCGAGCCTTCGATATCCAATATCGTATCGGAATACTCGGCGCCCGAAACGTCGTTTCCAATGGGACCGCCCGCCGGATTCTGATGCGATTTGATGTTGCGCGTTAGATCCGGACTGATCGTGGTCCACGACCTTCCGCGATCGGTCGTCTGGAAGACGACATTACCTCCAAGCCATCCGATCACGCCGCCGCCGGCGCTACGCCACGGCGCGAACGCAATCGGCGACTCCCAGTTGAAACGATACTTGCTCGTCGACAGTTCCCACGACTCCTTGCCCGTTTGCTGGTAGGGTTGTCCCGACCATTGATCTTGGGTGACGCGATTGTAAACCGTCAACGCGCCGCCTTGCGAATCCGACCAAATCCAATTCGGATCGTCGGGCTCCGGTATTCCCCACTGCCCATCGCCGCCGACGGTCACGATCCAGTACTTGTTTTGAATCCCTTCGGGATCGAGCGAGTTCGAGGGACCGCACCAGCCGTTGTTGTCCTGCAAACCGACGCAGACCGTGTACGGATCATCGCTGCCCAGTCCAACGCGGTATATTTGTCCGATCGGCAGGTTCGCCGAGAAAAACCAATTGTCGCCGCCGTCGAGCGTTAGCACGTAACCGCCGTCTTCGCCCAAAATGATTCGCGACGGATCGTTGGGAGCGATCCAAATCGCGTGAAAATCCGAATGCACGCTGTCGGCGGTCGACTTGAACGTCTTACCGGCGTTCGTGCTGAGCATGACTTCAAAGGAGATCGCGTAGACCCGATCCGGGTTCTTGGGATCGACCTCGACGTGCGAGAAATAGAAAGGCCGCGCGTCGACGAGCGAATTGTCGCTTACCATCTGCCAATCCGCGCCGCCGTCGTCGGAACGCCAGAGCACCCCCTCCTTCGACTCGATCACCGCGTAGACTCGATTCCCGTTGCTCGGCGCTACTGCTAGACCGATCCGCCCCATCGGCGTCGTGGGAAGACCGTGACCCTCGAGCTTGGTCCACGTTTCGCCCCCGTCGGTCGATTTGTAAATTCCGTCTTCGGCCCCGCCGCTCGTAAACGTCCACGGCCGGCGCTGGAACTTCCATATGCCGGCAAAGACGACGCTGGGATTCTTCGCATCCATTGCGAGGTCGGAAGCGCCGCTCTCGGGACCGACGAAAAGCGTTTGCTTCCACGTCTTGCCGCCGTCATTGGTGACGTAAATGCCGCGCTGCGCGCTGTCGCTGAACACGTTGCCGAGTGCGCCGACGATCACATGGTCGTGGTCCCGAGGGTCGATGAGGATGCGCGAAATGGCCCACGTGCCTTTTAGCCCGACGTTCGTCCACGAATCGCCGCCGTCGGTGCTCTTATAGAGCCCGTCGCCATAGCTGACGTCGTTGCGGGGATTCGACTCGCCCGTACCGACCCACACCGTCTTGGTATCGGTTGGATCGATCGCCACGGCTCCGATCGCGCCGACGCCCTCCTTATCGAAAACGGGATCCCACGTCTGTCCGCTGTTTGCCGATTTCCAGACGCCTCCACCCGCGGCCCCAATATAGTAAAGCTTCGGATCGCTTGCCGAGCCGGCAACCGAAGTGACTCGTCCGCCTCCCGCGGCCGGTCCGATCGATCGCCAGTGCATGCTTGCAAATGCCGGGCCGGCGCTTGGAGTCGGCGATGGTGAAGGTGTCGTCACCGGCATCGGCGGCCGAGGTGACGCGGGCAACGGTGATGCTATGGGATCCACGGAAAGCAACGCGAATAAGAACGCTGGCGCGATCAACTCCAACTCCTCCTCATCAACGCTCTAGCGGTGCGCCGCACGCAACTCCTTCGCCGAAGCATTCAAAGAAGTATCAAAGCGCGCGCTAATGCGAACCGATATGGGCGTGACGCTCTTCGTACTTCGGAACGTTCACGTGTATCGCGTACCATTGAGACCAGGCAATCAGGCCGCATATCACGCCAAGAAGTATGAGAACCATTGCAAGCGCTCGGCTGCGATACCGCATTTGACGAGGCGGCTCTCCGCCGGAAGGCCGCCCCGAGGCGAGACGCGAACCCACCGGCCCCATATGCGGAGGACCATCGCCAGGCTCCTGGCGACATCCATCTTGCTATGGGGGTCGTTTCTTGCGACGCTCGCGCCCGCGATGGCAGCCCATCGCGTCGTCCCCGCGACCCCTGCAGCGATCGCGGTCTACGCGACGGTCCTGCATCACATCAACCCGCAACTCCCGGGTGGGAGAGCCGCGATCTCGCGCGCCGCGTCTTGGTCAACGCCGAGCGCTGGCGGTTGGACGCAAACATGCTCGTCGCGATCGTTACCGTCGAGTCGGCATGGCATACCCACGCGGTTTCGCCGGCCGGCGCCATCGGCTTAGGTCAGCTCATGCCCGGCACGGCCGCTTCGCTCAAAGTCAATCCGCGCGATCCGAAGCAGAACCTTTCGGGCGCCGCGCGCTATCTGCGCGGCCTGATGCAGCGATTCGGACGGCATTATAGTCTCGTCTTTGCCGCATACAACGCCGGCCCGAAGGCCGTGAGCGAGTACGGCGGCATTCCCCCGTACGAAGAAACGCAGGAGTACGTCCTCCGCGTCCTCGACACATGGGCGTACCTCACCAGGAACGTTCGTCTGCCCGCAAGCGCTTTTGCCGCCGTGCTGCCGGCCCACGGCCTCGACATCGACTATTGGCTCGACGCCAACACCCCTCAGTAGCCAGAATTCAGGCGACTCGCCAGCTCAAAACTTCAATCACCGCTTTCTCTAGCTCTCGCGATCCGCTAATCCGTAACGGGATTGCACCGGCGTTGCGCGCCGCCTCAATATCGCTATCGCGATCGCCCACAACGACGCAGCAGGCGGGATCGACCCCGAGCGCCCGCGCGGCGTCGAGAATCAGCTTCGGCTTGGGCTTGCGGCACTCGCACGCGTCGTCCGGCGAGTGTAAACAGACGAAGAACCCCGCAAACGGACCGAGCAGCTCGTCGATGCGCCGGTTAACGGCATCTACTTGCTCCGCCGTTATCAAACCGCGGCCGACGCCGCTTTGATTGCTCACGACCGCAAGCGGCAGTCCCGCCGCTCGCAAACGGTCGAGTAACGCCTTTGCGTTCGGCGCGGGCTCGACGCGGCTCGGATCGCCGTTGAAAGGAACGTCGACGACGATCGTCTCGTCACGATCGAAGAGCACGGCGCACGGGCGGGGCACTACCGCTGTACCGCTCTCTGGCCGGCTTCGGTCAAGGCGAGACAGGGACGTAGACTTCGGCGCCCTGGTCGAGAAACTCGCGGGATTTTTCCGCCATGCCGCGCTCGGCATACTCGCGGACTTCCTGCGTGATCTTCATCGAACAGAAATGCGGTCCGCACATGGAACAGAAGTGCGCTACCTTCGCCCCCGGTGCAGGCAGCGTCTCATCGTGGAACTCGCGCGCGGTTTCGGGATCGAGCGAGAGATTGAACTGATCCTCCCAACGAAATTCGAATCGCGCCTTTGAAAGAACGTCGTCCCAGTGCGCCGCGCCGCGGTGGCCTTTGGCGAGATCTGCTGCGTGCGCGGCGATTTTATAGGCGATAACACCGTCTTTGACGTCCTTCTTATTGGGTAGACCCAGATGCTCTTTGGGCGTAACGTAACAGAGCATCGCGGTGCCATACCAGCCGATCATTGCCGCGCCGATCGCACTGGTAATATGGTCGTAACCAGGCGCGACGTCCGTCACGAGCGGACCGAGCGTGTAGAACGGCGCCTCATTGCAGATCTCGAGCTGTTTGCGCATGTTCTCTTCGATCATATGCATTGGCACGTGACCTGGGCCTTCGATCATCACTTGCACGTCGTGCTTCCACGCGACGCCGGTGAGCTCCCCAAGCGTTTCGAGCTCCGCGAACTGCGCCGCATCGTTGGCGTCGGCCGTGCATCCCGGACGTAAACCGTCGCCGAGCGAGAACGAGACGTCGTACGCTTTCATGATCTCGCAGATCTCGCCGAAGTGCTCGTAGAGGAAGTTCTCGCAGTGGTGAGCCAGGCACCATTTCGCAAGGATCGAGCCGCCGCGCGAAACGATGCCCGTGATACGGCCGGCCGTGAGCGGAACGTATCGCAATAAGACGCCCGCATGGATGGTGAAGTAATCCACGCCCTGCTCCGCCTGCTCGACGAGCGTGTCGCGAAAGAGCTCCCACGTCAAATCTTCGGCCTTTCCGCCGACTTTCTCGAGCGCCTGATAGATCGGCACCGTTCCGATCGGAACCGGGGAGTTGCGCAAAATCCACTCACGCGTCTCGTGGATGTTCTTGCCGGTCGAGAGATCCATGACGGTGTCCGCGCCCCACTGCGTCGCCCAGGTCATCTTCTCAACTTCCTCATCGATCGACGAGGTGACCGCCGAGTTGCCGATGTTGGCGTTGATCTTCACCAGGAAGTTGCGGCCGATGATCATCGGTTCGCTCTCCGGGTGATTGACGTTCGCCGGAATGATGGCGCGCCCGCGCGCTATCTCGCTGCGAACGAACTCCGGTTCCACGCCTTCGCGCAACGCCACGAACTCCATCTCGCGCGTGATCTCGCCGCGCCGCGCGTAATGCATTTGCGTCACATTAGCGCCCGTCTTAGCCCGCCGCGGCCGGCGCGCCGCCGTGAAACGCACGCCATCCAACTCGCTCATCGCATCGCGTCCGCGCCGGTAGATCGACGAAGGTTGCTCCAGCTCGAGAGTATCGCCCCGCGCGAGGATCCAAGGCTCGCGCAACGGCGTCAATCCGAGGCGAATGTCGGTTTCGCATTGCGGATCGCCATACGGACCGCTCGTGTCGTAAACCGTATGCGCCGTTCCATCGGTCAGCGTAATCGCCCGCCGCGGAACGCGAATGGAAGGGTCGGAGCCCTCCAAGTAAACTTTCATCCCATCCTCCCTACGCGGGCATTACCCCGATCAGGTTACTCGCGGTCGGCCACATTTTTCGCCCTCTCAGCCCGCCGGCATCGCGAGCTCCCGCTGCCCATTCCATTACCCCGTGCCGGGCTTCGTCCTCCGTCCCCCGAACGCGCGGAGCCTGCCGGCGCGGTTCCGAGGTTTTGGAGGCAACCAGCCGATGTATTGGATCGGTCCCCTCGTAAGAGATTGGGATGCTGCGGCGGAATGATGGGCGCACCGTGATCAACTTGGCACAAGACCCCGATCCGCAAGAGACTCGCGAATGGCTCGACGCGATGCGTGGCGTGCTGCAAATCGAAGGACACGATCGAGCGCGCCAGTTGATCGCCGAGCTCGTCGACGAAGCGCGAGCGGCCGGCGCGCTCATCTCGCTCGGACAGACGACGCCGTACGTCAACACGATCGCGGCCGACCGGCAATCTCCGATGCCCGGGGACCGCGAGCTCGAGTCGCGGCTTCGCCACTACGTGCGCTGGAACGCGCTCGCGATGGTCGTGCGCGCCAACAAGGTCAGCTCCGAGCTCGGGGGTCATGTGGCGAGCTTTGCTTCCGCCGCGACGCTCTATGACGTCGGCTTCAACCACTTTTTCCGCGCGCCGAGCGAGAACTTTGGCGGCGATCTGGTATTCTTCCAAGGGCACTCTTCGCCCGGAGTTTATGCGCGTGCTTTCTTGGAAGGCCGGATTACCGAAGAGCAGCTCGAGAACTTCCGCCAAGAAGTCGAGGGCAAGGGTTTATCTTCGTATCCGCATCCGTGGCTGATGCCGACTTTTTGGCAATTCCCAACGGTCTCGATGGGGCTGGGGCCGATCATGTCGATTTATCAGGCACGCTTCATGCGATATCTGCACGATCGGGGCCTGATCGATTCGAGCGGACGCAAAGTTTGGGCCTTCGTCGGGGACGGGGAGATGGACGAACCCGAATCGCTCGGCGCGATCTCCCTGGCCGGACGCGAGAAGCTCGACGATCTCATTTGGGTGGTGAACTGCAACTTGCAGCGACTCGACGGGCCGGTGCGCGGAAACGGCAAGATCATCCAAGAGCTCGAAGGCGTCTTTAAGGGCGCGGGCTGGAACGTCATCAAAGTCATTTGGGGAAGCCGCTGGGATCCGCTGCTCGCTGCCGACCAGAGCGGGAGACTCGTGCAGCTCATGACCGAGTGCGTCGACGGCGATTATCAAACGTTCAAATCGCGCAACGGCAAGTACGTTCGCGACGAGTTCTTCGGGCGGTATCCCGAGACAAAGTCGCTGGTCGAGAGTTGGACCGACGACGAAATTTGGAATCTCCAGCGCGGCGGTCACGACTCAATCAAGATGTATGCCGCGTACAAGGCGGCGTTCGAACACCGCGGCCGACCCACAGTTGTGCTCGCCAAGACGATCAAAGGATACGGCATGGGCGAGGCCGGCGAGGCTCAGAACATCGCGCACCAGGCAAAGAAGATGGAAGTCGAAGCGCTGCGGGTCTTTCGCAATCGCTTTTCGCTTCCGATCTCCGATGCCCAGATTTCCGGCGACAAGGTGCCGTTCTACAAACCCGCTGACGACGCGCCGGAAATGCGCTACCTGCGCGAACGGCTGGCCGCACTCGGAAACGTTCCGCAACGCCGCCGACAATCGGTTTCGCTGACGGTCCCCGAGCTGAACGCGTTCGAAGGACAACTGCAAAGCACGGGGGATCGGCACATCTCCACGACGATGGCCTTCGTTCGCATCCTCAATACGGTCGCGCGCGATCGCGAGATCGGACCGCGCGTCGTGCCGATCGTCGCCGACGAATCGCGTACCTTCGGCATGGAAGGCATGTTCCGCCAGCTCGGGATCTACTCGTCTATCGGCCAGCTCTACCACCCCCAAGACGCCGAGCAGCTCATGTGGTATCGCGAAGACAAGCTCGGGCAAATCCTGCAAGAAGGCATCAACGAGGCCGGCGCGATCTCGTCGTGGATTGCGGCCGGAACCTCGTATTCGAATCACGGACTTCCGATGATTCCGTTCTACATCTTCTACTCGATGTTCGGTTTTCAGCGCGTTGGGGATCTCGCCTGGGCGGCCGGCGATAGTCGCACGCGTGGTTTCTTGCTCGGCGCGACGTCCGGGCGAACGACGCTCAACGGAGAAGGCCTGCAGCATGAGGACGGCAGCAGTCAAGTCGCAGCCTCGTTTGTCCCGAACTGCCGCAGCTACGACCCAACCTACGCTTACGAACTCGCCGTCATCGTTGCGGACGGCCTGCGCCGCATGCTCGCCGATCAGGAAGATGTCTATTACTACATCACCCTGATGAACGAGAACTACGCGCATCCCGCCATGCCCGAAAACGCGCGCGAAGGCATCTTACGCGGGATGTACTTGCTTCGTGATGGCGGCCCCGTGCAGAAGAAAACGTCGCGCGTGCAGCTTTTTGGTTCCGGAACGATTCTGCGCGAGGTCGAGGCCGCAGCCGATTTGCTCGCACACGAGTGGAACGTGCAGAGCGACGTCTGGAGCGTCACGAGCTTCAACGAACTTCAGCGTGACGGCGTCGCCGCACGCCGCTGGAACATGCTTCACCCCGAAGAGAAGCCGCGTGCTTCACATGTTGAAGTATGCCTCCGCGACCGCGTCGGGCCCGCCGTCGCGGCAACGGACTACATCCGCACGTTCGCCGAGCAGATTCACCCTTTCGTCGGCCGCCGCTACGTCGCGCTCGGCACAGACGGCTACGGACGAAGCGACTTCCGGCGCAAGCTGCGCGCCTTTTTCGAGGTCGATCGCCACTTCGTTGCACTGGCTGCACTGCAAGCGCTTGCCGACGAAGGCACGATTCCGAGAGCGACCGTGCAGAAAGCGTTGCATAAGTACGGCATCGATCCCGAGAAGCCCAATCCGATCACGGTATGAAGAACAGCTTACGGCGAATATGACGCAGAGCGTCGAGGTACGCGTTCCGGATATCGGCGATTTTCAAGACGTGCCGGTAATCGAGGTTTTGGTGAAAACCGGCGATCGCGTGAAGAAGAACGACTCGCTCATTACGCTGGAGAGCGAAAAGGCGTCGATGGAAGTGCCGGCGGAGGCCGACGGCGTGGTTGCCGACGTTAAGGTGAAGGTCGGCGATAAGGTTTCGAGAGGTTCGCCGATTCTGGTCCTCGATTCCGATGCTGCGCAAGCGCCGAAGACGCAGACGCGGCTGCCGAAACTCCAATAGCGGAGCCCAAGGCCGAGAGCGCTTCGCAAGCGACTGGGACGATCGAAGTGCGCGTTCCTGATATCGGCGACTTCAAAGACGTGCCGATCGTCGAAGTGCTGGTCAAAGCGGGCGATCGCGTCAAGAAAAACGATTCGCTCGTAACGCTGGAAAGCGACAAGGCGTCGATGGAAGTACCGGCGGAGGCCGACGGCGTCATTACCGACGTGAAGGTGAAGGTGGGCGATAAGGTCTCCCAAGGTTCCACGATTTTACTCATGAGCTCGCAAACCGCGCAGCCGATAGAGGAGACGGCGCAACAGCCGGTGCTGCAGCATCCGGTGCCGCAACAGCCGGTCTCAACGCAGGGACCGAGTCCGCCGCCGGCACCGCCGGCGAGCACCGGAGATGGGCTCGTGCATGCGAGTCCCGCGATTCGCCGCTTTGCGCGCGAGCTGGGCGTTAATCTTCGGGGATTGCGCGGCAGCGGCCCGAATGGCCGCGTCACGCGCGAAGACGTGCAGAGCTTCGTCAAGACGGCGCTCCAAAGCACGAGCAGCGGCGATGGCGCAGCCTTTCCCGGGCTTCCCCCGTGGCCGAAATTGGATTTCGCGCAATACGGCAAGATCGAGCGGCAACCGCTTTCGCGCATCAAGAAACTCTCGGGACCGAACCTCCATCGGAATTGGGTCTCGGTGCCGCACATCACGAACTACGACGAAGCCGACGTCACGTCGATCGAAGCGCTCAGAAACGAAGTCAATGCCGAACAAGGCAAATCGGGCGGCCCAAAGCTCACGATGCTCGCGTTTTTGATCAGAGCCTCGGTTTCCGCGCTCCAGCGGTTTCCGGAGTTCAACGCATCGCTCGACGGCGAGGAGCTCATTCTCAAGCGATACTACAACGTCGGGTTTGCCGCCGACACGCCCGGCGGACTCGTGGTTCCGGTCATCAAGAACGCGGATACCAAGGGGCTCATCGAGATCGCGCGCGAGGCGCAAGAGCTCGCAGGAAAGGCGCGTGAAGGCAAACTGACGCTCGCGCAAATGCAGGGAGGCAGTTTCACCATCTCGTCGATCGGCGGCATCGGTGGAACGGCATTTACGCAAATCGTCAACGCCCCCGAGGTAGCGATTCTGGGCGCCACCCGAACGGCGACAAAGCCGGTCTGGGACGGCAAAAAATTCATGCCGCGCTTGATGCTCCCGATCAGCGTCAGCTACGATCATCGCGTCGTCGACGGCGCCGGCGCGGCCCGATTCCTGGTCTACATCGCGGAGCTGCTGGCCGACTTCCGCCGCGTCATGCTCTAGCCGAGCTCCGTTCCTCTCTACTTGATGGCAATGCCCCAGGCACAACCGGCGTCCTGTATATCGGCGTTCGAGTAGAGAACGGACGGCGACAGAGTCTTACTAAACTCTTTATTGCTCAACGGCCAAACGTCGATGCCAGCGCTGTTGGAGTTCCCGCAATTCGCGGCGTAGAGATCGCCGGCTGACGTGAACGCAAAAGCCGCTCCATATGACCCTGCCGGCAGTCCCGTTGGGTCCACGATGCTCGGCTTGTTGCCTTTCTTGAGATCGTCGTTATTGTAGCGTACGACGGCGGGCGCCGATCCGTTGGTCGAGGCGTACAGGTTGCCTTGCTTGTCGAAGACGAGGCCGCCGGGAGCGCTGAGCCCATTGAGCCAGTAGGGAGCACCGTTGTAGGGTGGAGCGAGGACGCCGATCGATTTCGTTCCGGCACTCTCGAAATTCGAGACGTAAACATTTGAGGATTTATCCGCCGCGATCCCGGAAGGTTTATAACCGGGTGCGCTGATCGTGATCGCGGGTGAGAGCGTTCCGCTTTTCGTGAATGGCCCGGTGTATTCTAAGACGCTGGTGTTGCCCGGTGATGTGACCCACAGATTCCCCGAAGGGTCAAACGTCAGCGCATCAGGCCCGTCACTACCCGAGAGCACGAAGGTGTAGAGCGGCGCCGCCGTTGCTTTGATCGGCAGCTTGAAAACCACTATGGTTCCGGGATTCCCGCCGTAGTGACCGAACGACAAGATCCACAGCTTGCCTTTGGAGTCTACTGTCATGCCGCTGGTGTAATTCAAATCGTTCTTCGTGCTGCCGCCGATGTCGCGCGCTTTTGATTTGGCGGTGAGGGGAACGAGGGCGTGCTGCACTTCCGGAAAGCTTCTACCGCCATAAAGCGTCCAATAGACGAGCTGCTTAGCCTTCGCCGCAGACTCCAACAGCGAGCCGGGCAGAACTGGCGGGCTTGCCGGTGAGGGGCCGAAACCACCTCCGCAGCCTGTAAGGAGCGTGATCGACGAAGCCAGCGCGATACATCTGGAGTTCATGAATTCTTCCCTCGAGCGCCATCGTACGTACAGGCGTCGTCGGCGTCTATGTCGGAAAACCACACCTTCTCGCCATGATTGCCGGCCCAATCTTCTGCCCGGTCCTGATCGGCCGTGGCGACGAGTTGCGCGAACTGGTTGAACGCCGGTTGGCGGCCGCCCGGGGCCGAGGCGCCTGCATTTTATTGTCGGGCGATGCCGGAACGGGAAAGAGCCGGCTTCTCGCCGAGTTCCGCCACACGCTGACCGGAGGACGCGCGGCGCTTGGCGTTGGCGTCGCTCGCGAGTTTGGTAACGCACCCTATGGTCCAGTACTCGAGGCTTTGGGCGGCATCGGTGCGGCCTCCAAGCTTTCTCATGAACTGAGTCGAGAAGCGCAACTCGGGGCGCTCGCGGAGAAACTTGTCGAGGCCTGCAAGCGGCGCCACGCCGTCTTTATCATCGAGGACGCACAATGGGCCGATGAGGGCTCGCTTCGGTTCCTTCTTCACGTGCTGCCCAACCTAACGGCAATGCGCATTTTGCTGATCGTCACCTACCGCTCTGAGACGCCGGCACACGACACTCCGCTGGCGACGTTTTTGCCCCGCTTTCACCGTGATGCCGCACCGTATCGGATCGATCTCGGGCCGCTGACGAGCGTCGAGCTCCGACAAGTCGTCACGCTCGCACTTGGCGACCGAACGCGTCTGCCGGCAAACACCCTTGCGGAGATCGTGGAACGCAGTGAGGGCAATCCCTTCTTCGCCGAAGAGTTGCTGCGCAACGCACTCGAGCGATCCGCAGCGCATCGCGCCTCTTCCGATTTGCCGATGACGATTCGAGCAGCCGTTCTCGAACGCTGCGCGTCCCTCGATGAGACTTCGCGCGCCATTCTCGCGCGCGCCGCCGTTTTGGGACGGCGATTCGACGCTGCACTGCTTGCCAACATCTGCAGAGAGCCGTTGGAGCGAATTTTTGCCGGGCTCCGCCGACTTCGGGATCTTCAACTCATCGAAGAGGTGTCGGCGACGCCCGTCGCTTATGCATTTCGTCACGCACTAACCCGCGAAGCAGTCTACGAAACGATGCTGCGCGACGAGCTGATACCGTTGCACCAGAGCATACTCGAAGCGCTGGAACCCGACGGAAGCGCCTACGATCTCGGCTACCATGCGTGGGCGGCCCTCAATGCGACGCAGGCACTGCGCTACAACGAGCTTGCCGGCGACGAGGCGCTCACGGTCCACGCCTACGCCGATGCGCGCCTGTGTTACGAACGTGCGCTGATCGGTGCACAAGACGCGGGCGTGCGCGGACGCCTCCAAGAGAAGGCGGCGGCGGCGGCCGGGCGCGACGGAAAGCCCGACGTTGCCGCCTCCCTCTACGAAGCCGCGGCTCGCACCTTCGAAGAAATTGGAGACGAACGGCGCGTTGCCGATCTTTACTTGGAGATGAGCGCTCAATCTCGACTCGGCGGGGACACGATTGCTTCGCGTGCGATTCTACAACGCGCGATTGCGCGTTTGCCCGAACAAGCAACGTCCGAGAAAGCCAAGCTTCACGTTTCGCTCGCGTTCACGTACCTAGACCGCTGTCAGACAAGGGTCGCGACCAATTGTATTGAGCGCGCGGGCGCGGTAAAGGACAGCGCCATCTATGCCAGCGTCGTCAACTATGCGGCGACGGTCCGAGGCGACTTACCGGCAGTCCGCAGGGCCTGCGCAGAGTACCTCCGCCGCTGCCAATCGGAGAGCCCCGAAGCCGCTCTCAGGGCACGGTTCAACGCCGGGTTCAGCCTGTGTGCTCTCGGAATCGACGACGAAGCGCTCGAGATCTTCGATGCGATTCTGCCCGAACTACGCGAGCGGCGGCTCCCTGGGTTGGAGGCCATGACCTGTGCCAACGCGGCTTTGGTGCACGAGCGCGCCGGACGATGGGACCTCGCGCGCGGCGCAATTCTGCGGGGGCGCGCCATCCCAGAGACGACCACGACTGCCCCTGCCGTGTTGGCGGCTGCGTCACTTACACTCGCGTACGCCTTGCGTGACGATGAGCTCGCATTTGCGAGCGCGTCTTCCGAAGCGGTGAAGATTGCCTTGTCAAGCCGCATCAATTCCACTTTGGGACGCATCGCCGGACCATACGTTCGATGGCTTCACGCGAGCGGTCACGCCGACGAGGCGATACGAGTGCTACGTGAAGCGATGACGTTACTCGCAGGTCCATTCGCAAGCACGGAAACATTGCTTGCCGCAGCGGAGCTCGGAGACGAGCCGACGTTGTCGCTCGCGCTCTCCCATCTACCCTCGCTCGAGCGCATGAGCGCATTGCCCATTTACGCCGGAACCGCGGCGCATATGCGCGCGCTGGTAGCGAATCGCCGCGGAGACCACGCTGCGGTTGGAGTGCATGCGAGCGAGGCAGCGTCGCAGTATCGCGAGCTGGGTTGGCCGGTCCACGAGCTGCGCATGCGCGAGCTCGGGGGCGTTTCACCGACGATTGCAACCGCATCGGATCCAAGAACGTCGTTGCTTTCGCCTCGCGAGCGTGAGATCGCCGAGCTGGTCGCCAAAGGCATCCCCAACAAGCGTTTGGCCGAGCACCTCGCGGTTAGCCGACGGACAGTCGAAAAGCACCTGACGTCCATCTTCGGAAAACTCGGCCTGAGCAATCGCACCGAACTCACTGCGGTGATGATTCGAAAGTCACTGCCCTAAGCAAAAACTGCACGCCGCCTAATACCTGACAGGCGTTGTCATATTGAACCGGTAGGCTTTTCTCATAGCACTTTTCTCCTGATAGTGAGGAAGCATGAACCAGGCAGACCCGGCCAGCCGCGCAAGCGTAATTCGGGGCATCGACTTGACGGCGTACCTCGTAAAAGATCCGCAATCCGCGATCGCTTTTTATCGCGACGTCATGGGAATGACGCCGACCGCCATCGACGAGGAAGGTCGCGGCTCAGAATTCACCCTCCCCGACGGTTCGACGTTCGGCGTGTGGAAACCCGAAGAGGGTGGGGCCGGCGGCGCCATCATGTTCGCGGTCGACGATGCGAAGGCAGCGGTCGAGCATTACCGAGCGCGTGGTCTTCAAGTCTCCGACGTCACAGAGTCTCCAGTGTGCTACATGGCTTTCGCTTCGGACCCTGAAGGCAATATGATCATCATCCATCAGCGCAAAGGCGGCGACTAGGCTTGCGAATCGTCGTATCTCGTAAGCGTCCGGCGAGCCCGGGCGACCAGCAGTTCGCGCAAATCCTCGGGCTCGATCAGCGTTGCGACGTCGGACCATGCGAGAAGCTGGAACGCGGCGACCTCTCTGCCGGGAAAAATGATACGGACGAGCGCCTCGCGCTCGTCCGCCGACTCGATCTCCGCAGGCCAATAGAGCGTGACGCGTTCCAGCGAAGCGCGAGTGACGCGCAAGATCACGGTGCAATCCTCGCCGCGAGATGCCTCGGCGAAACGCGCTGAGGATTCAGTCCAATACCTTTCGAGATCGAACGTTGCCGGTCGCTCGAAATGCTCGGTTAACTCTTCCACGCTGCGAATTCGCTCGACGCGGAAGCTGCGCAAGTCGTGGTCGCATCGAGCGACGAGATACCAGACCCCAGCCTTCGAAACCAAACCGAGCGGATCGGCGCTTCGCGTCGACGATTTCCGATTACGATCCTCGTATCGTATCCGAATGCGCCGATCGTCCCAGACCGCCCGCCGCAACGTCGCCAGTACTTCTCTCGGCGGCTCAGGTTGATTCCAGCGGCGCTGATCGACGTGAATGCGCGCGCGCGACTTTTCGGCGGCTCGCTGTTGCACGTTCGCGAGCGCGCCGTGCAGTTTCTCGAGCGCCCGATCGAGACCGCGCTCTAAGCCCAGATCGGCGAGCGGGCTAGCCCCCGAGACGAAAAGCGCGCGAATCTCATCCTCGCTGAAGTTCGTCAGCGCACGCCGATAGCCGTCCGCCAGCACGATGCCGCCGGTCGAGCCGCGCTCGGCGTAGACGGGAACGCCGGCAGCGCCCAGCGCGTCGACGTCTCGATAGATCGTGCGTTCGGAGACTTCGAGCCATTCCGCCAAGACGCGCGCCGAGCATTGTCGCCGCGATTGCAAAAAGAGTAAGAGGGAGATGAGCCGATCGGCCTTCACCGCTCCATCAAACTACGTAAACATGACAGCCTATGTCAAGTATCGCAGCCGCGATCGAACGCATTTCGATGAGTTTTACGGACTCCTTCAACGGCGAGACAGGCCGTGTCACGCCCTAACGCATACTACGGCTGCATGGGGCGCGTCGCGAAGGACGCGCGCCACTGTCGCTCGCCGGCCTTTAAAACCCACACGAAGGTCTTATCGGGCGGAAGCGGCATCGGCGTAACGTTCACTGCAAACGGGACGTTGATGTCGGCACCCGGTTTGGTTCCAGGCGGTCGTCCAACTTCGATTTCGTTCTCCATGTGGATGCTCGAAAAAGTCTCTGGGCCGGTTTGAACGACGACTGGATTACCATCGGCATCGAGGAGATCGAGCGTCCATTTGATCCTGCGATTCGTCTCTCCCCATGGAACGTGCAGAATGAAGCCGACGGCCGACGGCGCGCTGACTGGACTGCTGGTATGCGTCCATCCGATGCCGAGCGCATGGAGCTTGCCGTCGGATGACGTTTGCGCCGAATCGGCGAGAAACAGCGTTGCTTCCACTTTAGGATCCCCTCCGAGCCTGCGCTGCCCGAAGATTGCGCAGCACGTATTGGAGGATTCCGCCGTGCCGGTAGTACTCGGCTTCATTCGGTGTATCCATGCGCAGGCGCACCTCGAACTCGATCGAACGCTCGCTGCGCGGATCGGTCGCTTTGACGCGTAAGCGCATGCGTGGTCGATCCCTTCGCTCAAACCCGCGATTTCGTAGATCTCTTCACCTTCGAGTCCGTAGGTCGAGCGGTTGGCGCCGTCGAGATACTCCAACGGCAACACGCCCATTCCGATCAGATTGCTGCGATGAATTCGCTCGAACGATTCGGCAATGACGGCCCCGATGCCGAGCAGACGCGGACCCTTGGCTGCCCAATCGCGCGAGGATCCCGAGCCATACTCCTTGCCGGCCAGCACGATCAGCGGCGTTCCGTCGGCGGCATATTTCTGCGCCGCATCGAAGATCGAGAGCTGCTCGTTCGACGGAAGATAGCGCGTAAAGCCGCCTTCGACATCCGGTACCAGCGCGTTGCGCAGTCGAACGTTGGCAAAAGTGCCGCGCACCATCACTTCGTGGTTGCCGCGACGTGCGCCGTACGAGTTGAAATCGCGCGGCTCGATGCCGTGCTCCATCAAATACGCTCCCGCCGGGCTGATTGCGGCCGATATTTCCAGCCGGCGAAATGTGATCGGTCGTTACGGAGTCGCCTAGCACCGCAATCGCACGCGCGCCGCGGATGTCGCGCGGCGCAGGCCGGCCGCTCCGGCATTCCGTCGAAATACGGCGGGCGCTTCACGTACTCCGAGTTCAGGATCCCACGGGATAGCGCTCGCTCGAGGCGACGTTGAGCTCGCGCCAGTTATCGTCGCCTTTGAAAACGTCGGCGTATTCGCGCTCGAACATCTCTTCGCTGATGCACTGCGCAATCGTTGCGCCGATGTCGTCGTTGCTTGGCCAGACGTCATGCAGGTAAACCGGGATGCCCGTCGCGATCGATGCCTAGCGGTTCGGTCGTCAAATCGACGTCAATGCGTCCGGCCAGCGCGTAAGCCACGACGAGCGGCGGCGATGCGAGATAGTTCGCGCGGACTTGCGGATGGATTCGTCCCTTCGAAGTTGCGATTTCCCGAAAGCACGGCCGCAACGATCAAATCGCCGTCGGCGACCGCTTCAGCAACGTCGCTCGGTAGCGGACCGGAATTTCCGATGCAGGTCGTACACCCGTAGCCGACGAGGTTGAAGCCCAGACGATCGAGGTACTGATTGCAGACCCGCTTTGGCTAAATAGTCGGTGACGACTTTCGAACCCGGCGCGAGCGACGTCTTTACCCACGGCTTGGTTTCCAGCCCTCGTTCGAGCGCATTGCGCGCCAGAAGCCTGCGCCGACGAGCACCGACGGATTTGACGTGTTCGTACAGCTCGTAATCGCCGCGATGACGACGGAACCATCGTCGACCTCTTCGATGGCTTTCGCAGTCGCCGCCGTTCCCCCGCCGCCCTCATTTTCGAAGCGCGAAACCGCGCCGTTATTTCGCTCGCGCGCGGCGAGCCATCCGTGCAACGCACTTCAAAGGATTGCTTGACCTTTGCAAGCGGCACGCGATCCTGGGGCCGGCGCGGCCCCGCCAAACTCGGCTCGACGCGTCGACAGATCGAGTTCGAGTGTACTCGGCGTATTCGGGCTCTGGGCCGTTCTCCGTCCGAAAGAGCCCCTGCGCTTTCGCATATGCTTCGACTAGCGCGATCTGTTCGGGACGCCGGCCGGTGAGGTGCAGATACTCCAGCGTGCGATCGTCGATCGGAAAGATTGCGACGGTCGAGCCGAATTCCGGCGACATGTTGCTGATCGTCGTGCGATCGACGATCGGCAACGCAGAGAGCCCGCTGCCGTAGAACTCGACGAACTTTCCGACGACCCCCTTGCGGCGAAGCATCTCGGCAACGGTAAGCACGAGATCGGTCGCCGTTACGCCTTCGCCCAGCGCGCCTTCCAGCCGAAAACCGACGACCTCGGGGATCAGCATCGTGACCGGTTGGCCCAACATCGCCGCTTCGGCCTCGATGCCGCCGACGCCCCAAGCGAGCACGCCCAAGCCGTTGACCATCGTCGTGTGCGAGTCGGTGCCGACCGCCGTATCGGGATAGGCAGCTCATACCCGTGTCGCCCTTCCCCTGAGCCTGTCGAAGGGTCAGGGCGACACTGGGGAAAACGACCCGGGCGAAATATTCGATGTTGACCTGATGCACGATCCCGGTCCCCGGTGGAACGACTCGCAATCCCGTAAGCGCGGATTGCCCCCATTTCAGGAACGCATAGCGTTCCCGATTGCGCTCGAACTCAAGATCGGTATTCTTCGCAAGCGCATCCTTCGAGCCGAAATAATCGGCCTGCACGGAATGATCGATCACCAGTTCGACCGGCTGCAATGGATTGATCGCCTTTGGGTTGCCGCCCATCTGTGCCATTGCGTCGCGCATCGCCGCCAGATCGACGACGCAAGGGACGCCGGTAAAGTCTTGCAGCAAGACGCGCGCCGGCGTGAACGAAATTTCGCGCTCCTGCCGCGCGTGCTTCCCCGAGCGCGCAAGCGCTTCGATATCGTTCGCGCTTTACGACGCGCCCGTCTTCAAACCGAAGCAGATTCTCGAGTAGAATTTTCAGCGAAAACGGCATCTCCGCGAGTTTCGCGACGCCCGCTTCTTCCAGCGCTCCCAACCGAAAATAGCGATACGTTCGTTCGCCCGCGCGCAACGTATCGAGCGCTTTGAAGCTATCCGGATGTGGATTCATCGGAGAGCCGTACTTTGGGATCGCCTGCCGCGTAGCCTTCGATCCTCAATGATGCTTCGCCCGAGAGCAGCCGCCAGAGCGGCTCCGCGACCAGCGCGAGTCGCCAGGGCTGCAATGCGAGCACCTGCTCGAAACCGCCCGATCCGGGGGGACTTCACGCGCCAGGCGTTCGAGCGCCGCGCGCGGCACGAGCAGACTCGCGGGCAGGCCCGCGTCGCGCGCGATTTCGGCGACGACGGCACCCATCAGCGATACGAGAGCATCGCGGGCCGGCGCGGTCGGTCGGCTCGGCCGTTGCGGCAGATCTGCTTCGTCAAGGGACTGAGCGCGCGCGACGGCACGCTAGAATCGCGCCGCCGAGCTGACGTTTCGCTCGCTGCATCGAGCCGGCGAAGTGGCGCGAGATCCTCCGATGCGCGCTGGTTTGAGACCTGCCAGACCGGCGACGACGTCGTCGGGCAAAACGTATCGCACCGGCAAGTCGCGATCGCGAGCAACGCGATCGCGCAACTTCACGAGCTCGTTGAGAATGCGCGAGCTCGCGCCGGCTCATTCGCATCGCTCCCGGAATGCGCAAGTACGCGCGGCGCTCGTCGATGCGATATCGCTCGATGTCGCCGAGCTCGGCGCATTCTTCGTAGACCCATTCGTACCGTCCGCGCTCTTCCAAGCGCGGACGCAACGCATCGTAGAGCGCGAAGCAGATGCGCGACGTCGCCGACGAGATATTCGATCTGGCGCTCCGATAAGGGGCCGGGCCGACCAGTCGCTGACGGTTTGCGACTTCGCGAGCCGCACGCCGCAAACGAGTCCGCACGAGATCGGCCAAGCGATATCTGCATGCCGTAACCAAGGAACGCGGCCGCGATTTGACGTATCGAAGACGCGCGGCGGCACAACGTCGAAGCGATCGGCAAAGATCTTTAGGTCGGCCGAGAACGCGTGTCCGACCACGGTCGTATGAGTGAGCGCGAGTGCCAGCGCGCGCAGGTCCGAAACCGCCAAGCGCATCGACGATCGCCGCGCCGTCGTCGAACGCGAGCTGCACCACCATGAGACGCGGCGAGTAAGTTCGCTCGGCGTGAAACTCCGTATCCAATCCGACGCGCTGCGCATCGGCGACGCGCGCGCAGACCTTCTCGAGCGCGGCTGCACCGGCGACGATCTCCGGCGTCGTCACAGGCGCCGGCGACGTGGTTTCGAGCGACGGAAATGAAAGTGCGGACATCGATGAGTCAGACAATAGCGATGCGCGTAATGACGGGCGCGCGCTTCGTAACCATGCAGTGCGACCGTCACGCGGTCGCCGAAGATCGTCAGCAGCGCGCAGATAGGCAAGCGCAATCGCACACATCGTCCAGACGTGTACCCAAACAGGTACGCGAAATGCCGCGGCGCTAGCAGTCGCGACGGTTCCCCCAAAACCCGGAATGACGCGAACCGCAAGCAAGAAGGCGGGCGATCCCACCGGAAAGCGCTTCACCCACGCCGGAAGCCGATGCAAGTATTCCTCGAGACGCCATAGCCGCGTTGCGTGGCGGTTGATCCAATATCCGAGCAATGCCGCTCCGACGAGTCCGAAAAGGTCCACGAGGGTACCCTTAATCGGTCCGAAGATCGCGCCGTTCATGATCGCCAGCGCGTCGGTAACGGAAAACGGCGCCGATGCGACGACCACAAAGACGGCGACTGCGAGCGGATAGGCGAAGCGGACCGATCGTCCGGATTTCGTGCGCGACGCGCGGCTGATGACGAATGACGAGATACGCGAGCGCAAAGGAGGCCGCGAGCAGCGCAAGCGCGCCGACTTTTCGAAGGAAGGAATTCAAGCGATGGTAATCAGGGGAGTCATCACGGTGCTCTGCGGTGTTGCGCTCTACGCCTCGCTTTTCATGCTGAACAAGAGCCGCCGCGCTGCGCGCGGTGAAGTCAAGGGACCCAGCGTCGTAAAGACGCCAAGGGCGCACCTTTTCGGCGTTCCTAACTCATTGCTCGGCACGTTCTATTATCCCGGCGTCGCCGTTGCGGTTTGGGTTCTGCACGGCCGGGTCTCTGCGGCGATCCTTGCTGCTGGCCGTGCTGGGTGCCGCGGCTACGTCGCCTACCTCGCCTACTCGCTGCTCTACATCACGCGGCGGGAATGCCCGTATTGCTGGACCTCGCATCGCGGTCAACTGGTGCCTCGTGCCGCGCTCTGTTTCTGGTTATTTCTTCCGGACGATATTGAATCCGGGCACGTGATTTTGTTAGAATCGGCCTCTCGGGTCAGGACGGCGCAGACTGTCGCCGTAACCGCCGTGAGAGAGGGCCGGAGGCGAAGCGTCAGTTCTACGCTCCGGTGAACGGCAGATTGATAGGGGGCGGCGCGAGTGCGCCGCCCCTCTGCTCATTGCTTGCGGATTTCCTCGATCATGGCGCGGTAGGCGGGGTCGCTGGTCGGGCGCGCCTTTGAACCATGCATCGAGCATCTCTTCGGCGACCGGGATCGAGGTCGAGCGCAGGCTCATGCAGAGGACGTTGGCATCGTTCCATTCGCGCGCCCCCCCAGCCGTCGCGGCGTCGGCACAGAGAGCGGCGCGAACGCCCGCAACTTTATTTGCGGCGATGCTGACTCCGGTGCCGGTCCAGCAGCAAAGGACTCCACACTCGGCGTCGCCGTCTGCGACGCATCTTGCCCACCTCACGGCCGACCGAGGGCCAAGCGTAAATCATCGCTCGGCGCGAGCGCGCCGAAACGCTCGACGTCGTGGCCGTGCGACTCGCAACCAACGATCGATCGCTTCGGGGAGCTCACCGGACATGTCGCTGCCAATTGCCACACGCATGCGGAGGTATTCGGCTCTCCATAGCGAGAGACTAGCCGTCCGTGAGCCCGGTCCGATTAGCGGCGACGGTAATCCTGGCGCGGTCGCCGTTCGAAATCTACCTTGCACGGCGCAGCTCGAACGCGGCCTTTGCGCCGGACGCCTTCGTCTTTCCCGGCGGCACGATCGAGAGCCAAGATTCTTCCGATCTGGTACGCGCCCGCACGGTCGGCCTCGAGCGGGAACGGGTGGTGCGGGAGTTTCGCGCGGCCATACCCGCGGAGCTTGCCATCCCACGAGCCGACCGTCGATCCCGCCGACGCCGCAACGCTCTTCATCGCAGCTCTACGCGAACTCTTCGAAGAAGCCGGTGTGCTCTTCGCGCGCACGGCATGCCGGAACGCCGATCGCCGCGCAATCCTCCGACTGGGAGCGCGTCGCGGCGGAGCGAGTTGCGTTGCGCAGCGGCGGCGTTTCGTTCGGGGATTTTCTTGCGGCGCACGACTGGTATGCCGATGCAAACGCGTTGACGCTCTTCTCGCATTGGATCACGCCGCCGAGCGAGCCTCGCCGATATAACACGCACTTCTTCTTCGCGATCGCCCCGCCGGATCAAGCGGCGCTCGCCGACGCGTCGGAAACGCACGACGGTATATGGATTGCGCCGCAAGCCGCGCTCGAGCGCCGGCGCACCGGCAGCCTGCATCTCGTCTATCCCACGATCAAACATCTCGAACGTCTGCAGGCATATCGGCAGCGTCGAGGACGTGCAGCGCTTCGCCCGCAGCAAACCCGTGCTGACGATCGTGCCGAGAGACGTGGCCGACGACTTTGCCGATTCCAGCGACGCTGGAGAACGCGTGGTAACGCTCGTTCGCGCGCCCAATCCGTCGGCGATGACGCTGCAGGGCACGAATTCTTACGTAATCGACTGCGGTAACGGCGAGGCGCTGGTCATCGATCCCGGACCGGCGATCGAGATCCATTTGCAAGCGCTCGTCGATGCGGCGACGGCCGCAATCGTTGAATATACGAGCCATCGCATTGACGCACGGCCATCCCGATCACAGTGCGGGTGCGGCGCGCCTGGCCGCAAAAACCGGCGCCGCCGTCTACGCGCATCCGAAAAGCAAAGTTCCGCACGACGCCGACCTTCCGATCGAAGGCGATTTCCGCATCGGAACGATCGCCTTGCGTACGATCGATGCGCCCGGACACACCTTCGATCACGCGATCTTTTACTTACCGCAAGAGCGCGCGCTCTTCACAGGCGACACGATCCTGGGTGAAGGGACGACGGTGATTGCTCCGCCCGGCGGCGCGATGCGGCCATATCAGCGCACGCTGCAGCGGCTCGCCGAGGAGTTCGACGAGGCGCTCACGATCTACGGCGGCCACGGCCCGGTCGTCGGCGACGCGCGAGCAAAGATCGCCGAGTACATTGCCCACCGCGCAATGCGCGAAGAGCAGATTACCGACGGGCTGCGCGAGGCGGCGCAGACCATTCCCGACCTCGTGCGGCGCATTTACTCGCCCGACCGTCAAGTTCTCTGGCCCGCCATGGCGCGTCAAATTCTCGCGCATCTCGTCGCGCTGGAGAGTGAAGGACGCGTGCGATCGATGCCCTTGGGACGCGATATGACCGCCGAAGAACATGCGATGCTCAATCCGCGGATCGAGGAGATCGTCGGCGCGCAAGCCGCGGCGGTCATCGTTGCCGAGCTGGGAACGGAGCTGCGGCTGGAATCGCTGAAACTATATTCACTATGCTAAGACGTCCACGCGTGCCTGGCAGGCTTTCTGGCGCTCGCCGCGTGCGGGCAACTCTCAAACGGGAGCGCCGATTCCGCCTCCGGCAAAACGGCGGGCGCCAACGCCTCGTGTTACGTCGTAAAGGACGATCCGACCACCGTCACGGCGACGATCACTTTCTATGGCTGGCCCGACAACTCGCCGCCGGGCAACCAAATCGCGCATCCGGTCATTCACAAACACGCCGGCGGCGACGGTACGTACTGCAATCCTACGACGTTTGCGACCGAGCGCGCCAACAATGCAAGACGATCCCATACGGCATCAAGCTCTACGTGCCGTTCATCAAGCAGTATTTCGTCCGCGAAGATCTTTGCGCGTCGTCGGGCCCCAAGCGCGGCAGCGGCAGCAACGGATGCCACAAGCTCTGGTTCGATCTCTGGATCGGCGGCACGGCGAAATCGAATAAACATAGCGTTATCGCGTGCGAGCGAGCGTTCACGCCCGAGCGGCAAGGTCGACGTCATCCTCTGGCCGGAGACGGAATGCCGGTCGGGCATCCCGGACCGATCTACCGCAATCAGCCTCCGCCCGACGGAACCTGCGACTGAGGCTACTCTGCTTCGAACTCCTCAGGATGAGAGGGCGAGGACGACTTTACCGAACTGATGCGAGTCGGCTAGACGCTCGAATGCGGCGACGCCCTCGTCGAGCGCAAAGACTCGATCGACGACCGGCCGCACTGCTTCAAAGAGGCGGAGCATCGCTGCAAAATCGTCCGGACTGCCCATCGACGTCCCCATGATCGTGACGTGCTTCCAAAATAGCGGAAAGAGCTTGATCGTCGCCTCGCCACGCGTGCCGCCATAGACGACGATGCGTCCTCCGGGGCGTACGGCGTCGAGCGCTTTACGAAGCGTCTCGCCGCCCGACGAATCGACGACGAGATCGATCGGACCAGTCGAGCGAAGCAGCTTCGGCCAGTCGGGATCGGCCGCGTAATTGATTGCGAGATCGGCGCCCGATCGCGCGTGCGCGATCGAGCTTTTCTTCGCTTCCTGACGTTACGATCGTGCGGGCGCCGGCGTACTTTGCAAAGAGCAGCACGAATGTCTGCCACGCCGCCGCCGACGCCGGTAATCAGAACCGTTTCCCCGGGTTGCAACGCTCCGCGCGTAAAGACCGCGCGGTAGGCCGTCAGGCCGGCAAGAGGGATCGCCGCAGCCTGTTCGAGTGAAAGCGCGGCCGGCTTTCGAAAAAGATTGTCGATCGGCACGGCTACGTAGTGAGCGAACGTGCCGTCGCGCGGCATTCCCAAGATCGTCGATTTAGCCGCGTCCCAGAGACGCGGATCGTCGCCCCATCCGAGCATCGGGTCAATAACGACCTCGTCGCCCACGTTCAAGTCGGCGACGACCGCACCGAGCTCCGCGATTTCGCCGGCGCCATCGGAACCGAGCGTAATGGGAAGACGAATCTTCGGATAGAGTCCTTGGGTGATGTAGAGATCGCGTCGGTTCAGCGCGGCCGCGCGCACGCGCACGAGCGCCTCGCCTTCGCGAACTACCGGCCTCTCGATCTCCGCGACGCGCAAGCTCTGCGGTCCGCCGATCTCGTCAAGCCGCAGCGCCTTCATTCGTGGAGGGTTAGGATGAATTTTATCGCTGCCGGCTCGACATAGAGCGCGTCGGTTGGAAAGTTGGCTAGATACGAGCCATTACTCGGACCGGGGTAGAGCCCGCGATACGGAACCCCCGCGTCATAGAGCGTGAACGGACCGGAAGCGGCGTTGAAAATATTCGTCGCGGCGATCGTAAAGTCGAGGTGGCCGAAATTTTTGCCGATCGCACCGTCGACCATCATATAGGGTGGCTGATTCAGCGTGTTGTTTCGCCCCGCAAACGTCAGCGCCGTCGAGGCGTGCCAGCCATTCTTCGCCCAGGTAAAGACTCCCGATCCTTGCTGTTGCGGAACGCCGAGGAACTGCTCGTCGTCGACGAGCGTTCCGCCCGAAGTTGGATTCGATACATACGGTCCGAGCGCGTATGGATAGGCGACGTTGAGTCCGTACGATAACGTGGCGGTCAGATCGAGGCTCGGAAAGAACTCTTTGTAACGCGCCTCAGCGCCTTCGTAGACCGCGTTTCCGATGTTGATTGGAATCTCGTACGCAAAGCCCGCAGACGTACTGCAGAAATTCTGGGCACCTCCACCCGGGTAATAGTTCTCGATCGTGTCACGCAGGTTCGAGCGATAAAGCGAGACGTCGAGGCTCGAGCGGCTCGAAAAGAGATGCGAGTACCCCAGCTCGTACTCGGTCGCGTGCTCCGGCCGTTCGTCGGGATTTCCGTTCGCCGTTACGCAATTCGAGTCCAATGGCGGCAAGTTCGGGTTCGGTTCGACCTTGCCGTCGACCATGATCGGCGGGAAAAAATAGCGCTCGATCAGCAGCGGTGGCCGAAAACCGGTACCGACCGAGAAGTGGATGTCGCTCGACGCTCCCAGATCGTCGCTGAGGCCGAGACGCCAGTTAAGCGTGTTACCGAAGGTCGAATAGTCGGCATCGTAAAGGCCGCCCGAAAACCGAAAAGTTCCGATCTGCTGCGATCCGCGCAAGTAATACGACGCAATGCTCTGGGAGAGCGTGCCGGCGATTCCCGCTCCGGAGAGTCCTTCCTGGCGCAGATAGCCGCCGAAGGCAAATTCACCCTGGTCGAAGGTGCGGCCCCACGAAAGCCCTTCATTATAACGAGTGTCGAGATGCGAGACGTCGTACGGCGAGACGGCGCCGCCGGTAAAGTCGATGTTGTTATTATCCGCATCAAAATCCGCGGAAAGAATCCCCGCTCCCAGGGGTGTACGCGAGTACGCATCGTACGCGCGAATGCCCTGCGCAAAGATGGCACTCCCCGGCCCGACGTGATCGCCATAGACGGGATTGGCTACCTCAGTCGGCTCGCTCGGGCTCGACGGAGTAAAGCCGCAAGCTGCCCCCGGACCGCTAAAGACGCAGTTCGGATTGCCGGCGATGCCGTTGAGCGCACTCGACTCGTCTCGGTTGTCACCAAGCGTGAAGGCGCGAAAGCCGACGTCGGAGCGCTGCGAAAAATTGTAATCGAGATTCACGAGACCGAGTCCTGCCGAAATTGACGAGCCGAGGTGCGTGTGAAACGGGCAGTTCGGCGTCTTCGTTTTCGTCGGAGGTCCACAATAGACGGGCAGATTGTTCGATGGTACGACCCAATCGTATTCGTTCACGTATCCGGCCTGCTGAAAGTTATCGCCGGCAAGAGCATACCCAAGCTTGCCGATCGTCCCCGTCGCGTTGAGCCAAGTCTGCGTCGTGCCGTACGATCCCGCCGACGTCGAAAAGTTCAAATGGTCCGCTTGCGTCGGGCGGAGCGAGACGAAATTTACGGCACCCCCGAACGTATTGCTTCCCTCCAAGTCCGTCGGTCCCAAGCCCTCCGTCACGTTGACGCTGTTGAACGCGGGCACGGCAAACTGCGAAAGATCGATGTCGCCGGTGTTGCCGTCGTTGAGCTGCTGTCCGTCCAACGTTATCATCGCTTCCGAAGGATCCGGCCCCCGCAACGAAACGACGTCGGGCGCCGTCGGCGCACCGGCGTCGGGATGCTGGACGATCGTCGAAGGAACCTGTGCGAGCGCTTCGACGACTTGCGTGTATCCAAGCGCATCCATCTGCTCGCGTGAGACATCCATCTCCGGGACGACGTTACGATTGAGCGTATAGCCGCCGTTGACCGTAACGACGCCGATCGTCCGCAACTTCGGGGTATCGGTCGGCTCGAGCACGACGTTGATGCGCGCGCCGTCGCCGATCTCCCCAGTATTGACCGTCATCGAAGCGTAGCCGCGTGCCACGATGCTGAGATCGTATCTGCCGGGCGGCAAGTCGATTGTAAAGTCGCCTTTGGCGTCCGTCGTGGCGTTGGCGCTCTTTGGACCCCGCAGGGTCAGCTCGGCGTTAGAAATCGGCGCGCCGCTTGGCGAGTGCACGTTCCCCGTGACGAGGCAGCATGCGGCGACGAGTACAGGTAGCATGGGGCGGGCAGGTTCGCGATTGCATCCGGCCCAGGCCTTCCCGCGCGTTGCGACGTACAACGCGCCGATGGAGAGTCGAGGACGAAGTATGCGGGCATTCCTCCGCGGCATCGCGCGGCTGCAGCGAACGTTTACGCTAGAGGTTGGACCGCTGCGAGCGACCGGCGTGCCGGCGATCCTGCTCGGGGTTACGGGAGTCGTTCTCGCCGGCGGCATCACCGCGGCGCTCGCAAAGGGCGCCACGCGCCTTCCCGAGGCTCTGGGCGAAGCCCGAGGCCTGGCTGAGGCACTGAACTCGACCGGCTCGCCGCGACTGCGATCTTGATAGGCAACGACGCGCTCACCGGACTCATTCGCGCGAGCCTTCCCGACGCCGAGATCGGCATCTTCGACCGCACGGGAACGATGGACCACTTCAATGTGACCGTGCGCTCGAAGGCTTTCCAAGGAAAAACGTTGCTCGAGCAGCATCGCCTCGTGTACGGCGCACTGCAGGGTGCGTTGGCCGACGGCCGCGTACACGCAGTCGAGCTCAAAACAATCGTGGCGGAGGATTAACAGGACCGATGGATTTTAAGGACGAGATCGCGCGCGAAGTCGCGGCAAACACCATCGTGGTTTACGGCAAAGGAACGAAAACGGCGCCGCGCTGCGGTTTTACATTGGAGACGATCGAGTTTTTCGATCGCTTTGGTTATCCGTTCGAGGTAATCGACGTACTCGAAAACGTCCCAAAGCGCGATGCGCTCTCGGCGATGACCGATTGGCCGACCCTGCCGAAAGTCTTCATCAACGGCAAATTCTACGGCGACACCGACATTCTAGGCCCGATGGCCGACAGCGGCGAGCTCCAAACCACGCTCCAAGAAGCCTTCGGCACGACCTCTCATTCTGAGCGGAGCGCTGCGGGCGCGCAATCGAAGGACGAGCCAAAACAAATCATCGATCTGCGCCAGTGACGTTCACGACGATTCTCTCCCCGGAGGATCTTCACGCGCGTCTTGGCGATCCGAATCTCGCAATCTTCGACTGCCGCCATGCCCTCGCCGATTTTTCACTCGGACGGCAGCTCTACGATCAATCGCATATTCCCGGCGCCTTCTTCGCCGACGCCGAAGCGGACATGGCGGGAGTGAAGAACGGTCGAAACGGCCGCCATCCCCTACCCAATCCCGAAAACTTCGCCCGCTTCTTGCGCGTCCGAGGCGTCGGCGGCGCCACGCAGCTCGTTGCATACGACGCGGGCGGCGATATGTTCGCGCCGCGATTTTGGTTTCTGGCACGCTGGATCGGGCACGATGCCGTTGCGGTGCTCGACGGCGGCTTCGCGGCTTGGATCGCGCATTGCTATCCCGTCACCGCGGCACCAAATCAACCAACGAGCGAAGGCAATCTCACCGTCAATCTGCGTCCCGAGCTCTTGGTCGACGCGCAGTACGTGCAGCAGCACCTCAATACTCCCGAGATGCAGTTGCTCGACGCGCGTGCGAAAGAGCGGTACAGCGGTGAAACGGAGCCGATCGATCCCGTCGCCGGCCATATTCCCGGCGCAAAGAACCGCTGGTTCAAAGAATACTTTCGCACCGACGGAACGCTAAAATCGCCGGAAGAACTCCGCGCCGAGTTGGAAAGTCTAGAACTCGATCCGAAGCGCACCGTTCATCAATGCGGATCGGGCGTCTCCGCCGCCGTCGCGCACTTCGCCATGCAACACGCCGGCCTCGAAGGCTCGCGCGTCTACAATGGTTCGTGGAGCGAATGGGTCGCCGACCCATCCCGCCCGATCGAAAAGGGCGACTAAGACCCTCTTGTGGGTGGCGCCACGGCAAACGGTTTAGCGACGGCGCCGGCGGGCGAGGCTTCGAGGCGCACGAGATCTTCGGGCGCCGGTGCTTGGGAAAAATCGCGGCACGCGTCGACGAAGCAGTAGAAGCCGAACGGCTCGTTACCGCGATTGACGAACTGATGCAGCTCGAGCGGGCCGACGTAAATGACGTCGTTGGGCCCGATCTCCGTGGCCGTGTCGCCAATGACGGCGTAACCCAGACCGCGACGAACGATGACGTAATGTTCGTGCTCGTGTTTTTCGAGACGTGACGCGGCGCCGGGCTGCACTTCGAAATAGCGCAACTCCATCTTCGGGCCCGGCTCGCTCGGGTCGCTCTTACGACTGCCGACGATCGTGTGACGCGAAACGCCGGTGCCCGGGGCTTCGGGAGTGTATCCCGCCGCTTCGACGCCGTCCCAACCGCTAGCGGTCGATCGAGTCACTCGCTTTTGCATGCCGACTCACGATAGCACATGACGCGGCGGCAAGCCAGGGCATGCCGAGCGCCTTTAAGAACAGCCTGAGAATGTTGCTGCTTGGGGCCACGCGGCCCCACGTTTTTGCGCTCAGCTGTATTCTAGCGAGCTGTGCATCCGCTTCGGCAATCAATCCGGCATCGTCGCCGCAGCGACCCACCGATCCGATCGCGCGACGTACTTCGCGCGATCTTCTCTACACGGGAGTCAAGCACTACGTCGACATTTATGGTTTCCCGGACGGCAATCGCGTCAGTGCCTTTCGCATAAAAGGCTCCATCAGCGCGATGTGTTCCGACAACGACGGAAACGTTTTCGTCACGGCCGCGCCGCCGCGCGCAACGACGAACCCAACCGGATACGTCGAAGAGTACGCGCCGGGAAGCAAAGCGCCGGTCGCAACGCTGAATATGCCGAAGAACGAGATCCCGATGGCGTGCTCGAGCGATCCGGCGAGCGGCAACCTGGCGATAACGGTGCAAAATGCGCGCGACTTCGCTCCGGGAGTGGCGATCTATCCAAAGGCAGGCGGAGCGCCGAGCTATTTCCGCCTCGACGCGCTTGGCGCCGATCCGCAAGCGGCCTACGACGGCAGCGGAGACCTTTTCGCTACCAGCGGCGGCGACGTCGGCGCGGAACTGATTGCCGGGAATTCCTCGTTTGTAAAGATTACGCTCGCACAGACGCTCGGCGGTGTCGAGCACGTGCAGTGGGACGGCGCGTATTGGGCGCTCCAGTCGTTCGGCGTCACCAAGCACAACGGAGAGAAACTCTTCGAACGCATTTACCGCGTGAAGATCACCGGTTCGAGCGGCAAAGTCGTCCACGAAGTCCGATTCGACGGCTGGCCGGAGAAAGATCCGGGAGAGTCGTGGATTCAAAGCGGTAGGATCGTCGCAACGCCGCGCAACAGCATCGTTTTTTGGGCCTATCCCGCCGGCGGCAAACCTGTCAAAATCGTACATTCCAACAACGGTGTCAAAGCACTAACGGTCAGTGCGCGCGGCTGATGGCAAGATACTGGCTGCTCAAGACCGAGCCATCGGCATATTCCTTCGAGCAGCTGCGTGCCGACGGTACGACCCCGTGGACCGGCGTACGCAACCATCAAGCGCGCAACAACATGATCGAAATGCGCCTCGGCGATCTGGCGCTCTTCTATCATTCCAGCATCGCGGAGCCGGCAGCGGTCGGCGTCTGCAAGGTCGTGCGTGAAGCGTATCCCGACGTTACGCAGTTCGATCGAACGAGCGAGTATTTCGACGGAAGAGCGAGGGACGACAAGCCGATCTGGTTCATGGTCGACGTCGCATACGTCGAGCCGCTCCCGCATCCGGTAACGCTGGCTCGGATGCGCGCCGAAGCTCGGCTCGTCGGCATGGCGTTGCTGCGGAGGGGACAACGCCTGTCGGTGCAGCCGGTAATGCCGCACGAGTGGAAGATCGTGCAGGAGCTGGCGGCGTCTAACTCTGCGCTTGCGTGAGGAAGACGCGCTGCGCGTCGATCGGCATCTCGCCGGGCCCCGGCGACAAGCGGCGATAGCTTCCGTCCACCGTCAGCTCACGGCTCTTCACGTTGTCGGCGAGCAGCACGGTGAGTACATGCGACGCGAGGGTTTCCGCCATTACCGGATCGAGAACGGGAACGGCCAACTCGACCCGTCGGTCCAGATTGCGCCCCATCCAATCCGCGCTGGCAATGTGAATCTCGCGGTCGCCGCCATTTTCAAAGACGTAGAGGCGCGAATGCTCGAGGAAACGTCCGACGATGCTGCGCACGCGGATGTTTTCACTGACGCCCGGCACGCCGGGACGCAGCACGCACATCCCGCGAACGAGCAGATCGATTGCGACGCCGGCTTGCGACGCGCGATAGAGCGCACGCACGACCTCGATTTCGGTCAGGGCGTTGATCTTCGCCCGGATGCCCGCGGGGCGGCCCGCTCGCGCGTGTTCAGTTTCGCGATCGATGCGCGCAATGAGCTCGCGATGAAGCGTTACCGGGGCCACCCAGAGACGCTCGTAATCCGTGACCTTCGAAAAGCCGGTCAGCGCATTGAAGACCTGCGCATCATCGGTGCCGAGCTCCGGACGACAAGTAAAGAGGCTCAAGTCGGTATAGAGCCGGGCCGTCTTTTCGTTATAGTTCCCCGTGCCGAAGTGCATGTAGCGCCGTAAGCCATCCTCGTCTTCGCGCACGACGAGCAAGGTCTTCGCGTGCACCTTCTGGTTGGCAAAGCCGTAAACGACGTGAGCGCCGGCGCGTTCTAGCCGTTTTGCCCATTCGATGTTGTTCTCTTCGTCGAAACGCGCCTTGAGCTCGATGACCACTGCGACTTGTTTTTCGTTTTCCGCCGCCGTGAGCAGCGCGCGCACGATCGGCGAGTTCTTGCCCGAGGTACGGTAGAGCGTCGCCTTGATAGCGAGGACTTTCGGATCCTCGGCTGCCTGCTGCACGAGCTGAATGACCGGGTCGAACGACTCGTAGGGATGGTGCAGCATGATGTCGCCATCGCGAATCTGCGCGAAAATATCGGTTACGCCGATGAGGCGCTTCGGAATCGCGGGCATGAACGGCTTGTCGCGCAAATGCTCGTATCCGGGCAAATTAACGATCTGCCACAGATCGCTCAAGGCCATGAGCCCCTCGATCTCGTAGCAGTCGACTTCCTCGAGTTCGAGCGACGTACAAAGAAAATTGCGCATGTACTCGGGCATGCCGCGCTCGATTTCGATACGCACGGGTTCGCCGAAGCGGCGACGCCGAAGCTCCGACTCGATGGCGCGCAAGAGATCGTCGGCTTCGTCTTCCTGCAAATCGAGATCGGCGTCACGCGTCACGCGAAAGAGATAAGAATCGCGCACGTGCATCCCCGGAAATAACACGTCGAGATGGTGTGCTATGAGATCCTCGAGCAAGACGAAACGCCGTTCGCCCGGTGCGCCGCCTTCCACGGGGACGAAGCGCGGCAGCGTCGGCGGAATCTTGACGCGCGCGAAGTGAAGGTCGACGCCTTCCCGAGTCGTCTCTTCCAGCTCCACGGCAAGCGAGAGCGACAAGTTCGAGATATACGGAAACGGGTGACCGCTATCGACGGCCAGCGGCGTCAGCACCGGGAAGACGCTCTCGTCGAATGTCCGCTCGAGGGCGGCCTGGGTCTCCTCGTCGAGCTCCGCTACCCGCATCAAGCCGATTCGTTCGCGTTCGAGCGCCGGCAGCAGCTCGTCGTTGAGAAGACGCATTTGTTTCGGCAACGAGTCGCGCAGCCGTTCAGAGATCGCAGCTAGGTGTTCGGTCGGCGTCCGGCCGTCCTCCGAGCGTCGCACTACCTGCGCCTCGATCTGCTGTTTGATTGCAGCGACTCGAATCATGAAAAACTCGTCGAGGTTGGTTCCGTAGATCGCGACGAACTTGAGACGCTCCATCAGCGGGTTTCGCGCATCGAGCGCCTCTTCGAGCACGCGCTCGTTGAATTCCAGCCACGAAAGCTCGCGGCTGATGTAGAGCGACGGATCGTCGAGGCTTGCAACGGGAATCGTTGCCGGCGTCGAATGCGCCTCTATAACCACATGGCTGATTTCACCGCGCATATCGCCGGGCACCTCGTCCTTGCCTTCTCGGCCCTTGCGCTGGCGCTGGCGGCTGGGCTTCCGCTCGGCGTTCTCGCCGCCGAATCGGCACCGCTTCGCGGCGCAGTGCTGGCGTTCGCCGGGATTGGGCGAACCCTCCCGAGCCTGGCAGTCCTCATGCTGCTTCTACCCTGGTTGGGCGTCGGCGCGACGCCGGCGATCGTCGCGCTGGCACTGCTCGCAGTTCCACCGATCGTCATCAGCGTCGACGTCGGAATTCGCGCGGTTCCGAGCGCGGTGCTCGACGCTGCTGCGGGCATGGGCATGACGTCAGGCCAGCGCTTCGCACGAATCGTGATTCCGTTCGCGTTGCCCGTCTCATTCGCCGGTTTGCGAACGGCGACGACCG
The DNA here is from genome assembly GCA_963815165.1 of Vulcanimicrobiota bacterium. GTDB lineage: Bacteria > Vulcanimicrobiota > Vulcanimicrobiia > Vulcanimicrobiales > Vulcanimicrobiaceae > Cybelea. The sequence goes on from CAWFFL010000003.1 coordinate 478,331, forward strand.
AAACCATTGCCAGCGCGACCCTCGCAACATTTATCGGCGCGGGCGGTCTCGGCGACGAAATCGTGCGCGGCCTCCAGACCGGCGATCCCGCTTTGCTTTTTGCGGCGGCGGCGGCGGTGGCCGCGTTGGCATTGGCAGCCGACTTGCTGTTGGGCGTGGCGGGACGGCTTTCGGCGGCACGCGCGTGAGGCGCCGGCACGCTCTGGCGTTGCTCGGCGCCGCGCCGCTCGCCGCGGGCTGCGCGTTCGACCCATCGGCGCTTCGCGTGGGTTCGAAGAACTTCACCGAGTCGTTCGTCATCGCCGAAATCTACGCGCGCGCGCTGGAAGCGGCAGGTTTTCGAGTTACGCGCCTGTTCAATCTCGGCTCGACGCAAATTGCGATGGCGGCGATGGCGCGTGGCGATATCGACCTCTATCCCGAGTACACCGGCACCGCGCTGATCGACGTGCTGCATCTCGGGCCAATTGCCGACTCGGCAAAAGCGTATGCAGTCGTTTCCCGGCTCTTCGCGCGCCGCTACGGGATCGTTTGGCTCTCCCCCTCCCCGATGAACGATTCGCAGGCGCTCGCGACGACGCGCGCAATCGCCGCACGCGATTCGCTCGCAACGCTTTCCGACGTCGCACGCGCCGCCGGGCAACTGCGCCTTGCAACGATTCAAGAGTTCTTAGCGCGGCCCGACGGACTGCCGGGCCTACAACGATTTTACGGCGGCTTCGCGTTTCGCGAGATTCGCACGTACGATATCGCCTTGAAGTATCGCGCGCTTCTCGAGGGAAAGGCCGACGTCGCCAGCGCCTTCTCCACCGATGGGGCCATCGCGACGAACGATCTCGTCGTGCTTCGCGATAACCGTCATTTTTGGTCAGCCTACAACGTCGCTCCGGTCGTTCGCGCGGCGACGCTTGCGGCGCGCCCGCGCATCGCACCGGTGCTCGACGCGATATCGCCGAGAATTACCGATCGCGCAGCGCAAGCGATGAACGCCGCGGTCGAACACGACCAAGCCGATCCTTCCGATGTCGCCGCGGCATTTCTCGGTAAGAAATGAGTCCGGCCAAAATCACGTTTGAGGGGGTTACGGTGCGGTATTCGGGCGCCGATCGCAACGCCGTCGAAAACGTTTCTTTCAATGTAAGCGGCGGCGAGTTGATCGTGCTCCTCGGGCCGTCGGGCTGCGGAAAGTCGACGCTCCTGCGCACCGTCAATCGGCTCGTTCCATTGACGCAAGGCCGGGTTACGATCGACGGAAGCGACGTCGCGCAGCGCGAGCCCGTGGAACTGCGCCGCAGCATCGGATACGTTATTCAAGCGATCGGCCTTTTCTCCAACATGAGCGTAGCCCAAAACGTCGGCGTGGTTCCATCGCTGCTCGGGTGGGAGCGTCGTGAGATCGCGGCGCGCGTCGACGAGCTTCTGGGACTCGTCGGCCTCGATCCGGTGACGTATCGAGCGCGCCGGCCCGGCGCGCTCTCGGGCGGTGAGGCACAGCGGGTCGGCGTGGCGCGCGCAATCGCCGCTCGGCCGCGAGCTCTGCTGATGGACGAACCCTTCGGCGCAGTCGACGTCGTCGTACGTACCGCGCTGCAGCGCGAACTCGTCCGCATCGTCGCCGAGTTCGCCACGACGACCCTCTTCGTAACCCACGACGTCGAGGAGGCATTTCGATTGGCCGATCGGATCGTCGTGATGCGCGAAGGGCGCATCGAACAGATCGGGGCGCCGTTCGATCTCTTCGATCGGCCGGCGTCGCCTTACGTTCGAGAGCTCGTGCACGCCGGCGACGACGTGTATCGCCGCTACTTTCTGCGCGCTAGAGAGCTCTTGCGCGAAGGGTGAACTATTTGACGAGTCATCCCTGGCGCGTCGCGGCGTTAGCGGCAGATCACGCGGAGTTGGTTGCGCTCGCGCTCTTGATCGCGTCGCTTATCGCTTTGCCGCTCGGAATCGTGGCCGCACGTAACCCGCGAGTCGCGCCCTGGATGCTCGGAACGCTCGGCGCGATCTACACCATTCCGAGCCTAGCGCTGTTGGCCGTGCTCGTACAAGCCGTAGGTCTGGGTTTCGCGCCCATCTTCATCGCGCTCGTGATCTACGCGCAGTTCATGCTCGCCCGCAGCGTGGTTGCCGCAATCGCGGCCGTGGATTCCGGGCAGGTCGACGCGGCGCGCGGTTTGGGCATGTCGCCGGCACAGGTGCTGACGCGCGTCGAGCTTCCGCAAGCGCTGCCCGTGCTCATCGGGGGCGTGCGCATTGCCGCGGTCGCGATGATTGCCATCGCGACGCTAGGCGGCTACGTCGGCGGGGTGGGTTTGGGCGTGCTGATCTTCAACGGCCTCACGCTGCATCAAAACGCGATGATCGTCGCCGGAAGCGTCGCTATATCGGTTCTCGCCATCGCGGTTGATGCACTGTTGCGGCTCGCCGAGCGCGCGGTTCGCGCCTGACCGCTTAAGGCTTCGGCCTCGTCGAACTCGACGGATAATAGGTCTGCACGCACGATGCGCTAGCGTCGCTGACCATCGGCTGCGCCGTATACTTCTTGCTGCCGAACGTGTCGTTTGCGATCCCATGCCAGGCGCATACGTCGGCGATTTCGCCGGCGGGACCAATCCAGGCGGCGTTGTTGAGCGGCTGAGGATCGGTAATCACTTCACCGAATTCGTGGCCGGCCATAATCGTTACGCCCTCGTCGTCGCCGCTTTCGCCGGACGGCGGCTTGATGATGTTTGCGCCGCATTGCTTTCCGGCGTCGGGCACGTAGGGTATGTTGTCGTAAATCAGCGGTTTCTTCTTGTACGAGGAGATGCTGTGATACGCGCACCAGTGCGGACCGAATCCGGTCTCGCTATGCTTGTGCGCCGTGGCGACCACGTAGACGCCGTTGGAGTCGTAACCAAAGTGTTTGATCGCTTTGGCGGCTTCCGCCGCGATTTGAGTATCGGTAGGCTTGTTTGGAATCGCAGAGTCGTCATCCCAGCTTCCACCGAACTGCGAAGCGGGATTCGTGATGTAGCTCTTGGTGCCGCTCGTACCTTGATAGTACTGAACCTCGATGTTGTTATGGGGACTGCCGCCCATGTTCTTCGTGTATGCAATCAGCAGCGGCTCGACCTTTTCGGGATCGCCGGCGTTCTTGTAACCCCAAAAAGTGAGGTAGAACTTCGGAGCCAGGATCACGGGGCCGCCATCGTACGGGACATAGGTGACGTCCGGCGACACGGGCGACCCGCTCAGGCTGAGCGCGTAGTGAATGCGGTCTGCCGCGCCCGCTGTCGCGCCGCTGGGCAGCGCAGCACTCCCGCCGCCACAGCCGGCGGCCGCGACGAGACCAAAAAGAACGGACCCGGTGACCAAATGCAACTTGCGCACGCGCGACTCCTATCAGCTTAAATCAGTTCGATTTTCGCCATCATCCCCGCGTCCTCGTGATCGAGAATGTGACAATGGAATACAAACTCTCCACGAATAATCGGATCGCGAAAATCCATCAACGCCACGATCGAGCCCGGCGTACTGGTCTTTCCGATACCGGTTCGATGCGGCACGATGAAGCTGTCGGACCAATGCGGGTGTTCCACAGCGACGCCGTTTACGCTTTCGACCAAGAAATGAATTTGATGGATGTGAAAATCGTGGATTTCGTAAGTATCGTTGTAGATGTGCCACTCTTCGACCGTTCCGGTGTGGACGACGAACATTGGCGGCGAATGGATATTGAAAGACTTGCCGTTGATAAAAAAGCGCGGCTTGGAATTTTCGGTAAAGACCACCACCCTCTTCGCCGCAATCGGCGGCAGAGCCGCGCTGTAGGCGTTAACGGGAAGCGGCGCGCCGGCCGTCAACTGGGCGTTCGAGAAATCGCCGCCGGCTTCGTGATGCTTCGGTGCTACCAAATCTCCGAACCAAATGTAGGGGTCGGCGTCGCCGTTGGGACCGGTGTTGTAGCAGAGCGTACGGAACCTCGTGCGGCCGCTCGCCGGTCCGGTGACTACGAACTCGGCTCGGCCCGCCGGCGGTATGATGACCGACGACTCGGTCAGCGTCGGCGGCGTTCCCGGATAGGCATCGAGCGCGTAGCCGTCAATCGCGACGACTTGGACCTTTTCACCCTGAACGTTCAAACGCAACGTCTTATGGCCCGTCGCGTTAACGACCCTAAAAAACTGCCGTTCGCCCGGGGCGATGGTGATGACCGGATGGGTTGCGCCGTTGAGGCTCGTTGTGAGTCCGTCTCTGAACGAACACGGCTGCGTGTTCGTAAAGAGGGGTTTCGCGGCGCCATTCATCGAGTCGTCTTCAGCCATCGAGCTGCCATCATCCATGTCGTCGCGCCGCGGAACGTTTTGACCGATGCCGGTCGCGCGAACGACGATGATCCGTTGGCGCATCTTGGCAAGCTCGGGAATATGCCGTTCGAGACCGTCGATGACGATCGCCCCGGACATTCCGCCTTCGCCGACTTGGAAACTCGTTTCGCCGTGGACGTGCATATGGTACCAATAGAGTCCCGGTTCCTGATTCTTCGGCACGTGCACGACGTAATGAAGCGTCTGTCCCGGCGCTGCGAGCAATCCCAGCGTGTTATCGCTGTGGCCGCGCGGTGAAACCGTCAACCCGTGGAAGTGAAGGTTTGCAAGGTTCGCCATCGTCACCGAACCGCGGAGGTCGTCGGTTAGCGCAACGTCGATCGTATCTCCAGGGCTGATCTCGACCGTCGGAGCGATGCCGTTGAGGTGGTGGTACTCAAATGCCGGAAGACCCGTCGCGGGATTGATGATGGCGTCAAGTGCGAAACTCGCCACGCCGTTACGAGAACGCACGACGGGCGGCTCGGGGAGCTCGTTGACGTTCTCATCCGGCGACGCTCGAACGTTCTGCGACTCCGGGATCACCGGCGCGCTCGCGCGGCCGCCGCACCCGCTCAACCATGCAAAGGCGATGAGTAACGCGATGACGCGCCGAGTCCGATGTTGCTCTCTAATCACGAACGAAAAGGTGAAGGCTGAAGCGATCGGCACGATCGTGCCAGCCGAACTCGCGACGAAAGCCGGTTTCGCTCCCCATTCGAGCAACTTCCTCGTCGGTGAACTTATATGACGATTCGGTATGAATGCGTTCGCCCCGCGCAAAACGGATTCGCAGGCCCAGCGCTCGCACCGATACGACCGCGGGCCGGCTTGCCTCGAGAAATGAATCAACCGAGCCTCGCACGTCGTCGTAAACGGCGACGTGCGAAAAATTGCGCAAGTCGAAATCCGCATCGAGTTCGCGATTGATGCGCCCCAGGACATTTCGGTCGAAAGCCGCGGTTACGCCAAGCGGATCGTCGTAGGCAAGCTCGAGCGTCGCGCGATCCTTCTTGAGATCGGCGCCCAGCAGCAACCCGTCGCCGGGGCGCAATGCCCCAGCGAGTAGCCGCAGCAGCTCGAGAGCCTCGCCTGGCTCGTAGTTACCGATATTCGAGCCCATGAGCATCGCGAGTGTTTTGCGATCGAACCGCACGGCGTGCGACTCGAGAACGTCGAAATAATCGCCGGCATACGCGCGAACTCGCAAACCCGGATAGGCTTCCACCAGCGCAAGCGACGACTGCCGAAGCGCTTCCGTAGAAATGTCGATGGGACTGTAGCAAAGGTCGGTCTGAACTCGCAGCGCCTCGCCGATCAAGAGCCTCGTCTTGACGGCGCTGCCGCTTCCCAGCTCGAGAAAATCGACCGGAGCATCGAGAAGCCTCACGATCTGCCATCCCCACTCGCTAAGGATTTGCGCTTCCGCCGCGGTCAGATAATACTCGGGCAATCGCGTGATGGCATCGAAGAGTGCCGACCCGACGTCGTCGTAAAGATACTTACACGATAATCGTTTCGGATTGGATCCGAGACCGCGCGCGACGTCATCGGCAAAGGTGGGGACTCCCCGTGACCGTGGTACGGTAATCAGCTCGAAGCGGTCCGAGACCGCGGTACGAATCGTCACGCCCTGGCTCTCATGCCATGGGCCCGGGCTAAACCCCTCTTATCGAGCGACGCGCAGGCGCGAGTTACGAAAGCCATAGATCCCATAGGCGATGATGCCGACGAAGAACCATAACACGTAACGAGTCCACGTGGCGACCTGTAGCCCGGTAATCAGGTACGCGCACGAAACGGCGCCGGCGATTGCAAAAATCGGCAAGAGCGGCGCGCGGAACGGCCGCGGCGCCGACGGATTTACGATGCGCAGCGTCAACACGCCGGCGCAAACAATCCCAAAAGCGACGAGCGTGCCGATGTTGACGAGCTCCAATAGCGCCGTCAACGGAAGTACCGCTGCAAAGACCGCGACGACGATGCCGGTGACCATCGTCATGCGCGCGGGAGTGCGAAAGACGTGATGAATGCGCGCGACGCCGGGAGGCAGCATCCGGTCGCGCGCCATTACGTAAAAGATACGAACTTGCCCAAGAAGCGAGGTAACCATGACGGTCGTATTCCCCGCTAGTCCGCCGAGCGCCACGATCCAGTAGAGCGTGTGGCTCTTGCTCACCGCGCCAAGGGCGTCGAGCATCGCCGCGCCGTCGGAGAGCTTCGTGAAGTGCAGCACGCCGACCGTGCAGAGCGTCAGCACGACATAAAGAATTCCGCCGACGATCAGCGCCAAAATGATGCCGATCGGAACGTCGCGTTCGGGGCGCTTTGCCTCCTCGGAAGCGACGGTGACCGTATCGAAACCGATGTAAGCGAAGAAGACGAGCGCCGTGCTCGCGACCACGCCGTGGTATCCGAAGGGCGTAAACGGCACGAGGTTGCCGGGCCGGATCGCGTGAGCGACGGCGGCGACGAAGACCAGCATCGATACGATTTGCAGGACGACCAGCGCGCCGTTGACGCCGGCGGACTCACGTATGCCGATCGCAACGAGCACCGCGATCATCAGCGTGGCGATACAGGCCAAAAGGTCGATCTGCGGATGCGGCGAGTGCAGGTTCGCGGTTTGCGCCCAACTCGGAAAAGCGAGGCCGACGTTGGCAAGCATGTGCTGGAAGAAATCTGAAAACGACGCTGCAACCGGCGCAAGCGAGAACCCGTATTCCAGGATCAGATCCCATCCGATCACCCATGCGACCAGCTCGCCTAGAGTCGCGTAAGCGTACGTGTACGCGCTGCCGGCAACGGGCACCATAGCCGCAAACTCGGCGTAACAGAGCGCAACGCAGAGACTGACGAGTCCTGAAAGAACGTATGCGAGAATGACGCCCGGCCCCGCTGCGTGCGCGCCGGCACCGATCGTCGTGAAGATGCCGCCGAGCATCGTTCCGAGGCCGATCGCCGTTAAGCGATGGCCAGCCCAAGACGCGCCGCAACTGGGGACCCGCCGTTTCGGATGCGGTCCAGCCCAGCGGTTGACGCGCGACGAGCTGTCTGAGAGACGTTGCGCAGCGTCAAGCGATCAGCGTTTCGGGCAGAGTTCTCGCAGCGGCCGCCTCGGCCATCGGATTGGGGTCCGACGTCGATCGGACGCACGTACATTGCGAAGTAGGTCTTGCCCGCCGACGTTGCTCATCACCATCTCGATGCGCGACTCCCCGCTGTGCGACGAAGTGCCGCGCGCTTCGAAGTACCGCGCCGGCTGATTGCCGCAGATGTAGGATGCTGCGGCGCCGCTCGACCGTCGCGTCTTTCAACGTCGCCTTGGAGCCGCGCGTCGGAAAAGACTTCGTTCGGCTGGAGCTGCTTCGGCGATCTGAAGAGCATCAGCACTTCGCGGTCGTTCCGCCGGCGCACGCCAGAACTGCATGAAGCCCAAGAAGCCCGGTGACGATTGCCAGCCCGGGGGCGGCCGAATTGCAAGTCGTCGGCCGGACTCGACTTGAATCCGCAGCCGCCGAGACGGCAACGGCAACAGCGAGGACGACAATCCGCGATGCGCGGCGTGCGTAGAGTGGTCACCTCGCGTCTTTTCCGTTCTTCCGGTCCAGGCCGGCCTGTCAGTGCTCGTACGAAACGATGCGCGCCCAACGGTCGAAGATCAGCGCAACGTATTCGCGCGTTTCGGCGTACGGCGGAACGCCGCGATACTCCGCGACGGCCAGCGGTCCGGCATTGTACGCGGCGAGCGCCATCGTATACGGATCGGCGTAACGCCCCGATATTCGCGCGGCGTAGCCGCCCAAGAGCGCCGCGGCGGCGTCGATCGAGTCGAATGGGTCGTACGGATCGACGCCGACGTCCGCTGCGGTTTCCGGCATGAACTGCGCGATTCCGATCGCGCCGGCCGCGGAGATCGCTCGCGGGTCGTAGGCCGACTCTTGCAAAATCGCTGCGGCAAGAAACTCCGGCGGCAAGACATTCGATCGCGCGGCGCGCGCGGTGGCGCCGGCAAAGACAGCGCCGCGCCTGCGACCAGCTGCGGATTCGTGCGGAGAATTGCGCGCGCGATGGCCAGCTCCGGCTGCGGCAACGCGCGGACCGTCGCGAACCAGCATCGCGCCTTTGAGCGCGTCGACGTCGCGCAGGCGAAGGCCAGCTTAATAGCGACGTTAAGGCGCGCGATGCGAGATGCACGCGATGCAACGAGGTGCGCGTTGGCGTGGTATATGGTATGAACCGTGCAGCTGCACAGCGAGATCGCCGCAACATATGCTCTTCGTTACCGCTCTCATCGTCACGCTGGTCGGGCGGCGACTTCGCGTCGACGTTCTTCTATCACGTTCCGCAGCATCTTTGGTTTACGCTTCATCTGCGAACGCATCACGACCGGCGCCGTTCGTACTTCGATCACGCGGTGCTCTCGGCAAGCCCCGCCGTGTTGCTCGACGGTTTTCTCGGAGCGGTGCCGTACCTCGTCGTCGGCGCGGCTCTTTGGCGTCTCTCCTGGCCGGGCGTGCTCGCGGGCCTGGCGCTCGGGCAGCTCCACGTCTGGTGGCGCCACACGACCGAGCTCGGATGGCGGACGCCGCCGGGCTGCGCAGCGCTCCTTCGGCCGGCTCGCGATCGTGCTTCCCGAGGACCACGATGGCCATCACCGAAACCCCGATATCGAGTTTGGCGACATTTTCCGCTTCTACGATGCGCCGGCTCGGGCGCTCATCGCCTGGCTTGCTCCGACCAGCCGCCGGGCGCGCAACGCCGGCAGGCGCGCCGCGAGGAGGGCTGCCCGCCAGAGCCTAACGGGAGAGTGGATGACCAAACGGGCGCTTCTGTTGATCTCGGACACGGGCGGCGGCCATCGCAGCGCGGCCAATGCGATCGCCGCTGCCCTGGAAGAGGCGCGATCGCCCTATAGCCGTACGAACACCGCATCGAGGACGTCGCCGCCCATTGCGCCTTCCCGCTGACGCAGCTCGGCCTCGGTTACAGCATGGCGCTGCGCTACGCGCCGCCGATCTACGGCGCGCTCTACTATGCGACCAACGGACGGCGCCGCTATAAGGCGCTGGTGCGCTTCTGCGAGCCGCTCTATCGCGAGCGCCTGCGCGATCTTTTCATCGGCTATCAGCCCGACGTCATCGTCTCCGTGCATCCGCTGCTCAACCACGCGGCGTTGCGCGCGCGCGACGACGCGCACATGCAGCACGTGCCGGTCGTTACCGTCATCACCGATCTCGGCAAAGTGCACGAATCGTGGCTCGTGCCCGAAGCGGACGCCGTCGTCGTCCCGGCGCGCGAAGTCTACCAGCGCGCGCTGTCGCGCGGCGTGCCGCCGTCGCGTCTGCGACTGCTCGGTCATCCGATTCATCCGAAGTTCGACGACGTCACCGGCAGCAAGGACGATCTGCGCGCGCAGCTCGGGCTCTCCGCCGAAATGCCGGTCGTGATGTTGATGGCCGGCGGCGAGGGCGGCGGAAAACTGCTCTCGACGGCGCTGGCGCTCGCCAAAGCACGGCTTCCCATCGAACTCGTCGTCGTCTGCGGCCGCAACGAGCCGCTCGCGCAGAAACTCGCCGAGCTGTCGACGACGCTGCCGACGCCGATGCAGGTGCTCGGCTTCACCGACAAGATTCCCGAATATTTCCGCGCCGTCGATCTGCTCGTCACCAAAGCCGGCCCCGGATCGCTGGCCGAAGCGAATGCCGCCCAGCTGCCGGTCGTCGTCTACGATTACGTTCCGGGCCAAGAGCGCGGCAACGTCGATTTCGTGCGCCATAACGGTTTGGGCCTGATCGCACTGCAGGGCGCTTCGAAGTCGTTGCGGCGGTGCGTCGCTGATCAGCGCGCCCGAGAGCCTCGCCGACGATCCGGCACAATCAAGAGATCGTCGCGCCGCGCCGCAGTTCGCGCCGCATCGCCGCAGCTCATCACCTCGATCACCGAGACCGGCACGATATCCGCCGCAACGACGATGCCGCGAGCTCGCCGCTCAGCGGCGAGCTGCCGTTTAAGCCTACCGCGCTCGAGGTGCCGTTCCAGTAGATTGCGCCGGGCAAGATTTCCGGCGGGCGCGGTTTTTGCGCGAAGTCGAAGTCGCGGCGCAGGTCGCCGAGAATCGAGACGTTTTCGCGCACGGTCGGACGCTGATCCGGGCGGCCGTCGGTTCGCGGATCGATGCGCGCGCCGCCGAGAAAATCGTCCTCGATAAATTTCACGTAGGCGTCGTGGCTGAGCGTTTGATGATCGATGAAGCCGCGACGCGCGTACGGGCTGATCACGATTCCGGGAACGCGCAGGCCGTAGCCGTTTTCGTCGACGCGCGGCGGAGCGACGTGATCGTAGAAACCGCCCCAGTCGTCCCATGAGAAAAAGATGGCCGTGCTGTTCCAATCGGGACCGCGCATGATCGCGTTGATCAGGCCGGTGACGTAGGCCTGTCCCAAGCTCACGAGCGCCGGCGGATGTTCGCTATACGGACCGGCCGGACAGATCCAGACGACGCTGGGCAGCGTGCCGTCGCGGGCAGCCGCGTAGAAGTTGCGCAGATCTTGGATATTGCCGCAGCTCGCCGTCGCGCTTGACGGTATCGAAGTACGGCAACGGATTCCAAATGCCGGGCGTATGATAGCGTCTGCTGCGACCGGTCCGCAATCTTCGTCGCCGTTCGCGCAGTCCGGCTGCGTGCCGGCCATGACGTAGTAAGCCCAGCTCACGTGCTGCGCGTGCAGTAGATACGTAAGATCCGTCCAGGCATAATCGGGCCGCCCCGGCGGAGGCGCCGAAAGCGCGGGTTGCTGCGACCGAAAGTCCGGCGGATAGTCCGGCTCCTGCAGCTCGTTGATGCAGCTCATCGGGTCGCCGATCTTCTTGCACCACGCCGACCACTCGGAAACCATGAAGAGGTGCTGCGGCAAGCTCCACGAGGCGTTGGGTTCGAACAGACGGTCTTGCAGCACGAAGTCGCGCGCGTACCGCCAGTAGTTTGGAATTCGCGTCCGTCGTGATAGCCCATCACGTCCGCCCCCGCCGGCGCAGCTCGGTGCGTTCGGGTCAAGACACGCGCGTCGCCCGCGCTTGCGCGGCGGCGATGAAGCCGTCCATCTTCCCACCGTTGATGTCGGCGACCGCGGCTCGCGCGCCATGCGGGCCGCCGCGATTGCGATCGTTGGTATCGTGGAACGGCCGCACGCACCCGCCGTGGCGCGGATCCGGCACGCAAACGGTCGGGACGCCGTTCGACATCGGAATGCCGTCGGCGCCCGGAAACGTGCCGAAGTAGGTATCGAACGAGCGGTTCTCTTGCATGATGATGACGACGTGCCGAATCTTGTGAATCGGATCGCCGCTTTGCGAACGAACCGGGAGCGCGCGCAAAGGCCAGCGAGCAGCGCTACGATAACCGTTTTATAGCCGCAAGCGCGCATCCTGTCGTCAGTCCGCCGCGAAGCGCCATCGTTGCCGCGCCGACCTGACCGGCGTCGTTGCCCAGTGAAGCGACGACGATCTGCGTCGTTCCCTTGGCACCATCGTCGTCAGTACGTCGACTTGCGGACGCACGGCGTCGAGCATGAAATCGCCGGCCGTGGAGACGCCGCCGCCGAGCGCGATCGTCTCCGGATTGACGAACGCGATGACATTTGCCAATCCGATCGCAAGATCGCCGATGAAATTGCGCCAGGCCGCCAGGGCGTGTCCGTCGCCGGCCTGCGCCGCTCGGCGAATCTTTTTCGAACTGAGCTTGTCGCGCGCGACGTCGAGCAGGGGGCTGCGCGGAAACGAGGGCGCGACGGCAAACGCGTGCCGGATCAGGCCCGTTCCCGAGGCTTGCGCTTCGAAACAGCCGATCTTGCTGCAGCCGCAGACGAAGCCGTCGATCGGACGTATCTGATGGTGTCCGATCTCTCCCGCCCCCCAACGGTTGCCAAGCACCAGCTCGCCGCCGCGCGACGATGCCGCCGCCGATCCCCGTGCCTAAGCGTCAGCAGCACGAAATCCTTCGGTCTGCTTGCCGGTGCCGAAGGTGTACTCGCCAAGCGTCGCGCACCGCGCGTCGTTGGCCGACGAAGACCGGCAGGCCGAACTTCGTTGCGCAGCGCCTCGCCGAGCGGCGCGTTCTCCCAGCCGAAGTTCGGGCTGTAGAGGACCGCGCCCGAAGCGGCATCGATGTTGCCGGGCGAGCCGATGCCGATTCCGGCGACGTCTGCCGGCCTCTCGCAGCGCCAAGCCGATCGTCGCGTCGAGCGCTGCAATCACCGCCTCGAACCTCAGATCTTCGAGGTCTTCCTCGTGCTGACGCTGGATCGCCCCGTCCTCCGTCACGACCGCCGCGGTAACGTGAGAGCCGCCGAGATCGACGCCGATAGCCGTTCGCATGCCGCTATCTTTTGCGCTTCGCGAAGGCCGTACCCGCAGGGCGAGGGAATCGAAACCGTCATGGAGACGATCGACCTCATCAATTTGCGAAATTTCTCACGCCGCACCGGCCAGCCGACGCATCCGGAGCTGCTCGATGCGCGCCCGCTCGAGCACGTGAACAAGATCGAAATCGACGAGGAACACATCACGGTCGAGTTCGACGAAAAGATTTCGCGCTATTACAATGCCAATGAGATTACGCGCCGCGAATGGGTGTACAAGTATAACGACGATCCGCGCGTTCGTCGCAGCGATCCGCAGCGTCATCGACCTGGCGCGCAGAGCATCTCAAGGAGATGCCGGAAAACGTCGCCTGTCCGCCCGGCTGCGCCGAGTGCTGCAGCGGGTACGAGCCGTTCGTCAGCAGGGCCGACGTCCAGCGCATCGCCGATCACCTCGGCATGAGCTTCGACGAGGTGCTGCAACGGTACGTCGTCCAGCGCCCGTCGGCCGACGGCTATCACGTCGGCTGTCTCGCGAAAGGTCACCGACGACATTGCCGACCAATGCGTCTTTCTGATGGGCTCGCGCAGCGGCCGTTATTACTGCGGCATCTATCCGGCCCGGCCGCACGATTGCCGCGATTTCACGCCGATCGGCTGCGACGACGTCGACGAAACGCTTCCGCGCACAAGCGACGCTTCAAAGTCGGCGCGCCCTTCCAGCCCAAACGCCGCGGCCGCAGCCGCAACGGCCGGCGGCCGCGCTAATGCGCTGATGTGAACGGTCGAGCAAGCGCGTGGCGGCAGGTCCCTTGAATCGGGGCTTCGTCGCCGCTGCTGCGCTCGTTAGCTGCGTATCTCTTCGACGACGAACGCTGCACCGGCCCAAACCGTCTCGCCGGCGCTCTATCAGGCGATGCATTGGCGCTTCATCGGGCCGATGCGCGGCGGGCGCACCGTCGCCATTACCGGCGTCGCCAACGAGCCGAACCTGTTTTACATCGCCGCCGTCAACGGCGGCATTTGGAAGAGCGATGACGCCGGGCGAACGTGGACGCCGATCTTCGACCAGCGAGCCCACCGGTTCGATCGGCGCGCTCGCCGTCGCCCCGAGCGATCCGCGAATCATCTACGCCGGCAGCGGCGAGGGATTGCAACGTCCCGATCTCGCCGTCGGCGACGGCATCTACAAGTCGATCGACGGCGGCGCAACGTGGACGCATCTGGGTCTGCGCGACGGCCAGCAGATCGCCTCAATGGCGGTCGATCCGAACGATCCGAATCGGCTCTTCGTCGCGGTGCTCGGTCACCCGTACGGTCCGAACTCCGAGCGGGGCATCTATCGCATCGCTCGACGGCGGCGCGACCTTGCAGCGCGTGCTCTTCAAGAACGAGAACATCGGCGCGTTCGACGTCGTACTCGATCCAAGCAACGCTCAGACCGTCTACGCAACGCTCTGGGCCGCGCGGCAAGCGCCGTGGGAGATCGGCGCCTCGTTCGAAATTCCGGGAAGCGGGATCTTCAAGTCGACCGACGGCGGCACGACGTGGACGCAGCTTCGCACGGGTTGCCGGCGCGGATCGGCCGCAGCGAAATCGCCGTCGCACCGAGCAACTCCAACGTCGTCTACGCGTACGCCGACGACGAAGCCAAAGGCGAAGACGCCGGCGCGCTCTATCGCAGCGACGACGCCGGCGCCCACTTTACGTAAGGTCAACGACGCCGACGAAATCGCGCAGCGCGGCGACGACCTCGATCTCGCTCGGCGGTCGATCCGAGCGATCCGCAGACCGTCTACCTTACCAATACGTCGACCTATCGATCGACCGACGGCGGCAAGACGTTCGACGCGATCAAAGGTGCGCCGGGCGGCGACGATTACCACACCGTTTGGGTCAATCCTCGCAACCACTCGAATCGTCGCGCTGGCCAGCGACCAAGGCGCGACGATCTCCGTCGACGGCGGCGCGCACGTGGAGCTCCTGGTACAATCAGCCGACGGCGCAGATGTATCACGTCAACGCCGACGACCGCTTTCCCATATTGGGTCTGCGGCGGTCAGCAGGAGAGCGGCTCCGCGTGCGTCGCCAGCCGCGGCAACTGGGGCGAAACGACCGAACGCGACTGGCATACGGTCGGCGCCCAAGAGTATGGCTACGTCGTTCCCGATCCGCTCCATTCCGGCATCTTCTTCGGCGGAAAAGTGGAGAAACACGACGATCGCACCGATCAAACGCAAGAGGTTTCGCCGATCGCGCTGCCGTCGAAGAAGTATCGCGACGGTACGCACGGAGCCGCTGGCATTCGATCCTTTCGACCGCCACCGTCTCTACTTCGGCTCAAACGTCGTTTTCGCGACCGAGAACGGCGGCCAAAGCTGGCACGCCATCAGTCCGGATCTCACGCGCGCGCACCCCGGCGTGCCGGCCGTCTTGGGCCCGTTCGAAGCGGACGATCCGCAGCACGGTGCGCATCGCGGCGTCGTCTACGCGCTCGCGCCGTCGTGCCTGCGCGAGGGACACGATTTGGGCCGGGACCGACGACGGTTACGTCTGGATGACGCGCGACGCTCGCGGCAGCGCCGCATTGGCGGAACGTCACGCCGCCGGGCTTAACGCCGTGGAGCAAGGTCGCGCAGATCGACGCATCCCGCGTTCGACGACGATACCGCGTTCGTCGCGGTCACGCGCTTCCGGCTCGACGATCTTCGGCCCTACGTCTACATCACGCGCGACGGCGGCGAAACGTGGCAGCTCGCGGTCGAACGGGATTCCGAATCAGCCCGTCAACGCGGTGCGGCAAGATCCCGTCGAGCCGCGGCTGCTCTACGCGGCAACGGAGAACGGCGTCTACGTCTCGTTCGACGCGGGCGCGAACTGGCAGTCGCTGCAGCTGGATCTTCCGCACACATCGGCGCGCGACGTCATCGTGCACGGCAACGACGTCGATCGTCGCCACGCACGGGCGCGGTTTTTGGATTCTCGACGACGTCGAACCGTTGCGCGAATTGGCCGCGTGTCGCCCTCGAGCCTGTCGCAGGGTAGGTGCTGCCATCTCTTTCACTCCGGCGAGCGCCTATCGCGTGCGGCGCAGCACCAACACCGACACGCCGCTGCCGCCGGAGGAACCGACCGGGCGAAAATCCGCCTGACGGCGCGATCGTCGATTACGCGCTGGCGCGCCGGCGCAGCGCGTCGTCGATCTCCATCTACGACTGCGACGGCGCGAGAGGTGCGCCGCTACGCAAGCGACGACGCAGTCGCCGCCGCCGATCCCGCATCTCGACAAGCCCGCGTATTGGGAGCGACCGTTCCGCGCCCGGCGACGACGGCGGGGATGCACCGATTCGTCTGGGATTTGCGCGAGCCGCCGCCGCGCGCGTTCGAGCAGGACCTGCCGATCTCGGCGGTGCCGCACGAGACGCCGCGCGTTCCGGAAGGCCCGCTCGTCGTTCCCGGGCGCTACACGGTACGTCTCGAGGTCGACGGACGAGCGCTGCAAGCAGCCGCTGCGAGGTCGCGATGGATCCGACGAGTCAGCATCTCGCAGGGCGCGCTCGAGGAACAATACCGCCTCTCGGCGCGCCTCGCGGCAATCATGAATCGCAGCTACGGCGCGGGCGCGCACGAGCTCAACGAAGAGGCTGCGTCCCTGCTGGATACGATCGACGGCGCCGATGCCGCGCCGACCGCAGCAGGCGATCGAAGCGGTACGAACGCTCGAGGCCTCGAAAGCAGGCCGCGCCGTAGGCATTCTTAATATTCGAAAGGAGCATGACTCATGAAAATGTCTGAGCCTCCTGCTCGCGGGATTCGCTTTTGTAACGTTCACGCAACTCTCGGCTGTCGCGGCGACGTCGACCATGACGGTCGAAATCCACGCACAGAACGGACTCGAGTGAAAGCGGAACGGCGACGCTGACTCAAATGGGCGCCGACGTGAAAGTCGTCATCTCGCTCAAGGGCGCCCCCGCGACGACGCCGCAGCCTGCACACATTCACGATGGCACGTGCGCCAAACTCAAAGGCGTTGCTTATACCTTTGACCAACGTCGTCGGTGGGAGCTCGACGACGACCGTTCAGGGCGTAACGATCGACAAGCTCGTCTGGTGGAACGTACGCCATCAACGTGCATGAAAGCGCGGCAAACTTAGGCAAGTACGTCGCTTGCGGAAATATCGTCAAGAGCGCGATGTAACGCTCTTCAACGCATCATACATTCAGCGCCGTCGTCCACACAAGACGGCGGCGCAGGTTTGTGGTACTGCCGCAGGAATGCAAGCGCGAATGCTTTTCGGCGGTAAGCGCGGCTCGAGCCGGCGGCACAGCGTCGCCGTCGTTCGCGATATCGTCGAAGTGACTGCGATCGTCGTCGCGGGAATTTGGGCGTTCTACATTTTCGCATATGAAAACCGCATCAAGCCTTCGATGGCCGACCCGGACGTCAACGTCACCGCTTCGATGCAGCGACTGAGCGAGCGTAACGGATTCATCGCCGTCGGCCTTCACCTAGAGCTGCACAACGTCGGCACGGTGAGGGCGCATTTCTTGGGCATGGCCGTCAACGTTTACGGTCAGCGGATCAGTCCTGCAAAGCCCGCTCGTTTCCAAACGAAGCCCGGCGCTTGCCGTACGAGTTTCGAGGGCTTCTATCGTAGCGGGGCCGTTGATTCCGGTTTACAGTTGGGCCTACGTTACCTCGTTGGGGAATCCGGCGACCAAGCAAGATTCGTTTCTCGACCCGGGAAGCACGATCGAAAACGATCGCACATTTTACGTACCGCAAGGGAAATTCGCGCTTCTGACCCTCGGCATCGACGCTCCCTATACGAAAGACGAAAGCGCTACGATTCCGACGCATTTGGAGGTGACGCGAGGCGCCGCCAAAGTCGTCGCCATTCACTCTCCGAAAGTCGACCGGTACAGCATCGAACCGGTGACTTCGCTCGACGTTCGCTAGCAAGCCGAGCTACGCGATCAGTTCGGCGTAACGAGCAGGATCGATATTCCCGCCGCTGATGATGGCGCCGACTCGGCGACCGGCGATTTCGGGGATACGCGCCTCTGCATCAGCGCGGCGAGCGCCGCGGCTGCCGCTCGGTTCGACGACGAGCTTGAGGCGCTCGAAGGCAAAGCGCATCGCCTGACGCAGCTCCTCGTCGCTCACCGTCACGATGGCGCGTACATGCTCGCGTGCGATCGCAAAGGTGAGCTCGCCGGGCGAAGTCGTCTGAAGCCCGTCGGCGATGGTCTTCGGTACGGCGATGCGTCGACGCGCTCGCCGGCGCGCAGCGACTGCGCGAAATCATCGCCGGCTTGCGGCTCGACGCCATAAATCGCGATCGACGGATCCACGCCATGGGCGGCGATTGCCGTTCCGCTCATCAGTCCGCCGCCGCCGACGGGAACGACGATCGCATCGAGAGTGCCGGCGTCCTCGAGCAGCTCCAGCGCCGCCGTCCCGGCGCCCGCAACGATGCGTAGCGTCGTCAAAGGGCGGAACGAGCGTCGCGCCGAGCTCCGCGGCGACATTGCGCGCGATCTCTTCGCGATGCGAACGCTCGCGCTCGTACGGCACGATTTGCGCGCCGTAACCGCGCGTCGCCGCAACTTTGACGGCGGGCGCATCGGTGGGCATGACGATGGTTGCCGGGTACCCAGAAAATCTGCGCCGCGAGCGCCACGCCTTGCGCGTGATTGCCGCTCGAGAACGCGACGACGCCGCGACGTCGCTCTTCGCGGCGAATGCGTCGCGAGAAAGTTATAGGCGCCTCGAAACTTGAACGCGCCCATGCGTTGAAGATTCTCGCACTTGACGAAGAGCTGCGCGCCGCAGCATTCGTCCAGCGTCCGCGACGTGACGACGGGCGTGCGGTGCGCGACGCCTGCTAAGCGCTGCGCTGCGGCGCGGAATATCGTCGAACGATTACTTCGGCGCTTGCGGCGCCATGTGAAAGTCCCAGTTGACGACCTTTCCGTTCTCGTCGAACCGCATGCGCTCGACGTACGGTGTGCTTTTGGAATCGTACGGCGAAGCAGTGCCAACCCGGCTCGCAGTTCGCCGTCGTCTCCTTCACGGAGAGCAGCTTACCTTGAGCGTTGAGCTCGTCCGACCACTCGCGCGATCTGAACCCGCGTGATCGTGATTCCCTTGGCGATATCGTTCTGGATCGGCTTGAAATCGTTGGCAACCACGGCGTTGGTAATGCGTTGCGCTTCGCGCTCGTTGCGGTTTTGAAACGAGCAGCCGGCTAAGAAGCCGGCACCACGAACATGTCAAGAGTCGCGACGCAGCGCATTTTACGCTACCGCCTCCTCGTCAAAGTGCGCCGAGAATGGGACGAATCGCAGTTGCGGATTCCATTCTTCTGCGAGCCGGACGCTCCATTCGCTTTCGAAGAGCACGACCGGCCGCTCGTTCCAATCCTCTACGAGCTTGGCGTTTGAGGGAAGATGCGCCGACGATAGCGCGCGCGCTCGCCTTCAACGTGCAGCGCCAACGAATACGGCAGCCGGTCGAAGCGCGTTTCAACGCTATACTCCGACTCCAGGCGATATTTCGCGACCTCGAACTGCAGCTCGCCGACGGCGCCTAAGAATCGGCTCGGTTCGCGGCGTGCCCCACGGATAAAAGACTTGCACCGCTCCCTCCTCGCGCAGTTGCGCGACACCTTTACCGAATGATTTGTAGCCCGATACGTCGATACTCCGCACCGACGCGAAATGTTCCGGGGCAAAGGACGGAATAGGCGGGAAGCGCACGGCCCGTGCCTTCGTAAATCGTATCGCCGATGGCAAACGCGCCTGGATTGGCCAATCCGACGACGTCTCCCGCATAAGCAGTTTCCAGCGATTCACGATCGTCGGCGAAGAGCCGCATCGCGCGCGAAAGCCGCAACGTTGCGCCGGTTCGCGCGTTGCGAACGGTCATATCGCGCGCAAACTCGCCCGAACAGACGCGTACAAAGGCGACGCGATCGCGATGGCGCGGATCCATATTCGCCTGAATCTTGAAGACGAATCCGGTGAACGCGGCGTCGGTCGGCTCGACGCCGGCGCGCGGCGCCGGCGACGGCGCCATCGCACGAACTCGTCGAGGAAGAGCTGAACTCCGAAGTTCGTCACCGCGCTTCCGAAGAAGACCGGGGTCACTGCGCCGCGCAGCATCGCGGCCCGGTCGAAGCGCTCGCCCGCACCGTCGAGCAGTTCGATTCCTTCCCGGAACTGGTCGTAAACGGATTCCCCGACAATCGTTCCAAGCTGCGGGTCTGCGTACGTCGGCTAAGCGCTGACCGCGGCGCGTGTCGCGCCGTGCGCGGCGCGCTCGAAGCAATGCACCGTGTGCGTGCGGCGATCGTAAACGCCTTTGAAATCCGTCACCGTTTCCGAGCGGCCAATTCATCGGAAAGGCGCCGATGCCCAACACGCTCTCGAGCTCGTCGAGCAGTTCGAGCGGATCGCGGCTCGGCCGGTCGAGCTTGTTCATGAACGTAAAGAGCGGAATGCCGCGATCGCGACAGATCGCGAAGAGCTTTTTCGTCTGCGGTTCGACGCCTTTGGCCGCGTCGATCAGCATCACGGCGCTGTCGGCCGCGAGCAGCGTGCGGTACGTGTCCTCGCCGAAGTCTTGGTGGCCGGGCGTATCGAGCAGATTGACCGTATAGCCGTTGTACGGAAACTGCAAGACGGTCGAGGTGATGGAAATTCCGCGCTCGCGCTCGAGCGCCATCCAGTCGCTCGTCGCCTGCCGCTGCCGTTTTCGGGCGGAGACTTGTCCGGCAATGTGAATGGCGCCACCGTAAAGCAGGAGCTTTTCCGTCAGCGTCGTTTTGCCGGCGTCGGGATGCGAGATGATCGCAAACGTCCGCCGCTTTTGTACTTCCTCCTCGATCGTCACTTAAGAACTATACTCCATCATTGTTTTGCCGGCTCGTAGACTCGCAGCTCGCTCCCGCTCGGCTTGCCCGCCGGACCAACGCGAGCGACTTCCGCGCGCGAAAAAACGCGCACGTGGAGGGATTCGCAAGCGGTCGGCACCCCGCCGGACGAAGGCTTCGTCGCCCTCAATAGTAATGCTGCAGTCTCCGTACACCAACCTTGCAGGCGGCACGATCGGTTCGGCGCCCGCGCGGCAAATGCGCGCGAACGTACGCAAGCGAACCGCGCGATTCGGTGGTTTGCGTGAGGCAGTCAGGCAGTGCCGAAAGGGCCCACGGCGCGTCGCCGCTCAACGGCGCCGTCGTCGCACGCTCGAATCCGGCAAACGCGCCCGCGCTTCGCCGGCGACGTGGGCGTAAACCGACGCCAGCTTGATCCGAATCAAATCGCGATTCGTCCAGCCTGCCACGACAACGGCGACGCCGAGCACGATAAACGTCGAGAGCAGCAGGTACTTTATCATCCTCTCATCTGCGTTTGCCCGCGACGGGTCAGGCGCCGACACTCAATCTTGCGGCTCCGATGGAGTAATCGCCCATGCCGTAATAGATGTCGTAGACGTTCGCTCGCCGAGATCGGGACGCGGATCGATTCCGCTGGGGAAAACGACGTTGTCGACGACTCCGCGCCGTTCGCGCCGCGATTCGGGCGTCAGAATCGGTTGCGGCGAGCGGTAGAGAATGTTATCGGGACGCTCGAGATCGTGAATGACGATTCCGGCGCTGTAGCTGAAGCCGGTTTGCGATTGCGGCCATCATAACGTCTACGCCGTGAAAAACCGATAGCCACGCAGCGATCCCGTTGAGTGACAGTTGAATGGGCGGCGTGCCGGCGCCGATCTTGATCGAACCCCAATTCGCGTCGGGACTAGAGCACCTGCACGCTTTCGGCAACGTTGCAGAGATTGGCGCGGTCCTTTAACACCGGGTTGAGCGGCACGTACGCGATGCCGAATCGATTCACGATCTTCGAACGGCATACGCTCGATCATCGGAATTGATGCGCGGCCGTCGACGCTCGAGAAATGCAACATCGGACGATGATAAAAGGCAAGGCTGCGCCGGCCTTTCGGCGAGATGACCGGCCTGCGGAAAGAATGCGGCGTCCTTGTCGTCGCCGACGGCGTTGGCACCGCCGCGAAGCGCACCAAACCCAGACGTTCCCAACGATACGCGTCTTCCGAAATGGCCAACGCGATGCGCGGTCCGTCCGGTCCGAAAGCGGTATAGGCCATGACGTACGCTTTCAGCACGTCGATGTACGTCACGCGCGGATCTTCGCAGCCGTAGCCGGGATGCGGACGCAGCTCGTATGGAGCCTCCGGCTGCAACGCGAAACGCAGCCGCTCCATGTCGAACCCGGCGCCGGCATGCTGCATGCGAATCGTTCCGATCCGCGAGATGTTGCCTTCGGCGACGCAACGCGGATAGAGCACGAGCTCTCGACGCGGGCCGCGGGCAGCCGCGGGATTCAAAATGCCGCCGGCCTCGGTCGGATCGCCCGTTGGCTCCGCAACGAGACCGAGCCGCTCGACGCGTGCGTCGAGCCGCTCGATACGTTCCGGGGTTTGCGACGCTTTTCGCGGCGAAATCAGATCGCTACGGCAGGTACGTCGACGCGATGGGCTCGTTACTCGGCGTCACGACTTCGACGCGAACTCCGCGCCGATAGACGCTATTCGGAACGATCCACAGCGTATAGGTGCGATATTGCGGAGATGGTTCGCCGCCATTGGCCGGTTCCTGTTCGAAGGCGACGACGCGGACGCGCTGATCGCTGGCTGAATCGACTCGACGATCTGCTTGTATCCGGTCCGGTCATGCGGACCTATAAGCAGGACGACGCCGAATTCGCTCTTATAGTGTACGGGTGCGTGAATGCCGACCTTGCCCAGAGCGGCCGCATCCCGTACGATGACGATTTGGTTTCCTCCCAGAACGGTGGTGGTTCCCATCTGCGAGCGTCCTTACTCGAATCTCGCGACATCCGACCAGCAAGACGAGGCCCAGGGTTAGACCCGCCAGGGCCGACCAGCGCTTCACGGCCGACCGCTTCGCTCGTACCTACCGACGGCCTCCCCGTTGCGGCAAATTTTCATCTCCCAAATGTCGTTGCCGCGACGCATCGAACAACGTTACGCTGTGAGTCGGATGAAGCAACTTTTGCGCCTGGCGGTGGCTGCCGACGTCGTCGCTTTGACCACGCTCGATGCTCGGGAGCTGGACGAGAATCAACGGCGCTGGGCTGACCTGCCCCGACTGGCCGCTCTGTCACGGCCGGTTGCTGCCGTCCTTGCAGACGGAACGATTTGGGAATGGCTGCACCGCTTGCTCGCCGTTTCGGTCGCCCCGTTGCTTCTCGCACTCCTTGTCGTCGCGTGGCGCTCAACGTCGAAAGTCGCCGTTCGTCACGGGCCTCACCGGCGCGATCGCCCTGCTTTTCTGCGTCCAAGTGCTGCTCGGCGCGGCAACCGTACGGTTGAGCAACACGCCGCTCTCCGTGGTTCTGCATTGGGCGACGGCGATGGCACTCATCGCAGCGATCTCGGCCATGGTGATTTTCGCCGCAACATCGGGATGCACGGTCGAGGCGCTCGCCCCAGTTCTCGCGACAAACGTACACACTGCCTATCGTACTGGGAATAACCGCGGCCAGCGCGTTCGTAACGATGTGCATCGGCGCGTACGTCAGCTCGAGCGGCGCCGGTCTCGCGTGCCTTTCAATTCCCGGTTGCGCCGGCAACGTGGTCGATCTACACGCCGGGACAGTTCGCGCAAATGCTGCATCGCACCGCGGCGGCGCTGACGCTGATTTGCGCGGCGGCTGCGTTTGCACTCGTCTGGACAACCGGCGCTTCTCTGCGCGTTCGCGCCGCGACGCTTGCGGGCAAGCGCATTGATCGCCACGCAGATCTTGCTGGGACTGCTCAACGTCGCGCTACGGCTGCCGACGAACTTGCGCGAAGCGCATGCCGTCAATGCCGCGCTCCTCTTTCTTGCCTTCTTCGTCGCGGCCGCGCTCGCACTGTTCGACGCGCTTCCGCAAAGTTACGGGCGGCGCGTTCGCGCCGGAAAATCCTTTAAAATGAGACTCTTGTCGCGAGCGCAGCGATTATTACGAGCTTTCGAAGCCGCGGATCATCGCTTCTGCTGCTCGTTACGACGGCAGCGTCGATGGTCATGGCTGCTCGCGGCATTCCCGCGCTGCAGCTGCTCTTCTTAACGATGCTGGCCGGCGCATTGGCGGCCGCCTCCGCCGGTGCTCTCAACTGTGTATGGGACGCGGACATCGATCGCGTCATGAAGCGAACGCAGGCGCGCCCGATTCCGCAAGGGCGCATCTCTCGGCGCGATGCCACGATTTACGCGCTGGCCGCGGCGCGATCTCTTTCGCGATTTTTTACGTCTTCGTCAATCCGCTGGCGGCTTGGCTTTCGCTCGCCGGAAATCTCTACTACGTCGTGATTTACACGATGTGGCTCAAGCGAGATCACGCCGCTCAATATCGTCGTCGGCGGCGCCGCCGGCTCGGTGCCGCCGCTCGTCGGCTGGGCTGCAGTTACGCATAACGTCGGCACGCCGGCGCTCGGCCTCTTTGCATTGATCTTTCTTTGGACGCCGCCGCATTTTTGGTCGCTTGCGTTGATGACCGAAACCGAATACGACAAGGCGAATATTCCAATGTTTCCAAACGTGTACGGTCGCGATCGCACGAAACGCGAGATCGTCTATTACAGCATCTTGCTGGTCGCGGCTTCGCTCGTTCTCTATCCGCTGCACGTGATGGGCGCGTTTTACTTCGCCGGCGCAGCGGTGCTCGGGGGTCTCTTCCTTCTCGATGCATGGCGCACGCGCCGCGAACAGAGCAGCACGCGCCAAGCGCGCAATCTCTTTCGCTATTCGCTGATCTACCTCGCACTCATGTGCGTCGTCATGGTGATCGATCGTATCGTCTCTTGAACCGGCTGCTCGTAACACTATCGCTGGGAGTCTTCGCGGGTGCGCTCGACCTGAGCGTCTTGTCGCCCGCGCTGCCGGCGCTCGCTCGCGATTTCGGCGTGCAGCTCGGCGATCTCGCGTGGGTCTTTACGCTCTATCTGCTGGTAACCGTGCTTTCGATCACGCTGGCGAGCGCGCTAGCCGACAAGTATGGCCGCCGTCCTATCTATCTCGCGTGCCTCGCGCTCTTTGCCGCCGGCAGCATCGTCGCCATTACGGCGCCGACCTACACGGTCTTCTTGCTGGCGCGGGCGATTCAGGCACTTGGCGCGGGCGGAATCTTCCCCGTCGCAACCGCCACGATCGGCGACGTCGTTCCGGCCGGTCGCCGCGGCGCCGCGCTCGGGATCGTTGCGGCAACGTGGGGACTCGCCGCCGTGCTCGGCCCTTTCTTCGGTGGTCTCATCACGCACTTCGTCTCGTGGCGATGGATATTCTTCGCAAACGTCCCGCTCGCGGCGATCGTCTTCGCATTGGCCTGCACCGACGTTCCGGCGAATGCGCCTCGCCGGCGCGGTCGGCTCGATGCGCTCGGCCTTGCGCTGCTCTGCGCCGGCCTGCTGGGCCTCATGGACGGCCTCATCTCCGGACGACCGCTGATCGGCGTACTCGGCGCCTTCGTTCTTGCGGCATTCGGCATTTGGGAGAGCATGACGGAGCATCCCATCGTTCCGTTCGAGCTGCTGGGCACGCCGCAACTCCTGAAAACGTACTCACTCGAACTCCTCATCGGCATTTTGGAAGGGTCGCTCTTTTTTATCCCAACCGTGTTGATCGGCGCGCAGGGTCTCTCGTACGCCGCTGCCGGCTTCATCGCAGCGCTCGGGGCACTCAGCTTCGTCGCGGTCATTCCAAGCGCGGGACGCGCTCTCGATCGTATCGGCAGCCGCGACGTGCTGCTCGTCGGAGCGATCCTGACCGAACTGGGTCTCGCGCTCTTTGCGCTCGCCTTTGCGTCGCTGCCGATCGCTCTACTTGCAATCGTCGTTGCAGGTGCCGGATTCGGCGCGTTGCTCGGCGCTCCGACTCGCTATATCGTCACGAATGAAACGCCCGAGCGATCGCGCGCCGTCGCCGTCGGGCTGTTAAGCCAGGCGCTCATCATCGGACAGATTCTGGGAAGCTCGCTTGCGGGCGCGCTCTTTGGCTTGGCATCGAGCGAAACGGCCGGCTACCGAAACGCCTACCTCGCGTTCTCCGCCGTCGCCTTCCTTGCACTGATTCTCGCGGGAACGCTGAAGTCCAAGCGCGACGAACGGCGACGGCCTGTCGAAGGGGCTCTAGCCGGAGCGCTTTAAGCGCCGTCGAAGGCTCGGGCATGCCCACCCATGCGGTGGATAATCAACCGCCGCTTTTGGAGAATTACAACCTCTTCGAGACGGATCGCGCGCTCGTCGGCGCGCTGGCGCAGCAGACGCCCGCAGCGTCGACGCAAGAGCTCGTCTCACTCGGAGAACTCGCCGGACGCGCCGACACGATCGCGCTTGGATTCGACGCGAACGAGCACCCTCCCGAACTTCACACCCACGATCGTTTCGGCAACCGAATCGACGAAGTCGTCTTCCATCCCGCGTGGCATCGCCTGATGCAGTATGCCGCGCAGGCGGGTCTTGCCGGTGCACCGTGGCGCGATCAAGGACCCTATCCGCACGTACGCCGTGCCGCGAAATTTTACGTTTGGGGTCAAGTAGAGTCAGGCCACGGTTGCCCAATCTCGATGACCTACGCCGCGGTGCCCGTAATCCGGACGCAGCCGGAGCTCGCGGCCCTTTGGCTGGGACCGCTCACCGCGCGCGACTACGATCCGCGGCTTGTCAACGTGACCGAAAAAGCGGCCGCGCTCTGCGGTATGGCAATGACGGAGAAGCAAGGCGGCTCGGACGTACGCGCCAACACGACGCGTGCCGTGCCGGCTCGCCGAGGCGGCTCGGGATGCGAATATCTGCTGACCGGACATAAGTGGTTCTGCAGCGCGCCCATGAACGACGCGTTTCTCGTGCTCGCGCGGGCGCCCGGCGGACTTTCGTGCTTTCTCGTTCCGCGCGTTCTCGCCGACGGAACGCGTAATGCGTTCGCGATCATGCGCCTCAAGAATAAGCTAGGCAATCGCAGCAATGCGTCGGCGGAAATCGAGTTCGACCAAACCCGGGCGTGGCTCATCGGTGAAGAGGGTGAAGGCGTTGCGCGTATCGTCGAGATGGTGAACTTCACGCGGATGGATTGCGCGCTCGGCTCCACTGCGCTTCTGCGTGCGTCCCTCGTCGCCGCGACGCATCACACCTCAAACCGCCGAGCGTTCGGCACGCCCTTGATCGATTATCCGCTCATGCAAAACGTGCTGGCCGACCTCGCCCTCGAATCCGAGGCCGCGCTCCTATTGTGTGTCCGCGTCGCCCGAGCGATCGACGAGTCCGCCGAAAACCCGCAAGCCGCCGCACTCAAGCGCATCGGCACCGCGCTGGCAAAGTACTACGTCTGCAAGCGGGCGCCGGTAGCCGTTGGCGAAGCTCTGGAATGTCTCGGGGGTAACGGGTACGTGGAAGAATCCATCATGCCGCGGCTCTATCGCGAGGCTCCGTTGAACTCGATTTGGGAAGGTTCGGGTAATATCAATGCATTGGACGTTCTACGGATTCTTCGAAAGCAACCGGAGTCGCTGGAGGCCTGGCGGACCGAGATTGCTTCCGGGCTGGGCGACACCGTCGTTCGAGCCGAGGCGGAGCGCCTTTTGGGCGATCTTCGCGATCCGGCAATGAGCGCAGCGCGCGGGCGCGAGATAAGCGAGCGCATGGCGTTGCTCTGGCAGGCGGCGCTGCTCGTACAACACTCGCCATCTCCCGTTGCCGATGCGTTCGTCGCTTCGCGAATCGGCAGCAAGTGGGGACGCACGTTCGGGACGCTGCCGCCCGGTACCGACTTTCGCGCGATCGTCGAGCGCGCCGCGCCGCAGCGCGAAGCCGTGGCGGCGTGAAAACCAATACCGCCGACTCGCGATGGCGCGCTCTTGCGCGCCGGCCCTGGACGCGCGCGGAACGAAAGATCGTCTGGCGCGGCCTGACCGGACGCTTTGCGCTTGCTATCGAGCCGCTGCATCGGCACGTTTTTTATGGTACTCCTGACCTGGGGCATCGTCTATCGGGCGCAGCACGTGCCATCCGACGCTACGCTTATCAAAATCGCATGGATTTTCGCGCTGGGTGCGATAGCGTTCGGTGGGTACTTCGTCGCGGTGCTCGTCGCGCCGGTCGTCGCGTACTTCCAAACGTTTAAGCCGATCTACATTCTCGACGGCTACGTGCGGTATCGCGAACCCGACTCAAACTCGCGCGTCGACGGCTGCGGTTACGCTGCTGCGCTCTTTGCGGATCGCACGCTCGCATGCGAATGGGAATGGCTCGGTAGGAAGCCGCTGCCCAACGTGACGCTTCCCGCGCTCGTCGAGTTTTCGATCTACGCGGGAATTCACAAAATCGACGGCAGGCCGACAGGGCTGCTTCCCGACGAAGAGTTACCACTGCTCGCAATCGGCATCGCCACGCGCCACGGCCGCAGAACGGATTTATAGCGTTTAACGCTGGCACCTAGCTGATTCGAAGACGCCCGTCGCTCGCATCGTGCTCGCTCCTGCTCGTCCATTTTTTCGGGTCAGCAAGCTTTGAAGCAGCCATCCATGGCTGAGTTCAAATGCGTGCGCCGCGACCTGCGCTCTGCGCCGAATTAAGGCTGTGGGTTATCGAAGGGGGACGCGAAGCGTGGTGTTCGACGGCCAGTGGTGCCCATAGCCGGAGAGCAGACAGACCGATGCGCCGATCGCGAAGATAATCAAGCAAACCGATGAAGACGACGCGGTAGAGCGCCGCTGGGATTCCGCGGCTTTCGGGTACCTGACTAAAATCGAGATACTCGTCATCGCGTACGATCATCGTTATCACGCTGCCTTCGTGGTGGCTGCAAAGCCGATGGCGCCGAGACCCGCGAGCAATGCTAAGATTGCGCCGAGGCCGAGCAGGAAGAGCATCAGCTTGAAGACGTTGTTCTCGACACCCGTCGCCGTCCAGTCCTTATAGAGCGAGTAGAACGAAACCGACGCCGACGACGATTCCGCCGACCACCGCTCCAAGCCGCTCTACATCGCAGGGTTCACGTCTCGTTGCTCCTTACAGCAGGTAAAAAATCGAGAACAGCACGACCCAGATCACGTCGACGAAGTGCCAGTAGAGCGTACCGGCCGTGATTCCAAAATACTTTCCGCGCGTGTAGACGCCGGCGGCCGATTGCAGCACGAGCGTCGTCAAATAGCAGACGCCGATGAAGACGTGGAAACCGTGCATGCCGGTCAGCGTAAAGAACGATGCGCCAAAGATGCCGCTCCCGGCCCAGGTTACGTGCTCGCCGTAAATAAGGTGCGTGTATTCGTAGCCTTGCCCGCCGAGGAATCCGGCGCCGAGCACGATCGTCGCGAGCAGGAACCCCATATAGCGCATCCAGTGCCCGTGCTTGAAGTTCTCGAGCGCGTAGTGCATCGTCGCGCCCGAGCCGAAGAGCACGACCGAGTTCCACGCGGCAAATGGAACGTCGAGCCGCGGGATTCCCGGCGGCGGCCAACCTTGGCCGCTGTTGCGCATGTAGAGATAGGCGAAGATGAACGACGCGAAGAGCACGCAGTCGCTGATGAGAAAGAGCAGGAAGCCTTGCAGGCGCAGCTCGCGCGTCTCGATGTAGAGCTGATCGACCTCTCCATGCGCGTCGTGCGCGAGCGACGCGACCGACATCAATGCGCTCCCGCCGTCACCGGCGGCGAATCGGTTAGCTCTTCTTCTAGGCCCTTATACGGCAGCGGCTGCGAGAAATCGTAGGGCAGACCGTAGACCGTCGGGATGTGCTTGAAGTTGTAGTAGTGCGGCGGCGACGGAATCTGCCACTCGAGCGTGCGCGCACCCCACGGATTCGGCCCCCGACCGCTTCCCGTTGCGGATACTCCAAAGCACGTTGATGAAGAATATCAGGATCGCTGAACGTCATCAAGTACGACGCAACCGATTCGAAGCGATTCCAGAACTCGAACTGCGGATCGTACGTCGCGACTTCGCGCGGCATTCCGAGCATGCCGAGCCAGTGCATCGGAATGAACGTGGCGTTGAAGCCGATGAAGAAGAGCCAGAAGTGCCACTTGCCCGAGCCTCTCGTTCAGCAAGCGCCCCGACATCTTCGGGAACCAATAGTACATGCCGGCAAAAATCCCCATCAGGCTTCCGCCGACGAGCACGTAGTGAATGTGCCCGACGATAAAGTACGTGCCGTGCACGTGCAGATCGAACGGAACGGCGGCCAGCAAAATGCCGGTGATGCCGCCGATCGTGAAGAGCCCGATGAATCCGATCGCAAAGAGCATCGCCGTCGTAAAGTGGATTTTTCCGCCGAAGAGCGTCGCGGTCCAAGAGAAGATCTTGATGCCGGTCGGCACGCCGATGACGAAGGTCAGAATCATGAACGGCAGCTGCAAGAACGGCGCCAGGCCCGACGTGAACATGTGGTGCGCCCAAACCATGAAGCCGGCCAGCGCGATCGCCATCGACGAAAACGCGATGAGCTTATAGCCGAAGATCGGCTTGCGCGCGAAGGTCGGCAAGCACTTCGGAAATGATTCCGAAGGCCGGCAGGACCATGATGTAGACGGCCGGATGCGAGTAGAACCAGAACATGTGCTGCCACATGACCGGGCTGCCGCCTTTGGTCGGATCGTAGAACGGCACGCCGAACTGGCGCTCGATGAAGAGCGCCGCGAGCGCCGCGGCGAGCGCCGTCGTAGCGATCATCAGCAACGGCGCGGTAGCGAACTGTCCCCAGACGAAGAGCGGCATGCGCGTGAACGTCATGCCCGGCGCGCGCATCTTGAGGATCGTAACGACGAAGTTGATGCCCGTCATCGTCGAACTGACGCCGACCAAGAAGATCGCCGCAGCCCACATCGACGTTCCGGCGGCGCCTTGCAGCGAAACCGGCGGATACTCCATCCAGCCGGCCGTCGGCGCGCCCATCAAGAACGACGAGAAGAGCATCAATCCCGAAACCGGGAAGATCCAGAAGCTGAGCATGTTGAGCCACGGGAACGCGACGTCGCGCGCGCCGATCTGCAACGGAAAGACCAGATTGCCGAATCCGCCCGTCAGCAGCGGGATGATGACGAGCCAGACCATCGCGCTGCCATGGACGCTGTAGATCTCGTTGTACGTGTCGGGCGCAGACGAAGCCGCCGTTGGCGTTGAGAAGCTGCGTGCGAATCGCCTCCGCCAGCAAGCCGGCGAGCATGAAGAAAACGAAGGCGGTGATGATGTACTGAATCCCGATGATCTTGTGATCGAGCGAAAAAACGTATCGCCGGACGAAACCTTGCGGCTCGGGATGGATGTGACCGGCGATCCCGCCGGAGTGTAGCCGCTGCTGCTGTCATACTTCTTCGATTCTCTCACTTGAGCGTCTCCAGGTATGCGACCAAGTTCGCAATGTCGGACGGCCGAGAGGCCGTTCGCCGTCGCGTTGGGCATCGTACCCATGCTTCCGGTGTAGCCGTTCTGCAGGATGGCAGCGACGTTCTCCGGCGTCGCGGGCTGGCCGTTGACGAGGTTGGGATGCGACGGATCGTGCAGGACGCCCGCGAGGCCCGGCCCGACGAGCACTTGATTGAACGGCGCGACCTTATGGCAGGCCGTGCATTTTTGAGCGAAGAGCGTCTTGCCGGCGGTCGCACTGCCGCCTTGCAAGGAGATCGCCCCGCCGCCGGCGGCCGGCAGCGCGTTGCTGACGTGGGCATTCTTCTGCTGCCACATCTTGAACCACTTATCGAACGACGCCTTATCTCTCGATGACGAGATACTGCTTGTCCATCTCGCTGTGGAGCACGCCGCAGAACTGCGTGCAGATGATGTGATAGCGGCCGGGCAGTCGCGGCGTAAACTTGATCGTCGTGACGAGCCCGGGCACCGTATCGTTCTTCAGTCGCATCGCCGGAACCCAGAAGCCGTGAATGACGTCGGCGGAGGTAAGATTGAGCGTCACCGGCACGTTGAGCGGGAAGATGCATCTCGTCGGTCACTTCGCCGTTGATCTGCGGATACCGGAACGAAAAGTAGAACTGATGGCCGATCGCTTCGACGACGATACCGTTTTGCGGCTCGAGCAAGATCTCGTACCAAATTCGCACGCTCACGATCGAGAGCAGGACGACGAAGAGCGACGGAATGACGGTCCACCAGAACTCGAGCTTATGATTGTCGTGAATTTGTAGGCCGATGGCATCGGGCGGATCGGTAGGCTTCGCGCGAAACGCAATCGCAAAATAGAGCAGATATCCGGCGACGAAGATCCACAGCGCGCTGCCGCTCGCCGCCATGAAGCGGAAGAGGAGATCGACCTGGCGCGCCGTGACGATCGCCGCCGGCAGATACTTCTCGAGCGGAAAGACCGACCAGAAGACGATGGCGGCGATCGAGAGTGCCGTCAGAATCGCCGTAACGGTCCAGAATCCTCGACCGAGCTCGGCGCGTTGCTGCGCTATCACGATACCGTCTTAAGAATTTCGCTTCGCCGCCCCTGCAAACTCGCGAACGAGCCAGTCGACATTGGTGATGGCGCTGCCGACACAGACCGCGTTCGGCGCCGGCCTCGAATGCCGCCCGGACGTCGGCCGGCGAATGAATCCCGCCCTCGCAAAGCGTGAAATGTCGCAGCGCGGCGAGGTCTCGCACGAGATCGAGCGCCGGCAGCGTCCGTTCCGGCCGTATCGAGCGTGTAACCGCAGAGCGTCGTCGCGACGATGTCGGCACCCGCCGCGATTGCGGCCGCTGCGTCGGCCGCCGTCGCGCAGTCGGCAAGCGCGAGACGACTCTCGTCGTGAATCTGTGCGATGAGGTCGCGCGGCTCGCTTCCGTCGGGACGTGCCCGCGGCGTCGCATCGAAGGCCACGATCTCCGCGCCCGACGCCGCAACGGCGCGCGCCTCCTCCAGCGTCGGCGTGATATAGGGTTCGAATCCCGCGTATTCGCGCTTGATCAAGCCGACGATCGGAACCCGCACCCGCGCGCGTACGGCGCGCAGGTTTTCCACGCCGGCAATGCGGACGGCCACCGCGCCGCCTTCCTGCGCGGCCTGCGCCATCGCCGCAATGAAGGCGGGTTCGTCGAGTCGCCGAGCCCTGCCAGGCTTGAACCGAAACGATCAGGCCGCCGTTTAGCGCTTCCAACGTTCATAGCGCCAGCTCGCGTACGTCGATGCCGGCCTCATCGTAGGCGAGGAGCAGTGCGCCGTATACGGGCTCGTAGCGCGGCTGCACGATTTCCGCTTCCGGATGGCGGGATAGAATCGCATCGCACGTTGATTCGCGCAAGGCGAGATCTGAAAAAACGCCGCCGACGAGCGC
Source organism: Vulcanimicrobiota bacterium (assembly GCA_963815165.1). Lineage (GTDB taxonomy): Bacteria > Vulcanimicrobiota > Vulcanimicrobiia > Vulcanimicrobiales > Vulcanimicrobiaceae > Cybelea. The sequence continues at coordinate 511,396 of CAWFFL010000003.1, forward strand.
CACTCGACTTGGTATGCCGCGCTCGATCAAGGCGCAGGCGAGCGCGCAAGCCGCTCTGCTCCCCGGTATGCAAGCGCTCTGAACTCTTCATCGTTCGAGCGCGATCGAGGCAAACGATGCGAGCCGATCGCGCGTCAACTCCCTTTTATAAAAAGCGTGCACGAGCCGCGCAACGATGCCGCGCCGAAGAAGTCACAAGCGGCACGCGCGGCTTCGTCGAGCGAACGATCGCCATCGTCGTGTGCTCGCATCAGCGTCGCGAGGGCGTCGCGAGCGATCGCAAAGGCGCTTCCCTCGTCGCCGAAGAGATAGCCCCAGCCGCCGAGCGTCGACGACGATCCGTCTTCCTTGCGTCCGTAGACGACCGAACCGGTTCCGGCGATGACGACGATTCCGGGCCGTCCGGCAAGGGCGCCCGCGTGTGCGATCGGCGTATCGTGCAGCAGCTCGCACTCGGTCCGAAGGCAACTCCGGCGCACGGCCGTAGACGCGTCCATCGTAACCGCTGATTCCCGCAACGATCGCATCGAAGCGGCGATCGTCGGCGAGGCGGGCGTCGCGTCGCGCATCGTCGAGCGCATCGCGCAACGCGTCGCGCAGTCGCGTCGATTCGCTCGCCTACGCCGATCTCGTCGGCCGGGCCAGCCGTTCCGCGCCCGAGGATGCTGCCTGCCGTATCGCCGATGACGGCGACCGTCGAACTCTGGCCGCCGTCGATTCCGGCGAAGATACTCACCTCGAGCGATCCATCAGATCGCGCGCAAAATCGTCGGCGGCCGATTCGCGCGCGCGCCGATCGGCAACCACCGGAACTTCGCCGATTCGCTCGCGATGATGGTAGAGCTCGTGTCCGACGCCGAGCGCTACGAACTCGCCGAGACGATCGGGCGGCAAAGAGGCCGCGATGCGAATGTTCAGACGAATCTCCGGAATCGACGGATCGTACTCCGCGCGAAGCTCGTCGCGACCCCAATCACCCAGATCGGCGAAACGGACGGCGACGCCGTACGCTCGCGCCTTCGCGAGCGCGGTCGTCATAAAGGAACGCCGTCGGCAACGAGCTGCGCGCGCAAGCTCGCGACCGTCGACGTCGCCCGGCGCGCAAGTGGCGCGTCGCATCGCCATCGCCGCCGCGGTACCGGCGGCTTGTCCCAGCGTCATGACGGTCGGCGTCAGACGCGTCGACGCAAGCGCTTCATGCGTCGTCGAAATGCAGCGTCCCGCGACGAGCAGCTGTTCGCGATTGACTGGAACGAGACAGCGAAACGGTATCTCGTAGCTTTGACCCGGCGCGAGGCGTTCCGTCTTCGTTCCGCTGCCCACCGGATTGTGGACGTCGATCGGATACGAGCTGCGCGCAACGGCGTCGTCGAATTTGCGCGCCTCCAAGTACGTCGTCACGCGTCAGCGTGTAGCGTCCGACGATTCGGCGCGACTCGCGAATCCCGACTTGCGTGCCGGTTCCCGCAATGCGCGCGCGTTCGAATCCGGGCACGTACCGCCGAAAGAAGTCGAGGAGCTGCATCGATTGCAGGCGTGATTCTATTTCAGCGCGCGTGAGGTCTTCCGGGTCGAGCGGATCGATATCGACGACGCGCGTCATATTTACGGTGACCTCGTCGCGATACGGCGATACTGAAAAAGGAGACGAGCTCGCGCGGCACGTCTACGGCGCCGTCGTCGCGCGCCTTTTGCCACAGCGAATAGCAGCCCGGCGACCGCAGTGAGCGCTTCGGCGGTTCGGCGCTCGACCGGCAGCGAACTGCGAATTTCATCGGGATTCTTTTGCACGTACTCGGCGAGCCGCTCGAGATCGACGTGGCTGAGGCGAAAGATCAGCGTTGCGGGCTGCACGCGTCCGCGTTCGTCGCCTTGCTGCGTCGGAACGCCGGCCGAAGCAGCGACGAGGGCGTCGGCGGTCGCGTCGATCGTTACCGTTGCGCGAAACGCGCGCGTCCCGCCGACGGTCGCGAAGACGCGCGCCGCGTCACGCGTCGCTTCGTCGACGAGCGCTTCGATAAAATAGGCATGGAGCAAGAGCGTGACGTCCGCTTCACGCATCATCTCGAAGAGCAGCGCTTTGTGGACTTCCGGATCGAACGGCGTGATCGTCGCGACGTAATCCGAGGAATCGTGCACATGCCCGGGTGATGCGCCCTTACGCATCAGGCGCTCGACGATCTCCTGTGCAATGCCGCCGACGATGCGCTCGTTGCCGGAATGGAAGGTCATCCACGGTCCGACCATCGCGGCCGTCGCCGTGCCGCCCGAGAAACCCGTAGCGCTCGACCAAGAGCGTTCGAGCGCCGTGACGCGCAGCCGCAATCGCGGCGGCGCAACCTGCATTTCCGCCGCCGACGACCAACACGTCGAAATCGGGCATGCAGGCCATTTCCGCATCCCACAAAATAAACCGCCATGCAAGTTCAGATCGCCACGCAAGAACGGAACTGGGCGATGGCCGCGCATCTGAGCGCGCTCGTTGCAATTGCAGGATTGCCCTTCGGTCATGTCCTGGGACCGCTCGTCGTCTATCTCGTCAAAGGTCACGAATCGGAGTTCGTCGGCGAGCACGCGCGAGCGTCGTTGAACTATCAAATTACGTCTCGATCTTCTACATCGTAGCAATCCTCGGCGTGATCGTGGCCGTATGTTCGGAGCTCGTGTATTCATTCCGATGAGCACGATCGTCGTCCGAGCGAATGCTGCGCCAGTGGGCTTTGCGCGTTCTTTGGGCGGCGTTCGCTGCTGCGGTGCTTGTCGTTGTGCTGGCGTCGATTATCTTCGTCATTCATTGGCACGGTCGCTGCCAGCGAAGGGCGTCCGTATACGTATCCGTTTGCCATCCGCTTCTTGCGTTAGGAGAACCGCGACATGATCATGCAGCGCGTCAAGCCGCTTTCGCGCATTCTCGCGGAGGGAGCGACGGAGAGCACGGTCTCAAACGATCGCTAGGTCCTTGGGCGCTCACCGCAATGGGCATCGGCGCCATTATCGGCACCGGCATTTTCGTCTTGACCGGCGTTGGCTCTGCTACGCGGGCCGGGCCGGCGCTTAACGATTTCGTTCGTGATCGCCGGCATCGTCAGCGCGTTGGCTGCGCTTTGCTATGCCGAGGTGTCGAGCAAAGTGCCGATCTCAGGAAGCGCGTACACGTACGCCTACTCGACGCTCGGCGAATTCTTTGCATGGATCGTGGGATGGGCGCTCGTTCTGGAATATGCGCTTGGCGCATCGACCGTCAGCGTCGGCTGGTCGGGATACTTCACGTACATTTTGCATACGCTTCATATCTGGGATGTGCCGACCGTGTGGCAGCACAGCCATTGGGATCCAACGCCGGGCGTTGCAAACTTGCCCGCGGCGGCCATCATCCTCTTGGTCACCGCGCTGCTGGTGAAAGGCACGCGCGAATCCGGAAACGTCAACGCCATCATCGTCGCCATCAAAGTTGCCATCGTCCTGTTCTTTATCGCGATCGGCGTGGGTCACATCGACCAGACGAACTATCATTTGCCGGCGGGGCCGCTGACCGCCGCCGGCGGCTATTTCCCCTTTGGCTGGAGCGGCGTTCTCGGAGGCGCCGCGTTCATGTTTTTTGCCTACATCGGCTTCGACGCCGTGTCGACGACCGCCGAGGAGGCTCGCAATCCGGCTAAAGATTTGCCTTTCGGAATCCTAATGAGCCTGGTAATCTGCACCGTTCTCTACATCGTCGTGGTTGCGATACTGGACGGCATCGTTCCGTTTTACAAGCTCAACGTGACCTATCCGGTCACCTTCGCGATGAACTACGTCAACCTCAGCTGGGCGGGCGTCGTCATTGCTTTCGGGGCGATCGCCGGCCTCACGACGGTGTTGCTCGTCATGATGTACGGACAGACGCGCGTCTTTTACGCGATGTCACGCGACGGATTGATCCCCCCGCTGTTCGTCAAACTTCATCCCACATGGCGCACGCCATGGCTCTCGCAAATCATCTTCGGGCTGCTCATCGCCGCCGCCGGCGCGTTCTTCCCGATCGGCGTCCTCGGCTCGTTGACGAACATGGGAACGTTCGTGGCGTTCATTCTCGTCGGGGCCTCGGTGCCGCTGCTGCGAACGCGCCACCCCGAGCTTACCGGGATCGTTCAAACTACCGTTTGGGCCATACATCATTCCCGTTGCCGCAGCGCTCAGCGCGATGGCGATGATCTTTTTCCTTAAGAACGGCAACCCGATGGTATGGGGATTTTTCCCGATCGCATGGCTGGGTTTCCTCATCTGGTTTACGGTCGGTCTGATCTTCTATTTCACCTATGGCCGCCACAAGAGCACCGTGGCGCTAGAGGAAGTGGAAAGGTTAGCGGTCGTGCAGCCGCGCGTGAACTAGGCGTCCCGCGGGACGAGCAGCAGGGCGATTCGCTCGTCGGGTGCACAGCCTTCGCACTCTTCGGTAGCGAGCGCCGCGCCTTGCTCGGCGCTCGTCAACCCCTCGAACGCCGCAATTCGGCCGCCGCGTAAGACGTACAGCGCCGGCAGTGCACGACCGACGTCGCCAAAGTTCGTTGCCTGCTCGATGCATTCACGCACGCGAGCTTCGAGGTCCGCAACGGTGACAAGGCAACAAATCGGGTCGCGCGCCGCGAGCCGAACGGCGCCTCGCTCGTCGACCACTCGAACGTCGCAACGCTCGCGATTTCTATTGAACGCGCTGCGCATCGTCAGACGCCGCGAAAAAGCGGTCAGCGATGGCGTCAACGCGAGTGCTTCGAGCTCACTCCGATCGCATCGAATGGAAAGCGCGGCCGCGGCCCGACGTTCTTCCTCCGAACATGCGATCGCAGCCGCGGATTCGACCAGCGCCGTCGCGCCGGAAGCCGTCGCGCGCACGCGGTTTCGCTGCGTGTCGATCTCGACTTCGACCTCGACGCGGTCCGGCGCGGCGCCGGCCGCCACAACGCGGTCGGCGGCCTCGCGACGAAGTTGCGCGATCTCTCGCGGCGTCGCCTCGACCATCGTTCGTTCGACGGAATCGCGCACGAGCGCGAGCGCGACACCGATCGGAGCGATGACCTCGGCATCGCGTGCGATGCGATATGGCAGATGCATCAACTCTGCAGCGGCGGGAACGAGCGCGCCCGCACCTCCTCCTCCTCCAACGATCGTCAAATTCATCGGATCGAGAGAATAATCGGCGATCAACCGATCGATCGTTTCTCGCAGTTTCGCAGCCGCGATGGCGAGCACGCGGTGCGCCAGTGCGACCGCGTCACCGCCGAGAGTCTGAGCGAGCACCCCGAAGGCGCGCCGTGCGGCTTCGGCGTTCCCGGCCGCAAAGGCGCCGGAGGGGACGGCATCCAGAGCGTTGGCCGCGCAGGTCGGCGTCAACGCAATGCGGCGTCCGTTTTGCGTAATGAGCGCGGCGAACTCGGCCCGATCGCGCGACGTCGGCGCGATACGCTCCAACCGCGCGCCGTCGAGCTCGTCGGGTGAAACGAAGGAGGCGTACGCGCAGCCGGCGATATGCGCGCTGCGCGGACCGACATCGAGAATTGCATCGTCGCCGATACGCAGCATGCTGCCGCCGCCGATGCCAAGCGTTCGAACGTCGAGCGTGCGCAGCATGGTCCGATGGCCGCCGATCTGAGCCGGCTGCATCTGAGGACGCCCAGCGCGAATCGCCGAACAATCCGAGCTCGTGCCGCCGACCTCCACAAAAATCCCCTCGCTCAGCCGCTCGTAGAGCAGCGCGCCCGCCACGCCGGCGGCCGGCCCGGAAAGCAGCGTGAGGATCGGCCGCCGCTCCACTTCGGCAACGGCCATCACGCCGCCGTCGCTGCGCATCACCATCAGCGGCGCGGGAATTGCGGCGCTCGTAACGGCGGCCGACGTCAGGCGCGCGGTGCGAACCATTCGCGGAAGGATCGCGGCGTTGAGCGCCGCGGTTCGCGTGCGCGCGCGCAATCCGTACGCGGCGCTGACGTCGTGCCCGCTCGTGGCATCGACGTCGCGCGACCGCGCGTACGCGACCGCTTGCGATTCTGCGCCGGGCCGATCGACGCCGAAACTTTCACTGGCTGCGATCGCCTGCGCGCCGCCGTCGATGAGCGCATCGATCGTCGCGCGCATCGACCGATCGTCACCCGCCGGGGTAAAGCGGAAATCCGGAGCGAAGCGCGCTCCGCCCGGCAACGGCACCGCTCCGAAGCGCATCTGCCGCTTCGAAAGCCAGCCCAAACCGTCGAGCAGTCCGATGACGCCGACCTGAGCGAGGTCACCTTCCAGCAGCGCGTTGGTCGCCTGCGTCGTCGAATGCGCGATAAACGCGATATCATCGACGTGGATTGCCGGATCGCGGAGCAATCGTTCGATTCCCGCAACGATTCCGGCCGCAAGCCCGTCGGGAGCGTCATGCGTAGTCGGCACCTTGACGCGCGCGACGAGCTCGCGCGTTGCCGCGTCGATGGCGACGACGTCGGTGAAGGTTCCTCCAACGTCGATTCCAATTCGAAGGCTCGTCGCGCGCAACGGAGTGCGGCTACCAATCGGCAAGGAGCACGTACGTGACCGTCACGAGCTCCACTACGCCGTTATCTTGAAAGCGATGGAACAAGGCTTTCAAATCGCTTTGCAGGCTCGCCGCTTGCGGTCCCGATGCCGGTAAATACGAAGACGACGCCGCGCGGCCGAGCAGGGCGGAGCGGTCGAGCGTCTGCGCCGAAGAAAATTCGCGTCGCGTGACCCGCGCATGCGGGAATTCGCCAAAGACGCGCAGCGCGTCGCGACGCAGCGCCTCCGTGTCGTCGGTGGCATAGGCGCGCACGACATCACCATATGCCTTCGTGAATGTATCGCGTTCGTCACGCTCGTACTGCAGCAGCGCCGCGCGCGCCCGCGCGATGCGGCGGAACTCGCGCATCGTCTCATCATTGGCAAACCAGTGAAAGGCCTGACAGATCGTCACCGCATCGACGCTTGCGTCCTCGAGGCCGGTAAGCTCTGCGGTAGCGTTGCGCCACACGACGCGCGGGTGCGGCTTCGCGGCGGAGCGCATCTGCGCGTTCGGCTCGATGGCGATGACGGCGGCCCCGCGATCGGCAAAGAGCCTCGCCGAAATGCCTGTACCTGCGCCGACGTCGGCGATAGTGATCTCGTGCGGGTCGCCCAAGGCCTCGAGCGCCGCGCCGATGGCGGCGGCCGGATACGTAGGTCGGAATGCCGCGTACGATTGCGCCCGAGTGCTAAAGCGCGTAGTGGAGTCGGATTTCAATCTTTCCATCGCGTGCGTTGCCGTATATAGTTGGGATATGAGAAGAGCGCGGGCCGCAGCAGTATTCTTCTTCGCGACGCTCGCGGGATGCGCGAATCCATCGCTTACCGTTCCGGCATCACGCGGCGCTCCGCCTGCATCAATGCATGCGCAGCGCGCCCGAGCGCCTTCCGCGAAAGAGCGCGTGGTCTATGTTTTCCAAAGCGGCGGTGAAGGCGCGCACCCGGTCGGTCCGCTGACCGCCGCCGGCCATGGAGCGTACTACGCGACGATGGTCGACGGCGGCGCCACTTGCGGGCAGTTCGTTTGTGGAACCGTCCTCGAATTGAAACCGACGCGGGGCGCGTTCGTGGCGAAGGTTCTCTATCGATTTCGAAACAATGGCGACGGCTACTTTGCGAATACCGGGCTGATCGTCGATCGGACCGGAGCCATTATCGGCACGAGTCCCTGTTGTTACTACGGACAACGAGGTTCTGGCGTTCTATTCAAACTCGTTCCAGCAAAGCGGGGATATACGTTTACGACAGCCTTTGCGTTCTCCGGCGCCGGACCGTTTCCCAACGGTGGCCTTATTGCCGACCGTAACGGAACGCTCTTTGGGACGGCCTACCAGGGTGGCTCGTCTGCGTCGAAGGGTGCCGTCTTCAAGCTTACTCCGCTCGGAACCGGCTACGCGGAAACGACGATTTACAGTTTCCAAGGCGGCAGCGACGGATCGAATCCTGCAGCCGGCCTGATCCTCGGTACGCATGGAAAGCTGTCCGGTACGACGGCGTTTGGGGGCGAGACCGGCAGCTCGTGCAATCAGGGGGCCGGATGCGGCACCCTCTTCGAGCTAACGCCGAGCGGCAGCATCTACCGCGAGCGCGTGCTCTACCGGTTCCACGGCGGCAACGACGGCAACCAGCCCTTCGCGTCGCTCGTTGCCGATGCGCAAGGCAACTTGTTCGGTACGACACTCTACGGGGGCGGAGCGCCGTCATGTCCCGACGGCTGCGGGACGGTCTTCGAACTGCGCCGTTCGAAAAGGCACGATGATGAGAGCGTGCTCTACAATTTTTCCGGCACCGGTCTCTATCCAACCGATCCGGTGCTCTTGGATCGCGCGGAAAATCTTTACGGAACGACGCCGCAGGGAGGAGACGGCAACAACGGTACGATCTTCGAACTGATGCGCTCGTCGACCGGTTACACCGAGCGCGACGTCCATCTCTTTCAAGGGCCTCCCGGCGATGGAGAGAGCCCGAATGCACTCGTCGGCGCTCGCGACGGTTCTCTCGTTGGAACGACGTATTTTGGCGGGTCGGGGCCAGCCTCGCTCTGCGGTAATGAGCTTGGCTGCGGCGTCATGTTTGTCGTACGAGGGACCGCTAGGAGCCTGTGACGGCCGGTCCAAGCGCGAACGGCTGGTTCAGTCGTATCTCCAGCTCGCGGTCGCCGCGTGTAATTTCAAACGCGTGCGGCATGCCGTCGTAAGCGAAACGCTGCGAAACGTACGTTCCATACTCCCACCATGCCGATCCGTCGATCGCCTCGACGACGTCGCCCGAGCGAAGGCCCGCGGCGTAGGCCGGGCCTCCCGAGCGAACGTAAGCACGTAAGTTTCCGTCGTCGCTTTTAAAGAAGGCGTAGAAATACGTGGGTTTGTCGCCGGGACGGAGCGCAACCCCGCGTTGAAATAGATTTGCGCTCCGCAGCGGATCGGCCAACTCCCACGCTCGCATGCGCGCGACCCCCAGCAGCGCAAGCGCGCGCGCCTCTGCGAGCGTTGGTTGAGGCCTTACGATTTCGTGGTCGTGCCACTGCGCGACGATCCATCCGCCGCAATCCTCTAGTCGCAGACCGACGTCGAGATCGTCGCCTTCGATCAGCGCGAACGTCGAAGCTTCGACGTACACGTACGCGGCATAGCGCTTCTGCGCGCAGTCGGCGGCGTTGGGATCCTCGTGCGCGCGGATTGTCCTCAGCGTTCCGCTCGCGAGCGCTTCGGCGACGGCATCGGCCGCGCCGCGTCCGAGCGCTGTTCCGTCGTCGTCGACGGCGATGCGATTCGCCGCGGTGGCCGGCGCATATAATCCCGCAAGCGTCTCATCGGCGCGCGCGACGCCGACGAGCGGCGTGAACGGCTGCACGCCAAACAGTGCAGGCGCCGCCACGACGACGGCGAGCGTCGCAGCGACCGCAACGCCGGTTTGATAGGCGATCGTTCGCCGGGTAATCGTGATGATCGGCACCCCGGTGAAGTTGGCGATCCACACGTTGGCGGTGTTGGTCGGATCGCAGACGTTCTGTACCTGCACGACCGCCATGATCGCGGCGACGAGCACGATCGGCGGTAAGACTGCGGCGGTCAGCAGCGCCGTGAAGATCGCAATACCGACGCCGAAAGGATTGAGCGGACCGCGATAGAGCACCAGCGGACTCGCTACCCCGAAAAGCAGCACGTAGGCAACCGGGTTGCGTAGCCATCCGCCGGCGATCAGCGGGCGGAGCGCCTGCGCGAACTGCGGCTGCTGCGTCGCGACGAGCAGCATGCCGATGCCCATAAAGAGCAGCACCGCCGGAGCGACGTCTTCAACGCCGCGGATCGCCGCCGAAACCAGGCGTTGGACGGCTTCGCGCGGGCGCGTCGTTAGTACTCCAAAGAGCGCCGCGACCAAAAACGCCGGCGCCGCTTCCATCTTAAACGCGTAATAGAGTACGAGCGGCACGATCGGCGTGAGGAGCGCGACGGCCGGTACGCGATGCCATCGCTCGCCATCGGCTGCAACCGCCCAAGCCGCATACGCGCGCTCGCGGCGAAACGAAATGATGGCGTAAAGCACCAGCGCCAGGGCGTCCAAGATCGCCAGCACGATCGCGTAGCGCCACAGTTGCGGCTGCGCGACGCCGAAGTACTTGGTATAGAACGTCCAGTTCGCGATGTTGAAGATGTAGCCGAGCGCGAAGCCCATCAAAAAAAGCGTCGCTGCGATCGTGCGGGGAACGCCGGCCGTCATCATGATCGGCAAAACGATCGAAGCGACCATGATGATGCCGCCGAGACCGGAGAGCGACGTAAAGAGGACCGCCACGATCGCGCAAAAGCCGAGCGACAACAGCAGCGGCTGCTCGCCTCCATATTCCGCCGCGTAGTCCACGATCGTCCGCGCGATGCCCGTCTCAATCGTGACGCGGCCAAGCAGCGCACCGAAAATCACGGCCACGTAGACGGGCGCGAGCTGCGCCGCGCCACCCGTAATGATTGCGCCGAGCTTGGAAGGCGGAACGCCGGCAACGAGCGACATCAGAAGCGCCATTGCGGGAACCGCGACTAGAGCCGGCACCCACCGCCGATACATCAGCACCGCGAAGACGGCAAAGACGAGAAGAATAAAAAGTGCGGTCATCAGGGTGAAATCGGAGATACGACGGCGTCGAATGGTGGAATCGTCTGCGTGCGCTCGTACTGCTGCATCACACGGTAAAACGCGTCGGCGCGCTCGATCGCCGTTTGCGCGGCGAGGTGGTAGCGTTCCAGGTTGCTCGCTAGGTGACCGTCGCGGCTCTCGTACTTCCAGGCCGCAGCGTAGAGCGGCGCGAGATCTTCGTATGTGTCGCGCAGCTCCCACATCCAATACATGCACCAGCGCAGGTCGCGTTCCGCCGTTTCTTTGTCGGCGAGGTGCGTCTGCGCATCGTCGTACATCGCGCGAACCTCGCGGCCGATTTGGAACTTGCGCGCCAGCGCATCGTAACGGCGCGCGGCCAAAAACATCACCGCGGCGGCATCTGCATGCAACGGAGGTCGCGTGAAGTACAGGTCCTGCTCGACTCGTTCTGCATTACTCCGTACTCCGGAGATATGGTCAGCGTCCGGAACTTGACGTTGGGCTGCGGGATCGAACGGATCTGCCCAAAAGAGTGCGTCACTTTGACCGTACTCGTAATCCTTCGGCTCCAGAGACTTCAACGCCAATCCCAGTGCGGAGACGTCTTCGCTGTATTTCGAATCCGCGGTCCCGAAGAACGCGCTGGGAAAGTCAGTCGCGAATGCGGTGAGATCGGCATCCCCTGACTGCCACGCTGCGGCTGCCGCGTAGATCACCGGATACCACGTCGATTCGTAGAGCGTTTCGCCGTCGTCGTGCCAAACGGTTTGAAAGAGTCCCAGAACGCGAGCCGCCTTGCCCTGGCCGATGAAAGTGCGTTCGTTGGCCAGCGCGCGATCGATGTTTGGAAAAATTTCGTTCCAATTGCTTGCGCCCGGCGCCACCATCTGTTCGAAGCCGCCACTCGCTATCGTCCGAATGTACGGCTCGAACGTAGGCTCGTCGCCGTAGTGCCAGTTGACGACCAGCGCGCTCTTCGGAATCAACTTCAAGATATTCGGATCGTTCTCGATTCCGTCGTCCCAAAGCATGATGCGCGCTCCAGACGGCGCGATGATACGGTTCATCGCAACGATGTGATCGGCATACGCTTGCGAGCGTCCGCGCTGCGTGACATAGCCGGCGCTCCGGCCGAGACCGAGCGTTGCAGTCTCGTCCGAACCAATGTGAAAGAACGGAGCGTGCCCCACCGCGGCAAGCTCTTGAGTGATGATTCGCGCGATGTATTCGTTCGATAGCGGTACGTTTGGAGCCAGAAGAAAGCCGTGAGGCAACTCGGCGGCCGCTGCGTAACGTTCGATCTTGAGCGTGTTGTGCATGTGGGCGAAGCTCTGCTGCTCGGGTATCAACGACACGTGAAACCGTGCGGCGTACGCGCTTAACGACCGCAGCTGCGTGGGCGTGATGCCATCGAGCGGCGCCGGAAGCGGGTCCGTGGGACTAACGAACACGTGCTCCATGTACGGGGAATAGCCGTTCATCTTGAATGCGGCGATGGTACGAATGCGTTCTTCAAAATAACGCATCGTCGGCAGCGGCCCGCGCGAAACGTCGTCGGAAAGAACGCGCCACCGCAACGCGGGGCGGTCGTCGATTCGCACGCAGGGGATGCTCCACGCGCCCGCGGCGCGTACTGGGAGTTGCGCTAGAGTCATTGCGCCGTAGAAAGCGCCCGCAGCATCGGAACTCGCAATGGACGCGCGGCCGGCCGCTACAGTCAAGCGATAGGCTTGCGATGCGAGCGACGCGTCGTGGGTCACCGTGATAGCAGCTTGCGTCGCAGAAACGGCGCGCAGCCGTCCGATTCCCAGAGCGGTCCACCGTTCGTCGAGTTCAGCGCGAGCCGCCGGATCGAAGGCAGGCGGCACCGTATGCGGTACGGCAGAGATCGAGGCGGGGCAGTTGAGACGTTCGATTCGAAATGGCTGGGGCACGAGATGCAGCGCCGACGCCGCAATCGCAACCAAAAGCGCCAAGAACGTTACGTCGTCTTTAATGTCACGGCGCGTATCGCCGTTTCGCGGACATCGAGCAACGCGACCACTTCGTCGAGATAGCCGCTCGTGGCGTCGGGGTCGAGCGATGCGGCGCGATCGGCGAGCTCGACCGTCGCGGCGTCCGCCGCCGCCACTTCGTCATTCTCGTGCGCCGCATGCCTCGTTGCACCGAGGTGATGCGCAAAGTTCCGCGGATCGGCAAATCCTACCCGCAGAAGCAGATCCGCGATTCGCTGCTGCTGCTCTGCCGTGACGTTGCCGCGCTGGGCGAATTCGGTCAGCGCCTCGCCGAGATACGAACGCACGTATTCATCGGAGCGCCGTAGTTCGAGATCGGTATCGTACCCCGGGAAGTCCTCGATTTTCGCACGAAGTCGCTCTAACGGCTCCATGTTGTGAGGTTACGACGCGCCCGAGCGAAGGGCCTCGAAGGCTGCCTGGGAACATAGTTCCGGTGAAGCACGCCACTGCATGGCCTGCATATCTCGTAGCGGCAGCCTGTTTTGCGATAGCGCTGATTTCGTCCATTGCCAATATCTCGTTGCTCGGCCAAATCAAGCAAGTGCAGCGTGAGAACGTTACGCTCGCGGAACGCTCGACGGCCTTGGCACGAAGTTTGGTGAATCAACGGACAGCGCTCTTCGACGTGCTCGATACGCACGCGCGACGCTATCAGGTGACCGATGGCGAAGTCATCACGCGCGGGAGTCGTATTTATCTCGCGCTGCAATCGCTGCCCGAGCCCCCGCACGGCAAAGTCTATCAGGCATGGACCACCGCGAAGGGCTCGACGAAGGCCGGTGCGGCGCCTACGTTCCTTCCGGATGCACGCGGCGCCGCGCTCGTCGTCCTGAGCGCGGACGCGCGGTCGACGGCGCAAGTTGCCGTGACGCTCGAGCCGGAGGGCGGCAGCAAAGAACCGACGAGCAAGCCGTTGATCGAAGCTGCCCTCGACTCCCAATGATTGCGCCGCTATCGGCGGCGAACGAAGGCGCGGCACGAAAGTATCTCTCCCGCTCACCGTATCTCAACGTTTTTCTCTCGCACGTGCTGCTCCACGAGGCACCTTCAGTGCGCCGGAACGTCGTGGTCGCCGTTGACGGCAGCGGCGTTATCGGTGTCGCGTACTGCGGCCGTCAACTCGCGATCGCGTCGGAGCCTGCCGCAATCCCGGCCTTCGGCGAGTACGTTCGGCGAAACCGCGGCGAACGGATGATCGTCGGCGCCCGCAAGACGGTTCGTGCTCTTTGGGAGTCGGTTGCGCGATGGCATGCGGCGCCGCGTATCGTACGCGATCGACAATTCGTCATGGCCGTCGATCGCGAACACCTGAAGTCGTACGAACGCCGCGCGGCCGTCCGTCGCGCGAAACTCGATGAGTGGCGGACGATCGCGGACAGCTCTGCTCAAATGATCCGTCAAGAGTTAGCGTACGACCCACGCCACGGTTCGTCGGAATTCGGTGCCGGGATCCGCCATATGATCGAGCACGAGCTCTGGTGGGTCGGCACGGCCGACGAGCGGCTCTGCTTCTTCTGCAACGTCGGCCCGTGGTGCGATCGCACGATTCAGCTTCAAGGGATTTGGACGCCCCCAGCCTTACGCGGCAAAGGCCTCGCGACGGCGTCGCTTGCCGCCGTCTGCGATCGTCTGCTCGAGGTTTCGCCGACGGTTTCGCTCTATGTCAACGACTTCAACGAGCGCGCCGTCGCGCTATATCGGCGCGTCGGATTCGAGCACGTAGGCGACTTCCAAACGCTGTTATTTTGGCGTAGCCGAGATTACCGACTTTTCCGGTCGAGCGCAAACTGGTCGAGAGCTGTTGGAAGGTGCCATATCCTTGGGTGATGGCGGTCTGCGATAGCGGAGTCGGATCGAGAGTCTGAAAGTTCACGACGCCGCCAATCGCGTCGACGCCGATGAGATCGCTCGCCGAGCCGTACAAGACCGTCGTGTTGCGTAAGCCGTAGACCGGCATGAGGTTATAGTTGAATCCGCCTTTGATGCCATAGCCGATCGGATGACCGTCGAGTGCGGCCTCCGTTTCGAGCGTGCCGATCCCGCGGATGTTGAGGTTGATGTCGTCGGCTAGCGACGCCGTATCGCCCGTGATGCCGTTGTTGACGCCCGGCAAGGTCTTAAGCGCATCGGCAACGCGTATGATGCCTTGCCGTTCCATCTCTTCGGTATTCACCGTCTTCGTAAAGGTACTCGATTGTTGGAGCGAGTCGCTGGCCCGCGTCGACGTTACGGCAATGACTTGCAGATTGCTGGTGCCTCGATGCATCGAGAGCGTTGCGATGATCGTCGCAGCCCCAACGTCGATCGGCTCCGACACGGCCGGTTGATAGTCGCTGCGGCTGAGACCCAGGACGTACCGTCCGACCGGAACCGCGTCGAACTTGAACTTACCGCTGTTGTCGGTGACGGTCTTGTAGCTCGTCCCGACGATACGAACTTGCACGCCGGGAACTGGGACGCCGGTCGCGGCGTCGACGACCGTGCCGACGATGCTACCTTGTGGCGCCGTTGTAGGCGCCGCGCATACCGGCGCGGCGCAAATCAGCGTCATCGCGAGCGCTGCGAGCGCGCACGACACGCGAGTGAATGCAAAATTCACGCGAATCTCCTTCAGTAGTCGTAAGAATGTGATGGCAACGAGTGCAGCCATCATAAGGAGGTCCGCGTTTACAGAGCCGCAGCGCCTGAGGCGTTCGCCGGCGCCGCGGCGACAAGAGATGACGATAAAGAGCTCGACCTTCGAGACCGGCAACGTCTGTGAATCGGCGCAGCAAGGTTTCGATGGTCGAAGCGATTGCGTCGCGATGCGAGACGAGCCACCGGGCGATGCCGTTGATGCCCAACGCGCAGAGTAGCGCACACACGATGGTCGTCGCCAGGCCTAACGCGATCGATCCGCCGAATGCAACGTCGAGGTCGTTCACGGGCGCGCCCGCGCGGAGCCTGTCGAGGCATTCCATTGCCGGAACCATGAATGACGTCGCAATGACCGTCGCAAGAAGGAATAACTGACATTCGCCCGGGTGGGGCTTGCCGGCGGGAAGGCGCCCGCGCGACGATCTGGCGATTTCGAAACACGTTCGTAGTCCGCGCGACGCCAAGATCAGCGCGAGCACAAGCGCGATGCACGAGAGGACCTCACGCGACGAATGCGCTACGTCATCGTAGGTGTCGTGAGCGAGTGCGTAGTCGCCGATGACGTCGATCGCATAGTGCGCCAATCCCGCAGCGGCGGATGCCGCGCAGAGCGCTAGTGGAACCAGCGTGTGTAAGCCGAGGCGGCCGAGCGGTACGCTTATGCCGGTGGTGGTCCTACTCCGCACGCACGCCCTTTGACTTCCACTTCGAGAGCCTGCAAAAACCACGGGGATAAGAGGCGCTCGATTAAACTGGATTCCGACTCCCTGAAACCCTCTTGAAGCAAACGCTCCTTGAGCAACTTCAGCCGCTCTTTCGCCATCGGCCGAAGTTGGAACGTAACTTTTATCGTTTCGTCCGGCATCGTTCTAGATGACCCGCGTTACCACGAAGAGTACTTGAGCGCCCTGTAAGATATAGGCATCGGTCGGAATCACCGGCGCACCTGGAATGCCGCCGTAAACCATGCCGCCGCCGATGACCGTGAACGGGTTGGCGTAGACGTTCGTCAGGTTCGTTCCGTAGAGCCCGTATTGGTAGCCGCCGTGCACGTACGCAACATGCGCGTTGAGCGTCGCATACGGCGAGCGGTTGAGCTCGTTATACCAGCCTTCGTAATCGAGCTCGGCACCGTACTGTAGACCAAGCGGGGGCGTTTGCTCGAGCGCGAGATAGGCTTTATGCAGCGGCTGGCCCAGTGATTGCTCGCCGGCCGCTAAGGTCCCATCTTGAATCGAGGGCGGAATGACGGTCAGGAACGAGCTGTCGACGTCCCAGCCGGCGCGCAGATGAAAGTCGCGAGCGAGTTCCTGATCCGCGTGGATATCGACTCCCCGGTAGACGCCGTTGCCGGCGTTCACCGGAATCGCGATCGGGCAGGGCGTCGGATTGCGCTGCGTCTGGCAGTGTGGAATCGGAATGACGTTGAGCTCGCTCGACGGCGATCTCAAATTCGTTTGGTAGAGATCCATGCCGAGATGAAGCGGCCGGCGCGCGATTGAGACGATTTGCTCCATGCCGAGATCGAAATCGGTCGCGTAATCCGGCCGAAGGTTTGGATTGCCGATGTAGATCACGCCGCCGACAGGGACGCGATCGGCGGGAGGAGGTACGACCATTTCGGAAAGCTGCGGCGTCTGAAACGTCGTGCCGACCGAAGCGCGGACCGCGGTGTTGCCGGTCGGCGTCCAAACCAGACCGGCGCGCGGATCGAAACTCTGTCCAAACGTGCTGAACCAGCTCTGATACGCAGCAACCGAGTAGTGAATGTGACTCGTGGGATCGCCGTTGTAGCGAAGCACCGCGTACCGTTGCGTCTGCGAAAGGCCCAGCGTTTGCACCGGCGGGGCTTTGGCGTCGGGCGACGCCAAGGCGTCGATCGAGACCGCGTCGTTCGTCGGGCCAAACGGTCCGCCGATGCGCTCCCCTTCTGCGACGACTTGCCCCTGCACGTAGTTGGTAGTCAAGGTTTCGTTTTCGAGATCGTATTTGAATGACAGCAGGCCGTTGCTGAAACGATGATCCAACTCGATCCAATCGTCGCCCAGCAAATCGCGCTGATTATAGAGGTATTGCAGTGTTTCCGCCCCGGGCCCGGAGACGGATTGATTCCATAGCGACGTCATGTGACTGAATTGAAAGACCGTTGCGGGAGCGCCGTCGAGGATTTGATTGCCCAGCGGCACCTGCGCGTCGAACCCGTAGTTCGTTTGATGTTCGCCTAGCCACGTGCCGGCGAAGCTTTGATAACCGTTGCTCTGGTCATCGTCATCGAACGGCGTAATCGAATTGACGAAGCGAGCGTCGTCATCGCCGCCCCCGCTAAAGCCGGGCGGCGTGTAGTTGGTGAGCAACGCCGATTCGTCTTTGGCGACCGTTTGATTGCGATAATTGAACTGCAAGTAACCATAACCGTTAGGGCCGCCGAGCTGATACCGCAGCTTCGCCAGTATTGAGTCGCCCCACGAACCGCTGCCGACACTCTGTAGCGTCTCGTTATTATTGTCGTCCAACGGCCGAGCGTCCCGTCCGACGGCGGAGCACCGCCTGGTGGAGGCGCGAGGATACTCTGATTGACCGAACCTTGCGAGCTCGTCGCATGTAGCGAAAATGCGTAACCGATCCGATCGTCGCTCCCCGTCGTTTGAATCGTCGCGCCGTACGTCCCGAAGGTGCCTCCGAAAATACGCATGAGCGAGTGCGGCGTGCTCGTCGGCTGCAACGTTACGATGTTGATCCCACCTCCGATCTGATTCGGACCGATCAGCGACGAGGGCGCGATGCCGTAGAGCACCTGCACTTCCTGCAGCGCCGCCGGATCGAGAAGGGAAAGATCGAAATCGCCGGTGTTGCCGTTGTTGACTTGATGTCCGTCGATATCGACGAGCGTTTCGGTCGGATCCGGTCCCCGTACCGCAAAGACTTCCGTCGCGTTACTGCCGCCGCCAAGAGGAATGACCGGGGTGACGGAGAGCTGGGGCCAGATCATCGCCGAAGCGGCGGTGACGCCGGCCGATGCGGCTTTTTGCGCATCGAGCGTCACGCTCGGCGCCGACGCGGTCGACACCGTTTCACCGGCGTTGACGCTAACGTGGCCGATGACCGTCAACGAATTCGTGGTCGCCGGTGAAAGCGCGATGGTAAGGGCCGAATTGGCGGCGTCGATCGTTACGGTGCGCTGCGAGACTGCCTGATATCCCGGTGCGCCGGCATGAAGCGCATACGTACCCGGCCTGACGTTTGTGATGACGAAATCGCCGTGCGCGTCGGTCCGGCCGCTCTGCGAGACTCCTCGCTCCGTGAGAACGACCGTCGCCCCCGCGATCGGGGTTCCGTCGTTCGCGGTTACTCTGCCGGTGATGTCGAGCGTTGTGGATTGCGCCCGCGCAACCCCAAAACAGGTCGCGAGAATTGTGACGACCAGTGCCGAAAATACGCACGCGCGCACGCATGCGATGGGCTGTGCCATGAGTAGCTCCTGTAGACGAGTGCTTCGGTTTTTGAGTGGTTAGGCGAAGCGAGTCTCAGGAGGTCCGCGTTTGGCGAGGCGCAGCGCGTGAATTGCGCGGCGCTGCGGAAGCGTCGAGAGCCGGCTTGACGTCGTTCGTAGCGCGCTGGGCGCGACGCTCTCATCGAACGAGTGTAGGAACGTTTCGATGATCGTCGCGATCGAATCGCGATGCGAAATCAGCCAGCGCGCGAAGGCACAGACGAGTAGAGCGACGAGCGCCGCGCAGACGATCGTCGTCCCGATGCCCAGCGCAATGGAACCGCCGAACGCATCGGCGAGCCGTGCGACGGGGACGCCGTCGAGACGTCCGTCGAAATACTCCATCGCCGGAACGATGCGCGATGCTCGCAGCGACGCGCGCCAAGCGACATTCCCAAGATATTCGCGAAGGCGCAGTGCCGGACGCAGAAGCCGCGCACGATTCTTCGCCGCGATTTCGCAGCAGATGCGCAAGCCGTGCGCCGCGAGCAGCACGGCGACGAGCACGGCGAGACCGCTAACGACGTCGCGCGAACCGTGCTGTAGGTGGTCGTAGCTATCGCGGCTGAGGGCGTAATCGCCGATCACGTCGATCGCAAAATGCGCGAGCGCCGCGCCCATAGCGGCGGCGCAGAGGCAGAGCGATAGGATCGTGCGGATTCCGAGGCGCACGACGGCCGCTTTCACGGCCTTTGACGAGATGTCCTCGAAAAAGCAAAGAGCCGGTCGCTCGACCGGCCCTTTCACTCTTCGCGCGGCTTTAACTCAATGCGAGGACGGTGCGATCCATACGGTGCCGCCTGCCCACTTCACTTCGACCGGCACGCACGTGCTGGTTTGCGCCCCGGCGTACGTGACGTCATTATAGAGGCTGAGCGTGTGATTGATCGTGGCGCCCGGCGAGAACGTCCCAACGTCGGTCACGCGTCGCAGATAATGCATCGACGCGTTGCGATATCCGACCGCAAACGTAATCGACGAGGCCGTCTTATGACCGAGAAGTACGTAGACGATGTTCGTGCCGTTGGCCATGTGGCTCATCGGCTTCGGCTTAACGACGGTGCAACTCTTGATGAGGATCGGCGCCGCGGCCTGCGCTGGTGCAATCGATGCCGTGACCGCTCCAATGCTGACAAGTGCGGCGGCGGCAAGGCGACCGAAGGGTTTCATGCGTTTTCTCTCCTGAAAGGTAGGAAGTAAGCAGGAGGCGGCTTTCCTTCTAGGCGGGCGGCTCCCCTGCTTACCTGGACGGCTTGCCGACGTTGTCGGCGAATGAAAGAACGATGGATAAGCACAACAATCGACCGTTGCCCGAAGACGAAGACGTCATTGCGCCCGACATCGCTCCTCGGCGCGATCGTCCGCTCGATCCCGCCGAGGCGTTGGCCCTCGAGCGTGAAAAGTACGGCGACAACAGCACGAATCCAAACCGCGACGATCAAGAAGACGTTCACCGCGGCACACCCGACGACATCGTATGAGCGTTGATTGCCGTTGTCCACATTCTCGCTTTTCGCACAGCGTCTTTAGCGAAGCGGAAGGCTTGCTCGGACGGCGCTCGTTCTTGATGGGAATCGCTGCAGCCGGCGCTGCGACGCTTTTGCCATCGCGCGCTCACGCAGCATCCTTAACGGTACTTCGCTCAGCGCGTCTCTTCGACGGCCGAACGATGCACGCGCCGGGAGTTCTGGTCGTCAGCGGCGATCGGATCGTCTCGATGAGCGCCGGCGATGCCGGAAGCGGCGCGAGCATCATTGAGCTGGGCGATGCGACGATTATGCCGGGACTCATCGACTGTCACACGCACATCGCCGATTTCGTCCTGCCCTCGCACTACCTGACGCTGATGTTTCCGAAGTACCGGACCGCGGACAACGTGCCCGAGGCGACGATCTACAGCATTCGCAACGCCCAAGCGATGCTGCGCAATGGGTTCACGACGGTTCGCGACGTCGGTGGCGGCGCGGGCATCGATCTCGCGGTCCGTAACGCGATCAATAACGGCGCCATCGTCGGCCCGCACGTCTTCGCCGCGGGCCAAGCGCTCTCGATTACGGGGGGCCACGGCGATTCGAACGACGTGCCGGGATGGGTCGAGGAAGATCCCAGCGTTCGCAGCGGCGCCGTTGCGTACGGACCGTACGGTTTTCGCGAAGTGGTACGCCAAAACGTCAAACTGCACGTCGATCACATCAAAATCCTTGCAACCGGCGGCGTGCTTTCATATGGTGACGTTTGGGATATTCCGCAATTCAATCTCGACGAAGTGCAAGCGGTTGTTGAAGAGTCGACGAAGTTCCGGCGCAAGGTCGCGGCGCACGCGCACGGCGATCCGGGCATTGCGATCGCCGTCGAAGGCGGCGTACACTCTGTCGAGCACGGCACCGGAGTCAGCGAAAAGACGCTCGCGAACATGCAGCAGCGCGGTACGCATCTCGTGCCGACGATTTGGGCACTCGATTCGATCCTGCAGCCGGGTAATCCGAATCACATCCCCGCTGCTTCCGTTCAAAAAGCGGAATATGCGGCGGAGCTTCGCAACGCCGGAATGCACCGCGCGGTCGCCTCAAGCGTCACGATTTCCTATGGGACAGACGCCGGCGTCTTTCCGCACGACGAAAACAACAAAGATTTCGCGTTGATGGTCGGACTCGGAATGCGTCCGCTCGACGTACTGCGCTCGGCGACAGTCAATGCTGCTGAATTGATCGGCGTGGGCGATCGCGGCGTCTTGGCGCCCGGAAAACTCGCCGACATCGCCGTCTTCAACGGCGATCCGAGCCGCGACATCTCCCTCATGGAGCGCCGCCCAGCATTGATTTTACTGGGCGGCGAAAAGGTCGATCTGGTGCGCAACGCAACGTGAAAGGAGCGCGATCGGTGTCGCACTCCCTTTTTGCCTGCTAGCTGGCTGGTTGTTGCTTACGCGTGAACCATCTCGCGCTGGGGAACGGTCCGACCTTCTTCTAGGTCGAGCAGATCCGGCCAAGAGACGACGTCAGTTCGGCTCGGGGCGATCTTGCTCCGCAACTCCTCGAAGTGCTTCAGCGATTCTCCTGTCGGTACCGTGGAGAGCCACTTCTTGTTGAAAGCCTCGATATTGCGAGGATCTTTCTTTGCTACGAACGTCTTCGCATACGCTTCGATCTCATAATCGCTCTTCGCGTTTTTCACGGTGTCGAGGAACGCCTTCGAGTCCATTTCTAGGTACTCAAAGAGGCCTTCGTCCATCGGGCAATCGTACTTGTATTCGCCAATGTTACCGTGCGCTAAAGCTTTTGCTTTGTCGGTGGCACGAGCGAGCTGCACCATGCCGAGCATTGTTTCTCGGACGCTGCGCGGCGTGGTTTTGGTAAGGTCCATCATAAACACTTTAACTTTCAGTTGAGTTTCTTTTCCTACTCTGTCTGAAACCAAGAGACTGAATAAGGTTGCGCGATCGAGATCGATCGGCGATAAGCAGGTGTTTCAAAGTCCTTAGCGGTGAAGGATCAAACATCACAAAGCGATGCGTTTGTGGCAAAAAGACCAACGGACGAACTCCAGAAGCTGCCTCACCCGAACGAATGCCTGGATGAAGCGCACGCTTGGCGGGCAGCAATTCTCGCTTGCTTGTTGGGGCCGAGTACTTTTCCAGGGCGGTTGTGGCGTCGAACGGAGCAAAGCTGCCTGTTAGGGCGACTTCATCCTAAGTTAGTAAAAGGCTTCGATGTCTCGAGGATCTGCTTGACTCGTTGCACCCCGGCCGCTGCAACGCTGTCGCGTGTAAGAGCGGCCAGTTGGTACCAGTGCTGCGCCGTCGCGTAATCCCGCGGTACACTCTCGCCGTATTCGTACATCCGGCCGACCGAAATCACATCCGAGGTTTCAGGTTCGGCGGCGCCGTGTGCGTTCGGTTCAATGATAAGTCGGGTCAAGTACGTGGAACTTCTCGCAAGTTCGGACTCACGCGGACAGTGATGCGCGGTTTGCGGGCTTTTACGCGGTTCGTTACGGAGTCGATCAGAGCTTTGGCTTTCACAACGATCTCATCGGCAGTGGAACCTTCAATGACTTCTCTCAGCTCAGTGCACAAGCCGATAAATGTCCCGCCGCTGCGGTGGACGTAGAGCCGAAACGTATTACTCGAACTGAGGCTGCGTGTCACGGCAGCGCAGTATCTCCTGGCAGCTTACTTGTACCGCGTCGGCGTCCTCGATTTCGAAAACGTCCCCCAAATGGCGAGCCTCGAATCTAGGTTCTCCAACATGGTTCGCGCTGTCGTGGAAGCGTTTGTCGAAAATGCGCAAATGAGCCACCTCTGCCTCATTCCTATCAAAGGCCCTTGAGGCTAGCCTAGCAACGGCCTGGCGGTAAATCTGTACGGTTTCACACCAGCTACCGTAAATTGATCTCGGAGTAAGCAGCACTTGGCGCGACTCTCCATTGGGTGAGCGCCTCCTGGCCGCTACTATTTCCTCTCGCCCATAGGCGCCAATAGCGGGCCAAACTGCGCGCGCGCGACACTATAACACTCGCAGGAAGCGTCCTCGAGACCTTGTCGATCGAGAATAACGATATGGCCGTGAGCATAGCGAATGAACCCTGCTTGCTGAAGTGTGGCCGCGGCGATGGTAACGCCGGAACGGCGCGCGCCCAGCATCATCGCAAGGTATTCATGCGTCAGAGCGATCTTCTCGGAGTTGACGCGATCGTGCGTCAACAAAAGCCAACGTGCGCATCGTTCGTAGATGGTATGCATCCCGTTGCATGCGGCAAGTTGTCCCAACATATTGACGTAAGCTTGAAGAAATCGATCGAGCATGCCACGAAACTGGCCATCTCCGCCGTCGAGTAATCGTCGAAAATGATCGCTGCTAATGACGACCGCGCGACCCGGAACTTGGCAATAACTTTCGTTGGCCGAGGTCGTTGCTCCGAGCAGCAACGGGATCGCCGAGACCCCCTCCCGGCCTACTGTCCCTACTTCGATTGAGCCGCCGTCGCGCATTTGTGTTACTACTGAAAGCACTGCATCTATTGGGAAATAAACGTCTCGTATTGGAAGATCGGCTTCATAAATCTGCTCGGAGGTTTCCAGCGCGACCAGTTTTGCGGTTTTTACGACCTCGCCGATCATGGTCGCACTTAAGCCGCCGAGGATCGCGTTCTGCTTAGACACGGCTTGGCTGGGTATGAGGACTTGCTTAGCGGTCACTTTCCTGGCAGTTTCGTGGGCGGCTAATCCCCGAAGGGCACGAACAAGAAGTTTTTGGGGAGCGGGTTGCTCTCCTGGCGCCATAGCGTACCGACTTTTGAAACCGAGCCCTATACGCTTGAGCCTTCCAGTATCTTCTTGCCCGAGGAGGTCAACCATGCGCACTCTATGGACGGCATTCGTCGCCGCAACGTTGGGCGCAATCGTCTGCGCGACGGCGGGCGCCTATCCGTCTACTCTGAATCTAAAACTGTACGCTCAGAATCGGCCAGGTAATACCGGTACTGCGATGCTCGAGCAGATTCCCGGCGGTGTCAGGGTCGTCGTCAAAATGTCCGGCGGCCAAAACGGCACGCAGCCGGTTCATATTCACGCCGGCACTTGCGCAATGCTGAACCCAGTCCCTAAATATACTCTGACCAACATTGTCCATGGAAGCAGCACGACAACGATATCGGGCACCACCCTCGGCGACCTGCTCGAGGGCACGTACGTCATCGACGTCCACGAGAGCAGTGCCGATATCAATAGGTACGTGGCCTGTGCCGCAATCGCGATGCCGAAGTGAACACCGTGTATTCAGCGGATTAGATAGGCGAAAGAAATGGCCTAGCGGCGTCGCGCCGGAGGATCGCATCGCCCACCGTGCAAATGTTTCCTTAGGTTAAAGCGCGTCATGTCATCTATAAGCGACCTCATCCTCAGCGAGATCCACGACGTGCTCCGCGACCTAGTATCGCGGATCGAGGGACGCGACGCGGACGCCGAGCTGACGCCGCTGGCCCGCGCGATCCTCGATTACAATAATGGACTGCTTTTCTTTAAACTCGCCGCATCGTATACCGTCGCGGTCAAGGGTGTCGTAATCCATAAGATCGATGCGAGGCAAGCTGCGGCGATCGCGGAAGCAATCGAAGCTGGTGCCAAGGAATACGATCTCGATCCGTGCTTTCTATCCGGGTGTCTCTTGATCGAAAGCACCGGTGATCCGAACTGCCAAAACGGGAATCTCGGACCGGGAGAGAGCAATACGCAAAACGATCCGCTTGGCTACGACATGGGCATCGCGCAGCTGAAGCTACGATACCTGGTCGGTTCGGCTCACGGCATCAGCGATGCAGCCGGCGCGCGTGCGTTTGCCCTCGACATTACCGAGGCGATCCCGTACTTCTGCGGCCTCATGGCGGGCAAAGTCGCCTATGCCAAGACAGTGATCGCCAAGAACACATCGTCGGTTCCGGACCATCGGCTAAGCAATCCTTATCTCCTCGCTACCGGGATGTACAACTTCGGCGACACCGGCATGGTGGAGAATTACTACGCGAAAGGCCTCTTTCCACCGCATTGTCAGCAAGTCGAAAATCTCACCAACTATACAGCAAAGGCCACCGCCCAGCCATCGATATTCGGCAATCTCTAAACGCTCTCGGGCATCAGGTTAACGGCAAACCGACGATGCGACGCAAAATTAACTCCGTTTGACGCGGCGCGTCCTTAGTTCCCTCACCGTGTACCAACCAGCTGTTCTTCGCCGCCGCTTTTACCCGTTTATAGGATGCCTTTCTGAGGGCCATCTGCGGAATACATGTTTCCCGAAGGCCGGCATTCCAGCGTTTTCGCCTTGCTCGATGAAGAGAAGGAAGTGATTTCTTGCTCTGCCGAAGCACCGAACCGATTAAACGAAACGCTGTCAGCTGCGCCGTACGAAAAGGACCTTCGCGATGAAAGAAGTCGAGTCCAACGCTACTGTTGTTACGCGTCGTGACGTTCTGGTTGGAGCATCCACTCTGGCCGCCACCGCCCTCGGATTACCTAGTGTCGGAGAAGCATCGCCATCCACGCAACCAGCCGAACATCAGGGCGTGCGCAAGGGGCCGCCCAAAAAGCCGCCCTATAACATCGTCTTCATTATCGTCGATCAGCAGACCCATCAACTTCTTGGTGGACCCGAATATATGCTACCGGGCACTAGCAGAATCGCGCGCAACGGCGTTGCCTTTGTCAACCATTACATCGCCTCGGCACAGTGCTCGCCGTCGCGCGCGACCTTCCTGACGGGCCGACCTCCGCAATATCACCACGTCATCGATCAGATGCAGTTCGACTTCGTCCCAACGCTCAATCCGAGCATCCCCAACATGGGTTCGGTTCTAAAAGGGCTCGGATACAAGACCGCCTACTTTGGCAAGTTCGAGATGGACAAGAGCATTCTGAACCCCGAACCAAACATAAACTATAGCACGGTTGCTCAACCCTATGGTTTCGACGTTTTCAGCGCTGGCGGCGATATCGGTAGCGCTCCCCTGAGCGGTTTCGAGAACGATTCATTCATCGCAGGCGAAAGCGTCCGCTGGCTGCGCAACGCGGCGTTGCAATCGCGTAAGCACGGTCAGCCATTTTTTATGGTTGCGGCCTTCGTCAACCCGCACGACATCATGTATGGCGACGCCAACGTTCCTGGCGAGCCGGAGGTTCAGAAACCCGTGGCGCCTTCGGCGACGCCGCCGCCGCCACCAAATTCCATCTACGAAAAGAAATGGCCGCTGACGTTGGCGCCCAGCCTTGCGGAGTCATTGAATGCACACGGAACGCCCGAAGCGCTCTCGGAATACAAGAAAGGCTGGGACGGATGGTCCGGCACGATCCCGACCAATCGTACCGACATGTGGACGATCTTCTACAACTATTATTTGAACACGATTCAGGACAACGAACGCAACGTCAAGCAAGTCGTCGACGTTTTCGATGAAATGGATTTGTGGCGCGACACGGTCGTGATCTTTACGGCCGATCACGGCGAGATGGGCGGCTCACACGGCGGCCTCAAAGGGAAAGGGCCATTCATCTATGAGCAAAACGCTCACGTACCGATGTTTATCGCGCATCCCCTTGGCGCGACCGGCGCGACGTGCAGGGCACTTACGAGCCACCTGGATTTGCTGCCGACATTCGTCGGACTCACCGGGATGCCGGAAGAGAAGCAGGCAGTGGCCGTCAAAGGGCTCGCCGGACGCGACTTCTCAAAACTACTGACGAATCCGGGCGCAGCCAAGATTGACGAGGTGCGCCAGGGCGTACTCTACAATTACATGGGCCTTGGTACGGTCGATGCCCAGTATCTCCAGGCCGTGATGGACTCGCAAATGCTCAATACCACGCTGCAGCCATCCATATCGCAGGCGAAATTGACAAAGCGCGGACTCGTTTCGTTCGCATTCGACGGCCGGTACAAATTCGGCCGCTACTACGCACCGACCGCCTTTAATACTCCAACCACGCTTGAGGAAATCCTCAGGGACAACGACGTGCAGCTCTTCGATCTGCATAACGATCCGCATGAAGTGCACAATTTGGTGCTGGAGCCGGAGAAAAGCCGGGGGACGATTCTGCGGATGAACCGGCTGCTCAACGACCTCATCGCGGCGGAAGTGGGCATCAACGACGGTGCATTTCTTAAGCCGCTTCTCGCAGGAGGCTCGTTGGCTCCGGGATGAGCGAATCCCGCCCAGGTGATGTCTTGACATCATCGGAGTGCGAGCGCATTGTTATGGGTAGCCCATGGATTGGATCGAGCGGCTCACCGGCCTCGCGCCCGATGGCGGTGAGGGCTCCTTGGAGCTTCTCTGCTGCTTCAGCGCCACGCTGGTAATCGCCGCATTGCTCTTCCGCCGACATATCGCGAACTATGCTCGAGCGCTTCAGTCAACGCTTTTCTTAAAATGACCGAAAACGAGCAGCTTGGGAACGCGGGCGCCTCGGGCTCTATGCAAGGGCCCTACGAACTGACGCCCGAGCACATGGTCGGCACAAACGGCGTGATTCGTCCAGAGCTCGTGCCGCCACCCGATGCGGAAATATGCTTACCCCAGATCCGTCGGTAAGCTGGCAGGCTTCGGGAGGCCTCAACGCGGGCGGCGAAGGCTCCGACCAGCAGATCGCGGTGAGCGATTCGCACGTTGGCGTAAGCGGCCGCGCGGCGCTGGCTTTTTATGCGAAGGATGGCACGATAGCATACGGCGTTACCGGCGCCGAAGATTTCTTCGAGTCCCTGGGGCTGCCCAGCGTCAAGGGTGGCTACAACATCTACGATCTTCGAATGATCTTCGATGAGTATCGCAAACGATTTTGGGTCTGCGCCCTAACCGCGAACGTGGGCCCAGGCCTGGTAGTGCCGGCCTTCCTGTGCGCAGTTTCCAAAAGCCAGAACCCTCTTGACGGATTTTATTTCTACTATTGGGAGGCCGCGCCGACGGCGTCGGGTTCAGGTTATGAACCCGGCGATGGCGCCGACTATCCGTGCATCGGCATCGCGCAGCACGTCTTCGTGCAGACAAATAAGGTCAGAACCGCCGGTGGTGTGGAGAAATACTGGCGCGTGGCGATTCGCAATGCCGATCAGATGGCGAGCGGCCTTCCGGTTTCAGCGATCGATCGGTGGGAATGGTGGGGATGGGACAATCCCGACGGAACCCCGACCTATATTATCCAGCCGGCGGTGCATCACGGGCCGAGCGAACGCATCTTTTTGGTCAATAAATGGGGCAACCGCGCGGAGATTTGGGCGATTGACAATCCCTTCACGCCGAGCCAGACGTTCCGCCGCGCCGACGTCGCGCTCCCCGGCGTATCGAACGGGCTGCTTAACGCCGCTCAGAAGGGCCACTACGTGCCGAACCCGCCGCCAATTGCCATGGGACCGCAGATCAGCGATGCCTTTCTCAAGGCGGTCTACCGCGATAGCAAGCTCTACTTCACTGCTAACAATTCGTATAACTGGGGCGGCAGCGGGGACCTTTCGTCCGGCCGTCTCATTCGCGTGAACGTTGGCGATTATCCGACGGTAAACGTCGAGATCGACCGCACATTCGGCGGCGCTTCGGAGAGCGACAAACAGGGCGAGCTTTTCTCGTACGCCTGGCCGGGAATCGAAGTGAACAAATTCGGCAACATGGTATTTGCGACCAACCGCACGAGCGCAGCAATCTACCCCGAGATCCGTCTAAGTGCGTACTACGCTACCGAACCGGATCTGCGGTCCAGCGTCCTTTTGAAGGGCGGCGAAGCCCCCTATTATGAGGGATCCGGTCGAGGCTACAACTACTATGGAGAGACAACTGCCGCGTGCGTCGACCCGACCGACGATACGTCGATCTGGGTAGCCGCTCAATATCCCTTTTCGACGACCAACCCGAATTTTGCTAACTGGAGCATGTGGGTAGGAAAACTCTAGGCGGGGCGGCTAACTCGTCGTCGTCTTCCAGTCACGCTCTTTTTGCGATCCGTCCTTTCATCGTTGCACTAGTTGCAGCGACACCGTGGCTCCCAGCGAGAGTTTGATGGGTCAGGTGCCGCTCGTGAACGTGTGAAGATTTCGACCGTCGGACGCGACCGATCGCCGGCCACCTGCGCCAGTTTCGCGGCGTCAGCGTGCGGCCCGAGCAGGTGGTCATTGTGGAAGGCGCGCAGGCGGCGCTGCGGTCAGCACTGCGATCGGGCTTTCGTTTTGGTCCGGCACTAACCGGTCTCCACGTCGCATTTCACGCCAAGCGCGGTTTCGACGACGTCGGCATGGCGCAGATTATTCCAGGACAACGCCTCGTCGCGCTCTCGCGGCTCTGCATCCGACGCGATTGCCACGGTTTCCTACTCGGCTTCACGTACGGTAGCGACGACGACATCGCCGCCGCTGCCGGCGCGCTCAAAGCCATCTTGACTTAACCGCGATCGAGCGTTTTCGGCATTGTCAGCCGTTTTTCAAGGCCGCCCGTTCCACGTACGTTTCCGCAACGAAGCCGGCGAACGTGACGGCCGCGCCAACCGCGAGTCGAGCGTGACGCGGTGAAAGACCTTTCCAGTTGCCGTCGCGCCCATGACCCGAACCGTATACGTTACGCAGTTCACCGAGACTAGCAACGACCGCGCCTAGCTGCTGTAAACATCTCCGGGCGAGAGCGGCGCCCCTTTTCGCATCGTCGATACCTGGCGGAACTAGCTCGAGGGCCTTGAGGGTCGATTTGGTGATATCGACCAGATCAGCTGTTCTTGCAGGATCCGGCTCGCCGTTAAGGCGCAAGACTGTCCGACAAACCGATTCGACCAGCTCCTTTGCTCCGCCGATGGCCTCTTTAGGATTATCGTTTGCGAGGAAATGCAGCCGCCTACCACGGTCATCGATAAACGCCAAGTCCTCGACACGGGTCACCGCGAAAGAACGTGGAGCAGTCACGCCCGGCCTAAAGGCGCCGTCCGCGAAGAAGAAGCCGTCACGCTCCGCGGCCTTGATGAGGAAATCTTCCTTCGAT
The DNA here is from genome assembly GCA_963815165.1 of Vulcanimicrobiota bacterium. GTDB lineage: Bacteria > Vulcanimicrobiota > Vulcanimicrobiia > Vulcanimicrobiales > Vulcanimicrobiaceae > Cybelea. Next base: position 541,666 of record CAWFFL010000003.1, read on the forward strand.
GCAGCCACTTCCTCAATCAATGCCCCGAGCGCATCGCCAAGTCGATCTAGCTGTTGCGGATCATTCTGATCAACGCTGGCTAAGTAACGGCGGAATTGCGTTCGACGCTCCCCGCCCGCTCCGCCGGGGTCCTCGCCCAGACGAATATCCACGCCTTCAAATGCCCGATCTATCTGACGAAGAGGAATCGACGCTGACGCGTCCTCGAACTTCCCAAGCGTTCGTCGGCTGAAGGCTGGCACGCTGTCTAGTTTCGACTCCTAGCACCCAGCTTACCCGTGCGGGATGTCGCCCTAGTAAATCGCCTGACCAAATCTTGATAAAGTAGCAGAGCATAGACACGGGGGGACGCGGCGTGTTACTCGGGGAGAACGCCTTCGAAATGAAACGAAATAGAAGCGTTTGTAGCGCTTTCGCAGCCGCGACAATTCTTGCGGCCGATCTACCGCTTTCGCGGCAGTGACGATGGCGACTATCCCGAATCGAGCCTCGTCGAATATCAAGGCGCATTCTACCAGGCGCTTCGCGACCCCGGCCGATTAAAGCAGAAGGTCTCGCGCAATACCCCGTAAGGCGATGCAGCGACGGCTTCGCGAGGTCGCGGAGCAGCGCGGTAAGGAAGAGATAGCCGGTTTGCGCTATTGACAGATTCAATGAGCGAGGCGCAGACTGTAAAAGAGGAGATCGCCACGGGGACCGCGCTTCAGCCGGTTTGCCGCCGTGTGCTTTGGCAGTAGCCATTCTTCTCGCCGTCCCTGCGATCGTTGCTTTGGCTGCGATGGCCCCCGCCACTTCCGAAATGCGTCGCAGTGCGCATGAAGTTCCTAGGAAAGATTCAATATGAAGCAAGCAGCACTCGCAGCGCTTGGTGCGATCGCCTTAATTTTTGGGCTGGCATCGATGCCGTTGATCTCGGCCGCGTCGCCCGCTCCTGCGCCGACGCAGGTTCCCATGGCGCGCCCCGATTTTTCTCCCATGATGTTCTTAGCAGGTTCGTGGTCGTGCACGCAGATGTTGCGAGGGAAGCAACGTCCCGATACCAGCACGACGACTGTTGCCATGGACGGCGCATGGATGGTGACGCAAGATACGGCGCCCCCGTTCGATCAATATCGAAACAGCACCATTACGGGTACGACCTATACGACCTATGACACTTCGATTAAACGGTGGGTTCAGACCAGCGTCGATAGTTCCGGAGGCTATGGGACCGAATCGTCACCGGGATGGCAAGGGAGCACCATTACGTGGACGGGCAAAGGGCTCGACGGCAGCAGCGGCACCGACGTCGTGACAAAAATTAGCGATACGGAAACGAGCGATGCTTCTACCGCGACCGATCCGGCAGGCAAGGTGGCGAAGGTCACGATCCACTGCGTAAAAGCAGCAAACTAGTTTACCCATTGGCGAAACCGGAGCGAGGCGAAGCCTCGCTCTTTTCGTGTCAGAGAAAAAAGAAAAACTTGGCTGGCCGCTTTATTAAAGAAGCTTGTAGCTCTATCGGGGTGCCTTTCGCGACCTTCGGTTCACAATCGAAGATTTGATCGCCGAGGACGAGACCGTAGTGACTCGCTGGTCCTGTCGTGGGACGCGTCAACGCGATCTCGCCGGCATTCCGCCGGCGCATAATACGGTTCCCACTCCCGGCGTGACGATTAGCCGCTTTGCTGACGGCAAGAATCGTCGAAGGCTGGGTCAGGTAGGACGCGCTTGGGATGCTTGCAGCAGCTTGGCGCTGTGCCGGAGCTTAGGGAAAACGGTGTGAAATCACGGAGTTTTGGCGGGAGCGTGTAGGAATCGAACCTACCAGTCGCCTTGCGACGACCTCAGCGATTTTGAAGACCGTGCGAGCCACCAGACCCGTACGCTCCCATGAGTGAGAAACGTCTTATTTTGCAAGGTTTTTGACACCGAGCACAGTGTCAATAGTTGCAACGATCGGCTTGCTGGTCACCTTTAGGTCACCTCTACATGCTCGCGGCACAAGACCCTGCCAGCGCCTGCTGAAGAACGGCGTCGAGCTTCTCGGCAGCTTCCGATTGGAGCGACGGCGTGACGTGTGAGTACAGGTCCATCGTGATCGCAATCGTGGAATGCCCGAGCATCTCCTGAACGACCTTCGGGTGGACGCCCTGCGCAAGGAGCTGGCTGGCACAGGTGTGGCGTAGCGTGTGGAACGAGGCTCCGGAGACCTTTGCCGTGTGCGCGAGGGCGCGGAAGCCATCAGTGACCTTATGCGGTATCCAAGCGGCGCCAGAATCGTCGCCAGGAAAGACGTAGCCGGGGCCGAGCCTGCCTTTTGCGACCCGGTGACGACGCAGCGCCTCGACGGCGCTTGCAGGTAGGTAAACGACTCTTGCTTTGCCACTCTTGGGCGTCTTTTCGGCGACCCCACCCTTTTTGGTCTGTTCGAGGGCACGCCGAATGGAGATCGTGCCACGCGCAAGATCAACGTCGTCCCATTTTAGACCAAGAAGCTCGCCTCGTCGCGCACCGCTCGCGAGCGCGACCGTGAGAAGCGGGGCAAACGGTGTACCGCTTGCGGCGGCGAGTAGCTTGGCGAGTTCCTCCCCCGAGAGGCTCCGCATCTCGCGCCGTGGGGCTTTCGGCTTGCTCGCGACTGCTGCAACGTTATGGCGTATCCGGCCCTCTCGCAATGCTTGTGCTAGGACGCGATGGATAAAGCGATGGTGGTGAACGACTGTCTGACCGCTCAATCCCGCCTCGCGCCAGGCGACGTAAACCTTGTTAAGGTGTATGGCAGTGAGCTTCTGTAGCGGGACATTACCGAGCTTCGGTACGATGTGCACGCGCGCGAGTGACTCGAAGCGCTGCCAACTCGTTGCGGAAAATATCGCCTTCGATCCCTCTAAGAAATCGTTGACGTACCTCCCAAATGATGTGCTCTCCGGTTCAATGTAACTGCCATTGTCGATCCCTGCTAGCTCTCTAATCAAGGCTTTCTCTGCCTCTTTCTTAGTCCCAAGAAAGCTGAAGCGATGCTGACGCCGCTTGCCGTCTGCGCCGCGCGAAAGCGGAAGCACAGCCGACCAGACGGCACGCCCGTTTCTCGTGCCTCGGTGCTTGAGCCGTTTATCTGACATAGGTTTCCCTCTCTTTTAAGTTGCGTTAGTTCTTTACGTTGCGAGTTGTGGCGCGTTTTGCTTTCGATTTAAGCAAGCCGCGCTCGATGATGAATGCGGTGTCATGGGCAGCCATGAAAACTTCATGGCATTGCTTTTCGTTGATTTTGGGAAAGTTATTGACGATTCGCCGTGGATAGATGGTGCCAAGATGGTAAGCCATTCGTCCGCCTTCCCGGCGCAACCATAGCTCTATCGTCTTCGCTATGAGCGACTTTCGGGAACGGCTGAACGGTCGCTTACCATTTTCAGTGCCGTCACGTTCGAGCAGCTCCACTATAGCCTCCGCAAAGCGCTGTTGTTGGACCACGGGCACGAACGCAAACAACTCGCCTTGGTTCTGCGCTTCGTCCAAGTCGAAAGCCGCCGTGGCCTGGGCGTCGTGGAGCCATTGACTCCACTGCCCGTGGCGCACGGGAGAAAGCTTACCGACCTCAGGGTGTTCCGCCACCATTTCGAACAGCTTGCGCGCCACGTCATATGTGAAGTGCGGGTCAGTGCGGCTGAGGTGCTTTCGAACCCAACGATAATCGCTGCGTCGCGCCTGCTCAGCGACCTCGCGTTCCCGCCATGTTGGCTTCTCTGGCAGCGTCCCATATTCGCGGCGCAGTTCGGACTGTGTGATTCCTAGCAGCTTTAAGCCCAGGCGAACGTGCTCTTGAAGCGCCTCTTGCTGCCGACGCGGGACCTGCCTCTTGGACGGTCGTCCCAATCGCGACTCCTCTTCTGGCAGTTGTTCCGAATATCGTTTTATTCGGGGCATTGCTGAGGGCACCCTTCCGCGCATATACTCGGCCCATGCCGAATTCAAGCGAACCTCAAATTATAGTGCGTGGCAAAAAAGGACTCGCGCAGTATCTTCAGATCGGGGAAACGATGGCTGCCGAACTCTTGATGACAGGTACCGTGCCTTCGATCAAAATCGGCAGGGCTCGAATCGTGCCGGTCGCCGGGATCGAAGAGTATTTAGCGCGACTCAGCACGGAGCAGCGCGCGACGTGAAAGCGGCGCACCCACTAAGTGGGGCGCCGCTGGGAACGAATACCGACTGCACAGGTGACGTTCCAGGTCGTAGCCTCGAAACCTTGGCGCACGGTTTGAGCGCCTCACAACTCGAACGAGCCATCAAAGCGAAGCGCCGAGAGTTACGCACCGAGGCGTTCGCGGCGAGGTTCTCGTCCTGGTGCGGCCTATGTTTTAGCGTAATTCGCTGGGGCCGGCTTATCGCGTCGGCGCCACCGCAGTCGAAACCGCGCCATCGCTGGTGTCACCTCGATTGCGTCGTGCGTTGGCACGTCGCACCGCAAACCCTGCCCGACTGGATTCCATGAGCGCCACCGGCTCGAATCCAATGCTCGACGCCGGTCTAAAGCACGCCCGCGACGGTCGGCACATCTTCCCTGTTCACGGCATACGCGACGGCGGTTGCACCTGCGGCGATCCGGCATGTGCGTCCCCTGGAAAGCATCCGCGAATCATGGATTGGGAAGCACTCGCGACAACGGACACCGGAACGATTCGGAGATGGTTTGAGCAGTGGCCCACCGCTAACATCGGTTGGGCCCTTGGACGCGATGGCTGCGCTTGCGTTGACGTAGATTTGCGAAACGGCGGCTTCGATTCGTTCGCGCGCCTGGAGAGCGAGCTTGGCCCGCTCAAAACTAGGCGTCAGATCACGGGAGGACGTGGGGCGCACCTAGTCTGTTGCCTGCCGCTCAACGTCAAACTGCGGTCCAGGAACGCTGCATTCGGCAACTCTTATCCAGGGATAGACTTCAAGTCTAGCGGTGGCTTCATCGTGCTCGAACCGTCGATACACGCTTCCGGCAATCGCTACGCATGGGATGACGGCTCGCCGGAAGACTTCGCAAAGTTACCGGACTCTTGGATCGAGGCGGTGCAGTCGTCGCGCGCTGAGAGCAACCGTGCCCCCTTCGAGATGCCACAACAAATCCAAGACGGCGAGCGGCATCGCGTTCTTCATCAGCTAGCGTCCTCGTTGCGCGACAAAGGCGCAAATGCGTCGGAAATACTTGCAACGCTCCGTGCAGCTAATGCCGGGCGCTGCGATCCACCGCTGGATGATTCGGAACTGCAAGAATTACGCTACTGACACTGAACGACGCTACAAACCGCGTCACGACATTTTTTTGCCCCCATATCTGGAAGAAAGTGCAACAGTGGACTGGTCATTTGAGAGCGCTGCACAGATCGCGCGGCGCGGTGTGCCGTCTGCAAAGTGGGACATTGAAGGACTGCTTCCGGCGGAAGATGGTCCAGCAATCTTATTCGGTCCACCGGGCTCGCTCAAGACATGGATCGCGCTTCATGCCGAGGTCTGCACGGTAACCGGCAACCCATTTCTCGGACATTTCGCGGTTCGCCGTCGCCCGTATGCCCTTTATGTGAATCTTGATGCCGGTGCACGCGCGTTCGAGCGCCGGGTGCTTCGCTCGGGGCTGCCTATTGAGAGTTTGCTCATCGTCTCGCCTGATGGATTCAACTTTGTGGCGTTGCGCGGCGCACTTGAAACGCATCGTGGGGCATTCGTCGTGATCGACACTTGGTCGGACGCATTTCGAATGGCACGCGGCGATGACGCCGCAGAAGCGCATCGCCGCTTTCTTCGGACACTTCGTGCTCTCTATCAGGAGTTCGATTGTAACGGAATCATAATCGACCATCCGCACCGGCCCAAAGATGGCGCAGCACACGGGGATTATTACGGGAACATCCAAAAGGAGGCGACCGCCCGCATTATGTGGCATGCTATGCCGCTCCCAAACAGCGAACAGCACGTCACTCGTGCCACGATCGCGTGCCGCAAGATGAGCGAAAGTGAGTTATTCAAACCCTTTGTTGCGCGGTTCGATTTTGACGGTGAACTCGTCGTCGCCACGTACGACGGCAGCGTAGGCGAAGCCGGGCCGTTCATTGACATCTCGGAGCCGTCCGACGTTGAAAGGATCGCGGAGCTGCTGCGAGGCGATCGAGAGGGAGTGTCGTGCAAAGTGATCCAAAAGCGCATGGGTCTTTCGCGCGATCGCGTGCTCGCAGCCGTAAAGGACCCGATTTTTGTCGCGATTGGCGAAGCACGAGCGAGACGCTATGCGCTTTCCGAATCGTACGCCGCACAGAACGATTCGCCGGGCGATTTGGAAAACGGCGAAGATAATCGTTCGGAATAGTTCTCACCCCCTAGGGTGCGGGCGAATCCGAACGATTTTGAGGACAGGTGCAAGGGCTCAGAGTCGTACGTGCAAACGGACGATTCGGCGGACGATTCCGCGAGAATCTCCGATGAAGAGTCCACGCGAAGCCAACGCGAAGCGTGCCCCGCATGAAGCATTCGCATCCCCCGGGGTGCCGCTGCCCGATCCACGATTTTGCACCGCGCCAGTGTCCAGAGAGCGTCAACGGTGTGCGATGCGAGAAAGTCTGCCGCGGCCCGCGCGCTCTTGGCTCACACGTCGCGTGGGTGCATAAGAAGCGGAAGCGCAAAATGCAAACGGTGCTCGCGCCGTCAGGACTCGGCTATTTGCATAAGGTTCTGCGCGACCCGCGTTCGGCGAGTCGTCTTGACGTTTCCGCCCTGCCGCGCTTCGCCCAAATGCTCGCACAAGGGCAGCCTAGCCGCAAGGCCCTTCGGCGCTGCGCGCGAGCCATGCTCCTCGAAGCGCACGAGCACCCGCACGACGGATTTCGGAATACTCTGCGGATGCCAGGCATGATTGCGGAGCCCATCGCGCGCCTTGCGTTGTCGGCGGACGTTCCCGTGTGCGCTGTAACGTCAGCGCTGCTCTCTTACGGCCTTGAGATGCTCGCGAACGAGGTTCGCAAGTGGAATGCTGTTCCGGCGCCGCATGTCCCTACGCATTCCCTCGTCGCGGAAAGCTCGGGGGTTAGCCGCGCGTGCAAAACGCCTCCCGCCGAGCCAATAAGTAATCAGGTGTTCCCCACTAGCGACGGATGGTGAATCGCGCTATGGCACAAAGCCTTGGACTTTAGGTGCGCTCTTTCCGTTATAAGCGCGCGAGGTTCGTCGTCCAAAGTGACGACCCATCTTGGAGGGTTGTTAAGGAAGCCAAGGCGGCCAGAGTGTCGAACACCTACGCACTAGCCGTTCGGACTTTCGGAGGCATGAGATGACAGCTTTTGGGTTTGCACGCTGTGCTCTAGGCATCAGCGCGGCCACGGCATTGCTAGTGGCGTGCGGCGGATCATCGACCGGTCCGCTCCCCAGTCAGGTGAGCAACGGCGTCAGACCGCTGACAGGCAATAAGACATTCTACTACACCGGCTCCAAGCAATCGTTCACAGTGCCCGCGGGCGTGAGGTCGATCACGGTCGTCGCACGCGGCGCTGCCGGAAGCCAAGGGGAGTACGAGGGCCGCGGTGGCCGTGTGTATGCTGACATCGTTGTTCGGCCTGGCGAGACGTTATATGCGTTCGTTGGCGGTCAAGGATCGTATTACGGGCGCGGCGGATTCAATGGCGGCGGTCCGGGCGGAGTGTACCCGCATAGTAGGTGTAGCGGCAGCTATTGTCTCGGAAATGGCGGCGGCGGCGCATCGGATGTGCGCCAGGGCGGAACTTCGCTCAGCGATCGCATCATCGTAGCTGGTGGCGGTGGCGGCGCGGGCGGTTCGATTTTCGTTTCGTCCTACTTTTACGGTATTGGCGGCGCTGGCGGCGGGAAAATAGGCGGCAACGGCGGTGGCCCGTATCGTAGTGGCGACGGCGGCGGAAGCGGCGGCACCCAGAGTTCTGGAGGCTCGGGCGGTGCTGGCGGCGGTTCTGGTTCGTACTACGGAGGCTCAGGAGGCGACGGCACGTTAGGTAGGGGCGGCAGCGGCGGTCAGGCCGGATACAATCCGTCCGCCTACTACGGAGACGGAGGCGCTGGCGGCGGTGGCGGAGGCGGTTATTACGGTGGCGGTGGTGGTGCCGGTGGCGAGGCCGGATATGCAAGCGTCTACGGTGTGCCTGGTAGCGGCGGCGGTGGCGGATCGTCGTACGTCTACGCTAAGGCAACCAAATACCAAATGTGGCAAGGCTGGCATAAGGCGACCGGCAACGGGCTCGTCGTATTCAGTTGGAAGTGAATAGCTAAGACGGATCGCGCCACCGTGATCCCCGGATGTTTCGGTGACCGAAGCGCTAGGCGTTTGTAGGCGCTCCTCCGGCGGGATAAGACCAGAAGTCTAATCTTTTCCGTTTGTAAAGCGTCGCCCGTCACAGTAAGCGCGAAATGGAAACCCGTGAAAGCGAAGCTGCCGCGTAGCGCTTATTGCTGCAAGCATGCTTCGCGTCCGGCACGGGACCCCACAAGATTGCAGCGGTGAAGATTCCGAAGGGTCAGGTGTGTTCCCAACCAGCGATGGATAGTGAAACGCGCTACGTCGCACACCTTTGGAGTTTAGGGTGCAGTCTAACTCGGTAAGAGGGTCCGCAATCTTGCGGGCCGAGAGCTCAAAACTTAGTAATGTTTGCCGAGCCTATGCAGGCGCTCAACAAGTGGCTCGATGACAATTCCCGCCTTTCTTGCAAACGCTAGAAGGCCGAGGTCCTTTTTCTTCAGGTTGCACAGCATGCATATATACACCAAATTATCAATTGCGTTTAGTCCACCCCGCGACACAGGGACGATGTGATCGAGGTGGTACCCGCGCCCACCTACTGTCTCGCCGCAATAGGGACACTCGGGAGTCTTATGCACCCGATCTCGTAGAGCGTCGATAGTTTCGCGAGATTTCTTGTCCATTGCCGCGACACGCGCCCTATTGATTTCCTCCTTGGTCGGCGGTTTAGGATGTACAATTTCGGCCCGGCGCTTTTTGTCTCGCAGCCCCTCACGCTCGGCGATCTCCGCGCGCACCTTCACGATTTCAGGCCATTTGCTCTCAAATCCAAGTGTCAAGGGTTTAGCCCAACGCTTCAGCAATGGCTTAAAGCGACGCTGGAGTCTCCACCAATCAACCTCCTCGTCTCGAAGCAGTGCAATCTTACGCGCACGCTCTTCTGTCGAAAAAACGCCGTCGAACAGCCGTTGCCAAAACTCCAGCTTACTTCTACCCGCCTTTGCTCGCTGTTCAAAATCCGCTGCACGCTCCAGAATATTGTCGGGGAATTCCTTTCCCTCGCTTCTGTAGCCGATTTCGCGTTTTCGATCATACGGGCCATATGTGTCAAAAATCGGGACACGATTGCTTACGCATGGCGGGATAAAAAGTGGCCGCCAGGTCCGGTTCGGATCAACCGACGGCAGGGAAAACCCAAGCTTTTCGAAGAGTTCGATGTGTCGCGCGTCTGTAATCTTTTCGTGAATTTCGCTAATCGCCGCTAAGACAGCCTCAATATCCTGGTATTCGGCCTTCTTTTCGAGCCGACGAAGACGATGCTTCAAGCCCGGTATAGAGATGTTATAGTCGGACTCATCGTATTCCAAGTCTCCTGCGTCGTCGCCAACATCTTTTTCCATCGCGTTGCCGGTTAGAACCTCATCTCGCTCATGTTCGGAGCAGTACCGTTTTCGCCCGAGCATGGGCTTTATCTCGTGGGCATTTAGTTCGTGTTGCGTTACGGTCGCTCCCGTGGGGTCAGAAGGGCTTCAGGCAGCACTGCGGAGGCTGTCGCGGAACATAAGAGCACGGCGTCTCGAACGCAATCTGACGCAGGAAGCCGTGGCTTTTGACGCTGGTCTTTCATCCCGTCACTACCAGCAGCTTGAATCCGGCGAAGCGAACCCCACTTTTGCGACCGTGCTCGAGATCGCGCGCGTGCTGGATTTAACAGTCGTTGACCTTATAACGCCGCTGTCGCGAATCAAGCCTAAGCGGCGAGCCTCGAAGAACGAGCCGCAACGCAAGAGCAAGACGTAAGCTAGCCACGTCTTTTTTGACGCTGCATATTCGCAAGTCGCGTCCCTGCGGGAGTGCCGCGCGTGTTAGAACCCCCCGGGCCGCACCTTCGGTCTGCTGGTCACTTTCTGGTCACCTCCTTTGCGTTTTTCTGCGAATCCTAGCGACCCGGTGCGGTCAACTCGAATGCAGCAAAAACGCCCGTAGAATATGCTTCTGCGGGCGTTTACGGTCGCTAGCGATTTTAGGCGACTTTATGCTAAAGGCGCATTTGAAGACCGTGCGAGCCACCAGACCCGTACACTCCCATGATGGCAAACGTTATCTTACTTGGCGGTTTGTAAAAGTACTGCCGTACGACGGCGTCTGACGCGGACCGATTTGCCGATTTTTCCGATCAAGGCCTTAAGCAGGCTTTGCAGGAGCCGCTTGAAAGCTACATCGATTCTGACCGCGCGTCACAACCCAACGTGGCATCAAGGCGTCATTACCAACCCTTGAAGCGATGGTCGGTGCGGTACGGCTGCCACAACGCGTCGGGGAGTATGCATCGATAGCATTGGTATTCTTCATGCGGCTCCTCTCCCTTTAGTTACTATTTATCCATGCGGTGATGGCAGACTTCGAAGCGATTGCCTAACGGATCTTCAAAGAAGACCGCGTAGAACGTCGGGTGATGCTGTTCGAAGTATTGGGGACCTTCAATATTTTGGCCCCCATGCTTCCGAACGACGCCCGCAACTTCGTCAACAAACGCAGTGCTTGGTGCGGCGAAGGCAATACGCGTACCTGTCGGACGCGCGTTGGGATCGTCAAAAATATTGAAGAAGTCTGCCCGGATGGTGCCGTAGCGCCGAGTATAACCGTACCGCACGACTCGTGGCGTCGTTGGTTCAGTACCGAAGAGCGCCATGAGGGCATCGTAGAACGGACGCACGGCGCACCGAGTATCTCCTTTGTTGGCTTATCCGGCTGTGGTCGTTAGGATGAGCGTTATCTCGGTCTGCAGCGCCGTAAACGCATAAGGATTGCTTCCGTAGGCATACGCGTTCGTATTGACGAGAAATGAATAGTTGACGCCGTTGGGCAGCTGTGCCGCATACGTATTTGCTCCAGGCATTTCACCCTCTCGCGCCCAGGACTGGCCACGGGGCGGGGGCGTACCGACACCCCAAATTACTATAGTGGTTCATGAACGCCAGCATCGAGTCGGCATTGGTCGCCAACCCACCCGCGCCTTCGGCAATCTCGTTGAGCAGACTATCGCCCGAATACGGCCATGGGTACTGCTTTTTCGATCGAACGTAAAGCGCCGATTTCCCGAAGTACGGATTGTAATAATGGCTCACCTCGTCCGGCAGACGAGCACCGACGGTCGGGGAAATCAAGACATTGCTCAAGCCGAGCTTCGCCTCCACGGACTTCATCAGGTACGACTCATAGCTCGTGCCCGACGCCTTGGCCACCACCATGCCGAGAACCGTATAGCAAAAGTTGCAGTAGGCGTACTGCGTTCCCGGATTCTCTTGGAGAGGCTCGTGCAGCTGATAGCGCACCTCTTGCGTCTGATCGATCGGCCCCTTGAGGTTCAGCGCCAGTGCGATCTGACGCATTCTAAACGTGGGATCCCAATGTGAGACGGTGTCGTCCCAGCCCGATTCGTGCAGAATCATATCCTCGATCGTAATGTCGTAGACGCGCGGATCGACGTGAGAGCCCTCCGGAAGCGGCTTGGTCATACCAAGATACTTGAAGACTTTCCACTGAGGTTCGATTTTGTGCGCTTGCAAGAGCTCGTAGAGGGCCGCGCTCGTCCACGCCTTGGAGAGGCTTGCGAGACGAATGATGGTCGTACGTTTCGTGGCTGACACCGTGACGCGACGATTGGTGTACGCGTGGGAGAACGTCACCCTTCCCGCCCTCGAGATCGCCAGTTCTGCGTTCGGGACATCGTTCTCCGCCATAAACGTTGTCACGACGCGGTCGAGCTGTCGATTTCTGCCGATTCCGGCGATCGTGACCAAGCGAATCCGTGAGTCGCGACCGGCGTCGCTTCTGCCGGACGTTGGCAGAAGCGAAGTTTCGCCGCCGCCGCGCTGTGCACAGGCAGCGACGCACGCCGCGAGCGCCGTAACGCACGCTACGCTCTTAAGCCGCAACCGAATCACGATCGCAAACGGAATGCTCCGGCGGGATTACTAGATCCGGCAATTGATCATCCAGTCGATTCCGTATTTGTCGGTAAGCATTCCGAATCTCGCGCCCCAGAACATATCGGTTAACGGCATCTCTACGTTGCCGCCATCGGCGAGACGATTGAAGACGCGCTCCGCCTCTGCAACCTGCTCCATCCCCAGCGACAACGAAATCGATCCTTCACCGTACGTCTTGCCCACAGTCGCATCGGACGCCATGAAGGAAATTCCGGGAGCCCTGAAGCTCGCGTGCATCACTCGGTTTTCGGTCTCCGGCGTGACCTCAGGCCCCTCGGCGTCTTTCGGCATCTCGCTCCAGCGCGAAAGCCCTTCGATTTGCCCGCCAAATACATCTTTATAAAAGTTTAACGCCTCTTCACAATTGCCGCGGAAGAACAGATACGGCTCGAGTTGCATAATGATACTCCTTCAGATTCGTGACGGATTGGGGTGCCGGGCGGGTTCGGCTGATGCTTATCATAACCCTTGGGCGTCGCGCAACCGAGAACGAGAAGCGGGCGTGCGCTACTGCACGCGCAGCGCGACGTTTTGCTGAGCGGTTGCGCCGGCGGTGTTGCGTGCGATGATTTGCAGCGTGAGACTATGATTCATATAAAACGGGAGCCGTGGAACCGTCGACGTCATCTCGAAATGCCCGACATCGGTCTTCGGCATGCTCGCGCCGTACCCGCCGACGCGCAGCTCGACGCTTGCGACGTTCGACGACGTCAACACGGTGACGTCGAGCGCATCGCCGGCATGCGGGTTCGTCGAACTGAGCTGCACCCACAAGATCTGGGGTGCCGCGTCCGGCGGCAGCATCAAGACCGTCGGCGTCGCTAACGGCGTCGGCGAAGCGACTGGCGATAGCGTGGGCGCCGGTGAGAGCGACGGCACCGGAGAGGCTGACGGTACTGCCGAGGGCGCCGGCATCGGCGCAGGCGTGGGCGGCGGCGCTTGGCCGGCGAGGAGTAGGCAAGCGAGGGCGAGGACTACACGCATAGATGCAACTTCGCGACCCGCGTTTGGTTCCCGCGTAGCGGCGGAGAATCAAATGAAGGTGAAGACTCGTCCGGACATTCGCAACGTCGCCATCGTCGCACACGTCGACCATGGCAAAACGACGTTGGTCGATGCAATGCTCAAGCAGAGCGGCGTCTTCAGAGAGGGCCAGCAGGTCGCAACTCGCGTTCTCGATTCGAATCCGCTCGAGCGCGAGCGCGGAATTACGATCCTCGCCAAGAACACCGCGGTGCGCCACGGCGCCGTGAAGTTCAATATCGTCGACACGCCGGGCCACTCGGACTTCGGCGGCGAGGTCGAACGCGTGCTGCAGATGGTCCAAGGCGTGCTGCTGCTCGTGGACGCCGCCGAAGGCGTCATGCCGCAGACACGCTTCGTCTTGCGCAAAGCGCTCGAGCTCGATCTGCGCGCGATCGTCGTCGTGAACAAGATCGACCGTAAGGACGCGCGCCCGCAAGAGGTGGTCAACGAAACGTTCGATCTTTTCGTTGAGCTCGGTGCAAACGACGAACAGGCCGATTTCCAGGTTCTCTTCACCAACGCGAAGGCCGGAACCGCTACGAGATCTCTCTCGAAACCGGGCGAATCGCTCGAGCCGCTCTTTGAAACGATCGTCGCGCACGTCCCGGAGCCGCCTGCCGAAGACGGAACATTTCAACTCCTCATCTCCGCAATCGATCACAACCGGTACGTCGGTCGCGTCGGCATCGGCCGAATCTTTCGCGGCAGCTCGCAACGCAACGATCCAATCGCCAAAATCTCGCGCGAAGGCGACGTTACGACGGGGCTGCGGCTGACGAGCCTCCTGACTTTTGCCGGATTGGAGCGCATCGACGTCGAGGAGGCCTCGGCCGGCGACATCGTGGGGATTTCCGGCATTGAAGATCTCAACATCGGGGACACGATCTCCGACGCCGTCGCGCCGGAGGCGATTCGCGCCGTCGCCGTCGACGAACCGACCGTCTCGATGTTTTTCAGCGTCAATAACTCACCGTTCGCGGGGCGCGACGGAAAATTCTTGACCTCGCGCCAGATTCGCGAACGCCTCTTTCGCGAGCTCGAATCGAACGTTGCGCTGCGGATTACGGAAACCGGCTCCCCCGATACCTTCGAAGTTCGCGGCCGCGGCGAGCTTCATCTCGCAATCTTGATCGAGACGATGCGGCGAGAAGGCTACGAGGTGGCCGTTTCAAAACCGCAAGTGATCGTGACCGAACGCGGCGGCGAACGACTCGAGCCGGTCGAATACGTCGTCGTTGACGTTCCGGAGGCTTATGCCGGTGCGGTCATCGAGGCACTCGGCCGCCGTAAAGCGATGATGTCGAACATGCTGACGGTCGGCGACTCGCAGCGGCTCGAGTACACGATGCCGACTCGCGCAATCTTCGGCTTGCGCGGCGAGCTGCTGACGTTGACGCGCGGCATGGCGGTGTTGTCACACACGTATTACGATCACGAGCCGTGGCAAGGGGAACTTCCCGGCCGCAACGTGGGGGCGCTGGTGGCGAGCGAAGGCGGAAGGTCGACCGGTTACGCATTGATGGGACTCGAGCAGCGCGGCCGTTTTTTCATCGGTCCTGGCGTGGATGTTTACGAAGGCATGATCGTCGGACGCGCCAACGACAACTACGATGTCGCTATCAACGTCGCGCGCGAAAAGAAACTCACGAATATGCGCGCCGCCGGCTCGGACGAGAACGTGAAGCTGCCGCCGCCGGAGGAACCTTCGCTCGAGCGGGCACTCGAGTTCATCGACGACGACGAGCTCGTCGAGGTGACGCCCAAGTCGATTCGATTGCGCAAACGCATCCTCAAAGAAGGCGACCGCTTGCGAGTCCGCAAACGCGAGGCGGCCGCTGAGGCGGGGCTACGGCCTTAGCTGGCGCGCGAGATACTCGGCGGCGGCGGTGTCGGCGTAGATCCAAGATGCATAGCGCAAGAAGCCGTGGATTTCGTTGGGGATCACGATCTGCTCGTACGGAACTCGCGTGATGCGCAGCCGCTCGACGAGATCGACCATTTGGTGGAACTCGACGTTGCGGTCGTCGTCGCCTTGAATCAAGAGTACCGGCGATTTCCACGTCGCGATCGCCGAATCGGGCGACGACTCCCAGGCGACTTTCATCAACGCTTTGGTGTTGTAGCGCTGGTACCGTTTGATCTGCGTAAAGCCCCACACCGGATTGTCGATATCGAGCGACCAATCGTGAACGCCGTGAAAGTCCACGCCGGTTTTGAAGATATCGGAGTTGCGCGCCAGCGCTAGCGCCGTCAAGTATCCGCCGTACGAGCCACCCCAAATCCCGATGCGATTGCGGTCGACATTCGGCTGACGCTGCAAGAATCGTGCGCCCGCGACCACGTCTTGATACTCCGACGCCCCCGTCGGACCCCAGCGTGGCGGAAAGTTGAAATCGTGACCGTACCCGATGCCGAGGCGATAGTTGACCGAGAGCACGACGAATCCCCGGCTCGCTAAGTATTGGTTCACCGCGTACGAGTTCGAATAGTAATCCATGTAGTGCCAGGTCAGGAGCATTTGGCGCGGCGGGCCGCCGTGGACGAAAATCACGCCGGGATGTTTTCCGCCCGATTTTGGTAGGAAGAGCTGACCGTGGATCAGCCACCCGTCGGCAGCGCGGAAGGAGACTTCGCGCGGCGTTACGAGCTGCGAGATTGGAAAATCGCTTGGGAGTAAATTTGCGTCGAGTGCTCGTTGCGCGCCGCCTGAAAGCAACGTAACCAACGGCGGTCTCTGCGCGGTCGCCCCGTTGAAGGCTATCGCGCCGTCCACCAGCGCGACCGGTTCGAACTCGCTGCTCGCGCCAGGAACCATCTGCGAGTTTCGCCCGCTCCCGACGTCGAGGCGAAAGGCGTGGCGACGGTCGTCGTCCCCGGCGGTATTTCCCGTGTTTGCGGAGTACACGATTGATTGCAAATTCGGCGCGACGTCGACGTCTTCGATCATGAAGGCACCAGGCGTGAGCAAGCGCGCTCCGCCTCCGCCGGCGTTAACGCCGTACAGGTGCAGCCAATTATCTTCTTCGCTCTTGAAGACGAGGTCGTTTCCGGCAATCCAATCCAGGAACGGTCCGCCGGCGCTCTGCGGCAGTGAAGCGCGCGGCGCACCGCCGCTCGACCAGACCATGTGCGCTCCGCCGCCCGCGGCGTTGGCGACCCAGATCTGCCATGGAGTAGGATTCCAGATCAACGGGTTTTGCGGCGGTCCGCCATCGCCGTGCAATCGGATGAATGCGACGGCCTGTCCGTCGGGCGACCAGCGCGGCATGAAATCTTGTGACGTCGCCGGCGCGAGAAACGCAATGGGCGCGCTATCGTTACGATAGATGCCGATGAAACTGTGGTCCGTGCGCGCCGAGACGAACGCGAGCGCCGATCCGTCGGGCGACCAGCGCAGTTCCGAATCTTGTCCGCGATCGAAGAACAAACGCTTCGCAGCAGCGCTGCCGTCGATGGGGGCGACCATGACGGCGCCATCGCTGGTGAAGGCGACGCGTGCGCCGTCCGGCGAAATCGCCGGCGCATCGCCCGGTCCTAGAAGCTTTGGAGCGCCTCCGGCGGTCGAAACGGACCAGATCGCCATCTCCGGCTGCTGCGTACTCGAGGCCGGATTCGGCTGGAGCGGCTCCGGCCAATTCGCGTCGTGATCGCCGCCTCGCACGTACACGACATGCGCGTCATCGTTGGAAATCACGAGATTCGTCAGCTCCAGGCCGTCGTCGGCGTTCGACGAAAATAGCTGCACCGGCGTCCTCTGCGACGCGCGCGCAAACCAAATCGTCCGTATGCCCTGCGTGTCGAGCGCATACGCGATTGCGGTGCCATGTCCATCGCGAACCAGCGATTCGGGGAACGGATAGCTGAGGATTTGGGCGAGCGAAAAAGCAGCGAGCAACATGCAGCTCGATACGCCGCGTTATCCTTCGACTCCGCTCAGGATGACACGGGGAATCCCGTCAGGATGACGCAGGAACTGTCGCGCGTTCCCCTACCGAGAATGTCAGCTCGCCGCGGTTCTCGTCGAATCCGACGTTGACGCTCTGTCCTTCACTGATCTCGCCCGCTAAGACCTTGCGGGCAATCGGCGTCTCCAGCTCTCGTTGAATCGTGCGCTTGAGCGGACGCGCACCGTAATGCGGGTCGTATCCGACTTTGACGATGTGGCGTTTCGCCGAGTCGTCGAGCACGAGCGCGATTCGGCGTTCCGCCAGCCTCTGACGTAAGCGCCCTAGCTGAAGATCGACGATCCGCAGCAGCTCGTCTTCGCTGAGCGCGTGGAAGACGATGATTTCGTCGACGCGATTGAGGAACTCCGGCCGAAAGTGCTGGCGCAGCTCGTCGAGAACGGTTGCGCGCATGATCGCGAAATCGGCGCCCTCGAACGAGCCGCGATAATCGAGGATGCGGTGGCTGCCGATGTTGGAGGTCATGATGACGATCGTGTTTTTGAAATCGACCGTGTGCCCTTGGCCGTCGGTCAACCGTCCGTCGTCGAGAATTTGAAGGAAGACGTTAAAGACGTCCGGATGCGCCTTCTCCACTTCGTCGAAGAGGATGACGGAGTACGGGCGACGTCGCACCGCCTCAGTAAGCTGTCCGCCTTCTTCGAATCCGATGTATCCGGGCGGTGCGCCGAGCAGCCGCGCCACGGTATGCCGTTCTTGATACTCCGACATATCGATGCGAATCAACGCGCGTTCGTCGTCGAAAAGATACTCCGCCAGCGCGCGCGCAAGTTCGGTCTTCCCCACGCCGGTGGGGCCGAGGAAGATAAACGAACCGATCGGGCGATTCGGATCGGCGAGTCCCGAACGCGAACGCAATACGGCCTGCGCAACGGCGTCCACCGCTTCATTCTGACCGATGACGCGCCGGTGCAGTTCCTCTTCGAGATGGAGCAGCTTTTGCTTTTCGCCCTCCAAGAGTTTCGTAACGGGGATGCCCGTCCAGCGCGAGATCACCTCGGCGATGTCGTCCTCGTCGACTTCCTCTTTGGAGAGACGCGCGCCGTCGTCTTGCGCAAGGCGCTTTTCCTCGTCTTCCAAGTCTTTTTGAAGTTTCGGCAGGGTACCGTAGCGCAGCTCGGCGACGCGGTTGAGATCGTACTGCCGTTCGGCCTGTTCGATCTGGACTTTTGTTTGCTCGATTTGATCGCGAATCGACCGCAATTTCACCGCGGCACTCTTCTCGGCATCCCACTGCACGCGTAGCTTCGTCTGCTTTTCTCGCAGCTCGGCCAGTTCTTTTTCGAGCTGCTCGAGTCGCTGCCGGCTCGCGCGGTCCGACTCCTTACGGAGCGCCTCACGCTCGATCTCGAGCTGCAGAACGCGTCGCGAGACCTCGTCGAGCTCTTGCGGCATCGAATCGATCTCGGTGCGCAACTTCGCCGCCGCTTCGTCGACTAAGTCGATCGCCTTGTCCGGCAAGAAGCGATCGGTGATGTAACGGCTGCTCAGGACCGCTGCGGCAACGAGTGCCGCGTCTTTGATCCGCACGCCGTGATGGGCCTCGTACTTCTCCTTCAACCCGCGGAGAATCGAGATCGTATCCTCAACGCTCGGCTGATCGATGGTGACGGGTGCGAAGCGCCGTTCCAGCGCCGCATCCTTCTCGACATATTTGCGATATTCGTCGAGCGTCGTCGCGCCGATCATGTGCAGCTCGCCGCGGGCCAACATCGGCTTGAGCAGGTTTCCGGCGTCCATCGCGCCTTCGGCCTTCCCGGCGCCGACGACGATATGGAGCTCGTCGACGAAAAGGATGATCTGTCCCTCGGAAGACGCGACGTCTTTGAGGACTGCCTTAAGGCGCTCTTCGAACTCGCCGCGATATTTTGCACCGGCGATGAGCGCGCCCATGTCGAGCGAAACGATCCGCTTGTTCTTGATCCCTTCGGGAACGTCGCCCCGCACGATTCGCTGCGCTAAGCCTTCGACGATCGCCGTCTTGCCGACGCCCGGATCGCCGATGAGCACGGGATTATTTTTGGTTCTCCGCGAGAGCACTTGAACGATGCGGCGGATTTCTTCGTCGCGGCCGATGACTGGATCGAGTTTACCGCGCTCCGCCTCCAGCGTAAGGTCGCGGCCGTAGCGTTCGAGCGACTTGTACGTGCCTTCCGGATCTTTGGTGGTGACCCGCTGGTTGCCGCGAACGTCGCGTAAGGCTTGCAGCAACTTGTCCTTGGTCAGTCCGGCATCGCGAAAAATTCGTCCCACCGCCCCCGACGACTGCGCCATTGCGAGCAGCACGTGCTCGACCGAAGTATAGTCGTCTTGGAGTGCCTTCGCTTCGTTTTCGGCGACGTTCATGATACGAGCCAACTCCGGCGAAAGCGTCACTTGCGCGCTCTCGGCACTCCCGCCCGTTAGGCGCGGAAGACGTCCGATTGCGTCATCGGTTTGCCGCACGAGCGCTTTCGGGTCGGCTCCGGCCTTCGCTAGAATGTCGGGCGCGATGCCGCGCTCTTGATCGAGCAGCGCCGCGAGCATGTGTTCCGGAGCTGTCTGGGTATTCTGCTCGGAAAGCGCCCGCGAATAAGCGGCATTGAGTGCGTCGGCTACGCGCTCGGTCATTTTCTCTACATTCATTGCCCTACCATCATACAATCTGCGCGGCGCGTTGGTTGCAGGACGACCCTTCCACCAGAGGAGCGTTCGTCGTCCTGCCGTAAGGCGCGGCTTTGTGAGCGCGTTCGACTATCTCACCGTCCTCAACTCGATCGTGCTGGGCCTCGCGATCGCAAACGTACTCACCAGACTGGCGACGGTCGTTACGGCGCGCGAACAGGTCGACTTTTACTGGCCGCCGGTCGTCTGGGCGGTCTGGCTGTTCTTCATCTCCGTGCAGCACTGGTGGGCAGAGTGGGGAGTACGCCATACCCAACACTGGACGTTCGGCGCGTTTTGGCTCGAACTGCTCGTACCCGTCGACTTATTCTTGCTCTCGACCCTCGTCTTACCGGAGCGTAAAGAGGACGGAAAACGCAACCTCGGCGAGTGGTACTTTCATAATCGCCGATGGTTTTTCGCGGTGATGTTCTTCTTGCCGGCACTTAGCATCGCAAGCGAAGTCGCGCGCAGCGGACGCATGTCTTCAAACCTGAACCTGGCGTTCTTGCTCGCCTTTGATGCCGTCATCGTCGTAGCGTACTTGCTGAAATCGCGCCGCGCGCAAGAGTGGATTACCGCACAAGCGATGGCAATGACGGTTGCCTACGTCGTGCTGCTCTTCTTGCACATGCCGGCGTAGCTAAAGCGCAGCTGCCACCGCGACGGCGTTATCTTCCTTCCACTCTGCGCCCAGCGCGACGATCGCGTCGAATCGATCTCGCAGCGCATCGCGCAGCGCCGCGATGGCGCGTTCGTATTCTTGCCGCTCCGTGTAGTCACGGTTAGCACCCAGCGAGCGCAGCCGCGCATCGACGAAGCCGAGCAGCATTGCCGCCTGTTCCCGTTTTTTAGCCGATGGGTGTTGCTCCGAGTCGACGTTCAGCGCCGCTATCGCGGCGATGTGCTGGAAAACGTAGGCCGTGAGCGCCGTCGCCCCGACCTCCCGAGCAGCCTCCAATGCTTGCGACGCATATTCGCGGGCGTCATCGAAACAGTTCAGCGCGACGAGGTAGGCGGCCATGTTGGTGAGGTCCACCGCTTCGGAACGGCGATTCTGCGTCGCTTCGTGACCGGCGCGAGCCTCTTCGGCTCGGTGCAGGGCGGCGGCGGCGTCACCGGCGGCAAATTCGACTTCGGCGAGGTGCCCGGCAATCGACGACGCGGGCCTTTCGAGCCCCAGCGATACATAGAGCGTCAGCGCTTGCGCATAAAACCGGCGCGCGCCCTCGACATCGCCGCGACGCGAACGCGCGGTCCCGAGATCGCTCAGTACGAGGGCCTGCAGGCGACGATTTTCGAGGCGCTCCGCCGCCGCCAGTGCCTTTGCAAGAAGCGCTTCACCGTCTGAGCCTCTTCCAATTGCGGCGAGCGCGCTTCCCGCCGCATGCTCTGCGCGCGCGAATTGCAAATCGTCCAGTACGGAGCGCAGCCGTAACGCCTGCTCCGCCGACGCAAGCGACGCGGCCGATTCGACCAGCGCGCCGCAAAGCTCCGCGTCGGCAATGTAGAGTTGAGCGAGTTCATCCGGCGGAGTATCTCCGGCGATCGACTCGAGCGCCAAACGAACCCAGCGCCGTCCTTCGACCGGAGAGAGCGAATACCACAGCCGCGCGAGCGCTCCGGCAAGAAGACGTCCACAGCCCAGGTCATTGCGCTCGCCGAGCGACCAGCCGAGTGCGGCACGGAAGTTGTCGAGCTCGACCTCGGCTTCGTGAAACCAAGAATGCTCGGAAGCGTTATACCAATCGCGATCCAATCTCACCGCCACTTTGAGAAGCGCGAGCGCGTGACGGCGTGCCAACGAATGTCGCTCGCCCCGCGCAGCCAGCTTCTCTAAAGCGAACTGACGAGTCGTCTCGAGGAGGCGATAGCGCGTGTCGCCCTCTCCGAAGCTCACTGTAACGAGGGATTGATGGATCAGCGACGAGAGCAATCCCAAGATGTCTTCTTGCAAAATGTTTTCGCCGGCGCACACCGTCGTCGCGGTCTCCAGAGTGAAGCCGCCGGCAAAAATCGCGAGTCGATCGAAGAGAAGCTGTGCTTCCGATGAGAGGAGCGCGTAGCTCCAATCGATCACCGCGCGCATCGTCTGGTGCCGCCGGTCTGAAGGGTGGCGGCCGACGCTCACTAGGTCGAAGACTCGATCCAGACGATCGCAGATTTCTTGGGGCGACAATACACCGGCCTGCGCCGCCGCAAGTTCTATTGCGAGAGGCAGGCCGTCAAGACGCCTGCAAATCTCGACGACGGTCTTTACGTTCTCGGCGGTTAACTGAAAATGCGCTTCGATCGCTCGGACGCGATCCGCGAAGAGCGCCACGGCGCCGTACTGCATCCCTTCTTGCAGCGATGAGACCCGGGCGGTGGGCACGGCGAGAGACGGAATCTGATAGGTGTGCTCGCCCGCGATGCTCAACGGTTCGCGGCTCGTCGCGAGCACGGCGACGGTGGGGCATTCGCGCAGTACCGATTCCACGACGGGGCGAACTTGTGAGATTACGTGCTCGCAATTGTCCAGGACGAGAAGCAGACGTTTCTGCGTCAGATATGCCAGCAACGTTTCCATCAAACGCCGCCGAGGCGACTCTTGCACCCGCAGCGCTTCGGCGAGAGCGTGCGGCACCAGCATAGGGTCGTTGAGCGGTCCCAGCTCCACAAACCAGACGCCGTGCGAGAATCGCCCGAGCAAACGCATTCCGACCTCGATGGCGGTCCGCGTTTTCCCCGCGCCGCCGGTTCCCACGACGCTCACGAGCGGCGAACGCTCGACGATATCCGCGATCTCTCCGACGACCTCGTCCCCCCCGAGAAACGATGTGAGTTGTCGTGGCAAATTGTGCAACGCACCCAAGTCTTGATCTACTCGGCGCGGTCCGCGCGTACGCGGCTTGGAGCGTTCGAGTCTCTCCCGCGTCTCTTGGGTGAGTTCGAGCGCGTCTGCGATACGCTCGAGCGTCACCTGATACGGTGCCTTGCGGTAGCCGCGCTCTAGAGCGCTGATCGCTTGCACGCTGATAAGCGCGCGGTCTGCAAGCGCCTGTTGCGAGAGGCCGGCCTGCATACGAAGCTTCTTAAGGAGCCCGGCGAGTTCGGCGGTTTCCGCCGCACTTTGCAGCGCCATCCGCCTGCGAGCCTAGCTACCCGGAACGGGTGCGATTCCGAACGGTGGATCGGTCACGCCGCCGATCGCCTGGAAGAGGTAGACGATGACGCCTCCGAGGTTCGCCGCATCGATGTATCCAGCGGCATCGGCGATCCATAAATTCTGCGGCGAGCTGTTATCGAAGTTTATGTTCCTCGGTAAAATGAGGCCGCCGATGCCGCTGACGGACAACCAAATGCCGCACCGCTCCCCATTGCATTTATAAATGCCGATCAGTTGATCTACGTAATACAAATCGCCGCTTTGATCGAAGGCCATTCCGCCGACGTCCAGGATTCCGGACTTGAAGAGCGTGCCGTGGCCCTTGCAGCCGGCAAACTCCACGATCGACCCGGTCAGCGTCGTTGCATCGTTGAAGCTCCAGTAGCAATTGCCGCTTGAATCGATCGCGATACCTTCCCCTTGGATCAGATCGCTTCCGTACCTCAGCACGCGAGACGGCGCGTCTTTCCGATTGACATAGACGCTCACGCTGCCCGCGCCCTCGCTCGTGCTCCCTGCGTTCGAAACGGCGACGAGCCGCCGGTTTGGAGTGGCCGCAACGTTGACGGGAACTTCTCCGTCATCGCGCAGCGTCGCGATCGGGCCCACGGGGCCCCGTCGGGACGTGCGGTAAACGAGGACGTCTGAATCGCCGGAATTGGCGATGTATAGCCGGCCGTCGGGAGTCGTCACCATGCCCATAGGGGCCGAGAGCCCCGACGTCAGCGCCTCCTTGAACTTCAGCCTGAATCCGTTACTCTTGCGGCGATAGACCGCGACTTCGTTGCCGCCGGGCTGCGACGAATACATCGAATCGTTCCCGTACCCGTGGACTGCCGGCGCGGGCAAAGGCCCTAAAGAGCCAGCAAGGGATTGTGCCGGGATAGCGGGCGGCCCTTGCGCACATCCATTCACGGTGACGGCAATCGCCAACGCAAAGCCGCGCCGCGCATTGCGAGCGCGCACGGTGCGCCGATGCGGAATGAGCCGCCGGCTAGTAAATAGCCCCCTTACCATAAGGAGGAGAGAAGTAGCGGGTTCTCTTGACATTCGGGGCATGACACTTGGCAGCATTCGAATCAAAAGTTAGCGCAGATGAGAATTTTGGTCGGACTGCCTTCCGCCTTAGGGCAGGGGAGTCCTGGGCCTTTTAGCCCATCTAGCCCTGATGGCGGCACGACTAACGGCCGCTTGCTTTGATAACGTAAAGAAGGCCCGCGAATGGCGAGCCTTCCGGTCAACCGGTCCTTTTGCCGGCGATTGAGCCTAGAGCGTTACGCTTACCCGCACCTTGTATCGGTCGCCTTTCGTGTCTTTCACCAAGAAGTAGCCGCTCCCGGCGACGAGCCCGACAATCGTAAACTTCGTCGCTCGCGTGCCTGATGTCGGCGTCACTTCAACAATGCCGCTTTCGTGGCTTACGATCGTGAACGTACCGTTCCTATAGCCCTTTTCGTGGAAGCGGCAGTTGAGGATTCCAGCGATGACGATGCGAAGACGGTGGCCGCACGCCGATTCGATCTGTCCCTTCTTGCCCAGCGGGTCGACGCCGCCGCCGCCCTGCTGCGCGGGAAGCGCCGTCGTAGTTGTCGGCACATAGCCGGCGTTGGCGGGATATTGGCCATGGCAAGCTATCATACTCAGCGACATTATCGCTATCGCGGCGGCGATGCCGAAGTTTTTGGAATTGAACCTCATGAGTTTGCTCCTTTGTTGTTGTGATCGAGGTTCGCGGACGCATTGCACGCGCCGTGAAACTTGAAACCAGGTTAGCGCATCGGCCGGAGGCCGCCCACATACAGACGCAATCGTGTCAGATAACTGTGCGAACCATGCCTTACCAAAACGAGAAGAGGAGGCTTGACCCTTCCATAAGCCTCCTCTCCCGTCGTCGCTCGAGCCTTCGTGTCAGAGTCTCGAGCGGCACCCCCTCGCGCTCAGCAACCGGAGAAAATTTAGTTTGCGATCCATCATTACTAAAGGCGTCGACCCGGTGGCATCAGCATATCAAGTAGGGGCCGGCTCGTGCACATACAGCAGTGACTGTGTCAGAAAACCGTGTGAATTGGACGTCCGTGTGCCGGCGCGCGCCTACAACTCGAGCGCGACTGCGACGGCACCCTCCTCCGTCCACTGGGCACCCAGCGCCATGAGGCTCTCCAGGCGATCGCCCAACGCGCCGCTCAAAACGGTGATGACCCGCTCGTACTCTTGGCGCTCGGTATACTCGCGGCGGGCCTCCAGCTCTGCCAGCCGAGCATCTACGAAGCCTAGGAGCATCGCGGCGCGCTCGCGAGCGCTGTTCGCATGCCGCTTGTTGGCATGGTTTTGCAGCGTCGCGACTGCGGCGATGTGCTGCAAGACGCACGCTGTCAATACCGTACGCTTCATGTCCTGAACCGCCGTAAGCGCTTGCGCCGCATACGCACGTGCGTCGTCAAAGCAATCGAGTGCGACCAGATATGCCGCCATATTGCACAGATCGTTGGCCACGGACCGACGATTTTGAGTCGCTTCGTGGCCGGCGCGCGCCTCTTCGGCGCGGTGCAGCGCGGCGACGGCGTCGCCTGCCGCGAACTCCACTTCGGCAAGGCTTCCGGCAATCGAAGCCGCAGGACGCTCCAGGCCCAGAGCGACGTAATTTGCCAATGCCTCGGCGTAGTACCGGCGCGCACCTTCAACGTCACTGCGCCGCAAACGCGCCGTTCCAAGATCGCCCAGGAGCAGCCCCTGCAACCGCCGCTTATCGAAACGCCGCGCGGTTGCCAGTGCTTGCTCCAGGAGTGCATCGCCCTCGGCGCTGCGCCCGAGAGCGCCGAGAGCGCTTCCTGCAGCTTGCTTCGCGCGAGCGAGTTCTAACTCGTCGACTTGGGCCCCAAGCTCCAAGACTCGTTGCGCCGATGCAAGGGAGGCTTTATATTCGCCAAGGGAATTACAGATCGCAGCATCCGCGACGTAGAGCTGCGCTATCACGTCGGGAGGCGTCGATTCGTCGATCGCTTCGAGCGCCAAACGCACCCACCGGCGTCCCTCGACCGGAGCTAACGAATACCAAACGCGCGCGAGCGCTCCCGCGAGCAAACGACCCGACTGGAGATCGTGCCGTCCCGCCAACGACCAGCCTAGCGCCGTGCGGCAATTATCCAGCTCTGCCTCGGCTTCGCGATACCACGCGCGCTCGTTCGCCTCGTACCAATCGCGATCGAGCCGCAGCGCGACGTGCAAGAACGCGGCGGCGTGGCGCTGGGCGATGGCCGGGCGCTCGCCGCGCTCTGCAAGTTTCTCCAATGCGTATTGCCGCGTCGCCTCGAGCAGATGATAGCGCGCATCGCCTCCTTCGAAATCGGCCGTTACAAGGGACTGCGCGATCAGCGCGGAGAGCAGCTCCAAAGTGTCGCCGCGCGGTAGGCTTTCGCCGGCACAGACCTGGGTTGCGGTCTCCAACGTGAAACCGCCGGCGAAGATGGAAAGCCGCTCGAAAAATAACCGTGCCTGCGAGGAAAGAAGTGAGTAACTCCAATCGATTACGGCGCGCATCGTTTGATGACGCGAAGGCGCGGTCCCGCCCTCGGCGGTCAAGACTTCGAAGACACGATCGAGCCGCTCGGATATCTGCTTTGGCGAGAGCACGGCGCATCGCGCCGCAGCGAGCTCGATCGCCAGCGGCAGTCCATCCAACCGGCGACAGATTTCGACGACCGACGCGACGTTCTCCGCCGTGACGGTGAATCGCGAATCCGCCGCGCGTACGCGATCGACGAAGAGCTCGATCGCTGCATAACGCAACGCTTCTTGCGGCGACGGCGTAGCCTCGCGCGGCACCGGCAATGGCGGAATTCGATAGGCGCGCTCGCCGTGGATGGCGAATTGTTCCCTGCTCGTTGCCAGCAATCCGATGTTGGGAGCATCGCGGAGCAACGATCCGACGACTTTACGAACTTCGGAAATGACGTGCTCGCAATTGTCAAGTACGATCAACGCGCGCCGTTGCGCCAAATAGGAAAGCAGCGTTTCAAGAAGCGAACGATTCGGCGCCTCCTGCACGCGCAAAGCGCCGGCGAGGGCCCTCGGAACCTCACGAGGATCGTTCAGCAGCGAAAGATCGACGAACCATACACCGCCGGAATAACGGTTCAAGAGCGAATTCCCAACGGCGACCGCCACGCGCGTCTTTCCCGCGCCGCCCGTTCCTACGATATTTACCAGCGGCACCGTATCGAGCAGATCGGCGATTTCTCGTACGACTTCCGCGCGCCCGAAGAACGATGTGAGCTGACGCGGCAGGTTGTGCGGCGGTACGGCATCATGCTCGGCCAAACGCGAGCCGCGCGCGCGCCGAGCCGAAAACTCGAGCGCCTCGCGTGCCTCATCGGGAAGCGAAAGCGCATCGGCGATACGCTCGAGCGTTTTGGGATACGGAACTTTGCGATACCCGCGCTCCAGAGCCGAAACGGCTTGGACGCTGATCAACGCAAGGTCGGCGAGCATCTGTTGGGAAAGCCCGGCGCGCACGCGATATGTCTTGAGCAGTAGCGCCAACTCGGCGCCGTGAAGGCCGTCGGGGGCGCGATCCATGCGCCCTCGTCTTACCTACAACCCGGCGTGGCCAGCGTGATGACGAGCGTGGTGGCGAAGGTGGGCGACTCCTATTGGCCCGCTCAGAATGAACTTGTCGTCGCCATAATGGTTCGCCGAGGGCGGCGCCGGCATGAGGCTCGGCCCGCCGCCGTTCCCAATAGGCGGCGTGGTAGACGCCGGCCCCGGCGCGCAGCCGGTGAAGAGCGCTACCGAAACGAGGGCACCGGCGAGAATCCGAATCACTGCTTTGGTGTACATCTTGCGCTGCATTCCGTTAGATAGAGATCCGATTTCCCTAACAGTTCCGATAGCATCCCGTTAGTCCTGGGACAAGGACGCCCGCCCGGTCTCTTTCCTGAGGAGCAGCGAAAGAGTGCGGGGCGGGCGTAACGCGAGGCTCCAAAGCTCAGGCTTCATCATAGCGGGTTTGCGCGGGCGGCACATCGCTCACTTGCAACTGTGTTCGGGGGTGTGAGATAAACTGTGCGAGCTGCCTAGGGCACCCTAGCGACGGGAGTCTTGCGCAGCTGGCGGTAGTCGCCGTGGCGGACCGTGACGTTGTGTGCGTCGAGCCATTCCAACAGCGGAACGGCGTATTTGCGCGAGGTCCCAAGCATGTCGCGAAACTCCGCGGCCGTCATGCGCTCGCTCTCGCCGAAGTGCGCCTCGACCCGCGCGCGAATTTGCGCGATTTGCGCGTCGCGGTAGAGGTCGTCACCGACTTTCACGAAGGCGCCTTGCGCTAGTTGCGTCTCGAACGCTTTCGAGATGCCGTTGAGGCGGGAGAGCCGCACGGCTGCGGCTGCGCCGGCAAACGGAATCGGAAGAAGCGGCTGCGACTCGTCGATGGGAACGAGGAAATCGAAGAAGCCCCGCTGTTCGGCGGTCAGCGCCGGGCGGTAATGCGGCAAGGCGTAGTAACCTGCGCGGTCGCGGAGTCGACCCTCGTCAACGAAGAACCGAACGATCGGGACGAGCCTGCGCTCCGCAACTTCGAGTACGCGTGCGAGCGCAATCGAGGTCATCCCCATGGCCCAGGGCTCGCTGTGGTGCGATTCTTCAAGCAGCGTCTGTATTGCAACGAGCAGTCGATGTGCGGCGTCGCCATCGACGTACGCGGCGGGCCGTGCGACGCGTATTGCGTCGCCCCGCTCAACCAGCCCGTCGGCGGCATTCTTTGCGGCACCTTCGCGCAGATTTGCCTCGAACGCAATATCGCTCAACTGCGCACCGTCGATGCCGCGGTCGCGTAGAACCGCAGCGACGGCTTCTTGCTCCGCGCCGCGCCCCCGACCCGGCGCCACGCCGGCACCCTCCACAAAGGCACCGCCGAGCAGCGTCATCGGCGTTTGGCGGCGTAAGACGATCCTCAAACCCGCAAAGATCACGACCGGCGTACGAAGGTGCAGTTCTGCCCGGAGCTCCTTACTCTCGCTGAGATCCGCGATCGCGAGTGTTCCGATAATCTCCGCCGACCCGACGTAGGCGCGCACCGGCGTTCGCCGTCGCAGCAAACCGCGCGATGAAGGCAACGGAAGGAATCGCACGTTGAAACTCGCTCGCGCCTGCAGCTCGCTGCCGACGATTGCCTGGCCGCGGGCGACCTCGCGCCGATCCAGCGCCGGAAGACTGAGTGCTACGCGCGATCCTGCTTCTACCTCGCTCCGGGTCGATTCGAAGACGCCGATGCTCCGGACGTGAGCCGGCTTGCCGCCGGGTTCCAAGCGCAACGTCTCGCCCGTCGCGATGCGACCCTGCATGAGCGTTCCGGTGACGATCGTTCCGAGTCCCGGCATTACGAACGCCCGATCGATCGGAAGATAAGCGGGAGCGTTGACCTGGCGCGGCTGCAGCGCCGTCAGCTCGTCGTGCAGCGCCGATTTGAGCCGGTCGAGCCCATCGCCCGTCAAGGCCGAGACGGCGTAGACCGGCGCACTTGCGGCAATCGTACCTTCGAGGTCGGCGCGAATGCGCGCAATCGACTCCGCAAGCTGCGAAGCATCGACGAGATCGGTCTTGCTGACGACGACCAATGTGCTGCGCACGTTGAGGAACTGCACGATTGCGAGATGCTCGAGGGTCTGCGGCATCACGCCTTCTTTGGCGTCGACGACGAGTAACAAGAGTTCCATGCCGGCGGCACCGGCAAGCATGTTGTGTAGGAAACGCTCGTGCCCCGGAACGTCGATGATGCCGGCTTCGACGCCGTCGTCGAAGTGCAAGTACGCAAACCCAAGGTCGAGCGTCATTCCTCGCGCTTGCTCCTCGGCTAGACGATCCGGATTCGTGCCCGTCAACGCGGAGATCAACGCCGATTTGCCATGATCGACGTGGCCGGCCGTGCCGATAATGTGCATGGCGCCTTTAGGCGGCGCCCTTTGCGCGTATGCCGTAGTCGGCCAGAATTTCGTCGGCGGCGCGCAGACCAGACTCGGCACCTCCTTCCATAAATCCCTGATACCCAACCGACGTGTGCTCGCCCGCGAAGTGAACGCGCCCTTGTGCCCGCGCCTCGTGGCCGGCGATCGTCGTGCATTGGCCGACGAGCCAACAGGAATAGCTTGCTCGAATGTTCGGATCGGCTTGCGCGTTGCCGAATGTGGCCTTGCCGTTCCACGATGGAGAAACCCCGGGCCAAATTCGGTCGAGCTGCTCGAAGAAACCGCGAACGTGCCGGTCGACAGCCCGCGAATCGGCGATCTGCGCGTACGGCATCGCCGGCGTGTCGAGCATCGCCGGATCGGCGGCCGTAAAGACTTCGAGGAGCCCCGGCCGTCCGCGCTGCCCGAGCGAATAGTCGAGCGCGCTCTGCACCGGGAGCGTGGTCCAAATTTGTCCGGTCGTCGGTTCCGGCCACGGATGCTGCGGACGCAGCCACGCGCGGCCATCGAACTGCAGATGCAGCTTCGTATGATAACCGTAGCCGAGATTTTCGATCGCATCGATCTTTGCCGAATCGAAATGCGCACCCGAGTAATCGACCGCGCGCAGCACGATGAAGGGCATCGTCAAGACGACGCGATCGGCGTAAACGACTTCACGCGACCCTCGATGATCGAAACGCAGTTGGTACCTCCCGCCCGCATCGCGCCGAATTGCCAAGAGACGCCGCTCGAAGCGAATGCTTCCGGCCGGGAGCGACGCCGCGATCGCTTCGGGTAAAGCCTGGCTTCCATTAGCTAAGATGTAGCGCTGATCGGAATAGCCCAGCACGTTCATGCGATGGTTGCGATCGTACCAGCGCTGTTGTCCGAGCTGCATCACCAAGTTCAGGGCGCTCAGCTCGCTCGTCTCGCGGCCATATTCGTTGCGATACGATTGGTCGATGAGCCGGCCGAGCTGCGAGCGCAAACCGCCTGGCACGAAGCGGTCGATCCAATCGCGCATGCTCATCAGGTCGAGCCGCCGCGCCGTCGGCGTTGCGTTGGCGTAGGTCGTGGTCGGGTTCACGCGCGAGAGCTGCTCTTGCAGTACCGGCCAAATCTTTGCAAAGTCGCGATCGGCGTCGGTCATCGAGTAGTAGGTTGCGTCGAGATAACACGTATCGCGCGCGCGAGGCGGCCGCCCGGCATACGTATCGAGCAATCCGAGACCAAAGCGGCGCGCGAGCGAGTGGATCGTCACGTGCGTCGAGTCGACCATCGCGCCGCACCACTCGGTGTGCTGTCCGGCGTCCCAATAGCTTCGCTCGGAATGCATCCGGCCGCCGACGCGCGCGGACGATTCGAAGACGGTCGAGGGAATGCCCGCGTCGCGCAGCCGCATCGCCGCCGTGAGTCCCGCGATGCCGGCTCCGACGATCGCAACGCGCTCGCGCACCTGCGAGCTTGCGCGCGCAACGAACTCTGGAGCCGCGGCTGCTCCAAGCGCGGCCATTCCGAGACCGCGCACGAACGCGTGACGTTGCATCTTAGAGCCTAATGTTGAGATCGACGAAGAAGCCGAAAGGCTGCCGCACGGATGAGATTCCGACTTCGGTCACGTTGAAAAACGTACCGTACGGATAGCGCAGCTGCGGCGGCGGGTTCTTCACGAAGTTACCGGAGGGCGCTAGAATGTTCGACGGAAGGTTGGAGTAGACGCACGTAACCGAGTTGTCCCAGGCATAACCGCGCTGGAAGCACTGATTGTAGAGATTGACGGCCTGGACGGTCAGCGTCATGCGCGGCGTCACTTCATAGCTCGCCTGCAGGTTTGCTGAAAGCTCGGCGGGCTCGACGAACGCTCCGAGATTGTCGAACTGTCCGCTGTACGGATCGGGCAAGAAAATCGCTCCTGCCGATCCGCCGGGACAGCTTCTTCCCGGAGTCAGCGGCGTCGACGACGGTTCTTTGGAGCACGACTGCGGAACGTATCCGGGCCAGACCAGCGGCGAGCCGTAATTCGAGCCGTCGGCGTAATGCAGCGAAGGCGTCACGGCCAGCTTTGCGTGGCGATAATTGAGAATGAGCGAGGCGACGTCGGGAACTTCGTAGCCGTTAGCGGCATTGAAGGCGCTCGGAATCACGTCGTAGGGCGTGTACCAGGCGCGCGTGTCGAAGAGCGGCTGGAGGGTATCGCCGTAATACGGGTTGGGAATTTTGAGCTTGCCTTGATTGGGCGTACCGGATTCACTGTTAGGCAACACCGGCGCGGCGTTTCCGGCAAATGCGCCGTCGCCGCAAGCTCCCCAGTTTGCCGAGTGATGTGTAACGCCGGCGCACGCCGACGTGTACGAGTTGTAAAGCTCGATCTGCGAATTGAGCGCGTCGATGACGCTGACGCCGTTGATCGGGCTGAACCGGATCCGGTTTTCTGTGTGCGTGTACGAAAAGAGCCCGGAGAGACCGTCGCGGCTGAAGTCGCCATACTGCATTGAGAACTCGACGCCGTACGATTCCTGCGTGCCGACGTTCAGACCGGCGAGGATCCCCTGCACCGGATTGATTGCCTGAAATTGAAGCTGATTGCTGGTATCGCGATAGAACGGCGTGATCTTGTACGAGAGCTGCGTCCCCTTGACGTGCTTCTCGAGCGAAAGATCGAAGTTATCCGACGTGTCCGGGTAGATGTCGTGGTCGGGGGTATGGTAGCCATACGGATAAAACTGCGCGATGAAGGATGCGAGGTTCTGCTGGTATGTGTTGTACTGATAGTAGGACGAGCCTTCGGCGCGCGCATACTTGCCGGCAGACCCGCGAATCACCGTGTCCGAATTGAGCGTATACGTGAAGGAGGCGCGCGGCTGAAAGACGTTGGCGACGTTGGTGCCGGCTCCGACGTTGTACAGACCGTTTCCGGGTACGGTGAGCGGCTCGAGACCCGCGGGACACGCGCCAAATGAATCGGTCGCCGAGTCCCAGCTCCATTGCGTCGACTTGCCCGATGCGCCGCAAAACTCGTTGTTGTAGGCATCGAACCAGAACTGACGCGCCGGATACCCCGCCTCCAAGTTATTCGTGGTGTACTCGAACTGGTCCAAACGCGCGCCGGCATTGACGACGAGCCGGTCGTTGGGCTGCCACAAGTCGGTCAACGCGACCGAGCCAAAATGTGGGGTGACGTTATCGACTTGCGCGCTCTCCCCGTTCTCGGTCATCATCCATCGCGCACCGGCCTTCGCCGCCGGGGATCCGGGCGGCGCATAACCTGGCGTGAGATTGAAATGGTACGAGCCTTCACCGGGATAACAGCCGCTGCCCGTCAGACACCCGCCCTGACTGCCGGCGTCGAAGCAGCTCCAGGGCTGACCCGTGACGTAGTTATAGCACTTCCCGTTTGGCGTGCCGTAGCTCGAGAGAATCGTACCGAGCCCCGTCGGCGCAAGGCTCGTCGTAAATGGATCGGTCGAGCTAAACGCCGCGTTGTACGTCTGGAGCCGCTGCGTCATATACGACGCTTCGGCGGTGAGAAGGTTCTGCGAGGCGAGCTGGTTCGCGTAGATCAGACTACCGCCGAATCCATGCTCGAGAACTTCATAATCGGCCGGATCGGAACCGAAGATGAGTTGCGCGCTGTCCGGGCCGTTGATGAACCAGTTCGAGTAGGCTCCCCACGCCAGCGCGCGCAGGTAAGAATGCGAATCGATATTCTTTTGGTACTGAAGTTTTTCGATCGAGTAGCCATTCCAGTTTCCGTCGCGGTCGCTGGGATCGATGGGCGCGCCGGCCGGACGCGCCGTCGGACTGCTCGGAAAGAGACCCACCACAACGTCTTGCGGATGCGGAGTCTGCATGAGCGCGCCGCCATAGTAGAGCGAATCGAGATACGGCATCGGATAGCCGATGCCGGTTCGCTTGCCAACCTGCGGCGTGTACCAAACGTCATTTGCCGAACTGTAGAACTGATCGGCGATTCCGCCGGTTACGTAGAGGACTTGAATGTCGTCGCGCAGCGACGAGTCGCGATGCGGCACGCCGATGTGGAGGTTGACGACGTTCTCTCGATCGAAATTCGTCGCCTGGGCGTAAGCGAAACCCGGCGATTCGATGAACCCGTAGTTCGGTGCTTTGAGGTCGGAGCCGTCGAGGATATTGTAGACGTCGTTGCGCGTCGGGACGTTGAGCGGATAGAAATAGAGCGGCTCGCTCACGCCGCCGTACTGGTCTCCGTACCGATATGTCTGGTTCGTGCCCGAGATTCCGACGTAGTAGGAGAAAAGCCGGTCGGG
This sequence comes from Vulcanimicrobiota bacterium, assembly GCA_963815165.1. GTDB lineage: Bacteria > Vulcanimicrobiota > Vulcanimicrobiia > Vulcanimicrobiales > Vulcanimicrobiaceae > Cybelea. The sequence continues at coordinate 575,891 of CAWFFL010000003.1, forward strand.
CGTCGCGCCCGCGAGCTCGACCGTCGCTTGATGGTAGAACGCCGGGCCGCCGATTCCGAGATCGGCATCCGCGTAACCCGGGAAGGTTCCGGTTTTGATGACCTGATTGATGTAACCGGCGAGGCCGGAAGAGTTCGACGTTGCGGGCGTACCGCCGGTGTAAACCTGCACTTCTTGATTCCCGAGCGACGTAAGCGTTCCGATCGGCGCAAGATCCGATTGCCGCGTCATCTGGATGCCGTCGAACTCGTACGCGACCTGATCCACGTCGCCGCCGCGAATATAGACGCTTTGATACCAGCCCTGCTGATTCGTCGGTATGTTGACGCCCGGCGCGCTTCCAATCGCGCCATAGGCCTGCGTCAGCGAGCCCGAGCCGCTGAGCGTCGCCGCGGCCTTTTGCCCTGCCGAGTTGACCGAGTAAACGTCGCTGGTCACCCCGGAATGAACGAGCGACTGCGTGGAGCGCGACGTCGTGTGCGCGATCGTTTTGAGCGTCTTGGCCAGAATGAGCGTCGCCGTCGCCGCCTGATCGGCAACGACGGTGATTCCGGGCTGCGACTGCGGGTCATACCCGGCTTTGCTGGCGCTAATCGTATACGTGTCGGGTGCCAGCGATATAAATGAAAACGTGCCGGCGGCGTCGCTGACGCTCTGAGCGGTTTGCGACGGAGAGGAAGCCGTCACGACCGCGCCTGCAATCGGCGCCTGAGTCGCCGCGTCGACGACGCGGCCGCGGAGCGTCCCCGTCGTGCCCGCGTGGACGTCCAGCGGAACCGCCAGTAGTGCGAGGATGGTCAGCGCAGCGAGTCTTTTCATAAAGAAGAAGCGCTTTAAACCCGCCGAATAGGACCTCCTCGCCACACCATGAGAGTACGCGAAAAACCCGAAAGCTCCGTTGCCGAAACGGCGCTCGCAAAGCGCCGGGAAGAGAACGTCACGCGCGGCGTGGCGACGACGCACCCGATCTGGATCGAACGCGCGAGCGGCGCGCTGGTTTGGGACGTCGAGGGGCGGCGATACATCGACTTCGTCGGCGGCATCGGCAGCCTCAACACCGGCCATGCCCACCCCAATGTGGTCAACGCCATCGCGGAACAAGCCGCGCGCTTTACGCATACGTGCTTTCAAGTTGCGATGTACGAACCGTACGTCCGCGTCGCCGAAGAACTCAATCGCCGCGCGCCGGGCAGCGCGCGCAAAAAGACGCTGCTGCTCTCGACCGGCGCCGAAGCGACCGAAAATGCCGTAAAAATCGCTCGCGAGTACACTCGCCGCCCAGCCGTCGTGGCATTCACGCACGGGTACCACGGGCGTACGCTGCTCGCGCTCTCGATGACCGGAAAGAACGACCCGTACAAGCAGAACTTCGGACCGTACTGCAGCGAGGTCTATCATACGGCCTTCCCCTACGAGCACCACGGCGTAACGACGCGCGACGCGCTTGCGGCGCTCGGGGAGCTCTTCACCACTGTCGTCTCGCCCGATCGCATTGCGGCGATCATCGTCGAACCCGTCTTGGGCGAGGGCGGCTTCGTGCCCGCGCCGCGCGATTTCTTGCCGGAGCTCGCGCGGATTGCGGCGAGCAACGGCATCGTGCTCGTTGCCGACGAGGTTCAGACCGGCTTTGGACGCACCGGGACGTTCTTCGCCTGCGAGCAGTATGGGATCGAACCGGACCTCATCGCCGTCGCCAAATCGATCGGCGGCGGACTTCCGCTCGCTGCCGTGGTCGGCAAGGCTGAAGTCATGGATGCACCGCAACCCGGCGGGCTGGGCGGGACCTTTGCAGGCAATCCCGTGGCTTGCGCGGCGGCGCTCGAGGTTTTCGAGCTGATGGATGGAGCGTTTTTGGCGCGCGCTCGCGCGATCGGAAGGCGTGTCGCGCACGCGCTGCGCTCCCTGCAAGCGGAGTTTACGACAATCGAAGACGTGCGCGGATTAGGCGCCATGCAGGCGATGGAACTCGCGTCAGAGGCGCCGGCCGTCGTAGAAGCGGCCCGCCAGCGGGGCTTGCTGCTGCTTCTGGCCGGTCAACGCAACGTGATCCGTGTCCTCGTCCCACTCGTCGTCTCCGACGAAGAGCTCGATGAGGGTCTCGAGATCCTGCGCGCCAGCCTCGGCGATATTTTTAACCCTTGAAAGAGCATGAGGTGACCGAAAATTTCCGGTGAGCAAGAAGCGAAGGTCTACGAGTACACAGAGCGCGTCTTAAAACTGATCGAGAATCGCGAGGTCACGCCGGCGCAAGCGGAGTGGATCACTCGCGAAACCGTCGAGTCGTTCAGAGCGCACGTCAATCCGGGCTTTCTCGAGTACCGCAAAGCGACCGACGCAAGCCAGGCCGGAGCAGTTGTCGAGTGGGCCGACGCCGGGCCGAACTCCTTTCGCGACGTAACCGGCCGTACGTACATCGACTGCCTGGGCGGCTTCGGCATCTTCAACGTCGGGCACCGTCATCCAAAAGTCATCAAAGCCGTAACCGATCAAATGCGCCGCCAGCCCCTTCACAGTCAGGATTTGCTCGATCCGCTGCGCGCGATGCTCGCGAAAACGCTCGCGATGCTGACGCCGGAGGGTCTGGAGTATAGCTTCTTCTGCAACAGCGGAACGGAAGCCGTAGAAGGCGCGCTTAAGCTGGCGCGCGCGCACGATCCATTCAAGCAAACGATCGTCGCCGCCACCAAAGGTTTCCACGGCAAGAGTTATGGTTCGCTCTCCGCGAGCGCGAAGGCGGAGTTCCGGCGACCGTTCGGGCCGATGCTGCCGAATATCGAGCACGTCCCGTTCAACGACGTGCTTGCCTTGCGCGACATGCTTACGTCCTGCCGAGCCGTCGGCGAAGATGTCGGGGCGGTACTGCTGGAGCCGATTCAGGGTGAAGGCGGCGTCAACATTCCAGACGACGACTACCTTCCGAGCGTGCGCGCGCTCTGCGATGAGTTCGGCGCACTGCTGATACTCGACGAAGTGCAGACCGGGATGGGGCGCACCGGCAAGATGTTTTGTTGCGAACACTACGGCGTCGCGCCCGACTTGATGTGCCTCGCCAAGGCGTTTGGAGGCGGCGTGGTCCCTGCGGGCGCGGTCGTCGGCCGGCGGGAGATTTTTGCGAGCCTTTTCGACAATCCGTTCCTGCACACGTCGACCTTCGGCGGTAATCCGCTCGCATGCGCTGCGGCGCTGGCCACGATCAACGTGTTGATCGAGGAGCGGCTTCCCGAACGAGCTGCGGTTCTCGGCGAACGAATGCTGCGCGGAATCCGCGACGCAGTCGCCGGCCGTGACGAAATTGTCGTCGGCGTCCGCGGAAAAGGCCTGTTGATGGCAATCGAGTTTCGCGACCACCAGACCGGCTTCGAGCTCGGCAAACGCATGCTCGAGCGCGGCATCCTCGTCTCGGGCACGCTGGTCAATGCGCGCGTCATTCGCGTCGAGCCGCCGCTAACGATAACCGAGGACGAGGCCGACTACGTCTGCCGCTCGCTCAAAGAGAGCCTCGCCGATCTCTGTCAAGGAGTACCCTCATAGTGCAGACCACGCAACGAGTAGACGCCGGCGAAATTCTTACGAACCTGCCGCGGATCGGCGGCGTCGTTCCAATGTACGTCGCCGGCGAGTGGAGGCTCGCGGCAGACGGAGGCGCGCGCGAGATTCACAATCCCGCAAACGGACACGTTATCGCGCGCGTTGCCGAGGGAGAGGCAGCCGACGCCGACGCGGCGATCGCGGCGGCACGGCGCGCGTTCGATGGGGGGCCTTGGGGATCGACGAGCGCAGCGGATCGCGCCGCGCTGCTCTTCAAAGTTGCCGATGCCATCGACGCACATCGCGACGAGTTCATGCGAATCGACACCTTGAATAACGGCAAACCGTTACGCGAAACCGAGTACGATGCGGTCGATGCGGCAAACTGCTTCCGCTACTACGCCGGACTAGCCACGAAGCCGCACGGCCAAACCTTCGACGTCCCGGCACCATCGCAAACATTTACGGTGCGCGAGCCGATCGGCGTCTGCGGACAAATCATTCCATGGAACTATCCGCTGCTGATGGCCGTCTGGAAACTCGCACCGGCGCTTGCAGCGGGGAACGTCTGCATACTCAAGCCTTCGGAGCTGACGCCACTTTCGGCGATACGCTTAGCGACGATCTTTCAAGAGCTTGAGTTTCCGGCCGGCGTCGTTAACGTCGTGCTCGGCGCCGGGGCGACCGTCGGTCACGCCCTCGCAGCAAGCCCGCTCGTCGATAAGATCGCTTTTACGGGAGGAACGAAGACCGGACGCAGCATCATGCACGACGCAACGGCGAACCTGAAGAAGATTTCGCTCGAGCTCGGCGGGAAATCGCCCAACGTCGTCTTCGCGGACGCAGACTTCGAAACGGCGGTTGATTACGCGCTCTTCGGCATCTTCGCCAACGCCGGGCAGGTCTGCTCCGCCGGTTCGAGACTCATCCTCGAGCGACCGTTGCACGACCGCTTCGTCCAACGACTCGTAGAGCGCGCGCAAAAGATCCGCGTCGGCGACGGCTTCGACCCGCAGACGGAAATGGGCCCGATCATTTCGCCCCTCCACCGCGAGCGCATCGAGCACTACATCGCTGCCGGGAAGGCCGAGGGTGCGAGGCTGCTCTGCGGAGGCGACCGGCTCGGCGGCGCGCTGGCCGAGGGCAATTTCGTCGCGCCGACGATCTTCGACGAAACGTCGCCGCAAATGCGCATCGTTGCGGAGGAAATCTTCGGACCCGTACTGGTCGTGCAAACCTTTGAAGGCGAAGACGAAGCGATCGCCCTAGCCAACGACACGATCTACGGATTAGCCGGCGCCGTCTTTACGCAAGACATCGCCAAGGCGCATCGCGTAATACGAAAGATGCGGGCCGGCATTACCTGGATCAATACCTATCATCCGACGTATAACGAGGCGCCTTGGGGCGGCTACAAACAGTCCGGAATTGGCCGCGAGCTCGGCACGTACGGCTACGACGCCTATACCGAGGTCAAGCAGATCAACGTCAATCTCGACGTCGCGCCGTCGGGCTGGTTCAGCGGCTAGGAAGCTCTCGCCGTGCCGGATTAGCTCGCAACGGACTGATTCCCAGGCGCGAGAGCGCACGATCGGCGAGAACTTTGCCACCGGTCTGGCACTTCGGACAGTAGTTCGTCTCGTTGTCGGCGTAGCGGATTCGGCGGATCGTATCGCCGCATTGCGGACAGGCCTTACCGTAGCGGCCATGCACCGCCATGCCTTCGCGAAACGCCGTCACGCCTTCGGGAAATTCATCGGTCGCGCAAGCCGATAAGCGCCGTATCCACGTCTGTAACGTCGAACGCGTCGCTTCAAACAGCCGCTCCCACTCGTCCGGCCGCAATCGTTGCGTCAATGTCGCAGGCGAGAGCTTCGCGGCGTGAAGGATCTCGTCTGAGTAGGCATTCCCGATGCCGTCGATGATGCGCGGATCGGTGAGGGCGCGTTTGAGCGTACGGTTCTCTGCGCGCATGATGCTCGCGAAGGCATGGAGATCGCTTTGGAATACGTCGATTCCGCCACGATCGATGCCGTCGAGCGCCGCTTCACCGTCGACCACGTGCAGCGAAGCGCGGCGTTTGCTGCCTGCTTCGGTGAGCGTCAGCGTCCCATCTGTGAAGTCGAAAGCCGCCAGCATATTACGGCCCCCGAGCTTCGCGCCGGCACTTCGCCAGTGCAGCCTACCGGCGATCATCAGATGGAGAACGAGCCAGATGTTTCCCTCGACACCGATTGCAATACGCTTGCCGATACGGCGGATCTCTCTAACGGTGCGCCCCTCGGCCGTGGAAATGGGCGGCGTCGCCGTGCGCAGTAAGGAGATGCCGCTCAGACGTATACGGCGCAACGTCTTTCCGACGATGCGTGGTTCCAAGGCGGCGATATAGGCCGCAACGTCGGGAAGCTCCGGCATAGTTTTATTTCGTCAGTGCCTTGTTGAGCAATCTGATGACGGAACGGTCGAATTCGGGAAAGATCGTACGTAGGTCGAGCAGGAATCGATCGCGATCGACGCGGCCCACGATCGGCAACCCAATGGTATCGCGCAACCGCGCCGCCAGGTGATTCGCATTGTCCGCTTCGACCGCAACGGCAATGGAGCCGATCCGTTCGTTCGGAAGCGAACCTCCCCCGACGTACGCGTCGCTCTCCACGAGCGCGCTGCCCGGCACGCGATCCAAATACGCTTGTCCGCGCTCCTTCAATTCGTCGATCGTCGCGCCAAGCATGCGAAAAATCGGAATGCGCTCGGCGAATGACCCGTCCCGATAACATTGCAGCGTCGCTTCGAGCGCGGCAAGCGTCATCTTTCCGACCCGCAATGCACGAAGCAGAGGATTGTTCTTGAGCGGCGCGATCAGATGCGCTGCACCGGCGACGATGCCGGATTGCGGTCCGCCGAGCAGTTTATCGCCCGAGAACGTCACCAGACCGATGCCGTCGCCGATCGCTTCCTGGACCGTGCGCTCGTGCCTGATCCCAAAATGCGCGAGGTCCACCAGCGCGCCGCTTCCGAGATCTTCGGCGACCGTCACGCCGGCACGCCGGCCCAGCTGCGCTAATTGTTCTGCGGTCACATCCTGCGTAAAGCCTTCGATGCGGTAGTTCGAAGGGTGCGTTCGCAACAGCAGCGCCGTGCACGGCGAAAGCGCTCGCTCGAAATCCTCGATATAGACGCGATTGGTCGAACCCACCTCGACCAGACGCGCACCGCTGCGCTCCAAGACGTCCGGAATTCGGAAGCCGCCTCCGATTTCCACGAGCTGATTCCGAGCGACGATCACTTCGCGGCCCTTCGCGAAGGTGTCGAGCACGAGCAACACGGCGGCCGCGCAGTTGTTGACCACGAGCGAATCTTGGGCGCCGGTTACGTCGCGAATCAGGGAACCTACACGGGCGTAGCGAGATGCGCGCGTGCCTGCCTGCAAGTCGTACTCGAGATTCGTGTATCCGTGAGCGATACCGAAAACTGCGTGCAGCGCGTTCGCACCGATTGGGGCGCGTCCCAGATTCGTGTTGACGATGATGCCGGTTCCGTTGATGACTGCGTGCAGCATGTCTCGCCTGTCGGACTCCAGACGGGCCGTCAAATCGTCAACGATTACGCCGTATGCTGCGCCCGAAATTCGCGCGCGGCCGAAGGCGTCTTCGGCCGCGCGTTTTACGGCGTTTCTACCCAGTAAGAGGACGTAGGGCTCGATGCGGGCGTCGGCCAGCAACCGGTGCATGGCCGGGATGGCTTTCACGCCACGTGTTTTGAGAGCATCGACGCCACGGTGTTTTCGGGGACGTATCCGACGATGCGGTCGACCGGCTGACCATCCTTGAAGAGAATGAGGCACGGAATGCCCGAGACCTGATACTGTCCGGCGACGCTCGGGTTGTCGTCGGTATTCAGCTTGACGAACTTCGCCTTGCCGGCATGCTTCTCCGCAACCTTTTCCACGATCGGCGAAAGCATGCGGCACGGGCCGCACCAGGGCGCCCAAAAGTCGACCAGCACCGGCTGGCTGCTCTTGAGCACCTCTAATTTCGAAATTGCTCTGCGTAACGTCTGGTAATGCACTCATGGGAAACTAACGGTACCTCCATCCAATAGAATCACCTCTTTGGGACCGAAGGTTCCAGGCTGCCGCATCACAACTCCGTCTGCTGCGGTTCGCCCGTGATTTCGGTGATTTGCTTGGCTTGTTTGCCGAGATTGGTGATCGCGATGACCTCGTCACCTTCGCCTAAGCGCTGCAGCCGCACGCCCTTCGCATCCCGTCCGGTCTTTCGAATGTCGCCGACCTTCAACCGGATGACCTGGTTGCCGGAGGTAATCATCAAGATTTGATCCTCCGGCGCCACGAGTATTTGGTCCAAGACTTGACCGATGTCGTCTCGGTGGCGCGCAAATGCCTTTACGCCTTTCCCGCCGCGCGCCGTATGCCGGTACTCTGAAATTGGCGTACGTTTGCCAAACGCGAGCGAAGTTACCAGCAAGACCTCGCGGCGTTCGTCCTCGATGACGTCCATGGCAATGACGGTATCGCCCTTCTCGAGGGTCATCGCTTTGACGCCCCGCGCGACGCGCCCCATTGGCCGCACGTCCTTCTCGTTGAAGTGCACCGCCATGCCCTGAGTCGAGCAGAGAATGATGTCGCGCGAGCCGTTGGAAAGATCGACCGCCAAGAGCTCGTCGCCGGGATCGAGATTGATGGCGATGAGTCCGTTGCGCCGCACGTTGGCAAACTCGCTGAGCTTCGTTTTCTTGATGACGCCGTGTCGCGTGACCATCACGAGATACCGCTCGCCTTCGAAGTGGTGGATCGGGAAGACCGCGGTGACTTGCTCTCCCGGCGGAAGCGTGAGCAAGTTGACCAGTGCGGTGCCGCGCGCTTGACGCGTCGTGTCGGGGATTTCATAGCCGCGAAGGCGGTAGACACGCCCCATGTTCGTGAAGAAGAGCACGTGGTCGTGCGTCTTGGTCACGAAGAAGTTTCGCACGACGTCTTCACGCTTGAGATTCGAGATGCCGGTAACGCCCCGGCCGCCTCGGCTCTGCGTCCGAAACGTGTCGACCGATACGCGCTTGATGTAACCGCCGACGGTATACGTCACGACGACGTCGACGTTAGGCGTGATTTGCTCGATCGACATTTCGTCTTCGGCAGGTTCGATCGCCGTGCGGCGCGCGTCGCCGAAGCGCTTCTTCGCATCGAGCGTTTCGCTCTTGACGATCCCGGCGATCCGGCGTGGGCTGCCCAGAATGTCTTGCAGCTCGGCGATCGCCTTGATCAGCTCGCCGTACTCGTCCTCGATCTTCTTTCGTTCGAGACCGACGAGCGCCCGAAGGCGCATGTCGACGATCGCCTGTGCCTGGACGTCGCTGAGCTCGAAGCGTTTCGATAGTCGCTCCTTCGCCTCGTCAGTCGTTTGACTGCCACGCACGATTTCGATGACTTCGTCGATATGATCGAGCGCGATGCGGTATCCTTCGAGCAGGTGCGCGCGCTCCTCGGCCTTGCGCAGATCGTAGGCCGTGCGGCGCGTGACGACGTCTTTGCGGTGCGCGATAAAGCGTTCCAGAAGCTGCTTGAGCGTGAGCACCTGCGGCTCGAGCGCGACGGAGCCGTCGGCACGCGGCTGCCCGACCGGCACGAGCGCGAGCATGTTGAAACCGAAGGTTGCTTGCAGCGGAGTATGCTTGAAGAGCTGGTTGAGCACGATCTTCGGCGTCGCGCTGCGCTGCAGCTCGATGACGACACGCATGCCTTTGCGGTTCGACTCGTCGTCCATCCGCGCGATGCCGACGATCCGCTTCTCGGAGTGCGCCTCGGAGATGGCCTCGATGATGCGCCCTTTATAAACTTGGTACGGAATCTCGGTGACGATAATCTTGTGTTTGCCGCGCTCTTCGACGATCTCGGCCTTGCCGCGAATCGCGATCGAGCCGCGCCCCGTTTTGTAGGCTTCGCGTATCGCCTCGTGACCCATGATCGTGCCGCCGGTGGGGAAATCGGGGCCCGTAACGATCGAGCAGAGGTCGTCGTCGCTGGTCTGCGGATCGTCGATCAGCGTCGCGATCGCATCGGCGATTTCGTTGAGATTATGCGGCGGGATATTCGTCGCCATCCCGACGGCGATGCCGCTCGAGCCGTTGACGAGAAGTTGCGGGAGACGCCCCGGAAGCACGCTTGGCTCAACGCCCTGGTTGTCGAAAGTCGCAACGAAAGGAACCGTTTCTTTATCGATGTCGGACAAGACCTCGAGAGCGGTTCGCGCAAGCCGTGCTTCCGTATACCGGTACGCCGCGGGCGGATCGGGGTCGATCGAGCCGAAGTTGCCGTGACCGTCGACGAGAGGATAACGCAGCGTAAAATCCTGAGCCATTCGTACCAGAGCGTCGTAAACCGAGCTATCGCCGTGAGGATGATAGCTCTTGAGCACTTCGCCGATGATACCGGCACATTTTCGGTGCTGGCGCGCGGGATCGAGCCCCATTTCGCGCATCGCGTAAAGAATACGGCGCTGCACCGGCTTGAGACCATCGCGCACGTCGGGAAGCGCACGCGAGGCGATGACGGACATAGCATACGAGAGATAACTCTCTCGCATTTCGTCTTCAACATTGACCTGCGCTATGATATCGTTGTTCAATAATCACCTATAACCGATGGAACTTCGTGTCACTCTTCACTCCGAAGAAGAACTCGACAAGTTTGCCGACCGCCTTCGCGCGCCGACTTCATTGCCGGCGACGTCGTCGGCACTCTCCGGCCCGGTCGGTGCCGGCAAGAGCACCCTCGTCCGCGCCGTCGTTCGCGCGCTGCACGGGGCCGACCAGAGCTGCAGTCCCAGCTTCACGTTCCGCCACCGGTATGACGGCGATCCGCCGATCGAACATATCGACTTCTTCCGGCTCGAAGATCCCGCGCGAAATAGCCGAGCTGGGCCTCGAAGAGGCGTTCGACGGCGAGGCGATCGCCCTAGTGGAATGGTGGCGCAACGCGCCGGACGTTATTCCGTCGCGGCGGTACGAAATCGAGATCAACGGCGCCGGCAGAAGAGCCACGCATGTTATTTCTTCGACCGCCGCAGTGAACGTTCTTGCCCTCGATGGCGCCTTGGGGTCGTTTTCGGCTGCAGTCGCGTGCGACGGCGTCGTCGCCGCGGCGCGCACGAAGCCGGAAGCGCGGCGCTGGAGCGCGGGCTCTCGGCTGGTCGATTCGGTGCTCGAAGCGGCGGAGGCTCGACCCGCAGCAGCTCGACCGGCTCGCCGTCGGCATCGGGCCGGGGCGGATTCACCGGATTGCGGATCGCGATCGCGTACGCAAAGTCCATCGCGGCCGTCTGGAACGACCGCTGGTTCCGATTTCGTCGTTCGATCTGCTCGAGTTCGGCGGGCCATTCGAGCGCGTCTTGACGGTCGTGGTGGGGCGACCGGGCGTCATCTCGGCTCGTTACCGCTGCAGATTCGCAGACGCGTCGTGCATCGGGCCGCGATCGCCGAGGTGCTCGACGCCCTTCGACTGCGGCGCTCGGCGGCTTCGCTGGGGATGAAACCTTCGACGGAGGCGTGCTACGACGTAGTGGGAGCACGCGAAGGACGTGCTCCACGCGCTCGCCGAACGCGGCATCATCGTGCGCTCCTTCGACCCTGCCGTAACCCCCGCCGCGGCTGCCGCCGCGCTTTGCGGCTTCGTCGCGCACCCGCCGAAGAGCGTGCACGAAGTGCGCGCCGATTACGGAGAACTCCCGCCGCGAAACCGCCGAAATTTTAGAAGATTCTCTGCCCATGAAGATGGAGCTCGACCGGCCGGCGCAACGGCCCAGCGGCTTTTCGATCCGACCGATGACGACTGCGGACATCGCGGCAGTAACGCGCATCGAACGCGCGTCGTTCTCGACGGTTTGGCCGTCGGACGCATTTTACAACGAATTGAACACCAACAAGCTCGCGCACTACTTCGTCGGAGCTTTTCGACGCAGCGCGTCGCGGCGTACGGCGGCATTTGGGTGATCTTGGAAGATTCGCACGTCACCACGCTCGCGGTCGATCCGCGAGTACCGAGGGCGGCGCTTCGGCGAGGTGCTGCTGCTGCGTCTTGATCGACGAAGCGATCGAGCGCGGTGCGGCGTGGATGACGCTCGAGGTGCGCGAGAGCAATGCGATCGCGCAGCGACTCTACCGCAAGTACGGGTTTACGACCGTCACGATGCGACCGGTTACTATAGCGACGACAACGAAAGCGCGCTCATCATGTGGGCCGGGAGTTTGCGCAGCGAGCTCTATCGAAATCGATCTGACCGCGTTGCGCGCGCGCATCGGAGCACGCGTGATACTTTTTACCGAGCTTCGCTCAGCTCGCGCGCAAAGTGCGCGAACAGATCGGTCAAGAGCATCGTTACGCGCACAGCGTTCGCGTTGCCCGCTGCCGCGGAGAACCTCGCTCGACATCCACGGCGTCGATACCCGCAAAGGCGCGGCTTGCCGGGATGCTGCACGATCTCGCGCGGCTCTATTCGGCCGAGCGACTTCTCGCCGAATCGCAAGCGCGCGGATTCGCGATCAGCGAGCGCGAGCGCGAACACCCGGTACTTGCTGCATGCCCGGCTTGGCGCGGCGCTGGCACGCGAGCTCTTCGGCGTCGAGGACCGCGAGGTGCTCTCCGCGATCGAAAAGCATACGACCGGCGGCGAGCGAGATGTCGCCGCTCGACTGCGTCGTCTATTTGGCCGACTCGCTCGAGCCGAATCGCAGATTTCCCGAGCGCGCCGAGCTGTGGGATCTCGCGCTGCGCGATCTGCGGGCGCGACCCGGAAGACGATGCGTCTGAGCGCGCTCCATCAAGCCAAAAAACTCGCCAAGGAAGGAGGCCCTATCCACGAGCTGATCGACGTCGTGCGCGAGAGCGCGCTCGACAAAAAAGGCGAAGTTTTCACGGCACTCGACGTCGGCGGCCGAACGATTCTCGCCGACACGTTCGCCATCGTAACCGGCCGATCGAAGATCCAAACGCGTGCGATCGCCGACGCGGTCATGGAAGCCGCGAACGCGAAGGTTACGCCGTTTCGCGCGTCGAGGGATACGCCGAGGGATCGTGGATCTCATCGATCTCGGAAACGTGATCGTCCACGTCTTCACGCCGGAGCAGCGCACGTTCTACAATTTGGAACGCTTGTGGGGATCCGGCACCCTTCGACAACGCCGAGTCGAAGGGTCGGGGTAACACGTGAGGCGTAAACAGGCAACACATCAGACGAAAGCGGCGCGTGCCCGGCGCAACTTTTGGATGCGTTTCGGCGTCTGGGTTTTCATCGTATTCTTCGCGCTCAGCGTTGCGGGAGGATTGATCGTCATATCGAGCAGTTGCGGCCAGGATGAAGCACGTCGAACGTCGCAGTCGAAGATCTCGCCGACAATCCACGCGCAAATACGTGCTGACGCCGTGGATAGCGCAAGGCAGAACGAAGGCCGCGCATCATCGTACGCGGCGAGGGTTCGCTATCTCTACGATGATCGCGGACGCCGTTATCTCGACTTTTCGGCCGGGTTCGTTGCCGTCAATCTCGGCCACGGGCATCCTTCGGTCGCCGCGGCGATCGCCGAACAGGCGCAGCGGCTGACGTACGCCGCACCGAGTTTCGGCAACGACAAGCGCGCTGAACTCGCGCGCGCGATCATCGAGCTGGCACCATGGGATGAAGGCGGACGCGTCTTCTTTACGACCGGCGGCGGCGAAGCGAACGAAGATGCGATGAAGTTCGCGCGCGCGATCACCGGGCGCCACAAGATTCTAACCGCGTATCGTTCGTTTCACGGATCGGCACCCGGCGCGGGAACGCTGACCGGTGAGAACCGCCGTTGGCCGAACGAGCCCGGCATTCCGGGCGTCGTGCGCTTCTTCGCGCCGTTTCCGTATCGCAGCCCGTTTCATACGCGCGACCCGCGTGATAGAGACCGATCGCGCCATCGAACATCTCGAAGACGATCCTCTGCTACGAAGGCGCGCAGAACATCGCGGCGCTGTTGATCGAGCCGATAGTCGGCAGCAACGGCGTCATTCTCTATCCCGCCATCGTATCTTCCGCGGCTGCGCGAGCTCTGCGACCGCCATGGCATCTGCTCGATATTCGACGAGGTGATGACGGGATTCGGGCGCACGGGAGCGCGCCTTTGCCGCGCAGCGCTTCGACGTTACGCCCGATATCTATCACGTTTGCCAAAGGCGTGACGTCGGCATACGTGCCCCTCGGCGGAGTGGCATTGCGCGAATCGCTCGCGGCGCATTTCGACCATCGCGCGCTTCCCAGCGGTCATACGTTCAGCGGCCATCCGCTGGCAATGGCGGCGGGCGTCGCGACGCTGCGCGCATACGCTGACGAAGCGCTCTTCGAGCGCGCGAACGAAATCGAAGCTGGCTGCGCCCGCGCTTCGAAGTCGCTTGCGCGCCGTCATCGCGTCATCGGCGAAACGCGCGGCGTCGGCGCCTTCTTCGGCATCGAACTCGTCGCCGATCGGGAGAGCCGCGCGCCGCTGGTGGAGTGGCAAGGATCCGGCACGCTTGCGAATTTCTTCAACGAGCTGGTCGAGCGCGGCCTCTACGTTTTGGGGCGATACAACGTCGCGATCGTCGCGCCGCCGCTGACCATAGCGCCCGCGCGAGCTCGACGAGGCATTCGCGATCCTCGACGATGCATTGCAAGAGTTGGACGCGGCGTGACCCAGCTCAGGTTCGCGACAAGGCGACGCGCGAACCGATCGGCGACGGTTACGCATCGCGCAACGCGACGACGTTGCGCGCGCCGTCGCATGCGGCGCTGCGAGGCGTTCGCTTCGTGGTCGCAAGTTCCGGTGGTCGAGCGCGCGCGGCTTACTCTTTCGCTACGCCGACGCGTTGGAGCGGCGGCGCGAGGAGATCGCGCTCTCCGTCTCGCGCGAAAACGGCAAGACACTTGACCGACGCGCGCGCCGAGGTACGGCGCGGCATCGAAGCGGTCGAGTTTGCCTGCGGGATGCCGTCGCTCATGATGGGCGACGCGCTTGCCCGACGTCGCGCGCGGCATCGATTCGGTCTCGACGCGCTAGCCGCTCGGCGTTTGCGCGGGAATCACGCCGTTCAATTTTCCGGCGATGATTCCGCTCTGGATGTTTCCGATCGCCATTGCCGCCGGCAACACGTTCGTCCTCAAACCCTCGCCGCAAACGCCGCTAACGTCGGATCTGCTCTTTCGCGATCGCGCACTCCGCCGGCTTTCCGAGCGGCATACTCAACGTCGTGCACGGCGGAGCGGCGACGTCGGAAGTGCTGATCGACCACCCGGAGGTCGCCGCCGTCTCGTTCGTCGGCTCTTCAAGTGCCGCGCGCGCAGGTGCAAGAGCGCGCCGTGCGCGCCCACAAGCGAGTCCAAGCGCTCGGCGGCGCAAAGAACTATCTCATCGTCATGCCCGACGCCGTTGACGGCGCAACCTGCGATGCGGTCATTTCAGCCGCTTTCGGCGGCGCCGGACAGCGCTGTTTGGCGGGCTCGGTTCTGGTGGCGGTCGGCGACGCGGGCGACCGAATCGCTCCGATGCTGGCGCAGGCTGCTGCGAAGCTTGCAGTTCGGGCGCGGCGCGGACGACGGCGTGGAGATGGGCCCGGTCGTCAGCGACGATGCGCTGGCGCGCATCAACGGCTACATCGAGCGCGCCATCACCGCCGGCGCGCAAATGCCGTTGGCAGGCCGGCAGCGTCCCCGAAGCGGCGGCGCGTTCTTGTCGCCCGTAATCTTCGATCGCGTCGATCCGTACGAGCGAGTTGGCGCGCGACGAAATTTTTGGGCCGGTGCTGGCGATCGTTCGCGCCGAGTCGCTGGACGAAGCAATCGCAATCGCGAACTCGCTCGCGCTACGGCAACGCGTCGTCGATCTTCACCGCAGACGGCGGCAGCCGCGCGCAGCGTTCGCCTCGCGCATCGAGGTCGGCATGGTCGGCATCAACGTCGGCATCGCCGCGCCGATGGCGTTCTTTCCGTTCGGCGGCGTCAAAGATTCGATCTTCGGCGACCTTCGCTGCCATGGCAAGGACGCGGTTGCATTCTACACGCAGCAGCGCGTCGTCATCAGCCGCTGGCCTTCTTGAGCCGGTACGCGATCGCGCCGGCGACGATAAACGCCAAGAAATAATAGACGAACCAATGCTGCGGCGGCACCGGAATCGTCCCGAAGAACCAAACCGTCGAAAGAACCAGTAGAACGAGCGCGACGCAAGCAACGAGGAGATCGACCGCTCGCATCTCGCCGAGCCGTTTCGTGTACGCCATCGCCGCGATCGCGACCAAAATGTAGGCGAGAATGAATCCGAACGAACTCAGCGTTCCGCAGTTGTTGAAGACGTCGATCGTTGCGACGCCGTAAGCGAGCGCGACGAGCGCAACGCGAGCGCGGTCGCGGTAACGACGGTGACGGCGACGTTGGGAGTGTCGTGTTTGGTTCGATGCGCGCGAAGACGCGCGGCAAGAGTCCCGACTGAGCCATCGCAAAAGCGATCCGTCCCCCGGTCGTGATGCAGGCGAGGCAGACCGAGAAAGCGCTGAAGACCGCCCCAACGGTAATCGGAACGGCGAGATAGCCTAGGCCATAAATGTCGACCAACGATCTGGAGCGGAAACTGCTGCTTGTCGAGCGGCTGCGATGCATGGCGCAATCCGAGGATCTCCGCATACGTCGCAATCACGAAGAATGCCGTCGCGAAAAGGACGCTGCCGATGACGGCGCGGGGAATCGTGACCAGCGGCCGCTTCGCTTCGGCTCCGAACGCCGTCGCGCTCTCGAACCCGACGAAACTAAAGACGGCCGTCGCGATCGCGAGGCCGATGCCGCCGGGGAAACCGCCGCTCACTCGCAACTGATCGGGATCGATCGCCGCGCCGTGCGCGCGCAAGACGATCGCAACGAGCAATAAAATGATGCTTACGGAAATCGCCTCCAGCACGAGCATGACGATCGCGGAGATCTGCACGCCGCGATATGCGAACTGCCAGGCGACGACGGCAAGCACGACGACAACGAGCGTCGTAGGAGGATGCCAGGCGATTTGCGACGCAGGCGGCTCGATGAAGAGCGCCATCGCGCCCAAGACCGCCGACGCGACGAAGCCGTAGGCCCACAGCAGCGCCCAGCCGCCGACGGCCCCAATGCCGGCCCGAGGTGATCGGCGACATAGCCGTACATCGAACCGGCTTCGGTCGAGCGACGCGCGAATTGATCGATGCAGAGCGCGACGAAAACGAGCATCGTGCCGCCGAAAACGTAGGCGAGCCACGTGCCGTTTCCGGCATCGGCGTACATGTACGGCGCGATCAAGAGCGGGGTCATCGACGGCCCGATGAGCGCAATCGAAGTCGCCAGCACCTCGAAAAAACCGAGCGAACCCGCCTTGAGCGCGGCGGTGCGTGCGCGGCGACTTCCTTCAGCCTGCCGATCTCAGCCGGGCGAGGCCTCAGTTCCCGCCGCAAGCTCGAAACTTCACCCAGAGGGCGAAGGTAAGAGCGCCTATGGACGCCCTCGCAATACGGTTTCGCTCGGTGACGGCATTGGCGGTGCTCTTGGCTTCGCTTGCCGTAGCCGGCCGCCGCGCGCGACTTCGTGCAGGACCAAGCGGGAATGTTTTCGTCGTGGACCGTCGCACAGCTCAACTCGCGGATCTCGAACTTCAACGCGCAGACCGGTAAGGAGATCGTCGTCGTAACGACGCCGTCGCTTGGCGGAGCGACGTTACAAGAGGCGGCGGGAGCGTGCGTATTCGCAGCAGGGCGTCAACGGCGTTTTGATCTTCATCGCGCGCGACGACCGGCAAGCGACATCATCGTTCCCGATCGTGCCGGCGCGCAGGCGGGCTGGTTCACGCCCGAGGTGTTCCGCTCGATTCGCACGTCGATGGAGAGCCAGTTCCGCAGTGAAAACTACGACGCCGGCGTTACGTGGCGCAGTCGACGCAACTCTGAACATCTATCGCGCCCATTCGGGAAGCTTGCGGCAGAACGGCGCGACCGGCGCGGCGTTGCCGGCGGCGCAAAGCGCGCAGACCGGAGGCATTCACATCTCGATGTTTTGGTGGATCATCATCGCGATCGTAGGATTTTTGATTTTGCGCTCCGATCCTACGCGCGATGTCGGCGCCGCGCTCCTACGGCGGCGCTCCCGGAGCGCCGCCCGGCGGCGTCCCGCCGGCCGGTCCGGGATACGGGCCCGGATATGGCTACGGCGGTTACGGCGGCGGCGGAAGTTTCTGGAGCGGACTGCTTGGCGGTCTTGGCGGCGCGTGGCTCGGGAACGAGCTCTTCCGCGGCGGAGGCGGCGGCATTGCTCCGACGCAAGCCGGTCAGCTTCCGCCCGATTAGCGGCGGCGGCTGGGGAGCGGCGACGCCGGCAGCCGGATGGCAGAGCGATGCGGGCCAAGCCGATATGGGCGGCGCAAGCGGCGGCGACTGGAGCGGCGGCGGCTTCGGCGGCGACTCGGGCGGCGGTGACTTCGGTGGGGGAGGAGGCGACAGCGGCGGCGGATGGTAGGCGTCTATGCGACGCCTCTTTGCTTTTTGCTTCGTCTTCGTTCTTTTCGCATCGCCGGTCGCTTCAATCGCGGCCGGCGATAGCGTTCCGGCGTCGTACTTCACCTCACTCCACTGGCGGCTGATCGGCCCGTTTCGCGGCGGCCGCGCGCTCGCAGTCACCGGCGTTCCCGGAGAACCGAATCACTTCTATTTCGGCGCGGTTGACGGCGGCGTTTGGGAGAGTCGTCGACGCGGGGCGCACGTGGAATCCCAGTTTTCGACGATCAAGATATCGGCTCGATCGGCTCGATTGCAGTCGCGCCAAGCAATCCGCGCATCATCTATGTCGGCACCGGCGAGGCCGACATGCGCTCGGACATCGCATACGGCGACGGCATGTACAAATCGACTGACGGCGGCACGAGCTGGACGCATGTCGGGCTGACCGAATACCAAGCAGATCGGCGCAATCGTCGTCGATCCGCACGATGCAAACGTCGCGTACGTAGCGGCGCTCGGTCATCCGTACGCAGCGAACACCGAACGCGGCGTCTTCAAAACGACCGACGGCGGCAAGAGCTGGACGAAGGTTCTCTACAAAGGGCCCGACGTCGGCGCGACGGCACTCGCGATGGCGCCCGACGATCCGAACGTCATTTACGCCGCGCTTTGGCAGACGCGACGCCCGCCTTGGAACGTCTATCCGCCATCGAACGGCCCCGGCAGCGGTCTCTACAAGACGACCGACGGCGGGCGCGACTTGGACGCAACTCACCAACGGTCTTCCCGCACACGTCGGGCGCATCGGACTTTCGATTTCAAACGCCGCACCGCATCGCATTTACGCAAACGTCGATAGCGCGCCGCGTCGACGGCGGGGTCTATCGTTCCGACGATGCCGGCGCATCGTGGACGCATATGGATGGCGAAGCAGCGAATTTGGCAGCGCGGCTGGTACTTCAGCGGCATCACCGCCGACCCGCGTAATCCCGACGTCGTCTACGTGAATGAATACTTCGACGTATCGGTCGACCGAACGGCGGAAAGAGCTTCAAGACGCTGCTTAGGCGATCCGACCGGCCAGGACTATCACGCGCTTTGGATCGATCCGAACGATTCGAATCGCATGATTCTCGGAAGCGATCAAGGCGTCATCGTCAGCGTCAACTATGCGAAGACGTGGAGCTCGTGGTACAACCAGCCGACGGCGCAGTTTTATCACGTGGCTACCGACAACGCGTTTCCGTTCAACGCGTACGGCGCACAACAAGACTCCGGCGCCGACATGCAGACAAGTCAAGGCCGGTACGGCACGATTTCCAATCAAGATTTCCGTCCGCTCGACGTCGGCGGCGAAAGCGGCACGCTCGCGCCCGATCCGCTTCATCCCGGTGCTCGTATACGGCAACTCGAGCGACGGCAACTCGACGGCGGTGCGCGAGATTCCGGCAACCGGGTGGGAGCAGAATGTCGATCCGGTCGTCAACTACCCCGAAACGCTTTGGCGCGCAACGTGGACGCTCCCGATTGCATTTTCGCCGATCGATCGCACGACACTTTACGTTGCGCGTCAGAAAATCTTTCGGACGCGCAACGGCGGCCAAACCTGGCAGGTCGTTAGTCCCGATCTCTCGCGCGCGAACGAGGGAACGCCCGCGAATCTCGACGCGACACGTCTGGCCGATAACAATAACATCCGCCGTCACGGCGTCGTCTACACGATTGCGCCGTCGTACTCGGAACGTCAACGTCGTCTGGGCCGGTACCGACGACGGCTACGTTTGGCTAACGCGCGATGGTACGCGCACGTGGCAGAACGTCACGCCGCCGGCGCTGACCTCTTGGAGCAAGGTGGGCGTCATCGAGGCCTCGCACTTCGATGCGGCGACCGCCTATGCGAGCGATCGACCGCCATCGGCTCGACGACTACGGCCGTATATTTATCGAACCGACCAATTACGGCGCGACCTGGACGCCAATTGCGAATGGAATTCCCGACGGCTCCTTCGTCAATGCCGTTCGTGAAGATCCGGTTCGTCGCGGACTGCTCTATGCCGGCACGGAGCGCGGCGTTTACGTTTCGCTTCAACGACGGCGCCTCGTGGCAGCCGCTGCAGCTCAACCTTCCGGTGACGTCAATCCGCGATATCGCGGTTCACGGCAACGATCTCGTCGTTGCGACGCACGGCCGCTCGTTTTGGGTGATGGACGATATCTCGCCGCTACGACAGCTGACCGAAGCGCGCAGCGCCGGCACTTTTCTCTTTGCGCCGTCCGCCGCTTACCGAGTTCGTCCGACGAACCAGGAAGGCACGTCTCTTCCGATTGACGAGCCGCAAGTCGAGAACGCGCCCGTCGGTCTTTACATCGATTATTATCTGCCCGACGTCCCGCGCACACCCGTCGTCGTAGAAATCATCTCGAGCGACGGCAAAATCGTGCGCAGCTGGTCGAGCGCGCATCCGCCCAAGCCGGTGGACCGAAATCGATCAGCTTCTTGGCGCATTGGCTACCGGAACATCCCGTGCCGGTCGCCGAAGCCGGCGCGCACCGATTCGTTTGGGATTTCCACCAGGAGCACTCACGACGGCCCGCTCGTTCCTCCCGGGACGTATACCGTTCGGCTGAGCGTCAACGGCCAAACCTATACGCGGGCGGCACGCGTGCTGCGCGACCCTCGCATTTCGGCGACGGACGCCGACTTGCGGGCCGCAATACGAACTGGCAATGCAGATCGTCGCGCTCCGCGCCGAAGTTTCGGCCGCACGCTCGAAGGCCGAACAACACGCAAAACAGCTTTCCGGTCCCGCAGTAGCCACTGCTATCGTCGCGATGTAATCGGGGAAGAACTCATCGCGAGTCCCGACGATTCCGTAGGCGCCTACTCTCACGATTTCTCGAGCTTCTATTACCTTGAGAAGCGCTGGATAATCTGGAAAGTATGGTCGAAAGTGCCGACGCCGCCCCAACCCCCGACATGCGCGCCGCCTACGCAAACTCTCCGCGATCTACCGCCAGACGCTATCGCGCGCATCAATTTCCGAAGTAACCGCTGATCGGCATAGGCGCTGTTGCGGTGGACGTCTATTCAATGAGAAGCGTCCAGTTTTTTCGGGCCAGCCATGGATGGCTGCTTCAAAGCTCGCTCACCCGAAAAAATGGTCGAGCTGCGAGCGAGCAGGATGCGAGCGAGTGGCGTCTTCGAGTTGACATAGACGTGCAAGCGCCGCAGATAGCTAGCGCTGAGCGCGCGCGCATACCACGCTTCCAAATCGTCGTGGAAACGCTGCCAGCGCTTCGGGATGCAGATAGACCATGTGCCCCGACTCGTAGAACCCATAGGTGATGTTCTGCTGCAGCTGCGACGGAATCGTCAGATGGTTGAGCGTATAGACCGTCGCCCAAAACGGCGTCGCGAAATCGTAGTAGCCGTTGCCTGAGAAGACCTTAAGGTTGGGATCGTAGACCATCGCCGAAGCTAGGTCTTGCGCGGTATTGAGCGGCAAGGCGCCGTTATGCTTCCAATCCCACTGCCTGAAAACGTTTGCCAGCGGACGATAGATCAGCGTCGTTTGGTAACCGAGTACCTGACGCATGTAGTAGTTGCCGCGTCGCGACGAACGCCGCATCCATCGCCGCGTCGGTCGGATCGAAGTCGGAACGGTCGCCGAGGCGGTCGAGATTGTACGAGGTATAGCGCGCGTCGAAGCGCCCGAGCATCACGCCGCTGTTGCGAAAGAGCTCCGTTGCGTAGCGCCAGTACGGAACGCGAAGGTTCGATTGTCGGATATAGCTTTCGGGAAGCCCGGTATACTGGTGGAGCTTCGCGACGACGTCGTTGTACGTGCTCGGTGAAAGCTTCGAGCCTTGCGCCAAGGCATTGAGATACTCGTGCATCGCGAATCCTTCGACTTGCGGCAAGCAGCGCGTCCAACGTCGTCGGCGGGCCGGGCAGCGCGTGGTGATACCACGATGCGGCGGCTTCGGTCGGAAGATAGAGCGGAAAGGCCCAATCTCCGCCGCCGATCGCGGTCGGAGTGAAGTTGACGCTCCAGTCGAGTGAGAAATCGAGCACCGACGAGAGCAGCACGACGCCGTTGATGCCGATGCTCTGTCGCTGCAGATAGTTGACCAGCATCGCGGTGCGCGGCGTGCCGTACGATTCTCCGAACAGAAACTTCGGCGAGTTCCAGCGATCGAACGTCGTGATGTAGCGCGAGACGAACTGCGCGAATGCGCGCACGTCCGGGTCGGCGCCGAAGAAATCGCTCGGCTTGCCCGGCGGCACGATCCGGCTGAAGCCGGTGTCGGGCGCATCGACGAAGACGAGATCGGTGCGATCGAGCAGCGAGTATTGATTCTCGACGAGATTGAACGGTGCGTTGGGCGTCGGCGCGGCATCGCCGGCTTGCACGCGCACGGGGCCGAACGAGCCCATGCGCAGCCAAATCGTCGAGCTGCCCGGTCCGCCGTTGTAGAGAAACGTCACCGGACGCGGTTCGGGGATTGGCGCCATCGAGCGTGAACGCCGTGTAAAACATGCGGCACGTCGTCTCGCCCTTCTCGTTCTCGATCGCAATCGTTCCGGCGCGCGCGGTGTACGGATAGATTTTGCCGCCGAGCGTAATCGTGTGCTGGGTTACCGACATCGGCGCCTTCGGCTGGTGGCGCTTTTTGCGCCGGCGGCGCAGCGGCGCCGATCAGCGAGCGCGGCGAGAGCTACAGCGCAAACTGCCACGTCTCTACGATTGCTCAACACCGACGGCGTACCAGCGCTCGAGGTCGTCGTGGAAGCGCGCGAGCGCTTGCGGCTGCAGATAGACCATGTGTCCCGATTGGTAGAATCCGTAGGTGATATTGCGCTGAATTGCCGGCGCGAGGTAGAGGTGCTGCAGCGCGTAGACCGTGGCGAAGAACGGCGTCGCAAAATCGTAGTATCCATTCGCCGAAAAGACTTTCAGGCGCGGATTGTAGGTCATCGCCTGCGCGAGGTCGGGCGTGACGTTGACATTTTGATTGTCGGCGCCGTGTTTGAAGTCCCACGACTGGCCGTCGGCATAGATCAAGTCGTAGATTTCCCCGCGATAGAGCAGCGGTGTGTTGTATTTGAGCACTTGGCGCAAGATAGTAGTTGCTGCGTGGAAACGAAGGCCGAATCGATCGCCGCGTCGGTGGCGTCCCAGTCGGGCGAAATCTCCGGCCGATCGAGGACGTAGGTTTGGAATCGCGTGTCGATACGCCCGACCGTCACGCCGCGCTCCCGAAGCAGCTCGTTTTCAAAACGGTCGTAGGGAATGCGCAGGTTCGAGTTGCGGATGTATTGGTCCGAAAGTCCAGTATACCGATGGAGCTTTGCCACGACGTCGTTGTAGCGGTCGGGCGCTAGCATCGCTCCCTGACCGAGCGCATCGAGATATTCGCCAAGCCCGAAATTTTCTACCGACCCGAGCAGGCTTTCTAGCGATGCCGCGCTGCCGAGCGCGTGATGATACCACGCCGTCGCGGCTTCCGTGGGCAAATAGAGAATGTACGCCCAGTCCCCGCCGCCGATCGGCGAGCCGTCATTATAATCGATGTTCGAGTTGAGAAACGACGAGAGCAAGACGACGCCGTTGAGCGAGATGCCTTCGTCTTGCAAGTATTTTGCCAAGGCGGACGAGCGCATCGTGCCGTACGATTCGCCGAAAAGGAATCGCGGCGAGTTCCAGCGGTTGAACGTCGTGACGTATCGCTGGATAAACTGCGCGAACGCGGCGACGTCCTGGTCGATGCCCCAGAAATCGTCGCGCGTGCCGGCGCCGATGATTCGGCCGAACCCGCTTCCCGGCATGTCGATGAAGACCAGATCGGTGCGATCGATCAGCGAGTACGGATTCGCAACGATGCGATAGGGCGGCGGTCCGGCGATTTGGCCGTTCGGCGTCGCGACGCGCACCGGCCCGACCGATCCCATGCGCAGCCACATCGTCGAGCTCCCGGGACCGCCGTTGTAAAGGAAGGTGACGGCGCGCCGCGACGGGATCGGCGCCGTCGAGCGTATAGGCCGTGTAGAAGACGCGGGCCGTCGGCTGGTCCTGGCCATTGCGAAGGGTAATCGTTCCGGCACGAGCCGAGTACGCGAGCGTTCGTCCGCCCAGCACGATCGTATGGTGCGTCACCGCGTCGGGCGTTTGAGCCGGGATTGCCGACGGCTTCGCGCTTGCCCACAACGGCAGCGCGAGCGCTAAAATCGCGGCAAGGAAGCCACCGCCACGATCGAAACGTCACTTTGAGAGCTTTCCAATGCGTCCGCCAAGATTGGGGCTGCGACTGCGCGTTCCTTCCCTCGCTCGCTCTTGCGTTCATCAAAGTTTGGTCAAAGCGACGAGCGGCGCGAATCGTAGAGCTCGATCTTCAGTCGCTCGATCGCGCCCGCAACGGAATTCAAGTACGGCAGCATCAGACCCTTGATGCGCGTCAGACGCTCTCGCGCCTTGCTCGGTGATCGCGTAGATGCGCCGAGAGCGCTTCGTCGGGTGCTCCCACGACGCACTCACGAAACCGCGCTCCTCCAGTCGGCGCAGCAGCGGATAGATGGTGTTCGTGTTGACCGCGAGCAAATCGCCGCAAAGGCCGGCGATCCGGTGCATCAAGCCGTATCCGTGATCGGGGCGCTGTTCGATGAGATGGAGAAGCAACGCCGGAAAGAGCGTCTTGCTTTTGACCGGACCGCTGACGACCTCGTCGACGCGATGGCTCATCCAACGCCGGAGGTCGCGTGCAGCGCCGGTTCGGCGCCGTAAGCGCGGTCGATTTCTCCGGCATAGCGTTCCTCGACGACCCGCCGCTTGATCTTCATCGACGGCGAAAGCTCGCCGCTTTCGACGCTGAACTCGCGCGCAACGACGATAACTCGCCGAATCTGCTCGTAGCTCGCAAGCCCGCGCGTCTGCCGGTGAACCTCATGCGTAATGAAGGCCGCCACGTCGGCACGCGCCGCCAGCGCATCGTTCGATGCATCCTTCGGCAGATCGGGCAGCTCGAGGCGCACGAGCTGCCAGTTGGGAGAAATCAACGCGATCGGGTAGGAACGTCCGCTTCCAACCACCATCGCGTTGGTGACGAAAACCGAACGCTTGATGTTCGCTTCAATGCGCGCCGGAGAGACCCACTTGCCGGTGCCCGTCTTGAAGATCTCGTTCTTGCGATCGGTGATACGCAGGAATCCGTGCTCGTCGATATCGCCGATGTCTCCGGTTCTTAGCCAGCCGTCGACGATCGCGGCGGCGGTCGCTTCCGGGTCGCGATAGTAGCCTTGCATGACGTTCCGCCCGCGAATCAGGACCTCGCCGTCTTCGGCGATGCGAACGTCCACGCCGGCGACCGGACGTCCAACGGTGCCGTATTCGTTCTCCCCGATACTATTGCACGACACGACCGGCGATGTCTCGGTGAGGCCGTAGCCTTGCATGATCGGTACGCCGAGACCCAAGAACGTCATGGCGGAATC
The DNA here is from genome assembly GCA_963815165.1 of Vulcanimicrobiota bacterium. Classification (GTDB taxonomy): domain Bacteria; phylum Vulcanimicrobiota; class Vulcanimicrobiia; order Vulcanimicrobiales; family Vulcanimicrobiaceae; genus Cybelea. Next base: position 601,430 of record CAWFFL010000003.1, read on the forward strand.
GATGTGAAGTGCAGCACTTCCGCTGGCAAGAAATTTCACGCAGTCCAAGCCGAGCGCGCGGCGGATTTTTTGCAGCACGAGTCGACGTGCTACCGCGTATTCGAGTTTGCGCCGAAGGCCCGGTGTGCGGCCGAAGGTCTGCGCGAACGCATACCGCCGCGCGACGCCGAGCGCCCACGGCACGAGTTTTCCTTGGAGACCGCCGGCGGTGCGAGCCTGTCCTTTGATCCCGGTGAGGACGCGATCGAAAATCCGCGGCACGGCCGTCATCACCGCCGGCCGCACGTCGCGTAAATCGTGCAGCAGCTCGTTGGGATCGTGGCAAATGGAGTATCGCGTCTTGGCGATGAGATAAATGTAGATAAACGTATGCTCGTAGATGTGCGAATACGGCAACACCGAGAGGACGTTCTCTTCGCGTTCGATGCTTTTTAGTGTGACTTGAGCGTCGAACGCGAGATTGTCGTGCGAGAGCATCACGCCCTTTGGCGAGCCGGTCGTGCCGGACGTATAGATGAGCACCGCAAGATCGTCGGGCAGAAGCGTCGCTTCGTAGGCCGCCGGTAGCTCCGGTTGGACCGCCCGAACTCTCCGCGCCGCGCCGCTCGAAAGCGGTCAATCCATCGGAACCGCTCGATTCGAATTGCACGAGGCGCGGGAGCGCCGCACCCGATTCACGCACTCGCGCCGCGGTGGCTTCCGAATCGACGAAGAGCAATCGCACACCGGAGTGCTCGAGAATGTATGCGACGTGATCGAGCGCTTGTGTCGGATAGATCGGCACGACGACGCATCCGGCAAAGAACGGTCGCGAAATCGCAGACGATCCAATCGACGCAGTTATGCGCGATCAATGCAACACGATCACCGGCGACAAGGCCGGCATCGCGAATCGCGCAGGCGACGTCTTGCACGCGGCGCAGCAATTCTTCGCTCGACGATTGGCGTCCAAGCCGAACCGGCGCGCTCGACGAGCACTTCGGCGCGAGGCTCCGCAAGCGCGCGCCGAATTAAGCTGGGTAACGTCTCTTTTGCAGGAAGCGCTGCGGGTTGCACAGGCTGAAACCAATGCGCGGCGCCTGCACGCCGCCCCTGTCAATTCGCTAGGGCTGTCGCAGATAAGGCCGCGCCCGATCGAGGCGCGTCTGCGTCATACCTGCAACGTCGAGCAACTGGTCAAGCGATGCAAAGCTTCCTTCGCGAGCGCGCAGCTCGACGATCCGCTGGGCGATCGCGCGGCCGATCCCGGGGACCGCGGCCAACTCAGCGGCGCCGGCGCGATTGACGTCGATGCTCGAACTCGGCGGCGTCCGCGCGTGCCGCCGACTGCGTCGTGGGGTCGCGTGCGCGCGTCGAGCCTCGCCGGCTGCCGGCACGTAAATCTCGTCACCGTCCGCAGCCCGCGCCGCCAAATTGACGCCGCCCGAATCGGCCGCCGCGCTGAAGCCCCCCGCTAGATCGAGTGCCCGTGCGTCGCGATCTCCCGCAATGCAGCCGATAGAGTCCCGGCCGCTTCACCGCGCCGGCGACGTAGACGACGAGTTCGTCATCGCTCGAACCGCGAGCGAAACGACGTCGGGAGCGCGGACCGGCAGGCGCCGCGCCCATAGAAGGCGCCGGAGCCGCCGGCACCACGACGGACTGTACGACCGGCGAACGCGGGTGTCCGATAAGCGAAGACGACGGCCGCAAGGACGGCGGCGGCAAGACCGATCTTTATTCCCATGACCGCTCTATCACACCGGCGTTCCGAATCGAAAGGGTAGCGCGCCGATGGGCCCAGCGTGTACGATGCTGCTCATGTACGACTTCGCCGCGGTCGAGCGCAAGTGGCAGAAACGCTGGGAAGAGGAGCGCCTCTATCGCACGACGGGCGCGAGCGACAAGCCGAAGTACTACACGATGGAGATGCTCCCGTATCCGTCGGGCGATCTCCATGTCGGGCATGCCAAGAACTACTCGCTCGGCGATGCGGTGGCGCGCATGATGCGCATGTTGGGCTACAACGTGCTGCACCCGATGGGCTGGGACGCCTTCGGTTTGCCGGCAGAGAACGCGGCGATCGATCGCGGGATGGATCCGGCCGCGTGGACCGCCGAGAACATCTTGAACATGCGCCGTCAAATCCGATTGATGGGCACGAGCTATGACTGGTCGCGCGAGCTCGCGACGTGCGAGCCCGAGTACTATCGCTGGAATCAATGGCTCTTCCTCCGTCTCTTCGAAGCCGGTCTCGCCTACAAACGCGAAGCTCCGGTGAACTGGTGCCCGCACGACCGCACGGTGCTCGCGAACGAACAGGTCGTCGACGGGCGCTGCTGGCGCTGCCATCACTTGGTGGAGCGGCGGAATCTGTCGCAATGGTTCTTGCGTATAACGGCCTATGCGGATCGGCTGCTGGACGATCTGGAGAATCTTCCCGGTTGGCCCGAACGCACGAAAACGATGCAGCGCAACTGGATCGGGCGCAGCGAAGGCGCGCGCGCCGCATTTACCGTCGACGGCCTCGATGCCGCCGTCGAAGTATTCACGACGCGCCTCGATACGATCTTCGGCGCGACGTTTCTCGCAATCGCACCCGAGCATCCCGTCGTGCAAGCCATCAAGGGAATCGTCTCACGACGATAGCGCTAACGCGATCGATGCGTTTGCCGAGGGCCTCAAGTCGAAATCGGAGCTCGCGCGCACCAGCTTGATGGAAAAAGAGGGCATCTTTACCGGTGCCTACGCTCTCCATCCGTTATCGCACGAGCGCATTCCGATCTGGGCGACGAACTACGTTCTTGCGGAGTACGGCACGGGTGCGCTGATGGGCGTTCCCGCGCACGACGACCGCGATTACGAATTTGCTCGAAAACACGCGCTTCCGATCGTGCAAGTAATTCGGGCCCCCGATGAAAGTACGGTTGATCCGGGCTCCCTGCCGTTTCTTGGCGATGGGCGCTTGATCGACAGCGACGACTTCAACGGCATGTCGAGCGCTCGCGCGCGCGAAGCGATCGCGCAACGCCTGGCTTCCATGGGCGCGGGCGGCAAGAGCGTGACCTACAAGATACGCGACTGGCTGATCTCGCGCCAGCGTTATTGGGGAACGCCGATTCCCATCGTCTATTGCGAGCGCTGCGGCGAATCGGGAGTGCCCGACGAGGAGCTCCCCATTCTGTTACCGCCCCGCGAGTGGGTCGCAGGCGAGACCGCCGCCTCGAGCTTAACGGGAGGCTCGCCGCTCGCGTCGATGCCGGAGTTCATGACGGCGACGTGCCCGAAGTGCGGCGGCCCGGCGCGGCGCGAGAGCGACACAATGGACACCTTCTTCGAATCGTCGTGGTACTATCTGCGCTATCTCGATCCGCACAACGATCGCGCGCCGTGGGATCCGCAGCGCGCCGCAGACTGGATGAACGTCGACCAATATATCGGCGGCGCCGAGCATACCGTGCTCCATCTGCTCTACTCGCGCTTCTTCTATAAATTCTTCCGCGAGCGCGGCTGGGTTAGCGGCAGCGACGAGCCCTTCGAGCGCCTCTTTCATCAAGGCATGGTGCTTCGCGACAGCGAGAAGATGTCGAAGTCTCGCGGCAACGTCATCGGCATCGACGAGACCGCCGAACGCAACGGCGTCGACGCCATGCGCCTCTTCCTGCTCTACGTGACGCCTCCCGAAGAGACCAGCAACTGGACCGACGACGGCATCAGCGGCCGCGTGCGGCTGCTCAACCGCATCTGGCGCGCCTGCGAAACTGCTTCTCTCATCCGCAGCGGAACGAACGCAGTAAGCGCAGTCGAAGGACCGCCTGCCCTCCCGATTGCCGAGAGCTCCGAAGAGAACGCGTTGCTTCGCGCAGTCCACGTCGTCGCGAAATCGGCAACCGACGAAACGCTGTCGCGCCGGTTTCACTACAACACGACGATCGCGCGGCTCGACGAGCTCGTGAATCTGATGACCGCCGCGGCAGCGGATGCGCCGTCGCCTGCGCTGCTCTACGCCGTGAGCGTCCTACCGATTCTGATCGCGCCGTTCGCTCCGCACATCGCCGAAGAGCTGTGGGAACGCCTCGGTCATACGACGTCCGTTCATCTCGAGCGGTACCTCGAACCCGATTCGAGCGTGCTTGCCGTCGACGAAATCACGCTGGTGGTTCAGGTAAACGGCAAGGTGCGCGCGCGAATCGCCGCCCCAACCGGCGTCACCGAGGAGACGGCCGTCGAGCTTGCGATGGCGGATGCCAACGTGCGCGCGCATCTCGACGGCAAAGAGCTTCGAAAACGAGTCTACGTTACGGACAAGCTGCTGAACTTCGTGGCCGCATGAATCCTTCGACGGACGTCTGCATCGTCGGAGGTGGCCCCTGCGGAATGATGCTCGGGGTATTGCTCGCACGCGCCGGCGTCGACGCGACCGTCCTTGAGAAATATCCCGACTTCTTCCGCGACTTTCGCGGCGACACGGTTCACCCGTCGACGCTCGAGCTGCTCTACGAGCTCGGATGGCTCGACGACTTCTTGGCGCTGCCGCACAACGAGTTCCACACCGCGAGCGCCGTCATCGCCGGCGAAACCGTCGACGTCGCCGACCTTTCGCATTTGCCGACGCACTGTAAGTTCGTCGCGTTGATGCCGCAATGGGATTTCCTCAACTTTCTCGCCGAGCACGGGCGCCGCTATCCTACATTTCATCTCATGATGAAGACCGAAGGCAACGGAACTGATCGAGGAGGACGGCCGCGTCACCGGTCTGCGCGCCAAAACGGAAGGCGGCGAGATCGAGATCGCAGCGAAGCTCGTCGTCGGAGCCGACGGACGCCATTCGACGATTCGCAATCTCGCCGGGTTTGCCGTCGACATCGCTCGGCGCTCCGATGGATATCTTGTGGATGCGCATTCCCAAGCACTCCGGGGATGCGACGCGGCAGCTCGGGTGGGTGCGAACGGGTCACATGGTGATCTTGCTCGACCGCGGCGATTACTGGCAGTGCGCGTATCTCATTGCGAAAGGCTCTTTTGAAGCGTTGCGCGCGCAAGGAATCGACGAGCTTCAGCGCGGGATTGCGCAGACCGTTCCGATGCTGAGCGACCGCGTCGGCGAGCTCGACGATTGGTCGAAGGTCGCGATGCTCGACGTTCGCGTCGACCGACTCGCGCGCTGGCATCGTCCCGGACTGCTCTGCATCGGCGATGCAGCCCACGCGATGTCGCCGATCGGCGGCATCGGAATCAATCTCGCGATTCAAGACGCCGTCGCGACGGCAAATATTCTCGCGCCATCGTTGCGCGCCGGCGACATCCCGAGTGAAACGGAACTGCAGCGCATCCAAAACCGCCGCATGTTTCCAACGAAAGTGACGCAAGCGTTCCAAACGTTCGTCCAGGACCGCGCAATCGATCCGCTGATGCACGGAGCTCCGGTGACGTCGCCGCCCTTGCTCGCTCGACTCTTCGACGAGTTTCCATTGCTGCGCCGTTTGCCCGCGCGCCTCATCGGCATCGGCGTGCGCCCCGAGCACGTGCACACGCCCGATGCGTATGCATGAATCGTAAGGACTAGCTCGCAGGGCTTTCGCGAGTCAGCATGTCGCGGTAGATTTCGCGCACGCGCTCGAGCGTGTCGATCTCGTCGGGCGGCTTGTCGTCGCGGATTCGCACGATCCGGGGAAATCGCAGCGAGAAACCGCTTTCGTGCAGATCGCTCTCTTGAATCACGTCGAACGCTATTTCCAGAACGATTTTCGGCTCGACCGGAATCTCGTACGCGCGCGCTTTCTCCCGTTGATGCGATTGCGGCAAACGATGTTCTAAGAAACCATGGGGTGAGCTGCGCAATTTCGGCGTCCGTTAATCCGGAATACGCTTTGCCGATCGTTTGCAGGCTTCCGTCGTCGCCGCGCACCGCGAACGTGTAATCGGAGAGCACGTTCGCACGTTTGCCGTTGCCCCATTCGACCGCAACGACGACGGCGTCGAGCGTCGAAAGCTCGCGCTTGAGCTTGCGCCACCATTTACCGCGACGCCCCGGCGCGTAGGGCGAATCGGCGCGTTTGAGCATCAGCCCTTCGTTGCCGCGCGCGCGAGCTTCCTCGAACCGAGCGTTCACGGCGGCTGCGGCGATCTCTTCGGTGGATTCAAACGGAGCTTGCATCACGCGATCGTTCGGCGCGAAGAGCTCGGCCAGCCGATCTCTGCGCGTTGCCAGCGGTTCGTCGATCAGCAAATCGTCGCCCGAGGCCAAGACGTCGAAGACGACATAGGCGATCGGCACGTCGCGCAAGAGCCCTTCCTCGACGCCCTTACGCTGCAATCGCGCCTGCAGAAGCCGAAAGGGCAGAACGCGGCCGTCGCGCATCGCGACGATCTCCCCATCGAGAATTGCGTTGGTTTGGAGCGTTGCCAGGGCGCCCGCGACTTCCGGAAAGGATTCCGTCACGTCGTTGAGCCGGCGCGAAAAGAATTTGAGCGTACCATTGCGAACGTGCGCCTGCGCGCGAATGCCGTCGTACTTGTCTTCCAGATGCCAGGCCGTACCGGCGAGCTCTTTATACGCTTCGCCGTACGGAATCGGCGTGGCGAGCATGAAGCCGATCGGCGTGCCGTAATCGACGCGCAGCTCCGCGAGCGTGCCGTGCTTGGAGGCAAGCGCCACCACGCCGACGTCACCCGATGCCATCGTGCCGCGACGTACGGCGCCGGCGTCGGCATCGAACGCCTTCGCGATTGCGTCGAGCACCAAGCCTTCCCGCAAGCCAACGCGCAAATCGCCGGTGACGATCTTAATGACGTACGTTGCGACCAGCGGATCGCTGCAGGCGCGAAAGACGCGTTCGAGTATCGCTTCGCGCCGTCGGCTCGAGCGCTTGCCCGACGCTTCGGCGATCTCGCCGAAAAACGCGGCGAGCGATGCGGGCGTCAGCCGGTCTGCAAAGAGCATCGCGTCGTGCGGCGGTCGAACGAGCGGACCGAGCGCCGCGCCGAGATCGCCGGTCGTGCGATAGCCTTCGCCGAGCTCCGCGTCGCTAAAGCGCCAGACGCGTCGCGCTACTTCGACGATCGTTCGTCCGCCGATTGAGAGCGTGCGGTGATCGCGCGCGGCAAACGGCGTTCCAGTAAAGAAACGCGTTGCGGCGACGAGATCGGCGTCGTCGAGCATCCGCAGATACTCCGCGAGAATAGCGACCTTGTCGAGCTTGCCGGGATGCGAAGCGATCTGCTCTGCCGTCGCGGCAAAACGTTCCATTGCCGCACTAGTACCCGGGCGGAAGGCGCTCGAAATATTCGTAGGTGGCGCGAATTCCGTCGGGTAACCTCGTCGACGGCGACCAGCCGAGCTCGGCGCGCGCCTTCGACGAATCAAACTGCGCGTCGCGCGCGTCGCCGGGCCGCTGCACCGCGCGCTCGATCGGCGCCTCGAAGCCGCTGATGTCGACGAGTGCGCGATAGATCTCGTTGACGCTCGTCTTTTTGCCGGTGCCGATGACGTACGATTCGCCGGAGCCGCGCTCGACCGCGGCGAGATTCGCCGCTGCGACGTCGGCGACGTAGACGTAATCGCGTGTCTGTTCGCCGTCCCAATCGATACGCACGGAGCGTCGCGCGAGGAATTTTCCGATGAAAATTGAGATCACGCCCGCCTCGCCGTTGGGATCCTGACGCGGACCATACACGTTGCCGTAACGCAGCACCGTGAAATCGAGGTCGCGGTTCGCGCGGTAGAAGCGCAAGTAATGCTCCGCCACCATCTTGGTGATGCCGTACGGTGAGGTCGGACGCTGCGGCGTTTGCTCGTTCATCGGCAGGCGATCGGGCGTCCCAAAGCTCGCGCCGCTCCCGGCGAAGATCACCTTGCGTGCGCCGTTGCGCGTTGCGTGCTCGAGCACGTTGAGCAGACCGACCACGTTGACTTGCGCATCGTAAATCGGATCGCGCGTCGAGATCGCGACGGAATGCTGCGCGGCATGATGGTTGATGACGTCAGGCTTGAAATCGGTGAAGACGCGCCCGATCGCCTCGTCGCGGATATCCATGTGCACGAGCGTGACGCCGTTGCGGACATTCGCGCGCCGGCCGCCGCCGTGCTCCCAGAGGGAATCGACGACCAGCAGCTCGTGGCCGGCGGCCACGTAGGCATCGGCGATGTGCGACCCGATGAAGCCGGCCCCGCCGGTAACGATAATCCGCAAGAACGTTCCTTCCCCTGTTGGTGTGCGGTATCGTCGCAGGAGAACGGCGATGCCCGCGTACTCGCTTCTTCTCTGCTCGGCGTCGGCAGTACTCGGAGCGCTCGATCGTCGCGCCGGCGCCGGCTCGATCTGCGCCTCATCGCCGATGGGGCTATCGTCGCCTTCGGCCTAGCCGCGATCTTCGCTCGGCGTCGGGCGGCCTTCTTCGCGATTCTCGGCATCGTCCTGGCCGCGGCGATCAACGCGGAGCTGGATCGGCGCAGCGAGCGAACCATCACGCAAGAGCGTACCGCGCGTTATCACGCGGCGGTGCTCGAAGCCGCCGACGCCGGCGATGGTTCAGCGGCGGTGACGTTCGCGCTCGATAGAAATCTTCACGTGCTGGCGCGCGTTCGAGGCTCGGCGCCCACGCCGGGAAGCTCGGTCATCGTGCGCGGCCGGCTCGAACCGTTTGACGAAACGCGCAATCCCGACGAGCCGAGCGAACGCGACATCGAGCGGGAGCGCGGCCTGACGGCCGGCTCGACGGCGCCGAAATTCTTTCGATCGATTCTCAATCGGCTCAAAGCGCGGAGATTTGGCTTGCACGCGCGCACGCTTGGGCGCATGCGGAGTTGCAAACACGCCTTGGCGAACCGGCCGCGTCGGTCATCGCGGGAGAGCTTTGGGGCGAACGCTCGTCGTTGGCGCCGGCGCTGCGCGCCGAGTTTCAGGAAACCGGAACGGTACACGTCTTGGTAACGGCGGGCTTGCATCTCGGCGCGGTCGCGGCACTCGCGTTGGGCTTGCTGACGCTGCTGGCAATGCCGCGCTGGGCGACATGCCTTTGCGCGATCGCGGTCGTTTGGCTCTTCGTCTGGTGGAGTGGCGCGCAGCTTCCGGCGATGCGCGCCGCCACGATGGCCACCGCTGCGTTGACCGCACGTGCTTTCGGGCGCGCTACGTTCTCGTGGAACGCGCTCGCGATTGCAGCGCTGGTCGTAGCATTTGCCCGGCCCGCGAGCGTCGCGACGGCCTCGTTTGCGCTCTCGTTTTCGTGCGTCGGCGCGATTTTCACTTGCGCCGGTCCGCTCGAGCGCTGGGTCGAAACGCAAATCGCGTTGCCGGATCGCATCCGCGAAGCGATCGTGCTCTCCATCGCGACGCAGATCGGCGTCTGGCCCTTGGGCGCCGCCGTCTTTCTTGCAATTCACGCCTTATGCCGTGCTTGCCAACTTCGCGGTCGTTCCGTGCGTAGCGGTAACGATGTCGCTCGGTGCGGCGCAGCTTGCGTCGGCATGGTGCGCGCCGCTCGCGCAAGCTTTTGCGAACGTTAATTCATGGCTGATCGCCTGGATGCTTGCCGTCGTGCAGACCATCAGCGCGCTTCCCGGCGCGAGCATGGCGATGACGCCGCCCCCGGTATGGTGCATCGCTGCGTACGATGCAGCCTTGGTTGCCGCGCCGTTCGTCTGGCGCTCTGGGCGCGCGTACGCTCGCGGTTGCTGCGGTGGCGCTCGCGATCGGGTTGGTGCTGTGGCCCTCTCGCGCCATCGATCACCGTCTGCGCATTACCGTGCTCGATGTCGGACAAGCCGACGCGATCGTCGATTCAAACGCCGCGCGGCCACGCGCTGCTCGTCGATGCCGGCGGACGGCTCGAACGCTACACGCAGAGCAATGGCTCCGTCGCGGAGGCGGTCGGCGAGCGAGTCGTCGTGCCGTTTCTCCTGCGCCACGGAATCCACGCGCTCGATGCAATCATCGTTTCGCATCCGCACGGCGATCACGTCGGCGGCGTCGCTCCGGTCCTTCGCAAGCTCCGCGTTACGGAGCTTGCGGACGGCGGACAGCGTTACGGCGGCCATGCGTATCAGGACGCGCTCGCGACGGCGCGGGACGAACGCGTTCCCATCGTCTACCCGCGCGCGGGCGCGCAATGGCACACCGACGACGGCATCGTGCTGCGCTTTCTCGGTCCGTCACTTCCGTTCGTCACCGGCTCGCGCAACGACATCAACGAAAATTCGGTCGCCTTCTTGCTGCGGTATCGCTCGTTCTGCATGCTCTTCACCGGCGATGCCGGCGCGTCGGCCGAGGCACGCTTCTTGGCGCAAGGCGTCGATCTGCACTGCGACATTTTGAAGGTTGGCCATCACGGCTCTGCCTACAGCTCGACGCCGCAGTTCATCGCTGCGGTACACCCTCGCTACTCCATTATCTCGGTCGGCCGCCATAACTTGTTCGGCCATCCAGCGCCTTCGACGCTCGAAACGCTCCGGCGCGAGGGCGCGACGATCTACCGCACTGACGAAAACGCCGCCGTCAGCATCGAAAGCGATGGCCACGAAACGAGCGTCACGCCGATGTTGGCGAGGCGTGAGGATCCGTTGTTGTGAAAGTCCGCCGGAAGCGTGTCGTTCATGGCTGCTTCACCGCTGGTGGAAGGCGATCGCCGGGTGCGTCGACGGGATGCGCGACGATGCGGTAATCGAACTCGAGGTTCGACCGCCCGCGTTCCGTCTCGCGCACCTGAAAACCGGAAGCGGTTTTGATGCTGACGTAAAGCCCGCGCGTGTCACCCAACGGCGTAAGGAAAACGTAATACCAACGCCCGTCCATCATCGCCGCGAACCGCGGATCGAGGCGCACGTTGGCGACACCGCCGGACATGCGCGCCGTACCGACGTCTTCGATCGTCGCAGTCGCGGATTCGGGCGCGTACGTTACGACCCGTTCGCCGCGGCCGTTGCGATGTTGCGATTCGAGCGCGCTGCCCGCGATGATGTTTCCGGTGCAGTCAAGATTCGCATTGGGGTCGATGACGCAGTGCGAGCGATTCGGGCCATTGGATCCGACGAAGATTGCCGTGCCTCCATTATCGCCGTGCGCGCGGAGCGCGGCCGCATCGGCTCCGTTCGACTCGGCCGAAATGCCGTCGCCCATCTCGCCGAAGGCTTCGATTCCGGCGTGCTTCGTTCGGATCGAAACCCCGACGACGCCGCGACCGTTCGATGACTTCCCGAAGATGCCATCGGCGATGCCCGACGTTCCGCGGCTCAAACCGGTGACGCCGGCCTTTCCGCTTTCGGAACTCGTCTCACCGTGGACGCCGTCGGTCGGCGAAACCGCGAAGACGCCGTACGTGCCCTGCCCGGACGAGTGGCTTTCGACGCATGCGCGGCCGACGTTACAACGGAAAAGCCCGTTTTGTGCGAGCTGCGCGCGCACGATACCTAAACTCGAGATCGCCATCGCAACCCCTATGGCAACAATGGCGAATGCGGTTTGCCTTTTTGGCGGGAGCGCCGTAAACATCGCTAGACTCCTTTGGCCTACGCGCCCGGCTCAGGATGACGGCAAACTGAGATCTAAATAGGCCAGCTTGTAAAGTTCGGAATGCCGCACGCCGCGGGCAATCCAATTTGCAGCGTTACGCCGCCTGCCGCGGGAGCATTCGCAGCGCTCGAAGCTATTCCGGCCGCGTTTTTCGCACCTTCGGAGCCGTAGGTCGAGAGGATGCCTTTGCCGTCGACCAGCGATCCGATCTTCGTGCCGAACTGCGACTGGCCGTTTTGCAATTTCTCGGCATTGGCAGACGGCGTGCCGAACGGCGTCCAGAGCGTATTTGCGGCGCACGCCGGTCCGTACCACCCGGGCTGGTACCACAAATAGGCGGGGTTCGATATCGATCCGCGCCACTTGAACGGGTTGAAGGTCGTCTGCGGACCCATTTGTTGAAAGGCAGAGTGCACCGTTTCGGAGAGCGGCCTGGGCGCGACGTGAACGTCGAACGGGACTTTGAAGTCCTGTTGTGCGCCGTGCGAAGCCGAGCTCGTGGATCGAGCAGGCGGAGCCGGCCGGCTGACCGGTGTGCCGGGCGGGTGTGCCGACGCAGCGGTCGGCAGCAGAACGGCCAGTGCGACGGCGCCGGCGCAGAAGATCGAGCGCATCACGATGGTAAGGAACTTCGCGACAATCCGGCAACTTCCCATCAGCGCGCCGGCAGCGGCATAAGCGGCAACTTCGCATCGGGGAGCGACAGGCCCCCATAACGCGCGAACCATCCCATCGTCGCTCTCCACCAGTCGATGAATCCTTGCGGATCGCCCGGACCGTGGCCCGAGAGCGGATCGGCGAGGAGCTGCACCGGCGCGCCGTTCTCCAAAAGCGCTTTATAGAACTCGATCGCGGCAACGTACGGCGCTCGGGTGTCGCGCAAGCCGATGACGAGCAACAGCGGCGTGCGCTCCTGCGCGACGTAGTTCTGCGGCGATTGCTGCGCGAGCAGCGCCGGATCGGTCGTCGGCTTCTGACCGAAGAAACGGCGCAGGATATTCGGGCTCTCCGAGAGCGTGTATTCGAGCTCGAGATTCGTCACCGGCACTTGCGCGACGGCCGCGCGGAAGCGGTCGCTGTGCGTCACTATCCACGACGTGAGATAACCACCGTACGAGCCGCCTTCGATGAACGTGCGTTTCGAATCCGCGAGACCGGCGGAAAGCAGCGCATCGACGCCGGCGAAATCGGCCGCCATCGGCACGGGTCCCCAGTTGCCGACGATCGCCTTGTACGACCAGTCGCCGTAGCCATCACTCCCCGGCGGGTCGGGACGAAAGTACGCATACCCGTTGCTCGCGAGATACTGTGCGGTGCCGTTAAAGCCGATGGGATCGGCACACTGCGGTCCGCCGTGCGGCTCGACGATCAGCGGCGCGCTCGAAGCGCTGCCGGGAGACGGAAGCGTCAACAATCCGTGCAGCGAATGGCCGGCCGCGTCATTCCACGTGAACGTGCGCGTGGTCGCAATCGGCAGACCGGCCGGAAGCGACAATAGATGCGTCGCTTGCCGCGTTTGACCGTTGGGCGTTCGCACGAAGAGCTCCGGAAGACGCTGGCCGGTCGTCCAAATATACGCGATCGTTCCATCGTTCGCAATCGAATACGCGACGACCGAACCGTCGTCCGGCGTCAACGCTCTAGGCCCGGTCGCACCGCTTGGATCGAGCGCATAGAGACGTATCGCGACGCCGTCGAGCAACGTCATCGTGAGCATGCCCGCTTGCCACGCCATCGACCCATTCGAGCAGCTCCAGAGATCGCGGTCGAGCGGCGCGCTGACGTCGCGCCCGTCGACGAAGACGTCTTCGCGTGAAGCGAGATTGCCATCCCACGTATGCGTGTACGCGATAGCATTGCCCGGTCCGTACGCCGGCGCGGCGCTTCCCGGGTAGGCGAAGAACGGATGGTTCACGATCTGCGTGACGGTGCCGTCGCTCAGGTTGACGGTAACGTATTGCGCGTGCTCGAAATTGCCATAGACCGGCGTCGGCTGGCGCACGACCGCAACGCGCGAACCGTCGGGCGACCAGGATGGATCGTGATCGGTCTCCGGACCACCGTACGACCACGAATCGCGCGTGATCTCGCGCTGCGTTCCCGATGCGACGTCGACGATCCACAACGAACGTGAAGGCGGCCGCGTGCCGCGATAATCCGTCTCCGCGGTCAGCCAAAAGAGTCGGCCGCCGGGTGACGTCTGATGCGGCGTCTCGATCGCGGCGATCGTACGCCCGTCCGGCGACCACGCGAAGTTGCGAACGTCGCCCCCGCCGGTGCGAAGAACGCGCCGATGACCGCCATACGCATCGGTCACAACCAGCAATGAGCCGCCGCCGGACAGGTCGATCCACGCGATTCTCTTGGAGTCGGGCGACCAGCGCGGATGATTCAACGTTTCGGGCAGCGGCGTTGCGGCGCCCGTCGCAACGGTCACGCGCTCATACTGCGTCGCAAACGAGTTCTTCGCCATATCGGTGCGATCGATTTCGACCAGCGCGATCGCTCCGTTGGGCGAAAACTGCACGTCGTCCATGAACGGCGCCTCGGCGGCGTCCTTGAGCGTCCAGGGACGCTGCCGCCGCCGCCACCGCCGCTGACGACGGCACGCTACCGCAAGCGCAAGAACTTCAATCGCTCAGCCGGCGCCGTAGGGGCCGACATGGGGAGCTCGATTTGTTTCGCATCGACCTCGCCGTTCGACGCCGACGAGCGGTAGCGCTGCGGCGCAAAGCGCAAATACATGATCGGAATCAGCAGCAGCGTCAGCACGAGCGAGCTCGAGAGACCGCCGATCACGACGATTCCCAGCGGACGCTCCGCCTGCGAGCCCGGATCGAGGGCGAGCGCCAGCGGCAGCATGCCGGCGATCATCGCGACGGTCGTCATCACGATCGGGCGGAATCGCGCGAGCGCGCTCTCGCGAATGGCTTCGAGCTTCGTGAGGCCGCGCGCGCGCAGTTGATTGGCGAAATCCACGAGCAAAATGCCGTTCTTCGCTACCAACCCGACGAGCATGATCGAACCAATCAGCGAGAAGAGGTTCAGCGTCTGATGCGTGAGCGCGAGCGCACCGAGCGCGCCGACGACGGCGACCGGCACGGTGAACATGATGATGAACGGCGTGACGTAGCCGTTGTAGAGCGCGACCATCAACAGATAGACGAGCAAGATCGAAAGCGCAAGCGAAACGGTCATCTCGACGACGGTCTGCGTGACCGAGGCCTGATTGCCGCCGGCGACCGGCGTGACCGACACGGCGGCCGGGAAGTGCAGCGCGCGCAATCGCCGGTCGAACGAGCGCGTTACGTTTGAAAGCACGGCGCCCGGCGCGACGTTCGCGCCGATAAGGACGACGCTGCGCCGGTCGAGGCGCATCATCAGCGGCGGCGCGGGCGCGGCCACGAGGCTCGTGAAGTCGCCGACCGTTACGATCGAGCCGTTGTTGGCGCGAATCGGAATCGCCGCGATGCCCGCGAGCGATCGCAGATCGCCCTCCGGATAGATGACCTGCACGTCCTTGAGCCCGTTGGACCCGGTGAACTGCGTTGCGGTGTATCCGCCGAATGCCGCGCGCACGGCGGTCGATGCGGTGCCGATGCTCGCGTCGAGCGCGCGCGCGCGTTCGCGATCGAACTCGACTTCGACTTGCGGCGCGTTCTGCGTCTGCGAGGTCGTTACGTCGATCGCGCCCGGCGTCGACGCCAGCGCCGAAAGTGCCTTTTGCGCGAACGGCGCCGGATCGAGCGTCAGGCTCGAAACGACGTAGCTGATCGGCTGCGCGATGCCGCCCGACGGATCGGTCGCCGGCACCGCGACGACCTGCGCGCCTGGCAAGCAGTTGGCCGATTTGTCGGCTGAGATTTTCGCACCCAATACGCCGTCGAATGCGAGCGGCGGTCCTTCAAGAAAGAGATGAATCTGTCCGATCGCGCCGTTGTTGACGTAGCCGCTGACCTCGCCTTCGTACGCGCCGGCAATCGCCGTCTCCGATTGCACGTCCGGAACTCCGGTCGACGAGCGTTCTCCGCTTGCAGCACCGCTTGCCGCGTCTGCGTCAACGGCGTTCCCGTCGGGAAGTTGATCGTCACGAAGATTTCGCCGCGATCGACCGGCGGCATGTACTCGAAGCCGACGATGCCGAGCGGAATCAGCAAGAGCGCGGCAACGAGGCTGCCGAACGAAATCCAAACGACCGCGGCGCGGTGTCGCAGCCCCCAGGGAAGCGCGCGACTGCGTGTACCAGCGCCGCGATGCGTTCGAAGAGCAGCGTGAAGCGCTCGACGATCGGCCACGGCTTCCACTTCGAGTAGAGCGCCCAGCGCCCGGCGAGCGCCGGCGTCACCGTGAACGAGACGAAGAGCGAGGTCAGCGTCGCAACGGTGACGACCAGACCGAATTCGCGCAAGAAGAGGCCGACCGATCCGGGCAGGAACGAGATCGGAAGAAAGACGACGACGATGACGAGCGTGATGACGATCGTCGCGACGCCGATTTGGCTCAAGCCGTTGACCGCGGCGACGTGCGGCGCTTCGCCCTCGCGGAAGCGGCGCTCGATGTTCTCGAGCACGACGATCGAGTCGTCGACGAGGATGCCGATCATCAGCGTCATCGCCAAGAGCGAGACGGTATCGAGCGTGAAGCCGGCGGCGCGCATTGCGGCGAGCGTGACGAGGAACGACGCCGGGAACGGCGATCATGACGACGATCGCGTTGCGCCACGAGCGCAGGAAGAAGAGCATCACGATCGCCGTGAAGAGGATGCCGTAGATCAGCGTCCGCGTCACGCCCGGAGAGCAGCTCTTTGGTGTAGGTCGACTGCACGTTGAGCACGGTGAAGTTGACGTCGGGATACTGCTGGCGCAGCCGCGGAAGCTCCGCCAGCACCGCATTGGATGCCGTCACTTCGCTCGAGCCGGCGGCCTTCTGCACGTCGAGCTCGATCGTCGGCTTGCCGCCGCTGAACGCGAAGACGCGCTGCGTCTCGTACGCGTCCTTCACGTCGGCGACGTCGCCGATTCGGTAGAGCCGCGGCAAGGCGGTCCACGGGTAGACGCTCAGGCTCGGCGACGAGCTCGAGAACGTCGTCGTGTTGCCGAGCAAGCAGCTTCGCGACCGAAGGAACGTCGGTGATGTCGCCGCGCACGTCGAGCGTCGTCTCGCGCGACGGCTCGTAGACGATGCCGCCGGGCGCGCGCACGTTGTTGTTGGCGACGGCGTTGACGACGTCGGTCAGCGTGAAGCCCGAGGAGCGCAACGCATCCGGGTTGACGTTCACTTGAATCGAGGACGTGACGTCGCCGTTCTGCCTGAACGTAGGAGACGCCGGGAACCTGCTCGATCGCGGGAACGATGTCGTTCGTCACGATCGCGGAGAGGTCGCCGAGCGCAAGCGTAGTCGACGACGCGATCAACGAGACGACGACCGCTTCGCTGGGATTGTAGATCGAGATCTGCGGCGTGGGCAGATCGCTGGGAAGCTGGTGCAGCGAGTCCTGCACGCGCCCCTGGACTTGAACGAGATCGGTGTTCTGGTCCGAGTTCAGCGCGAAGACCGCGACGATCGAGGCCTGTCCCGGTTGGATCGCGGTCTCGCATGTAGCTCAAGTCGGGCGCGCCCGCGATTTGATCTTCGAGCGGCCGGACGATCGCGTCGCGCATCTCGGTCGTCGACGCGCCCGAATAGGTCAGCAGCACTTGAATCGACGGAACGTCGTAGTTCGGAAGCTGCTGCTTGACGAGATTGAAGCCGGCGATCGTGCCGGCAAGCAGTACGAGCGCGAGAAAGACCGTCACCAGCGTCGGGCGCGCGAACGAAGAGCCGCGTAATGCGCATCTAGGTGTGGCTCCCCGTCGCGGCCAGCATGCGCAAATCGTCTTCGACGGCATTGCGTTGCGTCTTCGGGCGCGGGCCGAGCCACATGAACATCACCGGCACGAGCACGAGCGTCAGCAGCAGCGAACTGATCAAGCCGCCGATCACGACGATGCCCAATGCCTGACGCTGTGCGGCGCCCGCATCGAGCGCGAGCGCGATCGGCGTCATGCCGGCGATCATCGCGCACGTCGTCATGATGATCGGCCGGAAGCGCTCGCGCGCCGCTTCGATCATCGCGCTCGGCGCGGTCCATGCCGCTCTCGACCATGTGGTTCGCGAAATCGACGAGCAGAATGCCGTTCTTCGAGGCCAGACCGACCAGCAGCACCGTTCCGATCAGCGAGAAGAGATTGAGCGCCTGATGCGTCACCGCCAGGGACGTCAAGGCGCCGACCGCCGCGACCGGCACCGCGAACATGATGATGAACGGCAAGCGATAGCTGTCGTAGAGCGCGACCATCAAGCAGATAGACGAGGCAGAGCGAGAGGATCAAGCCCGACGGACATGCCGCGCACCGTGTCGGAGAGATTCTGCTGCTGGCCGCCGACGTTCGCGCGCACCGCGACGCTTGCCGGGAGATCGAGGCCGGCAAGACGGCGCATGAAAGGCGCGCTGCACGAGCGACTGCGTCGCGCCCGGCGCGAGATTCGACTGCACGTGCACGACCGTCTCGCGATTGACGCGCGTCATCAGCGGTTCGGACGGATTGCTAACGAACTGCGCGATGTCGCCGATGTAGGTGAGCGAGCCGTTGTTGCTGCGCAGCGGAATCTCGCTGACCGTGCGAAGCGTCGTCTGGAACGAGCGCGGGTAGATCACTTGCACGTACTTCGTGCCGCGCGACGGTGTCGAACTGCGTCGCGAGCGTTCCACCGTAGGCCGCGCGAATCGCGGCGGCGGCCTGCCCGATGTTCACGTTCATCGCGCGCGCGAGATCGCGATCGAAACGCAACGTCGATCTGCGGCGCGAGCCGCTCCGCCGACGTGTTGACGTTGAGCGTTCCCGGCGTCTGGCGCAGCACGTCGGCGACGCGCTCGGCGTACTTGTCGGGATTGTCGTTCGTCGCGGTGACGAGATAATCGATCGGCTGCGAGTTTCCGCCGCCGGTGCCGGTCGCCGGAATCGCGACGACGCGCGCCGTCGGGGCGAGCTCGCGTCGCGATGCGCCCGAGAATGCGCGCCAGTGACGTCGGTCGAGCGCCGGCGGTTCGGTTTTGAGAAAGACGTGAATCTGGCCGACCGATCCTTGGGCGAGCAATGCCGCCGAAGTTCGACTGCGTACCGCCCGCAAGCGCGGTGAGCGAATCGACGTCGGAGAGCCGCGAGAAGCGTTCGTCGATCGCGCCGATCGCCGCGTTCACCGTCGCTAGCGGCGTGCCGGTCGGATAGGTGAGCTGCACGAAGACTTCGCCGCGATCGACCGGCGGCATGAACTCGAAACCGACGACGCCCAGCGGCACGAGCGAGTATCGAAGCGACGACGGCCGCCGCCGAAACCGCGAAGACGAGTCGCGGCCGCGCGAGCGCCCACGGAAGCGCGCGGCGCGAGTACCAGTGCCGCAGCGACTCGAAGCCGCTCGCGAAGCGCTCGATCGGCTTAGGCGCTTTCCAGCGCGAGAGCAGCGACCAGTTTCCCGCCAGCGACGGCGTGATCGTAAAGGAGACCGCGAGCGACGTCAGCGTCGCAACGACGACGACGAGTGCGAACTCCGACAAGAACCGCCCGACGGTTCCCGGCAAGAACGCGATCGGCAAGAAAGACGACGACGTCGACGAGCGTGATCACGACCGCGGCGGGCCCGATCTGCGTTCGTCCTTTGATCGCCGCTTCGGCCGGCGCGCTCGCCGTTCTCGTGATGGCGTTCGATGTTTTCCAGCACGACGATCGAATCGTCGACGAGGATGCCGATGATGAGCGTCATCGCCAGCAGCGAGACGGTGTCGATCGTGAAGTTCACGAGCTTCATCGTAATCAGCGTCACGCAGAGCGAAGCCGGAATCGAGATCAGCACGACGATCGAGTTACGCCACGAGCGCAAAAAGAAGAGCATCACGACCGCCGTGATCAAGATCGCCTCGATCAGCGTGTGAAAGACGCCCCAAATTTGCTGCTTCGTATAGGCGGCTTGGTTGTTGAGAATCCGAAAGTCGATCGCCGGATAGGATGCGTTCGATCGCCGGTAAGGCCTTCAAGACGTTTTGCGCCGCGGTGACTTCGCTCGCGTTGGCCGCCTTCTGCACGCCGAGCGAAATCGTCGGCGCGGTTCCGACGTAACTGTACTGGCGCTGCGGTTCGAACGAATCGGTTACCGAAGCGACGTCGGAGATGCGCATCTGCCGCGGCAATGCGCTCCATTGGTTCACGTTCGACAACGAGAGGCCGGAGTAGCCGCCCGAGAGCGGCGTCGTCGCTCGAACCGGCATTCTGCGTCGCGGCAGCCGAGGAAGGCGCCGGCGTTTGCAGCGCGATGCCGGCGGCATACTGCGCGTTCGCCGTCGGCAGCGCAGAGGGCGTCGCGACGACGGTGGCCGCTGCCGTCACCGAAACGTATGGCGAAGGCGTCGGCGCCGGCGAGAAGGACGGCTGCGGTGAAGCGCCGAGCATTACCGCGGGCGCGGGCGTTGCGTTCGCAACGGTTTGCGGCGCGGCGCTCGGCAGCGCAACGCTGCCGGCGCCTCCGCCGGCGCCCGATGAAACGGTGCTCGAGGGCGCTCCCGGCGCGCCGGGAATCGCCGGCACGCTATACGTCGCGTTGCCGAACGTCGTCGTGAACTGCGACGCGGCAGCAATCGGCAGGTTCGCAGACGCCGGCAAGATTGGTGATGTCGCCGCGCACGTCGATGGTCGTCTCGCGATTGGAAGGATACGCGATGCCGCCCGGCTCGCGATTATTATTTGACGAAATCGAGCTGACGATATCGTTGAGCGTAAATCCCGACGAGACGAGCCGATGCGGATCGACCTGCACCTCGATGGCCGGCGTCAGCGATCCGCCGACGTTGACGTTCGAGATGCCGTCGACTTGCTCGAGATCCGGCACGATATCATTCGTTACGATCGCGGAGAGCGCGCCCGGCGGCAGCGTTGCGCGAACTTACGCCGAGCGTGATGACCGTCGCTTGTGCCGGATCGAAGGTTCCGACCGTCGGCGCGGGCATGTCTTTCGGCAGATTCGCTTGGGCAAGCAGCAACCGCTGCTGCACCTGCACGAGATCCGTCGTCTTATTCGAGGTCAGCGAAAAGACGGCGCTGATCGTCGCTTGGCCCTGCTGCACCGTCGTGTTGATATGATCGAGATTGGGCGCGCCGGCGATGGCGTCTTCGATCGGCTTGACGACCGCGTCGCGAATCTCGGTCGTCGAGCCGCCCGGGATAGCTCGCGCGAACCGTGATCGTCGGGAAATCGATGTTGGGGAATTGCTGCTGAACGATCGTCGTGAGCGCGACGGCGCCCGCGACGGCAAGCAGCGCGAGCGTAACGAAGACCAGCGTCGGCCGCGTAACGAAGAGCCGAGTCGGCCACATCGGTTAGAGAGCGCTTAGGGACCGGCGACTTGCTGCCCGGCGGTGATGCCGAGCTGCCCGTTCGTGACGACGCGCTCGCCGCCGCGCAACCCGGTGACGATCGAGGTCTTTCCGTCATTGCCGCTCTCCGCGACGCGCGCGAGCCGCGCGACGCCCTTGCCGTCCACGGTCATCACGCTGTCGTGCGCGTCGTCGAGAAAGGCTGTAAACGGAATGCCGATGCCGCTTACCGCCGGAAGCAAAACAGTGCCCGTCACCGCCATGCCCGACTTCAATCGAAAACCGGGATTCGGCAGAATTGCTTGCACGGTGAAGTTCGTCGAGCCCGGCTCGACTTGACCGAGCACCGCGCTGACGCGCCCTCGATATGCGGCGCCGACGCCGGCGACCGCGATCGTCACGGGCGCACCGCGCTCGATTCGAAAGACGTCCTCCGACGACGCGTTCAGATTCGCGTAGACCGGATTGAGCTGCTGGATTACGAAGATCGTCTGCGATCCGGGATACTGGCCGGGATTGAGATTCCGGTTGACGACGATGCCGTCAACCGGCGAAACGACAGCGCCTTATCGATCGATGCCTGGATTTGCGCGGCTTGCGCGTGCGCCGATTGCGCGGTAGCCGCTGCGGACAGAACGTTGGCCGCCTGCAGCCCCGATTGATAGGTTCCGTTGACGCGCGCGTTGAGTATCGCCGACTCGAGCGTCGCTCGCGTTGACTCTACTTGCTGCTGATCGTTGTGCACGGTCGTGCGCTGCTGGTCGACTTGCTGCTGCGAAACGTATCCGGTGCTCAAGAGCGTCTGGTAACGCTGCAAGTTGAGCTGATCGAGCTTGAGGGTTTGCTGCGCTTGCTGCATCGAGGCTTGCGCGTTGCGCACTTGATCGTTGCCCTGCCCGATGTTCAGCTGGGCTTGGTATTTCGTCTGCGAGGCGCGAGCGTCGTCGGAGAGTGCGCTCTGTACCGCCGCGTTGTAACTGGCGCGCAAATCCGTCGTATCGAGGACCGCCAGCACGTGACCCTTGCGAACGTAATCGCCCTCGATCACGTCGACGGAATCGGTCGGCTCGACGAGCGAGCTCGAAAGCGAAACGTTTTGAAACGGCGCGATGATTCCGGCAATGACGACGCTGGGATGGACGGTCGCGACCGACGCTGCCGTCGTCGCCACGGCGGGCGGCGAAGCTTCGCCGAAGCGATGTCCGCGATTGTGGCGGCCGCCCGAACAGCCGGGCAATGCAACGATCCAAAGTGCGAGCAACGCCGATGCCGTGATCTCCGCGACGCGGCGCCGCGCTCCTGATCTCATATTAAGGCGGAATTGTACCCCGCCCTCCTGAGGGTTGTGCTGAGAAGGGCGCGATGCGGCGCAGCCATACGAAGAGTGCCGCTAAAGCAAGCACGAACGCGGCGATTCCTATCGCCGTCGCGGCCGGCGTGAAGGCATCGCCGACGAGACCGAGCGGCGACGGCATTCCCACGCAATACGATCAAGCCCGCAAGCAAAACGCCGAAGAGGCTCTCTCCAACGATCAACCCGGAGGCGACCAGTACGCCGAGCTGCTTGGCGCGTTCGGCATTCGGCTGCGTCGCGGCCCAGCGATTGTATGCCCACCCTAAGACGGCACCGAGCACGACCGGCGCGGTGGTCGAGATCGGCAGGTAGATGCCTAAACCGACGGCGAGCGGCGGCAACGCGCAGCTTACGTACGCGCAGCAGCTCGTCGGCTGCGACGATGAGCGCACCCAAGAGCGCGCCCGTTCCGATGAGATGCCAATCGAGCTGACCGCCGATGACGCCTTTTGCCAGCGCCGAGATCAGCGTCGCCTGCGGTGCGGGAAGCGGTTGCGTCAGAGCGCCGTGCGGTCTGAGCGCGCCCGCAAAGCCGTACGCACGATTGAGGAGATCGAGAATCGGTGGAATGACGAGCGCACCCACCACAACGCCCGCGATGAGCGCGACTTGTTGCCGCCACGGCGTGGCATCGACGAACTGGCCCGTTTTGAGATCTTGCAGATTATCGTTCGATATCGTTGCAACGCAGAGCAGCACGGCCGTTACGACGAGCGCGTACGCGATCATCGGCAGCGCCGCGACGTGCGCGATTCCGTTTCCGATTGCAAGCACGATGAGCGCGGCACCGATCACCGAGAGAATTGCCAATCCCGAGACGGGGCTGTTCGAGGATCCGATAAGCCCGGCCATATAGCCGCAGGCCGCCGCGACGAAGAAACCCGCGACGACGACGTAAAGAACCGCGGCGATCGTCATCGCCGGCGCGAGCGACGCGAGCGCGCTGCCCGAGAGAAACCACCAAAAGAGCACCGCCAGCGGTACGAGGCAGATGAGGCTCACCGCAGCGACGATGCCAATGGGCAAGTCGCGCTCGGTTCGCGGCAGTTCCGCTCCGGTCTTTCGCCGGCTGCGCGAGGCTGCGAGTGCCGAACGTCACGCCGAATGCGACCGGCCGCACGAGCCGCCCCAGCGACCAAAGCGCCGCGACGCCGATCGCGCCGGCGCCGATAAAACGCACTTGATGCGACCAGACCGCCGTCGCGACGTCGGCTGCCGCACCCGCAGCAGGATGCATCGCCGTAAGAATCGGCGTGGCGATGCCCCACGCGATGAACAATCCCGTGAAGATCGCGATGCCGACGGTGAGTCCGATCAGTTGTCCCGCTCCAACGAGCGCGAGGGAGAGCGAGAATCCCGCACCGGTCGTCGCAGCGCCGAAGCGAAAATAGCCGGCCACTTCGCTAGCAAAGATGCGCGTCGCAACGATCGCGGCGAATGCGGCCGAGGCCACGGTGCCGGCGACGAGCGCGAGCAGACCGGCCCGGTTGCGCTCGGGAGAGCCTGCCGACATCCCCACCTTGAGCACTTCGGCCGCGGCAACGCCTTCGGGATAGGGCAGGTCGGAGCCGGTCACGAGCGCTCGCCGCAGCGGAACGCTGTACATCACGCCGAGAACGCCGCCGATCGCGCAGATCGCAAACGATTGGAGAAACGGGAATCCGCTCCACCAGCCGATCATAACGAGTCCCGGCAGCACGAAGATGATCGACGAGAGCGTTCCGGCCGCCGATGCGATTGTCTGGACGATGTTGTTTTCGTAGATCGTGACGTTGCGGAACGCCCGCAGCACGGCCATCGAGATGACCGCTGCCGGAATCGACGAGGCGAACGTGAGCCCGACTTTGAGGCCGAGATAGACGTTGGCCGCGGTGAAGACGAGCGTGATCGCCGCGCCCAAGACGAAACCGCGGGCGGTAAGCTCGGATCGATTCTTCATGGCTCTACTATACAGAGCCCGCAAAACAGAGCCCGCAAAAACAAAGCCCGCGGCGTGTCGTCGCGGGCTTTGCTTACCGCCGGTCATTTTCGCCTGTTTGGAGCCTTGAGAGCCCCCCACCGACGTCTCGATCGGTTCGACCGGACTCACTCGGATATGTCGCTGAGCGACGGATCGTCTACGTGCTCCCGGTCGCGGATTGGATGCTATCCGCGCTTCGTCATTGGGCGAAGTTTCTGCATGCTACCAGCCGTAACACGCGTTTACAAGATGTTAAACCTCGAGTCCACAAGGGCTCCACAAGAAATTTCGGTTACTCACAGCTTTATCGACATCAGCGCTGCGAGAACCGATAATTCTTATGGATGCATCGTCGTCATCGGCGTCGGGGACGCCGATGCCATTGGCGACACGGTTGGAGGTGGAACCGGCTGCGCGCCGGCGACAAATGGGGTCGCGCCTGCAATAAATGCTCCGGCTAGAACGATCCCGACAAACCATCGACTCATGTGAAACGATCCTCCTATTGGTCAGAACTGCCCACTGCGCTCCTACCCGGTTGCCAGGCAGGCTCAAACTCAACGAAGCAAGGGGGCCGGCTGCAAACCAGCGCCCGCGTCTCGTGTAGTGGAAAAGGGGAGAAGCGGCGCCGAGGCCCGCAATCACTCCGCAGACACATGGGCGTCATCGAACTACCGTACACTCGCAGCGTGGCCGCCGAGACCGATCCGATCTTCGAGCGCGTGGAGCACGTTATTCCTCGCGTCGAGTGGCCGTTTCACGCGCCCTACGTCGCGGCAATCAACCACCTCAAGCGCGAGCGCAACGCCGTCATTCTGGCACATAACTATCAGGTACCGGAGATCTTTTACACGGTCGCCGACATCGTCGGGGATTCGCTGGCTTTGGCGATGCAGGCCGCAAAGACCGACGCCGACGTCATCGTGCTGTGCGGCGTGCACTTCATGGCCGAGACCGCCAAGCTCGTCAATCCGTCGAAGACCGTCCTCGTTCCCGATCTGCGGGCGGGCTGTTCGCTCGCCGAATCGATCACCGCGGCCGACGTTCGATTGCTGCGCGAAAAATATCCCGATACGCCCGTCGTTACGTACGTCAACACGTCGGCCGAAGTCAAAGCAGAGTCGGACGTCTGCGTGACCAGCGGCAACGCCGTGCAGATCGTCGAGGCGCTGGGCGTTCCACGCGTCATCTTCCTTCCCGACGAATATCTCGCCAAGTACGTCGCCTCCAAGACGCGCGTCCAGATCGTCGCGTGGAAGGGTCACTGCGAAGTTCACGAGCGTTTCACCGGCAAAGACGTGCGGCGATTCCGCGAAGGCGACCCGTCCTTGATCGTGCTCGCGCATCCCGAGTGTCCGCCCGACGTGCTCGCCGAAGCCGACTACGTCGGCTCGACGCAAGGAATGACGGAGTATGTCGGCAAGCTCGCTACGTATCATCGTGAGGAGCGGCCCTCTCGTGTGCTGCTCATGACCGAGTGCTCGATGGCCGACAACGTTTCGGGACGCTATCCTGGCGTCGAGTTCGTGCGCCCCTGCAATCTCTGTCCGCATATGAAGCGCAACACGCTTCCAAAAGTGCTCCATAGCCTGGAAGCGATGGAGTACGAAGTCACGATCGCGCCGGAAATCGCCGAACGCGCGCGCCGCGCGGTGGACCGAATGCTCGAGTACAGTCGCCAGCCGCGCGATTGAGGTGAGCCGCAACGCGACGCGCCGAAGCGACGCAATCGTCGTCGGCGCGGGCATCGCCGGTTTGATCGCCGCGCTCAAGCTGCACCCTGCGCGGGTAACGGTCCTCTGCAAGACGCGTCTCGGCAAAGGCGCCGCCACCGATTGGGCTCAAGGCGGCATCGCCGCGGCGATCGGCAAGGACGACTCCCCGCGGCTGCATGCGATCGACACGCAACGCGCCGGTGCCGGCATCAACGATCGCAAGATCGTCGAGATTCTCACGCACGACGCGCCCGCGCGGATCGAGGAGCTGCTCGAGCTCGGGGCCGTCATTCGATCGCGCCGAGGGGGGCGAGCTCGCGCTGGGACGCGAGGCGGCGCATCAACGCCGGCGCATCGTAAAAGCGGGGGGCGACGCAACCGGACACGAGATCCTCAAGACGCTCATCGAGGCGGTACGCGAACATCGGTCGATCGACGTCGTCGAGGAGGTGACGGCACTCGACCTAATCGCCGACGGCTGCGGCGTCGCCGGCGTCTGCGCGCAAGAAAACGCAACCGGGCGAGCGTTTCGAGTTCCGCGCCGGCTGCCGTCGTCTTTGCAACCGGCGGCATCGGGCGGCTCTATCGCTATACGACGAATCCAATCGAAGCGACCGGCGACGGCATTGCGATGGCGGCGCGCGCCGGCGCACTGCTCGCCGATATGGAGTTCGTTCAGTTTCATCCGACGGCGCTTGCGATCGGACGCGATCCCATGCCGTTCGTCACCGAGGCCGTCCGCGGCGAAGGCGCGACCCTCGTGAACGACTTGGGCGAACGCTTCATGGCGGGATTGCATCCCGATGCCGAGCTCGCGCCGCGCGACGTCGTCGCTCGCGCGATCTTCGAGCAGCAGCAGCGCGGCCGAACCGTCGGTCTCGATGCGCGCGGCGCAATCGGCACGCAGTTCCCGACGGCCTTTCCGACGGTCTTCGGCTTCTGTATGGCCGCCGGCATCGATCCGCGAGTCCAAAATATTCCCGTTGCTCCGGCCGCGCATTATCACATGGGTGGAATCGCCGTCGACGAGTGGGGGCGCACATCGCTTGCAAATCTTTGGGCCTGCGGGGAAACGAGCGCGACGGGCGTGCACGGAGCGAATCGGCTCGCGAGCAACTCGCTGCTCGAAGCGCTCGTTTACGGTTCGCGGGTCGCTGCCGACATCTCGAGCGTCAATCGCCGTTGGAATTCGATAGCGGGCGAAACAAGCAAGGTGCGGCCGGCGCGATTGCGGCGCCGCAAACCAGCGAACCACGGCGGCGCAGGCGCTCAGCGATATTCGCAACGTCATGTATTCCAACGTCGGACTCGTTCGCAGCGAAGCCGGTCTCACCGAAGCGCTCGCGCGCATCGACGAGCTCACTGCCGAGTTTGGCGATGCGAACGCGGAGTTTTCGAATCTGCTGGTCGTTGGGCGATTGATTGCCGAAGCCGCACTTCGCGCGCCGCGAAAGCCGCGGCAGTCATTACCGCGTCGATTATCCGCAAGCCGATGAAGCATTTGCAAAGCGCTCCTTCACGCGGTTACGCAGCGTCGCCTGAGCTCGTCGCCGCGTCGGTCATTCGAGCCGCGCTGCTCGAAGACGTCGGTCACGGCGGCGATCTTACGACCGACGCGATCGTCGAGCGCGATCGTCGAGCCACCGCTCGAATCGTCGCGCGACGCGCGCGGCGTCATCGCCGGAGTTCCGTTTGCGGCGCTTGCATTTACGCTGCTCGACGGCGACGTCGAAATCACCGCGCGCGCCGGCGAAGGCGAGCGAGTCGAGCCGAACGGCATCGTGGCGGAGATCTCCGGTCTCGCGCGTGCCATTCTCACCGGCGAACGCACCGCGCTCAACGTCCTGGGCCGGCTTTCCGGCATCGCCACCGCGACACGGCGGCTCGTCGATCTCGTCGCCGGCACGCGCGCGCGCATCGCCGATACGCGAAAAACGACGCCCGGACTGCGCGCGCTCGAGCGCTATGCCGTCGCCTGCGGGGGCGGAAGCAATCACCGTTTCGGCTTGGACGATGCCGTGCTGATCAAAGACAATCATCTCGCGATCGCGGGCTCCGTTCACGGGGCGGTGGCTGCCGTTCGCGAGCGCGTCGGTCACATGGTGAAGGTCGAGATCGAAGTCGATACGCTCGATCAGCTTCGCGAAGCGCTCGCCGAGCCGATCGATGCCGTGCTCCTCGACAATATGTCGCCTGCACAGCTCGCCGAAGCCGTGCGCATCGTTGACGGGCGGGTCGTGACGGAAGCCAGCGGCGGGGTCACCGAGTCGAACGTCGCCGAAATCGCGCGCACCGGCGTCGACGTCATCAGCGTCGGCGCATTGACGCACAGCGCCCCAGCATTGGACGTTAGCCTTGAGATGACGCCGGCTTGAACGTCGAGTGACGGGCGCCTAACGCGACTACCGATAGGATATGAGCGCAAAGGCGACGACCGCGCCGACGGCGACGACAAAGAGCGAGATGAGATATCCGGTTAGACCGGAGAGCGTGGAGATGCGGCCTTCACGCAGATCGCGATCCGTCCGCGCGTAGCGCCACGCTCCGAGCAACGCGACGACGATTCCGAAGAGCGCCATGGCGGTCCCGAACGTGACCGAAAGGCCTGGCTCGGCGTTGGGCCGGTGAACGAGCACCGAGAACTCGCGCGCGAAGAGCGAGAAACGCGCGATGACGAAGCCGAAGGCAATGAAGGCGAGCGCCGTTCTGATATAGGCTAAATAGGTGCGTTCGTTCGCAAGCGTATCGGTGGCGCGGACCGGTTCCGGCATGACCCATCGACGCTTCAGCGAATCTTCCTCGAACCATGTCTGAACGCACCGCCGAAGCTCCGGATCTTTCGAAAGCCAGTCACGATTTCGTGCCGCCTCAAGCGTTGGTCGATTTCATGTCGGCTGGTTGGATCGACCGCCCCAGCTGCGCGCGAGCGCCACCCGCAGATCAGCCGATTCGCCGAGCGCCGCAAAGCGCTTTCGTCGGCATATCCCGGGAACGTATCTCATCGTTCCGGCCGGACGCGAACGCGTGCGCGCGAACGACACGGCCTTCCGGTTTCGTCCCTCGAGCGACTTCGCATATCTGGCCGGCGGCGACGGCGAGCCCGGCTCCGTTCTCGTGCTGGAACCGCAGGGCGCAGGCCATCGCACGCTCTTCTTCGTGCTGGAGCACAATCGCGGCAAAGCCGAGTTCTTCACCGATCGCGTCAACGGCGAACTCTGGGTCGGACGCCATCGCGGCGTCGAGGAGAGCAAAGCGTATTACGGCGCCGACGAATGCCGGCCGACGGGTGCGCTGCCGGAGTACCTCGACGAGCTCGCAGCAGGCAGAGTATCCGCTGCGGCTCGTTCGCGGCCACGACGAGGATGATCGATCGCCGATTCGAAGCGACCGATGCGGATGCCGAGCTCGACGCAATATCTCTCCGAGATGCGGCTCGTCAAAGACGAATACGAGCTCGGCGAGCTGCGCAAGGCCTGCGCGATCTCCAAAGCTGGCTTTTGAAGATGCCATTCGCGCGATGCGCGGCGTCCACGAGCCGAACGCGCGATCGAAGGCGCGTTTTGGAATCGCGCGCGCATCGAAGCCAACGACGTCGGCTACCTCACGATCGCCGCCGCCTCGGAACACGCCTGCACGCTGCATTGGACGCGCAACGATGGGACGTTGCGTCCGGGCGGTCTTCTGCTGCTCGATGCCGGCGTCGAGTGCGATTCGCTCTACACTGCCGACATCACGCGCACGTTGCCGGTTTCCGGAACATTTTCGGCCGAGCAGCGAACGATCTACGAAATCGTTTGGCGAGCTCAGCAAGCCGGCATCGAGGGCGCGGTCGCCGGGCAACGATTTTCTCGAACCGGGCCGGCGCGCGACGCGCGTGATGGCCGAAGCGCTGATCGACCTAGGGATTCTGAAAACGTCGCGTCGACGAGGCGCTCGACCCCGAAAAGCTCTATCACCGCCGCTATACGCTCCATGGCGTCAGTCACATGCTCGGCCTCGACGTGCACGATTGCGCCGCCGCTCGCGCGAGCGAGTATCGTTACGGCAAGCTGCGCGACAGGAATGGTGCTGACCGTCGAGCCGGGCATCTACTTTCAGCCCGACGATTCAACCGTGCCGGAGCGCTTTCGCGGCATCGGCGTGCGAATCGAGGACGACATCGCCGTCCACCAGCGGAGCTCCGGAAAACCTTATCGGCGATGCTGCCGTCGCGCGCCGACGACGTCGAGCGCTGGATCGCCGAGCTCTGGAAGAGCTAGCCGAACCGGCTTTAGGTCGGCATGACCGACGTGCCGGGCGGCACGGCGCGGTCGGCAGCATCGGCGACACGCTGCCGCGCATCGCCGCGAGCTCGTCTTCGATCGGCCAGCGTCCAAAGGCAAGAATGAGCATGCAAATGAGCGGGCCGACTGCCGGGCATCAGGTTCAGCAGCGATAGCGCGCCGTTATAGCCGGCCTTGGCGAAGATGCGCCAGTAAACCCACAGCGTGAAAGCACGATGAGCGCGAGAATGAAGATTGCGTAAATAAGCGAAAACGTCGCAAAAAAGCCCGCGCCGGCGGCGGTGCTTCGATCCATTTGAAAACCTCCAGTCAAAAGCAACTGAGGGGCCTTTCGCTGCTTCGGCCGCTCCCTACTCTCTGAGCGCGCCGACCGGCGCGTTAGTGCACGGTTCAACCGCGCGGCGGCGAGCCCCAACCCGATTGCACGTAGGCCCGTCGACGACGATAACCGGAACGGTCGGATCGCCGCCGCTGTAGGCGAACATCCGCTTGCGCGCCTCGCGATCGTTCTGCGCGTCGTAAACGGTGTACGGTGTGCGCGCCGCGTCATAGTGCGCCATCGCTCTGCTGGCAATACGGACACGTCGGTGAAATGTAGAGCTCGAGCTTCGCTCCCGGAGGTATCTGCTCGACGTCGAAGCCACGCGCCATGCCGTTGGTCTTCGTACCCACGCCGCTGGGCAACCTGCGCGACGTCACGCTTCGCGCGCTCGACGTGCTTGCGCGACGCCGAACTGATCGTCGCCGAAGATACGCGCGTCGCGCGCAAGCTTTCTGAGCGCGCTCGGGATCGACGGCCGCGAACTTTGGAGTTATCGCGAAGCAAACGCCGAGCGCGCGACCGGCGCCATCGTCGAACGCGCGCGCGCCGCGCTCGTTGCTGTGACGAGCGACGCCGGGATGCCGGGCATCTCCGATCCCGGAAGCGAGCTCGTCGCCGCCGCCCGCGCCGCCGGCATCGCGGTCGAGGTGCTTGCCGGGACCGAGCGCCGCGATGGGCGTCGCGCTGCTCTCGGGTTTTCCGCTGCGGCGGTTTACGTTCGAAGGCTTTCCGCCGCGAGCGAGTGTCCGCTCGGCGAGAGCGATTCGCGCAGGCGTTGCAAAGCCGAAGCGACGACGATTTGGTACGAATCGCCGCGGCGCATTCGCGCGACGCTGACCGATCTGGCCGCGGTCGCACCCGAAGCGCGAGGTCTTCGTCGTCCGCGAATACACCAAACTGCACGAACAGCAGCTGCAGCGGAACGCCGCAGCAGATCGTCGCGCAGCTTTGCGAGCCGGTTCGCGGCGAGATCGCGTTTGCAATCGCCCCATACGCGCCGGCGACGCAACGGCGCGCAACGGCCGAGGCGACGAGCGCCGAAATCGACGCGTTGCTTGCCGGCGGACGGCGCGTCGGCGAAGTCGCCAAGCTGCTCGCGGCGCGCGGTCTCGGGCGACCGGCACGAGCTCTACGCTCGCGCCTCGGCGCGGAAGGCGCGGCGGAAAGCGCCGATTAAAGAGCGGTAACGACCATGGAGCGCGCCTATTACGTCACGACGCCGATCTATTACATCAGCGGCGATCCGCATATCGGCCACGCCTACACGACGGTCGTGGCCGACGTGCTGGCGCGCACGGCGCGCACGTTTCGACCGACGTTTTTCCTTACGGGCACCGACGAGCACGGACAGAAGGTCGCCAATGCGGCGGCCGCGGCGGGCAAGACGCCGCAGGAATGGTGCGACGAGCTCGTGCCGCGCTGGAAAGCGCTCTTTGCCGCTTACCACGTGCGAATACGACGATTTCATTCGCACGACCGAGTCGCGTCACACGACGCAAGGTGCAGCGCGTCTTCGAACGTCTGAAAGAACGCGGCGACGTCTATCTCGGAAAGTATGAAGGCTGGTACTGCGTCGACGACGAGACTTTTTGGCTCGAATCGAAGCTCGTTCGACGGGCGATGCCCGACGCTGCGGACGCGAGGTGCAGTGGATCTCGGAAGACGATTGGTTCTTTCGGCTCTCCGCGTACCGCGATCGCCTGATCGAGCACTTCGAGCGAAGAGCCGCAATGGGTGCAGCCGCGCAGCGTCTACAACGAGATGATGGCCTTCTTGCGCGAAGGCCTCGACGATCTCTCGATCTCGCGCACGAATCTCGATTGGGGCGTGCCGATCCCGGGCGGCGGCGTCATCTACGTTTGGCTCGACGCGCTGCTCAACTATATCACCGCGATCGGCTGGAGCGAAGACGAGGCTCGCTTCGCGCCGTTACTGGCCGGCGCAGACGCAACTCGTCGGCAAGGAGATCGCGCGTTTTCACACGATCATCTGGCCGGCGATTCTGTGGGCGCTCGGCGAAGCGGCGCCCGAACTGGTCTTCGCGCACGGCTGGATCACCATCGACGGGCAAAAGATGGGCAAGAGCCTCGGCAATGCCGTCGATCCGTTCGAGCTGGCGCGAGCGTTTCGGCGCGGACTCGATGCGGTACTTTCCTGTTGCGCGAGGCGCCGTTCGGCAGCGACTTCTCGTATTCCGAGGAGAAAATCGCCCAGCGCCGCAACAGCGATCTCGCAAACGATCTCGGCAATCTCTTGCAGCGAACGCTTTCGATGTTGCAGCGCTATCGCGACGGCGTCGTGCCGCAGCGCGGCGGTTCGCAAAACGAGCTCGCGGCAGCGATTTGCGTCGTTGCCGGCGGTCAGTGCGCGAGCGCATCCTCGATCTGCATTTTCGCGAGGCGCTCGAAGGCGTCTGGGAGCTCGTGACGGCACTCAATCGCACCATCGACGAACGTAAACCGTGGGAGCTGCACAAAGCCGGGCGCAACGAAGAGCTCGACGCGCTGCTCTACGATCTCTGCGAGGGATCTGCGGTGGATCGCGATGCTGCTGCATCCGTTCATGCCCGAGCGTACGAGCGAAATGTGGCGGCAGCTCGGCACTCCGGGACGAATCGACGAGGATTGGTCGGTATCGTTGCGCGCTTGGGGAGGCCTCGCGCCGCTCACGCAAACCGCGCTCGCGGCGCCGCTCTTTCCGAAGCTCGAAGAGCCGCTGCCGGCATTGATCGACACGCATTGCCACGTTCACGATTCGCAAGTTCGACGGCCGATCGCGACGACGTCGTCGCTCGCGCCCGCGCGGCGGGCGTAACGACGATGCTGACCGTCGGCGAAAACATCGACGATAGCTGCCGCGCGATCGCCGTTGCGGAGCGGTACGAGATCCCGGTCGCCGTCGGCATCCATCCGCACGAAGCGAAGAACGCGCCGGCGGAGGTTGCGCAAGGGCTGCGTCCGCTGCTCGACGAGCCGGGCGTCGTCGCAATCGGGGAAACGGGGCTCGACTACTATTACCTTCACAGCCCCCGCGACGAGCCAAGCGGCCGTTCTT
Source organism: Vulcanimicrobiota bacterium (assembly GCA_963815165.1). Lineage (GTDB taxonomy): Bacteria > Vulcanimicrobiota > Vulcanimicrobiia > Vulcanimicrobiales > Vulcanimicrobiaceae > Cybelea. The sequence continues at coordinate 635,013 of CAWFFL010000003.1, forward strand.
CGCGCGCAGCTTCGCGCTCGCGCGCGACGACGGCGCTTCCGGTCGTCTTTCATCAGCGCGACGCCTTCGACGATTTCACCGCCATCTTGCGCGAAGAATGGCAAGACGGGCATGCGTGGCGTCGTCCATTGCTTTACCGGCACGCCGCAGGAGGCGCGACGCGCTCGTCGACGGCTTCGGGCTCTTTCTCGGAATCGGCGGCGTGCTGACGTTTCCGAATGCGGCGCCTCTTCGCGAAGCGGTGCAGCGCGGTCGGCGCGGCAACGGCTCCTGCTCGAGACCGATTCTCCGTATCTCGCACCGGTACCAATGCGTGGAAAGCGCAACGAGCCGTCATTCGTCGGATATACGGCGGCGAAACTCGCCGAGTGTTGGGCATGCCGCTCGACGAACTCGTCGCGACCACGACGCCAACGCCGTCACGCTTTTCGCTCTGTAAAGGGTTTAGCGATTGCCCACTCGGCTTCGAGCCGGTTGCGCACGGCTTGCACGATCGTTCCGTCACTGGTGCAAACGCCCCAATCGGTCATGTCGAAGCCCTTGCCTGCGAACGTTGCGTTCGCCGACCCCAGCCACGCTGAATCACCGCAAGCGGCGAGTTTGGCGGAGTCTTTGCAGACCCGTACGCGAACACCGTCGTTGACGAGCTTGCGTAACGACGAGCGTTCGTTGCGGGTGCTGCGGAGATCGTTTTCGCTGACGAGCAGCCTCGGTGCGGCGTTCGGCTTGACCGAGCGCCTTCAAGGCATCGTAGGTTGGATTTCCGGTACCCAAGGATTCGCTTTCCACGATGACGTCTTCGGACGCGCGGGCACCGCGAGCAATTTCGCTTCTTGCGCCAGCGCGTCGCGCTTCATCATTGGAATCGAACGCGCCTCGACGGGATCGTCTTCGGCAGAGCACGATGTCGTCGTCGTGCCAGTTCTTCTCGTCGAGAAAGAGCCTGCCGTCGGCCGTGATTTCCTTAGCATGAATGCGGTCGGCTAAGTCTGCCCGAACTCCGGCGGCGCGCAGCTCGACGACGAGCTTCTCGTTCTCTTTGGCGAGGTGGCCCTTTGGGTCGTGGAATGGGTGGGCTTCGAGCTCGACCCGGACGTTTGCGCCTCGCCGCGCGGCCGCTTCGACCGCAGCGAGCACGGCTCCGTGCAGCGTATACGCTTCTACCGAAACCTCAGTCGCGCGTTCGATGCTCTCGATCGCGCAGCGCGTCGAACTCAAGCTGACCATCGCTCTTCCATCACGACGATGCCGACGGGACGCTAGAGCAAGTGACTGCAAGAAGGCACGGCGGGGGGAGAGGTCGCGGAAATTGGGAAGCCTGGGGACGGGGATGACTTCGACTCCGATGCGCAAGCGTACCGACGGCGAAAAGGGAACCTTCGTGCGCGAGATGTTCGCACGGATCGCTCCGCGTTACGATCTTGCCAATCGCATTTTGACCGGCGGACTCGACGGGCGGTGGCGACGACGCGCGATCCGTCTGCTCGCGGCGCCGCGCGGCGGCCGCATCCTCGACTGCTGTTGCGGCACCGGCGATCTCGTTTTCGGCCTGCTGCGCGCCGATTCCACGCTCGACGTCACGGGCATCGATTTCTGCGCTCCGATGCTCGAGCGCGCGAAAGAGCGCGCACGTCGCCGCAAAGGCGCGCCGCACTTTCTCGAAGGCGACGTCATGGCGATGCCGTTCGCAGATTCGACAGTTCGACGGTGCCACGATGGGTTTCTCGCTTCGAAACGTCGTCGACGTCGACGCGACCCTGCGCGAAATTTTGCGCGTGATGCGGCCCGGTGCGCGGTTCGTGAGCCTCGACGTCAGCAAAGCGCCAAATCGCGCGTTCAAACGCCTCTTCGATCTGTATTTCTACCGGGTCGTGCCCGCTGATCGGCGGCATCGTCGGGGGCTCGCGCGCCGCGTACGCTTATCTTCCGAACTCGTTGACGCACCATCCCAACGCGCAGCAGCTTCGCGAACGATTCACGCGCGCGGGCTTCGATTCGTGCCGGTTACGTTCCGCTGATGGGAGGCTCGATCGCCATACATTACGGTACGAAAGCCGCATGACGCGTTTCGGCGGATCTTCAGGCGCTCGTCGAGGAGTTTTTCCGCGCGACCTTCTCGACCGATAATCCGGTCATCACGGAGGCGATCAAAGCGAATGCTGGCGGCGGGCGGCAAACGCCTGCGCCCACGCATCACGCTGCTTGCCGCCGAAGCGTGCGGCGGCAGAGCGGTCGAGCATCTTCATCTCGCCGCGTACATGGAGCTCATTCACGTCGCGACCCTGGTTCACGACGACGTCGTCGACAATGCCGCTACCCGCCGCGGCGTCAACGCAACCGCCGTCGACTACGGTAACCGCGTCAGCGTCCTCGCGGGCGATTATCTCTTTGCCTGGATCTTCAAGAACGTCACGCTCAAGTATCCGGAGCCGATTCCTCACGTGCTCTCCGCGACGCTCGCGGACATTTGCGACGGGGAGGTGCTCCAGCTCCAAGCATTGGGCAATCTCGACCTCCCGCTCGAAAGCTACGTCGAGATCGCGCGCAAGAAGACGGCCTCGCTCTTCGCCGCCTCGGCCCGGTGCGGCGCGATCATGGGCGGCGGCCGCACGGCGGAGATCGAGGCGTTACGAAACTTTGGCGATGCGTTCGGGATCGCATTTCAAATGAAGGACGATTTACTCGACGTCATTGCCGACGAACGCTCGCTGGGCAAGCCGAGCGCGAACGATTTGACCGAGCGCAAGATGACGATCCCGATGATTGCGGCGCTCGCAGCCGGCAACGGCGGTTTTCGCGCGCAGGTTCGCCAGTTTTACGAGGGGGGATCCAAGGAAGCGATACCCGCGATCGTCGACGGAATCGAGCGCGAGGGCGGCCTCACCGCAACTCGCGCGCAGATCGCTCGGTTCGCCGGCCTCGCGAAGCGCGCGCTGGAGCCGATCGGACGATGGCGCGGCGAAGAATCAACTTCTCAGACTCACGGAGGGCCTTGAATCATGATCCTACATCCGCTTCTCGCGATCATCGACGCGCCGATCATCATCGGCATCCTCATCGTCGGCGCGCTGCTCTTCGGAGCGGACAAGCTGCCGAAACTGGCCCGCAGCGCCGGTCAAGCCAAGAAAGAGTTCCTCGTGGGACAAGCGGAGGCCGACGAGGCGGCAGCCAAGGCGCGCGAAGAAGCGCGACAGCGGGCGGTGGCGCAACACGCCGACATCATGAATAACGTCGAGGCCGGTACGATCGGCGGAGAGTCCATCCCGCCACCGACGCCGGGCCATGGAACGCCATCATCCTAACGCCACCGTTGTCATCGGAGCCTGTCCTGAGCGAAGTCGAAGGATGGGATCAGAAGGAGATGCCGTTTACGGAGCACCTGCGGGAGCTCCGTAACCGTCTGCTCATCTCGCTTTCGACCGTCGGCGGGATCGCCGTTCTCCTTTTCTGGCCGTCGCAATTCGTCATCCGCTGGATGATGCGCGAGTACTTCCGCGGCATCGAGCTGCACGCGTTCGGTCCGGCGGACGTCATTTTCACGGAGTTTAAGTTTTCGGTCATCGGCGGCATCGTGATCGGGCTGCCGCTGCTCTTGCAGCAACTCTGGCTCTTCGTCGTGCCGGCGATCCATCCGCGCACGCGCCGGATGGTCTACGCATTCATTCTTCCTTCACTGCTCTTGGCCGCGTTGGGACTGGCCTTCGCGCACTTCGTCGTGATCCCGCGCGTCGTCGCCGCGCTGCTGCACATCACCGACGCGGTCGCGACGCCGACGTTCGGCGTTGCGTCGACGCTGAATTTCGTCATGGTCTTGTTCGCGCTCTTTGCGATCATCTTTCAAACGCCGATCGTGCTCGTGGGCTTGGCGCGGCTGGGCATCGTCAACTCCAGTTCGCTGCGCCATTACCGGCGTCACGCGTTCTTCGGCTTCTTCATCGCCGGCGGAATCGCCGCGCCCGATGGTAATCCGCTGACCATGGCGCTGCTCGCACTGCCGATGTACGTGCTTTACGAGCTCTCCATTTGGGTGATCGCGCCGCTGGAGCGGCGGTGGTCCTTGGATTTTCGGACGGCACGATGACCGCCGCTCGGGCGCTGTACGGAGAGTTCGTTCGCACCTTCGGCAACGTGCTCTTTGCCGTCTCACTCTTCGTGGTGTGGGGCTTGCTCACGCTCGTCGGCGTCGTCGTGGACCAAGGCCAAGACCCGAACCTCTATTTTCAAACGTACGCCGCACCCATCGCGCGCGCCATTCTTCGCCTCAACTTCGACAACGTGTACCACTCGCCGTGGTACGTCGGGATCGTCGGGCTGATCTTGCTCTCGCTGGCGGTCTGTACGTTCAAGCGCGTCATTCCGGCGCGGCTTCCGCCGCTGCGTCCCGTGAGCATCGATAAGATTCCGCTTCACGAAACGTTCGAAGCCGAGGGCGACGCGGCGGAGGTGAGGGGCCGAATCGCACGCGCCTTAATGAGCCGCGGCTGGCAGATGCGCGAGCGAATCTTCGGCGGAACGGAGTGGAGCTTTGCCGACCGGCACAACTGGGCACGCCGCGGCGTGCTCGTCGCGCATGCCGGCTTCGTCATCATTGCCGCGGGAACGACGCTCTACTGGGCTCGCGGCTTTTCCGGCGAGATGCCGGTGTCTGACCGGAGAGACGGTGGAAGTGCCTCGAACGCACGCGCTCGTTACGTCTCGACGGCTTTTCGCTACAAGATCGCGCCGATCATGACGAAGAGCGGAATGGTGTACCAGCCGATCGATTACGTCTCGCGCGTCACCGTCACCGGTAACGACGGCGTGCCAAAGAGCATGACCGTGCGCGTGAACCATCCGATCGACGTCGACGGTACGCTCTACTACCAAGCCAGTTATGGCTTTGGAATGCAGTTTGGCGTTACGCGCGCCGGGCAGGCCGATCGAACGCTCTCGAACCGAACGCTGCTGGAGGGCGACACATTCGATTTGCCCGGAACGCAAAGAACGCTGCTCTACGCGCGCTTCGTACCGACCGTCGACAGACAGAGCGGCATGCCGAGCGCCGATCCGCGCGTCAACGACCCTGCGATCGTGCTCGGCGCTTCCGAGGCGGGCGCCCCACTGGGCGAGGGGCTGGTGCCGCTCGGCACGGCGGTCGACGCCGGCGGCGGCTGGCGCGTCACGCCAAAACGATACGTCATTTACAGCGGCTTTCAATACCGCAACGATCCCGGCGTTCCGCTCGTCGGAATCGGCGCCTTCGTGCTGCTCGCAGGGCTGATTATCTCCTTCTACTTTCTGCCCGCGCGACTGTACGTGCGCGTCGATTCGATCGCGCCACGCCGATCGCGCGTCGGAGCGGCCGCAACGACGGTCAAGGGATACGACGTCTTCGCCGACGAGTTCGCGCGCCTCGCAGCGACCTTACGCCGCGATACCGGCACGTCCAAGGCGTAGAATAGGAGGCTCAATGGCGTTGGACGAGGTGCTCCTCGCGGTCGCGCTTGCCGCCTACACGCTTGGCGCACTGGCGCTGCTCGGGTTTTTCTTTACGCGCAGCGACTGGCTGCGCGCCGTTGGCGCCCCGCTGGCGATCGTCGGCTGCGTCGACGCAGTTCGCGCAGCTCGTCGCGCGATTCGAGATGACGCACGTCTGGCCGCTGCTCAACCTCTACGGATCGCTCTCGCTCTTCGCCGCCATGTCGGTCGCGATTTACATCGGCTTTGCGATTCGCTACCGGCTCTGGTTTGCGGGAGGCTTCGTTCTCGCGCTCGCCGCGATCTTTCTGGCATACGGCGTGACCTGGTACGAGGGCACGATGCCGCCGGTACCTTCGCTGCAATCCTATTGGGCAAAGATCCACGTGCCGATCGTCGTCTCGTCCTACGCGGCGTTCTTGGTCGCGTTCGTCTTCTCGTCGGTCTACCTCGTCAAGTACTACGCGGAGGCTCGCCTCGCGCGCGCGCCGGCGGGCAATGCGGTCGGGCGCTGGCTATCCGCGCTGCCGTCGTTGCCGCAGTTGGACGTCATCGTCTACCGCGCCGTCGCGATCGGCTTACCGCTCATATCGATCGGCATCATCACCGGCGCGATGTGGGCGAAAGAAGCGTGGGGCGCGTACTGGCAGTGGGACCCAAAGGAGACGGCGGCGCTTTTTTCGTGGATCATCTATCTGGCGTACATGCATCTGCACACTCGGCACGCGTGGCGCGGTTTGCGCACGAACTGGGTCAGCGTCATCGGCTTTCTCTCGATTATTTTCTGCTATCTCGGCGTGAACATCTGGATCTCGGGCCTGCATAGCTACAAAGTGTAAGAGCGCCCGTGACCTCCGCCGGCGCTCCACTCGCTCCGATCGAGTAAGCGGCGACTGCGCAGCCGCCGGCGATTGAGTCCCTTCAGACGTCCCGAAAACGTCCCGGCTGCAAGCGCGTCAGAGATTCGTCCTAGCAACTCGGAGAGGGCAGGTTTACGATGGGAGCCAAAGAGGCTGCCACCCGGAGCGACCTCTAAGGAGAACGATATTGCCCGACTCGAATGCCGACGCGTCGCAAGGTAGTGCACGCAAAATGGTGAGCGCGTACGACGTCCCGCAGACCGAGGACGAAATCACTCGCCGCACGTTCATGGCCAACGCAACGCTGACGATTGGAGGGGTCGTCGGACTCGCGCTCGCGGTACCGATCGTCGGATCGCTGCTGCCGCCCAAGAGCCAAGTCGCGGGAAGCTGGTCGCCGCTCTCGCCGCAGGAACTCGACGCGCTGCAAAAGGCCACGCAAAAGCCGGTCAAACTGACGTTTACGCTCAAGTACAGCGACGCATATCTTCCGGAGCAGTCGGTTCCGGAGTATTGCTGGGGAATCCGAGTCGATAACAATGCAGAAATTCATGGCAGCGCGGCCCGATATCTTCAGCGAGCCGGGCGCCAAGGCCGACGTTCCCTACGACGTCGTCAACATGGGCTTCGTCATTTTCAGCCCGATTTGCCCGCATCTGGGCTGCTACTACAACTGGAGCGATGCGCAAAACAAATTCATGTGTCCCGTGCCACGGCTCGCAATACACGTTCGACGGCACGCACATCGCCGGGCCGGCGCCGCGCGGCCTCGACCCGCTGCCGTTGCGCGAGCAAAGCGGCACCGCGGAGGTCATGTGGATCATCTATCAATCGAACACGCCGGCGCGTATCGTCATCTCGTACCAAGCGTAAGGCGAGGAAGCTCTGATGCTGAATTGGATTGAAAAGCGCACCGGCTTCATCTCGATGACGAAGGACTTCCTCACCGAGGACGTCCCGGGGGAGCGAGTTACTGGTACGTCTTCGGCAGCGCAACGCTCTTCGCGATGATCGTGCAGATCGTTACGGGTATCTTCTTGACGTTCTTCTACGCGCCGTCGGCGATGACGGCGTGGGAATCGACGCGCGCGATCTATCTCAACCCGTGGACGCATTTCCTGATCTCGGTCCACTACTGGGGCGCATCGGCAATGATCGCGCTGGTCTTCTTGCACCTGCTGCAAGTGCTGATCTTCGGCGCCTACAAATCGCCGCGCGAACTGCAATGGGTCGTCGGCGTACTCTTGCTGCTCGTCACGCTCGTGCTCGGTCTCACCGGCTATCTCTTGCCGTGGGATATGGACGCGTACTTCGCGTCGCAGGTTTCGCTCAACATCGTCGGGCTCGCCCCGATCGCCGGTCCCTTCCTGCAGCACGTCGCGCAAGGCGGCGGGAGCATGGGAACCGCCACGATCAATCGCTTCTTCGGCCTGCACGTCTGGCTCATGCCGGCCGTGCTGGTCGCTCTCGTCGGCGCACATCTCGCGATCTTCCGGCATAACGGTGCGGCGGGGCCGGTCGTCGACGATCACCGCAACCTCAAGCTCGGGCGCTTCTGGCCGGATCAGATGTTCATGGACGGGGCCTTTTCGTTCATCGTCTTCATCATCATCTGCTTCCTCGCCCTGACGGCGCCCCCGTATCTCGACCAGAAAGCCGACCCGACGAAATTCTTCGTACCTTATCCAGCGTGGTATTTCTTGTCGCTCTTCGGCCTGCTCGCGTTGGTGCCGCCGGAGATTCATCTCGGCCCGCTGGTGATCGGCACCGAACTCATCGCAACGATTATTGGTCCGACGCTCTTCTTGATCGTCGTCCTCTTGATTCCGTGGCTCGATCGGAGCACGAGCCGCAGTCTCGCCTCGCGCGCGGGCTTACTCTGGAGCACGGCCGTCATCATCGGCGCAATTGTCGCGCTGACGGCATTCGGGCAGATTACGACAATGATCAAACAGGCCGCGGCGCCGCCGTCACCGCCTGAATCGGCGGTCCTCTCGGCTAGCCCACCGGCCGCAGCAGAGGCGGGCGTCACCAATCCGACGCAATCGTCGACGAACGGACCGGGCGCGCAGGTCTTTGCGAACAACTGCGCGACTTGTCACGGCGCGCAAGGCCAAGGCCAACCCGGCGCGTTCCCGCCGTTGGCAAAGAATCCGACCGTTACAGGCGATCCAACCAAAGTGATCGGCATCGTACTCAGCGGACTCCACGAGCCGATTACGGTGAACGGACAGAGTTACAACGGACAGATGCCGCCGTGGAAGGGGACGCTGACCAACAAAGAGATCGCCGACGTCATTACTTACATTCGCAGCTCGTGGGGAAATAGCGCTTCGGCCGTCACGCAAGCACAAGTCGCGGGATTCAAGTAGCGGAGAAACTCAATCGCAAGGCAGCCCGCTGTAGAGTACCAGTGCTGCCTTTCGGTCGATCGCGACGATCGTGCGACGGCGGCCATAGGCCGGATCGTCGGACGTCGACGACGCGGGAACGATGACCCACGCACGTCGTGCCGCGCAGATAAAAGATCGAGGATTCACGCCGTCGTTTTGCGGATCCGCGCCGCTGGGCGGCGATAGCACCTGCACGACGGGATGCGTGTAGAAGAGCAGCGCGTTTCCGCCGGAGACGTTTTGAATTGCGACGAGATCGCCGGGCTTACGCTCGCGGTCGATGATCGCGGCGAGACGCTAGGCACAGGTTTGTAGGCTTCGGCACGCGGCAGGACGCCCGTCGCAAGCACGTCGACGGCGATTATCGCGGCGAGCGCCAACGCGTAGGGCGCGAGTCGCGCGCTCTTGGGCCGCGCGACGAGCAATGCCGTCAATAGCGAGCCGGCGAAGATCGCGACGGCCATTGCCAGCAGCGGCGGGACGGCGTTCGTAACCTCACTCGTGAGCCGATTATTGGCAAAGAAGACCACGATCGCAAAGGCGAGCGCTCCAATCGTAACCGGGACGATCGCCGCGGAAACGAGCGCCGATCGCGTCGCACCCTTTCGCACTACGCCTTCGAAGTACAGCGCCGCAAGCACCGCTAAGCGCGGGAAACTCGAGCGCGACGTAGTTCGGCAGCTTCGTCCGCGCGAAGCTGAAAAAAAGCAGCGGGGCGAGTATCCAAACGAATGCAAGGCGCAAGAGTCGCGCGATCGAGGCATCTGCCGGCGCGCGCAGTTGGCGGCTGCCGGAGAGAATTGCCACGGGCAAGAACGCGATCCACGGAAAGAATCCCAGGATGATGACCGGCACGTAATACCATACCGGTCCGGACTGATTCTCGACGATGCTGGTGTAGCGCCCGATGGTATACTCGCCGATCAACTTCGCAAATGGGAAGAGTTTATAGTGCGAATACAATGCGATCGGCCACGGCACCACGAGCGCTAGGAAGGCCAGCACGCCGAAGAGCCAACCCGCCGACGAAAGCCTGGGCATCGATTCGACGCGCCGGTTCCAAAGATAGAAAGGGATGATGACGAGCAGCGCGACGACGGGTGCCACGGGGCCCTTCGCAAGGAAACCGGCCGCCGCCGCAACCCATCCGTACACCACATAACGCCCGCGGCCGCTCTCCAATCCGCGAAACCACCAAAAGATCGTCATCGCCACGGTGAGATCGAGCAGTGCGTCCATGATCGCGAGGCGTCCGATGACGGCCTGCATTAGGCACGTCGAGAGAATAACGGCGGCATAGATACCGACGCGGGTTCCGGCTTGACGTGCAACGGCGTACCCGGTGAAGGCACCGAGGGCAATCGTCGCCAGCGCCGACGGAAGCCGCAGTGCGAACGCGGTCGGGCCCATGAGTGACGCAAAGGCCGCGCCGAGCCAAAAGTAGAGCGGCGGCTGCACGAAGTACGGCACGCCGTTGAGATGCATGACGACCCAATCGTGCGTCAATAGGATTTCGCGCGCGACCTCGCCGTAAGCGGTCTCGCTGTTATCCCAAAGGGTACCGACCCATAGCCCCGGCAGCGTGATGAGCGCCGCGACGATTGCGCCGATGCCGGCCGCGCGAGCAGGTCCTTCCCAGGCTTTCGTCACTGCTCTCGGCCCGTCACGAGGCGGTTTTTAGCTGCCCGGCGCGGAACTCTTGCGGCGTTCGTATGCTTCCCATTTCTCTCCGCCCTCACGGTCGCCGCGCGGTGATCGTCGGCGGAGGCAACGTTGCCACGCGAAAAGCGCAGGCGCTTTTGCGCGCGGGATTCCCGCTCTTCGTCGTCGCGCTGCGAATCGACGACCGGTTGCGTTCCATCTTAGGCGAAAGCGGCGCACGTTACGAGCAACGGTGCTACGAAACCGGCGATCTCGACGGAGCCGCGCTCGTGGTCGCGGCGACCGACGACCCGAAGCTCAATGCTCGCGTCGTCGATGAGGCGCGTGAGGCGCGAACGCTAGCGTGCGATGCGACCGAGCCGGAGCGCGGCGACTTTACGATGCCCGCGGTCGCGCACGTGGGCGCGCTGCGCATCGCAGTTGAATCGGGGGGCGAAGCGCCGGCGTTTTCGCGACGCGTCGCGCGGGAGATCGCCGAAAGCTTGGGTGCGCCGTATGCGGCCGCCGTCGGCGCGCTCGCAAAGATGCGGCGGTACGTCAAATCAACCTTTTCGAAAGAAGAACGCGCCGGGATACTGCTCGCGCTCGCACGACGGCCCATCGAAGAACTCGCCGCGATGCCGATCGACGCGGTCTGCGCCACGCGGCGGAGCGAGCTTGCGATGATTCAAAGCCGCTCCGTCGCCGCCCGCCTTGCCGAGCACGGCATCGCGACGACGATGCTCGGCGTCGTGACGGCGGGCGATCGCGATCGGCAGACGCCGATCGACCGCCTCGGTTCCGTCAGCGTTTTCGTTCAAGAGCTGGAGGCGGCATTGCGCGAGCGTCGCGCGGATTTCGCGGTTCACTCGTGCAAAGATCTTCCCGGCGCAATTCCAGACGACATGCGCCTCACAGCCGTTTCATCGCGCGAGGATCCGCGCGACGCCTTCTGCAGCGAGCGCTATGCCAATTTCGAATCGCTGCCTGGCGGCGCGGTCGTCGGCACGTCGAGCAATCGGCGCCGCGCTCAACTCGCCGCAATACGCGCCGATCTTCGCTACGAACCGTTGCGCGGCAACGTCGATACGCGTCTGCGCAAGCTCGCGCAGGGAGAGTACGACGCAATCGTGGTGGCCATGGCCGGGCTCAATCGGCTCGGCGTTTGCGCCAAGCACACGGTGCCGTTTGCCATCGACCGCGTCGTTCCGGCTGCGGGTCAAGGTGCGCTCGCCGTCGAGACGCGCGCCGGCGACGACCGTCTGGTCGGAGCGTTACGCGATGCAGTGAACGATCCGGCGACCGAGCTTTGCGTCGTTTGCGAACGCGCCGCGTTGCGGGAGCTGCGCGCGGGATGCAGCGCACCCCTTGGGCTGCACGCTTCTTTTGAAGAAGGCGTAATGGTCGCAAACGGCGTTTACATCGCGGATGAAGCCGCACCGCTGCGGATCCGCCTCGAACGCGCCGTCACGACGCTAGAGCAGGCCGAAGCACTCGGCACCGAACTAGCATCGAGCTTGAAGATTCGCGAGACGTTCAAATCGGGAGTAGCGAGCTGATCCTTCTGCGACCGCGGCGACTGCGCCGCAGCGAGGTGGTGCGTTCGCTCGTTCGCGAGCATCGGGTGCACGTCGACCAACTGGTGCAACCGCTCTTCGTCGTCGAACGCGCGAGCGACGCCGGACCGATCTCGGCCATGCCGGGCATCGAGCGTTTCGAGCTCGAGGGCGCGGTTCGTGAGGCGCGCGCGCTCTTCGATCTCGGCATCAAGAGCGTTCTGCTCTTCGGCATTCCGGCCGGCAAAGACGAGAATGCATCGAGCGCGTACGCGCAGGACGGTATCGTCCAGTGCGCCGTGCGCGCATTGAAATCAGCGTTGCCCGCGATACTGGTGATGGCCGATCTCTGCTGCTGTGAATACACCGCGCACGGGCACTGCGGCATTGTCGACGCGCGGGGCGAGGTCGATAACGACGCAACGGTTGACCTTCTGTCAAAGATCGCGGTGACGTACGCGCAAGCCGGGGCCGACGTCGTTGCCCCGTCGGATATGATGGACGGACGGGTCGGGGCGATCCGCGCGGCGCTCGATGAAGCCCGCGCAACGGAAGTGGCCATCATGGCGTATAGCGCGAAGTATGCTTCGGCGTTCTACGGGCCGTTTCGCGAAGCCGCCGGGTCCGCTCCGCAGTTCGGCGACCGCGCAAGCTATCAGATGGATCCGCCTAACGCTCGCGAGGCGCTGCGCGAAATCGCGCTCGACGTGGCGCAAGGCGCCGACATCGTCATGGTAAAACCCGGCCTACCGTATTTGGACGTTCTTCGCGCCGCTCGCGACCGCTTCGACGTGCCGCTTGCCGCGTACAACGTCAGCGGCGAGTACGCAATGCTCAAGGGCGCAATCGCAAGCGGTTGGCTCGATGGCGAGCGCGCCGTGGACGAAACGTTGACGTCGTTCGTGCGCGCGGGCGCCGACATCGTGATCACCTACTTCGCGAAAGAGTACGCGCAGCGGCATGGTTGATACGGCCGTAATTCTGCTTGCCGGCGGTGCGGCGACTCGATTTCCCGGCAAGCTCGAGCGTACCGTTGACGGCCGGCCGATGGTGGCGCGCTCGTGCGATCGTGCCGCGAGTGCGGGGTTTCCGGTGTATATTTCCGGGAAAGGATCGTTCTCGCCGCAACTCGACCGATATCTCGAGGTTCCGCTGATCGTCGATCGCCGGGCCGGCCGCGGTCCGCTGGCGGCATTCTTGAGCGCGTGCGCGCTCGTGAGGGCGCGGCGGCTCTTCGCCGTCGCGGCCGATCAACCGTACCTCGACCCCGGCGTCATGGTGCGGCTTTCGGCGGTGTGGGAAGCCGGCGATGAGGCCGTCGTGCCGATACACGACGGCGAAATCGAGCCGCTCTGCGCGCTTTACGATCGCAACGCCGCGCTGCGAGCCGGCTTCGACTTGCGCGCCGCCGGCGCAACGGCAATGCGCGACTTAGTTCACAGCCTGAGGACGCGCTTCGAGCCTTGCGATAAGCGTTATTTTCACAACGTGAACCGACCCGAGGACCTGCCGTGAAACTCGAACGTTCTATTGCCGCATTCGCTCGAGCGCGTCGCGTCATCGCGGGAGGCGTCAACTCTCCGGTGCGCGCGCTCGGCGCCGTCGGACTTTCACCCATTTTCATGAAGAGCGCTGCGGGCGCGACGCTCTACGATCTCGACGGTCACGAGTATACCGACTACGTCATGTCGTGGGGCGCGGTGCTTCTCGGCCACGCGCACCCGAGTGTGACGCGAGCGATATCGAACGCCGTCACGCGTGGAACCTCGTTCGGCACGCCGACGGAGTTGGAGAGCGAGCTGGCCGAGACGATCGTCGCGATGATGCCGTCGATCGAGCGTCTTCGCTTCGTCTCAACCGGTACCGAGGCGGCGATGGCGGCGATGAGGCTCGCGCGCGGCTTTACCGGACGATCGAAGATCGTGAAGTTTGCAGGCTGCTATCACGGGCACGCCGACGGATTCTTGATTGCCGCGGGCTCGGGCGCGCTAACTCACGGCGTACCGGATTCGCCCGGCGTGACGGAAGGAACCGCGCAAGACACGATCGTGCTGCCATTCAACGATGCCGACGCTTTCGAGGAGCTTTTTGCAGAACGAGGCGAGACGATCGCCGGCGCAATCGTCGAACCCTATCCCGGAAACATGGGGTTCGTAATGCCGAACCCCGGCTATCTGCGGCGCTTGCGCGAAACGTGCACGCGTTACGGTGCGTTGCTCGTCTTCGACGAAGTCATGACCGGTTTCCGGGTCGCGCGCGGCGGCGCGCAGGCGCGTGAAAACGTGGCGCCCGATCTCACCCTTCTGGGTAAGGTCATCGGCGGCGGTCTGCCCGTCGCAGCCTTCGGCGGTCGCGCAGATGTGATGGCTCGACTCTCTCCCGACGGTCCGGTTTACCAAGCCGGAACGCTCTCGGGAAACCCGCTCGGCATGGCGGCCGGACTCGCGGTCTTAGGCGCAATCGCCGGCGACGCGACCCTCTACGACCGCCTCGACTCGGCGGTTGCACGGCTGACCGATGGTCTGCGGCGAGTTTTGCGCGGCCACGGAATCGCGCATCACTGCAACCACGCCGGTGCCATGTTCTCGCTTTTTTTCGCGCCGGAACCGGTCATCGATCTGGAGAGCGCGCGAAAGTCCGACAGCCGCCTTTTCGCGAAGTATTTTGCGAGTATGCTCGACCGCGGCGTTTATTTCGCGCCCTCGCCGTTTGAAAGCAACTTCATCTCGGCAGCGCACTCGACGGCGGAGATCGACCGGACCGTCGCCGCCGCCGATGCCTCATTGGCCGCGCTCATGGCGACCGCATGATCGATCCCAAGCTCGATCCCGCTCGGCTCGAATCGGCCGAGCCGCTGGTCGAGGTTTCCATTCCTCGGCTCTATGCGTACCATCGCGTCTTGCGGCAAGCGCTCGCCGACGGCAAGCCGACGATTACGTCGGGTGGCTTGGCCGCGTTGCTAGGTCACACGATCGCCAGCACGCAGATTCGAAAGGACCTCTGCGCCTTGGGTCCGCTCGGCCGCCGCGGGCAGGGCTATGCGATCGAACCGCTTGTCGAGCAACTCGCATGGGTCTTAGGATTGGAGCATGACTGGAGGATCGCGATCGTCGGGTTCGGGTATCTCGGGCGCGCCTTTGCCGCATTCATCACCGCGCGCGAACGGCGCTTCAACGTGGCGGCGATCTTCGACCGAGCGCCTGCCGTCGTCGGTCAGCGCTGGCAAGGCATTGCCGTGCGCGACGTCGCCGAGATGGAACGAGCGTTACCCGAAGCGGGATGCAACATCGCCGTGATTTCGGTTCCGGCTGAGGCCGCCCAGGAGTGCGCGCAGCGAGTCGTCGACTTAGGCATTCGCGCGATCCTCAACTTCGCGCCGATGCCGCTCCATCTGCGGGGGCCGGCAATCGTCCGAAACATCGATCTTGCCGGCGAGATGGCGATACTAACGCACCGGCTGAGCGTGGAATAAGCATGCCCGTTACCTGCATCGGTCTATCGCATCACACCGCACCGGTTGAAGTGCGCGAGCGACACGCCTTTCCCGCGGCGCGCATGGGCGAAGCGCTCGTTGCCTTGCGCGATTATGAAGCCGTGCGCGAGGCCGCGATGCTCCAAACCTGCGGACGGCTCGAAATCTACGCTGAACTCGACGATTACGAACGCGGCGTCGCGCAAATCAAGTCGTTTCTTTCAAACTTTCGCCACGGCACGACCGGATACGACCTGGAATCGTATCTCTATACGCATCTGGGGCGTCAAGCGGTCGAGCATTTGTTCAGGGTCTGCACGGGACTCGACTCGATGCTCATCGGCGAAGCTGAAATCCTCGGTCAAGTCAAGGATGCATATGTCGCTGCGACGCGCGCGAAGTCGCTGGGACGCACCCTGCACCACCTTTTCCGCGAAGCGCTCGCTGCCGGGAAGACCGCGCGCGCGCAGACGGGGATCGGCGGGGAGTCGGTCTCGATGGCGACGGCCGCGGTGGAAGCGGCTCGCGCCCACCTCGGTACGTTGGAAGACACGTCGATCTTGGTCGTCGGCGCAGGAAAGATGGGGCGCACGGCCGTCAAGCGATTGCGACAGGAGGGCGCCGTGCGCGTCATCGTCGCGAACCGTACGCTCGCGCGGTCGCGCGCACTGGTATCCGACGCGGGATTCGGCGAGGCCGTCGAAATGCCCGAGCTCATCGAAGCGCTCGGAGACGCCGACGTCGTGGTCGCGTCGACCGGCGCATCGCACTTCGTTCTCGACGAAGATCGCGTTCGCGAGGCGATGTCGCAGCGGGCGCAGCGGCCGCTTTTCATCGTCGACATCGCGGTGCCGCGCGACGTCGATCCGGCGGTTACGTCGATCGACAACGTCTCGCTGGTTGACATCGACGGTCTCAAGTCCGTCGTGAACGAACGGTTGGAGCTTCGCCGAGAAGCGATCCCGCACGTGGAAGAGATCATAGCGGAGTACGTCGAGCGATTCGAGCACTGGTATCGCGCTCGCATCGCCGTTCCGGTAATCGCGCGTCTGACGCAAAAAGCCGAAGCAATTCGCGCTGCCGAACTCGAGCGGCTCTTAGCACGTTGTCCCGACCTCGACGAGCGCGAGCGGATGCTGGTGACCGGCATGACGATGACGATCGTTTCCAAATTGTTGCACTCGGCCATTCTGAAGATTCGGGAAAAAGCTTCGCTCGATCGCGCGGAAGCACTCTCCAGCGCGCGCGTGCTCGACGATCTCTTCGAGTTGGGAAGCTCCGAAACTCTTCCATCGTGAAATTGTAGGAGCGTGTCGACGCACGATGGCGGGCAAAGTCTATCTGGTCGGAGCGGGCCCGGGCGACCCGGGCCTGCTGACGTTACGCGCCGCCGAGTTACTGCGCAGCGCTGAGGTCCTGCTCTACGACGCGCTCGCGAGCGACGCGGCCGTAGCGCTTGTGCCAAAGGAGTGCGAACGCATCTACGTCGGCAAGCGCGCGGGCGATCATGCGATGGCACAAGACGAGATCGAGGCACTTGCGATCGTCAAAGCGATCGAAGGCCGGCGCGTCGTGCGGCTCAAAGGCGGCGATCCGTTCGTCTTCGGGCGCGGCGGCGAAGAAGCGGAGGCCTTTCGCGCCGCCGGAGTCGAGTTCGAAATCGTTCCCGGGATAAGCTCGGCGCTCGCCGCACCGGCCTACGCCGGGATTCCCGTCACGCATCGCGACTACGCGGCTTCGTTCACCGTGCTCACGGGACACGAAGATCCCGCGAAGCCGGCATCGTCGCTCGATTGGGAGAAGCTCGCCGATCCCAAACGTACGCTCGTCATGCTGATGGCCACCGCGAATCTCCGCGAGATCGTCGCGGAACTCGTGGCGCACGGTCTCGACGCAGCGACGCCGGTTGCAATCATACAAGACGGCACGCGTCCGAGCCAACGCACGATCGGCGGTTCGCTCGACACGATTGTCGCGAAGGCGGCCGCGGCGGAGATCGGGTCGCCGGCCGTCGTCGTCGTGGGCGGCGTAGCGAACCTGCGCGCGCGGCTGCAGTGGTTCGAGAACGCCGCACTTTTCGGTAAGCGCGTGCTGATCACGCGTACCGGCGAGCAAGCTGACGCCTTTGCCCGCGCGCTGCTGCGACGCGGCGCGCAGGCCATCGTCGCGCCGGCGATTGCAATCGAACCGCCCGATGACGCGACGGCGGCGGAGCGCGCGATCGAAGCTCTGGACTCGTTTTCGTGGCTCGTCTTCACCTCGCAAAACGGCGTTGACGCATTCTTTGAGCGCCTCGGCGCGCGCGGTGCCGATGCACGCGCCGTTGCCGGCGCCAAGGTCGCAGCCATCGGAGAGCGGACCGCGCAGCGGCTGCGCGCGTACGGAATCCATGCGGACATCGTTCCCCCCGTCTTCGTTGCCGAAGAGGTCGCGCGGGCGGTCATCGCTCGCGCGCGTCCTCGAGAGCGCGTCCTCGTCTATCGCGCGCAGGAGGCGCGCGACGTGCTGCCGCGCATGCTCGAAGAAGCCGGGCTCGCCGTCACGATCGTACCCGCGTATAAGACGGTCGTCCCCAGCGATGAACATTTCGCGGAGAGAGTAGCGTGCGCCGACGTGCTGACGTTTACGAGCGCGAGCACGGTGAAAGGTTTCGCCTCGTTGCTCGGGGGCGACGGCGCCGCAGTGCTTGCGGCGAGCGCGAAATGCGTCGCGTGTATCGGCCCGATTACCGCAAACGCAGCTGCGGCAATCGGGTTGCGCGTCGACGTCATTGCCGATCGCTACACGACCGCCGATTTGCTCGAGGCCCTCGACGCACACTTCGCCGTGAAGGCGTGACACAACTCGCCACGGCAGCGCTCTTCGCGGCACTCGTCGCAGTGCTCGCGTATCGCGCTCGAGCGCTCACGGCCGGCGGTGCGCTCGCCGCTTTTGCAGTCGGAACGATTGTCTTCGGCAGCGGCGGATGGCCGGCAGCGGCCGTGCTCTTCGCGTTCTTTCTGCCGTCGACGATTCTTTCGAAGATCGGCGCGGAACGTAAACGCCCGCTATCGGGAACGGCTGCGCCGGCGGCGCGAAGCGCCTGGCAAGTCTTGGCAAACGGCGGCGTTGCCGCGCTCTGCGCGCTGCCGGCGGCTCGTGGCGGCGTACCGTTTGCCGTCGCCTTCGCCGGTGCATTCGCGGCGGCGTCGGCCGACACGTGGGGCACGGAACTGGGCATGCTCTCGCGGCGGCCGCCCGTTTCGATCCTTACGTTGCGCCCGCTTCGCCCGGGAATGTCCGGCGGCGTCACGCCGCTTGGACTTGCCGCGACGCTTGCCGGCGCGCTCTGCGTCGCAGCGGTCGCGGCCCTTGTCGGGACGCGCCCTTTGGCGCGGTCGCGCTGGGCGGAATCGCCGGCGCGCTGATCGATTCGGCCCTGGGAGCGAGTCTGCAGGCGCAGCGGTGGTGCCCTGCCTGCGTCCGCGAATCGGAGACGCGCCGCCATTATTGCGGCGGCGCGACCACGCTGCGAAGCGGCGCGAGCTGGCTCGAAAACGACGGCGTAAATTTCGTAGCCACGCTCGGCGGGGCAATCGTCGCTGCGGTTGTCGCTACGGTATAATAGCGACGCGATGGCGGCCGATCGCAATGCAAAAAATGCCGCGCATCTGCGGCGCGTCACGCGGCGCAAGCCGGCGCGACGCCATCGAACGCTTCCACCGTTTCCGACGAAAACATACGACATCGTCTATGCCGATCCGCCGTGGTTTTACTACGGCAGTCAAGTGAAGGACGCCGCGGCTGCAAAGCATTATCCGCTCATGAACCAAGAGGAGCTCGCGAATCTGCCGGTCCGTTCGATCATGAACAAACGCGCGGTGCTCTTTCTCTGGTCCACGGGTCCCAGATTGAATTTCGCAATCGAGCTCATTGCAGCGTGGGGATTGCATTATCGCGGCGTCGCATACGTATGGGTCAAAACGAACGGCCGCGGCGAACCGATTCGCGGGCAAGGCGTTCCGCCGACGTTCACCAAGCCGACGACTGAGTTCGTCCTCGCGGCGACCACGATGCCGACCGGCAGGCCGTTCTCGATTCTCGATCTCGGACAGGGACAGGTCGTCATGGAGCGGCGGGGCCGCCATAGCCAGAAGCCTGAGGTTTTTAGAAAACGCATCGAGGAACTTTGCGGCCTTCGCTCGCGCATCGAGCTCTTCGCACGCGAATCGATTCGCGGGTGGGACGTCTGGGGAGCCGAGGCGGAAAGGCTCGATGGTCACGCCCGGGGACGGCCGCGCGCTGGAATCGAAGGGGTTAGGACATGGGAGCCATAGCCGAGGCACGAGAGCGGATGGGGGGAGCAACGCTTGCTTCCGTCGGGCTTCACCTGCTCGTCGCGCTTGCGATTCCCGCGCTCGCCTGGACCGCTTCCACCTCGGCGCCCGTCGAAACGATCAGCTTTACGCAAATTCTCACGTCGAGTTGCGGCCGCCGCGCGCGGCGCACCCGCCGCCGCGCGCCGTGGCCCCGCATCACGCAGCGAAGCCGAGCCTGCACGTTGCCAGCAGCCTTCATCTCGTGGCCGCCGTCCATCGTCACGCCTCGCCGGCACCTCCGGTCGCAACCGACGCGCCGGGTGCTCCGGCGGTCGGCGCGGTTGCGCGAGCCGGCAACGGCGTCAGCAAGAGCGATGCGCCGCCGAATGTGGCGCCGTCGCCGGCGGCGCGCGAGGTTGCCAGCGTCGGCACCCATCCCGGCGGCTATTTGCCGTTTGGCGCCGAGCAGCCCGACCCGGTGCTCGATCCGGGCGTCTTCAAGAAGCTGCAATCCCTCGGCACGCACGTAACGCTGACCGTTACCGTCGATGAGGATGGCCGCACGCAGAGCGTAGCCTTCGATCCGCCGATCGACACGCAAGTCGAAGGGCAAATTCGCGACTTGCTTGCAGACGCGAGCTGGGACCCCGCAGTATGCGGCGGCGGTGTGGCCTGCGAAGGCCATGCCACGATCAAATTATAGGATCGATTTTCCGAGGGCGGAGCAGATAAGGCCGACGGCGAGCGCCGCCGTTTGATTGCGGTGGTCGAGAATGGGGTTGATTTCGACGACTTCGATCGATCCGAGTTGACCGCTTTCGTAGAGCATCTCCATGACGAGATGCGCTTCGCGGTAACTCAAACCGCCTTTGACGGGCGTACCGGTTCCCGGTGCTTCGCTTGGGTCGATTGCATCCATATCGAATGAAACGTGGATCGGCCGGCCGTCGGCGCCGGCAATAGCGCGCGCTTCCTCCATGACGTGCACCATTCCGAGCTTATCGACATCGGTCATCGTAAACGCGCGGACGCCGAACTCGCGAAGGAGCTTCTTTTCGTTCGGGTCGACGTCGCGTAATCCGATCTGAACGGTCCGATCGGCGCGCGCGTATCCGTTCTTCAGCGCGAAGTAAAGCGGCATCCCATGAACGTTGCCGCTCGACGAGCTCGTCGGGCTGTTGATGTCGGCATGCGCGTCGATCCAGACGAGTCCCGGCGGCGCTTTGCGCGCACGCGTCAGCCCGTCGAGCGTTCCCACCGCAATGGAGTGATCGCCCCCGAGTACGATCGGCAGGCCGCCTGCCTGCACCGCCTCCTGCACGATCTCCGCCAAATCGTTACAGACGTCGGTGATGACGGCGAGAAACTTCGCCGACGCATCGTCGGCTTCTGCCGACTCGCGGATGGGGACATGGAGGTTACCGCGATCGACGATCGTTCCAATCTTCAACCGGCCCAGCGCGTCGTGCAGCTTGGCATAGCGCACCGCCGAGGGCCCCATATCGACTCCGCGGCGGCTTGCCCCGAGATCCATTGGGACGCCGACGATATCGACGCGAGCAACGGGAGATAGGGTCGTGGTCACGCGGGCGGAGCCTTCGATTTCGCAGCTTGCACTACCCGCGTTGCGACGACGCGGATGACGCCGGCGACCGGAACCGCGACAAGCATCCCGAAGAGTCCCGCAACCTCCGCGCCGATCAGGAGTGCGATGATGACGATGAAGGGGCTCAGCTTGACCTGCTTTCCGACGACGTTTGGCGCAATGAAATGCCCCTCCGCTTCATAGATCACCACGAAAGCTATGGCGACGAGCAGGCCGTTGATCCAGCCGTTGGTCAGAATCGCCGCAATGAAGGCGGGAAAGAATGCGGCGGCCGCGCCGACGTACGGAATGAGATCGCCGAGTCCCGCCATCAAGCCGAACAAGTAGGGATACGGCACGTGAAGGAGCAGCATCGCAAACGTAATGAGGACGGCAATCATCGCGGCAACCAGAAGCTGGCCGCGAATGAATCCGCCGATGACGCCGTCGACGTCGGAGAGAAACGACATCGTGGCTCTCCACCGCTCTTCGGGCACGATCGCCGAAAGGCTGCGCTTCATGTGCTCGAGGTCGAGAAGCAAATAGGCCGTAACGACCGGGATAACGATGAAGACGGCGACGACGGCGAGCGTTCCGGCCAGGACGGCCGTTAACTGCCCGAAGCTTTGAAGTCCCTTCGTACGTATCCACGCACCGGTCGTCGACGGTATGTCGGCGATCTGATTCTGCGCCCACAGCGGCAGCCGCGAAGTAACGGGATCCCTAGGATTGTAGACGATGGAGTCGAGCCGCGCGACGATCTCCGGATAGCGATGAACGAGCATTTCGACGTCTTCCATGACGTGCGGAACGATGAACATTCCCGCGACGATGATCGCGCCGACGATTCCGAGATAGATGACGACAATGGAGAGCACGAGCGACATTCGCCGATGAAGCCAGTGCACGGCCGGGTAGATGATATACGCGAGAAAGACCGCACCAACGAGAATGTAGACAACGCCCCGAATGCGGCTGAGAAGCCCGGCGATGTAATCGCCGGCATAAAAAGCCAAGACGATCACCATGAGCACTTTGAGCACGTAGGTGATGCGCGCGTCGGTGAGCGATCGCCACGGATTGCGGCGCGTGCCTCTCATGCGCGGGCCTTCACCATGCGGCCAAGCAAGCCTCGTAATAACGTTGGCGGCAAGCAGCGGCAGGAGCGGCGCGACACGCAAATCGAAAGCGCAGCCATGCTTCGACGTGCGGCGTCGCTCTTGGCGTTTGCTCTGTGGGCAGGCATCACGTCGATCGCACCGGCACGTGCATATCTTCCCCCGCCATTCGCAAGCTTGAACCACGACGTCCGCACGCTGGCGCGACACGTTCGGGGAGCGATCGCGCTCGACGTTCTCGACCTCGATACGGGTTACGCTACCGGCTTCAACGCGGCGAGGAGCATGCCGGCGGCATCGACGATCAAGCTGCCGGTGATGGTCGAGGTTTTCGCACAGTTGCAGTCCGGCCGTTTCGATCTGCAGCGACGCGTCACGCTCGAGGCAGGCGACAAAGATTACGGATCCGGCGTTCTATGCGATTTGCCCGTAGGAACGACATATCCGGTAAGCGATCTGCTCGAGAAGATGATCGACATTAGCGACAATACCGCAACGAACATGTTGATTCGGCTCGTCGGCCGGCGCAACATCAACCGGCGCATGGCCGAGCTCGGTCTGGAGCGAACGCATCTCGCGGGCGATGTGCGCACCGACGGTTGGTCGATTCGCCGCACGCTGCGAACGTCGCCGGCCGATCTCGTGAGATTACTCTCGCTTATGGCACGCGGCGAACTCGTTGACGAATGGTCGTCAAACGAGATGATTTCGATCTTGAAGGCCGATCAAATCAACACACTGCTCCCTGAGCCCTTGCCCCCCGATGTGGCGATCGCGCATAAAACCGGATCGCTCAACGATACGCTCAACGATGCCGGCATCGTCTTTGCGAGCGATTCGCCCTACGTCATCGCCGTAATGACTACCGCGCTCCCGTCAACGGATCTGGGTCGCGCGTTCATTCGCGCCGTTTCTCAACTCGCGTATACCGACGAGCTGCGCTTCGCGCGCTGGCGCGAGGCCACGGGCGCGCCGTCGTATGCCGACCAAACGCAAGGCGATAGCGCCTCGCCCGACGCGCAATATTGGAACGCCCAGCCGCAGTCCGGTACGCCGCCTAGGCGCTGATCTTCGCCGAGGCGTAGGGACGCGTGAGCCAATCCGCGTACCGCGCTTCGCGCCCCGTTACGATTCTTTCGTAAAGGTCGCGCAGCCGTTGCGTGACGGACCCGACTTTTCCGTCGCCCACTTGGCGGCGATCGATCGAGCCGACGGCGCAGATGCCCACCGCCGTGCCGGTGAAGAACACCTCGTCCGCGCAGTAGAGCTCGCCACGGTCGATCGAACGTTCGACGATCTCGATGCCGAGATCGTCACGCGCGATCTGCATGACGGCCCTTCGGGTGACGCCTTCGAGCACGTTCTGCGAAGGATCGGGGGTGAAGAGGACGCCGCGCCGCACCAAAAAAATGTTCTCCGCGGATCCTTCCGCGACGTGTCCGTCGTGCGACAGAAGAATCGCTTCGTCGAAGCCGTTCTGCACCGCTTCGCTCTTCGCTAGCGCCGAATTAACGTAGAGGCCGGTGATCTTCGCGCGCGGCGGCGCCATCGTATCGTCGGTTCGCCGCCAGGAGCTCACGCACACGTCGAGCGCGCGATTCGGATCGATGTAATGCGTGAAGGGAATCGGAACGATTGCAAAAGCATCGGGCACGTTGTGGAGCCGCACGCCGACGTCCTCGGCCGCTTTATACGCGAACGGGCGAATGTACACGTGGCTTTCGTAACGATTGCGCAGGCAAAGCTCGATGGTAATCTCCATCAACTCATCGACCGTATGTGGAAGCTCCATGGTGAGGATCTTCGTCGAGGTTGCAAGCCGCTCGAAGTGGTCGCGCAGCAGCACGAGGTAGAGCTCGTGGTCGGCGGGTTCCCAATAGCCGCGAATGCCTTCGAAGCAGCCGGTCCCGTACTGGAGACCGTGCGTGAGCAAACCAACCTTCGCATCCTCGTAGCGTTGAAACCGACCGCCCGCATAGACCGTGACCTGTGAAAGATCCATGAGAATCGCTCCTTGTGGGCCTGGAAGTTGTGCCTCCTGCAAGCCCGCACCTTTGGACGTATGGAGTAAGCCGGCAGGCCGTTCGGTGAGGCCCGCTAAGAGAACGGCGTGAGGCGCATCGCGATCGCATTGGCCGCGGCCGCGTCGACGATGCCCGCGCAAGCGCAACCGCTCCGCGATCCGTACCAGATCTTTGCGCGCGCACGCGCGTATTGGCTCGAACAGCGCTATCCGCCGCTGCTCGAGTACACTGTCGCAGTTACCGTTCTCGAAGGCGGCTCGATGAAAACGGAGCGATACTGGAGCGCCTATGACTCGTCCAGCCAGCAAACCGTGGTCGACGAGGTCAGCGATTACGAGCGCGCGCACCCGACGTATCCGGCCGGCGGCCTCAACTTCCTAGCGCACGGCCAAGGTTACAACATTCCGTTCCTGTCGCATCTCGTCAAGCCGCAGCCGCCAACCGATTATCTCGGAGTTCCGCTTCTCTCACCGAACTACACTTTTGGAATGGCACAGATTCCGCCGACCGGTTCGGCGACGCCGAGTCCGGCGGAAGTGGTGCGGCAAGTGCGCTCGGATTTTCACGATCCCGCGCCGTCCGATCGATCGCCGCGGGCAAACGCACTATCCGGTATGCTGCCGATCATCGAGCGGGAGACCGTTTACAACCGCGCCTACCGCGTAACGCTTCGAGGCATCGAATCGCTCTACGGCGTCCAGGCATACCACTTACAACTTCAGGCGTTGCGCGATCCGGGACGATACCGCTTGGAGGAGCTATGGGTCGATGTGCGCACGCTTGCGCCGATCCAACTCGTCGAACGCCTCAACTTCGTCGAAGGCCCGGGGACCGCCGTACCGTGGCGCGTACGGTTTGCGAACGTCGCCGGCGCGCTCTACGTCTACGACGAAACCGCATTGCAGCCGATGCGTTACGACGGACTCGTCTATCCGGAGGCGAGCGTCGCATTTGAAAATATTCACGGCGCCGACCAGCTAAGCCGGCCGCCGCCGCCGCTCGAGCCGGCGGCGCCCCTCATTATGAGCGAGCCGTAGCTCACTCGCGGGGAGCGCCGGTGCCCCGCTCGAATTGTCCACTCGTGAGCAAACCTTATCTTCGATTAACGCATCCGCTCGTGCGCGACGGCGGCGGCTTGCGCCGCGCTGCCTGGGATGAAGCCCTCGGCCGCGCTGCATCGGCCCTGCGCGAAGCACGTGACGAGGACGGTACTCGCACTTTCGGGATGTTCAGCTGCTCGAAGGCGACGAACGAGATGAACTACATCGCCGGGAAGTTCGCTCGTTCGGTCATGGGCAGCAACAACATCGATAGTTGCAACCGGACTTGACACGCCCCTAGCGTCGTCGGTCTGACGGCGGTCTTCGGTGCGGGCGGTGGAACGAGTTCTTACGAGGAGGTCGAGCGCACCGATCTCATCGTGCTTTGGGGATCGAACGCGCGCGAGACGCATCCGATCTACTTTCACCACGTCCTTCGTGGAATTCACAATGGCGCGAAGCTCTACGTCGTCGATCCGCGCCGCACTAGCAGCGCGCGGTGGGCCGACGGCTGGCTCGGGCTCGATGTCGGCTCCGACATTGCGCTCGCCAACGCGATCGGACGCGAAATTCTCGCCGCCGGGTTGGAGAACCAAAGCTTCATCGACCGGGCGACCAGCGATTTCGAGGAGTATCGCGCTGCGGTCGAGCCGTACACGCTCGAGTACGCGCAAGCGACGACCGGCGTGCGGGCCGAGCTCATCCGGGAACTCGCCGGGGCCTATGCGAGGGCGCCGCGGGCGCAGCTTTGCTGGACGCTCGGCATCACCGAACACCACAACGCCGTCGACAACGTTCGGGCGCTCATCAATCTGGCGTTGCTTTGCGGCCACGTCGGTCGATACGGGTCGGGCGTCAATCCGCTGCGCGGACAGAACAACGTACAGGGTGGCGGCGACATGGGCGCGATACCGAACAAATTTCCCGGTGGGCAAGACGTCGAGGATGCGGCTGCGATCGCAAAATTCGAACGCGCCTGGAACGTCTCGCTGCCGCGCAAGCGCGGATGGAATCTCACGGAGATGTTCGCGGCTATGGAACGCGGCGATCTCAATACGCTCTACGTCATCGGGGAGAACCCCGCGCAGTCCGAAGCGGACCAAAAGCACGCGCTGGGTTTGCTCCGCGGCCTCAAAAACCTCATCGTGCAAGATATCTTTTTGACGCGGACCGGCGAAATGGCCGACGTCGTCCTTCCTGCATCGGCGGGCTGGTGTGAATCGGAGGGCACGGTAACGAGCAGCGAACGGCGCGTGCAGCGGTGCCGCAAAGCGCTTGCGCCTCCCGGCGAAGCTCGCGATGACATCGCGATTCTCTGCGAGCTCGGCCGCCGGTTGGACGCGCCTTGGCCGGAGTACTCGCCGCAGCAGGCCTGGGACGAATGCCGTGCGCTTTCGCCATGGCACGCCGGCATGAGTTACGAACGTCTCGAGCAGCTCGGCGGAATTCAATGGCCGTGCTACGACGAACATCATCCCGGCGAACGTTTTCTGCACGCGCGCTTATGGGAAGACCCGTTGCGCGGAGAGCGCGCGCCGTTCGCCGCGGTCGAGCACGATCCGCCGGTCGAAGCTCTCGACGACGAGTACCCCGTGCGTCTCACGACCGGACGCCGCTTGGATTCGTTTAACACTGGAGTGCAGAGCGGGGGCTACACGTCGCCACTGCGCCGCGGAGAGCGGCTCGATATCTCGCGCGAAGATGCGCAACGCTACGGCGTCGCCGAGGGCGACCGCGTTCGTGTAACGTCGCGCCGAGGCTCAATCGTGGTTCCGATCCATCTCGATGCAGGCCTGCGTGCCGGTCTCGTCTTTACGACGTTTCACCACAACGACGATGTCGCGACGAATCTCCTGACGATCGATGCTACCGATCCGAAATCGGGCACCGCCGAATTCAAGGCCTGCGCCGTGCGAATCGAGCCGGCATAATGGATCTTCACTTTACCTCGGCCACGCCGACGCAAGAGGAGCGCGCCGCGGTCGAGTCCGCCGCCGCCCTCTCGAGTAACGGTGATGTCCGCAGCCGAAGGCATCTATTGCTTCCGGTCTTGCATGCCGTGCAAGATCGCTTCGGTTGGATCAGCCCCGGCGCGCTCAACTATGTCGGCGAGCATCTGAGCGTCGCTCCGGCCGACGTCTATGGCGTTGCGACCTTCTACGCGTCACTTTCGACGTCGCCTCGTGCGGCGCGCATCGTGCACCTCTGCGACGACATTGCCTGCCTACGTGCAGGCGCCGAGGAGCTCGCGCGCTCGTTAGAGTCGTCCGCAGTGGAGTTCGTGCGCAGCCCGTGCCTCGGTCTCTGCGACCGCGCGCCCGCCGCACTCGTCGAAACCGCCGGCGAGCCTGCGAACGTCACGGCGATCGCTCCGGCAACCGCCGGCCTCGATTCGAAAGCCTGCGCCCGAACGCAGATCGGCGGCGCGCCGCTGCGTCTGCTTCGCCGAGTCGGACGCATCGATCCGCAGAGTCTCGACGAATACCTCGCCGCCGGCGGGTTTGCGGCGCTGCGCATGGCTATCGAAATGCGGCCTGCCGGCATCGTCGCGGAAACGATCGCGTCAAATCTTTTGGGCCGCGGCGGCGCGGCCTTCCCGACGGGACGAAAAATGGAATCGGTTGCGGCGCAGCCCGCGCGGCCGCACTACCTCATCTGCAACGCCGACGAGTCGGAACCCGGCACGTTCAAGGATCGGGTTCTGATGGAAGACGATCCGTTTGCCGTCATCGAAGGGATGACGATTGCCGCTCATGCCGCAGGCTGCGAGCAAGCTTACATCTATATCCGAGGCGAGTATTCGCTCGCAGCGCAGCGAATCGCGGGCGCGATCGCACGAGCCCGTGAAGCTGGGTTTCTCGGCGACGACGTCATGGGCTGCGGCGTGCGGCTCGAGATCGACGTGCGCCGCGGTGCGGGAGCTTACATCTGCGGCGAAGAGACCGCGCTCTTTAACTCGATCGAAGGCAAGCGCGGTGAACCGCGCAACAAACCTCCATTTCCCGCAGAAGCCGGTCTTTTCGGCAAGCCCACGCTGATCAACAACGTCGAGACGTTGGTCAATCTTCCGCTCATCATCCTCGAGGGCGGTTCGGCCTATGCGCAAATCGGCACGCCGGGATCGACCGGAACGCGTCTCTTTTGCCTTTCAGGCGCCGTTACGAAACCGGGGCTCTATGAAGTGCTGCACGGAACGACACTCCGCGCGCTCATCGAGCTCGCCGGCGGCGTGCTGCGCGGCCGAGATTTGCAAGCGGTTCTGCTGGGCGGAGCGGCGGGCACGTTCCTGCCGCCGTCCGCGATCGAGATGCCGTTGACGTTCGAAGACGCGCGCAACGCCGGCGCGACGTTGGGATCGGGCGTCGTCATGCTCTTCGACGATCGCACCGAGATGAAACCGATATTGCAACGCATCGCGCGCTTTTTCCGCGAGGAGTCCTGCGGCCAATGCGTGCCGTGCCGCGTTGGGACCGTGCGGCAAGAGGAAGCACTCGAACGCGGCGATTTCGCCCTGCTCGATGAAATCGGCCGCGTCATGCGGGACGCGTCGATTTGCGGACTTGGCCAGACGGCCGCGAACGCGATTGCGTCGGCGCGCAAGAGTTTGCAGATATGATAGAGCTGACGATCGACGACACTCTCGTCCGAGTTGACGACCGCGCGACCATCCTCGACGCATGCAACGCCGCCGGCATCGAGACGCCGACGCTCTGCTTTCTCGAATCGCTCACCCCCGTGAACGCCTGCCGCGTCTGCGTCGTCGAACTCGAAGGCTCGCGCGTGCTGGTACCGGCCTGCGCGCGGCGCGCGGAGAACGGCATGGTGATTCACACCGATTCGGATCGCGTGCGCCATAGCCGCAAGATGGTGCTCGAGTTCTTGGCCTCGTCGGTGGATCTCTCAACCGCCCCCGACGCGCGACGCTACTGCGAGCAATACGATGCGGATGCGTCGCGCTACGGCGCGGCGCAAACGATCGCCCAGCCCGTCAAGGTCGATAACGCCCTTTACGTGCGCGACTACGGCAAATGCATTCTCTGCTATAAGTGCGTCGAAGCCTGCGGAACCGACGCGCAGAACACGTTTGCGATTGCCGTCGCCGGCCGCGGATTCGATGCCCGCATTTCCACCGAATACGAGGTCGCATTGCCCGAATCGGCCTGCGTCTACTGTGGAAACTGCATTGGCGTTTGCCCGACCGGTGCGCTGATGTTTGCGTCGGAGTACGAGCTGCGTGCGCGAGGCGAATGGGACGAAGAGAATCAGGCCAAGACGGACACGATTTGCTCGTATTGCGGCGTCGGATGCACGCTGACGCTGCACGTGCAAGATAACACGATCGTGAAGGTCACATCGCCGATTGAAAATTCCGTGGCGAGCGGCCACCTCTGCGTGAAAGGCCGCTTCGGCTACCAATACGTCCAAAACCGCCCGCTACCCGATGCCGACGATGCGTGACAATGCGTCATCCTGAGCGCAGCGTTGCGGGCGCGAAGTCGAAGGGCGAAGGAAGAGCCGGACGTTGCGTCGGCGTCGAGATGGTTGCACTCGACGGCGAAAGCCGCCGGCGCAAACACGACGAGGTCGTCGGCGAGGAGCCGC
This sequence comes from Vulcanimicrobiota bacterium, assembly GCA_963815165.1. Classification (GTDB taxonomy): domain Bacteria; phylum Vulcanimicrobiota; class Vulcanimicrobiia; order Vulcanimicrobiales; family Vulcanimicrobiaceae; genus Cybelea. Next base: position 665,059 of record CAWFFL010000003.1, read on the forward strand.
TCGAGCTTCGCGTCCAAGCGCGGGGCTCGACGACGACCCTTGCGGTGACGATGCGCACCCCGGGAAACGATTTCGAGCTTGCCGCCGGTTTCGCGTACGGCGAAAGCATCGTGCACGACCGCGATCAGATCGCTTCGCTGACTTACTGCATCGATTCGGCGCTCGATCCGGAGCAGCGCTACAACATCGTGACGATCGAGCTGCGCGGCAACGCGAAACCGTTTGAGCCGGCGCGCTTCGAACGTCATTTCACGGTAACGAGTTCTTGCGGCGTCTGCGGGCGCGCGCAGCTCGATTCGCTGCACGATCTCGGCGCCACTCCAATCGACGACGACGTGCGAATCTCCGCGAGCGTTCTTTATGCGTTACCCGATCGCATGCGCGACGCGCAACGGGTCTTCGCATCGACAGGGGGACTCCACGCAGCCGCACTCTTCGACCGCACCGGCGACGCGATCGCCGTCCGCGAGGACGTGGGCCGCCACAACGCCGTCGATAAGCTCGTCGGCTGGGCGTTGCTCGACGAACGACTCCCGCTGCGCGGCTGCACGCTGCTCGTCAGCGGCCGCGCCAGTTACGAGATCCTGCAAAAGGCCGTGATGGCTCGCGTGCCAATCGTCGCCGCGGTCTCGGCGCCGAGTAGTCTGGCCGTGGACCTCGCGCGCGAGTTCAACGTGACGCTCGCGGGCTTCGTGCGCGGAGGCCGCGCGAATCTCTACACCGCTCCCGAACGAATCGCAACGCCATGAGCGAACGCGCCTTTCGATTGGACTTTTTCATCGCAATTGCCGCGCTCTTGGTAAGCGCGCTTACCGCGGGGACGCTGATCTATCAGACGCGCGTCATCGGCGATCAGTTCTCCGCGACGATTTGGCCGTACTTGAGCGTCGGCAGCACCTACGACGCCGACGGTGAGACTATCGTGGTTACCAACGACGGTCTCGGTCCGGCGCTGGTTCGCTCGGCGCAACTCAGAGTGGACGGCAGCGCCGTTCGCGCGTGGAACGATTACATCGCAACGCTGCAGGCAGACCCGCAGTTCAGCCCGATTTTCCGGCGGACGCGCGCGGCCGTGACCGCCGGCAGGGGACGCGGCGCGACGCTATCGATGAGCTCGATCGGACCATCTTCGACGCTGCGTCCCGGAGAATCGTCGAGGCTTCTCAAGCTCGTCTTTGCTTACGACGTGCCGCCCGCACTCCTAAACAGGCACTCGATATCGATCGATCTTTGCTACTGTTCGCTCAACGGTAGCTGCTGGAGTCTTCATTCCACGCCAGGACGAATCAGCGCGGACCCAAAGCCCATTGCAGAGTGTACGGCGGCGACGGCAATAGAATCCCGTTCGCTCACGGGCCGGTGATCGAAAAACGGCGCAGCAACGCATTGAAGGCTGCCGGATTGTCGGCGTTCGCGACGTGACCGGCAGCGGGCACCATCTCCAGTTGCGCGCCGCGAATGCCCGACGCGATCTCTCGCGCCCGCTCGAGCGGCGCCACGCCGTCGTGTTCGCCGTAAGCGACGAGCACCGGCACGTCGATGCCGGGCAAAATATCTCGATAGTCGCCCGTCCACGTTGCTTGCGTCGCGGCAACGAAGCACTCGATCGACTTGCAGGCGAACTGTTCGACCGTTTCGTGCAGTCGAGCCGGCGGTAAGCCGAGCTGCGCGACGCGCAGCTCGCCGAACGCGCGCATACTTCCCGCTTCGCGGACCTGCGCCGCGATGCGCTGCGCAACTCGTTCCCCGTCGGGATAGCGCACGAAGCTTCCCAACAGCACCATCGATGCGATACGCCGAGGGACGGCGCGCCACAGCTCGAAGGCCACCACGCCACCCAAGCTGCAGCCGACCAGTGTGAAACGATCGGCCGATAGTGCGTCGGCAATCGTCAAAACGTCTTGCGCGTATCCGGCCCTGGAAATGCGCGAAGGATCGGGATCGGGTTTTTGCGTTCCGTTACCGCGCAGCTCGACAGCCGCGCACAGCCGGTCCTTTCCGAATTCGTCGAGCTGGTAGTCCCAGATCGCGGCCGTCGAGCCGACGCCGTGCACGAAGAGCAGCGGAACCCCCTCGTTAGCGATTGAGTTTCCGGCAAGCCGCGCGCCGGCGATCACGCCGCTTCCCGCTTGCGGGCCACGAACGCCCGGACGTAATCGAGCGGCTGCGCGTTGAGGACGTCGGCCTTGGTGATTCCGGCGCGCCGCGCCTGGCCGAGCGCGAATTCGATCGCCGCAAGATCGCGCGTGCGGTGCGCGTCGCTGTCGAGCGCGAAGGTGACGCCGTAGCTCTTCGCCTTGCGCGCCAGCGGCGCTGGAAGGTCGAGCCGCGCCGCTTGACCGTCGATCTCCAGCGCCGTTCCAGTGCGCGCGGCGGCCGCAAAGACCGCGTCGTAATCGAACTCGTATCCGCGAGAGTGCGTCGAGCCCGTCGATGCATCGAAGCGGCGCCCGGTGGGATGACCGATGATCGTCACGTATGGATTTTCGCACGCGCGAACGAGGCGCGCCGTCATCTCCTCGCGCGACTGCTGCGTCGCGGTGTGGACGGAACCGATCACGACGTCGAGGTTCGCGAGGACGTCGTCCGCATAATCGAGCGAGCCATCCGGCAGAATGTCGACTTCGCTCGCGCAGAGCGTGCGAATGCCGTGACGCGCGCCGAGTTCCTCGATGAGCCGGCGTTGTTCCAGCAGCCGGTCGGGAGAGACGCCGAAACGACGACCGCGTCCTTGCGAGTGGTCGCTAATCGCATGATACTCATAACCGCGCGCCGCAGCGGCCGCAATCATCGACTCGAGGCTATCATCCCCGTCGCTCCAGAGAGTGTGCATGTGAAAGTCGCCGCGCACGTCGTGGAGCACGACCAGTTCGGGAATCGCGCCGCTGCGAGCGAGATCGACTTCGTCGAGCCCGCTGCGAAGCTCCGGCGGGATGTATTGCATCCCGAGCGCCGCGTACACGCCCGCCTCCTCAGTGCACGTGATCACGTCGCCGGTCTCGAGATTCAAGATGCCGTTCTCGCTGACGCGCAGGTTCGATCGCACCGCATACTCACGCAGCTTGATGTTGTGCTCGCGAGACCCGGTGAAGTGCTGCAGCAGGTTGCCGTAAAGGTGGTCGGGGAGAACGCGGAGATCGATCTGCAAACCGCCGGGAAGCCAGATGCTCGCCTTCGTCGGTCCTTCGGCCAAGACGGCCTCGGCGCGCTTCCACGCGGTGAAATGCGCGATGACGTCTGCGGCGTGCTGCGACGTGCAGACGAGATCGATATCGCCGACGGTAACCTCGCAGCGCCGCAAACTTCCGGCATAGAGCAGACGCTCCAGGGCCGGCCCTTCCCGCACGTAATCCATCGTCTCGTGCGCGATGGTCAGCGCGATGGGCAGCGGCGTGCGCCGCTGGCGACCGCGATACGCCAGGATTCCGCGACGCCAGTTCTCGATCGTCTTGCTTCCAAGGCGCGGGACGCCGGCCAGCCTTCCCGTCGCGATCGCCGCTTCCAAGTCGGCAAGCGACGCGATGCCGTATTCGGCAAAAAGCATAGCGGTCGTCTTCGTTCCGATACCGCTGACCCCGAGCACTTCTAAGAGCGACGGCGGAAAACGCTGATGCAGCGCATCGAGCTGATCGGTCTTCCCGGTGGTCACGAGCTGTTCGATCGCCGTGCCGATCGACTTCCCGATGCCGGGCAGCTTGAGATGCTCGCCCGTCGCGACGAGATCTTGCAGCGGAGGCGCATTCTCGACGGATGCAGCGGCCTTTTCGTAGGCCATGTACTTGTAGAACGACTCGCCGGCCATCTCCATGAGCGTGCGGATTTCGAGCAGTTTCTGCGCAACTTCGGAGTTGGATAGCACGGCATAGTGGAGTTGGCTCAAGCCGGCGAATGATACTGCCGATGCCGCTCTTACGCTTGCGCGAGGCGACGTTTGTCGCTGCCGGCGTCTCGGTTGGTCCGGTGTCGCTGCGCCTGGAGAGCGGCGAACGCGCTGCGCTAACCTGCGCATCGTCCCGCGACGCCGAGATCGTGGCGTTGTTGGCGGCCGGCATCGTGAAGTCGTCGAGCGGCTCCGTCCTCATCGGCGATTTCGATCCGCACGTGCAATCGGTTGCATGCAAGCGCATCGCGGCGCTCGTTCCGCACGAGCCGTTCCCGCTCGACGAGGGAGAGTTTGCGCGCTATATCGCGTATCGCGCCGCGCTCTGGAATGTCGAGCTCGCGCACGCCCGCATGCAGGTCTCCTCGCTGCGAAGGCGGCTTGCGGGCATGCACGAAGCGTTCGCAGTCCCCCTGATCGGGGCGTTGATCGGCGCGCCGAAACTGATCGTTCTCGATCGGCCACAGCCGGTCTATGCCGCGCAGATTCTCGCGGCAGCGGGTGAACGGGCATTACTCTCGATGCACACCGACGCTGCTGCAGCCCTCGCATTCGCTCCGGCCAAGACCGCGCGATCGACCTCGATGCAATCGTGACCGCGCGCGCACTTTTCGGCGTTCTTCGGGCACGGCTTTACGCGCAGCGCCGGATCGTTTTCTACTCGGCTGCCGCGGCGTTCGTCGCAGGAATATTCCAACCCGCGGGCTTTGCCGCGCCGCTCTTTCTTTGCTCTTTGCTCGGCATCGCGCTCGCGTTGGCGCAAAGCCCCGGGCTCTACCGCCATCTCGATCGCTGCGAGCAGAGCGCGCCGCTCTTCGGCCGCGAGCTGGCTCGCGCCAAAGCACTCGTACCATGCGTCGCGGCAACTCTTGCAGTGATCGCATTTGCTGCGGCCGAAGCGCTGCGCGGAAGCACGGGGCTTCCACTGACCGTGCTGATTGCATTTGCGGCGATCGTCGCGGCGACGCTCACGGCGCTTTCGGCGACGATCCGGCGCGGAGCGGCGCGCGTCCTCTACGTAGTGTTAGCGGCCGCCACGTGCTGCGCTGCCTATGCGCTCGTGGTTATCGCGCACTCGGTCTACGCCGAGCTGGGTTTTTGCGCGATCGTCGCCTTCTTGGGCCTACGCCAATATGGTGAAGCGCTGGCGCGTTACGATCCGATTTGAGCTGGGGTCGCCGTTGCCAGCTTCTCGAGCATCGCACGATTGAACTGCGGCAGATCGTCGCTGCCGCGTGATGAGACCCAATTCGAGTCCGTGACGGTCGGCTGATCGCGGTAGAGCCCTCCGGCGTTACGAATGTCGTCCGCGATCGAATGCACGCCGGTCACTTGACGTCCGCGAACGATCTGCGAAGAGATGAGGACTTGCGCTCCGTGCCCCATCGTAAACATCGGCTTCTTGAGGGTATCGAACTCTCGTACCAGACGCTGAACGTCGCGATCGGTCCTAATGCGGTCCGGTGACGAGCCGCCGGGAATCAAGAGCGCGTCGAAATCTTCGGCGGTGCAGTCGGCGACGAGCTCTTCGGCCCGCAGGCTTTGGCCGTCGTCGAGGCCGCGCTTGCCCCGAATACGCTGGCGCGACCGCTCGTCTATGCCAACGATCGTCACGATGGCGCCGGCCTCTTCGAGAGAGCGCCGCGGCTCCGTCAGCTCGATCTCCTCGAATCCGTCGCCGATCAGAGCGGCGATGCGCTTTCCTTCCACTCCCTGCATATCGGCCCGATGATTCGCGCGGCTAGCCGAACAGCCCTCGAACGAGTCCGCCGTCAACGGAGATCGTCTGGCCGGTCACGTAGCGCGCCGGTCCGCTGCAGAGAAATGCAGCCATCGGAGCAAACTCTCGCGGCGTTGCGATGCGGCCAATCGGCACCTCGCGTCCGGCGTCGCGCAGTTTGTCCTCGTCGTTGCCGTACAACTCGCGCAGACGATCGGTTTCGATGCGACCGGTTGCGATGCAGTTAACGGTGACGCCATCGACTGCTACTTCTGTCGCAAGGGTGCGCAGCGCGGCGACGAGCGCCGTACGAAACGTGTTCGAGAGGACCAGCGTATCGATGGGCTGCTTTACCGACGTCGACGTTAGCGCGACGACGCGGCCCCATTGCCGCCCGCGCATCGGCGGCACGACGCGCTCGAGGAGCAGCAGCATGCTCCGAAGCAGCAAACGGTAGCCGCGATCCCACTCTTCCTGCGACATCTCGGAGAACCGGCCGGCCCTCGGTCCGCCGCCGTTCAGAACGAGGATATCAACCTCGCCGAAAGCATCGAGCACTTCGTCGAGCATCGTCGCGATCGATTCGGAGTCTTCCAAATCGAGGCGAAAGGCGCGAGCCGACCCGGCGCCGCATTGCTGCGCGTCCTTGGCGAGCGCCTCTAGGCGTTCGACGTTGCGCGCAGCCAGCGCGAGACGCACGCCTTCGCTTGCCAAAGCGAGTGCAACCGCCGCACCAATTTCCGGAACTCGCGCCGGTGACGAGCGCCGCGCGCCCGCGTATTCCAAAATCCACCAGACTGCGGCATTTGCCCGGCAATTCGGCCGAACCTTGCGCCGAGGCTTGCCGTTTGTTATTCTAGGCCGGTCGCCGGGGCGGTGAAGCAATCTGCACCCGAGCGAGACCATCCTGCCTTAAGGAGACCCTTTCCACGTGCCGCTCACCAAAGAACAGAAGGCGGAGATCGCCGGGAAACACGGTCGCGGATCGAACGACACCGGATCGGCCGAAGTACAGATCGCGATGCTGACCGCCTCCATCAATCAGCTCACGGAGCATCTCAAGGTCCACAAAAAGGATCATCACAGCCGCCGCGGCCTTCTGCTGCAGGTCGGCCAGCGCCGCCGTTTGCTGAACTATCTCCACGCGAAAGACCTCGAGCGTTACCGCAGCCTGATTTCAGAACTCGGCTTGCGCCGTTAAGATCGCCCAACGCTGCGAGGAGCCTCTCCGCGTGCCGCAAAAGTCGCAGCACCAAAGGGCGGTGTCTGATGTTCTCGTGCTGCCGGAGATGGCTTTTTCTCATGTTGGCGGCTCCAGCTCTCGCAGCGTGCAGCGCTCGATGGCAAGCGCCGGCGATTCCGCCCACGCGCTCCGTGCCGCTGCAGTCACCACCGGCCTCGAAGGTCCTCTACGTCGCGAACGCTTCGAGCAACGAGATCTCCGTCTACGAAACCGGCAGCGACCGGCCGTACCGCAAAATCACGCAAGGCCTTGCAGACCCATTTGCGCTTGCAAAGGACCGCGACGGGAATCTCTTTGTCGCTAACGGCGGAAGCGGCGCAGGCGGCTGGGTTAACGTCTACGCGCCCGGCGCCGCCGAACCGATGCGCAAGATCACGCGCGGAATCACCAAGCGCTTTTCAATAGCAGTTTCCCCGTCCGGCGAGCTCTTCGTCAGAAATTCCGGAGCCGCAGCGATCGAGGAATACGCGCCGCGCTCGAAAACCGTCGAACGCAAGATCACGCAAGGCATCGTTGCGCCAACGGCAATCTCGGTTGACGCATCGGGCTATCTCTACGTGTCGAACTGCCAGGAGTGCCTACAGCCGGTATTGCACGATACGCTGACGATTTACACGCCCAACGGCGCAAAGCTCTATCGCACCATCGAGACGAGCTACAACGGGCCCGGACAAGTCGCATTCGACCAGCGCGGTGACGCTTACGTGGATAATAACGGCTCCATCGACGTCTACGCGGGGCACGGCACGAAGCGCATTCGCAGAATACGAGGCGCGGAGGGTGCCATGACCTTCGACGCGTCCGGCAATCTCTATTCGGGGCAACTCAAATATCTCAACAGCGGTGGGCGCGTTCTGGTGTACGCGCCAGGGACTAGTTCGCCGAAGTACATCATCAAGAAGGGGATCGTCGATCCGCAGGTGCTCGCGGCTGATACCGCGGACAACTTGTACGTCGCGAACACGGCGCACAACGACATCGTGGTCTACGCGCCCGCCGGCGCAGAGCCGTCGCGCACGATCACGGTTGCGACGGGACTCTCGGCTCCGGAAGCCCTGGCCTTCGATTCGTCCGGCAACCTGTACGCAGCCAATAGTTGGGGATCGACGGTCACGGTGTACGGCCCCGAAAGCAACGAGGTCCTTCGCACGATCACTCGCGGAATCGTGACTCCGATGGCGTTGACCTTCGATCGCGATGGCAACCTCTACGTGGCGAACTACGAAGGCACGCCCGGTGGCGTCAACACCGACAACGGCGCCGTCACGGTCTACGCTCCGGGTGCCGCGAACCCGCATCTAACCATCAGCAAGGGCATCCACGGGTGGAACTATTCGTTGGGGTTCGACCGATCGAAAAACCTCTACGTTGCCAGCGGTTGTTACAACCACAATAACCCGATCAGCGTGTACGCTCACGGCAGCGCGTCGTTGCTGCGCACCATATCGAAGGGAATCTATTATCCCTGCGCGATTGCGCTCGACGCCTCAGGAAGTCTGTACGTCGCCAACTACGGCGCGAACAGTGTTGGAGTCTTTCCTTCGGGCGGATCCGCGCCAAGCCGTACTATTCGCAACGGCCTTAACTATCCCGACGCATTGACGCTCGATGGTGCCGGCAATCTCTTCGTTACGAATTTGGAGCGGCGGACGCAAGCGAACCTGGGGCTCCGTTAGCGTCTATCCGGCCGGAGGGGTAAATCCGTCGCGAAGGATTACGCGGGGACTCACCAGCGGAGCCGGACCCTTCGGTTCGGTCCTCGGACCTGCGGGCGACCTCTACGTCATCGATTCGGCGACGAAGATCGTCGTCTATTCCCAACGCGGCCGGAAACCCGAGCGCACGATCGAGGAAGGTCTCGCCGCGCCGTCATCACTCGCTTTCGATCGAGCCGGAAACCTGTACGTAGCGAATCTCGATAGCAGCACCGTCACCGAGTACGCGGCCGAAACGAGCAACCTCGTTCGCACGATCCCGGCGGTCAAAGGTCATCCCGTCGCTTTGCTTTTCGGCCCGCCCTAACGCGCGTTAGCGTTCTTGCGCTCGTATGCGCGGCGGCCGGCAGCGACGATTGCGTCGACACCCATGCCGTAAAACTCGATGAGCTCGGCGGGGTCGCCGGATTGTCCGAAGGTATCATCGACGCCTACGAATTCGATTGGTACGGGATGTTTTTGTGCCAGAATCTCCGCGACTCGCGAACCCATGCCGGCGTGCTTTTGATGCTCTTCCACGGTGACGACGGTGCCGCACGATTGTGCGGCGTCGACGATCGCCGCATCGTCCATCGGTTTGACGGTATGGTTGTTGACGACGCGGCATTGGATGTCGTTTTCGCGCGCGAGCTTGTCCGCGGCCAGCAACGCATTGTAGACGAGGATGCCGCAAGCCACGATCGCCACGTCGCGCCCTTCGCGGAAGATTTGCGCTTTCCCGACGCGGAACGGCGTTTCGTCCGTTGTGATGACCGCCGACTTCTCACGTCCGAACCGCAGATAGGTCGGGCCCCACATTTCGGAGAGCGCGAGCGTCGCCTTCTTCGTTTGGACGGCGTCACAGGGCACGACGACGATCATGTGCGGAATGACTCGCATGATCGCGATATCTTCGATGGCTTGATGGGTTGCGCCGTCGGGACCAACCGAAACGCCGGCGTGAGCGCCCGCAATTTTAACGTTCGTTTCGTTGAGCGCCATGATGGTGCGGACTTGCTCCCACGAGCGGCCCGGATTGAACATCGCGTAGCTCGCGATCCAAGGGATTTTTCCGACCGAAGCCAAGCCGCCGGCCATCGCAACGAGCATTTGCTCGGAGACGCCGATCTCGATGTATTGCTGCGGGATGCGCCTTCTTGAAGCCCTCGAAGCGAGTCGATTCGGAAAGATCAGCGCAGATCCCCAAGACGTTGCGATCTCGCGTCCCCGCTTCGATCAGTCCTTCGCCGAAACCGTTGCGCGTCGGAACTTGCTTGAGATCGCCGGCGCGATAATCTGCGAGGTGCATCGGCGCGGGCCGCGTCATCCAAAACGTGCGCGCCGCTAGTCATGCGCCAAGATCTCCTCGCGCGCCGCGGTAAGCTCGCGCAACGCCTGCTCCGCTTGCTGGGTGTTGGGCGGCTTGCCGTGCCAAGTATAGTCACCTTCCATGTACGAGACGCCTTTGCCGGGCACGGTGTGCGCGACGATCACTTGCGGTTTGCCTGTAGTTTGCGTCGCGCGCTGCGCGGTTTCGACGAACGCGGCGATGTCGTTGCCGTCGCACTCGAAGACTGCCCAGTTGAAGGCGCGATACTTGTCGGCAAGCGGCTCGAGCGGCATCACGTCTTCGGTGCTTCCGTCGATTTGAATGAAGTTGCGGTCGACGATCGCCGTCAGATTATCGAGACCGAACTTCGCGCCGGTGAGCACGGCCTCCCAATGCAGACCGCACTGGTGCTCCGCGTCGGACGTGACCACCCAAACGTGAAAATCTTTGCCGTCGCAGCTTCGCACCGAGAGCCATGCCAACGCCTTGCGCGAGACCTTCTCCGAGCGGTCCCGACGTCGTTTCGACCGAGGGCAAACGCACCCGCTCCGGGTGTCCTTGCAGCCGCGTGCCGAACTTTCGCAGCGTCAACAGTTCTTCGGGTCGGAAAGTAGCCGAAGTTCGCCATCGCCGAATATCGCACCGGCGCGATGTGCCCGCATGAAAGCAGGAGACGGTCGCGATCCGGCCACTCGGGATTGCGCGGATCGTGACGCAGCAAATGAGCCGTAGAGCGCGGTGAAAACGTCAGACATGTCCAGCGGCCCCGCCGAATGGCCCGAGCCGGCAGCAAGCAGCGACCGGATGATGCCCTGACGCACGTCGTTGGCCTTGAGCTTGAGTTCAGTCAAGCCCTCGGGAGTAAGGGTCGGCATGGATATCGGGCGTTTGGCAGGGGTCGCGGCTCGAGCCCTGCCGAATCGGCCGCGGGTCATTCAAATAGAATAAAATAGTTCGAAATTTAGGAGATAATTGTGCCCGAATCCGTAAGCTTAACGGTCGGCGGGCGCACGATGACCATCGAAACCGGCGAACTCGCGAAGCAAGCAAACGGCTCCGCTTTGGTTCGTTATGGCGATCAAAACGTCGTGCTCTGCGCCGTCACTGCCTCCGAGAAACCTCGCGAAGGCATCGACTTTTTCCCACTCACCTGCGATTTCGAAGAGAAGATGTACGCGGCCGGAAAGATTCCCGGCGGTTACATCAAGCGCGAAGGGCGTCCCCCCGAACACGCGGTGATCAGTTCGCGTCAAATCGATCGGCCGATTCGTCCGCTCTTTCCGGACGGATTTCACAACGACGTGCAGATCGTCGCGACGGTGCTTTCGATCGATCCGCGAACTCGATGCCGACGTGCTCGGCGTTTGCGCCGCGGGCGCGGCGCTCGCGCTCAGCGACATCCCGTTCGACAAGACGGTCGCCGCGGTTCGCGTCGGCCGCGACGAGACGGCAAGTACATCTGCAATCCGACGCTTCCGCAATACGAAACCGGCGGAATGGACATCGTCATCGCCGGCACGCGCGATGCCGTCATGATGGTCGAGGGCGGCGGCAACGAGATCAGCGAGGACGATTTCTTCGGCGCCGTCGAGTTTGCGCACGGGGAAATTCGCAAGATCGTCAGAAGCGATCGACCAGCTCGCGCGAAAAGCCGGCAAGAGCGAAGCGCGAGTATCCGGTTTTCAAAGTCGACGCCGAACTCGAGCGCTGGGTGCGTAAGGCGTTCGCAAAGGACGTCGCCAAAGCCATGCGCACCGTCGACAAACAGAAACGCGAGGAGCTCTTTGCGACGAAATCACGGTCGACGAAGCGCTGGCACGCTGCGGCAAGAAGGACGAAAACGTCAGAGCGCTGCTCGAAGATCCGGTAACCGCTAAAGAGTTCTACAAGATCGTCAAGCTCATGGAGGAGGACGAGCTTCGCGCCATGGTCGTCGACGAGAAGATTCGTCCCGACGGCCGCAAACCCGACGAAGTGCGGCCCGATCTGGTGCAAAGTGCATTACGTGCCGCGCGTTCACGGCTCGGGAGTCTTCACGCGCGGTCAGACGCAGGTCTTCACCGCCGCGACGCTCGGCTCGACGAGCGACGCGCAGCGCCTCGACGGCATCGTCGAGCTCGAAGACAAGCGCTACATGCACTTCTACAACTTTCCGCCGTATTCGGTCGGCGAGACGCGACCGATGCGCGGACCCGGACGCCGCGAGATCGGTCACGGTCATCTCGCGGAGCGCGCGCTCGTGCCGGTGCTGCCGCCGAAGGACGAGTTTCCGTACACGCTGCGTCTGATCAGCGAAGTTCTCGAATCGAACGGCTCGTCGTCGATGGCGTCGGTCTGCGGATCGACGCCTCGCGCTGATGGACGCCGGCGTTCCGATTCGCGAGCACGTCGCCGGCGTCGCGATGGGCTTGATTCTCAAGGACGAGCAAGTACACCGTGCTCACCGACATTCAAGGGCTCGAAGACGCGCTCGGCGAGATGGACTTCAAAGTCGCCGGCACCAAGAAGGGCATCACGGCGATCCAGATGGACATCAAAGTCCAGGGAGTCACGATCGACAATCATGCGCGAGGCGATGGAGCAGGCGCGCAAGTCGCGCTTCGCGATCATCGACAAGCTCGCCGAAACGATCGCGAAACCGCGCGAGGCAGCTCTCCGAGTACGCGCCGCGCATGATCGTCGTCAAGATCGACCCCGCCAAGATCAAAGACGTGATCGGCCCCGGCGGCAAGGTCATCAACAAGATCATCGCCGACACCGGCGTCGAAAAGATCGACATCGAGGACGACGGCCGGGTCTTCATCACGTCGCTCGACGGCGCGTCCGGCGACAAGGCGAAGCAGATCGTCGAGAACCTCACGCGCGAGATCGTCGTCGGCGAAACCTATCTCGGCACCGTCACGCGCATCATCAACATCGGCGCGTTCGTCCAGATCCTTCCCGGCAAGGAAGGGCTCGTGCACATCAGCCAGCTCGCGCCGACGCGCGTCGAGCGGGTCGAAGACGTCGTCAAAGTCGGCGACGAGATCATGGTGAAGGTCATGGAGATCGACGGTCAAGGCCGAGTCAATCTCTCGCGAAAAGCGCTCCTGGGCGGCGTTTCCGGAAACGGCGATTACGCCGCGCGCGCGCCGCGCGGCGCGCGCGACCGCGCGAAGCGCCCGACCACGCGAAGCACCCGACGCGACCGCGGCCGGGCGCCGCCGACCCGACGCCGGCGGCGCCGCACGGACGACGCGACGAGGATAGCGTCACGAGGTGGGCGATCTCGTGCCGGCATCGTGCCGCTTACTGAGAATCAGCGCCGAGAAACGCAGGCCGACGTCGACGAACGTCGGCGCAGCCGATCCTCGGCGCCGGCGTACCAGCGAAAGCGGTCCGCGATCGGCCCGGAGATCGCGCCGTCGACGTGATAGAAAGGCGCGCCATCGAGCAGATCGCGCCGGTAGATCGCATCGGCGCGGAGCGCGCCGCCGTTATCGTATGTGAGCCAAAACGCATTGACGGTCGGGGCGTCGGCGCCATCGTAGGGAGACGACGCCGTAAGCGGCTGCGTCGTGTCGCTCACGTGCATCGTCCACGCGCGCAGCGAAAACGGCGGCGCGATCTGCCAGGTCGCCGAGAGGCCGCTCGAGCTGATCCTGCCCGGATAGGCGCCGCTGACGCCTGCGAGGCCTCCTCGAAGGAGATCCGGACCGCGCGTTATCCGTATACGTCAAGATCGCGCTAGCAGCGCGTTGCGCTCGAGCTGCACCGCATCGGTTCGTCGCGCTAAAGAGGTACTGCTCGCACGAAGGTCGGCAGCGTGAACGAGCCGCTTCCCTGGAGATCGAGGCTCCACTTTCCGTTTGGAAAGAGCTGCGCTTGAAGCGACGGCACGGCGAGCGCCGTCCTCGCCGGCTGTGAGACGCCGTACTGCCCCCGGCATAGTCGACCCAAAACGCGCCGACGCCCGCGGTCGACGTCGTAGTCGTTGCTCGTTGCGCATCACCCCCGCGTCGGCGTGCGTTTGCGTCGAGCGTCGCGCCGACGCGCGGCAAGCCAGACGGCAAGCGCTCGCAGATCGTAGAATCCGGTCGACGAACGAACGCCCACGTCGGCGAAACCGACGACCGGGCCGTTCGAGTGGACGCCCGGCATTGAACCCGTGTCCGACCAAACCGTGCGAGATCGGATACTCGCCCGCGTGCCAACGCGTAGTTGCCGCGATCGAGCACCGCCGAAACGTGAGGTTGAGCGCCCGCGGAATCGCTGAACGTCGGCGTCCGCAAACGAAAAGCTTCCCGCAAAGGCGTTCGCCGGCGATCGTACTCGCGTCCTTGCTCGCTTCCGCCCGCTAACGCTAAGCGACTGATCCGCGCCCAGCGGCCAGTTTGCAGCGAGATCGCCGCGCTGACGCGATTCCTCGTCGTTGCTGAACGAGCCGAACGCGAGCGCCGAGCGAGTCGGAGCCGACCTGCGCGCGCGCGATCGCGTCGCTGCCGAGCGTCGCGACCTCCGCGTTCGATCCGCTCCGAACGGCTCGAGCTAACGATGCCGCCGGCGGCCTGATCGCCGTAGAGGAACGCGTTGCGTCGCGTCGCGCATAAGCGGCGCTTTGCTCGTACTGGGCCGGAATGAACGTGTAAGGCGATGGCCGGCGACGATGTCGTAGTTCGGCGCGCCGTCGTCGATCAGCAGCGAGCCGCTCGAGGAGAGCCCGCGGTCGCTCAGCGTCGGGCCGGGATAAGCGGCCGACTTCTGCGCCAGCAGCGTAAACGGGCGCAACGCGATCGCCGACTCGACGTGGGCGTAGGGCAGATTCTGCAGGTCGGCCGGTCGAGGGCGAGTCGCTCGCAAGCGCCTCATAGCGCCGCACGATGGCCACGATCGGCTCGGTCGCTGGCGACGGCGAATTGCGTGCTCGCGCAGTAGCGGCAGGTCGATGCGCACCGCACGATCCCCGCGCCGCGCAGCGCAAAGGTACCGGCCGCGTCGGTCCGGTCGAGGTCCGCGCCCCCTGTGCGGTCTTGCGCCGTCACGACCGCTCCGGCGATCGACGGCCCCATGCTGATCGCGAACCGAACCAACGACCAAGGGGGTCTGCGCGCGCACGCCGGCGACGCTGCGAGCATGGCCAAAAGCAGCGCCGCTGGCGCCTTCGAGCGGGCGATTCACGGATTCTTTAGACTTTCGGCTATGATGAAAGGAGTGTCAAGAACCCATCTCCTGCCGCCTGCTTGCCGCCCTTCTGCTGGCCGGCGGCTTTCTTGGTCCGGCCGCCTGCGCTGTAGCGGGCGCCGCTACGCTCGAAGACCTGCTTTCGGGCGCGATGGCGCCGTCGGCTGCGCCGGCGCTGCTGGGACCGATCACCGCCGCCGGACGAGTCGGGTGGGAGTGCAAGCCGGAGCGCGCCGCGGCGCCGCCGCGCTCGCACAAGCCGAGCTTACCTGCCGACCCCGGCACTCCGTGAGCGATGCGCTGGTTTCTTCTCGTCGCCCTCTTGAACCAAGCCGCGACGGGCGCAGCTATCGCGCAATCCTATTCGACGCCGCGACGCCGCGCCGCGGACGACTTCGGTGCCGGCACTGCGAGCCATCGCCGTTCAGGCGCGAGATCGAAGAGCGCTTTACGATCGGCCTCGATGCCGAGGCCCGCAGCGACTGGGACGCCGCGCGCTGCCGAGTTCGAACGTATCATCGCGCTGCATCCGCCCGAGCCGCAAGGCTCGACCGCGCACTACGATCTCGCGAATCGCCTACGCGAACCTGCATCGCAACGACGATGCGGCGCGCGAGCTGCGAGCCGCGCTCGCGCTCGATCCCGGCCTTCTTGGCGGCGATGGCAAACCTCATTTCCGTCGATCTCGCGCGCGGCGATTTGCGGGAAGCGCGCAGCATCGCCGATCGCTATTTGGCGCTCGCCCCGGAATCGGCGCGAGGCCTCTATTCGCGCGGCATCGTCGCGATGCAGAGCGGCGACTACGCGACGGCACGCGACGACTTCGGCAAACTGCTGCACGCAAATCCGTCGTACGCCGTCGCGCACTACGACCTCGCGCTCGCCGAAGAACGCCTCGGACGCTATCCAGCGGCGGAACGCGAACTTCGCAGTGCGCTCGCGCTCGCGCCGACCTATGCTCGCGCGCGATTTGCGCTGGGCGTCGTACTTCTGCGCGAAGGCGCACATGCCGCAGGCCGCAGCGCGTTCGCTCGAGCGACGATCGACGCCGCCGGGGATCCCGCGCTGGCGAACATCGCGGCGGCGATGCGCGACTCGATCAGAAACTAGTCGCTTGGAAGTTTTCAGACTTTTAGACTTTCTTCATGCCGCCCCGCTAGACTCCACCGCACAACCTACACTCTCTGGAGGACTCATGTTGAAAAAAGTTGCGGCATTTGCCGTCGTCGCCGCAGCCGTGGCGCTCGCGGCCTGCGCGGGCCAGTCCGGCGGGAATGCCGCCAATGGCGCGAGTTACAGCCTTCCCGGAATGCCGGATCTTCACATCACCGCAACAATATCCCGACGGTTCTACGGGTAACGTCAGCGAAGAACTCGGCGGGGAAGGCCTCGGAACGGTCAACGACCCGTTTTGGCAGGCCAATCTGATGGGATTTACGCAGCAACAATTCTCGCAAGCCCTCGGCTTCCCGCCCGGCACGGAACTCACGGTTACGAACATCTCGAAAAGCCTTCACCACACGATCAACTACGTAGCCAAGATCAAGGGGCCGCCGGCGAACTTTCCGGTGACCAACGCTCTCGACGCAGCCGCATGGCAGCGCCATGAAGAAAGGCTATGCGAGCGGTTCGATCAATCCGGGCTCTTCCATCACCGTTTTGCTCAAGAAAAAGGGCATCTACTTAATCGGCTGCGCGTTCCATTACGGCTCCGGAATGCACGACGTGCTGGTGGTCGCACCCCACGCCACGCCCGGACCGCAAGCAACGGCTCCGTGACGAAGGGCCTTCGCGTGCCCGCGCTGATCATGGGCGCGCTTCTGGTCGCCGTTGCGGCATGCACCAATGGCGGCGGCCTCGGAACCAGTCCTGGGAGCGGCACACCCTCGCCGCTCCCAGCCGCCTCCGCCATTGGCCTGGGCATTCCGACTGGGAAGGTCGGCGTCGAGAACGATCCGGTCTGGGGCACCGTCAGCGGCTATACGCAGGAAAAGACTTCGCAGGTTCTTGCGTTTGCGCCCGGCGCGACCATCACGATCCAAAATCTCTCGTCGAACACGCCCCATACCCTCAACGTGGTCGGAACGACGAACGGGCCGCCGGCGAAGTGGCCCAGCAATCCGAGTCTCACGTTCTCACCCAGCGGCAACGGCGTACTCGGCGCAAACTACGCCAGCGGCTCGCTCAACCCCGGCACTTCCGTCAAGGTCAAGCTTTCGAATCCCGGCATCTATCTCATCGGCTGCGCCTATCACTACGTCGAGTTCAGCATGCGCGACGTCATCCAAGTCGTCGCCGGAGCGACACCCGGTCCGACGGCATCGCCAGGTCCCGGCGGTTACGCTGCCGACGAAAACCCATCGCGCCGCTCTGTCCATGCAACCGCATTTGGTCGATCAGCGCGGACGCTCGTTTACGCTCGATTCGCTCCGCGGGCGGCCGCTGATGTTGACGTTCATCGCCGCACACTGCACCGATGCATGTCCGCTGATCAACGCGCAGTTTGCCGACGCGGCGCGGCGAATCCAGGCTGCGCATCTCGACGCGCGCTTGGTGACCGTCACGCTCGATCCCGAGCACGATTCACCGAGCACGATGCGCGGGCTCGCGCAGCGCTTCGAGGCGAACCCTCGATACTGGCTGCTCGCCGGCGGCAACGTCGCCGACGTTCACGCCGTCATGCACGAATTCGGTACGGTTTCCGAAGAGGGCCGGCGCGGGTATCGCGACGCGCACACCACCTTCGTGTACGTCATCGATTCATCCGGGGAACTTACGCAAACCATGCTTGCTTCAAGCGCACTCTCCGACTCGCTCGTCGACGCGGCGCGCGCTCTACGCGGGTCGCCGCGATGATGCTTCGCTACGCGACCGGTGCCGCGCTGCTGCTCGCCGCCTGCACGGCAGGTGGCGTTCCCACGTCGTCGGGCGGAGGTGGCGGCGTGACGATCGACGTGAGTCTCACGCAATTTTCGCAGTCGCCGACGCAGTTCGGTCCGAGTCTCGGGTATTCGCCGGCGGTGACGACCGTTTCAGTCGGAACGCAAATTCACTTCGTGAACGTGGACACGTTCGCGCACACGGCGACGGTGATTCAAGGCGCGACCAGCTTTCCGACGGGTTTCTCGTTCGGCGCCAGCGCTTTGCAGCAAAAGGGAACCACGCTCTCCGGCAATTGGACCAGCGGCGCGCTGCAGCCGAATCAATCGTCGCAATCCATTACCGTCGACAAGGCGGGAACCTACCTCTATGGATGTTTCTTCCACTATGCCGGCGGCATGAGGGCGGCGATCGTTGCGCAGTAAAATCGTCGCGGCGGCCGTTGCGGTCGCAATCGCTTTCACTGCGGCGCCGGCTCGCGCGATCCCTATTTTCGCTCAACGCTACCATTTCCGGTGCGGCCAGTGCCACAGCGTTCTTCCCGAGCTCAACGCTTTCGGCAACTACTTTCGCAATCACGGCTATCGCCTGCCGTTGCCCGAGCACGGCACGACGGTCTTTGCGATCCGCTATCAAATGGAGTACGACAAAGACCCCGCGCCCGACAGTCCTCGCTTTACGCCCGGCGGCATCGTCCTCGGCAGCGCCAACCTCGGTGACATCACCGGCTTCATCCATTACACGCTCGGCGCCGCCGGCGGCCCCTCGGCGACGTACTTGCTCTTCTTTTCCAACTACAATGCACACACGCAGAGCCTGTATCGCGTCGGCCTCTACGAGCTTCCCCTCGCGCAATCTCCCGGCGAGCGACTCGACGATTTACAGCAATACGGCTATTACGGCGCGCACGTCGGCCTGAACAATCTTCCTCTCTCTTCGCCGCGCTGGGGACTTCAAGCCGATCGCACCTTCGGGCATTTGCATCTCTATACAACTGCCAGCATCGCCTCGTTTCAAGGCGCGCCGTACGGCGGAAAGCCGGTTCCGACCGGCGAGACTAGCTGGATGCGATTCCCGGAGCTGAGCGCGTGGCTGCGCGACACGCTTCTGCAAACCAGCAAAGGTGAGCTCGACCTCGGCGCGACCGCCCTCGGTGGTACGCTGGGGATTCAAACGACGGGACGCGAACCGTTCGCCGATTTGTACGAACGATACGGTCTGACCGCGCACGCCGGCTACGGCAACCTCGATCTTCAAGCGGAGCAGTGGTACGGTGACGATCACGACGCCGACGGCTACTTGACCAACATACACTCGTCGGGTGGATACGTACGCCTAAAATACTATCCGATTCCGCACGCTTACTTCGGCCTGCGATACGACGCATACGCAAATCCCTACATCAACCGCGACTTCGTCTACTACGCGGCGGTGCAGATCGCGCCGTTTCGGCTGCTCGCTCAAGAGGTGCAACAGCCCGGCCAGCATCCCTACTTGAGCGGAGCCTTAACAGTAGCTTTCCCGGGCCCGTTGAAATATTAGTCCGGAGTCTTTTGAGGAGCCCTATGCGAGTGCTGGTCGTCGAAGATAACGTCCCGGTCGCGGAATCGATCCGCACGATGCTGGAATCACGAAGGTACGCCGCCAACGTCGTTACCGACGGGGTAGCGGGGCTCGATCACCTGCTGCGCCGGTGCTACGACGCCGCCGTGATCGACGTCGGCCTGCCGGGAATGGATGGCTTCCAAATCGCGCGCAGCGCTCGCGCCGAAGGCGTGCAAACACCGATCCTGATGCTGACCGCGCGCGACGGCGTTGAGGACCGCGTCACCGGTTTGGGCTGCGGCGCGGACGATTACCTCGCCAAGCCATTCGTCGAAGAAGAGCTCGTGGCACGCATCGTCTCGATTCTGCGGCGCGCCGACCGGCCGCTGCTTGGGGTCGTGGAGGCTGGGGCGCTGCGCATCGATCTCGCGGGGCGCAACGTCACCTACGAGGGTAAGCCCGTGCTGCTCGGCGCGACCGAGTTCCGTCTCCTCGAGCTTCTTGGGCGCAATGCGGGTATCGCGCTCTCGCGCACGCAAATCGTCGAACGTATCTGGGATTACGATTTCGAAGGCTCCAGCAATATCGTCGACGTCTACGTCAGTCAGCTTCGGCGAAAGCTCAAGGCGTTGGGGGCAAGCGGAATCATCGAAACGGTCTGGGGTATCGGCTATCGCTTAAAAGTTCATTGACGTTTAGAATCGCCGCGCTTTACCTCGGCATCTTCGTCTGCGTGCTTCTCGCGCTCAACGCCGGAGCGTACGTTTTCGTGGAACGTGAATACGCCTCGCTGCTCGCGCCGGCGCTCGCTTTGCCCGAAGGCTCGCAAGGGCTTGCGACGGCGATGCGCCACGTCTTGATAACGCTGGCCGCGATCGATGCGCCGCTCGTGGCGCTCGTTGCCGTCGCGTCGTACCTGCTGGCGCGCGCAACGATCGTCCCGCTCGAGGCCGCGCGCGAACGCGAACGGGTCTTTGCGGCCGATGCCGCGCACGAGCTGCGTTCGCCCCTTTCGGCAATCGCTGCGGTCGCGCAAGCCGCGCGTGCGACGGCCGATCCGCAAGCGCGCGCGGCCTTTGAAGCGATCGCGCGCAGCGCGCTCGACGCATCGGACGTGGTAAGCGATCTTCTGACGCTCGCGCGCGATCCCGCGCGCCGAGCGCTGCACGTAGAACCGGTCGACCTCGGGGCGGTGGTTACCGGATCTTCGCGGGAGATCGAGCCGATAGCCGCGGCACGCGGCATTCGACTCGAAAGCTCGCCGTCGAGTGCGATCGTCGACGGCGAAGAGCGGCGGCTGCGCGAGCTCGCGCGCAACCTGCTGGAGAATGCGCTTCGGCACGCGCGCGAGCGCGTCTCAATCGTCTCGCGCCAAAACGGCGAATCGTGCGAGCTGGTCGTCGAGGACGACGGCGACGGCATTCCACCGCCGGAACGGGAGCGCATTTTCGAACGTTTCTATCGTCGCACCGACGACGGTATGGGGACGGGCTTGGGTCTTTCGATCGTGCGCTGGATCGCCCGCGCGCACGATGGAACGGTAACCGTCGATGAAGGCGCGCTCGGCGGCGCCCGTTTCGTCGCATCGATTCCCGCTCACGACGGCAAAGAGTAATCGCGCGCTCGGCGCGTAAGTCAGGGCGCATGCCCTTTGCGTCGCTGCAGGATTTCATCGAGGCGCTGCGCCGTGCGGGCGAGCTGCACGTCGTCGACGCGTGCGTCGATCCTCGGTTGGAGATCAGCGCGATTACCGACCGGGTAGTAAAGGCAGGGGGACCGGCTCTGCTTTTTACCAACGTCAAAGGCTCGCGCTTCACGGTGCTGACGAATCAATTCGGCACACGTCGCCGCATGTCGATGGCGTTGGACGCAGGTAATCTCGACGAAGCCGGCGCGCGTATCGGCAAGCTGATCGATTTTTCGCCGCCGAGTGGATCGCTCGCAAGCAAGGTTCGTGGCGCGCTCAAGCTCGCTGCGTTCAAGAATGCGATTCCAAAGATCGTGCGTCAGGGCGCCGTTCATGAGGTCGTCACGAACGAGCCCGATCTACGACAGCTTCCCGTGCTCACGACGTGGCCGCTCGACGGCGGACCCTTCATCACGCTGCCGCTCGTCATCACTAAAGACCCACGCACGCAGCGCTTCAACGTAGGCATGTATCGCATGCAAGTGCACGGCGCAGCCGAGACGGCGATGCATTGGCAGCGGCACAAACACGGACGCACACATGCCGATGCGTGGGGAAAGAAGATTCCGGTCGTCGTCGCAATCGGGACCGAGCCTGCCCTTACCTATGCCGCAACGGCGCCGCTTCCGCCGCTGGTCGACGAGTTCGCGTTTGCGGGCTTGTTGCGCGGAAAACCCGTGGAACTCGTCCGCGCGAAAACCGTCGATCTAATGGTTCCGGCCGACGCGGAGTTTTCGCTGGAGGGGTATGTCGACAACGAAGACCTTCGCCCGGAAGGTCCCTTCGGCGATCATACCGGCGTCTACAGTTTGGCCGATCGCTACCCCACCTTTCACGTTACCTGCATGACGCACCGGCTCAAGCCGGTCTACGCCGCCACAGTGGTCGGAAAGCCGCCGATGGAAGATGCGTGGCTCGGCAAAGCCACGGAAAGAATCTTCTTGCCCCTATTGCAAGCCATGCTTCCCGAGGTCGTTGACATGAATCTGCCGGTCGAAGGCGGTTTCCACAATCTCGCTATCGTTTCGATTCGCAAATCCTACCCCGGACAAGGGAAAAAGGTCATGAACGCGCTTTGGGGCCTCGGACACATGATGATGCTGACGCGGGTTCTCATCGTCGTGGACGCGGACGTCGACGTCCAAGACACGCGCGCCGTCGCGTGGTTCGTTCTCAACAATCTGGCGCCCGAGCGCGACGTCGTCATGATGCCCGGACCGGTCGACGACCTCGATCACGGCTCGTACAGTGTCGCATACGGAACGAAGATCGGCATCGACGCCACGCGCAAGGATGCGTCCGAAGGCTACGCACGCCAGTGGCCGCCCGAGATGGTAATGGACGATGCCACGAATGGGCTCGTAACCGAGCGCTGGCGCGTTTATGGGCTCGATCGCATCGAACGCGCGTCGCATACCGACGACTGGTCCGGGCAGGGCCCGCGTTGAAGTTCGTCGCGCTCTTCTTGCGCGAGATTCGCATCGAGCACACGCTTTTCGCGCTTCCGTTCGCGTACGTCGGTGCAATCCTGGCGGCTCGCGGCATCCCGTCGATTGAGCAACTCGGATGGATCACGCTCGCGGTCATCGGCGCGCGTACCGCCGCAATGGCTGCAAATCGCTTCCTCGACCGTGAGATCGACGCGCGCAACCCGCGTACGGCCACGCGCGCCGTCGCAAGCGGTCTCCTTGCGCCGTCGACGATGCTGTGGGCAAGCGCCGCAGGGCTCTTCCTGCTGCTGTGGGCGGCGTGGAAGCTCAATCCGCTTTGCGTAAAGCTGATGCCGATTGCGGCGTTGTTGCTGCTGGCCTATCCGCTTTGCAAACGCTTTACGTGGGCGACGCATTTCGTGCTGGGCGCGGTCGATGGCCTCGCGCCGCTAGGAGCCTATATCGGCGTGGCGGGCAAAGTCACGCTCCCGGCATTGCTGCTATTCGCCGCCGTTACGATCTGGGTAGCGGGGTTCGACATCATCTATGCAATGATGGATTACGGCGTCGATCGCGAGCAAGGAATTCGCTCGTTGCCGGCACGATTCGGCGAAGCGAGCGGACGGGTGCTCCCGATACTGCTCCATGCGGCAATGCTGGTGCTTCTCGGGGGCGCAGGAATGCTCGCCGGAGCCGGCCCGGCGTACTTTCTGGGCGTGCTCTCAGTCGCAGTGCTCATCATATACGAAGAGTATCTCTTCCGCAGCGGGGCTAATCTCTTCGTCATCAACGAGCGTGTCTTTATCTCCAACATGACGTTTTCGGTTTTCTTCTTGATCACCACCGTCGGCGGTTACGTGTGAAGCGCGGCCGCTTTGTCGCGGTTGCAGCCGCAACCGCTGCCGGCGGATTCGCTCGTCGCGCCGGCGCGCAAGTGATCACGCAACCACCGCTCCCTCCGCAGCAGCAGTACCTGCAGCAGCTTACCATCGCCGTCAACGTCACGCTCTCCGGATCGCTCGAGAAATACGGCCGCGAAGTCGTCAAAGGAGTGCAGGCGGCAGTCGACGAGCAGAATCGCTTCAACGCCCCGATCTCGCACGTCTGGGGAATGCGCGCACTCGACGATCGTAACGATCCGGGCGTCGCCGCTTCGAACGCGAACGTCGCCGCCGCCGATTTCACGGTCGTCGGGATGGTCGGCAATCTCACGGCGCCGATGACGCTGGCCGCACTCTCGCGCTACGCGAACATGGGATTCGCCGTTATCGTACCGACGGTTACCGCCGATGCGGTGACCAAGCGCGGCTACCACAACGTTTACCGGCTTCCCGCGAAAGACAGCACTTCGGGACGCCTCTTCGCACAGAGCGCCCTCGACGGCAAACGCGGCGTTCCGGCGATTGCAGTTTCATTCGACGGCGATTACGGCAACGACGTTGCCAACGGTTTCGTGGCTCAAGCCAAGCTCGACCGGCACCCCGCCGACACGTTGATTTTCCCGCTGCACTCGACGGACCCGACGCAAGCGGCTCACACGATACTCGATCGCTCGCCCGGGTTCGTCTTTCTCGCGGGAAAGAGCGCCGAGATGGGGCCGATCGCCGACGCGCTGAGGGCTTCGGGCTACACCGGAGACTTCGGGGCCGCCGACGGATTCTACAGCTCAGATACGATCGCGGCCTACGCCAAGTCGCTCGACGGCGCGCTGGTCGCGTCGCCGATGCCGCCCGTCGACCGGGTTCCCAGCGCCGTGCAACTGCTCACCGATTTCGAGCGCGAAGTTTCGCAGATTACCACGCAATCGGCCTACGGTTACGCCGCCGCCCAGCTCATGATCGCCGCCGCCCAGCGTAACACCGCCACCTCGCGCCAATCGCTGCTGATCTCGCTCCAATCCGGCGGCGTATTCACCACGCTTGTCGGCCAGTTTGCGTTTAACATCGCCGGCGATCCGTTGATTCCGAACATCTATCTCTACAAAGTCACACCCGACGGCTTTAAGTTTGCGCGCCCCGCAATCCGCACAGGGTTCGTGTTTTAAGCGGCGGTGGGCTCGTTAGCGGACGTACTCGTCCTCAGGGACGACGCGCAGGCGGTGCGGAGGCCGGATATGTTCTTTCGGCTGCTCCTGCGCTTCTTCGATCGCCAAGACGAATCGTAAGCGCCAGGCGCCCAGCGAAAGGCTAAAGTTCGTTCCAATGATTTCCATGGTCAGGCCTCCACTCGCTGCCATTGCCAAACGGCCAGCGCACTGTAGACGACGAAGAAGAGAACTTCGACCCCAAGGCGCCATCCGAACGTCGATGCGCCGGTGTCGTTGGTGATGTTGTCGGTTTGGACTCGCACATAGGTCCACGGGTCGAGCCGTGAGAGCGTCCACGCTACGTCGTGCACGACGCGCGCGACGACATTGTTTGGTTCTATTAGCGTCAGCAAACCAATCACTATAGCGAGCGGAAGCGCCGCGACGAGCACGGCGATGTACGAGCTCCGCAGCCACGTCGTGGCAGCGCACAGCATTGCGTACCAGGCCAGAGGCGCAGTGATGCCGATAGCAATGGCCCTGGCGTTTACGCCGCTAAAGTCGATCGTGCCCGGCTCGAATAGCAGCTGACATAAGTACAGCGCCACAATGGTGAGAAGCGACGCCGCGAGAACGCCGACGATATCGGCTCCGATGACGCCGAGCGCGTATTGCGCGCGCGACACAGGCTTCGTCAACGCGACCTCGAGGTGATTCTCGGCCTCGCGTGCGAATGGCGCCGCCAGGACCATCGCCACGATGAGCGCCATCAGATCCGCCACTGCCATGTAGTACAGGAACGGTACCGATCCATTCGTGTCGATGACCGTCGTCGTCACCGATCCGTGACGCGACTCCACGATGTGGATGCTGCCGACGGCCACCTTATCGTGACTCTCATGCGTTCGCTTCGTCGGCTCGGTCACGACGATATGCTTTCCGGCATATCCACGGTCGTCGATCACGACGTGGGTCTGCTCGCGCGGATTATCCCAGATCGTTCGCTTCGTACCGTCCGGCAACGTTGCGTGCGTCGCGGTCGTTCCGGGGTCTTGAAAGTGCTCTAACCATGCGTCGGTCGTCATGTAGCGACTAACCGAAATGCGCAAGATTATGGCAAGCAGTAAGAATATAGCAAGGACGATCGCTACGATGCGCAAGCAGTTGCGAACGCGCAGCCATTCAACGTAATTCATGACGCGATTTCCTTAGTGACGACGTCGGCCGTCGCATCTCCCGGTGAGACGGCGTAGAGGAAGATGTCTTCGAGATTGAGATCCACGACGCGGACTCCGACGGCGCCGTCGGCGGCGAGGCGCGATGCGACGTCGTTCGCACCGCTCGTGACGAGCAGTCGCACGATACGCTCGGTGCGATCCACGCGCGCGACGCGCGGATCGCCGGCAATTCCGTCGAGCGCAAACTGCGCGGAAGGGAAAACGCCTTCGACGATTTTGCGATCGCCCTTGAGATCGTCGACCAACCCTTGCAGTACGAGCCGCCCTCGGTCGATAACCGCGATCTGCTCGGCGGCGCGTTCCACTTGCCCGATTTGATGCGACGAGAAGATCACGAGATTACCCTTTGCCGCCTCGTTGATCATGAGCGAGAGCACGTGGCGCTGATTGATCGGATCGAGTCCACCGGTCGGTTCGTCGAGTATCAACACTTCGGCGTTTCTCGCAAACGCGATCGCGACCATTACGGCCGTCTTCATACCTTTTGAAAGCACCCGTGCGCGGCGGCGTCGCCCTATGCCGAACTTTTCGAGCAACTCGAAGGCGTGGCGCGCGCTGAAGGGAGCGTAGGCGCGGCGGTTCATCTCGACGTGTTCCTCGACGGTCATCCAATCGTAGAGCACGCTGCGTTCGGGAACGTAAGCAATTCGTTCGAACGTCGACGGTACGAGCGGCTTTCCATCGTAGAGAATCGTTCCGTTCGTAGGACGCGCGAGACCGAGCAGACATTTGAACGTCGTCGTTTTGCCCGCCCCGTTGGGGCCGAGCAGCCCAAAGACGCTTCCGGTCGGGATTTCGAGCGAAAAGCCGTCGACGGCTGCAATCGATCCGTAAAGTTTTCGCAAGTTCGATATCGTTATCGTATTCATCTCAATGCCTTATCAGAGCTCGCCGAACCAACGCCGTAGAGCAGATTCAAAAAGTTCGCGAACGTGTGCGGGTTCGAGACCGACGGACTTAGCTTCGCGCAACGCGACGTCCAGCGCGTCGGCAGCGATGTCCGCCGCCACTTTCGGCGATTCCGTCGCGCCGTTGCCTCGCACGAAGGATCCGCGACCCGCAAAGGTCTCGATGACCTCTGCGCGCTCCAAATCCCGATAAGCGCGCGCGACGGTATTCGGATTGACGGTTAGATCGATCGCGAGCTGCTTCACGGTCGGTAGCTGCTCGCCGCTTTGCAAAACACCGAGCGCAATCGATCGTTTGATCTGCTCGATGATTTGCAGGTAGATCGGTACGCCGCTGCGTGGATCGACCGTTAGAACGGCGGGCATGAGCGACCTCGTTGCTCGGCCGGACTAAAACTTCGGGCCCCAGCCGGGAAAGAGCTCGGCCGAGCGGCGCTCGGGCAGGCGAACCGGCGTGCGCGTCTCACGGATCGAGTTGTTCTCGGGGGCGAAGGTGGTGTGAATCATGTCGGGTCCTTTCAGGCGATCTAGTACCATCAAGTTATCGTACTAGTACACTAGTACGATAACTCAATAGTAGAGGCCTGTCAAGCCCCGGACTTAGCTATTCGCCGAAGTTGCGCAAAACGAGGGTCATTGGCGATCTCTATGGCGGCGTAGCCGCTGTCCGTGCGCCACCGGCGCAGCCAGGTGACCGCGGCGCCATGGTCCCCCACCGCCTCGTACGCAACGGCCAAGTCGCCTGGCGCCACATCCTTAGCATCCGCCCGCGCGATGGCGAGCTCGGCGCGGGCCGCGTCTAGTTGATTCATGCGCGCATCGAGGGCCGCCATCAGAGCGGCGGCTTCGGCCCGGCAAGAGGCGCAGGCCCGAGCGAAGCTTTGGAGGGTCTGCGCGGCGCGCGCGTTGTCGCCGAAGGCCTCGTAGGCGAGACCGAGCGTAGCGTAGGCGTCCGATCGCTGGGGCGATAGATCCAGCGTTTCGCGAGCATAGGCAATCGCGTCCCGGTAATGGCGCTCGAGATAGGCGGTCGTCCCGAGCCAGGCGGTGGTGGCGACCGAAAGCGGATCGAGCTGGGCCGCCGTCGTGAGTTCGGAATAGGCCTCGGTCAGGTGGCCTTGCTCCAAGAGCGTCACACCGTACCACTCGTGCGCGGTCCCGCTCATGGGATCGAGCGCGATTGCGCGCCGGAGGTCGGCGAGGGCGGCAGCCACTTGGGGCGCAGCGCTCTTCATCGCCGTTTCCGTCGCCAGCTCGCCGAGGACGGCATAGGCTTCGCCGTTATTAGGGTCTATCGCCAGGGCCTTGCGCGCGTACGCGCGCGCACGCGCAACCTGGACTTTCGCCGGCGTCGAACCATACCCGTACTCGGCAATCATCGCGTCGGCCGAAGCGAGGCCGGCATACCCGCGCGCGTCGCGCGGAACGTCTGCAACCATGTGCGAGAAGTACTCTACGCTCTTGGCCATGCCGTCGCGGGTGCGCAAATTCCAATAATACCGACCGATTTCGTAGAGCCGCGTGTTCTGTGCCGTCACCGCAACGGTCGCGCCGGCCGACGGCGTCTGCGATGTCAGCGCCGATCCGGCGAGCAGCGCGAGCGCTAAGGCCGCTGCAAGTACTCCCGCTCGCCGCGGAACCGCCGGACGGATGGCAGTCGCGACGATCTTCGGCTCCGCGCGGAGCGGCTCGCGACGCTGCACCGCGGCACTGAAGCGATACCCGCGCCGAGGGATCGTTTCGATCGCCTCTACGTTCCATCGCCCTCGCAGAGTCTTGCGCAGCACGTACACGTTCTGGGCGAGGTTTGCTTCGTCGACGTAACCTTCGGGCCAAATTCGGTTGAGCAGTTCGCTCTTGGCAAGGACTTCGCCAGGATGTTCGATCAGTGCGAGGAGCGTTTCCACGACCTTGGGACCCAGCGGTAGGGGCTGGCCGCGGTCGAGCAGGAGCAAGCGCCCCGCATCGAGTTGGAAAGGGCCGAATTCGTACAGACTCATGCCGGTGTTCCTCGCAGACGGACGTATCGCGCGCCTTACGCCTATATACGCGAATTCGAACCGAAAGTTTTCGGGCTGCGCGCTCGCCTGCTTGAGTGGTGCGAGCAATTCCTACGGCACGAAGACGCTCAATGCGCCGGGCAGCACCTCGAAGCGCGCGGGAGTTTTGCCGGCGGGCTCGCCGTCGGCAGTGATGTGGTGGCGCCGACGCGTCCAAACGTCAAAAGCAGTCGCTCGAAACGTGCGCAGAGCTCGCGACGATCGGCGACGACCTTTGAGAATGGCCGCGGCCACCGAAAAAAATTCCGCGACGTTCTCGATCTCGACGGAGTAACACTCGAGCCGGCCATCGTCGATTGCGGCGTCCTCCACGGTGATGAAACCACCGAAACGCTGACTATTGGCCACCGTCAGCTGTATCGCGCGTACGCGCTCGCGACGTCCGTCGAAAGCCACCTCGGCCTGAAAGGGACGTGCGTATCGCATTGCATACACGAGGCTGGCGAAAATCGCACCGAAACCGAATCGCCGCTTGTCCTCTGGCCGCTGGCGCCGCGCGATGCGACTTGAAATGCCGATGCTTGCCTCGGTGACGTAATACGCGCCGTTCACGCGAGCGACGTCGATCGCTCGCGTGCGACCCGCGGCAATCACCGCACATGCGGCTCGGGGATCGAGCGGAATCCGTAGCGTTCGCGCCAGGTCGTTGAACGTTCCAAGCGGCACGATGCCGATGGGAATGCTCGCAGCGAGCACCCGCGGGATTTGCCGCACCAAGCTGCCGTCGCCGCCGCCGACGACGATGGCATCTACCCCAGACCCCTCGTCGACGATCTCAACGCCGAGGCGCTGCAGCTCACTGCGAATCACTTCGCTATAGTGCGCGCCGCGTCGCGAGAGCGGATTGAGTGCGAGCTCAACGCGCAATGCTATCGGTTGCGACGCAGGAGACGGAGATAAGCGATGCCCGACCACAGGGCAACTCCGGCCAGGGCGATCGTTCCGCCGACCATCACCACATAGCCGAGATCGATGCCCATCTGCGTCATCGAATCGACGTAGCGCACTGCCTGTTCCGCCGCGCTCATGTTTTCGTAGACCGTGTGAAAGACGAACCAGACCATGGCGGCGCCCGGAGCGGAAAGGACGAAGATCGTCAAATAGCGATTACGCTCGTCACGCCGGTCCACCCCGGCAGCTTCGCCGCCGTTCGGGCAGGAGACTCTCATCTGGATGCACCGTCGAACCCCGCAGCCGCACAACCCGATGCCGGAATCGCGCTACGAAGTGCTGGCGCTCTTCACCGGCGCGATGGTCGGCGCATCGCTCTTCATCGTGGCGACCGGCGCACTCATGACGTTTTTCCAGTCGGCGCTCCATTTGAGCCAAACGCAGCTCGGCCTGATTCTTTCGGTACAGATGCTCGGATCCGTCGCGATGACCTCGGTGGCAGGACTGCTTACGGACCGTTTCGGTGACAAGGCCATCGTCTTTTGGAGCGGCGTATTCATGGGCCTCGCGCTGATCGTATCGGCGCTGGTCCAAAACTACGCGTGGCTGGTTTTCTGGCTGTTGATGTACGGCATCGGCTATGCAGCCGTTACTCCGGCGGGCAGCCACGCGATTATCTTCTTTTTTAAGAAAGCCGACCGCGGATTTGCAATGGGCGTTCGGCAGTGCGGCGTTCCGGTTGCCGGAGTCATCGGGTCGCTTCTCTTACCGGCCGTCGCGGCGCACTTTCAATACCGTTCGGCCCTTGCGGTCGCAGGAGTCTTGACCCTTACGGCATGCGCAATCGCGTCGGCGCTCTATCGTGAGCCGCACGAGCTGCAAGGCGAGCGCGTTTCGGTGCGTTCGATGCTGCTCGAAATGGTCGAGATCGCACGCGAACCGCGGCTGATCTTGCTCACCCTCACTTCGATGGTGCTGATCTGCGGGCAGTTCGCCTTGATCGGATTTTTCACGCTGACGCTCGTCCACGAAATGGGCTACGGGCTGGGTGTCGCGGTCGCGCTCTTTACGCTCGCACAGTTCGCCGCCGTCGCCGGGCGGCTCTCGTGGGGATGGATGAGCGATCACCTTTTTGGCGGGAGCCGGACTCTGCCGCTTGCGCTCGTCTGTCTCCTGGTCGCGCTGATTGCGCTTGGAGTCGCACAGGCAGGCCCAGCAACGCCGCTCTGGCTTGCTGCGTCGTTCGCTATCGCGTTAGGATTCACCGCCGAAGGCTGGCTCGGAGTCAGCGTCATCGGCTTTGCCGAAATCGGCGGCGAAGAACATTGCGGGAGCGCGTTGGGCGTTGGGCTGACGTGGACGCTGCTCGCAGCAATGCTCACTCCGGCGATCTTCGGCGCCGTGGCGGAGGCAGAAGGAATAGCGATTGCCTGGCGCTGGTTAGCGCTGCTTCAGGCGCTCGGAATCATACCGGCACTGCTTGCGAGTTCAATCCTCCTCGGGGTCCTGCGGCGAGAGCGGTTGTCGTAGAAAGTAATCCGCGGGGTGCGATGATGAGATTGGCTTGAACTCGATCGGCGTCTGCGCGAAGTCGAAGCAATCGGAGAGATCGTCGGCCCGCAGGTCGGTCGTATGGAGCGACCCCAGATCGAACGTCTCCTCGACGAACTTGAGGATGCTCGCGAACTCGTGCTGCCGGTGAGAGACGTAATGCGCCTTGGCGTAAGGCGAGACGACGATGAGCGGCACGCGGAAGCCGAGTTCGTACGAATTGTAATGCGGCGGTACGACGTGGTCGTACCATCCACCCCAATCGTCCCAAGTAATAAAGATCGCCGTGTTGTTCCAATACGGGCTCTCGCCGATGGCGTTGACGACCGACGCGACCCAGGAGGGCCCGAGCCCTTTGTTGAGACCCGGATGGTCGGAGGCGGCAGCAGTCGGAGTCACCCAGACGACATTTGCGAGCTGTCCGGTCGCAACGTCCGTTATCACTCTGCTTGACGGCGCGATCACATCGTTCGAATATTGCGAACTGTCGCGAATGTTCGCGATGGCGTCGGGGCCGTTCCAAGTTCCCGGACCGAGATGGTGCACGTAATAACGCCAGCTCAATGACTCGCTTTCGATCAGGTCGACGAGCGAAAGCCGCTCGAAGCATGGATACGTCGCCTGATTTTCGCGTCCGACGGGATCGATCAGCCAGACGGCCGATCCGAGCGGCGAATCGCATCCGCCCGTAAAGCCGCCAGCGGGCGCGAACGCATTGCTCGCGGCGCGAAGCTGGGAGCCGTCTTCGATGGTCGACGTCCCGCTAAGAATGTACTGGTGAGCCGGGAAACTCGGGCCTTCGTTGGTTTGAAACATGCGATCGGCAAACGTATACTCTTCCGCCAGCTCGAAGTACGGCTTGATCTCAGACTCAGGCACGTAGGCATAAGCGCGAACGTCGCGCGGAAGGCACGGCTTTTCGCGCTTGCAGTTTGAATTATCGCGGTTGAAACCATTAAGATTGCCGTTCGCGTATTCGATTTCGAAGGAGCTGTGCGCGTGACCCATGTCGTAGTTTCCCGTCAGAGGAACCGGGCGCAACTCAACGTTCTTTCCCTGCGAATTCTTGCCGCTCTTCGCCGTGTCGGCCCCGGGAAGTCCATTGAAGAGGTTATCGACGCTTCGATTCTCTTGAAAAATAATTACGACGTGACGAATCTTCGACGAAGGCGACGTTAGCTGTATCGATGCCGGACTAACGATCGTGCGTTGTCCTGTACCCGGAGCGAAGATTTGCGCGCAGGCCGATAGCGTCGCAATGCCCAGAGCACCAATTAGCGTCGCCCTCACGGCATGATCTTGAAGAGCGTCCCGTTGTTATTGCTTCCGCCCAGGAGCGTTGACCCGTAGAGCGCGCCGCCGGAATAGATGAGACTCGCCCACGGCGACGCGCCGTCGGCGCGTCCTTTGAAACGGTAAACTACGCTCAACTTACCCGACGAATCAATCTTGAAGATCGTCCCGCATCCTACGATGCCGTGCGCGACGCAGGGCAGATTTGAACTGCCGCCATCCTCGGTCGTTCCGTACATCTCGCTGCCAACCGGAGTTAAAGCCGCGTATGGGAGCGCGCCGTCCGGAACGCCTCTGAAGCTGTGAAGAACGCGCTCTGCGCCACTTGCATTTACTTCGAAGACCGTTCCGGAACCGTCGAAGGCTCCGCCCAACGTCGTCGTGCCATAAAGCGTTCCGTCGAGCGCAGTAAGCCCCGCGTAGGGCGCGACGCCGTCGGGATAGCCTTTGAAATTGTAGATCGACCGCTTCTTGCCGGCCACGGAAATCGAAAAGACGCTTCCATTGCCATAGGCTCCTCCAAAATTCGTCGTTCCGTAGAGAACGTGCTTGACTGCGATGAGCGTTCCCGAAGGCAGGGCGCCGTCGGGTGTGCCTTTGAAGCGATGCAGAATCCGCTCGCGACCCGTCGTGCTGATTTCGAAGACCGTGCCGCATCCAACGACCGAATTAGCGTGACACTGCGAATCGCCGCCGGCGTACGTCGTGCCGTACAACTTTCCGTCGAGCGCCGCCAAACCCGCAAGAACCGGATTCGCGCCGTCGGAGCCGCCCTTGAATGCGTACACGACGCGCTCCGTACCGGCCGGGGTCACGGCAAAGATCGTGCCGTCGCCGCTAGCGCCCCCATATTCGGTCGTGCCGTAAAAACTGCCGTCGAGGAAGACCAGCGCGCCCTCGGGCTGCGCGCCGTCCTTACCGCCTGCAAAATTGTAGATAACGCGCACCGTTCCGCCGGCGCCGCGCATGAACACGGTCCCGAACGTCTTCGCACCACCGCCGAGCGTGGTGCCGTAGAGCGCGCCCCGATATACTGCGAAGCCGGTCGGCTCCGACCCGGCGGCGCCACCGCGAAACCGATAGAGTAATTCATAGCTCGAACCGGCAGCGTCCACGTTGGACGGCATTAACTCAACCAGCGTTTGCGCAGCAGGCGGTAGCGACGGTGCCGCTCGCGAGCAGCCCGCCAGCGCTAAGGCGCAAAGCAACCAGACTGACATCCGCACGTGTCTGACTCCCCCAATCGTCCAATAGGGTCCTTCAACGCGCGCCGCCAGCTCTCTTATAAATCTAGTTGACAGAGGGCTTCATGCAGTGTAGCATCTCACCTATGAATCTAGTTGTCGTAAACCGCATCCCGGATGCCGCGTAAGCGTTCGCCGGTTCTGACCGATCACGAGCTGCGTCTCATGGAAGTGCTGTGGCGGTCCGGCCGAGGAACCGTCGCAGAAGTTACGGCCGGCATCGGCCGGCCGCTACTGGCGTACAACACGGTGCTCACGACGCTGCGTACACTCGAGCAAAAAGGCTATGTCACGCACAAAGAAGAGGGGCGCGCGTTCGTTTACCACGCGTCGATTGCGCGAACGCAGGCCGCGGATTCGGCCGTGAGGCAACTTCTGCAGCGCTTCTTCGGAAACTCACCCGGACAACTCGCCGTCACGCTGCTCGACGACACGCACCTTTCCGAGGACGAGGTCGCGCGGATTCAAAAAGCACTTGCCCGCAAACGAAAGGCGTCACGATGATCGTCACGCTCGCATGGAATCTCCTTTGGGAAGGCGCCGTTATCGTGGCTCTAACCTTTGTTATCGTGCGAATCGCCCCGCGAGCCAGCGCCACGACTCGCTATGCAGCCTGGTATGCGGCGCTGTTGGCTCTGGCTGCGATACCTTTGCTGACGGCGACGGTGCACCTGAGCGCATTCGGTTTTACGCCATTCGCTCGCGCCGGCAGCGCGACGCACGGCGGCTTTTCTCTCGTGCCGCTCGGACCGCTAGAAGAAAACGCCACGCATTGGCTCGCGTGGCCGGAAGCGCTCGCAAGCACGTGGATCGCCCCGGCGCTCTTCGGTCTGTGGTCGGCTGGGGCGTGCTTCAAGCTCATGAAGCTCGGCGTAAGCCTGGTCCGCATCGCGAATATCCGCCGCTGCGCCATCCAAATTGCGCGCCACGAGGGTGTCCCGATTTTCGCCTCCGCCCAGCTCGCGATTCCGATCGCGACGGGCATCGGCACTCCAGCCATCGTGTTGCCCTCCGGGCTTGCAGAATCGCTGAGCCCTAACGATTTTCGATGCACGATCGAACACGAGCTCGCGCACGTGCGGCGCGGCGACGTTCTCGGCAATGCCGTGCAGCGCGTGCTCGAAGCGCTCCTCTTTTGGAACCCGTGGGTATTGGTCGTTGGGCGCCGGCTCGTCGTCGAACGCGAGGTCGCTTGCGACGACTGGGCAGTCCGCCGTCTCGGCGCACCGAACGAGTATGCTTCTTGCCTTGCGCAACTCGCGCGCCGCATCGTCCCCAGCCGTGCACCGCTGCTAACGCCCAGTGCCGTCGGTTCACGCAATACACTCGTCGAGCGAATCGAACGGCTCACGAGCGACCGTCAGCCGCACGAAACGAAACTCAACTATTTCGCCGTTGGAGGAATTGCCATGCTCTTCGCCATTCTGACTCTCGTGCTGGAATCGCTCGTCCCAGTTCAGGCGAAAACGATCCCGTTCGACGGACATCCGAGCGGGCTGCAAATCGCGCAGGCCGCCTGCAAGAATCCCAACGCGGAGCCGAAAGCGCTCGATGCGGTCGCCCCGAATCTACCGAAGTCGGAGATGCCGAACAACCCGGTCACCGCCGTCATCGCAGTGAACGTCGGAGCCGACGGCAAGGCGCACGGGGCGCACATTTACAAATCGAGCGGGATTGCCAACGTCGACCACGCGGTGCTGGTTGCCGCCGAAAAATCGACGTACGCTCCACGACTCGTCAACTGCGCGCCGCACTCGGGCGTCTATCTCTTCAAGGCCGACTTCGCGCCGCAGTAAGGTAGACCGCAAGAAACGCGTCGAAGCTCAGCACCCGAAACAAACGGGTGACCGGAGGGTACGTTCGGCGATGGAGATTCAGATCGATGCTCTGAATAAAAGCTATCGTGGCGTCCGCGCGGTCCGCGATTTCACGCTGCAACTCGAACCCGGGATCCTCGGCCTGCTCGGCCCAAACGGTGCCGGTAAATCGACGCTCATGCGCATGTTGGCGACGGTCACAAGGCCGACAAGCGGTACGATCCGCTTCGACGGCACCGATGTCCTGGCAGCTCCCGATAGACTCCGGCGAACGCTCGGGTATCTCCCGCAAGACTTCGGAATATACCCGCATCTGCGTGCCGCCGAGTTTCTCGAATATATCGGCGCGCTCAAAGGAATTCCGCGACGCGTGCTTCGCGCTCGCATCCGCACGCTTCTCGACCTGCTGAACCTTTCGCATGCTCAATCCCGGCCGCTCGGCGGATTTTCCGGGGGGATGCGTCAACGCGTTGGAATCGCGCAGGCGCTGCTCAACGAGCCGCGCGTTCTGATCGTCGACGAACCGACGGCGGGACTCGACCCCGAGGAACGCGTCAGATTCCGTACGCTGCTGCGAGAAATGGGCGGCGAGCGAATCATCATCTTCTCAACGCACATCTGTTC
Source organism: Vulcanimicrobiota bacterium (assembly GCA_963815165.1). Lineage (GTDB taxonomy): Bacteria > Vulcanimicrobiota > Vulcanimicrobiia > Vulcanimicrobiales > Vulcanimicrobiaceae > Cybelea. The sequence continues at coordinate 701,280 of CAWFFL010000003.1, forward strand.
CGACGTGGAGAGCGTCGCCAATCGTATCGCTATCGTCAATGAGGGAGTGCTTCTCGCACACGACTCTCCTGCACGGCTGCTCCAAGCGCAGGAATCGCTCGAGGAGTGCTACTTGCGTGTCATTGCGCGGACACGGACGGCGGCGTGAATCACGCCTGGTCGATCTACGCCCTCGTGCGGGCTGATTTTTCCGAGCGCACGCGGCGTTATCAATACCTCGCAACAATCGTCATTACGCTGCTGGTCGGCACGTTGCTCCTTCCATCGCGAACCAGCGGCTACGAGACGTTCCTCATCGATAACTATCGCGGCGTTTACAATTCCGCCTGGATCGGCGCAAGTTATGCCCTGCTCGCCGGGATGCTGCTCTCACTCTTCGGATTCTATTTCGTCAAAAGCGCCGTCGAGCGGGATCGGACCACGCGGGTCGGAGAGATCATCGCGACGACCTCGGTCAGCCGGTTTGCCTATTCGCTCGGAAAGGCACTGAGCAACTTTCTCGTCTTGGCGTCGATGACGGGGATCCTCTTCGTGACGGCGGTCGCGATGCAATTCGTGCGTGGCGAGAACGCATCGTTAGAGCTCGCGCAGATTCTCGCGCCCTTTGCGCTGGTCGTCTTGCCGCTGATCGCGATGGTTGCCGCAATCGCCGTCTTCTTCGAGATGGTGCCGTGGCTGGCCGGCGGCCTCGGTAACGTCGCGTATTTCTTTCTCTGGACCTGGTACTTGGTTTGGAGTTTTCAGGCAAATATGCGGGCTGCGTGGTGGCGCGACTTGCTCGGTGGAAATCTCGTCATAGGAAAAGTTTGGCCGGCTATCTTGCAGATCGATCCGCACGCTCGTTCGAACTCGATCGAGCTCGGCGCTCTTATCGGCACGACGGTGCACCGCAGTTTTACCTACGCGGGATTCCACTGGACTGCCGGTGACTTCGCGGCTCGCTCGATGTGGTTTCTCGTTGCCGTAGGCGTCGTTGCAGCGGCCTCACTTCTCTTCGACCGGTTCTCCAAGGCTGCTCACGACACGAGGCGCGCGCGCCCCGGCAAATTTGCAGTTCGCTGGTCATCGACGATAGAACGCGTTACGACGCCGGTCATCGACGCCGTCTTCGGCACCGACTTCGGCGCAATCGTGCTCGCGGAGCTGCGGCTGCTGCTCTGCGGTTCGAGCTTTTGGTGGTACGCCGCTTCGGCAGGATTGTGGGTATTTCAGCTCTTTGCCGACGCAAAAGGTCAGAGCATTGCCATTGGATTGGCTTGGATTTGGCCGATCCTCATCTGGTCGCAGCTCGGCACGCGCGAACGCGTGTACGAGACGGAGCAGTTCGTCTATCCGACCCTGCATCCGATCCGCCGGCAACTTCTCGCGCAGTGGGTAGCCGCCGTCACCCTTGCGCTCGTCCTTGCCGGTGGTTCGGTGATCCATTGGGCCTTGAGCGCAAACCTCATCGGTATCGAGGGAGTTCTTGCCGGAGCCGTCTTCGTTCCGGCGCTCGCGCTGGCGTGCGGTGCAATTTCGGGAACGACCCGCCTCTTCGAAATCATCTATCTCGTGCTCTGGTACCTCGGCCCGATGAACCGCACGATCTTCGATTTCACGCAAGGCGCGTACGCGCCGGCGTTTACGCTCGCATCGCTCGTGCTCCTCGTTTTTGCGATGATTTCACGAAAGTGGCGACTGCGCCACGCGTAGCGTGCGCCCGCGCGACGGACAACGGCCGACGAACCCAGTTGAAAGCCCGCTTCGCGCTCCGCGCTCCGCTGTGGTGGCAACACCGTGCCGAACGTTGGTGCCCAGAAAGGGACTCGAACCCCCACGGTCTTGCATTTCCCCGGCCGTTAGAAAGACGGCCGGGGACCCCAATTGTTGAAAGCCCGCTTCGCGCTCCGCGCTCCGCTGTGGTGGCAACACCGTGCCGAACGTTGGTGCCCAGAAAGGGACTCGAACCCCCACGGTGTTGCCACCACTGGTACCTGAAACCAGCGCGTCTACCAATTCCGCCATCTGGGCGCGAACCTGCGCTTCGAGGTGCTTCGGGCGCGCCCCCTCTCCGAAACCCGCGCCTTGTCGCGACGGTTGGGAGGAGCCCAATGGTTCTTCCTCTCCTTGAAATAGAAAGCGGCGTCGCCGATCCTTACTCGCAGGCCGTCACCAATGCAGCCGATCGCGTAAGTCCGGCGGTCGTCAACATCGAGGCGCGTAGCGGGCGCCGCGGTGGAAACGGCAGCGGCTTCGTCTTCACCCCCGACGGTTTTATCGTCACCAATAGCCACGTAGTGCACGATGCCCAGCGAGTCGACGTCACCCTGCTCGACGGGCGCGAGCTGCCGGCAACGCTCGTGGGCGACGACCCGCATTCCGATCTCGCGATCCTTCGCGTTAACGCTGCCGATCTCGCGCATGCGTCGCTGGGCGACTCATCGGCGTTACGGCCGGGTCAGCTCGTCGTTGCAGTCGGCAATCCGTTCGGTTTGGCGTATACGGTAACGGCGGGCGTCGTCAGCGCGCTCGGCCGGTCTCTACGTTCGCAATCCGGTCGTCTGATGGACAACATCATTCAGACGGACGCAGCGCTCAATCCGGGCAATTCGGGAGGACCATTAGTGACCGCAGCCGGTGCAGTGATCGGCGTGAACACCGCAGTGCTGCCCGGTCAAGGCCTCTGCTTTGCGATCGCGATCAATACCGCAAAGCACATCGCAGGGCTATTGATGCGCGATGGCAGAGTGCGGCGCGGTTATCTCGGCGTCGCGGCACAAGACATCGTGTTGCCCACCTTGGCGGCCCGACACTTGGATCTAGAAGACCGCCGCGCGATCGTCATCGATTCGGTCGAGCCGGGGAGTCCGGCCGACACGGCGCGACTTCAAGCCGGCGACATTCTGCTTGCCTTTGAGGGACAGCGCATCAACAGCGTCGACGCGCTGCACAAAGTACTCACCAGCATCGATCTTTCGCGCTCGTACAAGATCGACGTCGTTCGAAAGAGCGAGCGCTTTTCGCGCGTCGTCCTGCCGGTGGAGTCCTCTTGCTAGGTAACCGAGAATAGCGGCTCGGGCATGATCCGAAAGCTCCTGCCGATTCTCGGCATCACGTTTATCGACATCGTCGGATTCAGCATGCTGATCCCGATGCTGCCGTATTTTGTGACGCATTTCGGGCTGTCGGCCGTCGTCGTCGGAGTACTCTTCGCTACGTTCTCGTTCTGCCAGCTCGTTTCCGCGCCGCTTTGGGGCAACGTCTCGGATCGGCTCGGGCGCAAGATGGTGCTCATCATCAGCCAGATCGGCGCGACGATCGGGTGGGCGATGCTCGGGCTTGCGCCCAACATTGCCGCGGCTTTGGCCGTTGCTCCCATCGGTGTCGTCTTTGCCGCGCGCATCCTCGAGGGCGTCTCCGGCGGGAACATCAGCATCACGCAGGCATACGTCGCGGATTTGGTCGCACCGCGCGAACGCGCGCGCGCATTCGGGTTCATCAGCGCGATGTTTGCCGGCGGCATGGTCTTCGGTCCGCTCGGCGGCGGAATTCTCTACGCACGTTTCGGCTTCGCGACCCCCTTTCTCGTGGCTGCGGGTTTGCAGTTCGTAACGCTGCTGCTGACGATTACGATGTTGCCGGAATCGCGCGCACGCCGCAAAGACGAGGAGCGTCTCGGCCTCGATGCGGTCATCGGCAGTTTCCGTAAACCGCGGCTGGCGCGGCTGCTTTGGCAGAAGCTCGCGATCGCGTTGGCGCTTTACGGCTGGTTTGCCGTTTTTGCGCTGTTCCTGCAGCGGCAGCTCGGCTTTTCGCTCACCCAAACCGATTATTTGTTCTCGATCTTCGCGGTCGTAAACGTAGTAATGAATGCGTTCGTGGTCGGTCGGGTCTCGGCGCGCTTCGGCGACCGCTCCATGTCCAACGTGGGGCTTTCGTGCCTCGTCGCCGGCTTCGCGATCGTACCGTTCATCGGGCACTCGCTTGCGCTCGTGTCGACGACGCTGCTGCTCTTCGGATTTGGGATGGCGCTGACGAACGCCGGCATCACCGCCCTCATCAGCAATGCGGCGTCGGATCGCGAGCAGGGCACCGTACTCGGAACGAGCTCCTCGCTTGACTCTCTTTCGGGGATCTTAGCCCCGCCCGCGTCGACGGCAACGCTGGGAGCATACGGGCCACATTTCGCCGGAATGGAATCCTTCACGTTTTCCGCGCTCGCGCTGGTAACGGGACTCATTTACGCGCGCTCCGAGCGCGACGGCGCTCGCGGCACCGATTCTGCCGCGACATTGCGTGGCGAGGTCGAAACGGCGAAGATCGCTGACGGATAAGGAACGGCCGCCGGCTCTACGCCCGCGGCGCAGGCGCCTCCGCGATTCGATAGAGGACGTGGCGCAGGAGGGGATGGCCCAACTCGACCTTGGGATGGTCGAAGTCGTCGCGTGAATCGTAGGTCATGCCAAGCCGTTCCATCACGCGCCGCGAGCGAACGTTGGAGGCTGCAGTAAATGCGACGACCTCATGCCACCCGAGTTCGCCGAAAGCGAAGCCGAGCGCAGCCCGGGCAGCCTCTGTTGCGAAGCCGCGGCCCCAATGTTCGGAGGCGAACCGCCAGCCGATTTCGTTGGCGGGCGTAAAGGGCGCTGCGAATGGAACTGCCTGCAACGCGATGAGCCCCGCGAACGGCGCACCGTGGCGGATTTCGACGGCCCACCAGCCATAGCCGTCGCGCGCGAGCGACTCGCGGATCGTTTTGGCGTTCGCTTCGGAACGCTCGCGCGTGTACGGGCGCGCGAAGAACTCAGTGACGCGGGGATCGGCGTTCATTTGCACGTAGGCCTCGACATCTTCGTCGCGCCAATCTCGCAGGAACAATCGAGGCGTCTCGATCGTTGGAACGCGCGCCACGAAAGCCGATTCTAGGCTGCCGTCTTTTTGCGGCGTCTCGTCGTCGCTTTACCGTTCGCGCCGGCGCGGCGCTTCTTGCTCTCTTCGAGACTCTGCGCAAGGACGTCCATGAGATTGACCACCTTCGATCTTGCCGGAGGCTTCTTTGCCGCAGGCAGCTCTTTGCCGGCCGCTCGTGCCTCGATCATCGCGAGAAGCTGATCGTGATATTGGTTGCTGAACTTCTCCGGATCGAACTCGTCGACGCTCATGGTATCGACGAGCATGCGCGCCATCTTGAGCTCCTTCTCGGGAAGCTTAGCGCGTTCGGGAACGTCGATTGTGTCGGCGGCCACGATCTCGCTCGACCAATGCATCAGCTCGAGCACGAGCGCATCTTCGATTGGTTTGACCGCCGCGATATACTCTTTGGTCCGAATGACGACTCGCGCGATCGCGACGCGATTGCTATGCGCCAACGTCTCCCGTAAGAGCGCATACGCGTGGCGGCCCTGTTTGGTCGGCTCCAGGTAGTACGGCTTATCGAAGTACATCGGGTTGATCTTGTCGAGTTCGACGAACTCCAGAATGTCGACCGATTGCGTCGCCTCGGGATTGACCTTCTTGAAATCCTCATCGGTAAGGACGACGTACTGCCCTTTTTCGAACTCGTAGCCTTTGACGATCTCGTCCCACGGCACCGGCTTCTCTTCGATCGAGCAGATACGCTCGTACTTGATGCGTCCCTCATCCTTGGCGTGGAGCAGATTGAACGAGAGCTCGTCCGTCCTAACTGCCGTAAAGAGCTTGACTGGAATGGTTACGAGGCCGAAATTGATGGATCCGGACCAAATCGCATGCGCCATAGCCCGACTATTCTACCCAAGCGGCACGGCTACCACAAGCGCTTCGCCTTGCCGATCGCGCCCTCCAGGCGCTGCTTTTTCCAGTATTTTGGTCCCCAGAGGTCGCCCTCGCGCTGCAGGCGTTTGGGCGTGGTGCGGATGTTGAAATCGGCGAACTCGTCGGCCGGCGCCGTGGCGGCGCGCCGCCGGCGGTAGGCCTCGACTTCACTCCAGTAAAGCGGCGTGGAGACGGGGGCACCGTCGCGCGCGCGCAGCGAATACGGCGACACGATCGTCTTGCCTTGGCCGACTTGAACCCAATCGAGGTAGACCGCATCTTGCGGACGTTTCGCGATCGTTCGCTGCAGCGTCGCGAGCTCGCCGAGATCGTTGGCGGCCTGGCGCGCCACGATCTCGGCAAAGATCTTTGCCGTATCGTACGAGTAACCCGAGGCGAGAGGTACGATGACGTGGAGGCCAAAACCACCCGTCGTTTTTACGAGCGGTTTCAAACCGATCGATTCGAGCAGCTCGCGAAGATGCAAAGTCACGGTCGCGAGCGCCCGCAAAGTACACTTCTCTCCCGGATCGAGATCGAAGATGACGAAATCGGGTTCTTCGAGCGCCGGCAGCTTCGACGTCCAGATGTGCAGCACGACCGCCGCGAGATTCGCGAGAAAGACCAGCGCCGGTGCGTCGTTGCAGACGAGGAACGTCGTTTCGGCGCGACGTCCGCCGGGTGTCGGAATGGCCACCGTCTCGATCCAGTCGGGCGTTCCACGCGGTATCTGCTTTTCGAAGAACGTCTGCTTGTCGATTCCGTCCGGATAGCGCTGCAACGTCAGTGGCCGGCCTCGCAAATGCGGCACGGCATAGTTCGCAACGCCCTCGTAATAGGCGATAAGATCGCCTTTGGTAAGCTTATCGTGCGGCCAAAGAATTTTGTCGAGGTTCGAAAGCGAGAGCGTGCGCTTCCCGACGCGCCGCTCGACGCGCTGCGAAACCATTAAGCGTCGACCGGAATTTCGGCGACGACTTCATCGGCCGATTTATCGGGGCGCAACCCAAGATAGGCCGGCTGACGCAAATATCCGTCGCGCGTCCATTCGGAAAACCGAACCTCGACGACTAATTCCGGCGACGCCCAGTGGACTGGCGCATTCGCAACCACCGGATTGAAAAAGGGTGTAGTCTTGCGCTCGAGCGCGCGCAGCCGAGCGTAGAGCTGCTGCAACAGTTTAGCGGAGAAGCCGGTGCCGACCGAGCCGACGAAACGCAGCCGCTTTGACTGATGGACGCCCAGCAGCAGCGCGCCGAAGCCTTTGCGGCTTCCCTTGGGCTCGGTCCAGCCTCCGACGACGAATTCTTGCTCGTAGCCGGTCTTGATCTTCACCCAATCGCGGCTACGGCGCTCTTGATACGTCGAGTCGCGGCGCTTGCCGATGATTCCTTCGAGATGCTGCTTGCGCGCGTTTTCGAAGAGCGCGTTGCCTTTGCCGACGACGTGTTTGGAGTAGAGCACCAACGAATCGTCACGAATCAGTCGCTCGAGCAGCGCCTTTCGGTCTTCGAGCGGAACGGAACGCAGATCTTTTCCATCGGCGTAAAGCAGGTCGAACGCCGCGTACGTGAGGCCGGCCGGCTTCTTCTGCGATTCCTGCAACCGCTGAAACGCCGAACGGCCTTTCGAGTCGAGGCTGACGATCTCGCCATCGATTACAACCGGCAGGCTCGCAAAGGCGCCCGCGAGCGCCTTTAGATCGGGGAATCGGCGCAGCATGTCGAGGCCGTTGCGCGAAACGAGCGCAAAACTTTTCTCATCGATGGTACAGAGCGCGCGGTAGCCGTCCCATTTGATCTCGAAGAGCCACTCGGGATCGTCGAACGGGTGCGCGACGAGCGTCGCTAGCATCAGCGATTTAGGGTGCGGCACCGGATCGCGTCGAACGCTCGCCGGCAGTCGCGGCATCGTGGCGTGGCGCGCGCTACGCTTCGATTGCCAAGTCTTAGCCCGTGGATCGTGCTTGACGTCGTCGAGCGTCTTACCGCTCTTGACCGATTCCGGATGATCCGCCGGATCGTACTTCGCGTCGGCGTGTTCGTCCCGGTCCTTGATCAAGAGCCACGGGTCGCCATGTTCGTTTTCGCGGGGACGAATTTTGACGAGCGTAAATTCCCCGTTGAGTTTCTTGCCATGCAGAACGAACTTGATCTTGCCGTCTGCGATCTCGTCGGCCGGATCGTCGCCTTCTGCGAGCGAGTACGTCCCGCGATCCCAAACGATGACGTTCCCGGCGCCGTACTGACCTTCGGGGATGTTTCCTTCGAAATCGCGATAGTCCATCGGGTGGTCCTCGACGTGCATCGCGAGCCGCCGGTCGCCCGGAATTAGGGTCGGGCCCTTCGGAACCGCCCAAGAGGCGAGCACGCCGTCGGCTTCCAAGCGGAAATCGTAATGCAGCCGCGTCGCTCGATGCATCTGCACGACGAAACGAAGCTTGCGTCCGCGGGCAGGGCCTTTTTCCTTGCGGCCGCTCGGCTCCGGCGTCTCATCGAAGCGACGTTTCTTTCGATAGGTTTCGAGCGACCCCGGGCGCGCCGTTTTCGTGCGAGATGCCATTCACGCTTGGCTTCGACGCAGCGCCGAGCTACTCTTAGAGCGGCCATGTGGAGCATCGTGGGATTCTTCATCGCGATCGCGATTGCGGCAATCGCATATCGGCGCAGCCGTTCGCCGGGCGGCTTTTACGATCGCGACGTCTACGCAATGAATTCTTCGGTGCATCGGCGCTATGCGCTCGTGAGCCTCGCTTTTGCGCTCTTCTTCGCGATTACGTACGCCGGGCGGGCAGCGACGGCAGGCATTGCCGGTCTTGCGCTGTATGCGCTGATCGCCGTCCTTTATGCAACGTCCTTCCTTCGGGGAGCCTCCGATGAGTGAGTTCCGCTTTTCGCCGCGACCGAATCGGGCCGCGGAGATCGCTTGGATGCCCTGGAGCGCGCAAGCGTTCGAACGCGCGCGCTCGGAGGATAAGCCGATTCTCCTCTCCATTTCCGCCGTTTGGTGTCATTGGTGTCACGTCATGGATGAGACCTCGTACTCCGACGAAGCGGTGATTGACGCCATCAATCGCCGTTACGTCCCGATTCGAGTCGACAATGACCGCCGGCCCGACGTCAACGCACGCTACAACATGGGCGGCTGGCCGACGACCGCATTTCTCGCTCCGGACGGCACGACCCTGACCGGCGCTACATATCTGCCTCCGCAACAGTTCCGCCGCGCACTCGACGAGGTCGCGACGTTCTACGCGGAGCGTAAGGACGAGATCGTGCAGCGTACCGCCGCGCTTCACGTGCGCACTATCGCGCATCCCTCGACGCTCGAAGCCTCTCTTGACGAAACGCCCATCGCCGCGCTGCTCGAAGGGCTCAAAGATTCCTTCGACGAGGAGTACGGCGGCTTCGGCGATGCTCCGAAATTCCCGCAGCCGGACGTGCACGAATTCCTGCTTTCGGAGTGGCGCCACTCGGGCGACGAACGTCTCTATGAGATGGTTGCGCGCACGATGCTCGCGATGTCGCGCGCCGGCATGTACGATCGAGCCGAGGGCGGATTTTTCCGATATTCGACGACCCGCGATTGGAGTGTTCCACACTTTGAAAAGATGGCCGAAGACCACGCGGGATTGCTGCGGGTCCTCGCAACGTTGGTCTTCCTCTCGCCGACCGACGACTTTCGGGCGACGCTCGTTTCGGCGATGGAGTACGTTCGCCGCGTTCTGCGCGATCCGCAGACGGGGTTCTTTGGCGGAAGTCAGGATGCCGACGAGGCCTACTACGAGCTTTCGCTTGAGGAGCGCCGCGATCGCGAGGCGCCGTACGTCGACCGCACTTCGTACACCAACTGGACCTGTGCGCTCGCCGGCGCGCAGTGCCTCGTCGCACGCGCCCTCGATGACGACGCGCTGCTGGACGAAGCGCTAGAGACGCTCGATAACGTTGCGCAACGGCTCTCGGACGCAAACGGCCTACTCTATCACGTGTTCGCGCCGAGCGGCACGCGGGAAGTGCGCGGCCTGTTCGCCGATCAGGCTGCTTTCGCGCGCGCCTTGGTCGACGCTCACGAAATTTCCGGCCAAGCGCGATTTCTCGAACGCGCCCAAGCGATCTGCGACGCGATCATCGCAAAGTTCGAAGCCGCCGATGGGGGTTTTTACGATCGTTTGCAAGGAAGCGACGACGTCGGGCGTTTGAGTCTGCCAGACCGTCCCATCGTCGAAAACGGCCTATTCGCCGAGACGCTCTTGCGGCTAAGCGCACTCACGGGGGAAGAGCGGTATCGCCATCGAGCCGGCGCCGCCTTGCGGATTCTCGGGCAGACTGCGCGCGGTGCCGGTTCGTTTTCGGCGACATATGCGCGCGCGCTACGCCGATATCTCACGCCGGAGGTGACGGTACGGATCGTGGGCGATGCGGCCGCGACAGACGCGTTTCGCGAGGCGTCGCTGCGTCTGCCTTCGCCGTTTATCACGATCCGAACGCTCTCGCCGGAGGCAGCCGTCGCACTCGGCACGCCGCCCGAAGAGGCTGCATACGTCTGCGTCACGGGCACGTGTGGTTCGCCGGTGCGCGACGCGAGCGCGCTGCGCGCTGCCTATGAGGCGCTCGTCGCTTAGAATCCCCGGTTACGCTCGCACGTAAGTGAGCCAGTACCAACATCCCCAGATTCCAACGACGACCGAGTATGCGACGAGCGCTTTACCCCACCAAACGAACCGGTCGCGTACCGCAAACATCATCAGCGTGACCAAGAACGGCTCGAAGTCGAGCGCGTGCCGCATCCCGAACTGCGCGAAGCCGTTGACGTAATAGAGAAAATTCGGCGCGGCGCAGAGTAACGCCGCGATCCAAAGCGGAATCACCCACGTAACGGGCTTTCGCGCCCACAGTGCGAGAATCAGCGCCGGCGACGTCCATGTCAGCGCCACGCCTGAAAACTCCGGACGAAGCCACGGGAATTCGGGCAGCAGCGTCGGCATCTGCACGAAGAACGACTCGAGCTGATACGGCAAATAGACAAGTCGAAACGGCGAGCCCGTCGGCATGCCGACTTGATCTTGGTGGTACCACGTCGTATATCCGATATCGCTCCACGTTCCCCACCGCGCCTCGTTGTACAGAACCCAAAGCAGACCGGTGCCGAGGAGAACGCCGCAGAAAGGATGCGACGCGCCGCGCTCGCTCCTGCGTTTCGTTGCGCGCTCAGGAGTACGTACGCATATACCGGAATTGCGACGATCATCGAGAATCGCGATTCGAACGCGCACGCGGCAAAGAGCGCGACGAGCCAGCCGCGACGCTTTCCGGCCAGCTCGACGAGTGCCAACATCGTGAAGCATACGGCGCTCACGTTCGCGAGGAACCACACGTCGCCGAAGGTCGCGCACCACAAGAGATCCGTCCCGGCGAGAAGGAACGCGCAAATCCAGGCATTCGAGGCCGAGCTCAGCCCAAGACGCTCGCCAAGCTCCCACGCGGCGCCGACTGCGACGGCGCAGAGAACGACTGCCAGCGCGGTCTGGTTCGTCTCCCCGCCAAAGATCGCGACGAACGGCAGAAGCAAGATCGCGGGCATCGGCGCTTCGATGACGTAATACCGTCCGCCGTACTGAAGCGCGTCGATATATGCGCCGGGCCAATCGATCCACGCTCGTCCGTGTAAGAGCGCCTGAGCTAACAGAACGAAGTTGTTATAGGGCGTCGCCCGCAAATGTGAGAGAAGTGCTGCGACGGCAAAGGCAACGAGGCCGGCGACGTACGCAGGGCGCCGCACTAGGGTATCGTCGGTGTCGTTTGCGGCAGCGCCTGCGCGCGCTGGAAGGTCGAGGTCGGCAGACTCTCGGGAAACCGGTAATCCGTCCAGACAATTCGCTCCCGCGCGAGCTTACCTCGTATCCGCGCCTGTGCGTCGGCGATTACCGGCATCCAGTACTTTCCGAAAGCCGCGAACTCGATCTCACCGGTTCCCTCGACGCCGAGCGCGCTGCTGTGAAAGTGAACGGCGCGAGGAAGGAAGTTCACGCCGTCGATCGTCACTCGGTCGATCCAGGTCGCGGCAGACGGGTTCAACGGCGTTGCCTCGTAGACGTAATCGAAGTGGTGTCCGTCTTTGGCCGTTCCTAGGAAGAGCAGCTCGTATGCGTCGGTCTTCGGAGCAAACCGGTCGACGGTATACCGATCCACGCGATTGCTGATGCGAACGATCTTTCGACTCAAGGCCATGCCGTCGACCGAAAGCGTCTCGTCGCGCACCGCGGCTCCGCTGCGGTAGATTCGATGATGCTGCTCCACGTTGCTCGGCCCCACTTGCGAAATCGTGTACGAATAGACGACCACTCGGGGCATCTGCACGGTCGCAACCGCCACGGCATAGCGCTGCAGAACGTACTGCGAATCTAGCGATCGTGGAGCCGCACCAAGGAGCAGGATAAACGCAAGGCCCGCCGCAGCGGTGCGATTCATTCCAGGACCGCGTCGCGAATAGCGCGTAGCGCGGCCTGCGCTCCCGAAGCGTCGGTGCCGCCACCCTGTGCTTGCGCGGCCTGGCCGCCGCCTTTTCCCTTTACCAAAGGAGCCGCGAGCTTCACCAAGTTTCCTGCGTGCACGCCGGACTGTACTAGGTCGTCGCTCGCGCTTACCAAGAGGCTGACGGTGCCGTTGTCGATCCCGGCAAGCGCAACGACGCCGCTACGCAAGCGATTGCGGATCGCGCCGCTCAGGTGACGCAACGATTCGGAGTTTGCTTCGTGCACGACAGCACCCACGAATGCGCGATCGCCGCGCCGCTCGGCCTTCTCGACGTAGGATGCGGCTTCGCTCGCGGCCAGTCGTGCTCGAAGCTGACCCAGCGCGGTTTGCAAGTCTTTGACGTCACGCTGCATTCGCTCGACGCGATCGCGAAGCTCGTCGGGCGTAGCCGCCAGCGTTGACGAAAGGGTCCCGATCAGGTCGCTCTGTTTGCCGACGTACTCCTCCGCAGCCTCAGAGACGCACGATTCTATTCTTCGGATACCGCTGCCGATCGAAAACTCCGACAGGATGACGAACATACCGAGCTCACCCGTGGAGTGCGAATGCGTTCCGCCGCAGAATTCGATCGACGGACCGGCCTGCACGACGCGAATCATGTCGCCGTAATTTTCGCCGGCCATCCAGATCGCGCCGGTTTTCTTCGCCTCCTCGAGCGACAAGATGCGCGTGACGAGATGTGCGTCGTCGCGAATCATTTCGTTGACGCGATGCGCGACGGCACGCTTTTGAGCCGGCGTCAGCGCTCCGCCGGGCCAACGAAAATCGAATCGCATTCGATCGATGCCGACCCACGAGCCGGCCTGATTGACCTGGTCGCCCAACACCTCTTTGAGTGCGCGCTGCAGCAGGTGCGCCGACGTATGATGGCGGCGAATCTCTTGGCGCCACCGTTCGGAAACGCGCGTATGGACTGCCTCGCCGAGCGCAATCGTGCCGTTCACGACGACGCCGTGGTGCGCGATCGCCTCGCCCATGTACTGAGTATCGCGTACTTCGAATCGGCCATTATCACCGAAAACGACCCCACGGTCGCCGATCTGACCGCCGCGCTCGGCATAAAACGAAGTCCGATCGAGGATCAACGTACCTTCTTCACCCGCGTCGAGCGACGGCGCCGCAATGCCGCCGTTTAGCACCGCAACGATGCGGCCATCCGCTTCGAGCCCCTCGTCGTACCCGGTGAATTCGCTGCGAATCGCCGGCAAGTCGGCAAGTGCGACGACATCGCGCTTCGCGGCGGCATCGCGCCGGGCGCGCTCGCGTTGTCCGTCCATCAACTGGTCGAAACCCACGGCGTCGACGACGGCGCCGTGCTCCGCCGCGATCTCGCGCGTCAACTCGACCGGAAATCCGAACGTATCGTGCAACGCGAACGCATCTTCGCCGCGGATGACGCGATCGCGGCGCGAGATCGCATCGTCGATCACCCGCTCGAGCATCGCCATACCGCGTTCCAACGTCCGGCCGAACGTCTGCTCTTCGCGGCGCAGCGCGAAAGCGATGCGCTCCGCGCTCTCGCGCAGCTCCGGATAACCGGGTTCCAGCGATCGAACGACCGCCGGGACGAGCTCTCCGAGAAAGCCGTCGGGATAACCAAGCAACTTGCCGTTGCGAATCGCCCGCCGAATCAAGAACCGCAAGACGAATCCGCGTTCGGTATTCGATGGATAGACGCCGTCGCTGATCAAGAACGTCGCTGCGCGCATGTGATCGGCAATGATATTGCGGCGCGCCTTCTGCTCGACTTCTGAAAGACTCGTTCGTCCAACCGCCGGCTGCGCATCGACCAGATCGGTGAAGAGATCGGTATCGTACATCGAGGCGACGCCGTTGCAGACGGCGAGCATCCGCTCCAAACCGGCGCCGGTGTCGATCGACTTGCGGGGCAGCTCTTCGAGCTTGCCGTCGGCGGCGCGATTGTACTGCTGAAAGACGATGTTCCAGATTTCGACGTATCGATTTCCGCGATTGGGTCCGGTATCGTCGTCCCCGCTCGCGTGCTGGGAACCCGTATCGTAAAAGATCTCCGTGCTCGGTCCGCATGGGCCCGTCGGCCCCATCGTCCAAAAGTTCTCTTCGTCGAAGCGCGTGATGCGCGCCGGCTCGAGCCCGACTTCGTCGATCCAAATTTGCTCCGCTTCATCGTCGCCGGTGTGCACCGTCACGTAGAGGCGTGCCGGATCGAGCTTCAGTACGCCGGTGAGGAATTCCCAAGCCCAAACGATCGCTTCGTCGCTTGTAATAGTCGCCGAAGCTAAAGTTTCCGAGCATCTCCAAGAACGTGCCGTGCCGTCCCGTGCGCCCGACGCTCTCGATATCGCTCTTCGCACCTGCAACGCGCAGACATCGCTGGACCGTCACCGCGCGCGGCGCCGGCGGCGGCTGCTCGCCTAAGAAGACCGGCACGAACTGCTCCATGCCCGCAATGGTGAAGAGCGTCGTCGACATCTCATGGGGAATCAAGCTCGCCGCCGGAAGCAGCTTGTGCTGCTTGCCGACGAAGAAGTCGATCCACGCCTGCCTTAGTTCCTGGCTCTTCACAGCCCCATATTGTACGCCATCTCGGCGCGTGGGAGCCACGACATGTCGCGCCGGGGCCGTTCGTCGCTCGCATCCATACTCGCTCCTACTCACCCGCGCGCGCGCCACCTGCTACGGAAAGTTAGCCACGCGCCGGGCTGCCTCCGATGTGGTGCTGCGGGGCGTGTGAAGGCGGCCCAGAGCGCGAAAAGCTTTACTCCGCCAAAACGGCGCGGAGTTTTTCGAGGGCTTTGCCCTGGAGGCGGGAGACGTGCATCTGCGAGACGTTGAGACGCTTGGCGATTTCGGTTTGTGAGACCGACTCGTAAAAGCGCAGGTAGATGATGACGCGTTCGCGGCCGGTAAGCACGGTGAACGCACGCTCGAGGTTCGCACGATCTTCGAGAAGCTCCAAGCCGGCGTCGGCGACGCCGACGGTATCCGCGAGCGTCTGCGACTTCTTGTCGGTTTCACCCGAGACTTCGCTGTCGAGGGAGAGTAAGTTGTACGCCTGGCCGAGCTCTTGAGCTTCTAGAATTTCATCCTCGCCGGCGTTGAGATGCGCCGCGAGCTCCGCGACGGTCGGACTACGCCCCAGCTCGATGGCAAGCTTATCGCTCGTCCGATTAACCGCAAGGTTGAGTTCTTGCAGGCGTCGAGGCACCTTCACGGCCCAACCTTTGTCGCGGAAGTACCGTTTTATCTCGCCGACGATCGTCGGCGTCGCGTAGGTCGTAAATTCGACGCCGCGCTCCAAATCGAAGCGGTCGATCGCTTTGAGCAGGCCGACGGTTCCGACCTGCACCAAGTCGTCGAGAGGCTCCCCGCGATTCGCAAAGCGTACCGCCAAGAAGCGAACGAGATTCAAATGAACGACGACGAGCTCGTCCCGCAGCCGTTCGTACTCGACGTCGTGCCGCTGGGGACGTTCCGTATGACGCGTGCGCGCGCGAATGAATTGAGCGAACAATGCGCGCGTTCGCTCGCGATCCGGCCGAGTTTCGTCCTTTTCGTGCACCATATTTAGAGAGCGTTACGAACGCGACGAGTGCGACGAACGTCTTCGAATAGACCACGTTCGGGCTGCGTGACGAATAGCATAGCGATGAAGCGCGTTATACAGGTGCAGCGCTGAGACGCTTGACCATGAGGAGGTCGGTGCCGTGCTGCGGATGGACGTCGTAGCTCACTTCGTCCATCAGAGTGCGGATCAGAAATATCCCGAGCCCGGCTATGCGCGCTTCCTCGAAGTTCATCCCCTCTCGCTGCACGGGGTGCATCTCATGCCGGCCGCTGTCGTGCACCCTGACACGCAGCGAATCGCCGAGCGCCTCGCAGGTCAGCTGGATGAACTCGCCATGCCGCTCGTGCTGGATTACCGCAGTGCATGCCTCGGCGACCGCGAGCTTGACGTCTTCGATCTCTTCGATGGAGAAGCGTATGCGATTGGCAACGGTCGCAGCGGCGAGACGGGCGAGCGCGACCCATTCAGGGCGGGACGGGATGCGAAGCTCGACGAGTTCCGGAACGGCGTTCACGGCCGCTGCGCTCATACAAGGGCCTTCATCGCAGCATCCTCGGTTTCGAAGATACCGAAGATCTTGACCAAGCCCGTAATGTCGAAGATTTTCTTGATTTGCGGATTGGTGCAAACGAGGTTGACCGATCCGCCGTGCTCGCGAACACGTTTAAGCCCGCCGATCAGGACGCCCAGTCCCGTCGAGTCGATATAACGAACTTTCTCTAGATTGATGACCAAATGATAGACGCCGCGATCGATGAGGGCACCGACTGCATCTTTGACCTTCGGCGACGTATAGACGTCGATTTCGCCGCTGAGGTCGACGACGTAGCAGTCGCCCGGCGCCTCCCGCACGTTCACCTTGATGTCCAACGCCTATCCCTCGGCTTTCCGCTGTAACTCATCGGCGGTCTCGTCGGCAGCGGCCTGCCCTTCGGCGACGGCAGCGTCGATATTCGCGCGTGCGCTATCGACGACTTGGCGCCCTCGCTCGTAAAGCTCGGAGACACTCGACTGCCATTGCGACGTGACGTCGCCGACGCGTCCGCGCAAGTCGCCGGTTGCGTCCATCGCAAAGCTGCCTGCTTCGCGGGCCTTACCTGCGATGCGATCGCGCGTCTCCTCTTGCGTCAGCAAAACGGCGGCAACACCGCCGATGACTGCGCCTACGAGAAGACCAGCGAAGAATCCGCCGCCTCCGCCATTTTCTTTGCCCATCGTTTTAAATTACTCCCTGGCCTTTCGACCTTTTCCGGTAACCAAGCGTCGTAAACCGGCGGTGACACCGCCGAGGGTGGCGCCGACGTTCACGATCGTGGGTGCAACGGCGCTCTTGGCTAAGTCGGCGGTCCGCGCGAGCGTACCTGCGGTTTCCTCGAGAGACCGCGTGACTTCGTCGATGTGCGTCAGCGAATTCGTTACGGGTGTGCCGATATTTTCCAGCTGCCGGTCAACGCCGTCGAGGGTCATCCGCGCTCGCGCGAGGGTCCTTGCCAGCGCCAACGCCGCCACGAGGGCGCCGATGCCGACAAGGAGGGCACCCACGCCCCCAAGCACATCGAGAACCAAAAGGCCCCACTCGGTACTGCTCAAGCTTCTGCCTCCAGCCACGCGCCGTTTGTTTTCTCCAGTCTACCCATCCCCCCGTAAACTGCCCGCCGCCGCGGCGGTCTTCGCCAGCGGGCCGCCGTAGGCCGCCGACGATCGCGGGCACCACCTCGCGGACCCGCGCGATCTCCGCTGCAGTCGTACCGGCACCGAGGGAAAACCGGATAGCTCCACGCTGCCAGCGTGGCTCCAAGCCCATCGCTGCGATGACGTGGCTGGCTTCAAGATTCCCGGAGCAGCAGGCGCTCCCGGCGGAAACCGCGATACCGGCCAAGTCCAGCGCGATCAGAAGCGAATCCGAGTCGACGCCGGCAAAGCTGACGTTGAGCACGTTGGCAAGCCGCGGTTGGTTGCCGTTGACGCGGACATCCGGAATCGATGCCGCCAGCCCGTCTTCCAGCCTGTCGCGCAAGCCGGAGACACGGCGGCTACTCTCCACTCGTTCCCGCACCGCCAACTCGAGGGCGGCCGCCATGCCGACGATCGCGTCGACGTTCGGCGTGCCGGGACGTCGGCCGAACTCTTGGCCGCCGCCGTAGAGAATCGACGAGCAACGCGATTCCTCGCCGAGCGTACAGAAGCCCGACGCCTTTCGGACCGCGGAACTTGTGCGCCGAGAGCGAGAGCAGATCGACGCCGAGCGCCCGCACGTCCATCGGCAGCCAGCAGGCTGCTGCCACGGCATCGGTATGAAGAAGCACCCCATGCTCCCTCGCGACTCTTGCCAACTCGCCGAGCGGCTGGATAGTGCCGATCTCATTATTGGCATACATCACCGAAGCGAGCACGGTCTGCGGTCGCGAGCGCCGCCGCAAACTGCTCGACGCCGATAATCCGTCGCGATCGACCGGCAGTAGGGTGACGTCAAAGCCCTCGTGGCGCAGGCGATCGAGCGTCGCAAGAACGGCATGGTGCTCGAATGCCGCAGCTGACGAAGTGGGCGCCTGGGCCGAACGTGCGGGCACACCCAGAAGCGCCAGATTGTCCGGCTCGGTGCCGCTCGAAGTGAAGATGATCTCGTTGCGTGCAGCTCCCAGCGCCGCGGCAATGCGCTCGCGCGCGTCGTCGAGCAGGGCCGCCGCTCGCCTTCCCTCTGCGTGTAATGAACTTGGATTAAAATTTGCCGTCGCCGTCGGACGTTGGCGATCGCGTCGCGCGACCTCGTGACGCATCGGGGTGGTCGCCGCATGATCGAGATAAATTCGATTCGGACTTCACAGGTCGTTCACAGTATGCCGTCCTACTATGTGGTTGTGCGAAGCTCCAACGCACACTCCGAGAAGTAGCAACGGGAAACTGGCGGTCCGAGAATCACTCGGACCGCCTTTTTTGATAGTAGCGACGCCCGCTCAACAACGGCGGCAAGTTGAGCTGAGTTACCGAATAATCATCGTGGCTGTAGTGATAACCCTCACCGTATCCCAGTTGCGCATCAGATGGGTCGGCGCGTTGCGCAGGTGCATCGGCACCGGATCGTTGCGCGTTTGCAAAACGTCTTCCATCGCCGCCCCATATGCGCGCCCGACTTCGTTGCTTTGCGGTGCAGTTGCCAGATAGAGCGTGGCGTGCGCCAGCGGAAAAAAGCCCTCGGGCATGCCGACGAAATGCACCGCCTGTTGCGCTGCGATCGCCACCGCAATCCGTCTGAATCGGCAAGTCCCGACGTCTTCGGAGGCCGAATGACGAGTCGCCGCGCGATAAAAAGTGGATCCTCGCCGCCGTCGATCATTCGCGCGAGCCAATAGAGCGACGCATCGGGATCGCTCGCGCGCACCGACTTGATAAAAGCGCTGATAACATCATAATGCATGTCGCCCGCTTTGTCGTACTGCGAGGCGCGGCGTTGCACAGCGTCGCGCACCAGCGCGGCGTCGATCGTGCGCGCTGCCTGTCGCCGCGCTGCCGTCGCAGCTGCAAATTCGAGCGCATTGAGCGCCGCCCGCGCGTCGCCGTTGGCAAGCGAGATCAAGAGCCCCGCGCTTCGTCGTCGAGGCGCAAGTCCTTGCGCAGCCGAGACCGCGTCTCGCATCGGTCAAGCGCGCGATCCACGATAGTGCCGACTTCTTCGTCGCTAGAGCGCTTGCAATACGAAGACGCGAGCCCGCGAGAGGAGCGCCGAGTTCACTTCAAACGACGGATTCTCCGTCGTTGCGCCGATGAACGTTACCGTCCCATCCTCGACGTAGGGCAATATTGCGTCTTGCTGCGCTTTGTTGAAGCGATGGATTTCGTCGATGAAGAGCACGGTTCGCCTGCCGACGCGCTGCGCGCTCCGGCTTCGCGCACGACTCGCCGCAAATCGGCGACACCCGCGCTCACCGCCGACATCCCTTCGAAGTGCGCGCCCGTGGTCGCGGCGACGATCTGCGCGAGTGTCGTTTTTCCGCTGCCCGGCGGCCCCCACAGAATCATCGATGGGACGGCGTCGCGCTCGATTGCGGCAGCGCAGCGGTGTCCGGCGCCAAGCAGCGTTTCTTGTCCGACGAACTCGTCTAGCGTGCGCGGACGCATTCTCGCCGCCAGCGGAATCGCTGGACGTGCGAAGTCGAGGTCATGTCGCTCAAGCGATCACGGAGCGGCGCTCGAAATCGGCTTGCGTTACCGGATTCTTTGGAATGTGAAGCGGTCTTCGGCGTGGCGAGCGTGCGATGCAGCTCGCCCGGGAATTGCATGGTGACGTTCGCCTTCAGCATGCGCCGTCCCGCTGAGAGTATTATACAGCACTCTCCGCGCGGTCATGCTGCGCGTGCCCTGCGTGATGTGCACCGCACCTTCCAGCAGTAACGTGTGGGCGGCATCGTCTAGCGTGCCGTTGTCGGCATTGACGACCGTGTCCGCCTGCACGTAGTGGACGTTTCCAATTGCCTTGTAGACTTTTGCGGCGTACCGTCGATCTGCGCTTTGTCTGCAGTCGAGCGTCGATGGGCTCGGAGCGCGCGGCGGGCCGCCGCCCGCCAGAGCTTTGAGCGTTGCCCTGATTGTCGTGCATGACAACGTGGCCGTTAAGATAGAGAACCTTGTCTCTTGTAGTTGCCGTTTGCGCGATCGGCACTGACGTCGCCGCCCGACCGCGTCATGACGAGCTTATTCGGCGTGCTGAAGTCGCCGTTTTTGAAGTTGGCGTCGAGCGAGCTGGCATGTACCGTCCATACTCCCAGATCGAAGGATGCGGGGGCGTTCGGCGAGGGGGGCGCGTTCGGCGACGGGAGCGCGCTTGGAGCGGATGACGGCGCCGCAGAGCGTGTTGAGGGCGACGGACGAGGCGATTGCGGCGGAGCTGCGTCGGCGAATGCCGTCGTCAGTACGGCGACGCCGGCGAGCGCGAAGATGGAGCGGATCATTGTTGTAGTTTACGTACCTTTACGATTGGACGCTCGATCGGTCCGAGCAGTTCGCTGAGGCGCTTCTCTGAGACGGCGCCTTCGCGAAGCAAACGAGCGTGGCTGCCGGATAGATCGACGATTGAAGATTCGCTATCGTAGCGCGTCGGTCCATGCTCCACCAGGAGATCGGCGCAGGAAGCATCGATCGGTCGGCATCGCCGCGGTATTGGGGGCCTCCTCTTGGATTCGCGGTCGTGCCGGCGATCGGCCCGCAGCGCTCGAGAAGGTCGCGCGAAAACGGATCGTCCGGCACGCGAAATGCAAGCGTGTGCAAGCCGGCCGCGAGCTCGTCGCTAACGAATGCCGGCTTGCGAATCAAGAGGATGACCGGCGCGGGAAGCAGCCGTTTTGCGGCGGGGATCGCCAGCGGATTGTCGGCCGCGTACTCTAGGAATTCTTGCGGCGTCGCAACGTGCATCGTAAGCGGGCGGTTATCGGGACGTCCCATTGCGGCGTAAACGCGGTCGATCGCTTCGTAGTGATATGGATCGCATCCGATGAGATAGCTGGTATCGTTCGGCAAGATTACCGTACGGCCTGAAAACACCGCCAACGCAACTTCTTGGCAACCGTCTCGACCTTTGCGGCACGCGCGTCGACGATGCGTCCAAAACGCTCGAGCGCCATCCCGCCCCTCATACCCGTAATCGCGCGCCTGTGCCGATCGCTACGCACGAAAGCGGATCGTCGGCAACGATAGCCGGAACGCCGGTCACTTCCGAGAGCAACTTTTCAAAACCGCGCAAGAGCGCTCCGCCGCCGGTCAGGATTATTCCGCGGTCGATGATGTCGGCCGCAAGCTCGGGCGGCGTCTTTTCGAGCACGGATTTCACCGCTTCGACGATGGCGCCCACCGGCTCGGAAAGCGCTTCACGAATCTCCTCGCTGGTGATCTTCACCGTTTTCGGCAAACCGTTGATCAAGTCGCGTCCGCGGATCTCCATCGCTAGCTCTTGCTCGAGCTTGTACGCCGAACCAATCTTGATCTTGATCTCTTCGGCCGTTCGTTCGCCGATCATCAGATTGTAGACGCGCCGAATATAGCGCACGATGGCCTCGTCCATCTTGTTCCCGGCCACGCGCAACGATTGCGAAACGACGATGCCGCCCAGCGAAATGACCGCAACGTCGGTCGTACCGCCGCCGATGTCGACGACCATGCTCCCCGACGGTCCCTCGATCGGCAGCCCTGCACCGATTGCCGCCGCCATCGGCTCCTCGATGATCCCGACGTCGCGCGCGCCTGCGAGTTTGGCCGCATCCTTGACGGCGCGCTCTTCGACGCTGGTGATTTCGGCGGGCACGCAGATCGTCACGTGCGGCTTGGGCTTGACGATCGCCGACCACCACGAACGGTCTTTCATCACCTTCTTTATGAAGTACGAAAGCATCGCCTCCGTGACTTCGAAATCGGCGATGACGCCGTCGCGCAGCGGGCGAATCGCTTGAATGTGTGACGGAGTGCGTCCGAGCATTTGCCGCGCTTCCTCGCCGACCGCGAGAATGCGGCCCGAGTTGACGTCTTTCGCGACGACGGACGGCTCGCGCAAGACGATGCCTTTGCCCTTGACGTGAACGAGCACGTTTGCCGTGCCCAGGTCGATGCCGATATCCAAGTTAAGGAACCTCGCTCCTGCGTTGAAGGGATTAACCCGTCGCCGAGACGCGCGGGATACTCGCTCGTTTCGAAAAGACCGGCAGGCTCGACGAGCGGCGTGACGCCGCTGCTTCGCTGCACTTGTCCTCCAAGCTCCGAAAGCAAGTTCTTCGAGACGCTCGTAGCCGCGGTCGATATATTCCAAACCGATGATTTCGGTTTCACCGACCGCTGCAAGTCCGGCGACAACGAGTCCGGCTCCTGCGCGGATGTCCGGTGCTTCTACCGGCGCGCCCGAAAGCTGCGTCGGCCCCTTGATGACCGCAGCGTTGCTCTCCATCGTCACTTTCACGTCGGCGCCCATGCGTGCCAGCTCGTTGACGTATGAAAACCGAGCGTTAAAGATGGACTCCTCCACGACGCTCGTTCCGGGACAGGTGCAGAGGAAGCCGACGACTTGCGGCTGCAGATCCGTAGGAAAACCCGGATACGGAGCGGTGAGGATATCCGTGCCGCCGGTGATACCGTCGGCCTTCACGCGAATCCAATCGTCGCCGGTCATCGTAACGACGCCGCACTCAACGAGCTTATAGGTAAGCGCACCGAGATGCTCGGGGCGGCAACTCGTTACCGTCACGTCGCCGCGCGTCACGGCTCCAGCGAGCAGCAAGGTACCGGTTACGATTCGGTCGGGGATAATTTCGTACTCGACACCGTGAAGCTCGTCCACGCCTTCGATAACGACCGTGTCGGTTCCATGGCCGGCGATTCTTCGCCCCCATCGCGACGAGGAAGTTGGCGAGATCGACGACCTCAGGTTCCATCGCAACGTTATTGAGCCGTGTCGTACCTTCGGCGAGCACCGCGGCGAGCATCGCGTTCTTCGTCGCGCCCACGCTGGGCATCCTGAACTCGACTTCGGCGCCACGCAGGCGCGGACCGCGCGACTCGGCGATGAGATAACCGTGTGCGTTGTGGACGTTGCAGCCCAATGCGCGAAAGGCTTGCTCGTGCATGTCGGTCGCCCTCGTACCGAGTACGCAGCCGCCCGGCAGCGGAACCTCCGCCCGGCCGAATCGCCCGAGCAGCGCCCCGACGACATCGAACGAAGCGGCCAGCTTGCGCACGAGCGCGTAGGGCGCGCGATACGAGGCAGCGTTACTGGCGTCGATGGTAACGGTGTTATCGCCTTCATAGCGGATTCGCGCTCCCAATGCTTCCAACAGCGACGACATAACGGACACGTCGGTTATCCGTGGCACCCGCCGCAGCGTTACCGTGCCTTTTGCCAGCAGAGAGGCGGCCATGATGGGCAACGCGGCGTTTTTGGCGCCGTGGGTCGCGACGGAACCTTCCAAACGCGCGCCGCCTCGAATCCGCAGCGTCGTCTCGAGCCGATCTAACATACTCTTCGATCTACCGTTCGCGCAGGCGATGCACTCGCCTACTAACCGGCTCTTCGGTCACTTATGGCCGGTAAGGCGAAGCTTCGCATTGGCAAATTCGATCGCCGCCTGCTCGCGCGCATAATGCGCGCGGTCCTCACCCGCTGCTTTTTGCCTTTCGATGGCGTCGGAAAGCTCTTGTCGCACCTGCGCGACGACAACGTCGTCGAATCGAATCGCCTCGTCGACCAAGACGGTGACGCGGTCGGGCAGAGCCTGCATGAAGCCTTCGCTGGTTGCAAGCTCGAGACGCGAGCCTGCGCTCGCGTCGGCATCTCGCCGCACGACGTTCGCCCGCAAGACACCCGGTTTGAGTGCGGCGAGAAAAGGTGCGTGGTGCGGAAGAATTCCTTCTTCGCCCTCAGTCGTTACCGCAATGACGAGCTCGGCCTCCCCCTCGAAGACGATCTCCGTCGGCGTGACGAGCTTGAACGGAAGGCTAGGCACGCGACATCCGTTCGGCGTTTTCGCGAACCTCGCCGATGGTGCCGGCGTAGAAGAACGCGCCCTCGGGCAGGTCGTCGACTTTACCCTCCAGGATCTCTTTGAACGAAGCGATCGTCTCGGGAAGCTTGACGTATTTCCCGGCGCGCCCGGTGAACTGCTCGGCGACGAAGAACGGCTGCGAGAAAAAGCGTTGAATGCGGCGCGCTCGCGCAACGGCGACTTTATCGTCCTCCGAGAGCTCTTCCACGCCTAGAATCGCGATGATGTCTTGCAGATCGCGATAGCGCTGCAAGACCTCCTGCACGCCGCGCGCGACGGCGTAATGCTCTTCGCCGATGACCTGCGGATCCAGAATGCGCGACGTCGAAGCAAGTGGATCGACCGCAGGATAGATGCCCAGCTCGGAGATCGGCCGGGAGAGCGCCGTGGTCGCGTCAAGATGCGCGAACGTTGTCGCGACCGCCGGGTCGGTATAGTCGTCAGCCGGAACGTAGACCGCCTGCACGGACGTGATCGAGCCTTTGCGGGTCGACGTGATGCGTTCTTCGAGGACGCCCATGTCCGTACCGAGCGTCGGCTGATAACCGACGGCGGACGGCATGCGTCCCATCAGCGCGGAGACTTCGGAACCGGCTTGCATGTATCTAAAGATGTTGTCGATGAAGAGCAGCACGTCCGCGCCCAGCTCGTCACGAAAGTACTCCGCCATCGTTACACCGGTCTGCGCGACGCGAAAACGAACCCCCGGCGGCTCGTCCATCTGCCCGAAGACGAGCGTCGTTTGCGCGAGAACGCCGGACTCTTTCATCTCCAACCACAAATCGTTGCCCTCGCGCGTGCGCTCGCCGACGCCGGTGAAGACCGAAAAACCTTTGTGGACGTACGCAATGTTGCGAATGAGCTCTTGAATGAGCACGGTCTTGCCGACGCCCGCGCCACCGAACAATCCCACTTTGCCACCGCGCGTGTACGGCGCCATGAGATCGACCACTTTGATGCCGGTCTCGAAAATACGCGCCGTCGGCTCTTGGTATTTGAGTTCCGGCGCCGGACGGTGAATCGGCCACCTTGCCGCCGCCTTTACCGGCTCGTCGCTATCGATTGTTTCGCCGAGTACGTTGAAAAGACGGCCTAACGTCCCTTCGCCGACGGGGACTTCGATCGGAGCGCCCGTATTGCGTACAGGAGCGCCGCGCACCAAACCATCGGTCGATGCCAGCGCCAGGCACCGAACTTGATTGTCGCCCAGCTCGTCTTGCACTTCGAGCGTGATTTCACGCGCCTCCATCGCCGTGCCGCCCAGCTCCGTCCGCTGCGCGCTCGCAGCGCCGTCGCGGCTAACTTGCTCCGAGCGCGTCGAAGGGTTCGAACCTTCGTTGACGCCGACGCGGAGTGCGTCGTTGATTCTCGGTAGAGTCTCGGGGGTGAACTCGACGTCCACGACGTTCCCGAGGACTTGCACGACCTTACCGGTTGCAGCTGCTGTCTTGTCTATCGTTTCCATATTTCTCAAATCTGTATGATAGTGTAGGGGTCACGCTACCCCGAGTGCTTCCGCGCCGGCCACGATTTCTAGGAGTTCCGTCGTAATGGCGGCTTGGCGGGCGTTGTTCATTTGGATGGTTAGCTCGTCGATGAGCTTCGAGGCGTTATCGGTGGCATTCGTCATCGCGACGAGCTGCGCGGCGAAGAATGCGGCGTCGGTCTCGAGCATTGCGGAATAGATCGTGAATTCGAGATATTTCGGCAGAAGGCGCGATAGCACGAATTCGGGAGAGGGGGAAAACTCAATCGCTCCAGGCGTGCTACTGGGCGTTTCCCGGCGATCGCCGTCGCGCAGGGACGCCAGGTCTTCGGTGAGGATCGGCACGAGTTTACGGGTTTGGGGGCGTTGAGAGAGCATCGAAATGAGCTTCTGCGAGACGAGGACGATCTCGGAAATTTCGCCTCGATCGAAGTCATCGGTCGCAGCGCGCGCCACTTCCCGTGCGGTCTCGATCTTCGACGGCGCTCCAAGGAGCCACGTTAGATGGTCAGGCATGCCGAAGCGGCGCACGGCGTTGCGCGCTTTCGTCCCGATCGTATAGAACTTGACGCCGTCTTGACGACGCGCGAAGCTCTCGGCGGCGGCAATCGCATTCGAGTTGAACGCGCCGGCGAGCCCCTTGTCGGCCGTGATGAGAATGACGCCGGCCGGCGCGCCTTCGCTTCCGGGCTTCATGAAGGGATGATCGACGGAATGCACCGCAGCGATCAGATCGGCCAGCATTTCGGCGAGTGACTCAGCATAAGGGCGCGCGCGCTTCTGCGCCAGCTCGGCGCGCCGAATCTTGGCTGCAGCGACTTGCTTCATCGCCTTGGTAATCTGCTGCGTGTTCTTGAGCGATCGAATTCGATCGCGCAAATCCTTAACGGTCGCCATCAAAAGCTCTTGTTGAACTCTGCGAGAGCGGCGTCCAGCTGCTTGGCCGTGTCGTCGGAGAGTTGGCCGCTCTTCGCGATTGCCTCGGGGATTTCGGGATGTTTGTCGTGCAGAAAGTCGATCAGCGCCGACGCCCAGTTCTGCAAGCGCGCAGTCGCGACGTCGTTGACGAAACCGTGCGTCGCGCCGTAGATGATCGCGACTTGGTCCTCCATCGGCTGCGGCTGATATTGCGGCTGTTTTAGAAGTTCCGTGAGCTTCTCGCCGCGCATGAGCTGGTTCTGCGTCGCTTTGTCGAGATCGCTGGCAAGCTTGGCGAAGGCAGCGAGGTCGCGGTACTGCGCCAGCTCGAGTTTGAGCTGACCGGCGACGGATTTCATCGCCTTGGTCTGCGCGGCGCCGCCGACGCGCGAGACCGAAAGTCCGACGTCGACTGCCGGGCGGATTCCTTGGTAGAAGAGCTGCGGGGTTAGATAGATCTGCCCGTCGGTAATCGAAATGACGTTCGTCGGAATGTATGCCGAAAAGTCGCCGGCCTGCGTTTCGATGACCGGCAACGCCGTCATCGACCCGCCCCCCATCGCGTCGGAAAGTTTCGCGGCGCGTTCGAGAAGGCGCGAGTGTAAGTAGAAAACGTCGCCCGGGTAGGCTTCTCGTCCCGGCGGTCGCCGAAGCAGCAGCGACATCTCGCGATAGGACTGCGCGTGCTTCGTGAGATCATCGTAAACGATCAGCACGTCCTTGCCGGAGTACATGAGATCCTCGGCCATCGCGCACCCGGCGAACGGCGCAAGCCACCGCAGCGCCGCCGCCTCAGATGGACTAACCGCGACGATCGTCGTGTACTCCATCGCGCCCTTCTGCTGCAGAGTCTGCGCCAGCGCCGCGACGGTCGAGTTCTTCTGCCCGATCGCAACGTAGACGCAAAAGACGCCGCGCCCGCGTTGATTGATGATGGTGTCGACGGCCATCGCCGTCTTGCCCGTCGAACGATCGCCGATGATGAGCTCGCGCTGTCCGCGGCCGATCGGAATAAGCGCGTCGATCGCACGAATGCCGGTCTGCAGCGGCTGCTTGACGGGTTGGCGCGCAACGACCGTCGGCGCGACGTTTTCGATCGTCCGAAAGCGCGTCGTCTCGATGTCGCCTTTGCCGTCTAGCGGTTGTCCGAGCGGATTGACGACCCGGCCGAGCATGACGTCGCCGACCGGCACCGATGCGATGCGGCCCGTGCGCCGCACGCTGGCGCCCTCTTTGATCTCGACATCGGGCCCCATGATCACCACGCCGACGTTGTCCTCTTCCAGGTTGAGCGCGACGCCTTGCAGACCGTTGGGAAACTCGACCAACTCGGACGCGCGCACTCCGCGCAGGCCGTAGACGCGGGCGAGGTTCGCTCCAACCGCGAGGACCGTTCCGACTTCATCTTCTTGGATGCCGGTCTTGAATTGCTCGATCTGTTGTTTGAGGATACCGGCTATTTCATCGGCGTTTATCATTGGTGACTTTCTTTAGGCGGTTTGGGCGAGTTCGCGCGCGAGCGCGTTGAGACGGCCTGAAATTGTCGCATCTATCCGGCGATCACCCATCATGATACGGAGTCCTCCGATGAGCGAAGGATCGACGATCTCGGTAACCTCGAATTTTTTCCCATAAAAGTCCTCGAGGCGAGAGATCAAACGCGAACGCTCGGGCCCACCGAGCGGTCTCGCCGACGAAATGGTGAGCACCTCGACGCCACGTGCCGCCCGTTCCAACGCGAGGTACTCCGTGACGATCGCGCCCAGCAACGCCTCTCGCCGCTTTCGCACGAGCAGCAGTAACGAATGGAGTGCGACCTGATGTAGCCGGCTCTCAAAGACTTGCAGCAGCACGCGCTCTTTGGCGGGTCGATCGATTACCGGCGAAACGAAAAAATCGTGGATTAGCCCGGGCTCACCGATCGTCCTCGACACGCCCCGTAGATCGGCGGTCACGCGTTCCACTGCGTCCTGTTCGCGTGCGAGCTGCGCAATCGCAACGGCGTATCGGCGGGCCAGCGTTTGGTTAACCACGTGCCGCGCGCTCCAACGAACCGGCGAAGCTTTCGACAAAACGCGCGTCGGTCGCAGGCCCGACGCGTCGAGCAGCTTCCTTACGAGCGAGCTGCAAGGCGCGCTCGAGAATCTCCTCGCGCAGCCGGTGGCGAGCCGCCGCCCGCGCGCGCTCCAGCTCGCGCGCCGCATCGGCCACGGCCCGCTCTCCCGCCTCGGTGGCCTCTTTGACGAGGAGCTCGCGTTCGTGCGCCGCACGCGTGGTGACGCGCTGCTCGATGAGTTGGGCGTCGTGGCGCGCCGTCTCGATTTCCCGGCGCAACGCCTCTAGCGCACCCTTGACTTCGTCGCGATGGCGCTCGGCCTCGGCGATTTGCTGATTGCTGCGCGCTTGCGCGGCAAACACGACCGGCATGAGCCATCGATTCCACATATAGACGAGAACGCCGATAAAAACGATCGAGGAGACGATTTGGCTCCAAACGGCAATTTGCAGGTAGAGCTGCGAATCGTTCATTGTGCGCCCTCGGGCATGACCCGCTCCACCATCAGCGCCGCAAGGCGCGCGACCGCGTCGCCCTCTCCGGCGCGCGCATCCTCCAGCTCCGCTTGCGCCGTACGTTGCGCCTCCTCGACGATCGTCTGCGCTCGTTGCGCGTAGCGGCTCGATACTTCGGCGGCCTCGTTCGAGCCCGCAGCGCGGCTGGTCCCCAGGCGATGCTCTGCCTCACGCCGCGCCACGACGCGCACGTTCTCAGCCTCGGCCCTCAAGCTGCGCGCTTCCTCTTGGTAACGATCGTAGTCTGAGACGAGACTATTGATGTACTCTCGCCGCTTCGCGATCGCGCGACCGACCGGCCGCAGAAAGACGATGTTGAGCAGCACGAGGAAGATTGCGAAGTTCACGAGCTGAACGACCAGCGTCCCGTCGATCGCGAGGAAGCCCATTGTGGGTGCTTACTTCACCAGCGCCGTGATGATCTGCGGCACTTTCACGACCACCAGCAGGATGTAGAAAGAGAGGGCGATCGCGATGAAGGGCACCGCTTCCAAGACGCCGACGCCCAAGAACATGAAGAGGAAGATATTCGGACGCGCCTCCGGCTGACGCGCGATCGATTCGACCGCCTTCGATGCGACGATGCCGTCGCCGACGGCCGAGCCGAAGGCGACGCCGGAGATCACGACGCCGAAGCAGAGTACCGCTGCGGCTGCGATTAACGCTTCTGGATTCACAAGAGTTCCTTTCTAGTGATCGTCGGCAAGCGCCAGCGACAGATAGACGATTGCCAGCAACGTGAAGACGAAAGCCTGGATCGTTCCGACGAAAAAGTTGAAGAATTGAATGAGGAACGGAACGACCGCAACGCCCAGCGATAGGTTGAAAAACCCGATGCTGATGCGCGCGAGAATGATCGAAGTAACGATGACGAAGAGCAGCTCGCCGACGAAGATATTGAAAAAGAGCCGCGCGGCCAGCGTTATCGGGCGGAGAATCTCGTCGAGAATGTTGACCGGCAAGAGCGCCGGAAACGGCTTGAGGACGTGACCCAAATAGGAGAGGCCCTTCCTGCGAAACGCCACGACCTGAATCATCACGAAGACGACGAGCGCCAGCGGGACCACGGTATTGAGATCGGCCGTCGGAGAGCCTCCAAAGGGCAACCCGAGCGCTTTGAAGGGCAGCATGCCGAACTGGTTGAGCAAAAAAATGAAGATGAATAGCGCAACGAAGAACGGCACGAACGGTTCGCCGCCTTCGCCGAGCACGCTGGTGACGAGATCCGCGATGTAGTTGAAGACGGATTCGAGGACCGCTTGGCGCTTGGAAACGTAGGGCGAACGATAGCTGGCGCCGATCCAGCCGAAAAAGATCAACGAGACGACCATGACCAGCCAGGTCGTCATAATCGTGTCGGCATGCACCGGGCCGAGCGCCGGCAGATGCCATAGAATGTGTTCGCCGATCTGTTCGTGCACGCGTTATTGGTCCGTTTTGGTTATTGGTCGGTCTATCGGAAGGCTCGCGACGCGACCCATGCATACGCAGCGAGCGGGAAGAAGAAGCCGGCAAGAAACGGCCCGAGCGACCACCACGGGCCTCGGGCCGCCAATGCCGCCGCTACTATACTAAAGCCTGCCAGGCGCAGTAAACTACTTAACCCAAAGAACATCGGGCTGCCTGCCCCGACTAAACGCTCGCTTCCACGCATGATCGCCAGCGTGTTAGCCAGACCGCAGGCAAATCCCACGCCGACCGCCAGGCTCGCGTACCAGCTCCAGGGCAGCAGTGCCAAGGCGATCACCAACCCTACGAGGGCCGACTTTCGTGCCACCGACCATTTGAAGCGGTAATACTCCGTCATTTCATCGACCGCAGCAGAATACGCACCGCCGAGTATCCCCCGAGGAGCGCGCCCAGCAGCAGCCCTGCCGGGACGAGCATCGGCTTGCCGCTGCGGCCGGCAGCAACGATCCCGGCCAGCAGACCGAGCACGGCGGCGCCGGCGAACGTTCCCCCGGCCGCCACGACCGGGAGAATTTGCTTCATCGGCGCCCGGTTGCCGTGCCGCGGGGCTCTCCCACGAACGGCTGCGGCTCCGGGGCGCCTCGCAACCGCGCGGCGAGCCATTGCGCGATACGCGAACCGGCATGCCCGTCGCCGTAGGGATTGTCAGCCTGCGCCATTGCCGCATACGCGGCTGCATCGGTCAACAGACGCCGCGCGGCGGCCGCGATGCGATCGGTACGATGACCCACCAACTCCAGCGTCCCGGCCGCGAGGCCCTCGGGGCGCTCGGTCTCGTCGCGCATCACCAGCACCGGCTTGCCCAGGCATGGCGCCTCTTCTTGCAGACCGCCCGAGTCCGTCAGCACGAACGTGCAGTCGCGCACGGCCGCGACCATTTCGGCGTAATCGATGGGCTCGACCAAGACGACGCCCCGGACGCCCTCGAGCATCTCGTGCGCAACCGGTGCAACACGGGGGGAAGGATGGACCGGCCAATAGATTTGGGGCCGTTGCGGCAGCGCGACGATCTCGCGCAGCGCTTCACAAATGGCGCGCATATATGGATGGTTCTCGCGGCGATGCGCCGTCACGACGATCGAGGGACGGGTCGAATCGATTTCGTGCCAGTGTGGCGGGACGGGTAAGTCCGCACGAGCCGACGTCTCCACAAAGGCGTCGATGACCGTGTTGCCGGTAACGAAAATGTCTGCCGGGATAGCATTTTCGGCAAGGAGATGATCGCGCGCCAAGTTCGTCGGGGCGAAGTTATACGATGCGATCGCCGCAGTCAGACGCCGGTTCATCTCCTCGGGATAGGGCAGCCAGCGATTCTGCGTGCGAAGTCCGGCCTCGACGTGTCCTACGGGAATCTGCTGGTAGAACGCGGCAAGCGCCGCAGCCGTGCTCGTCGTCGTATCGCCGTGCACTAATACGACTTCAGGACGTGCGTCGGCGAGAACGCGCTCCATGCCGATTAGGACGCGGGTCGTGACGTCCGTGAGCGTTTGGTCCTCCGTCATCACGTCGAGGTCGAAGTCCGGCGAGATCCCGAAGAGGGCTAGCAGATCGTCGAGCATCTTGCGGTGTTGCGCCGTCACGCAGACGAGCTCGTCGATTTGCGGATGCAACGCTAACGCGCGAACGACCGGTGCCATTTTGATGGTATCGGGACGCGTCCCGAAAACGCTCATCACTCGCAGCTTTGTCATTAAGGGAACCTTGACTTACGTTGCGTGCCGAAAGACGTGTGTGAACTCGCCGCTGAAGGCTAGCGCGACCGCGCCGAGCACGAAGCATACCGCATAGAGCAGCAAAACGGCCTGACGCACGTTGAGCCCGAATCGAAAGATGAGCTGGTGGTGAAAGTGCTCGCGATCGGCTTCGCTGATTCGCTTGCCGCTTCGCGCCCGGCGAACGATCGCGGCGGCGGTGTCGAGCACGGGCAGTGCGAGAACCAGAAGCGGGACGACGACGCTGATGGCAATGGCGGTCTTGCTCGCGCCGATAATCGAAACCGTGGCGAAGACGTATCCGATGAAGAGCGAGCCCGCATCCCCCAAGATGATGCGCGCTGGATTGAAATTATACGGCAAGAATCCCAACGCCGCGCCCGTCAATGCCGCGACGACCAGCGCGACGACGGGATTGGCGTGAAGCACGGCAGATCACGAAGAGAAAGAGGCTCGAGATTGCCGCGACGCCGGTCAGCAGTCCGTCCAACCCGTCGAGAAAGTTGATCGCATTCATCATCCCGACGTACCAGAGCAGCGTGAGGGGCACGCCGACCCAGATCGGAAAGTCGATCCAATTCGTCCCCGGATTGTGATCGAAGGGCACGGTAATTCCCGGAATCACGAAGCCGTACAGCATCGAAATCAGCGCAACGACGATCTGTGCGACGAGCTTGTTGCGCGGACGCATCTGCATGACGTCGTCCCAAATGCCGACCCCGAGTATCAGGAGGCTGCCGAAAAGTAGTCCGACGAGTTTGTGAATCGCATCGAATTGATCGGCTGACGGAAGCAATGCCGAACGGCGAAACTTGCGAAAGCCCGAGGACGGTAAAAAGCGCGAACGCAAAACCGAAGAAGACGGCGATGCCGCCGACGCGGGGCTTGGGCACCGCGTGCATCCGGCGCTCCTGCGCGGCGTTATCCACGATCTCCAGACGCAACGCGAGCCGAACGACCAACGGCGTCGCCAGCACGCTCATCAGTGCTGCAATGACGAATGCGGCGCCATACAGCAGCCCCGGGCTGATGTGGTGCGCGCTCACCCTCGCGCTCCTTCGAGTGTCGCGTATTGCACCAGCGCGACGCCGGCTTCCGCCAGGAGCTGGCCCGCGACGGCGTCGGGATAGGCCTCGCGATAAATAATCTTGGTCACGCCGGCGCTGATCAGCAGCTTCGAGCAGTTGACGCAGGGCTGATGCGGTGCAGTATGCCGTCGCATGCTGCAGACTAACGCCGTGCAGCGCGCCCTGCACGACGGCATTTGCTTCGGCGTGCGTCGCGCGCAAGCAATGATCGTTAACGAGCGTACAGCCGACCTCAGTGCAGTGCGCGACGCCGCGCGGCGCGCCGTTATAGCCGGTCGTCAAAATGCGATACTCGCGCGAAATCACGCACCCCACCGACGCGCGCGGACACGTGGCGCGCGTTCCAACCGTATGCGCGATCTGCATGAAATACTCGTCCCATCCGGGGCGCATGATCTGCCTCTTTAGTGCGGTATGGCTACATGCCTTCGCAACGGCCGTCCTACGGCACGTCGAAGCGCGAGGTCAGCTCGTGAACGCGCGCGCGAAGAGGTTCGAGTTGCTCGCGCGTTTCGATATCGGCAAACCCGTCGCATGATGATACGGGCGACCTCGCGGCACTCCTCGACGCCGAAGCCTCGCGCCGTAATTGCCGGCGTTCCGATGCGAATGCCGCTAGCGACGAACGGCTTTTGCTTGTCGAACGGAATCGCGTTCTTGTTGACCGTGATGCCGATCAGATCGAGATATTCCTCGACTGCTTTGCCGGTGAGACCCTTCACCGAAACATCGACCAGCATCAAGTGCGTGTCCGTGCCGCCGGCAACGAGGCGCAGACCGCCGCGCATAAACTCGTCGGCCATCGCCCGTGCATTCTCGACGACGTTGCGTTGATAGCGTCGTAAACTCCGGCTGCTGTGCTTCGCCGAATGCAACGGCTTTGGCGGCAATCGCATGCATCAGCGGACCGCCTTGAATACCTGGAAAAACGCTTTTGTCGATGGGCTGCGCCCACTGCTGCTTGCATAAGATGAAACCGCCACGCGGGCCCCGCATCGTCTTGTGGGTCGTAGACGTCACGAATTCGGCAAGCGGCACCGGCGACGGATGGAGTCCCGCCGCAACGAGGCCGGCAATGTGCGCGAAATCGACGAGAAGCATCGCGCCGATTTCGTCGGCGACTTCGCGAAACGGCTCGTACTCCATGATGCGCGGATATGCGCTCGCCCCCGCAACGATCAGCTTCGGTTTGTGCTCGCGCGCCAGGGCGCGCACCTGATCGAAATCGATCAGCTCGGTATCTTGCCGGACGCCGTACGCCGACGCGTTGTAGAGCTTTCCCGAAAAACTAACTTTCGTTCCGTGGGTTAAGTGGCCGCCGTGCGCAAGCGACATGCCGAGCACGGTATCTCCCGGCTGCAGCACAGCCATGAAGACCGCCATATTTGCTTGCGCGCCCGAATGCGGCTGCACGTTGGCATGGTCGGCGCCGAAGATCTTCCCGAGCCGTTCGATCGCGAGTTTTTCGGCGATGTCGACGAATTCGCAGCCGCCGTAATAGCGTTTTCCCGGGTAACCTTCGGCGTACTTATTGGTCATCACGCAGCCCATTGCTTCGCGGACGGCGCGGCTGGCGTAATTCTCCGAGGCGATCAACTCGAGGTTGTCGCGTTGCCGGCGTTCCTCGCCGGCAATTGCCGCGAATACGTCGGGGTCTTGCGCTTCGACGCTGCTGCGTTCCAGAATATCCATCCCCTACTCTTCCCTGCGTCGAGCCGATTGGCTCTTTGGAGGGCGCATCGGTGCTAAGGGCTATTTCGATGCTCTTATCGAAGCTCGAATACCGATGAAGCTTGCTTGCGCGAGCGGATCGCTTCACCGCGCTATCGAGAGCGGGGAGCTGACGCAACTCGAATTTCTCGGACCTTTGCGCGCGTGAGCTTGCCTGCGACGCGGTTGTTTTGGACGCGCGCCATTTCCCGCGTACCGACGCCGAGTACCTCGCGCAGCTCAAGAAGATGGCCGCCGACCGCGGGCTCACGATTGCGGCACTCGCCGACATGGACTTCTTCACTGCCGCAGCGGAGCACGCCGGCGAAGTTCTGGAGCGAGCCGTGACGCTCGGCGCGCCAATTCTGGCCGCGCCGCTTGCGCGTGAAACCCGAGGTTCCTGGAGCGAGCAGCTTTCGCGGCTCAATACGGCGACGTCGCTTGCAAAGTCGCTCAACGTCACGCTGGCACTTCGCAACGCGCCGCAAACATTCGCTGCATCGACACACGACTGCAAACGCGTTACGAAAGAGACGGATTCGGCATGGCTGCGTTACGGTCCGCAGCCCCAAGCGCTCGACATCGCAAGCGACCCGCGGCTCTTGGCTCCCAACACGATCCTGCTGTGGAGCGATGCGGCAGACGAAAGCGATCGCACGATCGCGGATATCCTCGGCGCCTTTCCCGATTTTCGCGGACATCTCGCGCTGGACGAGTCTTCAGGCGCGGCGACCGTCGCAGCGCTGCGCGCGTCAGTGCACCGTTGGCAAAGGGCGATGCTCAACCGCAGGTAGCGTCTTGCGTGCGTGGATCGAACCTGCGTTCTCGCAGGTGGGTGCGGCCCGGTCGCCCTGCCGGCAGGCGTAGTGCCCGGCCGGTCCGTCGCTGCCGGAGCTGATGCTCCCTAGGTTTTATAAGTCGGTTCGGAACCAGCGCGCGCTGCGCGCTATGCGCAGTCGAGCCATACTAACGTACCATCAGCGGTCAAGCGGCGCCGAGGAAGCGCCGGTAAGCGGTTGAATGCGAGGGCGATGCTGTCGGTTGCCGTCGCGCCCGTGGAGCTGCCGCTGCTGCACCCGTTCAAGATCGCGCGGGGCGATCCGGAGACGATCGCACGGTCGGCCATCATTCGAGTTCGCAGTGACGGCCGCGAAGGAATCGGAGAGGCGACGCCCATCGAGCGCTACGGCGAATCCGTCGAAAGCGTCACGGAGTATTTCGAGTCGCACGCGCTTGCGTCGCAAGACCCCTACCGTCTCGAAACGCTCCTTCATGCCGGCATTCCCGCGGCTGCCCGGGCCGGTCTCGACCTCGCATTGCACGATTGGATCGGCAAGGAACTCGGCAAACCGCTCTAC
The DNA here is from genome assembly GCA_963815165.1 of Vulcanimicrobiota bacterium. GTDB lineage: Bacteria > Vulcanimicrobiota > Vulcanimicrobiia > Vulcanimicrobiales > Vulcanimicrobiaceae > Cybelea. The sequence goes on from CAWFFL010000003.1 coordinate 737,961, forward strand.
GCGCTGCTCGGGCTCGATCCCGAAGGAACGCCTCGAACGTCGCGAACGATCGGCATCGCCGATCCGGAGAAAACGCTCCAGAAGGTCGCGGAGGTTGCGCAAGCGCCAATTCTCAAAGTGAAGCTTGGAAGCGGCCCGCCGGCGCAGCAAATCGAGACGATCGAGTCGATTCGCAGCCGATACGCGGGCACGATTCGCATCGATGCCAACGAAGGCTGGAATGTGGAGAGCGCCGTTGCAATCTTGCGGGAGCTGCAGCGCTACGACATCGAATTCTGCGAACAGCCGATTCCCGCGGGGTATCCCGAGCAGCTCCGAGCCATTCGAGAACGCGTTTCGATTCCGATCGTCGCCGACGAAGACGCGCTCGTCGCAAGCGATCTGCCGCGACTGCACGGCTGCGTCGACGGCGTCAACATCAAGCTCGCCAAGACCGGAGGCATTCGCGGCGCGCTGGCAGCGATTGCAACGGCCCGCGCGATGGGCATGAAGATCATGATTGGTTGCATGGTGGAGAGCGCGATCGCCGCGACGGCAGCGGCGCATATTTCTCCGCTCGCCGACTGGGCCGACATCGACGGACCGCTCCTCATCGCGCGCGATCCGTTTGCCGGTCTGAGCTACGAGCGCGAAAAACTCGTGCTTCCGGACGCGCCCGGCCTGGGCGTACGAGAGTGCGCATTGACGTGAGACGCCGCTACGCGATCCTCGCGCTCGACCGGTTTCTCGACGATGCCAAAACGGCGCACGGCGTCATTCGCTACGGAAATGACGATGTAGTCGCCGTGATCGATCCGTCGATCGCCGGGCGTCGCGTTCGGGACGTGCTCCCATATCTGCAGAGCGACGCGCCGATCGTCGCTACGGTTACGCAAGCGCTGGAGTTCACGCCGAATGCGCTGCTGATCGGAACGGCTCCCAAAGGCGGTGGACTGCCGCCCGCGTGGCGGGGTGCAGTTGCAGAAGCAATCGCGGCGCGCTTGGAGATCGTCAGCGGCTTGCACGAAATGCTCGACGAGGATCGCGAGTTTCACGCCGCCGCGCGCGCCGCCGGGACGACGATTTGGGACGTGCGGAAACCCCCCGACGTGCCGCTCTTCTCCGGCGACGTGTACGGTGTCAAGACACCGGTGTTGCTCACCGTCGGAAACGAATGCGCGGTCGGTAAGATGACGGTTTCGCTCGAGCTCGTTGCGGCGGCAAACGCGGCGGGGAAGAACGCACGCTTTGTTCCGACGGGGCAAACCGGAGTGCTCGTCGCCGGTTGGGGCATCTCGGTCGATCGCGTCATCTCCGATTTTGCGGCCGGGGCTGCCGAACAACTCGTGCTTTATGCGGCGCACGAGGGTGCCGATCTCGTCGTCGTCGAGGGTCAAGGCGCAATCAATCATCCAGCGTACGCCGCGGTGACGCTCGCACTCATGACCGGCGCCGCACCCGACGCCCTCGTGCTGGTCTTCGATCCCCGACGCCGGCAGATCGATCCGTATCCGACGCCGACGTTACCCTATGCGGAGTGCATCGCCTTGCACGAGCGGCTGCTTGCAGCCATCAAGCCGGCCAAAGTTATCGGCATCGCGCTCAACACGCACGCGATGAGCGAGGACGAGGCACGCGCCGAGATCGCGCGCGCTCGGAGCGAAACGGGATTGGCCGCCGACGACGTCGTGCGCTTCGGCGCCCAGGCGTTCTACGCCGCGATCGAGCCGCAAATCGTGAAGCATCAGCCGCTTTCGACGGCGACGCGCCCGTGATTGCCGGCCGCTGTGCCGCAGCAGCACTTTCAATTCTTGTCCTGAACTCGGGCTGTTCGCGGACCGAGCCGGCGTCATCAGGCACGCGCCAAAATGCGTGGACCATTCCCGGGGTCATTCGGTTAGGCGAAAACGAGGAGCCCGACAGCCTCAATCTCATGTACGGTCACACCGAAGCCACCGATGACATCGTCGGTCTGCTTTTTTCCTTTTTGCTGCGCTACGACGCACAAGGTAACTACATCCCCGATCTCGCGACCCAAGTACCGACGGTATCCAACGGCGGCATCAGTCACGACGGAAAACGTATCGTCCTGCACTTGCGACGAGGCGTCGTTTGGGCCGACGGAGCACCCCTCACCGCCGCGGATTGGCTCTTCACCTATCATGCGGTAATGAACGCTGCCAACAACGTCAAGACGCGTTATGGCTGGGATCTCATCGCGTCGGCGAGCGCACCCGATCCCTATACTATCGTCATTCGTTTAAGGCGCCCAAGCGTAGAGGTGCTCGGCGATCTTGCCTTCGGCGGCGCGGCCTACCCTCCGATGCCCGCACACCTGCTCGGCAAACTGGCGAATCTCAACTCCGCGACGTTCAACGAACGACCCCTCTCGAGCGGTCCTTATCTGCTCAAAGAATGGAACCACGGTTCCTCGCTCGTCTTCGTGCCGAATCCCCGCTATTTTCGCGGAGCGCCGAAAGTGAAGGAGGTCGTCTGGAAGATCATTCCGGACGTGAACACGCAGTTCAATCAACTGGCGACCCACGATATCGACGTCTATCGAAACGTCAACCCTAACGCGGTTTCACGACTCGCAAGCATCAGCGGCATTAGGGTCGAGCGGCGCCTGATCGCCGACTGGCGACATCTCGGAATGAACATGAGCCGTCCACAGCTTGCCGACGTGCGCGTGCGGCGCGCGATCGCCGAAGCGGTCGATTGGAAGCGTATCAACGACACGGTCTTTCACGGCATCGACCAGCTTGCCGTTTCCGATATCTTCCCCGAATCGTGGGCGGCGCCGCATCTGCCTTCGTATCGTTACGACCCCGGCGACGCAAGACGGCTTCTCGCGCAGGCCGGCTGGACGATGGGTCCCGACGGAGTGCTCCACAAAGGCCCGCTCGCGCTGCGTTTGACGATCTATGCCACAACGGGGCATCAAGAGAACACCTCGTCGCAAGTGCTCATTCAGTCGATGCTGCGGTCGGTGGGCATCGACGTCGCAATCCGAAACTTTCCGCCCAGCTATCTCTTCGCGATGGACGGCCCCGTTTACACGGGAAAGTATGACCTCGAATGGTCGATCGTCACCAACGGGCCCGACCCCGACAACTCGGGAAGCTGGAACGGCGCGTTTATCCCTCCCCGCGGCGCGAATACGTCGTGGTTGAACGATCCGATCGTCAACGAAACGAGTGCAGCAGCAGCCTCTACGTTCGACGTAGCGGAGCGCAAACGGCTCTACCAGCGTGAAGAGGCGCGCATGCGTCAGCTCGTTCCGGCGGTCTTCTTTAGCTGGCGCATGAATTACACGGCGATGAATCGCGACCTGAAGAACTACGTGCCGGCGGCCTTCATCGGAGACACGTGGAATTCGTGGCAATGGAGCATTTAGGGTCCGCCTTCGCTCACGTGCTGCACGCCCGCGAAGAAGCGCGTTTGATCTTCGAGCCGGCGCGAAGCGGCGTGCTGAGTTGGAACACGCACGCGGCGAGCGGGCGCATTTCGTTCCGGCTCCTTCGTGCTCACAGCCCCGCGAGCGAGTGGCTCGACCTCGCCGAGTGGCATCCGACCGGAGCGAAGTCCTTCAGTCCCGAGCACGAAGGCACGCGGGTCGACGTCGACGTGATTTCCGCATCGCCGCCGTTCGATGGTATCGACGTGCGGGCCCGCGACGTAGATTTCGAACTCCTCTCCTTCTCGTCGCCCGTGCACGCTCGTCCCTCGCTGCCGTACGGACGCGATGCGTTCATTCTCGACGTTCCCGCCCGTTCGCAATATCGAGGACTCTGCGGAATCCCGCGGATGGTGCAGCGCCGCAAGCCTCTCGATGATTCACGCCTTCTTCGGAATCGATCGTCCGGTGAGCGAAACGGCGCGCGCCGTCTTCGACCGTGCCTACAACGGGACCGGCAACTGGTCGTTCAACGTCGCCTATAGCGGACGACTCGGGTTGTGCGGCGTCGTCGCGCATTTCCGCAATCTCGACCACGCGCAGCGACTCATCGAGCGCAACGTTCCAATCGCAATCTCCTATTCGTGGCGCGAAGGTGAGCTTCCGGGCGCACCGCTCGCACACTCCGACGGACATCTCGTCGTGCTCTGCGGGTTCACGCGCGACGGCGACTGCGTCGATCAACGATCCGGCCGCGCCGAACGTGCGCGTCGTTTATCCCCGCAACGCCATCGAACGCATCTGGCAGCGCAACGAGGGCGTCGCCTACGTCATTGCGCCAATCGGCATCGAGTACGCCGACATCCTTGCGTGCGTTTAGCGGCAATCCAGGCACGAGTCGTCCGCTGCGAGCGCTGCCCCCGGCTGCGCGCCTACGCCGCGCAAATTGCGCGCGAGCGCAAGCGGGCGCATCGCGACTGCGAATACTGGGGTAAACCGGTTCCGGCGTTCGGCGATCCGCGGCGCCCAGGTGATGATCGTGGGTCTCGCACCGGGAGCACACGGCAGCAATCGAACCGGACGTCCCTTCACGGGCGACGCCTCCGGCGCGTTCCTGTATCCGGCGCTCTATCGCGCCGGCTTCGCGACGCAACCCGAGGCCATCCATCGAGATGACGGACTGCGGCTGCGCGACGCCTCATCACGGCGGCGGCTCGCTGCGCACCGCCGGAGAACAAACCCTCTCCCCAGGAGCTGCGCAACTGCTTTCCTTATCTGCTCGAAGAGTTCGACGCTCTGCCGCGTTTGCGCGTGCTGGTAGCCCTCGGCGCAATCGCATTCGTTTCGCTCCTTAAGCTACTGCGGGAACGCGGCTTCGCTTTCGATCCGGTCGCGTTTCGTCACGGCGCCGAGCTTCAAGCGAGCAAAAGGAACAGGGTCGTTACCCTCATCGCGTCCTATCACCCGAGCCGCCAGAACACGAACACCGGCAAGCTCACCGCCCCGATGTTCGACGCGATTTTCAGCCGCGCGAATGCGGTGTTGGCGCGTGACGGAGATGCAAGTCATGCACGAGTTGCTCGGGCACGCGGCTCGGCGCGTCCATCATCACGTCGCGCGCGACGGAGTTCTTCGGAAACGCCGTAACTTCGCGAAGGTTCTCTTCCCCGCAGGCGATCATCACGATGCGGTCGATTCCCAGCGCCATGCCGCCGTGCGGCGGCGCGCCGTACTCGAGTGCGCGCACGAAGAAGCCGAAGCGATCCTCGACTTGTTCGGCCGTCAAGCCGAGCATCTCGAAGATTCTGCGCTGCTCCTGCGCTTTGTGGATACGGATCGAGCCGGAACCGAGCTCGTAACCGTTGAGCACCATGTCGTAATGTTGGGCCCGCATCGCCATCGGGTCGCGATCGATGAGATCCCAATCGCCCGGCGCCGGTGACGTAAACGGATGGTGCGCCGGCATCGGCTTTCCGGTCTCTTCATCGATCTCGAGATACGGAAAACCGGTAACCCAGGCGAAAGAAAAAACGTTGGGGTCGCGCAGTTTGCAGCGGTCGCCGACTTCGTTGCGCATCTTGCCGGCGAATGCGTACGCCAAGTCTCGCTTGTCGGCAAAGAGCAGCAGCGCGTCGCCGTTGCGCGCACCGAGCGCATCCCCAACGGCGGCGATCTGCCCTTCGGTCAAGAACTTCGCCGCAGGAGATTTTATGCCGTCGGCGGCGAGCGCGATCCACACCATACCCTTCGCGCCGAAAGTCTTGGCGAGCTCGGTCAGCGCGTCGAAATCGCGCCGCGAAAGCGCCGCGCCGGCGGGATAGCGCAATGCGATCACCGCGCCGCCCGAATCGAGTGCCGATCGGAAGACGGCGAATTCGCTCTGCGCAAAGGTCGCGCCGAGGTCCGCAAGCTCGAGCCCGAAACGCAAATCCGGCTTATCGAGACCGTATTTCGCGAGTGCCTCCTGATGCGTCAGCCGCGGAAACGGCTGCAGTTCGATGCCGAGAACACTATGCCAAACATGGCGCATGCACGATTCCATGACTTCGAGGACCTCGTCTTGCGTGCAAAACGAAAGCTCGACGTCGAGCTGGACGAACTCGACGAGCCGGTCGGCGCGCTGGTCTTCGTCGCGCATGCAGCGCGCAATCTGCATGTATTTGCCGAACCCCGAAATCATCAAGATCTGCTTGAGGAGCTGCGGCGATTGCGGCAGCGCGTAAAAGTGGCCGGGATAGAGCCGGCTGGGAACGAGATAGTCGCGCGCTCCTTCGGGAGTCGATTTGATCATCATCGGCGTTTCGATCTCCAAGAAGCCGCGCGAATCGAAAAAATCGCGCATCGCCTTGACGATCTGATGGCGCGTTCGCAGGTTGCGCTGCATCCGCGGCCGCCGCAAGTCGAGATACCGATACTCCAGACGCAGGTTTTCGTCGACCGGATCTTCCGAGTTCACCTGAAAAGGCGGAACCTGCGAGCGATTGAGGACTTCCAGTACGTCGACGCCGACTTCGATGTCGCCAGTCGAAAGCCGCGCGTTTTCAGTACCCACCGGTCGCCGGCGCGCACCGCCTTCAACCCGCAAAACGTCTTCATTGCGCAAATGTTCGGCCTGCGCGAAACTAGGATGCTTTGGATCGAAGACGATCTGCGTGATGCCGGCATGATCGCGAAGGTCGACGAAAATCAAACCGCCGTGATCGCGGCGGCGGTTGACCCAGCCATCGAGCTCGACGTGCCGCCCTTCGTCGGCGGCACGAAGCTCGCCGCACGTAACCCTATCCGTCATGCTGCGCTTCTTTGACTCCGGAAACGTAATAGTACTGCAGCAAGAGTTCGCGCGCGAGACGCGAATGCTCCGCGCGCCGATCGAGATATCCTAGAAGGTGCGGCAGGCGCGTCAGCAGCGAATGAGCGCCAAGCGATACCGGCGTCATGCCGAGTTTGAGCATCACCTCGAAGTGCCGGTGCTTGCGATAGAAGCGCGCCGTCGAGCGTCCGGCCAACCGCATCTTTTCTTTTTGATCCGTGTAGGCGACGGCTTGACAATGATAATTCACCGCAGCCGGCTCGTACAGAATCTCGATACCCAAGCGCTGCAGGCGATAACCCAACTCGAGGTCCTCGTGCCCGTAGCCCGTAAAGCTTTCGTCGAATCCGCCGGCACGCAATAGGTCCGCGCGCCGCACCGATGCGTTGCCCGTGAGGAAATAAAGCCACGAAAGCGCCTTTCGCGAGGGCGGATGCAGATGCCCGCGTAGCTCGGGCGTAGCTCGTTTGAGCTCGTACTCCGCGAAATCTTTGACCTGTACTTCGAGACCCACGATTGCGATGCCGGTACGCTGGCGATGGCGTCGAAGATGCGTCGAAAGTAAATCGGGCGACGCGAAGATGTCGGCGTCGTTGAATAATACGATCTCTCCGCGCGCCGCAGCAATTCCCGCGTTGCGGGCTGCGGCTCGGCCGCTATAGGGGGCACGCAAGTAACGCAGCGTGGAGCGACGCGCAAAAAGAGGTTCCACAAAGGGCGCCGTTCCATCGGTGGAGTTCGAGTCGCAGACGAGCAACTCGTATTGCGACGGAGGCAGCTCCTGCTCGAGCAAGGTGGGTAGAACGTACTCGAGTGTGTCGAGCCGGTTGTAGGTCGGGATGACGACGGAGATTTCCGGCAGGTCAGACACTCTGTGCTCCCATCAAGCGCTCCACACCCTCGATGATTTCGTCTCCAAAGCGGACGATAGATTCAGGCGCTTCGCGCGCCGGCTTTCGCACGAGGACGTGGGGAACGCCGTACGGCGACCACTCTTGTGAGTTGAGTCGGAAGTAACGGTGCTCGAAGGCGACGACGGTTGGCCGTTTCACGGCGCTGGCGACGTGCGTCGCGCCGGTATCGACCGTCACAACGACTCTGCCGCGCTCGAGCACGGCCGCCCACTGGTAAAACGGCAGCCGGCACAACAGACTCGCAACCGCGCCGCTCGCCTCAAAGGCCGCAGCCGCGGGTTCGCAATCGCGCGCGCACGTGATGACGACGGGTGCGAGCTCGGCTAATCGTCGCACGATGCTCAGCGTACCGTCGAGCGTGCTCCCGTCGACGAACCATCGCCGACCGAGATGCAGGACGATCGGGGCGGCCGGCAGCGCGCGCGCGACGGCACGGTCTTCGTCAGTTACGTCGAGTCGCAAGGTGAGGACGCGCTCGCGCGCGCCGGCGAGTGCAACCAGATCGAGCAGTTGCATCACTTCATGCCGGACGACGCGATACGGTTCGCGGTCACAGAGTTCGGGATCGGCCTCGGAGATCATGACGCGATTGACGTAGAGGGGCGCGGTGAGGCGCGCAAACCAACGACGCTCGTAGGTATAGCCGATACGCAACGGCGCCTTGGTCGCCCCAACCAGCCTGATGTCGACGGCGCGGGGAGCGAGCGCGATGGCGATATCGTAGTCCCGTAAACGTGCGCCGAAGGCGCCCGGGCTGATCCCCTTCCCGAGAACGATCCGCTCGTCGACATCGTCGTTTCGTTCGACGACGACGCCATTGTATTCACTGGTCACGATGGCGACGTGCGCTCCCGGAAACGATGCGCGAACGGACGCGATGGCCGGGGTAGATAAAACGAGATCGCCGATTCGATCGGTGCGCGAAAGCAATATCCTCACGCGTTCCCCTCGCGCAGTGCCCGTTCGAGCTCGACGAAGTAGGCATCGGTCGCCAAGGCGCGCGCGGCGCGCAGCTCGCCCGGATCGAGCTCGCGGTCACCCGCCAAACCGGCGAGTCGCCCGCGAAAACGCCGATCGAGACGTAACGCGCGCAATGCCGCCTGAAAGGAGCGCTGCACCGGATTTGCCCCGGTCGCGAGGTAGGCGCGCCAGTTGGGATGACGGCGCACGAGCCTTGCCGCCGTGCGCGCCTGCGCTCGCGCCTGCGCGATCGTCCTCTCGACGCCGGCGGCACGCGGCCGCGGCTTCACGTGAAAGGCCAGCGCGCGCGGATTGAAGACCGCGCGCACGCCGGCGGAACGCAGGCGCAACCCAACGTCGATGTCTTCCCAACCGTACTCGGCAAAGGATTCGTCGAAGCCGCCAACCGCGCGGATCGTCGCGAGCGGCACCGAAACGTTCGTCGTCCAGAAATAGTTGCCGCTGTAGTTTCGCAGCGTCCAAATCGGAGTCGGAAGCTCGTCGGGATTCTCCACTTCGATGGCGCCGCCGCGCACGATCGCGCGCGGATGACGCTGCGCGGCGCGTAGGTGCTCTTCGACGAAGGTCGGAATCGGCAAGACGTCGTCGTCGATGAAGACGATGCGCTCGCCTGCCGCCTGCGCGATGCCGGCATTACGCGCACGCGCGAGCCCCGCATTGGCTTGCGAGACCACTCTAAACGCGCAGGTTGCTCGCCGTCGCGCCGTCTCGACGACGAGCGGCGTTTCGTCGGTCGACCCGTCGTCGACGAGGACGACTTCATAATCCGAGTCCGCGACGGTCTGGTCGAAGCATGCCTCCAGCACACGAGCCAGCAGCGGCGCACGATTGTACGTGCAGAGCTGAATCGTGGCCTTCATCGCGCGGCCGACAAAAGCGACGTAGCCGAGGTCACGATGCGCGGCACATCGAGATTCGCGATGCAGGCATAGTCACGACATCGCTCTTTCGTATCGCCCTTGTGACACGGATAGGAGGCACGCACGATTGCGCAGCGTTCGCCCAACGGAGCCCAGCGCTCCGGAAAATCCGTCTGAAACGGAAAGATGCCGATCGTCGGGGCGCCGACCGCAGCGGCAAGGTGCATGGAGCCCGTCGTGATACCAACAAAACCCAGCGCGCGCCGCGCCAGTGCGCCGAAGATGCCGACGCTCGTTTCCCCGGCAATCGATACGATGGCCGGGTCCCGCGCGCCGCGAACGATCTCCGCAGCGATGATTGCGTCGGCGCGCGATCCACTGACGAGGATGCGCGCTGCGAAACGCTCGCGCAATGCAACGGCGAGGCGAGTCCATCCTCCGATCGGCCACTTACCTCGCCGCGAAGCCACGGCGTTGCACGGAGCCAGAATGATAAAGGGCTCCGTCTCCGGGCGGAAACGCTCCGCGTCCTGCTCGTCTTGCAGCGTCGGCACGAAGCGATACCGGCAGTCATCGGTATCGCAGCCGATCGCGCGCGCGTAATCCAACAGGATATCCGACCAATGCGACGTCACGTCTCCAGCTTCACTCCGGACCACGACGCGCTTGGTAAATCGAAAGGAGTAGAAGCGGCGCGCCTGACCGACTCGCACCGGGATCGCGGCGAGATACGGAACGCGCGCGGTCCTCGGCGTCGCCCACGTCACCACACAAGTCTCGTAATCCGCGCGAGCGATGCGGCGGGCCAACGTCCGCTCGTCGCCGTCGTCTATCGTGACGCCATCCAGATCGGGGACACGTTCGAGCGCATCGCGATGTGAGGGCAGCGTGAGCGCATCCACCCTCGAAAATCGTCGCCGAAGCGCGCGTGCGACGACCGACGCCACGAGGGAGTCGCCGATGCCGCCGCCCGCGCAGTAAAGCAGCGCGCCCTTATCGGACATCGTCAGCGTCGCGCGCGCGAACGAGCTCGCGCAAGTACAGCCCGTCGAGAAATTGCGCGCGCATCCACCGGCTCAGCCACGAAGGAACGCCCTGCGTGCTTGCAAGTCCGCCATAGAACGCTAATAGCCGCTCGGGCAAGAGGTATTTGCCGCGTACGAGGTTGAGCGGATGCGCGCCGGTTGCAAATCGAGCGCGAGCCGACGGATGCTTCATCAGGAATTTCCGCGCCATCCGTGCCTTTTCGACGGTCTTGCGGCCTTCGACGGCAAGCGTATTCTCGTCGGGCGGCTTGACGTGCCAGAGATACGCGTCCCAGGCAAACCGCCATCGCACACCGACCGCGCGCAGGCGCACGCCGAGCTCGGTGTCCTCCCAACCGTACAAGTCGAAGCTCTCGTCGAAGCCGCCGGCACGCTCGAAAGCATGCCTCGAAAGCGACGCGTTGCACGTACAAAGAAACGCGCGCGAATAGTTGGGCGGCCGCGGCTTGGGCCGGTGCCCGTACGACGGAACGTTGATAATGGGACCGTTGACGACACGCTCGCCCTCAAGCCGATGCGCCGCCACGTGCGCGCCGATCCAGTCCGGCGGCACGTAGACGTCGTCGTCGCAGAAGAGGAGATAGCGCCCCCGCGTCGCCGCGACACCGCGGTTTCGAGCTTTGCCGCGATTGGGCTCCGGTACGGAAACGTAGCGCACGTCCGAAGCGTCGCGCGCGAACTCCCGCACGATGCCTTCCGTGTCGTCAGTCGAACCGTTGTCGACGACGATGATCTCGAACTTCGGCGCGTCGCGTTGAGCGAGCAGCGAGACGAGCGCGCATTGGAGATAGCGCGCGCGATCCTTCGTCGCGATGACGACCGAACAATCCATCGAGCCGTCCCTCGGTTCGCTAGGCAGCCAGCTCGAGAAGCGAATCGGCCATGCGGCGCGACGCGCCGACGTGGTCGTGGTAGAGCTGCGAAAGCGCCTCGCCGCTTTGGACCAACCACGCGCGATCGTCGTAACTCTCCAGCGCGACGCGCGCGATACGTCCCGGCGTAACCGTTCCACGTACTTCGCGAATCAACGCCGCTCTCGCGTCCATGTTCGGCTGCGTGTAGTACTTGAAGCGCCGCGCGACGGCGAGGGTTGCGGCACGCTTGAGCGGAATTCCCACCAGCGGTATGCGGTCGAGATAGGTGAGCGGGCCGTTAATCGTGACCACCTCGGGAGCGTTGAACGGCGTCACCGCAACGGTTGGACGGCCCAGCACCGAAAGCTCGATCGTTTTCGTTCCGGGAATCGTCAAGACAAGCCTCGCGCGCGCGGCTGCCGCCAAAGCGTTGCGCAAGACCGGAATGCGCAAGTCGCCGTCGCTCGACGTCAGATACGTGCAGCCGTCTTCGGTCAAGAGCCGCCCCTTGCGCCCAAACATTCGCGGATGGCCGCCGCCCTCGATTGCCGCGCGGAGCTGCGCGTTTGAGGTGAACGGCGAGACGGCAAAGGCAATCTGAATCTCAGGGCGCTCTCGCCGGATCCGCAGCGCTACGCCGAAATAGAACGGCAGCATGTTTTCGATTTCATACGGTCGCGACCCGGGCATGATAAGAATACCGTCGATTGGGGCGCGCGCCTCCGCAGGGAGTGCCGATTCGAAGAGCGCTCCGTCGATAGCAAGGTTCCCGACACACTCGATCCGCTCGCGCGGCAGGCCGGATTCGGCGAGTTGCTCGACATTCTCGGCATCGACCGCGAAGGCGCGGGCGAAGAGCCGGCAGTAGCGGCGACGCGAAAACTTATACGTCGCAGCTCGTCCCTTCAGACGCGCGTGAACCCGTGCCGCGTGCAGCAAATCACCGCCGACGTACTGCACGACGTCAACGCTCGGCGGAAGGTCTTCCAGAGAAGCTCCGAGCGCGAACTTGAGATAGCTCTTGGGCTCGTAGACCTGCGCTTGCGGAAACGAATCCCGAATCATCTGCGACTCGAAGCCCGTCGCATAGTCGTCGGGCACCAAGAAAACGAGGGCGAGGAGATCGGGAGATCGTTCGTAGAGCGAGCGCAAAAGCGGCCGCAGCCAACCGGCGACTTCGCCCGGCCCGTTAGCGGTCAGCGCGATACGCATCTAGCACCCGCGCGATGATCTCCGTCGTGCTGGCGCGCGGGACATGAGGGGCGAGGGCGATTCGTCCGCCGTGCTGCAGCACGACGCTTCGCTCGGGAAGCTCGTCCTCACAATACTGATTGCTCTTGACGTGGACGTCGGGTCGAATACGATCGAGCAGCGTCTCGGGAGTGCGTTCGCCGAAACCGACGACTACGTCGACGCTGCGCAACGCAAGCAATACGACCGCGCGTTGCGCGAAGGGCACGATCGGACGCGATTCCCCTTTGATTCGGCGCACCGATACATCTTCGTTGAGACCCACGATCAGCGCGTCGCCTTGTTCGCGGGCCCATGCGAGATATTCCACGTGTCCTGCGTGCAAGAGATCGAAGCAACCGTTGGTAAACACGACGCGTCGGTTCTGCGAGCGCAACTCCGTTCGCCAGGCTACGGCTTCATCGATGCTCAGCAGTCGTCCGAAGAAGTTCCTCGCGGTCATGTAGCGGGGTCGAGCAGCTCGAGAATTTCCTTGGCTGACGCCGTCGCCGTGCCGAGTTTCGCGACGACGGCGCCCGCCGCGAAGTTTGCGAGTTGCATCGCCTGCTCGATCGGCGCTCCGGCGGCCAGCGCTAGTCCCAATACGGCGATCACCGTGTCGCCGGCCCCACTGACATCGTAGACCGTGCGCGCGACCGATGGAATCTGCAAGCGCTCGCCGGAGCTGCTGAAGAGTGCCATCCCATGTTCGCCTCGCGTAATGACGGCATAGCGGCAACGCAGCAGCTCGATGAGCTGCATTCCGGCGCGCTCCAGGCTCTCGTCGTCGACGATGGGAATTTGGGTGATCGTCGAGGCTTCTGCCGCGTTGGGCGCGACGCACGTAATACCCGCGAAGAGTTCGATATTTTGCGGTTTCGGATCAGCCAAGACGAGCGGACAGACGCACGCAGCCTCGACGATCTCGCGACAAAGTAACCCTTTGGCGTAATCGCTAAGAATAACTGCGTCGCACTCTGCCGCCCGCTCGCGAACGAAGCCGGCCAGCCGTTTGCGATCCTGCTCGGTCAATGGCGCGGTAGACTCCCAGTCGGCGCGCACGACCTGCTGACTATGTGCGACGACCCGCGTCTTTCGCGTGGTGGGGCGATCGAGCAGCGTGAAGACGCCCGAGTCGTCGACTTGTTCGTTGACAAGCAACGCACGCACGTGCGCTGCGAAGCCGTCGTTTCCTACCGTCCCGGCAAAAACCACGTTGGCGCGCAACGCCCGCAAGTTATTTGCCACATTGCCCGCGCCTCCGAGTGAAAAGGAATGATCGGCAACCGCAACCACGGGAACCGGCGCTTCGGGCGAGATGCGCGTGACCGTTCCCCAGATCCACTCGTCGATCATGAGATCGCCCACGACCATGATGCGCCGGCCGCTCGCGCGGTCGAAGAGCGTTCGCGCGTCGGGCATCATCAGCGCAGACGTCATTCGGGGATCCCGCCCTCAAAAATGAGTTGCTGTTCGACGAGGTCGCAAACGATATGCGCCATGACCTGATGGACTTCTTGAACGATCGCGGCGTATCCATTGGGTCCGATCAACGAAAGATCCGCGGTCTCGGCAGTCTTTCCACCGCCGTTGCCGGTAAAGGCAATCGCGACGGCGCCGCGCCGTTTCGCCGCTTCGAGCGCGAGCACGACATTGCGCGAGCTTCCGCTAGTCGTCATGCCGATAACCACGTCGCCGGGACGAGCAAAGGCTTCGACCTGACGCGCGAAGACGTAATCGTATCCGTAATCGTTTCCGACGCACGTCAGGGTCGACGAGTTGACGGAGAGGGCTTCGCTATACAGGCCCGGCCGCTCGCGCAGGTAACGTCCAGAGAGCTCGGCTGCCATGTGCTGTGCCTCGGCAGCGCTTCCGCCGTTGCCGCACCACAGCACTTTCTTGCCGTCGCGCAATGCCGCAACGATCGTCGCGACGATTCGTTCGACTTGTTCGCGGTAGTGCGGCTCATCGAGCAAGCCGTTCCGGTCGGCGAGCAGCTCGCCGAAATCGCGCTGTGCGTGATAGTTCACGGCTCGATCCAAAAGAGTTCTTCGCCTTGAGAGACGAGCTCGCCGTTGCCCGGAACGATTCGAACGATCGTGCCGGCATCGTCGCTCTGGATTTCATTGAAGAGTTTCATCGCTTCGAGAACGCAGAGCACGTCGCCGGACGCAACCCGGTCGCCGACTTCCACGAAAGCGGAAGCGTCGGGCGACGGTGAGCGATAAAAGACGCCGGTTAACGGTGCCAGTACCTTCCGGACGTTGGCCCCCGCAAGCGGAACGGAAGGCTCGTCGGGAAGCTGAAGTGTCGCAGGCTGCGCCGGCGGACTCTGCACCGACTGTTGCCGCGAAAGCTCGTAGATGGCATCGCCGAGCTTCACTTTAATCGTGTCCAGATCGTGCTCGCGCATGATCGCGAGGAGCTCGCGCAACGTCTGCGTTTCGTCGGCATAGCGTTCTTCCACTAAACGCCCGCTTCTACGAGCGACTCGGCAACGACTCTTGGTTCGCCAAGCGGCATCCGCCGGTCGCTTCGTCGTTCCAGGTCTCGAAGCAGGACTCGCCCGCAGCGAGTTCCTCGCTGCCCAGGATGAGCGCATAGCGAGCCCGGTTGCGATCTGCGATCTTCAGGTGTGCGAGCAGTTTGCGATCTTCGTAATCGGCAAAGGTCGGCACGCGTAGGCGCCGCCGCAGCTCGCTTACGATCGGGACGAGAACGGCACGAGCCTGCGCTCCAAGCGCGACGGCCTGGACGCCTCGACGCTCTGCCGGCGCTTCGTTGCCGCGAGCCGCGAGCATCATCAGAAACCGCTCCATGCCCAGCGCGAAGCCGACAGCCGGAACGCTCGGGCCGCCGAGCGACTCGACGAGCCCGTCATATCGGCCTCCGCCGCAGACGCTGCTCTGCGCGCCGAGCGAACTCGACGTGATCTCGAAGACCGTGCGCTCGTAGTAGTCGATTCCTCGAACGATGCGTGGATTGACCGTGTACGGTATCCCCGCCAAATCGAGATAGGCTTGCAGCGCGGCGAAGTGCTCGCGACACGCTTGGCAGAGAAACGACGCCGGTACGGGCGCGTTTTCGATATAGGGGGCGTCGGCAGGGTCTTTGCTGTCGAGCAATCGCAGCGGATTGCGTTGGGCGCGCTCGCGTGCCTCTTCGCTCATCGCCGTCAGATTCGGACGGAAGTGTTCGAGCAGCGCCTCGCGATACTGCGGCCGGCAACGTTCGTCGCCTAGCGAATTGATATTGAGCCGCGCATCCTCGATCGCGTAGCTTTGCACGAGCTCCCAGGCAAGCGATATCACTTCGGTGTCGGCCTCGGGACCCGCAAATCCGAAGCATTCGACGCCAAACTGATGCGATTGCCGATAACGTCCTTTTTGCGGCCGCTCGTATCGAAAGATCGGACCGATATAGTACAGGCGCAGCGGACCCGACGCCAAGAGATGATGCTCGAGCGCCGCTCGCACCACCGGTGCGGTCCATTCGGGGCGCAGCGTGATCGAACGTCCGCCTCGATCGTTAAAAGTGTACATCTCCTTTTTTACGATATCGGTCTGTTCCCCGACGCCGCGTACGAAAAGATCGGTCGATTCGAAGATCGGCGTTCGAATCTCCCCATAGCCGAAACGCTCCGAAAGCGAACGTATGCGGCTTTCCAATTCGTTCCAGCGTTGGGTTTGCGGCGGATAAAAATCGGCCGTGCCTCTCGGCGCGCTCAGCTTCTCAAACATGACCCGATCTCACCCTTCTCCTCGCTGCCGCGCTAGCCATTGCGCGCGTTCGAGTGATTGCCGAGCGTGCGCATCTTTCTCTACACCGTCGCCGCGCTTGCGCTTGCGATGGTATCGTCTCCCGATGCGATTCGCTCGGCGCTGGCCGCATCGGCAAGCGCACTCTTCGAAGCGACGCCGTTTCTCGTTGCAGGGATCTTTCTCTCGGCTGCCTTTCGCGGTGGCCGTTTGGTCGAGTGCCTCGGCTGCGGTTGCGGTCACGGCCCCTCGGCGCGTTCGCTTCCGGCGGCGGCCGCAACGTGGCTGGTCTTCGGGCCGTTCGTCGCATTCGCGCGATACGCCGCCGCACTTGCCGTCGAGCGAGCCTTGCACCGCAGCGCCGCGCGCGATGCGACTTTCCCGGCAATCCGGCTCAATCTGCTGCAGGATCTGTCGGCCGTGCTTCCCGCCGCACTCGTCGCCGGCGCGGCAGTGCAAGCCGCATCCTCATTCGATATTGGAAAGCTCTCGCCGTTTGCCGATGCCCTCGTCGGCGTCGCGCTCGGTTTTACGGCGGCGCCGTGCGGCATCGGTGCGGTCGCGATCGCCGGCGCGCTGCACGTTCGGGCGCCGATTGCGGCGACGACTTTTCTTTGCGTCGCGGGGATTGTCGATCTGCGCGCCTTGCGACCGATGCCGGCTGCAAGAATCGAAGGCGATGCATTGGCATACGCGCTGCTCGCGCTTGCGCTCGCGATCGTAGCCTGGCGGCACGGCGACGCACTCGTTCATCCGGCATTCGTCATACCGCTCTTTTGTTGCGCCTGCATCGCAACGCTCGGCGTGGTCGCATCGCGGCAGCAGCGGTGCTCCCCAGCACGATTGGCGCCGGCGCTCATGTTGGCCGGAGCGTTGTTGGGCGCTCCGGTACCAGAGTATCGCGCGACGGAGACGACGCTCAGCAGATCTCTTCGCGGGCGAACGACTCATCTTTACCGGCGCTTTGGTCGAAACCGGCGACGCCGCCACGCTAGTCCGGTATGCAATCACCTGTTGTCGGGCCGACGCAACGCCGGTCGCCGTGCGGCTCGATCGACGGCCGCCTTACGCGTCGGGCACGTGGCTGCGTGCGGCCGGCACAATCGCAGTTCTCAACGGGGCGTATCGTCTGCGTCCGCAGAAGATCGAACGTGTCCCGGCTCCGAGCGATCCGTTCGTCTATCGTTAACGCGAGAAGGCTACGACAAATTCCCGTTCGTGCGAGGCTCGAGCAGCTCGACCGGGATTCCGTTGGGATCCTCGACGAACGCGATCGCCCGCGTTCCGCTCGGCGATTTATAAACGTCCTTGAGGATTTTTACGCCGTTTGCCTTGAGAGCATCGACGTACTCACGAAGATCGCCATCGGATTCGATCGCTAGATGCTCGTAACGATTCCCGACATCGTACGGCGGATGCTCCTCCAAATCGTAAACGAGCTCGATGTACGCGTTCCAGTCGCGTCCGACGAAGGCCATGTCCGCGTTGCCCGGATAATGGTGGGGACCGCCGAGCAGCTTCAGACCGAGCTTCTGCGTGTAGAAGTCGATCGATTCGTTCATGTCGTTGACGAAGATCGACGTATGGAGGAATCGCGGCATTTGAATCCTTCTGTCTAGCTTTTCAGTGCAGAAAATAACGGTGCGATGAAAAAACGAGGGCGGCGTCATGCCGGTTCGCAGCGGCGATTACTTCTTCGTCGCGAATCGAACCGCCCGGCGCGATGATGGCGGTGCATCCGGCCTGCACCGCAGCCTCGAGGCCATCGGCAAACGGAAAGAATCCGTCACTCGCACACGCGGCGCCCCGCGCCCGTTCACCGGCCCGCTGAGCCGCAATCTGGACGGCGCTGACGCGGTTGGTTTGTCCCGCGCAGATCCCGCGCGTCGTGCCGCCGTTGGCAATCACGATGCCGTTGCTCTTTACGTGACGGACGATGTCCCAAGCAAAAGCAAGGTCATGCCATTCCTGCGTTTGCGGGGGGCGGCGGGTTACAACGCGCCATTGCTCGGCGGGCGCCTGCGGGTCGTCATTTTCGGCGAGCACGCCGCCCAGCGCGCTGCGCAGCCGCAATTCGTGCGCGAGCTCGTCGGGCAGATCCGGGCGAAAGCGCATGATGCGAAGGTTCTTTTTCGCCGCAAGCACCTCGAGGGCATCTTCGTCGAAGCGCGGAGCGGCGACGATCTCTAAGAAGAACTCCCGCAACGTGAGCGCTGCCTCGCGGTCGATTCCTGCGTCGGTCGCGACGATTCCGCCGTACGCCGAGATGGGATCGGCATCGAGCGCTTCGCGTACGGCAAGCGCAACGCCGGAGCGTTGTGCTACGCCGCACGGCACGGCATGTTTGACGACGGCGGCACGAACGAAACGCAAGTGCTCGCTCTCAAACTCGGCATGCCAGCGGAGCCCGTGAGAGCAACCGCAGCGTCGCATCGAAATCAAGCAAGTTGTTATAGGAGAGTTCTTTGCCCCCGAGCTGTTCCGGGAGACGCTCGGCGCGATCGAGATAGAAGGCCGCGCGTTCCTGCGGATTCGTTCCGTACCGCAGGCGCTTCGCCAGCGGAAGCGTCAGCGCCAGCGCACCGGGCAACTCGCTCGGCAACACCTCTCCGGCGGTCGCCAAATAATGCGAAATTGCGACGTCGTACTCGGCGGTGCGCTCGAATGCGGCGACCGCAAACTTTCGCTTCATCGCGAGGGAGACGGCGTTTGTCTCAAGGGCCTTTCGATACTCGGCGTACTGCGTCGGATGCGTCAGCACGGCCACGTGCGCGAAAGTTCTTCGCTGCGGCGCGCAGCAGGGAAACGCCGCCGATGTCGATCTGTTCGATTGCTTCCTCGAGGCCGCGCTCCGCGCGCGACCGTGGCTTCGAACGGGTAGAGATTGACGGCTACGACGACGATCTCGGGAATCGCATACTTTTGCGCCTGCGCAACGTGATCGCGGTCCTCGCGCTCGTAGAGAATGGCGCCGAATACCTTGGGATGCAGCGTTTTGACGCGGCCGCCGAAAAGCGCGGGAAAACCGGTGAGGTCCTCGACGTCGCGCGCCGGAACGCCGTTTTCATCGAGAAACGCTTGCGTGCCGCCGGTCGCGTAGATTTCGATCCCTCGCGCGTGCAGCGCGCGCGCTAGTTCGGCGGCACCGGTCTTGTCGGAGAGCGAAAAGAGCGCGCCGCGACGTCCGACTCACGGCAAGCATCGCCTCGGTTTCGCGCACGAGCTCGGCCGAGACGATCGCACTGACGCCGGCGTCGCGCGTCGTCACGCCGTAAATGCGATCCGCCATCTCCATCGTCTTCTTGTTGTGCGTGACGATGAGCATCTGCGACTCGGCAGCAAATTCGCGGACCATCGCGCAGAAGCGGTCGATGTTGGCGTCGTCGAGCGCCGCATCGACTTCGTCGAGGAGATAAAAGGGCGCCGGCTTCGTCGCGATGAGCGCGAAGATCAGCGCGGCCGCGGTCATCGCGCGCTCGCCGCCGGAGAGCGCGGCGAGCGGCATCTGCTTTTTGCCCGGCGGACGCACCGAAATCTCGATTCCGGTTTCGGAGAGATTCTCGGGCTGCGTCTGCCACATCTTTGCCTCGCCGCCGGTGAAGAGCCGTCCGTACATTGTGGAAAAGGCTTGCGGAGACGCGCTCGAACGTTTCGTTGAACTGGATTTGCGTCTCGCGCTCGATCTCGCGAATCGACTCGAGCAGCGTTTCGCGAGCCCGCGTCAGATCGTCCATTTGCGCGCGCAAGAACCGCTCGCGTTCGGCAACTTCGTTGCGCTCGGCTTCGGCATTGAGGTTGACGTTCGCTTGGAGCCGCGCAAGCTCGTCGCGCAGCCGCGGCAGCTCGTCGATGATCGCATCGGTCTCTTCGCGGTAGCGCTGCTCGACGTCGTCACACTCGTCGCTCGGTCGCGGGATTCTGCGCGAACTGCGAAACGAGCATGCCCAGCTCGGCCTCGACTTGCGCGAGACGCGTGCGATCGCTTTCGCCCGCTGCCGCGGTGTCGCGCTCGTTCTGTTCGGCCGCGCGCACCTCCGACTTCGAGCTGCGCCTGACGCGCGGCGAGCTCTTCGCGCTCGCGCGCGCGCCGTTTCGAGCACGTGCGTCGAGCGTCGTTGATCGCCGTGACGCAGCCCTTCGACGTGCGCGTGGGTCGCGCGCGTCTCCTCGACCAGCGCGGCGATTTGCGCCAGCATCTCTTCGCGCGCGAGCCCGCCGCGTTCGCTATCTTGATCGAGCATGGCCAGCCGCGCCTTCGAAGCTTCGCGCTCCGCGCTGCGCGCCGCGGCGCGCTCGCGAAGCTGCGAGCCTTCGGCATTCGTCGCAGTCTGCGCCGCTTCGGCGCGCGCGATCTCGGCGCGAACTTTGCCAGCTCCGCTTCGAGACGAACGCGTTCTTCGTCGCTGCGTTCGGATTCCGGGTCTTCGCGTTGGTCTTGGCGCTCGAGCTCTCGCAGCTCGCGCGCACGAGCGCTTGCAACTCGGCGACCGCGGCGCGCGCGCTTTCGAGATCGGCGCTGCGTCCGTTGCGCGTCAGCCGAAAGTGCGGCGGCCTCGGCGCGCAGGCCGACGAGCTGCGATTCAAAGCTCGACTGCCGCTCGCGCGCTTGGCATCGCGGGCCGCGATGGCAGCTTCGGTTCGAACGTGCGCGGCATGCAGCGCGCGCTCGGCCTCCTCGAGCCGGTCGCGCATGCTCGACGAGCGCACTCGCGAATGGCTCGCGGCAGCAAACCGTCGCGAGAGAATCGACCGTTCGCGCACGAATCGGCCGCCGGTGATCGCTCCGCCGCCGGTGATCTGCTCGCCGCCCAGCGTCACGATCGGTGTCGCGCAAGGCCCGTTCGCGAACGAGCTCGATGCCGACGTCGAGCGTCGTCGACGATGAGCACGTTTCCGACGAGAAAGTTGACGATGCCGCGTAAACCGCGCGTTCGGTTTGCACGAGCGTGTGCGCGTAGCCGAAGACGCCCGGCGACGTTTGGCGAGCCGATCGTCGATGCGCCGCCCTTCGCGATTCGCCAGCGTATCGAGCGGCAAGAAACGTCGCGCGCCCGGCTTCTTTGCGATTGAGAAAATCGACGCAGCGCTCGGCATCTTCGGACGTGGTCGTCACCACGTTCGAAAGCCGCGCGCCAAACGCGACGTCCATCGCGCGCGCGTAGCGCTCGTCGGTCGTGATCAGGTTCGAAACGATTCCTTCGATGCCGCGCAGCTCGCCGCGCTGCCACGCTTCGACGATCGCCCGCGTACCGGGAACGTGCCCTTCGAGCGAGTTTTCGAGCTCTTCGATCGTATGAAGCCGCGATTCGGCGGCTTTGACTTCGACGGAATGATCGCGGTGCGCGGCCAGCGCGCGCGCGACTTCTTCTTGCGCGAGTGCCGCTTCGCGCTGCGCGTCTTCGGCGCGTCCGCGTGCGTCGAGCAGAGCCTCCTCCGCCGCTCTCCAGCCGCCGCCGGCACTCGCCGCTCGCGATGCGCTGCGCCGCCGGCCGCAATTTCGAGCTCTTCGCGCGCGCTGCGCGTGCCGCGCGTTCGTCGCGCTCGAGGCGTTCGAGTTCGCCGCGACAGGCTTTGCGGCATGCGCGCGCCGCTCGGCTTTGCGGGCCGCGAACTCCGCCGCAGCCGCTTCGACCTCGCGCAAGCGCGTGAAGATCTGCTCGAGTTCGCGCGCGCGCAGCGCGAGCGCCGCGGCGGCGGCGAGCTCGCGTTCGCGCGACGCCTCGATCTCTTGCGCGAGCGGCGTCAGCCGTTCGTCCAAGTCCGTCGATCGCGCTGACGGAGCGTCGCGCGTTCCTGCGCGACGCGCGCGCGTCTTCCGACGTCTGCGTCGATTGGCGCTCGAGCGCCTCGCGCCGCGCGAGCGCCGCGGCATAATCGGCTTCGAGCGCGCGAGGTCGGCACGCTCGGTCTGCGCTTGCGAACGCAGCTCTTCGAGCTGCAGCTCGCTGCGATAGA
This sequence comes from Vulcanimicrobiota bacterium, assembly GCA_963815165.1. GTDB lineage: Bacteria > Vulcanimicrobiota > Vulcanimicrobiia > Vulcanimicrobiales > Vulcanimicrobiaceae > Cybelea. The sequence continues at coordinate 760,245 of CAWFFL010000003.1, forward strand.
GCTGCGTGCGCACTCGCTGCGAGCTCGGCGCCGAGCGTTGCGGCTCGCGCCGCGGCCGCGCCGTGCGCAGCTCTTCGTTCTTCGTTCGATCTGCTCGCGCAACCGCTCGCATTCGCCGCGGCGCGTCGAGCTCGCGCGCAGATAGCCGAGGATTTCGAGATCGCGCACGCGCGCGCTGACGCGGCGATACCGCCTCGCGCGGCGCACCTGCGTCTCGAGTTCGGGAACGCGCCGCTCGAGCTCGGCGATCAAATCGTTGATGCGAATCGCGTTCTGCTCGGTGCGCTCGAGGCGGCGCATCGACTCGTGCTTGCGCGCCAGAAACTTGCCGATGCCCGCCGTCTCTTCGAAGAGCGCGCGGCGTTCGGTCGGCTTGCTCGTCAGGATCGCGTCGATCTGGCCCTGCGAGACGATCGCGTACGATCCCGGGCCGAAGCCCGTGCCCATGAGCAAGATCGACGATATCGCGCAAGCGCACCTGGCTGCGGTTGATGAAGTATTCGCTCTCGCCGGCGCGATAGGCGCGGCGCGTGATCTCGACTTCGGCGAAGTCGATCGGCAGCTTGCGGTCGGAGTTGTCGAAGAGGACCGAGACCTCGGCGAGTCCGAGCGGCTTGCGCGTCTCGTTGCCGGCGAAGATCACGTCTTCGAGCGTGCGGCCGCGCAGGCTCTTGCTCGACGTTTCGCCCAGCACCCAGCGAAACGCGTCGACGAGATTCGATTTGCCCGAACCGTTCGGGCCCGACGATCGCGGTGATGCCCTCGCCGAAATCGAGCGCCGTCGGATCGGCGAACGTCTTGAATCCGAAGGCCCGTATGCGCTGTCAGATCGCACGGTTAGGAAGCGCTCGCAATGCGACTGAAGCAGCGCGGCTGCCGCGGCGGCTTGCTGCGCGGCTTTCTTCGACGGCCCTCCCTTTTCCCAGGGTCTTGCCTTTCACGCTGACCCGCGAATTGAATGCGGGCTGCTGCGGCGTGCCACGGCTCGTCTCGCGGTAGACCGGCGTCGCGGCGAGATGCTCTTGCGCGTAGTGCTGCAGCCGCGTCTTCGCATCGAGCAGCGCGTCGGAAGAGTGATCGAGCTGCTCGATGTGCTCCGCGACCACGAACTGGCGCGCCTTCTCGAGCCCGTAAGCGCAAGATACAGCGCGCCGACGAACGCTTCGAACGCGTCGGCGAGCACCGACGTGTTCTCGGCGCCGCCGGCAGCGCGCATTCCGGCGCCGAGACGCGTCAACGTCGCCAAAATCCAAACGGCGCGCGGTCTGCGCGAGCGCCGCGTCGTTGACGATCGCGGCCTTGCGCAGGGTCAGCAGCCCTTCGGATTCGTCGGCGAAGCGCTCGAAGAGCCAGCCCGCGGTGATCGCACCCGAGCACCGAATCGCCGAGAAACTCCATGCGCTCGTTCGAGTCGCCGCCGCGCTCCTTGGCGTAGCTCTCGTGCACGAACGCGCGCTCGAAGAGCGTCGAGATCGTCGGCGCGGCGCACGCCCGCAAGCCGAAGCAGGGCGCGCACGCGACGCCGGTAGTTCTCCCCGCTCATCGTCCGACTGTTCTACGACCTGACTTTGCCGAAGACGATCACGCTGTTGTGGCCGCCGAAACCGAACGAGTTCGACAGCGCGACGCGAATCGGCGCGCGCCGCGCGACGTTCGGAACGTAGTCGAGCCTGCACTCGGGATCGGGAAACTCGTAGTTCGTCGTCGGCGGCATGGTATCGCGCGCAACGGCCAGCGCGGTCGCAACGCCTTCGATGCCGCCGGCGGCGCCCGAGCGCGTGTCCGTGCATCGACTTCGTCGAGCTGACGCCGATCTTGTAGGCGTGCTCGCCGAAGCTCTTTTCGATCGCCTTCGATTCGGCCGGATCGCCGATCGGCGTCGACGTGCCGTGCGCGTTGATGTAGTCGACGTCGTCCGGTCGCGATGCCGGCACTGGCGAACGCGCGCGCGAACGCCAAACGCACGCCGTTGCCGTCGGGATCCGGGCGACCAGATCGAACGCGTCCGCCGATTGTCCGTAGCCCAGGATCTCGCAGTAAATCGTCGCGCCGCGCGCCTTCGCGTGTTCGTACTCCTCGAGCACCAGAATGCCGGCGCCTTCGCCGAGCACGAAACCGTCGCGCTCTCGGTCGAACGGCCGGCTCGCGCGTGTCGGCTCGTCGTTGCGCGTCGACAGCGCCCTCATCGAGCAGAAGCCGCCGATGGCCAGCGGCGAGACCGTCGCCTCGCTTCCGCCGGTGATCATCGCGATCGCATCGCCGTAGGCGATGGTGTTGAACGCCGTGGAGATCGCATCGTTTCCGCTGGCGCAGGCGCTTGCCGCCGCAAAGAACGGACCTTGAAATCCGTACGCCATCGAGATGTGCGCCGGCGCGGCATTGGCCATCAGCATCGGAATGAAGAACGGCGTTACCTTCGACCACGTGCCGTTTTCGTTCGCCTTGTCGGAGTTGAGCCAAAACGTGATGATGCCGCCGATTCCCGTGCCGATGACGCCGCCGACGCGCTGCTTGAACTCCGGCGATCGCGGAAGCTTCGCATCTTCGATCGCTTCGCGCGCCGCGACGAACGCGAACTGCGTGAAGCGGTCCATGCGCCGCGCTTCTTTGCGGCCGATGAGCTGCTCGGGCGCCCAATCTTTCACTTCGGCGGCGATCCGCGCGTCGAAGTCGCTGGCATCGAATGCCGTAATCGGCGCGACGCCCGATTCGCCGGCTATCGAGACGCCTCCAGAACTCGTCGCGGGTGTTGCCGACGGGGGTGACCGCCCCAAGCCCGGTCACGACGACGCGCCGGCGGGCAGGCGGCTGCATACTCGAAACGCTCAAAACTTCAGCAACTTACGGCGGGCTCCGCACGCATCCCCGCCGTCGCAAATCGCGGACTTCGTCCGCAGGGTGCTTGCGCCCGCCGCCGGTCGCTGGCTATAATCAGGGGCTGTCTGCCACCGGGTGTGGCGCACTTACTCTTCGCCATTAGAAGGGACGTTATGAAGCGGACGTATCAGCCGCACAATCGCCGTCGTAAGCGCGTTCACGGCTTCCGCGAACGCATGCAAACCAAAGCCGGGCGTAAGGTTCTCGCGCGCCGCCGCAAGAAGGGGCGTCATCGTCTTACCGTCTGATGCGCCGCTTCGCAAGCCTGCGCCGCCAAGCGGACTTTGCCCGCCTGCGTCGGCAAGGACGGCGCGTAACGACCAAGAGTCTCGTCATTTATCGCAGCGATTCGCTTTCCGGTGACGACTCGTCGCTCGTCGGCATCACCGTAAGCAAGTCGATCGGAAAGGCCGTGATCCGCAATAAGGTGCGCCGCCGGCTGGCGGCGATTCTCCACGAAGCGCTGCGTCGCATCCAGCGATGCGGCTGCTCGTCATTGCTGCGGCCGGTTGCCGCGGCAGGCCCCGTATCGCGAGCTGCAGGCCGAGATTGCCGATCGCGCTCGCGCAGGCGTAGGGGCCGATGCTTGCTGCGAAGCTCGGATCGTCGCGTTCATTCGGCTCTACCAGATCTTGATTTCGCCGCTGCTGCCGCCCGCTTGCCGGTTCTACCCAAGCTGCTCCCAATACGCGCTCGTTGCGGTTCGCGATCACGGCGTGCTGCGCGGGCGCTGGCTCGGTCTGGCGCGTTTCGCCCGCTGCCATCCATGGAATCCGGGCGGCGTTGATTTCGTGCCGCCGCCGAACGCGGCGCGGATCCCAAAGACGAGGTAGCCGTGCATCTGATTTTGGCAGCGTCGTGGCTCGACCCGATCGTCAACGCACTCTACGAGGTCGTTCAAGCAATCGATAAGCCGGTCGGCAACCTCGGCTGGAGCATGGTCATTCTTGCGGCGCTCATCCGCTTGTTCTTCTGGCCGCTCAATACGGCGCAGTTCAAGAGCATGATGAAGATGCAGAAGATTGCGCCGCTCATGAAGCGCCTTCAGGAGCGCTACAAAGACGACCGACAGAAGTTGCAGCAAGAGACGATGGCGCTCTATCGCGAGCACGGCGTCAATCCGCTCGCGGGATGCTGGCCGATGCTCGTCCAGTATCCCGTCATCATCGCGGTCTACTGGGTGGTGCTCAATCACAAGAGCGACTTTCGCAACACCAGAATTGGCTGTGGATCGGCAGCGCTTTTTCGCATCTGCATGCGACCTCGTTCCGGCAGCGGCGGCCAACGCAACGTCGGCGATATCGAGCATTGCATCGGCTGGTGCGTCTAGACAAGCCGGTTTCGGAGTAATCTCGGACGCCCGACCTGATTTTGATTTTGCTCTATGCGTTCTCGATGTATTTGAGCGTCCGTTACGTCAGCGTGCCGGCGACCGATCCGCAACAAGCGCAAATGCAGCGCAATATGGCGATCTTCTCGCCGCTGATGCTCGGTTTCTTCGGATGGAGATACGGTGGCCGTCCGCAATGGTGCTCTACTGGTTCTCGTATAACATTCTCACGATGGCGCAGCAATTCTATCTGCTTGCGCCGCTACCATCAGCCGCTCGCGCTGATCGACAGCGAGCACGTCATCACCGAAGAGCGTCCGCCACGCCCGGGGCGGGGGCGCGCTGCCGAAAGCGGCTCCGAGCGGCAACGGCGTCGCACAGTCGAAAGCGCCGCGCGTTCGGGACGATCGAAGCGCCGAAACAAACGCTAAATAAGTAAAGGTTCTGCAGATGCTCTACGAAGACGATTTTGAATTTGAAGAACAGCCTGCCGACGTTCGCGATCGAACGATCGGCGGCCGGCCGCCCGGTGGAACGACCGGCGGTCGCGGCGGCGGAACGCGACGGCGGCGAGAGCCGCGCCGCGGGCGATCCGAGTCGCGCGAGGGCGGCGAGGTTCCGGAGAGCGCCAAACCCGCGCGCGATCTACTTCGCGAAATTCTGCAGCGCATGGGCATCGGGCCGGTAGAGATCCGTTACGTCAGCCGCACCGAAGGTGAGTACCTCGAAGTGAACGGACCACATTTGGGCGCGTTGATCGGCCGTCACGGCAATACGCTCGAAGCGCTCAACTTGCTCTTCAACAACGCGTTCAATGCCGGCGTGCGAGCGAACCGTCACTACTATACGATCGACGCCGAAGGGTATCGCGCGCATCGCGCCGATCAGCTCACGAACCTTGCGCTCGCGACGCTCGAACGCTGCATGCGCGAAGGTAAGCCGCAAAAGCTCGAAGCCGATGCTTCCCTCGGAACGAAAGATCATTCATCTCGCGCTGGCCACTTCCGAAGTCGTGCGCACGGAGTCCGAAGGCGAAGAGCCGGAACGGCGCGTTGTCGTGTTTCCCCGTTGAGCCTAGGCTCGATAGAGGCCCCATAACCGAAACCATTGCGGCGATTGCGACGCCGCCCGGCAAGGGCGCGATCGCAATCGTGCGCGCGAGCGGCCCGGCGGTCCCGGAGATCGCCGAGCGCCTCGTCCGAACGAGAGCGCCGCTCCGCCCGCGGATCGCCGCGCCGCGCCACGATCGTCGATGAAGAGGGCGAACCGCTCGACGAAGGGCTCGCGCTCTTTTTTCCGCCGCCCCACAGCTATACCGGCGAAGCCATGCTGGAACTGCACATTCACGGCTCGCCGGTCGTCGCGCGCGAGCTCGTTCGAGCACTGCTGGCATGCGGCGCGCGGCTCGCTGCCCCGGTGAGTTCACCCGGCGCGCGTTTCTCAATGGAAAGATCGACCTGCGGGCGGCCTCCGCGGTAGCCGATGTCATCGATGCACAGACTCGCGCGGCCGCGCGGGCCGCGCTGGCAAATCTCGGCGGTGCTCTGGCCGATCGAGGTTCGAGCATTACGAGGCTCCCTGAGCCGAGATCTGGAAGAGCTGGCGGCCGCAATCGACTTTCCCGACGAGGTCGCGGACCCGAGAGAGCACGCTCGTGGACAAACTCGGCTCGATTCTCGCGCGCACTCGAGCAGCTTCGGCACGACGGTGAGATCGGGACGCTGATGCGCGAGGGCATTGCCGTCGCAATCGTCGGTCCGCCCAATGCCGGAAAATCGTCGCTGCTCAACGCGCTGCTCGGCACCGAGCGGGCGATCGTTTCGGAGACTGCCGGGAACGACCCGCGATACGATCGAGGAGAGCATCGCCATCGACGGCGTTCCCATTCGCCTGGTCGATACGGCAGGCATTCGAAGCCACGCCGACCGGCTCGAAGCCGAGGGTATCGAACGCACGCGAACGCGCGCTCGAATGCGGCGCGCATTGCGCTAGTCGTGATCGACGGTTCGCTAGCAACTCGGTCCCGATGCCGATGGCGCATGCTGGAACGAACCGCCCCTGCGATCGCATCGTTTTCTTCAACAAGGCGGACCTCGGCGTGACCGTCGGCGTTGCCGCACCCGACGAGCGCTCCGCGATCGTCGGCAGCGTTGCGCGATCCTGCGACGCTCGAAGCGCTGCGGCGTGCCATCGCGCGGCTCGGTTGGAGCGGCGAGCGGATTGACGCATCGCGTCCCCATTTCGTCGTCGCTGCACGAGTTCGATGCGGTCAACGGCGCGATCGACGCCCTGGTTCACGCGCGCGAAACGCTCGCTTCGGAGAACCGCTCGATTTCATCGTAAGCGATCTTCAGCGCGCGGTTTCCGCGCTCGGGCATGTAAGCGAGCAGGTGGCTGGCGAAGAGGTAGTCGATGCGAATTTTCTCCCGTTTCTGCATCGGGAAGTAAAGGAGGGAACTCAAGTGAAACGTACGCTCCTGTTTTTTCGTCGCGCTCTGCATCGTCGCAGTGCCGGCCGCGGCCGCGAAAAAGAATGAATCGGCCTTCGGCGTAACGATCGTCAGCTGCGTCGTGAATTCGAACGGCGGCAGCACCACCAACGGCATCAACGTCGTCTACTACAACACCCACGATTCGCCGGCGACCGAAGTGGATTTCTCTGGTCAACGTATCAAAAGCAAAAGTACATCTGATCGATAAGGGCACGTTCTCGCGCGGCGCGCAAATCAACCACAATTTGACGAACGCGTTGACGGGACAACCCTGGTCCGGACCGACGCCGAAGCGATGCGCGGTCCAACGCGTCTACTTTGGAGAACGGCAATGTCCTTCAATAGCGCATCGCTAATGCATCCCAAGCTTCAGTTGAATCGCTCGCAACTGGTGGGCGTGGCTCATCCGCGGCATTGCCGCGGTCATCTTCGGCGTGCTCGGCGTGGCTGTGGCCCGGACATAACCTGGGTCACGATCGCGATTTTCTTCGGCGCGTACGCGTTCGTCGACGGAGTCTTCGCGATACTTGCCACGATCCGCGCGGCAGAGACGCACGAGCGCTGGTGGCCGTTCCTTATCGAGGGAATCGTGGGCATCTTGATTGCGGCAATTGCGTTTTACGATATCAACATCGTAATCGCTGCGCTCTATCTGACCATTGCCGCCTGGGCGTTTCTAACCGGTATCTTCGAGTTGGTTGCCGCGGTGCAGCTTCGCAAGCAGATCGCCAACGAAATTCTGGTTAATCCTCGGTGGTCTTGCCTCCATCGCGTTCGGCGTGTTGATGCTGCTCTACCCGATTATCTCAGCAGATCGTGATCATTTACATCATCGCCGCGTATGCGATCGTATTCGGTATCATGATGATCGCTTTCGCGCTTCGTCTGCGCTCGCACTTGACGACGCCGACGCCGACGAACGCGTAACATGCGAGCGACGACGCCGGCACGATCGTCGTCGGCGGCGGTCATGCCGGCGTCGAAGCCGCCCTAGCATCGGCGCGCATCGGCGTGCCGACGCTGCTGGTGACCGGGCGATCCCGAGAAGATCTGCACGCTTGCGTGCAATCCGTCGATCGGCGGCAGCGCGAAGGGACAACTCGTTCGCGAAATCGACGCACTCGGCGGCGCAATGGCCGTCATCGCCGATCGTTGCAGCCTTCATTCGCGCTTTCTAAACGAAAGCAAAGGCCCGGCGGTACGCGCGCTGCGCCAGCAGATGGATAAGCCGTCTTACGCGCGCCGCGCAGTCGCGCTGCTTCGCGCGCAGCCGAATCTCGACATCGTGCGCGGTATGGTCGACGATCTCGTTGTCGAGGCGGGAGCGGTGCGCGGCGTCGTCTGCGCCGACGGACGCGCCTCTCGCGCGGAGGGTGATTCTTGCGACCGGCACGTTCCTAGGAGGAAAGTCCTTCCGCGGCGAGTGTCGTTCAAAGCCGAAGGACGCTTCGGCGAGGCGCCCGCCATGGGCTTATCCGCGGCGTTGCGGCGCTGGGTTTTCCGACGATGCGTCTGAAGACCGGCACGCCGCCTCGGATCGACAAGAACACCGTCGACTGCGGAGCGATGTCGGATGCAGCTTCCGAGTGCCCGCCCCTTACTCTTTTCATATCAATGGACCGCGCGCGATTTGCGGGGCCGCAGCTGCCGTGTTACCTCACCGAGACGAACGCGCGCACGCACGCGCTGGTTCGCGAGAAACTTGCACTTTTCGCCGCTCTACGGCCTCGATCTGATCCGCGGCGATAGGTCCGCGCTACTGCCCCTCGATCGAAGATAAAGTGGTGAAGTTCGCGCACAATCCGACGCACCAGATCTTCATCGAGCCGGAGGGCTGGGAAGAACCGACGCTCTACGTTGGCGGCTTTTCGACGTCGCTGCCTGCGGAGATTCAGCTCGCGATGCTCCGCACGTTACCGGGCTTGGAATCGTGCGCCATGCTGCGCGCCGGCTATGCGGTCGAATACGACATGGTCCCGCCGACGGAACTGCGCGAGACCCTCGAAACTCGGCGCGTCGCGGGACTCTATCATTGCGGTCAGCTCAACGGCACCTCCGGCTACGAGGAGGCTGCCGCACAGGGCCTGATCGCCGGCATCAACGCCGCGCGAGCGGCGCGCGGCGAGGAGCCGCTGCGCTTGTCGCGCGCGCAGGCCTATATCGGCGTCATGATCGACGATCTGGTGACAAAGGGCGTGGACGAGCCGTATCGCATGCTGACCTCCCGCGCCGAGCACCGCATCGTGCTGCGTCACGACAATGCCGATCTTCGCCTCACGCCGTCGGGCGCAACGTCGGGCTGGTCGACGACGCCGCGTGGGAGGCCTTTGAACGTCGGCGAATCGGGCTGCAATCAGCCCGCATCGCAAGCCGAAAGCAAGCGCTTGGGCACGAGCGCGATTGCAGGCGAACGATTCGATGCCGCAAGCACGCTGGCCGACGCGTTTCGGCGCCCAAGAATCGGCTTCGAAGAGATCGCGGACCGATTCGATCCTCCGCTCGATCGCGATATCGGCGAACGCGTCGCGATCGAGATCAAATGCGAAGGGTACGTCCGGCGGGAGGAGCTAGCCATCGAAAAGGCGGCCAGACGCGGAACGAGTCGTGATCCCGCCGGATTTCGATTTCGATTCGATCTCGGCGCTATCGCGGGAAGCGCGCGAGAAAAGTTTTCTCGGCTGCGGCCGCGCACGCTCGGCATGGCGGCGCGGATTCCGGGAATTACGCCCTCCGACGTTGCCATCGTCGGCCTCTTCGTTCACAAAGGCGCGCGCGAAGCTTCCTGCCGTTAGGTCCCGACGACTGTCGCAGATCTTGAGGCGCTGCTCGAATCGGCCGGCTCTCGACGCCGGCGTGCGCAGCCGATTGGCGCGGTATGGCGATTTCGTTTCGGAGGCGAATCGCCATTTCAACCTGACCGGAGCAAAGTCCGCCGACGAACTCGCGCCGCACCTCCTCGATAGCCTGACGCGTCCTGCCGTACGTGAAGGAGCCGTACATCGACGTCGGCATCGGGCGCGGGTCTTCCGGCGATCCCGATCGCGATCGCCGCGGCATCGCCGGCCGACGATGATCGAAGCGACCGCTAAGAAGACGCGTTTCTTGCTCGAAACGCTCGCCGATGCTTGCGTCTTCGCGGCGACATCGTCGCCGAACGCGCCGAGACCGCCGCGCACTGGCCGGCGCTCCGCGAACGATTTGCAAGCGGAACCGCGCGTGCGGTCGGCAAGTGCTCCAACGGTCTGCGGAGCTGCTGCTGCCTTTCATCGAAACTGGCGGCGGTCGCAATCTTGCAGCGCGGCTCCCTCCCACCGGAGGAGCGCCACGCCCTCGAGGATGCATCGATGATACTCGGCGCTCAGTGGAAGCGACAAACAATCTCGGTCGGGCGGCCGCCGTATTCGTGATCGTTGCGAAAGGGCGCGCCGACCCCGCCGCGCTTTCCGCGACGAGCGGGCATCCCGGCAAAGCGGCCGCTCTGCGGCTGAAGATTTTGCGCCGCGTTCCTCTGGCATTCGAACGTTTCCCGTGAAACGTTCCTGATACCATACAGTGTGGATGCAGGCACTCGACGATCGCCTCGTTGCGGCGCTTCCGGAAGGAAGCCTCTACGCCGTCGGGGGCCGAGTCGGGACGAGATTCGTGCGGAGATCGAGGGCCGCGCCATGCCCGCACTCGACTCCGACTACGTCGTGGTCGGCATTGCAAGTCGCCCACAGCTCGTCGAACGGCTGAGCGGGATCGGCCGGGTCGACGTGGTGGGCGCGTCGTTTTCCGTCTTGAAGCTGACGAGTGGGGGGCGCACGGTCGACGTCGCTACCCCGCGCCGTGAGCGCTCCGTTGGTATCGGCCACCGCGACTTTAGCGTCGAAAGCGGCCCCGACGGTCACGCTCGAAGAGGATCTCGGCCGCCGCGATTTTCGGATGAACATGATCGCCCGGGCGCTCCCCTCGGGCGAAATCATCGATCCGTATGGCGGTGAGAGCCGATATCCGCGCCCGCCGCGATCGACATCCTCACGCCGCAGGCCTTCGAAGAGGATCCGCTGCGGATGTTGCGCGCGGCGCAGTTTGCCGCGCGCTTCGAGTACGAGGTCACGTCCGGCGGTTCGCGACGCGATGGCTCTCGGCGGCACCGCTCGTTGACGACGGTTTCTGCCGAGCGCGTGCACGACGAGTTCGTCAAGCTTTTGTCAGCAAGCAAGCCCTCGATTGGCCTGCTCCTGTTGCGAGCGACCGGCGTGCTCGGCTATCTTTGGCCGGAGCTCGTTGAAGGTATCGGCGTCGAGCAGAACGAGTGGCACGCCTACGACGTCTGGGGGCACAGCCTCGCAGACCTCGACGCGGCACCGGCGGGCGATCTGACGCTGCGGTTGGCCGCGCTTCTCCACGACGTCGGAAAGCCGCGGACCAAGGACGGTCCGCACTTCTACCGCCACGAGTTCGTTGGCTCGGAGATGGCGCGCGCGATGCTCGAGCGCTTTCGCTTTTCGAACGATGTCGTTAAAGGCGACCGAGCACTTGGTCCGTCAGCACATGTATTCGGCGGATCCCGAACTTGAGCGACGCGGCGCTCCGCCGCTTCATCCGCCGAATCGGACCCGCAGAATATCGAACATTTGTTCGCATTGCGTCACGCCGATATCGCCGGGAGCGGCATGCCGAAGCGCGACGGCTCGAACGAGGCTTTCGAGGCGCGCGTTCGGGCGGAGCTCGCGCGAAAGCCGGCCTTTTCGCTTCGAGACCTTGCCGTCGGACGGCGACGACGTCGATCGCAATGCTGGTACGGCGCGGAGAGGCGCCTCCCGGAGTATCCGGGCGATGCGCGCGTAGGCGCGGCGCTGCGCTATCTCTTCGAGCAGGTCACCGACGAACCCGAACGTAACGAGCGGACGTTGCTGCTGCGAATCCTCGAGCAGTATTTGAACAGCCCGGGCGCCGCATAACGCAATGGGTCGCATCATCGCGCTCGTCAATCAAAAGGGCGGCGTCGGAAAGAGCACGACGGCAGTCAATCTCGGCGCCGCGCTCGCAGTGCAAGGACGGCGGGTGCTCGTCGTCGACACCGATCCGCAAGGAAACACGACGACGGGATTAGGCGTCGATAAGTCGCGACTTGCGCACGACATCTATCACGTGCTGATGCAAGACGTCCCACTCGAGCGCGTGATCCTTCCGACGGAAATCGAGCATCTCTCCCTGGCGCCCGCTACGATCAATTTGGCCGGCGCCGATATCGAATTGGTCGCGGCCCTCTCGCGCGAGACGCGACTTCGTCAAGCGCTCGAACCGATATCGTCGGGTTACGATTTCGTGCTGCTCGATTCGCCGCCGTCGCTCGGCCTGCTTACCATCAACGCGTTGACGGCAGCGGACGAGTGCATCATTCCGGTTCAGGCGGAGTTCTACGCTCTCGAAGGACTCGCGCAGCTCACGACAGTGATTTGGCGCGTGCGCGACGCGCTCAATCCGACCCTTCACGTCAGCGGCGTGCTCGTTACGATGTTCGACGGTCGTACGCGCCTCGCACTCGACGTCATTCGCGAGCTCGAAAAATTCTTTCCGCAGCAAGTCTTCAGGACGCAGATTCCGCGCAACGTTCGCCTGTCCGAAGCACCGTCATACGGAAAGCCGGCGATACTCTTCGATCTCAAGAGCCGCGGAGCGCAGGCGTATCTCTCGCTTGCGCGCGAGATGCTTCAAACGGTCGAGCAGCCCGCGTGAGTACGGCAAAGCGCGGACTGGGGCGAGGGCTCGCAGCACTGCTTGGCGAGAGTCCGGTCCCGGTTTCGAGCGCTCAAGAAATCGTGCGAGAGATTCCCATCACGCAGATAACACCGAATCCCTTTCAACCGCGCCGAAGTTTCGATGCCGGCACGCTTGACGAACTGAAGAGCTCGATTTTTGAATACGGCGTGCTCGTGCCGGTCATCGTGCGCCCCCGCGGCGACGGCTACGAGCTCATCGCGGGCGAGCGGCGCTGGCGGGCGTGCGCCGCACTGCAGCGTGCGACGATTCCTGCAATCGTCCGCGCGAGCGACGACCGGCAAACACTCGAATTCGCAATCGTCGAGAACTTACAACGCGAGAATCTCAATCCGCTCGAGGAGGCAGCCGGATTTGCGCACTTGATCGACGAGTACGGCCTTACGCAAGACGAACTCGCTCGGCGCCTCGGCAAGAGCCGCCCCGCCGTGGCGAACACGTTGCGTCTGCTCGGTCTCGATGATTCCATAAAAATGTTGCTCGTTGACGGGAAGCTTTCCGCCGGTCACGCTCGAGCACTCCTCGCAGCGCCGGAAGTCAATCGTGCCGCATTAGCGCAGCGCGTCGTCGACGAGGGTTTGACGGTGCGCGTTCTCGAGCGACTCGCTTCGGCAACGACACCGCAACGCAAGACTATCGCCCCCGCGCGTCCACTTTCGCCGGAAGAGCATGATTTCGAAACGCATCTGCGCGAACGCTACGGCACGCACGTCTCGATCGTCCGCTTTACTCGCGGGGGGCGCATCGAGCTGCGCTTCGGCGACGACGACGAGCTCCTGCGACTCGGCGATCTCCTGCTTCCGGATGAAACGTCGAACTAATGTTCTTTCCGTTCTCGCGGATCGTCGCACTGCTCATGGCCGCTGTGCTATGTTTTGCACTGCTCGTCCCGATGTCGCTCGCGCGGCATAACGCCGCACTTGCAGTCTTTATCGTTGCCGTGTTTTTTGCATATTTGGCCGGCAACATCGTGCTATGGCGACGAATGCGGCGCGGCCAGTAGCGCGTCGACAGCGCGCCGAGCTGCTTGCGGGAATCTACGCTATCCTCAATGAGGGGCCGGGCTTGCCCGAGTTGGCGCGCGCCGTTCTCGACGCCGGCATTCGGCTCGTACAATATCGCGCAAAAGGCGGAATCGTTCCGAAGAGCTTAGGCGTGCTGCGGGCAATGACGAGCGAGTGCGGTGCGTTGCTGATACTCAACGACAACTGGCGCGCCGCGGTTGAATTCGATTGCGACGGGGTCCATCTGGGGCCGGGCGACGACGGTTTCGATTGCGTGGCACCAGTTCGCGCAGCCCTCGGCGATCGTCTCGTCGGCCTCTCATGCGGTACGCGCGACGAGGTGAGCGCCGCAAACGCGTGCGATGTCGATTATCTCGGCATCGGCAGCGTCTACGCGACGCAATCGAAAGACGATGCCGGCGCGCCGATTGGAATCGATGGACTTCGCGCGCTCGCAGCTGCCAGCGCGTTTCCCGTAGCCGCGGTCGGCGGCATTACGGCGGCGGCGATACCGCAAATTCGTGAAGGCGGGGCAGCGATGGCGGCGGTGATCTCGGCGATTTCCAAAGCAGCCTGTCCGCGAGGCGCCGCGCGCGAGTTGGTCGAGCGATGGCGTCGCTGATCGTTCTCTCGATCGGCACGACGCATCCGTGGAACGTCGCGGGCGTCGGGCGCGATTTGATCGTCGGTAGCGAGTACGGCGTTCGAACCTTCACCGCCATCGCCGCGGTAAGCGCACAAGATCGGCGTGGCGTCGCGGCGCTGCACGCGGTACCGGCCAGCCTCTTATCCGCGCAACTCTCCGCCTTGCCTTGGGATTCGGCGGGCGCGGTTCGCGTCGGTGCGCTCCCGACGGCGGCGGCGGTCGCAGCGGTCGCTGCGCAGATTCGTGCGCGAGCCTGGTTGCCGGCCGTCGTCGATCCGGTCTCCGCCGCGAGCCTAGGCGGCGAACTCGCCGATTCGGCCGCGCGCTTTGCCCTCCGCGACGAGCTTGCAACGCTCGAAAGCGTCGTGCTCACGCCAAACTTGGACGAGGCGGCCTTTCTGCTCGGTCGCGAAATCGTACGCCGCGAGGATTTAGGCGAAGCCGCCGTCGCCTTGCGCGAGCGCGGCGCCGCGGCGGTGCTGCTCAAAGGCGGTCACCTCGACGGCGAGCCCACCGACACGCTCGCGACGCTCCACGGACTCGAACTCTTCCGCGAGCCGCGAATCGCCGGTTCGATGCACGGAACCGGCTGCACGCTGGCCATGGCGCTCGCCTGCGAGCTTGCCGCCGGGCGCCCAATCGCGCACGCCGTTCGAGCCGCGCGCGCCTACGTTCGCGCGGAACTCGCCAGGCATTGACCTCATTTCCGTAACAATCACGCGCGAATGACCGCTACTACCGCGCGTCGAGCACGCGTCATGTCCGGAATGCGGCCGACGGGCGATCTCCATCTGGGACATCTTGTCGGCGTCTTGACCCAGTGGGCCGGATATTCGGAGACGGCTGACGCCTTTTTCGAGATCGCCGATCTGCATGCGTATACGACCGACTTTGAGGATCCGCAGAAGATCCGCGGCGCTCGCGAGCACATGGTCGCCGTCTGGCTTGCGGCCGGAGTCAATCCGGAGAAGTCGACGCTTTTCTTACAATCAGGCGTACCGGAAATCGCGGAACTCCAAGCACTGCTCGCAATGATCACGCCCGTTTCGTGGCTCGAACGTGTGCCGACGTACAAGGGCCAGATCGAAGCGCTTGGACAGAAGATCGCAACTTATGGATTTCTCGGTTATCCGTTGCTGCAGCTTTGCGACATCGCCATCTTCCGTGGAGAGTACGTGCCCGTCGGACGCGATCAGGTCGCGCACCTCGAGTTAGGGCGCGAAATCGTGCGGCGTTTCAACTATCTGTACGGCGACGGGCAAACGATCCTGATCGAACCGCAGGCGACGCTCTCGGAGTTCCCCGAAGTGCCCGGCACCGACGGCCGCAAGATGAGCAAATCGTACGACAACGCAATTTACATTGCGGACGATGAAGAGACGACGACGAAAAAAGTACGCGCGATGGTCACGGATCCGCAGAAAATTCGCCGCGGCGATCCCGGCCGGCCCGAAATCTGTCCGCTCTTCGCGCTCTGGCGCTTCGTCAATCCTGCCAAGGTGGACGGGGTCGCGGCCGAATGCCGGTCGGGCGCGCTCGGCTGCGTGCAAGACAAGACCGACTTCGCCGAGCAGCTCAACGCGTATTTACGTCCCGTCCGCGAGCGCTACGCATTCTACCGGGCGGACCCCGCGCTGGTCGACCGCATCATCGCCGAAGGCACGGCTCGCGCTCGCGCCATCGCTTCTGCCGTTTTAGACGACGTCAAACGAGCGATGAAGCTGATTTGACCGGTGTGCCCTCACCGGGATGACCAGCGCTAGGCTTTGAACTTCGGAATCGTCTTTGCGATCGATTCAAGGGCCCAGTCGATATCCTCGAGCGATGCCGCGTACGAGAAGCGCAAATAGCCTTTGCCGGCCGCGCCGAATGACGAGCCGCCGCCACACGCGACGCCGCCTTCTTCGAGCAGAAACTTCGCTAGGGCGCGATCGTCGTGCGTGATGGACGAGACGTTTGGAAACGCATAGAACGCGCCTTCGGGCAAGAGGCACGAAATGCCGGCGATTGAGTTGAGACCCTCGACGAGGCGGTCGCGCCGGGTGCGGAAAATTTCGTTCATGCGCTGCACCGGCTCGTCGGGGCCTTGCAGCGCCTCGATGCCGGCCATCTGCACGAAGCTCGCCACGCAACTGAACGTATTGTTGTTGAAGAGGGTCACAGTACGGGCGAGGCGCTCGGGCATCAGCGCGTAACCGAGACGCCAGCCCGTCATCGCATAGGCTTTCGAAAAGCCATCGACGACGATCGTACGTTCCTGCATCCCCGGCAGCGACGCAATCGAGACGTATTCGCTGCCGAGATAGAAATTGCGGCTGTAGATTTCGTCGGCAAGAACCAGGAAATCATAACGCTGCGCAAGCTCGGCGATGAACTCGAGATCACCCTTGGTCAGCACGCCGCCGGTCGGGTTGTGCGGCGAGTTGATCACCACCACTTTCGTCTTCGAGGAGACGCGGCGCGCGAGCTCGCCGAGATCCATGCGCCAGTTGCGCGATTCCAGTAGCGGAATGGCGTGAACCGTCGCTTGATGATAGCTGGCGCACGAGGCGTACGCGGGGTAGGCCGGATCGAAGTAGACGAACTCGTCACCCGGGTCGAGCAGCGCGCTCAACGTGTTCCAAATGACCGGCTTCGCACCCGGAGCGACCACGACATTTTGCGGTCCCCACTCGGGCGTGATGTGCCGAAACCGGCTTGCGTACAGCGCAATCGCCTCGCGCAACGACGGCAGGCCGCTTGACGGCGTATAGTGCGTATGGTTGTCGTAGAGTGCGTCCACTGCGGCTTTTTTGATGTGCTCGGGAGTATCGAAGTCGGGCTCGCCGATCTCCATGTGCACGACGCGACGCCCGTGCGCTTCGAGCTCGCGCGCCCGCGCGAGAATCTCGAAGGCGTTCTCCGAGCCTAACCGCTCGACCGCTGCGGCGAGTCGATCTTCGTGAACTGCGAGCATCTCGTCATCCTTTCTTGCGTCTATCGCCGGACACGGTTTTGCGGCGGCGAAACGCCCGCTCGTCGTTTCGCCCGAACGCGAGTTGGAACCTGGAATAACGGTTCGCGCGGCGTTTACTTTCGCAAAGACGAACGCACTTGCGCGCTACGGCTTCTTGTGGAAATACTGTACTAAGATTTGCCGTGCGATCGGCGCCGCAACCGTCGCGCCGTATCCGCCGCTTCGATCGACGAAGACCGCAATGGCGACGCTCGGGTGTGCCGTCGGCGCCCAGGCGACGAACCACGTCGTATTGGGGCCATTGCCGTTGTCGGTCTCTACGGTGCCGGTTTTTCCCGAAAACGGCAGCCCGTCGATCGCTAATCCGTAGGCGGTCCCGCCGGGATCGGTGACGCGCGCCATGCCCGCGCGAACCGCGGCCAGCGCCGACGAGGTGACCGGAACCTGTCGAATGACGCGTGGATCGAAACGTGCGATCGTGCGACCGTCGGGGCTGCGTACCTCGCGCACGATCTGCGGGTGATAGAGCGTGCCTCCGTTGATTACCGCCGACGCGACGTTGACCATCTGCAACGGAGTTGCTTGCATCGCGCCCTGCCCGATTCCCAAAAAGCAGGACTCGCCGGGTTCCATCGGCACGCCGAAGACCCGCATCTCCCAAGCGTTCGTCGGCCAATTCCCTTCGTTTTCTCCGGGGAGGTCGATGCCGGTTTTTGCATCCAAACCAAACGCAAGCGCATACTTACGCAAGCGGGCGTTACCGAGCCACCAGGCGAGTCGAAAGAAATAGCCGTCGCTCGACGCCGCGAGCGCCGGCACGAACGTCGTGTCGCCAAGGCCGCCCGCGGCAATGTCGCGCGCGTAATATCCGCCGCAATTCCAGCCGCCGGTATCGTCGATGATCTGATTGACGCGAACGACGCCTTCGGTGAGCGCGGCGGAGCCGGTCACCATCTTGAAGGTCGAGCCGGTCGGCGTCGCCGCCGCGATGGCTCGGTCGAAGAGCGGCTGCGTCGCATCGGTTAGGTCGAAGGTAATGCGCTTCGTGCGATCCCCCGCGAAGTCGTTTGGATCGTAGTTCGGATAACTCGCGAGTGCGAGAATGCCCCCGGTCCAGGGATCTTCCGCGACGACGGCTCCCGAAAGCCGCCGTCCGCCTTCCACCGAGCGAATCCCCGAAGCCAATGCAGACTCGACGATGAGCTGCAAGCGCCAGTCGACGTTGGTTAGGAGCGTATCGCCCGGTATGGCCGCCCGCGACGCGAGTTTGATATTCGGTACGACGGCGCCGGTAGCATCGACGACGACGCGCTGACCGCCGGGCGTCCCGCGGAGATACTTGTCATAAAGATATTCGAGACCGTCTTTGCCGATCACGTCGTTGGGCGAGTACCCTTCGTATTTGAGGCGCTGATATTCGTCTTCCGTAATGGCGCCGACGTAACCGACGAGATGCGAGCCGATTCGCCCGTGTGGATAATTGCGTACCGGCTGAACTTCGAGATCGACGCCGGGCAGATCGGTCAAAACTTCCGAGAGCCGCGCGACGACGGCGACCGGTAGATCCGTCGCGAGCATGACCGGGCCGTAGGGCTCGTTTGCCGCAACCTCGTCGAAGCTCGCATACGTCATGCCGCGATGATTCAGCAGCCGAAACCATAGCAGGGGTTCGTCAACGCGCAGAATCGTCGAGAGCGTGGCAAGCTCGTGCCGCGCATCGGTGATTTCCGAAGGAATCAGCGCTACCGCAAAAGAGGGACGGCTGCGCGCAATCACCTTGCCGTGGCGATCGTAGACCGTGCCGCGCGGCGCGGCAACCGGAATGAGCCGGATTTGATTGGCTTGCGCGGCCGCACGATAGCGCGCGCCGTCGACGAGCTGCAGTTGCACCAACCGTAGCAGCAAAGCGAGTAGCGCAACGCTTACGATCGTGCAAAAAACCGCTAGCCGCCATCCCGGCAGGCGCCAACCTTTCGGCCGCGGACCCGGATGACGCGTCATGCGGGTGAGACATCGAAGCGGCGCGCGACCAGCATCGCCCCCACGATGATCGCGACGTTGAATGCCGCTTGCGCGACCGCTTCGTGAAAGTGCATCGTCGCGAGCCCCGGCGGATAGCCCGAGAGTGCCATGACGACCCAAAAAATCAGCGCGCGGACGAGCGTGGCAACGACCGTAATCGCACTTACGAGGGGAATTGAATCGGCGAAAAATCCGCGCGAAAGGCGGCTGGCGAGCATTGCGGTCAAGCACGTCGAGACGGTCCAGGCGGCGCCGGTCTGGGCAGAAAGCGCATCTTCACAGAAACCCGCAGCAAGTCCGTAGACGGCGGCGCGGCGCGCGTCGACCCGAATCGCGTACCACACAACAACGACTAAGACGAAGCTCGGCACGACGTTGCGAATCGCCAGATAATGGACGATCGTCACCTGAACGACGACTGCGAGCGCGAGCCAAGCGCCGGCGACATACCAGGCGGGCCCGACGAACGGGGCGATGTGCGGCTTTGCAGTTCGCAAGGCTACGGATCTAGTGCGAGATGACGACGACTCGATCGAGCGCCCCGAGATCCACGAAAGTCTTAAGCACCACGCTCTGATAGAGCGTCGCGTCGCCGCGCTCGATCTGACTCACGATCCCGATGGGAACGCCGGAATGGAACGACCGTCCTTCGCCGGTTACGACGACGTCGCCGACGCGCAGCGGCGCGTCTTGCGGAATGTATTCGACGACGACGCTGCTCAGATTACCGCGAGCGATTCCCCACCAGCGTCCGCGGCGCACGATGGCCGGAATGCGGCTCGTGTAATCCGTCGCCAGCACGACGCTGCTGGAAAACGGGCCGGCTGAGGCGACGCGTCCGACCACCCCATCGGCCGCAATCACGCCGTCGTCGCGGCGCACGCCGGCACGAAACCCTTTATCGATCGTCACGGCGCGGGACTCGTTCTCGGGTGGAAAACCCACGACACGAGCTTCGATGCCGTGATAGAGGTCGACGATGGGGCGTACCGCCGATTCGCCGGCGTAGGCCGCAGCAAGCTCGTGCAGCCGCGCGTTCTCTTCGATCAATTGATGATTGCGCGCGCGCAGCACGATATTCTCGCGCTCGAGCGACGGCAGCGCGACGACGCTCGTTGCGGCGGTGCGCGCACCGCGAATCACCGCTGTAACAGCCTCTTCACCCACTTCGAAGACGGAACCCACGACGACCGCGACGGGACTGACCGATCCACTGCGTTGCGCGCCGATTTGCAGCAGCGCCAAGAGTGCGGCCACGATGATGATCGCGATCAGCGCAAAGAGTTTGCGCTCGTCTCGGTAGGTAAAGATGGCTACTCCTGATTCGTTTTCGGAAGCTCGAAACCCGACCGTCGGAGGGCTCGAATCACGCGGGCGAGCGGCAAGCCGACGACGGTGTAAAAATCGCCCTCGATGCTCTCGACCAACGATGCGGCGCGCCCTTGGATGCCGTAACCTCCCGCTTTGTCCAAGGATTCGCCGGTCGCCACGTACTCCGCTATTTCGCCGGCGGTTAGCGGATAGAAGCGAACCGCGGTCGTGACGCATTCTTCGATCCACGGTGCGGAGGGTGTGGGCGCAAGTGCGAACGCGGTATGAACGGCGTGCGTGCGGCTCGACAGCATTTCGAGCATACGAGCGGCCTCGGCCGCGTCGCGCGGCTTGCCCAGGGCGAGCCCATCGAGATCGACGACCGTGTCCGCGGCCAAAACGGGCGCCTCCTCCGCCTGCGCCGGCCGCGCCGCCAGCGTTTTGCGCAGCTTTTCGGCGGCGTGCCGCGCCGCAAGTTCGCCCGGCCTCAAATCGCTGCACGGCGGCTCTTCATAGCCGCTTACGACGACGTCGACGCGGAGCCCGAGCGAGCGCAAGAGCTCGTAACGCCTCGGCGACGCGCTCGCTAAGGTAATACGCAGAAGACGCATGTTCTCGGTCTGTCGCTAGAAATAGGTACGGCCGCCGGCTTCGATGTAGCCATTGTCGTGGCGGCCACGCGGATCGCGATGCGTCCAGTGAATGACGCCGCCGCGCGGATAGTACTCGTACTCGCCTTTTACGACGACGCGCTCGCCGGTGGAGAGCGGGATCGGGCCGGTGAAATCGGTGTTCGCTTCGACGCGCACGACGATGCTGCAGCCCGACGCGAGCCGCAAGAGAAAACCCTCGTGAGGACTGACCCGTCCCTGCTGCACGCCCAAGACACGCGTTACGGTGCCGTCCGCAACGACTTCGACTCGAGACTGGCCTCCGCCAAAGGCAGTGCAAACGGCGCCGTCATCGGGAGACTGCGTCGCGGAGCAGGCAGCGAGCGCGCCGGCCACCGCCGCCGCGGCGAAAAGCCTAAGTGCCGCCATTTCCGTCGAATCCATAAAGACGGTGGGCGACGATGTAGCGCCAGACCGCGTCGGGTACTAGATACCGGACGCTGCGGCCTTGGGACAAGAGCGTTCGAACCAAAGATGCCGATTCGGGGACCTCCGGAAGGTTGAGCGTCGTGATACGCTCGCGCAGCGCCGGCGAGAGTGCGTCGATTACTCGCGCCAGGGCGTCGGCACGCACGCCCGCGCGAGGCGCGATTGCAAATCGCTCCAGCGATTCGACGACTTCGTCCAAGCGCACCCAGTTGGCGCTGGCAAGCGAATCGGCTCCAATAATGAACGTGAAGCGCGAATCCGGATACTTATCGTGCAGCTTGGGCAATAGATCGGCCGTATAGCCCGTCGCATTCTCTCGCAAATCGGTATCGTCCAGCGCAAACGCTGGATTGCTTTCGATCGCCCCGAGGATCATCGCGCACCGATGTGCCGGCTGGGCCTGCGGCTTGTCGCGATAATGCTGGTTTCCCGTAGGGATGAAGAGAACGCGGTCGAGGCGCTCGAGCAACCGCGCGGACTCCGCGACGAAACAATGTGCGTTGTGGATCGGATCGAAGGTTCCGCCGAAGATTCCGATTTTCATGAATAGGTGAACTCGTACGGCCCGATGCGAACGGTATCCCCTTCGTGCGCGCCGAGCTCCGCAAGTCGCTTCTCGACACCCATCCGCCCCAAAGCGCGCTCGAAACGCGCCAATGCTTCGTCGGAGTCGAAGTTCGTCATCGCGGCGAGACGCTCGACGCGCTCGCCCGAGACCACGAACGTTCCGTCTTCGCTGCGCTCGACGCGAAAAGCCGCCGGCGCAACCAGCTCGATGCGCGCAGGGGGCGCGACTGCGCCCGGCATCGGCGCGCGCGTAATAGCGTTGGCGACCGCAAGCACGAGATCGCGTACGCCTTCGCCGGTCGCCGCGCTGATGCCGCGAATATCCGGATAGCGTTCCCGCAGCTCGCGCAAGGATTCGCGCGCCTGCGGCAAGTCGAGCTTGTTGAGTGCCAGCAGCGACGGCTTGTCGCGAAGCTGTGGGTTCCACGCCGCCAGCTCATCTTCGATCGTGGCCTTCTCCGCCAGAATCTCTTCGAGCGTCTTCGCGCCGTCGAGCAAATGAAGGAGCACGCGCGTGCGCTCGACATGCTTGAGAAATTGATCGCCCAAGCCGACGCCCTCGTGCGCGCCTTCGACCAAACCGGGAACGTCAACCATTACGAACGATTCTTCATCGGAGACACGCACGACGCCGAGTTGCGGCTCGAGCGTCGTAAAAGGATAGTCGGCGATTTTCGGACGCGCTGCGGAAATCACCGACAGCAACGTCGACTTTCCCGCATTGGGAACGCCGATGATTCCGCAGTCCGCCAACAGTCGAAGCTCGAGCCGCAGCGCGAATCGCTCGCCGGGCTCACCGCGTTCGGCGAAGCGCGGCGCTTGGCGTACGCTCGTGGCAAAGTGCTGATTGCCGAGTCCCCCGCGGCCGCCCTTTGCCGCGAGCACGCGCGCGCCGTCTTCGTTCAGGTCCCCAACGAAATCTTCACTGCCATCGTTTCGCGGCTTGAAGACGAGCGTTCCGGTCGGAACCGCTATGGTCAGATCGGCGCCGCTGCGCCCGGACTTATTGGAGCTCGCGCCGGACTTGCCCGACTCGGCCGAAAAACTGCGGCGAAAGCGAAACTCGACCAAGGTCGAGAGTTGCGGCGTCGCCACCAGATAGATGCTTCCGCCGTGGCCGCCGTCGCCGCCGGCGGGTCCACCTTTTGGGACGTACTTTTCACGACGCCAAGCGACGATACCATCGCCGCCGTCGCCGGCCGCAACGTTGATCTCGGCTTCATCGATGAACTGCACGCCGGTTTGTTTCGCTCGATAACAAAAAGGGGCCTAACGGCCCCCGTAATTCGCTCTCTCGCCGCCGATTACGCGGCGGGAACGACCGAAATGCGCTTGCGATCGCTATGGTTGCTGAATTCGACGATCCCGTCGGAAAGCGCAAAGAGGGTGTGATCGCGACCGATGCCGACGTTGGTTCCTGGATAGAAGCGCGTGCCTCGCTGACGAACCAGAATATTTCCCGCGATGACGCGCTCGCCGCCGAAACGCTTGACGCCGAGACGCTGCGAGTTGGAATCGCGCCCGTTCCGGGTCGAGCCGGCGCCCTTCTTTGACGCAAAAAGTTGAAGGTCGAACTCAAACATAGCCGGCCCATTGTAGCAAAGCGGCCCGAAAATGCAACGAATGAGGGGCAGAGCATCGGCTCCAGAAAGGGAGCTTACAAAGTTGACCGAAGTCATCTTTACGGAGGCTATGCCGGCGAGAGCCGGTGGAGAGGCTCCGGGTCACGGGCGGGAGGGGCCTGCTGCTGCGACTTGCTAGGCCCTTTCCTTCAAGATGCAAGCGCTCGTCCTGCGACGTCGATCAAACTGAGTCACTACTCTTTTCTTCCACACCTGTGGACAAGGTTGTGGAGAAGCCCTGATCGGAGGCTCCTCAGCAGGGCTAAGAAGCCTTATACTGCCGAGCAATTCGGGCGTCGCGCGGGTTTCCGTCATGGACGTTCATAAATCGGAAAAAACCGCGAAAAAGCGTGGTCGCTCCGCTGTGGATAAGTGTATAAAGTCGTGCATAGAATCCGCAGGAGCAAGGCTTCATTAAGCCAAGTGGTTGCGCCCTCACGGGGGTGGCGCAGCTTGACCAGACCTAAGGGACCGCTGCGTAGTGCTATTTCTAGAAGCTATTCAAAAGAGGACGCAGAGGATGGCGCTTGCGATCAACTCGGACATCTCCAACGAGCTCTGGCAATCCGCGCTTGACACCTTGGAACGGACCTTTTCTAAACCGGTATTCGAGATGTGGATCAAACCGATCCGCTTTATCTCATTTCACGGCAACGAGCTGCACCTTGCTGTTCATAGCAAGTTTGCCCAAGATTGGGTAGGGAGTAAGCTGCGAAGCCAGATGATCGGCGTCCTGAGCGAGCTTTTCGGCACGAACGTCGAGCTGCGGCTTTCCGTTGCCGAGCCCAGTGAAAGTCTGCGTGGCGCGCCCGGCGCGCCGCCGCGGCCGCTTGAGGAGTTCCGTACAGCGAATCTTAATGCTCGTTATACCTTTGAGGAATTCGTCGTCGGCAACTCCAATCGGTTCGCGCATGCGGCGGCGCAGGCCGTCGCCGGCGCGCCCGCGCACGCCTACAACCCACTCTTCCTTTACGGCGGGGTCGGTTTAGGCAAGACGCACCTGATGCACGCGATCGGCCATCGCGTCATCCAGGATAATCTGGCCGCCAACGTTGTGTACGCCACCTGCGAAAAGTTTACCAACGAGTTCATCATCGCTCTGCAAAACAACCGCACGCCGGAGTTTCGCAACCGGTACCGGCAGGTCGACGTGCTGCTGATCGACGACATTCAATTTCTCGCCGGCAAGGAGACCACCCAAGAAGAGTTCTTTCATACCTTTAACGCGCTGCACGAATCGGGTCGCCAGCTCATCATTTCCTCGGATCGTCCGCCCAAAGAAATTCAAACGCTCGAGGCGCGGCTGAGATCGCGATTCGAATGGGGACTCTTAACCGACATCCAGGCACCGGACCTCGAAACGCGTGAGGCGATTTTGCGCAAGAAGGCTAGCAGCGAAAACATCCCGGTGCCCGACGAAGTCACCTCGTTCATCGCTAAAGTCATTCCGTCGAACATTCGCGAACTCGAAGGCGCCTTGATCCGCGTGATCGCTTACGCCTCGCTCACGAAGGCGCCGATCACGACCGACCTCGCTGCCGACGTGCTCAAAAGCGCCGTCGCGGCCGCCCCCTTGCACCGAATTACGATCAGCAAGATCAAAGAGACGGTCTCCGGCGCGCACGGCCTTACGGTCAAGGAAATGGACAACGGGCGCCGCGATCAGCGGCTCGCCGCACCGCGGCAGATCGCCATGTATATCGCGACGGAGTTGACGCAGTACTCGTTGCCGCAGATCGCGCGCGAGTTCGGAAAGAAGGATCACACGACGGTGATGTACGCGCGCGATAAGATCAAGGAACAGATGCAGCGCGACGAAGCCTATCGTAATAAGATCCGTCAGCTCATCGCGATGTGTCAGAATCCCTGAACAGCTCTGGGTACAAGGCCGTTTTTCTCATGCGAATCGCCGCCGGTCGCAGCGAAGCCGTGGATAGGTGCATACATTCTGCCAAATCGCTCACAGCCTTATCCTTAGGCCAAAACCGCGACACGCCAAGCAAAAACGGACTTTTCCGCAGATTGCACCGCCTTACTACTGCTGCGGCTTACTCTTTTGAACTCCTAGGAAAAAGCGGCTTGCCGACCAACGGTGGAATTGATGAAGTTTAGCTGCACGACTAAGGATATCGCGACGGCCGTCGGAGCGGCGAGCAAAGTGGTCAACGCGCATACCACGGTGCCGATCCTCTCCAACGTGCTGCTACAAGCCGACGGCGGCAAGATCGCGGTCCGCGCCACCGATCTGGAGCTAACGCTCGAGCACGCCTTCCCGGCTCAAGTTGCCGAAGGCGGCGCGGTTACGATACCCGCCAAGCTCTTTGCTAGCTATCTCGGTAACCTATCCGCGGGAACGCTCGAGCTGACCGGCACGCCAACCCGTGCCAGCGTGAAATACGAACGCAGCAACTATGACTTTCACGCGTTGCCGGCCGAGGAATACCCGCCGCTGCCCGCGGCGGCGAGGGGAGCGCAGTTTTCGATTGCGGCGAAACGCTTCCGCGACGCCATCGAGGCGACGATCTTCGCCGCGTCGAGCGAAGAAGCGCGCGGAGCGGTCTTGATGGGGACCCTGCTGGAAGTCGAGGGCAACGCGCTGACGATGGTCGCGACCGATGGTTACCGCTTGGCGAAGTGCGCCACGACGCTCGAAGAAGGGCCGGCCGGCGGCGAAAAATTCATCGTACCCTCCCGCGCTCTGGCGGAAGTATCGCGCAACTTGGGCGGCGCAGATCAGATTTCGATCAATGCGCTGGGCGCCCAAAGCAATCAGCTGCAGATGACCGGCGGCGACGTCACCATAACCGTGCGGCTCGTGGACGGCCAGTATCCGAACTATCAGCAAGTCATTCCAGCGAAGTTCGATCGCTCCATTACGGTGAGCACGGCACAACTCGTTGGAAGCCTGCGCCGCGCCGAGCTCGTCGCGGGCGACCGGGCCAGCATGGTGAAGCTCGCAGTCGCAAATCAAACGCTTATCGTGACGGCAAGCTCCGACGTCTCGGGCAACGCCTACGAAGAGTTGGAGATCGAACAGACCGGCGAGGACCTGACTATCGCCTTCAACGCGCGATATCTCGTCGAGATTCTGAACCACGTCAAGAGCGAGAAGACGGTCATCGAGCTCCTGGGCCCGCTCTCGCCCGCGGCGATTCGACCGCTCGAGCCGCTTGAAACGGGACAGCAGCTCTACGTGCTCATGCCGTTACGGCAATGATGTGCTGCTGCAGCGGTTGACGCTCGTTGACTTCAGAAACTATGCGGAACTGGATCTCGAACCGGCGGCCGGACTGAACGTTTTCGTTGGTGACAACGCCCAAGGGAAGAGCAACTTGCTCGAGGGCATCGCGATGTTGGGCACGGGGAAATCGTTTCGAACGTCTCGGGACGGCGATACGGTTCGTAAAGGCTGCGAGCGCGCGTCGCTATTCGGGCAGGCTTCGTTGCAGGCCGGCACGGTAGAACTGGCATGCAGCGTGGAACGGTCGGCTCGCGGAACGCGCAAGAGCTATACCGTTAATGGCGCCAACGTGCGCTACGCCGGGTACATCGGAAGAATGCGGGTGGTTACGTTTGTTCCGGCGGATCTCCATTTGGCCAGCGGGACGCCGAGCGCGCGGCGTGCCTTTCTGAACATCGCCCTCTCGCAAAGTGAGTACCGCTATTATTATTGGCTCGCGCGCTATCGCAAGATGGTGCAGCAGAAGAACGCATTGCTGCGCGGCGCGATCGAACCCGACGTCGAACTGCTGGCAACCTACAATCGAGACATGGTCGAATCGGGTACGGAAATCATGCTCGCTCGTGCGGCCCTGATGGTAGAACTCGCGCACGAAGCGCGGCGCGCGCACTCGCGCTTTGCACCCAGCGAGCGGCTGGAGCTGACGTACGAGCCGAACGTCGTTTTCGAAACGGCGTCGCGCGAGGGCATTTCGGCTGCCTTTGAAGAGCGTCTGGCCCAATGCGCCGAGGCGGAAAGGCTGCGCAAGAGTTCGATCGCCGGCCCTCATCGCGACGACGTCGGCTTGACGTTGAACGACCTTTCGCTCGAGGCGTTCGGCTCGCAGGGGCAGCAGCGCACCGCCGTATTGGCGCTGAAAGTTGCCGAATACGCGGTGATGCGCGAACGCTCGAATGAAGCGCCTCTACTGCTGCTCGATGACGTGCTCTCCGAACTTGACGAGGCGCGCGCGGCGGCTTTTCTGCGCGAAATCGGCGAATACGAACAAGCTTTCATCAGTGCGACGCATCCGCCATCCGGTCTGGCCGCGGACGCCCAGCTTGCGCGGGTAACGCAAGCACGCGTCGCAATCATGGCGGTATGCTGAAGCTGTCCGAAGTTCTCGGCGGATGGTCGCCGGCGGACGCGGCGCACGTTTACGATCCCATAGCGCTGCTCGAAGCCGGCTGGCGCGAGATCGTTGGCAACGACGTCGCACATAACTCGCGCCCAACGCGCATCGCAGACGGTACCCTTATGATTACCACGCGCTCGAGTGCATGGAGCCACCAGCTCAGCTTTCTTGCCGATCACGTGCTGCGAGCGGTAAACGCGCGAGCGCCCGCAGCAAACGTCGCTCAGCTGCGTTTTCGGGTCGGGCGGCTCACCGAGCAAGTGTCGGGCCGGGCGGGCCCGCGGCCGAACGCCCCGAGCCGCCGCCGCCCCAGGCCACAAAGCGAGGCCGCCTCTCCGGGAGAAGCGCTCGCGCGGTTTCGCGACGAGGTCGAACAGCGGCGGCGGCGGCAGCGGGCACAAGGATGGAGCGAGTGCGAAAGCTGCGCGGCGCTCGTCGCTCCCGGACCGGCGAAGCTCTGCGCGGCCTGCCTTTCAGCCCGGACACAAGCGCTGGCGGCCGCGACGGCGCGGCTGCTTTACGAGGCGCCCTGGCTTGGATTCG
The DNA here is from genome assembly GCA_963815165.1 of Vulcanimicrobiota bacterium. Classification (GTDB taxonomy): domain Bacteria; phylum Vulcanimicrobiota; class Vulcanimicrobiia; order Vulcanimicrobiales; family Vulcanimicrobiaceae; genus Cybelea. Next base: position 788,836 of record CAWFFL010000003.1, read on the forward strand.
CCGGAACGGCAGCGCTCGTCGACGGGTTGAAGGAAGCAGAGTACGAGCGAGTCCGCAGCCGGATGCTTGCGCACTGGTGGGGAATGCTCGCGCGCGCCCGCGCTACAAAACGAATCGCGCGCGACGGGCGGGAGCGGCTCGTAGCCAGTTCATACGTCCTCTTGCAGAGCAAACTGCCGCCCGAAGCAATCATGCCGGCGACGGTTCGCAGCATCCTGGGCGATGAGCTCCACGATCTTTTGTACGGTGAGGCGCGTGGAGCCCAGCCGTCAAGCGTTAGAACGAAAGCGTAATGTCAACAAACTATACCGGCGAGCAAATTGAGGTCTTACGGGGGCTTGAGGCGGTACGCAAGCGCCCGGGCATGTATATCGGCAATACTGCCGAGCGCGGGCTGCACCAACTCGTCTACGAAGCCGTCGACAATGCCGTCGACGAAGCGCTGGCGGGCTACGCGCACAACGTGCGCGTCGTATTGCACAAGGACGCTTCGTGCTCGGTCGAGGACGACGGCCGCGGCATTCCGATCGACCTGCATGCCGAGGAGCGACTTCCGGCAGTCGAAGTCGTGATGACGATTCTTCATGCGGGCGCGAAGTTCGGCAAGGGCGGTTACAAGGTTTCCGGCGGTCTGCACGGTGTCGGCATTTCGGTCGTGAACGCCCTCTCGGAATGGATGGTCACCGAGGTCAAACGCGACGGATTCGTTTGGCAGATGAAGTTCGAGCGCGGCATTACCGTGCAGAAGCTCAAGAAGATCGGAAAGACCGAGGGTACCGGCACCTTACAGTGGTTCAAGCCCGACACCGAGGTCTTCGAAGTCACCGAGTTCCATTGGGACATCCTTCAAAAGCGGCTTCGGGAGTTGGCTTTTCTCAATCGCGGGCTATCGATCACGCTTCGCGATGAACGCGGCGAAACCGTACGGGAGCGCACGTATCAGTTTGACGGCGGAATCGTCTCGTTTGTGGAGTGGCTCAACGAAAAAAAAGATCCACTCCATCCGATCATCTCGACGCACGCCGAACGCGACGGCGTCGACGTGGAGGTGGCAATCCAGTACACGGGGACCTACGCGGATCAAATTTTTTCCTATGCGAATAACATCGCGACGATCGAAGGCGGTATGCACCTTCAGGGCTTTCGTCAAGCGGTTACGAATGCGGTGAATTCCTACGCGCGCAAGCGCGGCGTGCTCAAAGAAGCGGACGGCTCGCTCTCTACCGACGACATCGTCGAAGGCTTGACCGCCGTCGTCTCCGTCAAGCTTCAAGACCCCCAGTTCGAGGGCCAGACGAAAACGAAGCTCGGCAACGCACGCGTGCGCAGTATCGTCGCGGGGCTGGTCTCGGAGCGCTTGGACTTTTTCTTGGAAGAGAATCCAAAGTACGCGCGCGCAATCGTCGACAAGTGCATGCAAGCGCAGCGCGCGCGCGATGCCGCGAAGAAAGCGCGCGATCTTTCGCGCCGCAAGAACGCGCTCGAGGGCTCCGGGCTGCCCGGCAAGCTCGTGGACTGCAAGAACGCCAATCCGGCCGAGAGCGAGCTCTTCTTGGTCGAAGGCGATTCCGCGGGCGGTACGGCAAAGGGTGGACGCGATCCGAACACGCAAGCGATCCTGCCGCTGCGAGGCAAGATTCTCAACGTAGAAAAGGCGCGCCTCGACAAGGTGCTCGCCAACGAAGAGATCCGCACGATGATCACCGCGCTGGGCACGGGCTTCGGAGACGAATTCAACGTCGACAAGCTGCGTTATCACAAAATCATCATCATGACCGATGCCGACGTCGACGGCTCGCACATTCGTACGCTGCTTCTCACGTTCTTCTATCGTCAGATGCGACAGCTCGTGGAGGAAGGCTACGTTTATATCGCGCAGCCGCCGCTTTACGGAATTCGCAAAGGCAGGAAGCAATGGTGGGCCTTTACCGATGCCGAGCTCAAAACGATCGTCGGTGAAGACGGCAAAGATTTCGTGATTCAGCAATACAAGGGCCTCGGCGAAATGGATGCCGACCAGCTTGCCGAGACGACGATGGAGGTCGGCAACCGCCGGCTGAAACAGATTACCGTCGAGGACGCCGTTGAAGCCGAGCAGATATTCACCGATCTCATGGGCGACAAGGTCGAGCCGCGCAAGCAGTACATTTTCGAGTATGCCAGGAGCGTCAAGAGCCTAGATCTTTAGAAGCGGCTTAGGATGGCGGGTCATCTCCGCGCACAGGAGGTATAGGAAAGCGAAGGCTCCACGTGCGCAAACGATCTGCGATCGGCCTAGCGGCCATCATACTCATCCTGCTCGTGCTCGCGGTCGCAGGGCGCCGCGAAATCTTACGCTTTGCTTTGGAAGAGGGTGGCGGCCTCGCAACCGGCTATCGCATTCGAATCGCGCAGATTCACGTCGCGGGGGATGGCGCGTCGTTCACGGACGTCGCGATCGAGCGCGCGGATGCGCCGCTGCTCGACGCGCGGCGGATCACCATCGGCTATTCGCTGCGCGATCTCTTTCCCGGCAGCACGCACCGCTTCGGTTTGCGCGCAGTTACGGTCGACGGCGCCAAGCTAACGCTCATCCGGTTTAAAGACGGAAGCTTCAACTTCAGCATCCCTCGCAGCGTGCCGAGCCGCGGACCGCAGCGAGTAAACCCCGTGCCGCTGCGCTTTGCGTTGCGCGTCAGCGATGCGCAGGTCGAGCTGCGCGAACCGAACGCTTACGATTCGAGCGCCAAGGACCTGCGGATCGCCGGAATCGCCGCCGACGGCACGATCGACACGGCGGCGCTGACGCACTATCGAATCACCGGCGCCTTTTTTGAGCGGCGGCCCGAACCATTTACGGTTGCGGGCCGAATCGATGCGATCCGCGGTTACGCAATGCATCGAGCGACCGCGAGGATCTTTCCGGTTCGAGCACTGGCGAACTACCTGGCCGATACACCGGCGGTTCGCATCCTGGGCGGTGAGGCGCGAAACTTCGATGCGCGCATCTATGCGCTCGGCGTCGAGCCGAACGAAACGCCAGCCTATCACGTCAGCCTGGGTCTCGACGTGAGCGCCGGCCGACTGGCGCTGCGCACGCTCGCGGCGCCGGTAGAGAACTTGCGCGCCCGGCTCAACGTCATCGACAACGAATTTTTCGTGCGCCGCGCGCATGCATCGCTCGCCGGCCTACCGTTGACGATCGAAGGCGGTGCGTACGATCTTACGGGCGCGCTTACGGGGCACGCGCAGCTTCGTCTCGGCGTTTGGGGTCGAGGCAATCTCTCGGCACTTCGACAAGCTTTCGCGTTCGCGCGAGCCCAACCGATCTCGGGAAGCGCGCGCCTCGGCGTACTCGTGAACGGCCGGATCGACGATCCGGTCATCGTAGCACGCGTTGCGGCGCCGCACGCGTATTATCGTGCTCTGCCCTTCGAATCGCTCTTTGCCGGCGTGGTCTATCATTCCAACGTCGTCGCACTCGCGCCGCTTCGCGTCGCGTATGGCGGCATCGCGTTGAGAGTCGACGGAACGATGAACGTCGGCAACCAACTGCGTTCGCTCTTTGCGTTACACGTCGAAGGCCCGGCGAGTCATCTGCCTTATCTCGACGAAATGCTGGGCGACGAGCCAATCGTTATCGACGCCTCGGCCGCCGGAACCGACCTGCGCTTTCACGTTATCGGAAGTGCGGCATCGGCGCGCGGCATCGCGCGCGTCGCCGCGCTCGTCGATACGAATCCGAACGGCACGGCCATGGTCGCGCCATTTTGGTTTCACACCGAGCGCGGAAACTTCGATGGCGGCTATCTGCTCGACCGGCCCGACGACACCAGTGCGTTTTGGATGCTTGCCAACGGTTTGAGAATGCGCGCGTCGAGCTATAAGACGTTTCCCGGCATCTCGCTTCCGGAGATGCCGCCGGTAAACGCCCGCGCCGTCGGCATGACGCTCGCGGGTGGCGGCGCCGGCAACGATATCGTCCTTGCGGGTGTCGTAAGAGCGCAGGCTGCCGACATCGCGGGCGTCGCGTTCGACCGCGTTGAGGCTGGATTCGGTGGCACGCTGCGGAGCGCGGCGATCAACCGGCTCGCCGCAACGGGACCCTGGGGCACGTTTTCCGGCCACGGTGCGTTCTCGTCGCAACGATTCGTCGCATACGGAGCATATCGCGGCACGTTTGACGGATTGCATCCATTTCTCGGTGACGCGATCGCCGGTCACGGAAGCCTCGCGGGCACCGTTGGTATTGGAATTGAGCCACGACGCATTCTGGTGCAAGGGTCGAACTTAGCGATGCGAGGAGCGACGCTGCATGGAATTCCGCTCGACCGCGCAAACTTGACGCTCGCGGTCGAGGGCGACCGGCTACGAGTCTACTCCGCGCAGGCTCACGCCGCCGGCGGCGAGCTGGTTGCAGCAGGGACATTCGCGCTCTCGCCTGCTGCCGCGCGCGCGGAACCCAACGGAGTCGCACTGATCGCGCGCCATCTCGCCGCGAGGCAGCTTCGCGGTATCGGTCTGCCGCTGGATGCGGGAACCCTGACGGCTACTGGAACCCTGGGCGCCGGGACGCCGATTCCGACCTTTAACGGCAGCGTCGCCATCGATAACGGACGTATGGCGCATTTTGCGTTGAGCGGAAACGGCGACGTGCGCGTCGGCGGAAATGCAGTTGCGTTGAGTCGAGTTCTCGGCGCGCTGGGTGGGACGTACGCGCACGTCGACGGCAGCATCGATGCGATCACTTCGGGATCGCCGACCTTGGCCTTGAGGCAAACGTTCCCGCGGCGCAGATTGTTCCGACGCTGCGCTCTTTTGGTCTGCCGAACTACATGACTGACGGATCCTTCAACGCGCGCTTGCACATCGCAGGTCGCAGTGCCGTCCCAAGCGTCAGCGGCTCGGTCAGCGTCCCGGCGGGCGAAGTCAACGGATTGCCGTTCGTCGACGCCAGCGCGTCGCTCTCCGCCGATCCGCACGGCGTTGCGATTCGCGACGGCGCGGTGCTCGTCGGTACGACGGCGACGCGCTTTACTGCGGTAGCGCGTCCGCGCGAAAATCTCGTCAACCTGAGCGCGCCGCACGCGGATCTTTCCGATTTCAACAACTTCTTCGATACCGGCGATACGCTCGATGGAAACGGAAGCGTCAAGCTCGCCGCCGCGGCGCACGATTCACGCATCACAACCAGCGGAAACATCGACGTCCGCGGCCTCCGCTATCGAAACTTGCCGATCGGCGACACGCGAGCGGTTTGGTCGAGCGCACGCAACGTCGTGCAAGGAACGCTCGCCGTGGGCGGAAGCGAAGGCGCCCTTCGCGCGCACGGCTCGATTGGGTTGACGCCGACTGGTGCTTGGCAGTCGACCCTCATACGATCGCGGTTCGATCTCGCCGCCGCCGTCAATGATCTCGATCTTTCACTCTGGCTTCCTGCGTTGGGAATGCAGGGTTTGCCGATTACGGGGCGCGCGTCGGGCGATGCGACGATTCATGGCCGGTATCCGGCGATGAACGTACGCGGGACCGCGCGGGTCGTCGGCGGAACGCTCGGTCCGCTCGCTCTCGATCGCGCTGAAGTCTCCATTCGCTCCGCGGGGCGGCGCCTCGTCATCGACAAGGCGCAGATGGCGACCTCGGCGCTGAACGCAACGGCATCGGGTACGCTGGGCTTCGGACCAAACGAACCACTCGACGTGCAAGTTCACGCAACGACCGACCGCCTCGCGGAACTCGTATACGACGTCGCGCATCTGCGGGTTCCGGTGCGCGGGTCGTTCGAATCGACGCTCACGGTTAGCGGGAGTCTTCGTTCGCCGTCGGTTGCAGCCGGCTTCGATGGCAGCAACGTGCTCGCGTACGGCATTCCGATTTCATCGCTCTTCGGCGAAGTACGCGTCGGGCGACACGCGCTAGTGCTCTCCAACGTCGGGGCGACGTTTACACATGGTGAAGCGACGCTTGCGGGTTCCCTTCCGCTTCAACTGGCCCCGCTGCGACTCGCTGCCCGAGATCAGCCGATCAACTTCGACCTCGGTGTCGTCGGTCTCGATCCGTCGATCTTCGACGCGACGCTTGGCTTCAACACGAAACTGACGGGGCTCGTCGACGGGCACGTCGGCCTCTCCGGAACGATCGCGCAACCCGTCATCGTGGGGCGCGCAACCTTGGCCAACGGATCGTATGTCGAGCGATCGCGAGCGCATTCCCATCACGCAAATGGCCGCCGCACTGGCCTTCAATCATACGTCGGCGACGCTGCAACGCGTCTTTGCCCGGCTAGGGAACGGCACCGTCCAAGCCCAAGGAAACGCGGAATTCCCGAACGGGTTCTCACGCGGCGCGGAATCGCTTTCACTCAAGGGCAACGCTCGCGGAGCGCAGCTCGATCTTCCTGCCTATGGTAGCGGGACGCTCGATGGCGCGCTCGCGCTGCAAAAAAATCCAGATTCGGAGGCGCTGCTCGCAGGCAAAATCACGTTGAGCAACGCGACGCTGCCCTTCGCGACATTCGTGCGCGCGGCGCAGCAAGCGGGCGGCGCGAAGGCACCGCCGTTACCGATTGCCTTCAATCTTCAGGCTACGGCGGGCCAGAACGTGCGCGTTCGCGGAAATGGCTACGGCGCCGGTCTCGACATCGGCGTCGCGGGCTCCGTGAAGGTCGGCGGGACGCTTGCCGCGCCGACTCTCGCCGGAAGCTTCGACTCAAAGGGTGGTACGCTGACGTATTTCGATCGAGCTTTCCGCGTGCAGCAAGGCAGCGTTGCAATTCACCCCTGCCGACGGCGTGCTGCCGACGCTGCACGCCGTGGCGAGCGCCAACGTCGTGAACCCGGACCCCGATCGAGCGCGCAATCCGTACGGGAGCGCCGACGTGACGATTCGTGTCGACGGCCCCATCGCAGGGCTGCGGATCGGCCTCACGTCGAATCCGCCCGGGTACACGCAAGACCAGCTCCTTGCGCTCATTGCGCCGTTCGGCGGCTTCGTCGGCGGAATCGGTTACAGCCGTCAGTCTATGCTCGCTCAACAACAGCCTAGCGGCATAACGCCGCTCGGTGCGGTTTCGCCGATTCCAAACGTCAACGTCCAGCAGCGCAGCTCGATTACGGTCGGACAAGAAGCCTTCAACCTGCTCAATGCGCAGTTTACAGCCGGCCTGCTCTCGCCGTTCGAAACGAGCGTCGGGCAGGCGCTCGGACTCTCGAGCATCAACCTCACGCTTGGATACTATGGAAACGTCGGCTTCACTGCATCTCGTCTGCTCGGCAAGGCAGTGAGCGTCGTTTACGCGGTAACGTTCGGCATTCCGCAGACGCAATCGTTCGGACTGAGCGTCGCGCCCAATCCCGAAACGTCGGTCGCCCTGAATTTCTTCGTTCTCAGCGGACCGACAAAACTGCTTCAGCTTCCGAGCGCTCCGATCGGGTACGGCGCCGGCTATCTCGCAACGGAGACGCTCATTGGAAATAGCGGCTTCAGCCTTACGTATCAGCGACATTTCTGGTGACCAGCGAACCGTACATTAAACGCGCGTTCAGGCTTCGGCGACGCGCAAGGACACCGGGGAAGGGGGGCGGAACAGGGCGACCTCGCATGACCTATGATCCCCATCGGAGCGAGGGGCCGTCGCGACGTTGGCTGGCGATGCTTTCGCTACTGGCGATCCTGGGCTTGAGCCTTACGACGCCGTTCGCGGACGCTGCTGCAGCTCCTAAGATCGTCTCCGTCGACGTAACGGGAAACCTTCACGTCCCAACACAGACAATTCTGTCGGTCGTCGCCGCGCGGCCGGGCCAACCGTACGACCCGAAGGTGGTTCAGGCCGATCTCGCGCGGATCAACGCGCTCGGTTACTTCGCCGACATTGCGCCGCCGCTGGTTCGCCAGCGCCCGGGCGGAATCGCAATCACCTACCGCGTCGTCGAGAATCCGGTCCTCACCAAGATCGTCTTCGTCGGAAACCAGAAGGTACCGAGCGATACGCTCTCGGCCCTGATGGATCTCTCGGTCGGCCAGGTGTTTAACACCAACACGTTCCGCCAAGACGTCTTGAAGATCAACAACTATTACGAGCGCATCGGGTATGGCGGTCAGGTGCCCACACACGTCAAGGACATCGCCTTCCCCCCCAGCGGCGTGCTGACGTTGACGATCCAAGAAGGCTTGGTCGTGAAGAACATCATCATCGGCGGCGATCCGTTGTTGCCTCCTCCCGTGCTGCTGCCCCGTTTGACGCTCAAACCGGGCGACGTCTACTCCGAAGCCGCGCGTGATGCCGACTACAAAGCGTTACAGAAATTCTACGAAGACAAGCTTCATCTGGAAGTCGGAAACTTCGAAGGCGGCATCGTGCCCTCGTCCATCAATCTGCAAGCGGGAACGGCCGACGTCAAGTACGACGTTTACGTCGCGCGCATCGCCGTAGTCGAGGTGACCGGGAACACGCGAACCAAGGATCAGGTAATTCGACGCGAGCTGCGCGAGCGTCCCGGCATGGTGCTCAACACCGACGCCATCAAGCGGGATTACGAGCGGCTCAACGCGCTGAACTACTTCTCTAAGGTAGAGCCCGACATCAAGCCGGGTCCCGACCCAAAGAAGCCTCAAGACGTCACGCTCGTTTGGCACGTTACCGAGCAGCGGACGGCAACGGCCTCGATCGGTTTCGGGTACTCGGGCGGTTTGACGGGACTGGGGCTCTACGCCACGCTCGGCTTCTCGGACAATAACCTGCACGGCACCGGGAACTCGGCCGGGCATTCAGTTCGAAGAAGGCGCACGTGCGGGCATCGCGCAGCTGACGATGTCGGTTCCGTATCTCAGCAACACGCCTCAGGGACAGCGATACACTGCGGGCGCTTCGATCTTTTCGAACCACCAGACCTACTACTATCCGATCTATTCGATCACGGGCTCGGGCGTCTCGGTGAAGAGCACGGTCCCGGTTCCCATCCCCGTGACGCTCTATTCGGGCACGAACTCGAGCCTCGTTTCGGGCACGGATGCGACGAGCGTCTCGAGCGCTAACGGCGCGAGCGGCAATATCGGACGGCGCTTGAGCGATTACACGATCCTTTCGTTCAATCTCCAGGCGCAGCGAATCCGCTACGACACGACCGTTCCCTCGCCATACTATTTCCAGGGGAACCAGCCGAACATTTTCGTCGGGCCCACGCCCAGCCCGATCAGCTCCTCGCAATACAACTATGGCGGTTCGTTCGGCATCTCGGCGTCGTCGATCGCGAACGTCAATACCGGCGCACCGTATAACTTAGTCCAGAGCGGCTTCAGTCTGCAAACGATCACGCTCGACGATCCGTTCAATCCCCGAAACGGGATCAAAGGGCTGCTCAATACGACGTTTTCCGACCGGCGATCGGATCGAACTTCTCCTTCACCGAAACGACGCTCGATATCGCGAAGTTCTTTCCGATACTGCGCGACGGGACGCTCGGTGTCCACGGCGCGGCCTACAATTCCACGGGCGTGATTCCGCCGAGCTCGCTTTTCACGTTCTCCGATCAACAGATGCGCGGCTACAATCAAGTCTTCTACGCAACCAACGCGTTTCTCGGACAGATCGAGCTGCGACAGCCCGTTGCACTCGACCGGCGCATCACGCTCGCCGTCTTCGTCGACGAACTCGACTATCATATTCGCGGCGCCTATCCCCTGCTCGATCCGTATACGAATCGAATCACCGGCTATCCATCCGACTGGGCGCTCTACGGCGACGCAGGCTTCGGCATACGTTTCGACGTACCGCAGCTTGGCTTGCGAACGGTCCGCATCGACTTTGCAAAAGGAGTCAACGGCACGCATACGAGCTTCGGAATCGGTCAAAGTTTTTAAGACTAGGAATAACGATATGAACATTCGGTCAGCGACGGTATTCGCCGTCGGGATTTCGCTCGGGATGTGGATGGCGGCGCGGCGCGATTGCGGCAGACCTCACCGATGTCGGCTTCATCGATCAAGCCGATCTTGCAAATCTGCCCGTCTTCGCTGCGGCGAATCGTCAGCTCGCAGCGTATAAGTCGCAGCTCGATTCGCAGTATAATGCGCAGCTCCGGCGCGCCCGCACCGACGCAGAGAAGCAGCAAGTAGCGATGCAATTCCAGCAAGAGCTCAGCGACAAGCAGCGCGAAATCGTCGGACCGCTCTTTCAGCGAGCGCAACTGGCAATCGCCGCCGTCAGTGCATCGCGGAGCCTTTCCATCGTCGTCGACAAGCGCATCGTCATCTATGGCGGACAAGATATCACCAAAGACGTCGAGACGATTTTCTGCAGGCTCTCAGGCGATACAGCCACCGGCGGCGACGCCGCCGCCATCGGAAATCGGCTATGTGGATCAGACGGTGCTCGACGGCGTGCCGAAGGTGCAAAGTGCCAATAGCACGATGCAGCAGTTTGAAACGACGCAGCGTCAAATCTATTCGGCGAAAGATGGCGCAGGCGCGGACTTCCGGCGATAAGCAGCAGCTAATGACCGAGTTCAATAAGATCGTTTCCGACAAACAAGATCAGCTTCTCAAGCCGCTCGTCGACCAGACGCGTACTACTACGTCGAGCGTCGCCCGTAAGAAAAGCCTCCTACTCGTCGTCGACAAGGCGGACGTCATCTACGGGGGGACGGACATCACTGCCGATGTCCAAAATGCGCTTACAAAGTAGCCTTTTGAGCTGTGCGCTGATTGTCGGGGGCGCGGGCTGCTCGCCAAACATTCACTCCGCCGCCATTCGAGGAACCGGTTACGTGCGGATCGGCGAAGTCGTGCAAGCACCATCCGCTCTACGGCCAGCTATCGCAGCTCGACGACGCAATCGCCGCGATCAACTTGCGGTCGGCTGTGCCGCAGGTTCCACTAGGCGCCGCGCAAATCGCCGCCCGAACTGCAGATCTCAATCGCGAGCTGCAAGCCGCGCAAACACGAGCGAACGCGATCTCGGTGCAGAAACAGCGCGATTATGCCGCCCGCGAGTCGCAGGCCGTCAGCGCGGCGTTGGCTGCAGCCGGGGTTCGCGGCTCGGGCGCGCAGGCCGCGCAGCAGATGAGCGGCGTTTCACAGCAGCAGGCGTCCCAAGCGGCGCAAGCCGCCAACGCCGATCTGATGGCGTATCAGCAGAACGTCATCGCGCAAAACAACGCGGCCAGCTCCTCGATCGCGCGTCAGCTTCAATCGCAGGCGGCTGCAGAAATATCGCGCGAAGGCCGAGCAGCTTCAGCAGAACGAAACGGACCTGTCGCTCCGGCTGACGCAGCAAGACGCGTCGTCACCGACTGGCGATCAGGACTCGCCTTTCGAATCTAGCCCTCGATCCGACTGCCCGCAAGCAAGCTCAAGAGCAACTCGCCGCGATCGACGCGCGCGAGGCGGCCGCCGTAAGCGCGCAGCACAACGCCGACGCCGCGACGCTTCGAGCGTATCGCAGCAAACTCGACCGTGATGACCGGCGATGCCGATCCGCTCGCAGGTAGGCGCAATACAAGCGCAGACGCGTCGGAAAGCTCGAAGAGCGGCGCAACGAAGTGGGCGCGCAGCTTCGCAGCCTCGGGCCGCCCTCGATGCCGGCCAACATTCCGCCGGACGTTCAATCCCGTATCGCGCGGATTCACCATCAATTCGTCGGTGAATTTCAAGCCGATGCCGCAAAGACGGTGCAAGAGTACCAGGCGACGAAGAGCCGATCTCGACCGGCAGTTTGCGGCGCTACACGGGGCCGACGTCGGCGCCACGGGCGCTGCCGGTAAGGAGCTCGACTCGCTGCAAAAGCGGCGCGCGCAGCTCTACGGGCAGATCGTCGCTCAAGTCGAGCGCGACGCGACGCGGATCGCGAAAGAGCATGGCTTCAGCATCGTGTTCGTCGACATATGGTCCGCGGCCGGCGGATACAATCTCACCAACGAACTGATCAAGGACGTCGAAAGTCAGCACGAGTGAAAAACCATCAACACATTCATCTTTCTTTGCACGATAGCGGCGTGATGACGGGGTGCGCTGACGAGCAGCCCGATCGGCCTCGTCGACGTGCAGCGCATCGTCGCGAATTGGCCTGAATATCAGGGCTATCAGAACCAGCTTTATGCCGACGAGCGATCGATCCAATCTCGTCGCGAAAGCAGCCGGAGAAAGCAACGCGACGCTCTCGCGCTCCAGCGTAAGTACACGCAAGTCACCGATCGTCTCTCGCGGCAAATTCGCGAGCGCGGCAGGCACGAATCGCCGCGCAGCGCCAGCTCAAGCTGGTGCTTGACCCGCGAGGGTATCGGTTACGGCGGGGTCGACATCACCGAGCGACGTCGAGAAAGCCCTGAACATCACTGAGAAGGCAACGCCCACGCCGGGCACGTAGTGAAACTCCAGACGCGAGCGGTCAGCTGATGCTTGGAACGCTCTCGGAACTGGCGGCGCGAGTCGGAGGTCGCGTCGTCGGCGACGGCAGCGTTCGTATCGAGCGCGTCACGACCGTGGAAGAGGCGGACTCGCGAGCGCGTTGACGTTTGCGACCAGCGAGGCGTATCTGGCGTCGGCGCTCGCCGAGCACTGCCGCGGCGATCTTGGTCGAATCGTCCCTCGCTAGAAGCAACCGGCAGCAAAGCCGTTGCTCGTCGTGGAGAACGCACGTCACGCGTTAGCGCAACTCTTGGCTTCGCGTGCGACCGCTCCCGACCTTGTGGGCCCTTCCGTCACCCATCCGCGGTGATCGCAGCCCGATGCGCGACTCGCGGCGACGTCTACGTTGCCGCGCATGCCTATATCGGCAATGGCGTCGCCGATCGGCAGCGGCTCGGTCATCGGTGCCGGCGCATACCTCGGCGACGGCGTCGTCGGCGGGGAATCCGTCTGGATCCACGCCGCGCGCGACGATCATGTCCGCGAGCGAGATCGGCAATCGCGTCGTGCTCTATCCGGGATGCGTCATCGGCAGCGAGGGATTCGGCTGGGCCTTCGTCGATGGCAAATCGGAACGAATCCCGCAGATCGGAAACGTCGTGCTCGAAGACGACGTCGAAATCGGCGCGAATAGCTGCATCGATCGCGCGCAGACCGGCAGCACGCTCGTCGGCGCCGGGACGAAGATCGACAATCTCGTGCAGATCGGGCACAATTGCCGCATCGGAAAACATTGCGTGATCGCGGCGTTGACGGGCTTAGCCGGATCGACGATCATCGGCGACTACTTGCAAGGTCGCGGGCCAAGTTGGGTTCAGGGGCCACGTTACGGTGGGTTCGGGCGTAACGATCGCCGGTCAATGCGGCCATCTGGCGCGACATTGCCGATGGCGCGACCGTTTCCGGCGGCCCGCGCACAATCATCGCGAGGAACTGCGCCAAGAGGTCATGATTCGCAAATTGCCAAAGCTGTTCGATCGTGTCGAGGCTCTCGAGCGCGCACGCTCGCAGCAATAATCCGCGTGAGACAGGCGACGCTTCGGCGAGCCGCTTCGCTTCGAGGGAATCGGTCTCCACACCGGCGCGATGCGGCAGCGTCGAAGTTCGGCCGGCGCGGCCCGATGCCGGCATTGCGTTCGTGCTCGGCGCGTCGCGCGTTCCCGCCGAGGCGCAGTACGTCGTCGACACCTCCCGCGCGACGGTTCTGGGCATCGGACGGCGCGACCGTTTCGACGACGGAGCACCTGCTCTCCGCGCTCTTCGCGATGGGCGTCAGCAACGCCGAAATTCGTCGTTGAAGGTCCCGAGATACCGGCCCGCGACGGAAGTCGGCTCGAATTCGCCGATGCGATCGCGGCGTGCGGACTTGCAAATGCAAGATGCGCGCAAGCGCGCACGTTTGGAGCATAGAGACGCCGGCGGTTCGTTCGTTCCGGCGATCGCATGATCGCCGCCTTGCCCGCGTCGGGTTTTCGCGTCCGATTCGTTGCGGATTTTGCGCCGCCGATAGGCACGCAATATTTCGACGCGAAGATCGACGCGCAAATCTTTCGTGCCGAGATTGCCGGCGCGCGTACTTTCGCCTATCTGCACGAGATTGAAAGTCTGTGGGCCAAAGGATTGGGACGCGGTGGCAGTTTGGAAAATGCGCTCGATCTTTACCCCGGAAGGCCCGATGCAGCCGTTGCGCTGGCCGACGAAGCCGTGCGGCATAAAGTGCTCGACCTTATCGGCGACCTCGCATTACTCGGAATGTGGCCGAACTTCGAGGTCGTCGCGATTAAGAGCGGACACGAGCTGCACGCGTCGCTCGGTGCGCGCGCTGCGACCGCCGGCAGGCGTGAGCTGCTGGTTAATACTGAGAGTTCTTGACGTTGGCCGAGCTAGACATTCGCACAATCTTCGAACGCTTACCGCACCGTTATCCGATGCTGCTCGTCGACCGGATCTTGGAGTTCGAGCCGATGGTTCGCGCGCGTGGCTACAAGAACATCACTTACAACGAGCAGATTTTCGCCGGGCATTTTCCCAGACAATCCGGTCTTGCCCGGCGTTTATATGGTCGAAGCGCTCGCCCAGCTCGGAGGAGCGATGATACTCGAGCCGGGCGAGTTTTCGCGCAAGACGCCATACCTTGCGGGGATCGACAAGGCGAAGTTTCGCCGGTCCGGTGATTCCGGGCGATCGTCTCGACATGGAAGTGAAAATGCTGCGCCACAAGCGCAATATTGGTTGGGTCGCCGGCAGAGGCTACCGTCGACGGGCAGTTCGCCTGCTCCGCGGAGCTGATGTTTTCGATCTCTTCGGATCCCGAGATTCTTCGCATACGACGCAAAGATCTTGCATGTCTGATCCGCACTTAGATCCGATGCTCCACCGAACCGCAATCGTTCACCCCGGTGCGGAGATCGCGGAGCGACGTCGACATCGGCCCGTACTGCGTCGTCGGCGAACACGTCTCGATCGGTGCGCGAACGGCGTTGCAAGCGCACGTCGTCGTCAACGGCTGGACGCAGATCGGCGAAGATTGCCTTCTCTACCCGTTTTCTACCGTTGGCGCGGCATCGCAAGACCGAAAATACTCGGGCGAGCGCTCGTACACGCGAATTGGCAATCGCACGATCCTGCGCGAATACGTCAGCATCCAGCGGGCTACCGGCCACGACGAAGTCACCGCCGTCGGAGACGACTGCCTGCTGCTCGCCTACGTCCATATCGCGCACAATTGCATTCTCGGCAACGGCGTCACGATGAGCAATCTCGCGCAGCTGGCCGGACACGTCCACGTCGGCGATTGCGTGACGATCGGCGGCCAAACCGGCGTCCATCAATTCACGCGCATCGGGCGTCACGCGATGGTCGGCGGAATGAGCAAGTGCACCAAAGACGTGCCGCCGTTCTTTCTCGTCGAAGGAAATCCGTGCGAACCCTATGGGCTCAATAGCGTCGGATTGCGGCGCGCCGAGTTTACTGCCGAGGAACGCGCCGAAATCAAGCGTTTCTACAAGTTGCTCTACAATCCGAAGCTCAACGTTTCGCAAGCCATCGAGGCGATGAAGCTGCAGGTCACTACCGAACCAGGGCGCGAGATCGTCGCCTTTCTCGAAGCCCCGTCGCAGCGGGGCGTGCTGAAGTAGACGGCTCTTGCTTCGTCGCGGTCGCTACATATCGCGCCGGAGACGCTCGTCGCCCGCCTCCTGCGGGCTCCTGCTCCACTGCGCTCGCGCCTCCTGCTAACGTAAATTATGACCTCCTGTCAAAGGCGCTCGCGTCAGAGGCTCCTCCTCAACACGTAGGACCGCCACGACGCTCGCCGTCTACTTAGTTTAAAGTGAGGTATTTTTTCTCGACGGGCGAGGCGTCGGGCGAAGCGATGGCGCTATTGTTGGCGGAGCGAAATTCGAAAGCTCGATACTGACGCGACGTTTGAAGGGATCGGTAGCAGTTCGCATGCGCGAGGCGGGGTTTACGTTGTGGCGCGATCATACCGGATGGGCGAGCATGGGGCCGTTGGCGGCGATTCCGCGGATTCCGAAGCTTCTCAATGCGATGTTGCGAACGGCGTGGCATATCATGGCGTCGAAGCCCGATTTGGTGGTGCTCGTCGATTTCGGAGTCTTCAATTTGCGGTTGGCATCGACGTTGCGCCGATTTGGTTACACGAAGCCGATTTTGGATCGTTTTTCCGCCTGGGACGTGGCTCGACAACGCGGAGAAAGCGCGCCGGGTCGCGGCGTTGACCGAGCCGGTGACGGCGTTCGAGCATCAATATAACTTCTATCGCAGTCTAGGAGCGCGGATCAGTATTTCGGACATCCGCTTGCGAGCCGGTATCGCGATGCGGCCGTTGCGCGCTGCTGCGCCGAAGCGAGGCGGCGTCGTAGCTCTGCTGCCGGGAAGCCGGGCCGGCGAGGTGCGCCGGCATATGCCCGTTCTGGCGGCCGCATATCGCGAACTACAGCGGCGACGGCCGAAGCTTCGCGG
Organism: Vulcanimicrobiota bacterium; assembly: GCA_963815165.1. Lineage (GTDB taxonomy): Bacteria > Vulcanimicrobiota > Vulcanimicrobiia > Vulcanimicrobiales > Vulcanimicrobiaceae > Cybelea. The sequence goes on from CAWFFL010000003.1 coordinate 805,201, forward strand.
AGTCGCCGGTGCTGCAGACGAGCGCGCCGAAAGAATGATTCGGCAGCGCGCTCGAGCGCGAAGGGTTGCAAGGGCTTTGCAGTCGTGCGCGGCGTCGAAGCCAGCCGTCGCTGACGCCGATGCGGCGTGGGTCTCGTCGGGAACGGCGGTTCTGGAAACCGCGCTCCTCGGCGTGCCGACCGTTGGCATTTACGTGATCCCTAGGATTTTCATTTGGTACGGACATCGAATGATCAGGCACGACTTCATCATGCTGCCGAATCTCGTACTTGGCAGCGCGAAGTCGTGCCCGAGCTGCTGCAAGAACGGGCAACGCCGGCGCAGCTCGCCGACGCCGCAGAAGCCTTGATGGGCGATCCTTCGACCCAATACCGAGAGTTTGCAGCGATGCGCGAGGCGCTTAGGACCGATCGACGCGCTTGAGCGGTGCGCCCGTTACGCAGTCGAGCTCGCGCGTCGCGCGGAATGATTCGAATCTACCATACTTCAGATCTGCACGACCGCGCGGCATCGTCGCTCCGCTGCGGGAGATCCGCGCGCAGCAGCCGGGACTGCTCTTCGATTGCTGGTGATGCGTTGCGCGGCAGTCAAACCGCCTACCGTCGTGAGGAGCCGATCGATTGCGGAAATGGATGCGGCCGGCTACGACGCGCAGGCGATCGGAAATCGCGAGTTCCACTACCTTTTCTCGTTGCTGCGCGCGCGCGCGTCGCGCGCATGCACCATCCGCTGGTTTGTACGAATCTGCAAGATACCAAGTCGCGCGCGTTGCCGTTTCTTCCGGTGCTGCGTTTGCAGCCGCGTGACGGCGCGGCACGCCATGCGGGCGTGCACGTCTGCGGACTCTTGATCATGCAGTACCCATTAGGAAGCCTCTGGGAGCGTATCTTCGGCTGGCGTTTCTTGCAGCCGTGGGACGCGATCGCGCCGTATGCGAGGCCGTCCCGGAGGGCGATCGCTCGTCGTGCTCTCGCACATTGGTCTCTCGCTCGACCGCGAGCTTGCCGTCGCGTTTGCCGCGAATCGATCTTGATCTTGGGCGGTCACAGTCACGATACGCTCGAGCGGCCCGGAATACGTGGGCGAAGTGCCGATCGTCCACGCCGGACCATACGGGCGCTTCGTTTCACGCAGCGAGCTGCGAGTACGAGCCGCGACGTCGCCGGTATGCGCTAACGCAGTTCGAGCTCGTGCCGCTTTTGCAGCGAAGCTCGCGATGACGAGAGTGCTCTTCGTTACGAACGGACACGGAGAAGCGGCGATTGCCGAGCGCATCGGCGGCGAACTGCGAGAACTCGTCCCGGGCGTGCGGCTCGATCACCTCGCGCTGGTAGGGAATCAAGCGAGCTCCGCTATGCGCGACGTCGGACCGCGGCGCGCGATGCCCAGCGGCGGGTCTGATCGCGATGGGAAACGCGCGCAATCTCGCGCGAGATCTGCGCGCGGGACTTCTCGGCCTGACGCTCGCGCAGGCGCAATATCCTGTTGCGGGCGCGGCGCCGGTATGACGCGGCGGTCGCCGTCGGCGACGTCTATGCGTTGGCGATGTCGTTTCTCGCGAGGCTGCCTGACGGTCTTCGTGGGAACCGCGAAGAGCATCGAGGTCGCACCCTACGGGGCGTTTGAAGAGCGGCTGCTCGCCCGCGCTGCCGTCGTGTTTCGTGCGCGACGAGCCGACGGCGAGCGCGTTGCGCGCCACGGCGTGAAAGCTGCAAGCGGCGAATGCTATCGTCGATCTTTTGCAGCGCTCGAACGACGGCTCCGCAGCCCGCGCGCAATCGACGAATTCGAGCCCGTCCTGGCGCTCTTTCCGGGCAGCCGCGACAGGGCGTACGAGGACGCGCATTTCTTGCTCGACGTGACGCGCGAGCTTGCAGTGCGGCGTCCCACGATTGGGCGGCGTTCTATCGATTGCCAAGGGACTCGATCCCAGCCGGTTTGCCGATGACGCGCGCCGCAGCCGGTTGGGAGGTCGAGCCGAAGGACGAAGAAGCGATTCCGTTCGTGCTCTGCTACGACGGGCGACCGTTAGTGCGGGGGTGGCGCGGCGACGCTCGGATCGCTCCTTGCTCAGTGCCATGCATCGTCTTGGGCCAAGCGGGAACGGCAAACGAAGCGGCGGCCGCCGCCGCCGTGCCCGTCGTTGCATTCGAGGAGATCGCGACCGCAAAGAGCGTTGGTATCGCCAGCGCCAACGCGGATTGCTCGGCGATGCGCTCGCCGTCTTTCCTGCGCAGCTGCATAGAAGCGGTCGCCGGCGTCGGCGCGATCTTAGACGATCCGCGCGGCGCGAGCGTATGGGCGCGATTGGCCGCGCGCGCATGGGACCGCCCGGTGGCGCGCGGCGAATTGCCGAGCGCATCGCGGCGCTCATTGCATCTTGATGCGCCGGTATATGCCCGATCGCGCTCGCGACTGATCTTTGCAATCGTTCCGCTCTTTCCAAGTTTCATCGCGCTGACCGGCGTCGATTTTCCCGGGCGTGTCGTTGCTTTCGCGCGAGCGCGGCGCTCGCCGTCCTGGCGCTCTGCGGTGCTTTGGCCATCTACGCCTCTCACGCTGCTCGCGACTTCTCCATGGAGATCGCAGCCGTTGCTCGCGCCGCTTGGCGCCGTTTTCGTCGCCGGCGTTGCTCGCCGGCGCGGCCGGATTCAATCCCGCTGCGGGATTCCTCTTCACGGGCATCGGTGGACTCGGGATCATTTGGCATTGCGCGGTCGTACGATTTTACGCCAGAGGTTCCGCGGCCGCGATCTTTTCGGCGATTATTGGTCTCCGGGGCACTCGCATCGGCTCTCGCCGTCGTAATGGTCTTGCACGCATTCCCGCGGCGCAATATGCGATCGCGCACGGACGCGCGACCGGCACGTTCATTCTTCCCGGCGAGCTCGCCGGATATCTCATCGTGCTTCTTGCCGATCGCCTGGACATTGGGATCGTTCGCACGGTTCGCGCGCTGCGTGCGTTGGCTGGACCGACTTTTGCACTCGGCTTCGTCGCGATCGCGCTTACGTACTCGCGCGCGGGATGGATGGGTCTCGCGGCGGCTTTTGCATTTCTCTTTGCGGTTCGGACGCGCGCGCGCGCGACCGGCGGCGTTGCTAGCGATCGGCGGCGCTGTGGCCGTGCTGCTGCTCTTCAACGCTCACCACGATCCCAGCGAAGATTATACGCGCCTATCGATTTGGCAAGCCGCCCTGCAAATTGCCGATCGTTTTCCGCTCACCGGCGTCGGTCCGTTCAATTTTTCGCGGCTCTACGCGCTGACGCGCGCCCCCGACGGCGATCCGACCGCTTTTCACGCCCACAGCCTCTATTTGACCTTTTATGTGGAGTTCGGAATCGTCGGACTGACGCGCAGTAGGCTGGACGGTCTGGCGCTTCGCCGCGAACTGCGGCGACGAATCGCTGCGTCGGCCGCACCGCGAGCGTTTTTGGCGGCCGGCGTTGCGGCGGGACTGTTCGGCGTTGCCGTGCAAGGCCTCATCGATACCGTGACCGTGGTGATTTTCGGGTTATGGATGCCGATCATGGGGCTCGCCCTTGCCTCCGCCGAGGGCGGCGAGCCGGACCCGGAGACGAGGGCTCGTGCGCCGCGTCCATTTCCTAACGGCCGCGCTGCCTTGCAACGGCTGCTTGCAATCCGCAGGCGCCCGAAGCGACGCCCTCGCCCTCGACTTCGCGAGCGGCACGCGCCGCGGCACGCCACTCGTCCTAAAGATCACCGGCCGGGGGACGGTTCGCCGGCCGGTTCATCTCATTCAGCAAGTCCACAACCGCGTCGATTACGATTTGCTGGCAAGCTCGTACGAGAGCAAGGGGCCTCAGGGTGCCGCGCTTGCCGATCTTTCAAAAGCGCGCGTCACGTTTCGCGACCGAAACGGGGCGACGTTCGCCGCAACGCGCCGCAAGCCGTCGTCGATCAAACGGCGAATACGGTGACGTTGACGTGACAGCGTGCATGCGCGCACGTCGTCCGGAATGACGCTGGAGTGCACGGAGCTGGTATACGAGCGCTCTACCGGCATGCTGCATGGAACCGGGAACGTCGTGGTTACCGATCCGAAAGGGTTTCGAGCGACCGGTTCGAGCTTTGATTCGGATATCTCACTCACTCATATGCGGATGCAATGAGCAATACATCAGCGATCAAGCTTACGCGGACTCGTCAAGCGTTACGGCGAGCGAACCGTCGTCAACGGCGTTACCGCCGAAGTGGCAAAAGGCGAAGTCGTCGGATTGCTTGGCCCCAACGGCGCCGGCAAGACGACGACGTTTTACATGGTCGTCGGGTTGATCAAGCCCGATGGCGGCACGGTCGTCGCTCGTCAACGGCGAGCGTGAGATCGACCTCACCGCCGCGCCGATGTACGCGCGCGCTCGCAATGGGATCGGTTATCTCGCGCAAGAGAACTCGATCTTCCGTAAGCTTTCCGTCGGCGACAACATCCGCCTGATATGGGAGCAGAACGGCGTTGCGCACGACGAGCGCGAACGCCGTTTACCAGCGCTGCTGGAAGAGTTCGGTTTGCGCGCCTTTGTCGACGCGCGAGGCGACAGTCTCTCCGGCGGCGAACGCCGCCGCGTCGAAATCGCCCGCGCGCTCGCGATCCAACCGGCGTTCCTGCTGCTCGACGAGCCCTTTACCGGCATCGATCCCATCGCCGTCGCCGACATTCAAGCGATGATTCGACAGCTACGCGATCGCGGACTCGGAATTCTCATCACCGATCACCAGGTTCGCGAGACGCTCGCGATCGTCGATCGCGCCTACATTCTCAACAACGGCCGCATCGAAGTCTCCGGAAGCGCGCAAGAAGTTCTCGACTCTCCCATCGCTCGCCAATTTTATCTCGGCGAAGGATTTAGACTATAGACGTTGTCCGGTTCGGATGAGAGAGCGCGAGCGCGACATGCGTGGAGCGAGGGGCTCCGACGCGAGCGCCATTGACAGGAGGTCAAAATTGTCCTCAAGAGGTGGCGCGAGCGCGGTGCAGCAGGAGCGGCGCACGGATGTGGCGCGACGAGCGACCGGGCGACGAATACGTGACATGCGGCTCTCATATTCAGCGAACGAACCGGACAATCCAAATGAGATTCACGCATACTCGATCGGTATATGCTGCGGGAGTTGGCGGGGCCGTTCGTGTTCGGGCTGGCGGCCTTTATGCTGATTTTCGCGGCGACCGAACTGTTGAACATCGCGAAGATCGTGAGCAGCGAACACGCGCCGCTGTGGGCGGCGCTGCTCGTTTTCGGATGGTCGATGCCGGGCTACGTCGTGCTGGTGATTCCGATGGCGCTGCTGCTCGGAACGCTGCTGGCGGTCCAGCGGCTGTCGGGTGCGAGTGAGATAACGGCGATGAAGGCGGCCGGCATCACTTTTGCGAGAATCGTCGCGCCTTTGCTGGCGGTCGGAATCGTGATGTCCTTCGTAACGTATTACTTCAAGAGAAGGTCGTGCCGTATGCCAGCGATCAGCTGACGGAAATCGAGAACGGCGTAATCAATCACGTGAGCGCTTTCAATCGCGACTTGACCGTCTCGGCGCCGCTGCCGGGCGGAGGGCGCCAGGTTACGATCGCTACCGCCTACGAGCCGCATTCGCGCGCGCTCTTGCACGTTACGCTGATTCAGTACGACAATCACAACGATCCTCGCCAGATCATCTTTGCCGATCGAGCGGAGTTCACGGCGGATAAGTGGACGTTGCAGAACTCGAGCGTCTATCGATTCAATCCCGATGGAACGACGCTCGCCGAACCCAACGTGCCGGTGCAGGAGGTTCGAAATCGGTCAGAAGCCAACCGACCTGATGAAGCGCATGAGCAACGACGATCCGGAGAACATGAGCCGCGCGGAGATAGCGGAGGTCGTGCGCTCGGGTCAGTTGACGGAAAACGAGTACCGTAAGTACGTGACGACCTATCAGGAAAAGCTGGCGCGGCCTTTCGCGTGCTTCGTCTTCATCTTGATTGCGATTCCGTTTGGCCTGCGTTCGATTCGATCAGGCGCAAGCACGAGCTTGGGCTTCGGCCTCTCGCTGGCGATCGTCTTCGTTTATTACGTCGTGATGACGGTTTGTTCGTTTGCCGCAGAGACCGTAGTCGGCCTGGCCGCGCTTTGGGCCTGGGTTCCGAATATATCTCTTTACGGCGATCGGTTTGAGCCGGTTGCGGCGTGCGGCACTGACATGAACTTCATCGAGATTATGCGCGGCATCGGAAATCTAGCCGCGGTAATGGCGCTCGCGGGGGCCGTCGCATACGTCGGCGATCGCGTCGGCCATCAGGTGGGCGCCGCCGGCTGAGCCTCTTCGGGATTCGTCCCCGATACACGTCGACGATCGTCGCAATCGCGACCGGAATGTTCATCGCGCTCGTCGTATCGCTTGCCGCTATCTTCGCCTCCGAGCAGGTGAAGACGGCGTTCTTCAAGCTCAATTCGATCAACCAGCAGATCACCGAGCTGCAAGCTCGCCAACGCGATCTCGAGGCAAAAGTCAACAACGGGCGCCTCGTGCTTCCAGTCGACACGCTGATGGTTCCCTTTTACCGCATCATTCCGCAAGCGGCGTCGCCGCGCGCAGCGGCTTGCGACGATTCGCGATTACTATTTCTTTGCGATCAAATACGTCAATGCAACTTATCCGAGACTTGGATTGAAGCCGTACGCGATTCCGCCTGATGCCGAGAAGCGGCTCCGTGGACTGGCCGACGATTTGACGACGGCCGCCGAACTCGCGCAAGCGCCGGTCATGCTCACGGTAACTTCGGATCAGAATCTTTTCGAAAACGACCAAATTCACTTCGCAGATCAACGTAACGCCCGACGTGCGCGTCTTTCAAAAGGGTCAGGTGATCGCCGAGCTCGTCATTCCCGGAAAGAGCGGCGCGAACATCAATATCGCGCTCGTTCAGCTCGAGAATCTCGTCTCGCCGACGGCGCGGCGGCTTCGGCTTGCCGCCGTTTTTCTTGCAGCACCTTTCAGCCGATGCAGACTGATTCCCGAAGCAACCCAGATGCAGCAGCGCATTTCCAAGCCGGGAACGTTCCTGCTTGACGGCATTCGCAGCCGAAGACTTCTATCCGCACGTCGGTGGCATCCCGATCGTCATCGTCCTGACGCAGCGGACGTGACCGCTGAGGCAGCGTCATCGGCGTCGACCCCGGCCGAAGCAAGGCGGGTTACGCGCTGCTCGACGCGGGTGGTGGGGTTCTCAGCGCCGGCGTTGAGCCAATCGAGCGCTTGCCTAAAGCCTGGAGCGCTGTTAACGGGCGCTCGAGGTAACAGCCATCGCCCTAGGTCGAGGAACGAACTCCCGTGCGGTTGCCGCTGCGCTTCGGGTCCTAGGCATCCCGATTCATCTGGTCGACGAATACGAAACCAGCCGCGCCGCGCGAAGCCTCTATTTTTCCGAGCATCCGCCGCGCGGCTGGCGCCGGCTCATGCCGCTGGGCTTACAGGTTCCTCCTCGGCCGATCGACGATTATGCCGCAATCTTGATCGCCCGGCGATTTCTCGCAAGGGGAGCAGCAGCTCGATCTCCAAACTAGCTATCCCCGCGAAAAGCGTCCTTTGACGGTGCACGGTCGCGGGTATAAACGTCATTCGAAGCGGAGGACAACGTGCGTCGGGGAGTCGGCGTCGCAGCAGGTCTAGCGCTAGCGTTTGCGCTGAACTCGTCGTTGCGCGCGCCGGCCGAACTCTTGCCGTCGACGGGCCGCGAGCGACATCGGTGCGCAGCTCATGCTGCGCCTATTCGGAGAGACGTCGGACTCGAGCGCCTCGTTTGCGGCGGCGCAAGGCGACCGCACGAGCGAATCTCCGTTTCGCGACCTCGCATTGCAGGTGCGTCCAGTCGCCGGCAAAGGGCGGCTTTCCTCGATCGGCGCGGTGGCCTTCGACGAGGACGCAGGTATCGTTGAGCTCACTCTTCGGCGGCAGCGTTTCCGGGCGTCACGCTCGGCGATCAGATTCACCGCCGAGCTAAGCGCAGTCCATTTCGCCGTGTCGCCGAGCACAAATGGCGATGCGGCCGTGCTCGTTCCGCCCGGCGAACACTTCACCGTCGCCTATCAACCGGTGCCTCCGCAGCCGGCGATCTCGCCCGCACCGGGGACGCTGGCCTTCACTCCACCGGAGACGCGCGCGCTTGACTTCGTCCCTTCCGCTGCTCAGGTCGGGGCCGTCCGATTCGAAGGGCACGCCGACGATCAATCGAGTGAGAGTCCGCAACTTACGCTGCACGACGCGACGTACGGCGCCGGCGCAAATTTCGACGTACGCGCCGGCAAGCGCAACCTCGACGTCAATCTCTCCAGCGAGTACCAGCAGGCCGGCAAATAGCTTCGATTCGTTCTCGGCATCGTCGCTGGGACCGGCCCCGACCTGGCAGTTGCCTCGTCAGCCGGCGCACCGCTCTTCTTGCCGAACTCGATCGATCTCAATCGGCTTTCGCTGGGCGCCGGCGTTTCGGTGCCGGTCGTGCGCGGTTTGACGCTGAACCTCAACTACGATGCTCAGCGGCTCTATGGCGGTTACGGTGCGCCTGGTCTGGTGAATCTCGACACGATCAAGCAACACCTATGGCGGAAAACTGACGTTCAACATTCCGCGTATGTCGAGTTCGCTATCGATCGGCGCCTATCAAGACCGCTTCCAGGACAGCATCCTCCCGATCAGCGGCCAGACGCAGACGCGCGAGGATGTGAACTTCACCGTCAAGTTCTGATTCTTTTTCGGTTCGATCTTCGTTGCTGCCGTCGCGGCCGTCGGTGCTCTGTCTTCGCTATCGTACAACTTGCATCTGATGCGTTTGCGTCGAGCGCGGCCGCTTCCGGGACGTTGCCGCGCGGGTATCCTTGCACTTGCCGTGCGGTCTATCGAGTTCTGGACCGCATCGCGCCGGCGCCGTACGTCGAAATCAGCCTCGCGCGACACGCGCTGCGGACGGCGAAACCCGATGACGCCGAACGATACGCCGTTCGGCTTCCCGGCCTCGCCGATTCGTGACGAGTTGTTCGCCGCAATAGCGCGCAGCGCGGTCAGCGCGTTCTTGCGATTGGAGTATTTCTTGGCGGCGCCCGATCCCCAGTGCAATCGACGGTGCCGCTGAAGAGCTGGCGTCACGCGACCGCGGCGCCGCGTACGCCATGGAACGACTGCTCGAGGTGCGGCTTGCGCGCGAACGCACGCATCCCGACGCCGTTGCGCAGGCGTACTGGGAGATGGGCCGATTCGCGAATCGCGCCGCGTGGCGGCAGGTGCCCGGAAGTCCGCGTCAGCGCGCTTGGCTCGGGAAGCGGTCTGCGCGATTTCGAAACGGCGGTCGATGCTGGCGCCGCTCTCCGAGCGCTATCTCGTCGAGGCCGCGAATCAGGCCGATTTGCTCGAAGAGCGCGCTCGAGCGCAACGGTTCTTCAATCGCGCCGCCGACATCGATCCGACGAGCGCCGATGCCGTTGCGGGTCTCGGCGTCGTCGCGTGGCAGAACGGCGATCGTCAGTGCAGCCTTGGCATATCTAACGCGGGCGCGGCGGCTCGACCCGCAACGCGTTGATGGTTCGCGCGTTAGAACGCGATCTGGGGAATCTCTGAAGAAATGAAGGTTGCGCTCGATGCGCAACTGACGGTTGGAAATGCAACGGGCATCGGCGAGTACGTTCGAGGCTTGGCAACGGCGCTTCGCGAGCGCGGCATTGATGTCGTCGAGTTACGCGAGCCGGCGCTCGATCCATGGCGATTCGACCGTCGTGTCTTTTGGGATCAGGTGCGTGCTTGCCGATTCGCGCGCGTTCTTCGGGGGCGCGAGCTGCTCCATTGTGCGGCCGGAACGATGCCGTTGCGCGCTATCGACGCCGATCGTGGTTACCGTACACGATCTTGCGTGGCATAACGTGCAAGCCCATGCGCCCGCCTACGCACGCTATTACTTCGGCTGGTACTCGTTGACGCCGCTACCGGCGCGCCTCGCGGGTATTCGTCGATTCGTGCTTTACTCGCGACGAGTTGCTGCGGTTCGACGAACGACTCGATCCGGACGCGTGAAGTCGTGGTTTATCCAGGCGTGGCCGACGATTTCTGCACGCTCGATCGCTCAAGCCGGCGACGGTCGAACGATTCTCGCCGTCGGCACGGTCGAACGGCGCAAGAATCTCGAAGTGCTCGATTCGCGCCTTGAGTCGCCTCTCAAACGCGCGGCTGATCGCGATGGGACCGCAGACGCCGTACGCCGTCGAGTGCGCGCGACTCGCGCGCCGTCTCGGCGTCGAGCCATCGCCTAGAGATGCCCGGATACGTCGACCGTTCGGCATTACTCGATCTCTACCGCCGCTGCGCCGTCGCCGCGGTTCCTTCGCGCTACGAAGGCTTCGGATATGCGGCTGCACAAGCGCTCTGCGCAGGCGTTCCATGCGTCGTTTCCGATCGCAGCTCCCTTCCCGAAGTCGCGGGGGGCGAAGCGCGCGTCGTCCCCGCCGAAGATCCGCAGGCGTGGGCGGAAGCACTTGCCGATGCGCTGCACGGCAGCACTAACGTCGCGGCGGTTAACGCTCGCGCAAATTCCATCGCGCGATTCTCGTGGGAGACGAGCGCGCAGTGCCGTAACGGCAGCGTACGCTTCAGTAGATCGGTGAGCCGGGCGCTCCCGGCGCGACGCTGCCGTCGTCAGGCGCGAAGACCAGGCGCAATGGCAGACTCGATCCAGCTTCGGGCATGGTCACGATCGTCACGCGGACGAATCCGTGCGCGGGAACGATATATTGCCGAACTTTGTATCGCGAGTAGGGGGGAACTTGGTGAGACTGCACCAGCACGCCATCGATCAGATACGTTCCGGTCGAATGTCCGCCGCGGGGGTTTTCGTAGATTGCGATGGCTTGCGGCGTGCCCATCGGATTCTCGACGTCGACGACAAAGGATTGCAAGACGCCGTAATCACCCGCCAGCGCCTGCCCGCGCATATGGTTGGGCAGGGGAAGCTGACCGATTGGAAGCTCCAGGTATTCGTCGTTGACCTTCCACTGTGTTGCGAAATGAAACTCGGCGATCGGATAGATCCCGCGCGCGTGTTTGTGCGAAGCTCTCTGAGTAGCGTTTCATCCAAGACGCTCTCGCCGCTGGAACCCGCGTTTTCCGCGGCAAGGGTGAGGTGAACGTTGCCTCCCGAAAGCACCCGAAGCTGAAGCAGGTTGCAGACGACGTTTCCAGCCGGAAGCAGTTGCGTTACGACTTGCGTCGTGCTGTTGCCGGGAAGCGTCAGCAACGGCCCTGATTCTGCACGACGTTAACCAAGAAACGCTTCGTGGCCGTGTGGCCGACCTCCATTTCGTTCGGCGACGGTCCGCCTCGGCCGGAGATGAACTGCACGATCGACGGCTCGCGTGATAGATTCTCGGCGCGAAGCACGATTTGCCGATCCGGCTGTCCGGGTGGATTGTAGTGAAAGTAGAGAAAGCGCGACGGCTGCTCGTAACGGAGATCGGCGGTAAAGAGGGTGCCGTTCTCCGTCAAACGTTCGGGATAGTCGCTGACCATCAACGAATCGGGCGAAATGCGAGGCACGGCAACGTTTTGAACGTCGACTTGCGTCGAACCGTCGACTTCAAAGTCGCCGTTGCCTTGAATGAGAACCGGAACGTCGAACGAAGCGACGTCGTCTTGATCGAGCGGACGATGAATCTGAACGTCGTCGGAGGAGACGACGACTTGCGCTTCAGGACGTACCTGCGCCGCATCGCGGACGGCGCGCGCGGCCTCTTCGCGCACGAACTCGGCCGAAGCTGGATCGCCGGTGAGCAAGAGCGTCACTGCGATCCGCGATCGTTCCGGCGTAATAGGCGACGCGTACCGGCACCCGCTGCGCAAGCCGCGCGCGTCGCTTACCGTTACGGTCGTAGTACCGGGCGCCTTACCGAAGATCGTTACGCGTTGCGAGGACTGGTCGACCGTGACGCCGGCAATCGACGGATCGGCGACGGCTGCCGCGATCGGTGCGATGGCCGATCCGACCGTCAGGTCCAGCGAGCCGCCCACCGGAACGGCGGCAGTCTGCGGCGTCACGACGATCGGTGGCGGGGTCGCGGCGTGGGCGACGAGGCGAGGCCGATGGGGTCGCGCTCAGTCGACGGCGTCGGCGAAGGCGCCGGCGTGACGGGTGACGAATAGGGGGACGACGAGGGTGCGGGGCGTTTGTGCCGACGTGGCGGCGACAGCGCCAGGATCGCGAAGAGAAGTCCCTCGCGGAGATGCGCTCCTACGCAATTTGCGCTTCGGCGTGACGAACTGCCGAGGCCAGCAACGTCTTGTAGCCGACGCTTGGGAAGAGCACAGTGACGAGATCGCGCTCGGCTCGCTCGACCGTGCCGATGCCGAATTTTGCGTGCGCTGACGACGTCGGCGATTTTGAAACCGCCGGTCGTCGCCTGAGCGTCCACGCCGCGGCGCCGCGCGCGCAGACAGCTATCGCACGCGCCGCAGTTCACGACGTCGAAATCCTCGCCGAAGTAGTTCAGAATGAAGCGCCGGCGGCAGGAGTCGTTTCGGCGTATTGCAGCATCATTGCGAGCTTGCTCTGATCGTACGACTTCTTCGTTTCGTAGTTGGCGAGATTCAACATGAGGTCGCGATGCTTGCGAACCGCCTCGGTAAGCCCATACGCCGATTTGCCCACATGCTCGATATACCCCGACTTCTTGAGCAGCGCCAGAATTACTTTGAGCTTCGTCAGAGGGAGCTGAAGAATCTTTCGCAGGTCGACCATCGAAACGCCGCCGGCTTGATCGCCGAAGACCTCGATCGTACCGAAGACCCGCTGCACTTATAGTCGTTTCCGCGTATTGCAGCATCATCGCGAGCTTGCTCTGGTCGTACGATTTCTTCGTTTCATAATTTGCGAGATTCAGCATGAGGTCGCGATGTTTGCGCACCGCCTCGGTGAGCCCGTATGCCGATTTACCGACGTGTTCGATGTATCCAGACTTCTTGAGGAGCGCAAGAATCACTTTGAGCTTGGTCAGCGGCAATTGGAGGATCTTTCGAAGATCGATCATCGAAACGCCGCCGGCTTGATCGCCGAAAACTTCGATCGTCCCGAAGACGCGTTGCACCTCTTCGACGTCGGGATACTTGCCGGTAAGGAAGTAGTTCTGAACTCGCGTGTCGCTCATGCGGTAGATGAGAATGCAACGCGAAGGCAACCCGTCGCGGCCCGCGCGGCCGGCCTCTTGCGTGTAAGCCTCGAGTGAGCCCGGCAGATCGTAATGAACGACGAAACGAATGTTCGGCTTATCGATTCCCAAGCCGAAGGCGTTGGTCGCAACCACCGCGCGAATAGCTTCGTCCATGAAGAGATTGTGCACCGACGTGCGCTCCTCTTTGTGAAGCTTCGAGTGGTAGACTGCAGCGGGTATGCCTAGCTCGTGCGCCAGATACTGTTGCACTTCGAGCGCGTTCTTAATCGTCGCCGTGTAGATGATGCCGGTGCCGTCCAACGCTTCGTCGCCGGTGAAGAGCGAGGTCAAGATCTTGAGCTTATCGGCTTCCTTGTCGGCTTTTCGCGCTTCGTAGATCAAGTTTGGACGGTCGAATCCTCGAACGATCGGCTTGACTTGATCGATGCCGAGCTGGTGCAGGATATCTTCGCGCACCGAAGGCGTGGCGGTAGCGGTCAGCGCCAAAACGGTCGGATGGCCGAGCTTTGCGATGACGCCGCCAAGCGCGAGATATGCCGGACGAAAGTCGTGTCCCCATTGGCTGATGCAGTGCGCTTCGTCGACGACGAAGAGCGGAACGCGAATCGATTGCAGGAGCTGCAAGAAGGTTTCATCTTCAAGCTTTTCGGGCGTCGTGTAGACGATTCGGACGCGTGCCCGATGCGAATCCGCTCGCGCGCGCGAAGTCTCTTGATCTTCGGAGAGCGTCGAGTTGAGCGCGACGACGTCGGTGATCCCGCGCTCGCGCAGCATGTCGAGTTGATCCTTCATCAGCGCGATGAGCGGGCTGACGACGACCGTCGTTCCTTCCAAGCAAAAGCGCCGGAAGCTGATAGGTCAAACTCTTGCCGGCGCCGGTAGCAAGGATAGCCAACGTGTCCTGACGTTGTAAAACGCGGGAAACGACCTCTTCTTGGCCCGGGTAAAAACCGGCGAAGCCAAACTTTTCTCGCAACGCTGCGCGCAAATCCACGGATATCTTTCTTATCCTACAATTAACCAGGCATCGCCGCCTGGGAAGCAACTCTCATAACCGCCCGCCAGGATGCCTCGTTGCAACCGTACCCTCCGGCAGGCACCACGAAACGGCCTGCTAAAGTTGAGGCCCGTGTCCCTGTACCGCACCTGGCGCCCCCTAACGTTTGCCGATCTCGTTGGCCAAGACGCGGTCGTGCGGACGCTGACCGCCGCGATCGAAAACGGAAAAATCGCTCACGCATACCTTTTTTCCGGACCGCGCGGCTCTGGGAAAGACCTCGGCTGCTAAGATTCTAGCACGTTGCATCAACTGCGCGAATGGCCCAACGGCCGTACCCGACAATACCTGCGATAATTGTCGGGCGATGCTGGCGGGGACGGCTTTGGACGTTCTGGAGATCGACGCCGCCAGCAACCGCGGCATCGACGAGATTCGGGCGCTGCGCGAGGCGGTGAAGTTTGCGCCCGCGACGATGCGGATGAAAGTCTACATTATCGACGAGGCGCATATGCTGACCAAAGAGGGCGCGAACGCGTTTCTCAAAACGCTCGAAGAGCCGCCGCCCCACGCCGTTTTCATTCTCGCGACCACGGAGCCGGAAAAATTTCCCGTAACGATCCTTTCGCGCTGTCAGCGGTACGCGTTTCGCCGAATCGCCGTGCCGGTAATGATCGAAAAGATGAAAGAGATCGCGAAGGCCGAGAAGATCGCCGTCGACGACGACGCGCTGGCGGCAATCGCCTACCGCGCCGACGGCGGCCTGCGCGACGCCTGACGATGCTCGAGCAGCTCGCGGCCTATGCCGGCGGGAAGCCGGCGACGGCCGCGACACTCGACCTCGCCTTTGGGTCGACGGGGCGAAGCTTCGCGCAGGCGCTGGTCGACGCATCGTCGCGCGCAACGCGACGAAGGCGTTGACGATCGTTGAGGAGGCCAGCGATGCCGGGACCGACATCGCCGTGCTCTTGCGTTCGCTGATCGCGGCGTTCCGTAATCTCTTAGTCGCGCGAATCGACCCGGCGCTCTTGCCCGCGACCTCGCGCCCGAAGACGCGGCGCGCGCGGCTCGCCAAGCCGAAGGAGTCGCGCAGGCGTCGATCTTGCGCGCGTTGCGAACCTTGAGCGAGGCGCTCTCCCTCGCGCGTTCCGGCGGCAATGCCCGCTTCGAGCTGGAAAGCGCGCTGCTGCGATTGATCTTTCCGCCGAGGATCCGTCGCTCGACGCGCTGGGCGCACGCATCGGCGCGTTGGAGGAGCGGCTTGCGGCGCATCGGTCGCCACCCCGGTCGAGCGGCGCCCCGGTTCGAAAACGACCGAGCCGATCCCGGCAGCGGAGCGGCCGAAAGCCGGCCGGGGAGCGTCTCCGCTGCAAAAGGTTCGCGCGGCATGGCAGAGCATTCGGGGCAAAGTGGAAAGCGAACGTCATTCACTGAGCGCGCCGCTTTCGCGCGCGGTCATCGACTCGGTCGAGAGCAACGCGATCGTCCTCAAACTCCCGAACGTTTGGAGCGCCGACGCGTTGCGCGATCATGCGTCCTCATCGAAGGGGCGATCGCCGACGTGTTGGGTGTGCCGCTCAAGTTGCGGCTGCGCGTCGACGGCAACGCGTCGCGAGCTGCACCGCAGCCGAAGAGAGCCCGGACGCGCTATTCGATTACGCAAACGAACGAATACGCTGAGGAAGCCGAGGAGGATCATGAATCAAGCTCATTTGATGGCGCAGGTCAAGAAGATGCAAGCCGAGATGCAGAAGGCGCAGGAGGAGCTCGCAAACACCGTCGTGAGCGGAAGCGCCGCCGGCGGCGCGGTAACTGTCGAAATGAGCTGCGATCAGCGAGTAAAACGAGTAACGATCGGCAAGGAAGCCGTCGATCCAGACGACATCGAGACGCTGGAAGATCTCGTGACGGTCGCGGTCAACGATGCGCTGACCAAAGTGAGTGAAGACCTCGCAAAAACGAATGGCTTCGGTAACCGGAGGCATGAGAATTCCCGGGTTGATGTGACGCAGGTCGCGAGCCCAATTTCCCGGCTGATCAACGAGCTCAGCAAGCTTCCGACGATCGGTCCGAAAACCGCGGCGCGGTTGGTCTTCCATCTCTTGAACCGGCCGCGCAAGGAAGCGCAAAGTCTCGCCGAAGCAATACTTGCGGTGAAGGACAACATACGGTTTCTGTTCGGTCTGCTATTCGTTGTCCGAACGCGACCCGTGCGACTTCTGCTCGGATGATCGTCGCGATGCGGGGACGATTTGCGTGGTAGCCGAGGCTAAGGACGTCTTTGCGATCGAGCGAACCGGCGCGTTCAAAGGGCGTTATCACGTCCTCGGTGGTCTCATCTCGCCGATGGACGGCATCGGTCCGGCCCAGCTCCACGTCAAAGAGCTCGTCGAACGCATCGGCCGCGAACGGCCCAGCGAGATCATTCTGGCGACAAATCCCAACGCCGAAGGTGAGGCGACCGCACTCTACTTCTCGCGCCTGCTCTCGCCGCTCGGCGTCGCGGTGACGCGATTGGCCTACGGTCTTACCAATCGGCGGCGACCTCGATTATGCCGACGAGATGACGATCGCGAAAGCGCTGGAAGGGCGCCGCGACGTTGTAGCCCGCGCGGCTTTCTGGTTGGCACTTCCAGTCGGAAGTGGCGATTGGTCTAATGCAGATGTACTAGAGCCTCGTGCGCGCCGAGCACGCTATGCTACGAAGGCACCGGGTGTGGGGGGCGAGGCGCCGCTACGACGAAGCGGCGCCTCTTTATTATAAGATCGTCGCCGACGCAGCCGTGCCGGGCTCCAAGACGTCGCAGTAGATTCCCATCCAGGCGTTTCGCCGTTGCGCCAAATAGCGAAGGATGCGCGGGTCGCTCGGCTTGCCGCCGGGATGATAGGTAACGGCAACGCAGCGTTCGATCGGGCAGCGAACGCGAAGCGAACGTCGTTCCCACGCGCAGCCGCGCGTCGACAAGATCGCTCTCGTGATTGAGCGAACCACCTCGCGGCGCGCACAAAAAAATTCGGACGGAACCGCTCCCACTCGACGCGGTATCCGACGTGTTCGTTCAGCGGCGTCAAGCCAGCGATCGACCAAGATCGAGATCGGCGCATCGTCGAAAAAATGCTCGCCGCGCCGCACTTCGGCCTCGACTCCGCGCTGCCGCCGCGGCCGCGAGCGCCGCAGCTTCATGCTCGAGCAGGTGCAGCCGATCGTGCTCTTTCGCACGGTACGTCTTTCCGACGCGAGCGTGCCCGCTTCGAACGAAGAGCGCGGTCGCGCGATCGCCGGGAATGCCGCCGCGTCAACCTCCACGCATTCGAGTCGTTCGCCGCGCAAACTCTTGACCGGATAGCGGCGGACGGCGTCGAGCTTTCCACACAGCATGAACGTTCGCTTTCATCGGGGGTGTTCCCGTTTGCCTGGCCCGAAAGCGCGCGCAATGGAGCTGCGGCCGATACGCCTGCGCCCGCTGGAATTCGGGGGAATTCTCGAACGATCGTTTGCGCTCTACGCGCGAAATTTCGCTCCGCTGGTCTGCAGCTCGTCGCGGTGACCGTCGTGCCGGTGGCGATCGTGCAGTATCTCGTGATGCTGCGCGAAGGCTCGAACCGTCGAATGCGACTCTCGACGTCTTCCAGCACCCGGAACGTCTGCATGACGGCAGCACGTAGCCGACGCTTTTCAACTCGCCTGCCATGCTCGCGATCGTCATCGCCTCGGCGACTCTTTGCCTATTACATGCTGGGATTCGCGCTGGCCGCGGTGCCGCCGCCGTCGCGCGTCGCCTACGCCGGCGAACCCGTCACTTTTCGCGCGTGTTACCAGTCGGTGCTTCCGCGATGGGGATCGATCGTCACGATCGTCGGAGCCGCAGTTCTGGCGCTCGTCGCTGCGTACACGGTTGCCTCTCGCAATCGTTTGCGTTCCGCTCTTTATCGCCGCCGCGTTCGGCGCGACTTTCGATCGTCGCGACGCTTGCAGTCGTCGCAGTGCTGGTGCGCTATCGCGTTTGCTTTCCTGTTGATCCTGGTCGACGGCGTGCATGCGCGCTCTGCGCCGTGGTCGTCGAGCGGTACCCCGCGACCTGGTCGCTGCGCCTCACCGTCGAGCGCGTCTTCAATCGCCAGAGTTTTGGCGCGCGATGCTTTGCGCCGCTACGGCTGCCGCGATCGGGACTCGCGGCCTCGACGCTGGTCGATTGCCGCTGCCTTTGCCGGTTTATCGCGTTGGCCGGCCGCCTACGTCGGCGCCGATGCGATAGAACGGATCGTCGTCGTGTCCCGTTTCTGGGCGCGTTCTTTGCCGTCTACTATTTCGACGTGCGCATTCGGCATGAAGGCTAGGATTTGACGACGGCGCTGGCCGCGGCGGCCGACGGAGAGCCGGTCTATGCCCCTACCGCCTATCTCTCGGGCGAAGAACGCGCCTTGATCAAGCGCTTTCTGGAGCGCCGCGATTCGTTGAGCGTTAATCGCCGCGGCGCGAACTCGCGCGCGGCTCGCGGCGCCGGTTCGCTAGCGCGTTCCGCCGGAGCTTGCGCGCTTGACGACGAGTCACTACTCGAGCGACTTAGGTTAGAGCTTAACTTCCAGGGATTAATTTCGGCGAAGGAGTTTTGCGACGAGTTCGCGCGCGAAGCGCAGGGCATCGGCTTTGGCGCGGTCGTAAAGCGCGGCGGCTTGGCCCTTCGTCATGTGCGCGCCGTGCTCGTGAAAGAACGTCACGCCCTCGCCCGACGACGATCGTGCCCGCGTAGGCGATCGCGCCCTTAATGGCGATTCCCGCGACCGGAACGAAGCCGACGAGCTCGCGCGCGAGCGTGCGCCAGCCGAATCCGCCGCCGATAACCGGCAAGAGCTGCCAGGCTCGCTGCATGTCGGGATCTTGACCGTACGCCGCTTCGATGTGCAGCATCAGCATGACCTGAATGCCTGTGATCGCGACCATGTCGCCCGCCGAGGCGAAGACACCCAGGACGATGCCGGCGAGCGGAATGTGGTCGACGGCCGCGCTCGCGAGCGCGACCTTCAGCGCGTTGTTTGCGGCGTCGCGCGTCAACTTTGCTGCGACGCTCTCGCGCAGCACCGGGAGGTTGCGTCCAACTGCGATTTCGACGCCGCGGCGCATTCGACGAGATGCGGGAAGAAACGGCCGCGAAGCGCCTCGCGCGTGAGCGCCGGCGACGACGTACTCGCTCCAGCTGCCTGCCTGGCGGCGGCGACGGCGGTCCCGACGGCGCCGCCTGCGGATCGACGGTGAGCGCGAAAATCGGCACGCGCAGAATGTTCAATGCTCGCAAGTCGGCGGCGGCGGCGTCGCCCGGACGCCCCAAGAAAGACGATCGCGCGCACCTCGTTCGGATTCGTTACGAGCGGCGAATCGGCGCGGATCGTCTCTAAACACGCTGCGGCTTGGGGCGGGATTGCGTCTTCGTGGCCCGAGAGCAGCAGACGCGCGCAGCTCCGCGATCAGTGCCGGATCGCCGCAGAGCAGGAAGCGAAAAGGCTTGCGAACGTGAACGTGTACCGACGCGAACGTCGATGCCCTTACGGACGAGTGTAAAGATATTGCGCGCGTCGGCCGCTCCTGCCATTCGCTGCTTTACCTCCTAGAGTCCGAGCTTGTTAAGATCGAGCGCCAGCGTTCCGTCGGCTTTGCGCAGCTCCTTGGTCGGATCGTCGGTATAATCGAGATAGACCAACCCCATGAAGATCTCCAACGGCCACGCGTGCATCTTGTGCGCGTTTGCGACGTCGACGATCGTTTCTCCCGAACTCTTCGCCTCGGCGATGACGCTCTGCGGCGTGCTCTTGATATCGGCCGCCACGATCGTTGCCGCCGTCACGTCACCGGGCGTCAAACCGTCGTGCAGCATCGTGCGATAGTCGATACCGGTCGATCCGAAGCGCTGTTGCAGCGCGTACTGAAGAGTCGAGTAGAGCTGCGGCGAGGTGCCGAGCCCGAGCAGAGTGATTCGCGTCGAAAGCTGGCGCGAACGCGCGAGATTGAAGAGCTGCGATCCCTGCGACGCCGCGGTCGCGGCCGCGCTGAAGTCGTCGACGCACTTCTTCATCAACGGCGTCAGTGTCATGTAATCGCTCGCGCTGATGTCGCCGCCGTAAGTCGATCGATGAGTGGTCGAGCTGTTTGAGAAACTCGTCGAGATCGCCGATCGACTGATCGAGCTGCGTCAATGCGCGCGCGCGGCGTCGACCGAGCGTAGCATCTCGCTGTCTGCGCGCGAGAGCTCGTCGAGCATCCCGGATACGAGGGAAATATCGCGACCGATTCGGTTGGTACCGGCTTCATCGCAAATGGCGCGAGCATCTCTTGGTAGATGTCGGCGCTCTCTTTGAGCAGGCCGCTCTCCTTGTTTTTTTCGAGCGAACCGATTCCGCCGATCGGGCTGGTGCTTCCGCCGGCATCTTCGCAGCGCGCTGTTGAGCGAACGCGCCATCGACGTTAGATTCTTCACGACCGCTTCGACGCGGCTGCCGCGCCGGATGTTGATTCGGCCGAGATCGGGAACTTCGTACTGCAGCGTATCGAGTCGGCTCTGCACCGCCTTGAGCTGATCCTTGCCCTCGGGCTTCACGCGCCGCAATCTCGGTGGCGTCGGCAGCGTGCGTCGCGGCCGCCGCGGCTACGGCGCCTTGGAGATTCTTCGGCGGGTCGGCCTTCGTGAGCGTGATCTCCTGCGCTTGCATTTGACGCAGCGCGGCAATGCGCTGATTTGCCGTCGCGCGGGTCGCCGGCAGAACTGCTCTGCGCCGCCTCGGCCAGCGTCTGCTCGCTCTTATTCGGCAATCCGAGTGCGAGCTCGGACTGGCCCAGCTCGAGCAGCGCTTCGGAGCTGTGCGGATCTTTTGCAAGCACTTCGTCGAGCCGCAGACGTGCAAAGGAGTAGCGCGCGCGCTCCTCGTCGCTCGACGCTTCCACGAGCTGTTGTGCCGGCGTTACCGTCGTTGGATCGAGCTCCGGATAGCCCATCAGATGCGCGACGCGCGCGGCAGGATCGGGATGATCTTCGAGATACTTGCTGACGGCATCGCTGTGCTCGTCTTGCAGGACGCCCAAGTGGGCCATCATCGTGACCATCGATTCGGGGTCGTAGCCGGCCCGAGACATCAGCTGCAAACCGTAGCGGTCGGCCTGGAGCTCGTTGCCGCGCTCGATCTTCGCGAGCATGCCGGCCTCGGCGAGCCCGCCGAACTCGTAGATGATCGGCGAGAAGAGCGATGCGATCCCAAAGAGGATGTCCAGAATCTGAGCCTTCGAGTTCGGTCGTGATGACGTGGCGGCGCTCGATGTGTCCCGTCTCGTGTCCGATGACGCTCGCCAGCTCGTCGTCCGACTGAACGAAGTCGATGAGCCCTTCGTTGACGTAGACGAATCCACCCATCGTGGCGAACGAGTTGATCTGGCTATCCTTGATGACCTTGACGTTGTACGGCAGATCTTTGCGCGCCACTTGATTCCAAAGATTGCCGGCGATACCCTGAACGTAGGCGTTGAGAAGGGGATCGGTCTCGATCACACTGCTCGCGACGATTTCCTGATCGTAGGATTGCCCGAGCGCGATCTCTTTTTGCGTCGACATCGCGAGGACGGGTGCCGGACATATGGCACTCAGCATCGAGATGATGGCGAGGAGCGGTATGGTGCGACGGAACATGCGGTTAGACTTCCTCTGCATACGTGGCCCCGGTCAGCGTAGGACCGGTCACTGTGTATTATATGTGGACAACGTCAAGAACTTGCGAATCGTTTGTGGATGGCGAAGGGGATGCGTCGCGTTCTTCTCGCAGCACGCGGCGTGACACTCTTGCGAGGCAGGCTTGACGGCCTTGAGGTGACGCTTGGCGGTCGCGACCTCGCGCGGGCCTTGGAGGAGCTGCAAGCCCGCTTGGCCGAGCAGCCAAGTTTCTATCGCGGTTCGTCCGCCGTCGCCTTCTTCGGAGAGAACGTCCCGGCGGTGGAGGACGTGACCCGTCTTGCGGGCGATCCTGGGCCGTGCCGGGCATCGAGCTCCGGGCGATTTCGGGGCTCCGCGCCGGACTCGGCGCAGGTCGCCGAGGCGGCGAACGTCGCGCTTAGAGCTGACGGCCCCGCGCCTCTCTGAATCGGCGCGTTCGCTCGTCGCCGATTTTGCGGGCGCGCGCGAGCGACATCGCGCAACGTCGCAAGCGCGGCGAGGCAAGCGTGCGGCGCGCGCGAAGGTCGAGCCGCGCGCCGGCACCGGAGCTGCGACTCGTCGAGGCCGTCCCGACGACGCTCTATCACACGGCGACGCTGCGCGGCGGCCAGACGCTGCATCATACGCGGGAACATCGTCGTCATCGGCGACGTCAATCCCGGCGCCGAGCTGGTCGCGACCGGCGACATCGCTCGTCTTCGGCCGGCTCGCCGGCATCGCGCATGCCGGCGCTCAGGGCGACGACAACGCGCGCATTTACGCGCTCGACTTGGCGCCGACGCAGTTGCGGATCGCGACGTTTATCGCCGCCGAAGACGGCACGAAGCCACGCGCGGGAGTGCCCGAAGCCGCGGTCGCGCGCGACGGACAAATTCTCATTCTCTCGCTCGACGCGCTTGGTCGACTCGAGACGTTCGGGAGCCTCGACGGCATGAGCGCCCGCAAGATCGTCGTCACGTCGGGAAAGGGCGGCGTCGGCAAGACGACGACCACCGCGCAAACTTGGGCGCGACGCTGGCAAAACGCGGCAAGCGCGTCATTCTCATCGATGCCGACATCGGGTTGCGCAATCTCGATCTCGTGCTCGGCCTCGAAAAGCGCATCGTCTTCGATCTCGTCGAGGTCGCGGAAGGCCGTTGTCAGCTTCGCCAAGCGCTCATCAAGGACAAGCGCTTCGAGTCGCTTGCGATTCTGCCGGCGGCGCAAACGCGCGAGAAAGGATGCGATCTCTCCGCAGCAGTTCGCCGCGATCGTCGACCAGGCGGCGGAAGCCGCCGATTACGTGCTCGATCGATTCTCCGGCCGGAATCGAAACCGGCTTTCGCAATGCGGTCGCGGGCGCGGGCGAAGCGATCGTCGTCACGACGCCGGAGGTCAGCGCGATTCGCGACGCCGATCGCGTCGTCGGCAAGATTGCCGGCGAGGGGAAACCGATTCGCCTGATCGTCAACCGCTTGCGCCCGGAGATGGTGCGCAGCGGCGATATGCTCTCGGTCGACGACGTCTGCGAAGTGCTCTCGATCGAACTGCTCGGCATCGTGCCCGACGACGAAGAAGTGATCGATACGACGAACCGCGGCGAACCGATCGTCTTGAACGAGGCCAACCGCCTGCGCGTCATCTACGAAAAGATCGCGCGCCGGCTCGAAGGCGAGCTCGTTCCGTTCACGATCTTCGACAACCAAACGTTCTTCGGGCGTCTCATCGGCGCATTGAAAGTGGGGTAACGCAAGTGCATCAATTGCAGCTAACGATACCGAGCCCGGCTCCTTCGGCGCAGCTCGAGGAAGCCGCAGTCGGCGCAAGCAGCAAAGCGAGGGCGCGCGATCGTCGTAACGTCGGGCAAGGGCGGCGTCGGAAAGACGACGACGACGGCTAATCTCGGAACGGCGCTGGCCGCGCGCGGCGCTAGGGTCGTGCTCATCGATGCCGATGTCGGACTGCGAAACCTCGACATCGTTCTGGGCCTCGAGAGCCGCGTGCACCATCATCTGCTCGACGTGCTCGAGGAACGTCGTCGAGCTCGACGATGCGCTCGTCGCAGACAAACATACTGAGGGCCTCTTCTTGCTCGCGGCGGCGCAAGCGCGCGAAAAGGACGAAGTCGAGACGCGTCAAGATGCAGGCGCTCGTCGAGCGCTTGCGCGAGCGCTTCGATTACGTCGTTGATCGACAGCCCCGCCGGCATCGAGCTCGGCTTCAAGAACGCGGTCGCCGGCGCCGACGAGGCGATCGTCGTCTGCACGCCCGAAGTCGCCGCCGTACGCGATGTCGATCGCGTCGTCGGTCTGCTCGGCAATCGGTTTCGGCCGCAGCTCGTCATCAATCGACTGCGGCCGCAACTCGTGCGCAAAGGAAAGATGCTCTCCGTCGAGGACGTCAACGGGATTTTGCGGCTGCCGCTGCTCGGCGTCGATCGCCGACGAGCCCGAGATCATCGTCACGACCAATCGCGGCGAGCCGCTGGCGTTGCGCGCAACGACGCCGACCGGTGCGGCGTACCACGCGATCGCGGCGCGGGTCGCGGGCGAGGACGTCGCGGTGCCGATGCCGCCGGTTCCGAAGGCTTCGCTCTTCGAGCGGCTCGGTTCGATGCTCGGAGGAAAGCGCCGATGATCGAGTTTCTCAAGCGGCTCTTCGGCCATCAAGGCTCGAGCGCGACGGCAAAAGAGCGGCTGCGCCTCGTTTTGATGACCGATCACCTCGAGCTCGCGCCGGAGATGATCGAAGCGATGAAGCGCGATCTCGTCGATCTGATCTCGCGCTACGTCGAGGTCGATCGCGACGCGAATCGACGTGACGTTCGAACGCCAAGATCGCGACGCTCGCGATGCTCGCGAACATTCCAATTCTCTCCGTCAACCGGCCCAACGGCAACGGCAGCGTGGAGCACGACGAACCAAAGCCGGAAAGCGCCGTGCCGGTCGAGCTATCGCCCGTCGGCGCCGCCGAGCGCCGGCAGCGACGGCGCCGAAACCGCCGCGCAAGCGCAAGCGGCGCAAGAAGACGCAGGCGACGAGGTCGGAACTGCCCTCCACCGCGTAATCGGCACCTGCGATGGCGGCAACCGTCAGCAGCAGGCACCGGGCGAAGCGCTATCTGCGCAATTTCAACTGGCCGCTCGCGGCGGCCGGCGTCGTCATTGCGCTGCATGGGCATCGTCTGCGTCCGTTCGGCCGGATTGCATACGCCCGGTGCCGCCGGCGAGTACCAGAAGCAGATCCTCTACTTGTTGCTCGGCGTGCCGGTAATGCTCGGCATATCGTTCGTCGATTACCGTCTCTGGCAGCGCTGGGCGCCGGGACTCTATGCGATTAACCTGCTTTTGCTGCTCTTCATCCTGCGCGGCGGGCACAGCGCGATGGGAGCGCAACGCTGGATATCGCTCGGGCCGCTGGGCACGTTTCAGCCCTCGGAGCCGGCAAAACTCGTCATTGCGATCGCGCTTGCCGCGGTGCTCTGCCGCGGGACGTACGAGAATCTCGCCGAGCTCTGGAAGCCGCTGCTTCTCGTTGCCGTTCCGGCGCTGCTGATCCTCAAGCAGCCCGACCTCGGAACGTCGCTCGTGCTGCTCGCGATCTTGACCGTCGAGCTCTACTTTGCGCTGCCGAAGGTCGGCGACTTCGGCATCTACGTGCTCGGCGTGCTCGTCGTCGCTGCGGCGGCGCTCGGCACGAACGCCGTGCTCAAGCCATTCCAACGCGCGCGGCTTTTCGTCTTCCTCAACCCAAAGGCCGATCCGCAGGGCGCCGGCTACAATCTCAACCAGTCGAAGATCGCCGTCGGCAGCGGCGAGTGGTTCGGACGCGGTCTCTATCACGGAACGCAGACGCAGCTCAACTTCGTCCCCGAGCACTCGCGCGACTTCATCTTCACCGTCCTCGCCGAAGAGTGGGGGTTCGCCGGAGCGTTCGCCTTGCTGGCGCTTTACGCGGCCGTACTCTACGGCGGCGTGCGCAGCATGCTCGCGGCGCGGGACCGTTTCGGCTTTCTGCTTGCGGCCGGTCTCGTCGGGATGCTCTTCTTTCACGTCCTCGTCAACCTCGGCATGACGATCGGCGTCATGCCGATCACCGGAATTCCGCTTCCCTTCATGTCGTACGGCGGCTCGGCGATGCTAACGGATTTCGTGGCGCTGGGCATTCTCTTGAATATCTACTCGCAGCGCGACCGCGACGTGCTCGGCAACGCCTAGCTGGCGGCCGGGTGGCCGCCGGACGGCGCCCGCGCAGGGTGTTCGGCCGATTGGAGGAAGACCGACGAGTCAGCGCCCGCAGGCTCCGTCGATGGACGAAGGGCCGCGGGTGAAGGAATTTTTATAGTTTTTTGCAGCGGGCCGGCGCGGCACGAACGTGCCGCCCGCCAGCGCACCGAAGGGGTCGGCTGCGGCGAGTTCGGCGGGCCGCGGTGATTTGAGGACAAATTTGTCGAGCGAGATATTGATCTCGAGCGACCCATGGGAGAACCGGGTCGCCATACTCGAGGACGGCGAGTTAGCCGAACTCTACATCGAGCGCGAAGAGAAAGTCATCGGCTCGATCTTCAAAGGAAAAGTGCAGAACGTGCTTCCCGGGAATGGGAGCGGCGTTCGTCGACATCGGCCTTGGCCGCAACGCGTTTCTCTACGTCGACGACATCAACAAGCAGCCGCTGAACATCGGCGACGTCGAGATCACCCAAGGCCATAGCGGCTTCACGATCAGCGAAAAGGTCAAGCGCGGCGACGACGTGCTCGTGCAGATCGTCAAGGAGCCGCGCGGCCTCAAGGGCGCGCGGATCTCGACGAACATCTCGCTGCCGGGGCGCTATCTGATCTTGATGCCGACCGGCAAGTACTCGGGCGTCTCGCGCAAGATCGAGTCGGCCGACGAGCGCAACCGCCTCAAGAGCGTGATGAAGCGAATTCGGCCCGAAGGAATGGCGACGGTCGTTCGCACCGCCGCGGCGGGCGCAAGTGAAGCCGAACTGATCGCCGACCTCGGCGTGCTCATTCGCATGTGGCACGGCATCCTGGAGACCTATAAGCGCGCGGCTTCGCCTCGCTGCTTCACAAGGACATGAACCTCGTCTTTAAGGCGGCGCGCGATTTCATCACCGCCGACGTCGATCGCGTTTTGATCGACGACGAGGAAGAGTACCGCAAGGTTCGGGACTTTCTGCAGCTCCTCGGTCCGCAGTATATCGGCCGGCTCGAATATTACAACTCCGGCCGTTCGCTCTTCGACGATTTCAAGATCGACGAGGAGCTCGCGAAACTGATGCGGCCGAAGATCAACTTGCCGTCGGGCGCGCTCGATCGTGATCGAGTCGACCGAAGCGTTAACGGTCATCGACGTAAACTCCGGCAAATTCACAGGCGGCCGGAATCTCGAAGACACGATCCTGAAGACCAACATCGAAGCCGCCGAGGAGATCGCGCGGCAAGTGCGCCTGCGCGACATCGGCGGCATCATCGTCGTCGACTTCATCGATATGGCCTCCGAGTCGTCGCGCGAGAAGGTCGTCAAAACGATGGAGGACGCACCTCCGTCGCGACCGCACTCGCGCGACGATACAGTCGTTCTCGAATCTCGGGCTGCTCGAGTTCACGCGCAAGCGCATCGGCAAAGATCTCGGAAGCCAACTGCGCGGCGCGTGTCCGACTTGCGGCGGAATGGGCAGCGTCATGTCGGCGCAATCCGTCGCAATCGAAACGTTCCGCCAAATTCGCAACGACGCGGGTAACGGAGCCGCGGGGGACGTCGTCGTCCACGTCGCGCCGAGCGTCGCAGTGCAGATGGATTATTGGTACGAAGAAGAGTGCAAGGCGCTCGCCGCGCGGTCGGTCGCGCCGATCCACGTGCGCGTCGACCCGATGATCCATCCGGAAAAAGCGCGCATCGAGCGCGTCGCCGGCGTTCAAACAGCGCGAAGCCCATCGCGGTTCGCGTCGGGGACGAACACGAGGTCGAACTGCTGCCGGGCCGCTTGCCGAATCCAACCTCCGCTGCCGCGGTCGTCGAGGGCCACCTCGTCGAGGTCGAAAACGGCGTCGAACAACGCCGGAAACTTCGTTCGCGTTCGAATCATCGACGTGGACGACGACGACGATTACGTTCTGGCCGAGCTCGTCACGGCGGGCGCGAAGCCGCGCCGCAAACGGCGCGGACCGCCGCGCAGAAGTCTCGGCGGCCGAACAGGCGCGCCAGCTCCGGGAGCTTGCCGAAGATGCCGCGCGCCAATCCGCGGCGCGGCCGCCGATCGGCATCTCGGCGATTACCGAAGAGGAAGAGGCGCAGGACAAGGCGCTGCGCGCCGAGCGCAAGGGCGAGGCGCAACCCGACGCGATCATCATCGGGCAGGGTGCGGTTCAGCCCGCGGACGCCGCGAACGGCCACCGCAAGCGCCGCCGCCGGCGGCGCGGGCGCGGACGCGATGAGGGCCGCGATCGTCGAGGAGGCGACGACGGTCGCGCCGGCCGCTCCGGTTAGGCTCCGATCTCGGGCGACGGCGAGCCGGACAACACCGCCGCCGCCGTCGCCGCCGCCGCGGACGGCGCGGGCGAGGCGGGCGGGGTATCGGCACGCGATGCCGATCGTCACATTTTCGAGGTTGCCGCCGACGGAGTGGCTCACCTGACCGGATGCGACCGCACCGCCGGAGCCGCTTCGCGGGCGCTTGCGCCGGTGCGCAGGCGCCCCCGCCGGCAGTCGAAGCCGCCGCCGCCGAGCCTTTCGGTTCGCGTCCGAGGAGCCAAAGGCGGCGAAGCCGGCACGCGCCGGCGTCGCACGACGCGCGCTGCGGCGGTTGCGGGAGAAATCGAAGGAACCGCCAGCGCGCTGCGCGCTGCCGGCGACTGCAGCCCAAGCCGCGGCGAACGCGCAAAACGACGGAAAGGCCACCGCCGAAGAAGCGCCACCTGCAGCGACTGCGAAACCGAAGGCGCCGCGAAAGCGAAAGGCCGCCGCCACCGCGACGCCTCTCGCAAAAAGAGATCTTAAGGGCGCTAGAGCGCGTCGCGGCGCTCTAAGAGTCGCCGTCGATTCTCTTGGTTTTGGCGGGCGTAACTTATCGTCGAGGTATTGAATGGCGCGTGCGAGCTGTTCGTCTTTCGAAGGCTGGCCGAACTGCGCGCGCTTGTTTTCGGCGACGACGATGTCGGGCGTGATGCCGAGATGATTGATGTCGCGGTTGCGCGGCGTAAGGTAACGCGCGGTCGTTACTTTGATCGCGCTGCCGTCGGGAAGCGGAATGATCGTCTGGACGACGCCCTTGCCGAAAGTCTTCGTGCCGATGATCGTTCCGACGCTGCTGTCTTGGATCGCGCCCGAAGTGATCTCGGAGGCCGAGGCGGTATAGCCGTTCACGAGAACGGCGAGCGGAAGCGGATCGATCGCGGTATCGTCCGCATCGAGCGTCGTGATGTTCGACGCGCGCGACTCGACCGAAACGATCGGGCCGCTCGGAATGAATTTCGAACTTACTGCGACTGCTGCTTCGAGATAACCGCCGCCGTTATCGCGCAGATCGAGGACGAGCGCGCGCGCGCCCTGTTTCTGCAAGCGGTCGAGCGCTGCATTGAGTTCGTCGCCGGTATCTCTGCCGAAGACGGTCAACGCAATGTAGCCGATCTTGTTCGGCAGCAGTTTTTCGTAGACGCTCAACTGATGAATCTTTGCGCGAGTGATCGTGATCGGCGCGGCAACGCCGCGCTGTCGCGCTCGATCGTCAGCGTGACCTTCGTGCCTTCCTTGCCGCGCAGTTTCCCGCTGGCCTGGTTGAGGCTCATGCCTTTCGTGGACGATCCGTCGATCGCGGTAATGAGATCGTCTTGCTGGATGCCGGCCTTATCGGCCGGACCGTCGGGCACGACGTTTTCGACCGAGATATACTTGGTCTTATCGTCGACTTGAATGACGATGCCCGTTCCGCCGAAATCGCCGCCGTCAAGTCCCTGATTGAGACCCGCGAACTCCTTGGGCGTCATGAAAACCGTGTAGCGGTCGTTGACCGAGCGCATCATGCCGTCGAGCGCGATATAGGTGAGCTGGTGCAGCGAGAATTTGGTCCTTGGACTTCGCGCGTCGGCGGTTTCGATTTCGCGATCGATCGCGCGAACGTTGGCGGCCGCAGCGTCGTTGGCGTGGATCGGCTGGAAGTTCGGCACGCTTGACGCCCGCCGTTCGCATCGCTGCAAGCAGCTGTGACCGAACCGAATCGAGCACGACTTGTGGGATCGACTTTCTTATAAAAGTTATCCGTCAGATATCCGTAGCTGGTGGCGATTTCGCCGGCATCGACTGTCGAGAGATGCGGTGCTTGCGCCGCCGAGGCGGCGGAGAGCTCGATCAAAACGGCGCCGAGCGCGCCGACCCAGAGAAGCGAAAAAAAGCGTTTCATGGAGTCTTTCAAAACGTTTCCTTACTTCAACGCATGGAGGCTCGTAATCGTGCCTTCGCAGCGGCTAGTTGCTTATCGGCGCGTCGTGCCGATCAACGCGGGGTTCGGGTCTTGGTCGACGATGACGTCCGGCTCGATGCCGTGATGCTGGATGTCTCGGCCTGCCGGAGTGAGGTAGCGGGCGGTCGTGATCTTTAGCGCGCCGTCGTCGGGCAGCGGAAAGATGCTCTGCACGACACCTTTGCCGAAGGTCCGCGTTCCGATGAGCGTTGCAAGGTGGTAGTCCTGCAGTGCGCCGGCCGTGATCTCAGAAGCACTCGCAGTATATTTGTTCACGAGCACGACGAGAGGATGGAGGCCGCCGATCGCGTCGCCGAGCGCGTCTTCGTCGTGCGCTGGCCGTCGCGCCGGATCGTCGAGACGATCGTACCTTGCGGGATGAAGAGACTCGAGATCGCGACTGCGGCATCGAGCAAGCCGCCGCCGTTGTCGCGAAGGTCGAGAATATAGCCGCGAGCGCCGTGGTCTGCGGCCGTCGATCAGCGCCTTGCGTATTTCGTCTGCCGAGGTCGTGCCGAAATCGGATAGGCGAATATCGTCGATACCGTCTTCGATGCTCGCGCGTACCGTCGGGAACGTGGATGATCTCGCGGACGATCGCGTACGAGCGTTCCTGCGACGGGGCTTCGTACGGATGCGCGCGCAAGCGCACCATGGTTCCTGCCTCGCCGCGAATCAACGCTTCGACTCGATCGATGTTCATGCCGCGCACCGACCTGCCGTCGACGCTGTCGACGACTTCGCCCGGCTTCATGCCGGCGCGCGCCGCGGGCATATCTTCGATCGGCTGCACGACGATGCGGCCGTCTTTGAGCTGGTAAATGTAGACGCCGATTCCGCCGAAGTTTCCGCCCGAGAGCTGACTCGTTGAGGCCTTGAATATTCGCGCGGCGAAAGATAGACCGTATACGGATCGTGCACGGAATTCATAATGCCGCGAAGCGCCGCGTCGGTAAGGTCTTCGCGCCCGTTCGGGCCGACTCCTCTCGCGTAATGATTCTGTGCAAAGGCGAGCAACTCGCCCGCGCGCTCGCCGTCTTGACTGGGAATTCCGTTGGCGGTTTCCGACGGCAGCGCCGGGTTGAAGACTTTCTTGGACTGCAGCACGCTGCGCAACGATGTCGTTCTCGCCGGCAATCGGAGTCTGCGGATCGATCGGCTTATAGTAATCGCTCTCGAGTTTGCGCAATGCCAAATCGACGAGGATCGAGTCCGTCGCCGGATGCGGAGCGAAGAGGTCGCGCAGATCGCCGGTCGTGGCGACCTCGAGGACCGAGTCGTGCCCGATCGCGCCGGTTCGGTAACCAATGGCGAGCGCGCCCGCGCCGGCAACGACGAGCACGAGCAGTGCGGTCATGAGAAAGCGTGCGAAGCGGTTCATCTAGTTCCTTATCAATACCCGGCTTTGCGGGTCATGAGTTTCCGGGCCTGCAGATTACTCGCGAAGCCTTAATGAAGCCGGGGGGCGGGATCGACGGGCTTGCCGGCAATGCGCACCTCGAAATGGAGATGCGGCCCGGTCGATTGCCCGGTTGAGCCGACGGCGCCGATTGCCTGACCGCGCTGGACCGACTGCCCGACCGAAACGTAGATCGCCGAGAGATGTCCGTAACCCGGTCGAGTATCCGCCGCCATGGTCGATCAGGATGTAGTTGCCGTAGCCGCCGTACCACTGTGCCATGATAACGCTACCGCCGGCTGCCGCCGTTACGGTGGTTCCCGTCGGGCGCGGCGATGTCGAGTCCCTGATGAAACTCAGGGCCGCCGCCGAAGGGATTCGGGCGCCAGCCGAAAGGCGAGGTTATCGTGCCCGGTAACTGGCCAGGAAAACATTCCCGGTCCGCCGCGCTCGACTGCCGCCCGCGATACCTTCGGCTCGCCGCTGTGCCTCGAGCTCGCGTTCACGCTGCAAAATGAAGCTTTCGAGCGCGGCCTCTTCCGCGGCGGAAAGATCCTCCATTTGCGCGACTTGGGACGCGACGCTGCGCCGCCGAATCGCCGGCGAGCTCGACTAGATTGCGCCGCTCGTCGCAAGGGAATCGAGCTGGCTGCGAGCTTCCTGTTGCGCCTGCTCTTCTTGCTGGAGCGCCATACGAGTTCGTTCGAGATCGGCTTCGATGGCAGCGACGCGGGCCTCGGCAGCCTTGCGCGCGCGAACCGTGCGCTCGTTCGCCGCAATGAGCAGCCGCAAATCTTCCCAGCGCTCGACGAAGTCGCTGAAGGAACGCGCCGAGATCAACGTGCTGACGTACGTGAGGTCGCCGTATTCGTAAATATCGACCAGCCGGCGCCTCAACAGTTCGTCGTGCAGACGCAGCGATCGGCGCGCGGCGTCGAGCTGGATCGTATTCCAGTCGATTCGGCGCTGCGTCGAGTCCCGCTGGTCCGAAAGCGCGTCGATGCGCGACGATCACGTCGCCGATCGCTGCATTCGTTTCGCCGAGCTGTTGCTGCAGATCATCGTATCTCAGCGTTGCCGCGTGCAGTTCCGCTGCGCTTTTCGTGAAGGCGGGCTGCAAGCTGCTGCGCTTTCGCGCGTTCTTTTGCGATGCGCTGGTCGATCGATCGACCCGCCGGCCAATGCCGGAGTCAGCGCGAGCAGGACGGCGCAACGGTCGCGAGACGGTCGTTTCATGCGGACTTAGGTCCGAAGATGCCGTCCGACGGAGATCCAAGACGCAACGATCCCAATCGCCGCGCCGACGAGCAGGAGCTGACCGGTCAACACGCGCGGATCGACCGGTGACGCCGCGAGCTGCGCCCAGGGCAAGCGCTTCGAGCAGCCGCGGCCAAAGCGTCGCATGGGCAAGCGCGAGCAGTGCGACGGCGATCAGCGCGCCGATGAGTCCGTCGAGCAATCCCTCGCAGATAAAGGGAAGACGGATATACGTGCTGGTCGCGCCGACGAGCTGCATGATGCCGATTTCGCGGCGCCGTGCAAAGACCGTGAGCCGAATCGTGTTGGCGATGATGATGCCGGCAACGGCAAAGAAGACGGCGATTACGGCGATTCCGACGCGTCGCAGAACCGCACCGAGCTGTAAGAGCCGCTGCACGATCTTCTGACCGTAAACGACGTTATCTACGCCGCTCAACCGGCGAACGCTTGCGGCGATGGCGGGGACGTCGTCGGCGACGCGCGCTTTGATGCGAAATTTGTCGGGTAGCGGATTTTCGGTGAGCAACGCGGTGTCGATCGTGCCTTTCGTGCGTTCGCGCAGCTCCGCCAAACCCTGTCTCTTCGAGATGAACTGCGCCGACGCGATGCGGGGATCGTCCGCCAAGAAATGCGAGATCGCGGTAACCTGTGCCGGCGTCGCGTCGGCGCGGAGATAGGCTGAAACCGTGATTTGGTCGAGTAGTTGCGCTCCGATGCCCGCGAGCGCCGCGCGAACGAAGAGAAAGAGGCCAAGCAGGATGATCGTGATCGCAACCGTTCCGATCGCCGTCACTTGCATTCCGGTGTTGCGCGTAAAGTTGCGCAGCACCTCACCCAGAAAGAACTTGACTTTGCCCCAATCCAAGATAATAGTAGCCTCGCTCTTCATCGGCGGTGATGCGGCCGTCTTCGAGGCGCACGACGCGGCGGCGCATCCGATCGACGACCGCCTGATTGTGCGTTGCCACGACGACGGTCGTGCCTTTCAGGTTGATGCGCTGCAGCAGCGCAGTGATCTCGGTCGTGTTCGCCGGGTCGAGATTTCCGGTCGGCTCGTCGCAGAGCAGAATCTTGGGATTGTTGACCAGCGCGCGCGCGATGGCGGTCCGTTGCTGCTCGCCGCCGGAGAGCTCGCCCGGGATACATCCGGCTCTTGTGCGAGAGGCCGACGAGATCGAGCACCCGCGGCACTTGACGCATGACGTCGCGCGTGTGCGCGCCCGTGACCTGCATCGCAAAGGCGACGTTCTCCCACACCGTCTTGTCGACGAGCAGCTTGAAGTCTTGGAAAACGACGCCGAGATGGCGGCGCAGCGCGGGAATGCGATTGCGGCGCAGACGGTCGACGCGAATGCCGTCGACGACGATCTCGCCGGTCGTCGAGCGCGCTTCGCGATAGAGCAGGCGAAGCAGACTCGATTTTCCCGTTCCGGAATCGCCCACGAGAAACACGAAATCGCCCTTGGCAATTTCGAGGTTCACGTTATCGAGCGCGCGCACTCCGTTGGGATAGACGAGCGAAACGCCACGGAGGGAGATCATCGCTGAGAGAGGAGGGTTACCTAGGCGCGCGGGTCTATACCTTCGCCATGGACTTCGATTTAACCGACGAGCAAAAGGCGATCCAGGCGCTCGCGCGCGAGTTCGCGCGCGAAGAGGTCCGGCCGCGCGCCGAAGAGATGGATCGAACGAGCGCTTTCCGTACGAGCTCGTCGCGAAGATGGCCGAGCTCGGCTTCATGGGATTGCCGTTTCCCGGAAGAGTATGGCGGAGCAGGAGCCGACACGGTCAGCTACGCGCTCGCCGTTATGGAAATCGCGCGCGCCGACGCGTCGACGGCGATCACGATGGCCGCGCACGTCTCGCTCGGCGCCACTCCTTTCTACCTTTTCGGGAGCGAAGCGCAGAAGCAAGAGTACTTGGTGCCTCTCGCCCGCGGCGAACGGCTGTGGGGTTTCGGCCTTACCGAGCCGAGCGCCGGCAGCGATGCCGGCAACGTGCAGACTCGCGCCGAACTGCGCGACGGCAAATGGATCGTCAACGGCACGAAAGCCTTCATTACGAACTCCGGAACCGAGATCACCGGCGGAACGACGATCACCGCGGTGACCGGCCGCCGTCCCGACGGCTCGCGCGAGATTTCGAACCTCATCGTGCCGCAGGAGAGCCCGGGGCTTCACGCGCAGCCGAAAGTACGCAAAGATGGGCTGGCGCGCTTCGGATACGCGCGAGCTCTCCTTCATCGATGCCGAGGTGCCCGAAGGAGAACTTGCTGGGACGGCGCGGGGACGGATATCGCCAGTTTCTCTCGATTCTCGACGGCGGCCGTATCTCGGTGGCGGCGCTTTCGATCGGATTGGCGATGGGCGCCTACGACGAGGCGTTGACCTACTCGCGCGAACGCCACGCCTTCGGACAGCGCATCAGCAAGTTCCAGGCGATTTCGTTCAAGCTCGTCGACATGCTCACCGAGATCGAGCACGCGAAGCTGATGATGCTGCGTGCGGCATGGGAGAAGGATCAAGGGCGCGATTACGTGCAGGCGGCTAGCTTCGCCAAACTCTTCGCCGGCGAGCTCTCGCATCGCGTCGTCAACGATGCGCTGCAGATCCACGGCGGTTACGGATTCATGGACGAGTATCCGATCTCGCGCATGTATCGCGATCAAAAGATCAATGAGATCGGCGAAGGAACCAACGAAGTGCAGCGCCTCATCCTCGCACGATTGATGGGATTCTAGTTGATGCCGTGAGCATGGAGCAAGATTTTCGCCGGCGCTATCGATCGCGGTCTCGTTGGTCGCGCTCGCGCTCTCTGCCGTGCTGCTCACGCGCCAGAACAAGCAGCTCGAGCACGAACGCAACGCGCTCGCGATTTTAGATGCGATCGCACAGCTGACCGATCCGGCGATCGTCGCCGCGTTCGCGCAACTTGCGAATATCGATCAGCCGCTACCCCGACGACGAAACGGTCCGCCGCGAGTTCGAGGGGTCGCCCGACGACCACGCGGTGGTGCTCGTGGCCCAGTACGTGGAGACGGTCGCCTGCCTGGCTCGGCGCCGGGTGCTCGACGCCTCTTTGCTCGTCGACGCCGTCGGCTTCATGCTCCGGTCGCGCTGGAACACCATGCGTCCCTTCGTCGAACGATTGCGCCGCGTTCGCAACAACGAATATCTCTTCGAGAATTTCGAATGGCTCGCGATGTACAGTACCTGGTGGAAGGATACGCCGCGGCCGCCTCATGACGCCAACTACGATCCCAAGCAATTCGCCGGCGTAGAGTTCAAAGTGTAAGAAAGGAATTAGTCTATGTTGAATCGTTCGGTCCGCTTTGCGCTCGCCGCCGCTGCACTTGCGGCCGCCCTGACCGCGCCGGTCTTCGGCGGCGCTTTCGACCGGCACCAAAGCCCCCGATTTTACACTCCAGGCGAGTCAAGGCGGCAACGTTTTTACATTCAGCCTCGCCGCGCGCTCTGAAGAAGGGCCCGGTCGTGCTCTATTTCTATCCGGCCGCGTTCACGACGGGCTGCACGATCGAAGCTCACGAGTTTGCCGATGCCATCGACCAATACAAGGCGCTTGGCGCAACCGTGATCGGCGTTTCGCACGATCCGATCGATAAACTGCAAAAGTTCTCGGTCAGCGAATGCCGCAGCAAGTTCGCCGTCGCCGCAGATACGAATCAGGGCGTGATGCGCGAAGTACGATGCGGTGCTTTCCTCGCATCCGCAATACGCGAACCGCACGTCGTATGTGATCGCGCCTGACGGAACGATCATCTACACGTACACGAGCCTCGATCCGTCGCTGCACGTGCAAAACACTCTGAAGGCGTTAAAGGCGTGGGAGGCAGATCACGGACAGGCGCCGGCTCCCGCGGCGAGTCCTTAAACCGCGTCGTCCTGCGCGAAGAGCTGCTGCGAACGGGGAAGCCGCTTCGACGTCGTGCCGGCGTCGAGCGCCGTGATCGTCGCGCGGCACGACGTCGATCGGCGGAATCTCGGCCAGCTCGTCGCCACCCAGCGATGCTTCGTCTTTGAGTTTGCGTCCTTGCGGCAGCAGCTTCGACTCGTAGGAACCGACCGTGAGGTTAAAGGCGTTGACCGAGCGCTCGAGATGCCGGCGAAGGTCGGCGAGGTGCTCTGAGAATTTTAGCGCGCGCTCGTAAAGGACTTTACCGAGCGTCGCAATGCGCTTGGCGTTCTCTTCCTGTCGTAACGTCTGCCAGCCCATCGCGAAGCTTCTCAGCAGGCTGATGAGCGCGAGCGGACCCGTGACCAGAACGCTTCTGTCGAGCGCGTAATCGATCAGCGCCGGATCTTCGGTACAGGCCGAGCCGAGGAAGGCTTCGCCCGCGACGAACATCACGACGAAATCGGCCGAACCTTCGGCGGTCTGATAGCCGCGGCGCGCCAGCGAGTCGACGTGATCGCGCAGAGCGCGCGCGTGCTGCTTGACGAGCCGCTTGCGGGCTGCTTCATCGGTCGCTTCCAGCGCCGCTTGCATCGAATCGAGCGGAGCCTTGGCGTCGACGAAGACGCAGCGCTCGCCGGGAAGATTGACCGTCATGTCGGGACGAACGCGCGCCTCTTCGAGCGCGACGGTCTGCTGCTCGAAGAAGTCGCAGTACGGCAGCATCCCGGCCTTCTCGACGACGTTGCGCAGCTGCATCTCGCCCCACTTTCCGCGCGAGGCCGGATTGCGAAGCGCGGTGACGAGCGTGGAGGTCTGGGTGGTGAGGTTGACCGTAGCGTTCTCGAGCTGATTCGTCCGTCCCAAGAGCTCGCCGAGCAGCCGGTCGAACTCACCGAGCTTCTGCGCGACCGGCGATACGAGCTCGCCGACACGTTCGCTCGCGCGCATCGCGGTCGTCTCGCGCAGCTCGTTCTTCGCGCGCTCGAGCAGCGCTTCGATCGTCTTCTCGCCGGCGCGCTCCGCACGATCGAGCGAGTTTCGCAGCCCGGAAACCTGCGAGCGAGAAGCGAGCCAGGCGATTAACGCACCGGCGGCACCGCCGAAAATGAAGATTCCAAGCGCTTGCGCGACGATCACGAATTACCTGCTTGGCAAGTACTTCGAAAAGCAAGCCAGCGTTCGCGTCCATGCGTCGGCCGCGGCCGACGCCACGTAGGACGGAGCGCTGGTCGTCAAAAAACGCGTGTCCCGCCTCGTAGTAAATCTTGACGTCGTTGGGCACGGTCAGGGCGGCGGCGAACTCGCGAACTTTCTGCGCCGGAATCCCGGTGTCGCGCCCTCCATAGCTTCCGCAGACCGGCGATGCGCACGTCTTTGGCATCGACGGCGCTGACGTCGCCATAGAACGGCGCGACCAGTCGCGAAGAGTTCGCCTTCTTGCGTCGCCGCAACGAGCGCGAGCCGGCCGCCCATGCAAAAGCCCGCGACTGCCGTCTTCGTGCCGGGAAATGCCTGGGAGAGCCACTGCGCGGCCGCGCGCACGTCGCCGAGCCACTCGTCGCGCTCGAGACGCTGTGCGTAAGGACGAAAAATCGTGAAATCGGTTGCGCCGTCGCCGCTGGGCGCGCCGAAGCGAGCGTACAAATCGGGAGCGATCGCTGCAAATCCGGCCTTTGCGAGCCGTCCGCACGAAATCGCGAATCGACGAATCGACGCCCCAGACGTGCATGATCACCACGACGGAAGGAGTGTTCCGGCCGGCGTCCTTTGGCCACGCTGCGTAGGCCGGTATCTTCGCGCCGGGCGGTCGAGCGTGACGTGTTCGACCACGATCGCGGGATCGTTTTCGGCGACGAGCGGAGGATGCGGCTCTCCGAGCGCTTCCTGCGCCGCCGCTGGAGCCGACGCGGCGACGCGTCGCCGCCGCCGAGATGCCGACGAAGACGCGCCGATTGAATCGTCCGCAGGAGGCGTTTGGTTGGGTCGTCTTCCCGCGCAGTCACTCAATCCCAACCTTTGCGCGGAGTTCGGTGCCAAATCCTCGAACGGCTGTTTGGTGCCGACGGGACGGCGAGACTCCGGTCCGAATATAGCGACTCGCCGCCCAAAAAGGAGACTAAAGTCAATTTGAATCGGAGACGTTTCTTTGCAGGCTCGCTCACCATGGCTGCGGCTTCCGGCGTCGCGAACGCGCAGGCCGGAGTGCCCGGCGGCACGCATCGGGTCGAGCGGCAGCGCCGATTTCGACGCGTCGGGCTTCGCCGCGATCGTCGGGCGGTCGGCGCAGATCCGGCAGGTCTACGAAGCGGTCAGCTTCCAGCCGGGCGTGCTCGGCAGCATCAAGAACTCGTTCAACGGTCTGCAGTTCGGATTCGGTTACTCCGCCGAGGCGATTTCCATCGTGCTCGCCGGGCACGGGCCATCGGCGGCGTACGGATACAGCGACTATCGTATGGCAGCGATATCGGATCGGCGAGTTCTTGAAGATCGCACGACGACGGCCGGCCGGCCCGTCTCCAGCAACCTGTATCTGCGGCGCGGCGCCAGGTACGACACTGCCGCCGATCCCGACGATGATGCGAGATGTATCAAGATTCTTCGATCGAGATGCTGCAGCGGCGTGGACTCATCGTGTTGACGTGCCACACTGCCGTCGAAGAGCAGGCGCGCGCGCTGGTGCGCGACGGCTACGCTCCCTCCGCAATGACGGCGCAAGACGTCGCGAACGATATTCTCACGCATCTCATTGCGGGAGCCGTGGTCGTGCCCTCGATGGTTGCGACGATCGCCGTCCTGCAATCGACGTATCGTTATACGTATTTGACGCCGCTATGACTCGCCGCATTTTCGCCGCAGCCGTCGCGCTTATGCTTGCTGCGTGCTCCGGAGCGTCGCCGCGGAACGGCGCGCGCCTCTACGATCCGCGTGCGCTGCCGCAGGGACCGGTCGGCGACTCGATCGCGTATGGCTACACGATCATCGTGCAGACGCATCGCTTGATGAAGAAGTACGTGCGCGCGAATTTAGAGTGCGCCGATTGTCACATCGCCGCCGGCACGCAGCCACGCGGCGGAAGCTTCGTCGGCATCTATGCACGATTTCCTCAGTGGAATAAGCGCGCGCATCGCGTGATACGCTGCAGGACCGGATCGCGGAGTGTTTTCTTTACAGCATGAACGGGCGTGCGCCCGCGTATAACAGCAAAGCGATGATCGCAATCGTCTCGTATATCGCGTGGCTTTCGCGCGGAACGCAAATCGGTGCGGCGCAACCTGCATCGGACCGCTATATCGAGCCGCTGCCGGCCCGCGCGCCGAGCCTGGCGCACGGGGCGTCGCTCTATCTCGAAAAGTGCATGCATTGCCACGGCGCGGGCGGCGCAAGGCCTTCCTGGAACGTATCCGCCGCTCTGGGGCGTCCGCTCGTTCAACGACGGCGCCGGTATGGCGCACGTCGACCGCATGACCGGTTTCGTCCGATACAACATGCCGCACGATGCACCCGGCACGCTGACGCTCGATCAGGCATACGACGTAGCCGCATTCGTTTTGACCCACCGGCGGCCGCACTTTCAAAAAAACGCGCTCGTCCTCGCGCCGCCGCTTCCGGCGAAGTACTTCTAGAGCTCACGAGACGCGCCGGCGGCGATACTCGTCGTAGGCCCTCGGCCTTCAAAGACATAAGATGGACGCTGCTGTGGAACAGAACGCTTGTCGGCGTAACGCTCCCCGAGATGGGCGAATCGGTCACCGAAGGCTCGATCGTCGAGTGGCGCAAGAACGTCGGCGATTACGTCGCCGAAGGCGATGCCGCTCGTCGAAGTGACGACCGATAAAGTCGACGTTGAAGTGCCGGCGACCGACCTCGGGCGTCGTGACGCGCATTCTCGCCCGTGAAGGCGAGACCGTCGGCGTCGGCTCGCTCCTGGCCGAAATCGACTCTTCGAAGACCGACGGCGCAGCGAGCAAGCCCACTGTCGGAAACGGCGCAGGACAACGCAGAGCTGCCGCGCCGGCAACGCCGCCGCGGCGACGCTTCAGGGCAGGCGAAGGCGTCGCGGACGCGCCAGCACGCCGCGTCGCGGAGCGCCTGGGCGTCGATCTCGCGCGCGTCCGCGGATCGGGTCCAAACGGTCTGATCCTACGCTCCGACGTCGAGAAGCAAGCGCAAGCGCACAGCGCGTGCGGCGGCCAGCGCCGCTGCGTTACCGCCGGTTCCGGCCGGCGCGAAGCTCGTACGCCTTGCGCGGACCGGCGGCCGCGCTCTCCGGCTACATGGAACAGAGCCTCACGATTCCAACCGCGACGAGTTTTCGCAGCGTGGCGGTCGACGTGCTCGATGCGCGGCGGCGGGAACTCAACGGCGCGATCCGCGCCGCGGGTCGCGCCGAGCGGATCTCATTCACGCACATTATCGCCTACGCGCCTCGCGCGCGCCGCTGCGCGAGATGCCGTTCATCACGCACTCGTTTCGCCGCGACGATTCCGGCGCGCCGGCGCGATTGGAGCCGGGAATACATCTCGGCCTCGCCGTCGACACCGAACGCAAGGACGGTACGCGCAGTTTAGTCGTGCCGGTCATTCGCGATGCCGACGCGCTCGACTTCGCGGCGTTTCGTGCGAAGTACGAAGAGCTCGTCGCAAAGGCGCGTGAGAATCGGCTCGTCGCCGACGATCTGCAAGGCGCGTCGTTTACGCTCACTAATCCCGGCGGCATCGGAACGATTGCTTCGGTGCCGCGGCTGATGGCCGGACAAGGCGCGATCATTGCGACGGGCGCGATCGGTTATCCGCCGGGATTCGCGAACGCCAACGAACAGTCGCTGCGATTGCTCGGTGTCGCGCGCGTGATGCAGATGACCAGCACCTACGATCATCGCGTGATTCAGGGTGCGCAAT
The DNA here is from genome assembly GCA_963815165.1 of Vulcanimicrobiota bacterium. GTDB lineage: Bacteria > Vulcanimicrobiota > Vulcanimicrobiia > Vulcanimicrobiales > Vulcanimicrobiaceae > Cybelea. Next base: position 846,994 of record CAWFFL010000003.1, read on the forward strand.
CGGGCGAGTACTTGCGCCGCATCGACGAGTTGCTGCAAGGCAAAGAGGATTTCTACGAAGCGATCTTTGCTTCGCTCGGCTTGCAGGCGGCGCCGCAGCCGCAAGTCGCGCTCGCGCCCGTCGGCAGCGCCGTCGGCGCAGCCGTCGGACGAAATGCTGCGCGCGGTCGCTGCCGGAATGGCGATCGTTTCCGCGTATCGGCGCTTCGGGCATCTGGCCGCCCATCTCGATCCGCTCGGCACCGAGCCCGTCGGCGACGCGTCGCTCGATCCGCAGACCTACGGTCTCACGCCGGCGTTGCAAAGCGCGATTCCGGCGAGCGTGCTGCGCGTCAAGGTTCCCGGAAGTACGCTGGCCGAGGTGCTTCCGCGGCTGCGCGAGACGTACAGCTCGACGATCGCCTACGAGATCGAGCACATCTCCAATGCAAATCAGCGCGTCTGGTTACGCGACTACATCGAGTCGGGGCGCAACAAGGTCAAGCAATCGCCGCAGCGTCAGATCGATTTTCTCGAACGCCTCACGCAAGTCGAAGCCTTCGACCGTTACGTGCGCAAGACGTTCCTCGGGCAGAAGACGTTTTCGGGCGAGGGCCTCGACGTCATGGTTCCGATGCTCGAGGAGATGCTCGATATGCTCGCCGACGATGGCGTCGAGACGGCCGTCGTCGGAATGGCGCATCGCGGTCGACTCAACGTGATCGCACACGTCGTAAATCTTCCATACGAAGAGGTCATGACCGAGTTCGAGGCCGCCGCTTATCGCGGCAACCTCGGCGACGACGACGTAATGGGCGACGTAAAATACCATCACGGCGCGACCGGCACGTTTAGACGTCAAAAGGCAAGACGATCGCCGTGACGCTGGCGCACAACCCAAGCCATCTCGAGGCCGTCGATCCCGTAGTAGAAGGAAACGCGCGGGCGTTGCAGACCGATCACTCGCAGGGAACGTCCGCATCAAGACCGCAAGCGCGCCGTGCCGATCCTCATTCACGGCGACGCCGCTTTACCGGACAGGGCATCGTTGCCGAAGTCTTCAATTTGCAGTCGCTTCCCGGTTACGAAACCGGCGGCACGATTCACCTCATCGCGAACAATCAGATCGGGTTCACGACCGATCCGCCGACGCGCGCTCGACGCGCTATGCCTCCGATCTTGCGAAAGGCTTCGACGTTCCGATCGTTCACGTCAACGCCGACGACGTCGACGCGTGCATCGCAGCGGTTCATCTCGTCATCGATTTTCGGCGAGCTTTCGGCCGCGACGTGCTCATCGATCTCATCGGCTACCGCCGCTTCGGGCACAACGAGCAGGACGAACCCGCGTACACGCAGCCGCAGATGGCCGAGCGAATCAAGAATCACCCGACCGTGCGCGAGCTCTTCACCAACAAACTCGTCAATCAAGGCGTCATCACGCGCGGAGCGCGCGCAGGCGATGGTGGAAGAGGCGAACGAGCGTCTTCAACAGGCCCGTCACGCAGTTCGCGGCGCGCTCGCATCGCATATCAAAGGCCGCAAACTCGCGAGCAGCAACACGTTCGACGGAACCGTAGTCGCGCCGGTGGAGCGGCGACGCTGGTCGCGTGGAGCAGACGCTTTCGGCCGTACCCGAAGGATTTGCGCTCAATCGCAAGTTGCGCGGTCAGTTCGATCGGCGCAACGCGACCATCGCCGAGAAGGGCGTCGTCGATTGGGGAACGGCCGAATCGCTTGCCTTCGCTTCGTTGCTGGTAACCGGAACGCCGATTCGACTGACGGGACAAGATACGGAGCGCGGGACCTTCAGTCATCGCCACGCCGTCTTTCATCCCTCGACTCCGCTCGGGACGGGCCCGTCGCATACCAGCTGGATTCCGTTGCAGCATCTGTCGGAAACTCAAGCCTCGTTCGAGATCCGCAACAGTCCGCTTTCGGAATATGCCTGCGTCGGCTTCGAATACGGCTACTCGACCGCGCAATCCGAGGCGCTCGTCCTTTGGGAGGCGCAGTACGGCGACTTCGTCAACGGCGCGGAAATCATCATCGATCAATTCATTGCCGCCGGACAAGCAAAATGGGGGGAGACGTCGCGGCTCACGCTCCTTCTTCCGCACGGTTACGAAGGCGGCGGACCGGAACATTCGAGCGCGCGCCTGGAGCGCTTTCTCCAACTCGTCGCCGAAGGCAATCTTGCGCGTCGCCTCCCCTTCGACCGCGAGCAACTACTATCACTTGCTGCGAATGCAGGCGCGCTCGCCGATTGCGGTTCCGCTCGTCGTCATGACACCGAAATCCCTATTGCGCGCCGAGAGCGCGGCAGGCACCCTCGACGAAATGGCTTCCGGTACGTTTGCGCCGGTCATCGACGATCCGCGCGCCATCGATCGCGAGGCCGTCGACCGCCTCATTCTCTGCAGCGGAAAAATCTATCACGATTTAGTGGCGCATCCGTCGTATGCGGCCCTCAAGCGAACCGCGATCGCACGCATCGAGCTATTGGCGCCGCTGCCGGTTGCAGAAATCAACCGGCTCATCGCCGGGTATCCGCGGCTAAAGAAGATCGTCTGGGTGCAGGAGGAGCCGAAGAACATGGGCGCGCGCGCGTTCGTTCGCCGGCGCCTTCTCGAGGGCAAGCGCGATGGTTTCGACATCGAGTACATCGGACGCGGCTATCGCGCGAGTCCCAGCGAAGGCTATGCGGGTCAGCACGCCGTCGAGCAAGAGCGAATCGTCAGCACCGCGTTGAGCGAATAACGCTCTTTACGGTAAATTTTTATCTGCGAACATCGCCTCGAGCAGCTCGCCGATCGTTGGAGCGTCGATAAAGAGCCCGCGCGTATACGGTCCTACGAAGCCCTGGCGGACCATCGAGTCGAAGAGCGCGAGCAGCGCATCGTAGTAGCCGCGGAAATTGAGAAGCCCGATCGGTTTGTCATGAATTCGAAGCTGTCGCCAACTCAAGACTTCGCAGAACTCGTCCATCGTACCGAATCCGCCCGGAAGAGCGAGAAATGCGTCGCTGACGTCCTCCATCATGGCTTTGCGCTCGTGCATGGTGTTGACGACGTGCAACTCGGTGAGGCCCGTATGCGCCATTTCGGTACGCGCGAGCGCGTGCGGAATTACGCCGATGACCTCGCCTCCCGATGCGAGGGCCGTGTCGGCAACGATCTTCATCAAGCCGACCCCACCGCCGCCGTAGACGACGCCGTATCCCGCGGCGACGATCGCCGCCGCACTCTGGCGCGCCATCTGCGCGAAGGCATCGTCGTTGCCGAGGTGGGAACCGCAGAAAACGCAGATCCGCTTCATTCGTTGATTCGCTTGGTCGTGTCGCAGAGCGCCTCCTCGTGAAAGTCTGGCTGTGGGCGGCGGCCGAGTTTCTCGTGCTCGCGGTGCTTGCAGGCGTCCGCTGGAAGCTTTGGACGTACGGATCGGACACCGGCACGTTTGCGCAGATTGTCGCCGACGCGTTTGGCGGCATGCGTAACGGCGTCGAAGCGGGATCGCACTTTCGATATCATTGGTCTCCGTCGCTTGCGCTCTTGTGGCCGTTCGTCGCCGCGTCGCGCAGCGCGCTCTCGCTTCAGTTCATCCAAGCCGCCGCGACGGTGCTTTGCGCGCCGCTCGTCGCGGCGATCGCGCGACCGTACCTGCAACGAAAGCTCGCCGATTGGTTGGGGTTGCTGACGTTGATCTATCCGCCTCTGCTGGCCCTGGGCTTCGACGAGTTTCACGAACTCGGACTCTTTACGCCGCTCGTGTTGGGGCTCGTGCTCTGCGCCGATCGCCGGCAATGGGCCGGCTTTGCGCTCTGCGGGCTCGCTGCAATCGGGTTGCGTGAAGATGCGGCGATCACGCTGATCTTCTTCGGCATCGCGCTGCTCGTTCTCGCGCGTCACCGGCGCTCTGCAGGCAACGGACTGCTCGACGGTGTTGTCGTCGCACCGCGCGAGCTCGCAATCGCGGGAGCGGCGCTCGCGGTCGTCGCCGCCGGCGCACTCGGATTCTATTATGGGATCATCGCTCCGAGCCTGGGTGGGTGGGTTCCCAGTCACTTTTACGTTTATCCGTTTGCGGCCGGACCGCTCGCGCTGGTCTTCTCTCCGTTTACGCATCCGTTGGAATTCGCCCGATCGATTCTCACGTTTGGCAGGCTCACGTACGTTCTGGAAGCGCTCGTGCCCCTGGCGTTGCTGCCGTTGCGATCGTGGTGGATCCTGATGGCCTTGCCGGGCGGCGCGATCGTCGTGCTCGCAAATTCGGCCTACGTGTGGCGGATGGGCGATCACTATGCGGCTCTGTGGATCCCGTGGCTGCTCGTCGCAACGGCGATGGGCCTTGCATCGCTCGCGCGTCACAGCGGCGAACGCGTTGCCGGTCGCTGGGCGATCGGGTCGGCTGCGCTGTGTTCGATCTTCCTCATCGCCTTCGATCCGCTCCACCCGCTGCATTATCTTCATTCCTATTACGCCGATCTCGGCGCCGCGCGCCGCGCCATCGCCTGCGTTCCGAAAGGTGCGTCGCTTTCGACGCACGACGAATGGTTTTCGAAAATCGCCGCGCAGCGGCCCCACGCAACTATCGACCGAGCGACAGGCGTCGAGTATCTGGTCTATGCGCTCGACTATTCAAATGCAACCTACCAGATGCGTGTCCGACCCCGCCTTGTCGCGGAGGGCGCTCGAGGCGAGTACCGGGTCGTCTGCCGCTATGGCAACGTCGTGACCTACCAAGCGTACCGTGCGAAGTAACATCGCGGGACCAAGCCGGATCGCAACGCTCAGCGGCCTGCTTCCCGTGCCATTTCGACGCTTTCCCGGCTTCTTGCGCGAGATGACGAGCCTTCACGGCAACATCTTCGCATTTGCGCTGCCCTGGCGTTCGTACGTTTTCGTCAACGAGCCTGCCGCGATCAAGGAAATGCTCGTCACGCAGCAGCAAGCGTTTTCAAAATCGTTGGGAACGCGCGTACTGCGTTTGCTGCTGGGCGACGGACTGTTGACGAGTGAGCCTCCCCTCCATCGGACGATGCGCCGAATCGTACAGCCTGCATTTCACCGCGAGCGCATTGCCGAGTACACGCGCGTGATGGAGCGCGACGCGGTCGACTTTAGCGAGCGCGTCACCTGCGGTGTTGCGTTCGATGGGCATGCCGCAATGACGGAGCTGACGCTGCGCATCGCCACAAAAACCCTCTTCGGCAGTGACGAGAGCGATTGGGCACGTGCCGTCGCCGAGGCGCTACGCTTGATGATGAATGAATTCCCCGCTATGTTGACGCCGATCGGTGCGCTGCGGCAGCGTTTGCCGCTGCCGAACACGCGGCGCTTTTGGCGAGCGCGCCGCACGCTCGACGAAATCATCTACGGGCTCATCGCCAGGCGTCGAAGCGACGGCATCGATCGCGGCGATGCCCTCTCGATGCTGCTTTCCTCGCAGGCCGCCGAAGCGGAGGCGGGCGGCGACGAGCAGATCCGCGACGAGATCATGACACTCTTCATCGCCGGGCACGAAACGACGGCCAACGCGCTGACGTGGGCCCTCTATCTCTTGGCGACGCATCCCCAAGTCGACGAACGAGCGGCGCTTGCAGCGCGCAGCGGCGACTCCGAGTACGTCTCGCGTGTCGTCAAAGAAGTGTTGCGTCTCTATCCGCCTGCCTGGATCATCGGACGCGAGACGTTGCGCGACGTGACTCTTTCCGACGGCAGCTTCATACCGAAAGGAACCACCGTCTTTGCGGCACCTTTGCTGTTGCACCGGCGCGCGGACCTTTTTTCAAGCCCGGAGGCCTTCGATCCGGATCGTTGGCTCGAATTCGAGCCGCCGCCCTTCGCATACGTGCCCTTCGGCGGCGGCGCCCGGCGCTGCATCGGCGAAGAGTTCGCGCTGCGTGAAGCGGCGATCGTGCTGGCGACCCTACTGAAGCGATTCCGATTCGATTTAGAGCCCGGCGCTCGAGTCGAGATCGCTCCGCTCGTGACGCTTCGCCCATCCGGCGCAGTGATGATGCGTTCGCTGCCGCGCTAGCAGCGCGTTCGCCGTCCCCTGGAGTCAGGCTAAGACGAGCTGCTCTTCGCCGACGCCTGCCTTGCGGACGGCATCCTGGATCATCACATCGGCGACTTCGCCCACCCGCCAGCGCGATTGCGCGTCGGGCGAGAGCCGATCGATCGGATCGAAATAGACGAAGGCTTTGCCTGGCTTTACGCTGGGCGCCGCGTAGACGGCGATGCCGTTCTCGCGGTCGTAATACTCGTACGAGTGCACGTCGCGCTTGCCGCCGCCGCCGGGCGCGTCGCAGACGAAGGTTGGCGTGTTGAAGCCCGCGGTGCTGCCGCGAACGAACTTCTCCGTATCGACGGCGCTCGCGATGGTCGTGCGCAAATCTTCGACGCCCTTGACCATGTCGTGCATATAGACGTAGTAGGGATGCACGTTGAGATACCCGAGACGCTTGACGAGAAGCTGCATGCGCTCGCGCGTGTCGTTGACGCCGCGAATCAGCACCGACTGATTGCGAACGAAGATGCCGCGCTCGAAAAGCACGCGCATCGCCTTTTCGGTAATCCACGTGATCTCTTCGGGCGCGTTGAAGTGGGTGTGCAGCACGACCTCTTTACCGAGGGTGCGACCGCGTTCCACGATTGCGGTGAGAGCGTCGACCCATTCGCTATGCGTGAGCAGCTTCATCGGCATGATCGCGGGGCCTTTAGTCGCAAAGCGCATGCGGCGAACGTGAGGAATGTCGAGTAATGCGTTGCCGATGAACTCGATGTTTTTGGGCGACAGCTGATAAACGTCGCCGCCCGAGATCACGATGTCCTCGAGCTCGGGCCGCTCGGCGATGTAAGCAAAGGCGTCCTGCCACTGCTTGGGCGTTTTTGCCAGCGCGACCTTATCGACGTTTTCGGTGTCCGGTCCGATTGCGTAGCTGCGCGTGCAGAAACGGCAGTAGACCGGACAGACGTTGAGCGGAAGGAAGAGTGCCTTGTCGACGTAGCGGTGCACGAGGCCCGGCACCGGAGAGTCCTGCTGTTCGTGCAGCGAGTCGAGGGTTAACCGCGGATGATCGGGCAGCAAGGTGGAGGCGAGCGGAATGAACTGGCGACGAATCGGATCGTCGACCGGATCGTTCCAATCGATCAGCGAGATTGCGTAGGGCGAGACGCGGACGGCCATAGGGGCGCCGCGAAAGCCCGCCTCGGCGTCGCGATAGAATTCGGCCGAGCAGACGCCGCGAATCGTCTGAAGCAGTTCCTCCGCCGTCTTGACCGATTGTCGCTGCTGCCAAAGGTGATCGAGGAACGTCGCTTCGTCGATCTCGGCATAGGCGGGAATGTGGCGCCAGAACTCACCCTGTTTGAGGCGCTTGTACTCAAATTGATCCGGCGTAGCCGGTGGTTTGAGATGGGATGCTGCCGTCATCGTCGTCATGCTGTCTTCCTCGTCGCGTACGTTTCGTTGAAGTAGGCCAAGAGTGCGGGGTTCTCGCGCAGCGTCTGCAGGGCGATATCGGCGTGGCCCTTCGTGTAGCCGTTCCCGATGATCATCGTGACGTCTCGTCCGACGCCCTCGGCGCCGAGCGCGGCCGCTGTGAACGACGTGCACATCGAAAAGAAATAGACCGTGCCGCCGTCGCGCGCGCAGAGAATCGAGGTCAGCTCCGTGCCGGGGACGTTGACGCAGTTCACGACGACGTCACAAAGTTCCGGAAGGAGCGACTCGACGCGCTCGCTCGTTTCGAGCGCTCGCCGTGCGTCGGCAACGACGAGCTCGTCGACGAGCGACTCGCTACGCAAGAGTTGCGCGCCGCGCGTCTCACCATCGGGCACGATGCCGACGACGCGCCCCTGCGGACCGACGCCCACCTTTGCCGCCGCGCAGGAGAGCAGGCCGCTTTTTCCGTCGGCTCCGACGACAGCGATTGCGGCTCCAGGCGATGCAAGGCGCCGCACTTGCGCCGGCGCACCCGCGACGTCGAGCACGGCGAGGGCGACGCCTTCATCAATGTCGCTAGGCAGTTGTGCCCACAGACCGCGCTCGAAAAGAATCGCCTTTCCGCGTACGCGCACGCGGCCGGTCGTGGTGTCGACGTCCCGCACGTCTTCGATGAAGAGCGGGGTCAGCGTGAGAGAGACCAGCGATGCAATGCGATCGTTTATTCGGAGGTCGCTGCGCCCGGCCAAATCTTCACCGATGGCCAAAACGCGGCCGACGAACATGCCGCCGCTTCCAGTCACCGGGTTGTGCTGCTTGCCGCGTTGGCCGACGATCTCGACGATGCGCGCGCCGATGCGCGCCGGGTCGAATTCGCAGGTCTCGGAGAGCTGGCGAAACGACGCCGAATCGATGTTGAGCGCTTCGACTTCGCAGAGGATCTCGTTGGAGCCCGCAACGGGCGTGTTGTCGATTCGCCAGGCGTCCTGCGGCATGGCGCCGGCGGGTTCGAGCACGCGATGCGCGCCGAGCGGATGCTGTCGCGACGTAACGGCCACTTAACGAACCGTCACGCCGCCGCGCTCGAACGGCATGCTCAGCACGATCGTCGTGCGCGTGCGAGCCATGCCTGGGGTGGTCTTGAGGCGGCCGAGCAATTCGTCGAGGTGCTGCGTGGAACGAGTGACGACCTTGCAGAGAAAACTCTCTTCGCCCGCCACGGAATGAATCTCACAAATCTCCGGCATCTCGCTGAGGCGGCGCGTGAAATCGCCGTACGAACAATCGGGGGTCGTATAGCAACTCACGAACGCGGTAAGATTTAGACCGAGACGCTCGGGATCGAGCTGCGCACCGTAGCCGCGAATATAACCGCGCTGTTCGAGACGCTTGACGCGATCGTGCACGGCAGGCGCTTTGAGACCGACGAGCGACGCGAGCTCGGTAAAGGTCGAGCGCGCATTGCGCTGCAATGCGTCGAGAAGTTGAAGATCGAGCTCGTCGAGCTCTTCGTTAATCGTCACCATATTCGACATAGGAGGAATTTTGCCGAAGAATATTCGGCCTGATAACAATAACACCATAAATCTGTTCGGCGCAAGTCCGGGACTATGGATTCTTTGTTTCGCAAGCACTCTGCTTGCCGCCGCCTGCTCCAAACCGCAGGCCCCCGGCCCAAGCTCGACCGTCACGTTCGATCTCGCCGCCGACCCGGCGAACCTCAACCCCCTCTTCATCGCGCCCGATGCCGCCTCGGTCGAGCTCCAAGCCGCTCGCCTGGCCTTCGAGCCGTTCATCGATCTCGATCCGCGTGGGCGCGCTCGCCCTGCGCTGCTGAGCGAGATTCCGACGCTCGCGAATGGCGGACTCTCGCCCGACGGACGCACCATCCGGTACCGGCTGCGAGCGGGCATGCGTTGGAGCGACGGGCGGCGCCTTACGGCCGCCGACGTGCTCTTCACCCTGCACGCGATCCTGGATCCGCGTAATCCGGTTCGATCGCACGAGGGCTACGAGCTTATCGATCGCGCCGTCGCGCTGGATTCGCGCACCGTCGTCTTTCATCTCAAGCACGCGTGGGCGCCGGCGGTCATGACGTATTTTTCGTATGGCTTTTCGCCGCAGTTCGTTCTGCCGGCTCACGTGCTTCGCGCAGAGCATCCGCTCGCGCGCGCGCAGTTCAATGCCGAACCGAGCGTCGGCGACGGCCCGTACCGTTTTCTCTCCTGGAAACGCGGCGAAGACTTGCGTTACGTCGCAAATGCGGCCTACTGGCGCGGCCGTCCCTCCGTGACGAATCTGGAAATCCGGACAATTCCCGATCCCTCGACGAACCTGCTGCTGTTACGCAGCGGCGCAATCGATTGGAATTTGCTCGCACCGTCGCAGATCGGGGTGGTGCGCGACGACGCGGCGCTCGCGTTTCGCGTCGTGCCCACTGCCGTGGTCGCGGGGATCGCGTTCAACACCGCGCACGTTCCGCTCGACGACGTTCGGGTTCGTCGCGCCCTTGCAATGTCGATCGACCGCGACGCGATATCACGAAAGATCACGCTAGGCTACTATCCGGTGACGAACATGATACAACCGCAGTTTTCGTGGGCCTTCGATCCGGCCGTGCGCGAGCCGGGTTACGATCCGGCGGCGGCCGATCGTCTCTTCGACGCCGCAGGATGGCCGCGCGGCGCGGACGGCGTACGCCAACGCGGCGGCGTGGCGTTTCGCCTCGTCTACGCGCAGTTTCCCGAGACTGCAACCGGCGTGCGCGTCGCCACTGCCGTCCAAGCCGAGTTGCGCGAACGCGGGGTCGAGCTTACGATCAAATCGATCAGCAACGCGCAGCTCTTTCTGCCGCGCACTGGGGTGCTTACAACCGGCGCGTTCGATCTGGCCTACGTGCCTTGGACCATGGGTGCGGATCCCGACGACTCCTCGGTGCTTCGGTGCGGCGCACCCTCCAATTACATGCGCTGGTGCAATCCGCGAGTCGACCGTCTCGAGCGCGTGGCGCTGAGCTCTACGAACGTCTCCCAGCGCAAGCGGCTTTACGGCACGATCGGCCGCATCGTCGCGGCGGAGGTTCCGGTACTCTATCTCTTCAACGCCGACTACGTCTACGCGTATAGCAAACGTCTGCGAGGCTTTGCACCCAATGCCTTCGTGCCGACGTGGAACGCATCTCGTTGGCGAATCGCCGGGCGAGCGAGCGGGCACGCGGAGTAGCGCTGCCAGGAATTCTGCCGGGTAGCATGCGAACGCTCGTTTCGAATGAGGGCTCTCGCGTTGAAAGCTGACTCGTGATCGAATTTTTCCTGCGCCGGCCGCTCTTTGCGGGCGTGCTCAGTTTCGTCGTGCTGCTGGCGGGTCTCGTTACGATTCCGACGCTGCCGATCTCGCAGTATCCGCAGATCTCGCCTCCGACCGTTACAATAACGTCGCAATATCCCGGGGCCACTGCGGCAATGGTAATGCGATCCGTCACGACCCCGTTGGAAATCAACATCAACGGCTCGGACGGTTTGCAGTACATGCAATCGTATTCGAGCGCAAACGGTACGAGCGTCATCACGTGCACGTTCGCGCTGGGGACCGATCCGACGACCGACCAAACGAACGTGCAGCATGGCGTCGACCTCACGCTCGCGCAACTTCCGCAGGCAGTGCAAAACCAGGGCGTCAGCGTCGAGAAGAGCTCGGGCAACATTACGATCGCGGTGGCGATGCTTACGACGAGCTCGGCCGTTTCGGACGTCGACGTCAGCAACTACGCAGACCTCAACGTGATCGAGAATCTCAAGCGCGTTCCAGGCGTCGGCCAAGTCGAGGTGCTGGGCGACCGCACCTACGGCATGCGCGTCTGGGTCGACCCGCACAAACTCGAAGCCAATAACGTCTCGATCGATACCGTACTCAACGCCATCAAACAGAACAACGCCGACGTCGCGCCCGGCTCGATAGGCCAGCCGCCGACGACGGGTTCGCAGCCGTTTCAAATTCCGATTTCGATCAACGGTCGGCTGCAGTCACCGCAGGAGTTCAAGCAGATCGTCGTCCAGGCGCAGCCCAACGGCGGATTACTTGCGACTCGGCGACGTCGCACAGGTCGAACTGGGCGCGCAAAACTACATCACGTCGGCGCGTTACAACGGACAGACGGCCGTGGTGCTCGCCATCGAGGGGGAGCCGACCGCGAACTCCCTCCAGATTTCCAAGAACGTGCGTGCGACGATGGCCCAAATCAAGCAAACGATGCCGCACCGGATACGACTACCACATCGCTTTCGACACCTCCGAGTTCGTGCACGCCTCGATCAAAGAAGTCGTCGTGACGCTGCTCATCGCGATCTTGCTGGTCGTGCTCGTAATCTTCATCTTCTTGCAGAGCTGGCATAGCACGCTGATCCCGTCGCTGACGATTCCCGTTTCGCTGATCGGCACGTTCGCAGCGATGAAGATGCTAGGTTTTTCGATCAACACGCTCACGCTCTTCGGCCTCACGCTTGCGACCGGACTGGTCGTTGACGATGCAATCGTCGTGCTGGAGAACATCGTCCGCCACATCGTCGACGACAAGACCAATTCGTTCCAAGCGACCGTGCGCGCGATGAAGGAGATCGGCGGCGCGGTCATCGCGACGTCGCTCGTCCTGATGTCGGTCTTCATTCCGGTTGCCTTCTTGCCCGGCACGACCGGGTTGCTCTTCCAACAGTTTGCCTTGACGATGGCGGCGTCGATCGGCATATCACTCTTTACCGCGATGACGCTCGCTCCGGTTCTCACGTACGAGTTGGTGCACGGCGCGGAGCCGACGACGAATCGCTTCATGGTCTGGTTCAACAACCGGCTTCATGCGATGACGATGTGGTACCAAGGAAAGAGTGCCGGTGCTCGTCCGGCATCAGAAAATCATGATCGCGCATCTTCGTCGGTGCGATCGTGCTGCTCGGCGTGATGTTCAAGATTACGCCCGCACCGGTTTTCTTCCCAACGAAGATCAGAGTCTGCTCTATATCCTCGTGACGCTGCCGATTCAAGTCCTCGATGGATCAGACGACTGCCGTGGTCAAGCAACTCGAAGACATGCATGATGAAGATGCCGCAATCGGAGGCGGTAACGTCAGGTATAGGCTTTGGCTTTGCGAACAACAGCTCGAATCAGGCGACGATCTTTCTGCAGCTCAAGCCGCTCTCCGAACGTCACGGTCCCGAGAATTCGTCGCTTGCCGATGCAGTACGATCTCTACCACCAGTTTTCAGAAGATTCCGAATCTCAAAGCGATTCCGGCAAATCCGCCCGCTATTCCCGGCCTGGGTTCGACCGGCGGCTTCGCAATCGAGATCGAGGACATCAACAATCTCGGCCTGCCGACGTTCAACAAAGTCGGCAATACGATCATCGCCCAGGCTCAACGAAGGATCCGACTGCTCACGCAAGTGCGCTTCCGACGATTTTCACGGCTCGTATCTCGTGACGAAGTTCGATCGTTCGAAAGCGCTGGCATTCGGCGTGACTCCGCAGCGCCTTCTTCGACACGATCAACGGAACGACGGGTTCGACATTCGTCAATTTCTTCGACTACGGTACGCGCTCGTATCAGGTCGTCTTCAGGCAAAGGCGGGACAACGCACGTCGCCCGCGGACCTCTCGCGCATATACGTCGCAAACGCCGCGGCAACATGATGCCCGTAAGCCAGTTCCTGCAAACGACGATGGAGACCGACAACGTCTCTATCATGCGCTTCAACGAATACAACGCGCTCGAGATCGACGGATCCCCCGGATTCGGGCGCGAGCTCGGGCCAGGCGCTCGAGGCGATCAGAAACACGTCGTGGCAAATCTTCCCAAAGGGATGGGTTACGACTGGAGCGGCATCGCGCGGCAGCAAGTCCAGAGCGGCCCGCAAACCATCGCGGTTTTCTGCCTGGGCTTGCTCTTCGTCTTTCTCGTGCTCGTCGCACAGTACGAGAGCTTATCGACGCCGTTCGTAATCATGCTGGCGGTGCCGTTGGCACTGCTCGGCGCGATCGGTGCGATTTACCTCCGGCGCTTGTCGGAGCTGGCGAGCCAAATCGTGCACTCGATCATGGCCGGTCATCCGGTGCCGATTCCGGTTACGTCGTCGGACATTTACGCGCAGATCGGCTACATCATGCTGATCGGTCTGGCGGCAAAGAACGCGATCCTGATCGTCGAGTTTGCCAATCAGCTTCGCGAACAAGGCATGGAGGCCGTCGAAGCGGTGGCTCATGCCGCGGCGACGCGGCTGCGCCCGATTCTGATGACCTCGATCGCGTTCATCCTCGGCATCATTCCGTTGGCATTCGCGCATGGCGACGGCGCGCAATCGCGCATTTCGCTCGGCACCGCGGTGCTTGGGCGGCATGATCGTTTCGACGATCATGAATTTGGCAATCGTTCCGGTGCTCTATATCGTCGTCATCGAGCTGACCGAAGGCGCAGAAGGGCAAGAAGGCCCGACGCCAGACCCGGAAGATGCTGCCTCCGACCCGATCGCGACCTCGGGCGATGGACCGCTGCCGGAAGGCCGGCGCCCGCTACAGCGCCTTAACCGCCGCGGTCAGGGCGTCGACCGAGGCCTTGGCGTCACCGAAGAGCATCGAGCAGTTCGGCATCTCGTAGAGCGGATTCTCGATTCCGGCAAAGCCCGAACGCATCGAGCGCTTGAGCACGACGACGTTGGCCGCTTTGTCGACGTCCAGAATCGGCATGCCGTAGATCGGCGAGCTGGCAACGTTGCGCGCGGCGGGATTCGTGACGTCGTTGGCGCCGATGACGAGCGCGACGTCGGCGGTCGGAAACTCGGTGATTGGCGTCCTCCATGTCGAGGAGCTGATTGTACGGAACGTTTGCTTCGGCAAGCAGCACGTTCATGTGTCCGGGCATGCGTCCGGCAACGGGATGAATCGCGTAGAGCACCTTGACGCCGCGCTTTTCGAGCTGATCGGCGAGCGCTTTGACGCTATGCTGCGCTTGCGCGACCGCCATGCCGTACCCGGGAACGAAGATGACTTTCGAAGCGTAGGCGAGCATGACCGCCGACGTCGTCGGCGCTCGTGCTGCGAATCTGCTGCGGTCCGCCGCCTGCAGTTGCGACCTCCGTGCCGCCGGCCGCGCCGAAAGCGCCGAAGAGCACGTTGGTCAGCGGGCGATTCATCGCGCGGCTCATCGCGACGGTCAGAATCGTGCCGCTCGCGCCGACGAGCGCGCCGCAGATGATGAGCAGGTTCGAGCTTATTTCAAATCCGGTGATCGCGACCGCGACGCCGGTGAACGAGTTCAGCAGCGAGATCACCACCGGCATGTCGGCGCCGCCGATCGGCAAGACGAAGAGCACGCCGAGCAACAGCGCGCAGCCGAGCAGCGCGACGTAAGCCCAGGGCGGCAGCGTGCCGAGCGTCGCGATAAACCAGGCCGCCAAGCAGAAGAATCGCGAGCAAGACCAGAGCGTTGACGAACTGCTGTCCCGGATAGGTGACGGGCCGTCCGGTCATCAGCTCTTGCAGTTTCAAAAACGCGACGATCGAGCCGGCGAGACTGATCGAACCGATGATCGCCGAGAGGACGAGCGAGACGGCGATGACGGGATCCGATGCGCACGTAACGTGGTCCGCGATGAAGTATGCGACGGTCGAAATGAGTGCGGCGGCGCCGCCGCCGGCGCCGTTGTAGAGCGCGACCATCTGCGGCATCGCGGTCATCTTGACTTTGACGGCCGCGTAGATGCCGACGAGCCCGCCGATCGCGACGCCGACGAGCACGGCCGGCCATCCGACGGCTCCGCGTGCGCACGACGATGCCGACGAGCGCGATCGCCATGCCGACCATCGCGAAGCGGTTGCCGCGCCGTGCGGTCGCGGGCGAGTTCAGCTCGTGTAGGCCGTAGATGAAGAGCGCGATCGCGACGAGATCGGCGAGATCGATCGCGACGTTCACTTGGCGTCGTCCTTGCGGCGGAACATCTGCAGCATTCGTTCGGTTACCGCAAAGCCGCCGAAGACGTTGATGGCGCCGAGCGTCACGGCGGCGACCGCGAGCGCGACGAGCACCGTGCCCGACACGCCGTTGCGCCGAAGAGCTCGGCGGTGATGACGATGGCGCCGGCGAGCACGATGCCGTGAATCGCGTTGGTCGCCGACATCAGCGGCGTGTGCAGCGTCGTCGGCACCTTCGAGATGACCTCGAATCCGACGAAGATCGCGAGCACGAGAACGGTTAACGGCGCGACGAGATGCGCGAGTTCGGTCAGCGTTGCAGCTCCGAGCAGAACGTTGCCGTCGCGCGCGATGACCGCGCCTTTGGCGACGTCGTCGTTTGGATCGATCGTCCAGCGTTCCGTCCTTGATCCACGGCGAGAGCAGCGCGTGAGACGTTGCGCGAATAGAGCCGGCTCGCGTCAGCCGGCATCGTGCTCGGCAAGTTCGTCGTGCCGACGATCGTGACGCCGTTGGCCGTCGTGACGATTTCGTCGGCAACGGTCAGCGCGCAGTTGCCGCCGGCTTCGGCAGCAATGTCGACGATGACGCTGCCCGGCTTCATCGCGCGCGACCGCGGCTTCGGTGATGAGCACGGGCGCCTTGCGTCCCGGCACTGAAGCGCCGTCGTGATCACGACGTCGTTGGCGCCGATCTGTTCGACCATCCAGGCGCGCTGGCGTTCTTGCTGCTCGGGCGTCAGCTCTTTGGCATATCCGCCGGCGCCTTCGGCGTCGTCGCCGAGATCGAACTCGAGAAAGGTCGCGCCGAGCGACTGGACTTGTTCTTTGACGACGGCGCGCACGTCGTATCCGCTGACGACCGCGCCGAGCCGGCGCGCGGTCGCGATCGCTTGCAGACCGGCGACGCCGGCGCCCAGTACCAGCACTTTCGCCGGCGCGATCGTTCCCGCTGCGGTCGTCAGCATCGGGAAAAACTTCGGCAGATTCGCGGCGGCGAGCAAGCACCGCTTTATATCCGGCGATGTTGCTTTGCGACGAGAGCGCGTCCATCGACTTGCGCGCGCGTGATGCGCGGAATCATCTCCATCGCGATCGCCGTCAGCTTCGCGTCGGCCAGCCGCTGCAGATATGCCGGGTCGCCGAGCGGATTGAGGAATCCGACGACGACCGTGCCCGGCTCGCAGGGCGGCGATGCACGTCGTCGCGCGGTCGTCCCACCGTGACGACGACGTCGGCGTCGGCGACGAGCGAAGCCGCGTCGTCGGCGAAGCTCGCACCGGCGGCTTCGTAGAGGGCATCGGGAAACGCGGCCGCGTCGCCCGCGCCTCGCTGCACGCGAACGGCCGACACCTGACTTGGCGAAACGCGTCGACGGTTTCGGGCACGAGCGCCACTCTGCGCTCCTTCACCGCAGCCTCGCGTGGAACGGCAACGATCACGGGGACCTTTCATACGGCTCCAACGCGACGCCGCCCTTCGTTGCTCTAGGAGATTCGAATTTCGTTGCGCAGGATGCCGATATGCGTCGATCTCGACTTCGAGGACGTCGCCGTCGGCGAGAAACTCCGGCGGCGTGCGCGCGAAGCCGACGCCTTCGGGCGTGCCCGTTGCGATCACGTCGCCGGGCAGCAGCGTCATTCCCTTGGAGAGCTCGGCGATGAGGCGCGCGACGGAAAAGATCATCTTCGACGTGTTGCCGTGCTGCTTTTCGACGCCGTTGCGCCGCAGCCGCACGGCGAGCGCTTGCGGATCGCCAAGCTCGTCCGGCGTTACGATCCAAGGTCCGATGGGGCAGGTTGAATCGAGACTCTTCCCTTTGAACCACTGACCGTGTTCGCGTTGCAGATCGCGCGCGGTCACGTCGTTGAGGGCGGTGTAGCCGAAGACGACGTGCAGTGCTTCGTCCTCGCGCAACGTCCTTACATTCGCGCGCCGATGACGACCGCAAGCTCGGCTTCGTAGTCGTACTCGCGCGAAACTGCAGCGCGCAGCTCGAGCGTCGAGCCTGGAGCGGCAATAGCGGTCGGCGCCTTGGTGAAGAACGTCGGCGACGTTGGGAAGCTTCAGCTCGCGTCCCGCGGCGCGCGCGCCCTCGCGCGCGTGCTCCGAGATAGTTGCGGCCGACGCAAAAGACGTTGCGTGCCGGTCGAACCGGCGCGTCGAGCGTCACGTCCGCGAGGTCGATGCAGCTCGTCGGCCGAGTGCCACGCGATGCGCTCGTGCGGCGCGAGCGCGATGTAGTCGCGCAGCGTCGGCGTGGCGATCGGTGCGGATCTTGTCGCCTTCGAGCACGCCCGGGCGCGCTCGGCCGTCGGCGGGCCGGTACGTCAGGAATCTCAACAGCGGCTCGTAACGCAGGGCGGGAGCGTCGGCGCGTGCGTCGGCTTTGGCGTCGCTCCGCCGCGAATATCGTTGAGCGAGGGCAGCTTCGTGTTCGTACTCCTGCGCTTTACGCGCAGCTTCGTCCGACGCCGCTTCCTCCTGCTTCTTGAACATCTCCATCATGACGTTGGCCGCACCTGAGTCGTTTCCCCAGCTTCCGCCGGCCGAAATGAGCGCAATGCGACGCGTGACTTTGCCGTTCTTCGGATCGTAGTCGTACGTGACGCGGTAGAGACCGACGTCGCCCTCACACTTCGTCGCATTGCCCTCGTCTGGCATTTCCGAATCCACATCTGCAAGCGCGTTGCCGTAGGTCTTGAGATTGAAGCTCGCGCTCTTGCTCGGCTTCGTCGACTTGACGCGCACGACTTGGCCCTTTTTGTTGACTTCGACGACGACTTCGGTGTGTAGCGGAACCGTGGGAACGGTGGATGGTGATTCGCGTTGACTCGCGGTGCGGGCGTGCCGGCGTAGATGGCGGCGACGCCGCGAGCGACGCTTGCAACGAGCGAGGCGGCCGTCGGCGAAAATCTCGTAACGCGACCAGCTAGTTTCGCGAGAGAACGGCGAACGGATGACCGCAGGATCCGCAGGCGACGACGACTTGAAAATGCGATTTCTCGCGAACGCTGCGCGCGTCGTCGGGGCTCCTCTTCGTAGCCGCAGAAACGGCATCGCGTCGAGGTCGGTCGCTCTCCTGCAGCCTGTTCGTCCACAGCCGGACCGCTTCGCTCCGCTTGGGCCTCGCCTTCGGTTCTGCCTACGCGGGCTTCGAACTTCGACCTGCCGAAAATCGAGGACGGATGCAGGTCGCTCGTTTACTTGGAGTCTGTCAGACTCCTCGGCTGCGCGCAGTTCTCATCGCCGGCATCGATTGCAGCGCCGCTTCGAGCCGAGCGTCAGATCGTCGATCTCCACCGGCTCGATGCAAACTTCCAACTCTTTGCCGCCGATTCGAGCGTACCGTGGAAGGGCGCTACGGTCCGCTTGGATACCTACTCAAGCGCGCCGGTCGCATCAGCGTCTACCAAGTCGATCCCGCCGACGTTCTTACGGCCGGATCGAACTTTAGTCCGCGCGCGATCTCGACGGCGCGACGGCGCCCGCTATTCTCGTTCAACTTTACGCCACCCGGCGGCTATCAATTTCAATCGAACGTCGTGAACGTGCCGCTGGCTTCGCGCGAAGGCTTCTTCGTCGTCGAAGCTCGGCGCGGCGAACGTCGGCGAGCAGGTGTGGATCAATCGCTCGCGCGTCGGCTTGATTGCAAAGAGACGCCGGGCGGCGTGCTGCTCTACGGTGCCGATCTTGGAACCGGAATGCCGCTTGCGCGCATGCGCGTGCAGCTCGTCGTCAATCGCAGTTTCGTTACGACGGCGACCGACTCGCAGGGAATCGTCCGTTGGAATCGTCTGCCGCGTCCGGTCTTCGCGCTCGCGCAGTGGGGTGGAAGCTACGCATTCTTGAGCCTCCTGCCGCAAGCGCCGCTTCCGCCGACGATCGTCGGCGTCGCAACGGATTCTGCAGTCGTGCATGCCGGCGGCGTCGTCCGCGTTGCAGGGTTTGCGCGTACGCGTTCGAGCGGAATCTTGCGAGCCAGCTCCGGCAGCGCGCTCGTTTCGTTGCGTTACGGTGCGACGACCGTCGTGCGAGCAAGCGCGTGGCGCTCGATGGAGCGGGCGCGTTCGCGACGTCGTTTGACATTCCGCAAACGCTGCCGGCCGGGCGAATACGCCGGTGCTCGCGCAGGCCGCCGGCGGCATCGGCGGGGCGACCGTCGACGTCGACGCGAACGCCGGGGCGACTGTCGCTCGAGGTCACTTCGGCCTGCAACGGACGCTGCGATTCGCGCGAGAACGTGCCGTTGCTCGTGCACGCTTCACGGCCGGAAAGCTCGGTGCGCGTCGTCGTCGTTCGCTCGCCGCATGTCGACGTGGGTGAAGCGCCGCAGAACGTGCCTTGGGCAACGTCGCGTTGGCTCGACGCGACCGTGCGTACCGATCAAAGCGGCAACGCGACGATCGAAATTCCGCACCCAAATGACGAACTCGGCTCGACGTACGGCGTTCACGCAGAGTCGGATGGCGCAACCGCGGACACGCGCGTGGTCGTTCCGACCGCCGATGCCGCCGTGCGGCTCGTCGTCGTCGCACCGGAGCAGAGCCTTGGTGCGCCGTTGCGCTTCGACGTCTATGCCGCCTCCCTTGATTCGCAAGCCGCTCGACGGTGCGACCGTGACAGTCGACCTCACGCACGGCGTCTCGGTTGCGCGGCAGGAGTTGAAGCTCGATGCGGTAGGTCACGCGGCGGGAAGCTTTAGCGATCCGCAGCTCGGAACGAACTTCTTGGTTGCGTGGATCGACGACGGTGGTCGCGCAACCGACGCTGCGCAGGTCCGAATCGATCCGCGGCGGCGCAGCCGTCAAACGACGGCGGCAGCCCGGACGTGCAAAATCGCGCTCGACCGAACGACGTATCGCATGGGCGAATCCATCGGCGTCGATGCTGATGCGCCGGGCTCGCAGGGCGAAGCGCTGATCACCTTTGAGGGTGCGCTCGGCGTCGAAGCGCGGCTCGTTCGCGTTGTCGACGGACGCGCCGCAGCCGAGTTTCGAGCCGTCGATGCTGCGGGGGAACTCCGGGCCGGCGCGGCGTTCGTTCACGATGGAGCGACTCGAGTGGAGCACGCAGCCGATTAACGCTCGCCGCACCCGGGCGTCCTAGCGCCGTGCGGGTCTCGCTGCAGAGTGCGGAATTCGCACCGGCGGATCTACCGCTAGAATCGCCGTTGACGGAGACGCGGGAAGCAGCGGCACCTTCATCGTTCGAATCAGCCGAGGAGCGCCATCGGGAAGCGCGCTCTTTGCCTCGGCTCCGGCACTCCTGGCCATCGGCGTGACGACGACGCAGGACAGCGCTCCGGAAACGACAACGTGGCATCCATGCGTACGCTCGACGGGCGAGCGCGCGCAAGTGCTGGGATTCGTACGCCGTACGGCGCCGCCGCCCGAACTTTCGCTGGCACAGGCCGACACGCAAGCGGTCGCGTGGCAGATCGTGCACGGCGACGGCGGCCGAATTGCCGTTGCATTACCCGAGCGCAGCGGCCGTTACGATCTTTCCGTGCTCGCAATCGCCGACGACGGTAGCGTGAGCGCCGGCTCGTCGTCGATCGTCGTTCGATAGTTGCGGACTACGGCGATGGCGTTGATGCTCTGGACACGTACGGTTTAGTCTACCGCGCCTTCTTTGCGCTTCCGGGGCTGACAACGAGCAAAGGCGTGCCCATCAACGCGGTGTACGGCTTCACGATGATGCTCAACAAGCTCATCGCCGACGAAAAGCCGACGCACGTGATCGCCGCTTTCGACAAAGGTATGCCGGCCGAACGCGTTACGCTTTCAACGAGTATAAAGCGCAGCGGCGCGTCATGCCGGACGAGTTGCGCAGTCAGTTTGCGCTCGTGCGCCGCGTGCTAGCAACGTACGGCATTCCGATCGTCGAGATGGAAGGGCAAGAAGCCGACGACGTCATCGCGACGATCGCGTGCCAAGCCGAAGAGGCCGGCGAACAGACGATCGTCGTCACTGGAGATCTCGACCTGCTGCAAATCGTCGACGAGCGCACGACGGTGCTGACGACGCGGCGCGGCATAACCGAGCTGGGGCGTTACGATCACCGCGGCGGTGCGCGAGCGCTTCGGCTTCGAGCCGTCGCAGCTTCCCGACTATCGGGGCCTCAAAGGCGATCCGTCCGATAATCTTCCGGGCATCCCCGGCGTCGGCGAAAAGACGGCGAGCAAATTGTTGCAGGCGGCGGGTTCGCTCGACGCGCTCGTTGCGGATCCGTCATTGGCCGGCAATGCAAAACTTACGGCGCTGATCGAGCAATACGGCGAGCAGGCCTGTCTCTGCCGCGCCGTTTCGATCGTCCGTCGCGATCTTGCGCTTCCGATCGATTGGGAGAGAGCCGGTATCGCGTGCCTTCCGACGCCGATCTCTATCGCCTCTATAGCGAGCTTGAGTTCAAGACGTTGCTGGCGAAGCTCTACGCCGCCTGCCGATTTGCCGCTTTTCGATACGGGAGAGAAGCTCGAAGGTACGTACCGCAGCTACGAGCCCGCGGTCGATCCGTCGGAGTTCATTGCGGCTCGCCGGCGAGCTGGAAGCCATCGGCGCGCCGGAGCGTCTCGCCATCGCACTGCAAGACGGCGCGATCGGGTTGAGCGTGCGAGCCGGCGAAGGAATGAGCTTTGCGCGCAGCGCGCTTTCGCACGACGGGGTTCGTTCTGCATTGGAACGACTTCTTTCGGCCGGCCCGCGAGTCGCATACGATTCGAAGCGGTCTGATCCGCGTTCTTCAAGAGAGCGGCATCAAGAACGTTCGGTTTGCAGACGATCCGATGATCGGCGCACATCTGCTCGATCCGTCGCGCGGCTTCGCGGATATCGAAGACGCCGCGGCGCAATTTCTGGGGGTCGAGCTTCCCGCGGAGGCGGCGGCGCACGCCGATGCGACGTTTCGTTTGGCGGAGAAAACCCGCGCGGAACTGGAGTCGCGCGATCAGTTGCGACTCTACGAAGAAGTGGAGCTGCCGCTTGCCCCGGTGCTAGCCAAAATGGAAAGCGCGGGGGTCAGCATCGATGCGCGCGAACTCGCCGCCGTCGGCAAGGAGGTAGAGACCGCGGCAGCGCGGCTGCAACGGCGAATCTACGATTTCTCCGGCGAAGAGTTCAACATCGGCTCTCCGCAGCAGCTCGGTAAAGTGCTCTTCGGAAAGCTGGGTATTCCGGGCGGGAAGAAGACGAAGACCGGCTGGGGGACAGGCGTCGAAGTTTTGCAAGGCCTTGCGCGCGAGTATCCCATCTGCGCGCTGGTCCTCGAATGGCGCGAAGTCACCAAGCTCAAGAACACGTACGTTGACGTCATTCCGCAACTCGTCGATCCGCGAGACGGGCGTTTGCGGACGGAGTTCAATCAGACCGCCACGGCGACCGGCCGGCTGTCGTCGACGAACCCAAACCTGCAGAATATCCCCGTTCGCGGCGAGTTGGGGAGGCGGATTCGGCGGGCATTCGTCGCCCGCGACGACGCTCACGTACTTCTTGCGGCGGATTACAGCCAAATCGAGTTGCGCTTGATGGCGCACCTCTCCGGCGATCGCGCTCTGCGCGCAGCTTTTGAGGAAGGTCACGACATCCACGACTTCACGGCTCGGCAGATTTTCGGCATCGCGCCAGGTGCGCAGGTTGACGCGAATCAGCGTCGCATGGCCAAGAGCGTGAACTTCGGACTCTTCTATGGCATGTCCGATTTCGGACTCGCGCAGCGGCTCGAGATCAGCCGCGCCGAAGCCAAGGAGATCACGACGGCATATTTTGCGCGCTTCCCCGACGTACGCGAATACATCGATCGCACGTTGACGCAGGGCCGCAGCAACGGTTACGTATCGACGATTCTGGGACGAAGGCGTTATATGCCCGGCCTGATTTCGGGAAACTACATGCTGCGAGCGGCGGCCGAGCGCGAAGCGACAAACGCGCCGCTGCAAGGCAGCGCCGCCGACCTGATGAAGCTGGCTATGGTTCAGATCGACCGGGCGCTGGAAGAATCGGGGTTGGATGCGACGATGTTATTGCAGATTCACGACGAGCTCATCTTTGAAGTCGCCGCTGCGTCCCGCAACGAAGTCGGCAATCTCGTACGCGATCGCATGGAGCGCGCCATCAAACTCTCCGTGCCGCTGGAAGTGACGCTGAAGTCCGGTCGCAATTGGTACGACGTCGAGCCGGTCGACGCCGCGAGCCTGGAACGTGTATAGAGCGTTCGCTGCGGCGGTATTGGCCTCCGCGCTACCCACCGTCGTGGTGCGGGCGCCCCATGCCGAATTGACGCTCGAGGTTGCGCGCACCGAGGCGCAGCGCGAGTACGGCTTGATGAAGCGAACCCAAATTCCGCCGCATACGGGAATGATCTTCGTCTTCGAAAGCGACGGGCAGATCGCGTTTTGGATGAAAAATACGCTCGTACCGCTCGACATGATATTTGTCGCCGCCGATGGAAGAGTGCGGCGCGTCTTTAACAACGTACCCGTCGTTTCGCGCTCGCTGCCGGACGCCGAGATTCCGCGGGAGATCGGCACCGCGAAGTTCGTGATCGAACTGAGCGCGGGCGAAGCGGCGCACGACGGCGTCGCGAAAGGCGTCCAGCTCGATTTGCACGGGGTGCCGTCTGCCGGAGCTTCCTGAAGTCGAGACGATCGTGCGCGGCCTCGCCGGCAAAATCGTCGGAAAAACGATCGAACGGGCCGAAGTTCGGCTCGAACGAGTTGCCGTAGCGCCGCCGAATGTTAGCTTTCAGCGCGCACTTGCAGGCGAGCGTATTGCGGCGGTGCATCGGCGCGGCAAATATGCAGTCTTTGCACTGGGCTCGGGACGCTCGCTCGTCACCAGCTTGCGGATGACCGGTCGGCTCGTCGTAGCCGACGAGCGCCATCCGGACTGGCCGTCAACGCACGTCGTCCTCGTCTTCCGCGAGGGTGGCCGGCTGGGATTCTCCGACGTACGTACTTTCGGCCGAATGCGGCTCGTCGGCGTGGGCGAAGCGTGGGACCGCGAGCTCGGCATCGAGCCGCTCTCTTCACGCTTTACAGCAGAGGCCTTTATCGGTATGCTGTCGGGGCGGACGACGCGGGTTAAGGCATTCCTCCTCGACCAACGGCGCATCGCCGGCATCGGGAATATCTATGCATGCGAAGCGCTGTGGGAAGCTCGGATCCGT
Organism: Vulcanimicrobiota bacterium; assembly: GCA_963815165.1. Taxonomy (GTDB): domain Bacteria; phylum Vulcanimicrobiota; class Vulcanimicrobiia; order Vulcanimicrobiales; family Vulcanimicrobiaceae; genus Cybelea. The sequence continues at coordinate 871,538 of CAWFFL010000003.1, forward strand.
CCGAGCCTTCCATGCCGGAGATTGACGAAACCGGCGATTTGCCGCTTACGTCGCGCCATCATCGACATCTTGCAGCGCGCCATCGAAATGCGAGGTACGAGCGTCGATGACTACGTAGATGCCGACGGACTGCAAGGGGGTTTCCAAAACGACCTCTCGGTCTACGGCAGAGACGGGCAGCCTTGCCTGCGCTGTGGTACCGCCATCGTGCGGACCGTGCTGGCGCAGCGGGGTACGTGGTGGTGCAGACGATGCCAACGATAAGGAAAATTTAGGAAAGTGGGAAAGCCAAATCTCTACAACTGAAATCGCTCCAACTCATTACGAGGAAGATCAACTGGCGCTCGAGCAGCGCCTCTACGAAGAATCGCTCAAGGTTCTCGACGAAGGCCAAGTGCTGACCGGGACCATCGTGCAGAAGGACAAGGACGAGGTCCTCGTCGACGTCGGCGGCAAGTCCGAAGGCGTCCTTCCATTCCGCGAGCTCTCACTCGCCGTCGATCCCAAACTCTTGCGGGTCGGCGATACCCTCGAAGTGATGGTACACCGCATCGATGAGCTCGACGGTACGCTCTTTCTTTCCGAACGGCGCGCCCGGGCCCTCAAGACCTGGGAGAAGGTCATCGAAGCGCACGAACGCGACGAGGTCATCGAAGCAACGGTAACGCAGGTCGTCAAAGGCGGGGTGCTCGTCGATCTCGGAATGCGCGGCTTCGTGCCTGCGTCTCAAATTCGCCGTCAGCCCGTCGGAAATCTCGACGAACTGGTCGGACAGCATTTACGCCTGAAAGTGATCGATCTCGATCACAAGCGCCATCGCGTCGTTCTTTCGCAGCGCCTCGTCCTCGAAGAAGAGCTGCAGGCGAAGAAACAGGAGCTTCTCGACACGCTCGAAGTCGGACAGATCCGTGAAGGTGTCGTCGTACGTTTGGCCGATTTCGGCGCGTTCGTCGATCTCGGCGGCATCGACGGCTTGATCCATAACAGCGAGCTCGCGTACGCGCGCATCAAACATCCCTCCGAAGTCGTCAAGATCGGTGATGTCGTGCAAGTCGAGATCATGAAGTTCGATCCTGAGGCCAAGAAGGTGAGCCTATCGCTCAAACACGCTCTTCCCGACCCGTGGGATCAGTATGCGGACCGGCTGTACGAGACGAACAAACTCAGTGCTCAAATCGTCAAGGTTACGCCGAATTATCTGCTCGTAGAAGTGATTCCCGGCATTTTGGCGATGGTGCCCAAGGGCGAATTCGACGCTGCAGCGCAGTTTGCCGCGGGACAGGAAGTCGAGGTGACGCTCCTGACGATCAATCATGCAACGCGACGGATCACGGCTTCGATTCAACACGTCGCGGACGTGCCTCCGGAAGAAATCGAGCAATACGCGGCGGAGGAAGAGATCGGTCTCGACGACCAGGCTGCGCAGGCGCCGGCGGAGCCGACTCTAGAGACGTAATGGCCCGTAGTGCCGTGCGCGTTGGCTTGACCGGCGGCATCGGTGCGGGAAAGAGCGCGGTCGCGTCGCTATTTGCGGATTTGGGTGCATTCGTCGTCGATACGGACGCGATTGCGCGCGAAGTCGTGGCCCCCAATAGCGACGGTTTGCGTGAAATCGCTCGCGTTTGGCCGCAGGCGATCCGAAACGGCGTCCTCGATCGTGCCGCCCTGGCGGACATCGTATTTGCCGACCCAAGCGCCCGCGAGCGCCTCAACGCGCTGCTGCATCCGCACATTCGCCGCGTTGGCGTTCGAACGCGAGGCGCGCGCGAAGCCGGGCCGCCTCCTCGTGCACGTCGTGCCTTTGCTCTTCGAGACGGGCTACGATCGGCTCGTCGATAAATCCGTCCTCGTTGTCGCACCGCTCGAGCAGCGTATCTCGCGCGTCGTGGCGCGAGATCACCTCGACGAAGCGCGCGTGCGCGCGCGCATGGCGGCCCAGATCGAACCCGCGCGTGCGCTCGAAGCTGCCGATTTCATTATCGAAAATGATGGAAACCTTAACAATCTGTGCGTTCGGGCCACGGCCGTCTACGACGCCTTGACGGGCACTCCAACCGCGATTTAAGCATCCGGGCGTCTCATTCTCAGCAAATCCTGAGTTTACCGAGCGCTTGTATGGGATATAGAGTATTGGCACCATCGACCCAAGAGAGGACAGAAAGATGGCACAAGAGACCGGACCAGCCGGTGGTATGAGCGTCCGCGAGGCCGGCCGACGCGGCGGCGAACGCGTGAAGGCGAAGTACGGATCGGAATTTTACGAAGAAATCGGCCGCAAAGGCGGGGAAGCGACCAAGAGTAAGTACGGCCCGTCGTTCTATGAAGTGATCGGTCAAAAAGGCGGACAACGTCCGAAGCGCAAGGCCGCGGCATCCTAGCGGCCATCGTACCCATATTGGGTAAGGAAGACCGATGGCTGAAAAGCATGAGCCCGTCTCAAAGCGAGAAATGTCGGTACGCGAAGCCGGTAAGAAGGGAGGAGACACCGTGCGGGATCGTTACGGTTCCACTTTCTACGAAGATATCGGTCGAAAGGGCGGAAAGGCGACGCGCGACCGCCACGGCGTCGAGTTCTACGAGTCCATCGGTCAAAAAGGCGGAAAAGTCGTCAAGGAAAAGTATGGCTCCGACTTTTACGAAGAGATCGGACACAAAGGCGGCCAGAAGGTAAAGAAGCTGATAGCCGAAGCTAAGAAAAAGTTGAGCGAGAAGTAGACTTCGGCTCTAGTGGGTGACGTCGACGCCGCCACTCACCTTTCCTAGGTGTATGCTGTCGTCGTCGAAGTTGACGCTGATGCCGTCGATTCGCAGCGTCTGGTCGCCGGAGTGAATATATGCTGGATGTGCGATGCGTAATATTTTCGCGTCGTTCGTCCACGTCACGAGGTCGGTGTCGAAGGAGCGGCGTTGCGGATCGTTGATCCGCTCGATGTGGACCTTCCCGACTGCGGTGAAGTCGAGCGACTGGATATTGAGGGTAACGTGCTTGGCAGAAATGCGCAGGTATGGCTTCCCTTTTCTGAAGACGATGCCGTTGCGAACGCCGTCGACCGTTCCACTCAGACCGTCGGGCGAGAGGCGCGCGTGGTCGTAATCAAAACTCCAAGATTTCGTCGTAATGTGATTGTTGAGCACGTGACCGCCGAGCAAGCTGATCGGTGCCTGATTGGGCGGAAGCGGCGGCGTACCGCCGCCGGCAAGCACGATTTCAACAACGACGTAAATCGCGACCGCGATGCCGGCTCCTACGGCGAGACGCTTCCACCAGATTTTAGATCGCATCGGGCCACTCCGCCGGATGTGCCGGTGCGGCATGCATCGGAATCAACAGTGCCAGATAGAGCGCCGCCACGAGTAAAGCGATTGTCGTCGGGCCGATCTCGGAGAAGAGCGTTGGGACGCGCGGGCCCACGCGTCCCGCGACGACCGCGCGGCGATCTATCCGGCTGCGTGCCTGCCAGCGACCGTCGGGCGCGATGATGCCGCTGATTCCCGTGGCGGCGGCACGAACGACGTACGCGCCGGTCTCGATGGCGCGAAGCTGCGCGATTTGCGCGTGCATGTACGGTCCCGACGTAGTTCCGAACCACGCGTCGTCGGTGCTGATGACCAGCAGCTGCGCGCCGCCCTGAATTTGCGCGTAGGCAAGATCGGCAAATGCCGACTCCCAGCAGATGAGCGGCGCGATGGGCAGCGCGGTCGTTTGATAAACGCCGTTGCTTCTGCCCGGCGTTAGACCCCCGTTGAGCGAGCCGACATACGGCAGCCATGAGAGGAACGATCGTCCGGGAAACCACTCCGCGAACGGCACGAGCTGACGTTTGTCGTAAACGAGATATCCGCCCCGCGGAGAAAAAATGTAGAGCGAGTTGTAAAGGGCATCGGGCCCGGCAGCGAGACTTCCGGCAACGATCGTCGCGTTCACGCGCGTGGAAAGCTTAGAAAATCGACCGAAGAGTTGCGGATCGGCGTCCAGCTCGGTGGTGATGACCGTCTCCGGCCACACGATGAGGCGTGGATTTCCCTTTGCGGCTTTACGCGTCAACGCAGAATACCGGCGGATCGCAACGTTGAGCGCGCGAGGGCTCCATTTGAACGACTGGGCGATGTTGCCTTGAATGGCGACGACCGGAATGGTCGGGGGCGGAAGATGCCGCGCCGGCCACGCGCCCCACGCCGCCGCAGTTGCAGCAGAAATCACCGCGAGGGCGATGCTCAGCGGCTGCCACGTGCGGCGATGCAAGGCATCGGCGAGATACGCGCCTATCGCGCAAATCGCGAACGTAATGCCGTAGGTGCCGGCATAGGCGGCGATCGCTCGCAGCGGCCAATCGGCTTGCGTGTAACCCAACTGATCGAATGGTGCGGCCAGCACGCCGACGGAACGCAGCCATTCGCAAAGCGTAAAAGCGGCTGCGGCGCCGAGTGGTGCGACGTTCGGCCGCATGTACGCGTACGCAATCGCGGCCATCGCACCCGCGAACGCGAAGAAGGGCGCTTCTATCAGTGCGGGACCCAATGCAATGAACGGACCGAAAAGACCGATGTACCGGCCGATGGTGTGTCCTACCCACGCAAAGTCAGCGGTAAAAAAAATCAATCCCGCAAACCAACCAAGGAGCGCGGCTCGTCTCCAGGAGGCGCGTTGCCAAATCCAGAAAAGTGCCGCGGTGCCGAACGGCACGAGCCACCACGCGCCGATTTTTGGGAATGCCGCAGCCAATGCCAAAGCTCCACAAGCGGCGAGGGCAGCGTCGCGCAGAGGCATCGAGGAGAGCATGACACGCAAATCGAGTTTTGGTTTTGTAATCGTAGCCGTAACGGCAGTCGTCGTTGCAGCTTGCGGTCGCCAGGTCACGCCGAATCCTCCGGGCCTAGGACCCGGCGGCGCGCCTCCGGGATACATAGCATTCCTCTTTGACACCGAAGGGTCGTTCAACTTCACCAGCTATCAGTATATGTTCGTCCTCAACACTACGGGAAGCGGGGTAACACCGTCGACCGATACGATCCAGACCAACTGGAACGGCTATTCGTTTGCTCTGATCGCTCTGGGGAATGGGTTTTCGTCCTACGCGGAGCCGGTTGCGCTCATCCATAACTCCAATCCGCACATCGCGCCCGCGTGGCTGCGCCTCGGTACGACGCCTCAAACATTTTCGTACAATCTCAACAACAACGGAACGGGAACCGAGTTCTCGATCCTGGCGCAACGCAAAATTTTCAATTACAACGCTTCGCCCTCGCCTTCCCCGTCGCCGAGTTCCAGCCCGTCGAGCCTCTGGACGTTCAACGCCTTCGTTGCGCAAGCGCAACCGGGTGGACAATGGTACTTTTTGGATTCGATGGGCGCGGGCGGACCGACCGACCCGCAATTCGTTTCGCCCATTCTGGACATGAACCAATGCTTCGACAACACGTATTACGCACTCGATTCACAGATTCAGGACCCTGCGTCTCAGATCGTCACCGTCGAAATTGCCAACAATCCGGCGCAGAACCCCTGCTCCTCCGGTTCTTAGAGGGCCCCTATGCACGAATCATCCCTCGAGTGCGATCACGACATCTGCAACTGCACCCTCACCGGACCGGTCGGCAGCGACGTCTATTGCAGCGACTTCTGCCGCAACGCCGAAGAACAAAGCGTCGAATCGGAGGCGTGCGCGTGCGGGCACCCGGAGTGTGACGCTCCGTAGGGGGTTTGCTTTTCGGCGCAAAGCCGCGGACTCGAAGACGCTCGTCGCTCGCATCCAGCTCGCTCCTCACTCGACCATTTTTTTGGGAAAGCAAAGCTTTGTAACAGCCCTCCATGGCTGACCCAAAAAAATGGACGCTTCTCGTCCCGCGCCTTCGCGCCGCAAAGAAACCGCCACTTCGCTAAAAATTGGCAGACGCTGCGCCGGAATTAGCAAACCCTCCGCCGCTCGTATATCAGCTCGACAATTTAAGAAGCTTTCAACTGTCGGGGCCGGATCGGTTGGTGCGGATGTCTATGACGAGAAGCCTCCAGCTTTTTGGGGCCAGCCATGGAGGGCTGCTTCAAAACTTCGTTTTCCCCAAAAAGTGGAGGAGCAGGAGCGAACAGGATGTGAGCGACGGGCGTCTTCGAGTCGTAGGCATCCGTGCCAACCGAATAAGGGGCCCTAGAAGTTGAAGGACGTCGGGATCACTGGTTGCGATTGGCCGATGTTGAAGACGGCCGTTTGCGTTGGGAAGGCCAGCAGATTTAGGCCCACATTGATCGCTTGCTGCGATTCGTTGTAGAGCACGAGGAGCTGATAACAATTGCCGATCGTGCGCGTGTAGTAGATAATTTTATCGGAGAAGAATTCGCCCAGTCCCAGCGAGGGGCGCCAGTTGACGTTCGTGACGAACTGCAACGACGCGTCGCGACCGAACGGCGTGGAGATCTGCAGATTGCTCGTTTCGAAGCCTTGTCCCGCACCTGGAATGAACGAGCCGCTGAAAAGCACGACCGATCGCGGAGAAGGCCGGGCTGTGAGCTGATAGCTCAGCGGCTGTGCGACGCCGTCGAAGTTGGTCGACCATCCGACCGCTAACGCGTAGATGTCGTTGTTGAAGAGCCGGAGCATATCCTGGGCGTTCTTCGTGTTCGTCGTCGGCTGCTGATCGAGGTACTGAAACGGCACGAGTGACGGGCCGTTGTAGTTAGCCTCGTTATAAGTGAGCGTATTGACGACGTGCTGACTGATCGGCGTCGTCAGACTGAGATCTTGTTCGACGGCCGCCTTGAGATCGCCGGTGCCGTACGCATATTGATCGACGGTCACCGTTCCCTGAAATTCGCTGCCGAAGACTTTGGCGTCGACCGGGCCGGCGACCAAATTCGCATCGCCGCGCCACGTCGCCAACGCCTGCGGATAGCCTTCTCCGGCAGGATTGCTGTACTCGCCGAGCGTGAGATCGGCGGAGAGCGGAATGACGAAATGCTGGAAGAAGTTCGTCGGACGCACTTCGAATTCGGGAATCTTGTTGATGCCGACGGCTTCTTGGGAATAGATTTTATCCCATTCCATCTGATAATCGGCGCCAGATGTCGTGTATTGCAGCAAATAGTCGAACTCGGACTGATTGCTGAACGAGCTGATGCCGCCGAAACTGGCGCTGCTCGTGCTGTAGTCGTACGTCAACGTGGAGTTCAAGTTTTCGTTGAATTGCCGAGTATCGGTGAACGTAAAGCTATTCGAGCTCGATTGGCCACCCACGGAACTGTGGCTGAAGCTGTAGTTCTGAGAAGTTTGGGACGTTTGGTGGACGACCGCTTCGCTCAGCGTTTCATTCGGCGGGATGCTCACGAGCGGGCCGTAGTTCGACTGGTACGAAAATTGGAAGTTACTGCGCAGGTGTTCGGAGATATTCTCTTGTTCGGTCAGCTGCGCGTTATACTGCCTGCCCTGGCCCCCCGTGCCGTTGATCGTGTAGATATTGACGCTCACGCTGCGCCGTCCGCTTTTCGCGGAATAGAAGCCGACGTATCCCAAGCCCAAACCGAGCTTAGTGAAATAGTTGACGATGTAATATCCGTAGTAATACTGATCTTTGCCGAAGGGAATCTGGAGCTTGATCCAGGCGCCCTCGTAAGAGTCGTAGCCGACTTCCGGAAACCACCGGGCGTGGCCGCGCTGATTTTCTAGACTGCGCAATGGGATGACGAGCAAGGGCAGATAGAAGACCGCCATCGCGCCGAGCCACAGCACGGCTTTATGTACGACGATCTTGTCGCCGGGATAGACGTCCATGTCTTTTCCCGTGATATGATAGCCGCCTCGCGGATTCTCGCAGGTCGTGATGTAGGGGTCGGCTCCGTGTGCGGTCCCGTCGGGGTTCGTATGCAGGTCGGTAGCCGAGAAGTGAATGAGACCGCGCTGCACGCCCTCGTCGCTCGCGCCTTTACCATTCTCCAGTTTGGCAGTCTGAGCGACCGTGTCGAACGTGATGACGTCGGCGGCCAGCACGGAGTTGTGTTCGTGATTGATCAGAAAGGGATGACCGGTGATCGTGATCGTTCGCGCGCCGTCGAAGTGCGCGTGCTCGCCGACGATTTCTTCGTCGCCGTAATAGATGTGGACGTTACCGATCGCATCGCTGGGCTGACCGCGCGCGCGATTACCGGTCCACTTGTCGGAGATCACCGCAACGAAACCGGGAGCCAGCGTTGGTACGCCGGTCGGTTCCGGCGTCGGCACCGGGGTAGCTTGCCCCGCGGGCGCGATGGGCGGCGGCGTTTCTCCGCCGCGCACCAAAAAGATCGGTTGGAACGAAGCTTTTGGCGTCGGTGTCGCCGTCGTTGGGACCGGCGGCGGCGAGACGCCGGGCGTCGACCCTGGCGCCGGCGGCGGCGTGCGGTTCAACGTATACGTCCCGTTTGCGGCTCCGGCCGGCACGACTGGGAGCCCGGGCGTCGTTACGGGCGCCGGAGACGCACTCGGCTCGGACGTTGCCTGCGCGACCGTTTGCGAATCGGCGCGATACGGCCGGGCGCAGCTCTGCGTGTTATTGAGAAGCTGCAGCGCGGCTTGTTCGGAGTTGTCGGTCGCAGTGGCCGAGGCCGCGGGCACGAACGCGCCGAGGAAAGCGCCCAGCACCGCAGCCGCGATAAGACCGCATTGTATTCGCCTCCCAAACGGCACCCGTCAGCGCTCTTCCAGCCAAAGCAGAATCACGCCGGCGGTTCCGATGAGGACGTTCGGCAGCCAGGCTGCGACGTAGGGATTCAGTGCGCCGTTGCGGCCGAACGCCGAGGCGGCCGAGACCATCAGATAATACGCAAAAAACGCGATGATGGAGAGCGCGATGCCGAGCATACGGCCGCGCTTGCCGAAGCGCAGCGCGAGCGGCACGGCGACGACGACGCCGATGATGCATGCAAACGGCCACGCAAGCTTGTCCGCCAGATTGATCTGCAGGTTGCCCATCGCGGTTCCGCCGATTCCCTGTGACTGCAGCGCATTGACTTGCGTGCGAAGCGACTTACTGCTCATGGTCCAGGGATCGTTATTTACTTGGCTGACGAACTGCGAGGCCGTTTCCCCCAAAGGCAAGCCGATCGTAACTTCTTTGACGTGCTGCTGGTTGGTAACGAAGCCGTCGTCGTTATAACGTGTGTCGATCACGTCGTGCAGCGCGAGCGTGCTTCCCGCGACCGTCGCCGACTTCGACTGAAGGGTCTCGTTCCACGGCCCGAACTTCGCCGGCTTGAAGATTTGCACGTCGAGCATGGTCCGGTTGTCGGGAGCGACCTGCCCGACGTAAAAGGTGTTGCCGGTATCGGGATCTTTGCGGAAAAACTGCGGCTCGACCGGTAACGCGTCGGTATGGTAGATGATCTGATAAAACGTTCGGGTGGAAAGATCGACCGACGCCGGCGCGAGCCACTCGTTGCTGCTGTACGCGATCAAGAACATCCCGATGCCGAAGAGCAGCGGCGAAACGACGATGCGCATCACGGGAATGCCGGCCGTGCGCATCGCGGTAACCTCGTTGTCGCCCATCACGCGCCCCATCGCCAAGAGCGCCGCAAAGAGGCAGCCGAACGGAAAGGCCATCGGGATTGCCTGAGGGATCCGAAAGACGACGAATCGCAGCACCAAGAAGAACGGCGCGTGCTGATTGATGATGTAATCGGCGGCGAGAAAGAAAATATTGAGCGCCCAGAATAGCAAGAAGGCGCCGAACGCAAAGAAAAACGGAACGAGCATCTCGCGAAGCAGATAGCTGTCGAGAATCGGAAGCCGCAAGAAAGACGAGCCGACACGGGGTAGCGGCTGCCGATGCGTCAGCGTCGCCATTTAGGCGCCGACCCTCAGTAGCTGTGGTACGCGTTGAGCACGCGCACGACGTACGCGCGCGTCTCCGGATATGGCGGGACGCCGTGGTAACGATCGACCGCGCCCGGGCCGGCGTTGTATGCGGCTACTGCAAGCGTCACATTCTCGTGATAACGATGAAGCAACGAGTGGAGGTATCCCGAGCCGCACTGGACGTTCTCGGTTGGATCGAAGGGATTCGCGATGCCGCAGCCGGCGGCGGTGCCCGGCATGAGCTGCATCAACCCTTGCGCCCCGGCAACGCTGATTGCCGAGGGGTTGCCGGCCGATTCCGCCATGAGCACCGCGCGGATCAATCCCGGCGGAACGCCGTTTTCCTGCGAGGCGCTCGCAACGAGGTCGTCGATCGCCCCGGGGCCGAGCGAGTGGGGAGCATACGGCAGATATGCCGCTCCGCTGCACCCACAGAGCAAGGCTACGAGGCCGCAAATACCGAGTAGACGGGTCATCGCAACGGCGCCTTTCTTCTCCTCCGCGGCCCAGGCCTGGCAGGCAGGCCGCCACTATTGCACAACTTTTCGATGGTTTTCACCCGATACCAATAGAGTCATATTGATGCCCATGAGTCCGAACGCCGACTACACACGCGCTGTCGGCCGCTACGTCAAACATCGTAGCGGCAAAGCCTCAACGCTCCCTGAACGAGCCTGTAGAAGCAAGGTCCTTCGATGACCGAGTTCGACGTCGTCGTCGTCGGGACGGGAAGCTCCGGGCGCAGCGCTGCGGTGACCTGCGCGCAGGCAGGCAAACGCGTGGCGATAGTCGACGAGCGTCCCTACGGGGGGACGTGCGCGTTGCGCGGCTGCGATCCAAAGAAAGTTCTGGTCGGCGCGGCGGAGCTGATCGATTGGGCGCGACGCATGCAGGGCAGCGGAGTAAGCGGCAACCTCGAGATCGACTGGCCGGAGCTGATGCGCTTCAAGCGCACGTTTACCGACCCGGTGACGGGCGAGCGCGAGCAAGAGTTTTCGAAGCTTGGGATTCGCGCCTATCACGCCGTCGCGCAATTTGTAAGCGCGGACGAAATCGACGTCGACGGGGATATATTGCGTGCGAGCCGGTTCGTGCTTGCCTGTGGCGCGCGTCCTGCCACGCTCGATCTTCCGGGCGAAGATCTTCTCATTACGAGTACGGACTTTCTCGATCTAGAGCGTCTGCCGGCGCGCATCGTCTTTATCGGAGGCGGCTACATCGCATTTGAGTTCGCGCACGTCGCCGCACGCGCTAGAGCTGCACCCGTCATCCTCCAGCGCGGTCCCCGCGTGCTTTCCGGTTTCGATACGTCGCTCGTCGACGAAATCGTCGGCCTTAGCGTGAGCCTCGGCATCGACGTGCGCACCGGCGTCGAGGTTCGCGCGGTAGAAAAGTTCGAGGGTGGTTTTCGCGTTCGCGCGGCGCGGGGCGGCGCGGATTTTTCACTGGAGTGCGATCTCGTCGTGCACGCTGCCGGACGGGTCGCCGATCTCGACGCGCTGCGGCTCGAAACTGCCGGCGTTCGGCGCACCGACAAAGGCATCGCCGTCAACCAGTTTCTGCAGAGCACGACGAATCCGGCCGTCTATGCGGTGGGGGACTGCGCCGACGGCGGCGGCCTTCCGCTCACGCCGACGGCTGGGGTCGAAGGCGAGGTCGCCGCGCACAATCTTCTCGAAGGCAATCGCCGTTCCGTCGACTTTTCGGGACTCGCGAGCATCGTGTATACGATCCCGGCGCTCGGCATGACCGGGATCACGCAAGAGCAGGCGGAGAGCAGCGGAATTCGTCATCGCATGCACGAGGGTGACTCGACGCGGTGGTATTCGTCGCGCCACGTTCGAGCGCGCCGGTCGCGCTATCGTCTTTTGGTAGAAGAGGGGACGGACGCCATCATCGGCGCGCACGTGCTCGGTGGCGAGACCGAAGAACTCGTCAACATCTTTGCGCTGGCGATTCGCGCGAAGATTCCGGCCGCGACCCTCGAGAACGCTCTCTTCGCCTATCCGACGGCGTCGTCGGAGATCGAGGCGATGCTCGAGTCGTAAAAAAAACCGGAGCGGATTTCGCTCCGGCTTTTGCATCGACCGTCCTACTTGACGGGGATGCGGCGCGGTTGCGTCTCGGGACGCTGCGAGAGCGTCAAAACGAGCATTCCGTCGTTCACGCGCGCGTCGATCTTCTCCGGATCGACTTCTTCGGGAACGATGAACGACCGCGTGAACGAACGCCGGTCGCTCTTGCCGCTCACGGTGATGATCTCGTCTTGAAACGTGATCTCGACGTTTTCGGCCTTGAATCCCGGAACCGGAACCTCGACCTCGTATCCGTTCTCGGTTCGCGTGACGTTGTACTCAAAACCACGCGTGGATTCGAATGGATCGAATCCGAGCAGGTCCCGGAAAGGCGTCCAGCTCGCCATGCGCGAGGGCGCGGTGCGCTCGTTGCGCACAAGGGTATCGGTCATACCAAGTTTTCCTTTGCTTTAGTTGGGAATTAGCACTCAAACGTTAAGAGTGCTAAAAGGCCTAAGAGGGTTGCGCCACCGCGGTGCAGCCGGCTTTGCGAACATCCGTTCGGACCGCTGAGGCGCCGACGTCAGCGGAAATGCCGGGCGCTTTTTCGTCGTTTACCTTGTCTTAAAGAAAGCTGGGGGGTATAGTGGTGTGAAGTAGTGCCTAGTGGTGCCTTTCGGAGGACTCTTTGCACGCGGAATTGCCGCGCTTCGCCGGTTCGGAGCAGCACGCCCTTGACCACAAGGGAAGGCTCATCGTACCCGCGCGCTTTCGCGAGCGCTTAGGCCCGCAGTTTGTCCTGACGATCGCGCACCCCGATCCGTGCCTGGCCCTCTATCCCATGGCGACCTGGGTCGAGTTTTGCGGACGGCTCGAGGCCGTCCCCGCGAAGGACGAAGCCTATCGCCGATACGTCCGCTATCTCTTTGCGCATTCGGAAGAGGTTGCGTGCGACGCCCAAGGACGGGTCGTCGTTCCGGCGTTGCTGCGCACTTATGCGGGAATCGAACGGCACGTCGTTTCCGTTGGATTGCTGACTCGCATTGAGATTTGGGCGCTGGACCGATATGCGTTCCAAACGCCGCCCGAAGGCGAGGTGCCCGCTTTCATGTCCGAGCTCGGGCTGTGACGGGAAGCATCGGTGATTCACGTTCCCGTGCTCCTTGGTCGCTCCACGGAGTACTTGGCGATTCGGCCGAGCGGCGTTTACGTCGATGCCACCTTCGGCACCGGCGGCCACACACGCGCGATACTCGAACGTCTGCGCGACGGTCGAGTGATCGCGATCGACGTCGACCCAAGTGCGGCGGAGCGCGCCGGCGCGATTGCCGACTCGCGGCTTACGTTCGTGCGAGCAAATTTTCGAGAAATCACTCGCGTCCTCGACCGTTGCGAGATCGAATCGGTCGACGGCGTTCTCTTCGATTTGGGAGTTTCGTCGATGCAACTTGACGATCCGGAACGCGGCTTTTCTCTGGGACGGCCGGCAGCGCTCGACATGCGGATGGACGCCGGCGTGGGACGCAGCGCGTACGAGATCTTGTCTACCGCAAGCGAAGGCGAGCTCGCCGACATCTTCCATTATTACGGTGAAGAACGCCACGCGCGCCGGATCGCGCGCGCCATCGTCGCCCGCCGCTCGGGGGGAACGTTGCCGAATACCGCGGCCGAGTTCGCGCAGCTCGTCGCCGGCGTCGTTCAGCGACGCGGCCGCCGCGAGCGTATTCATCCCGCGACGCGCGTCTTCCAGGCGCTGCGAATTACCGTTAACGACGAGCTCGACGCGTTGCGCGAAGGCGTGCAAGGCGCAATCGGGCGGCTTCGCGGCGCGGGACGGATCGTTGCGATCAGCTTTCATTCGCTCGAGGACCGAATCGTGAAGCAGACGTTTCGCGACGACGAGCGCCTCGACGTCCTGACGAAGCGCCCGATTTTGCCGGAGCATCGTGAATTGGCGGAGAACCGGCGCGCACGCAGCGCGAAGCTCCGCGCCGCGCAGCGGAAGGCCAGTTGACGTGCTGGCGCGCAGCGTCTTCGAGCCGTCCCCAAATCTGCGCCGCCCCCGAAGCGCGCGCGCCGCGACGCAACGGCGGCTCGTCCGTAATTCGCGAGCGCGTTATACCGGGGTGACGCGCGTCTTCGCGACGCTGAGCGGCGTGCTCTTTCTCCTGATGATCTACGTGCTGCTGACTTCCAGCTTGACGGGCCTGAGCTACGCCGTTGCGACGGCGCGCGCGCAACGCGAAGCCCTGCAAGAGCAGACGATGCGCCTCGACGATCGCATCGCCGCGTTGCGTTCGGACGACCGGCTCGCGGCGCTCGCGGCGCGCTTGGGCATGCGCGATCCGCAACAGTTCGCCGTGGTGCGAATCGAAGCGCCGCACGTCGCGCGAGTCGCGCCGCGCTTTCCGATGCTCTCATCGCTCGCCGGATTCTTCGTGCCGGCGTTGCGCCGCACGCAGCAATAGCCCAAACCGGGATGCACCAGCGAACCTTCGCGCGCGTCGCACCGATGCGAGCCAAACTTTTCTTTTACGCTTGCCTGGCGGTCGCGCTGTTTCTCGCGTGGCGGCTCTGCGACGTGCAGGGGATCAAGGGAGCGCTGTACGCGCGCGAAGCATTGGCGCAACGCTCCAATACGATCGAAGTCTTCGCCCGTCGCGGCAGCGTCCTCGATCGCAACGGAAACGTCTTGGTGCGATCGCTGCCGTCGCAGAGCGTTTACGCGGTTCCGCGCGAAATCGCCGACCCCGACGCGACCGTCGCGAAGCTCGAGAAGATCTTCGGAACGCTCGGCCCCACGACGGTCGAAGCGCTGCACGATCGACATCTCTGGTTCGTCTGGATCGCGCGTAAAGTGCCGCACGAAATCGCCGCGCGCGTCCGCGCACTGGGCGTGGACGGCGTCGAGCTCAAAGAAGAGGAGACGGGCTCGCGCGTCAACACCGCGGGCCGCCTGGCTTCGACGCTGCTCGGCTTCGTAGGCACCGACGAAAACGGGCTCGATGGAATCGAGTATGCGTACGACGACGTGCTTCGCGGGCAATCGGGCCGCGTGACGCTCGAGGCCGACGAGTTCGGAAGGCCGATTCCATTTGGTGAAGAGCGCGTCATCGCGCGGGCGGAGCCGGGCTTCGACGTGGAGCTGACGATCGATCCCTATCTTCAGTACGTAGCCGAGCGGGCGCTCGCGCAACAAGTCGCCACGTTTCACGCACTCGATGGAACAGCTATCGTTATGGATCCGTGGACCGGCGAGATTCTCGCGATGGCGAACATGCCCGACTACGATCCAAATCGCTTTTGGAAATACGACGACGCCCACCGTCGCGACCGGGCCGTCATGGATGCGTACGAGCCGGGCTCGACCTACAAGCTCCTAACCGCGGCCGCGGCACTCGAATCGCGTAAGGTCACGCTGGCAAGCCGTTTTCCGGCCCACGATCGCCTTCAGATAGGCGGGCAGACGATTCACAACGCGGAAGACGGTTTCATGGCCGGAACGGGCGGCAGCGAGACGCTCGAGCAAATCGTCGAATACTCGCACAACGTGGGCGCGGCCGAAGTTGGCCTCGCAATCGGGGCAAAGCAGCTCTACGCAATGGAACGCAAAGCCGGCTTCGGCGATCCGACCGGGGTCGCATTACCGGGTGAGAATCCGGGCTTGGTGCCGCCGCCGGCGCAATGGAGCGGCTCCTCGCTGGCAACGATGTCGTTCGGTCAGGGCGTCTCGGTCACGCCGCTAGCGATGGCTCGATATTATTGCGCCATCGCTAACGGCGGATTGCTGCTCCAGCCGCGCATCGTGCGCGCGATCTACGACCAGCAGGGCAAATTGGTGCAGCGCAACGGACCGCGCGTCGTTCGCCGCGTGTTTTCGCAACGCACCGCCGCGGAGTTGCGGACGTTCTTACGCGCCGTCGTCCTGCACGGCACCGGCGATCCCACGGCACAGATTCCCGGCTATGCGACCGCCGGCAAGACCGGCACGGCGCAGATGGTCGTCGACGGCGAATACCGTCCCGGCTATTATGCGGCATCCTTCATCGGCATGGTTCCATATCCGCACGCGCGTTATCTCGTCTACGTCAAGGTGGAGCGTCCCATCGGTTCTTACTATGGAAGCGTCGTCGCGGCTCCGGCATTTGCCGAGATCGCCCGCGCCGCGATGCTGCACGCCGGAGTCCTTCCAAACATCGCAGCCGGTCGTGGCCGTTGAGCGGCACGTCGCGCTGACGACGTTACTGAACCGGCTCGAATCGCCGCAGCTCGCATCGGGCGATCGAAACGTCGAGATTTCGTCGATCGAAACCGATTCGCGCAACGTGAAGCCGGGTGCCCTCTTCGTAGCGGTGCGCGGTAGTCATACCGACGGTCATTCGTATGTCGGCGATGCGGTAGCCAACGGCGCGCGCGCAATCGTCTTTCAAACCTCTGTCGGTACGTATCCTACGGACGTCGCACTGGTGCGCGTTCGCGATTCGCGGCGCGCACTCTCGGCGCTAGCCGCGTCGTTCTACGGCGATCCATCGCAAGCGCTGCACGTCATCGGCATTACCGGCACCAACGGAAAGACCACGACGGCCCACATGATCGCTGCCATTCTGAACGAAGCGCGAATTCCGTGCGGCGTCGTAGGGACCGTGGGTGCCGAGTTCGGCTCGCGTCAATGGCCTCTGGAGAACACCACTCCGCTTCCGCCTGCGCTGCATGGGGTGCTCGCCGAAATGCGCGATCGCGGTGCAGAGTCCGTCGCAATGGAGGTGAGCTCGCACGCACTGGCGCTCGACCGCGTCACCGACGTGCGCTTTGCGGTCGCAGTGCTCACGAACGTTGCGCGAGACCACCTCGACTTCCATGAGACCGTCGAATCGTATGCCGCCGCAAAGCGGAAGCTCTTCGAACTTGCGCCGGCAAGCGTTTTGAACGTCGACGATCGTTACGGAAATCGCTGGGCTTCGGAACTCTTCAGCGAGGGGCGCAGCGTGATGTCCTACGGCATACGATATGGTGCGCAACTGGTTCCTTTGGAGATCGTCGCGGAGCCGGACGCGAACGCGGTTTCGCGTCTGCGGTCAGCAGTACGAGCTCCGTCTTCCGGGCCGCTTCAACGTGTGGAATGCGCTAGCCGCGATCGGCGTCGCGAAGACCTTGAGCGTAGACGACGCCATTAGTGCGCGCGGATTGCGGGCGCTGGAACGGGTCGCGGGACGAATGGAAAGACTTGGCGGCGACGGTGTTGCAGTCGTCGTCGATTACGCGCATACTCCCGACGCGCTCGAGAGCGCGTTGCGCGCGCTGCGCGAGACGACGAACGGCGCGCTCGCCGTCGTCTTTGGCTGTGGCGGAGATCGCGACCGCGGTAAGCGTCCGGAGATGGGTGCGGTTGCCGCGCGCCTCGCCGACCGCATCTACGTGACCAGCGACAATCCTCGCAGCGAAGACCCGCAAGCCATCGTCGACGCAATAGTAAAGGGCATCGGCGACCGCGAGCACGTCGTCGAGCTCGACCGCCGCGGCGCGATCGAGCGCGCGATTGCCGACGCGCGGGCCGCAGACGTCGTGCTGATTGCCGGAAAGGGTCACGAAAAATTATCAGATCGTCGGCGACCGTGTCTTACCGTTTGAGGACGCCACGGTCGCTCGCAACGCGCTTCGAGCGCGCGGCGTACTTCGATGAAGCTTCCGCTCGCCGCAGCCGTCGCCGCAACGAGCGCGACGCTGATCGAGGGGGAATCGGCGCCGGATCGAGTGCAGGTGAGCACCGATACGCGCTCGATCGAGCCTGGCGATACGTTCCTCGCCTTACGCGGAGCGATTTTCGATGGGCACGACTTCGTCGCCGAAGCCGTTCGCAAGGGCGCCGCTATGCTCGTCATCGACCGGCCCGACGCACGCGTCACCGGCACGGCCGCATCTCGTGGTGAAAGAAACGACGTCGGCGTACATGGCGTTGGCCGCGGCGGCGCGGGCTCGTTTTGAGCATCGCGTCGTCGCGATTACCGGAAGCGCCGGTAAGACGACAACCAAAGAGTTCCTTGCGCAGCTTCTTTTCGTCCGGTATGGCAAGCGCATTTTGAGCTCTCCGGCGAACGAGAACAACGAAATCGGCGTGAGCAAGCTCTTTCTGCGAGCCTCGAACGAGGAGCATGACGTGGTCGTCGCCGAGATGGGCGCGCGCCATTACGGAGACATCGCCGCGTTGGTGCAGATTGCGAATCCGCAGATCGGCATTTTGACCAACGTCGGTGAGGCTCACCTCGAGATCGTCGGTTCGCGCGAGCGCCTCGAGGAGACGAAATGGGCGCTCTTCTCGCGCGGTGCGCTCGCCATTTTGAATATCGACGACCCGGCGTCGCGACGGCGAGCCTTCCAGCTGGATCGCCCTCCGCATTGGTTTGCCATTGAAGAACCGGCGACCGTCCCTACACCGCGCGAGGCCCAGCCGGCGAAACTGACCGAACTGCTTGCCGATCGAGTAGTGCACCGTGCCAAAGATAACGTCGACGAATGCGTGGTCGACTTTCGGCTGCCCGGGTTGCATAATCGCGCAAATGCCGCCGCTGCCGTTGCAGGCGCGATCGAGCTGAACGTTCCGCTTCCGCAGGTTGCACGCGCGATCTCGGCGCTGACGCTACCGGAAGGCCGCTACGACCGTATCGTGCTCGACCGCGGCCTTCACCTCATTTACGACGCCTATAACGCCAGCGCGAGCGGCATGATGGCTTCGCTCGACGCCTTTGCGTCGGAGAAGGCGGCACGGCGAATCGCCGTACTCGCAAGTATGGCGGAACTCGGCGAAGAGTCAAAGGATCTGCACGAGCGGGTCGGTACGTACGCGGCAGGGCGCGTCGACACGCTGCTGGTTCGCGGTGAATATGCCGACGATCTCGCGCGGGGGGCAACGCTCGGCGGACTTGGAATCGGGCAGATCGTCGTTGTCGAGACGAACGCTCAGGCTGCGGCATGGTTGCGCGCGCACGCGCGCGCCGACGACGTCGTGTTGCTGAAGGGCTCCCGAAAATACAAGCTCGAAGAGATCGTCGAAGCATTGCGCGCGTGAGCATTGCAACCAAGAGTCTCGTCGTGCAGCGACCCGAAGCGACGCCCGGATTGACGGCGATTCCCCTTCGCACGCCGCTTGTATCCCCGGGCGACGATATGCTCGCGATCGTCGCGCAGGCAGTTGCCGGCATCGCGCGTCCCGGCGACGTCATCGCGGTCGCCGAAAGCGCCGTCGCGATCGCACAAGGCGAGCTGATCGGCGCGGAACTCGTGCGGCCGTCGAAGCTAGCCTTCACGATATCGCGGCGTGCCGATCCGATGGCGACGATTAGCCAACCCGAGTCGGTTCAGCTCGTAATCGACCGCGTCGGCGCCTGGAAGGTCGCAGCCGCAACCGTATTACAGTTTTTCGCGCGGTTGTTCGGCGTGCGCGGCGTCTTCTATCGAATCATGGGTGAAGCAATAGCGGCATTCGACGGATATACCGGAACGATGCCGCCCTACGAACAGGCGATCGTCCTCGCACCGCGCGATCCCGACGGTTTTGCGCGACGTCTGCGCGAGCGAACCGGCATCGCGTGCGCCGTAGTCGACGCCAACGACCTCGGAAAGGCGAAGGTTCTCGGGCGCTCGCCCGGCACGGACGCCGACGCGATCGAATCGGCCTTGCTCGATAATCCGCATGGCAATAGCGACGAGCAAACGCCCGTGGTCGTGCTCAAGTGGCGTGGAGCCGGAGCCAATCCGTTGCTCGAGGCAGACGCTTGGTGAGAGCGGAGGTAATATCGCTGCTGGTGTGGGCATTCTTCGGTTTCACGATCGCTGCCGCGACCGGCGCGTTACTGCTAGGCGCGTTGAATCGCTTCGGCGTGCGGCAGCATGCATATGAGGATGCACCCAAGACGCACCAGGGAAAGACCGGAACGCCGACGATGGGCGGGCTGGTTTTCATCGTCGTGCTGCTTGCGGCGCTTGCCGTCGTGCGCTTCACGCCGTACGTCGATCTCGTCTTCTTAGTCGTGCTTTGCGCGGCAATCGGCGCTGTCGACGATCTTCTCAAAGTCCGCCATGGCGCGAATCGAGGGCTGCCGGCGCGCACGAAACTCTTGGCTTCGGCACTCGCCGCGGCGATTTTCATGCGAACGATCGGCGCCACAGGGACGTACGTCGACGTGCTCTTCCATGCCGGCACCTTCGTGCTTGCCGCTCCACACTGGGTTTGGCTCGCGCTGGGCATCGTCGCGATCACCGGAACGATGCATGCCGTCAACTTGACCGACGGCCTCGACGGTCTCGCCGCGGGTACGATGATTCCGCCGCTCGCGGCGCTCGCGCTCGTCGCCGCAGCGAGTGAGTTGCCGAGCGCCGCGATGGCAGCCGCCGCGGGCCTTGGCGCCTGCGCCGCTTTTCTCATTTTCAATCGTCATCCGGCGAAGTTGTTCATGGGCGACACCGGCTCGCTCGCGCTCGGGTCGCTCCTGGCCGGCGTCGCGATCTTGTGCGGCGAGATGCTCTTGCTCGTCGTCATCGGCGGTGTTTTCGTCGCCGAAGCGCTCTCTGTCATCGCGCAAGTCTCGTATTTCAAAGCGACGAAGGGTCGGCGGATTCTGCGCATGAGTCCGCTGCACCATCACTTCGAACTCGTCGGGTGGCCGGAGACGACCGTAACGCGGCGTTTCTGGCTTGCATCGTTGCTCTGTTCGCTGGTAGGATGGGCCATCGTGCGATGAGTGATATGCTTCCATTCGATACCGGCGCAAACGTCTTGATCATCGGTCTAGGCCGCAGCGGACTCGCCAGCATCGAAGTGCTCGGCGACCACCACGTCACCCTTTTCGCAACCGATGAGAAGCCCGTTGCAGAGCTCACCGAAGCGATTGCCGCGGCGCAATCCTTCGGAGCGCGCTTCATCGAACCGCGTGAGATCGAGCGCGTCGCGGCGAGTCTGGCCTGCGCGATCCTATCGCCGGGCGTGCCGCCGACGTCACCGCTGGTGCGTGCGATGCACGAAGCTGACGTTCCCGTTCTCGGGGAAATCGAGCTCGCTTATCGACTCTGCAGGGCGCCGATCATCGCGGTTACCGGTACGAAAGGAAAGTCCACCACGACGGCCCTCATCGGGCACCTGCTGCGCAAGTGCGGGCTGCGCGCTCGAGTCGGCGGGAACATCGGCAATCCTCTGATCAAGGAAGTCCCGGGCGCGGGCCCCGATGACTGGATCGTCGCGGAGGTTTCGTCGTTCCAGCTCGAAACGATCCGATCGTTCAAACCGCGCGTCGCCGTTTTGCTCAACATTCTGCCGGATCACCTCGACCGGTATCATTCGATGGACGAGTATGCCGAAGCGAAGTACCGCATCTGCGCCAACCAGTCGATGACGGATTGGTTCGTCGGTAATTTCGACGATCCGCGAATTTCTACGCTGCACTGGCGTCACGGGGATGCGCGCGTGCAGGCGCGGCAGCTCTGGTTTACGCTGAGCGCCGACCGCGCCACGATGTACCTGCGCGACGATACCCTCACGTACGCACCTGTCACGGGCGATCCGCGTCCGATCTCGATCGTTTCGCGTGAGGAGATTCCCTTAGTCGGCGCGCACAACGTGGGCAATGCGATGGCGGCGTTGCTTGCGGCACTCGCCGTCGGTTGTTCCGTTCCCGCGTTGCGGGAAGCGATTGCGAGCTTCGAGCCGATGCCGCACCGGCTCGTCACCATCGCCGATTTCGACGGCGTGCGGTACGTAGACGATTCGAAGTCGACCAACCCCGCATCGGTCATCGCTGCGCTGCGAACTTTCGACTCGCCGATCGTTCTCATTGCAGGCGGTCGCGCAAAGGGTACAGAGTTTGCCGAAATGGGTTCCGCGATCCGGGAGCGCGCAGCGGCACTGGTTGCAATCGGCGAGTCCGCCGACGAAATTTGCCAAGCCGCGAGCGGCGTGACGTCGGTCGTGGCGGCATCGATGGAGCAAGCGGTGCAGCGGGCGCGCGAGCTCGCGCCGGCCGGCGGCGTCGTCTTGCTCTCGCCGGGATGCGCGTCTTTCGACATGTTCGCATCGGCAGAGGAGCGTGGTGACCGATTCGCCGCGGCGGTCGATGCGTTGCGCGAGCCTGCCGGTGCGTAGCGCAGCCGCACTGCGGGCTGGGCGCGACTCGGCGCCGCAGCCGGCGTATAGGCGCGCGCCCTTGGACATCGTGCTCTTCACGACGGTCGCGGCGCTCATCGGCATCGGCCTCGTAATGGTATTCTCCGCCTCCAGCGCGACGGCGTACGCGCAGCACGGCGACATCGCGTATTATCTGAAGCGCCAGCTCATTTGGCTCTGTGCCGGTCTGGCCGCGGCTTATGCCTGCTATCGCCTCGACTACCATCGCTTGCGTGGCGCCGCACCGTATCTCTTGGTGGCAGGAACGATCGGGCTCATACTCGTCTTCGTGCCTCACATCGGCCTAGGCGTCAACGGCGGACGGCGCTGGATCGGCGTTTCGAGCTTGAGCATCGAGCCTTCGGAGTTTGCGAAGTTAGCGCTCGTGATCTATCTGTCGGCGGTGCTCTCGACGCGCGGCGAGCGCATCACATCCTTGGTGCGGGGGCTCGTTCCGCTCTGCTTACCGGTCGCGATTATGGCGGTGCTGGTGCTCAAGGAACCCGACATGGGAACTGCGAGCCTCCTGCTCTTCATCGCGCTCGCACTCTTTTTCGCGGCCGGCGCACGGCTCGTCCACTTGACGGCAGTCGTGCTGGCGATGGTGCCCTTCGCCGCGATTACCGTACTCGCAAGTCCGTACCGCCGCGCGCGCATCTTTGCTTTCGTCGATCCCTGGAGAGACCCGCTCAACACGGGGTTCCATATCGTGCAATCGCTCTTGGCTCTGGGCAGCGGCGGTCTCTTCGGCGTCGGTTTGGGAGCATCGAGGGCAAAGTTCTTCTATCTGCCCGAGCAATACACCGACTTCATCTTTTCCGTACTCGGCGAAGAGCTGGGCTTGATCGGAACCTTGAGCGTGGTCTTCCTCTTCATCACGCTCGCTTATCGAGCGATTCGGATCGCGCTGGCCTCCTCCGACCGATTTGGGTTCTTTCTCGCGCTGGGATGCGCGGCCATGATCACGATCCAAGCCTTCGTGAATATCGGCGTCGTTTCGTCGTCGTGGCCCGTGACTGGCGTTCCGCTTCCGTTTATTTCATTCGGCGGCAGCTCCCTGGTTGTCAACTGCATCGCGGTCGCGCTAATCGCCAACGTTGGGCGCCATAGTCGAATCAAGCGCACATGACCGTCGTGTTCGCGGGCGGAGGAACCGGCGGACATCTCTATCCCGCCATCGCCATTGCCGATGCGCTGCGGGAGCGGCCGGCGCGAATAAGCTTTGTCGGAACGGCTGACCGGCTCGAAGCTACGATCGTTCCCAGAGCCGGCTACGAGTTGCGAGTAATCGCCAGTCGCGCGCTGCCGCGATCTTTTTCGTTCGCGCTCGTGCGGACGATCGCGAGCAACATTAAAGGAACCATCCAAAGTCTGCGGTTGCTTGCGCAGCAGCGGCCGGACATCGTCATTGCGACCGGAGGTTACGTCAGCTTTCCGGTCGCACTTGCCGCGCGCATCCGTCGCGCGCTTGGACGATCGAACGCGGCATTGGTCTTGCTCGAACCGAACGCCGAGCCTGGACTGACGAATCGGCTCTTGATGCCGATGGTCGACGAAGTTTGGGGTATGCCGGCAGCGCCGGAATCCAGCGTGCGCGCGAAGTATGTCGCCACGGGCGTACCGATTCGCTCGGCACTGCGTTCGCTTCCGCCGCGGGCCGATGCAATCGCGCGGCTTGGACTGGACCCGTCACTGCGAACCCTCGTCACAATGGGTGGAAGTCAAGGCGCCCGTTCGATCAACGACGCCGTTATCGAACTCGTCGCGCGCGGTGCGGTCCCCGCAGGCTGGCAGATCTTCGCATTGACGGGCCGCTCCGACTACGAGCGCGTTCGCGCGATACTTCCGACGGCTCGAGCCTACTTGGAGGAGATGGCCGACGTTTATGCGGCCGCCGATCTCGTGCTGGCGCGCGCCGGCGCCTCTACGCTGGGCGAATTGGGCGCGCTCGCAAAGCCTTCGATCCTCGTGCCGTATCCGCACGCCGCACAGGCGCATCAAGCGGCGAATGCCGCGCGATTTGAGGCTGCGGGCGCCGCCGTGGTTTTGAGCGACGGCGAGTTACAAGCGGGCCATCTGGCGGCCGCTGCTCGCTCAAACCGCGCAAGCGGAGCGCCTGCAGGCGCTTGCCGCCGCAGCCGCGCGACTTGCCGGAGCCGATCCGTTGAGCGCGATCCTTGCCCGGATTGACGCGTTGACTTCCCGAAAGAAGCAAGCCTCCTAAAATGAAGGGCTATCACTTCGTCGGCATTGGCGGAATCGGCATGAGTGCGATCGCTCGCATTTTGCGCAGCCGCGGCGAGGCCGTCTCCGGATCGGATTTGACCGCGACGCCGCTCGTCGAAGAGCTGCGACGCGAAGGCATCCGCGTAGCGATCGGACACGACGCGCGTAACGTTGCCGACGCGCACACCGTCGTGGTTAGTTCGGCGGTCGATCGTCGAAATCCCGAATGCGCCGCCGCGCAGCGACAGGGGATTCCGGTGCTGCATCGCGGCGAGATGCTGGCACGGCTGCTGGAAGGGCGGCAAAGCATCGCCGTCTGCGGAACTCACGGAAAGACGACGACGACCGCGATGACGCATGCGGTGCTGCGGGCAGGCGGAATCGATGCCGGTCTGGTTTTGGGCGGGATCGATCCGTCGCTTGGAAGCAACGCGCACGCGGGCGTCTCGCGATGGTTCGTGAGCGAAGCCGACGAGTCGGATGGGTCCTTTGCATTGCTGGAACCGACGATCGCGATCGTGACGAATATCGAGAACGACCATCTCAGCAGCGACGACGAGCTTCCCGGTCTCGTGCGCGCATTCGGCGAGTTTCTAGGAAGGCTGCCGGAAGATGGTCTTGCAATCATCGGTCTCGATAACGCATTGGCTGCCTCGCTGACGGCGCACGAGCTGCGCGCTCCAATCGTGACATTTGGTTTAGGCGAGGGCGCTTGGATGCGCGCTCGAGACCTATCGTTTGCGAACTTCGGCGCCCGGTTCGATGCGGTCGCACAAAACCGCCGGCTCGGAACCATCGAGCTGGGGGTTCCCGGCGCAATGAACGTACAAAACGCGCTCGCCGCGATTGCGGTCGCATATCGCCTCGGAGTTTCGTTCGACGTTGTCGCGGCGGCGTTGCGCCGTTTTCGTGGCGTAAAACGACGCTTCGAAGTACTCCACGCCAACGAGCGAGCGACGATCGTCGACGATTACGCGCATCACCCGACTGCGGTGGAGGCAACGATTGCTGCGGCGCGTCGGTACCATGGCGGCGAGCTGATCGTCGCTTTCCAACCGCATCGTTACACGCGTACCGCCTTTCTCGCGCGGGAGTTTGCAGCGGCGTTACGCGGCGCGGATCGAGTCTATCTAGCGCCCATCTACGCCGCTTCGGAGCCGGCGATTCCAGGCGTGAGCGAGCGCTCGATCGGGGACCCGCTAACGGCGATGGGTGGAACCGTCGGGTACGTCAAGAGCGTCGACGAGCTGGAAAATCGTCTGCTCGAGGAAGCTTCGCCCGGTGCCATGGTGCTGATGCTCGGCGCCGGCGATATTACCGACGTCGCCGCACGCCTTGCATCGCGCCTTGCTGCGCCTCTCGCGCGGCGTGCCTCGGTGCGCGCGTGAGCATTACGACCGCTTCTGCATTGCGCAGCTTGTTGGACGAGGCGGATCGTCGAGAGCTGCGCGGAATTTTCGGTCAACGGGTTCGTTTTGACGAACCTCTTGCGCCACACACTTCGTGGAAGATCGGTGGCGCAGCCGACGCCTTGGTAACCGCGCAGACGGAATCGGAGTTAGCCGAGCTCATGGGATTTTGCTTGCGGCGGCGGATGGCATGGTGGATCATCGGCGCAGGCAGTAACGTCCTGGTCGGCGACGGCGGCGTCCGCGGAATCGTGCTTCGGCTCGCGGGCGACTTTGCCACGGTCGGCGTGCGCGCCGAAAACGGCCGCGTTTTCGTCGAAGCGGGTGGCTCGGCCGATATGGCCTTGGTTACCGCCAAGGGCGCCTCCGCAGGAGCCGAAGGGATCGGCTCGCTCGCGGGGATACCCGGCACGGTCGGCGGATCGCTGCGTATGAATGCCGGCACCGACCGCGAGATCGGCGAGTTCGTGCGCGAAGTTTGGGTACAGTCGCCGAGCCGGCCGCAACCGCACGCCACCAGCGCGAGGTACCTCTACCGGCGCTCGACGCTCGCGCGTGACGTCGTCGTATCGCGCGTCCTTCTCGAGTTCGCCGGTTCGATGGCGGGCGACGTTCGCACCGAAATGCAGGCGCGCTTGGTTCGGCGAAAGCGCACGCAGCCGATCGCGCTTCCGAATGCCGGCTCCTGTTTTCGCAATCCGCCCGGCGATAAGGCCGCGCGCTTGATCGAAGCCGCAGGCGCTAAGGGATGGCGCGAAGGTCACGCTGAAGTCTCGGCGCTGCACGCCAACTTCATCAATAACTTGGGCGGCGCGACGGCAAAAGACGTCGCCGCACTGCTGGCCAGAGTACGGCGCGCGGTGCGGGAACGCTGGAATGTCGAGCTGCAGCTCGAAGTGCACTTGGTCGGAGTATTCATCGATGCAACGTAGCGCGGGAGCAAAAGAGCGGATTGCCGTCGTAATGGGCGGCAGCAGCGCCGAACGCGACATCTCGATTCGTTCGGGGTCGGAGGTGTTGCGCGCGCTTCATTCGTTGGGTTATGAGGCGCATTCGCTCGATTACGACGACCGCTTCTTCGATGGGATACGGCAGCTCAAACCGGATCTCGTCTTCATCGCGCTTCACGGGCCGGGCGGTGAAGACGGACATATTCAGGCGCTGCTCGAGTATCTTGCGATCCCTTATACCGGAAGCGGACTCGAAGCCGCAGCTCTATCGATGGACAAACACCTCACGAAAAAACTGCTTGCCGCCGAAGGCTTACCGACTCCGGTTTGGGATCTCTTCGACCTCACGGGCGGAACGCTGCCGCTGCTCCCCGGATCGCTCGACTTGCCGCTGGTCGTCAAGCCCCGCTTCGAAGGCTCCGCCGTCGGCGTCGCCATCGTCCATACGCACGAAGCGTGGACGAGCGCAATGTTGGAAGCGTCGAAAACGTACGGGCAAATTCTTGCTGAAGAGTATGTTGCGGGGCGGGAGTTTACGTGCGCGGTGCTGGGCGAAGAGGCGATGCCGATCATCGAAATCGTCGCGAATCGCGACGGCTTCTATAGTTACGATGCCAAGTACGAGCCTGGCGGGAGCACGCATATCGCGCCGGCGCCGATCGACGAGGATCTCGCGGCGCGCCTGCAGATGCTCGCGCTCTCGGCGCACCGGCTGCTCGGTCTGCGCGACTACTCGCGCACCGACTTCATCGTGACTCCAGATCAGCGTCCCTATCTCTTGGAAGTCAACTCGCTGCCGGGTTTGACACCGCTCAGTCTCCTCCCGGACGCTTGCGCCGCCGTCGGCATTTCGTTCGAAGCGCTGATCGATCGCCTCGTCGGATATGCGCGCGCCCGGTCGGATCTGCGCGACGCCGTCGCGTAGTTACGTTTTCGAAAACGCCGCGGCGTCGTCGGCGACGAGTACGTCGAGATGGGAAGTTTCGGGCGAAAAGCGCTTCGCAATAGGGTAACGCGCGAGATATTCCGGGTTATCCAATCGTTTGCCGACGGTGTGCGATTCGAAGTGCGCGTTAATTTCCGGGTAACTCGCCGGATCGCTGTGCTCCCCAATCCATTGGGCGATTTGCGTATCTGAATCGGCGCCGGCAATCGCCGCGCGCAGCAACGCCTCGGGAATTTTGAGCGCATTGAGAAGGCTCGAGCTAAAGCCCGTAATTTGATATTCGCCGATGTTGCCGCCCGGCAGCGTCGCGCGTATCTTATCCACCGTTCGAGCGGCCATGAGCAGATCGAGGCCGGGCAAGAGTTCGCGCGGGCTTCGCGGCGGCCGCTTCGTTAAGTCGAGTGCATCCATAGCGATGATTCTTAGAGTCTTCAAGGTCGGTACTTCCTCGTCGCAGACCGCCTTTTGTCGCACTTTTCAGAAATAGGCCTTGTAGTTGCGGCATTTCAACCAGGCGGCCCGCCGATGCCCGAACACAGGCCGAGCGCCGCACGAGTCGAAGGCTTGCGGCCGGGGAAAACCCAGAACGTCATCGTCACCGTCTATGGAGGGAATCCTTGCCAACCGTTGTCGATCGTGGGCTCGAAGGCGTCGTCGTCGGGACCACCCAGCTCAGTAACGTCGAAGGGGCGATCGGGCGCTTAACCTATCGCGGCTACGACATCGACGATCTCGCTCCGAACGCGACATTCGAAGAAGTCGTCCATCTGCTACTCTACGGCTCGTTGCCCAACCGGCAGCAACTCGAATCGCTCAAACGAGAACTTGCGTCGTGCCGCGCGCTCCCCGAGCCGCTCGTCAATGCGATGCAAAACGTCCCGAAAACGGCGTGGCCGATGGAGGTGCTCCGCACGGTCGTCAGCGGATTGGGACTCTTCTCGCCGATCAACGCGCAAGGAGAGCATAACTCCGACGTACACACGGCGATCGAACTGATCGCAAAGATGCCGACCATCGTCGCCGCCTGGGACCGCATTCGGCGCGAGCTCGATCCAATTTCGCCGCGCTCGGACCTCTCCCAGGCCGCAAACTTCCTTTACATGCGCAGCGGCAAGGTTCCGCACGCGATCGAAGAGGATGCCCTCGACACGTATTTCGTTCTGCTTGCCGATCATTCGTACAACGCTTCGACCTTCGCTGCGCGCGTTGCAGCGTCGACACGGGCCGATATGTACGCGTCGGTTACCGCGGCGTTAGCGACGCTGCAAGGGGATTTGCACGGCGGTGCCGCGACTGCGGCGTTTCGAACGCTCAACGACGTCGAATCACCCGAGGGTGCGGAATCGTACGTTCGAGACATGCTCGATCGCGGAAAGCGAATCATGGGGATGGGTCATCGTGAATATAAAGTTCGCGACCCGCGCGCGAAGCATCTCGAGGCAATGGCGAGCGACCTCTCGGATCAGGTGGGCCACACGCGCTGGTACCAGACGGCCCACGCGTTGGAAGAGGCCAGCCGGAAAGTTCTGCAAGAGAAGAAACCCGGCAACACCATTTACGCGAACGTCGACTTTTACACCGCGCCGGTTCTCGCCGATCTCGGCCTGCCCGGCGACGAGTTCACCTGCCTCTTTGCCTGCGGAAGGATCGCCGGCTGGAGCGCGCACATTCTCGAACAGCTTGCCGATAATCGCCTCATTCGGCCGCAAGCGACGTACGAGGGACCGCCGACGGGACCGTACACTCCGCTCGAGCAGCGACCGACCAGTAACGGAGCTCGCGGTTGAACGCGGCTTCGGGCGCAGGCTAGATTCGGTCGATGCTGGTCGTTCCGGCGATCGATTTGCGCGGCGGCAAGTGCGTACGCATGAAGCAAGGCGATCCGACGACCGAAATCGCGTACGACGGGGACCCCGTCGAGCGCGCGAAGGCTTTCGTCGATTCCGGCGCGCGACGATTGCACGTGATCGATCTCGACGGCGCCTTCGGTTCGGGCGAGAATCTCGCGGCTATCGAGCGCATCTGCAGCGCCGTCAGCGTGCCGGTTCAAACCGGCGGCGGTCTGCGCGCCGTTAAGCACGCCGACGATGCCTTTGCGGCCGGCGCTGCAGAAATAATTCTCGGAACGCTGCTGGTCGAGGACGAGCGGCTCGCGCGCAATATCGTCGGCCGCTTCGCGGGCAGGGTGATCGCGGCGATCGACGCGCGCGGCTCGCAAGTCGCGACTCACGGTTGGCAAGAGCGCACGCCGATCGATCGGGATGCGCTCGTTCGCCGTGTGGCGCAGTGGGGCGTCATGCGAATCATCTTCACTGAAATCCGCCGCGACGGCATGGGCGAGGGTTACGACATCGAGGCACTCAATGCGGTCGCAAACGCCGCCGAGGTAAGAGTCACTGCCAGCGGCGGCGCGCGCAACATCGAAGATTTGCAAGAACTCAAGCGCTCCGTTCCAATGACGGTCGATTCGTGCATCGTCGGCAGCGCATTCTATAACGGCACGATGGACCTCAAAGAGGCGATCGCCGCAGTCGGTTAAGGATTCTCCTCGTACGCGCGCGGTAGTTCGATCGGAAGCCGCGTGACGATCTCGTAGTTGATCGTGCCGGCCCACGCCGCCCAATCGTCGGCACTTACGGTCGTGTCGCCGTCGCGGCCGATCAGCGTCACTCGCGAACCGACGCGAGCGCTGGGTGCGGCGCTCAGATCGATCTCCGTCATGTTCATTGCGATGCGGCCGACGATCGGGCAGCGCGCGCCTTCGACGACGAACGCACCTCGATTGGAGAGCGCGCGCGGCACTCCGTCGGCATAGCCCGCAGGTACGACGCCGATGCGCATTTCGCGCGGCGCGTGGAAGGTGCCGCCGTATCCAACCGAAGCTCCCGCGGGAATGGTGCGCGTGACGACGATCTGGGACCGGTACGCCAGCGCCGGCTTCAAATCGGGCGAATCCGAGCCCATCGCTTGTCGTATCTGAGCGGACGGCCAGAGACCATACAGTGCAATTCCCAGGCGCGCCATATCGAGGCGCGACGGCGCCCAGAGCATTGCGGCCGCAGAAGCCGCAATGTGGCGAAGCGGCGACAACGAGGACGCCTCGAGCAGCGGTTGCGCCGATGCCAGCGCTCCTTCGAACACCTGGAGCTGATGCATCGTGTACGGCGAGTCCAACTCTTCCGCCGAGGCGAGATGCGAGAAGATACCGTCGATCTCAATCTCCGGCGCGCGCAACAAATCTTCCAGCGCACCGGCAAGCTCGTGCGGCTCGAAGCCCAAGCGGTTGAGGCCCGAGTTGACCTTCATGTGAACCGCCGCCCTTCGCCCTCGCTTGCGCGCTGCGGTACCGAGACGCCGCGCGAAATCGTCCGTACTCCACAGAGCGAGCATGGCGTTCGCAGCGATTGCATCCTCCATGGCGTCCGGCGGCACCGGCCCCAGGATTAGGATGGGTTTGCTTATGCCACCTGCCCGCAGGGCGAGCGCCTCTTCGATGGTGTAGACGCAAAGGCGTAAGGCAAGGGGCTCAACGGCTCGAGCGACTGGTACGAGGCCGTGCCCGTATGCATTGGCTTTTACGACGAAAGCGGCTCGTTGCGAACCGATGAGGTCGCGCAGCACCCGGGCATTATGATGAAGCGCCGCTAAGGAAACCGTGAGGCCGCCGATCACGAGGCGGTCCATTCGCGCAGGTTTGGAACGAGCCTGGCCTCGCAGGGTCTGAAGCAACCGAGCGTCCGCCGAAGCTATGAGGTCCTTGCACTCGCGCGTAGACTCTGCTAATATGGCACAGCTAGCGCTCTCGCGCCGAGAGTGCTAATTTACCCCAAGCTTCAGATCAACCAAGCAGTGGAGGTTTACGTGAATCTCAAGCCCCTGTTCGATAACGTCGTTATCGAGCACGTTGAGCAGGACGACAAGACGACCGGAGGCGTTTTTCTTCCGGACACCGCCAAGGAGAAGCCCCAAGAGGGTATCATCCGCGCGGTCGGAGACGGCCGAGTGACCGATAAGGGCACGAAGGTCGATATGCACGTCAAAGTCGGCGACCGCGTGCTCTATCGCAAGTACTCGGGTAGCGAAGTCAAGATCGACGGCACCGAGTACCTCATCATCCCCGAAAAAGACATTCTCGCCTTCGTCACCAAAGTGCCGGCCGGCGTTTAAGGAGTTTTAGTTTTTACCATGGCTGCAAAGCAACTCGTATTCGATGAAAGCGCGCGACGCGCGCTCGAGCGCGGTGCGAACATCCTCGCCGATGCGGTGAAGGTGACGCTCGGCCCGAAGGGCCGCAACGTCGTGCTCGACAAGAAATTCGGTTCGCCGACGATTACCAACGACGGCGTGACAATTGCCAAGGAAATCGAGCTCCCCGACGTGTTTGAGAACATGGGGGCACAGCTCGTCAAGGAAGTCGCGTCGAAGACCAACGATATCGCGGGCGACGGGACGACCACCGCGACGGTGCTCGCGCAGGCGATCATCCGCGAGGGTCTGCGCAACGTTACGGCGGGGAGCAATCCGCTGCTGATCAAGCACGGCATCGATAAAGCCGTCGAGATCACGGTTGGTGAACTGGAGAAATACGCCGAGAAGGTCGATACCAAGGAGAAGATCGCGCAGGTCGCGTCGATCTCGGCCAACGATCCGGAGATCGGCACGTTCATCGCCGAGGCAATGGAGAAGGTCGGTAAGGACGGCGTGATCACGGTCGAAGAGTCGAAAACGCTCAAGACCGAAGTCGAGACCAAAGACGGCATGCAGTTCGACAAGGGCTACATCTCGCCATACATGGTCACCGACTCCGAGCGCATGGAGGCCGTCCTAGATAATCCGTACATTCTCGTGACCGAGCGCAAGATCTCGGCGATCGCCGACATCCTGCCGCTGCTCGAGAAGGTCGTCCAGGTTCAGAAGCCGCTGTTGATCATCGCCGAAGACGTCGAGGGTGAGGCGCTCGCGACGCTCGTCGTCAACAAGCTGCGCGGGACGTTCACGTCCGTCGCCGTCAAAGCGCCGGGCTTCGGCGACCGCCGTAAGGAGATGCTCAAAGACATCGCGACGCTCACCGGCGCAACGGTGATCTCCGAAGAGCTCGGTCTCAAGCTCGACAAGGTGACGCCGGATCAGCTCGGTCAGGCCAAGCGCGTAACGGTCACCAAGGAAGAAACCACGATCGTCGACGGCAACGGTAAGGCCGATGCGATCAAAGGCCGCATCGAGATGATCAAGAAGCAGATCGAGGATACCGATTCCGACTTCGATCGCGAGAAACTGCAGGAGCGGCTTGCCAAGCTCTCCGGCGGCGTTGCGGTCATTCAAGTCGGCGCCGCCACGGAGACGGAGCTCAAAGAGAAGAAGCACCGCATCGAAGATGCACTCTCGGCAACTCGCGCGGCCGTGCAAGAGGGTATGATCCCCGGTGGCGGATCCTCGCTCATCCACGCGATCAAGGCGATCGATAAGTACGAGCCTCCCAAGAGCAACGGTCATAGCGCGACGTGGGCCGACGAGAAAATCGGCATCAGTATCGTGCGCAAGGCGCTCGAGGAGCCGGCGCGTCAAATCGCCGACAACGCGGGCTTCGAAGGCTCGGTGCAGGTCAACGCCGTTCGCGTTAAGAGCGCGCCGTTCGGCTTCGACGCGATGAGCGGCGAGGTCGTCGACATGTTCAAGGCCGGCATCGTCGAGCCGTTAAAAGTCACGCGTGCGGCGCTCCAAAACGCCGCGTCGATTGGATCGATGATCCTGACCACCGAGACGCTCGTTGCCGATAAGCCCGAGCCGAAGAAGGAGCCGGCGATGCCCGGCGGCGGCGGCATGGGCGGCTACGACATGATGTAACCCGCGCTTCGCGCAGCCGCTGACGAAGTTGAAGCTTACATCGGCGAAGAAAACATCGAGGCCCGTCAGAAGTGACGGGCCTTTTTGTTTATCCCGCTGAGGTTCGCCAGAGTTTTGGACAGAGCAGCGTGTCGACCGGATCGCCGGCGATATCGTCGAGCATCTCTTGCGTGACGTCGAAGCGAATCGTCGGCGGCCAACCCGTCCAGGGAATCGGAAATCCAATCGGGACGCGGACGTAGTGATATTGGTGCGTCGGCGTGCGCAGGCGCAACGCAAGTTGCTGCGAGCCGGCGGCCGCCGATGGATCGGAATAGAGCGAGGCGTAGAATCCGTCGTCATCGTTCTCTACGGAAATACTCGTCGGCAAAGGCGCGGGCAACGGCTTGTTGCAGGCTACCTGACTCTTATCGAAGAGCACGAAGGTGGGTTGAACGTAGAGAAACGACTGCGGCGCGCTGCCCGCGAGAATGACCGGTTTTGGCGGCGGCGGAGGAGAGTCGCTCAGCTTTTCGGTGACGCTACGATCGAAGCCGGCAATGAAAAAGAGATAATCCGACGCGGAGCAGCGGTACTTCGGTGCCTCGACGTCCAGTGAGTAGATTCCGAAGGCGCTGTCGAACTCTACGACCGACTCGGTTTCGTCGCCGCGCTCGACGCGAAAGACGCGATCGATTTGCGTTTTGCCGAAGCGATCGATCAAGTGCACGCGTAGTGCGATCGGCGTCTGCGCGGGGAGACGGGCGATGGCGTTGCAAAAGGCGGCGTGGAGGATAACGTGCGCAGGACTCAACATCTTGCCGGGCTTTGTCGGCGTTGCCGACGCTCCTTCCGCTGAGCGCTCGTCAAACTCTCCGAGAAAAGGTCGCCTATCCCCAAGGGCGAATAGCAATTTCCCCATGCCCGCGCGTGCCGTCAACGATTTCACGATTCGCGTGGCGACGGTCAACGGCTCGGGAAGCCAGTCCTCGAACCTCGTTCTGACCAACGCCATCGCGCGCCTTGGAATTCCCGTCGCTCCAAAAAACGTATTTCCGTCGAACATCGAAGGTTTGCCCACCTGGTTCGACGTTCGCGTCTCCGCGTTCGGCTATCAGTGCCGCGCGCGCGATTTCGACGTGCTCGTCGCGCTCAACGCGGCGACGTGGCAGCAAGACGTCGCCGGCGTCAAATCCGGCGGCGCCATCGTTCACGAAGAGAGTTTCCCGCTCAAGGGCGACACGCTGCGCGAAGATCTGAGCTACTATGCCGTTCCGTTTACAGCGTTGGCGAAAGAGCACTTCGGGGACAAAGGCGACTTGCGCAAGTACTTGATGAACATGATTTACGTGGGCGTGCTCGCGCAGCTCCTCGAGATTCCGCAGGCGACGATCGAAGAGAGTTTGCGCTCGCAGTTCAGCAGTAAACCCAAAGCCGCCGATCTCAACATGACCGCAATCAACATCGGCTTCGAATACGCGCGAACCACTTTGGAAAAGGTCGATCCGTGGCGCCTGATTCCGATGAGCGGGAAAATCGACGGCTTGATGTTCATGGAAGGCAACCGTGCGGCGGCGCTGGGCTGCCTCATGGGTGGGTGCACCGTCGCGGCGTGGTATCCGATTACGCCGTCGTCGTCGCTCTGCGAGTATTTCATTCAATACTGCGAGCGTTATCGAGTCGATCCGGCGACCGGAGAACGAAACGTCGCGGTCGTGCAGGCCGAAGACGAGCTCGCGGCAGCCGGAGTCGTCTTTGGGGCCGGGTGGGCCGGGGCGCGAGCCATGACTTCCACTTCGGGTCCCGGGATCTCGCTCATGGCCGAGTACGCGGGGTACGGCTACTTTGCGGAAGTGCCGGGTGTGATCTTCGACGTGCAGCGCGCCGGCCCGTCGACGGGGCTGCCGACACGCACGATGCAAGGCGACGTTGCATTTGCATACACGCTCTCGCACGGCGATACGAAACACATCGTATTGTTACCCGCGACCGTGGCGGAAGCGTACGAGTTAGCGATGGAGTCGTTCGACCTGGCGGAGCGTTTTCAGACACCGGTCTTCGTGCTGAGCGATCTCGACCTCGGCATGAACGCCTGGCTTACGGCACCGCTGAAGTACCCGGAGAAGCCCTTCGACCGCGGTAAAGTGCTCGGCGCCGACGATCTCACTTCGATGAAGTCGTGGGGGCGGTACCGCGACGTGGACAAGGACGGAATCGCGTATCGAACGCTTCCCGGAACCAAGCATCCCAGCGCCGGTTTCTTCACGCGCGGCACGGGTCACGACGAGGAAGCGCGTTATTCGGAGATGCCCGAGGTTTGGCAACGCAACCTCGATCGACTCGTACGCAAGCACGATACGGCTCGCACCGTCGTCCCGGCACCGGTCGTCGACGAAACGAAGAATAGCAAGGTTGCGATTCTTGCATACGGCACCACGCACCACGCGGTCGTCGAAGCGCGCGACTATCTGCGTGATGCCGGAATCGAAGTCAACTACATGCGCGTCCGCGCGTTACCTCTTTCGCCGGAAGTTGCGACGTTCGTGAAGCGTCACGACCGCGTCTACGTCGTCGAACAGAACCGCGACGGACAGCTCTACGGTATCTTGCGCACGGAATTGCCGACGCATTTGATCGCGCGATTGGAATCGATTCGGCACTACAACGGCGTGCCGATCGACGCGCACGCCATCATCGATCCGTTACTCGAGGAAGAGCGCCGGCCCGCGGTCGTCGCGGAATAAGGATGAAATGACAGCGAATCTCAATATCATCGGACTCAGCCGCGAAGTCTATAAAGGGCTTCCCACGACGCTCTGTGCGGGTTGCGGTCACAATTCGATCACAAACCATCTCATCAAGGCGCTCTACGAGTATGGCATCGAGCCTCACAAACTCGCGAAGATGAGCGGTATCGGCTGCTCCTCGAAGACTCCGGCTTACTTCGTAGAACAGGCGCACGGCTTCAACGGATTGCACGGCCGGATGCCGTCTGCAGCAACGGGCGCAAAGCTCGCGAACCGCGAGCTCGTCGTTCTGGGTATTAGCGGCGATGGCGATACGGCGAGTATCGGCCTGGGCCAATACTGCCACATGATTCGCCGCAATCTCGATTGCACGTATATCGTAGAGAACAATGGCTGCTACGGATTGACCAAAGGCCAGTTTTCCGCGACGGCCGACGTGGGCTCGACGCAGAAGGGCGGCAAGGTCAACGAGTACGCGACGATGGACATCTGCAGCCTCGCCATCGAACTCGGAGCGACGTTCGTCGCGCGGTCGTTCTCCGGCGACGGCAAACAGGTCGTGCCGCTCCTGCAGGCGGCGTTCTCGCATCGGGGGACGGCGATATTGGACATCATCAGCCCGTGCGTGACCTTCAACGATCACGAAGGCTCGACGAAGAGCTACTCTTACGTGAAAGAACACGACGTCGTCTTGCACACGGCCGATTACATCGCCGGCGGCAAAGACATAAGCGTCGACTACGAACCCGGCACCGCCTTTGACGTCGAATTGGAAGACGGTTCGCACGTATTGCTTCGCAAGTTGGAGCTCGACTACGATCCAACCGACGCGATGAACGCGCTGCGCACCATTCACGATTCGCGCGCGCGCGGCGAATTCGTGACGGGGCTGCTCTACATCGACACGCACGAAAAAGATCTGTGCGAGCGCGAGCGCCTGACGCGTACGCCGCTGGCACAGCTCGACGAAACGGCGCTTCGCATCTCGCCCGACGACTGGCAGAAGTTGATGCATTCGTGAAAGGAGCACCAACGTGAAGCGTTATCGGTTTGCCCTACTCGCCGCTCTCGTCGCGCTGCAGCCGCTGCCCGCGGGGGCCGTCGTGATGCACGGCCACGTATGGCAGGCGACGTACGTCGCGGCCTACCAGCCGACGTTTCGCACTCAGGGGTATCCTTATTCAGGGACGATGAAGCTAAAATTCAACGACGGCATCGTGAGCGGCACGTACGTCTCAGAGTCGGTTCGACCCGATTCGCTGTACGGCCGCACGATCAACGTCAGCGGCAACGTCAGCAAAGGCAATATTACGCTGATTCTCAACGCGCCGGGCGGCTTCACGGTCCGGGGAACGATCGCCGAGAGCG
The DNA here is from genome assembly GCA_963815165.1 of Vulcanimicrobiota bacterium. Classification (GTDB taxonomy): domain Bacteria; phylum Vulcanimicrobiota; class Vulcanimicrobiia; order Vulcanimicrobiales; family Vulcanimicrobiaceae; genus Cybelea. Next base: position 908,993 of record CAWFFL010000003.1, read on the forward strand.
GCGAGATTTCAGGGACCGCGACGGTGAAGGGCACGTTTTACACGTTTATGGCCAAAGTCAAATCCTCTCCGTAACATCGCTCTCGCCCTGATCCTTCGACTTCGCTGGGGACTGCGCTCGCTTTGCGAGCTTGGCGCTACGGAGATCGTATGATTGAAGGGCGGCGCGTATGGGTCGCGTTCGCACTGCTGAGCGCGACCTTTTTCATTTTGCTCGTCGACTTCTCGATCGTCAGCATCGCGCTGCCGTCGATGGAGCACGAGCTTCACTTAAGCGCGTCACAAGGACAGTGGATCGTCAGCACTTACGCGATATTTCTCGCGGGATTCTTGATGCTGACCGGCCGATGCGCCGACATTTACGGACGGCGCCGGTTCTTCTTCGGCGGCCTCATCGTCTTTACGATCGGGTCGTTGCTCGGCGGTCTTGCCGCTAACGGCGCGATGCTCATCGCAATGCGCGCCCTGCAAGGCCTTGGCGCAGCCCTCGTCAATCCAGCGGCGCTTGCGGTTGCGCTCTCGCTCTTTCCACCCGGCCCGCAACGGTCGCGGGCCGTCGCGATGTGGGGCATCGCCGGAACGACGGGCGTCGCGGCCGGCATGCTCTTCGGCGGTGTGCTCGTGCAATTCTTCGGATGGCGCTCGGTGCTCTTCGTGAACGTCCCGATCGCCGTCGCGATATTGATTCTCGCGTTGCGCTACGTGCCCCGCGACGTACCGGATCCAGCGCGGCCGAAGCTCGACGTGTTCGGAGCCTTCCTGCTAACCGCCGCTCTCGTGACCTTCGTCTACACCGTCGAGTCGATTCCGCAAGCCGGCGTAACGTCGACGGGCGCGATTCTGGGCATCGCGGTCACGCTGGCGCTCTTCGCACTCTTCATTGCGGTGGAACGGCGCGTCCTAGAACCGATTCTCCCGCCGCGGCTTTTTCGTTATCCGGACTTGCTCTCGGGCGCCGCGGTCGTGTTGTTGCAGCCGATGTCATACGCCGGCGTCCTCGTCTTCGGATCGGTCTATCTCCAGCAGGTTTCGGGATATGATCCGCTCGCTGCGGGACTAGCGTTCATGCCATCGACGCTTATCACGGCGTTCGCCGCTGCGCCGTTGACGATGCCGATTGCGCGCGCGATCGGCGTCAAGACCATGGGAATCGTAATGGGTGCGGCCATGATCGGCGGTGAAGTAATTTTGCTGCTCATGCAGCCTGCGACGCCATACTGGGCAGCGCTTCTGCCGGCGACCTGCATCGGCGGATTTGGCGGAATGCTGGCCTATCAGACTGGAATGGTTGCCGGCCTCGCGCACGTCGACGACGCCGACGAAGGCAGCGCATCGGCAGCGATGAGTTTCGCGCTGCAACTGGGGATTGGTTTGGGAGTCGCCTTTGGCGCGGCAGCGCAGGAGGCTCGCTCCGGCATGCTCCTTCACGCTGGCGCTTCGACCACCATTGCGATCGCGGGCGGGTTGCACGCAGCTTTTTGGTTCTGCGTACTCGCGGGGCTGGCGATGATGGTTGCGATCGTTTTCGGCCTGCGCCATGCGGCGACCGCCGAGCTTCCGCTGCGTCATTATCTCGCGTTCGGCAAGCTCCACCACCGCGCGGCAGTGCGGTCTTAGAAGATGGAGCTCGACTCCCTCCTGCGCGCGTTACGCGATGCGACGTCGGTCCTGGTCTTGACGGGGTCGGGGATCTCCGCGGAAAGCGGTCTGCCGACGTTTCGCGGCGTCGGCGGCCTCTGGCGCACGCATCGTGTCGAAGAGCTGGCGTCGCCGCAAGGATTCGCGCGCGATCCTCGGCTCGTTTGGACGTGGTATAACGAGCGCAGAGCCGCGCATCAGCGCGCCGAACCCAATGCCGGCCACTACGCGCTCGCGAGGCTCGAAGAAACGATCGGCGACTTCACCCTTGCGACGCAGAACGTCGATTCGCTTCACTTGCGCGCCGGTTCGAGCAACGTCCTGGAGCTTCACGGTAATTTGCGCGAGATACGCTGTACGGGCTGCGACACACGCCGCCCGCTCGGCGCTTTGGGAATGGCGTTCGAGGAAATCGATCACGAATGCGGGGGACGCTTTCGACCCGACATCGTCTGGTTCGGCGAACCGCTTCCACCGGCAGCCTGGCGTGAAGCCGAAGCCGCCGCGGCGCGCGCCGGCGTCATCCTCGTCGTCGGTACGAGCGCCGTCGTCTATCCTGCCGCAGCGCTCGCGACGCACTATAACCAGCACGCCTACGTTGCCGAGATCAACCCGGAAGCCACCGCAATCAGCGATCGCGTAGACTGCGTACTGCGCGCAACGGCGGTGGAGGTTCTACCGAAGATCGCCGACGCGCTCTAAGTATCGGCGCGCGCGGTCGTAATCGCCTTTCGCCGCGTAAAGAGCCAATAAACCGGAAGACCCGAGAGCAAGATCGCCACACCGATCAGCGTGTCGTACGGCGAATGCACGATCGTGTCGCCGACGATGTACCAGGCCGCGGCGAGAAAGATAAGCGTGGTGACGGGGTGGCCCGGCATGCGAAAGATCGGCCGTGCTGCGCTGGAGTCGCGGGCATCGCGATTGCGAAAGACGATCAGCGCGATCGCCGATAGGCCGAAAAAGATGTAGTCGTTGCACGTGACGTAGTTGAGAATCTGATCGTACCGTCCCGAGAGGGCTATGACGATCGCGACCAGACCTTGCAGCACGATTGCGAACACCGGAGCGTGCGTTCGCGCGTTCACGCGCGCGAACTGCCGAAAGAATATCCCGTCGGCCGCCATTTGGAAATAGACGCGTGGCGATGTGAGTATCTGATTGCTCAGGAAACCCAACGTCGAGAGCGCGATGACACACGCCATGACGCGAAGGCCGGTCTGCCCGAAGGCAAGCTGCGCGATCGCCGATGCGGGCGTGTTGGTTGCGGCCAGGCCTGCTACGCCGAGGGCGCGCAAGCATGCAGCGTTCACCGCAATGTAGAGAATGACCACGGTCAGCACGCCGGCGATCATGCCTTTAGGCAGCGTCCGCTGCGGCTCGTGCAGCTCGGCCGTCATGAAGCTCGACGTCTGCCAGCCGCTGTAGGCGAAGAGAACCGGCACCATGGCCAGACCGATGGCCGTCAGCAGATCGCCGGCCGGCGCAATCGCATGGGTCGATGCCGCGGGCGCGCGCACTGCGAAGAGGCCGATTGCTGCAAAGCCGGCGATCGCGAGAATTTTGAGCAGCATGAAAGCATTTTGCGCGGAAGCGCCCGTTCGTACACCGAGCGCATTGATTGCCGTAAAGAGCGCAATAGCGACGATTGCAATCCCGGCCGTCGAGGTCTGCCAACCGGTCAGGGGCGCGAAATAAGCGGCAAACGTCACGGCCGCCGCCGCCATCCCGCCGCTCTGCGATACCAGTAACAGACACCAGCCGAAGATAAATGCGAGCGCGGGATGAAACGCATCGCGTAGGTAGGCATAGAGTCCGCCGTCGTGCGGACGTCGCGCGGCAAGCTCGGCGAAAATGCCCGCTCCGAGAAGCGCGATCGCACCGCCCGCAATCCAAACGAGCATGATGAGCGGCGCGCTCTTCACGTGATGCGCGACGACCGAAGGATTCATAAAGATGCCCGAGCCGATGATGCCGCCCATGACGATGAGAGCCGCGTCGCTTGCACCGAGGCGGCGAAGCAGTTTGGGCGAAGACTGCATCCATGTTGGCATTAGCGACGCTTTTCTTCACCGGTCTGCTCAATACCGTGGCGCAGCAACCGCCGCCGGAAGGTCCTCCCCCGCAAGCTCCCCCGGCACAAATGGCGCCGGAAGCGCCGATGCAGCAGCGACCGCTCGAAGACGGTCCCTGTCTCGATTCCGCGCGCGCCGTGCCGCGCGTGGTCGTTCCCCCGCTATCGCGCGGTATGCAAATCGTTCGCATCGATCAGGTTCTTTCGACCTCGACGATGATGCCGGGCGAAGTCATCGGCTTTCTGTACACGACTCAAAACGGCTCGAGCTGGCTTGGAGAGCGCAGCATGCAATACACCTCGCCTGCCGATGCGACGGCGATCAATCGCGTGCTGGCTTCGACGCACGTCCCCGGTCAAAACGTCAACACGTTTCCGCCGCAGAGCCACTACGGAGTGGCGACGCACTCGCAGCAGATCTTCCAGGTCTCGCTGCCACGCGACGCCATGAACTCGCTGCGCATCGCAATTGCACCGTGCGTGGCCTGGCCGGCCGACCGGCCCCTTCCCGATCCGGCTCTCTGAGCTCGGTTAGCAGAAGGCGCATCCTTCTGCGCGCAGGCAGGGTCTAGGAAGCGATGGAGTTCGTACTGCGAACTCGGCTCGGGGCGTTCGCGCCCAATGCCGACGTCTTCGTCGATCAGGACGGGTGCCGTGTCATCGCCGTTATCGAGATCGCCGGCGCAGAGCCGGAGTCGCTTCGCGTTGGTCTGGACGAGCGTTCTCTCGTGGCCACCGGGCGCCGCCGCGAGCCCGCGCTTCGGCGCCGCGGCTCCTTAATTCAAAAGGAGATTGCGCACGGCGACTTCGTGAAGCGCGTCCCGCTACCGGTTCCGATCGAATACGAAGGCGTCGACGCAACGTATGAAGACGGTCTGCTGGTTATCGTCGCACCGATCGCTGCAACCGCTTACATGCCGACCGCGAGGACCGAGCTTCACGTAATCGTCAAGAGGACAAGCTCCTAAGTAACCATGCCCGAAAAATCTGCAAGCAACATCTTACCCGCAAATCTGATCGGCATCTTGCCGCTTCAGGAAGCAGTTCTGTTTCCGCACACGGTCATTCCGCTGGCCGTCGTCAAGAAGCCCGGCATCGCGCTCGTCGAGGAGGCGCTGCGCGAAGGAAAACCGATCGGCCTGGTCGTTCTCAAAGACCGGGAGATCGAGGATCCCGGCCCGGACGACGTTCAGCGCATCGGTACGATCGGCGTTATTCAAAAGATGCTCAAGGTGCCCGACGGCACGCTGCGATGCATCGTGGCGGGGCAACAAGTCTTCAAAATCGAGCAGTTCACGCAAGTTGCTCCGTATATGGTCGGCGCCTATACCGAGCTGCCCGACGTGACGGTTGAAAACGAAGAACTCGTTGCGATGCAGCGTAATCTCGCCGGACTCTTCCAAAAGCTCCTCTCGTATTTGCCTCAGGCGCCGCGCGAGATGGAGATGGAGGTCGCTAATATCACCGATCCCGTCGTGCTGACGTACTTCGTGGCGTCGACGATGCGGCTGGAGACCTCGGATCGTCAGGCGCTGCTCGAAGAGCGCGACACCGCCAAACGCATGCGTAAGTTGACGATGCTGCTTACGAAGGAACTCGAAGTCGTCGAGCTGGGGCATAAAATCCAGAGCGACATCCAGCGGGAGATGGAGAAGAATCAACGTGAGTTCTATCTCCGTCAGCAGCTCCGCGCGATTCAAGAAGAGTTGGGCGAGGTGGATCCGCAGCAGGCAGAGACCAACGAGCTGCGCGGCAAAATCGAGGCGGCGGGGATGCCCGAGGACGTGAAGAAGGCCGCCGATCGCGAGCTCGAGCGGCTCTCGCGCGTTCCGCAGGCAAGCCCCGAATACGGCGTCATCCGCACCTATTTGGACTGGCTCGTGACCTTACCGTGGAACGCGGAAACGGCCGATCACATCGACATCAAAGCGGCGCGTGTCGTGCTCGACGAAGATCACTACGACCTCGAAAAAATCAAGGACCGGATCATCGAGTATCTCGCAGTCGGCAAGCTCAAGAAGAAGCTGACCGGGCCAATTCTCTGCTTTGTCGGGCCGCCTGGCGTCGGAAAGACGTCGCTCGGACAATCCATTGCGCGCGCGATGGGTCGCAAGTTCGTGCGACTCTCCGTCGGCGGCGTCCACGACGAAGCCGAGATCCGCGGGCATCGCCGGACCTACATCGGCGCGATGCCCGGAACGATCGTGCGCGCGATTCGCGACGCGGGAACCCGCAACCCGGTGATGATGATCGACGAGATCGACAAGGTCGGCTCCGATTTCCGCGGCGATCCGCAATCTGCGCTGCTGGAAGTACTCGATCCCGAACAGAACCTCCATTTCCGGGATCACTACCTCGATCTGCCGTTCGACCTTTCGCAAGTGCTCTTTATCTGCACGGCCAATGCACTCGATACGATTTCGCCGCCGCTGCGCGATCGAATGGAAATCATCACGCTCTCCGGCTACACTGAGTTGGAAAAACTGCAGATCGCAAAGCGTTATCTCGTCAAGAAGCAGCGCGAAAGCAACGGCCTGCGCGAATCGCAGGCGCAGATCAGCGATACCGCGATTCGCGGGATCATCAACGATTACACGCGTGAGGCGGGCGTGCGCAACCTGGAGCGCGAGATCGGCTCGGTCTTTCGCAAGATCGCTCGGAAGATCGCCGAGAACGCGCGGTTCAAAGCGCGGGTGAAGCCCGAAAATCTCGTTGACTACCTGAGCAAGCCGCGCTTCTTCAACGAAGTACGTAAACGGGTCGCTTCGGTCGGCGTCGCAACAGGTATGGCGTACACGCCGGTCGGCGGCGACATTCTTTTCATCGAAACGCAAGGCATGCCTGGAACCGGCAAGCTCGTGCTGACCGGACAACTCGGTGAAGTGATGAAGGAGAGCGCGCAGGCCGCCGTCTCTTTCTTGCGCTCGCGCTCGGCCGAGCTGGGTTTACCGGAGGAGTGGTTCTCGAAGCACGACATTCACGTTCACGTCCCGGCGGGCGCGACGCCGAAAGACGGCCCTTCGGCGGGCATCGCTTTGGCGACCTCGATTGCGTCGATGCTCGCGGGCATCAAGGTCGATCCGAATCTCGCGATGACCGGAGAGATCACACTCACGGGTCAGGTCTTGCCGATCGGCGGCCTCAAAGAAAAAGTGCTCGGCGCAAAACGCGCAGGCATCACGAAGATTTTGTTTCCGCGCCGCAACGAAGTCGATCTCGACGACGTTCCGAGAGAGGTTCGCGAGAGCATGACGTTCGTTCCGGTCGACGAGCTCTCAGAAGTGCTCTACCATGCGCTGGGCAAACGCCTCATTTCACCGGTGCCTCTCGGCGACGGAGCGAGAATGAGCAATGTCGTACCCATGCGACGCAACGGCGTGGTCAAGCGCCGCGCCCGCAAAGCGCCGCTGAAACGATAAGATAGCGAATTGACCAGCCGGCATGACGCATGCTAGGCTGTTGTTCTCCCCCAAAAGGAGCGCCTCATGTCCCGTTTGCGTCGTCAATGCCTCCGACTGGCATTGTTCGGTTCGGTCACTGCTCTCGCGGCCTTCATTCTCTGTGCCTGCGGCAGTTCAATTACGTCGCCCGGCGTATCGAGTAGCGCGAGCCGTGGGGCGCCCCCGAGCTCGATGCCGCGCAAGTTCAAGTTCAGAACGATCGTGAATCCCGCCGATCGGACGTTCAACGAAGCGCTCGGGATCAACGATGCTCGCACCGTTGCGGGCTTTTACGGCAGCGGCGCCGCGGGTCATCCGAATCAGGGGTATACGGCGGTTCCGGGGTTTTCGAAGAACGATTTCACGAGCGAAAACTTTCCCGGTGCCGTGCAAACGCAGGTTACCGCCATCAATGGTTCCGGCGATACGGCCGGGGTCTGGATGGGGAGCAGTGGGCCGATTCAGAGTTTTATCGATTGGAACGGCACCTACACCAGTTATAGCGACCCCGACTCAGCCGGAGCAACGGAGATACTCGGACTCAACGATTCCGGAATCGCCGTCGGATTCTACGTTGACTCTTCAAGCGTGCGCCACGGCTTCATGCTGGATCGCGCGACCGGAGTTTTCACCTCCATTAATCCGCCGTACGCGACGAACGTCACCGCTGCCGGTATCAACGACGGCGGCGACATCGTCGGTTATTATTTTTCAGGAGACGAGAACATCGGATTTTTGGAAAAGAATGGGGCCTACACGACGCTCTACGGTTCCGGCGCGCTTTCTACCATGCCATTGGGTATCAACGTCCACGACGCCATCGTCGGCACGTATCTGGATGGCTCCAACAAGAGCCACGGCTTCTTACTCCAGGATCCGCTGAAGGATCCACAGTGGAGTACGATCGACGCTCCAAAAGGCGCGTACGGAACTTACCTCAACGGCATCAACGACCGCCTCAACATGGTCGGATACTACGTCGATTCGTCGAGCAACACGATCGGTCTGCTCGTCGAGCGCAAGAAGATGTAGCGGAGCGCGACGCCGCGCTCGGCCAGTCAGCGAACCTCGATGCCCGCGCCTTCGTGGACTTCGCCGATGACTGCCGCGAGAGTACCGGCCTCGGTCAGGCGGCTGACTAACATGTCAACTCTATCGGCGGCAACGCTGATGAGCAGTCCGCCCGAGGTCTGCGCGTCGGAAAGGCCGATGCGCACGGCCTCCGGAACGGTTGTTGCGAAATCGGTAAACGCTGCATGAGTTTCGGCGTTGTGGCGAGTGCCGCCCGGAACGGCGCCGCTTTCGATGAGCTCGAGCACCCGATCCATGAACGGCACGGCCGCCGCATAGATGACGACTCGCACGTTCGATGCACGCGCCATGCCGCCGGCGTGGCCGAGCAATCCAAACCCAGTGATATCCGTGGCCGCATGTGCCTCTGCGGCGAGCATCGCTTCCGAGGCGCCGTCGTTGAGCGTCGTCATCGCGCGCACGGCTTCCTCGAGGTCGTGCGGCTCGATCGCGCCGCGCTTGAGCGCGGTCGTCAGGATTCCCGTGCCCAGCGGTTTGGTTAGCACGAGCAGATCGCCTGGTTGCGCATTTGCGTTGGTGACGATGCGCTTGGGATCGACGGTTCCGGTGACGGCCATGCCGTATTTCGGCTCGGCGTCTTTGATCGTATGACCGCCGATGACCGCGACGCCGGCGCTGCGCGCGACACTCGCTCCACCTTCGAGAATTCGTGCCAAAATAGCGAGATCGAGATCTTCGGGAAAGGCGACGATGTTAAGCGCCGTCAAGGGTCGTCCGCCCATCGCATAGACGTCGGAGAACGCGTTCGTTGCGGCGATCCGGCCGAAGTCGTACGGATCGTCGACGATCGGGGTGAAGAAATCAACCGTTGAAACCAGTGCGACATCGTCGCGGAGTAAATAAACGCCGGCATCGTCGCTGGTGCCGTAACCGACGAGGACGCGATCGCTCGTCGCGGGTGAAACGCGCTCCATGACGCTGCGCAACTCCGCCGCACCAAGTTTTGCGGCACACCCGGCGCAACTGGAAAGCTCGGTTAGGCGGATGCCTGCAACCTCCATCGAACCGTACTTCGATGCCGAGGCAACTGCTATTCCTTCCGGGACCGGTAACCGTCGCGCCCGAGGTTCTCGAAGCGGCCGCGCGGCCGCTGATAAACCATCGCGGAGAAGAGTTTGCGGCGCTGCTGGCGCGCATAACGGGCGCGCTGCCGCCAGTCTTCGGAACGCGTCAAGAAATCGTTTTGCTGGGAAGTTCGGGCACGGGCGGAATGGAGGCCGCGCTTACGAATTTGTTTTCGCCCGGGGATCGATTGCTCTCTTGTCCGGTGGGTGCCTTCGGCACGCGTTTCGGCGAAATCGCTCAGAGATACGGGTGTCAGGTGGAAACGCTGGCGAGCCCGCTCGGTGCGGCGCTCGATCCACAGGCGCTTCGCGCGCGGCTCGAGGCCGACCCGCAACGCTCCATCGCCGGCGTACTCTTGACGCACAACGAAACCTCGACCGGCGTTTCCTGCGATATGGCGGCGCTCGCACCGGCGTTGCGCGCGCACGGAGCCGTCACGCTCGTCGACTCGATAAGCGGACTCGGCGCCAGTGAGTTTCGTATGGACGAGTGGGGATACGACGCGGTCGTGACTGCGTCGCAGAAAGGATTCGCCGCGCCGCCAGGCGTCGCGATGGTCGCTTTGAGCGAACGCGCGTGGACACGCACGGCCTCTGCGCGCGCGCCGCGGTATTACTTCGATCTCGTTCACGCGCGCGAGATGGCGCGCCGCGGCGAAACACCGTGGACACCGCCTATCTCGATTCTCTACGCACTCGACGTCGCGCTTCAGCGCTATGCCGCCGAAGGAACGACGGCGGCTTTCGCCCGCCACGAGCGCTACGCGCGAATCGTTCGCGACGCGTTGCAGCGGATGGGTTTTTCGCTCGTCTCGAAGGCCGGCGCGCATTCGCCTGCCGTCGTCGCCGCGTATACGCCGCCTGCGGTCGAGGCGAAAAGCCTGCTGCGTGCGCTGCGAGAGAAGCACGGTATCGTTCTTGCCGGCGGTCAAGGCGAACTAGCCGGCAAGATCGTGCGCTTCGGGACGATGGGCGAGATCACGGACGCCGACGTCCGGTCGGCGCTCGAAGCAATCGAAGCGGAATTACACCTTCGAACCGCTACAAGCGGTGTCGCCTGAAGTAAGGCATCACAAAGGGGCGCGCGAACCACGGAATCGTAGAGAGCATGGCGTTGTCGATCGGCGTATCGTAGGTTACCAAATAGGGCGCCAGCCGCGATTGACTCAAACTCACGCGGATGTCCGGCGATAGCGGGAAGAAGAGCGCGATGAAGAGCACGAGCCACAAGAGGATCGCGCCCTTCAAGAAACCGATGATGGCGCCGCCGATGGCATTTCCCAGGCCGAGCAGCGGCAACTTTGCGATCGTTCCGAGTAGACGCGCCACAACCAAAATCACGACGTAAGCGGCGAGCCCAGTCGCGAACATTCCGACGACGTGGGCCGATCCCGGACCGACGTTGAGGAGACGTTCGATCTGCGGATCGAATGCGCCGTTGTAGAACCAGGGCGCAACGAGTCCCGCGGTAACGGCGACGGCGCCGCCGAGCTCCGAAACGAAGCCGCGAGCGTAGCCTTTCAACGTTGCGATGACCAGCACGATCGCGATCGCGACGTCCGGCCACGCAATGCCGCCGATCATCTCCTGATCGTAGCTCCGAACATTTCGCCTACGGCGTCGAGGACTCGCGCGATTGCCGCGTCGGCCTCTTCATCCGTAATCGTCGCGTCGAACCGCGCAAGGATAACGCGAACTGCCAGGCTCTTGCGGCCCTCGTCCACCTGCGGCCCGCGATATTCGTCAAAGACCCAAACGTTCGTGCAGAGCGAACCGAGCGTCCGCGCAACGGCCTCTTCGATCGCGACTGCTGGAAGATCGGCGTCGACCACCAGGGCCAGATCGCGATACGTCGAGGGAAAACGCGAGGGCGGCCGATACTTCGGCACTTGGTACGGCGGCAAGGAGGCGACGTCGATGAGTGATAGATAGAGATTCGCTCGCAGTTCCTGTGCCTTGGTCAATCGCGGGTCGACGGCGCCGATGACGCCCACTTCGACGCCGTCAAGCGTGACGACGCCCGTCTTCCCGGGATGAAAGGCCTTGCGGACCTCCGGTAGGACGGCAACGCGGCGCGGGCCGGCGATCACCCGCAAAAGCGCCTCGCAGTCGCCCTTGAGCTGCAAGAAAGACGAGTCGCGCCACATCGGCTCGCCGGCCGGCGCAACCATGAACCCAAACGCCAACTCCGTGCGCTCGCCAATCTCGGCGTCTTCGCGCCGGAAGACGTCACCGATTTCAAAGACGCGCGGCGCCGCATTGGTACCGGCAAAATATTCGATCAACCCCGGCAGCAAGGAGTCCCGAAGAAACCGATGCTCCTCGGAGATCGGATTGCGCACTTCGACGGCGGCGGCGTCGCCGCTAGGGCGAAGTGTATGAGTGAGGATTTCGCGATAACCCAAGGCGGCCAAGGCATGTGCGATGCCGTTTTCCAAATCGAAGGCCGCGCTCGAGATTTCGTGCGACGGAACCGCGGGAACCATCGCGGGGATCCGATCGTAGCCCTCGATGCGCGCGACTTCTTCGACCAGGTCTGTCTCATTGGTCAAGTCCCGGCGCCACAGCGGGGGTGTGACCGAGAGCACCTCCGACTGGATGGTCACCCTGCATCCGAGAGCGCACAAATGCGCCGCGATGCGGTCGGGTGCCAGGTCGAATCCCAGCAGCCGCCGGACTTCGCCTGCGCGTAACGCAATCGGCGGCGAAGATGCGATTTCCGCGCCGAAGGCATGCGGCGGACCGGCGGTCGCACCGAGCTTGGAGAGAAGTTGCGCGGCGCGGGCCGCGCCCATGTCGGTCAATGCGGGTGCGAGCGACTTTTCGTGACGCGACGAAGCTTCAGTGCGCAAACCGAGCGCTGCGCTCATTCGGCGTACGCGCGCACCGTTGAAGTTTGCCGACTCCAGCACGATCGCACTCGTCGCGGCCGTCACTTCGCTTGCCGCACCACCCATCAATCCGGCAAGGCCGAGCGCGTGCCGCCGGTCAGCAATGACGAGTACGTTACTTGCGAGCGTTCGTTCGATCCCATCGAGCGTGACGAGTCGCTCTCCGTCGCGAGCATCACGGACGATCAGTTGGTTTCCATCGAGCGCCCCCGCGTCGTAGAAGTGCAGCGGTTGTCCCGTCTCCAGCATGACGTAATTCGAAATGTCGACGAGATTATTGATCGGCCGTTGGCCGGCGAGCGCGAGACGCACGCGCATCCAAGCCGGAGCCGGCGCCACCCCAACGCCGTCGAAACGTTGCGCGACGAACCGCGTGCAATCGGGGGATTCGATGGCGACGGACGGAGCTCGATCGGAAGCTTCAGGCGCATTGCCGGGATTGGCGAAGGTCGGCAACCTCAATTCTGTGCCATAGGACGCAGCGAGCTCGCGCGCGAGTCCAATCACCGACATTGCGTCGGGACGATTCGTGGTGATTTCGACATCGAGCACGTCATCGTCAAGCCCGAAAAGCTTTACCGCGTCGAGGCCGGGTTCCACATCCGCGTCGAGCTGCATGATACCGTCTTCGAACCACTCGGGCGGGAGCGCCAGCTCTTCCGCCGAGATCATCATGCCTTGCGAGGCAACGCCGCGCATCGTACGCGCCTCGATCGTGATATTCGGAAGCTTCGCGCCGATGGTAGCAAGCGCGATCGTTTGCCCGGCCGCAACGTTCGTCGCCGCAGTCGCGATGGTGAGCGGGTCATCGGGCCCGGCGTGCGCGCGGGCCACGAGCAGGCGATCGGCGTTGGGATGTTTTTCGACGGTGAGGAGCCGCGCCGTCACGACACCGGAGATCACCGGCCGCTTTTCGATGGCCGCGACCGGAAAGCCGAGCATTGCTAAACGCTCGGCGATCGCCGTCGAATCGTTCGGCAATGCGACGAAGTCGCGAAGCCAGCTTATTGGAACTCGCATCGTTCTAACTCAAGCAAGCTGTGCGAGAAAGTCCGGCTCGCCGTTGACGAAGCGCCGAATGTCGTCGACTTCGTAGCGCGCGAGCCCGAGACGTTCCGCTCCAAAACCGAAAGCCCATCCCGAGTAGCGTCCGGGATCGTAGCCGACCTCTTGCAGCACGTTAGGATGCACCATACCCGCGCCGCCGAGTTCGATCCATCCCGAGGCCCCACACATGTTGCAGGCCGGGTTCTCTCCCCGGCACTTCGGGCAGGTCGTGTCGACTTCGGCGCTGGGCTCGGTGAATGGAAAGTACGACGGTCGAAAGCGGACGCGTTGGCTTTCGCCAAATAGCTCGCGGCAGAGTCCGGTCAGCATTCCCTTGAGATGACCGAAGTGAATGCCTTCTGCGACGAGCAGACCCTCGACTTGATGAAATTGAAAGAGGTGACGCGCATCGACGGCATCGCGCCGGAAGCACTTCCCCGGTGCAACGATCGCGACCGGCGGGCGGTGTTGCTGCATCGTGCGTATCTGCATCGGAGAAGTGTGAGGCCGTAGCAACATCCGATCGCCGAGCCAGAACGAATCGAAGTTTTCGCGCGCAGGATGATCGCTTGGAATGTTGAGTGCGTCGAAGTTATAGTAATCCGGCTCGGCTTCGGGTCCGATCACTACCGCAAAGCCGTGACGCGTAAAATAAGCGCAGCTATCCGCTATGATTCGCCGCACGGGATGAATCGAGCCGGTGGCCCGGGCAATGGCTGGAAACGTGACGTCGATGCTTGCGTCGAGTTCGGCTTCAACGCCGCGCATTTGGAGACTTCGCCGAATCTCATCGAGGCGAGCTTCCATCGTTGCGATCACATCGTTGATTGCCTTTCCGGCCTGTGGGCGATCGTTGGCAGGCAGCGTTCCAATCGAACGCCGCACGTTCGTCACGTCACCGCTTCGCCCGAGGTACGCGATCCGCACGCTCTCGAGCGCTTGCTCGTCGGTCACGCCGTTCGCTTCGGCGTCAAAGCGCCGCTGTAGTTCGTGCAGTCGTTCGGCTAGTTCGGACATCGCTCTTCCAAAGCAAAGCGCCCGGTTCGTTCTACGTTACCGGGCGCCTCCAAAACCGCTGTTGACTTTTTGCTGCGCGGCGGAAGACTTAGGAAGGTGATGGAGCCGCGTGCAGCCTTCGATACGCTAGATAGGCGTCGATTGAGCCCGTTTGGGCGAAAAGCCTCCAGAAGAGATTGGACGTTGCCATGCGCTTGCAGTCTCCTTCAGGCCGTCGGCTCCGGGGCGGCCTACGTTGGCTGAGTATATCACGCGACTTTTTACGCCGGTAGTCTTGACTTTTAACCTCAAAATGACTGTCTTGACAACGTTATTCCAGTACCCCGCCAAGGGTCGCTTGGTAGAGCGCGATGGAGCCCGCAACGCCCGCGCTGAGGCTCTCCGCGCGGCCACGAATCGGGACGGATAGGATGCGTTCGCATAGCGCTTCCCATTCGCCCAGCCCATGCCGCTCGTTGCCCACGATCAGTGCACAACTGCCTTGCCAGCGTTCCCTTGCAATCGGCACTCCTTTCGTGGCAAGACCCAAGACGGTCGCACCTGCCTGACGCGGCCGCCGCCGCGAGTTCGGAAGGCGCGGCAACCCCCAGCGGAAGTCGCAATACGGCGCCCATTGACGCCCGTACGACCTTTGGATGATAAGGATCGATGCCGCGCGACCCGAAAACGACGCCGCCCGCGCCGAAGGCGTCGGCGGAGCGCAAGCAGCGTCCCCGCATTGGCCGGATCGTTGAGGTCGGCCAGCACCAGCAAGGGTCGCCGACCGGTGAAGAGCGCCGCGACGGGCTTGAGGCGGATCGACGCCACGGCTAGGATTCCCGTGGGGGTTGCCACGTCGGAGATGCTCGCGGCCGCGATTTGCGTAAGGACGAATGCCGGTGTACCCGCTTCCTGCAGTTCGCGCAGAAGCGGGGTGGAATCGTATGCGCGCTGCGTCACGTAGAGTTGGTCGATTTTGACGCCCGCGTCGACCGCCTCGGCGAGCATCGTCGGGCCTTCGTATGGCGAAAAGCCCCTGCTCGCGCCGTCCCTTGACGGTGCGCAAGGCGCGGAACGGTCCGAGACGCCGGGCATGGTTTCCTAGCGGCGTCGCCATTGTCCACCGGCGAGCGCGCGCGTGCCGATCATTATGAGTCCCGAGCTAAGAGCGCTGCAAGCATCACTGCGACCTTGTCGTTGAAGTGGTGGGGGACGAGATATCGCAGCAGCAGATACGCGGCTGCGATAAAGACGAACAGGAAGAAGGCAAGCCAGGCGCTCTCAAGGACCACGGAGGATCGGCGTTGAGGATGCACCTGAGGTGCTACGAGGCTTGGCTCGGGCGTTCCGCCAAGTCGAGGCCGATGGACGGAGCGCCCGAAGTTCTTTCATCGCGCCGCCTTTATAAGGGGCGCGTCTTCAGCGTCCGAACCGACGAGATTCGGTACGCCGATGGGAGCGAGTCATCCCGTCGACGTCGTGGAGCACGGCGCCTCGCTTGCGATCATGGCGACCACTTCCCCGAAGGAGCTCGTGCTCGTTCGCCAATATCGGCATCCTGCCGGCTCGATGCTGTGGGAAGTGCCCGCCGGAACGGCCGAACCGAACGAAGACCGGCCACCGACGGCGCGCGCCGGGAACTGCGCGAAGAGACCGGCTACAGCGCAGGAAGCATACGCTCAATCGGCTCCGTCTGGATGACGCCCGGCTTCTGCTCGGAGGTCATGCATTTCTTTCACGCCGACGACTTGCGTGCCGGCGAACCGGCCTTCGACGACGACGAGCGCATCGAAATCGGTGTCTTCTCGCTTGCGGCGGCGTGGCGGTTGGTTGCTGCGGGCACTGCCGACGCAAAAACCGTGCTGGCCCTGTTTTGGCTGGAGGGCGGGGAAGATAAAATTGGAAGTGACTTTGGTCGATAGTTACAATAAGTAACGCTCGCGCCGTCGTTGCTACCGACGTGGCGGAGAACGGTCTTGGAGGTACGTGGTGGAAATACCTAGCGACATTGACGCCGTACTCAAACGGTTGCTGGAGCGCAATCGTGACGGCGCGAGAACAATCCGTGCTCGCACCTGAGGACGAAAGTTATTTGAACTCGCTCATCGCCTCCGTACGTTAGGGCGGCGTGCCGTCTTGATCGTCGAGGATGCCGACGAGCATCTCCGCTACATGTTCAGCAACGCCACGCGCGCTGAAGCGGTGACAATGTTGGGAAAAGTCGTGGAGGCCACGGGCCGCCGGCTAGCCGATGGAGACGATTAACCGGGCTTTACGCAACTAGGGTGATTCCGTCGATTTTGCCGTCGGCGGCAACTTCGAAGTCGTAGTGATACTGTGCGCGTGGATAGCGCACGAGAAATTCGTAGAGCGTATCGCCATTCGATTCCGTGGTGCTCGAGAGCGGCACGATCGATTGCGAGCCGGCCTAGATCCGGCGAAGTTCGCGCGAGCGACGACATCATCGGTAAGGTACGTGCTGAACGTAGCCGTGAGCTGCGAGCGGTCGACCCGCTGCGAGGCTAATCGTTCGAGCCATTCCTTCGCGCGTCCGACGACCGCGTTATCGAGACGGGCCGACGGCGGCGCGAGAACGTCGAGCACGCGCGCTCCAACCACTTCGGGATGTCGTCACGGTTCCATGCGACGAATCGGCATTCGAAAAAACGATGACGCCGACATGCTGATCGGGCAAGAGTGCGTTCATCGCGCGATAGCCCGAAATCTCACCGTTTGCCCAGACGAACTCTTTGCCGCCGCGGCGATCGATCACCCAACCCATGCCGTATTTCGTCGGTCCGACGTTGCCGGCCGGCGTGAAGATCGTTCGAACGGCGTCGACACGCAGGAGAATCGGCATCTCGATGTCCCACTTCGCGAGATCGTCGATCGTCGAGACGAGGCCTGTCGTCGCCGCCGAGCCAGGCGGGATCCCAGGTCGGCGCTACAACGAAGCTTTGCTGGGCGCGCGTGTAGCCGGTTGCGCGCGAAGACGAGATGCCGCTGTCGCCGGCTAGGAACGAATGATCCATGATCAGCGGGATGAAGATATTCTGCTCGAGATAATCGGAGAGCGTGATGCCGCTGGCGCGTTCAACGACGAGCCCGGCAAGCCAATAGTTAAGGGGATTATTCGCGTACGCGGTCCCCGGCGCGGCGGCCGGCTTGAGCTGATCGACGGCCGGTGAAGATATCGGCGAGCTTCATCGTCTTGGTCGGATCGACTGCTCCGCCGGAAAGCGCCCGTGTACGCGGGCAGGCCCGAAGTTTGCGTGAGCAGCTGCGCGATGGTGACGTTCGCAGCCGAGCTTGAACTCGGGAACGTACTTCGAGAGCGGATCGTCGAGCTTGAGCTTCTCCTGTTGCGCAAGCAATAGAATCGCCGCGGCGGTGAACTGCATCGCCAGTCCGCCAGCGTAGAACTCGGTATCCGACGTCATCGGCGTATGGGGAGAGAGCGTGGCGAAACCAAAACCGCGCGCGTAAACGACGCGTCCGTCCTGACCACCCCGATCGCAATGCCTGGGGTGCGTCCCGCATGGATTTGATCGAGCGCGATTCGATCGATCTGAGCCGAAACGCTCGGCGGCAACAGCGAGACGGCTTGCGAGGAGGCCGTCAGCGGCCGAGCCTGTGCCAAGATGCCGACGATTAAAACCGTCGCAAAGACGGCACTCACGCGCCTCATGACCCGAAGATTATATACCTTCGGGGCGATTCCGCCTAGGGGATGGCGGCTTACATCCTTAAATTTGGACCGCTTTTTTCGCCAGTTCGAGCAATGCGCCGAATGCTTTCTCATTGGAGACGGCGAGATCGGCCAGCGCCTTACGGTTGAGCATTACGCCGGATTTTTTCAGTCCGTGCATGAAGACCGAGTACGAAAGGCCTTCGCGGCGAACGGCCGCATTGATGCGGCTGATCCAGAGCGAGCGAAAATCGCGCTTACGTACGCGGCGGTCGCGAAAAGCGTACGCCAGCGACTTGAGCAACGCTTCGTTCGCGACGCGGTAGTTGCGCCGGCGCGAGGCGCGAAAGCCCTTGACGAGCTTCATGACTTTGCGGCTTGCTTTCCGACCGCCGACGCCTCGTTTGATGCGTGCCATTACTTTAGCGCCTCCCTTACACTAAGTAAGGAATCGTGGGAGCGAGTCGTTTGAGATCGCCCTTGAACGTCGGCTGATCCTTTCGGAAGTTGCGCTTCCGCTTGCGGGACTTCTTGCTGAGGATGTGCCCGCAACCGTCGAACTGATGGCGGTGCAGCACTTTGCCGGTCGCGCTGACTTTGACGCGCTTGGCAGTTCCTCGGTGCGTTCGAATCTTAGGCACTGGTTCGCTCCTTCTGCGGTATCGAAAACTTTGGCGGACCCGTCGGCGTCGCGCGCGGCGCCAGTATCATGAACATATTCTTTCCTTCAAGCCGCGCTTCACGTTCAACCGTGGCCAGCGGCGCCAAATCCTCGGCGATCCGATCGAGCAGCCTGCGCCCGAAGGCGGTATACGTGATCTCGCGTCCGCGAAACATGATCGTGACTTTGACTTTGCTTCCGTCGAGCAGCAGCCGTTCGGCCATGCGCGCCTTCGTCTCGTAGTCGTGAGTCTCGATCTTCGGCCGCAGCTTCACTTCTTTCAGCTCGAAGTGGCGTTGCTTTTTGCGAGCGTCTTTGTCTTTCTTCGATTGCTCGTACTTGAGCCGACCATAGTCGCCGATTTTGCAGACCGGAGGTTGGGCGTTGGGCGAGACTTCGATCAGGTCGAGGCCGGCAGATCGCGCGCGCGCCAGCGCGTCTTCAGTTTGCAGAATGCCGAGTTGGTTTGCGTTTTCGTCGATCACGCGAACCGCAGCGAATGCGAATCTGATCGTTGACGCGCAGGGTTTTTGCTATGTGTTCATCTCCAAAAGAAAAAGGCGCTGCCGGAGCAGCCCCACTATAGAGCCGGCCGAAAGGCCCCATTAGTGAAGACCGGATCGCCCGCAGAGCATCCGGTGAGCGGTCGCAAGCCGCTGCTTCGGCTCGCCAACAATATCACGCCCCGACGGGGGAGTGTCAAGGCCGGTTCTTAATGGTTCGAACCGCGTCAGTGACGCGCTCCAGGAGGTAAGCGATGGCTTCCTCATCGATGATGAGCGGGGGCGCGATGCGCAGGACGTCGGGACGCGTGTCTTTGGCTACGACGCCGCGCTCGAGTAAGGCTTCGGAGAGTTCGTGTGCGGCCGGCCCGGCCAAGCACGACCCCAATAAGCAGACCTCGCCCACGAACTTGCGCGATCGACGGCGAGCGATCGACTTCAAACCAGCCACGATCCGCGCGCCCGCTCGTCGCGCTCGTTCCGCCAGCTCTTCGGTGACGATGACGTCAAGCGCCGCCTCCGCAACGGCCGACGCGAGAGGATTGCCCCCAAACGTGCTTCCATGATCGCCCGGCTGAAAGAGGCCCATGATCGTCTCGTTTGCGAGCGCAGCCGAGACGGGGTAGTAGCCGCCGCCTAAGGCCTTTCCAACGCAGAGAATATCGGGCTTGACGCCTTCGTGGTCGCAGCCGAACATATCGCCCGTTCGGCCGAATCCGGTCTGAACTTCATCCGCGACGAGCAGCACGTTGCGCTCGGTGCAGAGTTGGCGTGCGTCGCGAAGATAGCCGTCGGGGGGAACGATGACGCCGCCTTCACCTTGGATGGGCTCGAGCAGCACGGCGCACGTGTTGGGCGTTATCGAGCGCTCCAGCGCGGCGGCGTCACCGAAAGGCACCGCGACGAAGCCCGGAAGGAAAGGGCCGAATCCGGCGCGGTACTCCGGCGTCGTGCTTGCGCTCACGGCCATCATCGTTCGGCCGTGAAAGTTGTTTTCGAAGACGACGATCTCTGCGCGCTCCGACGGGACGTCTTTTGCCGCATACGCCCAGCGCCGCGCCAGTTTAACGGCGGTCTCGACGGCTTCGACTCCGGTATTCATCGGCACGGCTTTTTCGAAGCCGCAGACCCGCGTCAAGAGCTCGAGAAAGCCCGGCATGCGATCGTTTCGCAAAGCGCGAGAAGTTAGCGTGACACGTTGCGCCTGCTCGACGAGGGCCGTATAGACGCGCGGATGGCAGTGACCGATGTTGAGCGCCGAATAGGCACTGACGCAATCCGAGATAGCGCTTACCGCCGACGTCCCAAAGCCAGACGCCTTCGGCACGCTCGACGACGACGTCGAGCGGCGCGTAGTTCCGAGCACCGTAGCGGGCTTCTTCGGAAATTAACTCTCTCGCTCGGTCAGAGAGGAGATACACGCCAGGGCTGTTAAGGAATTTTCCTTGGCTACCTGCTTCCGGCGTCTCGAGCGGCTTATCGCTCGCGATCACCCCGGCGTCGCCGCCAAAGGACGAACGATCGCCTTCCTGCACGCCGAACGGCGCGAACGTTCGGTCGTGCTGCTCCACGGCATGAGCGCGAGTCCAAGCCAGTTCGAGCGCCTCGCAGCGGATCTATATAGCCGGGGCTACAACGTGTTCGCGCCGCGGCTGCCGCGCCACGGTCACGCGGACCCGCTTTCGACGGCCTTGGAACGAATGAGGCCCGACGATCTCTTCGAAGCGGTCGACGAATACGTCGCGGTGGCGCAGGAGCTTGGCGAACGCATCACGATCGCGGGATTCTCGCTCGGCGGCCTCTTAACGGCTTGGGCCGCGCAGCACTACGGCATCGAGCGGGCGGTGCCCATCGCGCCGTTCTTCGGCGTCTCGTGGATTCCAAATCGCTTGATCGGTCCGGTTGCGGAGCGATTGTTGCGCGTACCCAATCGCTTCCACTGGTGGAACCCGATATTGCGCGAGCGCCAGTTTCTTGCAACGAGCGGCTATCCGCGCTACGCAACGCACGCGATCGCGCACGCGGTTCGCATCGCGCGCTCGCTGCTCGAAGAGGCTAGAACGAATAGTCCCGCGGCCGAGCACGTAACGATCGTCGCCAACGCGACGGAAGTTGCGGTCAACAACTATGCGATTCGACAGCTTTACGAACATTGGCGGCAGCACGCTCCGCGCGACGTGGAGCTCTCCGTGCTTACCGGCCTACCGCTCTCGCACGACATCGTTTCGCCGATGCGGCGCTGGCGGCTGGCCGATCGCGTCCATCCGTTGCTGTTGCAAGCGATCGACCCGCAGAAGAACTCGGGGCGTGCCGCCGTCGCCGAAGTGATTTAATTGTAGATTCGTAACTTCGGCCAAACGCTCGCAAGCGGCGTCGTGATCCCTTCGCA
Source organism: Vulcanimicrobiota bacterium (assembly GCA_963815165.1). Taxonomy (GTDB): domain Bacteria; phylum Vulcanimicrobiota; class Vulcanimicrobiia; order Vulcanimicrobiales; family Vulcanimicrobiaceae; genus Cybelea. The sequence continues at coordinate 930,475 of CAWFFL010000003.1, forward strand.
GATCGAAATCGGGAAGCCATTCTCAAACGGCCTTCCCCACGGGTTGGAAAATCTCGCGACCACGCGATGAGTGCGGAATAAGTTGGTGTGGCGATTGCATTCTCCGTGCACGTCGATGACGACGTTTCCCGTATAGCCGCGGGTTCCCCAAAGCCAATACTGGTTGTGGGCCGAGAGCACGCGCGGAAGCCGGTACTCGCTCCCGAAAAAATCGATTGCCGACGCCTCTCCGTAATTACTTGCAAGAATTGCCGCTTGCGCTCGTTGACCCGGCGGCAGCGAGTAATAGACCCGCGCCACGAGCGCGGCGAGTTCCCGCCATCCGTGCATATCCGCCCAATCGGGCGGCAAGTTTCCGATCTGCGTCTGCTCCATCTTCGCTAGGTTGACTTCATTCGCGAGCATTGCCACGACGACACGATCGTATGCCGACATCGTGCGCTCGGGAAGTACGGGCATCAACAAAGGCACGAGCAGCACTCCGGCCGCCAGCGTATAGATCGCCAATGCGGGACGCCAAGACCGCGATGTCGCCGTCCAACCTTCGAAGGTTACCGCGCCCGCCGCGATGAGTATCGGATAGACGTTTCCGGGATAATAATCCTTACCGTGCAGCAGGATCATCAAGGCGATCAGCGCGACGTAGGCGATGCCGAGAAACCGCGCCACGCGACTTCGAAGCAGCGAAACGAGACCAACCAAAGAGACCGGTGCGAGCAGAGGATGGACGATCAAGAATTGCGTTGCGACGTATTGCAGCGGCGCGAGCCGTACGTTCTTGTACTCGTCGGCATCGCGCAGCAGCGTCAACATGGGATACGCATGTGCCGCCTGCCACAGGAAGTTCGGCAGTGCGAGGAACGCCGCCACGAGCATGCCGCCGGCAAACCACGGCGTCCCCAGCGCGCGGCGTTGCGGCGTAACGAGCAGAGCAGCTATGAATGCCGCAAAGAACAAAATAACGCTGTACTTGCTCTCGAGCGAGATGCCGACGATCGCGCCGACCGCGAGCCACCACCGCGGATCGGCGCCTTTGGCGAGTCGCAACGTATAGAGTGCTGCAAGCGGCCAGAGCCATAATCCGACGATGTCGGTCGTGACGATCGTACCAAAGTGCATGAGGACCGGCGTCACCGTCGCGACGAGCGCCGCGAACGACTCGGCAAACGCGCCGCCCCCGAGTTCGACGACGAGCAGACACGTCGCATACACGCCGGCTGCCGCAAAGAACGCAGGTACCGCGCGTAGTAGAAAGAGCGAGTGTCCGAAGAGTTGCGACCCCGCCGCCAAAAGCGGCACGAGCGGCGGTTGATCGACGTAGCCCCAGGCCGGCCGAAAGCCGCAGATCACAAAGTAGAGCTCGTCGCGGAAAAAGCCGTAGTGAGGGTTCGCGATAAGGTGCACGATCAACGTGACGAGCGCCGCAGCGGCCGCGACGAAGCGGAACCTGCGCGCTGTTCCTGGGCGAGAACGCCCGACTTGATCCGCTACCATGATGAGGAGTGGGGGGTGCCGCTCTACGACGATACTTCCCTTTTCGAGCTGCTCGTACTCGAAGGTGCGCAAGCGGGGCTCTCGTGGGAGACGATCCTGCGAAAACGTTCGCGCTACCGAGAGGTCTTCGGCGGGTTCGATCCCTCCTTCGTCGCGCGTATAACGTCCGCTCGCATCGAGAAGCTGCTTTGCGATCCCGGGATCATACGCAACCGTGCAAAAATCACGGCGACAATCGGCAACGCCCGCGCCTTGCTGCGGCTTCGCGAGGATGCTCGTAGTTTTGCAGCGTACGTTTGGAGTTTCGTCGCAAATGCACCAATCGACAATCGGCGTCGCAGCGCGCGCGCACTGCCCGCGTTCAGCGACGAGTCGCGGGCATTGAGCGCCGATCTGCTTCGGCGCGGCTTTCGGTTCGTCGGTCCAACCATTTGCTACGCGTTCATGCAAGCCGCCGGCCTGGTGAACGACCATCTTGTCAGCTGCGCGTGGCACGATCGCACGCAGCCTGGCGTATCGAGAAAGCGATGATGCGAAAAGAACGGGCGTCCGTCTGCATCGCCTGCCTCCTGAGCGCGACGATCGCCGGTTGTCACAACGTCACCCCTTCGTTGGCTGGTCAGGCCGCAAGCGCCATCGACGGGTTTTCGAGTGGACGGAGATCGGCCACGCCGATCCGGCACGTACTCGTGATCGTGCAGGAGAATCGGACGCCGGATTATCTCTTTCAAGGCATTCCCGGAGCCGACATCGCGCGCTACGCGACCGATTCGCAGGGCCGGCGCGTGCCGCTCCACCAGGTCTCGTTGCAGACGTCTTGGGATCTCCAGCACTCGCACCAAGCCTTCGTAACGGATTACGATAACGGCAAAATGGACGGCTTCGATGCCGGATTGCCGCCATCCGAATATCGGCGCCCTTTTGGTTACGCGCCGGAATCGCAGGTCGCGCCGTACCACGAGATGGCCAAAGAGTACGTCTTTGCCGATCGCATGTTTCAGAGTAATCAAGGCCCGAGTTACCCAGCGCATCTCTATTTCGTGAGCGGCACGGACGGCGACAAAGAGTTCGCGCCGTATAAAGTCTATACAAATGCCTACGATCCCGCGGGCGAATCCGTTTTTCCCGGATGCAACGCGCGCAAAGGCACCTACGTCGACACGATGAATCCGTTCAACGGCGCGCCCGGCCCGCAGCCTTTTCCCTGCTTCGATCATCCGGTGCTCTCTACGTTCATCGAAGCAAAGCATTTGTCGTGGCGTTATTACCAGCCGCATCGGGGCGCGGGCCGCTGGGAGGCGATGGACTCGTACCGCCAAGTGCGAAACGGTCCCCAATACAAGAACGTGGTCTGGCCTTCTCAAACCATTCTGAGCGACATCAAACACGGACGTCTCGCCAATCTTTCGTGGGTAATTCCCAACCCTCCGTGGTCCGACCACGCCGGTCACATCGGTGGGACGCAAGGACCGGCCTGGGTTTCCGCGATCGTCAACGCGATCGGCAAAAGCAAATATTGGAACGATACGGCGATCTTCATCACTTGGGACGACTGGGGAGGCTGGTACGACCACGTTGCGCCAAAAATCTACAATCACAACGAGCTTGGTTTCCGAGTGCCGCTCGTGGTCGTATCGGCATATGCAAAGCATGCGTACGTCTCGAAGGCGCAACACGAGTTCGGAAGCATCCTCGCCTTCATCGAGGAGACGTTCGGCATTCCGAAGGGTGCGCTGCGTTCGACCGACCGCCGCGCCGACGCTTTGATGGACGCGTTTGACTTCAATCGACGGCCGCGCGAATTTTCGAAGATTGACGCGCCGCCGTTTCATCCCGGTAATGAGGCTGCGTCGCCGGCAGACGAGGATCCGTAAGTCAGATGTAATGTCGCAACTGCGGCCAGAGCTTGGCCAGGGGTTGCGTGATCCCCACACAGACCGAGATCGGAATGTTGTCCTCGTACGAAATCACCCATGGCGCGTCGAAGTGCGCGGCGAGACGCGCGCTGCGGAAGAGGCCTGGAAAATCGTGCCTCCCGCAATCGCCGTTGACGTCGATGATCACGTTGCCGCTATATCCGTGCGTGCCCCACAGCCAATAGTTGTTATGTCCCGAAATCGCCGGCGGCAAGCCGTATAGCGGGCCGAAAAAGTCGATCGCCGCAGCCTCGCCGTAATTGCTCGCGACGATTGCCGCCTGGTCGCGCTCTTGCACGGGTAGCGCATAGTAAATTCGTGCTACCGTCGAGGCGAGCTCGGGCCAGCCGTGCATGTCCGCCCAATCTTCCGGCAGCGCCGAGTGCCGACCGTGCTCGGTTTGCATCGTGGAGCGCGAGATATGGAGCGTCCTTCCGACGAAGGCACCGTAATCGATCATTGCCGTTTCGGAAAGCACGGGCAAGGAAAACGGAACAAAGAAGAGCCACGCGGCGACCGTCGCAGCGACGATTACCGCGCGCAGGACGAGCGCGCGTCGCGTCCACGTTTCGATGGGTACGCTTCCCGCCGCCATCAGAATCGGGTACACGTCCGCGGGGTAGTAATGCTTCGCGTGGAACGCGATCATCACGGCGATGAGAATGAGATACGCGTAGCCCAGAAATCGCGCCCTCGAGTTTGTCAGCAGCCAAATAAGGCCGATGATCCAAATCGGCGAGGCGAAGAGATTGGTGAGCAGCAGTTGTTGGAAGAGGAAGAGCGCGGGGCTTGCAACGACGTTCTTGCCGGCGGCGCCGTTGCGCAGCAAGTCCCACATCGGAAAACCGTGGAGGCCCTGCCACAGGAAATTCGGCGAGGCGATGACGATTGCCGCCGCTGCGCCGGCGAAAAACCACTTCGAGCGCAGCACCCGGCGCTGCGGCGTTAGCAGCAAACCGAGCACCAGCGCAATCGCGAAGAATATGACGCTATACTTGCTTTCGAGTGCGATGCCGGTCGCCGCGCCGGCGGCCAGCCACCAGCGAGGATCCCCCTCTTTGACGATCCGCACGACGTAGAGTGCCGCGAGCGGCCATAGCCAGAGGCCGACCATGTCGGGCCCCACTTTCGCACCGAAGCTCTCCAGCACGCCCGCAGCGAGATACGCAAGCGTTGCCAGAGCGCTCGCAAAGATGCCCCCGCCAAATTCGAAGGCGAGCAGTACGGTGACGTAGGCGCCCGCAGCTGCGAAAACCGCCGGAACGGTGCGCAGCGCAAAGAGCGAATGACCGAAGAGCTGCGAGGCCGCCGCAAGAAGCGGCGCGACCGGCGGCTGATCGACGTAGCCCCACGCCGGGTGAAAACCGCAGATGATGAAATAGAGCTCGTCGCGGAAGAAGCCGTAGTGCGGGTTCGCCGCGAGGTGAATGACGAGCGTCACGACCGCCGCGGCCGAAGCGGTGCGTACACGGACGCTCACGGCAGAAGGTTCGACGCTATTGCCGGCGGTCGTACCGGTGCGGCCTCTCATAGCTCTTTCATAGCCCGCGCGGTAGGCCGAGGTCAACCGCGAGGTGACGACCGGCAGGCCGGGCGGGACGAACGGCGGCGAACGTTCGTTAAGTCGGGTCGAACGTGCCGCTGCGAATCATCGCTTCGGAAATCTCTCGTGCGCGCCGGTACCTCGCGCGCGACGAATCGTCGGTTCCGTCGGGGAGCTCGGCAAGAATTCGCTCGAGCTCTTCGTCGAACATCGCGGAGATCGAAGCCGGAGTGTAATCCCCGGCATAGCGGATGCGTTGCGCGATCATCAGCCGGTAGATTCGGTCGGTCGCGAGATCTTCCATATATCCGTCGAGCAGGCTCGCGCCCCGCCCTTCGAGCACGCCGTTACGATATCGAATCACCGTGCGCACCGCGGCGCGCGTGCCTCTCGATCGTCGTGGCGCCGACGCCGATTGGCGCGGGCCGAAGATCCGGATGCGTCGTTTCCAGGCGGCGGGCGCCCCGAGCTGATTGGGATGCGGGAAACTGCGCGACGGCGATCGCGTTCTGATCCGGATGGCCGGTCCAAGCGCCATCCATGAGACAGGCGGCTTCGTTGGCCTTGTCCCGCTCGAGCAGCGCGAGCGCGCGCGCGTTGAGTTCGGAATCTTCGCGGCTGGGATAGAGCGCGGTCATTCCGCCGATGGCGAGCGCGCCGTGCTTGTGCGTGATCTCCGGCAGCACCGTTCGCAGTCGCGCAAAGAAAGCGACGTCGAACGGAATGGAGTTGCGATCGGGCAGCAGCCATTGCGGGTCTTCGAAATTATAGTGGATGAGACTCGCCATGTAGTCCCAGCGCCCAGATTCAAGCCAAGAATATAGTCGCGCAAGTTGTAGAGGAACTCTTCCATCTCGTAGGCGATCGGATGCGATTCGACCAGCGCCATGGCCTTGATCGCACCGAGTCGCCAGCCCTTGGCGGCGGCGAGCGCGTCGAAAACGTCTTTCCACCAGATCGCCTCCTCCGCCGACTCGGATTTCGGAATGTAGATGCAGAGCGGATGGCGCAGGCGCGCGTAGTCGAGGTTGAAGACAAGCAACGCAAGATCGAAGAGCGAAGCGCTGGTAAGCGTCTGGGTGATGACGCCCGCTTGCGAAAGGTGCAATCCGCGCACGCGCGTCCATACCACCGTCGTGCTCGGCTTGATCGTCACGATCGTGCCGCGTTTGGCATCGTCGTACGTGAGCTCGCCGTAGAGCGCCGCCACGATATTCCGATGGCCGAGCATCAGGTGTTCCCAAGTATTGGCCATCGAGTCTTCGAGATCGAGCATGACGCCCGGCGCACCGGAGTTGAGCATCTTCACGCAGAGCTCTGCGTCGTCCGCTGGTCCCGTCATCTGATTGCGCTGGTCGGCGCACCACGCCGGGCAGCTCGATGCGCCACTGCGTTCGCGTGGCCTCCGAAGGCGGTAAATAGTGCGGGAGTTCGCCGGCGTGCGCGCGCGCGAGCCGATCTCCGCGCGTCTTCGGCGAGCGCTTGCTGCCGCGGCGTGAAGTGCCGGTGCAGCGGGAGGTAGAAATCGGCAAAACCGGCCGGCAGGTCGCGCTCGATCGCAAAGCCTGCCGGCGCGACGTTCATGCTACGCCGGCGATCGCCGTGTTTCGTAGAACTGCTCGGCTTCGGTTGACTCTGCGAGCGCCCCCGTCGAGATTCGTCCTTCGCCGATCACGCTCGCGACTTCGTCGAAGTATCCCGTTCCGACCTCGCGCTGATGGCGGGTTGCCGTGTAGCCGAGGCGCCTCGCTCGCAAACTCGCGCTCTTGAAACTCGGCATACGCGGTCATGCCGCGCTCTTTGAAATCGTGCGCGAGCGTAAAGAAGCGTGATTGAGCGCGTGAAATCCCGCGAGCGTCACGAACTGGAACTTATAACCCATTGCGTTGAGCCGCTCTTGGAAAGATGCAATCGACGCGGCATCGAGCTTTTTCTTCCAGTTGAACGACGGGGAGCAGTTGTAGGCGAGCATGCTTACCGGGAAATCGCGCGTGGATTGCGTCGGCAAAACGCTGCGCCTCGCAGATATTGGGCTCGGACGTTTCCATCCAAATCAGTCGGCGTAAGGTGCGTAGGCTAAGCCGCGCGCGATGCAGGCTTCGATGCCTGGTGTCGTAACGTAGAAACCCTCAGCCGTGCGTTCGCCGGTGAGAAGTTCGCGGTCGCGCGGATCGACGTCGCTCGTGATCAGCTTTGCCGCGTTCGCATCGGTACGCGCGATGAGAACCGTGGGCACGTCGAGGACGTCGGCGGCGAGGCGCGCCGCCACCAGATGGCGCACCGCCTGTTGCGTTGGGATCAAGACTTTGCCGCCGAGGTGACCGCATTTTTTCTCGGAGCTGAGTTGATCTTCGAAATGCACGCCGGCCGCGCCGGCTTTGATCAAGCTCTTCGTCAGCTCGAAGACATTGAGCGCGCCCCCGAACCCGGCTTCGGCGTCGGCGACGATCGGAAGATACCAGTGCGTTCCGCCGCGACCTTCGAGCGATTCGATCTGGTCGAGGCGCGCCAGCGCGTTGTTGAGCCGTTCGACCAACGCCGGGACGCTGTTGACGGGATAGAGGCTTTGGTCCGGATACATTTCTCCTGCGAGATTTGCGTCGGCCGCCACTTGCCAGCCGCTGCAATAGAGCGCGCGCAATCCCGCCCGCGCCGCCTGTACGGCTTGATTGCCGGTCAGCGCGCCAAGCGCAGTCACGGGCTCCACGCGCGCAAGTCCTCCCAAAGCCGCTCGGCTCCCATGCGCGCAAAACTGTGTCCGGCACGAAACTGCCGCGTAGGCGACGCACGTCCGCGCCGTGTACCGGCGCTCACCCTCCAGCGACGCTCGATCCCGTCGTCCGAACGAGTTACGTTGCTGCTCATTGCTCCCCTCCCCGAGCGGCGATTCTTCGCTGGATGGCATATTTTACCCGGCATACCTGAGGGCGAACCGCGATGTCGACGGATCGTTGTCATGCCGAGCGGCTCGCCTTACGGACTCACTTGATAGAGTTCGTGATAGGCGTCGAGCCGCGCGTAATCGGTCGCACCGCCCAGCGATTCTACGTCGCGCGGATTCACGAGGACGAAGACACGGTGGTCGCGCGCCCAGCGCCGATAGAGCGGGACGTCGAGCCGGTCGTCGGAGACGATGATCCGCCCCGGCAGCGAGCCGTCGACGTAGGCGCCGTAGGCCAACGAGGTCGCATCGAGCCAATCTGTGACGATGACGCTCCCGGGCGGCACGTACGGCCGAACCGCGCGAATGACCCAGCGGCCGCCTTCGCCGGCGAGTCGGTCGAAGAAGCCCGCTGCGAAGCGAATGCAAGGATAGCGCCCGCGGCAAGAACGAGATGAGTGTTCCATGCAGTACTAAGCCGGATACGAAAGCCAAGGGTTGTTACTTCGAGGCGTCAGCGCGCCGAGCAGCGGCACTGCGAGCCACGAGACGAGCAAGCGATATCGGCCGACGTCGCTTTCATTCGGATAGACCACCGAAAAGAAGAGACCCGCGATGCAAGCAATGCAGAGCACAAGCGTGCTGCGCCAGTCGCGTCGCCAGGCCGCAACGAGGCCGGCCAGTATAAGGAACAAGGCAAAGGTGCCATATTGGGCGCCGCAGCGTCGTAACGAACGTCCACAGCACGCCTTGCACGTGTGCCGGATTGAATGAAGCGAGAAAATAAGCCGGCGTCTCGGAATCGCTTCCGGTCAGCTCCAGCATCAGTCCGTGCGGAGTTCGCGGATCGTTATAGTTCCAAAAGATGCCGCCGCCCGCGCCGGGTAATGCACGCGGCCGGATCGAGATGGTGGTTGACGACGTAGGTCGAGCGCAGCGGAAATAGAGGTAGAGCATCAGCGCACCGGCGAGCACCGCGACCGATACGGCGACGAGTCGCACCGGCGGGCGGCCGCGCGCGATCGAGCGCACCGATCGACGAAACGCGGGCAGGATCCACAACGCGTTCGGATGCGCGGCCATACCGAGGCCGCAGAGCGAGAAACGCAGCGACAAACCAGCGATTGCCGGCGCCGCGCATCCAGCGCATAAATGCGTAGATCGCGAATGCCTCGCACGCTACTGCGAGATCCTGGGCTTCGGCCCGCACGGCGTGCGACCAAACGTTCTGCGTGAACGCAAACCAGAGTGTTGCAACGAACGCGACCGGAACGCTCGCGCCGAACTCGAGCGCCATGGCGTAGGCTGCGACCGCCGTCGCGCTCATTGCAACGGCGCTCATGACGTTCATGCGCCATGCAACCGATCCGACCGCAACAGGCGTGCGACCAGACGTAACCGAGCAAGACGTAAAACGGAAAGCCGGTCGGGTGTGAGATGCCGAGAATGTACGGTACGCCTTGCAGCTCGGCAGTGTCCCACGACGCGGGCTCTACCGATGCGCTTGCGATATAGGCGCCCGCCGGCCGCGGCAAAGACCGCCAGCGCGAAGAGCAGGCGCGCCCGGCCTCACGCCAGGGTCGGCAACGGTAACGACGGACGCGTCGAGAGATCCGGCCGCAGCTCGACGTAATCGTGCGAGCGCGTCGTCCATCAACTGCAATGCGAGCTCGAGCTGCGGATCCTTGCCGTCGCGATAATCGTGCGGCGCGTACGTCGACGTCATAGTCGGGATCGGTTCCGTGGTTTTCGACGCCCCAGCCGACGTCGACGAACCAGAACGAAAACTCGGGCTGCGTCGTCAGCGTTCCGTCGACGAGATGATGGTACGGATCGATGCCGATGACGCCTCCCCAAGTGCGCTTACCGACAAGCGGTCCGAGTTTGTAGAGTTTGAATGCATGGCTGAAGATATCGCCGTCTGAGCCGGCAAACTGGTTGGTCAGCGCGACGATCGGGCCGCCGACCGATTCGGGCGGATACGGAACCGGCGCGCCGTAGCGCGGAGCGTCGTAACCAATGCGCTTGCGCGCGAGCTTTTCGATGAGCAACGGCGAAACGTGGCCGCCGCGATTGTAACGAACGTCGACGATCAAGCCTTTACGGTCGAACTCGCTGAGATAGCCGCGGTGAAACTCGGAGAATCCCCACGGCCCCATGTCGGGGATGTGAAGGTAGCCGACGCGCTCCTCGGTACGCTCGTGCACGATTCGGCGGTTTTCTTCGACCCAGGCGCGATAGCGCAGCGCCGCTTCGTTGGCGAGCGCCTTTACAAGCACGGTCCGCTCTTCGCCTTTCTTCTCGCGCAGCGTCACGGAGACGTTCTTGTCCGATGCATTGACGAGCAGCTCGTTCGGGCGTAATGTCGCGCGATAGGCGCTTGCCGCCGATGGCCACGATGCAGTCGCCTTCATTGATATCGAGACCCGGTTCCGCGAGCGGCGAATCGTGCTCGCGATTCCACGAGTCACCGCGGTAAATGCGATCGATGCAGTAGCCTTCACGTCCTTCGTCCCATCGCAGGTCGGCGCCGAGAAAACCGCGCTGATATTGAGGGGGCTCGCGATAATCGCCGCCAGACTCGTAAGCGTGCGAGGTGCCCAGCTCGCCCTGCATCTCCCAAATGAGATCGGAGAGCTCGCCGCGCGTTCGCACGCGCGGGAGCAGCGCTTGATAACGGTCGTAGACGCGATCCCAATCGATGTCGCTCATGTCTTCGACCCAGAAGTGCTCGGACTGTAAGCGCCAAGCCTCGCGCAGCATCTGCGCCCATTCGTCGCGCGGAACGATTTCGACGTTCGCGCGATCGATGTCGATCCAGCCGCTCTTGCGCCCCGGTTCGCTCGGCGGTTTCTGCTCGTCGCCTTCCTCCGGGAGGTCGTTGAGCGCGTCGATTGCGCGCAGCCGGTCGCGCGAGCGATAGATCAGCGTTCTGCCGTCGCGGCCGAGACGAATCTCGTCGCACTCGGAGGCAACGGTCGCAAGCCGTTGCTGCTCGAAGTCGTAGGCCAGAAGCGTGCCCTGATCTTCGTGTTCGAGATCCTCGCGCCGGGTCGGCTTGATGCCTTTGACCGCGAAGCGCGTAAAGAGTACGCGCTCGCGAGCCGCGACGATTTGGCCGTACTCGCCTTCGTCGACCGGAAAGCCGAGAACCCGCCCCGTAATGCCGTCGAAATCGATCTCGACGTCAACGGGCTTAGCGCGGTTTGTTGTTCAGCCGCTCGTGCTCGTGATGGTGGTCGTAGTGAACCGGTTTGGGTTTCGGCACGAACGGTGACGGCACGTCCTTTCGAAGGGTGACGACGAACGGCCGGCTCGCCTGCGGGAAGCTGAGATCGAATTGCAGCGCATCGTATACCGGATTGAAGTCACGCGTCGAGATAAAGTAGAGATAGTTGCCCTCCGAATCCCAGGCGGGCGACTTGTCTAAACGCAGGGGCGAGCTGACGTCGTGAACTTTTCCGGAGCGAACCTTCACCACGCGGATGATGGACGTACCGTGCGCCGGCCACCACACGTACGCGACGAAACGCCCGTCCGGAGAGAAGGCCAGATCTTGGATCCGGTGCGACGGCGAATTGTCGACGACCCGTACCTTGCCGTCGTCGACGTCGAGAATGCATAGATCGTGACGATGATTCGCAAAGGCGACGACTGCATTGACCGGCGAGCAAACCAGGTCGGTGACGCGCCCGATATCGCCGGTGGTGACAAGCTTGAGATCTTGCGAGGCGTCGGCGCGGCGAACGGCAATTTGCTCGTATCCATTGACGTCGGTGACGGAGACGAGATGCTCGCCGTCAGAGCCATTGCGTGAGGCGCGTCCGGGCGCGGCTGCCGTTGCCGTGCCGAATCTCGGCGCCTTCGAAAAGCGGCATCGTAAACTCTTGACCGCGCGCGTCGAACGCAATTTGGGTACCGTCGGGGTGCGCGACGAAGTGCTCGAGCGACTCCGAGGCTTTTTCGAAGCGCCGCGCCGTCTGCGGCATCGGCGAGTGCGTCGCGATCGCGACGTGCTGCGCGGTGTCGCTTGCAACGTCCAGAAGTCCGACTTCGCCGCCGGCGGAGTAGACGATTCGCTTTCCGTCGGTCGACGGAAAGCGCACGTAATACTCGCTTTCGTGCGTGTGACGCGCGACGCCGCTGCCGTCCAACGCGCACGAATAAATATTTCCAATGCCTTCGTGATCGGCCAAGAAGTAGATGCGATCGCCGATCCACATCGGCCAGCACGGGTTGCCGTCGGGAAGCGGCAGCTTCTCGAAAGTGCCGTCTCCCCGAGCGTCGATCCAGATTTCACCGGAGGTACCCCCGCGGTAGCGCTTCCACCGTGCCGGGTCGGACGCGTTACGTCCTAGCGCAAGCCGCCCCTGCGGTCCAAACGAAAGGGAGCGCGCATGCCCCACATTGAGCTCGCGTGGCAGTCCTCCATCGCGGTCTATTGCGAAGGGGCGCGTTTCGCCCTCATACCACGTCGTGGGATTTGCGACGAAGTAAATGGTTTGACCGTCGTCGCTCCAGCCGCTGGCCCAGAGTATCGTTGCTCCGAGAAACGTTAGCCGGCGCGGCTCGCCGCCGTGCGAGGGCATGAGGTAGAGTTCGGGATTTCCTTCATCGGTGGAAACGAAGGCAATCCACGCACCGTCGGGAGAGAGCCGGGGAAAAGTGCACGTGCCGAAGCTGACCGTCAAGCGGGTGCCGGCACCGCCTTGTGCCGGCGCGCTCCAAATATCATCCTCGCAAATGTAGAGAATTCGACCGCCTGCTATCGACGGATAGCGGTAATACCCTCGATCCATACCGATGCAGTCTTGGCGCTATTCGTGCGGCATCCCGCCGCCGGTAGCGTGAAGAAGGCGTCCGAGCGCGCCGACGATAAGTGCCGCATTCTCTATTTGCGTGAAGTGTGGGACGAGCGTCGGCGTCCGGGATCTCTCCTCGAACAGCATTGGGCCATCCCAGGCAAACTGCGTCTGCTGCTCGCCGGCAAGCGTCCGAAAAACGAGCTCCGCGCCCAGCGCATTCGCCCAGCCGAACTCGGGACGGGTGAAGCGCCAGTAGCCGTCCGGATAAAAGCTTTCGTGAATCAATCCGCTCTCGCCGTCGGTCTCCGCCAGTGTCGTAATCGCGGTGGCGACTTCGAGCGATGACGTTGCGGTAAGAGCTCGCCCGATGATCCCCAACGGCCAGACGTATCCGTACGGCGTATGCGGACTTCCCAGCCCCTGCGCGTAGCGGCCGGCAAAGTAGAACGGATTATCCATGCTCAACGTAAAGGAGCGCGTCGCCAAGTAGGTCGGATCGAAAGCCGAACACCAATCGATGTAGGGCAGCGTCGTGAGGTTCGGGATGTTCGCATCGTCCATGAGGTTATATCGTCCGAATCCGTCCGTTTCGTAGGCATACATCCAAACGCGCCGGACCGGATTGTAAAAGCGTCCATAGAGCTGGATGCCGGCTTGGACCCGTTCGCCGAGGTCTTGGGCCCGATCGGCCAACGCCCGATCGCGATAACCTTCCAGAGCCAGCTCGACGATGTCGCGCAGCGCTACCACGGCGATCGCGTTTTGCGGGACGTTGAAGCGGTATTCGACCGGATCGTCCGAGGGACGAAAGGCGCCCCAAATCATGCCGGTTCCCCTGTTGTACGCGTCGTTGGTGTAGACGCGTTCGGGAAACTCGTAGGCGCTGCATCGCCGGTGGTTTTGCTCGCAAGCGTAGGTCTTGACGACGGCCGCGAGCGCACGGTGCAGGTCCGGCGTGAAGACCGTTGCGTCTCGCGTCGAGCGCCAGTAGACGGAGGCGAGAATTACCGGCCACGCGAGTGAGTCGACCTCCCACTTCCGCTCCCAGACCGTATAATCCGATTGCAGCGCGTTCGCATATGGATCGGTGAGAATGTTGCGAGCGTTGCGCTCGATGACGCCGGCAAAGCGCGCGCGCAAGACCGGATATGCCGTTTGGAATCGTATGTAGGGGATCGTCTGCGCCGAAGAGTCGCGCAGCCACATCGCCGGAATATCGCCGGATTGCACGTACGTCGTCGCGTCGTCCTGTAAGAAGAAGTCGTGAAATAACGTGTGAAAGAGCGTCTCGGGCGAAATGTCGCGTGTCCGCTTGCCCGTGAGCGGAACGACGAGCGACTGAGCTCGAGCGGGCGCGGCGCACTGACACGCGAGGATAACGCCGAGTGCGAAGCTCGCTCCCCGCATAAAATGCAGTAAAGGCACGATCGGCGTATCGGCTTACACGCGAGGAAGGTCCGCTCTTGCTCCCGGGCGCAGATGTCATCCTTCACATGGAGTTATTGCGCGACTTCGAACGAGGCGATCCACGCGCGCTTGCGCGGGCCATCTCGTTCGCCGAATCGGGCCGCGGCGGCGATCTCGTTCGAGCGGTCTATCCGAAGACGGGCCGCGCGATGACGGTGGGCCTCACGGGGCCTCCCGGCGTGGGTAAATCGACGCTTGCGTCCGATCTCGTTCGCAACGCTCGCTCGCGCGGCCGCCGCGTCGGCGTCGTCTCGGTCGATCCAAGTTCGCCGTTTTCACATGGGGCGTTGCTCGGCGACCGAATCCGGCTGGCCGAGCACTTCACCGATGAAGGCGTCTTCATTCGTTCGATGGCGAGCCGCGGCCATTTGGGCGGTCTTGCCGGCGCGACGGCGGACGCCGTCTTGCTGATGGATGCCTTCGGCTTCGATCTCGTGCTGATCGAAACGGTGGGCGTCGGGCAGAGCGAGGTGGCGATTGCGGAGCTCGCGCAGACGACGCTGGTCGCGCTTCAGCCCGGCAGCGGAGACTCGATTCAAGTTCTCAAAGCCGGAATCATGGAGATCGCCGATGTTTTCGTCGTCAACAAAGCCGATCACCCGATGGCCAATCAGCTTCGTCGCGAGATACGGTCGATGATGGAGATGCAGCAGTGGCCTGGTTGGGTTCCGGAGCTGGTGACGACGCAAGCGCTCGAAGGGCGCGGGATCGACGAACTCGTTGCCGCCATCGAGCGCCATGTCGCGTACTTGAACGAAACCGGCGAAATCGAGCGCCGCCGCCACGATGCATTCAACCATCAAGTACGGCAGCTCGCGCTCGGCCGTATTTCGGCTCGTCTCGATCGCATGCTCGAAGCGCAGCCGCACGGCGATCTCGACCCGTACGAAGCGGCCGAACGCGTTTTGTCGCAGTTTCACGCGTAGCTTCAGCCGGCTCTTTGGGGATTTTCCGGCGGCGTGTCGAAAAGCTGGGCCGCTATGTCCTTTGACAGGCTCACGATGACAGGCTCAAGGCTCAGGATCACCGGCTCAGGATGAAGGCAATCGAGCGGCCCGCCGGGCGCTGGGCTCGCAAAGGCCCTGGCTCTGGGGCACTTGACCGGACGATCTCCGACGTTCCGCTGAAAACCGTCTACGGACCGGAAGACGTCAGAGGGATCGACCTGCCGTTGCCGGGGGAGTATCCGTATCGGCGCGGCATTCATCCCAACGGCTATCGCGACCGGCTTTGGACGATGCGTCAGTTTGCCGGTTTCGGCAACGCGGCGCAGACGAACGAGCGCTATCATTTCCTGCTCGAGCAGGGGCAACACGGTCTTTCCGTCGCGTTCGACATGCCGACGCTCATGGGCTACGACTCGGACGCCGCGCAAGCGCGCGGCGAAGTCGGCAAGTGCGGCGTCGCGATCGACTCGCTCGCCGACATGGAGTTGCTCTTCGACGGCATCGACATGGGTGAGATCACGACCTCGATGACGATCAACGGGCCGGCCTGCATCGCGCTCGCGCAGTACGTCGCGGCCGCCGAGAAGAAAGGCATTCCGCGAGCCAAGCTCGGCGGGACGATTCAGGCCGACATCCTCAAAGAGTACATCGCGCAGAAAGAGTGGATCTTTCCGCCCCGTCCGCACATGCGGATCATCGTCGACATGATCGAGTTCTGTACGCGCGAGATGCCGAAGTGGAATACGATCTCGATCTCCGGATACCACATTCGGGAAGCCGGCTCGACGGCCGCGCAGGAGTTGGCCTTTACGCTTGCCGACGGTTTCGCGTACGTGGAAGCGTGCATGGCCGCGGGGATGGACGTCGACGATTTTGCGCCGCGCCTTTCTTTTTTCTTCAACTCTCACATCGACTTCTTCGAAGAAATCGCGAAATTTCGGGCCGCGCGCCGCATTTGGGCAAAACGCTTGCGCGAGAAATACGGCGCCCGCAATCCGCGCTCGTGGCAACTGCGATTTCATACCCAGACCGCGGGATGCAGCGCGACCGCGCAGCAGCCCGAAAATAACATCGTCCGAGTCGCATACGAAGCGATGGCGGCGGTATTGGGCGGCACTCAGTCGCTGCACACGAACTCGATGGACGAAGTTCTGGCGCTGCCGACGGAGAAATCGGTTGAGATCGCGTTGCGAACCCAGCAGGTTTTGGCGTACGAGACGAACGTTACCAACGTCGCCGATCCGCTCGGCGGCTCGTACTTCGTCGAGGCGCTCACCGATGAGATGGAGCGCCAGGCCGAGGCCTACTTCGATCAGATTGCGGAGTTCGGAGGCGTGATCGAAGCGATCGAAGCCGGTTTTTTCCAGCGCGAAATCGCCGAAGCCAGTTACCGCTACCAGCGCTCCATCGAAACGCGCGATCGCATCATCGTCGGCGTCAACGCGTTCACGCACGACGAGAGCGACGAAGCGATCGATCTGCTCAAGATCACCGAAGAGACCGAGCGCGCCCAGGCCCGCGCCGTGCAGAGCGTTCGGGGCAATCGTGATGCTGCGGCCGCCGGTCGTACGCTCGAGCGCCTGGAGGCGGCTTGCCGGGATTCCAAAGACAACCTGATGCCGCATCTTATCGACTGCGTCAACGCTTATTGCACCGAAGGCGAGATCGTCGAAGCAATGGCCGCCGTGTACGGCCGCTACATCGAACGTGCGGTGGTCTAAACTCGACGATGCGTCACAAGCACGGGCTGCGTTGTCGCAGCGACATCGAGCTCTATCGCATGCGCCGTACGCTGCGGCGCGTCGTGAGCAATCTCGAAGAAGCGTTGCATTTGAGCCGGCGCCGCGCCGGAATCGTGGAGAACGATGAACCAACGACCGCTGCGCATCGTCATCGCTAAAGCCGGGCTTGACGGCCACGACCGCGGCGCGAAGGTGATCGCGCGCGCGTTGCGCGATGCAGGTATGGAAGTCATTTATACCGGCCTCTTCCAAGCGCCGGAGCAGATCGTGCAGACCGCGATTCAAGAAGATGCCGACGGCATCGGCCTCTCGATCCTCTCGGGTGCGCACATGACGCTCTTCCCGCTCGTCGTCGAGCAGCTGCGAGCGCACGATGCCGGTGATATCGTCTTTTTTGGGGGCGGTACCATTCCGGCAGAAGACACGAAGCGGCTCAAAGAACTCGGCGTACGAGCGATCTTTACGCCGGGCGCGCCGCTGCAGGACATCATCGACTTCGTCGAACGCGAATGCGGTAAGCGGCGAGCGCTGGTCGGCTAAGCATGACCGGTGTGCGAACGCGCGTCGCGCCATCGCCGACCGGTGATCCGCACGTGGGGACGGCGTATACTGCACTGGCGAATTATTGCTTCGCAAAGAAGCACGGCGGCGAGTTCATTTTGAGGATCGAGGATACCGATCGCGCGCGCAGCACTGCGGAGAGCGAGCGCGTCATTCTTCAAACGTTGCGTTGGTGCGGCATCGAATGGGACGAAGGCCCCGATGTCGGTGGTCCGCACGGGCCTTACCGTCAGAGCGAGCGTTCGGCAATCTATCGCGAATATGCCGAAAAACTGCTCGCAAGCGGCCACGCCTTCCGATGTTTCTGCACTCCGCAGCGCTTGGAAGAGATGCGCGTGGCGCAGCGGGCGGCCGGGCAGCCATCGCGCTACGATGGCCTGTGCGCGACGTATTCGCCGCAAGAGATTGCGCGTCGCGAAGCGGCCGGCGACGCGCACGTCGTTCGCATGGTCGTCCCGGACGATGGCATCTGCGTCGTCGAGGATCTGCGGCGCGGTCCGATCGAGTTCCACTACAAAGACGTCGACATGCAGGTGCTCGTGAAGTCGGACGGGATGCCGACGTACCACCTCGCCAATGTCGTCGACGACCATCTGATGGAAATCACGCACGTCTTTCGCGGGGAAGAATGGGTCAGCAGCGCACCCAAGCACCTCCTGCTCTACTCGTATTTCGGATGGCAGCCGCCCAAGCTCTTGCATCTGCCGTTGCTGCGCAATCCCGATAAGAGCAAGCTGAGTAAACGCAAGAACCCGACGGGGATGCTCTTTTATCGTTCGATGGGATATCTGGCCGAGGCGCTCGTCAACTTCTTGGCGTTGCTCCTCAACGCCACGCGAGAAGGCGAGGACGAGCTGATGGATCTTCCCACGATCGTGCGGCGGTTCGAGCTCGAACACGTTCCGATCGGCGGCCCCGTATTCGACGTAGCAAAGCTCGACTGGCTCAACGCGCGCTACATTCGCGAACGGCTCGACGCAGAATCGTTCGTGCGGCGGGTCGAGCAATGGGCGGTGACGCCGGAGCGCTTGGCGCGCATCGCGCAGCTTGCCGCACCCCGCATCGAGCGCTTCAGCGATCTCGGCCCGCTGCTGGCCTTTCTTTTTTCGGGGCGGCTCGCGCTGCGTGCGGCCGATCTGAAAAGCAAGAAGCTCGATCAAACCGAAACGCGGAAAGCCCTTGCGGACGCAGTAACCGACTTGGATGCCTTGCCGAGCTGGAATGCGTTTGCGATCCAAACCGTCTTCGAGCGTATCGCCGAGACGCTCGGGAAAAAGTCTCGCGACGTCGCGCGTCCTTTTTACGTAGCGATTACGGGAAGCCCAACGTCGATCCCGCTCTACGATTCGATGGAGCTGCTCGGCCGGGATATCGTTCGGGAACGGTTGCGCAACGCCATCGACGTACTCGCGCGCGAAGCGGAGCCCAAGTGACGCGCGCGATCGTTCTTGCGGCAGGCAAAGGCAGGCGCATGAAGAGCGCGCGCTCGAAAGTTCTGCACGACGTTTGCGGCCGGCCGATGCTGTGGTACGTCGTGCGCGCACTTCGGGCTGCGGGCATTACGGAGATCGTCGTCGTCGTCAATAGGGAGCTGGAAGAGGAGATCACGCGATTCGGCGTTGCCGGAGTGCTCCAGGAGGAACAGCTCGGAACCGGTCACGCGGTTCGCGTCGCGCTCGACCGCCTCGCGCAGCATCGGGGCGGCCGGATCGTGGTTGCCTGCGGCGATATGCCGCTGGTTACCGAAGAGATCTTTCGCACCATGGTTGGGTCGTTCGATTCCCAAGAGCACGACGCGGCAATGGCGCTCGTCACCGTAAAGATGCCGCTGCCGTCGTACTTCGGCCGGATCGTTCGCGGCGCGGAGGGCGTCGAGCGAATAGTGGAAGTTCGTGACGCGACGCCGGAAGAGCTTGCCATCGACGAGATGAACGCCGGCATTTATGCGTTCGACGAGACGGCGTTGCGCGAAGCCGTGACGCGGTTACGGACCGATAACGCGCAATCCGAATACTATCTGACCGACACGGTCGAGTATTTCGCCGGCGCCGGAAAGCGCGTCATTCCGATTGCTGCGAGCGATCCGATCCACGTGCTCGGGATCAACGATCGCGTGGAGCTCGCGCTGGCACGCAAGGAGATGAATGCTCGCCTATGCGCTCATCATATGCGCGACGGCGTGACGATCGTCGATCCCCAGACGACCTATCTAGAACCGGAGCTCGAAATCGGACCCGATACGGTCATCTATCCGAATACGACCATCGCGCGGCTATCGAAACTCGGCACGAGCTGCGTGATCGGCCCGAACTCGCGTCTTTCGTGGGCGAGGCTGGGCAATCGCGTCACCGTACGCGAGAGCGTCGTCATCGATTCGGAGCTGGGCAGCGACGTCTCGATCGGACCTTTCGCGCACCTTCGCGGTGAGACGCAACTCGCGGACCGAGTGCACGTCGGCAACTTCGTCGAGATCAAGAAATCGAAATTCGAGCCTGGCGTCAAGGTCAGTCATCTTTCTTACGTCGGCGATGCGACGGTCGGTGAAGAGACGAATATCGGTGCCGGAACGATTACGTGCAACTTCGACGGCAGCAAGAAGAACGAAACGCGTATCGGCCGCGACGTCTCGATCGGCTCCAACACCTCACTCGTGGCGCCCGTAAGCGTCGGCGACGGCGCATTGACGGGTGCCGGCTCGGTCGTCACCAAGGACGTTCCGGCCGGCAAGCGCGTCGCCGGCAATCCCGCACGCCCCCTGCCGAAAAAATGAGGTTCGTGATCGCGACGGCGATCGCGCTCGTCTTGCTCGCCGCGGGCGCATCCGCAGCGCAGCGGTCCAACGCGCTCGACCTGCGAATCGATGCTCTTTCTCGCAGCGCGCTGATGACCGAGCCGGCCGCGAAGCTCGTGGATCCCGACCGTCAAACGGCGGCGATTCGGCGCGCGCACTGGACCGTCTTTGGGTTCGTCCTCACGCAGATATTCGAAGCGATTGCGTTGTTCTATCTGTGGAGTTCGGGTGGCGCGGGATCGCTGCGGGATTGGCTGCGCCGCCGCCTTCGCCGCGAATGGGGCGTACGCTTCTGCTTTGGCGCCGCGCTCGCCCTGGTAGCTCGGCTCGCCGCATCGCCCCCTACCTTCTATCTCTATCGCGTCGATCATACGCTCGGGCTGACGACCGAGCTTACGCGCTGGTGGGCGTTCTTTTGGGTGCTGCATACGTTCTTGGCCATGGTCATTGCAGGGATCATCGCGGCGATCGTGCTGTGGCTCGCTTCGCGGACCCATCAGTGGTTTGTGTATGCGATCGCCGGCGTTCTGGCAGCGACCGTGGTTTGGTCTTACTTCAGTCCGTTGCAGCTTCAAACGTTTTCAGGCAGCACGGCGGCCGAGGTGCGATACGCAGGCGCATTCGCGCAGGCCGTTTCGCACGATCAGCTGTCGATAGCGCTCATCGAGGGAGGCATAATCATCGTCTTCGCCGCGATCGCGGTGGTCATTGCCGACCGGTTCAGTTTTCGGCGCGACGACGATCCGCTCTCACGGCTCGCGATCGTCGGCGCGTTGCTCGCGCTCGTTTACCTCGCGGCGGTTCCAGTCCGGAACGCCGTGCAGCGTTCGTACGATTTCGCCGACGACGACTACGCCGTCGCATTCACCGACGATCCTGCCGGAGCGGTGCGTGCCTTGATTCGCGACGCCGACCAGCGGATGGTGGAAGTTTGCCCACAGTGGAGCGCAACGCTCTTCCTCTACACGGCGCCCGGCATCGGCGCCCGGGTCACCGCGATCAATCACGTTCGCAGCGGCTGTCCGTAGCCGTCGCCTCAATAGTATATAACGAAAAGCGTACCTTCGCGCGCCCACGATGCCGCGCCCAGCAATCGCAGGACTTTTTCGGGGTAGATGCAGTAGGGTGCGCTCGGCGCGTACCTAAGCTTGGTCGAAGCGCCGGCATTCGGATCGAAATCGGCGGCGGCGAGGCTCTTGCCGTCAAGCTGCGCGGAACTTCCCGTTAGCACCAACGTGTGTAACGGCGAATGCAGCGTTATCGCGGTCCCGCTCGCATCGAGAGCCGCGTGCACTTTCATGATGCTAAATATTTTTCGGAACGCGGGCGTTAGCGCACCGTTGCTATCGAAGAGCGCGACCGCGTTGAGCGCCTCGTCCCCGTACTCGACCTCGCCGCACGCCAGACCCTCTGCGGTAATGAGGGTCCCATTCAAACTGATGCGGGAAGGCAACGGCGTCGGCGTTGGCGTCGGAATCGGCGTCGGCGTTGGTACGGGCGCCGGCGTTGGTATGGGCGTCGGCTCGCCGTTAGGTTCGGGCGGAGGCGGAGGCGGAGGCATAGGCGGCGGAAGAAACGATTGGCTTCTGCAACGGTCGCCCGTGAGTTTCGGCTTTCCCGAGATTTGCTTTGCCGCAATCACGTCGCCTTCGCACGTCATGTAGTTAAAGGGGGCCTTTGGCGTCAGGCGCATCGCTTCGATCGGACGGCTGTCTACAACGATGAGGTAGAGCCGCGTATCCACCGCTTTCGCGGCGTTCGCCGCGCTGGGGAGAGACAAGCCCGTTGCGATGAGCAGGAGACTTGGATAAAGGCGTTTTGCCGATTTCATCGCTTCACCCCCGACAGATCTTCGCGGTAGTGGTCGACGTCCGAGCGTGGTATCCGGTAAGTATACGCACCGGGTATGTTCTTGCTGCCTTCGAGCGGGTCCGGCTGAATCAAGATAAAAAGGTCGGACTCGGTTTCGCCTACGAGATACGCCGCTACGTTCGGCTGAGTTCCGTTGACGGCCGGGCCAAAAATCGTTTGGTCGTAGACCTTCGGGTGCTTCAGGGCGATCACCACGCGGGGAAATACGCTTTTCCCCGTTCGCACTTCGGCGTCTATGTTTGCGGCGCTTCGGACGGATAGGGCGTAGAGCAGCCCAAAGGCGGCAACCGTTAGAACGACGAGCGTCACGCGTCTATTCGTTACGGACGCTGCGTTCCAAAAGCTCGCGCAGCGGCGCCAAAGGAGAATTACGATCAGGCCCAAGGCCAGGATGATCCAGACGCTATCTAAGAATACGTTGAAGGAGTAGACCAAGACGCTGTCCAGTCCGATGCTGATGGCGTCCGGCGGCACGCCGAGCCCCGTCAAATAGAAATATCGGAAGCTAAACCCTGTAAAGTAAAGGAATGCCGTAGCGACGATCGTTATGTCGCGAATGGCCGGCAGCAGCGCTTGGACCTGAGTCGGTTGCTGCTTTACGTCTTCAGTCATGCGGTAAGAGGCTGCCATGTGTTCACGAACTGCATCGCATCTTCGATGCCTTCGCCGAGCCACCGTTCGACGCCGTCGGCGGCCGCGACCACGATCCTGGGAAGCGACTCACGCTCCTGCGCGTTAAACGGGCCCAAGACGTGATCGACACCGTCGAACTCGGGACGTCCGACGCCGATGCGAATCCGTGGAAACCCTTCACCGATCGTCGCGATGACGGAGCGCAGCCCGTTGTGACCGCCGTGACCGCCGAACGGGCGCATTCGTAACTTCCCAAACGGAAGATCCATGTCGTCGCTGACTACAAGACGCCATCGGGCGGGATTCGGTACCAGCTCGAAATCAAGCGCACCGGCGTGCCGGAAAGATTCATGAACGTAGTCGGCTTGACGAAGACGACGTTCTGATTGGAATCGACCGCCTGTTGTGCGCCGTCTTTTTTCTTCCAACTGGTGACGCCGTGACGGCGCGCGACTTCATCGATCACCATGAAGCCGACGTTGTGGCGCGTTGCGGCGTACTCTTGGCCGGGATTCCCCAGACCCGACGACTAAGCGGCGTCCTGCGGGCGCACAGGATGAGCGCTACTCGGCTCGGGGGGGTTGCGCGGTTCGGCGGCTCCGATGACCTCGGGTTCCGCCGCTTCGGCCCCCGGAGCGGCCGCTTCTTCGAGCTCGCGCGCGGTACGCGACGGCTCGATGGCGACGACGACCGTTTCGCGCAGCGGTCAGAAGCCGAAAGCCTTCGGGAAGCGGGATCTCGCCGGCGGTGACGTGCTCGTGTACGCCGAGATGTTCGACGTTGACCTCGAGGTGCTCGGGGATTCGGCTCGCCGGACCCGCGATTTCCAGCTCGTGCGTGATGACGTCCATCACGGCGCCGGCGGTTCGCACTCCCTCGGCGACGCCGACCGTAACGATCGCGAGTCGCGCGTCGATCGTTTCGTCGGCGGAGACGCGCTGGAGATCGGCGTGCACGATGCGCCGCGAGACGGGATGGGT
This sequence comes from Vulcanimicrobiota bacterium, assembly GCA_963815165.1. Classification (GTDB taxonomy): domain Bacteria; phylum Vulcanimicrobiota; class Vulcanimicrobiia; order Vulcanimicrobiales; family Vulcanimicrobiaceae; genus Cybelea. The sequence continues at coordinate 954,107 of CAWFFL010000003.1, forward strand.
CTGGATCTCGCGCACGAGCGCAGTCTGCCGCTTTCGTGCACCGTCCGTGAGCGTGATGATCGCATTACGCCCGGCGCGATGGATCAGGTCTTCGAACTCGCGCGCGCTCAACGCAAGATGCTCGGGGACGACGCCGTGCCCGTAAAGGACGGCCGGCACTTTGCCGGTCGCGCGTAAGGCGTGCGCGCCGGTCGTGCCGAGTTTCGATCGTTGCTCGACTGCGAGCTTGAACTCTTGTTTAGCCACGGCTTCCTTTATAAACGACTGCGCTAGACTGCCGCAAGCGCCTCTGCCGCAGCGGGGTTAAAAGGGCCATCCGAGGGGCTCCTCGGAGGTTCGTCGCCGGCAAAGAGCTCGGAAACCGAGCGGTTGGTCGTTATGCGGTTGATAGCGTCGGCAAAGATCTGGGCGATGGAGAGTTGCACGAACTTCGGATGCCTCGTGCCGTTTTCGAACGGAATCGTATTGGTGAAGAGGACCTTCTCGATCTCCGATTCTTCGAGCACTTCGACCGCTTCGCCGGCGAAGATGCCGTGCGAGGCGACGGTGTAGACCCGCGTGGTCGCGCCGCGCGCTTTGATGGCCTCGGCCGCCTTCGCGAGCGTGCCGCCGGTGGAAATCATGTCGTCGACGACGACCGCGACCTTCCGGTCGACGTCGCCGACGATATCGGTCACCTCGGAGACGTCGGGCTCGGGACGCCGCTTGAAGACGATTGCGAGCGAGCTGTTCAAGCGTTTGGCGAAAAGCTCGGCGCGATGCACGCCGCCGGCGTCGGGCGAGACGACGACGATCTTGTCGTCGCAGAGCCCTTCCTTCTTGAGGTAGTTGCAGAGCACCGGCATCGCCATCAGATTGTCGACCGGGATATCGAAGAAGCCCTGAATCTGCGCGGCGTGCAAATCCATCGTCACGATGCGCCGTGCGCCCGCGACTTTCAGCACGTTAGCGATGACCTTGGCGGAGATCGGCTCGCGGCCTTTGGTCTTCTTGTCTTGCTTCGCGTAGCCGTAGTAGGGTATCACGGCGGTGATCCGCGCGGCCGACGCGCGACGCAGCGCGTCGATCATCAGCAGCAGCTCCATCACCGCGTCGTTGACGCCTTTGCCGTTGGGCGCGCGGCAGATCGACTGGATCGACGAAGACTTCAGACCCGCGGACGTTCTCGCCGATCTCGACCCGCGTCTCTTCGTTGCGGAACTCCGAAACGAGCGCCTTTCCGACGTGAAGCCGAAGGCGCTTGGCGATCTCTTCGGCCAGCTGCGGGTTGGAGTTTCCGCAGAAGATCAGCGGGTTCTGGCTCATGCCCGCTCGTTCGCTGGCTGAATCGTTCGGCCCTCGGAAGCTGTTTAGAATAGGGCAGTGGCTCAAGAGTTTACCCTGGTCTCGCCTTTCGCGCTGGCGGGCGATCAACCGAAGGCAACGGAGGCGCTCGCCGGCGGCGTGCTCGCGCGGCGACCGCGTCCAAACGCTGCTCGGCGTCACCGGCAGCGGCAAGACGATGGCGATGGCGCGCACTATCGAGCTCGTCCAAAAGCCGACGCTCGTGCTCTGCCACAACAAGACGCTCGCCGCCCAGCTCTGCGCCGAGTTTCGCGAGTTCTTTCCGCACAACGCCGTCGAGTATTTCGTATCGTACTTCGACTATTATCAGCCCGAAGCGTACGTCCCGTCGACCGACACCTATATCGAGAAGGACAGCTCGATCAACGATGAGATCGAGCGCCTGCGCCACTCGGCGACGCAATCGTTGCTGACGCGGCGCGACACGCTCATCGTCGCCTCGGTCTCGTGCATTTTCGGCTTGGGCTCGCCTTCGGACTACATGGAGATGTCGGCGCGGATCCGCGTCGGCGAAACGATCGACCGCGACGTGTTGCTGCGCAAGCTCGTCGATATGCAGTACCGCCGCAACGATCTCAACTTGGTCCGCGGGACGTTCCGCGTGCGCGGCGATACGCTCGAGTTCGTCGGCGTCGACGAAGAGCTCGTCCACCGCATCGAGTTCTTCGGCGACGAGATCGAGGGGATCAACGTCGTCAACATGCTTACCGGCGAGTACCTCGAGCGCAAGGACGAGCTGATCGATCTTTCCGGCCAAGCATTTCATCACGCCCGAAGAGAAGCTGCGCCGCGCGATCGTCTCGATCGAGGTCGAGCTCGAAGAGCGGCTCGCCTACTTCAAGCGCAACGGCAAGCTGCTCGAGGCGCAGCGCCTGGAGATGCGCACGCGCTACGATCTCGACATGCTGCGCGAGGTCGGCTACTGCAACGGCATCGAGAACTACTCGCGCCATCTCACCGGGCGCGAAGCCGGGCTCGACGCCCTGGTGCCTGATCGACTTCTTTCCCAAGGACTGGCTGCTCTTCGTCGACGAGTCGCACGTGACGCTGCCGCAGGTGCACGGCATGTACGCCGGCGACCGCTCGCGCAAGGAAGTTCTCGTCGAACACGGTTTCCGGCTGCCGAGCGCGCTCGACAACCGTCCGCTGACGTACGAAGAGTTCGACGAGCACATCAATCAGGTGGTCTACGTCTCGGCGACGCCGGGCACGTACGAGACGGGGCGCAGCTCGCAGGTCGTCGAGATGATCATTCGGCCGACCGGGTTGGTCGATCCCGAAGTCGAGGTGCGCCCGACCCGCAACCAGGTCGACGACTTGATGGAGGAGATCGCGCAGCGCGCCGCGCGCAAGGAGCGCGTGCTCGGTGACGACGCTCACGAAGAAGATGGCCGAGGATCTGACCGACTTCTTGCTCGAAAACGGTTTCAAGGTGCGATATCTGCACAGCGAGGTCGACACGCTCGAGCGCGTCGCGATTCTGCGCGATCTGCGCGCCGGCGTCTTCGACGTGCTCGTCGGGATCAATCTGCTGCGCGAAGGGCTCGATTTTCCCGAAGTTTCGCTGGTCGGAATTCTCGACGCCGACAAAGAGGGCTACCTGCGCAGCGGCACGTCGCTGATTCAAACGATCGGCCGCGCGTCGCGCAACGTCGAGGGCAAGGTGATCATGTACGCCGACGTCGTGACCGAATCGATGGCGCGCGCGATCGGCGAGACGCGCCGGCGCCGCGAGATGCAGGTCGCCTACAACAGCGAGCACGGCATCGAGCCGAAGTCGGTGCGCAAGCAAATCCACGATATCTTGAGCATGGTGGGCGCGACCGAGGAGAACACCGCGAAGCTGCGGCTCGAGCGGCTCCCGCGCGACGTCGCGACGAAGATGGCGCGCGATCTCGAGCGCAAGATGCGCGACGCCGCGGCGGGCCTCGAGTTCGAGAAGGCCGCCGCGCTGCGCGACGAGCTCATCGAGCTGCGCAAGCAGATCGGCGGAAACGAGTCGATCCTCTTCGGGGGAAAGGCCCCGAAGATCTTCGACAAGGCGCTTGGCCGAACTCGTCGAAATGACCTAGCCTGCCGTGGGGACTCTGACCGCAGTCGGTATTCTGACGCGGACGATCGTCGACGTTTGGGATCTCGTCGCCGAGATGGCTCGTGGTCGTCGTGGTCGCGTCACTCGTGTTCGTTGCGCTCCACGCCTTCGTGCAGCGGCGTCTTGCGCAGCGAGGTGCTGCGCCGCCACAACGACGTCGCGGGCTTTCTGTTCTCGGCCGTCGGCGTGCTCTACGCCGTCGTCCTGGGTTTCGTCGTCGTGGTCGTCTGGCAGAAAGTACGACGATTCCGTTTCGAACGTCGAGAACGAAGTCGATGCGGTCGGAAATCTCTACCACGTCGTCGACGGCTATCCGGCTGCAGCGACGCGAACGCGATCCGCGCCGGATCTGCGCGACTACGCAACAACGGTCGCGCGCAGTCGAATGGCCCGCGATGGAACGCGGCCAAGACGTTCCCGCGCTCGGCTCGCAGAAGCTCGAAGCTGTCGCCTATACCATCGACACCTTCAATCCCGCGAATCTCAAGGAGTTCGCCGCACAGCAGGCGGCCATCGCGACGCGAGCAGCGCCTCTTCGACGCGCGCCGCGCGCGCTTGATCGAAGCGGTGCCGGCGGTGCCTTCGGTGCTGTGGTTTGCGCTGGTCGCCGGAGCGCTCGCCATGGTCGCGTTTTGCTTCATTTTCGGAGTCGAGAACCGGCCGGCGCAACTGATGATGACGGCAATTTTGGTCGGATCTCATCGGAATACTCTTCGTCGTCATCGACGAGTTTTCGACGCCGTTTTCGGGCTCGGTTCGCATTTCGAACGACGGGTGGGTATATCTGCAGCAGCGTTTGCCGGATATTCAGTTAAGAGATCGAGTAATTGAAAAGGGATTTTACATGATTCGCATCTACGGCGACGATCGTCGCCGCCGCGCTCTTCGCAAGCGCGCCATCGCTGCTCGCTCGGCGCAAGCAGCCGCCTCCGCCGGAAGGCGCGCCGGTTCAAGGCAATCCGTACGGAACTCAGGGCGCGGCGGACGCGACCACGAGCCGAACACCCTCGATAAAGCGCTGCTGGCAAAAGCGAAGAAGTGGTTCTCGGCGCTGCAGCCGGGTAAGGTCGACCGGTCGCAGATGGAGTCCGGACCGAACGCCAACATGAACGAGGCGACGATAGCCAACGCGCAGAAACTGATCGGCGGGCTTGGAACGCCAGTGAGCTTCGAGCAGCAGAGCGACCGGCAAGCAAGGCAACCTCACCTACGCGATCTATCTCGTGACGTTTCGCAACGGCGAGAAAGTCTATTTCCTCTTCGCCGTCGATAGCGCCGGAAAGGTCGCGAGCCTCGGTCTCGGCACGCCCCGCTAGGAACTCTCGCGTGCGGCGGATCTGCAGCTCGTCCTGTTCGATCTCGACGATACGCTGCACGACGACACCTACGCGTATCACAACGCGGCCGAAGAGGTCGCGCGCGAAGTTGCGGCCGAGCACGGCATCGACGCGCTCGCGCTCAAGGCCGCGTACATCGCCGAAGCCGGAGGGTTCTGGCATCGCCTCTCGCCGGACGACTCAAGCGTGAAACTCGCCAGCATTCGCGCGAGCATGTGGCAGACGGCGCTCGAAAGCGTCGGCGTCGACGACGCCGGAGCTCGCGCAGCGCAGCGCCGAACGCTACAACGCCTATCGAGTGAAGTACTTTACGCTCTTTCCCGGCACGATCGAACGTGTTGCGTTCGCTGCGCGATCGCGGGATGAAGCTTGGCATCGTGACCAACGGTCTCTCCGAGACGCATCGCGAGAAGATCGCGCTGCTGCAAATCAGCGAGTACTTCGACGCGATATTCTTGTCCGACGAAGTCGGCATGGTGAAGCCCGATCCGCTGCTCTTCGCCCACGCCTGCCGCACGCTGGGCGGAGCGCCCGGCTGCACGCGGCAATGGTCGGCGACCGCTACGACCGCGACATTCGCGGCGCGATCGAGGCCGGGCTCTACACGATTTGGCTCAACGTCCGCAACGAAGAGCTGCCGCCCGGCGCGAGGCCTCCCGACGCGACCTGCAGCTCGATTGGCGAGGCGGGCCGCATACTTCTCCAGCCGGCGGGTGTCTCGTAAGTAACGTGTCGCTAGATTCGATCGTCATCAAGGGCGCGCGCGAGCATAACCTCAAGAACGTCGACCTCGTTCTGCCGCGCAACAAACTGATCGTCGTAACCGGGCTCTCGGGTTCGGGCAAATCGTCGCTTGCCTTCGACACGATCTATGCCGAGGGTCAGCGCCGCTACGTCGAGTCGCTCTCGTCGTACGCGCGCCAGTTTCTCGGGCAGATGGAGAAGCCCGACGTCGATTACATCGAGGGGCTTTCGCCGGCGATCTCGATCGATCAAAAATCGACCTCGCGCAATCCGCGCTCGACCGTCGGCACCGTCACCGAAGTCTACGACTATCTCCGCTTGCTCTTCGCGCGAGTCGGAACGCCGCACTGTTATCAATGCGGCCGCGAGATCAGCACGCAATCGTCCGAGCAGATCGTCGATTCGATCGCCGAGCTGCCGGAAGGGACGCGAATCGTGCTGCTCGCTCCGCTGGTGCGCGGGCGCAAGGGCGAGTACACGAAGCTCTTCGAGGAGATCGCAAAAGAGGGCTTCACTCGCGTTCGCGTCGACGGCGAGATCAAAGAGCTTCGAGAGAAGATCGTTCTCGACAAGAAGCGCAAGCACACGATCGAGGTGGTCGTCGACCGGCTCGTCATGAAGCCGGAGATTCGCAAGCGGCTCGCCGATTCGGTCGAGACGACGCTGCGCCTCTCCAGCGGCATCGTAACCGTGCTTCGCCGCAGCGAAGATCTCGAGCGAAGTCAGGGCTCAGTGACAGCAGGGAGCTGACGTACAGCGAGGCGTTTGCCTGCGTCTATTGCGGGCTTTCGTTCGAAGAGCTCGCGCCGCGGCTCTTCTCGTTCAACTCGCCGTACGGCGCCTGTCCCGCATGCAGCGGTCTCGGCGAGAAGATCGAGATCGATCCGTGGAAAGTGATTCCGGACCGCAGCATGTCGATTGCCGAACGGTGCGATCGTGCCGTGGAGCCGCAATCTCGGCAGCGGACGTTATCCGTCGATGAATCCCATACTACATGCAGCAGCTCGAGCGCGTGCTTGCGCCGATATCGCGTGAAGACGACGACGCCGATCGAGCAGTACTCCGACGAGGTGCTCGACCTGATCCTCTACGGAACCGATCGCGAGCAGACGTTCGAATATACGTCGCGCGGCGGCAAGACGTGGGAGTATCGCGCCTCGTTCGAAGGCGTCGTCAACAATCTGCAGCGCCGCTATAGCGAAACGTCGAGCGAGTACGTCAAGGAAGAGATCGAAAAGTTCATGTCGGCCTCGACCTGTCCGGCCTGCAAGGGCGCGCGGCTGAAGCCCGAGGCGCTGGCGGTGACGGTCGGCGAGCGCAAATATCGACGATCTCACGCGGATGTCGATCGAGAAGCTCGAGCTCTTCTTTCGCGATCTCACGCTCACGCCGCGGCAGGAGCAGATCGCGCATCAGATCGTCAAAGAGATTCGCGCGCGTCTCGGCTTTCTTGACGAACGTCGGCCTGAACTACCTGACGCTTTCGCGCTCGGCGACGACGCTGGCCGGCGGCGAATCGCAGCGGATTCGCCTCGCGACGCAGATCGGCAGCGCGCTCGTCGGCGTGCTCTACATCTTCGACGAGCCGTCGATCGGCTTGCATCAGCGCGACAACGATCGTCTGCTGGCGACGCTCAAGACGCTGCGCGATCTCGGCAACACGCTGATCGTCATCGAGCACGACGAGGACACGATGCGCACCGCCGACGTCGTCGTCGACATCGGTCCGGGCGCCGGTGCCGAGGGAGGCGAGATCCTCACAGCGGGTACGCTCGCCGACGTCATGGCGAATCCGAACTCCGAGACGGGCGCGTATCTCTCGGGACGGAAGTTCATTCCGATTCCGCGGCGCCGGCGCGAGCCGCGCGGTTGGCTCGAGATCCGTAACGCGAAGGCGAACAATCTGCGCGGCATCGACGTGCGCGTTCCGATCGGCGTCTTCACGGCCATTACAGGCGTGAGCGGCAGCGGGAAGTCGACGCTCGTGAACGAGGTGCTCGTGCGGGCGCTCAATCAGCATTTGCATCGTCAGCCGCCAGGCGGCACGTACGGCACTGTGAAGGGCGCGACGCAACTCGATAAGCTCGTCGTCATCGATCAGTCGCCGATCGGCCGAACGCCGCGCAGCAATCCGGCGACGTACACCGGGACGTTCGATCACATCCGCGAGCTCTTCTCGCTCGTTCCGGAGGCGCGCATGCGCGGCTACACGCCGGGGCGATTTTCGTTCAACGTCAAAGGCGGACGTTGCGAGGCCTGCCAAGGCGACGGCATCATAAAGATCGAGATGCATTTTCTCCCCGACGTATACGTGCCGTGCGAGGTCTGCAAAGGCAAGCGCTATAACGCTCAGACGCTCGAGAGTAAAGTACAAAGGCAAGACGATTGTCGGACGTCCTCGAGATGCGCGTCGACGAGGCGGCGGAGTTCTTCAGCGCGATTCCGCGCGATTCGCACGAAACTTCGGACGATCTGCGACGTTGGGCTCGGTTACATCAAGATGGGGCAGCCGGCGACGACGCTTTCGGGCGGCGAGGCGCAACGCGTCAAGCTTGCCACCGAGCTCTCGCGGCGCTCGACCGGGCGCACGTTCTACGTACTCGACGAGCCCACCACCGGTCTGCACTTTGCCGATATCCACAAGCTGCTCGAGGTGCTCGACCGCTTGGTGAAGATGGGCAACACCGTGCTGGTCATCGAGCACAATCTCGACGTCATCAAGACCGCCGATTATCTGATCGATCTCGGTCCTGAGGGCGGCGACCGCGGCGGCACGGTCATCGCGACCGGCAACGCCCGAGGACGTCGCGCGCATCGAGCAGCTCCTATACCGGCGCCTACCTCGTTCCGGTATCTGCGCGACGAGCGTGCGGTTGGTCATCACCGCCCCGACGATGCCGAACTCGAACGTCTGGAGCGCGAAAATCTCTTCGCGCTGCACGACCTCGGCGAAACCGGCCGTGTCCCCATCGAAGCCTAAGTCCTCGTGCAACAGCTCGCGCCGAGTCGCTCCGCGAACAGGTCGAAGAAGCGAACTATCGCTACTACGTCCTCGACGATCCGCAGATCACCGACGCGGAGTTCGACGCACTGCTGCGCGAGCTCGATCGATCTCGAGGAGAAGCATCCCGAGCTGCGTGCGCCCGATTCGCCGACGCAGCGAGTCGGCGCCGCGGCTTCGGAGCGTTTTGCGCCCTTCGAACACGCGCGTCCGATGCTCAGCTTGGCAAACGCCGTCTCCTCCGAAGAGTTGCGAGCCTTCGACGAGCGCGCGCGCAAGGCGGCCGGCACGGCGAACGTCGCCTACGTCTGCGAGCTGAAGATCGACGGTCTCGCGATAGCGCTCGATTACCGCAACGGTTCGCTCGTGCGGGGCGGCACGCGCGGCGACGGCCGCATCGGCGAAGACGTTACGGCAAATCTTCGCACGATCAAGACGGTTCCGCTGCGCCTGCGGCCGGTCTCGCGCAGCCGAGCGCCGGAATTCATCGAGGCGCGCGGTGAAGTATATTTGCGAAAGAGCGACTTCGAGCGGCTCAATCGCGCGCGGGAGCGCGACGGGCTCGCCGCTTTCGCCAATCCGCGCAATGCCGCATCGGGCGGCGTTAGTCAGCTCGATCCGGCTTTGACGGCGCAGCGGCGGCTCTCGTTCTTTGCTTACCAGCTCGTCGCAGATCGCGAGCCTCCGCTCGCAATGGGAGGCGTTGCGCAAGCTGGAAGCGCTCGGGCTTCCCCGTGAATCCGAACGTCGCGCACGTGGAGAGACTCGACGACGTTCTGGAGTACTGCCGCGACGTGGGAGAATCGGCGCGACGAGCTCGATTACGAAATCGACGGCGTCGTCATAAAGGTCGACGACTTTGCCCTTCAAGAACGGCTCGGCGTCGTCGCGCGCGATCCCAGGTGGGCGATCGCCTTCAAATTCAAGCCTCGCGAGGCGCGCACGAAACTGCTCGACATCGCGGTAAGCGTCGGTCGCACCGGCACGCTCAATCCGAACGCCGTGCTCGCGCCGGTGCAAATCGGCGGCGTGACGGTGAAGAGCGCGACGCTGCACAACGTCGACTACATCGAGAACAACGACATCCGGATCGGCGATACGGTCCTAGTAACCCGCGCCGGAGACGTGATTCCGCGCATCGTGGGCCCGGTCGTCGTCGAGCGCACCGGCAAGGAGCGCCGCTTCGCAATGCCCGACCGCTGTCCGGTCTGCGGCGCCGACGTCGACCATCCGCCAGGCGAAGCGATGTCGCGCTGCACGAACGCGGCTTGTCCAGCTCAGGTCTACGAACGCGTTCGCCACTTTGCGTCGCGTGGTGCGATGGACATCGAAGGATTGGGCGACGTAATGTCGCAGCAGCTTACCGAACTCGGGCTGGTCCGCGACATCGCCGACATCTATAAGTTGGATCGCGCCGCGCTCCAGAACGTGCCGCGTACGGGAGCCAAGAGCATCGAAAACCTGCTTGGCAATATCGAGCGTTCGAAGCAGCGCGGTTTGGCGCGCTTGCTCTATGCGCTCGGCATTCGCTTTGTCGGAACCCAGACTGCCCAAATACTCGCAGGCGACTTTGGTACGATCGACGCGATCGGCGAGGCCGACGAAGAAGAGTTGCAGCGCAGCGAAGGGATCGGTCCGGAGGTCGCCGGCAGCGTCGCGCTCTTCTTCAAGCAGAAGAGCAAACCGCGAGATGGTTGCGCGGCTGCAGCGTGAGGGCATCGATACCACGGCGCCGAAGCGCGCGCGTGCGGTCGATGGAAAGCTCGCGGGGAAGACCTTCGTGCTCACCGGCAGCCTGTCGAATCTTACGCGCGACCAGGCCTCGGAGCTGATCGTTGCCGCCGGCGGTAAAGTTACCGGTTCAGTGAGTAAGAAGACTGACTACGTTGTCGCCGGCGACGAGCCCGGCAGTAAGTTGGCGAAGGCCGAGCAGCTCGGCATTTCGATTTTGAGCGAAGCCGAGCTGCGGAACCTTCTCTCCCAATGACTCAGGCTGCAGTTCGCGTCGTCCCGGCCGACGTGCTCACGCCGATCGGCGCATTCGCCGCGCTGGCGCAGCCGCAGGCCTCGTGCTTGTTGGAAAGCGTCGAAAGCGGCGGACGAATCTCGCGCTATTCCTTCATCGGCCTCGACTATCGAGCAGCGCAGCGCTTCGAGTCGAGCAAAGGATCTGTACGAGCGCGTTCGGTCGTTCTTTCACGCTCATCGAGTCGAGGGTGCGAACGGGAATGTCGGCGGCGCTTTGCTGGCCTTCTCCTACGATGCGGCCCGCTTCGACGCGCGTCTTCGCCCTCGCGAACAGTCGCCGCCGGCGATGCCGGCTGCATACGTTGCGATTCCTTCCGCGTGGCTGATCTTCGATCACTTTACCGATCTCTTGACGATCTGGTGCAGCGGCGACGATGCGGTCGCGTGCGAACGGCGCATCGATGGTTACGTCGAGCGCCTCGCGGCCTCGCGCCCCATCTTTCCGGCGCGGGTTCACACTCGCACGGCGATGAGCGCCTCGCTGGAACGCGAGCAATTCCTTTCACTCGTAGCGGAAGTGAAGGGCCGAATCTTCGAAGGCGACGTTTATCAATTGCAGCTCGGCATTCGGTTCGGCGCGGAGCTAGAAGGAAGCGCCTTCGATCTCTATCGCGCGTTGCGACGAGTCAATCCCTCGCCGTACATGTTCTTCGTCGATACACCGTTCGGCGAGCTGCTCGGTGCGTCGCCGGAATTTCTGGTGCGGCTTGGAAGGACGTAAGGCTCGTATTCGACCGTTGGCCGGTACGCGCTCGCGCGGCCGCGACGACGAAGACGACGCTCGAATTGGGGTGGAATTGCTCGATAACGAGAAAGAACGCGCCGAGCACGTGATGCTCGTCGATTTGGGCCGCAACGACCTCGGCTCCGTCTGCGATTACGGCAGCGTGCAAGTCGACGAGCTCTTACAGATCGAACGGTATAGCCACGTGATGCATATCGTCTCGAATGTCGTCGGCCGGCTGCGGACCGAGTTCGACGCGCTCGATCTCTTTCGTGCCGGCTTTCCGGCGGGCACCGTTACCGGCACGCCGAAGATTCGCGCGATGCAGCTCATCGACGGTCTCGAACCGGCGACGCGCGGATTCTACGCCGGAAGCATCGGCCGCTGGTCGTTCGGCGGCGATTTTGACTCGTGCATTACGCTGCGCAGCGTTCACGTGCAAAATGGTCACGCCTGGTGGCAGGCGTCGGCGGGCATCGTCGCCGATTCGGATCCCGTCGGCCGAGTACGAGGAAGTCTTTCACAAAACGCGCATCGCCCGCGAAGTGCTTGGCATCCGATGATTGGGAGAGTGCTCTTCGTCGATAACTTCGACAGCTTCAGTTATAACGTCGTTCATCTGCTCGCGGCGGCCGGGGCGCAGCCCGACCTCCTGCTCAACGACGATCCGCGTCTTGCGCCGGTGATGCTCGACCAATACGAAGCACTCGTCGTCGGGCCCGGCCCGGGCCGGCCCGAGCACGCGCCGCAGATGCTCGAGATGCTGCGCGCAGCGATGGATCGCGCGATGCCGGTGCTCGGGGTTTGCCTGGGATTGCAGGCAATCGGTGAAGTACTGGGCGCGACGGTGACCCACGCGCCGCGGCAGATGCATGGCAAGACGTCGCGCATCGAACACGACGGTACGGGTCTCTTCGCCGGCTTGCCTACGCCGCTGACGGCAACGAGATATCATTCGCTCTGCCTCGACCTCTCAACGATACCGCAAGCGCTCAACGTCACCGCTCGAAGTGAGGATGGCGTGGTCCAGGGCATCGTTCATCGCGAGCTTCCGGTGCACGCCGTGCAGTTTCATCCCGAGTCGGTCCTCAGCGAGCATGGGCGAGCGATCGTCGAGAATTTTCTTCGCTCTACAGCGTGATGATCGAGTACGGACCACTCTTGCGCCGAGCGCTTGCCGGCGAAAACCTTACGCAAGACGAGGCCGCGACGTTCGTCGGCGAGATCATGGACGGCAATTACACGTCGTCGCAGGCGGCCGGCCTGCTCGTGGCGCTCGCGGCGAAAGGCGAAAGCGTCGACGAAATCGTCGGGGCGGCGCGTGCGATGCGCGCACGCAGTTTGCACGTCGACCATGGGCTGCCGATGGTCGTGGACGTCGTCGGTACGGGCGGCGATCACGCGAACACGTTCAATATCTCGACGATGGCGGCGCTCGTCGTCGCCTCGACGGGGATTCCCGTGGCGAAGCACGGTAATCGTGCAGCCTCGAGCGCCTGCGGCAGCGCGGACGTGCTGGAGGCGGCCGGCCTTCCGATCGAAATCGATCCCGTGGCCGCGGCGGCGATGCTGCGAGAGTGCAGCTTTACGTTCATGTTTGCGCCGCGCTACCATCCGGCGATGCGCAACGCCGCCGCCGTTCGGCGCGAGCTGGGCGTTCGAACCATCTTCAATCTACTGGGCCCGCTCACGAACCCGGCGAACGCGACGCATCTGGTCGTCGGCGTGCCTCGTCCCGAACTCGTCGAGCGCATCGGCGAGGCGCTGCGCATGTTGGGAGCGCAGCGCGGTGCGGTCGTGCACGGCCTCAGCGGCATCGATGAAGTCGTCGGAGACGCACCGACGCTCGTCTATCTTTTCGACGAGCGCGGGGCGTCGCTTCGGCGCGTCGAGCCTTCCGATTTCGGCATCGAAGCAGCAGCTGACGCCGGTCGGCGGCTCCGTCGAAGCATCCCAGCGAGCCTTTACCGAAATTCTTTGCGGTGCGCGCGGCCCGGCCGCGGACGTCGTGGCGTTGAACGCCGCAGTCGTCTTTTATGCGATCGGCGCCGAAGAGGAGCTCGCCCCGGCCTTCGAACGCGCGCGAACGTTATTGGCCGGCGGCGATGCGTGGCCGATTTTCGAGCGCGCACGGGAATTCGCCAAACGTGGCTGATTGCTGGATCAAGTTTTGCGGCTGCACGAGCTCGCGCGACGTCGAGCTCGCGGTCGAAGCCGGCGCCGATGCATTTGGCATGATTTTCGCCCCGTCACCGCGCGAGATTTCGTATGGAAGCAGCCTCCGAAATCGCGCGCCGCACTCCACAGTCGATCGAACCCGTTGCCGTCTTCGTGAATCCTGCGATAGAGCTGGTCGAGAGCGTGTGCGAACTTTTTCCAAAGCTGCGCCTGCAGTTCTCCGGCGACGAAACGCCCGATTTCGTCCGCAGCCTTCGGCGAGCGCGCAATCAAGGCGATCCACGTCGACGCCGAGGCGACGCTGGTCGCGGCGCGCGCGGCGCGCTTTCCCGAAGCTACGCTGCTGCTCGACGCGCGGCACGACGGTATGGCCGGCGGTACTGGCAGAACCTTCGCTTGGGAGTATGCGGTGCCGTTGGCGCGCGCGCGGCGCGTAGTCGTTGCGGGCGGCTTGAGGCCGGAGAACGTAGCGGAATGCGTGGAACGCGTGCGCCCCTTCGGTGTCGACGTGCGCAGCGGAATCGAAACCGAAGATCGAAAAGACGTACAAAAGATGCGCGCCTTCGTGCGTGCGGTGCGCGAAGCGTGAAGAAGCCCGACGCACGCGGTTATTTCGGCGAGTTTGGCGGACGCTTCGTTCCCGAAGTGCTCGTGGCCGCTCTCGAAGAGCTCGAACGAGCCGTCGAGGAAGCATTTGCCGACCCCGCATTTTGGATCGAGTATCAATCCGCGCTGCGAGACTTCGTCGGACGTCCATCGCCGCTCTACCGATGCGAGCGCTATATCGCCGACGTCTCGGCTGACGCGACTGCTGATGAAGCGCGAAGATACGAATCACACCGGAGCTCACAAAATCAACAATACGATCGGCCAAGCGCTGCTCGCGCTGCGCATGGGCAAGCAGCGTCTGATAGCGGAGACCGGTGCGGGTCAGCATGGCGTCGCAACCGCAACCGTCGGCGCGAAGTTCGGTTTGCCGGTCGACGTCTACATGGGCTCGCGCGACGTCGAACGCCAAGCGCTCAACGTTCACATCATGCGGCTGCTCGGGGCGACGGTTCATCCCGTCGACAGCGGCACGCAGACGCTCAAGGACGCGACGAACGAAGCCTTCCGGGTGTGGGCGGAGCGCGTCGGCGACACGTTTTACGTCATCGGCAGCGTAGTCGGTGCACATCCGTACCCTTTTATGGTTCGCGAGTTTCAAAAGGTCATCGGCGAAGAAGCGCGCCGTCAGGTGCTGGAGCGCTACGGACGATTGCCCAGCGACGTGATCGCCTGCGTCGGGGGCGGCAGCAACGCGATGGGGATCTTCGCCGGATTTGCCGACGACGGGGACGTGCGGTTATGGGGCGTAGAAGCCGGCGGAGAAGGCGTTGAGAGCGGCAAGACCGCCGCCTCGCTGGCAGCCGGAAGCGTCGGCGTTCTGCACGGGTCGCGCTCGTATTTGCTGCAGAGTGCCGACGGGCAGGTCAGCGAGACCCATTCGACCGCAGCGGGGCTCGATTACCCGGGAGTCGGTCCCGAACACGCGTTTTTGAAGGAGAGTGGTCGCGCAACCTACGTCAACGTTACCGATGCGGAGGCAACCGACGCATTTCATCAATTTGCGCGCAGCGAAGGCATCGTGCCGGCGCTCGAGAGCGCACATGCGATCGCTTTTGCGCGAAAGCTTGCAACGCAGCGCGACGCCGGCGATCTGATTCTCGTGAACCTCAGCGGACGCGGCGACAAAGACTTGCTTCGAGCGTAGCCGCGGGATTGCTGCATTGAAACTGGCTGAGGCATTCGAACGCGCAAAACGAGAACGGCGCCTCGCCTTCATTCCCTACGTCATGGCCGGCGATCCCGATTTGGAGACGACCGACGCGATAATTCGGCGAGCTCGTCGCGGCCGGTGCGGACGTCATCGAGCTGGGCCTGCCTTACAGCGATCCGCTTGCGGACGGTCCTACGATCGCCGCGGCCGGCGCGCGCGCGCTCGGGAACGGCACGCGGCTGGCGGACGTTCTGCACTTGGCACAGCGGCGCGCGGCGAATGCGCCGCTGCTCCTCTTCACCTATTTCAATCCCGTCTACCAGTTCGGAATTGGTCCGTTCGCGCAGCAAGCCAAAGCGGCCGGCCTCGCCGGCGCCATCGTCCCCGATTGTTCGCTAGAAGAATCGCTCGATCTGCGGATGGCATTGCAGCGCCAAGGATTGGAGATGCCGTTGCTCGTCGCGCCATCGACAAAACGCGAGCGTGCAACCCGAATCGCCGAAGCTTCAAGCGGCTTTATTTACGTGGTTTCGCGTCTTGGCGTGACGGGTGCCGGCCAGAGCCCCGACTTCACACCCCTGCGCACGCAGCTCGCGATGCTGCGGGAGTTGACCGAAAAACCGCTTGCAGTCGGATTTGGTCTGCGCCGCGCGGAGGACGTCGGGGAGATCGCGTCGCTGACCGACGGCTTCGTCGTCGGCAGCGCGCTCATCGATTCGTATGCCGGGACTCGGGGTGATGAAGCTGCGCGGCGCGTGCGAGATTCGTCGAGCCGTTCATTAACGCGTCGGCAAGGGGCGCGCTAAGGAGCGCGCGAAACAACCGAGCGTGAACCGGATCGTTTTTTGCGCCGGCTTTGCGCTCGCGGCCGGTGCGCTTGTGCCGGACCGGCCCGCAATGGCTCAGAGCGCAGCGGCTGCGGCCGCGCCGGCCGACTACGCAACCTTCACCAAAGGCTTAACGCCGCAACGCGGTCTCTTCACGCTTTGGCGGAAGGATGCAAAAGTCTATATCGAGCTTGCGAAAGATCAGCTCGATACGGATTTCATTCAGACCGCCGTGCCGTCGAACGGACTCGGCGGCTTTGGCGTGACGCCCGGGCTGCCGTATTTAGAGTTTCCGAGCGCGCGCATCGTACGATTCACTCGCGTTGACGACAAGGTCGTCGTGACGTGGCCGAATACGTCGTTCATCGCAACGCCCAATACGCCCGCCGCGCGCGCCGTTGCAGCCTCGTTCGCGCCATCGGTCATCGCAACTGCGCCGGTCGTCGCGCAGGAGAGCGCGACGGGGAAGCTGGTCTTCGACGCGTCGTATCTGCTCGGTGACGTTCTCGATCTCACCGATGCTTTTCGGTTTGCATTCGATACCGATAAGAAACCCGGATCCGCGTACCGTCTCGACGATACGCGCTCGTATTTCGGTCCGACCAAGGCATTTCCGGAGAACGTCATCGTCGAGGCCGACCAGACCTTCGTCTCGGCGATGCCTCCCGATCCTTTCGACAACGTCATAGATGCCCGGGCGATCCAAGTCGACGTCAAGTACAACATTGCGACGGCACCGCCGCTGGGCAGCTATATGCCGCGCCTTGCCGACGATCGCGTCGGCTATTATCCGAACATTCAACTTCAGTTCGACGCCGACAACGTGCACGAACGTAACCTGCGCGAGATCGTCCGTTGGGATCTCGCGCGTCATCCCATGATTTACTACATTAGCAATACGGTGCCGGTGCAGTACCGCCAAACGATTCGCGACGCGCTGCTCGAGTGGAACAAAGCGTTCGCGCCGATCGGCTATCCCAATGCGGTCATCGTGAAAGACCAACCGGACGATCCGCAATGGGATCCCGACGACATTCGGTACAACACCGTGCATTGGCTGGCACTCGCCTACGACGGCGGCTACGCTCAAGCCGGTCTGGTTTGGGATCCGCGCACCGGGGAGATGATTCATACGTCCATCGTCGTCGACGCGGATCTGATGCGCTTCGGTTATCTCGAAGGCATGGATTACGTCGACCCGGTACGCATGCCGGCACGCCGCGCGCGGCTTTGCGGGCGCCGAAGCTGCCTATGCAACGGGCGCCAAGGCATCGGCCATGTTCGGTTTATCGGCGCTCTGGGCGACGGATGAGATACCGCCGGGCGCTCTGCCGCCGAACTACGCGCTGGACTTTCTCAAGTCGATCGTTCTGCACGAGTCCGGTCACAACTGGGGATTGCAGCACAACTTCATCGCCTCGCAGGCGTATACCGCGTCCGAGGTTCGGTCGAAGGGCTTTACCGAGCGTTACGGGCTCGCCAACTCGGTCATGGAATACACTCCCACGAACGTGTGGCCGAAGGGGATGTCGCGCGGCGACTACTTTCAGACGGTGCTCGGCCCGTACGATTACTACGCAATCAAGTATGGGTATGCGACGATTGCCGGCGCGTCGACGCCCGAGCAGGAGCGCCCGACGCTCCTGCGGTGGGCATCGGCCTGGTCGAATCCGTGGTACCGGTTCGCAATGGACGAGGACGTCAACTGGCAGTCGGGGCACGCAATCGATCCGCGCATCGATCAGTTCGATCTCACCAACGACAATTTGAGCTGGTGCGACGCTCAGACGCGCATCTCGAAGACGATTCTGCAATCGATGCCGGGACGTTTCGAGCGCCGCGGCGCCAGTCACGACGCGCTACGCGAGGCCTTCGAATTCGCGATGTTTCCCGCCATCCGATGCACGCACATTGCCTGGCACTATATCGGCGGCGAAGAGCTTTCTCGAGCGCATTTCGGCGATCCCACCGCGGCCGCACCCTTAACGCCCGTTCCGCGCAGCGAAGCGAGACGGGCGTTTGCATTCCTCAACGCGCACTTGTTCTCGCCGTCTGCCTTTAATCTGCAACCTTCGCTGCTCCGTCAGCTCGTCTACTCGGAGTGGGTCACCGATCTGCCGCAACCGATCTGGGCGTACAATCCGCCATTGCGCCACGACGAGCCGATCGCGCAAATTGCCGAGGACCTCCAGGCGCAAACGCTTCAATCGATCTTCAATCCCGTAGTGCTCCAGCGCCTCGACGATTTTTCGCTGAAGTATCGCAACGGCAGCGCGATGAGTCTGAGCGACGCGTTCGCATGGACGCAGAGTGCAGTTTTCGGCGACCTCCGCGCCGGTCGAGCGCGATCGATTGGTGAAGTGCATCGAAGCCTGCAGCAATTTTACGCGCGCATGCTCGCGCAGATGCTGCTCGCGCCCAAAGAGGGAACGCCATACGACGCGCAATCGCTTGCGCGCGCCGAGCTGGTGGCCCTTCGCGACAATGCCAAGTCGGCACGGCGCGGCAGCGGTCTCGACGCACTGACGAATGCGCATCTTGCTTCGCTCGAAGCGATTGCGGATCAGGCGTTGTCGGCGCGGATGGCAGTCCCGCCTCCGGCCCCTATACCACCCTCGTAACGCCGGAATCCGGGTCCGAGGGCGCGGGAAGGGCCTTACCAAGCGCTTGGGCGACGTCGCGCGCAATGACGCCCACGCGGCGATGGCGCGCCGCGTGCTGCGCCGCCAAGCCGTGCCAATAGGCTGCGATGCGAGCCGCGTCGACCGGCGGCACGTCTTGCGAAAGCAGCGTCGCAACGATGCCGGTGAGGACGTCTCCGGTTCCTGCCGTCGCGAGCACGCTGCTTCCCGTCGGGTTGATATGAACCGGTCCCGAGCCGTCGTAGACGAGCGTATCGCTGCCCTTTAACAGCGTCGTGACGCCGGTACGATCGACGAACTCCCGGATGCGCTCGACGCGCGTACCCGGCATAACGGTGCCGCGCCCCGAAAGGCGAGCGAACTCGCCCGCGTGCGGCGTTACGACGCACCGCTTGCCGCGCAAAATGTCGAGGCGCTTGCTCAAGTGGAACAAACCGCTCGCATCGATCGCGATCGGGAGCGTCGTCGCCTCAACGAAGCGGGCGAAGATCTCGCCGGTTCGATCGTCGAGACCCAAGCCCGGACCGATGCCCACCGATCCGTTGCGTTTGGAAATCTCGAGCAACTCTTCGCACGATCGCGTCGGGCTTTGCAGTCGTCGTCGAGCTCGACGACGACTTGCTCGACTAAATGCATGCGCAGCGCCGATGCCGCCGCGCGCGGTGTGGCCACGGTAACGTACCCAGCGCCGGCCCGCGCGGCGCCGAGTGCGCAAAGCACGGCAGCGCCTGGAAATTGCGCCGAGCCCGCGACGATGAGGGGCGCGCCTGCCGAGCGTTTTTCGCTATCGTCAGCGCGACGCGGTAATAAGCGTAAGAATTCCTCGCCGTCGAGCGCAGCGAACTCACGAGGTTGCGCGGCAAGGACGGCATCGTCGATGCCGATGGCCGCGCACCAGAGCTCGCCGACGTAGGCGCGCGCCGGCTCGAGCAGTAATCCGGGCTTGACTGCCGCGAGCGTCACGGTGACCGTTGCGCGCACCGCGTCGTCGCGCTACCGCGCCGGTGAGCGCGTCGATTCCGCTAGGAATGTCGATCGCGAGGACCGGCCGTTCGCGCGCGTCCATGGCGCGTGCCAGAGTGGCGATACGATGGCGGTAAGCGGTAGGCGCGCGCCCGTTCCAAAGAGGCCGTCGATTGCAACGGCATCGCGAAGAAGCTCGCGCGCGACGCGTTCGCTGTCGGGCAGCGGCACGACGCGTACGCCGGCATCGGCCGCGCGAACCTCCGCCGCGGCTCGCGCTGCCGAGCGTTGCGCGGACGGATCGGCCGCGACGGTACACTCGTACGCGGGCGCGAGCTCCGCGAGCGCGGCAAAAGCGTCGCCCCCGTTATTACCCGGGTCCGGCGAACGCAACGAGTGGACGCTGCGGGCGTCGCGATTGCCCGCAGGCGCTGCGCGATTCGCGTTCCGGCGTTGCGCATCAACGCATCCTCGCCTAGCACGCGCGATACCTTGCGCGTCGGCGGCGCGTGCGGCGGCAGGCGTCAGGACGTAAATCACGATTCCAAGATGACGATGGCGGCCGCCGTCTGCGCTGTGTGGGTGATGCTGAGGTGGATCGCGCGCACGCCGCGGCGCTGCGGCAAGTCGGCGCGGCGCGCTCGCGCAGCTCGATCGCGGGCTTACCGCTGCTTTCGTGCGTCACGCCGATCCAACGCCAAGGGATCGCATGGCCGAAGGCCTTTCGCGTCGCTTCTTTTGCAGCGAAGAAGCCCGCAAGGCGCTCGGGCCAGTTGCGCTTGCGCATTGCGTAGGCCATCTCGCCGCCGGTATACACCTTGCGAGCAAACCACGCAAGCTTAACGTCGTCGAAACGATAGCGTGCGACTTCCGCTATGTCGATGCCGATGCCGACGATCACCCGGCGCATCTTCGAGGCCGCGGCAAGTTTTGCCCGCGTCCGGCAGAGAAGCAAACGCCACGAGATGGAGTCGCAGATACGGATCGTGCCGATCAATACCGTCGACGCAGGATTCTTAGACCGTCTCGCCACTTGCCTCGAGGAACGGTTTCTCGCAAGCGCGCGCGTCGAACGCTCGCTCGTCGTTCCACGCAGCTCGCTCAACGCGAGCCGCGGGCAGCTCTTCGTGTCAACGCTCAACACGAAGGTACGGCGCGCGCATCCCGACGTCGACGCCGTCCTCTTGGCGATTACGGACTTCGACCTCTACAAGACCTCGCATCGGTTCGTCTTCGGCGACGCCGACGAAGTGCAAGGCGATCGCCGTAGCTTCGGTTTACCGGCTGCGCTCGGAGTTCTACGGGGAGCCGGCCGATTCGAATTTGCTCTTTCAACGGACGCTCAAGGAATCGATTCACGAGCTGGGCCATGCGTTCGGACTGCGCCACTGCTACAACGCGCGCTGTGCGATGTATTATTCGAATTCGATTTTCGAGACCGACAACAAGATGCCGCATTTTTGCGAAAACTGCGACCGCCGGCTCACTCGCGCGCGCAACGAACGATCCTAGCCGGTTTCTCGAAGGACTCGCGCGTCGGCAAGCGCGACGACCGACTCCAATCCGTCGCTTCGGCGGACTGCAAGCCCGCCGCCGGCGACGATCCCGAGAGCCGTCGCCTCAAAGGATTCGCGTTGCCCGTCGAGCTGGATGCGATACCGGCGCCCGGGCAGATCGGGCAGCTTCATCCCACAGCGACGTTAATTGCTGCGGATCTTCGAGCAGCGAGAGCTCGCGCTCGTACTTGCTCAAGATTCCATGCAAGAGTGCGGCGCGCTCGATCGTCGCGACGTCGTCGCAGTACGCGGGCGGTGAATCGATGCCCGGATCGACGCCGGGACGCCGCACGTTGATTCCCACGCCGCAGGCTACTCGGGCCTGCGACCCGCTGACCGACGATTGACAGAGCACGCCGGCGACTTTGCCTCCGCACAGCAGCAAGTCGTTGGGCCATTGCAAGATCGTCAGGACGCCGAGTTCGGCCAGCGCGTTTCGCACCGCCAGGGCAACCCAATAGGGGACGATCCATAAGGTTTGGGTCGGGATCGCGCGCGGCAGAATCGTCGTGAAGAGCAATGCGCTTCCGGCAGGCGCGACCCAAATCCGCCCTTTTCTTCCGGAACCTCGTCGCTGATATTCCGCTACGATCGTATGCCCGCCATAGCGTTGGTCGTCGAGGAGGGCTGCCGCGTCGGCATTGGTGCTTTCCGTCTCTTCGACATACGTGATCGACGCAAAGCGCGTGCCGGCCAGGCCGCGCGCGACTTCTTCGTAGGGACCAGCCTTCATGCACCGCCTAACTTTGCCGCAACGCCTCTGTCATCCTGAGGAGCGCACGCGCAGCGTGTGCGGCTCGAAGGACGAAGGGCGAAGGATGGCCTGCCGTTCCACCCAAACAGGCCTCATGGCTATGGAACGTACGCTCATTCTCGCGAAACCCGACGCCGTATCGCGCGGTTTGATCGGCGAGATCACGGCGCGCATCGAGCGCCGGGGTTACCTCATTTCGGCAATGAAGATGATGCAGCTCGACGGTGAACGCGCGCGCGCGCACTATGGAGAACACAAAGGCAAGGCATTCTTCGACGACCTCGTCGGCATTTATTACGAGTGCGCCATTGGTCGCGATCGCCGTCGAAGGCGAGGGCGCGATCGATGGGTGCCGCCAAATGATCGGAGCGACCGATCCGCTCAAGGCCGCGCCCGGTTCGATTCGAGGCGACCTCGCGCAGACGATCGGCCGCAACCTCGTGCACGGCAGCGACGGCACTGCGAGCGCGCAACGCGAGCTCGCGCTCTTCTTCGAAGACAAGGACTTCATGTCGCGGCGTCACGATCTCGAACGCTGGATCAAGGAATAAGCATGGCGCTCGAATCGCTGCGCGGCGCCGGCGCTCCGCTCATCGAAGGGGTTCACGCGCGCGAGGTCCTCGATTCGCGTGGAAATCCGACCGTCGCCGTGACGGTTGCGACGAGCTTCGGCGCTGTCGAGGAAGCGATGGTGCCCTCGGGCGCATCGACCGGCGCGAACGAAGCGGTCGAGCTGCGCGACGGCGACGCGGCGAGATATGGCGGCAAGGGCGTACGCAAGGCGGTGCAAGTCGTTAACGAAGTGCTCGGGCCGGCGATCGAAGGGCTCGATGCGACGGCCCAGCGCGAGGTCGACGCGAAGTTGATCGCTCTCGACGGAACCTCGAACAAATCGAATCTCGGCGCAAACGCGATTCTCGGGGTTTCTCTAGCGGTCGCGCGCGCCGCGGCGGTGAGCCTCTCGCTGCCGCTCTTCCGCTATCTCGGCGGCCCAAGCGCGGCAACGCTGCCGGTGCCGATGATGAACGTGATCAACGGCGGCAAGCATGCCGAGGGCGCGCTCGAATTTCAAGAGTGCATGATCGTGCCGATCGGTGCGCCGACCGAAGCCGACGCGATTCGCTGCGGTTCCGAAGTATTTCACGCGATCGGGCGAATCTTGCACGAGCGCGGCCTTCAGACGCTCGTCGGCGACGAAGGCGGTTACGCGCCGCCGCTACAAACGCCGCAAGAGGCCCTCGATCTCATCGTTGAAGGCATCCAGCGTGCAGGCTACCGCGCCGGTGCGCGACGTCGCAATTGCGCTCGACCCGGCCTCGAGCGAGTTCTATCTCGAAGGGCAGTATTATCCGCTTTCGCGCGATCGCTCCGCGACGGTCGACGAGATGATCGCGTTGTACGCCGACCTTTGCGATCGGTATCCAATCGTTTCCATCGAAGACGGCCTGGCGGAGAGCGACTGGGCCGGCTGGCAGAAACTGACGCAGGCGCTCGGCAAGCGCGTTCAGCTCGTCGGGGACGATCTTTTCGTCACGAACATGCGATTTCTCGAGCGCGGCATCGAGGAAGGCGCCGCCAACGCGATCCTCATCAAGGTCAATCAAATCGGAACGCTCACTGAAACCCTCGATTGCATCGCGATGGCACAGAAGGCCGGTTATCGCACCGTTATCTCCCATCGTTCGGGCGAGACGGAAGACACGACCATCGCCGACCTCGCGGTTGCAACCGGTGCGGGCCAGATCAAGACGGGCTCGCTTTCGCGCAGCGATCGCAACGCGAAGTACAATCGGCTCATGGCGATCGAAGAAGTGCTGGGAGAAGCGGCGCGCTACGAAGGAGCTGCCGCCTTATCGCTGATGTCGACGCAGAGCATGCACGCCGATCGTAACGATCACACGATTCATCGGCTCGAAGCCTTCTCCGATATCGTCATGGGATTCTGTTTGGCGCAACTGGGCGTCAACCTGGTGATGCCCAAAGGTGCGGCAGATACGTTCAGCGTTTGGGCTAGCGCAACGTTCTTTCATCTCGGCGTTCGTTCTGATCGCCTTGCTATGGTGGATGCACCACCGTACCTTTGCCACGTATTTCGTCCTCAATCTACCGATGATCGTGATGAACTTCGGAATGCTTTGCGGCTTGATTCTAACGCTCTATTTTTTCGAAAGCGTGGTCCACGTCGCTTCGGCTGGCCAGGATCCGCGACTGTTTTTTGCGCTATTCGTCTATTCGTTTGCCATCGTCTACGCGCTCTTGGGCGGGATGCTGCTCTTCGGAATTCTCGTGCGGCGCGGCGAGTTGTCTGCCCCCGATATGCGTTGGGGCGTCAACCAGGTTGCAAGCATACCGATCGCCGTCGTGTTGTTCATCGCAGTCGGCACGTACGCGGTTGTGAGTACGCATCGCGGTTCGGTCGCCTACGCGGCACTGGCCATGGCAGCGGTGATCTTTTTGATTCGGCGTGTGATTCTGCCGCCTTGGCTGCGCCGGGCGATCCCCGATCCGGCAAACTAGGCTCGTAGAATTGCGGGCTTGGTCTCGCCGCTCCAGATGAATCGATAGGACGCTCGCTTCGCGACGTTGGTCACCAGCGCGGGACGAAAACACGCGATGCAGGTGCCGCCCCGATTGCGCACGCTCGGATAAACGACGCCGAGGGAGCCGCCCGCCAAAAGACTTTCGGCAAGCTCCTGCGACGCGACGTAGCTCGCCGGGTCCAAGATATTTCGCAAAGCGCTTACCTCCACGGAGGTCGTGGAACTCAGCGCTGAAGTCGGCGGTGAAATCGTCGTACGTCACGTCGTCTTCCAACACGCTTACTTCGAGAAGATCGATGGTTTTGTGGAAAGCGACCTCGGCCGTAGCGGTTTCAGATTCGAAGCCGCAGTACCACGCGCCGCGGTCGGGGCCGTTGAAGCGGCTGCCGAGGGGATGGGGATGGGTGAAGGCGGCGTTGACGATGTGGGCATAGGGTAGGCCGAAGATGAGCTCGTGGACGTCGATCCCGCCAGGGATGCCGCCTTCCACGAGGGTGCGCTCGTTCGTCGCGATGTCGAGCGCAAAGATATCCTGCAGATGCCGGCTCGAGTCGGCGATGCGAGTGAGAACGCTCTCACCGCGTTTCGACGCGATCAAGCGATGCGTCTCGTTTTGGCGGACGAGGGCGGCCGGCGGAAGGCGTTTAGAGGCCGCCACGGCGTGCGTCGAGGAGCCGGCGCACGAGTTGTATCGCCGGAATTCCGCCGCGAATCATAAACTCGAGCGGTGTCGATTCGCGAAAGATCGGATTGCGGTTCGGCAACGCGATCCAGCGATCGGCGAGAGTCTCTGCCGTGGAGAATATTGAGGGCCTTGAAAATGCCGACGAGATACGAGATTCGAAGCATCGTGTCGGCGTCCAATCTGCGGCGCGGCGATTTCTTCATCGCGTAATACGTGCTGCTCGGTACTCCGCCGAGAAGCTGCATCGCGTCTTCGTCGCGCAGATGCCAGCGCTTGACGATATTGAAGAAGGCCTTGAGCGCCGAGGGTCCGAGCCGCTCGCGCTCTTGGGGCGAGGTGATGTCGACGAGGTCTGGCGCCGCGTAACGGCTTTCGGGGTAAACGAGAACGCTCACGCTAATGGTCCCTTTTGGTAGATTATACCCTCCAAATCTGGATAACGCAAGGCGCCTGACGCCTCTCCCGGGGGCGGGCGGCAATCTGCGAAGGTCGAAGTTCGGACGTCGACGTGACTACCGAGACTACGGTCGCCTGGCCCACGCTGGATTTTGCGCGCTGGGCGCCGACGAAACGCACGCTGCATCTCATCGCGCAGATGCTCGGCAAAGTTCGTCTCGCCCTTGCGCCGTATCAGCCGAACTTTATCTTCAGTGCGCTGTACGTTACGCCGAGAGGCTTTACGACGAGCCCGATTCCGGTCGGTTTTCGAATGCTCGAGATCAGCCTCGACGTTTTCGAAGCGCGGGTCACGTTCGTCACGCAAGACGGCCGCCGCAGCGACGTGGACTTCGCCGCACTGCCAAGCATCGCGGCGATCTACGACGCGCTCCTCGCAGCGTTGGGCGCGCTCGACGTGGACGTGACGATCTCCCCGGTTCCGCAGGAGATTGCTGATCAGACGTCGCTCGACCACGACGATCGGCCACCTCGTGGGTAGATGACGACGCACGAGCATGGCTGGCCGCGATGTGTTCGGCGCAAGCGGTCTTCGATCGCTGGCGAGCGCATTTCTTTGGTCGAGCCGGGGTGCAACTCTGGTGGGGCGCGCTCGATCTCTCGCTGCTCCTCTTTACGGGAAAGCACGTTGAGCCGCCGACGGACCGCGGTTATCTTTTCAAATACGACCTCGACGCCGAGATGATGAGTGCCGGCCTCTATCTCGGCGACGAATCGAACGCGCCGTTCTTCTACGCCTATATTTATCCGGAGCCCGCGCAGTGCGGCAGCATCGCAATCGCTGCTGAGGGCGTCGAATGGTCGGATGCGTTTCACGAGTGGATTCTTCCCTACGACACCGTGCGTCGCAGTTCCGATCCGGAGAAGTTGGTGCGGAAGTTTCTCGACTCCGTTTACGGCATCTGCGGCGATGCCGCTCGTTGGGATCGCAGTCAGTATACGTACGTGCCGCCGCCGTTGCGTCACAAGCGCTGAGCGTTTTCTCGTTACGGGCGACGGGAAGGTTATTGCGGAGCCCGGAAACATCGCGCGGGGGCCTGTAGCTCAGCGGTAGAGCGGCCGGCTCATAACTGGTTGCGCGTAGGTTCGAATCCTACCAGGCCCACCACGAAGGCATTTTTATTCCGACTAACTCGGACTATTGTCGAGGATCAGCCTTGCTTTTCGATAAGGTCGTTCAGCCGATCGGCGGGTGACTTGAGCATCGAGAGCTGCACGTGCGCGTACACGTCGGTCGTGATGGAAACCTACGAATGACCTAACGCAGTCGAGACCGTCTTGAGGTGCCCCATCACACGTGTCAAGACCGCCGTTAAGTGCCTCCATCAAACGTGACACTTACACGTTTAGCTAAACTGTGTTGGCCCCGTCCTCTCAGCTAATCTTGCAGTTCCTACTTGAGAACACCCATCTCTGAAATCCAGTCTAGCCCGGTGTTACTCCCAGTGATAATGCGCTCCGGCGCCACGTTGCCGTTCGATCCGGCTGCGAACTCGAGGATGCTCGACGCACCCGTATCGTACTGAACGCCGACGAAGATTCGGCCATCCCTGCCAACGGCGACGCCGAGGGCACCAATGCCGGACCCGGGCACCGGAATGAGTGTGTTGTCGCCGCTGATCACGGCGACGGGCGTCGCGCTTCCGCTTGCGCCAGGTGCGAATACCAGGACGTCGTTTCCATTCGCGACGTACAGGTATCCGTGCTTGTCGACCGCAAGGCCATTGACGTCACCGCTGCTGCCGTCGGAGATATCGACGACGTTGAACGGTGCGACGTTCCCCGTGTCCGAAGTGTGGAACTCTTCAACGCCGCCGCCGCCAGCGCTGTAGAGGACGTCTCGGGCCACGGTGATACCGCCAAACGTTGTGATAGCCGTTTGACTTCCGAACAATACGTGCCTGACGGAAGAGCACCCTGACTGCTGGCTCGGCTTATAGACTTCGATCGCATCGCTCGGAGCTTTGTGGCCCATGAAATACTTCACGTAGAGGTTGCCGTGCTCATCGAAGGCGATCTGATCGGGCACTTCCTGGTAGCCGCTCGGCCCGCACGTTATCGTTTGCGTGGGGGCGACGTTGCCGTTCGAACCCGGCGCGTATTCGGCGATTTCTGGAGTCTCGCCGCTTTGCGAGTCCGCAACGGCGACCGTCCCGTCGCGAGAGACAGCAAAGCCTCGTGGTTGGTAGATTCTCGTTTGACTGCCGGAGATGTCGACGACCGGCGCGACGTTGCCATTTGCCGACTGCCGGAACGCCGTCACCGAGAACCCGTACTGATTGACGGCATAGATGAGGGGTGCGGCGCTGCTATCGCGCACGACGGTACGCCGGTGCGGTGCGGTTCGCGCCGGCACGGCGATGGGAAGAACTGAGACGAAAACGCCAGCGCTCACAACGAAGGCGGCAGCGATGCGAACGAACCTCATGACTCAAAGACCCCTTTCACCTGCGGCGGATCTCGACTTCGTTGGCCGAAGTTTCCCGCATAGCGATGAAAAAAGTCTGAAGACGCTCGGCGCCTAAAACAAAACGTCTTTATAAGGCCGCTTGAGGCGAATGCCTATCAGAGTTCAGGGTCCGAGAGAGTACGCCGTTCCGTAGTTCATTTTGTCGCCGCCCGCTGGAGTTACGCCGTAGAGCCCGCCGTTGAGCACAGCCGGTCCCGCGTCTGCGACGCGCTCACCGATAGCCCCGTCCTTTCCACCGGAGAAACTGTGGAGGACGCTTTCTCCACCTGAGGTCGTCACTTTGAAGATCGTTCCGAGCGAGTGCGTACCGCCGACGCACGTCGTTCCGTAAAGGGCGCCATTCAGGTACGCCAGGCTGGTAAAGTTGGGGTAACCCCCGTCTGGGCTGCCTCTAAATGAGTGGAGGATCTTTTCGGAACCGGAGGTCGTGATACGGAAGACCGTTCCCGACGTTCCCGTGCCATTCCCATAAGCTCCGCCGTACGCGGTGGTGCCGTAGAGCACGCCCTTCACGACGGTCAGGCTGCCGATGGGACCGGCACCGTCGCCAAACGCGCCGCCTTTGAAGTTATAAAGGACCTTCAAAGACCCTGATAACGAGATCCTGAAGACCATCCCGGAATCATACGGGGTGCCGCCCTCGACGGCCGTCCCGTACAATGCGTCTCCTACGTATGCGAGGCCACCTTCCGGGCCGTCACCCGTCGAAATACCCTTGAAGGAATACAGGACCGTCTCTTTGCCCGAAGTTGTGATTTTAAAGATGGTCCCACATCCTTCGTTGCTCGCACATTTGCCGGTGCCTCCGAGCGATGTAGTGCCGTACAATGTTCCGTTTACGGCGACCAAGCCGGCCTTAGGCCATTGTCCGTCCTTCCCGCCCATAAAGCTGTGGAGAACTTTTTCCGACCCAGATGGGCTAACGCGAAACACCGATCCCAGGCCTTTCTCCCCGCCCTGGTATGTTGTGCCATAAAAGACGCCGTCCACCTCGACCAGGGGCCCGAACTGCGGGCCGCTATCGCCACTTGAAACCTTTCCGAAGGTATAGAGCGTCTTTTCCGCGCCGTCCGGAGCAATCTTGAAGAACGTCCCCTCCCGGGCGGATCCTCCCGCCGGCGTCGCACCGTAAAGTGTCCCTTTATAATTGGTTAGGCCAGCTGAGGGATACGCTCCGTCGGCAGTAATTAAAACGAAATATGGTTTTGTAACTCGAAACTCCGGGCGGCTGTAGCGCGCTGCCGTAAAGCGGCACCGGCGACGGTGTCAATGAGCGAGCACAGCTCATCAACGTAGAGCAAAGAACAAGGGCTATAAATCGCATAGTGCGGCCTCCAAACGACTCTAACGCTACGACGGCCGGTGCTTCGCCGCCTCCCCACTGTCATTCCGTTTGGGATGCCTATTGGACTTCAACCCAGTTGTTAGTAAGCATGACGAACGCGTCGTAAGTCCCTAGCGGTGCAGAGCCGAAGAGCATGAGTTCAAATGCGCGGACCACTGTGAGCACGTTACCAAGATTTGCGCGGAACGTAATCTTATCGCCGAGGAGCCCCGCGGTAAAAACGCATTCGCACCCGCGCACTAGCCCGACACTACAAATGCTACCGCGGAATTTGTGGTTCTTCAAGTTCGTCTTTTGTGCCGAGCTGGTTACCCCGGGCCCGCTGACCGAAACTGATCGCGAACGCGAGGCTCAGCTTCGTGGACGCGGGGTTTGAAGACGGAGGGCAAGAAGCCGCACGCGATGGAGTTACGCCCCCTGGGATTCGGCGAGATCTTCGACCGAGCCGTGACCCTCTATATCAGGAATCTCGTGCCATTCGTCGCCATCGTGATGGTCTTGGTACTGCCGCTGGCGTTGCTGCAATACCTCATCGACGTCGGCTCTCAACCGCAGTTCGATGCGATGATTCGCATTTTCGAAAATCCGGGGCGTACGCAACACATTCCGACGATCTTCGACTCGCCGGGCACGCTGGCGAGCCTCGGCATCGTGCTGCTGCTCTCGTATACGCTTTGGCCGTTCGTTCTCAATGCCGTCGCGGTCGGCGTCGCGCGACTCTATCGCGACCGGCCGGTACAGTTTCGAGCCTGCTTTGAAGTCGTGCTCGCGCGCTGGCCGCAGATTCTTGGAGTAATCGGAATCGAACTTCTCATTGTGCTTGCGTGGTACTTCGCCACCACTATGCTCGTCATCGGCGTCGTGCTAATCGTCGCGGCGCTCGGTGCCGCCGTTCCCGTCGCGGCTGTGGTATTAGGAGTCTTGGGCGTGCTCGTCGTCGTCCTGCTGATGCTCCCCGCGCTCGCGCCGCTCTTCGTCGCGCTTACCTTTGCGATGTATGCCACCGTCATCGAGGAGCGTGGCGTCATCGAATCGGTGCAGCTCGGCTTTGCGCGCGTATTCAATCGTGGAGAGTTTTGGCGCGCGGTGTTCTTTGCACTCGCCGTCGGCGCGATCGTCGCCGGAGGTTCGACGATCTTCAGCATGTTGGGAATAGTGGCTGCGATTTTCCATCTGCCCGCGCTTCAGGCGATTGATTCAGTCGCTTCCGACGGCGATGATTAGTCCGTTGTCGGTGGTCATCTTCGCCGTCTACTATTTCGACGTGCGCATTCGTCGTGAGGCATTCGATCTAGAAGCCGGTCTCGAGCGTTTGGCCGCCCCGCAACCGGCGTGATCGTTGCCGCCGTATTCGCCGTCGCGGTAGCGAGCCCGCCGCAGCAGGCATTGATCGAACGGTGGGTTCGCAGCGATCGCACGCATACGCTCGCGCGCCTCGATTCGGTACCCAGGAGCGCGAGATCGAAAGTCGTCGCGCCTGATCTCAATGCGATGGCCGTCCGTGAGTTTAGCGTCGCGGGGCGATATCAATTCGCAAATTCGACAGTACCGGCGTCCGAGCCGTGGTGGGCGCGGCTTGGCAATGGATTCACGATCGCTGGACGCAGTTTTGGCAACGACTCTTCGGCCGCGTCCACGTCGGGCAACAGCAAGCCGCAAGCATCGGCGACGTGGTGCTCGTCGTTCTCGGTTTGATCTTGGTTTTCGTCGTCGTGCGGTTGTTGATGAACTTACAGCTCGCGCGCGACGCCGCGTCGGTTTCGGTGCCGCTCGAAGCGCCGCCGTCCCCGCGCGCGCTCTACAAACAGGCGTGCGCCGCCGCGAGCGACGGAGATTACGGCGCGGCAGCGTTGCTGCTCTTCGCGGCAACGGTAGCGCTGCTCGATCGGCGCGGCGACTTCGACGCCGCCAAGAGCGCGACGGTAGGCGATCTGCGTCGTGCCTTGCGTTCGCGTAATGCGAAACTGGTCGTGCCCTTCGACGCCGTGGCGGGGCCATTCGTGCAGCGAGCCTACGCCGAGCGGCGCGTTGACGAACCGCAGTGGCAGCACGCGCGGGAGGCCTTCGAGCAACTGCTCTCTCCCCGCGCGCAGACGGTAGAAGGATGAAGCGACGCCTCGACGCGATCCTTCTGGCGGTTGCCGGGATGCTCTTTCTGCTCGTGGGGTACGAGCGCAACGCAATCGACAGCGAGCGAAAACCCTCGATTTTCTCGACCTACGACACCGGGCCGAAACGGATACCGCGCGCTCTTCGAGATTCTCCTTGGCGCGGGCGTGCCGGTCCGGCGATTTGAAGCGCCGCTGGGGACGCTCGATCGGTCGATCCGCACGTTGATCGTCACCAGTTACGAATTCGAGGATTTCAACACGACGCATCCGCTCGACGAGCGCGATGCAGCGTTGCTCAAAGGCTTCGTGCGAAACGGCGGACGGCTGGTCGCGATCGACACGCAGTTTGCCGGCACGTCCGACGCGGTTCCGGCTGTCGGCTCGACGGTGATCGCCGCGGGCAGCAGCGCCATCGCGCTATCGCGCAATATCTACACCGCGGGCGTTACGCACGTACGCGGCGCGATCGACTGGATATTTCCGTTCACCGAAAAGCGCGGCATCCCGCTGATTGCTAATGGCAAAGGAATCGTTGGCGTCTGGTATCGCTTCGGTCGGGGCGAAGTCATCGCCATCACCGCGCCGGCGCTTTTCAGCAACGAATCGCTGCGAAACGCCGACAACTTGCATTTTGCGTATAACCTTATCGCCAATCACGGCGTCGCGGCTTTCGACGAATACGTCCACGGTTATAGCACGACTCCGACGCTGTGGGGCGTGTTGCCGAATGCCGTGCGCGCGGCAATGTGGATCGTCGCGGCGATCGTGTCATGCTGCGCATTGATCGGCGCCAACGCGCCGTTCGCGCCTCCGTTATCGCTCGAGCGCCCCGACGAGCGAACCTCATCCGACTACATGGCGGCAATCGCCGAGTTGATACGCCGCTCGCGGCGCCGTCCGAGCGACGAAGATTTGATTCGGCGCGCTCAACTCGACTTTGAACAGCGAAAGGGACACGCGTGATCGATTCGGTTCGAGAACTCGCGGCTCGCCTTGCGACGGGCATGGAGAGCGTCTTGGTTGGCGCCGATCGATTGACGTTTGCATTGACTATTGCGCTGCTCGCGCGCGGGCACGTGCTTATCGAAGGCGTTCCAGGGACGGGCAAGACGCTCGCGGTGCGCGTCCTCGCGCTTCTTCTCGGGCTGCAGTTTCGGCGAATCGCTTTCACCCCCGACTTGATGCCTTCCGACGTCGTCGGCACAACCGTCTTCAATCCTCAGACCGCGCAGTTCTGCACGCGCACCGGTCCTATCGTTGCCAACGTCGTGCTCGCCGACGAAGTGAATCGCACGCCGCCCAAGACGCAGTCGGCGTTGCTGGAAGCGATGGAAGAAGGACGCGTCACCATCGACGGCATTCCGTATCCATTACCGCAGCCGTTCTTGCTCTGCGCGACGCAAAACCCCATCGAATATGAAGGAACGTATCCCCTTCCCGAAGCGCAGCTGGACCGCTTCATGCTCAAAGTCGAGTCGTCGTACCCGCAGGAGACGCAGGAGCTTGAGCTTCTCACTCGCACGGCTGCCGGCTTCGACGCTCGCGCGCTCGAAGCGTCGGACATCGCGCCGATAACGGGCGCGGCAGCAGATACTCGAGGCGCAGCACGCCGTGCGCCAAGTGCATCTCTCCGACGGCTTGCGTGAATATGCGTATCGCATCGTTGCGGCGACGCGCGCACATCCACGACTCACGCTAGGCGCCTCGCCGCGCGCGGGAATTGCACTCCTGATTGCCGCACAAGCGGCCGCCGGCATCGCCGGACGGGAATTCGCAACGCCCGACGACGTCAAGGAGGTGGCCGGACATGGTGATTCCGCACCGCTTGATCGTCGCTCCCGACGCCGAAATCGAAGGCATCTCCGCGCGCAACGTGCTCGACGAAGTCCTCGCTTCGGTCTCCGTGCCTCGCGCGGTGAAGCGCTTCTGGCTTCCCGTCTGGGTCACGGCGCGTTTTCTTTGGGCGCTCGCAGCCATAGCATTGCTCCTGGCTCTATCACCGGGCGTTCCCGCATTCGTATCGCTCGCGATCGCGCTTGCTGCCGCGCTTATCGTTGCGACGATCGCCGATGCGATTTCGGGCCTCCAGCGTCGACGCTGCGCGTCACCCGTAAGGCGCCGGCGCATCTCGCGCTCGGCGTACCGACGCGAACATCGAATACGGCGTCGAAAACCACTCGCAGCGCGCGTTGCGCATCGGCATCATCGAAACGCCCGTGCGGACGCTGCGCTTCGAAACCGACGAGCTGATAGCGAATATTCCGCGCCAAAGCCGCGCGGCTCCGCGACGCCAAGCGATCCCAATCTATCGCGGTCCCGATGAGCTCGGCCAGCTCTACGTTTGGTTCGAGAACAGCTTCGGGCTCCTGCGCCGTCGCTTACGAATCCCCGCCGCAATGCCCGATTCGCGTCTTCCCCGACCTTTCCGCGGTGGAGCGCTACGGAAAGCTTCACCTGCGCAATCGAACGATCGAACAAGGTCTGCGCCGCATGCAGCTTCGCGGTGCTGGGACGGAGTTCGAATCGCTGCGCGAGTGGACCGACGGCGACGCCTTTCGCGCGATCGACTGGAAAGCCACGGCGCGCCGCGGAAAGTTGATGGTCGCCCAGCACGAAGTCGAGCGTAGTCAGAACGTGATGCTGCTGCTCGATTGCGGACGTTTGATGACGCCGCGCATCGACGCTGCGCGAAAGCTCGACTACGCCGTTAGCGCCGCGCTCTCGCTTGCGACGATCGCTGGGCTTGCGAGCGACCGCGTCGGCCTCGTCGCATTCGCGGCCGAGATCCTGGCCGCCGGCGCGCCCCGCTCCACCCGCTCGTCCATCGCGAGCCTAACCGACGCACTCTACGGACTCGAGCCGCGCTTCGAAGAATCGAACTATGCGCGTGCCTTTGCATATCTGCGCCATCACTTGCACAAACGGTCGCTGATCGTCTTTCTCACCGACGTCGATCGATCCGCTCGCCCAAGTAACCGTCATGTCGGAAGTCGCGTCGCTGGCTAAGCACCATCTGCTGATCTGCGTCTTCATGAACGACGCGGCGGTCAGCTCCGCGCTCGAAGCTCGAACCGCAGACCATCGGCGAGGCTGAGCGCGCGAACGTCGCGCTCGCTTTATCGAACGAGCGACGACTCGCAAAAACGATGCTCGAACGCGCCGGCATCATCGTCATCGACGTACCCGCCAAGAAACTGACGACGTCCCTCATCGACGAATATCTGCGCGTCAAGCGCCGCGGTCTACTCTAGTCCCGGCGAAGTTGAGAAGATAGAGAATCATCACAATCGCCGTAGCCATGCCGACGGCGATCCGTGTCGTTTCGGGCAGGCGGCGCGGTGAGACGAAGGCTTCGATAATCCCCGCGACGACGAGCATCGATGCCACGCCGAGTAATAAGCGTGCCGGCGCGCCTTGCGTTGGCGGCGATGAGCTCGCGCCGGCGCATGCGGCCGGGATAGAGGATGGCCGCCGCAATGAGCAGCCCGGCGGCGCCTGCAATCTGAATCGCGCGTCAGCTCGATCACCCCGTGCGGAGCGATCGTCGCCCAATAATCGCGTCCAAATCCGGCATTGGTGAAAAGCGCGCCCATCGCGCCGAGCATCAAGCCCGTTGGTCGTGATGATGTAGATGGTTAGCTGCGCCTAGCGTAATGGATCCGGCGAACGCGATGATCGCAACCTTCACGTTATTGGTGATAATCATCGCCGACATCGCCGGGGCGAAGTTCGGATCGGCCGCAAAGTTCGAATCGTGCAGACTCTTGCGAATCTGCTCCGGCACCAAGAAACTGGGCAGAAGCGCGTATGCATCGGGCGGATGATTGCGAACGAGAACGTACGGCGACGACCGCGCACGCCACCGTGATCGCCGTGCAGATCGCAAAATATGGCAGCGACCGCCGAAACTCGCGCGGGAAAGACAGTGGTGTAGAAGTCGGCAATGCGCCGTAGTCCACTTTGGGGCGACGCCGCATAAATGTGCGCGTGCGCGCGAGCAACGCTGCGGTTGAGGATAATCGAGCAGCGCGCGTCGTAGCCACGGCCTTGCGCGTACGCCAAATCACTGGTCATCGCGCGATAGAGGCGGCCGAGCTCGACGATCTCTTCGGTCGTAAGTGACGCAATGCCGCGGCGCTCGATCGCCGCAGCAGCCAATCGAGGCTCTGCCACGTCGGCGAACGACGCGCAACAAAAGCGGCTTGCGTCAACGCGCCAGGAGTTGGCGGGCGGCCGCGTCGAACCTGGCCGCGTGGACCGGACGCTCGAGGTTCGTACGCCCGAGAGCATCGCATTCAGTTACGAGCTCGCCGGTTTGGGAAGCCGCTTTCTCGCGCTCATCGTCGATCAAGCGATCCAGATCGTCGTGCTGGTCGCAATCTTCGCGGGAATTCTGCTCGCCGCGATCGCGTGCTGCAAGTCACCCGGTAAAGCAGGTCATTTCGCACCAACTCGCCCAGAGCATCGCTATCGCGATTATCGTCTGCGATCGCGTTCCTCGTGCTTTTCGGTTACTTCATCGCTTTCGAGGCGCTCTGGAACGGCCAAACGCCCGGCAAGAGACTTGTCGGACTTCGCGTCGTGCGCGATGGCGGATATCCGATCGACTTCGGCGCGTCGCTGATTCGCAACCTTATCCGGGTCGGCGAGCAACTCGTCTTTTATTATTTGATTTCGGCGATCAGCGCGTTGTTTCCACAGAAAACAAGCGCTCGGCGACATCGCTGCCGGAACGATCGTCGTTCGCGATGCGCGCCTCTTCGAGCCGCCAGAGTCTGGCACGAACGACGCGCCCGTATATGCGCCGACGGCATATCTCGACGGGGAGGAGCGCGCGCTCATCAAGCGATTCCTCGAGCGTCGCGACGCGTTGACGCGATGACCGGCGCCGCCGCGAGCTCGCCGTGGCAGATTGCAGCGCGAATCCGCGATCGCATGCCGCCGGAACTTGCGCGTTTGGACGACGAATCGCTCTCTGGAGCGCCTATGAAGAAATCGTTACTGCTCGCCGGGATACTCTGCTCGCTGCTTACCGCTGCCTTGTGTCACGCTGAGCGCACCGCCAGCGAAGTCGAAGGGCGAGGCGCCACACAAGGCAGCCGCATTCTGCCAAGCGGCCAAACCATCACGCCGCTTGCCGCGCCGGGAGCGCAAATGCTGCCGCTCGCAACGGACTTGCGCAGCGACGGCAACGCCGACGCAACGGGCGCAATGTCGACTGCTTTGAGCCCCGACGGCTCGACGCTGCTCGTCTCACGAGCGGCTTCAACACCGAATATTTCTATCCGACGGGCGACCCGATACACTTTCCCGTGCGCGATCCGATCACGGGCGAAGTTTCGAAGGTAACGACCCCGCTGACACAATGGGTCTTCGTCTATAACGTTCCGCAGGGCGGTCGCTGCAGTTAGCGCAGCGAATTTCGATTCCCGATGCCTTTGTCGGCTTAGCCTGGGCGCCGGATGGTCGGGCGTTTCTACGTCTCGGGCGGCATCGACGATCGGATCGCGGTCTACGCTAAGCACGGGGAAATCTTCTTCGAATTCGATGCCCCCGCAATCATTCTAGGCCACAACAGCGACGGAACGCGCCTTTGCCCGAAATACGACGGCGGCATCCTCGCGCGACGGTAGCCGGGAAAGCGCGATGCGCGGGCCTCGAGCTTCACCGCAATGGCTGGGAACGTATCGCTGAGCGCCGACGGCAAACCGCTCGCCGTCGCCAACGTGCAGAACGATTCCATCTCGATCGATCGACACGCAGAACGCGCAGAATCGTGCGCGAGGTTCCGCTCTACAAACGCCGGATCGACGACCAAGCAGACGGCGAATATCCCTACGGCGTGGCCATTCGGTCGGGGCCGGGCGGCGCAATAGCGTAGTTACGTGACGTCGCTTCGCGACGGCGAGTGTCGAATGGTCTTCGCCAACCATCGAAGCGGATCAGTCAACGATTGGCCTATAAAGTCGGGGGCGAGCCGAACGCGCTGCTGCTGACGCCGGACGGATCGCAGATTTACGTAGCCAACAGCGACCTCGACGAGATCGACGAGTTATCGAGTACGACGCAGGCGACGGCCTCATCTCGGCGATCGAATTTCGGCCTCGATCGCCCCGGCCAGCGCTACCGCGGCGCCAATCCCAACGCGCTTGCGCTCGACGCTCACGCGAACCGATTGTACGTTACCCTCGGCGGCGAAAATGCCGTTGCGGTAGTCGACGTGCGGATCGAGGCGCGTACGTCGGCGCGCATCCCAACGGGTTGGTATCCGACCTCGGTGGCGATCTATGGCGGCGACCATCTCGCGATTACCGATGGCAAGGGATCGCGCCGCCCAACCCCGGCTTTCTGACGCTTCACATGAATGCGCCCGACCGCGGCTTCAATCCGACGCACAGAAACAGTACGTACTTGCGCTGCAAAAAGCAAATCTTCTAACGATGCCGATTCCCAGCGACGCCGAGCTCACGAGCTTGACGCAAACCGTCGATCGAAACAACGGTTTCGCCGCGCCCCCACGCCTAGTCCCGTCGTCGCGGCGCTTCGCGGCAAGATCAAGCACGTCATCTACATCATGAAGGAGAACCGCACGTACGATCAGGTGCTCGGCGATCTCAAAGGCACCAACGGCGATCCGCGTATCGTCGTCTTTCCGTATCCCGTGACGCCGAACCACCATCGCCTTGCCTCGCAATTCGTCGCGCTCGATAATTTCTACACCAGCGGCGACGTGAGCTCCGACGGTTGGAACTGGAGCCAGCAGGGCCGCGCCAACGAGTACACGATGCGCGTCGTGCCGCTCTCGTATGCGAGTCAGGCCATTCCGGGCGACTTCAACGGCCAAAATCGCGGCATCAACACGGCCGAGGCCATCCCGGGCGGTCACGACCCGTTCGACGCGCGCATTACGAGCCTGCTCGATCCGACGGGCGCATTCGACGATTCTGCCCGGCAGAAAGACGTTGCTGCGACTGTGGGCGATAGCGACGACTCGCCAAACGTAACCGGCGGCTACATCTGGGACTCGGTGCTTGCGCGCCGGCAAGAGCGTTCGCCATTACGGCGTGTATGTCGACCCGACATACTATCAAATCGGTGCGCCGTTCTACATTCCAATCGTCCGCGACGCTTACGCTCGCGGCGCGCGCCAAGCTCCTCCCTGCCGGCCCTTCGCTGATGAGGCGCACCGATCTCTACTACCGCGGTTGGGATCTCAACACGCCCGACCGCTATCGCTACGAAGAGTGGAAGCGCGAGTTCGACCAGTACGTCAAGAACGGCAATCTGCCCGCGTTCGAATCGGTGGAGCTCATGATGGACCACTTCGGCGAGTTCAAAACCAACGTCGCCGGTCTCGACACGCCGTACTTGCAGATCGGCGACAACGATTACGCGCTCGGACGGCTCGTCGAAGCCGTGTCGCATTCGCGCTACTGGAAGGATACGGCAATCTTCGTGCTCGAGGACGATTCGCAAGCCGGTCCGGATCACGTCAGTCCGCATCGCTCGATCGGCTACGTCATCTCGGCCTACACGCGCCGCCACGCCGTCGTCCACACCCGCTACAGCACCGTGACGATGCTCAAGACGATCGAAGAGCTCCTCGGCATCAAACCGCTGGGAATTTACGACGCCAACGCGCCCGACATGGGCGACGCGTTCATGGCCGCGCCGGACATGCGCGACGCGCTATACCGCGGTCATTCCCGGCGACCTCTGCAAACCACCCGTCCATAAGGATTTGATTCCGGAGTGTTCGTCGAGTGCGCGGCGTGCGGACCGCCGCACTCTCGCCGCGACGCGGCGCCGCCTGGTGGATCGCGAAGACTGCCGGCATGGACTTCACGCGCCCCGACGCCGTCGATCCGTTCCGTTTCAACGCACTGCTAGAGAGTTTCAGCTCAAGCAGGCGACGATCGTCTCGATGACGCGTTTGGTTTCCTCGGGATCTCGCACCTGAATGCTCTCCGCCCCGGCCTGAAGCGCGGGATAATCGTTACCTCCCGGAAAGATCGCGTCGCCGACGAAAAGCATCTGCGCGATCGGAACGCCGAGCACGTCACGCAGCTTGTGGATGCCGTACGCTTTGTCGATGCCGGGACGCGTGACGTCGATTGAGGTCGTGCCGCCGAGTCGAACTGAGAAATCGGGCAGCGTCTTCTCCAAAATCGCTTGGATTTGTTTGCGTTTTGCAAAGTCGGGATCCCATTTAGATTTTTCCTCGAGCGGCGCTTCTTGGCCAAGGGCGGAGTACGTGATCTGCGTTCCGCGATCTTCGATCCGCTCGCCCCAGCTCTGCTCCGGCTGAAAGCCGGACTCCGCAACTGCTCGCTCCAGCGCGCCCTCGATCTTCTTTTTGTCGTCGTCGCTCAAATCGTCAGAATAGAGTCTCTGCCAACCGTTCTGATATTGGAAAAACTTGGTTCCCGACGTCGGCAGCAACGCCAAGTTGCTCAGATTACTCTCCTTGGGAAGTTTGCCGAGCACTTGCGCTTCAAACTGCGGATAGTCGCCGCCTGAAATAATCGCAACCTTGACGACGCTAAGCAGCCGGGCCAGGAGCGTCCCCATCTCGTCGTCGAGGGCGCTTTTGCTCTTTGCCAGAGTTCCGTCTAGGTCGAAAACGATGAGAGTCTTCACGCCCCTTGTATTGCGAGGCGGCCCCAAAAATAACTGCTGCCGCCTCGCGGCTGAGCGCGATCCGGTTTACATCGTGCCCAGTCGCGCCAGCGCTTCGGTGGCGGCGGTGGAATGCGGGCTTGCGGTGAGCTCGGCTTCGAGCGCGGCGCGCGCCACGTTTGAATTCCCCATCTTGATTGCCAGTTCGGCCAGCGCCATATGCGGCGAATAGTAATAGATAGACGGCATCTCGACGCCGCCGGCCAGCGAATCGCCGCGGGTCGCTTCGCTCGATGCAGTTGTCAGTAACGCCAATGCCTTCGCGTCATTGTGCTCGTCGAGCGCGATCTGAGCCTCAACGGCAAGGTGCATCGCCTTCGCGATTGCAACTCTCGACGGTCGCGCTGCGGGCGCCGCCGGCATTTCATTGAGTGCCGCTTGCGCTTTCGCCACGTCGCCCAATTTTGCAAACGCTAGAGCTCGCGCGAACGAGATCGCGAGGTCCTGGCCCTTCACGTAGGGTACGTCGAGCACCGCTCGCCAGTCAGCCGTGGCGACGAGCGCGCGCGCAACGAGCGGCGGGATATTCGCGCGCCTCGCGACGGCAACCGTTTCCGCCGCATGACCGGTTTGGATCATAGCGTAGAGCAGAAACGAAACGTTGTGCCAGTGATAGTAGCGCGCGGCACTATAAAATCCCGGATGGCAGCAATCGATCGCGGCGTAATCCATCTCGACCGAGCGTTGACCGACGTCGAGGGCCTCTT
Source organism: Vulcanimicrobiota bacterium (assembly GCA_963815165.1). GTDB lineage: Bacteria > Vulcanimicrobiota > Vulcanimicrobiia > Vulcanimicrobiales > Vulcanimicrobiaceae > Cybelea. Next base: position 995,049 of record CAWFFL010000003.1, read on the forward strand.
CGTACATGCCGACGTCGAAGAACGTGTGGCCAGGCATGTGAGTCAGATGCGAGTCCTCAGCCGGGAATGTGAAGGCGGCGAGTTGAGTTGCCGCCGCGACCGCTGCCTTCGATTGACCGGCCCCCTGCGCTGCGTGAACGTAATAGTGCAGGAGTCCGACGTGCTTTGGAAACTTCGCGAGGCTCGATTGGAAATACGGAAGTAATGCGGCGATGGCCGCGACGTAGGCGGCGCGCTTTGCCGCCGGCCAGCTTTCTTGATTCACGCTTAGATCGCCGACGGCGACGTAGAGTGCGGCTTCGGCATAGAGGGCGGCCGCATCGGGATCGCTAGGATAGGCTTGCGCGACGCGCTGCAAAGCGTCGCGATAGCTGACGAGCAATGATGCCGGCGATGCCTTCGTCTCTTCGCTAAAGCGCGCAAAGGCTGCATCGATAAAAAGCCGGTCCTCAGGGGAAGCGTTCGCTTTGAGATCTTTTGCGCGCTCGACCGCGTAAGACGCCTGATCGTTGCGATCGTCATTGGCGGGGACGTTCAAGTTGGGTGCGTTGCTCAATGCGATGCCCCACCACGCCATCGCCATTTTCGGATCGAGGTCGGCGGCGGTATAAAATTCGTGCTCGGCGGCCTCCGGATTGTAGGCATAATAATCCATCAAGCCCCGGTCGAAGGCCGCTTGTGCCAGGGCATTCGAAGAAACGGCGTGGTGGACGATCGGTATCGGACGCGTCGCACTCGGTTCGGGCTGCTGGGCCATCGCAGCCGAGGCAGTACTGAGGAAAAAGCTGAGTAGAAGAATGGTCTTCATCTAAGGGCGCCTCCGACGCAAGTCGTAATAAAAGTGTTCTTCGTTACCGCTATACGCAAAGCTGCATTTCGTTCGAGGCGTGTTCTTCACGCTGTACGAAAAGCGCGTGACGGCAGGATGGCTGACGGTCCACGTGCAGATTGTTGCCGGGCGCGATAGATCCGCGCCGTAGGAAACGGTCCACAGGAGCGGCTCGTTGGGAATGCACGTGGCATCGTAAACCAAGACGGTGTGCTGTTCGCCGCCCGGCACCACGGGATAGGGCGGCTGAGTTATCCCCCAGGGACAGCCGATCGGCGTATAGTTGCCCGGATGGATCGTCACTCTCCAGTTATTGTCGAACTCAATGCCCGTCGACGCGCCATTGGGTCGTGTAAGGCTCTGCGCCGTCGTCTCCGACTGCGCCGGCGTAGGGTGCGAGCCGCTGCACGCCGGCAATGCGACGATGGTCGCGCATAGACTAAGAAGACAAAGCCGGCGCATCATCAGAGCCACCTTCCGCCCCTTCGATTTCTAGACGAATTCCATAGGTCTTGCTCGACGCGCCTCGCGCGTGTGTGCCAGGCCGCCGGAATTGACAGGACGAAGACGGGCCGGTAGGCTCTGGGAGGCCCGCGGCGCCATCGTCTATCGGTTAGGACACTGCCCTTTCAAGGCGGAAAGACGGGTTCGATTCCCGTTGGCGCTACCACTAAAACGCCCGATTCTACGGGGGCTTTTTTCTTTGCCTACGGTTCCAGGGGTGCAAAACGGGTGCAGTCAGGTTCCGCTCCTTTCCTTGACTATCGCATCGAAGGCGTCGCCGAGACGGTCCGTCGCGTTCCGTTTTGCTTCGCCGAGAACGTGTGCGCGACCGCACAGCGTCCATCAGTGTGTACGAACCCCGGGGGGATGCGGTGACTCTCAAAGCGGCGGCGTTCCCGAACCTTTTTATCGGGTCAGCGACGTCTTCGTCGTGCCGTAAGAAGAGCTACGGCGACGGCAGCAATTCGTAGTAGATGCCGCCGGTGCGCGAGACTTGCTTCAGTCCGCGTGTCGGCGACGTGGGAGGCACGCCGGCGAACGCTGCCGCGGCGTCTTGGAGCACGCGGGGAACGAGCAAATAGCCGTGCCCGGATTTACCGCCGCTCTTGAGGTAGCTTACGTCGACCGTGTCGACGCCGTTGCACAAGATGAGGTCGCCGCCGGCTTGGCCCGCGCGCTGATTTCTATGGAACTTTTCCGATTGTCTCAGCGCTCGGTCGTTGTTCGAAACGTACAAAAGCACAGGAGCTGAAGCGATAGGATTCGTTAGGGGCTTTCCCGAGCACAGGTTTGAGGCCGTGAGCGCGCTGCGTAAGTCTGCGGTGAAAACGTCCGGCGCGAACAAGACGGCACGCCCGAAGCAGTTGTTGCATCCTTCCCGACGGAAAAATGCAATCCCGTCGGTGACAAAACGGGAGCCCAGACTATAGCCGGCCAGAGAGACGGGCATGCCGGGGAGCGCCTTGTTGATGTTGGCGAGAAAGTTGGTGAAATGCGGCATCGACCACTTCGCATTGGCCTCGTCGGTGCGATAGGCTAAGGCACTAGTCTTCCTCGAGGGCCACGAATAGACGATGACTGGGCCTGGAAACTGCAGCCCCTTTTTCACCGCAAGTGCAGTTTCGACCGCCGTTACGAACGACGTATAATAGCCGTGTACGTAGACGAGAACTTGACGCGGACGCTTTGGAACGAACTGCGAACTTATCGCATTGATGAGCGCCTGTTTCGAAGAGCAGCGCGCTTCGTTGGCTTTGTCTACCGGCGCCGATATGACGCCGGTGGTGATCAAGGGATTGTGATTGACATCGGTGCCCCACTCGCCGCTGAAGAGCTGGTTATCGTCCAGCGGCTCGCGATCGGTAACGAAAAAGATCGATTCGGGCTTTGCGACGCACTCGGCCTTCGCGGAAGCGCAGAAGAGCGTAAGGCCTAGCGCGCAAAGGCCGAACAGCGCAACGCGGTTCAATCGACTCAGCATAAGTTAGCCCCTCGATCCGTGGAAGGCGCCCATTCCCCTTACTGCGCTGCGAAGGTCTCGGTGCCCTCGGGGACGCCGTGCCCGTGCAGGAACGCGCCAAGCGAAGAAATTTACTCGGCCCGTGAAAATCGCGCTCCCTCGGCGAGATATGGGATGTAGCGGAAACCGCGAATCAGCGAGAGGCGGCCGCTCTCTCCGAGTCGAGCAATAGGAAGTCCGGCGTGGTGCTGGATGCCGCGCGGATAGAGCAAGATATAAGTCGAGCCTGGTTTAAATCTCAACTCTGGATCGTCAGCCGCCTACGAGTCAGGCAAGGAAGAGATATGAAAAGATTGATCGGTGTAACGGCAGTAATAGCAGTCTTTAGCGTCGCGAGTCCGATCGTAATCGTCCGGGCTTCATCGGCGTTGAGCTCTATGTTTGGTGTGTACGTCTACCCGGCAAGAGGGCAAAGCCAGACGCAGCAAGGTAACGAAGAATCCATCTGTTACAAGTCCGCGCGTAGCAAGAGTGGCGTCGATCCGGCAAACTTGCCGCTCACTACGGCGGGACCTGCGACAGTTCACCAGGGTGGCGCTGTTCGCGGTGCTGCGGGAGGTGCTGCAGGGGGTGCGGCAATCGGCGCGATTGCCGGCAATGCGGGTCAGGGGGCTGCGATCGGTGCGGTTGCCGGTGCAATCGCTGGACGAGGGCGCCAAAACGCGGTTAACAACGCCGAGCAACACTACGCGCAAGCCAACGCCCAAGCGCAGCGGTCGCAGAGCATGAACAACTTTCGGCGTGCCTTCGCGGCGTGCCTCGAGTCAAAAGGTTACACGGTTAAGTAGTTGGTATCCCCCATGTGAAAGCCTAGATTTGGGGCGACGCGCGAGGTATGACGCAACTTATTTTTCAATCGAACCCGTGGTTGCTCCCGACGGTTATGCTCGTCGTGTTGGGGCTATCGATTGAAGTGCCCTATCGTTTTGGGCCCCTATTGGCCCGCTACAAACCAAAAACCGATCCCTTTAATACAGTTCAAGCTGGGATTCTTACGCTGTCTGCCTTCGTGTTGGCTTTGTCTTTTAATCAGGCGTCGGCGCGTTTCGATACGCGGCGAACGCTCGTCGTCAAAGAAGCCAATGCGATCGGCACAACTTGGCTTCGAGCCAATCAGCTTCAGTCAACGGAGTCTAAGCGGTTTCGGAACGTATTGACAGCTTACGCCGCTGCACGGCTGCGGGCCTATCAAACGCCCGGCAATCCGACGTTGTACAGAGAGGCGTTCGATCGAAGCAACAAGGACCAAGTCAAGCTTTGGGCTATTGCGTCGTCTGCTTTACACGCACAACAGGCGAATCTGGGCCTCTCGCTTCTGATGCAGAGCACGAACGAGATGATCGACGTCTCGTTGGAGCAGTACCAGGCGCTGACAGGACACGTGCCAACAGCCATAATCGTCCTTACCCTGGTTCTAGTGATTCTCGCCACATTGTCGCTCGGTTTGCGTTTCGCGATAGACGAGTCGCGCCCAGCGGTCTTGAGCGCGATCTACGTAATTGCTTACGTCCTCGTCATCAACATGATGGTAGACTATGATCGTCCGAATACCGGCTTCGTTAGGGTCAGCTCGGCTCCACTAAAATTGCAGCTGCAATCGATGCAACGCTCACCGTAGAGCTTCCTCAGCAGCTCGATTAGACGAAGAGCGCTTTCTTCATACGCAGCTCTGCGAGAGTGCTCTGGGCCTCCTCGCTGAGGTTCGACTTTCCGACGGCGACGGTCACCTTATGAATCTTGCCGGTGAACCTATTATTGCCCGCTTTGTAATCGTCGCTGACACACGTATAGAGGTTTTCGCCCACGTCTGTCGTTTCCGCACCAAATGCGAACGGCTGTGTGTGCTCGACCCGTCCTTCTGCGAGTTCTTTATCGTTGACGAAGATCACACCGTTACCGCCCGCGCCCAACCCGCCGTCGTAAGCAAACTCGAAGCGAAGTGCCACCCGCCCTGCCGGCAAACGAGCGGGGCCGACGATCTTGTAAATCTCGCGGCCGAGATAGTTCCAGGCAAACCGAGGTGCGCCGTCCTTGACGTAGAGGCTCCAACCGCCCATTTCTCCGCCTTGGGCGATGACCACACCCTCTGCGCCCACTTGCGGAACCTCGATGTCGGCCCTAACCACGAAAGAGCGGTTCTTTACGTTGATGAAGCCGTTTTCGGGAATACCCTTCATTCCCTCATAGACCGTGATCTCGGTGCGACCCTCCATCAGATCGGGACGGCCCGCCAGAGCGGCGTTGAAGCGCTCCCACGCGCGGTCGTCAAGCGGAAGCACGTTGTACTTGACGGCCTCTTCTAGGAAGACTCCCTTTAGCTTCGCAAGTTTGTCGGGATACTTCGCGGCAAGGTCATGCGCGCAACTAAAATCTTCCTCCACGTTGTAAAGCTCCCACTTGTCGTTCTCAAGCGTAGCTCGAGGCTTGGGCTCCCACGGCGGGCGGTGCACCGTGGTGGCAAACCAGCCGTCCTGGTAGATGCCGCGGTTGCCCGCCATCTCGAAGTATTGCGTGGTGTGGCGCGACTTTGCCTCGGGTTCATTCAAGGTGTCTAGCACGCTCACGCCTTCGAATGGTTTCTGTTGGACGCCATACACGACGCCCGGCTCGGGCACACCAACTACCTCCAAGACCGTGGGCGCAATATCGATCATGTGCATCCACTGCGTACGCAGGCCGCCCTTCTCCGCAATGCCCTTCGGCCAATGGACCACCATAGGTTGGCAGACGCCGCCGTACGAGGCAACCTGGTGCCCCCACCCAAACGGCGTCGCGCCGGCAAAAGCCCAGCCATTGTTGTACAAAATATGGGATTTGGGGCCGCCGATCTCGTCGAAGTTCTGCAGCGCAACGTCTAGGGGCTCGGGCAGCCCGTTGAACACGGACAACTCATTGAATGCGCCGTTGAGGCCGCCTTGGAAAACCGAACCGTTGTCGCCCGTAATGTAGAAGATCAGCGTGTTGTCCATTTCGCCTAGGGCCTCGATCTCGTCGAGAAACCGCCCGATTTCGTAGTCGGTTACCTCGGCAAAGGCTGCATAGATCTCCATATATCTTGCAAAGACTTTTTTCTCGTCGGCCGTCAACTCGTCCCATTCCTGGATTCCCGGTGGCTTGGGCGCAAGGTCGGTGCCCGGCGGCACGACCCCCAGTTCGATCTGCCTGGCCAACGTTTCTTTGCGCACCTCGTCCCAGCCCTGATCGAACTTGCCTTTGTACTGGTCGCGCCACGAGTCGGGAACCTGAAACGGACCGTGTGTACCGATCGCCGAGTAGTAGACGAAGAATGGCTTGTCGGGCGCCAGCGAACGCTGCGAACGCAGCCAGAGGATGGCCTTGTCGGTGATATCCGTACTACCGTAGTAGTCTGGGTCGGGGTGCATATCCAACCTAGTCATGTTGTCATAAATAACTGGATGAAAGAGGTCAGCCTCACCGGACATGAAGCCGTAGAACCGCTCAAATCCGCTATGCACCGGCCAGCGATCGAAGGGTCCGACATCGCTGGCTTCCCAGGGCCCGAGCTCGTGACACTTTCCGAACATAGCGGTGTTATAGCCGTTGAGCCGCAAGATCTGGGGCAACGTCGCGATGCTGTCGGGACGCATCGCGGTGTATCCCGGAAAGCCGCTGGCAATCTCTGAGATCACGCCGAAGTTTGCGCTATGGCTATTGCGGCCGGTAAGCAGCGCTACGCGACTAGGCGAACACAACGGCGGAACTTTGAGATTGTTGTAACGCAGCCCCGTCTTGGCCAGACGCTCCAGCGTCGGCATCTGGATCGGTCCGCCGAACGTGGACGTGTCGCCGAAGCCCATGTTGTCGAGGAGGATGACGACCACGTTGGGTGCGCCACTCGGTGCCTTTACCTCAAACCGGGGAGGCGCTTTTGCGTTGTGCGCATCGAGCTCGGTGATTGGCGGATACTGAGGTGGTGGGACTGGGAGGACCGTACGGTCGAGGGAGGCAGCTGCCCGGGACCCGTTACTGCGGGCCTGTGAGTCGGTTGTCACGGTATTTTCTCCCTTTAACGGCTCGAATGCGCTTATACTTTAACGGAGGCGGATAACGTTCCTTAAAATGCCGTAAATCCAGTGGAGCTGAAGCATGGTTGAAGAAACCGATCGCGATTCCCAAAATCGCGTGTACGCCGAGGCGCCGTCACAAATTGAAGGTATAGCCGAGGACCGGCCCGCCAAGATCCATTCTTTGCGCATGCGCAGTTAAGGGGAACCCATAATACTCCAGTTGCCGGTAGAGCACCACTAACGATTGGCCATGTGTAAACGCGTAACCCGCGCCGCCGTATGCCTGCCATGTCTGGTTGTTGCTTCCGCCGCCAAAATCAAAGTAGTACGGTATGTACCAGTGCTGGTTGGTGAAGGCGCGCCCGCGCAAGCCCCAGATGGCGTCGGTCGTGTGATCGGAAGGGGTCACGGTACCTGTCGGCGCTAGGATACCACGCTTGCCCACAATTGCCGTGTAGCTGACGTTCAGATAGATTGGAAAATCGCGATAGCCGAGAAAAGTACTTAGGTCGGCGGTGTGGCTGCGCGCGACCGTGAAGCCGAGCGCAAGTTCCCAAACGGCGCTGGAGAGCCGTGCAGAGCTGTCAATCGTAAGGGGAATATGGACCTTTCCCAACGGCCCGCTGATCGTAGAGGAGATCGTTGCGGTCGTCGAGGCATTGAGATAAATTGCATCGCCGTATACGTCGATGTTACCTTTGCGGACGTCGAATGCCGCCATCGCGGCCGCATTGAGCTTTGGCAAGTAGCTGCTCGGTCCAACATCGACGGTACTCTGAATCAGTCTTTCGCCGTGCCCATGGCGCGGAAGCGTGGGCACGAAGAATTGGAAATCCGCCTTGACGGTAGGTCCCCAAATGTACGGTGCGACCATAACGTGAGTCTGGCCGTCGTACTGCTGGTCCAACAGCGTTGGCTGCAACGTTTGGGCTGGGGCAGGCGATGCGGGCGGCTCTTGCGCGCGAACGACCGCGCCGCAGACGGCAAATACCAGCACCGCCGCCGTCGTCGCGATGAAGCGTTTCAAGGAATGCATAATGCAGCTAGCGTCCCTTCCAGGTTGTTTACGTTCACCATCCCATCATTGTGACCGAGGCACAGCGCGCGGACGGATTCTACGCCTCTCGTTTCTGTTCAGGGTATCGTGAACCTCGACGCGGGTGCAAAATGGGTGCAGTCGGAGGCGCCCAAACCTACCCCTGAGTGTCCCACGACGACCGAAAGCCTGGCAGAACTCGGCGTTGGTACCCCTCGACACCTTTCAGGAACCGCCTCTGAGCAGATTCGATTCCCGTTGGCGCTACCAGAAATCTCCTTATTCTGTACGGGGTTTTTGTGCTTTTGGCGGCCGTGAGAGCCTCAATTCTAACGGCCGTCTAACGGAATTTGGCCGAAGGTCTTCAGGTCACGATCTTCCCGAATGCCTCCGCCGCGTCGGCATCACGGTCGCGGTAGACCGTGATGTAGCGATCGTACGTGATGCTGATGTCACTGTGGCCCAGCCGCTTCGAGATGACTTCGATCGGCACGCCGGCTTTGGCGAGCAACGAGGCGTGTGTGTCGCGGAGATCATGGAAGCGGATGCGCCGCACCGGGCAGCGTTTCATAAAGTTCCGGAACGCGGAACTGAACAGCCAAGACGAGATCGGCGTGCCGTCTGCCTTGGCGAAGATGAGATCCTCGTCGTGACAGGCCGGACGTACGGCAATCCTCTCAGCAGCCTGCACCGCGCGATGGGATTCGAGAATCACGAGCAGCTGCGACGAAACACAGACCGTGCGCACCCTGTCGTTCTTTGGCCGTTTGTAGATAAGCCCGTCCCGCTTCGTCGAGCTCAGCGATCGGCTGATTGTGACGATCCGCTGACGAAAATCGACCTCTTGCCAGCGCATCGCCATGATTTCGCCGAGACGTGCTCCTGTGTAGAGTGCAAATGCCACGGCAGGATAAAAGGCGCTCTGTGCCGTCAAGTAATGCCGCGCCGTGCACCGATGGGTTGGGTATTTTGCCTCCTGTAGCAACTGCTGCGCCTCGGTTTCGGTGAGTACCGCCGATTCGGGCTTTACCGCCCTCGGCAGATCGTCCGCATCGAGCGATGCGGCGGGACTGCGAAGGATCACTTCCCATTTGACGGCGCGCCGGAGTACGTTACGCAAGTTCCGCAGCATGACGGATCGTGCGTCCGCTGACTGAGCGTTTCGACCATTGAGCGCAGGCTGCAAGTAGATCGACAGCCTTCACGCTGCCAACCTTCCTGGCGCCGACCGCTGGCCGCAAGTAAAGCCGCAGCAAACTCTCGTAGCGCTGCAACGTCGTCGCGGCAAGGCGACCTTCTTTGGCTTGCATGAAGCGATCGAACAGCTCGTTCATCGTCATGTCGGCGCACGCTAAATACTCACCGGCAACGACCGCAGCTTTGCGCTTCGCAAGAACCGCTTCAGCGTGCTTCTTCGTCACTCCGACGAGCGTTTCGGTCCCGGGCGGCAGACCATCTGTCGGGCCGCGGGAGACCAGATGATTTCAGTCTATGGCACAACGTTCGCGCAGGTCAGTGAGATCGAGCGCGGCATGCTCGTCCGCCGGCTTGCCGGTTTTCACATAGTCGTTGACATCAAAGCCGTCGAGGACAGCGGCACTCGGCTCTGGCTGAGCGACGGAAGCACTATCACGCTCGGACCGGAAGGGCTGGTCGAGGTAGCGCGCTGAGAAAAGCGGTCTTCTGCGATCGGCGAGGCTGTCGCGCGTCCCCACGCACAAACGTCGTAGCGATTGTCGTATGTGTTGCCAGTCGTTTTCGCATTTCCACGCACAATCGCCAAAGAATTCGTTGCTAATTGGCGCTTTCCATCTGGCGGCATCGGGCGACTCGGTCGACCACTTACATACGAAATGATTCCGCCTCAGGGGAGTCATCGTCCAAAAAGCCGCGAAAGCGTCGAAAAGTTTCGTAGCTATCCAATCTTCCGATCTCTCGGAACGTCCGCAAGCGTCCGGACTTTCCGGAGTATTCCGCCGGAATGGTCGTCAAATCCTAGAGTCCGAGCTCAACACAAACAGCTCTGACTTCGGTGGACGCCGACAGCAGCTTTTCACCTCACCGAAGCACCGGTTCCCACGTCGATTGTGGTAACTACGAACGGAGCGATGTAAAGCTGGGAGTCTCCCCGGAACTGCAGCCACAATTTATACGTTCCGGCCTCACGCAGTTTAACGTAGAGCTGCATATGCGGTGAGGAGGTTGCCGAGTCCGGAAGCGGTTTCATTGCCGGCTCACCTGTCGGACTCAAGTTGCTGAGAGGATACGGTGCGGAAAGCGGCACCGGGTGGACGTGGACATAACTCAAGTCGCCGGCATTCAGAAAGACGACGTGTGCCAGCGCCCCGAGGTACGGATGCAGATCGGTCGCGGGCACGCCGCCTTTAAGAATGTGCACAATCAGCCTTGTCGCGGTACGCGTCGAAAGCTTGTCGGTGGAGATGCTCACGACGTACGGCCCGGTAATCGCGGTCGTCGCACGTTCGCTCAGGTCGCGAGGTCGGTTGTTCGATCCATTGAGGTTCAGCTCGAACCGAAACACTTGATGTCCGAACCCTTCAGGCTCCGCGTCTGCATAGATGTGATACAGCGCAGGGCTGGGGAATTTTTGATCCAACAAAAAGTGTCCGTCCGCCTGGAGGATCGGGTGCACGTGAAGGAACGTGCGGAAATCATCGCTCACGATGATCATATGCAGCAGCTTCGTCATGTCGACGCGGTAGGCTCGAATTGCCTCAGTGGACCCAACTGGCGTCATCCAGACATCAAGTTGGCGGCGCAAGAAGTCGTTACCGATTTGCGGCGCAAGCAGATATACCGCCGCGCTTGGCGTACCCCCTTGAAGCGCAAACGTCCCGGGGATTGCCTGGGCAGGGCCTGCTGCAGCGACCAAGATCAGGATGACGCCCGCGAGGAATGGGTACTTTCGCACGATATTACACCTCCGTTGAAAAAGTGGATAACAACACCCGGCCAGGAAGATGAGCCCTACGCGACTTGCCGTGCCATGATTCTCCTTTCCGATAGCAACCGCATTCGGTCCCAGTGGCTCACGTCTCGGACGAACTTCGATACGCGTTGAGAAGATCGCGGCGCGTTACAATGGCGAGCAAACGACCGTTGTCGTCTGAGATCACAGGAAGCAGTGGTGTATCCACGTCGGCCATCAGGTTTGCGGCCCGTTCCAGAGTGTCGTTGGGACTCAAACGTTCGCGCCCCTCACGGAGGATTGAGGCCACGGATTGGTTACCCTCGCCGCTCGCCACGGCGCGCGCGAGATCGGCGGTAGTTGCGGTTCCCACGAAGCGTTCGCCGTCGCATACCGGAACGACCAGCTCGCGCTCCCCCTCAGTGCTGCTCGCTACACTTGCGATCGACTGACCCACCTGTGCGACGAATGGGGGAACGCGACCGACGCTCGAAACGGCGAGACGCGTAAAGAAACGCGGATGGCGTGCCTGCTGCCAATCAACACCGCGCCGCAGGAGCTTACGCTCGTAAATCGTCGAACCAAGGAAACGTCGCCCGAGAAGAGAGGCGATGACGACCGTCACCATGAGCGGTAGGATGATCGTGTAGTCGCTCGACATTTCGAAGACGATCATGATCGCAGTGATCGGCGCCTCCGCGGCGGCGGCGAAGACCGCCGCCATGGCTACTAAGCCGTAAGCGGCTGGAGGCGCGGTCCACAAGGGAAAGATGCCATGTGCAACGCGGCCGAACGCGTCGCCGAGAAATGCCCCGGTAAAAAGACACGGCGCGAAAACGCCACCCGAGCCGCCGCTCCCGAGGGTTAGTGAAGTGGCGATCGGCTTGAGCGCGGCGAGCAGCAGTGCGTGACCGGCACGGACGTGCTCGGAGAGCACCTGTTGGATTGATTCGTACCCGACGCCAAAGATCTGGGGATACCAAATGCCGATGAGCCCAACGCCCGCGAAACCGAGCGCGCCTTTTGCCCACGCCGGAACGTGCAAGCGTTCAAACGCGTCCTCGACAAAGTAGAGCATGTTGACGAATCCGGTTGCCCACAGCGCCGCCAGAATACCCAGCAATGCGTACAGCACCAGTTCCAGTGGGGAAATCAAAACGAAGGCTGAAGCGTTGAACGATGGGTGGTTGCCGAAGAACGCGCGCCCGATGACGGCCGACACAACGGAGGCGACCACGATAGCGGCAAATGAGCGCGGCGCAAACTCGCCGAGGATAACCTCCGAAGCAAAAAACACCGCCGATCGGCGCGTTGAATGTCGCGGAGATTCCCGCAGCGGCGCCACACGCGACGAGCGTGCGTACAATTGGAACCGGAGCTCGTGCCACCTGACCTAGCAGCGATCCAATCGCGGACCCTATCTGTACGATCGGCCCTTCGCGCCCGCAGCTTCCGCCGAACCCGATTGAGATAGCCGACGCGAGCGACTTGACCGCAATAACGCGCGGACGCATCCGACCGCCACGCAGCGCTACCGCCTCCATGACCTCCGGAACGCCGTGCCCTCTGGCTTCCGGTGCGAAACGTGCCGCGACGAAAGCCGCAACCGCACCGCCGATGGCGAGCTGAATCACGATTGCGAAAACCACCACGTGTGCGCTGAGAAAAGGCCCGAGCCGACCGAAAGCCAACCACTGCGCGCCGAAGATCATCGCGCGAAATAGGACTGCGCCGAAGCCGCCGCCGAGCCCAACCATTCCGGCAGCGGCCATCATGAAGGCGCTCTGTCCAATCGTGATGCGGCCAACGCGCAGCGCGTAACGGCCATCCTGCACCACGTCGTGATCAACTCGCGAACTCTGAGCAAGATATTGCTCGTTTCCTTGCGCAAAGCGGAAAAAGCCATCCCCTCGGCAGGTTCAGAACTCCAGCCCCAGGCCAACCCCTCAGTCGGCTCCGACCGACACGTAGAACAGCCAGCCGATGCCCAGTAACAAGGCGACGACGAAACGACGAGGATTACCAGAAAGCGCCGTCGCCGGAAATTCAAACATCTCATAATCCTTGCTCCGCGAACGCCGGCGTGCCTCTCGAGGGAAAATAAGTCGAGGGCGACGGGAGGAGCAACCGCTTCCCGATGGATGTGCGCCGCGAACGTGGGTACAGGTACCGTATGAACGCGAGCGACTTCTTGATGCAGCGATTACTCGACTGGGGCGTGCGTCGTATCTACGGTTATCCGGGCGACGGAATCAACGGCATCACGGGCGCTTTCGAGCGCGTCGCTAAACAAATCGACTTCGTGCAAGTGCGGCACGAAGAGATGGCGGCCTTTATGGCGTGCGCGCACGCGAAGTTTACTGGAGAGGTCGGCGTTTGCATGGCTACGTCCGGTCCGGGTGCGATCCACCTGCTCAACGGCCTATACGACGCGAAGATGGATCACGTGCCCGTGGTAGCGATTGTGGGACAAGCCGCCACTAAAGCGCTGGGCGGCTCCTACCAGCAAGAGGTCGATCTTCAGCAGCTGCTTGAGGATGTCTGCGATTACGTTTACACGGTGAGCAGCCCGATGGCGATACGTCACATCGTGGATCGCGCGTTTCGCACTGCGATAGGTTACCGCGGTGTCAGTGCCGTCGTTGTCCCGAAGGACATCCAGGAAGAAAAGTACAAGGATCCGCCGCACAAGCATAACACCCTGCACTCCAGCGTGGGCTATCGCAAGCCGATCGTCTTGCCCGCGCCGCGCGATCTTCGTGAAGCCGCGGATATTCTTAACGCGGGTGAACGCGTCGCAATTCTCGTCGGTGCCGGCGCGCTCAACGCCACCGACGAAGTCATCGCCGTCGCGTAAAAGCTTGGTGCAGGCGTCGCAAAGGCGCTGCTCGGGAAAGCTGCCGTGCCCGACGACCTTCCCGTTTGTCACCGGTACGATCGGGCTGCTCGGCACGGCACCCAGCTTCGAGTTGATGGAAAGCTGCGACACACTGCTCATGGTCGGTACGTCGTTTCCGTACGCGGAGTTTTTGCCCAGAGAGGGTCAAGCGCGCGGAATTCAGATCGACATCGATCCCAAGAACCTCGGATTGCGCTATCCGACCGAACTGAACCTCGTCGGAGATTCCGCTGCAACGTTGCGCGAGCTGCTCCCGCTGCTCGAGGAAAAAAGCGAGCGTGGCTGGCCAGATCGCATCGCCGCGAGTAAGGAAAAGTGGCACGAGCAAGAGCTTGCCCGAGCTCACGTGTCTGCCGATCCGATCAATCCGCAACTGGTCTTCGTGAGCCTCAACGACCGCTTGCCCGACAACGCGATTCTCACTGGAGATGCCGGGACCGCGACCAACTGGTATGCGCGCAACATCATGATGCGTCGCGGCATGAAGGGCTCACTCTCCGGCGGACTTGCGACGATGGGTTCTGCGGTCCCGTATGCGATCGCCGCGAAATTTGCATTTCCAGATCGCTTGTGCGTCGCCTGTACGGGCGATGGGGCGATGCAGATGAACGGCAACGCCGAGATGCTGACGGTCGCGAAATATTGGAAATCTTGGTCGGACCCGCGTATCGTGTTCTTGGTTCTCAATAACAACGATCTCAATCAGGTGACTTGGGAGCAACGCATCATGGGCGGCTATCCCAAGTTCACTGTCACCCAAGACCTGCCGCCGTTCGACTATGCGCGGTATGCGGAACAGATCGGTTTTCTCGGGATTACCGTCACGCGCCCAGAAGAACTCGATGCCGCTTGGGATCGCTCGCTCTCGGCCGATCGCCCGATCATCTTCGACGCCCACGTTTCCGCCAATATCGCGCAGCTTCCGCCGCACATCACGTTCGAAGAGGCGCACAAGTTCTTCTCCGCGCTGGTTGCCGGCGATCCAGACGAAGGTAGCATCATCAAAGAGCAAATCAAAAGCGTCATTGCCGGGCTCATTCCGGCCAAGGGGCAAGATCCCGAACGTGAGTATCGCGTTAGTCCGCCGGGCACAATGCCCGATCGACCGCGTCCAGGTGTCGGCGTATAGCATTCCGACCGAGGGAGGGGAGGAATCCGATGGAACCGCGCGTTGGGATGCCTCGACCATCGTGCTGGTCGAGGTGACCGCGGGCGGCGAAAGCGGAATCGGGTACACATATGCGGACGCAGCGACCGCGCGCGTCGTGCGCGATGAGTTATGCGAGTTGCTGGAAGGCAGCGATGCTTTAGAGACCGGCAAGCGGTTTGCCGACATGCAGGCGAAGATCCGGAATCTCGGCCGCGGCGGCATAGCGGCTATGGCGATCTCCGCCGTCGACGTCGCGCTTTGGGACCTTAAGGGGAAGCTTTACGATGCGCCCGTCTGCACGTTGCTTGGAACGGCTCGCGAGGGGGCCCCGGTTTACGGCAGCGGCGGCTTCACGTCCTACTCCATCGAGAAGCTAAGGAAACAGCTTGCCGGCTGGGCGCAAAGCGGCATTCCGCGCGTCAAAATGAAGGTCGGGCGCGAATGCATCCGCCGACCTCGAACGTGTCGCCCAAGCGCGCGACGCCATCGGCGATGCCGAACTGTTCGTAGATGCTAATGGCGCCTACTCGCGCAAGCAGGCGATGCAGTTCGCAGATCGAATTCGCATCGCTCCGCGTGGTGTGGTTCGAGGAACCAGTCTACCACCACGACCTGGAAGGCCTGCGCCAAGTGCGCGAGCGCGCGCCCTCAGGCATGGACGTCGCTGCGGGAGAGTATTGCTATGCTGGATACGATTTCTGGCGCATGCTGACGGCGAACGCCGTGGATTGCCTTCAGGCCGATGCAACGCGCTGCGGCGGGTTCAGCGGGCTACTCGCTGCCGACGGGTTGTGCCAAGCGGCGATGATACCGCTTTCGACGCACTGCGCGCCTTATGCTGCGCTTCACGGCGCGTTAGCGTGCAAGATGCTGAGGCACATGGAATATTTCTACGATCACGTTCGAATCGAGCGAATGTTTTTCGAGGGCGCCGGCGATTCGATCGACGGCGCACTCTTCCCAGACCTCTCGCGTCCGGGGATCGGCCTGCGCCTCCGCCACGCCGATGCGGAGCCGTATCGCCTGTGAGCCGCCGCTAATGCCGCGGATCATTATCGCCGGTGGTGGCTTTGCCGGACTATCTGCCGCGCGCGCGCTGCAAAAACGCCGTCGCAAGCCGCCTGACTTGGAAGTCGTGCTCGTCGATCGCAACAACTACATGTTGTTCACGCCGATGCTGCCCGAAGCCGCGACTGGATCGGTAGAAGTCCGTCAATATCACGCAGCCGTTTCGAGCGCAGCTTCGCGACGTGCGCTTCGAGATGGGCGAGATATTAGCCGTCGACGAAGCGCGCCGCACCGTGACGGTGCGTCATTCGATCACGCACGAGACGCAAGCGCTACGATACGACCAGCTAATTCTGGCGCTCGGCTCCACCGTCTCGACGAAAGGCGTTCCCGGCGTCGATCGTAGCGCCTATTTCTTGCGAAGCGTCGCCGACGCAGAACGCTTGCGCAATGCGGTCATCGGTGCCGTCGAGGTTGCCTCCCGCAGCCGCGACGCCGTCGAACGCGATCGGCTGTTGCGCTTCGTCATCGTTGGCGGCGGCTTTACTGGGGTCGAGGTCGCAGGTGAGCTTACCGCTTTCTTGCGCTCGATACTTCGCTACTATCCCAACGTTGATCGGCGCGAAGTCAAGGTAACGCTGGTGCATTCGGAAGATCGGCTTTTGCAACACTTACCCGAACGCTTCGGCAAACAGGCGGCCCGCGTTCTCTTCGACCGCGGAATCGACATCCGCACGTGCCAGGACGTCGATCGCGTCGATCCTGGCGGCATCACGCTCAAGGGCGGCGAGCGTCTCGAGTCGCGGACCGTCGTCTGGTCGGCGGGAGAAGAGCCGGCTCCGTTCGTCAAGCGGCTCGGTCTACAGCTTTCGGAGCACGGGGCGATCGTTACCGGCCGCGACTTCTCCGTCCCCGGCCATCCGCACCTAACCGCGATCGGCGATTGCGCAGCGGTACCCCGGAAGAGCGGTGGCACCTATGCGCCGCTCGCGCAAAACGCGATGCGAGAAGGTCCGCTTGCCGCACGAAACGTGATTGCTCGTTTGCGCGGCAAGCCGACGAAGCCATTTGATTATACGGAGCTCGGACAGATGGCTTCGCTCGGCGACCGGCACGCGTTGGCCGAGCTTCCCGGTAAGCGGATGTTGACCGGCGTCCCGGCGTGGTTGCTGTGGCGCACGTACTATTTGGGCCGCCTGCCAGGGCTGGGACGCAAGACGCGTGTCGCACTGGATTGGGGCCTCGGCGTCGCCTTTCGGCCCGGCGCTGGCGCGTCTGCCGATGGTCGAACGCGGCGAAACTTCCTCTGAGGAGCGTCATGCGGCTGCACGATAAGGTGGCCGTGATTACCGGAGGGGATACCGGTATCGGTAAAGCGATTTCGACGCTCCTCGCGCAAGAGGGCGCGCGGGTCGTCGTTGACTACGATGGCGACGCCCAGCCGGCCAACGAGCTTGTCGACCACATAGAAAACTTCGGTGGCCGCGCGTATGCCGTCCGAGCCGATATCTCGAAACCCGACGACGTCAACCATCTCGTCGCCGAGGCCGTCAAGCACTTTGGGCAGCTCGACATTCTGATCAACAATGCCGGCATCGAGGAGCAGTGCCCCTTTCTCGAAATGCCCTTCGAAACGTGGTGCAAAGTCATCGACGTCGATCTCACCGGGCCGTGGCTCTGCGCACAGAGCGCCGCCAAGCAAATGGTGCGCCAAAGGCGCGGCGGACGGATCATCAATATCAGCTCGGTCCACGAAGAGCTGACGATGCCGACCAACGCACCGTACTGTGCGGCCAAGGGCGGCTTACGCATGCTGATGCGCACGATCGCGGTTGAGCTCGCGCCGTACGACATCACGGTGAACAACGTCTGTCCCGGAGCCGTAGAGACGAAAATGGATGCCGA
Source organism: Vulcanimicrobiota bacterium (assembly GCA_963815165.1). Lineage (GTDB taxonomy): Bacteria > Vulcanimicrobiota > Vulcanimicrobiia > Vulcanimicrobiales > Vulcanimicrobiaceae > Cybelea. The sequence continues at coordinate 1,012,856 of CAWFFL010000003.1, forward strand.
GATCAAGCGGGACCACAAAAAATATGAGAAGCTGCTCAACGAAATCCCGCTTCACCGCATGGGCAAGCCCCAAGAAGTGGCATCGATGTGCGCGTACCTTGCTTCAGACGAAGCTTCGTACGTTACCGGCGCTTCGTTTTTGATCGACGGAGGAATGACGAAGCAGTCGGGTAGCCTTTGATCGCCCGCGGCACCAGCTCGGGGAAGCGCATCTCGGCCTATACCGTCGACGATCGGCCAGATGGCCGCCGGCAGCACGCTGGGATCGCCCAAAGCGGTGGTCATTCTGAAGGCCAACGGTGCAATCGAGCGGTTTTATTCGATTGATGCCGGCAAGGTCTTGATCGGCGGAGTCCAACTGGCTTTTTGGGACGGCGGCAGCGGCGCGAACGTGGGCAGGCTGCCCGGGGGAGTTCGTGATCCATCCGGAGCGCCAAGAGCACCTTTACGAACTGACCAACGGCGTAACCGTCCGGGAGACCGTCTTCGTTCTCAACCGCGACCCGGCGATCGACGCCGCCGATCCAGCAATGGCCTATCTCACTGTGGCTTTGAGTTCCACCGTAGACCGAGAGGTCGACGTAATCGTGATCGCGAGTGCCCAGATGCGCGGCGACTTCGGTCCGGCGAGCGTGCGGTACGATGCAGGCAGGAGAGCGTTTCTTGCCGTTAGCGAGGACGCCCCCGAATACGCGCGCGCCTTCGTCTCCTCCCACGTTCCCGATCATTGGGAGGTGACGGACGACCATGGGAAGCCTAGCCGGACACGTTGCCCGGGCCCGCTGGCCGATCGCGTCGAGCTCGATGGAGGCGAACGAAGCCATTGCGTTGTTCGAGCATCGATTACGAATCAGGCCCGGCAAGAACGTCGAGCTCACTTATCGGCTGGCCGGCGCGAGTACCGGCGGGCGGGAATTGCGCCGGATTCTCGATCGATCGCAAGACGCACGGACGGCAGCGCGGAAAACGCGTGCGCGCTTCGAACGGCTGCTCGGTCGAGCCGTGGTTATGACGCCCGACGAAGAAGTCAATCGCGGGGTGCTCTGGGCAAAGGCGAATATGCTTCGCGTCGAGCTCCTCTCACCGACCGGCTGGTGCTTTGTCAACGATCCCACCAAGACCAACAACAGCGTGGCGCGCGACACCGCCTGGTTTGCGTTCGGGTCCGACTATGTGACCCCCGACTTCTCCCACGAGTCGCTGCTCAAATACGTCAAGCTCATGGAGCGCCGCGGTATGGTCGTGGAGTATTACGATATTCGAAACGGCAAAACCGCCGATTACAAGCTCAATATCAACGACAACACGCCGCTCATCGTGCTGGCGCTCTGGCACCATTATAACGCGACCGGTAACATCGAGTTCTTGCGGCGTGTTTATCGCGCTGCCAAGCGCGCCGCCGATTACATTCTTTCCCAGCGCAACGAGCAAGGCTTGGTGTGGTGCAGCGCGACCGGGACTTCCGACTGGGGAATCCCCGGTTGGCGCAACGTCATCAAAGGCTATCGTATCAGCGGTGCAACGACCGAGCTCAACTCCGAATGTTTCGCGGCACTTTCCGCAGTGAGCAAGTTGGCGCACGCTTTGCAAAAGAAAAAAGATCGGGTCTACTACGCCACCGCCGCCGAAGAACTTCGCAAAGCGATCAACGAGCATCTCGTTGACCCCCAAACCGGCCTCTATTATCTATGCATCGACGTCGACGGCGCCAAGCGCACCGACGTCACGTGCGATCTCGTCTTTCCCGTTATGTTCGGCGTCGCCGATCGGGACCGCGCCGCCTGGATCGTCAGCCGCCTCAGCGTCGAATCGTTCTGGACCTCCGCGGGAATGCGAACGATTCCACGTGACGACATCAACTACGGCCCAACGCACGGGTACGGCTTGCTCGGCGGGGTCTGGGTCGGTGTGACGTTTTGGTATGCTTTTGCCGCCGCGCGCTTCAATTCGGATTCCATGGCGTCCTCGCTTCGGGAGAGCTTCCGCCACTACTCGCAGGATCCGCTGCGCAACAATACCGTCCCCGGGCAGTTTTCCGAATGGCTCCACGGCGAAACACTCGCCAATCGGGGAATGATGCTGTCGCCGTGGTTTCCGCCGCGGTTTTTGTGGGCTGCCGTCGAAGGCGCGGCCGGGCTCGATCTTTCCGGGGACGAACCAACATGCAATCCCCGGCTATCCTCGAACTGGCGATGGCTCGGCGTGCGGCGCTTGTGTTTTCGGGGAAAGTTCGTCTCCTGGTTCGTCGTTCGCGCCGATACTTTGCGGCTGTACGGCAGTTTTCGCTTCAGCAACGACACGCAGTACCAAGCCTACGACTGCGACGTCACCGACGAGTATCTCATATCGCCCGACGACGCCCTCGTCGGTATCGCGCTAGAACGGGAAAACCAAGTTGTCATCTTCGTCGGCAATACGGCCGACCGAACTGTTACGACGTCTGTCCGCTTTGTCAAGGATGTCGGACCGAACTATTCGAGTCGATCGTATAATAGTCTACGCGGTGAATGGATGGCCGGAGAGATCACCCGCAACGAGCTGCGTAGCGGCATCGCATTAGAGATCGACCGGCACGGCTTTTGCGTTATCGAGCTCAACGCTCAATCGCGGCCGCGCCGGCGGCGTTGAACAAATCGACGAAGCGCCGGTAGTTGCGCTCTAGCAGCTCGCCGATATTTTCTTTCCACAGCGACCCCGGCAGGTGATACGAGGAAAGAATCTCGACGACCCATGGACCGTCGAATCCGGTTTTACGAATTGACGCCATGAGGTCGGACAACGGAATCTCGCCGTCGCCGAGGCTGTACCGGTCGGCCGTCGACCGCGGCGTCTTCCAGTCGCTAAGCTGCACGAGGAAGATGCGGTCGCCGCACTGCCGGATCACCTCGTCGAGGTTTGCCGTCTGCCAGACGTTCCAGCTATCGATGCAGATCCCGACCGACGGGTGATTGACTCGTTTGACGACATCAATTCCTTGGTCTAAATACCAAATCGACGTGTCGGTATGAATGTTGACGGGACTAAGGGGCTCAAAGGCAATCCGCATGCCACGCCCAGCGGCGTACTCGCCGAGTTCTTTCAGTGCTTCGACGGTGCGATCGTTGGCTTTGGCAAAATTGCCGTCCGGGGGAATGCCGGTGATCACGATGAACGGTGTGCCCTGCGGGAGATACGGCGCGCTGTCCGCTATCGCGCTTTTCATGTCGGCGATGCGGTCGGCGGGGTCTTCCGGTTTGCTCGCCATCGAATCGACGAAGACCGAGTGAACGTTCATTTGCACCGATGACGGCGTCAAACCGCTGTGGCGGAGGTTCTTGAGCTGGCCGTAGTCGTTGTGGGCGAGCTTGAACTCGCAGATTTCGATGTAGTTGGCGCCGTGTTTTGGATATTCCGCGACGTCCTTAACGAACGGCCACGGCCAGGTGGTGAACTCACTAAATCCAAACTTGCAGGGTGCGCTCGTCGCTCGTTCCATCTATCGTCCTCGCGAGATTAGTCGTAGGGCGGCGACCGTAGCTATGATGAGCGTGCCGAGCACGGCGTAGCCTCGGACCACGACCCGCCGCTTACGCGTCGCAACGTCCTGCATGAATCGCGACTCCGGATAAGCGTCGTCGCGGGCATATCCACGGTCGTCCAGCGCCATCTTCATAACCTCGGCCGGATGCAACGCCCGGCGCTGCGTTGTTTGCATGATCTGTTCCCGGCAGCTAAAGCCGTCGGCTACTACGATCGTCTCTGGCTTTGCATCACGCACCTTCGGTAGCAGGACCCGCTCTCCGCAGGCGATCGACATGTCGTAGTGGCGGGATTCAAAACCGAACGAGCCGGCCATCCCGCAGCAACCGCTCTCCAAGCGTTCGTGGTCGATGTGCATCTGATCGAAAACGTGGTCTTCGGCGAGCGGGTTGAGCACCGACTTCTTATGGCAGTGCTCGTGCACGAGGGCTCGCCGCTCCATCTTCGGTGGAGCGTAGCCTCTCTTTTGGGCTCGCTCGTTGAGGAACGTTTCGAAGCTGAAGGTCTGCTGCGCCAGCCGGTTGGCGTCGATGTCGTCGCCAACCATGTCCTGCATCTCGTCCTTAAATACGGAGAGGCAACTCGGCTCTAGGCCAACAATCGGCACCCCTTCGCGCACGAGCGGGCGTAAGTCGTCGAGGATTGCATGGATTTGACGCTTTGCGTGATCGAGGAGTCCGAAATCGTAGAGTGGCCGGCCGCAGCAGATCTGATGAGGCGGGAGGATGACCTGATACCCTGCGTCTTCGAGAACAGCGACCGCTGCCTGTGCGGTATGCGGGTGAAAGTAGTTGTTCCACGTGTCGACCCAAAGAATCACGCGATCTGCGCCGGCGTTGCGCACGGGCCGGCTCGCAAACCACCGGCGGAACGTATAGTTGGCGAACATAGGAATCTCGCGCTGTGGCGCGATGGATGCGATTTTTTTCGCAAGGAACGAGAACGGCGGAGCCTGCGTGAAGAAGTTGGCAATGCTGGGTGCCAACGACGCTGCTTTGGCCCACCAGAACATGAAGCCGAAGAGCCACATGTGTAGCGGACGGACCCTGCCTTGGTAATAGTGGTGCAAGAACTCGGCCTTGTACGTCGCCATATCGACGTTGACGGGGCATTCATGTTTGCAGCCTTTACAGGCCAAACAAAAGTCGAGCGACTCGCGGACCGTCTCGTCCTTCCAGCCATCGGTGATGGGGTTACCCTCGAGCATCTCGAAGAGCAGACGCGCCCGCCCGCGCGTGGAATAGCGCTCTTCCTTGGAAACCATGTAGCTAGGGCACATCGTCCCCTTGTCGTGTTTTCTACAAACGCCGGCGCCGACACAGCGATTGGCGGCGTAAGCGAAGCTTCCGTGATCTTCTTTCAGATTGAAGGTTGTCTTGGGGTCCCACGGCTCGTAGTCAACACCCCAGCGCAGGTTTTCGTCGATTCTGTTGGGCCGAACGACCTTGCCGGGATTCATCTTGTTCTGGGGATCGAACGCTGTTTTAAACTCCCAGAACGCATGCACCAACTCTTCGCCGAACATAATCGGGAGCAGCTCGCCGCGGATCTGCCCATCGCCATGCTCGCCGGAGATCGAGCCCTCGTACTTGACGACGATATGCGCCATCTCGTGAACGAAGCGCCGGTACTTGTCGATGCCATCCTTCGTGAAAAGGTCAAAATTGATACGGCAATGCACGCACCCTTGACCGAAGTGGCCGTAGATCGATGCCTTGTAACCATACTCGCGCATTTTCTGCTGAAACTCTCGCAAGTAGGGGCCTAAATGCTCGGGCGCCACCGCAGCATCTTCCCACCCCGGATAGTACTCGGGCTGGTTGGGCAGCTTGGCGTTGACACCCAAGCCGGCTTCCCGAATCTTGAAGATTTCGTCCATTATATGCGGATCTGATTCGACTCGCGTGTCGCGGATCGCGTCGCCATGCTGACGCACGCCGTCGCTTAGCTGCTGAGCTCTCTCTTCGGCTTCTTTTTTCGTATCGGCACCGAACTGCGCGATAATCCAGGCGCCGCCTTTAGGAAAGAGTTCGTGGCGCGCGTGCGGACTTTTTCCTTTGAGCTCCATGTGCTCGAAGAGGGTTTCGTCCATGCCTTCCATCGCGTGAGGAGCATATCCGTTGCAGAAGGAGACGTAGTCTCCGGCGGTTGCGATGTCGTCGAACGAAATGAGCGTAAGGGCGGTATGCTTGGGGTTAGGGACGAGTCGCAGCACGAGCTCCAAGACGTGCACGATCGTGCCTTCACTTCCAATGAGGGCCCGAGCGACGTTAAATCCCCGCGCTGGGTCGAGTTCGTTGAGATTATATCCCGAGACCCTGCGCGGGATCTGCGGAAATCGCTCGCCGACCAATCGGCCGTAGCGCTCGTGAATATCGCGGAGACGTTGATAGATCGCTCCCTTGCGTCCACCAGCGCGAACGATCTCTTCATACTCCCGCTCGCTAGTCGATCCAACGCGCATCCGCGTGCCATCGTGAAGAAGCACTTCGGCCTCTAGGACGTTTTCTTCCATCCGTCCGGCGAACTGCGCAGGTATGCCGCATGAGTTGTTGCCGAACATACCGCCGATCGCACACCGGTTATGCGTCGAGGGAGCAGGCCCGAAGGTCAAGCCGTGCTTTTCGGCCTTGGACCGAAGATCGTCGAGCACGACGCCGGGCTCAATCCTCGCAATGGCGTTGGCGAGATCGAGCTCGATGATACGATTCATGTACTTGCTGTAATCAAAAATCACTGACGCGTTACAGCTCGCGCCGGTCAGGCTCGTTCCCCCGCCGCGCGGCGTGACGGGCATGGCGTGCGCGTAACAGATCGCCATGGCGCCCTGCGCGTCGTCGGCATCGAGGGGGAGCACGACAGCGATGGGAACCTGCCGGTAGTTTGCTGCGTCGGTCGAGTACATCGCTCGGTAGGCGTCGCCGAAGTGCACCTCGCCGCGAACCCGTTCGCGAAGGTCACGTTCGAGCGCGCCGACGTTAGCGTTCGTTTCGGGTTCGGTCCCCTTGCGGGGCGCTGGATCAAGAACCTTAATCACACCCTGCGCCATCCACGCACGGTGGGGCTGCTTGCAAAGGCGAATTCGTCGTCGGGCCCGTCACCGGTAAAGATTGCCGCCCAAGGCTCGAAGCCATTGCGCGTTCTCTTGTCGAAATCAAAGCCTTCCTTTTTTGCCGTCGCCAAGGCCGCCCGGTCGTCATCCGAAACCAGTTCGAAGCCCCCGATGCGACGCGGTTTGGTATGCAAAAAGTCGCCCCAGACATGCCACGTGCTCACCTGGTTTAGCCTGCCCAACAAAGTAAGCCTGGAAACGCGGCGAGCCGTCGCCTCTACGCTAACGAAACTGCGCAAAGCCGCGTACGGTGAAACATGTCGTGCCAGGAGTTAGAAGTGGTCGGAGCGTCTTCAGCGACTCGACACGTCGGAAGTTCCAGCCACGAGCGCATAGTTCGTGAACTCTGCATGCGCTGAGAGCGATCGGCCGGGCATATCGATGCTTACGTCAGCCCTGGACGGCAGGCGATAGCCATTGATAGAGGCGGGCGTAAATGTCAGCACTATGCTTCCGTTCGAGTAGTGTAAGATCACCTCTCGCGTCGAATCCGCCGAATCGAGCATTACCATCGCCTCAATAAGAGAATTCTTATCGCGCGGGTCCACTTTTTGTGGGCGCAACGAAAAAGTGCTCATCCCATCTCGAGTGCCCAAAGCGGTGACAGCGTACAGACGCGGCCATATACAGGGATCGAGTGGCGAGAGATCGACCTGGCTGAAGCCTTTCGCAAAGAATGGAACTTGCGTAAAATTCACGACGTGACTCTGGCCTCGCACGTACCGGCCGGTGCCAGCGAGGTGAAAACCCAACCATGGGAAGTGCCGCATCCTCATTGCAACGCTCATGCCGAACGTGTATTCGGTCAAAGACGGATTGCGGTTAGCACATGCCAGCTCCGCCGGCGAAATCGCTCGGCTCGCCGCCGGCTCGCTAAGAACAATTGCAGCGGTCAGGAGCGCAGTGCGGGTGGCCTGGGCCAAACTCCTTAGAAACCTGGGCGGCATTTCTGTATGTATACCCAGAGATATTAGCGGTTTATAACGATTGCTTCGGTCCCACTTTGGAACGAGACGCGCCCGGCGCAGTGGGCTACTAAGCCAATTCATCGCTCGGCCTTCGAATCGCTCTGCCGCGGTAAATTCGGGGCGTCGAACTCTAGGCGTACAGGCGGCAGCCCGACGATATCGTACGTGCCGGACGCGATCGCGATCTTTTCAGCGGTGAGGCGCCGCAAGATTTCACGATACATCCGGTCCTTCGTCTGCCGGATGTTGTGGTCCTTACAGATGAAGCGAACTGAGAGTTCGATCCAGTTCGACGTCATCCGATAATAGACACGCGGCTCGACGTCGGGAGGCTCGAGGTCGAAGGCGCGTTTGAGGTGCTCCCGTTCTGGACTGGCTCGTCGAAGATCATGCCGTTGCTCACTGTTACGATACGTCCGGTAAACTGCCGGCCGAGCACCCACATCGCGGGATCGGCTTGATCCCTGACCGAGGTGGGCTGCCCCATTTCCAGGACCGTCGTTTGGATAAAGTCGAGCGCGATCACGTCGCCTCGGACGTTTCCTTCCGTCAGAGGCGGTGATCCCAGCGACAATCGCGGTCGAGGTTGAGCGAGGTGAGCCAGGATCGGTACACGTTCGAAGCTCCTTTATTCGCTTGCGCATCGGCGCTCGAGCCAAGCCTATTCTCCCGGGCCTAGCGGAAGCGCTGCGCATTCGAGACGTTGATGTCGAGTTCGAAGATGACGAGACGGCGCTTCTCTGGCGTAAGCTGGCCTTTTTGGCACCGTTTGCGCTAACTACCAGCGCCAGCGGCTTATCGGCCGGCATATTGCGAGCTGATCCTTGTTGGCGAAAGCGTTTTGAGAGAGCCGCCGCTGAGGTGGTGGCCGTCGCTCGCGCCGAGGGCGCCGTGCTGACGACTGACGCTGCCGTCCAAATGTTGGAGACCATGCATGACCAGATGCGAAGCTCAATGGCAAAGGACATAGCGGCCAGGCGCGAGCCCGAACTGGATGCAATCGTGTTGCAGTCGTTCGAACTGCGGTTAGGCGTGAGGTTGATGTCCCAATGCTGCGGTATCTAGTTGCCGCCGTGAGCGATATGATTAGGAAACCGATTCACTCGACCAACGCCCCAAGCCCATTGGGTCCTTACAGCCAAGCAATCGAGACCGGCGGGCTCATTTTCTTTAGTGGCCAACTCGCCGTGGATTCTGTAACGGGCGAAGTCATCGACGGTGACATCGGAGCTCAGGTTAGAAAGGCTCTCAATAACTTGGGCGCCATCCTCGAAGCGGCAGGTGTGACGTATGACGACGTAGTCAAGACAACCGTCTTTCTCACTGAAATGGAAGAGTACTTTGACGAGTTCAACGCCGTGTATTCGACATTTTTCCCAAATAAGCCACCCGCGCGAACGACCGTAGCGGTGAAAGGATTGCCCCGCGGATCAATGGTCGAGATCGACGCTGTGGGTATTCGACCGCGATACCGCAATCGAGCTGAGAAGTTACAATGGACCTGAAACCGTTCCTACTCGAAGAGTGGCTCGCAAACTTCGAGCGGGATATCGAGTATAACCTTGGCGCGAGTACCGGCCCACGCTGGACCGTTGAGGAACTTCTTGGCCTGGCTGGTGAGGACGCTCGTCGGCAAATGTTCGCGTTGCCGCTTACCTATGGTCCCCCGGCCGGTAACCCGAGTTTGCGAACGGCAATTGCCGATACGCAAGGCGTCAGTCCGGATTGTGTACAGGTTGTGACGGGCGCAGCGGAGGCATTACTCATTTTGTTCTGGCTTGCCGCCGAGCCTGGGGCAAATGTTATCGTCCCTGCACCGAGCTATCCCGCCTTCTCGGCGCTCCCTCTGTCGCTCGGTTTAGAAACGCGGTATTACCGAATTGGAAGGGAACGCGGCTTTGCCGTGGATGTCGAGGAGATCGAAGCGCTTGCTGACCGAAAGACAAAACTAATTCTCGTCAGCAACCCACATAGTCCAACCGGTGCGATTCTGACCGACGATCAGATGGACCAACTTCACGCATTTACCTCGGATCGTGGAATCCAACTCGTTAGTGATGAAGTCTACCATCCAATTTACCATACCGAGAAAGTTCAATCGGCGGCGAGGCTGCCGGCGGCAACGGTTATCAATGACTGCTCCAAGGCATTCTCGCTACCGGGTTTGCGGATGGGATGGATAATTCGAGCATGACGCCCAGAAACGCGAGCGCTACTGGAACGCGAGAGCCTTTTCGACCGTTTGCAGCAGCTCTTTGGGAGAGTTTCTCGCTGAGATCGCAGTGAACAACCGAAGCGCGGTCATCGGTAGAGCTCAAGAAATCACGAGTCGAAACCTTCGAGTGCTTACTGACTTTATGCAAGAGAACGAGTCCGTGTTTGGATGGATTCCACCTCGAGGTGGAACGGTCGGCTTCCCCTGGATGCTCGATGGTCAGAATGCGAGGGCCTTTTGTGCCGCTGCCGCCAGCGAAGGAGTATTGCTGGCGCCGGGAGACGTCTACGACCAACCCGAGCACTTTAGGATTGGCATGGGTGCAAGCGGCGATGCGTTTCTCGGGGCAATAACGCGCCTAGAGAGTTTCATCGACCATTGGTGCTTTAAAAGAAAGAATCGTAAACGCCGGGCGATCGTCGATGGCGGCTATCATGGCGCGGCTATGCGATACGCGCTTACCGAAGGAGACAACGTATCGTGAACGACAACGCCGCGGCTTCGCGATCAGAAAGAGCGATCGCTGAGATCCGAACATATCGAATCAAGGCGGGACGCCGCGAGGAATTTTTGCGATGCTTTGAGACCCATGTAGCGCCGTTACAGCGTTCGAAGGGCATAGTAATCGTAGGACCGTTTCGCGACATCGAAGACGGTGATACGATAGTTTGGCTGCGGACGTTCCCTTCGCTCGATGATCGCAAGCGTATGTTGGGCGCGTTCTATGAGAGCGACGAATGGAAAGACGGTCTCAGAGAGATCACTGGCGAGATGGTCGAAGGTCACAGTCAGGCCCTTGTGCTGCTGCCCGCGTGGATGTTGAGCGATCCTGCAAGCGACACGGCGATCTACCAGTGGCCTGCGCTTTGACCCCCATCTACATGGGAAATTTCCCCAGTTACGTACGGAGCGTTTTCCAGATACATCACGGCAGAGACGACGTCTTGGATCTCTCCAATTCGCCCGAGCGGAATCTGCGATTCGAGTCCGGCGTACGATGCCTCCGGATGCGTCCTGATGATAATAGGTGAGACCGCATTCACCCGGATGCCACATGACGCATATTCGATCGCGAGTGCCTTTGTCACTGAGTTCAGGCCGCCTTTAGCCAACGATGCTAACGCCGCCGGAACACCTTTGACGGGTTGCTCGGCTACCGTCGCCGTGATGTTGACGATATGACCCCAACCTTGGGCTTGCATCACACGCAGCGCACGTTGCGCAATGTGGAAAAAGCCGCCGAGGTTCGTCGAGAGCATCAAGTCATAGTCCACCAGGGTGTACTCTGTAAATGGTTTCGAAATGTAGGCTCCTGCATTATTGACCAGTGTGTCGAGCCGTCCGAATCGATCAACGCCGTCGCTCATAATGAGTTCGGCGGTCTCGGGCTTACTGATGTCGCCGGCAACGCTCAGCACATTCGGGTCTGTGCTGGGCTCGATCGAGAGTGCGCTGGCGACCACCTTGAAGCCTGCATCGCGGAACGCGGCTACTAGGCCCGCGCCGATACCGTGCGAAGCACCGGTGATCACCGCAACCTTTTCATCGATCACGCCAGTAGCTCCGTGGCTGCCGATCGGGATCGCATCGTGCTTACGGACTCGCAGTTCGCCGAGCTTCGTTAGTTGTAAGCGTCGACGGCGATGACGGCATCGGCAAAGGCCTGCGGGGCTTCCTGCGGAATGTTGTGGCCGACGCCGCCGGTGATGAGCCGGTAGTCATACTTGCCGGAGAACTTGTTGCGATAGGCTGTGCTGGGCGCGTGGATTGCCCCGTTGGAGTCGCCCTCCATGGTGATGGCCGGCACCGTGACGACAGGAAGCGCGGCCAGCTGCTTTTCGAGGTCGTCGTATTTCCGCTCACCATCTGCTAGGCCCAGCCGCCAGCGATAATCGTGCATCACGATGTCAACATGGTCCGGGTTGTTGAAGGAAGCTGCTGTGCGGTTGTACGTGGCATCGTCGAATTTCCACTTCGGTGAAGCCTGGTGCCAGATGAACTTATTGAACTCATCGAGGTATTTTGCATAGCCGGCCTTGCCGACTTCAGTCGCGAAATAGTACTGGTACCAAAATGCGAATGCAGCCTGGGGCGGCAACGGTGTCTGGTTGCCTGCGGGACTGCTAATCAGATAGCCGCTGACGGAAACAATTGCCTTGCAGCGTTCCGGCCACAGTACTGCGATGACGTCCGCTGTGCGCGCGCCCCAGTCAAAGCCGGCGACGGTGGCTTTCTGAATTTTGAGCGCGTCCATCAACGCAATCACGTCGAGGGCTACGACCGATTGCTGCGCGTTGCGGAACGTCTCGCTCGAAAGAAAGCGCGTCGAGCCGTAGCCGCGGAGATAGGGAACGATGACGCGATAACCGCGCGCGGCGAGCAAGGGCGCGACCTCGACGTAGCTGTGGATGTCATACGGCCAGCCGTGAAGCAGCACGACCGCGGGGCCGTCGGCAGGGCCGGCTTCGGCGTAGCCGATGTTCAGGAGGCCGGCATTGACCTGCCGTATCGAGGCAAAGGACGTGCTCGTTCCGGCCTGCGCTTTCGCGATGTCGGCAGCGCCAAGCTGCGCGGCCGCGAGGGTTAAGCCGGTGTTGCGCAAGAAGGCGCGCCGATCATAGGTGGGTTTGTTAGACATTGCGTCTCCGATCGTTCGGCCCGCGAGCTTCGGCCGCAAGTGCCGGAAAGAGTGTGACGAGTTCGACGCGATTGAGGCGTCGCATCACGCGTTACGCGTTCGCAGCGATCGGAACGTAGCGCGAACGTCTTCAGAGAAGAGTTGCGGCTGTTCCCAGGCGGCAAAGTGGCCGCCCACGTCGTGCTTCTTGTAAAACACCAGTTTGGGATATGCTTTCTCCGCCCAGCTCCGCGGTGCGGTATAGATCTCGTGCGGAAACGCGCTCACGCCGACCGGAATAGTAACGCCCACGACGTTAAAGAAGCCGAGCTTATTTTCCCAATAGAGGCGCGCCGAGGAGATTGCCGTCTTCGTTAGCCAGTACATAGTGATGTTGTCGAGCACGTCATCGCGTGAAAGGCCACCGGGGTCTCCGAAGAAGGCCGGCGCGATCATCTCGTAGCTGTCCTTGTCGTGATCCAGAATCCAGGCAGCAAGGCCAACGGGCGAGTCCATCAATCCGTAGAGCGTCTCCGGCCGGTTCGCCATCTCGACGGCGTACCCGAGGTGATGCGTGTAAAAGTCAGCTAGCTGCCGGTACGCGCGCAGCTCGTCGCCCGCAAGCTCGGCGGGGGGCGGAGCGTTGGCAATTGCCTTCGCTAAAGTGTCGGCCGGAACGGTGCCGGGCATGTTGCTGTGTATGCCCAGCACGCTCTCTGGTGCGAACAAAGCCATCTGTTGCGTGATAGACGCGCCCCAATCGCCGCCTTGCGCAACGAATTGGTTGTATCCAAGACGCTTCATCAGCGCGACCCAGGCTTTTGCAATGCGGACGGGATCCCAGCCCAGCGTGGCCGGCTCGGGGGAATACCCATAGCCCGGTATCGACGGAATCACGAGATGGAACGCGTCGGATGCGCTCGCACCATGCGCCGTAGGATCGCTCAGTGGACCGATAACCTTCATCTGTTCGATGATCGAGCCGGGCCAACCGTGCGTGATGATCAGCGGCAGCGCATTTTCCTGCTTCGAGCGAACGTGGATAAATTGAACGTCCTGTCCATCGATCCCGGTGACGAACTGCGGTAACGCGTTCAGCCGAGCCTCAAGTTTTCGCCAATCGTACTCGGTCGCCCAGTAGCTCGCCAGCGCCTGCGTCGTCGCCAGCTGCACGCCTTGCGACTGGTCCGCGACGAGCTCTTTTGTTGGCCACCGCGTCGCCTTGATACGGCGGCGCAAATCGTCAAGGTCCGACTCCGGAACGTTCACGGGAGGAAATGGGCGAACAGCGGTCGTACCGCCGCCCGTTTGTTGCGCGACTGCGGTCATCGGTGAACTCCTTTCAGTAGGGCTGCTCGTCGTCTTTCGATTAGCGCACGCGGCCAGCGACAGGTACGCCCCAGAAAAACCTGTCGTGGCCATGCGAACGAAGTAACGCCGTTCCATTTTGAATAAAAACTCCGCGCGTATTTGCGAAGTAGTTGAGGCCCGCGCGAACCTCTTTCACCGGAGCAAAGTGGGAATAAACATGCTCGCACTTTGTCGCTTTGTCAAGTAAGGGAGCTTCGGAGAGTTCCTACCGACCGCCATTTGACGCGCGGTAACGTATATGTACTCCGAGCTTGATGCCGCTGAGGGTCATCGAGTACGTTCTTGCGGATGGGTCCGTACCGTACGCTGCGTGGTTCGACGACCTACTACGTAGTCATTCGCGTTTGCGCAGCTCGACGTACTGAATCCAATCTCCCGCATCAGGACCTTCGCCAGGAGCGGCGTTGTCCAGGCGCTGCGAGCGCAGTGTGAGCACGAGTCCGTCTCTGGTCCAGGTATGCGCCCGGACGGCCTTCCAATGGTCGGCGGCGAACCGCCGGCTCAGTTCCCTCTCGGTGGCAACAAGTTGCTTACGGCTCATCTTCTCGGGCGAAACGCCAACATTGATCGTAGCAATGCGGTCCGGACTACGCGTTGACGTCGCGATGTAGTAGTAACGGCACCGGCGAAATACCGTTGCCGTTCCGGCGATGCGATAATCGAAGATCGCGGCCCCTCCAAACTGCGCACCGCTGAACAACGGCGAGCGCGATCCGCGTTGCACTGCGAGCGTCGAGTCGGCAAGCATGGTCGCAGTCGCCATACCGGGCGCCGCCACGAGCGTCCCCTGCGTCGGGATCTTCGCGATCGCCTCGGCCGTCGAATCGTTCGCTGCCGCCGCCCCGGCATCGGGTGCGAAGAAGCCGGCGTGAATCGCGGCGGGCAGCGCGACGGCCACGCCCGAAGCCATGAGCAGCCATATCGGCCACACGATCCATCCGGGGCGCGCAATGAGCGGCGCGAACGGTTGAACGTTCAGGCTCTTTCCGATCAACTCGAGTCCGGCCAGCACGAGCTTGACCATGAGCGGAACCAACGAAAACCCGAGAGCGACGAAGAGCGCGAAGAAAAAGATCTTTGCCGGCGTTTGATACTGCATCGGATGCTTTACGGCACCCGACGCGATCAGGGCATCGCCAAGGACGATCGCCAACATCATAGCCGCGAAGATCCCGGCGGAGATCAGTGCGAGCGCGCGAGTGCTTAGCAAATTAACCCGACGCGATCAGGGCATCGCCAAGGACGATCGCCAACATCATAGCCGCGAAGATCCCGGCGGAGATCAGTGCGAGCGCGCGAGTGCTTAGCAATTGTACGCCCCTAGGAAGTGGAGCAGGTCGGTGATCTGTCCGGCGTAGTAGAATGGAATCGACGGATAGTGAATATCGTAGATCTGATAAGAACCGCCGTTCTTCCTAACGAGCACCGTGATTTGCGTTCTTGATGGAGACTTCGCGAGTGTAAAGGTCACCGGCACTAGCGTGACGTTGCGAAGTTGTTCCGGAGCGACGCCTCCGATGAAAACGCGGCCGACCCACGAGGGTCCCAGTCGACGGGGCCCTTTTGCGGCGGATACCAGTCGACGTTCCCATGCTCGGCTAAGTACCAACTGTAAAACTTCGTCACGACGATCGTCGCGTCGGAATGCCGGGCGTTCGTCGCCGCGGTGGTCGCGAGCAGGATTGCGCCGCAAATCAAGACCGCGCTACGCACCGCCATCAGTCGATTATGAGCCGCTATCAGCCGTACGGTCAACACAAGAAAATGAGCCCCGCAGCCACGCCGCCGGTCTTTAAGTCCGATCGCCGCGTGGACGCTCGTTGGACGCAACGCCGGTAGCATTTCCTCCACCGGCAGCTCGTGCCGTCGAAGTAAGGAGAAAAACATGCGATCACTCACTGTGCTGGCCGCGCTCGCGGCCCTTGTCGCTCTCGCAAAGGGCTACGGCGATGCTAGCGTCCCGAAGGCTACGCCGATCCCGGGCGGCGCAAACCAGCGCACCGGTACATCGGGGCCGATCACCTCGGAGCTTTTCAACGGCAAGCTGCGCCTAAGAAAAATGTCGCTCACGCACCAGAGCCAGGACGGCGACAGCTATCTCGTCTTCTCGACGTTGATCGCAAACGGGACCAAGGAAGATCGCGTGACGCTTTTGGAGGCGCATCTCGCAGATGCCGACGGCGTTACGATCGACCAAACCCCGGGCGATCCCGTTGAAGGGCCGTGCACGCTCGCGCCGGGCGCGGCGTGCCGCGAAAGTTTCCGCTTCAAGCTTTCGCCCAACGATTTCAAACCCGTCAAGATACTCGTCGAAGAGCTTGGAAACGGACCCCAGCCGGTCTTTCGCATCATCTTGCCCGCGACATAATCTCGCTATCCTCGTGAAAGAAAGGAACTGCAATGCATTTGCTCACCGAAGGCGCCCCTGCCACCGCATCCGGCCCAGCGCAGGCGCAACCCACGCCGGCGCGCATCTTTGACACGCTGCTGCTTTCCGGTCTCCGCGCCGACGCGCTGACCACCGCCATCGAACTCGGTCTCTTCACAGCAATCGCTGATGGCGCCCGCACCGCGGAGGCGATCGCCACGAAGTGCAGCGCTTCCGTGCGAGGGATCGCCGCACTTTGTAACTTCCTCACGGTCAACGCTTACCTGTCAAAGTCGGGCGACGATTACGAGCTGACCGCCGAATCGCGTCAGTTCCTGAACAGACATTCTCCGGCCTACGTAGGAAGCGTCGCGGAGTTCTATGCAGACCGTCGCAAGGCCCTAACGGCAGTCGGCGAGTCGGTACGAACCGGCGTTGCGGCCGGACCCATTTCCGACGAAGCTTGGGTGACGTTTGCCGAGTCGATGATTCCCGCCGCTGCTCCAGTCGCGCGCGCGGCGGCCGAAAGACTCGACGCGGCGTCGCTTGGCGCGATCGACGTGCTCGACGTCGCCGCGAGCCATGGCGAATACGGATTCGCGATCGCCCGAGCCAATCCGCGCGCGCGCATCGTCGCCGTCGATTTACCGGATGTCATCGCAACGGCGACTCGTCGCGCCAAACAGAGCGGCTTCGCTGACCGGTATCGTACGATTGCCGGCAGCGTTTTTGACGTACCATTGGAAGGCCCGTACGACCTCGTTCTTCTTCCGAACCTGCTGCACAACTTCGACCTCGCGACCAACGAAGCGATGCTGGCCAAGCTCTTTGCCGCGATCAAACCGGGCGGTCGACTCGCTACGATCGAGTTCGTACCGAACGACGATCGAGTTTCGCCGCCGTGGCCGGCGCAGTTTACCCTCGTCATGGTCGCGCAAACTGCTGGCAACGCCTATACGTTCTCAGAGCTCGACGCGGTTCTGCGTAAAGCCGGCTTTGCGAAGAGCGAATCGTACCCGCTGCCGCCGACCCCTCAAACGCTCATCGTATCGAAAAAGCGCTAGCATCTGCGCCAAGTAATCGTTCGTACCGAGGCGAACTCGGGGGCGTGGGAGGAGCGGCTCGCGGCCTACACGTTCGCCTCTTCGGTTCTCCTCGGTTCGAATGGGACGGGAAGCCGTGGACCTTCGTTGCGCCACCGAAGACGTTGCCGCTGCTCGCCTTTCTCATCCTTCACCGCGGCGCGACACTTCATCGTGAAATGGTTGCCTCCGCACTGTGGCCGGACGAGCCGCAAGAGGACTCGCGCGCAAATCTGCGCCGTCACCTGCACCGGCTCGCTCGTGGCCTACCGCACGATCGCGGATCGACGTAACGAGGCTTTGATTCTGGGACAGCTCGCCGAAATGTCGGCGCTTGCCGGCGACGCTGCGGCGGCCGATGCGTCGATCGCCCAGGCCCGGACGCTCGCCGAGGAGCTGAGCGATAAGGGACTCGTTGCTGCCGTCCTCGGCTACGCGGCGCGAACCGCGCACCATCTTCGCCGGTATCACGAATTGCAAGCCGTCGCGCAAGAGCTGCTGCGCGCAGCCCGTGCCGTCGGCGACGTCGTCGCCGAAGCGCAAGCACTTACCTCGTATGCAAACGCCTGCGTTGCGCTCTTCGACCTGGACTGTGCGGAAGAATACTATTTGCTCGCGGCCGATTTGCATCGCCGCAGCGAGAATCGGCTCGGGAGTGCGGTCGTAGCGGCGAATCGGGGTGCGCTGCGCGGCCGTGTCGCTGCCTGGGGCGAAGCGCGCGAGCTTAGTGAAGAAGCGCGGGCGGCGTTTGCGGCTCTAGGAGACCTCCCGCGCGAACTCTCTGCGACGTTCAATGAAGCGCAGATGTGCGTCGAACTCGGCGATGCTGCCGCCGGTCTCGGGCTCGCCCGGCGGGCGGCTTCGCTCGCCGAGGCCCATGGCGGCACACCTCTGCAAGCAGCTGCGCTTGGTCTGGTCGGAATCTGCGAACGTCATCTCGGACTCCTGGACGGTGCCGTTGCGCACCTTGAGAAATCCGTCGCGCGTTCGCGCGATCTTCCCAATGCCACGGAGCAGCTCAGTATGATGGCCGAACTGACCTTGGCCTATGTGGAGCGCGGCGACGCTGACGACTCCTTGCGGTTGGCAGAAGCGCTCGACGCGCTGGGCAGCGATCCGGTGCTCGAGTCGCTGTCGCATCCTCAGCTGGTCCCGTGGGCGGCATCGCGCGCCTACGCGATTTCCGGCCAGTACCAGCGCTCGCAGGACGCGCTAACTCGCGCGCGCGACCTGGCCAATCGGCGCCTCGATGCGATTGCGAACGAGAGCTGGCGCGCCGCTTATCGCGATTGGGACTTGAACCGGTCGATTCTCTGCGACTCAGCGCGGCGGAAAGCGGCGGAGAAGCGCGGCATCAAAATGCGATTGTAGAGAAAGCGAAGTGCGATCTCATCCGTGTGGACAGTACGCCATGTGGACGGCGTGAGGCACGTAGTAGGCGTGGATGTCGTAGTGAGGTACGGTGTAGCGCGGATGACCGTGCGGCTGGAAGTCAACGTCAACATGGTCGATGGAGTGCCCGGCAACAGGCTTCAGCTGCTCGCTCCAACTCTTCCCGGCCGCAAAGGCTTTTTGATCGATCATAATTTCGGTAAAAACCACTTGCCCATGGTACACGCCGTATATGGGACCAAACGGAAGATCTTTCGGATTTGCCCAGTGCTCGCCCATGCCGGGGACACATGGACTGAGCTGTTGAACGCCCGCCGGCAACCCAAGTGGAGGTGTTTGGGCGACGGTCGCGGCGGTCGTGCCAAGAACGGCCACGGCGACGATTGCCGTCATGAGTCCATTTTTCACTATCATCAACTCCTTCGGTCGACTCGTGCTGATACCAAGTCTGCCAAAGGCTCGTCCACTGAGCGTCCACGAGAACTTCCCCGGGGTTTCAACCGTCTACCGCCGCAGCAATGGCATCAATAGCCCTCCCTTGCTATAGCCTCGGTAGAGCCAACAAGGAGCAACGAGATGACGCGTTTTAGGGCCAGAATGACCGGTGCCGTCTACCTCTTCTATTTTATCATGGCCATATTTGCGGCATCACTGATCGGTCGCGTTCCGGTTGCCTACAGCGATGCCGCCAATCTCGTCGCGAATGCACTCTATGTGGCGGTTACCATTCTTCTCTATGATATATTCAAGGCGGTGAACCGCAGTCTCGCCGCATTCGCCGTACTGATTAGTCTCGCGGGCTGCGTGGTTCAGTCGTTGAGCCTCTTTCACCTTACGCCGCCGCAAAGCTCGCTGCCGATCTTCGGGTGCTTCAACCTCGCAATCGGATACCTCATTTTAAGATCAACATTTCTGCCACGCGTTCTGGGCGCAATGATGGCCTTGTCGGGTTTGGCCTGGCTAACGGTGCTGTCGGCGGACCTCGTGCGACATATCGGCACGTACGTCGAGATCGTCGGCATCGTCGCCGAGGCGTGCCTGATGCTGTGGCTGCTTCTGATGGGCGTGAACGTGCAACGCTGGAACGAACAGGCCGCAACGGCGACGAGGTAAGCGCTTACGTTTTGGCAAGCATGTATTTCCAGAGAGCGACGACTTAGGGCGTCGCTAAATCGTTGACAAATTCAGCAAGAAGGCGCATCGTAGCCGTCTAAGGCCGGCATCCTGCACGGGGTTAGCGAAATGAAACACTCATACAAACTCAGCGGCGCGCTTCTTAGCGCGGCGCTCCTCGTTGCGTGCGGTGGTGCAAATACCCGCCTCTCTCCGTCGATGCCATCCGTTTCAGGGACGCATTCTCAGAGCGAATCGTTCACAACGAGCAGAGCGCCGACGGGTTCGAGTGGCTCGCAGACCTTCAAATTCAAGCGCAAAGAGCAGAAGTTCGTCGTACCCGTGGGCGTCACGCGCGTAACCATCACCGCGACGGGTGCGAGCGGACAGAACGGAAGCAGCGCGTCCGGCGGTGGAGGCGCTGGGGGCAACGGCGGCTTAGTCGAAGCCAACATCGCCGTCACGCCCGGAGAGACGCTGGCGGTCTTTGTAGGCGGCACTCACGGCTTTAACGGGGGCGGCAAATCAGTTGGCTCGGGGAGCTCTTCCGGCGGTAACGGCGGCGGAGAATCAGACGTGCGCCAGGGCGGCGACTCGCTGGAAAACCGGGTTGTCGTCGCAGGCGGTGGCGGCGGTGGCGGCTGGATTAGCTATAGGCAGGGAATCGGTGGGAGCGGCGGGCTTGGCGGTGGGAAATCCGGTACCGCCGGCGGCATAGGTCGCGGAAACTACAGTGGTAACGGCGGGGGCGGCGACGGCGGCACCCACTACAAGGGCGGCGCGGGCGGCGCCGGCGGCTTGTACCCCGGCGCGTCGGCGCTGACGTGTTGCAGCGGACATTGCAGCGGCCGAGCCGGCGCTGCCGGTAAACTCCGCGATGGCGGATCCGGGGCAACGTACTGCGGCGGCCCTGGCGGCGGCGGTGGGGGCGGCTACTACGGCGGCGGCGGCGGCGGCTCCGGCTTCTCCGAATATTACATCGAAAGCTTCGAGTCCGGTGCCGGAGGCGGCGGTGGCGGCGGCTCGTCGTTCATTGAAAAGAAAGCGATGCACTTGGAGAGCGTTACCGGCGGTGCGCCGCTGGGCAACGGTCAGGTCATCATTGCCTGGTAGCAGGTTACAAGCATGCGTTGCAGTGGTGCATTCGGCTTGAGCGGCACCGGATTAGTTCTTTGCGCGTCGGTTTTTGTGCTTGCGAGTTGCGATGCAGCAAGTGACATGATGAACTCTCCTGTGTCGAAGGATCCGACAGTGCCGTTCGCGAGGAGCCCCGATTCGAACTTATCGGGCGAACGCTTTTCATCCAGCAAAGCGAAGTCGAGTTGCTCTGGTGACGCGGGGAACTTTACAGTATCTGGTAAGGCGCGAGGGCCTTTCCCCGGAATGTTTACCGCTCGAGGTAAGGTGAGCGGAGTCTTGATCTTTCACGAAAGATTCGAGATACGGTCCGGCTCGATTTCGATTTCCGGATCGGCCGACTCTCAGGCTTCCGGCACGCCGACGAGCGGGTGTTCGAAGAGCGGCAAGCTCAGTTTCGATTTCCCGATTTTGCAATACCGAATGCATCACCCACGCGCTTCCGGAATGGGTTATGCGGCTTTGTCAGGAGCTAACTTCACACAAGACTTCAAGTAATAATACGCGCCGGCGGCGGGGCCAAGGCCGCCGATAATGCCTAACCTCACGGGGCCCTTGCTTCGCGCAGCACGAGGATCGCAATGTCGTCGCGAGCTGATGCCCCCGCGAGGACGGCCTCCGCAATTCGCCTGCTCGGGTGCGCTGACCAGATAACGTCATTGCGGCACACGACATTCTTCAGACGACGGTAACCGGCTTCGATGTTGCGATTCCACTCCACGAGTCCATCGGTAAACATTACGATTGCCACCCCCTGAGAGAGGTTGATTTGGAATAGGCTTAGTTCGGGCGCCGTTTGCACACCAAGCGGCAGCGCCGCTACGAGTTTGCACTCTCGGACCGCACCGTCGGGTTCTCGCAAGAGAGGAGGCGGGTGACCCGCTGAAACGACGTCTAAGCGGCGGCTCCGAGCGTCAAATATGCCCACTAAAGCGGTCGCAAACAAGCCGTCACCCATTTGGCGGATCGTCTGATTAGCGATCTTCAAGATCGCTTTCGGGTCCCGCGTAAGTAACGCGGCCGTTTGTATGGCCTGTTTGATCCGCGTCATCGTTACTGCTGCGCTGAGTCCGTGACCCGAAACGTCTCCGATGGTAACAAGTATCTCGTTCGTGCTGACTTCGGTAACATCGTACCAATCACCGCAAATCGTTTGGTCCTCGGCGCTCGGGACGTAATAGCCGTCGATATCCAAGTCATCGACCTTCGGTAAGATGGCCGGCAAGGATGCGGCCTGCAGAGCCACGGCGATACGCCGGTAATGGGCCTCCCGAATCCGCGCTTCCGCGTCCGCCTCGTGCCGGAGCGTGATGTCTCGCGAAATTGCAAGAACTTCTGAAATCCCGCCTTCGGCAACCATGCCCGTGACGATGACGTCAAACCAAGCGGTTCGCTCTTCGCGTTGGGCTCGACCGGTAAAGACCCCCACTCGACCGGCGCGTGCCTCTCGAAGCGCCCGCTTAGCCGCGGCGCGGTCCACCCCTTGCCAAATATCTAGCCACGCTCGGCCGATCGAAGCGGTCGTTCCGTCAGGCAGCCTTATTTCAGCGCCGTGCGGCGTGCTCGCGATGATACGTTCCTGGAGATCGATCACATGGATCGCGTCGTCGACGCTCGCAATAATGCGTGCGTTGAGCTCCGCCAGCCTTTCGGTGACCCGGAGCCGCTTATCGCTCATTGTGTTAGGTTTCCACCGTTTGGCGTTTCCGGTCTGGAAGGTCGCGACTTTTCCCAGACTCGATCTATTCGCCCTTCGCTTCTGTATCGGCCGAGCTGACTTGATCTTCTTCGGCCGTGCGGTTCGGAGAGAGCCGCGAGGCTACTTCTCGGTAAAGGTGCCGCATCGCATCATTGAGCAGTGCGGAGATTCGGAACAAGCCATCACCCGAGATACGCAGCGCCATCCACGGCGTTCCTTGATGCCGTTGCACCAAGAGATACGTTTGGTTGCCCGCAGCGTAGATTACGAATTGATCGGATTCCGCGATTTGGTCCAGGCCTTCGAAGTTTGACTGTTCGATCTGTTCGCTAAAATACATTGACTCCGCTCCGTTGCGAGGACTCGGAAATTTAGAATCTCGACCCGACCCTAAAATCACTGCCTTTGCAAATGTCCTCGATCTGCTCAAGGCTCAGCCGTCGGAAGGTCTTGTTACCATACACAAAGTCGTCGCCGGCTTCAGTCGCATCGTAGCGCGCCTTCGCACCAGAGTTCAGCGGCGGCCGCTGTTTTAGAATGTTGTTCTTGAAGTTGACCCGATAGGCGAGGTCCTTCGCGAACAACACGACATCACCGCGCCCATTCGCGTATCCTCCGTAAACCGGTTCGGAGCGCTCCGCGCAGCTGAGTCCCCTGACGGCACCTTTAATAGCTAGCGCGGCAATCGGCGAGGAACTGCATGTCATAACTGACGCAAGACGGTAAAAGGGCCGAGAGAGGTTGCACTCAAGCCGGACCAGATTGATGCTATGCAGCAAAGCGGGGATCGGTAAAGCAGCCCGTTTGTATCGCACTGCGCAGACCGACCACAAGTAGGCGTTCGCGCGAATCTTTTGAGAGTACGCAACTGGCACCCGCGAGGTGACATTCGCGGCTCCAAGCACGCCCTGCGGTTCCCGTGTAGACGACGATGACGCACTCCGGTAAAACGAAGCGCAGCTGGCGCACCGTCTCGAGTGGATCCACTTCTTGTCGATCGATGTCGGCAACGAGAACGTCGGGCGCGAGTTTCCGCAACGCAGCAACGTCGAGATGGGCGACGAGCGTGAGGCCGAGCTCGCCGGCGCCTCTAAGCGCGGCGCCAAGCAGCGGGATATCTTTGGGGTCGACTGCGGCCAAACAGCACACGCGGGCCATATTTATACGCTTTCAGGTGGACGAGGCAGTACGTCGTCCTACAGAGGAAGAACGCTCCAAGCATACCATCGAGGCGAGAAGTTAACCATCATGAAAAACTCCGACGCGACCTCAGGCGCTTAAAATGGGGTTCCTGACGGACGTTCTGCCGGAGACGGATCCGGCGTATCCGGTTATCGAGGCGATTCTTCGGGTTGTGCCGGCTTCGCGGTGGTCGTTTGCGCGCCTGATGCCGAGCGGGGAATTAACGGGTCTCTTACTTGACCGCGGGGGAAACGGCGGCGAGCTGTTGCAGCTCTCGGACGAGTTCAAGCGCCAGCGGGCGAAAGCGGCGAAGGGTCCCCGGCTCGCTGCGACGCTCGGTCCTCTCGGCGACTTTGAAAGCGGCGTCACGCTATTATTTGCCGATGCACAGGCCAGCTTCGGGATTCTCACGCTCCTGCGCACGAGCGAGTTGGGGCCGTTCACCTCGAGCGAAATTAGCGTCCTGGCTCTCTCCCTCGACGCGACGTCAGAGCGCCTTTGCGCACTGCGCTTAGAGCCTCCAAAGAGCAGCCGGCGCGCTCGTCACGACGGCGACGAGTGGCTGCCCAATGCACCGCGAATGGCCGAAGCTGAGTCCTCGGGCGAGTCGTTCTACGTGCTGGACCGCGATTTTCAGATCTTGCTCGCATGGACGGCCGACCAGCAGCGCCGAATCGCGCTCACCGGCCTGCGCACGCGAATCGCCGACCGTTTGCCTGGAGTGCTGGAGGAAGCGGTCCGCGAGCTGATCGCCGGTTGGCGGAGAGACTCCGGTACGCATAAGGCGGGCATTGCACATCCGGTCCCGTTCTTAGTGGTGCGGACGCAGCCAATGTCGGGCCCGGCAGGACTCTTTATCGGCGTGCGAATCGACCGCTTCAAACCGCCGAGGTCGCTAAGGGGGCCGGCGGCACGCTTCCATATCTCCCCACGCGAGCTGCAGGTGCTCGCGATGTTGCTCGATGGCGAGAAACTCGATGACATCGGCCGAAAGCTGAATATCGCCCCTTCAACGGTCCAGCATCACGTGAAGAGAATGGTTGACAAGACCGAGAGCCGAAACCGCACCGAGTTAATCGCTCGGGTACTTGGTTGGGAGACGACCGCCGATATTGGGCGCTTTTCACGATAGCGCCGTCCTCCCGTTCCCGGCTACACTTAGAGGTCCGAACGAGCGCGGAATCGGCAACATTCACTCCCGCCGTTCAAAATGGAGAATCCTTGACATCCCGAACCGCCTTGACGATCTTCTCCGGAGCGTACGATGTGACGTGCAAACGGCAATGGTCGGAGGAACTCGAGGGTCTCTGCGCCGAGCCGAACGTCATCATTGACTTTAGCGAGGTCAGCTACCTCGACGCTACGTGTGTGACTGAGGTGCTGAGAATGCACGAGCGCCGCCGCGAAAATGGGTTCGACCGAGAAACGATCATCGTGGGTCAGCCGGCCGTCCGAAGCCTCTTCGATTTGCTAAAAATGGAAGGCGTCGTTCGCGTCGTGGAACGCCTGGATGATGCAACGGAACCGCAGAGATCCGCACCCAGGGTTCGCCATGCGTTTTGTGGGAACAGTAGAACAACCGCGCGAATCGCGTCCGTCTAACTTGATGGGAAACATGAACCGGTTTTATAGCACAATTAAAGGTTGCGGATTACTCGGGATTCACATCGGCGCCCTTGCGGTCTTCTTGCCGGGCGTCTTTCAATGGTCGGCTCTGACAGCCGCAGCCATTATTTTTTATGCCACGGTCGCCTTAGGAATTTCACTTTGCTTCCACCGAACCCTTACTCATCGCAGCTTGCGTCTCTTTAAACCATTTGAATATCTGCTGGCGATCTTCGGAACGCTCGCGTTGCAGGGCGATCCGCTCCGATGGGTAGCGGTTCATCGCAAGCACCACGCGCATGCCGATCGAGAGGGCGACCCCCACAGTATCCACGGCGGGTTCAGGTGGGCGCACCTAGAGTGGATTTACCGGCGCAATGTCTCTCTGCCGACGGCCGAAGAAATGGTTCACTTTGCGCCCGACCTTTACGCGCAGCGATTTTATCGGGTGCTCCAATACCTCAATATCCCGCTTCAGGTAGCGCTAGGAATAGCACTCTTTGCGTTCGGTGGATGGTCTTGGGTGATTTTGGGCATCTTTGTTCGATTGGCGATCAGCTACCATTCTACGTGGCTGGTCAACAGCGCGTCGCATATGCTGGGCTATCGAACGTATCAGACCGGCGACCGATCGACTAACTGTTGGTGGGTTGCGCTCATCTCGTGGGGCGAAGGCTGGCACAACAACCATCACGCCTTCCCGTTCTCGGCGCGGCATGGGCTACGCTGGTTCGAGATCGACATGACCTGGTGGCATGTCAGGATTCTCGCGCTGCTTCGACTCGCCGATCAAATCAAAGTTCCGAGCCAATCGATGCAGCAGCGTTTTCGTTCCAACCTTTAGATTTCGACAGCTCGGCGGCCTTTTTTGCACGCGCAACGAGATCGGGCGGCGTCCCAAGGCGTTCGCACAGTGAGGAAAATTCGGCGGTCAGTCCGCGCCACTGCAACTCATCGACACTGTCGTAGAGCTTCGCGTCCGTTCGAAGCGTTGCAAGTTCCTTGAAGAGTAAGGCCATCGTACGGTGCTCGCCGAGCACTTCCGGCGGAAAGTTTTCGATTTTGCCGTAGCGC
This sequence comes from Vulcanimicrobiota bacterium, assembly GCA_963815165.1. Taxonomy (GTDB): domain Bacteria; phylum Vulcanimicrobiota; class Vulcanimicrobiia; order Vulcanimicrobiales; family Vulcanimicrobiaceae; genus Cybelea. The sequence continues at coordinate 1,039,310 of CAWFFL010000003.1, forward strand.
GTGATCAGAGACGCCGCTCCTTTCGCGCCGATGCCTTTTATGCCGGGATAGCCGTCGGAGGCGTCGCCGACGAGGGCGAGATAATCTGGTATTAGCTCCGGCTCCGCGCCAAACTTCAAGCGTACGCCGGCGGCATCGCGAACCGCTTTGCTCCTTCGATCGACTTGTACGATACGATCTCCGCGAACGCACTGCGCGAGATCCTTGTCCGGCGTCCAAATACAGATCTTTCGAACGCGAGAATCGTGCGACGCAATCTCGGCGGCGGACGCCAGCGCGTCGTCTGCCTCGAGATCGACCATCGCCCATACCACGATGCCCATCGCACGCAGCGCATCCTCGAGTGGTGTGAATTGCATGAGGAGCGCCGGATCGACGCCTTCTCCCGTTTTGTATCCGCCCCACAGCTCGTTGCGAAAAGATTCAATGACGTGATCGGTGGCAACGCCGACGTGCGTGGCTCCCTCTGAGATCATCTGCAGGACCGTGTTAAGCACACCGGCGACGGCGCCGAATCGAGCGGGGTTCCCGCTGGTAGCGCGGCGCAAGCCGTAATAGTGCCGGAAGAGCTCGTACGTTCCGTCGATCAGGTGAACGATCACCGGCGAGTCTTCGGCGATCGTCTCGTCGGACACTACGTACGAGCGTGCCGTGAATCCGAGCGTCGCGAAGGCGACAGAAACTATACGCGGAAAGCACCGCAGGCATGGAAATCGAGATCGCCGAGCAGGGTGCGTTCTACTTTGAGCCTTTGATAGCAGCCGAGGAGGCCCGCGGCCGCGCCGGCGCACATAAGGCCGCCGCTTTTGGAACCCTTTCCCGGCTATTCGCTCGTCCAAAAACGGAAGACGTCACCATCTCCGACCAAGGTCTTTGGTATTTGCCAATGTGGCATGCCAAAGGACAACTCCGCTTTATCTACGATCGCCGCGAATCGTACAAGGTTCCGGTAAAGGCGCGGCATGTTACGGGTGTGACCGTTGGCGATAGAGATTATGCCGTTTCAGCCGGCGCTATCGAGGTGCCAGTTGTGGAGCATTGCGAGCGTGACGAGCAGAAGGAGCTGTGGCTCGATGCGCTCAGCAATCAGTCGATGAGCGCGCAATCGTATCTCAAAGCGACCGCGATTGGCATCAATCTCGAAGATTTTGCGCCGCAAGATGCCAAGATCGTCTCCCCGACCGTTCGGGCATCGGCGGTGATTCGGGCTCTCTTGGGCGACGAGATTCGCCCCGCAGATGCCGATCACATTAAGGAAGAGCGCGTCAAAGTAGAATGCATCGATCTCTACCTTCGCCCTGCCTTCAACTTCAAGTTTGAATGGGCGGCAAAGAACAAATCGGCGGAGGTTGCCGTCGACGCGGTTACGGGAGAGCTGCAAACGCAGCCGGCTGCAGGCATGGCCGCAGTAGCAAGGTTATTGAAGCCGGAAACGCTTTTCGATATAGGCGCTGAGACCATCAATGTCATCGTACCCGGCGGCGCGATCGTTTTGAAAGTGGCAAAGGCTCTCGCCGACAAACGCAAGGCGTAGCCGCTCATATTTCATGAACGCGCCAGACCTTCGTAACGGCCCGCCACCGCGGTGGAACGAAGCGGTCGAAGGCGTCGTTTGGCTACCACGCTTTACCGCGAAGGCGCGCGCATACGATGCCGGCACGCTCGGTACGTATCTTTACGGTCAGAGTCCGGTAGACGATGCCTTCTTGAAACGCGCGCGGCTCGACTACGGGTCATTCCTAGAGGTTGTGCGGTCGCAGCCAAACGACGCCGCCATTCTTGCCGAGATGGAACGCCGCACGTCTGGTACAAAGGCGCGGCTACAACGATGGAGCCACCGGCTGTCTACGAGGTCGCGGTGGTTCATGTCGCTACTGGACGTCGACGACGGCTACGCCCGTTTGCCGCTGGCCGGGGTCGCGAAAAGAATCGCCAATGCCTGCGCGCTTCCGGTCGTTTTCATCGCGCGTGCTTTCCGAAAGGCTCCCTAACAGCCCGGATAGCATGCCGGCAGCGGGGGCGGCGGGTACGGCCCCATCTGTGGCGCCGAATACTGCGTTGGATATGGCACTTGCCTGCCGGTACCGTAACCGGACTGCGCGAACTCACGCGCGGTTTGCAGTGGGACGGAAGCCGCGACGTCATCTCTGAATTTGCCGAAAGCGGCCGCGTCGCTCGTAAGAAGCGTCACGAGATCGGCGAGGCGTTGATCGTCGCTAGGATGGTCCGCAGTAGCGGCCATTTGCTCCTCCTGCCCCATCTCACGATGATGCCGCATATTCCATACCATGCCCCACGGATTGAATCCGGCCTTCGCGCAGGTGTAGGCACCCGCTCGGTCCGCCTTCATTTCGGCGGCACGTTCGTACGCGATCGGCTGTACCCCACGTTGTGCGATTTGGTATACGTTGTACATATCGTGGTGGATGTCGTGATTGACCTCGTGGCAAATGACGCCGGCGAGCTCGTCTCTGTTTCCTAGGTACGACAGCATCGCCGTCGTCACGTACACGTTGCCTCCCGGCATGGAGAACGCGTTGGGTTCGGGCTCGTCCAACAAGATAAAATGAAAGGGTGCGTAGTATTGCCGGTTTGCGACTGACGCAACGGCATTTGCTACAGGGTCGAGGATCGCATAGAGCTGCGATCGCCGCGATACGATCTCGCCTCGCTGAACGTACCTCATGTATTGCTGTTGACCGACCTGAACTTCCCAATTTCGCTCTTGAGGCGATATCGCTATCGGTGACGCCGCGGCGTGGGCGGCGCAGAGCGCAATAAGCCCGAGCGCCGGCAAAAAGGCAAGCGCTCGCGAACATCGCAAAGTTATCACGTTCACTACCATTCCTGCTTCGGGAGAGACGACTGAAATTCGCGAATAAAAGGCTAAGGAACGATGAGAATGGCGGATCGCAGACGTTTCTCGCGGGCTGGGGCGCATCGCAGTCCTCGGTTGGCGGCACGACCGGCTCGGGCGGCGGTTCGGGATGCTACGCCCAAACCGGCTGTGGCTGCGGAACGGTTTTTACACTGACCCCGTAACGCTCCGTATTTCCCGTTGCCGTGCCGCGCCGACGAAACTTACTCTACGCGAATAACACCCATCATACCGCGGTCTTCGTGAAAGAGCATGTGACAGTGAAAGACGAACGTGCCGCGCGGTACGTTGCGAAAATCCATAAGCACTTTCACGAGACTTGGCTTGACGAGTGGAAACTGCGGATCTTTCGGATTCGGCACTAGCGTGCCGACCGGATCGAACATGTCGTCGATCGTAACGGGAATGCCGTTAGGACCGCCGTCAATTTGTACGAACGACATCTGATGGATGTGGAACGTATGCGATTCCATGGTGGCGTTGAAGAGATACCATTCTTCGATCGATCCGCGTTTCACCGTGATGTCCGCCTCTTTGGGAACCGCTTGGCCGAGTGCGTAATGCGGGTAGTAGGCGTGCTCGCGGAATTCCGGATCGGTCGTGTCGGTGGCGAAATACGACGCGTGTAGCGGAATCTTGCCGCGGGGCGGAAAGACGTACTCCGTAAACGTAATCGCGCGCTTGCGCACGAGCGATGGATGCGCGCGCGCATAGGCGACGAGCTGTGCGGCCGGTGTATCGGCGACGTCAACAGGCTGCGACGACGCAACGGGCCTCGGCGGCTGGGTCTCAGTTACCGGTGCTCCCGTAACGTGCAGCAGCGGATGCGGTATCTGCAAGAACGCCATCGAGCCCTCGCAGTAGTGCGTCGCCCATAACGTATAGCTTCTACCGGCAGGGACATCCACGAGCACGTCGCTGCGGTTCGCCGATGAGACCATAAGCTTATCGACCGTCAGGTAGCGTGCCAGCGGATGTGCCATGTCGCCGCTGAATGGATTGGCATCGATCTCAGCGACGTGCATGGGCACCGTTTTCCCATTTTCGTCTCGCAGCCGGAGCATTTTCGGCGAATCCGACGTTCCGTTGACGATGCGCAATAGCTGGTCTTGTCCGCCCGGCACGGTCAGCGTTGCCGGTATCGGATAGCCGTCGACGGTTACAACGGATTCGGCGTTCACCCCGTCGCACGCGTGCCGATCCATCATGACGCCGGCCGCCTGGAGCGGAAAGCCCAGCGGCCAGGCCGGCGGATGGAACGGATCGTAGGCAACGGCTGGGGCGTTCTCGAGCGCGGCCTCGCGTTTGATACCCGCAATATAGATCGGCGTCGGATCGGGCATGTAGTAATAGTCATTCGCGAATGGCCAGGCGTAGGACAAGTATACGAGGTGATCGGCGGTCGGCGCTATCTGGGGGGTATCCGGTTCGACGATCCACACGCCGGCGAGTCCGCCCGCGATCTGCGCGCCGGATCCGCCATGCACGTGCGGATGGTAGAAGTACGTTCCGGGCGGCTGAGTTTGAGGAATGTCGATATGGTATTCGCACGCGTGCATCGGAGTGCTCAGCGTCGAAAGAAAAATATTTTCTTGTATCGCCGGGCCCTGGAAGCCATGCAAGTGGATATTTGTATCGACCGCGAGCTTCGGCATGTAACGGTCGTCGATTTGATGATTGAGATAACCGACGTAGTGAACGACGGGAACGGCAGGCATCGGCATTGGCATGCACGGCGACAGCGCGCTCGACGCGACGAACTCTCCCCGGCTCTGCGTGGAAATATCGTTGGCGATGCGCAAGTCGAAACGCTCGCCCCGGCGCACGACGATTACGGGCGCGGTCGTTTGTGCCGTTCCGCCGAGGTTGTATCGATAGCAATAACGATCGTGGTCTTTGTGTACGCCGAGCACGAGTTCGTTGCGGCCCGCGGCGTCCGTGGGGAGCGTCCACATCTCGATGCGCGGCGGTTCGCTAAACGTTCCCGTAAGCGGCACCCCGCATACCGGCGGCCTTGGCGGCGCCTTCGCGGCGATGGGTACCGCGTTACCGAAAGCAATCCAACCAAACGCCGAAACCAGCGTCATAAGGACGCGCCACGATCGTGTCACTCGCTGTCCGGAATGAGATAATCGTCGGGGAACTGGTGCATGAAGAACCGCGGCGGATAGGGCGCCTTGATCGGAACGAATGCGGCGGGTTTTTGCTTGAAGTTGAAGCAGTCGGCTGCGGGCGAAGCCGCACGTTTGTCGGCTGCGGCGAGCTGACCCAAACCGTATAGATCTTCGGCGAAACGCAGCACGCTCGCCGTTTCGTAGTGAACGTGCGAGACGTGATCGTGTATGACGTACGGAGACAGCATGATGAGGGGCACGCGGAAGCCTAAGCTGTCGCGATCCTTGTATTCCGGCGGTACCGGATCGTAGAGCCCACCCCAATCATCCCATTGAATGAAGATGACCGTCGAGTTCCAGAACTGACTCTTGCCAACCGTATTCACGAGCGCGGAGACCCACGACGGTCCGTAGTCATCCGGGCAGTTGGTGTGGTCCGAGTCGTCGCAGACCGGCGTGATCCACGTAAAGTTTGCGAGCTGACCGTTACGTACGTCGGTTATGAACTTCCAATTCGGGGAGATGACGTCTTTCTTCCAGTCCGGTCCCTCGTAGATGTGCTTGATGGCTTGATAGCTGGACCACGTTCCTCCATTGCCGCTCGAAACGCTCCCGTATTTGCTAGCGTAAAAGCGCCAAGAAAGTTTTGCCTGATCGAGCTCGTCGCCCAGCGTTTTGTAGTCGTAGCATGCTTTCTGATGGCCGCTGACGACGCGCTCGGCGGTGATCATTGCGACCTGGGCTGCCTCATGATCCTCGCAGCCCCAGTATCCGCCCGGCAAGTCCGCGCTCCAAGCCGCCTGCGCGGCAATGATATATTGATGCGCAACAAAGCTTTCGTCGAGCTGCGACTGGAACATCCGGTCGGCTAGTGCGCCTTCGTGAGCCATGTCGAAGTACGGCTTCGACTGATTGTGCGGCACGAACACGTACTGCGCATTCTTAAAGTCGGCGTCGTTCCATTCCTGATCGAATCCGTTCATCTGGCAGTGCGTACCGGGCAGCGTGCCGGTTCCGTTGCACGCCGCGATCATCGCGGCAACCGAATGGTCGATATCGTAAAACGCTCCAAGCTTCGACGGCTTGAGCTCGATGGTATGATTCGCCGAGTCTTTGCCTTCCGTTACGGTATACGCACCCGGGTAGCCGTAGAACAAGTTGTTGAAGCTGCGGTTCTCTTGAACGATGTAGACAATGTGCTGGATCTTACCGGCACCCGTTGCGTTGAGCGCACCTAACGCGTAGGGGCTCTGCATATAGGGCAAAGCGCCTTGTGTGCCGGGCGTGCCAAGCGAGCAACCGGCAAGCATGGCCGCACCGGCGCAAATGCCGGCCGCGCTACGCTTTAAAGCTGAAATTCCCATCGATATGACTCTCCCCCTACCCTCGTAACGGAACGACGACTACGTAGGTTCAACTAGCGGCGCCCAGTTTCATCGTGCGCGATGCGGACCGGTCGAGTTACTTCAGGTATTTGACGAGCCACTCGTCCCACTGGCGATAGACGTCCTCTGCGCGAACGGGATCTTGCGGAAAGTGGCCGTTGACCGGCCAAATCACGAATTTTACCGTCGTTCCGGTTGCGCGGACTGCGTGATAGAATTCATAAGCCAGCGGAGTGGGGACGCGGAAGTCGCCTGCGTCGCTCAGGATAAGCGTTGGCGTTTTGACGCGATCGGCATAGGTCAGCGGCGATTCGGCCTTATAGACAGAGAGCAGGCTCGAGTTGTTCCACGGCTTTGCGCCGATGAATTCCGGAGTAAACGATTTCGCATCGGTCATCGCGCCGTACTGGATCCAATCGTTGACTGCAGCACCGGATACTGCGGCCTTCCAGCGCGTATCGTGTGTAATCAACCACGACGTCATGAGACCACCTTCGGACCAGCCGGAGACTGCCATCCGATTGGGATCGACGATTCCCATTTTGAGGACCGCGTCCACACCGCGCTCGATATCGTTCCCCGGGACGCTCGTGATGTGCGGCACCGTCGTGCGAGCGAATTTTAGGCCCAAGCCGTCACTGCCGCGGTAATTGGGCTCGAAGACGAACCATCCGTGCGAGGCGAGCACGTATGCGAAGGCGGAGAACGACGTAAGCGATTGCGCCGTCGGGCCGCCGTGAATCAACAACACGAGCGGCCCTTTCGCGTTGCCTGGGCGCCAATTGGGCGGGTACACGAGGACGCCGTCGGCGGTCAATCCATCGCTGGTTTTCCATTCGACCGGGCGCGATGCTGGGATCGTAAACTTGGCGAGCCATGCGTTGACGTTGGTTAGCTGGATCGCCGCTGCGGTGTGCGCCCGCAGGACGTAAAGATCGCCCGGGCGGTTTTCGCGCGCGCCTACAAACGCGATGCTGCCGTCGCGCGCGACCGACGGCGAACTGCCGACTTGCAGCGTACCGATCGGAACGGCGGAATGCGTTCCGTCACTAAGGTAGAAAAGGCGGCGTTGCGTACGATCGCTCGCGACTGCGACCAGTGAGTTGCCCGGCATGAAATCGAAGCCGGTGACGTTGCGATCGAGCGACTTCGATACCCATTGCGGATGCGCGCCGCGCGCGTCGGCGACCGCAACCTCTGCTTGCATCGTGCCGGCAGGATTTGCGAAAGCATAAGCCAGATGCGTGCCGTCCAACGACCGGATGGGATCGCCTTGCGTCGCCGAGAGCGTCGGCACGGAGTTCACGCGGCCGTCGCTCAAGCGCACGTTCACGATCTCGGTCGCCAAATACTGATTGGGCGACGCGCCCGCGGGCAGCCGAGTCACGAAGATGCTGCGCCCATCGGCCGCATACGTGAAGCCGCCGACGACCTTGAGGGAAGCGTTGCCGATGTGGTGCGGCTTGCCGGTGCCCGACGCCGAGATCTCGTAGAGATCGTGAGTCGGCGTTGTGGATTGTTCGGTCCACGCCTCTTCCGTGACGTTAAAGGCGTTCTCGCCGTGATCGAGCGCTTTTTGGTTTGGCGCTTCGGGCTGTGCAGAATAAGCGAGTATTTTGCCGTCGGGGCGCCAGACAAAATCCTCGACGCCGTTCTTTTCCTGCGTCAGCTGCAGCGGCTCCCCGCCGTTCATGGGCAGCACGAATAACTGGGCGGACTTGGGTTCGCCTGATGCGGGGGCGGCAATATACGCGAGCGACGCGCCGTTTGGCGACCATTCATAGTCGACGATTCGAACGTTACGCAACAACTTTCGCTGTGCGTGCGAGCGCACGTCAACGAGCACGAGATCGTTCTCCGTGAGGTCTTTGTCGAAGTTTCGCTTTCCGATCGAGACGGCGATTCGCGTACCGTCGGGCGAAATGCGCGGCTGGCCGAGGTTGACGAGATTACGGAGGTCCGCGAGCGTGAGCGTGCTGCCGAGAAGGATCGCTGCAAGCATGCTCATTTCGACCACCGTTCGATCCAGCCGACCCACGCGCGCAGAATTTGCTCCTGGCCGACGGGATCGGCCGCGAAGTGTCCCGGTCGCGGAAAGGCCGTAAACTGTACGGGAATGCCTCGCTGCTCGAGTGCGTGGTACAGTTCGTACGCTTGCGGGACCGGAACGCGCTGGTCCCGGGTGTCGCTGAGAATCAGCAGCGGTGTTTTCATCGAGCCTACGTACGTAATTGGCGACTCTGTATCGTAGGCGGCACGACCCGCGGCCGTGTACGGCGACACGTTTGGAAAGAACGCCTCATTGAACGGTTCGTTGATGTCGGAGAGCGTCGCTTGCTCGTATTGGTCGTTGACGGCGGCGCCGCTAACCGCCGCACGCCAGAAGTTTGCATGTCCGACGAGCCACGACGTCTGTAGGCCGCCGCCAGACCAGCCGGAGACGAAGATGCGCGTCTCGTCGATCATGCCGGTTCGGCGAAGCGCGTCGACGGCGGCGATGTTGTCCTTACCGGGACCGCTTGCCATGTCGCCGACGATCGCCATCAGAAACGCGTCGCCAAGGTTATCGCTGCCGCGATAGTTCGGACGAAAAACGAAGTAGCCGCGGGCGGCGAGCAGTTGGTCGAGCTCGCCGTTTTCGATTCCCGAGAGATTCCACGTCGAAGTGGAGATCGGTCCGCCGTGTATGTCGAGAACGAGCGGATACTTTTTCGTGGGCACGTAGCCGATCGGATAGTAGAGCGCACCGACGGCCTTCGTGCCGAGATCGGTGGTCCATTCGAACGGCTCCACGCGCGCGATCTCGTAGGCAGAAGTCCAAGCGTTGTCATTGGAGAGTTGCCGCGCGGTTGTTGCGTCGGGTGCGAGATAGTATATCTCGTTGTAATGATCTCGCCGCTGTCCGATAAACGCCATACCGCCGTCGTTTGCGACATCCACTGAAATGATGTCGACGTTGCCAAGATCGAGTTTCCGTGCGGTGCCGTCGGGCTTGACGACCCAGGCGACGTTGCGTACGCCGTCGGCGGTTTCAGCCAGGAGGCCGGCGTCGTGCGGCAACCAGGCAAATCCGTGGACGTTGCGATCGATCGCTTTGGCGTTCCAAATCTCGTGGCCGTCGGTAGTCGAGCGAATCGAGACATCGTTGGTGAGGAAGACGGACTGGTGCCGCGGGATCGATACCGCCAGCGCGTTCCCGTTGCGGGAGATCTCGCCGCCGGCTGAGGTTCCCGGCACGAGCTGCGCGTCGGTATTTGCCGCAATGTCGTGCACCCAGGTTGCCTGCGCGTTGAGATGCGCGAGGGCTAACGCATCGGGCAAACGCGTGTAATAAATGCGTTTTCCATCGGGCGACCATGCGAGATCGCCCGCGACGCCGAAGGTGCCGTCGGTTAGCCGGGAGTTGCCCGTGCCGTCGGCGTTTACTACCCAAATGTGCGAAGGCTGTGCTTGCGTCCGCGTCAGATAGTCCTGATCGGTGATAACCACCGAATCAAGGTGTTTTTCGACCGCCTTTTTGTTCGGGTCGTCGTTAGGCGTGACGAAGGCGACGGCCTTACTGTCTGGGCGCCACCGATATGAGTCGACACCATTTGACGCATCGGTGACCTTCAGCGAATCGCCGCCGCCCATCGGCAATATGTAGATCTGCGCCGGCTTACCGCGCTCGGGCGACGCGAGATACGCTAGTGAGGCGCCATCGGGCGACCACTCCGGGTCAGTAACGCCGATGCGATCGCGTGTGAGTATGCGCGAGGTGCCGGTATGAACCTCGACGAGCACGAGCTCGGCATCGCGACGATTCTCCTTCCAGTTGACGGCCGAGCGGACGTAGACGACGCGAGCACCGTCCGGGGAAATTTGGGGCTGACCTACCGCAACGATCTTGCGCAGATCTTCATAGTCGAGCCCTTTGGCGCAAACGGCGTGACCCGTCAGCGGCCAAGAGGCGCCGAAAGCGAGAAGAAAAACCATGCTTCGAAAAGTCATTGAGCCTCCCGGCGAATCAGCGCACGCCTTCCGTCATACTTGACAGATTCTAGCGATGCGCGCCAGGTAAGTCAACTAAGTATTTAGTAGCGCGCTACGGCGAAACGTTTAGCGCGGCGGCTCCTTCCGCAATCTTCAGTGCTAGGCTATGCACGTCACTAATCGCTGCCACGCTTTGCGCACCCGACTCTTTTTTCAACGACTCCGCGTGCTTCTTCGCGGCCTCGGCTTCCCTTTCGGCCGCTTCGCACGCGCTCTGGCATGTCGTTTGGCACTTCGCCGCTTCTACGGCCTCGGACGAGGCCGTTGCTTCGTCTGCCGCGCACTTTTTTGCGCGAGCCTCACACTCGTTTAGCGCGGCCGACTTTTGCTCTGCAAGCTGTTGAGCATCACGTAGGCGCTGCTCCAGCTCCAGAATCTGATCCCTAGCGATCTGCACTTCCGCCCGAGCCGGCTCGACGAGTGCGTCGGCATTCTTTCGCTCGCGCTTCGACGCGCGCTGGCGTGCCGCCGTCTGTTCAACTAATTCGCCGGCTCTTTGCGCCTCGGTCGCTGCGTCCGCAGCCCGCTGCTTAGCAATCGTGTACTCACGGAAAGCTTCGGTTACTCTCGCCTGCGTATTCACGCACTCTTCGAGCGTAGCGAGTTCGTGCAACAGCGATTCTACAGTCTGCCGATGCTCGGCGACGAACTGGCTCGCTATTTCGAAGGCTCCAATCGTTGGGGCGGCGTCGTCCACTTCCGCCGTTGCGGTGATTTGCGACGGTGCCGTTTCCAACTCGGGCGGCTCAACGGCGTCGGCTGCGAGCGGTTCTTGCGTGACGGGTTCTTGTGCGCCGCTCTTGAGTTCGGCTAGCATCCTGCGCAAATGCGCGACCTGGGACTCTTCGGCGGGACCGGATCGTTGCTGCGAATCAACTCGATCGTCGTCGGTTATGAGGGATTGAATTTTTGTTTTCCAAGTGCTGAGCATCTGACGCCCCCGGCTTTTTTGAGGAAGTAGTAGATAAGGTGCCTGGGAGCGCCGGCAAAGCAGCGCCCCTAATGCCGCCATTATGCCACCGCGCCGCGAGTCCGTCAACATCGCTCGACGGGTGAATCGCGCACAAAACGGGAAGCTGCAAACCTCTTGAAACGTGCTCTCACCGCAGCGCTGACGCTCTGTTTAATCGGCGTCGTACCCGTTCCGGTAACGACCACTCCGCAGCCTGACAATTCCGGCCGTCTCGCGGACCGTCAATTCCTCGTTCAGACGCCCCGCGGCAGCGGGTACGCGCGCTATTTCGGTACATCGTCCCTAGAGGGAGATCGCACCGTTACTCGCGCGATCGTCATCGTGCACGGTGTCCTGCGCGACGCGGATTACTACTATGATACCGGTGTTATTGCCGCCAACGCGGCGCACGTTCTAGACGACACGTTCGTGATTGCTCCGCAGTTCGTCGAGAAAGGCGACCTTGCCGGACATATGGTGAGCCCCCAAACACTCTACTGGAGTTCTCAATGGCCCGGCGGTTCGGATGCGCTGGCGCCCGCACCGATCAGCACGTACGATGTTTTCGATGCGATGATTGCACGCCTTTCCGATGCGCGGCGCTTTCCCAAGCTGCGCGAGATCATCGTTGCCGGACATTCCGCCGGCGGCCAAATCGTCCAGCGCTATGCCATTGTCGGGAAGGCCCCGCAACTCGACGCCGGTGCAGGGCTTCCCGTACGATTGATCGTTTCAAACCCGTCGTCGTATCTCTACTTTAGCGATTGGCGGCCGGATCCGCCGCGCGCTTGTCCCAGCTTCAACGCGTGGCGTTACGGATTGCGCAACGCGCCACGGTACGTATCCGGTAGCGCCGCGGAGCTCGAGGCGCGGTACGTCCACCGTCGCGTCATCTATTTGATGGGTACGGCGGATACGAATCCGAGAGAAGACGATCTCGACCGTTCCTGCGGCGGCGAAGCGCAAGGGCCATACCGTTTTGCTCGGGCCAAGAATTTCATCGGATACGTCGCCAAGCGACACCCGGGCGGTACTGAACAGCGTTACGCGTTTGTAGAAGGCGTGGGCCACGACAATCGGCGGATGTTCACGTCAGCGTGCGGCATCGCGGCAATCTTCGGCGGGAGCGAGGCGTCGTGTGCGGCGGCGGGATCGGTCGGGCGAACTCAGTCGTTTGATAGGAGCGGAGCGTACTTTTCGATCGTTGCGTGGAGCTGCGCAAAGAGCTGCAGCATGCGGCTTTCTTTTTCCACCGGGCGGCTGTTCGCGAACATCGCGACGACGAGCCCCGTGCGAGGAAAATAGATATGCGCAGCCCGGAAACCGAGCGTTTCGCCCTGGTAGAACCAAAATGTGCCGAGCTTTGGGTCGTATCGTTCCGCGACGCCGAGTCCGAATCCGGCGGGATCATCGGCGATGGCTTTGGCGAGCGGCTTTGCAGTTTTAGTCGATATCAGGCTCATGAGCTCCGCTTTTTGCTTTGGAGGCAAGAGCGTCGTGCCTGAATAGAGCGCGCGAGCCCACGTGATGAGATCCGCAGGCGTCGAGACCATCGAGCCCGCACCCTGCGCCCACGAGAGGCTGTATCCGCTAACATCCTTGCCGCGAAGCGGCTGCAGCCCTTTGTCGTCTTGCTCGTAGTATCCGGCGACGACCTTGCGGGCGACGCTCGGCGGATAGAGATGGGATGTATAAAACGTATGTTCCAATCCGACGCTACGTATGATGCGCGCGATTTCCGTAGAAAAACTCTTGCTGCTGCTAAGCGCGGCGACGATTTCCTGAGCAATGAGATATCCGGTGTTCGAATAATGATATTTCGAGCCGGGGGGAGCGAACTTGATCTGGGGATAGACCGATCGAATGAGGGTGTCGGCCGAGACGTTCGCCATCGGGTCGGCGGCGACCGACGCTTCCCACGACGGCAGGTTGTCGTACGTTTCGAGGCCGCTCGTCATATTGAGCAGCTGTCGTAACGTTAGTTTCGCATAAGCCGGGTATTGCGGCAGATACTTACCGATCGGCGCGTCGATCGAGAGCTTCCCCTGCGCCTCCAGCTGCAAGATCGCGACAGCAGTGAACGCCTTCGTGTTGCTGCCGATCTGGTAGAGGCTCATTGGAGTCACCGGCGTCTTGCCGCCATACGTTGTCGTGCCGCTCGTCACCGTAGTAGCCGGCTGATCCGCGCCATAACTGACCGCGATGGACAATGACGAAAGGTGTTCGATCGCTCCCCGTTCTTTTAAATACGAAGCGAGATCGTTCTGTAGGGCTGAGACCAACAGGGGATTTGATCGCGTCGCGGCGCTCTGCGACGGGGCGGCAGCAGAACCTACGACGAATGCGAAAGAGATCGTTGCAAGAACGAAAGGAAGCAGCGAGATCGAGAAGCGTTTGGGGAACGGATCGGGCACTGGGTTAGGTCCGCAGAGAGGTGTTGGTAATCCTAAAGCGGTGGGACTCGCATATTCCGACGATCTGTTCGTGGCTGAGCCGGCGAAAAGTCTTGTTCCCAAACTCAAAGTGCTCGCCAGCTTCCGTGGCATCGTAGCGCGCCTGGGCGCCGGCGTTCAAAGGCGGCCGCCGCTGAAGGGTTTGGCTCTTGAAATTAATGCCGAAAGCGCCATCTTCAGCGAACAGAACGATCTCCCCGCGGGGGTTAGCGTAACCGCCGTAAACGGGCTCAGAGCGATCTGCAGAGTCTTTGCCGGGCGGACCGGCCTTGATGGCAAGGATGGCTATCGGCAGGGGAGCCTGGGGCACAACACGATTCTAAACGCCAAAAATGCGAGAAAGGTTGCCGGAATAGACGCTTTGCGCACGACCGCACACGAAAGGAAGTAAAATGGCCGATTCAAGCCTGCTAATGCCTGGCGTCGACGAAACCTATCGCGAATCACGCGCCCGCTTGCGGGCCGCCGAAATCGACTTGCGCGACCGGATCGAGGCCGTGGCCGCGCTTCGGCGCCGACTGCCGCCCGGTCCGGTCGTTTCGGACTACTCGTTTATCGAGAACGGCAATCGCGTACGTTTGTCGGAGCTGTTCGCCGCTGACAAACCCCACCTCATCGTCTACCATCTCATGTATTGGTCCAAAGACGACGACTTCTGCCCGATGTGCTCGCTCTGGCTGGACGGCTTCAACGGAATCGTCGCGCACGTGACGCAGCGGGTGAACTTCGTCATCGCGTCGCGCGCGCCGTCCGCTCGGCTACGAGCCTGGGCCGCCCACCGCGGGTGGAACCGCCTGCGCCTGCTGTCAGACGATGGCCCGTCATTTGCGCGCGATATCGACGCGGAAGATGCGCAAGGGGATCCCGACTCGACGGTTGTCGTTTTCGCGAAAGATGGGGATCGCATCCGGCACGTTTATTCCGCGCACCCGATGTTGGAAGATCGCGAGCGTGGCATCGATCTGCTCTGTCCCGTTTGGCATCTCTTCGACCTCACGCCGTCGGGTCGTGGCGACTGGTACCCGACGTGACGCATTTCGGCTGACGAACCGCGGGGCGCCCCCCGCCACGGATGTCCTCGATGCCTTTGTTGATATTGACTGTCAGCGGATTATGAGGAACGCAACGGCGATTCCAAGCGCGGCAAGAAGGCCGAGCGTCGCTGGGGGCATGATGCCGGCGCGTCCGCGCGAGAAGACGACCGTATAAATCGCCTTGAGTACGTTATTCGAGGAGGTCGCGATGACGATGGCGGCTGCGGCGGTCGTCAGTCCAACTCCGGCGCCGCCGCCCTGCGCCAAGCTGAGCACGAACGGATCGATGTCGGTAATTCCGACGACTCCGGCAAGTGCCAAAACCCCTGAAGGCCCGAGTCCCCGCTGCGCCAGCGTCGCAAGTATCGAGACGACTACAAAGAGCAATGCAAAGATCAATGCCGTCCATATCTGCAGCGGGTTGGAAAAAACGGTTACGCGAGTGGAGGGAGTTGCAGCACGAGCGCGCAGCGCGGCAATGAGACCCGCGATTGCAGCCAGCACGAGCAATGGAACGGCGAGTTCACGCCCGAGCGAGAGATTGAAGATCGAGCAGATCACCAGGATGCGGACGTACATCATCGCGGTAGCGACGATCGTGGCGGCCTGCAACTCCGCCGTTGCGCCGCTATCGTGTGCTCGGCGCGAGAGCACAACCGTGGCGGCCGTCGACGAGTAGAGACCGCCGAGGACAGACGTCAGTAGCGTGCCGCCCTTTGGAAACACGTAGCGCTGCAGCAAATAGCTTGCGTATGAAATGGAGGAGACGGCGACGACGGCGAGCCATACGCCAAACGGCGTAATCGTTGTAAACGGAATCGCCGGCCGACCGGCTAGGAGCGGCAATACGATGCCGACGAGTATCAAGAACTGCCCGGCGGTGACGACCTCTTGCGTCGGTACGCGCGCCGTCCAGTCGTGCAGAATGCGCCGTCCACCGAGCAACAGAACCGATGCCACCGCAACCGTCACGCAGAGCCATAGCGGCTGCGTTAACGCAAGCGCGCCGAGCAGGTACGCAAGAAGATTGCATGCGGGGACGATGAACGCGCCCTCGATCGAACCGGTGTCGCTTTCGGTTTGCCGGCGCAGGTAAACGTAGATCCAGGATCCGATGACGAGCAGCCCTGCTACGAAAGCGGCGCCGTAGCGTGGCTCCAATAGATAGAGGCTTCCACCGGCGATCGCAAGCAGCGGAAACGTACGTACGCCGCCGGGGCGTTGCGGCAGCTCATCGGCGTAAAAATCTTCAAACGCAAAACCAAAGAAGAGCGATAGGCCGAGAAGCAGCGCGAAACGCTCGGCGGTAACACCCGTAAATAATGGCATCACCTTACGAGACCAGCCGCATGCCGTACATTTCTACGGAAATCGTGGGATGGCCGCTCTAGGACGCCGAAATCGGCGCACGCATGGGGCGGCGCGGCGGCTCGCGGAATCGGAAAGTTCGCTTGCCGATGTCGCTTGACGCTATTCGGTATTGATCAGAGGCTCGAACCGGCGATCCGGTACTAGCCACATGATGGCCACGGCGATCAAAATGACGTCGGCGAGAATTGGCAAAAAAAACGACACGCCGATGGCGATAACGTAGAGCGCGAGCGAGAGCCTCCCTTTGACGTCGGTCGCGACTGCTTTCGCGAACGGGGCTTCAGCGCCGTTCACGGCGAGCAGCGATCGCTGGAGAAGCGTATAGGCTACGGCGTCGAGCAAGAAGATGACGCTGTAAAAGGCGGTTGGTCCGACCGCCAGAGGGTTTCGGCCGAGCCAAGCGGTGGAGAACGGAACCAGCGAGAGCCAAAAAAGCAAATTCAGATTCGCCCACATCGCACGGCCATCGACGCCGCGGCTCGCCCGAAGCATGTGGTGGTGGTTGTTCCAATAGATTCCGATGAAAACAAAACTTAACGCGTAGGTGGCGATTGCCGGCAGCGTCTCGCGAAGCGAATGAAAGTCCGTCCCCTCGGGTGGCCGTAATTCTAGCACCATAATAGTGATGATGACGGCAAAGACTCCGTCGCTGAACGCCTCCAGGCGAGTGGTTTCCGTCGAAAACTTGCGCATACGTCCGATATTACAAAGGCAGCGGCGGGAAGACCCGCCGCTGCCTAGCGTGGCAATTTTTTCAGCTTTAGGCACTTACCAGGAGGTCGAAGCGATCGAGATCCATCACCTTTTCCCACGCAGCGACGAAGTCGCGCACGAACTTATCGCCTTCGATGGCGTAGACTTCGGCGACGGCGCGCAGTTGGGAGTTGGAGCCGAAGACCAAATCGCAGTTCGTGCCGGTCCATTTCAGCTCGCCGGTGCGCCGGTCGCGCGCTTCGTACGTGTAGTCGGCGCCGTTCGACTGCCACTTCGTCGACATGTCGAGCAGGTTCACGAAAAAGTCGTTCGTCAGCGTGCCGGGACGCCCGGTGAAGACGCCGTGTTTGGACCCCCCGTGGTTGGCGCCGAGCACTCGCAACCCGCCGACCAGCACCGTCATTTCGGGAGCGGTCAACGTGAGCAAGTGCGCGCGATCGAGCAGCCGCTGCTCGGGGGAACGCGCGTGGACGGTGCCGAGATAGTTGCGGAACCCGTCGGCGAGCGGTTCCAAAACCGCGAATGATTCGATGTCGGTATTCTCCTGCGCTGCGTCCGTGCGTCCGGGCGAAAAGCGAACCGTCACGGCTTGCCCGGCGTTCTTTGCGGCTTGTTCGATCGCAGCGCCGCCGCCAAGAACGATGACGTCGGCTAACGAGACTTTCTTTCCGCCCGATTGGGAAGCGTTGAAATCGGTTTGCACCTGTTCGAGCGTTTGCAGGGTTTTTGCCAACTCGGCCGGGTCGTTGACGGCCCAATCCTTTTGCGGTCCAAGCCGGATGCGCGCGCCGTTCGCTCCGCCGCGCTTGTCGGTGCCGCGAAACGTCGACGCCGACGCCCACGCGGTCGTGACGAGTTGCGATACGGTGAGCCCCGAAGCGAGAATTCGGCGTTTGAGCTCGGCGACGTCGTGCTCGTCGATCGCCAGACCGTCGGCCTGCGGCAATGGATCTTGCCAAATCTGCTGCTCGGCGGGAACTTCCGCGCCGAGATAGCGCGAAACCGGGCCCATATCGCGATGCGTCAGCTTGTACCACGCCTTGGCAAAGGCGCCGGCGAACTCTTGCGGATTTTCATGGAAACGCTTCGAAATCGGTCCGTAGATCGGATCGACTTTCAAGGCGAGATCGGTCGTGAACATCATCGGCGCATGCTTTTTCGAGGAATCGTGCGCGTCGGGGACGGTGCTGACTCCGGCACCGTCTTTGGGAGTCCACTGATAGCCGCCCGCGGGACTCTTGGTCAGCTCCCACTCGTAGTTGAAGAGGTTGTGGAAGTACTCGTTGTTCCACCTCGTCGGCGTCGTGGTCCACGCGCCCTCGAGGCCGCTCGTGATCGTCGCGTCGCCGTTCCCGGTTCCGAACGTGTTTCGCCAGCCCAAATTCTGCTCGGCGATTCCCGCGCCGGCGGGCGCAAAGCCCACGTACTGATTCGGATCGGCCGCGCCATGCGCTTTACCGAACGTGTGGCCGCCTGCGATGAGCGCTACGGTCTCCTCGTCGTTCATTGCCATGCGCCCGAACGTCTCACGAATGTCGTGCGCCGCCGCGATGGGATCGGGCTCCCCATTCGGTCCCTCCGGGTTTACGTAGATGAGACCCATTTGCACGGCCGCGAGCGGCTGCTCCAGCTGGCGTTCGCCACTATAACGCTTGTCGGCAAGCCAGGTGTCTTCCGGGCCCCAGTAGATGCTTTCGTCGGGCTCCCACGTGTCGACGCGGCCGCCTCCGAATCCAAGCGTCTTGAATCCCATCGATTCCAACGCGCAGTTTCCGGCCAAGACGATGAGATCGGCCCATGAGATTTTCCGTCCGTACTTCTGCTTGATCGGCCAGAGCAAGTGTCGCGCTTTATCAAGGTTGGCGTTGTCCGGCCAACTGTTGAGCGGCTCGAAACGCTGCTGGCCGCCGCCGGCGCCGCCGCGACCGTCACCGATGCGATACGTTCCCGCGCTATGCCATGCCATCCGAATAAAAAGCGGTCCGTAGTGGCCGTAGTCGGCAGGCCACCAATCCTGCGACGCCGTCATCAATGCGAAAATATCCGCCTTGACCGCCTTGAGATCGAGGCTGTTGAACTCGCGCGCGTAGTCGAAATCGCGACCCATCGGATCCGACAATGCAGAAGGCTTGTGAAGGGGCGATAGGTCCAGAAGCTCGGGGAACCAGTCGAGGTTCAGCCTGGGTCGGAGCGGTACGTGCTTTACGGGACACCCTCGGTCGGCTTCCGAGAGTTCGACAATCGTGTTTTCCATGTGCTGCTATTTCTCCGGACGAAGGAAATGGTACGTCTCGTCAACGAACGAGTTGAAAGTGAGTTTCAATGTCACTCAGGGTCGAGTCCTGCCGTCAGCCGGAGCCGCATCGCGCCGGCTGCCGAAAAACTACCAGCTCATCTACGATATCGTTGAGGAGAGCGGGCTCGGTTGCCACCTTACACCATCCGAAATCTACGCGAAGGCGTGCGGGCGCCGCCCCGGCATCGGCTTTTCGACCGTCTATCGCGGTCTGGAACGCCTGCACGCGCTCGGTTTAGTCTCTGAAGTCTCTCTGCCGGGCGTCGACTCGGTCGCTTACGAGCCTACCGGCCCACGGCACGCTCATTTTCGATGTAGCAAATGCGGCGCGATCGAAGACGTCGCTTATGCGATTCCGGCGCGGACCATCAGGGCGCTCGCGGTGCGGCACGGTTTCGACATCGAAAGCGAACGCGTTACGTTCGAGGGCCGCTGCACGGCTTGTAACGCTTCTTGACTCTCAAATCGATTTCGGCGGCCGAACTCGGAGAGCGTCTCAAGAGCGAGACCGTGCCGTTCTTACTCGACGTCCGCGAGCCCGAAGAGGTGATTGAAGACGGAGCGATCGCGCATTCGGTCAATATTCCAATGGACGACGTCGAGCACCGGCTGGCCGAAATCCCCACCGATCGCGACATCGTCGTGATCTGCCATCTGGGCGCGCGAAGCGCGTGCGTTACGACGATACTCAACGCGCTCGGTTACGACCGAGCGGTGAATCTGCGCGGCGGAATGGAAGCGTCGGTTTAAGACCGCAACAGTGCCGTAGCGGGGATTCTGCCTTGCGCTACTTTGGCGCCGGAGGCATACTCTTTGGCGCGAGCGCGTTGACGAGAGAACGAAATACGGCGACGGCTCCGAGGCCGGCGTTGCCTTGCGCATCGTATGCGCCCTGCGCGTTGGTACCTTCGACTGCGATCGTCAGTTTTTGCGCCGGAAGGTATCCAACCGCTCCCGAGGCGCCGGCAAATCCGAGAGTCTGCGTAATCCATGGCCCCGAATTAATGACTCCCAAGCCGTAATTGAACGCGAAACTGTTTGCATGGCACGCGGCGCAGCCGGATTGCGAGTGACCGAACCCGAGGAGAGTGGGTTTGATCTGCGCCGCCGAGGACGCTGCTGAGAGGAGCTTCCCGGCGGCAACCGCCTCGATGGAAGTATTCAGATCGGAGATGTCGGTCGTTTCGACGGCGCCTTCGACGGTCGTCCACGACGGGTTCCAGAATGTTCCTTCCTCGTAAAACGATACGCCCGGTTTGATGCCGAGCGTCTCGCGACGTTCGGACGTGAATCCATGCAGCACGGGCTGCGGAATCGCCGGCGTGGTGAACGCTGCGGTTTGCTTGAGTTCCATTGGTTCCAAGACGTAGTGCCGCAAGGCGTCGGCGAGCGGCATGCCCGCGATCTTTTGGAGCACGAGGCCGAGAATCACGTAGTTGGTATGCGAATAACCCCAGTTCGTACCGGGCGCAAATTGCATCGGCTTGGAAACGCCGATGTGGATCAGCTCCTCGGGCGTCCATTGCCGAAAGGGGTTGCGATAAAGCAGCTGCGTCAACTCGGGCTGGTAGACGTAATCGGCATAGCCGGACGTCATCTGTGCGAGATTGCGCAGTGTAATTTGGCTCGCATGCGGCAGCTCGGGAAAATACTTAGAGAGCTTCGTGTCCAGCGTCACTTTCTTGCGGTCGACGAACTCGAGCAGCAGCGTCGCCATGTACGTGAATGCCAGGGCGCCGTTACGAAAATGCATGTCCGAAGTGGCGGCTACGCCCGTCATGGATTCGCCGAAGCCGCGAGAGAAGATCGTCCGGCCGTTTGACCGCACCTCAACGATGACTGCGCGCAAGTGGTTTGCCGCCATGCCTTTGCGCACGACGCTTTCGATGGTGGGCGAAGATGCCGCGGTGACGGCCGCTCTGCCCGGAGCAGCCGAAAGGCCGGAGATCGCAACGAGTGCAGCGAGTAGCGCAGCTTTTCGCATCGAGTCTACTACCATGTGCGCACCGCAATTGCCTCGGCATGAAAGGGCGCGCGTCTGTCCGAACGCTGGACCCATGAAACCGCAGGAGCTTGCCGATCGTGCATCACCTGTCAAACGATCCGTGCCGGGGTTCCGACGGAAGCATTCGGAAAATAATCCTGGCGGTCAACCTGCGCTCGGGCGGTAATGCCGCCACGATTCCGCAGATCGTTCGACGCGCTTTGCACGCCGATGCGTCGACGATCGTGTTCTCCGAATTCCGTGAGAACGAGGCGGGCGGACTGCTTCGCCGCGATGCCGAACGCTACGGCTTCGTGCATCAGAGCTGCACGCCCGCTAGCCGCGGCAACGGCGTGCTCATCGTCTCGGAGAATCCGTTCGCCGCAACGCCAAACCCATTTGGGCTCGCGCAAGACGAATATCCAAATGCGGTTTTGAAAGCGCAGTTCGGGGATTTGGAGCTCTACGGCGTCTATTTGCCCGGGCAAGATCGAAAACGCCCGCACCTTCGCTGTTTGATCGCACTGGCGCAACGCTGTAACGAGGCCGGCGTAGCGGCAATCTGCATCGGCGACTTCAACTCGGGCCGAAACGAAACCGATATCGAGGTCAACCTCCGCTCGGGCCGGCTGCTCGACGAATTCAGTACCGCAGATTTGTATCGCGAGCTGGAGACGTTGTGGACTGAAGCCTGGGCGCATTTGCACCCAGGCGAGTATGAGTTCAGCTGGTACCCGTTTAGGAAAGATCCCGATTACGTTAGCCGATCCGGCTGGCGCATCGACAAGGCCTTCTTATCGCCGAAAGCTTTGCCGCGGCTGCGCAGTGCCGAGTACGATCGCGTCTTCCGGATGGACCGGCTGACCGATCATTCCGGTCTCATCGTCGAGCTTGCCCATTGAAAGTCACGGCTGCACTGATGCTCATTTGTATCGTCTGCGCGGGATGCGCCCGGCACGTTCCATACGAGATATCGCAGAGCGACCGCCGGCGATTTGCGGCAGGGATGATCGATGTCGCTCGTCCGGGAAGGGCGCCCCTCATCGAGGGATTGGATGACTGTGTTCTCTGGAAGGCGCAATACACCGGCGACCGCATCACGAGCTGGAAACCGGCGCTCGGTGCGGATTGGGGCGCCTCTTATCCGAAGTTTCTGACAGGCTGTATGGAAGAATCGATTCAATACCGCGACAAACGCGTGTTGGTTTGGCTTTGCGCTCGTGCCATCGGTGCCGGCGGCGGCTGCACCAACGGCGGCCACTACTGGAGCTACACTGGCGAACGTCCCTGGCGCATCAGTTCCGACGGCGTGCATTGGTATGATCTGCCGCACTAGTGCCGCAGCGCTGCTCGTGCTCTCGCTGCTAGCGAGTGCGAGCGCGGCGCAGCCGAGCACGGTCACGGAAGACGATTTTCGACTCTTCGTCAATCTCGGTTCCCCTGCGCTTTCGCGCGACGGCAGGTTCGTGGCGGTCGTCATGACGCGAACGGTGTGGGACGACGATCGTCGCGAGCGCGCTCTCACGGAGATCGACCTCGCCACGCATACGACGCGAGTGCTCGCTGCAAACCGTAAGGGAGTCTCCGATCCGGCTTTTTCGCCGGATGGAACTCAACTCGCGTTCCTCGCTGACGCCGGTAGCGGCGAGAACGAACACACGGCGCTATTCGTCGTGCCTGCAAGCGGCGGGATAGAGCGCCAGGTGACGCATATCGATTCGGACGTCGACGAGTTTGCGTGGCGCCCCGACGGGGGAGCTTTCGTGTATGCGGCGACCGATCCGCCACCCAAACGCGCGGGCGCCGATCGTTTCCGCGACAGCTTCCTCTTCACGACGGAGCCGATCGTCGCGCACTCCGCACCTTTGCCCGACCACTTATTCGCGATCGACGCATCGAACGGAACGCCGGATCAGCTCACCTTCGGAGCGCGCAGCGAAGCTTCTCCGTCGTGGTCGCCGGACGGGAAGTCCATCGCGTTCACCTCGTACGTAAACGCGATCCTCAACGACCAAAATGCGTCGTATGCCGCCATCGTCGACGTAGCGTCCAGGCGCGTGCGCGCGCTCACGGGGCGAAGCTTACGCGAGGGCTATCCGATATTCTCTCCCGACGGCAAAGACATCGCGTATTTCTACACCGACGGCGACTCGCAAGTCGCGCTGTCGCGCTTGTACGTCACGACGCCGGCGGGGGGCGCTGGAACGGCGATTTCGCGTGGCATCGATCGGCCGATCGGCGATGCCGTTTGGGCGAGTGACTCGCAGAGCCTCATCGCGACGGCTCCCGACGGTCTGACCAACGCGCTCTATCGCATTTCGCTCGACGGAAGATTCGCGCGCATCGGGGTCGGCGACGTTACGCCTGGAATTCCGCTGACGACGACCGGCGGTTCCGAAACGCCGGCGCTGCGCAACGCGCTCGCTGCCGATGGGTCGCTGGTATTCGTGGGCACATGGACCGCACAACCACCGGAACTCTTCATGCGTTCGGCAAGCGGCCAAACGACAAAGCTCTCCGATTTCAACGCCGCATTCGCTGCGATTGCGTGGTCGGCGGCGGAGCCGATCGCGTTTCCTACAACGACGGGCGTCGCCGCCGATGGGCTGCTCTACCTTCCTCCAAACTTCGAAGCACACGGCAAGTATCCGATGGTCGTGTACATTCACGGCGGTCCCGGCGACGCAACGCTGCAGATTTTCGACTTCTGGGCGCAGGTGATGGCGGCGCGCGGATGGCTCGTGCTGCGCCCGAACTATCGCGGGAGTCCGAATCTCGGCTATCGGTATCAACACGCCATCCTCTACGATCCCGAGCAGGGTCCGGGAAAAGACATCCTGTCGGCGCTCGACACGGTTCGAAGGCGCGGCATCGTCGACGATTCGCGCATCGCAGTTTGCGGTTGGTCCTACGGCGGCATCATGACGGCGTGGCTCATCTCGAAGTACCACATATGGCGCGCCGCCGTTTCGGGAGCGTCGGTCAACGATTGGATTACCGATTACGGTACCGCCGACGACAGCGACGAGGACGTCGCGCTTCTCCAAGGTTCCCCGTTCGTGGGCAAGAACGGCGCGCAATGGCGCGCCGTTTCGGCGATCACCTACGCGGCCGACGTCACCACGCCGGTGCTGATCCTCTCGGATACCGGCGACAACCGCGATCCGTTCGCGACGTCCTCGATGTACTGGCGAGCGTTACGCGACAACCACAAAGATGCGACGCTTCGTGTCTGGCCCGTCGCGGGGCACGTTCCGGACGACCCGGTCCGAATCGCCGACATTTACCACTATTGGATCGACTACATCACCGCCCATTTCGGGCAACGTTAACACCGCGAAGGAAGAGAACATGCGCGATAGGATGCTCGCCACGACGGAGTCCGGACGAAGCTACGCTCTCGTCTTCGATATCGAGGACGACGTGCTTGCAGCCTTCCAGCGATTTTGCGAACGCCAAACCGTCCATGGCGCGTTCTTCTATGGGATCGGCGGTTATCGCCGCGCGACTCTGGGCTACTACGACATGGAAAAAAAGCAGTACGATCCGATCCCAGTCGAAGAGCAGGTCGAAGTCGTTTCGATCGTCGGCAACGTCACGAACTTTGAAGGCAAGCCCCGAATCCACGCGCATTGCGTGGTTAGCTATCGCGACGGTCATACGATTGGAGGCCATCTACTCTCCGCGATCGTGAGGCCCACGCTCGAGGTAATGTTGGAAGAGACATCGATACCGTTGCAACGAACAGCGCGTCCTGAAATCGGAATAGCGCTCATCGACCTTCCCCGCTGAGCGGTTTAGGCTCCCGCGCGAGCGGCGATCATGGCGTCCTCACTGCGATCTCTTGCAGGCGGTCGTAGCTCATCGGCAGCGAGTCAAGGCCGAGGGCCGAACGGCCCTCGGATGTCAAGATTCTTGGTCTTAGGCGGCACCCGCTTTGTCGGGCGTCATATCGTCGAGGCGCTTGCAGCGGGCGGAGATGAGGTCGTCGCCCTTCATCGGGGCGAGACGTCGTGCGAGCTGCCTCCAAACGTTCGAGAGATCTTCGCCGACCGCAACGGGCCGTTGCCCACGGACGTTCTCGGTCGCTGGGAAGCGATCGTCGACGTAAGCGGGCAACGCCCGGAACAACTGTGGCGCTCGACCGAACTCGATGCCGGCTGGTATCTTTTCATTTCTACGCTCAACGTTTATGCCGACCTCTCGAAGCCGGGCGTCGATGAAGCATCACCGACGATTACAGCCTTCGACTCGAACGACGAGGCGATGGCCTATGGCGGCAACAAGGCGGCGTGCGAGCGTCTCGTGCAAGCACGCTTCGGCGATCGCGCCACGGTTGTACGACCCGGAATCATCGTCGGGCTTTGGGATTACACCGAACGCTTTACGTATTGGCCGCGTCGCGCGTTGCGCGGAGAACGCCTCGTCGTGCCGGCACCGGCATCGCGACCGGTCCAGTTCATTGACGCGCGCGACCTCGCAGCGTTTGTCGTTCTTGCGATAACGCAACGCTTAACCGGCGCGTTCAACGCTGCCGGACCGCGCGAACGCTTCTCGCTTGGCGAACTGGCGAATACTTGCGTTGCCGCCGCGCTCGAGCACGGCATCGTATCGCAAACCGAACTTGTCGATTCGCAAACGCTCATCGCACGGGGCGTGAAGCCCTGGACTGACATCCCGCTATGGCTCGATGAACCGGCATTTTCCGGAATGTTCGAGGTCGACAATCGAAAGGCGATCGCCGCCGGATTCGGAATTGCGCCCCTTGATCGAAACCGTTCGCTCACTCATGAATATGAAGAATCTCTGAAATCATCTGTCTCGTCATCCTGCAGGAGCGCGCGCAGCGCGCGTCTCGAAGGATTCATTCTTTCTTTATGTCTGACACCTACGGTAGCCTCAAACCACTCACCCACAATCTTTCATCGAGGTGTCTTAGGTGTTTTACAATAGAATGCAGTGTAAGCGCGCCGCCGCAATGTTGGCGGTAGCGTTCGCTGCCGGATGCAGCGGCAGTTACAATCCGGCAGCGCCGAGCGCGCCGCTACAATCCCTTACTTTCGCTCCACAGGGCGCGTCGACACGTCCCGATGCAGGTGCTTCGATTCTGAAGGAACTCAAGAAGCAAGTCACGATCGGATCGGCAGTAGACCCCAAGAACGGCGCGCAGAATCCGTACGGCCTGGCGATTGCGCCCGCTACGGCCGGACCGATGTCGGCCGGCGATTTGGTGGTCTGCGACTTCAACGCAAAGTCGAACGTGCAGGGAACCGGCGTGTCGCTCCTCGCGCTGCATCCGGCACCGGGATCAAAGCCGGTGCACGTTTCCTCCGATAAGACTCTCAAGGGCTGCGACGCCCTCGCCCTCGACGGCGGCGACACCATTTGGGCGGCATCGATGGTTGCCAACGATAATCCCGTTCTGGGCGCAAACGGCAAACTGCTTACCAATATCTCCGGCAAACCATTCGACCAGCCTTGGGGCCAAATCTATGCGGTTCCGAACAGCGGTGCCCCGGCGTTCTACGAGACCAACGCCGGCAATGGAAGCGTCGTTCGCATCAACCTCGACTCGACGTTTACGTACGATGTGATCGCCAGCGGATTTCCCGTCAATCATGGGAAGCCGGGGACGGCGCTCGCGCCATCGGGCCTCGCGTACGATCCGAGCGTCGATACGCTCTATTTCGTCGACGGGAAGAACAACACGCTCGTGGCGTTCAAAAACGTCACGCAGATTCCCGACGGCGGAATCAAGGCGAAGAATAACGGCATGACGTTTACCGGTCCGTCGGCTTCGGATGCGCGGATCGTTTTCTCGGGTACGCCGTTGAACGGTCCGATCAGCACCGCACTGCTGCCGAACGGAAATATCGTCGCCGGCAACACCCTCGATCCCAGCGGCGACAATCTCCTGGTCGAGATTTCGGCCGCGGGAAAGTTGCTTGACGTCCGTAATGTCGATAAAGGCGCCTCCGGCGCGCTCTTCGGCATCGTCGCGACCGGCACCAGCGCAGCCGATACGAAGCTCTACTTCAACGACGACAATGCCAATAACGTCCAGGTCCTGGAGCGCTAGGACGATGTCATCGCTTCAGATAGCCTTTCCGTCAAATGTCTCGGTTTGCAGCGCCTCGAGAAAGCGCGCGAGCTCGGCGGCACGCTGGGCGCCGATGCGCTGAGCCGTCTTGGTAATGAGGCGCGGCGGAATGTCGTGCAGAAACGAGAGTAATGCTTTGACCGCGCGTGCGAAGCTTTCCGCATTTTCGCCCGTGAGCGAAATCATGCGCGCTGCACCGATGTCGCCCAGGAAATCGAGCGAATCGGCGTCGTGCAGCACGATCGCCTCGGGCTGTGCGCCGGGATCGCTGTAATACATGTGCCCGCGCTCTGCCGCCTGAACGGCGGGTAATTTCTGCATCGGAAATCCCGCCGCGCGTAGAATTGCGCCGCTCTGCTGGGCGGCGCATTCACCGTGCTCGAGCTTCGTATCTTGGCACGGCATGAACGTCGACATATCGTGCAAGAACGCCGCAGCGAAGAGCACGTCGGTGTCGAGGTGCAGGCCATCGCCTTGCGCGAGCTGCAGCGCAATCAGATAGTTGCGCTCGGAGTGCTGCCATCCCCAAGCCGGATGATGGAACTTCGAGTGTGCGAGCTGATAGATGGTCACCTTCCAGGGCGCGTCAAGCGAAATGCCCGCAGCAGTCTGCGCGGGCGGTACGACTGCGAGCAACACTGCGAGGAGAGCAGATATGGTCATGCTTCGACCGATTCGCCGAACGCAACCTAAACGCCGGTCGTCTGCGGGACGGTGCACATTCCCTTACGAAATATCCGGGAGCCCAGACGGGAGGCTTCGATATGAGCATTTCGTTACGCAACGTTGCTCCGCAGATTATCGTCATCGTCGTACTCGCAGGCTGCGGCGGGTCGCAGCTGGCGGGCGGCGCGCCCGGAACGATCGCTCCCGCGGCTCGGCACCGTGCGGTGTTTAACTACACCGGAGCGCCGCAGTCATTCACCGTGCCGGCGGGCGTT
Organism: Vulcanimicrobiota bacterium; assembly: GCA_963815165.1. Lineage (GTDB taxonomy): Bacteria > Vulcanimicrobiota > Vulcanimicrobiia > Vulcanimicrobiales > Vulcanimicrobiaceae > Cybelea. Next base: position 1,067,564 of record CAWFFL010000003.1, read on the forward strand.
TCGCACGTAAGCGTTGTCGCCAAAGGCGCCGGAACCCCGAGCGGCTCCGCGGGCCCGAGCGGGCCTTTTTATAACGGAAGTAAGGGCGGCTACGTCAAGGCGATCATAGCGGTGACGCCCGGTGAAAAGCTGGCCATTTACGTCGGCGGCGTAGGCGGCGTCGGCGTAGACTACAGCGGCGGGGCCGGCGGCTTCAACGGTGGAGCCGCCGGCGGAAAAGGCCCATATGGCAGCTCCTACGCCGACGGCGGCTGCGGCGGCGGCGGCGCATCGGACGTACGCGAGGGCGGCAGCCGGCCGAAAGATCGGGTCATCGTCGCCGGCGGCGGTGGCGGCGGCGGCGTTGGTGAGGGATTTTACGGTGCGGGTTTCGGCGGAGCCGGCGGCGGTCCGATCGGCGGCGCGGGTGGCAGCGGATATTCCGGCAATCCCAGCGGTGACGGCGGCCAAGGCGGCACACAAAGCTCCGGCGGCCGGGGCGGCTTCGGTGGAAGCCGCTCCGGATATGGTGGCGGCGCCCCGGGCAAAGACGGCATGCGCCGGCGCGGCGGAGCAGGGGGCGATGGTACGCCATACAGCGGTGGCGGTGGGGGCGGCGGTGGCGGAGGTTACTACGGCGGCGGCGGTGGTGGCGCCGGCGCGCATGCTACCAGCGGCGTTGGCGGTGGTGGCGGTGGCGGCGGCGGGTCGTCTTACGTCGAGCCGAGCGCAACACACGTCAAGAATGCGCAAGGCGGCGCTACGAACGGCAATGGGGAGATTATCCTGTCGTGGTAACTCGAACGTTCTTCGCTGCGGCAATCACCGGCATTCTGTGCGCTTGCAACGGCGCTTCAGGAACGAACGGCGCGGCATCCGGCCTTCCCGGGAACAATTTCCCCGGTGGAACCGGCAAAGGCAAGATTTCGCACGTCGTTATCATCGTGCAAGAGAATCGTTCGTTCAACGATATCTTTTACGGTTTCAAGGGCGCGAAAACGGCGAAGTACGGCTCCGATTCTTACGGGCATAGAGTGAAGTTGAAACCGATCGGCCTCGAAACGGTGTGGGACATCGACCACAGCTCCGGTTCGTTCTTCGCCGCCTGCAACGGCACCGGAAGCACTCCGGGCACCGACTGCCGGATGAACGGCTTCAATAATGAGTGGGTCGGCTGCAGCTATAGCAGCAGGCCGTGCCCGACGAAGTATCCGCAGTATGCTTACGTGCCGCGCTCCGAGACGGCACCATACTTTGCGATGGCCAAGCAGTACGTGCTCGCCGATCAAATGTACGCTTCCAACTTCGACGGCAGCAGCTTCATCTCGCATCAATACATCATTTCCGGTCAAGCGAAATCGGCGGTCAACTATCCCTATGGCGCGTGGGGCTGTCCCGGCGGCTCGGGCGACACCGTCAGTGAGGTCGGGCCGGATCGGAAGATTCCCGATGGTTACGAACTTCCGTGTTGGGATCCGACCACACTCGGCGACGAGCTCGACAGCGCCGGCATGTCGTGGGCCTATTACGCGATGTCGTATTCCAGGTATCCGGGCATCTGGAGCGCTTATCAGGCAATCAACCACATTTATTACGGCAAGGACTGGAAGAAAGACGTCATCGGAAATCCCGCGCAGGTGTTGACGGACATCTCCTACGGCAAGCTGCGAACGGTGAGCTGGGTGACTCCGACGTGGCCGAACTCCGACCATGCCGGCTCCGGTTCGGATACCGGACCGTCGTGGGTCGCGTCAGTCGTGAACGCGATCGGCGAATCGCAATATTGGAAGTCGACGGCGATCTTTTTGATGTGGGACGATTACGGCGGCTGGTACGATCCCGAGCCGCCCGCGTACGTCGATTACGACGGCTTAGGCATCCGCATCGGCCTGGTCGTCATCTCACCGTATGCCAAAGCGGGGTACGTCTCGCACGTCCACTACGAGCACGGCAGCATCTTGAAGTTCATCGAGGAGCTGTACGATTTGCGTCCGCTCGCGGCACAGCGACACGCGCGCTAACTCGCCCGCCGCCGATTGCTTCGATTTCAGCCAGTCGCCGCGAGCCTTCCAAAAGATTCCCTCGACGTATAGCGAGGAGTACTTCCTGCACCAGGAGCCCGACCACCACGTCCCCGACGAAGAGTAGTCTGCCGGCTCAACGAGTGCTCACCGGTTCGGTTGCAATGTCTTCATAATTCGGCCAGATGGTTTGGCCTTTGATGGTTGTTACAAGCGCGCTCTTCTGTTGCGGCGAGAGTTTGGTAATCGTGCCGCTGTATTGAGTCCAGCGCGATTGAAGCGTTTGCGCGAAGGACGGCACCCAGGCGCTGGCAATCATCGTTTGTTTGGTCGCCATCAGAGTCCGGTACGATTTGTCGAACGTCTCGATTGCCGTTTGAAAATCGCCGGCATATTTTTCGTTTCGCGCCGAATCGAATGAGGTTGCCGACACCGATTCGACCATGAAGCCGGCGTAGGCGTTGCCTTTCTCTTCCAGGGCGGTATATACCACCGCGAGCGTGTTGATGTCGGCCGGACCGAGCGAGCGCTTTGCGTGCGAGACGAGCCCTACCGTCTCATTCCGCGTGTAGCTAAACGGCGTAAGACTATCCTGATATTGCGGTGCTTTGTGCGCGCAGCCCACAACGAGTACCACGCTTGCCGTCGCTGCCAGCCAAGGATTCTTGTGCTTGCTCATCCCTAGGGTATACCCGCGACCGTGCATTTTACAAGTGATTTTGCTAGGATCGCGGCATGCCTAACATCACTCCATTCCTCTGGTTCACCGGTCAGGCCGAAGAAGCGGCCAACTTCTACGTCGCTACGTTCAAGAATTCGAAAATCACCAACGTCACGCGTTACGGCGAGGCCGGCCCCGGGGAGAGCGGGTCGGTGATGACGATCGAGTTCGAGCTCGACGGGCAACCCTTCATGGGGATCAACGCGCCGTCGAGCGAGCCCCAAGCGCCGAGCGATAATTTCTCGCAAGGAAAAATCGCACTCTTCGTCAGTTGCGAAACGCAGGCCGAGCTCGATGCACTCTGGGATACGCTTTCCGAAGGCGGACAGAAGCTGCCCTGCGGATGGGTTGCCGATCGCTACGGCTTTGCCTGGAACATCGTTCCCGCCGGCTTGCGCGACGTGCTCGGCGGCGACGACGAAAAGCGTTCGCGGCGTGCCATGCAGGCGATGCTCCAAATGAGTAAACTCGACATCGACGAGCTTCGGCGAGTCTACAACGCATAACGAGTGTGTCAGCCTGAGCTTGTCGAAAGGCGCCCTATGGACTATGCGTCGCTGGAGAATCTGCGCCTAAGTTACGAGCGGACGGCGCTTGCGTGGGTGCGCACGGCGCTCGCCTTGATCGGTTTCGGCTTCACGATCGATAAGCTCTTCGAATCGCCGTCGCTGCGGTCGAGTGACGGTAAGTGGCTGCAGCCGCATGTGATCGGCATCACGATGATTGCCATCGGCCTGCTCGCGCTGATTTTATTCGTCATCGAGTTGAGGCAGTTTCATAAGCGACATCCGGATATGCCGCACTCGATCGCCGGCTTTTTGGCGGCGCTTGTCGGAATTCTCGGAGTCACCGCCTTGTTTTTTGCGATCTTTACTTAAGGCTGAAAATCGAGCTCGGCGTCGCTGATCTCGATCGGAAGGCGGCCGGAACGAATTGCCGACGTAAAGCGCTCGAAATCTCGCTCGACCTGATCGGCGTAGGCGCGCGCATACGTTGCGATCGCCCGGTCGAACCGATCCCCTCGACCGAGATATCCCGCGATCGTCGGTGCGTCGCCCGCCTTGGCGTGCGCACGCGCTAGCGCCCAGCCGCAGACGATGCCGTAGTCCAGGAGCGTCGAGGCCTCGAAGCGTGCGATATCGACCGAGACCTTCATATCGCGAAGCTGGCGCACGTAATAGTCGGCCGCGCCCGGAACCTCGGCCCAACCGAGAAAAATGTCGCTCGCGGCTTGCATCAAACGCTGACCGTTAACGACCCGTTCGCCTTGATGCTCGACTGAAATTCGCCGATCTCGACGGCGACTCGATCGCGGAACGGCGGGCCTCTTTTGCCTGCAGAAAAAGCGCATCGCTTCCATCCGAGAGAAAGAGCGCAACGACACAGCGCGTGCCGACGCTGCCCACGCCGACCACTTTGATGGCGATATCCTGCAGCCGATAGCGATCGAAGAGTTTGCGGCGATCGTCAGCTGAGCGAATGGCGATAGCGTTCGAAGAAGTCTCGAAGCCACTCTTTCCACTGCGCGCTATGCTCGTGAAAGTGATAGATCAGCGGCGGATCGTCGACGATCACGGGTTCTCCCTCGCGCACGGTCGTTAGCTTCGGCAATACCGCCTCGGAGTTGCGTTCCCGAGCGTACCGTTCGACCTGCGACAAATTGCCGAGCGTCGCTGCGTTGCGCTTGAAGAATGCGGCAAGATCGGCAAAGGCAATCTGCGCGTACCAGACTTCGAGCGTAGAGACGCCGGCGTATTCTGCCATCTTCTCGCGATACGATTCGACGGCGGCGCGCGCGGCGTCGCGTGCGACGCCTTTTGAACAACCGCGCTCGCGGCTCGCGAGCACGATGCTCGTCGCAAGCCGCTTCACGTCCCATTCCCACGGCCCTGGATACGTTTCGTCGAAATCGTTGACGTCGAAGACCAAGTTGCGTTCGGGCGTCGCGAAGCCGCCGAAATTCATGATGTGGCAGTCGCCGCAGAGCTGTACGATTTCTCCGCTCGCCGCCGTGGTGAAGAGGTCGCGCGCTTGAACGATCGCGCTGCCGCGGAAGAACGCAAACGGGGACTCCGACATCCGCTGGTACCTCACCGGAATGAGTCCAGGAATCCGGCCGACGTTCGACTCCTCGATCAGCGCGATCGGGTCGACTGCGTCGTCGCGCGCGTCCCATTGTCCGTGCGCCGACCGAGGGCAGTGCGCTCGCAACGAGCGACCCTGCTCGTACCGCTCGGTTCGTGTCATTTTAGCGCCTACGGGGGCCAGGTGAAGAGATCGACCGGGCACCGTTCGCGAAATCCCAGTTCTTGATAGACGCCCAGACCCGCATCCGTCGACTGGAGCACGGCGACCGTGGCGCCCAGGTCGCGCCCGTCGCGCACGGCGTGCGCCGTTACTGCGGCGCCGAAGCCTTTGCGCCGAACGTTCGGCAGTGTGGCAACGTTGTAGATTCCGGCGACGTCGTCACAAAACGCTAGGGTCGACGTTGCCACCATGTCGCCATTGTACCAAAGCGCATAATTCCGAATCGGACCGCTCGGGTTTGTCGCGACTGCGCTCGCGAACGGCAGGTATCCGTCGCGCACGTCCTGCGGAAACGAAAACGTGCTGCAGAGGACGTCGCACCATTCGCGTGCGCCCGATGCGCTGTCGACCGTCGCGATCGTCACGTCGCCGTCGCTACGGTGCCGCGGCATAACGAGATCGCCGTCGAGATCGAGCGCCATGCCGGGTGACGTCTTAATGTGCCGAAACTCCGCCGCCGCCAAACGCTTCGCAAGATCGTCCGGCGTATCGTCCGGAAAAATCCACCAGAGTATCGGGACGCCGCGCCGTCGCGCCCGCGCTTTTGCCGCCGCGATCGCCGCATCGGCATTCGATGCATGCAGCCGCGCGGCGGTAAGACTGTTGAAGAGCCGAAACGCAACCGGCGTCAGCACCCAAAAGAGCTCCGGCCCTTCGTAAAGTTCTGTATCCGGCAATTCGCGAGCAAGCTCGCCCAGCACGTAAACGAGATTTCGCTCCATCCCTAATGCGGCAGCGGCACGACCAGCACGTGTGGATCGAATCCTGGCGGCGGCGTGTCGGACGTGCCGGGCGGCGGCTGAACGGGGCGCAGCTTGAGCGACGCGCACGACCACGGAGCAGGGATCGTTCGGACGACGTCGTCGGGAATCGCGGCCCTCTCGGGCGGAATAGCCGCGCGCAATCCGCGCAAGCGCGCCTCGTCGAAACCGCCCGACAAATCTCCGGTCTCCGTGCTCGCATCGCGCGGACCGAACGGCATGAATTGCGCTTCGTCCGGCAAATCCGCAAGCGGCGTACGATCGAACAAATCGCTCGATGAATTTGATCACCGAGGCCTGATCGTCGTATTCGTGCACGACGCCGGTGCGCGCGTATGGCGAGATCAGCAGCATTGGCACGCGCTGACCGTTTCCGCAGGGATTACCGTCGGGACAGACCAGCCACTTCGGCGGCGGGACGTGATCCCAAAATCCGCCGGGGTCATCCCACGTGATGACGATTGCCGACTGACTCCAATACTTGCTGCGCGCAATGAGATTGACCAGTGCGGCGACGTCGGCTTGGGCGATCTGCGAGTCCGACTCGCCCGGATGATCGTCGTCGCCCAAGAACGTGTGCGGCGCGGCCGTCGCCCGACGCAAACCTTGATTGCTGCCGAATCCGCCCTTGAGGTAGAAGAGGCCGCCGTCGCCGAGCTTGGCCTGTTCGATGTCCGATTCGAAGGTCGTGATATCGCGCACGCGCTCGTTCATCGTTGCGTTGTTGGCGATATAGCCGAAGTAGTGCGGCGCAAGGTGGTGCGTCACCAGCGTCAAGCGTTGCGGATCGGCTGGATTGTCGTAACCCTGCTCGTACCACCTCCAGTTGACCGGACTTTGCGCTCGCGCGCTCAGATAGGCGATGTCGTCGCCGATGTCTTGCGCGTACTGGGCAAGGCGTCCAGCCTCCGCCCCTTCGAGATCGAGCAGCACGGTCGCATAGGTCTGATCGACTTGCTTCTGCGGGCTGTAATCTTCGGCGTTGTAGGGTCCCCACGCCGGATCGAGATCGACCCACATCGGAACGCCGCGTCCGCCGATGCCGATCGGCTGCTGTGTGTACGGCGGCCCTTGCGAACCGTAGCGCTTATACTCGGTTTCGCCGTTTTGCGCCGCAATGATCTCGACGTTGCTCGGCGACGACGGCGCCCGCGCGCCTTGAAAGAACCGATCGAAAAGCGCGAACCGGCTCGCGTACATCCAAAGGTAGGGAATCGTATCGCAGTCGACGTGCGCCATTGCTTCGTCACCGACCGACGCCGCCTGCCCGGGGAGAGTCATGCCGAGCTTTCTCTGCGTCGCGGCCGGGAGGCTCTGGGCCCATGCGATCTGCGCGCCGACGAATCCGTCCATCGCACCGCCATGGATGCCGGTCTCGACGACGGTGCGCGCGTTATTGAGAAGCCCAACCTCCGGCGCAACGATGCGAAAGGCATGAACGTCGCGCTTGGCGACGGCGTTATACTGGGAAAATCCGTGCGTTCGAGCCGCTTGCGTATAGATGCCGTTCGCTCCCGGGAACGTGCCGAAGTAATGATCGAACGAACGGTTCTCCTGGTAAATAATGAAGACGTAACGAACACGCTGGCGTATCAAGTTTTGCAGGGAGGGAGCCGGGCTCGGAGCCGATCCCGCGGAAGTGGCCCGCGCGTCCGGCGCGGCCGCGAGAAGCAGCGTCACCGCTAAGCCCGTGCCGAGAATGCGGGTGGAGCACCTCATGCGCGCACGTTACCCGCGCGACTCGGCGACTCCCTTTGCCGCCGATCTTTCGCGATCGCTCGATTCGTGCTAGAAATGACCTGTGCGCTTTGCGATGATCCGCGTGTGGGCCGCACTTGCGACGGCGATCCTCGCGGCCGTTGGTTCGGACGTCAGCACTGAATTCGCGGGGAACGGCGGCTGGCTCGGGGGCGTCTTCCAAGACAACCAGCACGAGGCGGTTCTGCCGGCGCTCCTTATCGGCGGGGTCGTTACGCTCTCGCTAACGATTTTCGTCTTGTTCGCGCGCATTTGCCCCGGCGACCCGCTGCTATCCCGAATCGGCCATTTCAAGACGCGCTCCGTCGATCTGACGGGCGCGCTATTTGGAAGCATATTGTGCGTCATCGCAATGGAAGGGTATGAGACGCGGTTCGGCGGCTTGTCGCCTTTCGACCCGCGCTCCGTCGTTCTGGCACATGCGCTGCCGCTGGTCCTCACCTTCGCCGTAACGGGCGCAATCGTACACTTTGTCGTGCATGGCGCAATTCGCACGGCAAGCCGTGCGGGCAACGCGATCGCCGAAGTCGTCGTAGGGTTTTTAAGGAAACTGCTCGGCGATACCACGACGCCTGGAATAGCCCGGCTATCGGCGTTCGTCCTGGGCATCGTTCATGTTCCTCTCGCGGTCGCATGTGGGTTTCGAGGCCTGCGTGCACCGCCGCGTTCGATTCTTTCTCGTTACCTCATAGCATAGACGGGGAGTCGCGCGGCGCGGTCTCCCCGAGAGGAGATCGAACGCATGCGACCCCTAACGCGCTCGTTCTGCGCGTTCATCATCATGGTGCTCATCGCCGGTTCTGCAGCACGCAGTGCCGAGCTGACGACCGGTGCAGTGCTCGGGACCGTCCAGACGGCGACCGGAAAGCCGCTCGCCGGCGCGCTTGTCGTCGCGCTCGCGCCGACGGGCCGTTACTCGGCGACGAGCGATGCCGGCGGGCGCTTCACGATCTTGGGCCTGTCTCCCGACACCTATGTGGTGAGCGTACGTCGCGATGGATACGATCCGTCGAGTGTAACCGTGGTCGTGCAACCGGGAGAACACGAGTTGCTTCGGTTCGTGTTACGTCAGGCTCTCAAAGAGATCGCTCGCGTTCAAACCAAAGGCCAAGCCTTTACGGTCGGAAGCACGGCCGACGTCTTTACCGTTGAGGGCGCACAGGCGCAGGCAGGAACCCCTCAAGCCTCGTCGTCGGGATTGGCTAGCTATTCACGCGACTCGATTCAAGGAGCGATCTCGAACGTACCCGGCGTTCAACAGGATTCATTTGCCAATATCATCGTTCGCGGCGGTAAGGTGCAGGATACCGTTTACGACTACGATTCAGTTCCCATTCCGCAGGGTCTCATCGCCGAACCCGGCGGTAACATCGTCGGCGCGCAACTCGGCACGACCGGCGTCGGCGCCGCTACGGTGACGCTGGGCGGTTATAGCGATGAGAGTCAAAACGCGCTGGGCGGGGTCGTCAATGAGATCCCGCTCGCCGGAACGTACCCGGCCAAGACGACCCTTGAGGTCGCTGCCGGGATCGGCGCGCAGCTTAGTGAAATGAAGTTCAGCGAGCAGGGCGCCACACCCGATTTAAAGTGGCGATACGCGCTCTCGTCCACGATCGGCAGCGAATACTTCGCGTACGGCGACGGGTATACGTTTTACCCTTCCGAGCAGGGCACGTACGGACTCGGATTTCAAACGCGCGCCCAATACGCGATCGCCGGAAACCTTCACTATGCCGCGACGTCCCACGACGATCTTTCCGCAATATTTCTTACCGGCGCGGCTGCGTATCAGCAATACGACTCGCCGTACCAAGGTCTGGAGTGGTCGACCTTCAGCGCTCCCGGAGTTGTTTTTCCGGGGCAACCCGCGAATCCGAACACGCAGGTCGACACGCCATCGATCGCGCGTGGGACGTATAGCGTCGAAAAGCTTCAGTGGATTCACAATTGGCAGCACTCATTGGGGCGCCTGCAGTTCTTCCAATCCCAAATCGGCGCGGTGGCCAACGGCCCCGAATGGGACGATCTCTCCTTCCCCGACGGAGTTGTCTCGCTTTATTCTACGCAGCACCAGCGCGAAGACGGCGCTGGGTACGACTTCGAGGATCAGGCCGGTGAAAAGCACGACATCCGCGCCGGCGCGCAATACGACGTCAATACCAGCAGCATTTACCAGATCGTGCCGACGGTGCCCCAAATCATTACGGCAACGCCTCGGCTGAATCAATATCTCGTCTACGCGAGCGATGCTTGGAGCATGACGCCGCGCTTTTCGGCGATGGGCTCGCTGCGGTATATCGGACAGCACTCTCAGACGAGCGACGGCCTTATTTACGGCGACGGCGCGATCGATCCGCATCTCGCTTTGGCGTACACGTTCGCGGGCTCCAATGGATTCCGTGCGAACTTCGACCACACTTCGACCCCGCCATTGCCGTTAGAAGTGCAGCGCACTTGCCGGCCGGCTAGCGACTGCAGCAACGACTCGGGCGGCAATGCGGGCGGTTCAGTTCCCAGTTTCCCGCTGGCGCCCGAGACCGCTGACGACTACGCGCTCTCGTACGAACACGGAGGACCCGTCCAAGTTCGGCTTACGTACTTCGTGCAGAGAGAGAAGAACGTCATCGACGTGCTGCCGGAAAACTACCGCGATGGGGCCGACGCCGGTGAGAATCCAAACGCTATCGGTGTTCCGACCAACGCGGGCCAACTTCGATCGCACGGAGCGGAGCTCTGGGCGAGCGGCGGGGGCTTCACGCTGAACGCCAACTATAACCGTACCTATTCGTCGAGCATCTATCAGTTTGCGTTTAACGATCTCAATGCACCGGCGATCCTGGCGGGACATCTTTTCCCGGCGAACTACATTCCGAATTTCACGGCCACGGCTTCCTATCAGCTCGCTTTCGCCCATCGCCAACTGCGCATCACTCCGATGCTTTCGTACGAAAGCGGATACCCGTACGGCAACGGCAGAACCGTTTGGGAGATAATTCGCGGCGTGCCGACTCAGGTTCAAAACGATAACTACGTGAACCCCGGATATAACTACTATTTTCTCGAGAATCCGTCGTTGCCGTTCAACGCCCGTACGAACCCGTACATCGCGACGCTGGGGACAGGCGAGGGCGCCGATCCCAACACGCTGCGTACGACGCCGCAGACGCTGGCGTCGTTACATTTAGAGTACGATCTCTCGCCGCACGTGACGGTGCTGTTCGATGTTTCAAATCTTCTCGGGGTCGCTACGCCGACTCAGCTGCAAGGCAATCCGTACCTGATCGGGCCGCCGGGATATATGGGGGGAAATCCCTATTACGAACGGGCGTATGGAGCGCAGTATTGCAAGAAGTGTCTTTATACGCTGGGCAACGGCATACCGACGAACGATGGCCGGTACCCGGCCGTGCCGTGGGGCTATGGTACGGCGGGATACGTCCCCGAAGCGTATCCCATGGCGCGCACGGCCCTCATCCGCTTACAATACCGCTTATGAAAATCGCGACGTGCACTTGGGGACTCTTCTTTGCGATGCTGGCGAGTGTGCCGGCCTTGGCTGCGGCCCAAGTTGTGTCGGTCCTTTACGCGGGGTCGCTCGTAACTCCGATGGAAGGCCCCATCAAAGTTGCGCTCGCGCGGCAGGGCATTGATTTCCAAGGTCAGGGCGGGGGAAGCAAGATGCTCGCAAACCTCATTTCCGCGGGCGCTAAGCAACCGGACATCTTCATCAGCGTGGATCCGAAGATCGTCCTCGGCCTCGGCTCCAAAGTTCTCGACGCGGAAACATTCGCATCGACGAGTCTCGGAATCGGCTGGTCGAAGAGCTCGAAGCGCGCTGCACTCTTCGCGAGCGTAGCAGCCGGCAAGACTTCGATGGTCTCCGCGCTCTCGACGCCGGAGCTTGCGATCGGTCGCACCGACCCGAAGCTCGATCCGAAGGGTGTTTATACGGTAGCGGCGATGACGCTGCTCGCCGGAGCCGCCGGTGAAAAGCGAATCTTGGGCGACGCGGAAAATGCCGCTCAGATATTTCCTGAAGAGGATCTGCTGGCTCGCATCGATACGGGTGAGGCCGACATCGGTTTCTTCTACCGCACCGAGGCCGTGGCACGAGGACTCAACTTCGTGGCGCTGCCCGGCAAGGCTTCGATGAGCGATGAGATCACGTACACGATCGTCGATTTGCGCGCCGCTCCGCATCCTGACGCAGCCAAACACTTCGAAGACTTTATCTTAAACGGACAGGGCAAAGCTATTCTGCAACGGGCCGGCGTCGAGTATTTATCGGCTCCGGTCGTGCTCGTAAAGCGCCGCTAGCGCTACCAGCAGTCGGACCCGTACGTGTGGCCGGCGACACACTGCACGGCATAGCCGGGGGGCTCGACGTGCACCCAAACGTCGGCCGAAGGCGTCAGGGCGGTGAGAAACTGCTGGAGCCCGCCCGTGCCCGAATACGGCCACATCTTCACACCGTTCGCGCTGAGGCCGAACCGTATCGCCCAGGGCTCGTTGCTGCCGGCAGAGAGCGCGTCGTCGACGACGAGCGGATAGTGCTTCATCGAAGCGCAGAGCACCGCAACCGCGGTGACGTACGGCGTGCAGTCGAAATGGTCGCGCAGTTTGAACAGGTCGCCCATGTGGACCGGGTGCGTGCAGTTCTGCGAATCGTGCACGTATGCCGGCGAGGTCGCGGGATAGACCCAACCGTACTGTGAGAGACAGTAACCGGCGACCAGCAAGATGCTGCCCATGTGATGAATCGGTGCGCCGCTTGCATCCTCGCCCCAATATGTGGTCGGCAAGAGCGGAACGCCGGCTTGAGTCACGGCATCCTTACTGTTGACGAGCTGAGACGCCCACGTCTGCGCAAGATTGTTCGTGCGCCCGCTGTACGCAGCAAACGGACCGTTGGTGGCGGTCCACTGGGCGCCATAGGCTTCGTATTCTTGACACGTATCGGTTAGTAAGACGATCGCGTGGCTGTCGCCGGGCTCGAGGAACATGCCGTTGATCCAAGGCCAGGTCGCTGAGTTCTCCAGAGGGGGATTGTGACCGCCTTGCACCTGCTGGACCGTATACCACGACGCGCTTGTCGACGTCGTGAGGTTCACTTGTTCGACGCCTTGATCGTCCCAATAGGCAAAATTGCCTTGCGGGGCCTTCGCGAACATTTCCGCGGTTTGTGGATCGTGTTTGTAGCCGCGCGTAGTGTGGTTGAAGGTATCGCCCGGGGGGAAGATCCCGCAACCTCCATACGTATACTGGTTGGTTTCGGGCGAGCGGTGCGCGTCGCTTACCGCGTGGAGGCCGGAACTCGTTGCGGTTGCAGGCACTTGATTGCCGGCCGTATTCGAGCAGGCGCCGAGAATGGATGCAAAACTGAGTGCCATTATGAGGCGGCACGATTTTGGCATGCGCGCATTCTACAGCACATCCGCTGCGTTAATGCGTCAACGTGCCGTACACGCGCGATTAGAAGTCTCTTGCGGCTCCTAACGCTTTGAGTTCCGCGAGTTGTCCCGCCATTTCGGCAACATGGTCCCATTGCGGGGTGGCCTCGGCAAGTACTTCGCGCCGGAGCGACTCGGCTCGCTCTTCGAGTTTTCGCGCCTCTTCCGTAGCGGCGACGAGTTCGGCTTCGTGTTTGATCAGCGCTTCTTGCGCTTGCGTCTCACGAAGCGCAGCCTCGCGCTCGGCAGCTCGCGCCGCTTCGCGGTCCGCGCAAGCAGTCGCGACTTCCTCGCGCGTACGCTCGACGGCGGCCGCGACGGTCGCGGCGTTCTCCCGAGCGGCTTCGTACGCTGCGCTTGCGTCGCGCACGCCGGAGTGAAGCGCCAAACGTTGCTCGAGATCGGCGAGCTCTCGTAACAGGCTCTCGGCGATGCCGCGCCGATCCGCTACGAGGCGCCTTGCGGCATCGAGCGCATCGTCGTCAACCTGCGGCCGGGAAGCCCCCGCTAGCTGCCGATCCGCCGGCGCCTGCGAACCGATGAAGGGCTCGAGAGAGTCCAGCATTCTACGTAAAACGAGAATCTCCGAATCTCCAGCCGCGTTCCCATTCACCGCGATGCGTTTGTGCATGCGAAACATCAGATTCTCGTTTCCTGTTAGTCGCCGCCGCGCTTCATGGCGCTGACGACCTGTCCCGACGCGAGCAACGGCGCGGTAGTATCCGGCATCGAGCGCTTGGGATCGCCACCGCGTATCACGCTCCAGTAGTTGTAGCGATTGTCGCAGGCAAGGTTGCCCGCCACGACCGCATGGAATGGCCGCGCGGTGCCGTTGATAAAGGGCTGCACGACGTCGTTGTACGCCGTCGAGCCTTTGTAGCACGCGTCGGTCAGCTCGACCGAGTTGACGATCGACGCCTGCTCCGCATTGACCGTGATACGGTAGATGCCGCTGGTGGTGCCGCCGTTGTAGGCTTGATCGGTGGCCGCGAGATAGTGACCGTCCCACTGCACGCCTCCAGGGAAGTAGATCGTGCCGCCGCTCAGCGGGATCGTCACGAGCGCGGTCCCTCCCGACGAAATTTCCGCCAGCCCCGAACTCCCGCTGCCGTAGCTCGGTTGTCCCTGCACGAAGAGGTTTCCGCTGGGATCGTATCCGGGCGGATAGAGATACATGAAGTCCGCATCCGTATAGTTCGTCCCGGAGCCCTGGGCGTCGGCGTAGATCACGACGCTGCCCGCGCAGTCCGAGCCGTTCGATTCCCAATTCGAAACCGCGAGGTCGCCGGTGACCGGATTAACGGCGCATCCGATCGGATAACCGTACGAATCCTGCAACGTGTTGATCGGGCTCGTTCCACCGTGCGCGTATTCGACAATCTGCTCGGCGCCAAAATCGGTGACGTAGACGTTCCCGGAAGCGTCTTGACACTCGCCGTACGGGAACACAAAGCCCGTCAGCTGCCCAACCCGATGGCCCTTTCGCGACCGATACGCGTAGATGTCGACCGTGCCGGCGGCTTCGTCGGAGACGTAGAGCAGGTATTGCGTATGCTTGGCGTCGGGATTTATCCACGACGGGCGCTTGTTCCGATGCACCGACGGAACGATATGCATCGCCGTGGTCATCGCAATCAATGAATCCGTCAGTTTGTGCGCATGACTCGCCGGCGACTGGGAGGCGCCGCCGCCCATGGCCGCCGGGACCCCCGCGTTGCCTCCGCAAGCGGCGAGCGCGCCGGACGTCAAAAGAAAAACGCACCGCATCCAAGATGTAAGCTTCATATCCCTATTAGAAGCCATTGCGGAAGCGCGCAGTAGTGTCCCAGGTCTCCCATTCGTTCGCAATTGTTCTCTAAAGGCGCATACCGAAGTCTCAAGCGCCTGGGAATAAGGCAATAGTACGTTTGTACCATTAGAAATGATTCGCTGGGAATCGTTGTAACAGTAAGAGGGACGCTCACTTATATGCCAGAACGACGGAAATCAGTTTAGTCTACACAAACAAAACATACTCATAAACAACGGTAGACTGATGGAATGTGTTATTTCGTTAATTCATTCTTTTAGGTATAGAGCTGCGGGCACGTTAGACTCGCAGAAGAGCCTAACGATGGAAGGAACAAATGACTATCTCGGCACCTACCGTTACTGGTATAGCAGACATACCCGAACAGCCGGTAGTTCGAAATTCATCGGAAATTCGCGTCTACGTCGTAAAGCCGCAAGCGCTCTTAGCCAAGGCGCTCTGTAACGTCTTGCAGCACGATCCCGAAATCGTTGTCGCCGGCGATAGCGCCGCCGTGAGTGCGCACAAGCTCTCGAAAACACATCCGAACCTCATCCTGCTCGACTCCAACACCGGCTTCGAGGAACTCTGCAACGCGATCGGCACCTGCCGGATCGCATCTCCGAACGCGCGCATCGGCGTCTTGTCGGAACACCTGAGCTCCGAAGTGATGCAGCGGGCCTTTTCGGCCGGAGCCGACGGCTACATCGTGACGGACATCACGCCCGACCAACTCGTCGCGGCCGTCAAGGCAATGGCGGGCGGCAGCCTTTACGTCGATCCGCGCCTCGTCGGCCTCATCTTGCGCAAGCAGGTGGGAATCGGCCGTCACGATCGCAACGAGCTTTCGCCGCGGGAGACCGATGTGGTTCGGCTCGTCGCAGCTGGTTTGACCAATCGCGAGATCAGCACGCGCCTCAGCCTGTCCGATAAGACGGTAAAGAATCACATCTCGCACATTTTTGCAAAGCTCAACGTGACGACGCGAACGCAACTCGTCATTTACGCTATAAAAAGTGGGCTCGCATAGACTCAGGCGAAATGGGCCTTAGGTAGTAGGAGGTTGGGGAGAATCATCGCGACGTAGCGGGTCCGGGGACACTTGGGATGCGGTTGCAGCGCGCTTAAACTAGGGGCGTGCAGGCGGCGGCGACACAACGGCTCATTCGTTACCCGGCGCGTTTAGCGTCAACGCTCGTCGCAGGCGATGCGCTGATGCTCGCGCTATCGGCGGCGATTGCGGCGCTGGTTCTCAATCGCGTTTGGCATCGAGAGATCGATGCAGCGGCGGTCGTGCTTTCGACCGTCGCGTCCGGCACCGTCTGGATCGCGATTTTCTCCTACGTCGGCTTCTACCGGCGGACGTTTGCGGCGGCGTGGCACGACGAATATTACTGGGTCGCTTCGGTTTCTGCTCTCGCCGTGCTGCCGCAGATGGTGCTCTACACGCTTCTGCCGGAGATCTCGACGTCGCGCCTGCTGCTCTTGGTGAGCATACCGATCAACGTGGTCGTCATCGGAACGTTTCGTGCGGCGTTGCGCCGCTGGTGGGAACGAAAAGGCAAACTTCGGCCGCGCATCGTTTTCGTCGGCGACCCGCAAGACGTTCAGAATGCCGACAATCGCTTCGGTCTCGACGGCAAGCGCGACACGATGATCATCCCCTGCGCCGGCTGGCCCGCTCCCGACAGCGGTCCGGCGATTGCATCGCAACACCTCGAGGCCTGGTTTTCCGCGGCGAAATCCTGGCGCGCCGATCGGATCGTCTTTACAAAGCTGCCGGCGATGCCGCTGGTCAAAGCGATCGCGGCGGCCTCGGCGCGCAACGGTTTGCGAGTGGCGTTCGCGACGCGCGAAGCGCCTTCGGGCGCCGGCGGGTTTTCAATCGAGTACCTCGACAACGAACCGACCTTCGTTCCCGCAATCCCGCAGGGCTGCAGCGCGGAGGCAGCGCTTCCGAAAGCGATCGTCGACATCGGGTTCGCGCTCGCCGCCCTGGTGCTGCTCGGTCCGATCATGCTCGCCGCCGCCGTTGCAATCTACGCCGAGTCGGGCGGCCCTGTTTTATTCCGGCAAGAGCGTATCGGGCAAAACGGCCGGATATTCCGCATACTCAAGTTTCGCACGATGCGGCTCGACGCCGAAGCGGGTGGCGCCCGATGGGCGACCGCGAACGATCCGCGCGTCACTAAGGTCGGGCGGTTCTTGCGGCGGACGAGCTTAGACGAACTGCCGCAGATCTTCAACGTATTAATGGGGCAGATGTCGATCGTGGGGCCGCGGCCGGAGCGCCCGGTCTTCGCCGAGCGCTTTCGCCAGTCGGCCGAGCGGTACGACGATCGGCACCTCGTGCGCCCGGGGATCACCGGACTCTCGCACGTCTATATGAGCCGCGACGTCGACGCCTCTGCGATCGAGGAGCGGCTCGGCTACGATCTTTTCTACATCGAGCACTGGTCGCCGATGATGGACCTCTCGATCATTTTCAAGACCGGCTGTGAGGTCTTACTCCATCGGATCGCCGCATGACGCTCGCCGTCATCTCCTCGCGGTATCCGCGTCCCGGCCACGAAGCCTTTTTGGAGGCCGAGCTGCGCGGCTTGTCGCGGTATTTCGATCGCATCGTGGTACTCTCGGCACGCGAAGCGCTTTTCGCACCGCGGACGCTGCTCGAGGCGCTCCGCACCGCTGCGCGCAATCCCAAGGCGACGCTGCGCGTGCTCTGCACGCTGCTCGCCGGCGGCGGCCGGCTCTCCATCGTGGCCAAGAATCTGGCGGTATTGCCGCGCGCGTTAGCCGTTTCGCGTATCGTCGCGCGCGAGCGCGTCGATCACATCCACGCCTATTGGCTCTCTGCGCCCGCGACGGTCGCCTACGTGGCGGCGGAAATCGCGGGCATTCCGTGGAGCTCGAGCGCGCATCGTTGGGATATCTACGAACGAAACTTGCTGCGGCCAAAAGCTCGCACGGCACGCTTCCTTCGCGCGATATCGGAGCGCGGACGACGCGATCTGGCGGCGGCGCTCGACGTGGACGCGCGCAAGATCGCTCACGTCAAAGTCGGCGTCGAGATGCCAAGCGAGACCGCGCGTGAAAGCTCGGGCCGGCTGCGAATGCTTTGCGCCGCGAACTTGATCGAGCAGAAGGGACATGCCGTTCTGCTCGACGCGCTAGCCAGGCTGCAGAATCGCGGTGTCGACTTTCGTTGCGATGTTGCCGGCAGCGGGCCGTTGCGTGAAGCGTTATTGCGGCGCATCCACGCCCTCGGGCTTTCGCTGCGCGTCACGCTGCTCGGCCGCGTCGCCCACGCGACGCTGCTCGAGCGTTTGCGCGCCGGCGCATACGACGTCGCCGTGCTCGCGAGCCGCAGCGATGGGCGGGTGAATATGGAAGGCATTCCGGTCGCGCTCATCGAGGCGATGGCCGCGGGCGTTCCCTGCGTCGCAACGAGTTCGGGAAGCATTTGCGAGCTCATCGACGAGGAGTCCGGTATTGCGGTGCCGGTCGACAACGCCGGTGCATTTGCCGATGCGCTCGAGTGCTTGGCCAAGCGTCCCAGCTTACGCCGACGTCTGGGTGAAAACGCTCGCCGGCGCGTGGCGCGAGACTTCGACATCGAGCGTACCGCCGCGCAGCTCGCCGGCTTGATTCAGGCATCGTGAAAGTCAGCGTTCTCGGTCTCGGTTACGTCGGTCTTCCGACCGCGGCCCTCGCGGCATGCGCCGGCCACATCGTATTCGGTTACGACACGGATGCGAATCTTCGCGACTCGTTGCGCCGCGGACACGTGCGCGGTCGCGAAGAAGACGTTGCGCGCGCGACGCGCGAGGCGCTGCGAAAGGGAAGCCTGCACGTAACCGGCCGCCTCGAACCGGCCGACGCATACGTGATCTGCGTCCCCACGCCGACGCTGGGAAGCCGGCCCGACCTTCGATACGTTGAGAGCGCGCTTGCCGATGTCGCAAAGCTCGCCGGTCCGGACGACCTCATCATCGTCGAATCGACCGTCCCGCCCGGAACCACCGAGCGGCTCGTCCGACAAGCCTTGCGCGCGCAAGCGAAGAGCTTCCTGAACGCACACGTCGTTCACGCCCCCGAGCGCATTCTTCCGGGCGACATCGTGCGCGAGCTGGTCGAAAACGATCGCATCATCGGCGCGCGCACCCCCGAGGCCGCGCAGGCTGCCAGCGCATTCTATCGCTCGTTCGTCAAGGGTCGCCTGCACGTGACCGATATCCGGACGGCCGAGTTCGTCAAAGTCATCGAGAACACGTATCGCGACGTCAACATTGCGCTCGCGAACGAGCTGGCGTTGTTCTGCGAAGAGATCGACATCGACGTGTGGCAAGCGATCGCGCTTGCCAACAACCACCCCCGCGTGAACATCATGCGCCCGGGACCCGGCGTCGGAGGTCACTGCATTCCGATCGACCCGCGTTTCCTCGCCGATCAAAACCCCTTTGCGACCGAGCTCATTCAGGCGTCGCGGCGCGTCAACGAGCGCATGCCCAGCCTCGTGGTGCGCCGCATCGAAAGCCTGATCGGCGAAGCGGACGGCAGCACGAAAATCGCGGTACTGGGCGCAGCGTATAAGGCGAACGTCGACGACACGCGCGAAAGTCCGGCGCTGCGAATCGGCGAAATGCTGACCGATCGCGGGTATCGCGTCTCGGTCTACGATCCGGTCGCGCCGCTCGCGTCCGCAGTGCGCACGCTGGACGAAGCGGTGGCCGAAAGCGATGCGGTGCTGCTCGCCGTCGCTCACGACAAATTCCGTTCGATCGATCCGCGGCACGTCGCGGCGCTGATGCGCACTCCGGTCTTGCTCGATTGTCATAACTTCTTCGAAACCTCCGATTGGACGGCGGCCGGGTTCGATGTTTATACGCTCGGCCGCGGCGCGCAGATCGCGGCGCGTCCGATCGTCGCACGCGTACAAAGCAGTCTTGCATGAACTGCCTCGTTCTCGTCGACGCAACGCGCCTGGCGCGTTGGAAACGCGACTGCATCGCGCTGCTGAGCGAGCATCATCACGTTAAAATTCGCCGCATCGAACGAACGCGGCGCTCGCCGGCGTTGCGGCTGGGAGCGCTGATCGGCGGATCGGCGCTGCGCGCCGTGCCGCTGCCGCCTCTTCGCAACGACGCCGCACGTCCGCAGATCGTTCTCGATTTGCGCGGCGGCACGCCCGTAAGCGCCGGCAGCTGGTATTTCTGCGATGGCCAAGGCCGCCCGCTCGGCGATCTTCCCGGCGCGCGCGAGATCGCGGCCGGTTCGCCGACGATCGAAATGCAGCTCCGCTCGCGCGGCGTTGACGGGCGCGACGCGCTGCTGCGCGGCGGCCGCTTCAAATCGCTCTACGCCTACTCGCGTTCGATGGAGGTCGCGCTGCGCGAGTGCATGCGCTGGCCGTCAATCTGCCTCGACGCGAGCGTGACGGCGCGCCCGCTCGGGAATCGGCAAAGCGACGAAGCACCGGCCGAATCGTTGCCGATCGCAAGGTTTCTGCTGTGCCAATCCGGCGCATTTCTCGCCCACGTTTATCGCCATTTATTCGTCGACGCGCGCTGGCGCGTCGGCGTCGTCCGCGATTCACCAGCGAGTTTTCTCTCGCGGCAGTATCGTCCGAAAATCGAGTGGCTGCGCGAGCAGCGGGATTTCTTTGCCGATCCGTTCGTGCTGCGTTGCGACGAAGGCGCCTTCATTCTGGGGGAGTCCCTCGACGCGACGACCCGCAACGGCTTCATTACCGCGGTGGCCGTCGACGCGGGTGGCTGCATCGTCGATCGCCGCACGGTGCTGCGCTGCAAATCGCATCTTTCGTATCCATACGTATTCAAAGACGGCGACGATTGGTATCTGGTTCCGGAGAGCGCCGAGCAGCGCTGTATCGCGCTCTACAGCGCCGTCGAGTTTCCCTACGAGTGGACTCGCGTTGCGACGCTCATCGACGGAATTGCCGCGTGCGACAGCACGATCATCCGCCACGAGGGCCGCTGGTGGCTCTTCTGCACGGACCGCTCGCGCGACTCGAATCTCAATCTCTTTCTCTTCCACGCGCAGCAGTTGACCGGTCCGTGGACGCCGCACGTCGCCAATCCGGTAAAGACGGACGTTCGCTCGACGCGCCCGGCAGGCATGCCGTTCGTCGTCGACGGCGCGCTCTATCGGCCGGCGCAGGATTGCGCCGAGTCGTACGGCGCCGCGATCAGGTTCAACCGCGTTTGCAAGCTCAACGAGCGCGAGTATGAAGAGGAAGAAGTCGTCGCGTCGGTATTGAGCGGGATGCATACGATCTCGTACGCCGACGGAATCGTTGCCGTTGACGCAAAGCGCGAGGTGTTCGCGTCGCCGCGTTTGATAGCGCGGCGATTGAGTATGCTGGCAGCGCGCGCGCTGCGAGTCAGCCATGCTTGTTAGGCCGTCGCAGGCACTACCCGCGCCGCGCACGCTGCTGCTGATCGCCGCGGTCGGCGCGTGCGCGCTCGTGCTCGCAATCGTCATGTCGGCAGCGGCAGGCACGCTGCCGGGTGGAGTGTTCGTACTTGCGGCGCTTGCAGTGCCGGCCGGCGCGGTGCTCGCCTGGCGCGCACCGTTCGTTTTCCCATACGCTGCGTACGCCGTCTTAGTGCCGTTCGATCTGCTCCTCACGACATCACAAGCGGGAACGGCGGCGCGGCTCTGCGGCGCACTTGCGGGCGCGGCACTGACGCTCTGGATCCTTCGCCGGCGCGCCTTCGTACGCCCCAACGGCGCTCTCGTCGCATGGCTGATATTTGCCGGATGGGCCGTACTCTCGATGCTCTGGGCCTTGAATGCGCAAGGCGCGACACGCGAAGCCGGCACGCTCGTTCAGGTCGTGCTGCTCTACGCCGTCGTCTCGCTCGCTCCGGTCGGCGATGCCGATCTTCGCTGGATCATCGCGGCGGTCGTGGGCGGCGGAGTGGCTGCGGCGTGCTTGGGGATTCACGAGTTTAGCCATCTCAGCGACGCGCAGCGGCTCATCAGTCAGCTCTCCGATCGCATTCCGCTGCTGCTGGGCACGCAGCGGCTCGACGTCAACGAGTTTGCCGATACGCTGTTGCTGCCGCTGGCCATTTCGATTGTAGGCGTTGCGCGCGCCAAGTCGCTCCTATGGAAAGCGCCGTGGGCGCTCGGCGCAGCTTTGCTGCTCTACGCGATGGCGCTGACGGCGTCGCGCGAAGCCTTCGTTGCCGCGGGTGCCATGCTGCTCTACTTTATCGTAGTTCTGCGCCAGCGGCTGATGCTGCTCGTGGGAGGCGTGGCTCTTGCCGCGATTGCGCTGAGCGGCCAAGTCTCGCAACGATTTGCCACGGCTTCTGCGAGCGGCGGCTCCGGACGGCTGTCGATCTGGAGCACTGGGCTTGCAGCTTTTCGCGAGCATTGGCTGGCCGGCGCCGGAAGCGGTTCATTTGCCTCGGCGTACGACAGCGTCTATCTTCGCGTCTTTCAACTGCACGACATGGGATGGTCGCGCGCTTCCCACAACATGCTGGTGGAGAATCTCGTCGAGTACGGCGTCATCGGCACCGGCTTGCTGCTGCTTGCGCTCGTGCTTTCGTTTCGCGGCGTCCCGAAACTTCCGGCGAACCATCCGCTCTTCGGCCTTCGCGTCGCTTTGATCGGCGCGACGATCGCGCTTTGCGTCGCCGGACTCTTCGTCGACTTGTCGACCGCAAAGGTTTTCTGGTTGAGCTTGAGCCTGCTGGCGATCTTGCGCAATCGCATCATCACCGGCGCGGCGCTCGCGTGTACGCTCGCGGTCGCGCTCTTCGCGCCGCAGCCCGCATCGGCCGCGCCGCGCCACGTGCAAACGTTCCTGTACTATCAGCAATCGTTCGGCAACGTCAACGTCAACGCAAAAGTGCCGCCCGAGGTGATGGTAAAGTACGCGGACTTCGTCGAGACGAGCGGCTTCAACAATGCTGCGGTCAATGCGTTCAAGGCCGCGGGCGGCCGCTACGCGTTGACGTATATCGATCCGACCTACGTTCCGTATTGCGTCCCGCCGTTTATCGAGCCGGCGGGTCTCTGCACGGGTCAAGTCGGTAACCTCAAACCGCCGGCCGCAGCGTGGTTTCACGACGCACGCGACGAGCGCGTCCGTCGCGCGGATAGTTACACCGGCCAGTATCAAGAGTTCTTGAATCCCGCTTCGTCGCAGGCGCGCGATGCAGTCGTGGCGTGGATGAGCCGCTATCTCGCGAAGTCGCCGCGCCTCGATTTCTTCTTCGCCGACGATTCCGGTTCGACGTGGCGCGGCCCCGACGGCTCGGCGACGTCGGGCATGTTCTACGGATTCAATGCCGTCGGCACGGAGATGGCGAGCGACGCGGCCTGGATCGCCGGTGAGAACGCGCTCTTCGGAGCGGCGCCGCGACGTCTGGTTCTCAACGGCGGCGACGGCTTCGCGCCGGCGTACGGCGGCGTCTTCTTGCGCAATGCGAACGTCGCGGGCGCGAATCACGAAGGCTGCTTCAACGCCGCCGGCGGCCTGTTGAGCCAAGATCGCGGACTCTGGCTGCGCCAGGCCGACGGTCTGCTCGCCGATCTGCCATTTGCGCGCTTCTCTTTCTGCATGATGAACGGCAAACCGGCGCCGGCGCCACGTCTCTACGCGCTTGCGTCATGGTGGCTGACCTACGATCCGCGCTACTCCGTCGCGGCGCCGATTGCCCCGGCGGCCGACGGAACGACGATTTTTCCGGAGTTCGACGTCGTGCCGACAGAGCCGGGGCGCACTGCCCGCCGCAGCGTTACCGAGCTCGCGCGCAGCGGCCTCTACGTTCGAGAATTTCGGCGCGTGCTTTCAGGCGGGTGTGGCGATCGGGCGTTGCGCTGCAATCGTCAATCCGACGGCACGTGCGCTCGCGATGCCTGCGCTAAACGCGAGATACTCGCGCGTGCTCGTCCTCACCGCTGAGAGCGAACTCGCCGGCGGCCGCGCATACTGGCGTTCGTATTCGTCCGGAGACCGAACCGTCGGTGCGGTTTGCGCAATGGTAGTGAGGCAGTAAACGATGCAAGAGATGATCGTCGACCGTATTACGACGTTCGAGCAGCTCGATGCGCTGCGCGCGCGTTGGAAGGAGCTCCACTCACAAGATCCGCGCGCCAATCTCTTTCTCTCGTGGGAATGGATGCGCGCGTGTTTGGCAACCGTGCGACAACGCTGGATCGTTCTTGCGGCGCGCGAGGGCGACGGTCCCTATGTGGCGCTGTTGCCGCTGCGCATCGAGCGCTTTCCTTCCGTCGGCCCGGCACTCAATCGCGAGCTGGCACTCGCCGGAAATCCGCGCGCGGATTATACCGGCATGGTGGGCCTTACCGGCGAGGAGTCGCGCTTTTTGCCCGCACTCGCCCGAGCGATCGGGACCTTACAATGGGACAACTTCACGCTGACCGATTATGCGGACGGCCGCATCGCCGCACTCGTCAGATTCTTTCAAGAGCAGGGCTGCCGTATGGCTGCAGCCGATCCGACCCCGTCGCCGTACATCGACTTGCCGGAAACGTGGGACGAGTATGTGAGCGCTCGCAGCTATGCGACGCGGCGGACCATCCGCAATAAGTTGCGCCGCATCGAGTCGCTGCCCGGTTATCGCTTGGACGTCGCCACTCCGAACGAGGCCGGTGCGGCGATCGAAGCGCTGCTGCGAATCAACAGCCGAAGGTGGAAGAAGAGCCTCGCAAAGCGCCGCGCAACGTTCGGAGAGCTCTTCGCGCGGTGTTATGCCTCCGGCTGTTTACAGATCTCGACGATCCGCCTCGGCGATACCGTCATAGCGGCGCAGGGCTCGTTTCTCGACGCCGGCGCGCGCGTCGCCTATGGCTACATGATGGGCTACGATGCAGCCTACGCAAAATATTCGCCGGGCGCGATGATCGTTTGCATCTCGATCCGTCACGCGATCGAGAACGGCTTTACGCGATTCGATTTATCGCGTGGCGGCGAGTCATTCAAGACGTCGCTCGCAAACGGCGTCACGCATACCGCGCACGCGACCCTCACGCGACCCGGCGTGCGTGTGGCGGCGGTCAATGTGAGCCGGCGCAGTTTCCTGGCCGCGAAGGGAATAGCGCGTCAGCTATTGGTGCGTCCGGCATGAACGGTTCCGTGAAGTCGCGCGCGATTCTTATCTTCTCGCAGTTCTACGAGCCCGAGCCTTGCGCAGCGAGCAATCGCGTCGGCTCGCTCGCGCGCAGCCTTGCCAAATGCGGCCATCGCGTAACCGTATTGACCGGAATGCCGAGCTTTCCGAACGGTGCGTTCCATCCGGCCTACGCAGGAATGCGCCGTTGCGAAAATCGTGACGGCAACGTTCGAATCGAGCGGCGTCGCGCGCGGCTTGCGAAGGGACGCTTCGGCGGACGATTCGTCTATTGGGTCTCGCTCGCGCTCACTTTGAGCTGGACGGCGATTGCGGAAATGACGGACGTCGATACGGTAATCGTCTCCTCGCCGCCCATCACGATGGCGATCCCCGCGCTGCTCGCCGCGTGGCGCCACCGGGCGAAGCTCATCGTCGACGTTCGCGACGTCTTTCCCGACATGGGTCTGCGTTTGGGCCTCTGGAAAGAACGTGGCGCGCTGGTTCGCGCGCTCGGAGGCTTCGTTTGGCTGCTCTATCGGCGCGCTGCAATGGTCGTGGCCGTGACGCCGACGGCTCGCGCGTCGATTCTTGCGCGCGGCGTTCCGGATTCGAAGGTGGCGCTCGCGCCGAATGGCTACGAATTCTCCGACGGCGTACCGCCGCGGGTGCGCGCGCGCAAAGAGACCTTCGACGTCGTTTACGCCGGCAACATGGGACTCGCAACGGGCCTCGATCTGGTCCTCGATGCCGCAAAGCTGCTCATCGGCGATCCGTCGATCCGCATCGCGCTTGCCGGCGGCGGCATTGACGCGGAACGGCTCGTCGCACGCATTCGCGCGGAAGGCTTGACGAACGTTTCGTTCCTGGGCGTGCTCCCGCGGCGCGAAAGCCTCGAACTGCTCGCGCGCGCGGACGCGACGATCATTCCGCTGCATCGAAGCCTCGTCGACGCGTTGCCGTCCAAGATGTTCGATGCGCTCGCCGTTGGTTGCCCCATGGTGGTGAGCGCGCGCGGTGAAGCACAGCGCCTGCTCGCCGCGACGCAGTCGGGCGTACACGTCGAGCCGAACGATCCACGCGCGCTTGCCGACGGCATCCTCGCCTGCCGCCAAGAGGCCGAAACCCTCGAGCGGCGCTCGCAGCTCGGTCAAGCTTTCGTGCGCGAACACTTCGACCGCGAGCGAATCATGAGCTCGCTGGCGCTGCAAATCGGAGCGCTCGCATGAGCCACGTCGTTCACGTCGCCGATTATGGCAACCCCGCCCCTGGGAGTTTCATTCCGGCGCTTTCGGCGCTCGCGCGGTGCTTGCACGATCGGCAGCAGCGGTGCTCGTTCATCTCGCGTCACGTCGACGGTGCGGTCTGGCATCGGGGCGCTCGCGAGAGTTTCGACAGTTTTGCGACGGTTTCGAATCGTCTGGAGCTCTACCGGATGTTATGGCGTGCCGCGCCCGATCTCGTTCACGTGCACTTCAGCGGATGGTCGGTCCCGGCGACGCTGGTCGCCTACCTGCGCGGCGTGCGCGCGATCTGGCATCTGCACAGCGCGATGCAAGACCTTCCGGCCGGGCCGCGCCGCGCGCTGCGCACGGCGAAGTACGCATTGTTCGGCGGCGGCGTGCATCGGTTCGTAACCGTTTCGGAGGCACTGCGCGGATCCATCGAGCGGCTTGGCGCGCCGGCGAAGCGCATCGCCGTCATTCGTAATGCGGTCGACGCGCGGCATTTTCGGCCGCCGACGCGCGAGCAGCGCGCGGCGGCGCGCGCGTCCCTCGGGATCGACCGGAGCGCGCGCGTCCTGTTGCACTTCGGCCGTGACGTCGCGGTGAAAGGCAGCGACATTCTCTGGCAGGCGCTCGGCGGCGCGCGCGACGTCGTACTGATCGCTGTCGGCGCGCCTGAACCGGCTTTGCAAGAGTTCCGCTCGCGCGTGCCGACGATTTCGGTGCCGTTTGCGGCCGATACCGCGCCGTTCTACTGGGCGGCGGATGCATTGGTGATGCCGAGCCGGCGCGAGGGCGCGCCCTACACACTGCTCGAGGCACTCTGCTGCGAGTTACCGGTGATCGCAAGCGACATCGAGCCGCTCGCCGAGATCGGACGCGACGAGCCGCTCGTGACGCTCGTTTCCAACGACGCGGGTGCCTTCGCGCGCGCCATCGAGGCCGCTCCGCGGACGGCACCGCAAAGCAATGCCCGCGCCGCGATTCGTTTCGGGCTCGATCGGTGGGTCGGCGAGGTGAGCGAACTCTATGCCGCATAGAGTCCGTTCCGGCGCGGTGATGCACGTCACGCATAGCCTGCAACGCGGCGGCGCCGAGCATTTCGTCCGTTCGTTGACGCGCGCGCTCGATCAGATCGGTATTCCGACGACCGTGCTGACCATTCAGAGCGATGTGACCGAGCTGGGAAACGTTCCCGTGCTCAGCGCGAACCGCCAATCGCGTTACGATCTCGCCTTCCTTTTTCGAATGGTGCGCCTAATCAAGTCGTGCCGGCCATCCGTGGTGCATACACACGGCTATCACGGCAAGCTCTGGGGGCGCCTTGCCGCGCGAATGGCGGGCGTGAGAAACATCGTCCATACCGAGCACAATAGCGCCTTTCGAGGACAGCGTTTGCAACGCGTCGTGAATGCGGCCTTGCACCGCCGGACGGATGCGATCGTAACGTTCTCGGACGTTCTCGCAGAGATGCTCGTGAGCGACGATTGCGTCCCGCGCGACCGCATCGTGGTTATTCCCAACGGCGTGCCGCAGCCCGCGCGCCGTTTGCGCTGGCCCGTGCCGCGCATCGATCCGCCCATTCATGAAGGCTCGAAAATCATTCTGCACGTCGGACGGCTGACGGCGGTGAAGAATCAGCGCCTCGCAATCGAGGCGCTGCGCGAGCTCTGCGCGATGCGGCCGGCCCAGCGTTTCTGCCTACTGCTCGTCGGCGCGGGTCCCGATGAATCCGAGCTCAAGGAACGCGCACAGGAGTTGAACGTCGCCGATCGCATCCGCTTTCTCGGCCATCGCAGCGACGTCGAAAACCTGATGCGGCGTTCGGACGTTTTGCTCATAACGTCGCGAAACGAAGCAATGCCGCTGGCGGCCCTCGAGGGAATGTACGCCGGGATACCGATCGTAACGACGCCCTGGAAGGGTGCGCGCGAGCTGCTCGAAAGCGGCCGCCTGGGACGGATCGCGGACGGCTTCGATGCGCGCTCGCTCAGCTCGGCCTTATGCGAAGCCTTCGAAAATCGGCCTGCGACGATGCGCCGCGCCGATGAGGCCTTCGCGGCCGCACGCAGCCGTTTCGACATTCGCTTGACGGCGCAAAAGTATGCGGCTCTCTACGCGAGGTACGATGTTGTCCCACGATAACGGCGCGATCGCCGTCCACGGCGTGAGCAAAGGCTTCGCGCGCAAGAAGAACGTACTGCGGGACGTCGACGTCGACGTTGCGCGCGGCGAGCTCTTCGGTCTGCTGGGCCCCAACGGTGTCGGGAAGACGACGCTGCTCAAGATGATGGCGACGCTGGTATTGCCCGATCGCGGTTCCGTCATCATCGACGGCATCGACGCAGTCGCCAAACCGATGCTCGCGCGCTCGCGCATCGGCTTCTGCAGCAGCGAAGATCGGAGCTTCTACTTTCGGCTCAGCGCTCGCCAAAATCTGCGCTTTTTCGGGGCGCTCGCCGGTCTGCGCGGGCGGCATCTGAACGCGCGCATCGAGCAAACGCTCGCAGAGGTCGGGATGCTCGATGCGATCGATCGCCGCTTCGGCGAGTTCTCTTCGGGCATGCGCCAACGGCTCGTGGTGGCGCGAGCACTCTTGAGCGATCCGCCGATCCTGCTCTTCGACGAGCCGACGCGGGCCGTCGATCCGATCGGCGCCGACGAGCTGCATCGATTGATCCGTGACGAACTCGTGCTCAGCCGCGGCAAGACGGTCGTGCTGGCGACGAATCTCTTGCAAGAAGCGTGGTCGCTCTGCGATCGCGTCGCGGTGGTGAGCAACGGTACGATCGCCGCCGTCGGTCCGCCCGAACAGCTCAATCGGCATCAACGATCGCCGATCGAATTCTTCAAAGAGGTCACCGGGTATGCTGTCTAGCGCCGCGCGCCCGGTGAACGTAACCGCCGACGCCTTTGCGAAGATCGGCGCGATCTTCGTGCGCGACGCGCGCTGCGCGCTCGCGTATCCTGCGTACTTTCATTCGCAGTGGGTCTCCATAGCCATCGAAGTGACGATCGCCTATTACCTGTCGATGATCGTCAAGCCGTCTGCGGCATTCGGCGCGAACGGCCACGCCGGCAGTTATTTCGCATATCTCGTCATCAGCTTCGCCTTCGTGACCTTTCAGAACAACGCGATGCTGAGTTTTGCCGAATCGGTGCGCGAGGGGCAGACGACCGGGACGCTCGAGGCGGTCTTGGCAACGCCGACGTCTCTCTCGCTCATCGTGCTCGGCACGGGCCTCTGGTCGTTTGCGCTGACGCTGACGCGCGTCGTCTTCTACTTTCTCCTGGCGATGCTCTTCGGCCTGAATCTGCATCAAATGAACTGGCTCACCGCCGCCGTCTTTGTGCTGCTCACCGTCGCCGCCGTTTCGCCGATCGGCGTCTTCGCCGCCGCGGCCACGATGGCGTTTAAGAAGACCGGTCCGCTCGCGTTCGCGGTCAATAGCGCGACGACGCTCTTCGGCGGCGTCTACTTACCGCTCGCGAAGCTGCCGCTTGCGCTGCAGGTCGTCGGCTGGCTTCTGCCGATCTCGCATGCGCTCAATGGCGTACGCGGTGCCTTCTACGGTGCGACGCTCTGGGATCTACGCAGCGAGGTAGCGTGGATGGTCGCTCTGACGGTGGTACTGCTTCCGAGCTCACTCTACGTTTTTGCGCGCACGGTGCATTGCGGACGCCGCGACGGCACCCTGGGGCAATATTGATGCTAACTCGAGGTTAACTATGAAATCGCTTTACGCTATCGTTCTCTTCGCTTTCGCGTTGGCCGCGCCGCCCGGTGCAGCCTTAGCAGATGCGGGATATCTGATCCATCCGGGCGACCAGCTCGCCGTCGCCGTTTACGGCGAGACGGCGCTAACGCAAAACGTTACCGTGCTGCCGGATGGAACGGTGAATCTGCCGCTCGTCGGACCGCTGCAAGTGGCGGGCCTTTCGGCTGACGCCGCAAGCCGCAAACTCGCGCACGCGCTCGCGAAGTTTATCCGCAAGCCGCTCGTGACGATCGAAGTCGTTACCGAAGGGCAGAGCAACGCGCTCGTCCTCGGCGACGTCAAGACCCCCGGTAAATATGCGCTGCGCGGCAGCGCCAAGCTTTCCGACGCGATCGCCGCGGCCGGCGGCCTCGACAGCAGCATGGTCGGCGAGCTGCCCTCCGCGCGCGTCGAGACCGATGGTGGAAGCGTGCGCGTGGTTTCGCTGCAGTCGCTGCTGCGCGACGGCGACCAGAGCCAGGACGTCCCGCTCGGCGACAACTCCGTGATCTACGTCCAATCGCGCGCGACGTTCACGATCGAAGTCGTCGGCGCGGTCGATCACCCCGGCGAGGTGCAGCTCCACGAGGGCGATCGGCTGAGCATCGCAATCGCCAAAGTCGGAAACAGCGCGACCGCGCAATCCGACCTGAGCCACGTTTTCGTTACGGCGAACGCCGCCGGGAAAGGCGCGACCAGCGAGGTCGACATGTACCGTGCTTTGGAGCACGGCGACTTAGCCGGCGATCCGAAGCTCGCGCAAGGCGACGTCGTCTTCGTTCCCCAGGCGAAGAAGCCGGGAACGAGCGGCTCGACCATCTTCAACTTCATCCGTCTGATATTGGGATTCTGACATGATCGATCCGATTACCGTTTTCAATCGCATTTTCACCGTGCTCAAGCTGCGGCGCAAAGTCTTCTTCATCACGTTCGGCGCGTTGCTCGCAGTCATGTTGCTTTTCGTCTTGACGACTCCCAAGCGGTATACGAGCAATGCGAGCGTCATCGTCGGCATGGGCCGATCGCCCAACCAAGGCGATGCACCGACGAATTTGCCGATCCTCAACGCGCTTATGATCGTCTCCGGCATTCAGTCGGGCGAAACGTACTCGGAGCTGATGACCGAGACGCCGATCGCGCGCGACGTGATCGACCGGCTTCATCTCAGCACGACGCCCAACGCGCTGCTGTCGGCGGTGAAGGCCGAGCCGGTCAACAACACGTCGGTGGTTCGAATCACCGCGACGTGGAAGACTCCCGACCTCTCAGCCGGCATCGCCAACGGGTTCGCCGATTCGTTCATCGAGCGCGAGCGTAATCTCGTCGCGGGCCAAGCGATCGCCGCGATCGGATTTCTTTCGCAAGAGATGCCCGACGCCGCACGCCGCCAGCGTACGGCCGAGTCGGCGCTGACGTCTTTTGAACGCAGCCACGCGATCGCCGACGTGGGCCAGCAGGCCTCGGCGACGATCTCGTCGCTGACGTCGCTCGACGTCAAGGCCGCACAACTACGACTCGATCAGCGCCAGGCCGCCGCGCAGCTCCAAAGCGACACGCAGCAGCTCGCCGGCACGGGCGCCACGTCGCCGAGCTCGCAGTCGATGGCCCCGAATCCGGTCGTGGAGTCGTTGAAGACGCAGCTCGCGCAAGTCCAAACGCAACTCGGCGAAGCGCGGCGGACGTATACGGAGCGCCATCCGGCCGTGATCACGCTCGAACAGCAGCAAGCCGAGATTCAACGCGAGATCGCGCGCCAGCCCGCGACGGTCGTCTCGGCAGCAAGCACGTCGATCAATCCGGTCTACGAGCAGCTCAATACGCAAGCCGCCGGCTATCGCACGCAAATCGCCTCCGACCGGGCAGGGCTCACCGAGCTTGCCGCGCAGCGCAAGGCGCTGCTCACCCAGATGCGCGCGCTGCCCGATGAGACGGTGCAGTTTGCAGCACTGCAGCGAAACGCCAAAGAGGCCGAAGCGGTCTATTCCGCGCTGCAGCAACGCCTCAGCGATGCAATGATTGCCAAAAGCACCGCAATCAGCGACGTGACGATCACGCAGCGCGCCTCCCCTGCGGACGCGTTGGCGAAGCCGAGCCGCACGCTGCTGCTCGGGCTCGGGTTCTTGCTGAGTCTGTTGCTCTCGGCAGGCGTACTTGCCGCGATGGAAATGCTCGACCGGCGCAAGGCGGCCGAAAGCGAAATTCGCGCCATCTTTGGTGCGACGGTGCTTGGCGCCATTCCGGACCTCAGCGGCAGTGAAGGCGAATCGCTCCCGGCACTACGCGCGATGACGCTCGAGTCGATGCTGCAGATCGTGCGGCTCTTGCGCTACTCGGATCGCAAACGCGTGCGCTCGATTGCGTTCACCAGCCCGCGCCCCGGCGACGGTAAAAGCACCGTTGCGGTTAACATCGCGCATACGCTCGCCGAGCTCGACGCGCCGGTGCTCTTGATTGACGGCGATCTGCGGCGGCCGTCACTTCATCGTATCCTGCAAGTACCAAACGAAGCGGGCCTTGCCGACGTACTCAAAGGCTCTACGCCGCTCGAGGGAGCCATTCGTAAGACGAACATCCCCGGACTCGACGTGTTGACGAGCGGCCTTCCCGTCAACAATCCCGCCCAGCTCCTGCACTCGCCGGCGCTGCGCGAGCTTCTCAACGATGCGGAGATTCTCGGCTATCAAACCGTGATCTTCGACTTGCCGGCCGTGCTGCCGGTCGTCGACGCGGCGATGATTGCGGAGAAGGTCGACGGCACGGTGCTCGTCGTCTCGGCCGATCGCAGCGGCGCCGCATACGTACGCGAAACGCTCGACCATATCGATCAGGTCGGCATCAAGAACGTGCTTGGTCTGGTTGTTAACCGCGTCCGCCGCGACGCAACCATGGAAGAAGGTTACTACTTGCCTGCAACCGGCAGTCCCCTCGCCTTGCCATAAACGTTTGCGTCACGGCGAGATCCTCCGTTGTAGAAGAAACTGTAGTCATCAAATTGCCAGGGAGCGCCGTTTGCCGAGTTGTAGCTCTTGCGCAGACCCGGTTTGCAGAAGGAGTACGCGATGTTTTTCTCTCCAACGGCGCGCGCTTCCATCGTTGCGGCGTGCGGATTTATGCTCGCGGCGTGCGGCGGTAATGGTGCGCCGAGCGGCGCGGCCCCTGGACTTCCCAGCACGGTCATCCGGCCGTTGAGCGGTGGAAGCGGCAGCGGCAAGATCGAGCACGTCGTCATCCTGATTCAAGAGAATC
Organism: Vulcanimicrobiota bacterium; assembly: GCA_963815165.1. GTDB lineage: Bacteria > Vulcanimicrobiota > Vulcanimicrobiia > Vulcanimicrobiales > Vulcanimicrobiaceae > Cybelea. The sequence goes on from CAWFFL010000003.1 coordinate 1,100,692, forward strand.
GTTCGTTCAACAATCTCTTTTACGGCTTCAAGGGCGCCACGACGGCGACGTACGGCTACGATTCGTACGGCGACAAAATCACGCTGAAGCCGATACCGCTCGAAACGTACTGGGACATCGAGCACGACTCGTGGGGTTTCGAAGCCGCGTGTAACGGAACCGGAACCATTCCCGGCACGGATTGCCAAAATAATGGCTTCAATCTAGAGAGCTGGGGCTGCTACGGCAGCAGCAGCAATCCGTGCCCGATCAAATATCCGCCCTACGCGTACGTGCCGCACACCGAAACGGCGCCCTACTTTGCGATGGCGAAACAGTACGTGCTTGCCGATCAGATGTACGCCTCGAACTTCGACGCCAGCAGTTTCATTTCGCATCAATACATGATTTCGGCGCAGGCGGAATCCGCCGTGAACTTCCCGTACAGCAACTGGGGCTGCCCGGGGGGCGCCGGCGATAACATTTCGAAGGTTGGTCCGCAACGTCAGGTACCCGACGGCCACGAACTCGTCTGTTGGGATCCCACGACACTCGGCGACGAGCTCGACGGCGCAGGCGTTTCATGGGCCTACTATGCGACGTCGTACAACTCGAGGAATCCCGGCATCTGGAGCGCTTATCAGGCGATCAAACACATCTATGACGGTTCGGATTGGAAGAAAGACGTCATCGGCAACCCGGCGCAGGTACTCACCGACATCAGCAACGGCGACCTGCGAAGCGTGAGCTGGGTGACGCCGACGTGGACGAACTCCGATCATGCAGGCTCCGGCTCGAACACCGGGCCCTCGTGGGTTACGTCGGTCGTGAACGCGATCGGCAAATCGAAATATTGGAAGTCGACCGCGATCTTCGTCATGTGGGACGATTACGGCGGATGGTACGACCCCGAGGAGCCGCCTTACAAGGACTACGACGGTCTAGGCATGCGTATTCCGATGATCATCATCTCGCCCTATGCCAAGGAAGGCCATATTTCGGAGGTTCAATACGAGCACGGCAGCATCTTGAGGTTCGTCGAAGACGTTTTCGGCCTCGGCCAGCTCAGCGCGAGCGACACGCGTGCCACATCGCCCGCAGCCGACTGCTTCGACTTCAACCAGGCACCGCGCAAGTTCAAGAAGATCACGGCGCCCAAAGACGCGGAGTTCTTCCTGCATCAAGCAGCAGACCACCACATCCCCGACGAAAACTAGGCGTAATGTGTAATCCCGAGGAGCGCCTCTGTGTGTCATCCTGAGGAGCGCCCGAAGGGCGCGTCTCGAAGGGCCGCCCTAATCGCACTGCTATTCGCAGTGACGAGTACGGCGCACGCCTTTGCGGCAACGAGGTATACCTTGCCGCAAGACGTGCGCTGGATTCCTTACACCAAAAAAGGCGTGCCGGCCGGCGCGTATTACGCGTACATCCGCGGTAAACCGTCCGACAAATGCGGTCAAGTCATTCGCTTTAAGTTCCGCGATGGGTACACTTACCCGTGGCACGTGAACAACGAGTATGACATTTACACCGTACTGCAAGGGACGCTGGTCATCGGATTCGACGAACACCACGCGCGATCGCGTGAACGCGCGTTGCCGGCAGCCTCGGTGATGCAGGGGCTGGCGACGGAACCACACTACGGGCGCGCGATCGGAGAAACGATCTTCGACGTCTACGTCCCCTGCTAGGCCGTCACGCTTAGAGAGCGCAGAGCGCTGGTCGTCGTGCGGAGGTTTGCGATCGGATTGATGCTGCTCGCCGGCTGCCGCGCGAGCGGCAACGTCGCTCCGTCGATTCCGTTTTCGCCGTTTGCCGCCACACACGAGTCGACGAGCGCGCGCAACACCGTGCAGCCGCAATGGATTCCGGTGGGGCCTCGCCTCGTCGCCGGCTGGTCGGGCAAGGTCAACGCCTTTGCGTACGTGCCGAGCGATCCGAAATTATGTATATCGGCGGCGGATGGGGAGACACGCCGCGTGAGTCGCCGTCGCAAATGGGGATCTACAAGACCGTCGATGGCGGCTCGCATTGGATGCCGGTCGTCGACGGGTTGACGAACTCCGACGGAACGATCTCTTCGGTCGTCAACGGCCTCTGGCTCGATCCCGCAAGACCATCGATCGTGCTCGCCGCCACCGAGTTCGGCGGTACGTTTCGGTCGACCGATGCCGGACGCAGTTGGCATAATGTGGACGGCTCCGAATCGACGCGCTTTTCGCAAGCCGGCACGACGCTCTATCTTGCGTCGCGCCGCGGCGTGCTCGCCTCGACCGACGATGGCGCGACGTGGAACATCTCGCTGCCGCTAGCGAAGGGCGCGACGACCGTCACGACCGTCTCGACATTCAGCTATGCGGGTGCGACGAACGGGAACGTCTATCGTTTATCCGCGGGAACCTGGACGAGACTGGGCCATCCCGGCACGGGCGCGATTCACGACATCGCAGTCGACCCGTTCGACACGAACGTCATCTACGCAAACGTCGACGATACGGGTATTTGGAATCAGCGACTCTACGGCTCGATTGACGGCGGAATGACGTGGACGCGAATCGATTGCCGCTGCTCGGTCGGTGCGCAAGCGATCGCGTTCAGCCGCGTCGTGCCGCAACGCCTTTACCTTGGTCAGGATAGCGGTTACTTTCAATATCTAGCCGCCGACGGAAGTCCCAGGCCGAGAATCCACTTTGCGACGCAGCCTTTCGGCTCGGACACTCGCTACGTCATTCCCGTTCCCGGGCAAGTACTCTGATGACGAGCCTGTTACATCTTGCAAGACCAGGGCCTTGCCTATGCGCCGCGCTGCAGTCACGGCGACGCGCCGCGGCTTGAGCGCAATACCGAACACGCTCGCGTATTCGTTTTCGCTGACTCCGCAGGGTGACGGGTCGGTCGTTGCGCTGCAGGACAACGGCGCCGGCACGAGTTTGGAACGAGGCCGACAATGGCGATACTTACGCGGCACGAGCGAAGGCGGCGAGGCAGTCGTCGATCCGTTCGATCCCAGCCGCTGCTATTTCGCGCATCCGGATAGCGGTCTGCGCGTATCGTTCGACGGTTGCCGCAACTTTTCAAAAGCTCGCGTCGCGGGCATCGAATCGCTGGCCTTCGATCCTTCGCACTCAGATACGGTCTATGCCGTAACGCACGCCGACAGACCAACCGCACGCATCTCGATCAGCAACGATGGCGGGAAAACCTGGAACGCGGCGTCGTGGCGGTTCACCAATCCGTATCAAATCGTGATTTCGCCCAGTGAGCTGCGAATTCGATGCTCGTGGCGGCCGGCAGCGCAAAGAGTCCGCCGAGCCTCTATTATTCGCACGACGGCGGCAGCCGCTGGCACGAAGCTTCTGGATTTTCGAGCGCACCGGTTTCGGGAGTGCGGACGATTTATTTCCCCGCGCATCGGCTCTTCGCTGCATTCGATCCACAGCGGCCGGCGACGATCGTCGTCGCGGATCACGAACCGAAAACGGACAACATCGTCATCTATAGCAGCGTCAACGGCGGCGCGACGTTTTAGAACGTCAGCGAGCTCGACGAGCCGCCGACGCAACGCCCATGGCCCGACGTACGCTGCCTGATCTCGGAAGTGGAGAAGAAAGCGCCATATTACGCGACTCGCTTCTACGGAAATCGCCTCGCGTTCAATCCCGCCGCCAAATCAAACGCGACGCCTGCTCTCGTATTGACGACACGCTTCGGCGCATTTATTTCCTACGACACCGGCTCGAGCTGGCGTCGCATCGACTTAAAGTCGATCGCGCATCACTTCATCGGTGTAGTCTGGAACGATGGTTACGTCTATCTCGCCTCCTTCGGTGAAGGCGTCATCCGCAGCAGCAGCCGCCTGCAGTAATCCCCGCCTCATTCGCAGGAGCGCCCCGCAGTGGTGCCATGGGGGCTTCCGGAGGCGGCATGCCGTATAACTTAGGGGCTAAGCGCTCGAGGAGGGTTCTGTATTATGAATTCGTCAACGCGCATTCTTTGCGCTCTAACGTTGTTGCTTCCGATGGCCGGCGGCGCTGCGTTCGCCGCCACGCCGAAAGTCGAAGGGACGCCGGCGCCGATGGTGGCGAAGCCGGACTTCTCCACGATGAAGTTTCTCATCGGCACCTGGAACTGCGTGGATTTGAGTTCGCGCCGCCCCGGCCCGTTCAACACGACCGAAGTCTACTCGATGGATCCGAGCGGCTACTGGATCATTCGGGAGACGACGATTCACAAGCAGTCGTGGATTCCGCGAGAGTTTCAAACCGAAACGAAGTACACGTGGGACTCCGTTGCAAAGCGTTGGGTGCGTATCGACACCGGCGATCGGGGAAATTACTTGGTGGCGACCGCCCCGATGCCGACCGGAACCAAGAAGACTTACACTTATGTCATTGAGAGCAAACCTCCCGACATCGCATCGTACCAGCCTGAAGTCTACACCAAAGTGAGCGACACGAAAAAAACGATGACGACGTCGTTCACGGAGACAGGCGGCCGCGTCGTATCCGTCAAGGAAACCTGCACAAAGACGTAGGTTAAGACTCGGTGGAAGCTGGGGCGCTTCAGCTCCGAACGCGGCATACGCCACCAACCGTAGATGTCGATAGCGGATTGCGGCAACGCCTGTATCATTGTCCCGTACTTTTCCGGTTCATCGAACGGATTGGGTGTTTCGCTATCGGGCAGACCAAGTGCGAGAATCGGTGCGAAGGCGCTTTCGAGCTCCGGCGCTGCCATCGCCGGCTGCCACTCCTCCGAACGCCGCAATATGCCGACGACGTAGCCTTTGCACCAGTCGTCGACGAAATGGACATCGCCCGGCGGATCGCTAATCCTATTTAGAATGATGCTGTAGGGTCCGTACGCCTCAGTCAAATCGGTGACGATTTCGTCACAGAAGCGCATCAATAAGTTCATCGCCCGCTTCGCCTGACGGGTCGTTTCCCAGCCCTGAGTTTCCTCGTTTCGAAAGACGACCGGTACCCATTGCGATGGCACGATGGGTGGCCCGGATACGACGCTCGTGAGAAAACCGTGCAGACGGATAATCGACGCTCCTAGCGGACCATCGAACCCCGGGTCGCGCGATTCCATCAGCGCTTCAAGCTCGTCGAGCTGCTTTTTCGGCAACCGGCGCGGCCGTCGGCCTCTGTCCATAATACATTGAAGCGGCTCGGCCCTTAGCGTTTCCTTGGAAAAGCTTAGCGTACCGGGCTCGCAACTGCGCGAGGATTCCCGCGGCTAAAGCGGTATCTCGCGAGGGTTTTGACACCAATCGTCACGTACCGCGGAGCGGTCTATCCATGGCATTGCGACCACATGGGACACATGAACGTCATGTGGTACGTCGGCAAATTCGACGAGGCGACGTGGAATTTGATGGCCGCCATCGGGGTTACGTCGAGTTATCTGCACGACGAACAGCGCGGCGTGGCCGGCGTTCAGCAGAACATCGCCTACAAGCGCGAACTCTTTGCCGGTTCGGTCGTGGAGATTCGCTCGCATCTCCTCAGTATCTTCGATCGCAAGATCGTCTTCGTGCACGAGATGCGCGACGCCGAACGTGACGTCGTCTGCGCGATCTGCGAGCTCACCGCCGTGCACATCGACTCCAAGAATCGCCGCGCCGTGCCAATCCCGACGAACATCCGCCTCCGCGCCGAATCCCTCCTGTCAGCCTGAGCTGCGGTGTCATCAACACAAGGAGACTTCACCCGTGCATAAATCGACGCGCTTCTTATGTTGCTTAGCGTTGCTGCTCACGATCGGAAGCGCGGCCGCGTTCGCTGCGGCCCCAAAGGTCGAGGGAACGCCGGTTCCAGTGCAGACCAAGCCGGATTTCTCAACGATGAGGTTTCTGATCGGGACGTGGAATTGCGCGGACGTCAGCTCGCGACGCCCCGGACCGTTCAACACGACCGAAGTCTACTCGATGGATCCCACCGGCTACTGGATGCTTAAAGAGACGACGATTCACAAGACGTCGTGGATTCTGCGAGAGCTTCGAAGCGAAACTAAGTACACGTTCGATGCCGTCGCAAAGCGCTGGGTCCGCATTGCTACCAACGAGCTTGGCGGCTACTCGATCGCGACGGCACCCATGCCGACTGGCAATGAGAAGACCTACACCTACGTCATCCAAAGCAGATCAGCCGACGTGATGTCGTACGAGCCCGAAGTCTTCACCAAAGTCAGCGATACGAAGAAAACGATGACGACGTCGTTTACCGAAATCAGCGGCCGCGTCGTCAACGTCAAGGAAACCTGCGCAAAGACCTAAACAGAAGAAAGCGCCAGTAGGCTGTGCGCGCAGTCCACGACGGTTTCGTCGAACGGGCGCGGCTCCCAGCCGAACAGCGAGCGCGCTTTTTCGTTCGAGTATTGCGTGCGCTCGCCGAGACTCCCGACGATGCTGCGAATCGTCGGATCGAAAAGCCCGAGAAAGCGCACCAGCACGTCGGGAGCCATGAGCTTGGGGACCTTGTGCGCGTCGCGGCCGAGCCGCTCGCGCAGAATCCGTGCAAGGTCGGCAATCCATGCAAACGTCGTCGTTGCTAGGATACGTTGACCGGCAGCCTCGGGCGCCGTCATCGCGCGAAGATGAAGATCGGCGACGTCGCGCACGTCGACGAAGTTGAATCCGACGCGGGGAATCGCCGGCATGGCGCCTTCGAGCAGCCGGCTGATGCTCTGAAATGAAAACGACGGATCGTCGCCGAGCAGCGGCCCGATGACGACCGTCGGGTTCACGACGGCGAGCGTCATCGCTCCGCCGCTCGCCGCCATGAAGTCCCACGCGGCGCGTTCGGCGATCGTCTTCGACCGCGCGTACGCCGGCGTCTCCGGGCTCGTCGGGTCCGACCAATCATGTTCCGTGTAAACGCCGTCGGGCGGCTCGGGACCGTACGCGATCGCCGCGGCGGACGACGTAATCACAACGCGCTCGACCCCGGCGGCAACGCTCGCACGAAGTACCCTCAACGTTCCCTCGCGCGCGGGAATGATGAGATGGTCTTCGTGCTCGGGCGCCCCCGGCGGAAAAGGCGATGCGACGTGCAGCAGGTAGCGCGCGCCCGCGACCGCTTGCGCCCAGCCGTCGTCGCGCATCAACTCGGCGGTGTAAAACGTCAAACGATCTTGCGGATCGATCTCAGTCGCAATGGAGGCGCGAACTTCGCCCTCGCGCGCCGAGTCGCGAAGGGTCGCGCGCACCTCGTAACCGCTGCGCAGCAGCTCGACGGCGCACCTTCGCGCAATGACGCCCGAGCCGCCGGTGACGAGAACGCTAGTCACGGCGCACTAAGGTTTTCCTAGGCTCACCGTTTCACCGGCAGCTTCTGCCGGGCTTGAAAAATGCTCTGCCGGCTCACCACCCGCCGGGTATGGCCAGAATCCAATTCCCTGCACGTATTTGTGCTTGGCATACGGTGCAATCACGCTGTTGCCCTGAATCCAAAAATCCGCCTTGCCGTTCGAATCGGAGAGCTTCGTCGAGCCGACTCGGGTTCCCGAGCTGCCGCTGACGTTGAACCGATAGATCGTTACAATGCTCGTCGAGCCGGGACCAAGGTCGGCTACGGTAAGGTGCTTGCCGTCCCATTGCACGGGGCCGGCTTTCGCAATGCTTTGATCGAGCGTTATCGGCTCGAGGGCTTTGCCACCCTTGGGCAGTTCGTACAAGACGAACGCAAACTTCGTGCTGATACCGTCCACGAAGAGGTTGCCGCCGGCGTCGTATCCACAATAAGCCGAAGTTTCGATGTTTGATTCGTTGTACGTTTTCGCAAACCCCCAACCATATCTTTTGCCGTACGGAACGACCGTGACGCCATGACCCTCGTTGGTTACGGCGAGGTCGCCGGTGAGGGGATCCGTCGCGCAGGCCACCGCGAACGTTGGCAGGGTCAAGGTGAGTTTGGGTACGACGGCGCCATGCGCGTACTCTAATACTTGGTCGTAAGGCTGCGAGATAAAGACGTCTCCCTGACTGTCGGAACAGAGGTCGCCCGGCATCGGACCGAGCGTACCCAGCAGTTTGTGCTGCGGATACGTGTAAACATAGACGTTCTTGCCCGCCGCTACATAGAGCAAGTCACGCGCGCGAAGACCTCCTCCATCGCCCGCTGCGCGCAAATCAGGAAGAGTTGCGGAAGATTCCGAGACGCCACAGCCGGCTAGCAGCACGCTTGACGCCACTATCGCCAGCGCAACACTCATACGTCGAAAATCCGCCATCGTTCGCTCCTTTACGGCGTCCAGTTGCTGCCGTCGGCATACTCGACGCGCGTAACCTCGTACGTTACGGTGTGCGCCGAGAGCAGCGGAAGCGCGGCGACGTTGCCGTTGAGCACCTTACAGTTATCCCCATAACCTCGGTGGCCGACTCCGCCTTGCCACTCCGATAACGACTTCCAACCATTGATGTCGACTCCCGGCGAGAACGTGCCGCTCCGGTCGAGCTCGAGATTGCCCAGCTCGTTGCCCGAACGGCCGAGAACCGTAAATCGAAAGAAGATGCGTGTTGCGGCAACTGCAGCGTCGTTTTTGAACGAAACGCAGACGATCGCGCCGTGCCCGTCGCGCTTGACGGCGGCCCAGCCGCCCATGAATGCGATCTTCCCCTGCGGCTTATTCTCGAGCGTCTGCGACGCCAGCCGGATTTCGCGGTACGGGTTCGGCGTCGGGCTCGCAGTCGGTTCAGGCCTGCTGCCGCCGCGCGTCCAGTACGTCGAGTTACTCCAGCGAATCGTCTGAAGATCGCCGGAAATGCGCCCAACGACCGTCGTTCGCGACCCGAACGATCCCCACGTCGTCGAAATTTCGCTGGGATTCACGAACTTGCCGGTTCCGGTCCATCCGTCTTCGTTGCGAAGCGTGAGCGACGACCCGCTCTGCTCGATCCTGCAACGCTTCGACCGATCGCCGCCCGAGTACCAGGTACCGCTAATATCGGGAAGTGTGCCCGCGTGTATCGCGACGGGACCTAGGAATGCCAATGCGCTCAGCGCTGCAAACGCAAAAACCCACGCCTTCATTTCCAAGCTCCTTTGTTAGGTTGCTTGGCTGTCGGTCAATAAACTCCCGGACGGGCGCTCGTCGAACGCCGTTTAGACTGCGAAAGAACGGCAGCGCGTACGGATGCGCTTCATAGACCAGCAGGCCGCTCGCGATACTCTGGTTGAACAAGCAAGCAGGCAACGCCACGGAATTGGACACGCGACAAGCGGTTGTGTACACGTGATGCAACGACGAAATTACATCCATTTACGCGTGCGTGTACTTACTTCGTCGCGAAAAAATATAAGCAGCGTCACTCATTGCATAAAACTGTTTTCTTTTGTCAACTAATATCGTGCGTCGTTGATAACCGCGGTCGCTCGACTCTTTTTCGTATCCTTCTATGCTAAGGAATAGGAGGTTTCAAGATGAGCTTTTCTCGGATAACGTGCTCCGTTGCACTCGGCGTGTTGTGCGTGAGCGGTTGCGGTGCTCCCGCTAATGGTCCCACGACTCCGCAGGCGATTTCTCAAACGAACGGCTCCAACGGCATCGCGGACGGTATTAGTCGAACCGGCGGAACCGACGCTTCCATGCACGGGCGGCTTTTTTGGCGCCCCCACCACATAACGCTACAAAAAGGGGTCAAAGAGTCGGTCAAACTGTTCTACAACGGAACTCAACCCTTGCAGATTGCCGACGATTGCACCGGTCGCGTCGCTTTCGATCAAATCGGCGTTGCCCGCATCAGGAAGTATCGGATCAACATCTATGAAGCGATCGCCCTACGATCCGGGCCGTTCCACTGCGGCGTCATCGCAAAGGTCGCCGGCGAGCCGGCGGCTCGCGCGATTCTCCACGTTTTAGTCTCGCCTTAGCGCGAGTTTCTCCAGCGCAACAGGGCCGTCATCTGAAGTAAAAAGCGATGCCGGCCCGCGTGGCAGCGACATCCCCTAGATAATGCTAAGCACGGCTCGGGCGTGCGCGCCGCCGTCGTGGCGTGGCGTCACGTTGACGTCTTCGGCGAGCGACCAGACGATGTAGAGCCCGCGGCCGCGTTCGTCGAGCACGTCGGACGGCAGCTTCGGTGCAAAGGTAAAGCCGGGACCACGATCGAGCACGTGCAAGACCGGTGACGCTCCGCGCGCCCAATCCAAAATCATTTCGATCGGTCCGGGTGCGTAGCGCACGACGTTGCCGAGCAATTCGCCGAAGACGTGTTCGGCCGCGTCGAGTTGCTTTTCGCGCACGCCGGCATTGCGCAACGAGCCGGTGAATGCGTAGCGCGCCTCTCGCGCGAGGTCGACCTCGTTCGTGTCGAAGGCCCATCGCAGCGTAATATGTCCACCGCCGGCGGGCGCTGCAGCCGGGTCGTCGAGCCGAAGCGTCAGCACGACGACGTCGTCGTTGCCGCCGCGCTTGAGCACTGCGCGATAGAGCGCTGCGGCCGGATTGGGACTGCCGGCAATCTCGGGTCGTGCAATCGTCGCGCGCAGCCGTTCGTAGCCGCGCACGACGTCGCGATCCGCCTCGATCAAACCGTCGCTATAGAAGACCAGCAGCGCCGAGGCGGGCAGCAGCGTCATCGTCGATGTCTCGCCGCGAACCCGCAGCCCCAGCGGCAGCCCGCTCTCGCCCAACGGCGTTACCGTGCCGGCCGCGTCGCGCAGGAATGGCATCGGGTGTCCCGCGGAGGCATGGACGAGCGTTCGAGCGATCGGATCGAGAACGCCGACGAACGCGGTGACGAACGTTTCTGGATATTCGGTCTTGAGCGTGCGATCGGCGGCGTCGAGCATCGCGATCGGATCGGGATAGACTTGCGCGACACCACGTAAGACTTGGCGCATCGAAGCCATGATCACGGCCGCCGCCAAACCGCTGCCGGCGACGTCGCCAATTGAAACGACGATACGCCCGTCGTTGAGGCGCAGCGCGTCGTACCAGTCCCCTCCCAGCAACTCGCGATCGCTCGCGGGCACGTACATCGCTTCGAAATGAATCCCTGGAACCCGCGGGAGCGAAATCGGCAGCGCCGCGCTCTGAAACTGCGCGGCGATTTCGCGCTCGCGCTCGTAGAGCCGCGCGTTCTCGATCGACACCGCGGCGCGTCTCGTCAGCTCCTCGAAGAGCGGCAGATCGGCATCTTTGTATTGTCGCGGCGTTTGCGACCAATACGCTACGAGCGATCCAAGAGTGCGCCCGCGCGTACGCAGCGGAATGGTGACGGTTGAACGCGGCGCGAGCTCGCGAATCGCTGCGAGATAGTGCGGAGCGGCGGCTTTCTCGAGAAGCTCCTCTTCACGGTTTCGATGATCATCGGCCGCCCTATCCGCAGCGCCGCGGCGATTGTCGGCTCGTAGCGCGGATTGTGCGTGTAGCGGCCGACCAGGCGTTTCACCAGGCGCGACTTCTCGGGATCGGCGTGAATCGCGGCGACGGTCTTGAGACGATCGTTGTCGTCGAAGAGATCGATTGCCGCCCAATCGCCGAACGCCGGAACGATGATCGCGAGCAGCCGCCGGAGCGTGGTCTCCAAATCGAGCGACTCCGCAAGCGCTTCACCGGCCCGCGCGACGAACGCAAACTGCTGGCCTTGGCGCTTGTAATCGTCGATATCCGTACAGACTGCGAGCCAGCCCGTTGTCTTCTCGGACGGATCCTTGAGTGGCGAAACGGAGATTCGGAACCACCGCTCGATTCCATCGGCGCGGCATAGGCGCAACTCTTGCCGGAACGCGCGTGGGTCTTCATACCGTCGAGCAACTCGCGGCGGCCGCGCTCGCGGTCGTCCTCGTAGATCGCCGCCCACCACTGATTCTCCAGCGACGCCGGCTTTACGGTCGCGCGTTGCCGCCGCCCGACATATTCATACCAAGCGCGATTGAGTGACAACATCCGGCCGTCGGAGGTCGCGGTCCACGCGATCTGCGGAAGGTCGTCGATGCCAAGAGGCGACGAAGCCATAGCCCCTAAGGTTTCGCCTCGGCGCCGTGTCACCCTGAGGAGCGCCGCGGAGCGGCGCGTCTCGAAGGGCTGAGGAGCGAGTACTTCGACTTCGCTCAGTGCGGGTTCCGCGTCCCGGCATTCGGAAGAGCATGGATTGTGCGGCGCAATGGCCGCTGGTATGGATGCTTTGAATGCGACGTGCTCTCACGCCGCTGCCGCAAACCGGAAAGGTGATTGGCGTCGATCGCGGGGTGCACGTGCTGGCAGCGCTCTCCGATGGGAGGCTGCTGCCTAATGGCAGCGCCGGTGAGCGTCGCCGAGCGGCCACGGCGCGGCTGCAGCGAGAGCTCGAAGCGCTCACCCATCGCGATGGTGCTGGACACGTTCGCAATGGTCGCGACCCGGCTCGTGTTGCAGCCGTTCGACGGCTGGCGCGCTCGCGCGAGCGTGAAGCCAATGCTCGACGCGACCACGCGCATAAGCTGACGCGCACCATCGTCAATGGCGCCGATGTGATTGCCTTGGAGAAGTTGAAGCTCAAGACAATGACGGCCAGTGCGAAAGGGACGGTGGAATGTCCCGGGCGCAACGTGCGTGCCAAGAGCGCGCTGAACCGCCGGGTGCTCGATGCAGGATTTGGTCTACTTCGGCAGATGATCGTGGCGAAAGCGGAAGAGGCGGCGCGCACGGTCGTCGAGGTGGAGTCTCGTTTCTCGTCGCAGGAATGTTCGCATTGCGGGCAGATTGCGCGCGAGAGCCGTCGGAGAAGGCGTTTTTGTTGTGTGGCGTGCGGGTATCGTGTGCATGCCGATGTCAACGCGGCGCTGGTGATCCGGGGGCGAGCGCAGTTGGCGCTCATAAGTGAGCTAGATCCGGCGGAGGACGCCGGTCGCCGCGCACGATGTGCGGCGTAGGCACACCCAACGAACGTTGACAGGCATGGTATCCTGCAGCCTTATGCAATTTGAGCGCGACGACAATTTCTGCCGCGATGCCTACGTGACACCGGAGGACTTTGCCACGCGGTATCCCGACGGCGCAATCGGTGCAGCATGCCGCTATTGCAGGTGCCTGCTGCTAGTGCCGGCCGGCGGTGAGCCCGACTGCGGGCGCCATCGAAACTAGGGCAGCCGCCCGGCGGCTCGCCCGAGAGGAAGTAACGCCCGATCGCCGGATGCTTTGCGGGTGCCGAAGCCTGCCGATAAACGCGTCTACGACGTACGTGCAACTGATGGCGCGCAGACGCGCCTGGTCGCACTCAGTGCCGACTCAACGTTGCTCGATCTGCATCTGGCGCTGCTGGCCGCTTTCGATTGGCGCGGTGACTACGGCGCACAAGAGCGCGGCGCGTATCGCATCGAGTTCTTGCGGCGCGCCAACACCTACACCGAGGGGCGCGGCTCCCGCACACGGCTTCGGCGACTGCTGCGTGACGGCGAACGCTTCACCTGCACCGCAGCCGATCCGGCGCTGGTACTCCAGTGCGAAGTCATGCGCGAATATGACGTGGCGAGCCGGCGGCATCATCCCAAAGTGCTCGACGTAGGCGGCGACGCGGACGACGCCAAGGTTGCAACGTGGCGCGCGCAGGCGGCAGCGCGCCGAGAATTCCGTGATGCGGCGCCGTCCGAACGCGCCGTCGTGCCGCCGCGGCCGGAATACGTGCACGGCATGTTCGCGGCCGTCGTCTCCGGCCCGATGGTGATGCCGAGCGCGTGGCTTCCGGTTGCGCTGGATGTGAGCAGCATGAACGGACTCGAAGAAGCGCAGCGCGGAGCCGATCGCGTTATGAGCGATTACAATGCGGTTGCCAAACAGCTTCACGAAACGCCGGATGCTTTCGTCGAAAGCACGCGCCGAATGCTCGACGCCGATGATGACGGTGCGGCGCTGGAGGCATGGGTCCGCGGTTACCTTCACGGGATGGCGCTCGCGGGTGACGAGTGGCGTCAACACTTCCGCGATGAGGAGCTCCACCAGCTTTTCACTCCGATCGCTGCGGTCATGGAAATGTATTCCGCGCCGGAGAAACGCGAGTGGCTGTGCGATGCGAAGCTGCGCGAAAGCCTCGCGCACGCCTGCCCACTTGCGGCATTACAGATCTGGGATTGGTGGCGGCGTAAACTTTTTGGCAACGTCGTCCCGATGCGTCGCCGGTGAACGACCCGTGCACCTTGTGAGCGCTGCAGTCCGCGTGATAGACTTGGGTGCACGAATGGCCCTTCACGAGATCGTTTTGCCCGAGACGAAGCCGGAAACCGAATGGGTGCGCGGGCGGGCGCTGCAAAAGGTGAGCCCGCAGCGCGACCATTCGCTCTTGCAACGTGAGCTCGCGACGCAGCTCGCGCTTTGGGCGAAGGGCCGAGGTGAAGTGGGGCCCGAGTGGCGCTTTCGCGTCGCGCCGCCTGGTGAAGTACGCCGGCCGCTCGTGCCTGACGTTGCCTACATCTCCAACGAACGCCTTCGCCCACTGAGCGATGAGGAGCTGCAGATACCGCCGTTAGCGCCTGACGTTGCCGTAGAAGTTCTTTCGCCGGACGATCGGCGCCCCGACGTGGACGATAAGATTCGTACGTACTTGCAAGCCGGATCGTCGCTGGTGATGGTAGTCGATCCGAAGCGCCGCGTGGTCGAGCTTCACGATCCGCGCGCAACCGGCTACGTCCACGAGACCGGCACGATCGAACACCGCGCGCTTCCGGAATTCCGCTACTCAGTGCGTGAGTTGTTCGACGTTCTCAAGCGGCCCTAAAGAGGACGCGCCTTTCGCCCGGGCGCGAGTCCGCCGAGCATCGCCGCTTCGCTCGATCCGGTTATCGAGCATCCCATCGTGGTTCCGGCCGCCGGGGAATCGCGGCATCCATGGCGCAGGCGACCTATCCACAACCAAAATCGCGGCCCGTTATGGCTTGATCGGATACTCGTCTTCGCTGTCGTACTCGCCGTTAAGCGCAGTCGGCGCCAACGTGTATGCGCCGAAGAGCGTGCGCACGATATGCACCGGGACCTGTGGGGCAATCGGAGCCTTGCGGATGACGTCCATGCGATTAATCAGCACGACGGGGTAGACGTGAGCGGGCACGGCAACGAGAAAAACTTGCTCGCCCGCGCTGTGCGGAGGCAAAAAGAAGGCGATATTCGGATTGCCGCCAGTCGCGCCGCTGCGCAACTTCGCGACCGAGAAGAGCAGCGCGACGGGCTTGCGCGGCACGTCCGCGTTGACGCGAGCGAGGACGGGGGTCTCCATGCGCTGCACGTGCCCGCTCGACTTCACGAGTTTTTCGCCGTAGACGCTGAGCGCCTCGGCCGCGACGTCGATCGGGACGTTACCGGTATTCTCGATCCGCTTGTGAATGGTTAGAAAAACGACGCCGTTCACGGTCGGGCCCTGCGTTACGGTTGTCGGAACGGAGAATTCCGCCGGCTCGGAGAGCGGCTTGATGCGCTGCTCGTAGACGAACGTGTAGAGCGCCCAAATGCCGGCCGCAAGGATCGCAACAATCTCGACCGCGGTTCGAACCTGCTCGGCGCGCGTTGGCACCGAATGCACGTGCAGATCGCGTTTCACGGTGCTTCATTTCGACACGCGGCGGTGGTCGCCCGGCGACGGCCGATAACGCGGCTCGTTCGAGTCCGTCGTCGCCGGTTTGGCGAAGAAACGCCTGAGCTTCGACGAACGACCACGACCATGACTTTTCCTATGAATTCGAAGATTTTGGCGGGTGGCGCACTCGCGACGATCGTCTTAACTGCATGCGGCGTGCCGCAACCCGCTACGGTACCGGTCGGCCCGACTTACGCCGCGTCGCATCGCGTCGCGCCGGCTAAGCGCGGCGCGGTCAGCTTCTATCCTGACACGTTCGGCGATGCGGTCTTGGATGGTATCGTCGCCGGTCCGGATGGCGCACTATGGTTTACCGACGTCGGCAACGGTATCGTCGGTCGAATCACGACGAGCGGATCGTACACACTGAAGCAGTTTATTAATCCGGGGCCTTCGAGCGGAATCACGGTCGGTCCGGACAAGCGCCTGTGGTTCACGCTCGCCGCCGGAGGAGTCGGGCGCATTACGACAAGTGGTAAGGTCAAGCTCTTCAGCGATTCGCAAGGCTCGTTTCCGCAAGGCATCACCACGGGACCGGACGGCGCGCTGTGGTTCGCACAATCGAACGGTACGGTCGGGCGCATCACGATGAAGGGAGGGCTGACGCATTTTACGGTGGCGGCGAGCAATGCGCACCTGCAAGGTATCGTAACCGGTCCCGATGGTAACCTTTGGATCACACAAGAGACGCTCAACAGCACCCGGTTTTCGAATCAGGTACTCCGGCTAACGCCCAAGGGGAAGGTCACCGCGTTCACGGTCGGCTTCGGGCCGACGTGGATCTGCGTTGGGCCCGACAAGGCGCTATGGTTTGCCGAGCGCGGCGCGAACGCGATCGGACGGCTAACGACCGGCGGAAAATATACCGAGTTCCCGACCGGTTATAAGTATGGCGATCCGTCAGGAATTGCGCTTGGCCCCGACGGTGCGTTATGGTTCAGCGATTTTGACGACCGCTTCGGCATCGGGCGCATCACGGTGAAGGGCAAGATTCTTTTTTTCAACGTACCCTCCGTCTCCGGCGGCGAGTTCAGGCAAATCACCGCGGGCCCGGACGGTGCGATGTGGTTCAGCTCGTACCTCAACGCCGGCGTAGGCCGCGTCAGCACCGCTCGCTAATCACGCCTCCCTAGCGTTTCGTAGAACTGCGCAAAGCTTGAACTTTCACCCTCTTTCTCGCTCCACCGCTTAATGCTCTCGAGGTCGATCAGCCCAGCGGAAGCGACTCCTATGGCAGCCGCGAGCGCGCTGCGGTCCGCGAAAAAATAAAACGAAGCGAGTCGATCGCGGACAGGATCGGTCCGGGATAAGACGTATAGGATTTCATCGCCGCACCGCTTCTCCAGCGCGCTTGGCATCGCTCGAAAAAGTGATTACGAAATCGGCATCGCCCGACTGATACGCTTCCGGCGCGTAAAACGTTGCCGCACTACCGCCGGTCAGAACGGCGATAGTTCCGGCACGCTGCAGGGCGGTGCAGACCGCGAAGCAGACGTCCTCCAGCGACGAACGTTCCGTTATGGGCATCCTAGAGCGGTTTACCGGCTCGGCGCGGGCGTCTCCGTAGCTTTGCAACGCGCGATTCAAGATTGGGGTCACGCTTTGCGTACTTCAGAAGGAGAAAACGGAGCTCGTCAGCGCCGTAGAACCGTGGATTAAGGGCAACCTGTCGGTTTGCGCCAACGACCCGTGATGCGATGACACCTTCGCGCTCGAGCCCGTTTACGATTCGCTGTACGCTGACCAGCGGAATCTCGCTAAGTCGTGCAAGCTCGCGCGGGTAGGTTTCGTCGAGAAGGCCAATGAGCGTAAGCACTCTGCTCCGTGAGTCGCTTCCAAATAGTTTCATGGATATCATCAATTGTAACGATATCAAAAATGTTGTCAGTTGACTACTTTTTTGTAGTCATGGTTCGGGCGCTGCCTGCGGTTGAATCACAATCGCGGCGTGGAAGGCGTGAGAGTGGCGTGCGCACAGGCTCAAACTACGGCCCTCCAGAACGTCGGTGATTTCAGATGGCCCAAAACGTACGCTTTGTGGTGAGCCTTACCGTCCGTGACGGCCAACTCCAAGAATTCGAAGGCGTCATGCGCGAGATGGTTGCCGGAACTCTTCAGGAGCCGGGAGCACTTGCGTACGACTTCTATTTTGACGCTGACAAGAAGCGCTGCAAGCTCTTCGAAGAGTATCGGGACGCAGCCGCGACCTTGGCGCATCTCCGTGGGCCAGTCGTCACCAAGCTCATTCCTCGGTTGTTGAACGCGGCGGAGCTCGATGCTTTCGAAGTTTACGGTGACCCCGGGCGCGAAGCGACAGCGATTCTTGAGGGCTTCGGCGCCGCCATCTACTTGCCCTAAGTCTCAGGGCCCAGCCGCCACAGGCGCGATGTGCCTTGAGCAAACGGCCATTGTTTTTCGGGGTGCAGTTCGGCAAGCTAGGTAGGTGACGATTAGGCACTGCACCCCCAATGACGCTGCTGACGTAGCGGCTATTTACCGGCCGATCGTGGAGAGCACGACCATCTCGTTTGAGCTTGAGGCGCCATCCGACGCCGAAATTCGCTCGCGCATTGTGGTGAACTCGCGCCAGTATCCATGGCTTGTTGCTGAAGATTGCGGCAGCATTGTGGGCTATGCTTATGCCTCCGCCCACCGAGAACGTGCGGCGTACGCGAGTTCGGTCGACGTCAGCGTCTACGTCGCCGAGAAAGCGCGCGCTAGAGGTGTCGGTCGAACTCTCTACGAGGCACTCTTTAGCTGCCTCGCGGAGGAGAAGAAATTTCACCGCGCGTTCGCCGGCATCGCGCTGCCGAACGAGCCCAGCATCGTGCTGCATAAAGCCCTCAACTTCGAGCTTGTCGGCGTCTATCGCGAGGTCGGGACGGAAATTCGGACGCTGGGTCGACGTGTCGTGGTGGCAGCGCGGAATTTAACCGGCGGATCGGCGGGCCTTGCCTAGAGACACGCAGGTCGTATCACAATCGCCGTCTGGTTCTCATCAGCCCAAATCGCTTTGCCGACGTACGGGCTCGTCAGCCAGTAAACGCCGCATCAATCTCTTCGCGCGTAACGCCGTGCGTGCTGCCGGCAGCGGTGAGACGATCGTCGATCAGGCTAGCAGCGACGTCGGCGGTGAGGCGTGGTACCGAAGCGCTGTCGGCGAGCGTGTGTGCCATGGGCTGCTGTGCGAGGCCGATTTGAATCAAGAACGACGCTATAACACGCAACTGCTTGGCGGGACCATGGGCTTGCGCCCATTCGAGACCGTCCAGTAGACCTGTCGCGTATCCCGGCGCAACGAGCTCGCGCATCTGCGAGCAGTCCAGCCGGAATCTGGCCGCGCGAACGAGATCGTCGGTGGTCCAAGCAGCGACGCCGTGCGTGCGGAGCTCCGAGCATCGCGAGATGGCACAAAGACCTCCTTCGGGTTTTCTGTCGATCCGGCTTCAGATTGGATAATTTGCTGCATGTGCCGAAAAAGGCGTAACCTCCCGCACCAACGGCCCCCGCACAGGCTGAAGTGCATTGTGCTTTCGGAGCCGACGCAAGTTCCGGATGACGACGATTTAATCTAGGTGCCCATCGCGATCGTCGCGGTCGTAACCAACGGCAGCGGTTCGTGCAACGCGCCGACAAGCAGCTGGCCGTCGACGCCGAGGAGGCTAAGCACCCGACTCCATTTCCACGGCCGATGCTACTCTGGAGAATACGAGCTTTGCGTCGCGGCGGTGCTGCGGCACTGCGGCCGGTATAATGCCGCTGGTTCCAATGAGCGCACACGCGCAGATGACAGATGGTGCCATTTGTGAGCGAAGCGCTCTACCTCGGGTATGCCCACGCGGTGCTGACCAGCGCCGAGAGGGCCCACTGGCAGCAGCATTCCGGGCAGATCGTCGCGACGGCGCGGAACATAAGGCCTACTGGCGGTCGCGGCCGCCCCAGTGGCGAGGGAAAGCATGGATTGAGCAGGTACGGACGCAACGTGCCCACTGAATCGCGGTCTCGAAGCTTGTGACGATGCCTTTGCCGGAAAGGTTCTACGTCGGCGTCACCGACACTCAATGGTTCAGGTTCCTGCGAGACGAGCCGTTGCTCGACGAAGTGAACTTTTGGAGTCCTGGCGGACGTGCGATACGAGCGGAACGGGGAATGCCATTTCTCTTCAAGCTCAAGTCGCCGGCGAATGTCATCGGCGGGGGAGGATTCGTCTCGTTCGTAGAGCGGATGTCGATCCGCGACGCTTGGGAGTACTTTCAACGGGAGAACGGCGCTGCGAGTCTCGAGGAGCTTCGGGTTCGCATCGAGACGAATCGCAAGACGCCGACCGGCGTCAACGATCAGATCGGGTGCTCTGTCCTATCGCAGCCATTTTTCTTTAGCCCTTCCGTCGCGGCGCCCGAGGATTGGTCGGGGCCGATTCAGGGTGGCAAGTACTCTGCTTGACGGAAAGCGTCGCTCAGCGGGTTTGGCGCGACGTTTCTATCGCGCTGGCGGCCGGTCAGCCTCGCGTTGCTGCAAGTCCATTTGGCGGCTACGGTGGGCCGGCTTGGCAGCCGACCCGCCTCGGGCAGGGAGCGTTTCGAAAACTCGTGCTCGATGCGTACGAGCGCCGATGCGCGGTCAGTGGGGAGCACACGGTACCAGTGCTTCAGGCCGCCACATCGAACCGTTCGCGGACGTCGGGCAACACGAGATAACCAACGGGGTCGCCTTGCGATCGGACATCCATACCCTTTTCGATCTCGGATACGTCACGGTGACTCCCGACTACCATTTCAAGGTCAGCGAACGTTAAGGGAAGCTTCGATAACGGAGAGATCTACTACGAGTATGCGCAACGGCGGCCGACGATATTCCTGCCTGGCGATCGGGCGCTAATGCCGAGCCGAGAGCACTTGGAATGGCACCTGGCGATGAATTTAAAGACTAGCATGCCTCTCGTCCTGATGCAGCGCGCCTGGCGCGACGATCCAAAGTATAAGGACACGGAGTTCTGCGTATATCACTATCCTCGCCAATACTTCGATCAGATCCAAGGCGGCGAGAAATTCGTCTACTACCGGCCCTCGCGAGACGCGGAGGCGGCAGAAAGAAGCGCCTACTTCGGATGCGGTGAGCTCGGAGACTGGTGGACCGATCCGGGGGATTCGAATGCACCGCTTCGTAGGCGTTCGAAAGCCGCTGAAGTTCGCGGTTCCCGTGCCACACGTGGATCGCAGCGATCGCATGTACGAATCGGCGTTTACCAGCCGGAACGCCTTTCAGGGGCGATCGGTGCGCCACATCGACGACCTTGATTACTTTAGGATTCTCGACGCGGCCGGGCTTACCGGAGCCGTTTGGCACGAAGCACCAACGGTCGACGACGTGCTGAGCGGGCTGCTCGTACCTGCGCCTGTTTTGGAGGCGCCGCGCGATCCGTTCCGGCCGTTGACCGTGGTGCCCGATGGAACAGGTTATCGGCCGACGGGAAAGAGCATCGACATTTTCGAGGTTGCCTCACTTCAAGAAAGAGCGCGCTCCGATCACCAAGAGACGCTCAAGCTCGTCAAAGCAATGACCGAGGCGCGCGGAGGGCATTGTCTTTTCAACAACAACGTCGACTTACTCGCGTCGTTCGGATCTCGTAAGCTCCTGGTAGAGGCGAAGAGCCTCAACCTCCCGAGCGCCGCGGTCGATCGTATGCGCTACGGTATGGGTCAGCTCTTCGATTACGGCGTGCGGTATCGCGCGGAAATTGGCCGCGCGCAGCCGGTGCTCGCCTTCGGTGCGATTCCCTCGCACGACGTTCTTGGATTTCAACGATACTGCAGGAAACGGGTGTGGCTTTCATCGCTCGACAGCGTGAGGGGCTGTTGCCCTTGAACGATGCGGGAAGGGCGCTGCCGATATTCTAGCGTCGGCCCACTCCCCGGCAGGTTGAGGCACAGCTGAGGTATTCGTCGGCGGTCACGTCTGGTACGACTGCTCCGGAACGTCGGTAATCCGTGCGTTTGGGGCGGCGGCGGCAACCTCGAAGACGGCGATTTGAAGTGCCAGAATCGTTACGTCGGGGATGACGCTGCGCATGTCCGACGGCGGAAAGACGGGGGAGACGAACTGGACGACCGACTACGAACGCGTTTCGTCTGCAAGTAAGGGCGTTTGGAATGCGAAAGATCCGCCGACGCGGGATCGCACGGCTTCGATTTTCTGCTCGGATCGTGGAGGACGCACGACATGCGGTTAAAGCATCCGCTCACCGGCGATCGTGCGTCTTACACGTGCGAAGGCACGTCGAGCGTGCGCGCGTTTTGGGGCGGAAGCGCGGATATCGAGGACGGCGACCTGCGTTGCCCGGCGCAATATATTCGCGGTGTGACCGTGCGGTTATATGATGCGACGAAACAGCAGTGGGCGCTCTATTGGGGAACGCAAAAGAACGGCTTGGCGCCGGGGCTTCCGCAGATCGGGCGCTTTAATGCCAACGGCGTCGGTGACTTCCTCGCGCCCGACACGTACGATGGCAAGCCGATCCTCGTTCGTTACCGATGGATTGCGCGTGCGAATAGTCCGCGGTTCGAGGAAGCCTTCTCGGCCGACAACGGCAAAACGTGGGAGACGGTTTGGACGACCGACTACGCGCGCGTTCGGTAGATGCCTTCGGCTGCGGTCGCCCTTCGCGACTCCGCTCAGGATGACACAAGACCAGGGCAATCTAAACTCGGCGCTCCGCCGTTATGGCGGCAGAGGTGCGCAAGAGGTGTTGTTCCCGTTGCTCTTGGCTTCCGCGGTCGTAAGCGGCGCCGAGTCCGAAACCGCAAACCGAGAGACGATCGGGCGCGTCGTCGCGCACGGGCGAAACGTCAATCTCGTCGGCAAGGTTCCCGCCGCGTCGGTCGGCACGATCGACCGCGAGCAGATCAAAACGCGCCCCGTCCTGCGCCCCGGCGAGATTCTCGAGGCGATTCCCGGCCTTCTCATCAGCCAGCATAGCGGCGAAGGCAAAGCCAACCAATATTATCTGCGCGGCTTTCAGCTCGATCACGGCACCGATCTCGAGGCGACCATCGCCGGCGTGCCCATCAACCTTCCCACGCACGCGCACGGGCAAGGCTACTCCGACATCAACTGGCTGATGCCCGAGCTCGTCAGCTTCGTCGAGTACGACAAAGGCCCGTACTACGCGAGCACCGGCGACTTCGCGACCGCCGGCGCCTACACGCTCTCGTATCGCAACACCCTCGACGCTCCGATCAGCGAGTTCGGCATCGGCAATTACGGTTACGATAACGTGCTCTTCGCCGGTTCTCCGAACCGTCGGCGCCGGCAATCTCCTCTACGCGTTTCAGATCTACCACGACAACGGATCTTTCGAGCGCCCCGACGAGTACGGGAAGTTCAATGGCGTCTTGCGCTGGAGCCAGTCGACGCCGGCGACCGATTTCAGCGTCACCGCGATGGGCTATCACGGCGCCTTTCAGTCGAGCGACCAAATTCCGCAGCGCCTCGTCACCGACGGCGCGCTCAACCCCTACGGGCTCATCGATCCCTTCGACGGCGGCACGACCTATCGCTACGCGCTTTCAACGCCAGTGGCAGCACCAAGACGACGCGGGCATCACCCAAATCAACGCCTACGGCTTCGAGCAATACCTCAATCTCTTCTCGAACTTCACCTACTACCTCGACGACGCCACCGACTATTACAACGTCACGCGCAACCCGATCACGTGCACGATTGCCTACACGACCTGCGATCCCGGCCCGCGCCATCTCGATTCGTACGTCTCGTATTGCCCGGAAAACAACGTGCCCGGCGCGCAGCACGACGCCACGCAATCGATCGCGCCCGTTGCGTTCACGTTTCGCCTGCGGCGACCAGCGCGAGCAAGAAGATAAGCGCTTCGTCTCGGGCCTCAATCTTCAGCGAACGCTTCAACTCGAGCGGCTCTGCTACTACGACGGCCGGCATCGGCGTCGCGAAACGACAACATCTCGACCGTCGGGCTCTTTCTCACGCACGACGCGGTCCAGTATCCCGACGGCACGCTCAGTCTCGCGCACGTCGTCGAACGCGACAGTTACGCGTGGATGCAGACGCTGCTGCGCGTCGGGCCCAAGCTGCAGCTCACGCCCGGGCTGCGCGCCGATCTCTACAACTTCAACGTCGCCGCGCAAGTCGCGGCCAACTCCGGCCGCGTAAACTCCGCCATCGTCAGCCCGAAGTTCACGGCCGCGTACGCTGCTCTCGCCGTATCAGCAGCTCTACGCCGATTGGGGAGAAGGCTTCCACAGCAACGACGCGCGCGGCATCGTCGATACGGTCGATCCGCAAACGCGCGCCCCCTACGACGCGCTCGGCCAAGCCGTGCTGCAAAACACGCCGCTCGCGCGCGCCGCGGGGCTCGAGCTCGGCTACCGCTACTCGCGCGGCGGGCTCAACAGCACGCTTTCGCTCTGGCAGCTTCATTTGAACTCGGAGCTGGTCTTCGACGGTGACGCCGGCGTCACGTATGCCGGCGGCCCGACGATGCGCCGCGGCATCGAGTTCGCCAATTTCTATCAGCCGCGGCCGTGGCTCACATTCGACGCCGACATCTCAACCTCGAACGCGCGCTTTCTCACCAATCCCGGCGGTCTCGGGCACGTTACGTTCCCGAGTCGATCAACGTCGTCAGCGCGGCGGGCATCACCGTCGACAAGCCCGACTATGCCGCAAGTTTTCGCCTCCGCTACTTCGGGCCGCGCGTTCTCGATCAAGCCGGCGACGCCGTTTCGGCGCCTTCGGTAACGTACAACGCGCAGGGCACCTGGAAGACGCATCGCGGCTACGACCTCGTCTTCGACGTCTTCAACATCTTCAACGCGCAGACCGACGACGTCGAGTATTACTACGCGTCCTGGCTCCCGGCCGACGCTCGAATCGCGCGCTACGCGAACAACGCCGCAATCAACCCAGCCCTCGGAGGCGCCGGCGTCAACGATTACGAGTTCCATCCCGGCGAGAAGCGCACGCTGCGCCTCACGTTCGTCACGCGCCCGTAAAAAAATTCGCGACGCCGCAATCCAAGCGCGCCGCTCCCCCGTTAGGTGCGAAACGGAGAAAGGAGTTTCGCAACGTGAAACGGGCGGCGGCCTTTGTTCTGTGGGCGGTGTGCCTGCCATTACTGGGGGCGCGCAGTGCCGCCGCCCACCCTCTCGGGAACTTCACGATCAATCATCTCGCGCGGATTCGACGCCGGCGCGCACGAGCTGCGCGTCCATTACGTGCTCGACATCGCCGAGATTCCGACGTTCCAAATCATGCACGCAGCGGGCGCATGGACGCCCGCGCGCATGCGCGACTGGGCGAACGCGACGAGAGCGCGCTCGTCGAAAGCGGCCTCTCAAATCGCCGCAAACGGCGTCGCGCTTCCGCTGCAACTCCAAGCAACGTCGGCGAGAACGCGTCCGGGCGCGGGCGGATTGCCGATTCTCTACTGGACCGGCGACTACACCGCGCCGATTCCCGACAGCGCACGATCACCGTTCGCGACCTCGTCTACGCCGATCGCCGCATCGGCTGGAAAGACATCGTGCTTCCCGGCCTCACCGATCCGACCGACGAGCTGCGCTCGTACCCGAGCGCGCTGATCGGCTCGCCGCGCCACAACGATCGCGCAACGTTCGACGTCCGCGACGGGCCGCATCCGCAACGCGCGCGTCAGCGGCGACGAACGATGCCTCGTGGGGCGCGTCGTCGATCGTGCGCGCGTCGGCGCTCTCCGATCTCGTCGCGCGCAACGCGCAGACGCCGCTCTGGGTGCTGCTGACGGTTCTCGCCGCCTTCGGACTCGGCGCGCTGCACGGGCTCGAACCGGGTCACGGGAAGGCGTTGCTCGCCTTCACGCTCGTCGGCGCGCGCGCGACGTTCAAACAAGCAGTGATACTCGCGGCCGCGCTGACCTTCGCGCACACGATCGCCGTCGTGCTGCTCGGCGTGCTGCTCTGCTTTGCCGCCGGCTTCGCGACCGAGAGCCTCTTTACGTGGATTACGCTCGTCTCCGGCGTCGCCGTGGCGTTCATCGGCGCGCGCGGCCTTGTCGCAACTGCGGTCAATCGCGATCGCGCTCGCGCACCGACTACGCACCACGCACCATCACCACGACGACGGGCACGGCCACTCGCACGCGATCCCGGGCTCCGCGCCGCTGCACTTTCGCAGCGCGGTCGTCGCGGCGATGAGCGGCGGCATCGCGCCGTGCCCGGCGGCAATCGTCGTGCTGCTCACCGCGCTGCACCTGCATCGCGTCGGATACGGGCTCGCGCTGATCGTCATTTTCAGCCTCGGCTTGGCGACCGTTCTCAGCGGGCTGGGCCTCGCCGTCGTGCACGGCGCGGCGTGGCTCGGGCGGCGCTCGGCGTTCGCGAAGCTGACGCGCAGTCGCGCCGTTCGCTCACGGCCGGCGTGATCTCGACGATCGGCGCGGTGCATGCTCGCGCAAGGCTTGGTCGCGCAAGGCGTTCGCGTCGCCGTGCCGGCCGCGGTCGCCGCCGCGCTCCTCGTGCATCGCGATCATTCGCTTTCCTACCTGCGCTTCTCTCACAGCGGTCCGCGCACCGCACACTCGTCATAAAGGAGACCACATGAGACTGCTTCGCTCCACTCGGAACGATGGCGGCGGTCTTTCTGTTCGCATTCTCGATCTCGCTCTATTCGTTCAAAGCGGCGCGAGGATCCGATCATCAAGACTCGCCGACGGTCGTCAAAAATCCGCTCGCGGATATCACCGACGTCTATGCCTTCCCCGATCCGCACGACGCGTCGCGCGTCGCGCTGGCGATGGACGTTCGTCCGCTCATTCCCAGCGGAATGTATCGGCGGTATCGCGCTCGATCCCAACGTGCTCTATCAGATCAAGATCGCCACCAAAGGCGTTGACGTCGAACTCGATCAAGGAAGACACGGTGATTCAGTTCACCGCCGATACGACCGGCTCGTCGCAACACGATCACGCTCTACGGTCCCGCGGCGCCCAACGAGGTCGGAACGACGAACACGCTCGTCGCAAAGACCGGCACGTTCGCGTTTCGGGAAGGTCGCGAAGCTCGACAAGGACATCGAGGTCTTCGTCGGGCCGCGCCGCGATCCGTTCTTCTTCGATCTCGCGCAGTTCTTCAAGATCATTCCGGATCGCAACTACATGAACCATCCGCACACGCCGCCGGCGACGCGCGACGTCGTTCCGGTTCGCACGGCGATCGCAGCAGATCGTCCTCAACGGCGTCAACTACGGCACTGCGGAATCGAACGGCTGCGTCATCAAGAAGCCGCACGACTATCTCAAGCCGTACGACGTTCTCTCGATCGTCATCGAGATGCCCAAGAAGATGCTCGCGCCGCCGGGCGGATCGCCGGGAGTGATCGCCCTTTGGGCCACGACCGGCACGCCCAACGGCCAGTTCGGAATAGGAGCAACGACCATGAACACACGTTACATCCTCGGCCTCGTCGCGCTCGCATTGGCCGGCGCAATCGTCGGAGGCTGCAGCTCGAACTCGCGCGCGCTTCACTCCGCAAACGCTGCAAGCTCGCGCGCGGACCGGCAGCGGCAAGCAGGTCTCGTACAAACAGATCGAGCTCCTCTCGCGTCCGGCCGTCAAAGAAGCCTTCGAAATGTTCGAAGATCACAACACCACGAACCGCTCGGAACCCTACGACGATCCGGTCTTGCAAGGGCAGATCAAATCGTTCGCGCGAGACGTTCCGCAGCACGAAGTGGGCCGAGACGCTGCAAGCCATCCTCTATCCCAACGTCATGAAGGCCGATCTTTCGCAGAACACGACGACAGCGGCGTATCTCGGCTACGAAACGGGCGGTGCGACCGGCAGCAAGTTCGGCGGACGCGCGCTCGACGACGACATCATCGACATCTCGCTCGGCGCGATCTTCGGCAACACGCTCTCGGCGCTCGGCTTGATTCCCGACGACAATAAAGAAGTGCCGTGTCTCGCGCACGGACAACGTCGCGTACGACAAGACAACACGATAACGTTCCCCTATATCCAGGCGCCGCTCTAACGTGAGCCGGCGCGGTGCGATCGTCGCCTTTGCGTTGCGGCGATCGCCGTTGGAGCGGCGTGGCCGTGGTTCGCAGCGCACCGCGCGCAGGCGAGTGCGGCTCGCGCCCGCCCCGATTTACGACCGATTATCGGACGCGCAACGCGAGCATTGCATTTTACGAAACGCAGGCGAGCCGCGATCCCGGCGATCAGATCACGCGGCGGATGCTCGGCGCCGAATACCTTGCAGCGCTTTCGCGAGACCGGCGACCTCAACGACGTGACGCGCGCGCTCGCCGTCGCGACGCGCTCGCTGCAATTGCAACCGCAGGGCAACGACGCGGCGCTTGAGCGTCATCGCCTCGAGCGATCTCGCGCTGCATAAGTTTCAGCGCGGCGCTCGCCGCCGAGCGCGAGGCCCTGGCAGCACGGCCCTTCAACGACGACGCTCGCGCGCAGATGGCCTCGATCCTCATGGAGATGGGGCGCTACGCGGAGGCCGGCACGCATTCTCGACCGGCCGCGCGACACCGATCCGAATCCGACGTGGATGTCGATTCGCGCGCGCTACGACGAGCTGACCGGCAATCTCACCGGCGCGCGCGTGCTGATGGCGCAAGCGACGGCGATGGTCGATGGCATGCCGAGCATCTCGGCCTACGCGCGTTCGTGGTATCACATGCGCGAGGCGCAGTTGGCATTCGAAGCCGGCGACGACGCCGCAGCGAGCGCCGAGCTTCGCCGAAGCGCTGCGCGTCTTTCCCGATAACGCCATGGCGCTGCTCTTTGCAGGCGAAGCTCTATCGGGCGCAGCGCGACTGGCCGCGCGCGCTGGCGTCGGCGACGCGCAGCGCGCAACTCTATCCGCTGCCGCAGGCGCTGGGATACGAAGCCGACGCGCAGCGCGCGCTCGGCGACGGCACGGCGGCGAGCGCGACCGACGCGCTGATCGGCGCCGAGCAGCGGCTCTTCAACGCGCAAGGCATCAACGATCGCCTGCTCGCGATGTACTATGCCGAGCATCGCGAGCATCTGCAGGAGGCGCTTCGTCGCCGCGCGATCCGACCTCGCAAAGCGCGGCGACGAGATCTATGCCGACGACACGATGGCGTGGGTGCTTGCCGCGATGGGGCGATGGAATGCGGCGCGCGCGTACGCGCAGCGGGCCGTACGGTACGGCACGCAGGATCCCGAGCTGCAGTATCACGCCGGCATCATCGCCTGGCATAGCCGGACACGTTGCCGAGGCGCGGCGCCGGCTTGCGCGCGGCGCTGGCGACGAATCCGCAGTTCCACCCATTCTACGCGGACGACGCGCGCCGCGTGCTGACGGCGATCGGCGGTTGACGATGCGCGTCGCGAGTTTTCGGAATCTACGCGCTCTTGATCGCGATGAATCTCGGCGCGTGGGCGGCGGCGTTTCTCGCGTTCCGGTCGCATCCGGTGCTGCTCGGAACGGCGCTGCTGGCCTTTACGTTCGGGCTGCGCCACGCCGTCGACGCCGACCACATCTGCGCGATCGACAACGTTACGCGCAAGCTGATGCAAGAGGGACGGCGTCCGATCGGCGTCGGGTTTTTCTTTTCGCTCGGGCACTCGACGGTCGTCGTCGCGCTCACGGTAGCGATCGCGGTCGCGGCGACGCTGGTGAAGGTTCATCTGCCGGCGTTGCAGCAAGCCGGCGCGCTCGTCGGCACGTCGGTCTCGGCGGCGTTTCTTGTTGCTGATCGCGGCGATCAATCTCGTCGTGCTCGTCGACATCTTCGCAGCCTTCGCGCCGCGCGCGCCGCGGCGAAACGGTCGACGACGAAACGCGTCGGCGCGATGCTCGACCGGCGCGGATTACTCGGACGACTCTTCCGGCCGCTGCTCGCGCATCGTCGATCGCAGCTGGAAGATGTATCCGGTCGGTTTGCTCTTCGGCCTGGGATTCGATACCGCGACGGAAGTGGCGCTGCTCGGGATCGCCGCGGTCGAGGCCGGCAAAGGGCTGCCGGTCTTCGCGATCTTGATTTTTCCGCTGCTCTTTACGGCCGGCATGTCGCTGATCGACACGACCGACGGCATCGTGATGGTCGGCGCGTACGGCTGGGCGTTCGTGCGAGCCGATGCGCAAGCTCTACTACAATCTCGTCATCACGCTCGTCTCAGTGCTCGTCGCCGTAATCGTCGGCGCTATCGAGGCGACGAGCGTCGTTGCGGGTCAGCTTCGGCTCAGCGGCGGCATGTGGGACGCGGTGAGAGCCGTGAACGAAAACTTCGGCACGCTCGGCTTCATCATCATCGGCCTCTTCATCGCAAGCTGGCTCGTCTCGATCGGCGTTTACAAGCTGCTGCGCTACGACGACGCCTTCACGTCGCCTTCCTGACGTGCGTCGCCGTCCTTTCCTTTACGGGGTCAGCGCGAAGACGGTACCATCGAGTTGAGGATAGACCGCCGGCGTCGTTCCGTAGAGTGTGCCGTTGAGCTGGACGAGCCCGGCAGTCGGAGCGGCGCCGTCGCCGCCGCTGAAGCTGTGCAGCACTCGTTCTTTGCCGGACGGACTGATTTCGAAGACAGTTCCGAAATTGTCGCTTCCGCCCGCGGTCGTCGTACCGTACAGATTGCCGTTATACGCCATCAGGCGAGATTTAGGATACTTTCCGTCGGTGGAGCTCCGTCCAAAGCTATACAGCAACTGTTCGTTCCCGCTTGGAGTGATGCTGAAGACGGTTCCGTAGCCATGCCTGCCTCCGACGTAGCTCGTTCCATAAAACGTGCCGTTGAACAAAACGAGCCCTGCATCGACCTGGTCCGGATTCGATAGACCCTTAAACCGATAGAGCACCGACTCACCACCCGACGGCGTTATTCGGTATGCCGTTCCGCCAAACGGATTTGACGGAAGAAGTCCGTAGGACGTCGTGCCGTACAGCGAACCGTGATACGGAACGAGATTTCCGTTGGGGCCGCCACCATCGGTGGTGCCGGTGAAGTCGCGCAGCACTTCGTAACTCTGTCCGCTCGACTTTATCTTGAAAACCATCCCGGCCGGATCGTAGTAGTTGCCCCCGCCTGCAGTGCCGTAAAGCTCGCCTTTGAGATCGGCGAAGCCGCCGCTCGGGGCCGCTCCGCCCCACGTTCCTTTGAAATCGTAGTTCCAGACCGACGTGCCGTCGGTCCGCAAGGCGAAGAGCGTGCCGGCGTCTGCGGGTCCTCCGCGCGAGGTTGCGCCGCACAAAATCCCGTTTACCGCAAGAAGCGATCCGATCGGCGAGAGACCGTCGGTATCGAAACTATGCACCACGTGTTCCGATCCGCCGGTCGTGACGCTGAAGACCGTGCCATTGCCATGGCTGCCGCCGGCCGCAGTGACGCCGTAGAGTACGCCGTTGAGTGCGATGAGTGCGCCGGACGGATTCAAGCCGTCGCTGCCTTTAAAGGTGTGGATGGTTTTGAAGCTAGTCAGTGCACGCGCGCCGGCGTTTGCGTTGCTCGGCAAAGCGTTCGAGCTTCCGAATCGGGAACATGCAGCGATGGCGAATACTACAACAATTGCTGCGACCGCGCGTTGTATCACGTGCGAACCTCCGTAAAGACTCTTCAATCGTAGCGGTGTACTGTCCTTGGGTCGCGCAATTACCGCAGGCCTCGCTTCGCGTGCGGAGAAAAACAAGTGCGTGAGGGCTAAAGGTATGAAATCGACCGTTACTGCCGTAATTCTCTCGGGCGTATTGGCCTCGTGCGCGCGCGCCGGCGGATCGAGCGCGTTACCGCAAGCGACGTTGCCGCAGAGCGCGCGCAATCGTTCCTCGTCGGGGTTCAAGACGCTCGTCGAATTCAATTTGTTCGACGGATGCTATCCGATGGCGGGCGTGGTCGCCGGGAAAAGCGCGGTGTACGGCACCACCACGTGCGGAGGAAGATTCGGCGACGGCGACGTGTATGCTGTGACGCCCGGCGGAAAGCTCTCCGTCATTCATAACTTCGCGGGTGACGCGCATTACCCGTATGCGCCTGTGACGCTCGTCGGCAGCGCTCTCTATGGGACGGCGACCGGCGGTGGAACACATCACGATGGAACCGTCTATAGTCTCGCGCTCGACGGCAAAGAGCGCTGGGTCTACAGTTTCAGGAACCAAAATTTTCCGTTTGCCGGGTTAGTCAACCTCAACGGCACGTTCTACGGAACGACGGTTCAGGGCGGTCAGGGTCACTGCCCATACAGCGGGCCTGGCTGCGGAACGGTTTACGAAATCTCGTCGTCGGGCGAAGAGAAGACCCTGTACAGCTTTAGGGGCGGTCCAAAAGACGGATCTGCGCCGTGGGCCGGCCTCGTCGCGTTAAACGGCGTTTTGTACGGCACCACGTCATCAGGCGGTAGCGGCAACACCGGCATCCTATACAGCCTAACGACGTGGGCAAAGAGCACGTTCTGCACTCGTTCGACGGCGGCACCGACGGCGGTAACCCATATGGAACGCTCATCGCCGTCAATGGAACGCTCTACGGAACGACGGAAATCGGCGGCAGCGGTGGCAACTGGGGCACGGTGTACAGCATGACGACATCGGGGCAGGAACAGATCATCTATAGTTTTGGCAGCGGCGGCCAATACGATGCGCTCGAGCCGCAAGCCGGCCTCCTCTATGTCAACGGCGAGTTTTACGGTACGACAGTCGAGGGCGGCAAGGGGGGCAGCAAGTGTGGTCCCGTCGGCTGCGGCACGATTTACGAGCTTAGCCCTTCAGGCCAGGAACAGGTGCTGTACAGCTTCCGAGGTGGAACCGACGGTGAAGAGCCGCAATCGCAGCTGGCCGTGCTCGATGGTGTGCTCTACGGCACCACACCGTACGGCGGCGGACCATACAGCTACGGGACGGTCTTTTCGTACAAGCTCTAGCCGGCGTGTTTACGCGGTCACGACGACGCAGACATCGTGAGCACCATGCGAAAGCGGGCGGCACCGCTCATCATTCGCTCGTAGGCTTCGGGCGCACGTTCCAGCGGCATCGTTTCGATCATCGCGCGCACGCCGCTCTGCACGGCGAAGCGCATCGTGTCCTCCGAATCGGCGGCCGTGCCCGACGGCCAACCTTTAATCGAAGCGCGATGCTGCATCAGCGACAAGGTATTGACCGGCAGCGGTTCGGATGACGCTCCGACTACGACCATTTGCCCGTCGATACCGAGTCCGCCGATCGCGGGCTCCATCGCCGCGCCCGCGGTGATCGTCGAAAGCACGACTTTCGCGCCGCCGAGAAGCTGCAGTTCGGCTGCGACGTCGGCGGTTTGACTGTCGATGTAGTGCGCTGCGCCCAGGTTTCGCGCGAGCTCTTCTTTATCGCGGCCGCGCGCGATAGCGACGGTGTTAAAGCCCATCTTTGCGGCGAACTGCACGCCCAAATGTCCCAAGCCGCCGATGCCGAGCACCGCGACGACGTCGCCGGCGCGCGCAGCGGTATGACGCAGCGAGTTGAAGGTCGTGATTCCCGCACACATCAGCGGAGCGGCTTCGACAGCCGTGAGCTCGTTGGGAATGCGCGCCAGCGCGACGACCGGGGCGACGAGGTACTTCGCGTAGCCGCCGTCGTATGCGATCCCCGGTATCCGCATGTTGCGGCACATGATGAAATCGCCGCGGCGGCAGCGATCGCACGTGCCGTCGTGACCGCCGTGCCAGCCGACGCCAACACGATCGCCGACGTTCCATCCGCCCGTTTGCTGACCGAGCGCCTCAATGGTGCCGGCGATTTCGTGGCCCGGGACGCGCGGAAATGCGATGCCGGGCGAGAGGTTCTCAACGGTCAGCGAGTCGCTGTGGCATATTCCGCAGGCCTCGACCTTGATGCGCACTTGGCCGGGGCCGGGTTCGGGAACCGCGAGGTCGCGCAGCTCCAGACGATGCTCTTGCGCGGACGGCACGACGGCCGCACGCATCGTTTTCGTGCTGCTCCTCTGGATGACACGATGGGCGTTACTGTGGGATGGCGATGATGTTGTAGGTCTTTGAACCCCTTGTACGTCGCTAAGAGTTTAGGCTTACCCTTTGATATCCATCCTTTTGCGGGTCGCGCGAACGCGTAGACCTTCTCGTTATGAGCGTCCGCCACGTAGGCAATAGAACCGTCGCTATTGAGGGCGACGCTGCTGACGGAGCCGGAGCGATCCGGTACCTCAATCGAGCCGCCACCGGTCGGCGACGAAATCGAGACGAATGCGACCTCGGGGTCGACCGGCGTCATGACGTCCTCTTGATCGTCCACGGCGCCGCCGATCAGCGCGATCGTACCGATGTGGAAGCAGCTGCCTTGCGTGTACTTTCCGCGCCCAGCTTTCGTGAACGGCGCGACGCTGGCAAAGCCGCATCCGCCGGAGATTACGACGACCTTTCCGTTGGGTTGCGCCACGACCGAGGCGGCGTTCTGGAGAGTTTTGCACGACGACGGTCGGGCCGTGCTTCCCCGCCTTTGCGTGCGGGAAGAAATACACGGCTTGTTGACCGTAATCGCTCACGTAGACGTTGTCGTGTGCGTCCACGGAAACGTCGGTCAACTGAGGCGCGCCCGGTGCGCCGGAGAGCGTTGGCGCGTCGAGTGTCTTAACGAGCGTGCCGCCGTCGGAATAGATCTGCACGCACGCGGCGCAGGGGCTGGAGCCTGAACTCGAACTCGATGCCGTCAGAGTCGTGTAGATGTGACCGTGCGCATCCGCGCGATGCCCTGAGCGCCCGCGCATGCATTCCCGGGCGTGAACTGCGTCGCTACTTTCGCTTTTTTACCTTGAATTGAAAAGACGGTGATCGTTCCGTTAGAGTAATTGAGGTTGTAAAGTTCGGTGAGTCCGCTCGAGCTGGCGCGTTCGACGTTGCTTCCAGCCGATGTCGGAACTTGAGACGCTGGAAGCGCGGGTTGCGCCGTCGTTGCATTGGAGCAGCCGGCCGCTGCAAGCATTCCAGCGAGGAGAGCGTAGGAAACTGCAGTCTTCATGTTCCGTCTATTTGCAATGCGAGTACGAAATCATGCGCCGCCCTTCGAGACGCGCGCTGCGCGCGCTCCTCAGGATGACAGAGGTGCGCTCGCTTTTCAGCCCTTCGAGACGCGTGCTTTGCACGCTCCTCAGGGTGACACGGACTGCATCGCGGGAATCACGTACTGCGGAATCCACTGTTCGAAGAAGTGTCGCCAGACCGGAAAGTTGCTGTAGTTGGCCGACATGAAGAGTACGACGGCGTCGAGATCGGGCAGCACGCAAATGAGTTGGCCGCCGTTGCCCTGCGCCATGTATTCACGATAGACTTTGCCGCCGACGGCGGGTGCGAATAAATGCCATGCCAGTCCGTATCCGTGCGAAGCGGCATAGAGCGAGGCCGGAAAGGCCGACTGCTGCGACGTTGACAGGCGAATCCACGACGAATCGACGATCTTGCGCCCATCCCACATGCCGTTATCGAGATAGAGCTGCCCGAGCTTGAGCGCGTCGCGCGGGCGCAAATACATTCCGCCGCCCATGTACGCGTCGCCATTCGGCGACAGATTGACGTCGTAGTGCGCAATCTGCAGCGGTTGCGCGACGTTGTCGTCGAAGAATTGCAGCAAGTCGTGACTAGCAATGGCGGCTCGGATCGCGCCGCCGGCAAGATTCATGCCGGCCGTGCAATAGACGGCGGTACCGCTTCCGGGCGCGGCGAGCATCGGTAAGTCGAGCGCGAACTTGTAATAGTCGAGCTGCGCGGTCTGGGCGTACATGCGATCTTCGTTCCCGGGCGAATTGTCGTCGTTGTCGTCGCATGCGAGCCCCGACTGCATGCTGAGCAGATCGCGAAATGTAATTTCCCGTTTGCGCACGTCGTCGTTGGCGAACGGTGCTTCGTCGGGCAAGAGCTGCTCGATCGGCGACTGCAGCGAAAGTGGCGATCCTTGCTCGATCGCGATCCCGGCCATCAAGCCGGTGAACGACTTCGATGCCGAGCGCATGTCGTGCGGCCGAGCTTGATCCCAGCCGTAAAAGTATTCGTCGAGCACGAGCTTTCCGTGCCGCGCAATCGTCAACGCCTGGACGTACGGAGCCCGAACGGAATCGGTCGGCGAGGCGAGGATCGCGTTGACGAGCGCTTCGATCGGCGCCGGTGAAATGCGCTCGCGCTGCAGCGTCGAGACGCGCCAGCCGTCATCGTACGGCGTGGGCGCGGCGTACGTATAGTGCGCGAGCTGCGGCGTGCGAGGGTAAAACTGCACGGCATCGTCGCGCATGCGCCGCGTAAACGCGAACGACCCGAAGGGTTTAACGTCGAGCGTGAGCCGTGTGCCGGAGGCATCCATCGTTCCCTCGATCCGATCGCTCGCATCGTCGACGTCTTGCAGGATGACGCGCGACACCATCTTGGCGCACGACGAACGGCCGCCCGGCGCCGATGTTTGCCTCCGGATTGCGAATGAAGGCGTGCAGCGATCCGTCGGACGCCTTGCTCACGACCAGATAGAGCGTGAGCGTCTCGTCGAGCCCGTCGATCTCTCCTTGCCAAAGTCCATCGCGCAGAACTGGATGAAGCGGACGGGCGACGCGTACGGCTGGTCGTAGAACGTGACGGGCGGCTGAATCCAAAATCCCTCGATGTTGCCATTGCGTAGCACGCGGCCGCGAAAAGCTCCGCCGCCCGATGCAAGGGAAAAAGAGATGCTATCGGCGTTGCGTTCGATCGCGACGTCGCCTCCGCGAATCCGCGCGCTCCACGGACGCGTCGACTCGTCGATCGCCAGCGTTCCGGATGCGGCGCCGTAATGATTCTGCGCTCCCCAAAGGCCGGTAAGCGCTGCGAGCATGAAGGGAATCGCCATAAAGGAAGAGGGTTCGTAGACCTCCGCTTTTGTGCCGTTCAGCGACAGCCTGGTTGCATTATTGCAAGAATAAGCTCAGAATATTTATAAATGCAAGGTTCGAGCTATGGGAGCTGACCTAGCACCGGGCCGCATCTCTCCCCGGATAGCCTTAAAGAGGGTCATCGCCATCTGCTGCTTGGGGTGTCGCCGAGCACGGCCAACCATTGGTTTTCGGAAGTTGTTTCCATTTATGATGGACTGAATCGGTTGATCGGAGGCAAGGTCGACGGGCGCGACGCGGCAGACCGCTGGGTAAATGAGCCTAATCGAGCGTTTGGGTCAAAGCCCTGCAGTAAAACGAGCCCGCCCGCGGACGCGTTGTAGACCAAGGAGGCAGTGAAGAGATGAACATTATAGCGATTCGCCGTGTCACGCTAAGTCTCGGCGCGGGCGCGCTAATGGCTGGCTGCGCGCAGTTATCCCAGCCGGCGACGCCGATGGGAGCATCGAACGCGCAACCGCTCTCAGCGCAGCGTGCGCTACTCGCCCAACCCTTAGGTAGGTATGCGTCGATTTATAGCTTTCAAGATGAGCCCGATGGACAGAATCCCGAAGCGCGTTTGATTCCCTTCGGCGGCGATCTCTACGGAACGACCGCGATGGGCGGAAAAGGCTGCGAAGGTAAGGGCTGCGGCACGGTTTTCAAGCTTACACTTGAAGGAAGCGAGACGGTGATTCACCGTTTCACAGGCCCACCTAACGACGGCGCCTACGCAATGAGCGAGTTAACGCCGGTGAAGCAAGAGCTTTACGGCACGACATACTTAGGCGGCCGGCAGTGTGGCACGCGCAAGACAAGAGTTGGTTGCGGCACCGTCTTTAAGATCGGCGCATCGGGCAATGAGCAAGTACTCTATCGCTTCGCGGGCAAGCCCGATGGGGCGTATCCGACGGGTCCCCTGACGTCGGTCAACGGCACACTCTACGGGACGACGTTTAATGGCGGAGTGGATTGCCCTGATGACCCACGTGACGGCTGCGGCACGGTCTTCTCAATCGATCCGGCCGGGACAGAGCGCGTCCTGGTCCACTTTCTCGGCCGCCCCAACTGCGCGCTACCCAGTGGCAATCTCGTTTATTTCAATCGCACGCTGTACGGCACGACACAGGGCGGCGGCACCTGGGACTCCGGGTGCGTCTTTGCGATCAGCCTCTCTGGACGAATGAGCATTGTGTATAGCTTTGGAACCGCCGATGACGGTACGCGCCCATCGGGTTTGGTAGCGATGGACGGCGTGCTCTACGGTATGACGACATACGGTGGTGAACACGACGGTGGCGCAGTTTACGCCGTTACGACGAGTGGCAGCGAACGTGTCATCCACTCGTTTAGCGACAACGACGAGTTCAAAGGTGATCGCCCAAACGGACGACTGATCGCGGTGAACGGAGCGCTCTACGGAACGACCCTCGATGGCGGTCAACAATATGGCGGAGATGGCCTCGTCTATTCAATCCAGCCGTCGGGCGACGACTTCCGCGTTATCTACCGCTTCAAGGGACCTCCCGACGGCTCTACGCCGTATGCCGGCATCACCAACACGAAGACGGCGTTTTACGGCACGACAGCTTATGGAGGCACGGGATGCTACCACTACGGATGTCAGGGCGGTTACGGCACCGTCTTTAGAATCGCGCACTAGCAGCGCGACAATTTGGTGCGCCGGCTAAGGAAGTGCCGCGAGACGGCCGCCGTCGACCAAGAGCGTCGCGCCGTTGACGAAACGCGCGTCGTCCGAGGCGAGAAAGCAGATCGCTTCGGCGAGGTCTTCGGGTTTGCCGATAGCCCCGGTCGGCTTTTCGACGCCGTCTTTGACGTTCGGATTATCCCAGAGCATCGGCGTGTCGACGGAGCCGGGAGCGACGGCGTTCACGCGAATGTGGCGCGATTCCATTTCGATCGAGAAACCTCGCGTGAATGCTTCGATTGCGCCCTTGGACGAGGCGTAGGGCACGACGTTTTGCGTCGTTGCGTACGCATGCACGGAACTGACGTTGACGAACGCCGCGCCGGACGGCATGTGCGGCGCGCCGTACTTCGCAAAGAAGAAGACCGAGCCGAGATTCACTGTGATTACTTTGAAGAAGTCGGCTTCAGCAATATCAACGATCGGGGTGAACGTCATCATCGCGGCGTCGTTGACGATTGCGTCAATGGTTGCGCCGTATTTTTCGAGCGCCGTTTGCACGACGGCTTGCACGGCCGCAGAGTTTCCGACGTCGCATTGCGCGGCAATCGCCGCGCCGCCGGCCGCGGTTATCGCATCGGCGGTCGATTGGGCGGAGCTAAGGTCCAGATCGGCGACCACGACGCGCGCCCCCTCCTGCGCCATCTGTAGGCACGTGGCGCGCCCGATGCCCGACCCTCCGCCCGTAACGATGCAGGTTTTGTTCGAAAATCGCATGCCGCCGGGATTCGCGATTGCCGGCTAAGCTGCCCGTGAAGCGCTTTGAACTTCACTGAGGGGCGACGAACGCAACAGGAACCGTTGCGTCGTCGTCGGAGTGTGCAGATATGTTCCGTTGCAGAAACGTCCGTCGACCCTTCGAGACGCGCGCTGCGCGCGCTCCTCAGGGTGACACAAAACCTCTCGCTCCTCAGGGTGACACGTCAAGGACGACACATTTCCGTGCGCTGCTCTGGATGACGCCAGCACTAGCTCTGCTCTGCGCGGCGTGTTCGGGGCTGGGGCAGCCGGCCGGCTCGAATGCGGCGCCGTCGGAAAGCTCGGCCGTTCGGCAAACGAGCGGCAGTTTAACGTTTACGGTGTATACGCCCGGCGAAACGCCGGGATTTCTTTCGACTGCCGCGCCAATCGATATTACGCCCGATAGCGCGGGAGACATATGGTTTACCGACGGCGGGACGCCGGCGATTGGCCGCATCGCACCCGACGGATCGGTAACGGAGTTTACGACGGGATTGCCGCCCCACGCGCTGCCATATTCGATCGTAGCGGGCGCTAACGGTAATATGTGGTTCTCCGATTATCGCGGTGTTGCGATCGGCGAGGTTACGCCGGACGGCACCATCACCGAATACTATGCATCGCAATATACGAACAGCAAGGCGATGGGAATTGCAATAGGCGCACATGGCCGCCCATGGATCGTCGGCTTTGGATCACAGCCGCTGCTTGCCTATTTAACGCCGAAGGATGCGTTCGAGGCGCAGATGCTGCCGACGATGATGACGCCCAACGGTGCGTTGGCCTCTGACGCCAACCACGATCTTTGGTTCGTCGCTCAGAATCCCAAGACGCATGGAGAACTCGTCGAGCGGCGCGCACGTGCGAAGGCGCTAAGACGCGAGCTGCTGCACGTTAAGGGCGCCTTCGAGCCCTGTTGTCCAAACGTCGCGCCGAAATCGATCGCGATCGGACCCGATGGCGATCCGTGGTTCACGACGCTCGATTTCTTGCATCGCCACTCGCGCGCCGATTATATCGGGACGTACAAAAATGGGAAAGTCCTACTCTTTCGCGTTCGGCGCAACGGACTCACCGAACCGGCAATTCCCAGTGGGATCGCGTCGGCGGCAAATGCGCTTTGGATGACGGGCGGCGATCCGTTTTCGTTCAAAGGTGCGCTCTGGCACATCGATCTCGGCGGAAGACAGAGAGCGTACAACTTGCCGTACAATCCGCGCGCGATCACGGTCGATGCTTCGGGAAATCCCTGGTTTACGACGGCGTTTCCCGGTCAGGTGAGCCGCATCGTCGAGGTAACGCTTTAGGGATCGTCCTTCGTCCTTCGAGACGCTCGCTGCGCTCGCTCCTCAGGATGACACAGGTGCGTGGGCCCTTCGGCAGGCTCAGGGTGACGCGGAGTAGCCGTCGACGATAAGGAGATCGGTCGTACTGAGACGTTGGCGGAGGGCTTTGGCCGGGGCGTATTCCGCGGAGTGCCACCATTCGTGCGCCTTCTCGTAGGATGGGAATTCGAGGATGACGATGCGCGTGGGAGTCCACGCGCCTTCCATCACCTTCATCGGGCCGCCGCGCACCAGATAGCGCCCGCCGTACTGCGCCACGGTCTCTTGCGCCATTTCTTTATAGTGCTCGTACTCTTGCGGATGCTTGGTGTCGACGTTCACAATGACGTATGCGGGCATTCATAGTACGTTCAAGCCGGTCAGTCCCAAAGACCGCTAAAGTCGCACAGGAACCGCGGCGTCGTCGTCGGATTGGACGGGAATGTTTGGTAAGACGATTCTTGCAATTGCGGTTTTGACGTTCTCACTCGCGGCGACCGGCCCGGCGCCGACAACGTCATTTGAAGCCGGTTCCGTGCACGTCGATCAATATGGAAGCGGTTCGCCGGCGCTCGTGCTCATTCCGGGACTCACGGATTCGGGCGCGGTTTGGGCGACCACGGTTGCGCGCTATCAAGCCACGCACACGATTTACGTTTTGACGCTTCCCGGATTCGGCGGACGCAAGCCGATCGCTGCGCCGATGCTCGATACGGTCGCAAGCGACATCGCCGCATTTTTGCCGCGCGCGAATAAGCCGGTGTTGATCGGTCACAGCCTGGGCGGCTTCCTCGCGATAAAGCTGGCGGAGGCGGACAGCGATTTGATCCGCGGCGCGATCGCCATTGACGGGTTGCCGGTATTCGACGGTTTTGACAAGCTCACGCCGCAGACACGCGCCGCGATTGCAGCCCGGGTAGGCGGCAGGCTCGCACAACAGACGCAGTCGCAGTTCGAGAGCGCCGAACGCGAACAAGTCAGCTACATGACGATGCCCGCAAACGTTAATACCGCCATGACCTTTTCACAAGGGGCGAACATGGCTGCGACCGCGACGTACTTGCAGGAGATGCTGGCGGCCGATCTTCGCCCGGACTTGTCGAAGGTCACGGTACCGTTGCTGGAGATCGGGCCCTTCGACGCGACGATCGACCCGCAGGCGCCGTATAATCCGCTTACCACGCTGCAACAAAAGCAGGCATACTATCAGAGTCTCTTCGCCGGCGATCCGACGGCGAAGGTCGTGATCATCGACAACTCGCGGCATTTCATTATGCTCGACCAGCCGGAAAAACTTTTTGCCGCGATCGACAACTTCTTGGCGAGTCTCTAAACTCGGTGCGAGCCCTGGAGCTGAAATTCGGTGTCGCGACGGCCGATCACCAGTGCGAAGCCTACGACGGGCACGACGAGATTCGCGACGTTTGGGAGCGCGTTCGCGGGATCGTTGCGCGCGGCAAGGCAACCGATTTTTGGAATCGCTATCGGGAAGATATCGAGCTCGCGCACAGCTTGGGCTGCACCGTCTTCCGGCTTTCGCTTTCGTGGGCGCGCCTCGAGCCCGATCCCGGCGCCTGGAGTGACGAAGCCTTCGCACACTATCGCGACGTTCTGCAAGCCATGCGCGACGCGAAAATGTCGGTCGTCGTCACGCTGGTGCACAATACGTGGCCGCTTCACGTGCAGGCTGCGGGGCAAGGTGCCGGTCGCGCTCGATCCTGGATTTCCCGATCGCGTTGCGCGTTTTGCGACGGAGGTCGCACGACGACTCGGCGATCTCATCGACGACTACGTCACGCTCAACGAGCCCGATCAGCTCGTCTACGGCTGGATCAAAGGCTTTTGGATGCGCGCCTACGCGATGCCGCCCGGGCAGCCGCCGTACGCTACCGGCGACGAGCAGATGGACGACATCCTCACGCTGATTCCGAATCTTTTCCGCGCGCATGCCCGGGCGCGCGGCGCGATTCGGAGCATCCGGCCGCAAGCGCGCGTCGGGACCAATCCACTCGTGCTCGGTTTGCCGCGGTGGGTACAGCGCTGGATCGACCGCAACGCAACGCATCTGCGTTCCCCGCAAGACGTAAAGCGGCAGGCGACGCGCATCGCGCAATCGTGGATCAACGAGGGCGGCCGCGTCGATTTTACGATCGCGCAGCTCACGATGACGATGGAACGTCAAGAGCATGCGTTCTTCTCCGAGCCGTATTACTGCGCGCATTTGTCGGCGCTGCACGCGAGTTCGTCGGCGATACCGGCAAACGTCGAAGATTGGTGCAGGCGCGTCGCAGTAGTTACGGATACGCTGCCGGCGAGTGTCGTCGGCGGCTGGTTTCCCGCGGCGACGATCGTGTACGTCAAGACGATGCGCGATGGTGTCGAGGCGCTGCATCGCGGCGAGGTCGACGCCGTTTTCGACGACGACGTTACGCTGCGGCAATATGTTTCGGCTGCCGTCGCGCTCACGCAGCTTCCGGGTCGCCCGCAGTATTTTGCCGTTGCGATGGCGCTGGGGAGCCGAACGCTGCTCAACATCGTTGACCGTGCGATCCGCGAGCTGCGGCGCGAGCATCCGCAGATTCCGGATGCATTCAATCGCAAAACGGTCGCGCACGTCGGACGGGAAGCGGATGCGAAAGCGGATTCAAAGCGCGCCGTTCCGGAGATGGATCGCTCGGTCGCGCGAATCCGTAAGCGGGGAAAGCTGCGCGTCGGCGTTCATCCGGGCGTGGAGGGGTTGTGTGTTGAGGTAACGCGTCACGAGCAGGCGCGATACGAGGGGCTCGAGGCCGATATTGCGCGCAAGGTGGCGGAGCTGATTTTCGGCGATCCCGAGTGCGTCGAATTCGTGCCGGTGCAAGGCGAAGACCGGCTAGGCGCCACGCGTTCGACGTTTTTGCACGGGCTGTTCATGCTCCGTAAGGGGCTGGCGATCTTCACGACGCTGCTCGGCACGAACTGGTGGAATCTCGGCATGGCCGGAAAGCTGCCGCAGTTTCTCTGTCCACCCGAGTGCGTCGGCACGCTCGATTACGTCGGGCTCGATTATTATTGGGGCGTGCCGTCGTTCTGGCCGCGCGATCTGCACCGCCTCACCGCGGCGTCGGATTTTCACTACAGCAACGCGCCCGTCTGGCCCGACGCGTTGCGAATGATTCTGCTCGAGGCGGCTAAAGAGTTTCCCGGCAAGCCGATCATCGTCGTAGAGAACGGCTGCGTCGTGAAGGCCGCGGATATCGGACGTCCCGACTACTTAACCGAGCACGTGAACCAAGTGCGAATGGCGATCGAGAAAGGGGCGCCGGTCGAGGCCTACATCTGCTGGAGCATCACGTCGAATCGCGAGTGGGGATTACCATTCGACGACGGCAGCGATTTTGGGCTTTATCACATCGATCTCGACAAAGACCCCGAGCTGAAGCGCCAGCCGACCGATTCCAGCCGCAAGTACGCGGAGTTGATTGCAGATAAACTATATGAGCGCACGTCGAGAGCAGGTAGGGGTTGATATCGGGCTAGAACAGCCTATCAACTACCGAGCGTCGTTGCGCCCCGGAAAAACTCCCCTTGCGCCTCTCGGTAGACAAGGAGCGGCGGGATGAGCACGTCATTAATTTCACTAGTGCCCGATGCCTGGCGTAACACGTTTCGGCGAGCCCGCGTAGGCGACAAGTTTGTAGGCTGGGTTTTGAGACGGTGGCTTATTACCTATTGGATAACGGCCATTACGATAGGCAGGATCCTCTATAATGCCCTGCATCTTCAAACGGCGGGCTGGTTCCGTTGGAACAACGATCTGGTGCAGGTCGTGCTTCTTAAATTGGCATGATGTTAGCTTGGATCCTATCGGGCTTCAGCAATGAAGCGTTTATGCACCGTCCAGCGGATAGAATGAGAGCGGGAAACGGCGATGAAGTCGACGCCGAACTCACAGAGGCCGCCAAATCGTCTAAGGTTTTCTATTGGTTCTGGTTCATGGTCTTACTTTCATGGTTTGCATTTTATGTGGTCGACCTTGAATTAAGAAAAGGCTCTCCCTTAGCGCAGACTTGGAAACATTACGGTGTGCTCGATATGATCAACGTTTTCGAAGCCGTATGGTTTCTTGCTGCGTATGCGGAAATGACCATAGTCACGATACGAGACGGAGTTCGAACACAAACGGCGCACGTATGGGTTCTGTGCATAGCCCTCGGCTACAGCGCATTTGTCGTAGGCGAACTCCTGTTTCCGAGTCCGTGGTGGAGCGTCGCTAGCGGCCTTTGTGTGGGCGTCGCAATGGCATTGTTGATTGGCCGGTTCGAGAGCCATTTAATCAAGGCGCCACAGCTTCTGACCGCGTGTCTATTTCTATACGCAGTAATCCAGCTGCTCTATCCACTATTTTACGTTTCGGGCCTTATGGAAACACTGTGCCCTGATCTTAAAGCTGAAACTTGCCGACAAGTGCGCGCATTTCAAGACATCGTTACATTTGGCGCATTGCCATTGAAGGTCCTGATGTTCTTCGCCATAGACTGGATGTACTTTGGAGGGCGTTTACTTTACTACATGCGCGAAGCTCGCGGCCTTATACATAATGACGAGAAGTGGGATGCTTTTCTTGCGCGGGTTCGACCGATCGGACGAGCGGTCTAGTCGAAGATATCTACGCGATAAAACGATGGCGGTGACTTCCCTTTTCGAATCTATTTCTTTGCTCGCGCTGCTAGTGTAAAAGGGGAGAAACTCGAGGCCCTTAGCACATCGATCTCGACAAAGAGCCCGAGCTGAA
Organism: Vulcanimicrobiota bacterium; assembly: GCA_963815165.1. Lineage (GTDB taxonomy): Bacteria > Vulcanimicrobiota > Vulcanimicrobiia > Vulcanimicrobiales > Vulcanimicrobiaceae > Cybelea. The sequence goes on from CAWFFL010000003.1 coordinate 1,145,633, forward strand.
GCGCCAGCCGACCGATTCGAGCCGCAAGTACGCGGAGTTGATTGCGGGCGCGTGTCGTCCTTCGACAAGCTCAGGATGACACGCGCTCGCAGCTCAGGATGACACGCGCTCGCTGCTCGGGATGACGCGTCGGGTGCCCCCTAGTGCAGGGCTAAGTAATTAGCGCCGTCGATTTTGGTTTTCGATCCGCTGATCGATCGAAGCGGCGTTGCATCTCCGTTGGCGTTCCTTGCGTATTCGTTGATCGGGCCGCCGAACGCGACGGCATAGATGTGGTTCGCCTTGTCGGCGATCACGCCGTCCGCGCCTGGAATGCTCGTTATGGTCGCAACGGGCGCAACATTGCCGTTCGCTCCCTTCGCGAAAACCAGCACACCGATGTCTTCGTCGGCGACGAGCAGCCGGCCATTGGAGTCAAAGGCGAGGGCGAACGGACGCGCGAGACCGGTCTTGCTGCCGGCGATCGAAACGACCGGCGTAGCGTTGCCGCTTGCGCCGCTCGCAAAAGCCACAACGGAGTCCCCGTCGGTATTCGCAACGAAGAGCCGTCCGCTCTTGTCGAACGCCATACCGGTCGGCTCGACGAGTTGCGTATTGCTCCCAGCAATTGTATCGATCGGCTTGGCGTTGCCCTTCGCCTTAGCCGAATATTCGGTGACGTCGGCGTTTTCATAATCGGTCACCCAAAGATGCCCGGCAGAGTCGACGGCGAGGCCTTCGGTCGGGCCGAGATGCGACTTGGAGCCGCCGATGACTCTCGTCGGAGTTGCGTTGCCGTTAGCGCCCGCGGCAAAGACCGCAACCTGCGTGCTGCTGTCGTTTGCGACGTAGATGTTGCCTTTGCCGTCGAGCGCGAGTGAGTCGGGCTCGCTAAGCGTCGTCTTCGCGCCTGAGATCTTTACGACAGGCGCGACGTTCCCGTTCGCCTTCGCTTTGAAGGCGATAACGCTCGAGTCGTCTCGATCCGCGGTATAGAGCAGCGGCATCGCTTTGTCGGGCGATTCGGTCCGCGAAGCGGGCTGTATCGGTATCTGCGGCGCGTTCAATACGCCGCCGTTTCCGCCCCCGCATCCGCCGAGCAGCAATGCAAGAAAGAAAGCTTGGTATGGTTTCATGGCTCAACATTCTTCGACGGGGTTCGCGCAATCGGCCTGCCGGCCGTCTGGAGGATGACACGGTGGAGCTCAGGATCGCTCCTCAGGATGACAAAGTGTTTGTGACGAAGGGTGGCCCGTGAGAACGAGCGGGCTCGTACCAATTCCGGGGACGCAACGGGCCGTATGGCCGGGTGCGAAGCCGGTTTCCGAACTCGCTGACGGTGACATTTTCGTTACGGGTTGGCTGCGGCCGCGTTCGGGGGGCGAGCTCGACGTGCAGCGCGCAATCGAATTGGGCTCGATGTCGCCGGCAAAGCGCGTATATGCCGATCGAGCCGAGCTTGCCGAAAAGACGGGCGCCGACGCGAAAGACGTCGAGCTGCTGCGCCGCTATTGCGCGCGATTCGGCATCGAGTTCATTTCGACGTATTGGCGTCACGTCACGTTGCGCGGTCCAATTCAGAAGTTGGTCGAGGCTTTCGGTGCGACCGCGGGGATCTACCAGCTCGAGGACAAGCGGCGCTTTCGCCATCGCTCGAAGTCGCTGCACGCACCACCGGAAATTGCAGCGACGCTGCGCGGCGTCTTTGGCATTCATCAGTGGCCGCGCTCGCACGCAATCAGCCAGATGCATCCGCACGTAACGCCGCCTTCAGCGAAAGCCATCGCTGCGCGCTACCAGTTTCCCGATGCCGACGGCAGCGGGCAGACGGTTGCGCTCGTGCAGCTGCGCGGCGAGTTTCGCGGCGACGATTTCGCAAAATGCATGCGCGCACAAGGCGTCGTCGCAAAATCGCCGATCGTCAGGCGCATCGACGACGCCGAGCTCAAGCACGATATCGAGACGGCAAAAGATATCGAGTCGGCGATCGACACGCAGATCGTCGGAGCACTCGCGCCCGGCGCGCAGATCGTCATCTACGCCGCGCCCGACGACGAGCGCGGCGTGCTCGATGCAATTCGGCATGTCATTTTCGACGAGAAGAACCGGCCTTCGATCCTCTCGATCAGTTTCGGATTTCCGGAGTATCTGTGGACGCCGGTCGCGCTTTCGATCCTCAACGATCTCTTCATCGCCGCCGCGCTGCTCGGCGTGACCGTCTTCTGTGCCGCCGGCGACAACGGCGCCGAGCTGGACGCGAACGGGAAGGCACACGTGCTCGCGCCGGCGTCAAGTCCCTTCGCACACGCCTGCGGCGGAACTCAACTCGGCGACGGAAGCGAAGCCGTGACGATCGATAGCAAGGAAGTCGCTTGGGCAAAGACGGGCGGTGGATTCAGCGATTGCTTCGCCGTCCCGGCGCATCAGCGCGACGTCGCGGCTCTTGCAGAAAAGTATAAAGTGAAAGCGGGCCGCGGCGTTCCGGACGTCGCCGGCGAGGCGACGCCGGGATACTGCGTCTATTTCAACGGAGCGCGTTTTGCAATGGGCGGCTCGAGTGCGGTGGCACCGATGTGGGCAGCGCTCGCTGCACGAATCGCGCAACGGCTCGGGCATCCCCTCGGATTCTTTGCACCGCTGCTTTACGGCGCGAATGCACTTCATGCGTTTCGGGCCGTGACCTCGGGCGGAAACGACCGCTACAAAAGCGCGAGGGGCTGGAATCCCTGCACGGGTTTAGGCGTACCGATTGGAACTGCGCTCGAAACGGCGCTGCCTTAATGGACGACGAATTCTTGCGCGTCGTCTTCGAAGGCCGTATGCGCGCCTTTTAACTTTTCGACGGCTTTCGAAAGGCGCGCCTTATCGACTCCGGCAAGAGCGCTGAGTTTGCTGTGGAGCTCGTCGATCGAGCGCTTATGCTCTTCCATGAGTTTCGAAACTTCAGATTTTACATCACTCACGCTTGTGATATTGCTGCCGCCGCGTCGAGAACCTCCTCCTCGCTCAGGCGGCCGCCGGCGCTCGTCAAGCGGTCCAGCTCGGAAATTTCGTAGAATTGCGCGAGTAGGCCGGCGAGGCGCTCGTGAGCACGCTGCTCGTTCTGCTGGCGAAGTTCACCGCGCTCGCGGTAGCGTGCGTCGGTAAAGCCCATCAGGAGCGCCGCGCGCTCGCAGTCTCCTCCGAGAGCGGCAAGGAGCGCGTGGTGTTCCAGAATCGTGACGATCCAGCGACTGGAGCGCCCCAGCGCGAGCGCTTCACCCAAACGTTCGCGTGCATCTTGCAAGTCGTTTGCAGCGAGCGCATACGCAGCGAGATTCGAGAGAACGAGCACGTGAAGGGCCGAGCCGAGGGCGGCGTAGACCTCGCGCGCCTCCAGCGCCGCGTCGCGCGCCGCGTCGATGCGCCCCATCGCGTATTCGAGCTCGGCCAAGTTGAGCAGCGCGCTCGCGTGCGCTTCGCTGCCGGGCCGCTCCGAGCTCGCGACGTCGAGGAAGCGTTGTCGAGCCGATTCCACATCACCGCGTTGAAGTGCGGTCACTCCCCACGTTCGCAGGATCGCGTTGCGCGTGAGTCGCGATAGACGTTCCGGACTTTCGTATGCCGCGTTGAATGCGGCTTCCGCTTCGTCGAGCCGGCCGCCGAAACGGTAGCACGTGCCGAGGTTTGCCAGAGCGCGCGAAAGTTCGTTGACGTTACCGCTGCTCTTCGCAATCTCAACCTCGAGTTCGGCCGCCGCTTGGCGATCGGCGAGCGGGTTCCCCACGAGCCACTGCAGCAGCACGCAGTGGCGAAGGATGCGTGCGTGCGCGAGCGCATCCGGTACGGCGTCTCGCTCTGCCGCCGCCCGCTCGTACCAGCGAAGCGCCTCTTGCGGTGCTGTCAGGATCTCCGGCCACTCGAGATGGGCGAGTAACGCGATTCCGGTTGCGCGATCGTGTCCTTTCGTCAGCGCCCAGTCGATCGCCGCACGAAAGTTATCGAGCTCGGCGACGCAGCGCGCTCTCCACTTATCATCCTCGAGTGCGTCGACGAGCGGTTGCAGACTTGCCGCAAAGGCCGCGTAGTAACGCGCGTGACGTTCGGCCACCGCCGGTTCTTCGCCGGCTTCGCGCAATCGCTCGAGAGCGTACTCGCGCATCGATTGCAGCAATCGGTAACGCCGCTCTTCCTGACCTTCTTCGGCGATGAGCAGCGATTTGTCGACGAGCGCCGCGAGCGCATCGAGAACGTCCCATTCGTCAACCGCTCCGGCAACGCTGCAGATCTCCGTCGCGGCCGCCACGTCGAAACTTCCGGCAAAAATCGCCAGCCGCGGAAGGAGCGCGCGCTCGCGTTCCTCGAGAAGGTCGTAGCTCCAGTCGATCGTCGCACGCAGCGTCTGATGGCGCGGCAGCGCGCTGCGATCGCCGCCGGTGAGCATTCGGAAGCGTTCGTCGAGACGCTGCGCAATTTGCGCCGGCGAGAGGACGCGTACGCGCGCGGCCGCAAGCTCGATCGCCAGCGGGATTCCGTCTAAGCGCGTTGCGATCGCCGATACGGCCTCGTCGTTATCGCTCGCCGACGAGAACCGCGGATCGGCGGAGCGCGCGCGATCGGCAAAGAGCGCGATTGCTTCGGAAGTCGGGAGCGGGCGCAGCCGAAGCAGCTGCTCGCCGCCGACGTTGAAGGCCTCGCGGCTCGTCGCCAAAATCCGGACTTGTGGTGCGCGGCGCAAGATCTCGACCGTTGCACTTCGCGCTTCGCGGACGACGTGTTCGCAGTTATCGAGGATCAGCAATAGCTGACGCCGCTCGAGATATTCGACGAGCGTCTCGAAAAGCGGCCGATCCGGCACCGCGCGCACGCAGAGCGTCGTTGCGATCGAGCTCGTAACGAGCGTCGCGTCGTCAATCGGCGAGAGGTCGACGAGCCACGCGCCATCGCGGAACTCTGCAAGCATTTCGGCGGCCGCTTCGAGCGCGCAACGGGTCTTGCCGATGCCGCCCGGGCCGGCGAGCGTCACGAGCGGCGCGCGCTCGAAGAGCGACGCGATCTCTGCAACAACGGCATCGCGTCCGACGAACGACGTGAGCTGCTTCGGGAGATTATTGGGGAGCCGCTCCAACGAGCGCAATGCGGGAAAGACGTCCTGCAGCTCCGGCCCCAGCACTTGAAAAACGCGCTCCCCGCGCGAAAGATCTTTGAGTCCGTGCAAGCCGAGGTCGCGCAACTCGTGCTCGGAGGGAAGCTCGCCTTGCAGCAAATCGGCCGCCGCGCCCGAGACGAGCACCTGACCGCCGTGCCCGAGGGCGAGCAGACGCGCGACGCGATTGACGGCCGGTCCAAAATAATCGCCGTCGCGCTCCTGCGCGATGCCCGTATGCATTGCCATGCGAGCGCGCAGCCCCCCGACGCTCGAGAAATCCTCCGCGCCGAGAGCACGCTGCGCGCGTACCGCTGCGCCTATCGCGCTTGGCGCCGTGGAAAACGCGGCGCAGAACGCGTCACCGACGACTTTGAAGACGTAACCGCCGTGCGCCTCAATCGACTCGCGCATCAGCGCATCGTGGCGCTCAAGTGCCGCCGACATCGCCGCACTGTCTCGTTCCCAGCGCAGCGTGCTGCCCTCGATATCCGAGAACAGAAAGGTTACGGTACCGGTTGGCCGGTCCACAAAAAAGGCTTATTCGGTGGTCGAAGCGCGCGCTCCTCACGATGACACCTGCGATGCCCACGGTTACCAGCGTGTGTTTTTAGGCTTCGTTGAGAAGAACGAAGTGGCGCAGACGCTCGGCCGCGCCGAGCCGGCGGTCCGCAAGCTGGCCGAACGCGCGCGCGTCGTGCGAAATCCAGAAAAGTTGAAGGCCATCGCAAACGAGGTGACATAAGAGAGCGTGATGCGAATGATTCCTTCGAAGTATTCGATTCTGGGCTCGATCGCTGCGACAACGGCGCTGGCAGCTTGCAGCGGCCTGCCGTCGCAAACGGCTCCCGCCGGCACCGCGGCGCAAAACGGGCGCAACGCGCCCGCGAGCAGTTCTTGGATTTCGCCCCAGGCGAAGAAGAAATCGTTGCTGTACGTTTCATCGGTGCTGACCGGCGACGTCTATATCTACTCGTATTCGACGTTGCAATTGGTTGGGACGCTCACCGGCTTCGAGACGCCGTACGGGCTCTGTTCGGACAAGAAGGGGCACGTTTGGATCGTCAACGACGGCGCTTCGCAGCTCGTCGAGTACGCGCACGGGGGTCAAAGTCCAATAGCGACACTGAGCGACTCCAACGAATATCCGGAAGGGTGCGCCGTCGATCCTACAACCGGTAATCTTGCCGTCACGAACTTTTCGAGCAATTCCGGCTCGGGAAATCTTGCGATCTTCGCGCACGCCAAAGGGACGCCGCAGACGTACACGGATTCGTCGATTGCCAACTACCGTTTCTGCGGTTACGACAATGCGGGCAATCTCTACCTCGATGGTGCGAGCAGCGGCGGTTCGTTCGCGTTCGCAGAGCTTTCGAAGGGTAGCAGCTCATTCACGACGATTACGCTCGGTCAAAAGATCGAGTGGCCCGGCGGCGTTCAGTGGGATGGTGAGTACGTCGACGTCGGCGACACCGACGCCGGTGTCATTTATCAGACGAACGGCGCGGGCGGCCAGATCGAAGGTTCGGTCGACCTCAAAAACTCCAGTTACGTGAACCAGTTTTGGATCGTCGGCGTCAGCGGTAAGAAGGCGAAGCCGAGTACCGTTGTTGCGCCGAGTCAAGACGGTGGCGACGTTGGCATTTATGGATATCCTGCCGGCGGCTTGCCAACCGCAACGATCAGCGTCGAGGAGCCGTTTGGTGCAACGGTAAGCAGGTAGCGCGCGCGCTCCTCAGGGTGACAGAGAAGATCGCTGGGATGTGCCCGAGGCCATGAGCGTCCAGGTGCGGCCTCCGTCGGTTGAGTATTCGCTGCGCCAGGCGTAGGAGTTTGGAGTCGTCCATTCGTTGATCGTACGAATGTTGACGCTTTGGCCGCCGTTGCTGAACGAAAACGGATAGGTGATCGAATGCGCGTCGACGGTGATCGTCGACGACGTTTCGTGGTCGGCGTGAACGTTGTAGAAGCGGTAGACTGCGGCCGATTCGTCGTAGGTGTAGATCGCAACATTGTTGTCGCGCTTTCCGGCTAACGTCGCCGATTGCTGGCATATCATGAAGACGCGATCGTTCGTCCAGGCGCAGACGGCCGTTCCCGTGGCGGGGCCGGCCGCACTATACGGCGTCTCGACGAAGGTGCCTTGGCTCTGCCACGTTCCCGCGAGTCGATCCAGCTCGTCCGCCGGTGCCGCGCCAAGCGCAACGATCCAAAGAGCAATGGCTGCGATGCAACGGTTCATGGAGCGTGGGTTAGGGTTGTCGCCGTGCCGTCCTCCGTGCCGCCCAATGCGGCGAAAAATATAGCGGCGCCGCGACTGCCGCGCATCTCAGCGCGGCACGTTGGCAAAGATCGCTTCGTGTCCGGCGAGGATGCGCGCTTCTGTCGCGAGATTTACGTCGGTCGACCAATTGCCTCGTTCAAAGGTGCCTCCGAGAACGATGCCGTCGTTGCGCGGAAACATGTAAAGCTGACCGGTGAGGTAGATGTAATCGATCTCGGGCTGCGGTTCGAGAATCGAGAGCTGTCCGCGAACCGGCTGTAGCTCGCGGTCGTCGAAAAGCTCGCGCGAGCCGAGACCCGTGCAGTTGAAGACGACGGACTCCCCAAGCGCGGCGATTTGGGACGGCGTCCGGAAGTCGCGCACCTCGATGCGGCCGCCTTGCAGAAGAAAGTCGCGCTCGACCGCCGGCAAGAACGTATTGGGCTCCATCAGCATCGTCGTAAACCGCCGAATTTCTTTGAACCCGGCGAACGGCACCGACGCGGGATCGATCGTCTCGACGTCCGCGTAGAGGTCGGCGATCCCGACGCGCATTGCGTAGTCGAGCTCCGGGAAGCTCGCTGCATCGTCGCGCCGCAGCGAGTAGTTGTCGATCCAGAGCACGCCATACGTAGACCCAACCATGAGCTGAAATTGACGGTTCGCGATGCGTGCAGCCTTCCGGAACGTTTCGAGAAAGCTCGGCGTCACCGCGTCCTCGGAGAAGACGGTCGTCGGCGTCCATTGCGCTCCGGCGATGTTCGACGTCGTCGCCGGCGGAAGAGCAGCGGCGTAAATGGTGACATTCCAGCCGCGATTCTGCAGTATGCGCGCCGTGGTCAACCCGATGACACCGCAACCCAAGACGGCGGCGCGCGCCGGCGAACGATCCGCCACCAAATCCGCAGCCAACGTCGCGCAGCCCCACGAGAGGCTGAAGCCGCCGCCGCCGTGACCGTAATTGTGGATGAGCACCTTCTTGCCGAAGGGTTGCGCTCGAAGCACGAACCCTGAGTTGCGGTACGGACGCAAACCGACGACGGTACGAATCACACGACCGGCGTCGACGCGCACCGGTACGAGCGGTCTGGCCGGCTGCGAGGCGGCACGCGCCCGTACCGAGCCCGAAGCAAGTGCCGCGAGTCCTAACGACGACTCGATGAAGGCGCGGCGCGAAAATCGCATTACCCGGCAACTCTATCACGCTGGTGGAACCGCGAACAAGCGGACTACGTCGTCACTGCGTCGCAGGATGCGGCGTGATGCAAGGCTCGCGTCTTGTGCGGCGGCTAAGCACGTTCGACGTCGCGCTGATCGTCATCGGCAGCGTCATTGGTTCGGGCATCTTTCGAACGCCGGCGGTCGTCGCGCAGCGCGCCGCGTCTGCCCCGCTGATCATCACAGCGTGGATCGCCGGCGGCGTAGTTGCGCTTTTTGGCGCTTTCGTGCTGGGCGAGCTCGCGGCACGCCGTCCGGACGATTGCGGCATTTACGTGCACCTGCGCGACGCGTTCCATCCGATCGTAGGCTTCGCATTCGGCTGGGCGTCGCTGCTCGGCGCCTATAGCGGGGGACTCGCTGCTGCGGCGATTTTCTTCTCGGGATACTTCTTGGCGTTGACGTCGCTCGCGATTGCGCCGGGCATCGTCGCCGCTGTGACGCTCGGAGGACTCGCGCTGCTCAATGCATTGGGAGTGCGTCAAGGCGCGACGACGCAGAATATCCTGACGATTCTAAAAGTGATGGCGCTGGCCGCCGTCATCGTCGCCGGTCTCGCGGGCAATCATCGGCCGCCACACGCCGCCGATCTCGTTTCGAGTCCGAAGTTCGGTCCGCTTGGCGGATTCGGCGTGGCGATGATTCCCGTGCTCTTTGCGTACTTAGGAGCGACGGTCGTTAGTTTCATGGCGACCGAAACGAAAGATGCCGCCCGCGCGTTGCCGCGCGGTCTGGCGTTGGGAATGATCGGCGTCACGCTCGTCTACGTGCTGGTGAATGCGGCGTGCATTCGGGCGCTGGGCGTTGCCCATCTGGCGCATACTGACGTTCCGGTTGCCGCAGTCCTCGCGCAGAGTGCCGGCCCGATTGCGACGCGTCTTGCTTCGATTGCGGTTGCCGTGACTACGCTAGGATTCATGAGCAATCGGATGCTCACGGTACCGCGTCTCTATCACGCGATGGCGGCCGACGGTCTCTTCTTTCGCGGCGTCGCCTGGATCGATCCGCGCACGCACGTGCCCGTGGTCGCGATCCTGCTGCAAGCCGCATTCGCCATGGGGATCGCACTCTGGTCGGGTTACGCGCACATCCTGAACTTCGTCGTCGCGATCTCGTATGCGTTTGCCGGAGCCTTGGCGCTCGCCGTCTTCGTCTTTCGCGCACGCGATCGAAAGGCCGGCGCGATTCGAACCGGCGGCTTTCGCGTACCGTGGCATCCGTTCTCCACGAGCGTTTTTATGCTGGCGTCGTGGGGCGTTACAGTGGCGACCTGCATCGCTTATCCACGCGACGGATTTTTGGGATTGGCGATCCTGTGCAGTGCCGTGCCGGCGTATCTGCTATGGAGCCGCAGCGCCCCCGCGCAGAGAGTTCGCGAGTAAGCCGTGCTGCCATCACATTTGGAGTGTTCGCGAGACGCAACGCATCGTTACCCGGCGGAAGAGCTCATCGCAACCTGTCCGCGCGAGGGTGCACCGCTGCTCGTTCGGTACGGCGTCGAGCGCATGCGCCGCAAAGACGTCGCATCGCGCGCGTGGACGATGTGGCGCTATCGCGAGATGCTGCCGATCGAGGACGGCGAGCAGCCTGTCTCGCTCGGCGAGGGCGCGACGCCGCTGGTGGCATTGGGTCGTTTGGCGCGCGAGGTTTTTTTGGGCGAACTCTATGTCAAAGACGAATCACAGAATCCCACCGGTTCCTTCAAAGCGCGCGGCATGTCGGTCGCGGTAACGCGCGCGAAGCGCCTTGGCGCAAAATCGCTCGTCGCACCGAGTGCGGGGAACGCCGGCGGCGCGCTGGCAGCCTACGGCGCGCGCGCCGGCCTGCCGGTGCGCGTTTACGTTCCGCGCGACACGCCGCCACTGCTGATCGAAGAGATGCGCGGTTACGGCGCCGGGGTGATGTTGGTCGACGGATTGATCGACGATGCGGGGCGTCTTGCGGCAGAGTATGCACGGGAAAGCGGCGCCTTCAACGTCGCGACGTTTCGCGAACCGTATCGCGTCGAGGGAAAGAAGACGATGGCGTACGAGCTGATTGAGAGGCTCGGATGCGCTCCCGGAACCATCATCTATCCGACCGGCGGCGGAACCGGCCTCGTCGCGATGTGGAAAGCGTTCGGTGAGCTGCAGGATCTCGGTTGGATCGGCAGCGAGCGGCCCGCGATGATTGCGGTGCAGTCGATAGGATGCGCACCGATCGTTGCCGCTTTCGAGCGCGGCGACGAGAGCGCGCCTCCCGTCGAGAACGCATCGACGCGGATGTGGGGATTGCGCGTACCGGGCGGCATCGGCGATCGCCTCTCGCTGCGGGCGCTGCGCGAATCGCATGGCTGCGCGATCGCGGTTTCCGACGACGCGGCAGATGCCGCAATGCACGATTTACACCGTCTCGAGGGAATCGACGCTACCGAAGAGGGTGGCGCGACGCTTGCTGCACTGCGCTTATTGACGGAAAAAGGCGTAAATTTGAAGCGACCAATCGTGCTCTTCAATACCGGTTCGTCGCTCAAATACGCTCCACGCTCATCGCCGGTGTCATCTGAGGAGCGAGCCCTTCGAATACGCTCAGGATAGACTACGCGGCGTAGTGAAGTGGCGCGTCTCGAAGGACGAAGGGGCGGGTCGCAAAGGGCCGAACTGGTCGGTCAACCTGCGTCGCTATGAAAGAGGCGTCAATGCGTATAGATGCTCACAAGGTTTTATTTTTCTCGTTCGCGGTGGCCTTAGGCGCCTGTTCGAGCTCGAACGGCGCGAATGCAGTGCCGTCTTCCGCCTTGAATCAATCGACCGCGAGCAATCAAAGCGTCGACCAGATTCTCGATTCCGCGCCACAAGTGACCAATGGCCGCATGATTTTCCACAAAGAGGAGATCCATCCGGACGCCGGCACGCCTGCGACGCTCATGAACTTCCTTGCCAACGGGCCGAATCAAGGCGGCGTCCCGTGCATCACCTGCGTCGGAGCCGCTTCTTCGCCCGACAACGTCGGAATGACCGGACCGTTGAACTACGTCGCCAAGAATTTTGTGTGGCAGTACGGGATCTCTTTTTCGGACCTCTCCTATAAAGGCAAATGCAAAGTCGCCTTCGCCATCATGGCGGGGAAGACAACCATCGACAGTTTCTCGGCGACGCTCGATCTCAAAACTGCGGGTGGCTTCGTTCTGTATGCGATCGCGCGCAAGCGCCCGAGCTATTCGGGGGCCGCGACCGAGACCGGGAAGTATACGTGCGGTAAGAATACCGGCTCGCTCCAAGTGCCGCTGCAATTCGCCTGAACTTGGTTTTGTCGTATCCGGTGTCGCCCGCCCCCTGTTCGTTGCGCTAACCGCGAGCAGGGCGGCAGCGAGTCGAAGGGTCAGGGTGACACCGAAAAGCTTAGGATGACGCAGCGTATGCACTCCTATATGTTCGATAACTTCTCGGCAGTCGAGTACGAGCGGCTCGACCTCATGTCGAAAATTCTCGATCCTCGCACGCGCGCTGCGCTCCTGAATCTTGGTCTTGCCGAGGGCTGGAAGTGTTTGGAGTTAGGTGGCGGAAACGGCAGTATTACGGAATGGCTCTGCGCTCGAGTAGGCGACTCCGGCTGCGTAACTTCGATCGACATCAACCCCAAGATCATGGATTTGGTGGAAGCACCGAATCTCACGGTGCGCGCCGCCGACTTGCGCACGTCGGACCTCCCGGCCGGCGAATTCGACTTGGTGATGTGCCGCGCGATGCTGCACCAAATCGCCGAGTATGCGCAAGAGGTGCTCGTGAAAATGGGCAACGCGCTGCGCCCCGGCGGGTGGCTCTTCGTTTGCGAGCCCGACTTCAACTTAGCGCGGACGTGCGAGCCGCCCGCGTGGCAGCGAACGTGGGACGGCATCATCAAATGGGGGCTGACGCAGGGTGTGGAGTGGTTCATCGGCCGCCGGCTGCCGGCGATGATACAGCAACTCGGCTTTGGATATCCGGAGGCGAGCACCGACGTACCAAACATCCGCGGAACGACCCGCGATGCGCTTTATTTCAAGTTGTTCTTCGACATCGTTCGCGATCGAGTGATAGATGGCGGATTCGTCGATGCAGAGACTGTCGACGGAGCGTACGCCGCGCTCGTGGATCCGAACTGCTGGACGCAGTGCTGGATGCTGACCAACGTTTGGATCCGCAAGCCCGCGGACTAAACGTAGTCGTTCAACTTAAGCGCGATCGTGCGCGGCGTTCCGTCTTTTCCGGTGACTTGGAGCGTCACGACCGTACCTGCGGGCTGCGCGAGCGCGTTCCGGATCTCGCTCAGAGGCATCGTTCCCGCGGGCTTACCGTCGACCGAACCGATGACGTCGCCTTTCGTGATGCCGGCATTGGCCGCCGGCGTACCCGGACGCGAGTCGGCGACGACGACGCTGCCGGCGCGCTCGATCAGGAAGAGTCCCGAACGCTCGTAGACGTCGGCTTCGGCGAACGCCGCGTTCGGAACGAGCGTCATCGTGCCGTTGTTGTAGTCGAACGTGATCGTAAAGCGTCGAAGCAGATTGCCGCCCAAATTCGCTGCGATGAACGGCGCCGCGAGCGCGCCCGCCGTTTGCGTCGAGTAATCCGCGACGAGATTCGTGAGCTGGAGATCGCCGATGCCGACCGATTGGATTCGCCCGAGTTTGCCGAGTGCCGGACCGCCGATTCCGAAGCCGTTGACCCCAACCGCCGTCATCGTCGCGGGAACGATCTGTGGGTGTGCTGCGACGAATGGCGTCATGAAACTCAGTGTGTCGCGCGCGCCCGTGTCGATGGTGCACTCGCCGGGAATGTCGTCGATGGTGCATGCGATCTGCGGCTGCGTGCCGTAGAAGACGAATGGAACGACGTGCCCGTTAGCCGGAGGCTGCGTCGTACCGGGCATGCTGAGGACGACTTGCCGGTTCGCGTAATCGAAGGTCGTGACGTAACGCGCGAGTACTTCCCATCCGATGAGGCCGTCGACCGGATGGCCCGCCGACATGCCGAAGCCCAGTCGCGTCGGCGCGACGGCGAAGAACTGATTGGTGAGGACAGCGTCGCCCACCGCCAGTTTCGCGACGTTGGCGAAGCTGAAGGCTTCCGTTTGCGAGCCGACGCCGCTGCCTTGCGCGGATCCGGTGCCGAACGCGCCGATCTCCTTGGCGACCGCCGGATCGATCAGGTTCGAACCGCCGGTATCGAGGATGAAGCGAAACGGGCCTTTGCCGTTGAGCATCACGTCGAGATAGACGTGATTCTCGCTCAACGTTATCGGAATTGTCGTCGACGTCTTGCCGTTCTGCATTGAAAAGTCGGTCGGGCGCGTCTGGGGCCGTTCGAGCGCCGCCTGCGCGCCGGGCGGATCGTTCGTGATGCGAACGATCTGCGTGTCGCTATTGTTGCCGTCGCTCGAGTCAACGTGAATGGCGTAGGCAACGTTGACTCCGTCGAAGCGCCGATAATCGGAGAAGGTCAGGGTCGCCGTCGTAAATCCGTTGACGACGTTCGCTTGCGCCGGCAGATGCGTCGCGCGGTCGAACCAGAGTTCGAAGGGGACCTTCGAGCTCGCCGGAGCGATCCGTAATCCGTCGTAATTACGACCGCCCGAACTCTTCGTGCCGATCCATTCGACGGCTGCACCATCGGCTTGCGGCTTCCAGAGCGAATAGCTCATAAGATACGCCTGATTGATCTCCGACGCGCGCTCGCTGTCGCCGCCGGCATTCCAGACGAGATGCGAGCCGTCGGCATTCCATTCGACGCGTCCGTCGAAACCGTCGCCCTGAACCAGCGGTCCAAGGGTCGACGTCTCCGCGAACCGTCCGTCGCGCAGGTCGACGTACTGCGTTACCGTTCCATGGAGACCGACGGCTGAAACCGTTGCATCGAGGCGCATCGTGCTGACCGATGCCAAGGATGCAACGCCAAGCGCCTTTCCCGAGGCGTCGATAAGCTGCGCCACGCGCGGATCGCCTTGCGCAAGACCGGGCGCCGATGAAAAGATGACCGCTGCGGCGAGCACGCCCAGCGAAAAACGCAGTAAGCTCATGGCTCCCTCTACGGCCTAAAGGCAGCCGGTGTTTCACTCCGTGGCATCAGCTCGTTATCCGAGCGATCTCCGAGCCGATCTCTTCTTTGGTGAAGCCTCGGCTCTGCAGCGATGCGAAGAAACGTTCGATCGAGTCGCGCAGGCTGCGGGTTCGAGCGCGACGATCCTGGCGCGGAACTTGCGCGGCGACCCGCGTGCCGCGACGGCCGTCCCCGATGAGCCACCCTTCCGACTGCAGCTCCGCATAGGCACGGGCGACGGTATTGGGCGCGACGCCGAGATCGCCCGCGAGCTGACGGACCGGCGAGAGCGGCATCTCGGGCTGAAGATCGCCGCGTTCGATTGCCGCGCGAATCTGGTCGAAGATCTGCCGGTAGGGCGGCGATTCCGCCGTTTCGTCGATGACGAGAAACGAACCGTTCACGCGAGGCTTCGCCTGCGCATCGGATTGAGACTCATGATGAGCACCGTCACGAAGGCGACGGCCACGGCCAACGTCACGAAGTTGAAGAAGGGCGCATTCCATGGCAGCACTGCCCAACCGAGCCCGACGAGAACGGTCGGCGGTGCACAGGCGAGTGCGACGAGATTCATTGACCGACAGAAGCGAAGGTGTTCGTCAACGAAATATTCGAGTTGCGAATCGTCGCCGAATAGAATCGCCGGTGCCATCGCCACGCGCCACGCAACGGAGAGAAGTGCGATCGCGCAGACGATCACGATGAGTGCGCTGATGCGAAACTCGGCGTAGGCGCCAAATGCGCCGGCGCCCAGAAGGCAGACCACCGTCGCGATTATCGCAATCGGCGGTAGCGACTTCCATGGAGTTCGGCGCACGAGCGGCGCAACGCGGCGTTCCGTCACTCGGCGAAAGCGAAGGTAGGTTATGAGGATTGCGGCTGCCATTCCCAACGTGCTGAGCGCATACGGCAGCACGAACGGAACGGAGGGTACGAGCACGAGCCCCGCCATTGCAGTAGTGAACGCGCCCGCGCAGCGGATCGCGGTGTCCGAATCGCCTTCCGCCCGGGCCCGAGCGGCGAGCACGAGCCGCAAACGTTCTGCTTCGGTCCCCGGCGCTTCGGACGGCAGTGCGAGCCGCCAGATTCCTCTAAAGTACATCGACAATCCCCAGAAGCACCGGGGAGTTACGATTTCATAGATTCCGAGAAAAAGCAGGGTGAATGCCGTGAGCATCCGGGCGAGCGTGTAGTGGTCGAGGTGGTGGAAAAACATTGTATCAGCATCCTAATACAATATCGCCCTTTGTGTCAACCCCGTGGTACAAACTGCTTACTTCAGTTGTTTGGCGACCCACTTGATGACGCCGCTGTCGCATTGCAGTTCGATGTGCGAGAGCGGAAAAGGCGTCGCGACCGCGTCGGGAATGTCGGTCGATTCGGCGGCGATCGTTTCGACGACGCCGTCCCAGGGAAGCTGCACGCCGGTGCCGTCGGTGAGAATCTTCTTGAACGTCTCTTCGCCGTAGGCGCACCCGCGAACCCCCGGAACGAAGCAGATCCAGTTCGTGCCCGCAGCCTGGACGAAATGCGGTTTGTTCGGCATATCGTTCACGCCGCTCAGGATTTGTTTGAGCGCGTCGGAGTTGGTTGCCAGCGAGGCCACCATGCCGCTGTCAAAGGCGCGATCGACGTAGCTCGGCGGTTCGTCGAAATACCAGTCGAGTAGTCCGAACATCATGCTCAGCCGCCAGTAATTCTTCTTTTCTGCCAGCGGCGTGCCGCGAAGCGGAAGCGGGCCGCCCATCGTGACGACGTTGACGAGCGTCGTTCCCGCTCCGGCGTTCGGGATCGCAGCGAGCGTAACGAGTGAGCCGTAACTGTGCGCCTCGATCGTCAAAGAGCTAACGTTTGCGGCGACGATTTTCTTTAGGAAATCGGCGAAGAGCTTTCCTTCGTTCGCCGGCGGCTCGAACCAGTCGTAATCGAAACCGAGGACTTGGTCGAAGCCTTGCCGATCGGCAATCGTCTGCGGACACGAACTGAAGAAGCCTTTCGGAAAGGCGGTCTCGACGCTCGAGAAAATGCCGTGAACGAGCACCACGATTTTCTTTCCGGTCTTAATGGTCCCGGTCGTTTGCCAATTCTTCCCGTCCCAGTACCGCGGACCCGGCGGCTCCGCCTTAAATTTGTTGCTATCGACGGCGAGCGCGAGCGTAATGCCGGTTGCATGTTCGAGCAAACCTTCGGGGATCCCGACGATCATGTTATGGCGCGCGGGGTCGAAATCGCCGCGCACCGGCCACCGAAGCGTGCGGCCATTTGCGTAATCGACGCTTACTATCGCGACGCGCGCCGCGAGGATCTCGGCGCTTCGCGCTTTCGGATACGTCAGCGTCAGGCGAAGCCCGATGCGAGACGCATCGGTCGCCGATCCCAGCGCGCGCGAGAACGCGACGTGCAGCGTCCCCGGAACGATTGCCCAAGCGTCGTTCGGCGGCGCGACCACGCCGTAGCGGTCGTACGTTGCTTTCATTGAGACGGCCGCCGTTAGGCCTTCCGGCGACCGAGAAGTGCCGGATGCGGGTAACCCCGGGCTCGGCGTCTGGCCGCAGGCGGCAAGAATGAAAAGGCAGAGCGAAGCGATTACCAGAGAACGCATAATAAAATCTTCGTCGGGGTCACCAGCGTGTCATCCCCGGGAGCGCCGGCGTGTCATAAATGTCGGTTGTCGCTGCGCTCAAACGTCTAGAGGGCATCACAACGCTCATGAGGAGGAAGAATAATGGCGGAGTTTCTTTACCTGTATCGCGGCGGTCAGAGCGGCTGGACGCCGGAAGAGTCGCAGCAAATCATGCAAAAGTGGATGAGCTGGTTCAAGGAGCTCACGGCGAGCGGCAATCTGAAGGACGGCGGCCAGCCGCTCGAGCGCGAAGGCAAGCTCGTCAAGAGCAAAAATGGGCCTGCTACCGACGGTCCGTTTACCGAGACGAAAGATCTCGTCGGCGGCTACACGCTCATCGAGGCGCCGAGCCTAGAGCACGCGGCCGAGCTCGCGAAGGGGTGTCCGGTTCTCGAGCGCCAAGGTTTCGTCGAGGTCCGTCCCGTTATGAAAATCGACATGTAGCATGGAGCCGAGCGACCATCTCTTCCGCCACGAAGCGGGACGCATGGTCGCCGCGCTCACGCGTATCTTCGGTTTACAGAATCTCGAGCTGGCAGAAGACGTCGTGCAAGACGCCTTCTGCCGCGCGTTAGAAGTGTGGAAGCTGCGCGGAGTTCCCGAGAATCCTTCGGCGTGGCTCATGAGAACGGCGCGAAATCGCGCACTCGACGTCCTGCGGCGCGAGCGGACCGCGCGGTCGTTCGCACCCGAGTACGGCCGTCTGCTGCAAACGGAGTGGACGATGGCCAATGCGGTCCAGGAAGTCTTCGAGACGACCGACGTTCGCGACGACCGGCTTCGAATGATGTTTTCGTGCTGCCATCGCGCAATGCCGGAGACCGCGCAGATAATGCTGGTGTTGGCGCTCGTCGGCGGTTTCGGCGTACGCGAGATCGCCGCAGCATTCGTAAGCTCGCACACCGCTGTAGAAAAGCGGCTGACGCGCGCGAAGCGCGCGCTCAAAGAATCGGGGCCCTTCTTCGACATTGCCGACGCCGCCGATTTCATGCGTCGTCTTCCTGCGGTACAGCGCGCGCTCTACCTTCTGTTCAACGAAGGTTATCATGGTGCCTCGCCGCAGGCGGTCGTGCGCGGTGATCTCTGCCACGAAGCGATCCGCCTCACGCGACTGCTCGCAAACCATCCGCTCGCGGCAACACCGTCGACGCACGCGCTGCTCGCGCTGATGTATCTCAACGCTGCGCGTCTGCGCGCGCGGATCGACCGCGACGGCAACCTTACGTCGCTTTTCGATCAGGATCGCTCGCGTTGGAATCGAGCGATGATTGACGACGGCGTTGCGTGGCTCGAACGGTCGGCGACGGGCGACGAGGTCAGCCGCTACCATCTCGAAGCCGCGATCGCCTCGGTGCACGCTCGCGCTCCCAGCATCGATGCGACGGATTGGGAGGCGATCGTCGCGCTCTACGACGCCCTCCAGCGCCTCGCGCCGTCGCCGGTCGTCGCGCTCAACCGGGCCGTCGCAATCGCCGAGCGCGACGGACCGCGGGCCGGCTTGCAGGCGATCGACGAAATCGCCGATTCCGATCGTCTCGACGAGTACCCATTCTATCATGCGGCGCGAGCGGAACTGGAGCTCCGTCTCGGCAACGACGCGGTCGCCCGGGGGCATTTCGAGCGAGCCGTCGCGCTTGCGCGTAACGCGGCGGAGCGGAAGTTTTATGGAGCGCGCATCGCGGCGAGTCGCGAAAACTCTGGAGGCACCGGCCTCTTAGGGAGCGTTGCCGAAAAGCCGGCAGTCGTCGGCGTCGAGGATATCGACGATGAACTCTAATTCAGGGTGCTGCTCGAGCGTTGCGGCGTATTCGCCTCGTAGCCACGCCTCGTTCTCGGCATGCTTCGGCTTGATGCGCCGAAGCGTCGCATTGATTGCCGCATACTGCGATGCGTCGGTGTGCGTGCGTATCCACGCGGCGACCTCGTTCTCATTCGCCGCCCGCGCAATCGTCTCGCGGAGCTCCGCCTCGGCAATTCCCAAGCGCTCGAGCAGATACCCGGAGATGCCTTTGATCGGCCCGTTGATGTAGTACAGCGCCCGGATTTCCACCCGGCAGCTGCGCGCGCAGCTTGTCGATCGTGCGCGGCATCACAATGAGCCCGTCGAGCTCTGCATAGGGGCTCCGAGGCGGCCGGGTTCGTAAATCGAGTGCTTCCATAGATGTCGTCCTTCGAGACGCGCCCCTTCGTCCTTCGAGACGCTCCCCTTCGACTCGCTGCGCTCGCTCAGGATCGCTCCTGCGGATGACACACGTCGGCGCTCAGGCGGATAACAGGTGAGATGAAGCGGTGACACAGCCCGGCGTTGCAGAATGTTAAGGAAGAGTGGGGTTTTTCGAGCGTCCCGATCCGCGACTCGCCCAAAGCGCCGGTCCGGCGCCGGCTGCGGCGGTCGCGCGTAGGCTCGGCCGGCACGCGATCGGCTTCGCGATGTGTATCGTGGCCGTGGCAGCCGCTTACGTCGTCAACGTCGCCATCGGGCTGCGCGTCGCAGCGCCCACGAGCGGAAGAATTGCCGTGCGCGGCTTATACGACGCCGTCGCTATCGTGCGCGACCGGCGCGACGTTCCCCACATTCGCGCGCGCAACGACCACGATCTCTACTTCGCCGAGGGCTTCGTCCAGGGATCCGACCGGCTCTTTCAACTCGACGTTAGCCGGCGTTACGCGTATGGCCGGCTTGCGGAAGTGCTCGGCTCGAAGGCGCTGCCGTACGACAAGGAACTTCGCGCGGTCGACGTCGACGCCATCGCGCGCCGGCAACTGCGCGCGCTCGCACCGCGCGATCGTGCCGCGCTCCTCGCATTTAGCGACGGCATCAATGCGGCCGCCGCAACCGAGCCGCTTCCGGTCGAATTCCGCATTCTGCTCTATCGCTTCGTGCCATGGACCCCGAAGGATTCGCTCGCTGTCGCAACCGTCGCTTCGCTCGAGCTCGCCGACTCTTGGCACGACATCTTTGCGCGCGATGCGATTTGGCGCGCGCGCGGTCCGGGCTGCTTCGACCGGCTCGTACCGATTTCGGACGAGCGATACGACGTTACCACCGGCGGCACGGTCGCCGCGTACCGAAGCAAATCAACGCGGTCATGCAGCGCTCCGATGCTCGCCGCGCGTCCAAGGCGCAGCGCGATCGGCAGCAACGCATGGGCTGCCGGCGCAGCGCGCACGTTTGGCGGCGACGCGCTGCTTGCGAACGATCCGCATCTGGACGTGACGATTCCGGGGATTTGGTATCTGCTCGACGCGCAATCGCCGGGCGTTCACGCCGCCGGCGCAACGGTCCCGGGACTTCCCGGCGTGTTGCTCGGCCACAACGAACGCATCGCCTGGGCGTCGACGAATGCGGACATGACGACGGCGAGCATCTTCGAAGCGGGACGGCTCGACCGCCGGTCGTGGCGGACCGAGACGTTCCACGTGCGGTTTGCGCGCGACGTGCGTATCGCATGCTATCGCACCGCGCGGGAATTCTCGATTCCCGACGAGAGCGATCCTTCGAAGATTGCGCTGGTGCGATGGCCGGTCTACGCGCAGAGAAGTTCGACGATTGCTGCGGCTCTCGCGATCGATCGCGCGGGCAGCGTCGGCGAGGCGCTGCGAATTCTCGCGCGGTATCGCGGTTCGCCGCAAAATTTCGTCGTTGCGGATCGGAGCGGCGCAGTCGCATATCACGTCGCGGGACTCGTTCCGAACGATCCGGCATGGGGACGATACGTTCATCCCGCCCGGGACTTGCGCTTGGATTATCGCGGCGATTCCGTTCGCGCAGCTTCCCGCACAGCCGTCTTCCCGTTCGGCAATCTTGGTGACCGCGAATAACAAACCCTACGGCAAACGCTATCCGTATCGGCTTTCGGCGCAGTTCGAGGCGCCCTATCGTGCCTATCGCATCGCGCAGCTGTTGCGCGCGCGCAGGCGCTACGACGCCGCCTATTTCGCGCGCATGCAGCTCGACACGTTTTCACCGATCGATTTCGAAATCGCCCGCGACGCAGTGCGCTTCGCCCGCGCCGACACGGCGCAAGCGACTCCATTGCAAACCATCGCGGCGCTGGCGCGATGGGACGGCCGTTATCGGCCCGCCTCGCGCGCCGCCGCGTTGGAGCACGCGCTGCGTGTCGCCGTCTTTGAAGAGTGGGCCGGCGTTCAACGAGGGTTTGAGCCAGCTGCGCGACGCGCACGATGCGAACTCGTCGCTGCAACGCGAGATTGCCGAAACCTTGTCCGTTCTCGGAACTCAGCAACGAACGGCCGTGGCGCGAGGCGGGCGGAATGCGCGTCGAGCATCTGCTCGCGCCGATGAACTTCGGTTTTCTCAATGGTGCGTGGCTTCCCGGCACGGGCGATGAGTATACCATTCATCTGCAAGACGATGGAATCGCGCAAGGCTTCCGCGCCGTTTGGGACGTCGGGAAGTGGAATCGGGGCGGGATTGCGATTCCGAGCGGCGAGTCCGGCGAGCCCGGCTCCGGGTCACTACACCGATCTCGCGCGCGACTGGATCGCCGGCGTCTTGCGCCCACTGCCCTTCGGGCGCAGTGCCGTTGCCGCGAACGCGGCGAGCGTGCTCGCACTCGAGCCGGCGCTCCAAGCGAGAGCGCACACCGCATCCCACGCGATGGTGGCGACCGCGCAGCACGAGGCGACCGACGCCGGTGTTGCGATTCTTCGCGCCGGCGGCAATGCGATCGATGCCGCGGTTGCGGTCGGTTACGCGCTCGCGGTCGTGGATCCGTGTTGCGGCAACATCGGCGGCGGCGGCTTCATGGTGATTCGCATGCACGACGGGCGGGAGCGCTTCATCGATTTTCGCGAGCGGGCGCCGCAGCGCGCGACGCGCACGATGTATCTCGACGCCAACGGAGACATCCGTCCGTGGGCATCGCGGCGCGGTTGGCTCGCGATCGCGGTTCCGGGAACGGTTGCGGGCCTGGAAGCGGCGCGGCGTGAGTTCGGCACGATGCCGCGCGCGCGGCTGATAGCGCCCTCCATTACTCTCGCCCGCGACGGCTTCATCTTTGAACGCCGGCGACCTGCTGCCGTTCACCGGTTCGCGCATGGAAGGATACTCGGGAGGGTTTGAATTCAATCGTCAGCGTAACGTTGCGACGATCTTTCTACCGGGCGGAGGGTTCCCAAAGCCTGGCGCTCGATTCCGGCAACCGCAACTTGCGCGAACGCTGGAGCTGATCGCTCGCGGACGGCACCGCCGCATTCTATCACGGCCCGATCGCACGCGCGATCGTGGCCGCGAGCTACTGCAAACGGCGGCATTCTCACGCTGAAAGACTTGACCGATTATCGCGTCGAGGAAGCCGCGCCGCTGCACTGCCGCTTTTCGACGGATACGAGATCATCTCGGCGCCGCCGCCGAGCTCGGGCGGCATAACGCTTTGCGAGATTCTCAACATCATCGCGCCCTATCCGCTGGAGCGGTGGGGTTGGCACGACGCTCGACTCGCTTCATTACGTCACCGAAGCGGAGCGGCTGGCATTACGCCGATCGCAATACGTATCTCGGCGATCCCGATTTCGTGCGCAATCCCGTAGCGCAACTGTTGGCGCCGGAGTATGCTGCGACGCTGCGCGCGAAAATCAATCCCGATCGAGCGACGCCGTCGGTCGCCGTGCGTCCCGGTTTGAACGTCACGCCTAGCGAAGGCCGCGACACCACTCATTACTCGATCGTCGATCGGTGGGGCAATGCCGTCTCGGTGACGTACACGCTCAACGACTGGTTTGGTGCGGGCGTCATCGCGGGCGAGACCGGATTTTTCTTGAACGACGAAATGGACGATTTCACCTGCGAAGCCCGGCGTCGCCGAACATGTACGGCCTCGTGCAGGGCGAAGCCAACGACGATCGAGCCCGGGAAAACGTCCGCTCTCGTCGATGGCGCCCGACGATCGTTACGCGAGAACGGCAAGCTCGCAATGGTCACCGGCAGTCCGGGCGGCTCGCGCATCATCACGATCGTCGCTCGAGACGATGCTCGACGCGCTCGTCTACGGAATGAGCGCGCAGCACGCGGTCGACGCGCCGCGCACGCACATGCAGTGGCTGCCCGACGAGCTCGAATACGAGCCCGACGCGTTCTCGCAAGCTACGTCGCAGCGGCTCATGGCAATGGGTTATTCGTTGAAGTTCGTTCCGCAATGGGGTTCGGCGCAAGCGATCGTCGTCGATCCGAAAACCGGACGGCTCGAAGGCGGCAGCGATCGCCGCACACCCGCCGGCTCGGCACGAGGGCTACTGCATGCGGCGAGGGGTGAACACCCCCATCGATGCCGCCGACGAGAACTTCCGATGCGACGTCGTAAAAGAGTCCGGTTGCAACGACACCGTGAATCTCGCGAAGCTTCGCGTCGAGACGTCGGGGATCTTCGATTCGGCCGAAGTGGCAGTCGAAAGATCCAGTTGCCGTTGTCGGTGACGAACGGATCCTCGCCGGCGCCACGGCGCGCGATCTCGATGTCGGCGAAGCGACTGCGCGATTTCGCGCCGCACGTATGGTGCGGCGTAGGGAACGATCTCGACCGGCAGCGGAAAGTCGACCCAACGCCTGCACGAGCTTCGATTCGGTAACGACGACGACGTATTGCTCGGCGCAAAGCGCAACGGCTTTCTCGCGAAAGAGCGCGCCGCCGCCGCCTTTGGTCAACGACCAATCCGGCGCGACTTCGTCGGCGCCGTCGATTGCGACCGGCATCGGGCGCTCCAACAAACCGACGAGCGGCACGTTCAATCTCCGGCAGAGCGCTTCGGTTTCGCGCGACGTCGCAACCGCGACAGATCCGCTCGCCGGCCGCGATTCGCTCGCCAACCCGCTCGATCGCCCAATACGCCGTCGTTCCGGTTCCAAGACCGACGCACGTGCCGTCGCGCACAAAACGATCGACCGCGGAATATCCGGCGGCGCGCTTTGCGGGATCGTCGTTTTCGAACATACTACTGCGGCCCGTAGAACGAGCACTGATGGCCGTCGGGGTCGCGGAAGTTGACCGCCCAGTTTTGGGCGTTTACCGGACGAGGCTCGTTCGAGAACGCGACGCGGTCCTTCAATGCTTCGTACGCGCGCGCGACGCTTTCCACGCCGAAAACGCACTCGTGCGTGGCGGGTCCGGTCGCTGCCGAGGCGAGCTCGGCGGTGAGGGCGAGCGTCGTCGCGCCGGTGTCGAAGAAGACAAAATCGCCGGAGCGGCCGCTGATACGAAAGCCGAGCACTTCCGTGTAGAACTTTACGGCGCGCTCGACCTCGCCGGTCCCAAGCATCGTCAACGAGAACTTGCATTCCATCGTTTATACTTTCTTCAGAAATGCCGGTCAGACTTTGTGGAACGCCAGATTTCCGCAGGGAGGACTCCGGTGAAGACGCCCCTTACGTCGTTGCTCGCTCCGCTTTTGCTCATGAGCGCCGCCGGTTGCGGAACACTCGGCGGCTCGGCGCCGCTGCCGTCGGGCGCCCGCGTTCTGGCGCAGCACCATCCAGGGTCGCTGGGTCCGGTATTATCGACATCGGACGGCGGCGAGATCTTCGGCTTCGACATCGATCAAAGCGGGAGCGGCGGCATGCTGGCGTCGGACGAGCTACACCGAGATCTCGGTGCAGACGTTCGACGAGACAACGGGAAAGATCACCAAGACCTTCGGCGTGAAGAAGGGCAAGGCGGTTTCAAAGGGCGACGACTACGTTGCCGATGGAATTTTCGACGGCGGCGTCGCGCTCGTCGACTTTCAAAAGGCCGGAATACCAGGGCAAACTCCCACGCACGATATGTACCGCGTCATGGATCCGGTGACCGCGAACAAGTTCACAGGGAAATGGTCCGCGAAAATTAAGCTCTTCAACGTCGTGCAATGGGCGGTAAATCAGACCACCACCACAAGCGTGCTCTTCGGCTATCCACGCAGCGGCTCGGATTCGACGAAGCTGATTGTCACCGACGTGGGCGCAAATACGGTCAGCAAAGTCATTGCGCTCGATCAAGACCAATTTTCGCTCCCCACGAGCCCCCAGCTCGCCGAAGACACGGTCAATAATCTCGCCGTGCTGGCAACCTCACCATCAGCGGGAGCTGCCGGCGGGCCACCCCCCGTCATCGCTACCATAGACTTGAAGTCGGGCAAGGTCAGCGAATTCAACGGCGTCAACTGTCCGGGTTCGGTCGGTTGCGGCTACGCCAACGGCATCGCATACGATTCCGCAACCGGCATCGCATGCACGACGACCGAACTCGACGGCGGCGTCGAGTTCTACAACCTCGCGCAGCAGAGCGGCAGCCACAAGTACATGCCCAACGGCGGGGGCCAGATTCACGCGGGTAGCTTACGTCGTTAACGATGCCGTCAATGGGCTCTTTCTGATCGCCCAGCCGTTTTCGAGCACCTCGAAATCGGGCAGCAGTATTCAGGTCTACGACGAAACCGGGAGCCTCGTAGAATCGATCAACGGCTTCAACTTTACGGACGCGGGCGACTACGTCATTCCCGTGCGCATCTCCATCGATCCCAACGCGCGAATCGGTTGGGTCAACGGCGCCTCGTCAAACGAACTTCAAGAGTTTTCTTACTAGCTCCCTAGCTCTCCATTTCGTCGTCGCGCAGACCAAAATAGTGTCCCAGCTCGTGAATCACCGTCTCGCGAACCTCCCGGACGGCTTCCTGCCTCGATTCTGTTGCTCGATTAATGGGGCCGCGAAAGATTGCGATCTCGTCGGGAAGCAACGGCGCGTCGTGCATCCGGTCGGTGAGCGGCACTCCACGATAGATGCCGAGCAGTTCCGAGTCGTCGCCCTCATCGTCAGTGGGATCGACGCTCGCTAGATCCTCGGCATTTGGTTCCTCCTCAACCGCAATGGCGACGTTTTTCACGAGGCGCGCGAATCGAGGGGGAAGGGAGTCGAGCGCCTCGGTGACGACGCGCTCGAACTCGTCGCGCGTTAGCCGACCGTCAGTCATGCTGCTGCGCTGCGGGAAACGGCCCCGACCAAGATGAAAGCGCGCCAAGCCGGCTACACCGGCAGAATGTGGAGGATGCCATGGCTCGTAAGTTTATCGATTGTCGAGAGTATCCAAGCGAAATGAACTGCTCTATTGCAATCTCAGCCGACAGCGACGACGAGCTCGTCGAGGCGGCCGCGCAGCACGCGGTTGCCGTCCACAAACACGCCGATTCGCCAGAGCTGCGATCGTCACTGCGTTCCATCGTCAAAGAAGGAAGTCCGGCATAACGATCGCATAACGCGTGACGGGCCGGCAATCTGCGCTGCCGTGGATCGCGCTCTGCGCCGTCTACCTCTTTTGGGGATCGACGTATCTCGGAATTCGCGTCGCGGTCGCGACGATTCCGCCGTATCTGATGACCGGAACGCGCTACGTCATCGCGGGCGCCCTGCTCTTTGCGTTTCAGTGGCTCTTTTCGAAGCGGAAGCCGTCGCTGCCGTCCCGCGCGGAGATGCGGCGCATCGCCGTCATCGCCGTCTTGCTGCTGCCGATCGGCAACGGATTGTTGTGCGTCGGCGAAACGCGTGTGGAGACCGGCACGGCGGCGCTGCTCGTCGCGAGCTCGCCGATGTTCATGGTAATTCTCGACGCCATCGCAACACGCACGGTGCCGAGTCTGCTCGGCATTGCCGGGCTTCTCGTGGGAGCCGCCGGAATCGTCGCACTCGTGGGGAAGAGCACCGTGCACGCTGACGCAGTAATGGCGGCGTTGATCCTCGTCTCGTCGTTTTCGTGGGCGCTCGGCTCGGTCTACGCGCGCGGACGCAGCGAGCATCATCCGCTCACCGCATCGCTCGAAATGCTTGTCGGCGGCTTCGTCTCCGTTATCGTCGGCCTTGCGATCGGCGAGGCGGCGCATCTGCAGGTCGCTGCGATTTCCGCGGTCTCGCTCTGGGGAGTGGCGTGGCTCATCGTCGCCGGCGCAATGATCGGTTACAGCGCTTTCGCGTATGCGGTGCGCACGCTGCCGACGGCGACGGTGGCGACGTACGGCTACGTGAATCCGGTCGTCGCCGTCATTCTCGGCGCCCTGATTCTGCAGGAGCCGGTGACGTGGCGGCTCTTAGCGGGCGGCGCCGCGGTCGTCGCGTCAGTGGTTTTGATTCTGATCGGGAACCGCCGGACGCCGCAAGAACTCGTTCAGGAGTAGCAGTACGAATCGGAGGACGCGTCGCCGCCTTGCAAACGAACTTGGTGAACGCGATGCGACGGATCGAATTCCACGAAGAAGTTGCGATCGAACTCGATTTTGCCGTCGTCGCCGACGTCAAGCTTCACCATCCAGCTTCCCACGCCGTCGGGATAGAATTGATCGTCCCACGCACGGTAGAGCGAGTTGGTGAAGTAGACTCGGCGGCCATCGCGGCTGATTTCGACCATTTGCGGGCCGCCGGCGAGCGGTTTCGACGAATTCGCCGGGTGCGGCGCGCGCCGCACGATGCCGCCGATGTGCACCGAGCCGACGAGCTTCGGGTTGAACGGATCGCTGACGTCGTACTGCCGCATCTCGCCCGTTCCCCAACACGACGCGTACAAATAACGGTCGTCGAGCGAAAGATCGATGTCGCTGAGCAGCGGAGGAACCGCCGAGAACCCTTTGAGCATCTCCGGTAACTGCGCCGGGTCGGCCGGCTCGGCGGGAATCTCGATGACTTTCTTTACGTCCCAGGCGCCGTTGCTGCGATGCCAGAGCCAAATCGAGCTCGAAAGATCTTTGAGCGAGACGACGACGCCTGCGAAGCCATACGTGTTTGCCGGATCGTGCGACGGACGCAGCTCGAGCACCATCTGCTGCTCGGCGCCGAGATCCAGACTCTGGACGTGTTGGCGCCGGCGCAAATCCCAGAAATGTAGTTGGTGACCGTACTTGCCCTCGAGCAGCAGATTCGGATTGAGGCCGCCTTCGATCATGTTCGGCGTGCCCCATTCGCTGGTGATCATCACGTCGTGCGTCAGGTGCCACCAGAAATCGTACGCGAGATATTGCGGTCCGCGTTGCGCTTCCCATGGGCCGATGACGTCGAACGTGTCGCAATCCAACATGAAAATCCCGCCCGGTCCGTCTCCGTCGGCGTTGCCGAGCGCGCTGACGTAGATTGCATCGGGGCCGCAGTGCACCGTGTGCGGACGCGTGTAGCCGGCCTTGGCAACGATTTCCTCGGGCTCGATCACGCGCACGATGCGCGGCTGTGACGGATCGGGCTTGGTGTCGATGATGTGGATCCGCGAGGAGCGCAATCCCGGCACGATCAAATATCGGCGCTCGACGTGCGGATGCGGCGCAAAAGGACAGAGTGCGGCGCTGCACGCGTTCCAGCCGAAGTGATGGAGCTCGTCGCCGGTATTGGGAAGGTCGACGCCGCCGATCGGCGTCGCATAACTCTTCGACGACGGGTCGGTATCGATCACCGCGAGACGGTCGGGCTTTCCGTTCCCGGTCGCGCTCAGCAGCGCAACGTAGGCGTGCGTCTCAGGGGGCGCCTTCATCGCATCCTTCGCGGATGCATAGAATGTCGGATCGGGCTTTAGTAACATTCATTCGCACTTACGTGACGAGCGCGATGATTCCCGTAACGATGAGCGCGACAGCCCAAAAAAGATCGACGTTGAGCCACGCCGAGCGCAAGAACGCAACGCCGATCTTCACGTAGACGAGCAGCGCGACCACCGTCATGGTTAGCAAATAACCGAACGTGTGTACGCCGATCATCAGCCAGCCCGCGGCGTATGAACTCGTAGCCGGCACCGGCATTGCCATCGCGTTTGCCATCGGCGCGTGATTGGCCGTGATGAAAGGCAGAAGCATCAGGCCGGCGCCGTGAGCGGTCGACATAAGAAAGCCCCACAGCGCGAGCCCCCAAAATCCGACCCGCATGCCGACCCAGCGCGGATGGCGCGTCCGGATCAGGCGGTAGGCGCCGAAGAGCAGCAGCACCGCGCCGGCGACGCCGTGCACGATCGCGTGCGGAAACGCGGCGGCCGCGAGGACACCGGCCAGCACGACGATTGCTACCGATGCGAGATGACCCAAAGCGAGCGGCACGATTGCGCGCAGAACCGCAGCGCTGCTGCGCTCTTGAAATCCGAGCGCGACGGCGAAGAGCCAACCCATGCCCGGATTGATGCCATGGTAGCAGCCCAAGAGAAAGAGCGCGAGCCAGACGCCGTGAGTGCTCACTCGGGCCCGTCGTTCCACAGGTCTCGCATGCCGGCCCGCGCGCGCAACCCGCGCGGGCGCGGCGGCGTTGAAAATGGCCTATGGAACAGCGAAAGCTTGGGACGCAAGGTCTGACGGTTTCGGCGCTTGGGCTCGGCTGCATGGGCATGTCGTTTGCCTACGGCAGCGCGGACGAAAACGAGTCGATTGCGACAATTCATCGCGCGCTCGAACTCGGTATCAACTTCTTCGATACGGCCGAGGTTTACGGTCCCTACACGAACGAAGAATTAGTAGGCCGCGCGCTGCGCGGACGCCGCGACGGCGTCGTCATCGCGACGAAGTTCGGTTTTCGAATCGAAAAGGGCAAGAACAACGGCGTTAACGGTACGCCAGCGAACGTAAAGCGCGTTGCCGAAGATTCCCTCGCGCGTTTGGGCATTGACGTTATCGATCTCTATTATCAGCACCGGCGCGATCGGTCAGTTCCGATCGAAGAGACCGTTGGAGCGATGAAGGAGCTCGTCGACGCCGGCAAAGTGCGATATCTGGGTCTATCCGAAGTCTCTGCCCACACGCTGCGCCGCGCCAATGCGGTCTATCCGATTAGCGCGCTGCAGAGCGAGTATTCGCTTTGGGAGCGACGCATCGAGAGAGAGATTCTGCCGGCCGCGCGCGAGCTCGGTGTCGGGCTCGTCCCGTATAGTCCGCTCGGTCGCGGCTTTCTCACGGGCAAAGTGCGAGCCGACGCGCTCGAAGAGAGCGACGCTCGCCGTTCGCATCCACGTTTCACCGGTGAAAACGCCCGGCATAACGAGCGCATCGTCGATGTGGTGCGGGAAGTCGCTCGCGAATGCGGCGCAACCCCCGCGCAAGTCGCGCTCGCATGGGTCATTTCGCGGGGAGACGATCTCGTTCCGATACCCGGCACGAAGCGCGTTCGCTATTTGGAAGAGAACGTTGGCGCGCTCGACGTCCGGCTCAACGACGATCAGTTCGCACGGCTCGAAGGCTTGGCGGAGCAAACGGCTGGGGAGCGCTATACGCCTGAGATGATGCAGCTCGTCGAGCAGTAGCGTCTATTGCGTTCGATGGACGCCGACGCGCTCGTCATCGGTGCCGGAGCCGCCGGATTGGCTGCGGCACGCAAGTTGTCCAAAACGCGTGGGCGAGTGATCCTTTTAGAAGCTCGCGGTCGCGTCGGCGGGCGCATCTATCCCACGCCCGTCGAAGGCTTGGTCACGGCGCCGGAGCTCGGCGCCGAATTCATTCACGGGCGAGCCGAAGAGACGCTCGCGTTGCTGCGCGAAGCGGAAACGACGGCGGTCGACATTGCGCCCGAAGGCTGGAGCTACGAGGGCGGCAGATTGCAGTGCGCAGACGACCGGACCCTCGAGTGGGGCGGCTTGCTGAAGCGCGCGGATGCGCTGACGCAGGATGAGAGCGTCGACGAATTCTTGCGCCGCTTCGCAAACGACCCGGCGATGCGCGCGCAGATTGACGACGCCCGCAGTTTCGTCGAAGGCTTCGAAGCCGCAGATCCGGCGATCGCGAGCGTTCGCGCAATCGCTGCGGAGATCGAGTCAGGCGTCGATTCGCGCAGCGCCCGGCCATTGGGCGGCTACGCACCGCTGTTACAGTTTCTGCACGGTGCGTGCATTGCCGAAGGCGTACAGATCGAGCTTTCCACGCGGGTGGTTCGTATCGTATGGCATCACGGCCATGTCGGCGTCGAAACCATTGGCGCCGACGGCAACGCCCGCACCTTCGAAGCACCCGCTGCGATCGTCACGCTTCCGATCGGCGTGCTGCGCCATCACGGCGATGAGAGCGCCGTCGTTTTCGACCCGGAGCTTCCGCCGGAAAAGCGCGATGCCCTCGAGCATATCGTGATGGGAGACGTCGTGAAAGTAAGTCTGTGGTTTCGCACCCCGTTCTGGGAAGACGTCGCCGGCGGGGAATATCGCGATGCGGCGTTTTTGCATCGTGACGGGGTGCCGATTCCAACGTACTGGACACAGCTTCCTATTCGCAGCGAGCTCGTCGTCGGTTGGGCTGGAGGACCGAAAGCGAGCGCCTTACGCGGTCGCTCGCCCGACGAACTGATTGCCGTTGCGTGCGACGGCTTCGGCGCGCTCTTGGACGCGACGCAACGCGCGCGTGACCAATTTTCCGCTGGGGCGATGCACGATTGGAGTGACGATCCCTTTGCTCGCGGCGCGTACAGCTACATTACGGTCGGAGGTGGCGATGCGCGTGCTCGACTCGCAGCTCCGCTCGACGCGACGCTCTTCTTCGCGGGCGAAGCGACGTCGACGAACGGCCAAGCGGGGACCGTGAACGGCGCGCTGCAAACCGGCGAGCAAGTCGCGGAGGAAGTTCTCGCGGGGCGTACCTGAGCGTAGGCTAAGGGCGGCCGAGGTTTTCAATCCCGTAGTGTTTGAATGCCGGCCACAGCTGCGGCAGCGGCGGGCGCATGCCGCGGCAAAGGACGATCGGACGGTCGCGCTCGTAGGGCATCGCGTAGGGTGACGTGCCGAACGTGCCGAGCACGCGCACGGAGTCGCAGATGCGCGACCACTGCTCGGGCTCGACGTTGACCGCGATTACGACCGATCCGTCGTAACCGCGCGGTCCCCAGAGATAGTAGTTGTTGTTGCCGCTCAGTGCCGGCGGCAGGCCTTTACCGTAGAAGTCGATGGCGGCTGCATCCCCATAGTTGGAAGCAAAGATCGCTGCTTTCGCGCGATCGCTGGGTGGAAGCGCGGCGTACGCCGCCTCGACGTCCTGCGCGAGTTGCGGCCAGCCGAACTCGTCGGAGAGCATCTGCATGAGTGGAGCGCCGATGCCGGCAGCTTCCATCGGACGCGGACGCGGATTCATGTGATCCATCATGTTCTTGAGACGCTCGGGCGGCACTACGGGAAGCACGAGCGGCAGGGAGAGCGCGCCGTTGGCTACGATCAGCACTGCCCACAAGGCGACGAGCCATCGCGGCACGCGCGTGCAGGCGGCCGCGCCGAGTGCGAACATCGTCGGATAGACGCCCGCAAGGTAATAGCCCTTTCCGTGCGTGACGAGAATGAAGATTGCCATTGCGACGAATGCGATGGATAGGAAGCGGAATGTCGCGAGCCGCTTCGATACGAAAGGCGCAACGATCGCCACGACCCAAAGCGGCGCGAGCACCATATTCACCGCGAAGATCTGCTCCATCGTAAAGACGATCGGCGTCCCAGTGAAGTTTCCGGAGTTGTCGTTGCGCACCAGCTCCAGAAACGGAAATCCGTGAACCGCCTGCCAAATCACGTTCGGCAATGCGAGCGCTGTGAAGATCAGGGCGCCGAGCCAAAAGTCGCGGGAACGAAACGCCGTTCGCGGTCCCGCCAATGCCAAGCCGAGCGCGAGCCAAAGCGCCCAAAAGAACGCGCTGTACTTCGCTTCGAAGGCGATGCCGGTGACGAGTCCGGCCCAAAGAAACGAGCGCGGTTCGGCTAGCAGCAGCGCGCGGGCGATGAAATAAGCGATCAGCGTAAACGCGATCGGCTCGAAGGTTGAGGTCCCCAGTGTCGCCGTCATGGCGGTAACGAGCATCGCACTCGCCGATGCAATCGCGGCAAGCCACGCACCGCGCGTCGATGCGCCCAGGAGCTGCGCAAAACGTACGGTCACCGGTACGAGCAATACCGCCGCCACGATCGCGGGAAGGCGCAACAGCCAGAGATGGATACCGGCCGACTGCGTCAACGCCGCAAGTAATGGAATGAGCGGCGGCTGATCGACGTAGCCAAATGCCGGGTGGCGTCCGCAGATGATGAAGTAGAGCTCGTTGCGGAAGATGCCGTACTGCGATGCGACGCCAAAGTGCACCACCGCGACGACGGCGGCGACGATCCATGCAGCCCAGAGTGCACCGCGGTCGCTGGTCGGCGAGAAGCGCATAAGCAAGCATACGCCGTCCCGTCACGGTTTTACTTCGTCGCGATGAATTGTTCGAGTGCGGTCAGTCCTTCCGGAAGATTCATGCGGCCATAGCCGATGCGAATATGTTCGTCGCCGCACTCGAACGCGGTGCTCGGCAAGAGTAAAACGCCGGCTTCGCGCCCCAAACGATCGCAGAACGCTTCGCTGCTGCCGCCGAGATAGCGCGGGAAGGCCGTCGTTCCGGCTCGCGGCCGAATCCACGCAAAGAACGAGCGGTGACGTGCGAAAAACTCGTCGAGTCGATCGAGATTACGCGCGCAGATTCCGCGCACGCGCTCGAGCAGCGTCTCACCGTGTAGCAGCGCGATCTCGGCGAGAAATTCGCTGGGAGCGCTGTTGCAGATCGTCAGATAATCCTTGAACGCTGCAAGGCGTTCGTACAGTGCGCGATCGCGCGTCGCAATCCAGCCGATGCGCAATCCGGCGAGGCCGTAACCCTTCGAGAGGCCCCCGAGCGAAATGCCACGCTCGTAGAGATCCGCGACGCAGGGAACGCGCTCGGCTTCGCGCTCGGTTCCGCGATAGACTTCGTCGCCGAAGAGCCAGAGACCGTGACGGCGTGCGATGTCGACGACGCGTTCGATCTGTGCACGATCGAAGGCGTAACCGGTCGGATTGTTCGGCGTCGTGAGGACGATCGCGCGCGTCGCCGGCCGTACCATCGGTTCGAGCAGCTCGACGTCGGGCGAGCCTTCGCGCGAGAGATCCGAATTCCAGCGCGAGGTTTCCACGCCGATTCCCTCGGCAACGGAGTACTGCGACTGATAGGCGGGAAACTGAACGATCGCATGATCGCCGCGCTCGAACGCGACGCTCGCGAAGGCGAAAATCGCTTCCTGCGGCCCGGCATGGACGAGCACGTTCTCGCCATCGATTCGATCGTACGTCGCCGCGATGTGCCGGCGCAAATCGGGAGAGCCGCGCGTTTCCGTATAGCCGAGCCGCAGCTCCGCGAAGCGCTCGTCACAGCCGGGCTCGAGCGCGAGCAGCTCGCGCAGCGGCAACGTCTCCGGATCGCTCGAGCAGAGCACGTATCGCGTCGTGAATTCGTAACGCGCAAAAAAGCGCTCTAAGGCAAAGGGCCGAACCGGCATTTCGTTCGTTGCGCGGCAGCGGGCTGCGGCACCTCCGCTCCCGAATCGGCTGTCATGCGCGTTCGCAGGCGCGTGTAACATGCGAATCTATACGTTGGGCCACGGGACCGCCGGCGAAGCAGAGCTCGCCGCGCTAATTCGGGGCGCGAGCGTTCGTGCGGTCGTCGACGTGCGCAGCGTGCCCAAGAGCCGCGCGCACCCGCACGTGTGGGCCGAACGGATGGCGCTCTGGGTCCCCGATCTCGCGAATGCGAGCTATCAATGGTGCCCAGCGTTGGGCGGCTTTCGCAAGCCGCGTCCCGATAGCTCGAACACCGGTCTGCGTCACCCTGCGTTTCGCGGATATGCCGATTACATGCAGACGGAATCCTTCGCCGCGGCGTTGAGCGCCCTATTGCACGAAGCTGCGCGCAATGCGACGGCCATCCTGTGCTCGGAGACGCTCTGGTGGCGCTGTCACCGCCGCCTTATTGCCGACGCGCTGGTCCTTCTTGCAGACGTCGAGGTTCTGCATCTCTTTCACACGGGCGATACGCAGCCGCACCGTCCGACGCCGGGCGCCACGGTTCTTTCGAACGGAACGTTACGGTACGACGCGTTCGAGGAATGACGCTGCTCTACGATCACGTACCCGTGTCGGCGCCGGCGTGGAAGATGAACTTTACGATGAGGCGGTTGAGCGTCGCACCGGCGGCAGGGCTGCCGTAGTTCACGTAGAGCTCGTTGCCCGACGAGAAACGCTGTTGAAACCCGAAAGCGAGGTTATTACCGATCTGCGTTGCGAACCCGCCGTAGCCGTTGATATCGCGCAGCGCGAGGCTGACCGTGCTTTCGTTGCTGACGCTATAGCCCAGCGAGACGCTGCGAAGCCATTGCGAATCGAGCACGCCGCTAGAGAACGCGCGCTGGTACGTGCCATCGTACTGCAGGCCGAGCGTCAGGCTTTTCGCGAGCGGCCGGCTCGCGGCGATCGAAAATAGATGGACGAAATCGTCGCCGAACGGTCCCCAGGAATAGTTGACGTCGATCGGCGTCGGCGTACCGTCACGGTAACCGATCGGGATTTGAAAGAGATTGTACGGTTGCGTCGCACCGTCGAGATAGCAGGGATACCCGGTGAAGGTCGATTGAAAGAGAATCGGGGCGGCGCAGCCCGGACCCTGGGGGATCGAATACGAGCGAAGCTGTCCGATCTGTTGGCCGATACCATCGAGCGAGAATTGATTCTTGAAGACCGCGCTGACGAAATATTGCACGTCGGCTTGATGGACGGCGCCGGAGTTATCGACAAAGCGATCGCCGGTCAGAAAAAGCGTGTAGTTCTTGATTCCCGGTGCCGCGCCGGCATAATCGGTAAAGCACTGCGGTCCGCGGATATCGGAGTTGGCGGTGTAGCCGTCAATCGGATCGTAGTTCGGCGAGATGTCGAGATAACCGCAATTGATTTCGTAGTTGCCCTTGTGACGGTCGACGAAGAACTGGGCTAGATTGGCGTGTCCCTGCGGCACCCACGAGCCGTCTTCGAATGAATAATCGCCGAAGAATATCATTCCACTTTGGAGGTTGCGAACTTCGAAACCGCTCTCGATCGTATTGTCCCAGCCCGCGATGCTGTGATTGGCGAAGACGCCGTCGCTCCAATACGTGAAAGTTCCGCCAGGAACCGCGTGCTGGAAGCCGTACGCGGAATCGCTGAACGTGTTATTCGTCGTGGCGTCGTAGCCGTGAAACGTCAGCGCGCCGAGTGCATTTTCTCCGAACGTCCCCTCAACCTTCGCGCCGCTGTCGAACGGGCCGACCGAAGGTGAATAAAAGACGAGATATTGGGGCTGTACGTTCGTCCCTACCGGAGCGCGCACGCTCGAATCGCCGTTGATGTACGCCGCGCCTTGGGAGAAGAAGGGACGGTACTCGACGAGCTGCCGCGCGAACTCTTGCGGCACGATCGTCATCTGATCGAGCTCGACGTTCGAAAAATCGGGATTCAGGGTGCCGACGAACCGGAACGTCGGAGTCAGCGGATAGCTGAGATCGATACCGTACGGACGATCGTGCATCGGTAAGAACGTGCCGTTGGCTTGTTCGACGAGGTTACGGTCCTGGCCGACGGCTGCAAGACCGTACGCGTCGGCGCGCGGCTTGGGACGTGCCGCCGCAGAGGCCGCGAGATCGAGCTCTCCGGCAGGCCAAAATCGCGGATCCGGACTGAAAAGCGGCCACGCGGCGCCGACGGCGTCCTGCATAATAGGATCCCAGACCCAAGAAACGTGCTCGCCGCGCGCCGCGATTCCACGTACGAATTGAAAGCGCCACGTCTGCTTACCGCCGCGCGGAACGCGCAACACGTCGAGCGGGATAGTCATGACCGCATTCCAGGATCCGGCGCCGATCTTCGCCGCGGCGCTCCATCGCGGCCGAAAGCGCGCGTTCTCGTTCGCTTGCTCGTACTTGACGCCTCGCGGCGTGGTTTCGAAATAGTAGACCTGGCTACCCGAGCCGCTCGTGTCGATGCCGATTCCGACGAAGTCGTCGACACCGAAGCCCGCGTCGTTCGTCGTCTGCGTCGCCACGATCGGGGCGCCGGTTTGATCGGCCGAAAATCCCACGTAGAGATTCTTGTCGTCGTAGAGCAGATACGCCGTGGTCGCGAGCTGCGCCGGGGAACGCGTCGTGACGTTCTGCCAGGGACCGTTGCCGAGCGGAATTTTGCCCGCGGCCCATGCAGAGTCGGTCAATGCCGGGTCAAGAGGTAACGGATGTGCCGCCCGGGCGACCGTAAAGACATAGCTTTCGCCGACCGACGCAAATACGGGCGCGGCCGCCAGGGCAAAACCGGCCGCGATCCAGAGAAGAAAACGAACGAAGCGCGATCTCGGCAAATTTAGAATCTCGTACGGGGAAGTCTAACATTGCGATCGGCGTCGTGCCGTCGGCCGATAAAGAATTGATGAATCGTTGAGAGCGTTGCTCAGTGCTGATCGGTGCGCGGGCGCCGCTCACGCGCCAGCAACTCGTCCACGAGTTCGACGATTCCGTTGGCGGCGGCCTCGAGCAACGCGCGGCCCTTTTCGACGGTGGCTTTGGTCGGGTCGCCCATGACGCCGCTTTCGCTGAGCCGGCTCCAATGGTCCATCAGCATCAGCGGTCCGTCGCCCGCCACGAGGTCGGTCCAATAGTTTCTTGACGGCCGATGGGAGAGCTCGTGGACTGCTTTGGTCATGTCGACCAGATCGGGGCGAAGCGCGAGATAGAGCGATGTCTCGAATTCGCAAGCGTGATTCATCCCGCCGACCGGCTCGGATTCGCGAAACGATTCGGCGACCTCGCGAACGCCCGGCGCGGCCCAGTAGCTCACCGCGGCGGCGAGCGCGTCGGTCTGCACCGTGCAGAGGCGCGCGATGATGTCGATGAACGGCGCGTTGCTGCCATGTCCGTTGACGATCAGAATGCGCCTGAAGCCGTGGTGCGCGAGGCTCTTGCAAACGTCGAGGCCATATTCTATCAGCGTGTGAGGACCGATCGTCAGCGCCCCCGGAAAATCCAAGTGATGCGGACTGTAGCCGTGATTGATCGGCGGAACGAGCACGCTCCGATCGGGCGCGCGCGACGCTGCCAGCTCGCAGACGCTCGCGCAGAGCAGCAGATCGGTGTCGATCGGCAGGTGCAGGCCGTGGTCTTCGAGCGTCGCTATCGGCACGATCGCGACGCATGGGCGCGCGGCGGCGGCCTTTACCTCCGGCCACGTCATCTCGCCGTAACGATATTTTTCCGGCATCGCGCTCCTATTCGGGGAGTTGCGTCACAAAGCTAGTAAAAGAGCGGCATGAGCGAGGCACGGCAATGAAGAGTGCGCGAATTAATGCGGCGATTGCGACGCTCGTACTCGGCGCCTGTTCGGCGAGCTCGCCGGGAGGGAGCATTGCGGCGAGCAAGACGCCTGCGGCTTCCAGGCCGGCTTCCGGCAGCCTCACGGGGATCTACGTCTCCGTAAACAAGCTCGTTGACGGCGGCGGCCAGACGATTCACCTCCAAGGCGTCAATCGTTCGGGGACCGAGTACGCTTGCGTGCAGGGATGGGGAATCTTCGACGGGCCGAGCGATGCAGCGTCGATCGAAGCCATCGCCTCTTGGCACGTCAATATCGTGCGCGTGCTGCTCAACGAAGATTGCTGGCTCGACATCAACGGTATCGACCAGCAGTACGCCGGGTCGAACTACATCAACGCCATCGTCGACTACGTGAACCTCTTGCATCAGTATGGGATGTATGCCGAGATATCGTTGATCTGGGCTGCGCCCGGTGCGTACCAAGCGACGTACCAGCCCGACGCACCCGACGAAGATCATTCGCCCGAAATGTGGGCGAGCATGGCGGCGACTTTCAAGAACGATCCCAACGTCATTTTGGCGCCGTGGGGCGAAACGACCGTCGGCTGGAAGTGCTTTCGCAACGGTTGCGACGACGAAGCGACGTACGGTCCGAGCAATCAGTACTATCAAACTGCCGGAATGCAGCAGGCCGTGAGCCTGATGCGACAGGCCGGATATAACGGCGTCATCTCGATTCCATGCATCGATTACGCCAACGCCTGCGGAAAGATCGACGGATCGGAATATGACGGTTCGACCTGGTTGAAATCGCGACCGCGCGATCCGCTCGGGCAAGTCGTCGCCGAAGCGCACGTCTACGGCAAGAACTTGTGCGATACCGTTGCGTGCTTCAATTCCAGCATGCGTCCGATCACCAAGAAGGTGCCGATGATTTTCGGTGAGACCGGCGAGACGTACGATGCGTCGGACTGCGGCTCGAGTTACATCTCGACGTTCTTGCCCTGGGCGCGCGCGCACGGCGTCGGTTACGAAGCCTGGACGTGGGACACGTGGGGCGGGTGCGGCGTGCTCGTCTCCGATTACGATGGAACGCCCGCCAACGCGTGGGCGAAGTGGGTGAAACATTACTACGCAGTGCATTGACTCCTCGTCATCCTAAAGAGCGAACCCTTCGGCTTCGCTCGGGGCAGGCTCCGCAAGCGTCTCAAAGGCACGCGCTGCGCTTCGTCCTGCTCATCGGGATCGTCAATCTCTTCGCCGATTTTACCTACGAAGGCGGCCGCGGCATCGTCGGCGCGTTCTTGGGGCACCTCGGTGCGAACGGCGCTATCGTCGGCGTCGTTGCCGGCGGAGGCGAGCTAGCGGGTTATGCGATTCGATCGGTCGCCGGAGTCATCGCGGATCGAACGGGACTCTACTGGCTCGACGTGTGGATCGGGTATGCGATCAACATGCTTTGCGTCCCGGCGCTCGCGCTGGCCGGTAACTGGCCGGCCGCGGCGGGATTGGTAATCGGCGAGCGCGTCGGCCGCGGAATTCGAAAACCAGTGACGGCCGCGATGCTTTCGCACGCCGGTGAGTCGCTTGGCAGCGGCCGAGTCTTCGGCATCAACGAGCTGCTCGATCAGACCGGTGCGACGATCGGGCCGCTCGTGGTCGCATTCGCCGTCGCGCGCGGCGGATACACCAGCGGATTTGGAATCCTGATCGTTCCGGCGCTCGTGACATTGGCCGTACTCGTCGCCGCGACGTCGGCGGGACGAGCCTTCACGCCGCGCATTTCGGGTCATCCCGACTCTTCGACTGCAGACTCTCCCATTGCCGATCCTCGCGCATTTCGGCGCTACGCGATCGGCGGTGCGCTCGTTGCCGCGGGCTACGTCGATTTCGCGCTGATCGCATTTCGTTTTAC
This sequence comes from Vulcanimicrobiota bacterium, assembly GCA_963815165.1. Lineage (GTDB taxonomy): Bacteria > Vulcanimicrobiota > Vulcanimicrobiia > Vulcanimicrobiales > Vulcanimicrobiaceae > Cybelea. The sequence continues at coordinate 1,185,881 of CAWFFL010000003.1, forward strand.
GCGCGACCACGTAGCCTCGGCTGCCGCGATCTCGATTTGGTTTGCAGTCGCGATGGCGATCGGTGCGATAACCGCGCCCATTTTGGGGCGCCTCTTCGATCGTATCGGCCGGCCGATCTTGGCGATCGCGATTCTCGTGACGTCTGCAGCTACTCCGCTCGCCTTCTTGGGCATGGGCGCAATGGCTCGCGCGGGTGTAGCATTGTGGGGCGTCGGCATTGCAGTACAGGATGCGCTGTTGCTCGCGCTGATTTCGAGCGTACTCGCGCGCCGTCGCCAGGCAACCAGCTTCGGCATCTACGATCTCATCTTCGGCTTAGCGTGGTTCGCCGGCAGCGCGATTGCGGGCGTGCTGCTCGACCGCTCCATCCTGGGTCTCGTGCTCTTCTCGACGCTGCTTCAGGTCGCCGCGATACCATTCTTCGTTTCGTCTTCGAGCGCGCGCGTCGGAGGCGTAGAATCTGGCGCGCGGCCGCTTTCTTGAATGCCTTCTAATACGCCGCTTAGGTTAGAAGGCGCAAGTTTGGGAAACAGGGACTCATGAAAGCACTTATCATTTCTCTTACGGCGGCCGTCGGCATGCTTGCCGCCGGCGGGCTGGCCGTTGCGCAAGGCGCCCCACCACCTCCAGGCGCGCCGCCGCCGGGAGCGCCGGCGCCCGCAACTTCCGATACGAGCCCAATGGGCGACGTGCCATACACCGATACCAGTTGCGGAACTTGGCAGGGCGACACGTGGCAGCCCAACGGCAACTGCGGTACGACGCAATATAAACATGCCGTCGTCGCGGGCACGATTACGATTGTGAAAGGCCATCTCGTAACGCTGCAGCAGACGACCGGTACGATCGTCATCGACGATTCGGCTGCGCTGAGCGATCAGAGCTCCGGTCGCGTCGCCGTAGGGCGGCAGATCGTCGCTCACGGGTACTGGCGCGGGGGGAACTTCTACGCGACAGCAATCACCGGCGGACAGCCGCCGCCTCCGTAAAGGCTGACGAAGAATCGAGAAAACAAAAAACCGCGCTGCGTTCGCAAGCGCGGTTTTTTGATTCGGAAACGTTACTTCTTGTGACGGCTTCCTGAAACCGTTATATCGACCGCCGCCGACGCGAGGCCGTTTGCGACGACGACGAGCGTAGCAGCGCCGCTCGGGATGTTGCTGGGCACGTCGAAGTTGGTCGAAACCGTCTTCGACCCCGTTGCGACGCCCATCGTGCTGTGATCGTGCGTGCGCGCATAGAAGACCTTGCCGCCGCTATTCATCGTGATCCGCACGAGCGGATAGTTGGTCGCGTTCTGGTATTCGTCACCGAAAGACATCGCCTGGCTCAAGCCATTGAACTGCGTTCCGCTGATTTGATACGTTTGACCGGCGGTAACGCTCGTCGGCGCCACGCTAATGGTCGGTAACCAGCTCGATTGCGGCGAGCCGGTCGGCGTGTAGAGCGTCACGTTGCTATATCCGAATATGATAATCTGTCCGGTCGGCAACAAGAGCGGAGCGCCGGTCCCAAAAAGACTCTTCACTTGGCTGAACGTCGAGCCGTTCCACTCATAAACATCGCCGCTGTCGCCGAAGATCAAGACGTTTCCGCTTGGCTCGAGCATTCCGAAATTATCGCCGGCGTTGTCGTTGTTGGGAAAGTTCGGTCCGGCCGACCAGCCGCCGCTGGCGGAGTTGTAAATCGCCGTGTGGCCGACGCCGTAACCGCTGCCGCTCTGGCCGTCGCCGGTCGCGAAGACTGTTCCGTCGGGGCGCAGAATCGCCGGGCCGATCTCGCCCGGAGGCAGGTAACAATCCTGCGGCTTGGGACCGTACGGTATGCATTGGTGAAAGGGCGAGCCGCCGCCGAGCTTCGCGGGGGTCGTGCCTGCGGTCGTCCACGTACCGTTGGCCGGATTGTAGGTTTCGGTGTTCGGCGTATCCTTCACGTCCTCGGTGAGGATCGTGCCGTTGGCCAGCAGCGTCCAGCCTTCCTCAGAGTTGAAATCCGCCTTCCCTTTGTGCTTTCGGCTCTTCCAGGTGAGCGTTTTTGGATTGAGAGCTGCATCCCAAGTTTGGAGCTTGTCGCCGACCAAATAGTCTCCGTTCGGCAGAACCGTCGATGGCGAATCGCCGATCCACTGCCATTTCTTCGGGTGACCGAGTGTCGTCCACGTTTGCTTCACGGGGTCGTAAATCGCGGCCTGATTGGTGAGCTGAAGCTGATATTGCTGGCTTGGTGAGCCGGGGTCGTAATTGTATTCGCCGCCGACAAAGGCGAATTGGTCGGTTCCCAGCACGGCCGATGCTCCGGCACTCGGCGCGTAACCGGCTTGTAAAGAACCCACTTGTTTCCACGTTCCGTCGGAGTAACTTCCGGTGGAATCGGGACTGTAAACGAAAAACTCGTTGGGGCTGGAGGCGCTCTGTGCCAAAACGGTGCCATCGGTCATCAGCCATGCCATCTGCATGATCGCCGGCGGAGCGGCAAGCCGCTGAACCGATCCGGGCTGCGGCAGATGCGAATGACGCGAATCACGTGAATCAAAAGAAGATTGCGGTCCGGCGCCCGGCAGGAGCGAATGCCCTCCGGAACAGCCCGCGGCGCCGACGGCGATCAGCGCGGCTAAGCCGGCAAACGCCGATTTGTGGGAAAAGCGCAACACGAGAACCTCCAAGCTAAGAGTGAGTCTGGGAAAGCCCACCATTTTGTGGTGAAGCTTGCGTCTCCTGGCTTAGTGCGACTTCTTGCGCTTCTTGCGGTCCTTCTCGATCATCGCGAAGGCCTTCTTTCGCGAGCACGTACCTTCGAACGCGATCGTATGGCCTTCGACTTCCGAATACTCGACGAGAAATCTTTCGATGCCGTCCATCATGTCTTTGGGTACGTCCGCGAGGCGCTCGTAGCCATCGGTCTTCAAGGTTACGCCGCGCTGCTTCTTTGGACACGCGACCAGCCGATTGTTCACGGTACCGTCTTTTTTGATCAGAATGGCCCCCAGAATTCGAACTTCGAGCAAACATCCGGTAAAGGTCGGCGTGTCGTTGATGACCAGAACGTCGGTGGGGTCGCCGTCATCGGCGAGCGTCTGCGGAATGAAGCCATAATCGTAGGGCCACGAGAGCCCTTCGGCAAGCGTTTGCTTGAGCATGAAGATCCCATATTTTGGAACGAACGCATACTTGTGGCGCGTCTGCGCCGGCGTTTCGATGACGGCGTGAACGAGGTTGCGCTCGCCGTCGCACGGATAGGTCGGAATCGCATCGTAATTGGTGGCATTGATTTTGGTATCGGGCACGCTTGTTCTTACCCGCTGTGAAGAAGGGTACGCACGCTCCACTGCAAAGTGCTCTCAATGCAATTTCGTCTTTCCGCCGCCCTGCTTGCATCGCTCTTTGCCGCGGTCGCGTTTACCGCACCCGCGGCGGCACAGCAGGTGACGGTGACGGTCAACGGTGAGCCGCTCTACCTCAATCCAGGGCCGATCGAGCGTACGGGACGCGTCTTCGTGCCGCTGCGCGGCATCTTCGAGCGGCTCGGCGCCGGCGTCGTTTACTCCGCGGGGACGATCAATGCCACCAAAGGGAGTACGACCGTTTCTCTGCACATCGGCTCGACGCAAGCGACGGTGGACGGTCAGATTCAATTACTCGACGTCGCGCCGTTCATCATCGGCGCCACGACGTACGTTCCACTGCGCTTCATCGCGCAGTCACTCGGCGCCAACGTCGGCTACGATAACTCCACGCGCGTCGTGGCCATCACCATGCAGCACCAGCCGATGCCGCCGCCGATGCCCCCGCCACGTCCGCGTCCTCCGGTGCCCCCGCCGCCCCCGAATCCGCCGCCGTCGATACGGTTGCGAGCGCAGCAGCCGGCCCCGGATAGCCAAATCGCCGATCGCTTCGCGGTGATCTCCGCGGAGTTCAGCCGCCGCGTCGAGTCCGGCAGCGTGCGCGTGTGGCTCGACGGCGCAAACCGCACCATGCAGAGCGGCGTTTCGGCGACCGGATTTTCGTACAAACCGCCGGCGCCGCTGGAGTTCGGCTCGCACACCGTCCGCGTCGCGGGACGCGCGTCGGACGGGCAGACCTTCGACCGGTCGTGGTCGTTCGTCGTCGGCCGGGCCGCTCCGCAGCCCGTGCGTCTGACGATTTACCAGCCTGCGCCCAATACGGCCGTCGGCCGCAAGTTCACGATCTCAGGTAATACGGTTGCCAATGCGCGCGTACGCGTTACTGCCGGCGCTTCGTCGTCGGGAACGGGCCTATTCAGCGGCGCCACGACCGCGGGTCCGAGGGGGAACTTTAGCATCGACGTAAGCCTCTCGGCGCTGATGGGCCAGCAGACCGTGACCGTCCGTATTACGGCAACCGACCCGGCCACCGGCCGCAGCGGCGAAACCATGATGCGCCTCCGCCTGAACATCTAGCAGCCCGGTTCAGACTTTTTTCACGCGGGGGGCCTAAAGTCTGGGCCATGTCCAGAAAACTTCTAGCACTTGCAATCGCGCTCGCCGGCCTTGCGGTGAGCGCGTGCAGCGGCCGCGCCGGGTTAGGCGGTAACTCGGGCGGCTTCGACACGGTCATGTTGCCGCCGTTAAGCAACGATCTCGTGGTCTTCGCAACAGTCCCGAAGGATACGATCGGCGAGGAACTTCCCAGCGAAGGTCTGGGAACGTACGATTCGTCGAAATGGAGCGCCACGATCGGCGGCTTTACGCAGCGGAGTTATTCGGAAACGCTCGGCTTCAGGCCGCATACGAAACTCACCATTCTGAATCTCTCGAAGAACATCACGCATACGCTCGATGTTGTCAAAGAGATCAGCGGTCCGCCGGCTGGTTTTCCGAAGAGTCCCAAGCTCTCCGTTCCCGCGCAAGGTCATGGAATGCTCGAAGAGGGCTATGCAAGCGGTCCCATCAAACCGGGCAAATCGGTTACCGTAACGCTCGCCAAGGCGGGCACGTATTTGATCGGCTGCGCCTTCCATTATGGCGATGGAATGCGCGACGTGCTGGTCGTTGCGCCGCACGCGGCGCCCGGCCCGCAAGCGACGCCGCCGGCGTCACCGTCGTCGACGCCGACCGGCCGCTCGAGTTACGAACCGAAGTAACTTAGATCGCATCGAGCAGCGCGCGCAGTACGATGCGCGTTGACTCGCGGGTCGAGCGGATCTGCACGCCGTCCATATACGCGTGCATCAGCTCGATCCCGCGGCCTCGGTTCTCACGCCGCACGAACGGACGCCAGCGGCCGTAATCCTCGACGCTCAAGATGAAATTCCGCTCGTCTTTGCCGAGCTCCAAGCGTATCAATCCGGGCGCGTCGTCGCGATAGGCGTGCTCGACGGCATTCGCGACGGCTTCGCCCAGAGCGACGAGCACACCGAATCTGCGCGAACTCTCGATGCCCAGCGCCGCCATTTCATCGCGGACGATCGCCCGCGCGAGTGCTGCCGCAGTCGGAACGGCCGAGAAGATGTAGTCGGGCACCGGCGCGTACCGCGAAAGAATGAGTGCGGCCGCGTCGTCGCGATTCGAGGCTCCGTTGAAGATGCGCTCCAAGAGCTGCGTTGCCGGATCGGATAACGTCGCCTCAGTCGTGTTCTGCAGCAGCGAGCGGAGCGTTTCGACGAGGCGCTTTTCGCCGGCGAGGACATCGCGGTCGTTTTCGATGATCCCGTCGGTGTAAAAGACTGCATGTGAGCCCGCGGGCAGCGTGAAGGTCCAATCGCAGACTTCCAGCGAGCTCGTGCATCCTAACGGCAAGCTTCCCGAGGGAAGATGCTGCACCGTCCCGTTTGCCAATGCGATAAGCGGCGACGGATGCCCGGCAACCGCATAGCATAACCTGCTCGTCGGCGGATCGTACATTCCGAAGATTGCCGTGACCATGCCAATCGAGTCGCGCAGCGCAACGACGCGATTGAGGTAATCGAGCACCTCGGAGGGGCTGCTTGCCGCTACCGCCGCAGTGCGAATTGCCTGGCGTATCTCACCCATAATGACCGCCGCTTCCAGGCCGTGACCCGCGACGTCGCCGATCGAGAGGGCGATCCGTCCATCCGGCAGCGCAAAAGCGTCGTACCAATCGCCGCCGACCTCGGCTTCGTCGCTCGCGGGGCGGTAAGCCGCATGGAACTCGGCCCCAGGGACGATCGGGACGCTTTCGGGGAGCAGCGCGCGTTGCAAACGATCGGCAATGCGATGTTCGCGCCGCACGACCGCTTGCGCGGCGAGAACCGCGCCGAGCTCCGTCGCGAGCACCCCGATCGCTTTACGCGCAACGTCGTCGAATCCGCCAGGCGCAAACGTCCGGCAGGTAATCGTGCCCAACCTTTCCAGCCCATCGGCAATCGGCTCGAGCATCGTCTCTTCGTCAGCACGCGGCGCCGCAGCGGCAGGTGTGCCCGCCGCTACGCAGCTATGCTCGCGTCCGAGCGCGTCGGCCATCACGTCGATTTCGCAGTAATCGCAGATATTCGCCGCGACGGATCGCGCGATTTCCGAGAGAGCCTCACCTACGTCGCGCGAACGCGTCAATGCGCGGCCGGCATCGACGAGAAGCGTCAATACGCAGTCAAGCCGCTCGGCCGAAGCATCAAGCGGGCGCATCATGCTCCAATTTCCACGTTGAGCCAATGCTAAACAATTTGTGTTACGTTCGCGTGGGATGGGGGAACAAAGCAAGGGCTACCTAGGGGAGAGAATATGCCGACCACCGCTCCGGAACGAAATTCCAATAATGCACTCGGTCAGCGCCGGCTTCTCTCGGCGCTGCGCGCCTTTCGTAGAGGCGATTTCAGCGTGCGCCTACCGCTCGACCTTTCGGGAGTCGACGGCGAGATCGCCGAGGCATTCAACGATTGCATCGAGCTCAATGCGGGCCTCGCCCGCGAGCTCGAGCGCGTCAGCGTCGTCGTCGGTCGTGAAGGGCGCACCGCGCAGCGCGCTTCGCTCGCCGGGATCGGCGGCGCGTGGCAGGGGTACGTCGAGTCGGTCAATCGTCTCATTACCGACTTGACGCAACCGATGGCTGAAGTCGGTCGCGTGCTCGGCGCTGTGGCGAACGGCGATCTTTCGCAACGCATGGCACTCGAAATTGCGGGTCGACCGCTCAAAGGCGAATTTCTCCGCTCGAGCCGGCTGATCAACTCGATGGTTGGGCAGCTCAACGCCTTCGCGTCGGAAGTGATTCGCGTCGCGCGTGAAGTCGGCTCCGAAGGAAAGCTCGGCGGTCAAGCCGTGGCCAAGGGTGTCTCCGGAACCTGGAAGGACTTGACCGACTCGGTCAACACGATGGCGGGCAATCTGACCAACCAAGTGCGTAATATCGCCGACGTCACGACTGCGGTCGCCAACGGCGACCTCTCCAAGAAAATTACGGTCGAAGCGCGCGGCGAGATCTTGGAGCTTAAAGGCACGATCAACACGATGGTCGACCAGCTCAATGCCTTCGCGTCGGAAGTGACGCGCGTCGCGCGCGAAGTCGGCTCCGAAGGAAAGCTCGGCGGACAAGCCACCGTCAAAGGCGTTGCCGGGACTTGGAAAGATCTCACCGACTCGGTCAATACGATGGCCGGCAATCTCACCAACCAAGTTCGCAATATCGCCGACGTTACCACGGCCGTCGCAAAAGGCGATCTTTCGAAGAAGATCACCGTCGACGTCAAGGGCGAGATCCTCCAGCTCAAAAACACGATCAACACGATGGTCGATCAGCTCAACGCATTTGCGTCGGAGGTGACGCGCGTCGCACGCGAAGTCGGGTCCGAAGGAAAGCTGGGCGGTCAAGCCGCGGTTGCGGGCGTTGCCGGAACTTGGAAAGATCTTACCGACTCGGTCAACACGATGGCCGGAAATCTCACCTCTCAGGTGCGTAATATCGCCGACGTCACGACGGCCGTTGCAACGGGCGACCTCTCGAAGAAGATCACCGTCGACGCGCGCGGCGAGATCTTCGAGCTAAAAGGAACCATCAATACGATGGTCGACCAGCTCAACGCATTTGCGTCGGAGGTGACCCGCGTCGCGCGCGAAGTCGGCTCCGAAGGGCGCCTCGGCGGCCAAGCCGAGGTGCAGGGCGTCAGCGGCACTTGGAAAGACCTTACGGACTCCGTAAACTTCATGGCGTCGAACCTGACTTCGCAGGTACGCAACATCGCCGAAGTCACGACGGCCGTTGCAAAGGGCGACCTTTCCAAGAAGATTACCGTCGACGTGCGCGGCGAGATCTTGGAGCTGAAGAACACGATCAACACGATGGTCGATCAGCTCAACGCCTTCGCTTCGGAGGTGACGCGCGTCGCGCGCGAAGTCGGTTCCGAAGGAAAGCTGGGCGGTCAGGCGCAGGTCGCCGGTGTGAGCGGCACTTGGAAAGACCTGACGGACTCGGTGAATTTCATGGCGTCGAACCTGACGTCGCAGGTCCGTAACATCGCCGACGTGACGACCGCGGTCGCCAACGGCGACCTGTCAAAGAAGATCACCGTCGCGGTGCGCGGTGAGATTCTCGAGCTGAAAAATACGATCAACACGATGGTCGACCAGCTCAACGCTTTCGCGTCGGAGGTGACGCGCGTCGCGCGAGAGGTCGGTTCGGAAGGACGCCTCGGCGGACAGGCCGTCGTGAAAGGTGTCGGCGGCACGTGGAAAGACTTGACGGACTCCGTCAATACGATGGCCGGCAATCTCACCAATCAAGTACGCAACATCGCCGAAGTTACGACAGCCGTCGCAAAGGGCGACCTGTCGAAGAAAATTACGGTCGACGTGCGCGGCGAAATTCTCGAGCTCAAGGGCACGATCAACACGATGGTCGACCAGCTCAACGCATTTGCATCGGAGGTCACGCGGGTCGCCCGTGAAGTCGGTTCCGAAGGAAAGCTGGGCGGCCAAGCTCAGGTCGTGGGCGTCAGCGGCACCTGGAAGGATCTCACCGATTCGGTCAACTTCATGGCGCTCAACCTCACGTCGCAGGTTCGCAACATCGCCGACGTGACCACGGCCGTTGCCAACGGTGACCTCTCGAAGAAGATTACGGTCGACGTTCGCGGCGAGATTCTCGAGCTCAAAGACACGATCAACACGATGGTCGATCAGCTCAACGCGTTTGCATCGGAGGTGACGCGCGTCGCGCGCGAGGTTGGCTCCGAGGGACGGCTCGGCGGACAGGCGATCGTCAAAGGCGTCAGCGGCACCTGGAAAGACCTTACCGACTCGGTGAACTTCATGGCGTCGAACCTTACCTCGCAAGTTCGCAATATCGCCGAAGTCACTACGGCCGTCGCCAATGGAGATCTTTCCAAGAAAATCACGGTCGACGTTCGCGGCGAGATTCTCGAGCTCAAAGACACGATCAACACGATGGTCGATCAGCTCAACGCGTTTGCATCGGAGGTGACGCGCGTCGCACGCGAGGTTGGCTCCGAGGGACGCCTTGGCGGACAAGCGCAGGTGCGCGGTGTCGCGGGCACGTGGAAGGATCTCACCGACTCGGTCAACCGGATGGCGTCGAACCTCACCTCTCAAGTGCGAAACATTGCCAAGGTCACGACGGCAGTCGCCAACGGCGATCTTTCAAAGAAAATTACCGTCGACGTCAAGGGCGAGATTCTCGAGCTCAAAGACACGATCAACACGATGGTCGATCAGCTCAACGCATTTGCTTCCGAAGTAACTCGCGTCGCTCGCGAAGTCGGCTCCGAAGGTGAGCTCGGCGGGCAGGCGCGAGTTCCCGGCGTAAGCGGCACGTGGAAAGATCTCACCGATTCCGTGAACTTCATGGCATCGAATCTCACGTCACAAGTACGCGGCATCGCGCAAGTCGTCACGGGCGTCGCCAACGGCGACCTCAAGCGCAAGTTAACGCTGCAGGCGGCCGGCGAAATCGCGCAGCTCGCCGAGACGATCAACGGCATGATCGATACGCTCGCAACGTTTGCCGACCAGGTGACGACGGTGGCGCGCGAGGTTGGCTTCGAAGGCAAGCTCGGCGGACAAGCGGAGGTGCCCGGTGCTGCGGGGCTGTGGCGCGATCTCACCGACAGCGTCAATCAGCTTGCCGCGCAGCTCACCTCGCAGATTCGCGCAATCGGCGAGGTTGCAACGGCGGTCACGAAGGGCGATCTTTCGCGCGCGATTGAAGTCGAGGCGCGCGGTGAGGTTGGACAGCTGACCGAAAACGTCAACGAGATGATCCAAAACCTACGCGATACGACGCGCAAGAATACCGAACAGGACTGGCTCAAGACCAACGTCGCGCGTTTCACCGCGCTGCTGCAGGGACAGCGCGACATCAAGACCGTCAGCCGCCTCATCATGTCCGAGATCGCTCCCCTGGTCGATGCCCAAGCCGGCGCACTCTACGTCAACGAGACCTCAGGCGACGAACCGCTGCTGCGTCTCATCGCCAGCTACGCACTCTCCAAGCGAAAGGCGGCGGCTTCACGCGTCGTGCGCGCCGGCGAAGGATTGGTCGGCCAATGCTTTATCGAGAAGCGGCGCATTCTGCTCACGGAGGTCCCGGGCGATTATATTGCGATCAACTCGTCACTGGGCGCGATGCCGCCGCTCTCGCTCATCGTCCTGCCGGTACTCTTCGAAGCCGACGTCAAGGCGGTTCTCGAGCTTGCTGCGACGCAGCATTTCAGCGAGACGCACCTGCTCTTTCTCGAGCAGCTCACCGAGTCGATCGGCGTCACCCTCAATACGATCGGCGCGTCGATGCGGACCGAGGAGCTCCTCAAACAATCGCAAGCGCTTACGACCGAACTGCAAAGCCAGCAGATGGAGCTGCAGCATACCAACGACGAGCTGGAAGAGAAGGCGCGTCTTTTGCAAGAGCGAAACGCCGAGGTCGAACGGCGTACCCGTGAGATCGATGAAGCTCGCCAAGAGCTCGAGCGCAAGGCCGAACAGCTCTCGCTGACCTCGAAATACAAGTCGCAGTTCTTGGCGAACATGTCGCACGAGCTGCGCACGCCCCTCAACAGCCTGCTCATCCTCTCCCGACAACTTGCGGAGAATCCCGGCGGCCGCATGTCGCCCAAAGAAGTCGAGTTCGCACACGCCATCTACGGCTCGGGTGCCGACCTGCTTCGGCTCATCAACGACATTCTCGATCTCTCGAAGATCGAATCGGGAACGACCTCGATCGACCTTCAAGAGATCTCAATCGCACAAATCCAAGACGAGGTGGCCCGCACTTTCGACCAGGTTGCGCAGGACAAGAATCTCGACTTCATCATTCGTTGCGACGAGGAGCTTCCGAAAGAACTGTTGACCGACCCGACGCGTCTGCAGCAAATCCTAAAGAATCTGCTCTCGAATGCGTTCAAGTTCACGACCGAGGGAAGCGTTACGCTCGACATCAAGCTCAGCCGCGGCCACGGCATCGCCGGCATTTCCGGTCCCGCCGCCGCGTTCTCGGTGACGGATACCGGCATCGGTATTCCCGCGGAAAAGTTCGGGGTTATCTTCGAGGCCTTCCAACAGGCCGACATGGGGACGTCGCGCAAGTTCGGAGGCACCGGATTGGGCCTCGCAATCAGCCGCGAAATTGCGGCATTGCTCGGCGGAGAGATCATCGTCGAAAGCAAGCTCGGCAAAGGCAGCACCTTCACCTTCTATCATCCGCTCGAGCGCAACGTCGGAGCAACGGTCGTTCAGCGCACGATCGCCGTTACCGGCGGCGTTCAAGAACGCATCGTGCGTCCGGTCGCGCGCACGGTGGCCGAAGAACATCCGCATGGCGAGATCGACGACGATCGCGAACGGATCGAAACGGCGGATCGCGTCGTGCTCATCGTTGAAGACGATCTGGTTTTCGCGCGAATCATTTTGGGACTCGCGCGAGATCGCGGCTTCAAAGGAATCGTCGCGCTCTCGGCCGCTCAAGGTTTAGCACTTGCGCGGCGCTTCCGGCCCGACGCAATCACGCTGGACATCGGCCTGCCCGACGCCGACGGCTGGAGCTTGCTCCGTGAACTAAAGGAAGATTCCGCGACGGCCGACATTCCCGTGCACGTCATCTCCGGCGCCGAGCAATGGCAACGGGCACTCGAGTTCGGCGCCGTCACGCATCTGAGGAAACCGGTGAGCGAAGAGGCGTTGACGCAAACCTTCGACTCGGTCTTCGGTTTCGCCGGCGGCCGTTCGAAGAATCTCCTCCTCGTCGAAGACGACATCACGCAACTCAATGCGATGACGAACCTCATCCAGAGCGGCGAGGTGGCGGTGACGACGGTGCGCAGCGCCGCTGAGGCAATGGCCGCGATCGAGCAGCAGACCTTCGACTGTATCGTGGTCGATCTCGGACTTCCCGACATGCCCGGCGACGAGCTCATCGCGCGAATGCGAACCAACCCGCAGATCGCCAACGTTCCAATCATCGTCTACACCGCCCGCGATTTGACGCGGCAAGAAGAGGCCAAACTCGCTCAATTGAGCGAGACCGTCATCGTTAAGGATGCGTTGGCGCCGGAACGGCTGCTCGACGAAGCTCGGTTCTTCCTCAATCAAGTCGAATCGAAGCTTCCCGCGAGCAAACGCTCGACCGTCGACGTGGCGCTCTTCCCGGGGCCGACGCTTGCCGGCAGCCGAGTCTTGATCGTCGACGACGACGCGCGCAACATTTTCGCGCTGCGCAGCGCGCTCGAGGGCTGCGCGATGGAAGTGCTCAGTGCCGAGAGCGGTCAAGAAGGCATCAAGCTGCTCGATGCGACGCCCAAGATCGACATCGCCTTGATCGACATTATGATGCCGGAGCTGGATGGTTACGAAACGATCCGGCGCATTCGCTCCGATCCGCGCTTCGCCGAACTGCCGATCATCGCGCTCACCGCCAAGGCGATGCGCGGGGATCGCGAAAGCTGCATCGCGGCGGGGGCTTCGGAGTATATCAGCAAGCCGGTCGACGTCGACCAGCTCGTTTCGCTGCTTCGCGTATGGTTGAATCGTTAGCTTCGAGTCCGGGGGAGCTCGCGCGAAGCGAAGCGCTCGCGGATCTCGAGTTAAGTCTTCTGCTCGAGGCGATTCTGCGCTACAGCGGACACGACTTTACCGAGTACACTCAAGCCACGCTCCAGCGGCGTGTCGCCGAGCGGATGCGTGCCGAGAACGTCGCGACGATCTCGGCTTTGCAAGACAAGCTCCTGCACGATCCCGAGGCGCTCGCGCGGTTCGTCTTTGCGATGAACAGCGGGCACGGCCGCCTCTTTTACGATGCGGCCTTCTTTCGCGCTTTTCGGGCGTACATCGTTCCGCTACTGCGAACCTATGCGTTCGTGCGCGTTTGGGTACCGAACTGCGCCTGCGGCGAGGACGCCTATTCGTTGGCAGTAACGCTTCATGAAGAGGGCCTCCTTGCGCGCGCGATGATCTACGCGACTGATGAGAGCGACCTCGCCATCGCTGCGGCGCGCGCGGGCCAATTCGATTTCGAACCGGTCGACGATCCGGTCGCAGCCCATCGAAGTGCGGGCGGCTCGGCGCAGCTTGCGGAGTTCGGTGACCTCTCCGAGCGCTCGCTGAAATTTCACGACGACCTCAAGCGGCACATCGTTTTCGCCCGCCATAGCTTGGTGAACGACGGCTCGATCAACGAGTTTCAGGTCATCGTTGCTCGCGGCGTGCTTCGCCAATTCAAACCGGCCTTGCAGTTCCGCGTGCACAACCTTTTCTTGAGCAGCCTCATCCGCCTCGGCTTCCTTTGCCTGGGATCGAGTGAAAATCTCCGGCTGACACCGCACGAAGGCGTCTTTCGCCGGCTCTCCGGCTCCGCACCGATCTACCGCCGCATGCGCTGATCTTTCACACCGGGTCCCTAAGGAGTAACAACTGTGTCATCCTGAGGAGCAACAACCGTGTCATCCTGAGGAGCGCGCGCAGCGCGCGTCTCGAAGGGGCTGCTAAAATTAGCGGTTCCCGGTTCTTGTCGCAGATAGCTTCCCATGAGGAGTTATTTCGTCTACATGGTCCGCTGCGCGGACGGTTCGTTCTATGTCGGCGTAACGAACGACGCAGACTTTCGCGTCGGTCAACACAACTTTGGCGTCGATCCGGATTGCTATACATTCACGCGGCGCCCTGTAGAACTCGTGTACTCATCGGAATTCCATGAAGTGACGGACGCGATTCGCTGGGAGAAGCAGTTGAAGAAATGGTCGCGCGTCAAGAAGCAAGCGTTGATCGATGGAAACTGGGAGGAGATTCGGCGCCTAGCTCGGCGAAAACAAAAGTCCTAGCGCGCCCTTCGAGACGCTCCTCTTCGCATCGCTTCGCTCGCTCAGAATCGCTCCTCAGGATGACACAGTGAGCGCTCCTCAGGATGACACGGTGAACGCTCCTCAGGATGACACAGTGAGCGCTCCTCAGGATGATATAGAGTTACTCTTCGTACCAACTCGACAATGGGCATCATAATCGTTACTTAATAATCGCTTGCTAGCATAAGGCCCTGATGATCTTCGACGATCAGAAGATCGAACGGCTTATTGCGCAATGCCGGCTGGAAGAAGCGTGTGCGGCACTCACGGCGGCGCGCGCGGATCCGCGGCGGCGAGCGGGCCTTTACGCAATTTCCGGGGATGACTGCGGTCTGGCCCGAGTGGTCGATCCAAACTTGATGGCCGCTCGAAGCAGCACCGAACTTGCCGCCTATTACGCACGCTCGAACGTCGAGCCGGAGGCATACGATCATCTCGCCGCGGCGGTCGTTCTCGCATGGTCCTCCAACGAAGAGGGAACGTACGCGTCGCTGCGCGCGGCGCACGATCGAGCGCTCGCGCAGAAAGCCTTCGATTTTGCCGTCGCCGCTCGCGAGCGGCTCGCTCACCACGCACTACTCTTCGGTAACGTCGAGCTCGCGCGTGGTGCGCTTGAAGACGCCATCGCACTGGCCGAGGCGCATAGCCTTCGGTCGTGGCTGTTGCGCTCGCTTGCGGCCGCCGCGCGAATTTCGCTCGACTCCGGCGATCTCGAATCGGCCGAAAAGTTCGTTGCCCGGGGGCGTGCTTCCGCCGGATCGTCGGACGAGCTTGCGCTCTTTGCTGCAACCGGTGCCCAAATGGCCGTCGAGCTCGGCGACGATTCGTCGCTGCGCGAATGGACTCGACAGGCCGTCGAAATTGCGCTCCATACGCAACTTCCCAACGTCGCGAGCTCTGCAACGATTGCGGCTTTGATGGGCATCGCCGGCGACGCGCCAAACGCGGTGGTTACCGCGCTGCAGCGAGCGATGCTCCAAAATGAGAACGTGGCGAACGCGCCCGAACTCTTCTCGTTGGGCGCGCGATACGCACCGCTCGACGATGCGCGGCGCGCCGTAGATGCGTTGGCGGCCGCCGTTGCACCGACCCGACCCTATTTGTTCGCGCATCAGCTCCTAGCGCGGGCCCACGCGTGGTTACGTTCGGGCGATCGTCCAGGTTCCATCGATGCGGCGGGCGATGCAGCGCGCGCATTCAGCGCGATGGGCCTGCGCCGTTGGACCAGCGAGGCGATGGGGCTGCTCGTTTCGCAGGAGCGGACTGCAGAGCGGCGACTGCGCGGGCGCCCCTCGGGTTCTGCGCTTACCGAACGCGAGGAGCAGGTTGCCCAGCTCATTCGTCGTGGCGCCCGCAATCGCGAGGTTGCCAAAGCGCTGCAGATCAGCGAGCATACCGTCGAGCGCCACGTGAGCTCGATCTTGGGACGTCTCGGGCTGCGCTCGCGCTGGCAAATCGGTGCGCCGAGGGTCGATTCCGAATGTTAAGATATGCGAAAGCTTCTTATTGAAACATAAAATAGCGTTGCCGATACCTTAACGAATCGCGCATTCCCAGGATGCGACGCGGACTGCGCTCCCCTAGCATTTTCGGTGGAGAGTGGCGCGGATGGACTGCTCTTCTGGTTGCTGCTGGGAGTGATTTTGAAGAGAAGCTCAGGAGCCGGGCTCGCGTTAGCGCAGATCGTCGTAGCGACGATTCTGACGGCGTGCGGCGGAGGCGGTTTGCCGGTCGGGTCGGTCGTAAACGATCCCGGCAGCGGCCCGTCGAGCCCGCCGACGCAGCTCGTCAACGTCAAGGTCACGGTGACGATTCCGGCGCGAAAGAACCATTCGAAGATTCGCTCGCAGTACGTCTCCGTCAACACGCAGTCGGTCGTCATCGTACTTTCGTCGGTCGACGGCAACGGCATAAGCGGCGTCAACCCGACGACGATAAATACCGACGCGGGCGCGAAGGATTGCAGCACTGGCGGCGGCACGCGAACGTGCAGTGCGACGGCTTCCGGTTCGTCCGGGACCGACGTCTTCTCCGTCACGACGTACGCGGGCGTTAACGGAACCGGCGCATTGCTTTCGGTCGGCACCGTGCAGGCGAAGATCGGGGGCGCCGGCGGCGGCGTGCGCCTCAGCAATACTCTTCCGCTGACGCTCTATGGCGTCATCGCTTCGTTGCAGCTCTCGGTCTCGCCAAGCTCCGCACAGCGCGGAAAGGCGCAGAGTTCCAACGTTACGCTGCTTGCCTTCGATGCAACCGGCGCGCAAATTGTCGGCGCGAGCGACTATGAAACGCCGATCGTCCTGCAGATCCAGGGCGACGCTCAGAATGCCTTCGCGCTGCACGCTTCGGGCAAGAGCGGAGCATCGCTCACGATTGCCAGGCCGACTGCGAAGATTACGCTGACGTATGACGGCAGCTCGCAAGCCTCGCCGGTGACCCTCGCGGGTACCGTCGACGGCTACGGCTCTGTTGGTGCGAGCGCGAACTTTGCGCTGCACGGGCGAATGCCGCCCCCTCCTGTCGGTACGATTTACGCGCTCAATTACGGCGGCAGCGGCAGCGGGCAATCGGCAACGGTTACCGAGTACGACGGATCGGCAAAAGGAAACGCTCAACCGGAGCGCACGCTGCAGCTTAGCTCGAAACTCTATGCGCGAAGTCTCGCCGTCGATTCGAGCGGCAACATTTACGTCGGCTACTTCGATTCGCCCTCAGGCGCTTCGGCGTCGAACGGTGCGCCCGACAACGGCAACGAGATCGCGGTGTACTCGGCTGATGCGAGCGGCAGCGCCTCGCCGAGCGGCGTGATCGGGGCCGACAAGAGTACGAAAACCGCAGTCTTTCCAGCCTACATGAGCATCGATGCTGCCGGCGATCTCGTTACGTATGGCGCAACGGCCATCGACGGCAACGGCGGCAACGACGCGGTGCTCATCTATTCGTCTCCCAGCTCGGCACCGTCCGCGCCGACCGGCGCGTGGTCATTTTCGCAGCCGTCCCTGCGGTACCCGGGACCGACCGGTTTGGCGCTCGACGCGTCGGACGACTTTTACGTAAACGGCGCGCTTCATACGGCGCTCGGTCCGTCCTACGGTCTCTTCGTCGCTCCCGCCTTCGAGGGATCGCCGTCGTCAGTAACGCCGTCGCGTACCATTCCGTGGGACGGCACGACGAAGCTCGTTCCGGGCGCGACGACGAACGTCGCGCTCGATAGCAGCGGTGAAATCTTCATCGGCACGTCACTGGTGACGTTTAGCGGCAGCAATCCGACCTGTCAAGGTGCACTGAATGTCTATTCCGCGGGCTCTACGCGGCGGAACGACCGACGTTCCGCCCCTGCGCGCGTTGACACTGGGCGGCGTTATCACCACGAACTATGAGTGCGACTCGCCGCGCAATCCGCTCGTCGCATTCTTCCCGTCGATTACGCTCTACGGTTCGTCGCTCTTCGTCGCCGACGACTTCAACAATGCGATCGACGCGTATAAATCGAGCGGAAACGGCACCGTGCAGCCGATCTTGCAGATCGCGGGCGCGTCCACCGGATTGAACGCGCCGATCGCGCTGGTCGTCACGTCAGTTTCCGGGCAGGCCAAGGCCCGTCCGGCATTCTCCCACCGAACACAAAACGCTCGACCATAAGGAAAGGTACATGAGAAAGACTCTCGCTACACTGGCCTTGGCAGCCGTGCCGGCGCTCTTATTGAGTGCGTGCAATGGCGGCGCAAGCGGCCCCGGAGTCGCTGCGCTCCCCAATACTGCGGTTCCCGCCGCGTCGCATCACCGCATGCATCGTAACGACAACGGTCCGCAGGATCTCCACGCCGGCGGCGCGACCTTCCCTGCATACGGCTATAACCTCGGTAATCAGCCCACCGGATTATATTCTCAGCCGCAGTCGCCGCCTGGACAAGGTTCGATCTTTTACGCCGCTCCGACGAAAGGAACGGTCTACTATTGCTTGACTGGCAGCGGCTTCGGGCGCAAGGCGTTCGAGGCGAACAACAGCACGGCAACGGCGGCATGCGCGGCGCTCGGGGATAGCCCCAGCGGTTTCGGCGGACGCCAAGATCCCCTCGACTTCGTCGGCAGCGACGTCGCGATGCCCTCGACCGAGTATCCGACCTATAAATCGAATCGCGAATGCTCTCCCAGCGCGCCGCCGAGCTGCGTGAACTGGGGCGAGCCATTCGAAATCCCGACGTTCGGCGGTCCGATCGTCTATAGTTTCCGTCCGAAAGACTTCAAAGTGAAGAAGCTCCAGCTCTCGACTTGGACCTATTGCGCGATCGCCAACGGCACCGATCAGCGACTGGAACGACGGCGCGATCACCGCCGATAATAAAGGCACATCCGTGACTGGCGGCGTCTCGCAGACCATCACGTTCTATTTCCGCTCCGACAGCAGCGGCACGTCGGACATCTTCACGAACCATCTCAACACCGCGTGCAACGTTACGTTCGGCAAGCCATATAACAAGCCGCCGTACGGTTCGGCAAGCCGCAGTGCCGCTTGGACGTTCGGCGTGAGCAGCACTTGGCCCGGGCCCGGCTCGTCGGGCGATCCGAATCCGAACTTCATCGGAGAGAGCGGTAACCCAGGCGTCCTCGCGGCCATTCAATCGACTCCGTACAGCACCGGCTATCTGGAAGGCGCGTGGGCGGCCTCCGCCAACCCGAAAGTCGGTCAGGCGCTCTTGCAAAACGGCATGAAGGGCAAGAAAGCCATCTTCGTCGACCCGACCAGTAAGAAGGCGGTCGCGGGAGCACTCTCCGGCGTCACGGCCTCCGCCATCGATTACGGCGGCGGCAGCGACGGCAATCCGCTCGGCTCGAGCACACCGTGGTGCGAGCTTTACATTCCGCTGAGCAACGTCGTTTCACCACCGGCGAAGACCTACCCGATCGTGGGATTCAGTTATTGGCTGTTCTACGGTAATAACAACGGCGTCCACGTTTCCGACAAAACGGCGCTCATCAACTACGTCGTCTCCTCGAGCGCGAATGCTCTCATCAGCAAACTGGAATACGCGCCCCTCTCAAACTCCGTGCACACGGCAATCACCAATGCCCTCGACGGCGTTGGCGGCGGCAGTGGCTCGGGACATCCCTGCCTCCAGTAAACAGGCGCGGGTAACTTCAACAAACGCGGGTAACTCCAGGATGATGCGCGCCGTCATCCTGGAGCACCCGGCACCGATCGAAAGCAAGCCGCTTCGTTTGGCCGAGCGTCCGATGCCGATTGCGAACGAAGCGGAAATATTGGTGCGCGTTATGGCTTGCGGCGTTTGTCGAACCGACCTTCACATCGCCGAAGGCGATCTTCCGCCCAAGCATGCCGGCATCGTGCCCGGTCACGAAGTCGTGGGCATCGTCGAAGCGCTCGGCAATAGATGCCGCCGCTTCAAGATCGGCGATCGCGCCGGCATCGCATGGTTGCGCGAAACCGACGGCTCGTGCCGCTATTGCCGAATGCAGCGGGAGAATCTCTGTCGCAACGCTCGCTTTACCGGGTGGGATCGCGACGGCGGCTATGCCGAGTATGCCGTCGTGCGTGAAGACTTCGCCTATCCGATTCCGGCAAACATCGACGACGAACACGCCGCGCCGTTGCTCTGCGCCGGCATCATCGGTTATCGCGCGATAAAGCGCGCGGCCGTCGTTCCCGGCGCAACCGTTGGGCTCTACGGATTTGGGGCGTCGGCACATCTGGCGATCCAGGTGCTCAAGCATTGGGGCTGTCGCGTCTTCGTGATGAGCCGCGGCGGCGTCCATCGCGAGCTCGCGGAGGAGCTCGGTGCGGATTGGATCGGCGAGGCCGGCGATTCGCCCCCTGCGGCGCTCGATGCAGCGATTCTTTTCGCGCCGGCCGGCGATCTCGTGCCGTCTATACTGCACGCGCTCGACCGGGGCGGCGTCTTGGCGATTGCCGGAATCTATCTTTCCGCAATTCCGTCGCTCGACTACGAACGCGATCTTTTTTACGAGCGCGAGCTGCGCAGCGTCACTGCAAACACTCGCGCCGACGGCGAAGAGTTTCTAAAAGTCGCAAGCGAGATTCCAATCCGAACGTTTACCGTCGGCATGCCGCTCGAAGAAGCAAATCGCGCGCTGACGATGCTCAAACACGACGAGCTCCGCGGCGCGGCGGTACTCCGCATAGCATAGGCCGCTATCGCGGGAGGGAAGGCCTTCGGGGAGCGCGCAAGACGCCCCATGCCCTCTCGCGCCGTTCGGGCAACCATGGCTACACTCGCCGCGCTGCTTGCGGGGTGCAGTGGCGCGTTCGGCGATCGCGTGCACGAGGACGTTCACCAAAGCGTCGGTACGAGTGCGGCGCCCGACGTGGTCGTTTCGAACGTCGCCGGCGCGGTTCGAATCAGTGCGTGGTCGAAGCCGCTTGTTGACGTCGAGGCGACCAAGTATGGTTACGATCCTGCGGAGCTGCGCGGTATCGCCATTACGATCTATCGCGAGGGAGACGCGGTTTCGATCGCCACCAACTATTCCGGCGGCGTTCACGGCGGCGGCGTGCGCTATCGGATCTTCGTTCCCCTCGAATCCGCGCTGAAGGTCAAAAACATTGCCGGGCTCGTCGACATTTCCGGCGTGACGGGCAATCTGGACGTCGAGACGCAGGCCGGCGCAATTACCGTCAATGCCGGACGAGTGGTCGGCAAGCGAACGATCGATCTGCGTGCGACGACCGGCGCGGTGAAGCTTGGCATCGCGCCCGGCAGCAGCGCGCGCGTTGACGCCGATAGTACCGTGGGCGGTTTTTCGAGCGATATCGAAGGGATCTCGCAACGACGTGAAAACCTCGTCGGCGTGCGCGCCGGCGGGACGATCGGGTCGGGCAGCGGGCTGATTCGATTGACGACGACGACCGGCGGGATAGCCTTGCGCGAGCGCTGAAAACTCCACGATGCTTCGCTCTGTTATCGCGACGCTCGTTGCGTCCTTCGCGCTCACTGCATGCTCCGGCAACACGACGTCTCCCGGCATGGGGGGTACGCTCTTGCCGCAATCGGGAAGCGGCGGCAGCGGATCGGGTTACATCCAGCACGTCGTGCTGGTCATTCAAGAGAATCGAACCTACGATAATCTTTTTGCAACGTTTCCGGGCGCCGACGGAACGACGTACGGTTGCATGGAGCCGCCCTCGGGAACCGTATTGCAGCGGCATCATCATCATTCGGGCTCCGGATATTGCCCGAGCGGCGACACCTACGTTCCGTTAGCAAAGGACGATCTCGCGCAAAAATGTGACTGGGGTCATTCGTATCACGTCGTTCCGGTCGACTACGACAACGGCCGGATGGACGGTTTCGGTGAGGAGGGTGGCAGCTCCAAGTGCCCAGGCAAAGTGGGTTCGAAGGTTTATCAATATATCGATCCCACCCAAGTCGGCCCGTATTGGGATATCGCCGAACAGTACGTGCTGGCCGATCATATGTTCCAAACGCAAGGCAGCGGAAGCTTTACCGCCCATCAAGATCTGATTCGCGGCGGCACGTGCATCAAAGACTGCGCGTCGCCGCATAAAGGCACGCAAAGCCTCGTCGACTATCCATCAGCGGCCCCGTGGGGATGCGATGCGAAGCCCGGAGTGAAGACCTCGATCCTCACGTGGACGGGGTCCGCGCTCAAGGACGGGTACCATAAGGGCCCAAAACCTTGCATGACCTACCAGACGTTGGCCGACCTCTTCGAGGCTCAATCGCCGCAGATTTCTTGGACGTACTACGCCGCGCCGGAGCCGAAAGGCGAAGGAAAGTATTGGGATGCATTTGATGCGATTCAAGACATCCGCGAAGTTCCAACGCAATGGAGCACGCACGTCGTGCAGAATCCCGATCAGTTCTTTACAGACATCACCAACAGCACGCTGCCGCAGATGTCGTGGGTGACGCCCGACGCCGCTAACTCCGATCATCCCGGCAACGGCTCCGACACGGGTCCGTCGTGGATCGCGCAGATCGTCAACGCGGTCGGCGAAAGCTCGTACTGGAACTCCACCGCGATCATCGTCGTGTGGGACGACTGGGGCGGCTTTTACGATCACGTGCCGCCGCCGTTCTTCGACGACTTCGGTGGGCTCGGCTTCCGCGTTCCGATGCTGGTGATCTCTCCCTACGCGCGGGAATCGATTCCCGGTCAGCCCGGCTACGTCTCGACGACGCCATACGAGTTCGGCAGCATCATAAAATTCATCGAGGGAGTTTGGAATCTGCCGAGCCTCGGCACGACCGATGCGCGCGCGACGAGCATCAGCAACTCCTTCGATTTCACGCAGTCACCGCGGACGTTCACTCCGATATCGTCGTCGTATTCCAAGAGCTACTTCCTGCACCAAAAGCCGTCGAACGAACCGGTCGATACCGAGTAGACTGACGTCCCAGGCCGGAAGTCGGCGCTCGATAGAAAAGAAGAGGCTCCTATGGAATTCCGCATCGTCAGTCACGCATGTCTCGAGGTTACGGCAGGCGGCAAGCGGCTGGTTATCGATCCATGGCTGAACGAGCCCACCTATTGGTCGTCGTGGTGGCACGCGCCGCCGCCGGAGTTCGGCGACGACATCTTTTCCGCCGACTACGTCTACATCACGCACTGGCATTTCGATCACTTCGATCCCAAGACGCTGCGTAAGTTTGGAAAATCGACGACGGCGATCGTGCCCCGGTTTCCGATCTCGGGCCTGAAGCAGCAGCTCGAAGGCATCGGGTTCGAACGCATCGTCGAGCTGCGCCACGGCGAGCGCATCGAACTCGGTGAGAACTTTTCGCTGACGAGTTATCAGATCAGCTTTCAAGACGACAGCGTCGCGGTCGTCGAGGCCGACGGTGCCGTGCTCTTCGATCTCAACGACGCCAAACCGCTGCCGTCGACGTGGCGAACCTTTCGCGCGAAATATCCTCGACCCGATTTCATGCTGCGCAGCCACTCGCCGGCATGGTCCTATCCGACGCGCTACACGTTCGAGGATCCCTCCGATCGGCTGCCGGTCGACGCGAAAACCTACATGGACGCTTTCGTCGCCGCCGCACAACAGCTCCGCCCGCGCTATGCCATTCCGTTCGCGAGCGGCATCTGCCATCTCCATAAAGAAGTCCGCGACGAAAACCGGTTCTTGGTCTCCGCGCCGGAGATGCGCGCCTACTTCCAAGCCAACGCCGCGCGCGCGCCGCAGACGCAGCTCGTCGTCATGCCCGTCGGCAGCCGGTGGTCGTCGCAGTCGGGTTTTGCGCTCACGACGAATGTCGTCGAAGACATGGTCGCCTATGCGGAGGCGCGCGCGCAAAGCGAGAGCGAACGGCTGGAGAAGAACTACCGTTCCGAAGCGACCAAAGAAGTCGCGTTCGACGATTTTTCCAAATATTTCGGCAAGTTCTTCCGCGCGACGCGCCTGTTGCGGCCGCTCATGCGTAAAGCTCGGTGGGTCTTTACAATAGATACGCCGGAGAAGGGTTACTGGACGGCTGACTTCGGCAAGGGGTCTATCGAGCGAAGCTCCCAGATGCCGCAGGTTTACGACAGCATCATCTCCGTCAATCCGGCGGTGCTTTCTGGGTCGCTGCGCAACGACGTTTTTACCAACGTCGACATCTCCAAGCGCTGGCGCGTCCACATCAATCGCGGAAGCGCGATGCGCCACTTCATCGTGACGAATCTGCTCTTGCTCTACGAGGCGGAGTATCTCTCGCCGAAGCGGCTCTTTTCGTGGCGCTTCATCACCGGCTACGCGCGTCGCTTCCCCGAAGTCGTCGATTACGCGAAGATGGCGTTCCACACCGCGACAAAAGGCAAGGACTCGCTAGTATCGGCAGTGACGAGCATCGCCGAGGGGTAAAGAGTCGCGGTGCGTGCCCGCCTTTGGTCCGCGTTACTCGCCGTAACGCTGCTCGCCGGCTGCAACGGCAGCTCAGTCGCGCCTTCCGTCGACTCCGCTCAGGATGACGCCGGGGTAGGCGCCGCAAAGGCTCGGTCTCCCATCAAGCACGTTGTGCTGATCGTTCAAGAGAACCGAACCTTCAACGATTTCTTCGCGACCTTCCCGGGCGCTGATGGAACGACCAGCGGCAAAGCAAAGCCGGAGGCGCAGTGCGGGATCAACTCCGAGGAGACGATCAAGCTCAAAGAGAGCGCTCTGCTCACGAAGCTCAACGGAAAGCTGCAAGACCTTACCCATTCGTATCAAGGTTACGTCGTGGCGCGCGACGGCGGCGCGATGGACGGCTTCGATGCCGTGACCTTCGGCAGCGGTGAGGCGGAGTGCACCTACCCATACCAATATACCAATCCCGATGACATCAAGCCGTATTGGGACATGGCAAAGCAGTACGCGCTTGCGGAGCACATGTTTACGACGCAAGGCAGCAGCAGTTTCACGGCGCACCAAGACCTCATCGCAGGCGGCACCCTCGTTTCGCCGGACGAATCGCTGGTCGATCTCCCCGGATGTTCGGGACCGCGCTGCATCTGGGGCTGCGACGCGCCGGCCGGCACGCACACCTCGCTGATCACGAGCAACGACGTTTTCCAACCCGGAAAAGGCCCGTTTCCCTGTCTCAAATATCGTACGCTTCGCGATCTGCTCGACGGTAAGCGCGTCTCATGGCGATATTACGTTCCGCAGATGTGCTGCGCGGTCTACGGGAAACTCTTGAGCGCCTTCGATGCCATCAAAGCCGTCCGCGACAGCTCCGAATGGACGGACGGGCACATATCGGCTCCCCAGACGAACATCTTCACCGATATCAGCAACAACGAGCTCCAGGCCGTTTCGTGGGTGATACCCGACGAAAACGATTCAGACCATCCCGGCACCCACTCCGACACCGGGCCATCGTGGGTGGCTAGCGTCGTCAACGCGCTCGGCACGAGCTCGTATTGGAATTCGACGGCGATCGTCATCGTCTGGGACGACTGGGGTGGTCTCTACGACAACCTCAATCCGAAGCAGGTGGGATACGGCGGCCTGGGGTTTCGCGTTCCGGCGATCGTCGTCTCGCCGTATGCAAGGCCGGGATATATTTCGCCGACGCAATACGAGTTCGGCAGCATTCTGAAATACATCGAGCAGAATTGGGATTTAGGATCGCTGCGAACGAGCGACAAGCGCTCCGCGAGCATCGTTGACTGTTTCGATTACTCGCAGCAGCGGATTCCCTTCAAGCCGATTCCGTCGAAGTATCCGGCCTCGTATTTCGTCCATCGAATACCCTCGTACTTGCCTCCCGACACCGACTTTTGAATAAGCGGGCAGCGATCGCCGTTGCGCTAACGCTGAGCGCCTGCAGCGCCGTTGCGCCCCTGTCAAAGCCGGATTCGAGCGTTGACCGGACGGCTTCGTGGGTTTCGCGCGACGCCTCGAGCGCGAGTCGCCTGCTCTACGTTTCCGATCTCGGAAGATGGGACGTCTATATGTATACGTTTCCGTCGTTGCGAGTCGTCGGAAAGCTCACCGGCTTCAACAATCCGCAAGGATTGTGCTCGGACGCGGCAGGCAACGTTTGGATCGCCAACACCGGAACCGATCAAATGCTCGAATACGCGCACGGCAGCATTGGGGTCATCGCGGTCTTGAGCGATCCGGTCGGCGTTCCCATCGGATGCGCGATCGATCCCACAACCGGCAACCTCGCAGTCACCAATCTTTATGATTTCAGCGGTGCCGCCGACGTGCTCGTCTATGTCAAGGCGAGCGGCACGCCGCGAATCTATTCGAGCTCCGCCGTCGCCTCGTATTACTTTGGCGCCTACGACCGCCGTGGGAACCTTTATGTGAGCGGCTCTGCCGCCAACGGCGCATACACCCTCACGACGTTGCCCAAGGGCGGTAAATCGCTCTCGCTCGTCGCCGTCAAAGGAGGGACCATCTATTTTCCGGGGACGGTCGCGTGGCGATCGTCCACACTTCTCTTAGGCGATCAACACTGCCGCAACGGCACAACGTCCTGTTTTTACGCGTCGAGCCTCTCGGGAAAGACGGCGACGATCAAACGGTCCATCGCGTTAGGCGGCTCGTGCGACGTCGCACAAGCCTGGGTCGGCGCGACGCAGATCGCGGGCGGGAACAGCGGCGCGTATTGCGGCAGCGGCCGCAGCCGGGTGGAAATCTGGCCCTATCCGGCCGGCGGCAAGTCCGACAAGAGCATCTCGAGTCCGAGGGAGCCGGTCGGCACCGCGTTGAGCTCGACAGCGGGCTTTTAAAGGAGTTACCAGCGCGAGAGCCGCATTGAGCAGGCAGGTCCTCTACACGAAGCACTACCACATGCCAAGGAGACTTCACACATGCGCCACCATGCCAGTGCGCTTTCCATAGCGCTCGTTTTCGCATTTCTCTCAGGTTGCTCCGCCGGCAATCCTCCGGCAGTGATCGACGACCAGCCGGTCAGCGTCGTCCCCACCTCGATGCTCGCCTTCGGTGCTCGCACGCTGCCTTCTCAGGCCGTACGGTACGCAGGCAAGAGGCTGCGAGGGGGCGTCTACGCCGCGCAGTTTTACGGCATCGACCTTTACGGCTATCGAATGCCCGACACGCACAATGCCGGCCCCATTTGCGACATCGCGGCCACATCGGTGAACGGCTTCGCGGTCGACTCGGCCGGCGAGCTGGTCGTCCCCAACGGCGATCCCTCGGAAGTCAGCATCTATCGCGGGCATACGCTCTGCGGAAAACCCCTAGGGTCGTTCTCGGATCAGTATGGCCAAGCGAGCGACGCGGCGACGGCGAATGCCGCAACCGGCACGGTCATCGTCGGCAACATCCGGGTCGACTCCAAAGATAAAGTCGGGAATATCGCCGTCTGCACGCTCGCGAACGGCTGCACGCAAAAGCTCACGAGCAAGTCGATCACCTATTATGGCGGCGGCGTCGCGCTGGCCGCCAACGGCGACTGCTGGATCACCTCGGAAGACAATCCGTCGTTGAGCTCGGCGACGTTGACCTATTTCAGCGGTTGCAGCGGTTCCGGGGAGGCCGCCAAGGGCTGGAAGAACCTCTACTACGGTGGACTGATCGTCGATAAGTCCGGTAACCTCATCTCGATCGACTATGCGAGCGGTGCGCTCTGGGTCTACAGCGGCTGCAACCCGACCTGCGCCGTCGTCGGCGGTCCATTCAGCCTGGAGGGCAATTCCTTCTACGGAAGCCTTAACAAAAAGGGGACCGAGCTCGCGCTCGGCGATTGGCAGCTTGGCCAGGTCGACATCTACCGCTACACTCCCACGAGCCTAACGTATCTGTACAGCTTCAACGCCGGCCTGACCCCCAGCAGTGCCGTGAATGCCGCGGCTTTCAGTCCGGCGTTGTAAAAAAGCGGCGGAACCGGCAGGAAACCGGCGGGTTTGGTTGCATCTATGGCAGGCGGCGACACCGATGTTTTTCCCCTTGGTGCGCCCTTTTTATAAACCTAGCTATGAAGGAGTTCAAACGTGCGTTTTACCCTTCTCCTCGCGAGTAGTGCACTCGCAGCAAGCTTGGTCCTCTCCGGCTGTTCGACGAGTGGCGGCTCCCAGGCAATTCCTGGCGGCACCCAGACGTCGATGGGCCGTCATGGCGGACCGCAAATCCTTGGCCTCGGAGCCAAGCGCAACACGTCGTGCCCGTCCGAGTTCTACGAGTGCGTCGAAATCTCGAAAGCCTCGCCCGCGAGCCAAGAGTGGTGCATCATCTACTCCGGCACCTCGGATTGCACCGATCTCTATCCGGGAACCTGGACCTGGTCGGCACTGACCGTCAAGGCCAAGAACGGAAAGAAGACCAAGAAGATCAAAGCCTCGTTCTCGCCGAACCCCGGCAACCCGACGACGCTTGAGATCTCGACCAAGGCCAAGAAGGGCAACGGCAAAGTTAAGTATGCCGTCGAGATGGAAGTCTGCAATAGCGCCAGCTCGTGCCTCGGCCCGATCCTCATCGGAGTTAGCATAGACTAACTTCTCGAAGCAGGACGCTTCAAATCCAAGGGGTCCGGCAGATTGCCGGACCCCTTCGTTATTGCTTTCTTAGTCGTCGCCGATGATGCGTTGCCTAATGACGTTCGCAGACGGCGTGCGCGCACGTTGCTGCCTCCAATAGGATGGCGTCTTCTTGCCGGAGATCTCGTTAAACTTGCGCGGCTGCTGGTCGTAATCGAAGACGGCGGCGTCGGCTGCCGGATCGTTCGCGCGCGAATCGCTCTTTGCCAGCTGCGGCAGCCCAAAGTTGTCTTCGATGAACCGCAGTACGCTCGAAGTTTCGTATTGCGTATGTGTAACCGAGCCTTTCTTGGCGTACGGCGAGATGACGAGCAGCGGAACGCGAAAACCTAGGCCGTCGTAATCTTCGTAAATTGGCTGCACGGGATCGAACCATCCGCCCCAGTCGTCCCACATGATGAAGATCGCCGTCGATTTCCAGAACGAGCTCTCGCCGATTGCATCGACGAGCGAAGTCACCCAGGCCGGCCCATCCTGAGTTGAACCAAACCCCGGGTGATCGGAATCCGGAAAGGTCGGCGTAATCCACGTGATGTCGGCGAGCTCGCCATCGCCGACATCGGTGAGAAACGTACGAGGGCGGGCTGATGACGTCGCTGCTCCAGTCGGGGCCTTTAAAGATTTTACGGTCGGCTTGATATGAGGACCAGAGACCACCGGTCGCGTCGATCGCATCGGCGTAAAAGCGCCAGCTGACGCCGGCCCTGTCGGCTTCCCCGCCGATCGTCGGATTCTCGAAACACGCCGCAATGCGCGCACCATCCGTGCGGTTTGCGAGGAGCGTTGGCAGAGTATCCGTCTTTCCGCCCTCGCATCCCCATTGCGAAAGCGGAAAGTCGACCGCTCGACTCGCATAGGCGGCGACGGCGTATTGGTGCGCGATGAAGCTGCCGTCGAGATTCGATGCGAACATGTTATCCGCGAGGACGTACTGCTTCGCCATCGTCCAATACGGCTCGATCTCGTTGCGCGGAACGTATGCATAGGCGAAGGCCTTGGGATGTCCCCGACCCGCCTGCTCGTCGTTCCAGCCGTCCATCTTGCACTGGGTTCCTGGGAGCGTTCCTCGCCCATCGCACGCGGCGAAGAACGCGTCCGAATAGTGATCGATGTCCCAACCCGTAACGAGCCCTTGGGCATGCAGAGCGACCTTACGCCCTCGCTTGTCGTTACCGTAATTCTGCGTCGTCGCTCCAGGATAGCCCATGAAGAGATTGTTGAACGAGCGATTCTCCTGGATGATGAAAACGACGTGCTTGATCGGTGAACTCCGCGGACGCGTCCATGCGCGATGCATCGACATATCATTCTGAGGCAGGGGTGGAGAGCCGAGTCGAAGCGCCGAACACGCCGCGATTGCACCGGCGCCGACGAAGGCAATGATGGCTCGCGCAGTCATATGACGTTGTTTCGCATAGAGGTTGTTCGCGGCTTGCAGCACAAGCGGGGCCTCGCTCGCAAAAAGCGATTTGAGGGAAGGAACCTTGCCGTTCGCGAGGCATTTGCGAAAGCATGGCGATGCGCCTCTCTCCGCCTCGCGGCATTAGTAGCCGCGTTCTTGGCACATGGACGTTGCTAGTCGGGCTTGCCGGTTGTTCCGCCGGCGCGCAATCTTCGCTGCCGTACATGCAGAGCGGCGCAGCCTTGAGCGTTCTCAACGCAACGGGCGCGGGTAAAATTTCGCACGTGGTCTACATCGTGCAGGAGAACCGGAGCTTCGACAATCTCTTTCAAGGCTACCCCAACGCCGATACGGTTTCGAGCGGAAAGAATTCGAGAGGCGAAACGATTGCGCTGCAACCCGTGAGTCTGAAAACGAACTACACGATCGACCATTCCGCGCAAGCGATGTTTGCCGCATGCGACGGAAAGGGCACGTTGCCGGGCACGAAATGCCGCATGGACGGATTCAACCTCGAAGAATCCTTTGGAGGCCCTCCCGCTCCGGAATACGTTTACGTACCTCACGGGGAGTCGAAGCCGTACTTCGATATGGCGCACGAATGGGTGCTTGCGGACCGGATGTTCCAGTCGCAGATCGACGAAAGCTTCGTCGCCCACCAATACATTATCGCCGCGCAAGCGGCCTGGAGCGTTAATCTGCCGCTATTTGCGTGGGGATGCACCGGAGGCAAGGACGACACGCTTCCGATCATCACCAAAGCTCGCACCATCGGCCCCAAACGGTATCCGTGTTACGATTACCAGACGCTCGGGGACGAGCTGGATAAGGCGAACCTCTCATGGCGCTTCTACGCCAGCAAGTACGGTAGGGAGAGCGGCGAGGGCGCAGAGTGGTCGGCCTATCAAGCGATACGACACATCCGCTTCGGGCCCGATTGGAAGAAAGACGTCATATCGCCGAACTGGAAGTTCATTACCGACGTTCGGGCCGGCAAGCTGGCCAACTTCACGTGGATCACGCCGGTTTGCGACGATTCCGATCACGTCGGCTGCGGCGGAGGCTTCGGGCCATCGTGGGTTTCGGCACTCGTCAATACCGTGGGCAAGAGCAAGTTCTGGGACTCGACCGTCATCTTCGTGCAGTGGGACGATTGGGGCGGCCTCTATGACCACGTGGCGCCGGAGTACAAGGACCGTGACAGTTTGGGCTTTCGGGTTCCGCTGCTCGTTATCTCTCCGTACGCGAAGCAAGATCACGTTTCGCACGTCCATTATGAAACGGCGAGCGTGCTGCGCTTTGCCGAAGACCTCTATGGCCTCGATCAGCTCGCGGCGGCGGACAAGCGCGCGACGTCGCCCGCGGCGGACTGTTTCGACTTTTCAAAACCTCCGCGGCCTTTCGTGAAGATCCAGGCGCCGCGCGCGCCGAAGCTTCTTCATGCGCCAATATGCCAACGATTATTTCGCCCCCGATTACGAATAAGAGCACGGCGAAAGGCTTGCGTGCTCTGCACGCTGCAGCGCTGCTGCTGGCGGGTTCGGCGGCGGCCTGTTCCCGTAGTTCCATCCCGAATCAGGCCGCCCGCAGCGGAGTAGAAGCGTATATGCAAGATGGTGCGGCGTTGCGCGCGCTGCGCGCAACCGGTGCCGGAAGGATCGAGCACGTCGTCTACATCGTGCAGGAGAACCGCAGCTTCGATAATCTCTTTCAAGGCTACCCGAACGCCGATACGGTCTCGAGCGGCCAGGACTCGAAAGGTAATACGATTGCGCTGCGGCCCGTTAGTCTCGCGGCGCATTATCTTCTCGACCATTCCTTGGAAGCGATGATCCTGGACTGCAACGGAACCGGTACGATGCCGGGGACGCACTGCCGCATGAACGGCTTCGACAGGGAGCTTCATCAAAATCCGCGCGGCGTCAAGCTGAGCATGTACGTTTACGTCCCGCACCGAGAGTCGAAACCGTACTTCGACATGGCGCATCAATGGGTGCTCGCCGACAAGATGTTCCAATCGCAGATCGACGAGAGCTTCGTGGCGCATCAATACGTCATCGCCGCGCAAGCGCAGTCGACCGTCAACATACCGATCGGACCCTGGGGCTGCAGTAATGATCCCAGCGACAGCGTCTCGACGATCAAGCAGAATCGGACCTACGGCGGCGCGATCCCACCCTGCTTCGATTACCAGACCCTGGGAGACGAGCTCGACCGCGCGCATCTCACCTGGCGGTTTTACGCGACCCGGTATGGTTCCAAGAAAGGCGGATCCGGAGCCGTATGGTCGAGCTATCAGGCCGTCAAGCATATCCGGTATGGGCCCGACTGGAAGCAGAATGTCATTACGCCGAACTGGAGGTTCATTACCGACGTTCGCGCGGGCGAACTCGCGAACTTCACCTGGATCACGCCGATCTGCGACGACTCCGATCACGTCAACTGCGGCGGGGGCTATGGCCCATCGTGGGTTTCGGCGCTCGTCAATACGGTAGGAAAAAGCAAGTTTTGGAAGTCGACCGTCATCTTCGTGCAATGGGACGATTGGGGCGGCCTCTACGATCACGTTCGGCCGCCGTTCAAAGATTATGACGGCCTCGGGTTTCGCGTTCCGCTGCTCGTGATCTCGCCGTACGCGAAGCAGAACTACGTTTCGCACGTCCAATACGAGACC
Organism: Vulcanimicrobiota bacterium; assembly: GCA_963815165.1. Classification (GTDB taxonomy): domain Bacteria; phylum Vulcanimicrobiota; class Vulcanimicrobiia; order Vulcanimicrobiales; family Vulcanimicrobiaceae; genus Cybelea. The sequence goes on from CAWFFL010000003.1 coordinate 1,218,191, forward strand.
GCCAGCGTACTGCGTTTTGCCGAGGATCTGTGGGGTTTGGATCGGCTCGCGGTGGCCGACCGGCGCGCGACCTCTCCCGCAGCGGACTGTTTCGAGTTTTCGCAGCCCCCGCGCAAGTTCGTCAAGATCGAGGCGCCGCGGGGGCCGCGATTTTTCATGCAGCACACCGACGACCGAGCTCCCGATTATGAATGAGCGCATCTGCAATCTTTCGATTGCCGTCGCACTCGCCGGTTGCTCTTCCGGTTCGCAAGCGACGTTGCCGTACATGCAAAGCGCACAGACGTTGCATGCGCTCAACTCGACAGGTGCCGGAAAAATCGAGCACGTCGTCTACATCGTGCAGGAGAATCGCAGCTTCGACAATCTTTTTCAGGGTTATCCAGGCGCCGACACGGTTTCGAGCGGAAAGAATTCGCAAGGCGAGACGATCAAGCTTCGGCCGGCAAGCCTAGCTGACGACTACTCGATCGACCATTCCTCGCAGGCGATGTTCGCGGCATGCCACGGCACCGGCAAACTGCCGGGGACGGACTGCCAAATGGATGGCTTCGACAAAGAGCTTTCGTTTGGCGGTCCTGCCAACCCGGAGTACGTCTACGTACCAACCAGGGAATCGAAACCCTATTTCGACATGGCGCACCAATGGGTGCTCGCCGACAAGATGTTCGCCTCCCAGCTCGACGAGAGCTTCGCCGCGCATCAGTACATCATTGCCGCGCAAGCCGCCCGTGCCGTTAATCTGCCGGATAATCGCTGGGGTTGTCCCGGAGGCCCGACCGATACCATCCACACGATGACGAAACGCCGCTACGCCTTCGGCCCAGCCATCCAGGCCTGTTTCGATTACCAAACGTTGGGAGACGAGCTCGATCGCGCGCACCTCTCGTGGCGCTTCTACACAAGCCAATACGGGAGTGCCTCGAGTGGCGACGCGAGTATTTATTCGAGTTATCAGGCGGTCAAACACATCTATTACGGATCCGACTGGAAAAGAGACGTCGTTACGCCGAACTGGAAGTTCATTACCGACGTTCGCGCGGGCAAACTCGCGAACTTCACCTGGATCACCCCGACTTGCAAGGACTCCGATCATGTCAACTGCGGCGGCGGCTACGGCCCGTCGTGGGTTTCGGCGCTCGTCAATACGGTGGGGAAGAGCAAGTTTTGGAAAACGACCGTGATCTTCGTGCAATGGGACGATTGGGGAGGCCTCTACGATCACGTTCCACCGCCTTTTGAGGATTATGACGGCCTCGGGTTTCGCGTTCCGCTGCTCGTGATCTCTCCGTACGCGAAACGGAACTACGTTTCACACGTTCAATACGAGACCGCCAGCGTACTGCGTTTTGCCGAGGATCTGTGGGGCTTGGATCGGCTCGCCGTGGCCGACCGGCGTGCTGCGTCGCCGGCGCCGGATTCTTTGGATTTCTCCAGCCGACCGCGTCGATTCATCAAGATCGAGGCGCCGTTACCGCCGCAGGTTCTTCATGCAGCAGCACCCTGATTACCAAGCTCCCGATTATGAATGAGCAGGGAACTCAATATACCGTGCTAATGTTTCGCAACAGGAGGTGCACGTGAAAAGCGTTCAAGTGCTGTGCGCGGGATCGCTTGTATTGGCGCTGACGGCTTGCGCAAATAACCTGCGCGCTGCCGCGCCGCAAGCGTCAGGAGATTCGGTTGTTATTCCGGCAATTGGATTCGGCTGTCCGCCGGACGGCCATTTAAACGGCGCCGGCGGAGGGATGCAAGCCGCGGCTGCGCCCTTCAAGATTTCCATCGGATACGGCACCAATCCGGGTACGATTTGCCCGGCGCATTTGAGCGCCAGCACCAGCAACATTTTCGGAGCACCACCGCCGCCGAAAGGGTGGAGCGCGCTTCTGTACGTGGGAGTTGACTTTCACAGTCATCCAACCAACGCACAATGGGGCCTGACCGGACCGCAAGAGTATACTAGCGTCGCCGACAAGCATGGGTTTAAGGCCGGCTATTATTGTTTGGCTTACTACGCTTCATCGGGAAGCGGCTCGCAGACTCAATGGACGCAATCGTGGCACTCTCAAGTGCTTGATTCCACGGGTGCAAAGAAGTTACAAATCACGGGCGCGTCGCCGTACTACACCGCCCTTTTCGACGGTCCAGCTATCGAATTCGTCGAAACGGTATTCGAGTTACTCGAATCGCAAAAGCACGCGAAATGCTAGGGAAGCCCTGAAGTAACGGCACTTTCTTGTGTGCCATGCTGAGCGGAGCGGCTACTGCGTGTCGACAGGCTTATCCGAGGGCGGCTCGCGCAGAAAATCCGAGCTCGAATATTTCGAAGGAATCGGCGAGAACTTTCGCGGCTTTTGGTTGAAGTCGAACGCATCGTCGAAGCTCGCCGCTCGTGCGTCGGTGTAGCCTTGCGCTGTCGGCCCGACACTGCCGGACGGCAGCCCGTATACCTCTTCGATGAAGTGTAGAATGCTGCCGTATTCGTACTGGACGTGCGAAACGTGGCCGTCGCTTGGCGTACGGCGAGATGATCAGACAAGGAACGCGAATCCCCAAACCGCGGTAATCGAGCTGCGGCGGCGCAGCGTTGTCGTAGAAGCCGCCCCAGTCGTCCCAGATCACGATGATGGCGCTCGTCGGCCAATAGGAGCTCTCGCCGATCGCATTCACGACCGATGCGACCCACGACGGTCCCCTGTCGCTATGGGCGACGGGATGATCGGAATCTTCCTCGGTCGGCGTCACCCAGTTCACGGAGGCCAATTTTCCGTCGGCCGCGTCGGTTAGGATTTTCGTTTGCGGAGCGATGATTTTCGTCTTCCAGTCCCGGCCCGTGCGCACGTACTTGATCGCCTCGAAAGGTTCCCACGTCCCGGCATTGAGCTTGATAAAGGCGTAGAATTTCCACGAAACGCCGGCTTCATCGAGCACCTGCGCCATCGTGTTGAACTGGTCGAAACAAGGGAAAGGACCGCCGAAGCGCATCTTCCGATACGGGTGCGCCTCGATGTAGGAGCTTCGCGTTCCCGGAGGTGAATCGCAGTCGTAAGGCGACCCGTTTGGAAAATCGACCTCGGCTTTGTTTGGGAGTTCGATGTCGTCGGTTCCCGCGACGAGCGTCAGATGGCCGGTGAAACTTCCGCCGAACTCCGTGGGAAACATCGCGTCGGAAAGAACGTACCGCTTTGCCATCGTCCAATAGGGGCGCGTTTGTAAGCGATCGATGTACTCATACGCCGAATATGGGTCCGACGAGGTTCCGAAATTTCGAAAATCCGTCCATCTTTCCGGCGTCCCAATCGGTGATCGAATTATCCCAATCGTGCCCCAGCGAAGCGTTTTTTTCGAACGTGACTCGTTGCAGCGGGACTGAAACGTCGCCTTTCGGACAATCTGAGCGCTGCTCTAACGGGGCGCCGCTTGGGGGAATCGCGCAGCCTGACATCGGCGCGTTCGCGCCGGGATAGCCGGCGAAGAAGTTTTCGAAGGTGCGATTCTCCTGGATGATGACGATGACGTTCTTGATATGCCCGCTCGCGAAGCCGCCCGCGTGATGCAAGCTCAGCGGCGCCGTCGCACCACCCGAGGGAAGATTCGAGTTGGAAGAGCACGCGCACGCAAGGAGCAGCGCGAGCCATGTGAGACCCTTTCGCTCAATCGCCATCGGTGCCCGATTCCGCGGTGCGCGCCGGGACGGCGCTTCGCTCGAGCTGCATCCAGTACGCCGCGGCTTGCGAGCCGGCGATTTTCTTGAACGTTCGCGGCGGCTGCTGATAGTCGAAGGCCGCGGGATCGTTCGCCGGATCGTTCGCGCGCGTATCGCTGGCCGCGAGCTGCCCAAGGCTGAAATTGTCTTCGATGAAGCGTAGGACGCTCGCCGTTTCGTATTGGACGTGCGTCACCGAACTGCTCTTTGAATAGGGCGAGACGATCAGCAGCGGTACGCGAAAGCCGAGTCCGTCGTAATCTTCGTGGACGGGCGGAACTGGATCGAACCATCCGCCCCAGTCATCCCACATAATGAAGATGGCCGTCGACTTCCAGAACTTGCTCGTGCCGACGGCGTTGACGACGCTGGCGATCCAAGCCGGCCCATACTTTGCATCCGTGCTGGGATGATCGGACGTCTCAAAGGTCGGCGTGATCCAGGTGATGGCGGCGAGGTTGCCGTTTGCGACGTCGGTGAGAAACTGTGACGGCGGATCGACGACATACTTGCTCCAATCCGGGCCCTTGAAGATCTTGCGATCCGCTTGATACGACGACCACAATCCGCCATCCCCATAAATCGTGCCCGCATAGAACCGCCAACCGATGCCGGCCGCATCGGCTTCCGAAGCGATCGTTGGGTTGTCGAAGCACGCAGGGATTCTCGGACCGTACGAGCGTCGTTTGCGTAAGGGTACGCAGCGTATCGGCATTACCGCCCTCGCATCCCCACGCTTCGATCGGATAGTCTACCGCGCCGCTCGAGTAGGCCGCGACGAGAAACTGATGTGCGACGAAGCTGCCGTCGAGGTTCGATGTGAACATGCGGTCCGCGAGCACGTACTGGCCGGCGATGGTCCAATATGGTTCGATCTCCGATCTTGGTACGAACGAATAGGCGAGGTGGGGCGGAGCCCCGGGCGGCCCGACCTCCTTATTCCAGCCGTCCATCTTGCAGTCGGTCCCGCGAATTTTTCCTTGGCCGTCACACGCGGCGAAAAAGTCGCGCGACCCGTGTCCGGGATCCCAGGAGCTCCAAAGCTTGCGCGGTCGCACCTCGACCTTGCGATGCTCCGTATCGTAGCCGAACGTTGCCGTCTTCGCGCCTGGGTATCCCATGAAAAGATTGTTGAACGAGCGGTTCTCTTGGATGACGAAGACCACGTGCTTGATCGGCGACTGATTCGGCGTCGGCGTCGGCGGAATGCCGGCGTCGGGCAATCTCGACGCGATGCTGCCGCTGCAGGCGCCGAGCGAAAGCGCGATCGCCGCCAAGAGAAACCGAGAAAATGCAGAGACTTGCGGCAACCTAATCGCCGTCGTCGGGGTCGGGCGGTACCGCGGGCCGCGATTGCCGCTCTAACTGCAGCCAATACGACGCCGGCTCGGCCCCGGCGACCTTCGTGAAGGAGCGCGGCTTTCGATGATAATCGAACGCGTCTAGCGCAGGATCGTTTGCGCGTTTGTCGCTCGCTGCAAGCGGCGCCAGCCCGAAGTTATCTTCGATGTAGCGCAGAACGCTTGCGGTTTCATATTGTACGTGCGTGACGTAGCCTTTCTTGGCATACGGCGAAACGATGATCAGCGGCACGCGAAAGCCGAGCCCGTCGTAATCTTCGTATACGGGAGGAACCGAATCGAACCAGCCGCCCCAATCGTCCCACATGATGAAGATCGCGGTCGATTTCCAGAACTTGCTCGTGCCGATCGCGTCGACGAGCGAAGCGACCCACTTCGGCCCCCGGCTGCCGTTGAGGCCGGGATGATCCGAGGCTTCCCAAATCGGCGTGATCCAGGTAACGTTCGGCGAGCTCGCCGTTCGCGACGTCCGTGATGAACTTCGAAGCCGGATTCACGACGTCCGCATTCCAGTCGGATCCATAGTAGATCTTACGGTCCGCTTGAAATGACGACCAGTAGCCGCCGTCGTGGTCGAGCGCCGGACGCATAGAATCGCCAGCTCACGCCGGCCGCGTCCGCTTCGTCCGCAAGCGTCGGAATATCGAAGCACGCGCGAATGCGGGGGCCGTACGCGCGCGTTTTCAGCAGCGTCGGAAGCGTGTCGGTCTTGCCGCCCTCGCAACCCCAGGAGTTGCCGATCGGCCAGTCGACGGCGTGGTCGCTATATCCCGCAACCGCGTACTGGTGCGCGACGAAACTCCCGTCGAGGTTCGACGAAAACATGCGGTCGGCAAGTACGTACTGCCGCGCGAGCTGCCAATATGGCTGCGATCTGATTTTGCGGAACGTACGCGAACGGCGCGTCCGGCGGGTCGTCTTTTTCACGCGCTTGATTCCAGCCGTCCATCTTGCAATCGGCTCCCGGAACGCTTCCTTGTCCGTCACACTCCTCGAAAAAGGCTTTGGCAGAATGGGTGATGTCGTACCAAGTCGCGAGGTTCTCTGCATGCAACATCACTTTGCGGCCGCGCCGGTCGTACCCATAGTTCTGGGTCTTGGCTCGCGGATATCCGAGAAAGAGATTGTTGAACGAGCGATTCTCTTGAATGATGAAGACGACGTGTTGGATGGGCGTTGCCGCGCGGCTTTTCACGAGCACCGTAGTCGGCGGCGTCGTCGAGAGGCCATTGCTCGCGCATGCCGCGATTCCGAGGACGGCACACGCGGCAGCGGCCTCTCGACGTAAGAACATCCGCCGGTTAGAGGCCCCCGATGCCGTTGGGCGTGCCCCAGCCGGTCGCCCCTGAGTATGTTTGATACGCCGCCGATCCGGTCAATCCGGACGTGCAGATGTACGTCGACATATAATTCGACGGACAGTTTGCGAGCGTGCCGGTGATGCCGGTGTGAAAGTCTTTGGCGTGCTCTTTTGCCTTGAGCATCCAGAGGCTCTTGCCGCCGTCCTCCTTACCGGCATTCCCCGCGAGCGCAAACACGCCGGCTAGCAGCGGCGATGCGACGCTCGTTCCGCGTACGGTGATCCAGCCGGCTTGCCCGTCGGTATCGTAGACGGCAGCCCAAAATGCGACCGCCGAAATGTCGTTTCCGGTGCGTTTCTTGCAATCGGGATCTTTCTGCCATGACGGCTTCGACACGGTCGAACAACCGCCGCCGCTGTCGGGCCAGACGATCTCGCTATAGACGCCGGACTCGTTCTGCTTGAGAATCGTGCCGCCGACGGACACGACCGTGGTGAAGTCGGCCGGGTTTTGCATCCCGTAGCCGCTGTCGCCGGCGCTGGCCAAATAGAGGATGCCGGCCTTGTTAAACGCGCCGCCCGTACCGCCGCCTGAGCCGCCGCCCCAACTATTGCTCACGATCGTCGCGCCGAGTTTTACGGCCTCTTTCTCGGCGGCGAAGAGATCGCTCGTGTTGTTCGTATTGGCTTCGACCAAATCGATCGTGCAGTTCGGGCAGACCGCGGAAACCATCTCGACGTCGAGTGCGATCTCAACGCCCCACGACGCGTTGTTCGCGGGATAGTTCCCTTGTTGGCCTTTCTGATTGTATTTCGTGAAATTTGGCGTTCCCAAATTGAATTCGGTGCGATAGGCCGCAAGATCGGTCGCGACGTCCGGATTATCGTAGGCATCGACGATTGCAACGGTCTCTCCCGAGCCCTTGCTGCCCGACGGCAGATTGTACGCGGCCTGAAAGTTCGGCGGTCCCCAACCGCCCGGAGTGTCGTGCCTCATGAGGACGTCGTCGACCAGCACGTCGCACTGCATCACCGTACGACTACGCGTGCCGGGACACGCGGGATGGGCGGGACGGGTCGCCGCCCACTCTAAGATGCGTTGCGTTTCGCCCACCGACTGACCGGCCTGCGACGGTACGCTCGACGAGGCGCCGCTGCAGGCGGCGACCGAGAGTACCAATGCCGGCAAGGCGACGAGCCGAAAGGTTGCGTTCATTACGAGAGCTCCTTTTTTAGCGCCGGGAAGGACGAAAATCGTTCCCGTTGGACGGCGCGATAACCTGGAGTATGCACGAAAGGCGGGCGTCGCCGCCCGCCTTTCTCTTGCGTTGCGCGCCTCTATCCGTTAATACGCGCTAATGCCGTTCGGAGTTCCCCAGCCGACGGGGGCGGCGTAGGTTTGGTAACCACCCTTCTTTTTCTTCAGACCCGCAGTACAGAGATAACTGGTCGGTATACCGCAGCTGCCGTCGTTGCCGCTCGTTATGACGTGGAACTCTTTCTTGTGTTGCTTCTTCGTCAGATTCCAGAAGTTCTCGCCGCCGTTTTGGCTGCTTGCGTTTCCGGCAAGCGCGAGAACGCCGGAGAGGAATGGCGACGCGACACTCGTACCGCAGACGCCTACCCAGCCGGTGTAGCCGCCGTCGGTATCGTACTCGGCAACCGGCGGATTGCAACCCGACTCGGATGAGATGTCGCCATCGGTGCGATAGGCGCATTTTGGATCGTGCTGCCACGACGGTTTCGGAATTCCAGGCGATCCGACCACGCTAGGACTCGCGCAACCGCCGCCCGCGTCATCCCAGACGGTTTCGCTATACGTCGAGCCATTCAGACGAAGCTGCGTGCCGCCGGTGGCGATGACGTTGGCGAAGATCGAAGGGCAACCGATCTTGTTATAACCGGAATCGCCCGTCGACGCCAGATAGGCGATGCCCGGCGTGTCGAAGTAGCTGGCCTCGTTTGAATTACCGCAATTTACGGTGTTTTCATAGCTCCAGCTGTTGCTTAGGATGGTCGCGCCGAGGGTGACAGCCTCCGCTTCCGTCTCGCCCATGTTGACACCCGAGTCGCTGTTGGCCTCCATCAGAAAAATCGTGCACTTCGGGCACGACGCGGAGACCATCTCGATGTCGAGCGCGGTCTCGAGACACCAGCCCCAATCCGAACAGCTCGCCGGATAGTTGGACTGCTGTCCCTCCTGGTTGTATTTAAAAATGCTGGCTGTTCCGAGGCCGTACTCGTTGCGGTACGTTTGCACGTTGGAAAGCGCATTCGGGGCGTCACCGGCCTCGATGACCGCTACGGTGGTGCCCGCTCCATTTCCTAACGAGGGGGTGAGTTCATAGGCGGCCTCGAGCTGGGTCGCCGTAAAGCCGCACCCGCTCGACGGCGAGCAGGCCGGCGATACCATATTTGACACGAGCACCTGGCAGGTGGGCCGATGGGTATTTTGGGGGCACGCGGCGTGCGCAAGGTGCTTGGCTTGCCACTCCGGCAGATGTCCCGCAAATGACGACGAGCTGCTTGGAGAGGTGCCCGTCGTCGTTGAGGGCATGTTTGAGGAGCCGCCGGCATTACAGGCGGCAATCGCGAGCGCCGCAGCGAGCGGCGCGAGAAGTTTCAAAGATGCGTTCAAGGTTTGCTCCTTTTATATGAGGGGATGAAGGCGGGCGAACGCCCGCCTCCACTTGTACCGGGTCAAGCGTATTAATACGCTGTTATGCCGTCTGGCGATCCCCATCCGGTGGGGCCGGAGTAGGTTTTGTAGCCGCCATGGTGCTTCTTCAGGCCGGCTTCGCAAAGGTAGTTGCCGCAATTGCCGTCGCTGCCGGAGGTGATGACGTGAAGCTCCTTCTTGTGTTTCTTTGTTGAGAGCTCCCAGAAAGTCGAGCCGCCGTAGATGCTGCTGGCATTGCCGGCAAGTCCGACGATGGCAGATGTAATCGGCGTCGCGACGCTGGTTCCCCCGACACCAACCCAGCCGCCGTAATCGCTGTCGTATACGGCGACTCCAGGCGCGGTACCGGCCTGCGCCGACACGTCCGCGATGGTTCGACCGCTGCAATCGGGATCGTGTTGCCAGGACGGCTTGGCGATCGTGGTTGCGCAGCCCGCTCCGGCGCCGTCCCAGACGGTCTCCGTATACGTTGAGCCGGACTTGTGAATTTGGGTGCCGCCGACGGCGAGCACGTTGGGCAGAGCCGCCGGCCACTCGAGTTGCGGATAGCTGGAGTCACCCGATGCCGCTATATATGCGATGCCCGAAGTGCTGAAGTAGTTGGGGAAGTTCGGGTCACCGCAATTCGGGCCGTATACGGTCTTCGTAGAGCATCCCCAACTGTTGCTGACGATCGTCGCACCGAGGGTGACGGCCTCGGCTTCGGCGTTCTCCAATCCGCACACAGTGCCGCCGCAGTTGCCGCCCTCGACGAGATAGATCGTGCAGTTCGGACATATCGCGGCAATCATTTGGATGTCGAGATCGGTCTCCAGACAGAAGCCGTAATTGGAGCAGCTGGGCGGGTAGTTAGATTGTTGACCATCCTCATTGAACTTATAAAACGGCGCCGTACCGAGCCCAAACGTGGTGCGATACGTGGCGAGATCGGACGCCGCGCTCGGCAAGTCGCCGAGGTCGACGAGCGCGACGATCTGTCCCGAACCATTACCTAGCGCTGAAGCGAGATTGTAGCGCGTCTGAAGGTCGATAGGGCGAAGACCGCACGTTCCCCCCGAGGGCGAACAGTTCGGTTCCACACCTTTGGTGACGAGTAGTACGTTGCACTCCACGCCGCCGGCAAGCCGTTTGCAGACGCGGCGCGCTTCGTGCTTGGATTCCCATTCCGGGATGAAATGAGTCGCGGAGGACGTCGTCGTTTGCGACGAACCGGCGGTTGAGGGCATGCTTGACGAGCCGCCTGCATTACAGGCGGCAATCGCGAGCGCCGCCGCGAGCGGCGCGAGAAGTTTCCAAGATGCGTTCAAGGTTTGCTCCTTTTATATGAGGCGATGAAGGCGGGCGCCGAGACGCCCGCCTTTTCCACTTTGCTCTCGGCTCAGCGTGTCAGTACGCTGCGTCGCCGATCGGCGTTCCCCAACCGGTCGGTCCGGAGTAGGTCTTGTATCCGCCGTGCTTCTTCTTTAGGCCGGCTTCGCAGAGGTACTTGCTGCCGCACGACCCGTCGGAACCCGAAGTGATGTCGTGCAGCTCCTTCTTGAGCAGCTTCTTCTTGAGAGTCCAGAAGCCCTCACCCGCGTTCAGGCTCGTGGCGTTGCCCGCAAGGCCGATGATGCCCGCGGTAAACGGCGAGGCGACGCTGGTGCCGCAGTATTCGCTCCAGCCGCTGTAGATGGAGGTGTAAACCGCGACCCCGGGGGCGCATCCCGACTCAGCCGAAATGTCGGCATCGGTGCGGTACGCGCAGTCGGGGTCGTGTTGCCACGAAGGCTTCGGAACGCCGGGAGCTTCCGACGACCGCCGGGCTGGCGCAACCGGCGCTGGCGTCGTTCCAGACCGTCTCGCTGTACGTCGAGCCGTTCTTACGAAGCTGCGTGCCGCCGACGCGCGATCACGCTTTCAAGATTCGACGGACCACCGATCGTGTTGTAGGCGTCGTCGCCGGACGATGCGAGATAGGCGACGCCGGGTGTGTCGAAGTAGCTTCCGAAGCTGGTGTCCTCGCAGTCCCAATCTTCGGGGCAGGACCAGCTATTGCTGACGATCGTCGCGCCTAGCGTTACGGCCGTCGCTTCGGCGGTCTCGAAGTCGTGGATCGTCGATCCATCTTTCGCTTCGATAAGGTAGATGGTGCACTTCGGGCACGATGCGGAGACCATGTCCATGTCGAGTGCCGTCTCGCCGCACCAGCCGTAGTCCTCGCAGGTCGGAGGATAGCCGGAGGTCTGTCCGTTTTCATTGTACTTCGTGAGGCTTGCCGTTCCGAGGCCGAATTGGGTTCGGTACGTGGCAAGGTCCGAGGCGGCCGGACCGTAATCGCCGGCCTCGATGAGAGCAACCTTCGTTCCCGAGCCATTTCCGATCAAGGACGTGAGCCCGTAGGCGGCTTGCAGCTCGGCGGGAGTGAAGCCGCAGGTCGACGAGGGGCTACACGCGTTTGGCTGGGCGAGCCTATCGACTTGCAAAACTTGACAGCTCGGCTTGCCGACGATCTGCGGACACATGGCGTGGGCTTGGTGTTTGGCCAGCCACTCCGGCACGTGATTTGTGAATACCGACGAGCCCACTTGTGAGACGCCGGTTGCGCTGGGCATGTTCGACGAGCCGCCTGCATTACAAGCGGCGATCGCCAGCGCCGCAACAAGCGGCGCTACGAGTTTAAGGGATCCGTTCACTAATGCTCCTTTTTGACGTGTGAGTCGGTCTGGGAGCGGCACTACTTAGGAACCGGCGCGCGCGTCGCCTCCTGAGACGAGCCTCCGAGCGGTCGCAGCTCGGTTGCCGCATTAAAAGGCTCTGAGGCCGTAAGGCGTCCCCCAACCACCCGGCCCCGAGTAGTTGTGGTACTGCTTCGTTCCGGCGGTGCAGAGATACTCGCCGCCGCAGGATCCGTCGGATCCCAATTTCACCGGATGCAGATTACGTGCGCGCTATATGCGTGGCGCGCCAGAAGTTTTTCGCAGCATAGCGCGACGCCGCGTTACCTGCGAGCGCGTAGACTCCGGCGATGACCGGTCCCGCAACGCTCGTGCCGCAAACGCCGAACCATCCGCCTTCGTTGCTGTCGTACTCGGCGACGCCGGGAGAGCAACCGGCAATCGCGGAGATGTCCGCAACGGTGCGATTCGCGCAATCGGATCATGTTGCCAAGCAGGTTTTGCGATGCCGTGCTCCACCGACGTGCGTTGAATCGGCGCAACCGGCGCCCGCGCCGCCCCAAATCGTTTCGCTATACGCCGAGCCGCTCTTGTGGAGCTGCGTTCCGCCAATGGCCACGACCGTCGGAAGCGCCGAAGGTACGCCGATGTGGCCGTAACCTTCATCGCCTGAACCGGCAAGAAATAGGACACCCGCGGCGTCGAAGTAATGGCCGAAGCGTATGTCGCCGCACGTTCGCAGAGTGATAACAAATCCAGCTATTGCTGACGATGTGCGCCCCAGCGAAACCGCCGTCGACTCGGCCTGTTCGAAACCTTTCGTCGTCCCGTCGCCCTCGATGAGATCGATCGTGCAGTTGGGGCAGATCGCGGAGACCATCTCGATATCGAGATCCTCCTCGACGCACCAGCCGCCGCCGCTCGAATAGGAAGTGCAGCTTGCGGGATAGTCGTATTGCGTCTTCCCGTTCTGGTTGTATTTTGTAAAGTCGCGTTCCGAGTCCGAATTCGCTGCGATAACGTGCGAGATCGGAGGCGGCGTCCGGTTGATCGAATGCATCGACGATGGCGACGAGCACACCCGCTCCCTTGGACGATGACGGCACGTCGTAGCGCGCTTGCAGATCGGAGGGCATGAATCCGCAGCCGCCGTTCGACGGCGTGCACGATGATTTGGCGCTTGGGCCGCGGTGATGATCGCTAAGCACGTCGGAATACCGATGGTTGCGGGCATGCCGGCGCGCGCTTCGCGCGCGCCGAGCGAAGGCGCCACCGCGCCCGAGGTCGCGGGAACATTCGGCGAGGCGCCACCGTTACAAGCAAAGAGGCAAGCGAGCGAAGAACGGTGCGAGTCTCAAAGGTCCGTTCAAAGCAGCTCCTTATGTGATTTGCGGTCTTGGAGGCAGTTAGATTACGAAGACTATGTAAGAGTTGCCTGCTTAAGCGGGCAAGGCGCTCGGAAGAGCGGGCGGGCGCTCGTCGCTCTCGCGCGCAGGAGGGAAGCTATTGGAATTAGGGCATTTTTCACGTATGGAAAAGCGGCTTTTCAGCATCGCGCGGTTCGCCTTTTCAGTGTTTTGTACTTCGTGGCCGCCGGCATCGTCGCCGCGGGTTCCGCCGCGCACAGCGTTGCGCCATTGCCGCTCGTAAACACCGCGTTTTGCAGTCGCTCGACGGCAGCGGTGCCGGAAAAATCAAGCACGTCGTTTACGTCATTCAAGAGAATCGAAGTTTCAACGACATGTTCATGGGTTATCCCAACGCGTACACGGTCAGCGAGTGGCGAAGAGTCGAACGGCAAGAAATAAAACTGCTGCCGACGTCGCTAAAGATCGCCTTCGAGATGGACCATTCGGCGTTTGCGATGTTCACCGATTGCAACGGAACCGGTGCACTTCCGGGCACCAAGTGCCGAATGAACGGTTTCAATGAAGAAACACGTCTACGGAACCCGGCGCGACGGCCCATACTCCTACGTTCCCCATGTCGAGAGCAAGCCGTATTGGGACATGGCGAACGAATTCGTTTTGGCCGACCAGATGTACGCGTCGCAGCTCGATGAAAGTTTCGTTGCGCACCAATACATTGTCGCCGCGCAGGCGCAATCGAGCGTCGACGTTCCGGATTTTTACTGGGGTTGCGGCGGCGGCAAGACCGACGCCGTGCAGACACTCACTGCCAAGCGCACCTACGGCCGGCCCCAACGCCCCTGTTTCGACTACGAGACGCTCGGCGACGAACTCGATAAGGCCGATCTACCGTGGCGCTTTTACACCAGCAAGTATAAAGATCCGCTCAGCGGCTTATGGTCGGGATATCAAGCCGTGCGCCACATTTTCCGCGGTCCGGACTGGCATAAAGATATCATCACGCCGCAAAGCCGGTTCCTCACCGACGTCAAGGCCGGGAACCTTGCAAGCTTTACCTGGATCACGCCGCTCTGCGCGAACTCCGACCATCCCGATTGCGGCGGCGGAGGAGGGCCCTCGTGGGTCGCTTCGATCGTCAACGCCGTCGGCGAGAGCAAGTTTTGGGATTCGACGGTGATATTCGTTCAGTGGGACGACTGGGGCGGTTTTTACGATCCCGCTCCGCCGCCGCATCGGGGTTACGACGGACTGGGGTTCCGCGTCGGATTGATCGTTATCTCTCCTACGCAAAGAAGAATCACGTGTCGCACGTTCAATACGAAACGGCGAGCGTCTTACGCTATGCCGAAGATCTCTTCGGCCTGTCGCAGCTCTCGGCTGCGGACATGCGCGCGACCTCGCCCGCCGGCGACTGCCTCGATTTCAATCAAACCCCGCGCAAGTTCGTACCGATCAAGGCGCCCAAGGATGCGGCCTATTTCTTGCATCAGCCGCCCGATCTGCGAATTCCCGACGAGCAGTGAGCCGCGCCTGGGCGCTTGCATTCGTCATCGCGTTCGCCGGCTGCTCGGCGCGTTCGCTGCCGTACATGGACCCTGCCACGGCACTGCATGCGCTCGACTCGACCGGAGCGGGAAAGATCGCGCACGTCGTCTTCATCGTACAGGAAAACCGCAGCTTCGATAACCTCTTCTACGGCTATCCCAACGCCGATAGCGCGACGACCGGCAAGGACGCGCACGGCAAGACGATCGTGCTGCAGCCGGTTAGCTTAAAGGCCGATTACATCATCGACCATTCAGCTCAAGCGATGTTCGCGCCTGCCGCGGTACCGGTAAGCTGCCAGGGACGGATTGCCGCATGGACGGCTTCGACAACGAGATGGCACGGGCGGCGCTCCAAAGCACCTCAAGTATCCGATGTACGTCTACGTTCCGCATCGGGAGTCGCAGCCGTACTTCGACATGGCGCACGAGGGCGTGCTCGCCGACCGCATGTTTCAATCGCAAATCGACGAGAGCTTCGTGGCCCATCAGTACGTCATCGCCGCGCAAGCCCAGCTCGACGGTCAACATTCCGTTCGGCGTGATGTGGGGCTGCGAAGGCGGCCCCGGCGCAAAGGTGGATACGATTGCATCGAATCGCACGTTCGGCCCGATGGTTTCGCCGTGCTTCGATTATCAGACGCTCGGCGACGAGTTCGATCGGGCCGGCATTTCGTGGCGCTTCTATGCCGGCTCGTACGGAAGCGATAACGGAGGCGGCGAGTGGTCCGCCTATCAAGCCGTCAAGCACATCCGCTACGGCCCCGATTGGAAGAAGAAGGTGATTTCGCCGGATTGGAGGTTCATTACCGACGTGCGCGCAGGCACAGCTTGCCGATTTCACTTGGGTTACGCCCGTCTGCAGCGATTCCGACCACGTGAACTGTCCCGGCGGCTACGGGCCCTCATGGGTTGCCGCGCTGGTGAACGCCGTCGGCAAGAGCAAGTTTTGGAACACGCACGGCGATTTTCGTGATGTGGGACGACTGGGGCGGCCTTTACGATCACGTTCCGCCGCCATACGAGGATTACGACGGACTCGGTTTTCGCGTTCCGCTCGTCATCATCTCGCCCTATACCAAGCCGAACTACGTTTCGCACGTGCAGTACGAAACGGCGAGCGTCTTACGCTTTGCCGAGGACCTCTTCGGTGTGGGCCAGCTCGCGCCGGCCGATCGGCGCGCAAACTCGCCTGCCGCCGACTGCTTTGATTTCTCGCAGAAGCCTCGTCGCTTCGTGAAGATCGCCGCGCCCTATCCCCCGCGATTCTTCATCCATCGGCATGCGTCGGATTACTTCGCACCCGATTATGAATGAGCGTTTCGGCGCAGCGACGCTCGCCCTTGCACTGCTTGCTGACCGGCTGCAACTCCGAACTAGCCGCTACATGCGCGGCGACGTGGCGCTTCGCGCGCTCGGTGCGACGGGCGCCGGGAAGATCTCGCACGTCGTTTACGTCATGCAAGAGAACCGCAGCTTCAACGACTATGTTCATGGGTTATCCAAAGCCGACACCGTCACCGGCCGGGAAGAACTCCAAAGGGAGAACCATCAAGCTCAAGCCGATGAGTTTGAAGGTGAGCCACTCGATTTATCACAGCGCGGCAGCGATGTTTGCCGCCTGCGACGCAAGGGGATCGCTTCCCGGCACGCATTGCCGCATGAATGGCTTCGACAAGGAAGGCAGCCAGTTTCACAGCCCGATCAAGAATGCGGAGTTCAGTTATGTCCCGCGCGCCGAATCGAAGCCATACTGGGACATGGCGCACGAGTTCGTGCTCGCCGATCGGATGTTCTCGTCGCAGCTCGACGAAAGCTTCGTCGCGCACCAATACGTGATTGCGGCTCAATCCCAGTCGAGCGTCGACGTTCCGCGCGGAGAGTGGGGATGCGAGGGCGGCGCCGGCGATACCGTGCAAACGATCACGAAGCTGCGTAGTACGGGCCGGCTCAGCCGGCCTGCTTCGATTATCAGACGCTCGGCGACGAGCTGGACCGAGCCGGCCTATCGTGGCGGTTCTACACGAGCAAATATAACTCGCCGTCGTTCGGCGGCTTGTGGTCCGGCTATCAGGCAGTGAAGCATGTCTATTACGGGCCCGATTGGCGCAAGGACGTCATTACGCCGCAAAAGCGGTTTTTGCGCGACGTTGCCGCCGGCCATCTCGCGCGCTTCACGTGGGTGACCCCGCTCTGTGCCGATTCCGATCACCCGTCGTGCGGCGGCGGATTCGGTCCGTCGTGGGTTTCCACCGTCGTCAATGCGGTCGGCGAGAGCAAATTTTGGAACTCGACGGCGATCTTCGTGCAGTGGGATGATTGGGGCGGCATGTACGATTCCGTTCCTCCGCCGTTCAGAGACTACGACAGCCTCGGCTTTCGCGTTCCGCTGATCGTGATCTCTCCGTACGCGAAGCAAAAGTACGTTTCGCACACGCAATACGAAACGGCCAGCGTGCTGCGCTTCGCCGAAGATCTCTTCGGGCTAGGGCATCTTTCGGTCGCCGATTCGCGCGCCGCCTCGCCGGCGGCCGATTGTTTCGACTTCGATCGGACAGCCGCGCACGTTCGTTCCGATCAAAGCGCCTCAAGATGCGACCTTCTTTTTGAAGCAGCCGCTCGACCCGCGAATTCCCGACACCGAGTAGACCGGGCTACCCGCAGTCACTGGGTGTCGACGGGCAGCCCCGACGGCTTCTGCCGCAAGAAGTAGGCGCGTGAGTAGCTCGACGTAATCTTCGTGAAGCTCCGCGGCGATTGGCTGAAGTCGAACATGTCCGCGATGCTCCTCGCGGTTTCGTCGGTGGTGCCCAGATGTCCGAGATTCCAAGTATCCTCGATGAACCGAACGATGCTGCCGAACTCGTAGACCGTGTTGGAGATCTCGCCCTGCGGCACGTATGGCGAGATGACGATTGCGCCCACGCGAAACCCCGGTCCGCCTTGATCGTCGAGCTTCGGCGGCCGCACAGGGTCGTAAAAGCCTCCCCAATCGTCCCAAACGACGACGATCGCGGTTGAGTCCCAATACGAGCTTTCGCCGATTGCATTGACGACGCTGGCGATCCACGAAGGGCCGGTATCCGAGCCATAACCGGGATGATCGGAGTTTACTGCATCCGGAATCACCCACGACATCGAGGGAAGCGTTCCCTTCGAAATGTCGTTGAAGATGTTCGTCTCGGGCATCGAAACGTGGCGACCGCCACTCGTGCCGGCTTTTGAAGACCGAGGAAATCGCGAGAAAGGCGTTCCACTGCCCTCCGGCATTCGGACTCGACTTGACGCGCCAGCTCGGCGTGTAATACTTCCATGAGATTTTCTTTGCCGTCGAGGAGCATGCGCGAGCGTTTTGTAAGAAAAGCACGGATAGGGTCCGCTATTGGGCTCGTATTAAAGCGTCGTCGTAATGATCGATGTGTGCGTGCCGGCCGGCGCGCTGCAGCCCCACGGCGCTTGCGTCGGATCGTCGATGATGCTGCGCTTGATCCCAGTTCCGTTCCGCCGCGAATGAGGTCTTGATGCGCCGTGAAGCTCTCGCTGCCCTGGGTTTGAAACATCTTGTCGGCAAGCGCGTACTGCGAAGCCATCGTCCAATAGGGTTGAATTGCGAAGGATCCACGTATTGTAGGGGGCGATCCCTTCGTCGACCCCGTGCCGTTCCGGATGAGGTTGAACGCATCCATGTGTCCGTCGCGATAGGCGACTCGCACGAAGGATAGTTATGGGTAAGATCACGTGCGATAGAAAAGATTGACCTTGCGCAGCGCGATCGGCACGTTCGTTGGGCGCGAGCCCGTGCCGGTCCGCATCTCGCCGGTCGTCGTTCCGACCGCACCGGGAAACGTCGCGAAGAGGTCGTTGAAACTTCGGTTCTCTTGGATCATCAGCACGACGTGCTGAATCTTGGTAGTGTCATCCTCGAAGGGCTGCGTAGCGCGAGCACCGTGAGGAGCGCCCCTGAGCGCGTCTCGAAGGACTGAGGATTAACGCTGAGCTCGCCGCAACCGTTCAGCGCAAAGAAAGCGCAAGCGCAAGGGTTAGCCCCGCGCGCTCCGCATTGTTTCGCTATTCCGTGTCGACCGGTAAGTTGGAAGGTTTTTGATGCAATGAAATATGATTTCTTGTACGTCGATCGGGATCGTTGTGAAGGGCCGCGGCGACTGGTGAATTCGAACATGTCTGCCATGCTGTTAGAAGTCAATCGGTCGTGCCGAGACGGCCGAGGTTGAACGTATCTTCGACGAATCGGATGATGCTGCCGAAACCGTAAACGGTGTTCGAGACGTAGCCGCCTTGGCTGCCCGGAGCCGATTTTCGACGTACGGCGAGATGACGAGCATCGGTACGCGGAAACCCGGGCCGCCTTGATCGTCGAGCTGCGGCGGCGCGACGGGATCGTAGAGGCCGCCCCAGTCGTCCCATACCACGATGATGGCCGTCGAATTCCAGTACGAGCTTTGGCCGATTGCGTTGACGACGCTGGCGACCCACGAGGGACCGGTATCCGAGGCATAGCCGGGATGATCGGAGTTCGCGCCGTCGGGAATGAGCCAGGACATCGCGGGAAGCGTACCCGAGGTGAGGTCGCTAAAGATCGTCGTGTTCGGCGTGATGATGTTCGTCTGTCCACTCGGGGCCGGAGTAAACCGGATAGATGACCTGAAATGCGTTCCAGAGCGCGCCCGGACCGTTCGCTACTAGTCCGGGCGTGTAGTATTTCCACGAAAGAGATTTGGCATCGAGCAGGTCGCGCAGCGTCGGATACGAGTTCGAGCTGCCGTAGTCCGGGAAATCGTTGGAGCACGGGAATAGGGGCCTATCTTGGTGATTTGGCCGGTCGACATATTGATCACGGGGGTGGTGACGCCCGGTTTGGCGTGGCATCCCCAAAACGCGCTGCTGTCGGGATCGTCGATCAAGCTTTCCGGAATTACCCTGACGACGGAGTGCAAACCGCCGTGATGCACGTGCCGCCACGAATCAAGTCTTGATGGGCGGTGAAACTCCCGCTGCCTTGCGTCGAGAACATCGCGTTGGCGATGCCCCACTGGGATGCAATGGTCCAGTAAGGTTGTATTTGACTCGGCTTGACGTATTGGTACGGGCGCGGTTTTTTCGGGCTTGTCGTTCGTCGCGCGCTTAATGATCGAGAACCCGTCCATGGCGCCGCCTTGATAGGCAGTGATATAGCCGCCGTAGAGGTGGTTGAGGCTGTTCTTGTCTTCGAGCTGGACTTCTTTGAGCGCGACGCTTTGCTTTACGTACTTCCCGTGCTTGTTCTTGACGAGCTCTTGGCCGGTCGTCGTGCCGGTCACGCCCGGGAAACGTCGCGAAAAGATCGTTAAACGTTCGGTTCTCCTGAACCAGCAGCACGATGTGCTGGATCGGCGAGCTACCCGAATGATGGTGCGACGACGAGCCGGCGGGCGCACCGAACGGCGAGGAGCCGGTCGCTGCATGCGGCGAGCATCGCCAGCCGATTAGAATCCGAAGAAGAGGTAGCGAACGGGAATAGTCACGTCGTTTTGGCTCCAACGCGCTGGGCGATTTCGTTGACATCGTAACCGAAATCGCTTGGCGACGGCGTCGGTCGACGCAACGATCTGCGCGAGTGTCGGCTCGTCGAATGCCGGCTTGTAGTAATCGGGGAACGAGAGTTTCTACGTGTACGTTTCCCGCGCGCTCGCGAAGCTCGGAGCGTCGAGCTCGGTATGTGCCAGAATGCGATCGATCGTCGTCGGGAGAGTCGCTGCAGAGGTCTTCGTAGCGGACGATGCAGACCTGACGTGCCAGTGCCGGATCGCGGTCGAGCTGATCGGCGACGAATCCGTAGACGTAGGACCAATACTTCGCTCGCGAAACTGCCCAGCGATTATCGTCGAAGAGGCGGCGAATCTCACGCAGCTCCTCGGGACGGCCGACGTTCGCCATCACCTGATTCGGACCAAATTCATGGTGTCCGGTCAGCTCGATGATCTCGATTTGACGGGGGTCGGACTTCTCGATTTCTGCCCAAATGCGGTCTTGCTTGATCAGCGATGCGACGTGATCGATCGGGTTGCGGACGTAGAGTAAGAAGCGCGCATCGGGAAAGAGCTTGCGCAGATACTGCATCCGCACGACGCACATGATCGCCTTGCTGACATACCGGCTGCGTCCGCGCACCAACGCGAGCTTGCAAA
Source organism: Vulcanimicrobiota bacterium (assembly GCA_963815165.1). Classification (GTDB taxonomy): domain Bacteria; phylum Vulcanimicrobiota; class Vulcanimicrobiia; order Vulcanimicrobiales; family Vulcanimicrobiaceae; genus Cybelea. The sequence continues at coordinate 1,238,994 of CAWFFL010000003.1, forward strand.
GATGCTCGCGATAGAATCGTTCGAAGGCGGGGTTTCCCGTCTGTCGCGTCGAGTACGCTGTATTTCGATTCGTCATGGACCTGCGGGAAGAAGTGCTCCCAGAGAATCTCTTCGCCCATTTCGGCGCTGTCGCGGGTTACCTCGATGCGGTCGCGATGGATGCGCGGGACGGGCTTACGCATCGCGTCGACCGGGATGCGCGGAAAGACTTTATTCCAAACCCAGGGCATGTACGGCATCAAGAAATCGGCGTACTTGTGCGTGACGACGTCAGGATGCTCGCTGAGCATCTGCAGCGTGATCGTCGTGCCTGCCCGCGGCAACCCGCAAATGTAGACCGGCCGGTCGACGCGCTGAGTCGCCAAGCTGCGCGCCAACATGAGGGACTCGAGATTTCCGAGCCCCACGAAGAGCGGCGCCGCGGCGTGTACGCCGCGGACGCTCCAATAAAATGGCGCCGGCACGGAGAATTTCTGCGGCGTCTTTGTCTCTGTTGTGGCCATAGCGGCCCTACACTTTCTCGAAGAGTGCGCCTATAACCGTCAAGCCGGGGCCAAAACCCATGCTCAGTATCTTGGAACCGCTCGGAATCTCGGGTGACTCGACGATGAGCTGCCAGATATGAGGGGCCGTGGCCGATGCCATGTTGCCGTGCTCGTAGAGCACGCGGCGGCTCAACGCGACCGCTGCTTCCTCGATGCCGAGCTTGCCGCGAATTTGGTTGAGAATCGCCGGACCGCCCGGATGGATTGCGAAGACCATTGCGTGCTTTCTCGCGCTCGAAGTCGAGACCGACCTCTCCGCAGAGCGCTCGAACGAAGTCGACGATCGAATCGCGAATCATGAAAGGCACGCGCTTGGAGAGCGACATGTCGAACTGCAGCGGACCTGGGCGCAGCGTCATTTCAGGCAGCGAATCGGGAAGTATGTGCTCGTCGATCGCGAGGATCTTCAGCCCGTTCGTGCCTCGCTTGCGGAACGCAGCTTCGGGCGAAGCGCTATACTTGATGAACCCGTCGGCAAAGAGCGTCGACGTGACGAAGTTGTCGGGCTCGTCGCCCAGCAGGTCGAAATGCAATGAAAGAAATTCGGTGTGGACGAGATCGACGCGTGTCCTTGTGCTTTGGAAGCGAAACGAATGACGACCCCACCAAACCGGCGCCGTTCGGATCGCCGGAAACGCGCCGTAGCATCCCATATGGTACGAGTGCGTTACGCCCACGTTCAGCCAGCCACGCCGCGAAAGGAAGGTCTGAACGGGACTCGGCGAAACGTACCCGGAGCAGCTCACGTGCACGATGTCGTCGGGCGGCGTCTGAGAATCGCTATAGACGCGCTCGAAAACGTCGCAGGCGATCTCTTCGAAGAGATTCATGCGCTCGTCGAGGGTCTCGCCGGTGGGATTGCGGAGATTGCCGTGGCGGCGGATCGTATTCGTTCGGCATTCTGCGGATCGTCCGTGACGAAGCACGATCTCAGCACGCTGACCTGCCGCTGCGCGATGTACTCGGCGGAAGTGCCGTAGCGCGCCATGCGTTCGTGCAGCGAACGCGCGACGACTCTCGCTCGGCGGATCGCGTAAGCCGCGCGCCGCGCATTGCGCGAGGGTCATGAAATGCGCTTGAATCGCTTTGAGCACGTCTTGCGCGACGGGCGCGGTAACTTGGATTCGCTCGAAATCGGAAAGAACGACGGGAACGCGATGCCGACCGCGTCTTGCGTGGAGATCGTCCCGAGCGATCGTTCTAAAATTCGCATAATCAGATGATGCCCGAACGTTCGCCGCCGGCGCCCCGCTTATCATTCGTCGCCAGCGTTTGTGCGCGAGGATTGACAATCATCAGTAATCCTGGTTATTTTTACTCGTCTGTCGACGGGTTTGCCCGGACGGCGGCTGCTGCAGCAAGTAGGATCCGCGAGTACTGGCTCGCATATTGGCGTGAAAGTGCGCGGGCTCTGCGAGAAGTCGAAAAAGTCGTTTACGAAGTCCGGCGAGTGCGCGTCGGTCGTTCCCAAGTTTCCGAGATCCCAGTTCTCTTCCACGAACCGAATGATGCTTCCGAACTCGTATTGATCGTGCGAAACGTAAGCCGTCTTTGCATAGGGCGCGACGGCGATCAACGGAACGCGGAAACCCAGATCCGCCGTATCGTCGCGTTCCCGGGCGGCGGCACGTTGATCGTACCATCCGCCCCAGTCGTCCCAGACGAATCAGAATCGCCGTCGTATTCCACGCCTGGCTTTGGCCGATCGCATTGACGACTTGGGCGACCCAGGACGGTCCAGTATCCGAATCGTTGCCGGGATGGTCGGAGTTCTGGAAATCGGGAATGACCCACGCTACGGCGGGCAGCGTGTTGCGATCGATATCGGTGAAGACTTCGGTTTCGGGGGTGATTACGTTCGTCGTCCACTCCGGACCGTGGCGCACCGCCTTGATCGCGTCGAACGCGTTCCAGTGACTACCCCCGAACGATGCGACTGCGCGGCGTGTAATAGCGCCACGAGATTCCGTGCGCGTCGAGGAGATCGCGCAGCGTCGGATAGTTCAGGCATGGGAACGGACCCTGCGAACCCATGTATTGATTGCTCGAGTCGATCACCGACGTGACGACGCCGGCGGGCGCGTCGCAACCCCACGGCGCTTGCGTCGGAAAGTCGATGAGGCTGCGGTTCTTCGCGATTTGCGTTCCACCGCGAATCAAATCTTGATGGGCGGTGAAGCTTCCGCTGCCTTGCGTTTGAAACGTGTGATCCGAAAGCACGTATTGCTGGGCGAGGTCCCAGTACGGCGCAATTTGCTGGGGATCGACGTATTGGTAGACGTACGTGCCGGGCGTGCGGCCGATCGGAACCGTGTCGAAACCGTTCATTCGGCAAACCCCGTTCGTGCCTGCATTGCAGTCTCTGAGCCAATACGGCATGTAGCCGTTACTCGGCGAGATCGAACTCTCGAGATTACTCTTCTTGAGGCGAAAAGTCCGCCGTTGTGCGTCTTTCCGACGGTCGTGCCGTCGGCGCCCGGAAACGTGGCAAAGAGGTTGTCGAAGCTGCGGTTCTCTTGAACGAGGATGACGATGTGCGTGTAGTATTTGCCCTTTTTCGCCGGTGGCGGAGGCGGCAGGTACGAAGAACCGCCCGAAGAGCTCGAACCGCACCCGCTCGGCAACACTCCGGCAATTCCGCCCAAGAGAAGAACAGCGAGCCGCAGAGCTCGCGACGATCGATCCTGACCCGCCATAAACGTTAAAGGTATCGGCCGGGTCGAAGCGCCATCCCTCCCTCAGAGTCACGGATGCCCCTCTTGACGGCCGATTCCCAACACGTCGTGCGCGCGGCCGAAATATTTCGTGCCGGCGGGATCGTGGCGTTTCCAACCGAGACGGTCTATGGCTTGGGAGCGCTCGCTTTCAATCCGCAAAGCGTCGCGCGAATTTTCGAGATCAAGGGGCGCCCGCACTTCGATCCGCTGATCGTGCATGTTGTCGATTGCAAGATGTTATTGCGCGTAGTCGGCGAGTTTCCACCGCTCGCGCAACGCCTTGCCGAACGTTTCTGGCCGGGGCCGTTGACCATTGTGTTGCGCAAAACCGATCTCGTGCCAAGCCTGGTAACCGCCGGGTTGCCAACCGTCGGCGTGCGAATGCCTTCGCACCCGGTTGCGCGAGCGCTTATCGCGGCAACCGGCGAACCGCTTGCCGCACCGAGCGCGAACCCTTTCGGTGCGTTGAGTCCGACGCGCGCTTCGCATGTTTTCGATGCGCTCGGAGAGGCGATCGATCTGGTCATCGACGGCGGAAAAACGGAATGCGGAATCGAGTCGACGATCGTAGCGTTGGACCCCGAGCCGATGCTTCTGCGCCCGGGAGCGATCGCAGCGGAGCTCGTCGAGGCCATTACGGGCTCGCTCGCGCGCGGGCGAACCGCGGTTGTCCGGTCGCCCGGACAACTTCCTGCGCACTACGCGCCGCGTACGCCCCTTCGCGTGGTCGAGCCGGCGAGCGTTCCGCTTGCGCAGCGCAAAGGCGCGGGGGTACTGGCATTGAGCGAGTCATTCGAGGGATATGATGCCGAGCAGATTCTCTGCGCGGGCGGCGATCTGCATGAGGCGGCAGCTCGCTTCTTCGACGCGCTGCACGAGCTCGATTCGCTCGGCCTCCAACGTGTCGACGCGCAGCCGGTTCCCGAGCGAGGGCTGGGCTTGGCGATTATGGACCGGCTCCGCCGCGCCGCCTCGCAGCGGTTAACATGAAAAATTAGCGAGGGCCGCATACCCCAAGCAACCCCCATGCGTTATGCCGGTAGGAATCGAAGAAAGGATCATGATGCCGTTTTCTGATCTGGTCAAACCCGCTCGGGCTTTCTCGGCGACTGCTCGCCCTCTTTTGCGTCGCCGCGACTCCGGCGACGCTGCCCTATCAAGTGGCGGGTGACGTCGCCCAAAGCTATCAGCTTCTCACGACTACCTATTACGAGCCGGTCGATCCCCAAGCGCTGCTCGCCGCGGCCGGCGACGCGCTCGCGCAAGCGGCACGTAAGCACGGCGTCACAATAAAGCCGCCCGCGTTGCGCGTCGAAGGAGATCGCGACGAGACGCTCGCACGGCTCGACGACGCGATCGAAGCGTCGGCGCAGAAAGCGCATGCGTCCTCCAATGAGTTTGCCTACGCCGTGATCGCGGCAATGGCGAAAGCGACGAACGACCGCTACACGCAATTCTTCACGCCCGACGAGTACAAACAGTTTAACGAAGCGCTCGATCCCGCGCGGATCGGCGGTATCGGCGTTTTGATCGAGCCCGATGCAACGAGTGGCTCCGTTCGCGTGACCTACGTTCTTCCGAGCACGCCGGCCGAGCGCGCCGGACTCCAGGTCGGCGACGTCATCACGACCGTTGACGGCACGGCTACCAAAGGGCTGGGCGTCGACGCCGTCAGCGCGCGACTGCGCGGCAACCCCGGCACGGTCGTGGCCGTGACGGTGCAGCGGGAAGCGGCTCCCGTGAGCTTTACGATTACGCGGCAGAACGTTCAGCCGCCGACGGTCGTCTTTAAGATGCTTCGCGACGGCATCGGTTACGTCTGGGTGATGGAGTTCGGTCGTGCAACGCCCGGCGAGTTCGATACGGCGAGTCGGACGGTTAACGCAGATGGGTGCGAAGGCCCTCGTGCTCGATCTGCGCAACGACGGCGGCGGTTACGTCAACTCGGCGCTCGACATCAGCTCGCGTTTCATTGCGAACAAGGCGATCGTTACGGTCGAAGAGCGCGGCAAGCACGCGACGACGATCGATGCAGATAGCGATCCATCCATTGCACTTCCGGTAACGGTGCTGGTCAATCAGTTCACTGCCTCAGCCTCCGAGATCACCGCCGGGGCACTACAGGATGATGGGATCGGAATGCTGGTCGGTGCGCGCACCTTCGGCAAAGGGGTGATGCAAACACTGACGGCGCTTCCCGACGGCGCGGCCATCAAAATTACGACGGCTCACTACCTAACGCCGAACAATCGGGACATCAATCTGCGGGGAATCGATCCGGACGTCGCCATTGTCGAAAATCGCGACGCGCGTTTCGGCGACCTCGACAAGGACGCGCAACTGCGTGCCGCGATTACGCTCTTGCAGAAAAAGATCGCAGCGAAGAGTTAACGAGGTTTGCTGCGGCGCCGCACCAGGCGAATGAGCGTCCCGTTTCGAGCGAAAGCGACTTCGTCCATGAGTCGCCGCATGAGAAAGATACCGAAGCCGCGGCCGCGGTCGTCCGGCTCGACGCTCGATCGGTCGGACGGCTCGGTGAACGCGCTGCCGCTGTCCTGAATTTCGATCCTGAGCTCGCCGCGGCCAAAGGCGCATTTGACCACGATCTGCCGAGCGGGCGTTTCGCTGCCGTGTTCGACGGCGTTGCTGAGCGCTTCTCCGGCCGCCAGGCGAATGTCCGAAACCTCGTCTTCTGAAAATCCACACTGCGCCGCAAATCCGGAATAGCCTGACGCGCCCGTGCGACGTTCGCTATTTCGCTCGTATAGGCCGCACGGTACTGTTTTTTCAAATCACGATCCAGCTCCGCGTACACTGTGGAGCCTTCCCGAACGGTAAGCCGCTCTAAACCTCGTAAGACGCGCAGGCGCTCGCGGAGCGGCCGTGGTACGCTCGTCATCGTCATGCGATTGAATTCGGCCACCGTTATTCTGGTGTGCGGGCTGGTTTCGTGCAATTTCAGCGGCGCGCAGCCCGCGTTTACGCGCGTCACCCTGAGCCCTTCGACCTCTATCGTTAGCCGCACCGGAACGTGTGAAGAGCGCGTCAACGACACTCTGGCAAAGATCGAGCAATGTGTCACCCGTGCTTCGCTCTGGCGCCACCTCACGCAATTTCAAGTCATCGCGGACGAACATCCGGGACGTCTCGGCCACGGGAACCGCAATCTCGGCACGAGCGGCTATAAAGCCTCGGTCGCTTATGTGGCCAAGCTAATGCGCCACGCCGGTTACGGCGTCGCGATCCAGGCATACAACTACCGGATGGACGAAGCGACCGGCACGCCCGTCTTTCGGGTGAACGGCGCGACGTTTGCCTACGAGAAGGATTGGTTCGTTGCACGGCTATCGGGCAGCGGTATGCTTGCCGCGCCCGCGGAACCGCCGAACGGTTCGGCCGACGGATGCTCCGCGGAGGATTTCGCCGGGTTTTCAGCGGGTAACGTTGCGCTTCTTGCGCGCGGTGCGTGCGACTTCGACACGCAGGTTGCCAACGCCCAAGCCGCCGGCGCGCGCGCGGCAATAATCTACGACGATGCGACCGACGGAGGCGCGTTCGAGGCCCGGCTCACCGAACCGGCCGCTATTCCGGTCATTGGCGTTGCGACCCACGCCGTCGGGGTCGAACTGCTTCGCCAATACCGCGCCCGCAACGCACCTCGCGTGCAGATCGACGTCAAGGGGCATCAGAAGAGCGGCATCGACTATAACGTGATCGCGGACTCGCCGTACGGCGACCCTAAGCACGTCGTCGTGATCGACGCGCATCTCGACTCGATCTACGGCGCCGGGATGCTCGACAACGCCTCGGGCTCGACCACGATCCTCGAAATTGCGCTGGACATGGCCAAGACCCACACGCGCAATCGGCTGCGCTACATCTGGTTCGGCGGCGAAGAGGTCGGGCTGCTGGGCTCGCGCTACTACACGACGCATCTAACGAAGGCCGAGCTGCATCAAATCGCGTTCGATGTCGACGCCGACGTAACGGCGACGCCCAACTTCGACGTGCTCGTAGCCGATCCGAAATACGCTCACAAGGTGAAGCAGTTTCCGCCCAACGTCGTTCCGGAGTCGGAAGTGGGCAACGCTTACTTCTATAAATTTTTCAAATCGGCCGGAATCATCTCTCGTCCGGCGTGGTTCGGCAATAATGGAACCGATTCGCTCTCGTTCAGCTTCGTCGGCGTACCCGATACAGGAATCCTGACGAACCAAGATTGCTGCAAGCACAGTTGGGAGGTCGCGCTGTGGGGCGGCTTCCGCGGCAACTACGAGGGAACGATTCCCAGCCATAACGGCGGTTGCGTCGACTATCCCCATCGCTGGTGTGACAACCTATCGAATAACGATCCCTTTGTTTTCGAGTTCATCTCCAAATCCGTCGCCTACGTCACGTTTATGCTTGCCAATCGCCACTTCAGTTGGTAATGTGTGTCATCCCGAGCAGCGCGAAAAAATGTGTCATCGCGAGGAGCGCTCATAATGTGTCATCCTGAGGAGCGAGCGCAGCGAGCGTCTCGAAGGATCAAGGAGCATACGGTACAGCGAGGGCGATTAGCTCAGTTGGGAGAGCGCCTCCCTTACAAGGAGGATGTCGGCGGTTCGAGCCCGTCATCGCCCATTACAGCTATTCGAGCGACTGACGACGGACGAAGTGCGCCGACTCACAGCGCGTCAAGCGACAGACGTAATAGCGACGGAGTTTCGGGACCAAAAAACGTTTACGCCGTAACGGTCGGCGCAGTGTATCAGAAACGAGCGGTTTCGGGCGACTTAGATTCTTAAGGTACTTAAACAACTCTGTGTCCCCGTCCATGCGACAAATAACGACTGGCCAACGATCTGCGGCAACGAAAATTGCGGCGCCCTCGCCATGAGGCGAGCGGCATGTCGATGAGCGGTTCCCAGCCTCTGTGCCGGTGCTTTTGACCCATTGCGTTAACCGTTAACACCAACTGTGAGGGCGAGAGTGGGGCCACAACCGATCTGTCGCTTGACGTTCTTCGGCCCTGGTGAGTAGAATAGGCGTGGGCTTTCTACTCTTTTTCTGCTCAGCCCACGGGGGTCTCCCAGTGCGAACACGCACGAAGGAGAAAGGCCAAGTCCTACCGCTCATCGGCATTTGTTTAATGGCGCTGATGGGCTTTGCTGGTGTCTCCGTCGATGTAGGTTTCCTGGAATATCGGCAGCAAGCACAGCAAGCCGCGACGGACGCTGCCGCCATGGGCGGAGTGCAGCAACTTATCCGCTCGAACTGCGGAAACGGCATCGCGGCTCAGACCGCGGCCGACAACGACGCCGCGACAAACGGCTTCCCTAACGCGGGCAGCGTGGCAGTGAACGCGGCCTGGCCGCCCGCAACCGGCCCATACGCAAATAATAATTGCGCCATAAGTGTGCAGATTACCACGTCGGGTGTAGCCACGTTCTTTTCTCGACTTTTTGGCTATCCAAACGGCATGAACGAATCGACGCAGGCCGTGGGGGTCGTCTCGTGGAGCAACACAGCGTGCATTTATCTACTTAACCCGACACAAACCACCGATTTTAGCAACTCAAACATCGACGCGCCGACGTGCTCGATCTATATTAATAATGCCTCTTCAAACATGAGCACTTCGACGATCGATGCGGCCTCGATTTCCTACTCGGGAGCGACGCCAAACGAAAGCGGCGCGACGTTCCTGGAGGCGACGCCCGCCCCGGCGGTCCCGATCGCGGATCCATGTCCGGAACTCCCCGGTTGCGAGTACTTGGCGAACAACCCGCCCTCCACATCGCCCTGTTCGTCCGGGGGAACCTACAACAATGTGAGCCTCCAACAGGGGTGCTATAACAGCCTGACGCTTACCGGCACGGATACGCTGTCGGGCACTTACGTGATCAACGGGCAGTTCCACATGAATAACGCAACGGTTACCGGCAGCAACGTTACAATCTACATGACTTCTAACGTGTCGGACACGAATTTCAGCCACGCGAATCTCACGCTCTCGGCGCCGACAACGGGCAACACACAGGGCGTCCTCTTCTACCGGGTACCGTCGCAGACTTCGGCGTTGGACCTGAGCACTTGCACTTGCGCGCTGACCGGTTTGCTCTACTTCCCCAAGACGCAGGTCAACTACAGCAGCACCGGCGATTATTACACGATTCTTGTGTTCGGAAATGCGAATTTCAGCACGAGCCAGGCTACTGATTTTGCCAATCCGCCGGTTGGTCAGGCGCTAGTCCCACGAGCGACGCTTGCCCAATAATCACCTTCGCTCACCCGCCCGGGTATCGCCGCCCGCGCCAAGCGACGCGGTGGCGGGCGCAAGGTCGGGCAATTCAAATATGGGCGAGGCCGAGAACCATAGCAAATGCCGTAACAACGCTCAAAGAAGGGAACGCGCGCAAGCAATGTTGGAACTAGTGAACGTTGCCGTACTTGCAAACCACGGCACAGTGCGGTTGCGCCTCCTGCCCGTTCGCTAACCGCGCGGCCGCAGGTGCGGGCCGAGCGCCGCCCAAGTCCCTTCCAAATGAGCACGACACAGGCATCCCCTTCGGTCGGCGTCGAGCGCGACGGCGAGATCGCAATCCTCACGCTGAATCGACCGGAGAAACGCAACGCGCTGTCGCTGCAAATGATGCGCGACCTGGACGCTACGCTTGCGGCGCTGGCGCCGCAACGCAACGTGCGCGCCATCGTGTTGCGTGGCGAGGGCCCGGCATTCTCGGCGGGCCATGACCTTCGCGAGCTCGTCGGACGCGACGTCGAGACGTATCGCGCAATCTTCGACGCCTGCGTGAAGCTGATGACGCGAATCGCGACGGTTCCGCAACCGGTCATTGCCGAAGTGGCGAAGATTGCTACGGCTGCGGGCTGCCAGCTCGTCGCTGCCTGCGATCTCGCGGTTGCATCCTCGAAGCGACGTTCGCGTCCCCGGCGTGCGCATCGGGCTCTTCTGCAGCACGCCGATGGTTGCATTGACGCGCGCGATCGGACGAAAGCGCGCGATGGAGATGTTGCTGACCGGTGAATCGATCGACGCCGAAACGGCGCTCGCGTGGGGACTGGTCAATCGCGTCGTCGCGGCCGAGCGCTTCACGATGAAACGTTCGCGCTCGCGCGTAAAATCGTATCGTCGAGCCGTGAAGTCGTTGCGCTGGGCAAGGCGGCATTCTACGCGCAGATCGACATGGATCAGACGCCGTGCTTACGAGTACACAAAGGAAGTGATGACGTCTAACGCGCTCGAGCCCGACGCAAGCGAAGGCATCGCGGCATTTCTCGAGCGCCGTCCCCGGTATGGCGCGGGAGGGGATGGATGGGCACCGTTGAAGCCCGACCGCCCGCGGCGTGCGTGGGAGCCGGTGAAAAGCGTCGCCCACACCCGGTATGCGTGACCCGAAAAAAAGGGAATCGCGCATACGCGACGGCAGGAGGGCTCGCCTATGGCGAGCCCTTCTGTGATGCTCGAAAGGTAAGCGGCGCGTCGGTCGAATGAGTGGCGTTTCGTGACGCACATTTCTGCACGGACGCGCTACGCTGCAATCGTCTTGCTCGTCGCGATGCTCGCCTGCATCGTCGTGGCGATTTTTCGCGCGCGCGTGGAGTCGCACGCCAATCGCGTCGAGCTCGCGATGGATTTCACGGACTTCGATGCGCTGGCGCGTTCGTACGACTACAATCCCGCAGCCTTCTTGGTCGCATTGCGTCGGGCAGGCTTGACGTCATTAGCCCTAACGGAAGAGCTTGGCGCGAACGTGGGGGATGACGGCAAGGCGTACGTTACGACAGGAGCGGCGCTCGTAAACCAGTCGCGGGTCTCGCCGATCCGCGATCCGCTGCTGGCGCAGCTCGTTGCCTCGCATCGGATCCGTTCCGGTGCCGTCTATCTGCTCGTCTCCGATGCCGCGACCTACCAGCGGTATCGAGCGCAGCTCGCGCTGCACTTTATGCCGCGCAGCGTCCGCGTTTTGCGCGCCACGAGGCCCTGGCTGATCGAGGTGCGCACGCAGATCGACTACTTCAACGCCCTGGCGTTGGGAATCCCGACCGACCAAGTCGCGCTGGCTCACCGGCTCGCGCTGCTGGTCGTGCCGCGTTTTCAAAATGATGAGCGATATGGCCCTAGGCAAATCAATGCGACCTTCGACGACGTGCTGCGATACGATCCGAAGGTCTCGACGGTTATCTTCTTTGGGTTGGCAGTCAGGTTTTGGGCTACCCGGATCACCTGCCGGATACGGCCGATGCTTTTAAGCGCCATGTCTTCAACTTCGGATCGATCGAGACGTACGACGCAAGTCAAGTCCAGAAGGGCAACGATACGCTGGCGCGATTAATTCCGGGACGCACCGTCCGAGTACAAGCAATCGCGAAGACGGAGCTCGACAAACTCAAGCTCGACGACGCAATCGCGCGCTACGTTCTCGGAGTTCGGGAGCGCAACGTGCGAGTCGTCTACCTTCGCCCTTGGTCCCATCAGGACGGAAATCTTTCGATCGAGGCTACCAACGTCGAAATGGTAAAGGGCGATTGCCGGCGAGCTGCGCGCGTCGGGCTTTCGTTTGGGGCGCGCGACGCCGATTCCGCAATATCACGGGAATAACCGCATACTCGTCGGAGTCGCTTCGCTTGCCGTCCCGTCGATTTTCATCCTGTTGCTGGATTTCTTCGGCTGGTATCGCCGGCGCATCGCCGTAGCCGCCTACGCGCTAACGATCCTCCTCTACCTCGCCGGGGTGTTGAGCCATCACGACGCGTTCGCGCGCTCGGTGATTGCGCTCGCGGGCGCGTTGTTATTCGCTACGGCCGCGCTCCTCGTGTTGATTCCGGCCTGGGAGAGCGTCCGCCGCAAATCTCGTCAGCACGCAACTCTTGCGCAGCTTCGGCTGGACGCTCGCGGCCACCGGCGTTGCTTTGCTTCGGTGCGCTCGTCGTCGTCGGCGTGTTGAGCTCACCGCTAACCATGGAGGAGATCGAGCGGTTTCGCGGTGTGCGGCTCATTCTGGCGCTGCCGCCGCTGATCGCGCTCTGCCTCTATCTGTTCGACTCGCGATTCGGCTCCGGCGCGCAACGCCCGCGCGACGTCTTTCTCTCGCCGGTTCTGACCTATCAGCTCTTCGCCGGCATCGCCGTCATCGGGCTCGGTGCGTTGATGCTCGTGCGAAGCGGCAACGAGAGCGATATTTCGCCCTCGCCTTTCGAGATGGCGCTGCGGCATGCATTGACGCACGTGCTCAGCGTGCGGCCGCGCTTCAAAGAGTTCGTCGTCGGCTTTCCCTGCATGATGATCTTGCCGGCCCTCTTACCGGCGCATCGGCGCGCAATCGGTTGGCTGCTCGCGCTCGGGATCGGCGTCGGCATCGGCGACATCATCGACACGTTTTCGCACCTCCACACGCCATTGGAGATTTCGATCTTGCGTGTCGTCATCGGCTTGGTGATCGGCGCGTATACTCGGCGCGATCGTGATTTGGATCTACCGGCGCGCCGTGCCGGCCGTTTGACGGTGCGTCTTTTGATTTCAGGGTATTACGGGTTCGGGAATCTTGGGAGACGAAGCGCTCCTCGAAGTGATCGTCGAACGCGTCCGCGGGCGTTTACCAACAACGCGCCTCGAAGTACTCTCCGCAACCCCGCAGACAACGACGGCGCGATACGGCATCGAAGGCGTGCCTCGGTGGGATTGGCGCGAAGTTCGCAGCGCGATTGCGCGCGCGGACGCCGTGCTCTCCGGCGGCGGCGGATTATTGCAGAACTGCGACGAGCCTGCGCAGCCTGATGTATTATGCGGGAATTCTCCGCGAAGCGATCCGGGCGCGTAAGAAGACGATGGTCTTCGCGCAATCGATCGGACCCTCGACTTTTGGGGGCGCCTCATCGTGCGCCAGTTTTGCCGTGGACTCGATCGCGCGACGGTCCGCGACGAGCGCTCCCGTGTGCTGCTGGCCGAACTTCTTCCCAAAACGCCGATCGAGCGCAGCGCGGATCCCGTCTTCTTGTACGAAGAGCCCGAGGGCGTCGATTTGTCGGGCGAAGGGCTCGGCCCCGAGAGCGGCCACTACGCGGTGATCAGCGTACGCAAGAGTGCCGGTTTTCGCGATGCCGCCGCCGATGGTCGCTCGCGTGGTCGACCGGCTCGCGCAGCGGCACGACATCCGTTCGGCCTTCCTTCCGCTAGGAGGAGCGCCCGACGCGGCGCTCTCCGCCGACGTGATCCGCCGCTGTGCGTCCAATCCCGTCATGTTACCGGAGTGCACGATCCCCAAAGCCGCCTCGATACTCTGCGGCGCGCGGCTCGTCGTCGGGATGCGGCTCCATTCGCTGATTTTTGCGGCGCGCTACGGCGTTCCGTTTCTCGCGCTGGCTTACGATCCGAAGGTCGCGGCGCTTCTGTGAGGATTTACGGTATCCGTTGCCGCCGCTATGCGCGCCGGCGACGCAACGCCCCAGCAACGAGACTATCGACGAGCTCGTCGATCGAGCCGTTGGGGAGCGCGAAGCGATCGCGAGCATCTCGAGGAGCAAGCCGACCCTCTCCGTACCGCCGCGCAACGCAACTTCGACGTTCTCGCCGAACTCTTGAGCGACTGATGGATTATCGAGCGACCCTAAATCTGCCTAAGACCGGCCTTTCCGATGAAGGCAGAGCTTCCCAAGCGCGAGCCCGACCGGCTAGCGTGGTGGAGCGAGCATAATACTTACGAGCGACGTTTGGACCGTAACGCCGCCAATGGCCCGTGGATTTTCCACGACGGGCCGCCCTATGCCAACGGCGACTGCACATGGGGCACTTTCTCAACATGGTGCTCAAGGACGTCTTCGTGAAGATTGCGCTGCTCGATGGAAAGTACGCCAAGTTCGTCCCCGGCTGGGACATGCACGGCCTGCCGATCGAGTACGAGACGCTCAAGCATCTCGGCATCAAAGATTTTCATACGATCGATCCACTAGAGCTGCGCGCGCGCTGCAAGGAGCGCGCGCTTTTCTGGCTCGACCGCCAGCGCGAGCAGCGCGTGCGGATGGGAAACTTCGGACTATTCGACCGGCCGTATCGCACGATCGATCCGTCGTTCGAAGCGACGATCGTCAACGCGCTCGCCGACCTTGCCGAGAAACATCAGATTTACAAGGGATTGCGTTCGACGCTCTGGTGCATCCACGACGAAACGGCGCTCGCCGAGGCCGAGATCGAGTACGAGCCACGCGTCTCGCCGTCGATTTACGTCCGCTTCACGGCAAACGACGAACAGCGCGCACGAATACTGAAGGCTTTCTCTCCGTGTCATCCGCAGGAGCGCCCGCAGGGCAAAGTCTCTTTCCTCATCTGGACGACGACGCCGTGGACGCTGCCGGCGAACGTCGCCATCGCATTGCGCCCCGACGCCGTCTATGGCCTCTATCGCGTCGGCGACGAGGGCGTCATCGTCGCCGAAGCGCTCGCGGCAAAAGCCCTTGGGGAGCGTTTCGCGCAGGCGGAGCTGATCGGCCGCGCTCGCGGCGAAGTGCTCGACGATCTCGCCGTGCGCCATCCCTTCATGGACCGCGATTCGGTGATCGTGTTAGCAGAGTATGTCGATCTGGAGACGGGAACGGGCGCCGTTCACACGGCGCCGGGCCACGGCGCCGACGACTTCGATACCGGCATGAAATACGGATTGCCGATCCTCAATCCGGTTGACGCTGCGGGCCGTTTTACCGCCGAGGCCGGACCGTATGCCGGACTTCACATTTTGAAAGCAAATCCGCGGATCGTCGAAGATCTGCTTGCAAGCGGCGCGCTTTGGAGCGCCGGCGACTACGAGCACTCATATCCGCATTGCTGGCGTTGTCACAATCCAGTGATCTTCCGAGCAACGGCGCAGTGGTTTCTGGCGATGGATCAAAACCATCTCCGCCAGCGCGCGCTCGACGCGATCGACGGCGTTGAGTACACGCCGGAATGGGGACGGGGCGCGTCAGCGGCAGATGATCGAGACGCACCCCGAGTGGTGTCTTTCGCGCCAGCGCACGTGGGGCACGCCGATACCGTCGCTGGTCTGCATGGAATGCGGCGAAGCTGTGCTCGATGCGCGCGTGGCGCGGCTTGCCGCACAGCGCTTCGGCGAGGTGGGGGCCGATGCGTGGTGGCGCGATCCCGTCGAGACGTATCTGCCGCAAGACTTCCTCTGTCCGAACTGCGGCGGCGAACGATTCGAAAAGGAGAAGAACATCGTCGACATCTGGTTCGAATCGGGAGTAACGCATCTCGCGGTGCTAGGAAAAGAGGGCATGCCGTGGCCCAGCGATCTCGTCTTGGAAGGCGGCGATCAATTCCGGGGCTGGTTTCGCAGCTCGCTGGTGACCGGCGTCGCAATCAAAGGACGCGCGCCGTACCGGCGCGTGATGAAGAACGGTTGGGTGAACGACGAACAGGGTCGCCCGATGTCGAAATCGCGCGGCACCGGCATCGACGTCGTCGATGCGATCGATCGGTGGGGCGCCGATCTGCTGCGCCTCTGGGCCGCCTCGGTCGAGCCGATCGACGACGTGCGTTTCGGCCCCAACGTCATCGAGCAAGTCGGGCGAGTCTATCGGAATTTGCGCAATCGTATGCGCTTCATGATTTCGAACCTCGACGATCTCGGCGCCGACGACGTCGTCGCGCGCGAGGCGATGGGGGCGTTGGACCGGCTCGCCTGTGCCGTCGCCGACGCATTCGCGGCCGACGTCAAGGCGGCGTATGACGCTTTCCAAATCCACGACGCGTATTTGCGCATCGTCGACTTCGAAAGCGGAATGTCGAGCCTCTATTTCGACGCATTGAAAGATCCGCTCTACTCTCGCGCTGCGGCCGATCCGCGCCGGCGCAGCGCGCAGTCGGCGCTGCTCTACGTGCTGCGACGCTTTCTCACCGTGCTGGCGCCCGTACTCTCGTTTACGGCGGAAGAAGCCTGGCAAGCCGTCGCGCCCGCTCTGCGCGGTGAAGCGGCAAGCATCTTCGACACGTCGTTCGACGTCGGGCGCACTCGCGCAAGCGCGTTCGAGAACGACCTTCGGCTCTGGCAGCAGTTGCGGGAACTTCGGGCGCGCGTCGCAGCGGTTGCCAGCCCGCGCGATTTCGAAGCGCAGCTCGTCCTCGAAGCGACCCCCGCCGCATACCGACGCCTTGCGGCCCTCGGCGACGATCTGCGCGAGGCGCTCGTCGTCTCGCAGCTTCGCCTCGTCGAGAGCCAACGGATTGATTCGCAATCCCCCGACGGCATCGTCGAGTTCGTGTTGCTGCCCGCTAACGGCGAAAAATGCGCGCGTTGCTGGAAGTACCGCGAGCTCGGAACGGACCCCGATCATCCGACGATTTGTGCGGATTGTGCAAGCGTCGTGAACCCGCTAACGCAGAATCTCCACCGTTAGGAGAGCCGCTCTGCACGCAGCGGCAAAGAAGATGCTCCACCGCCCTCGATTGCTGTGCGAGCCTCTAGCATGAGCGCATTCAAGAAATAGACGTTATGGTAGGAAAGCAGCCGCGGGCCGAGCATTTCTTTCGCGCGAAATAGGTGTGAAAGATAGGCGCGCGTATAGTTCCTACAGGTCGCGCAATCGCAGCGCGCGTCGAGCGGCGCGGTGTCGCTTACGAAGGCCGCGTTGAAGATATTCAGCTCGCCATCGTGCGTCATCGCACGGCCGTTCCGGCCGCAGCGCGTGGGATAGACCGAATCGAAGAGATCGATTCCACAGCCGATTGCAGCGATTAAATCCCGCACCGTTCCGACGCCCATCAGATACCGCGGCTTCGCTTCCGGAAGAAGCGCTGCGGTGAACCGTGCGGTTTCGTACGTCCGCTCCCGCGTCTCGCCGACGGAGAGGCCGCCGATCGCATATCCCGGGAAGTCGAGCTCGACGATTTCACGGGCGCTTCGTTCGCGCAAGATCGCGATCGAGGCCGCCTTGGACGATGCCGAAGAGCAGCGTACCTTCACGTTGCGGCGCGGCGGCACTGCGGCGGGCCCACGCGGTCGTCAAACGCACCGACTCTTGGAGCTGCTCCCGTGACGCCGGAAGTTTGACGCAGACGTCGAGCACCATCGCGACGTCGCTTCCGAGCCGTTGCTGGAACGTCACGACGTTTTCAGGAGTAAAGCGATGTTCGCTTCCATCGATATGCGATGCAAACGTGACGCCGTCGTCGTCGAGGCGCCGGCGGCTCTCCAAACTGAAGACTTGAAATCCGCCCGAATCGGTGAGTATCGGACCGTCCCAGCCCATGAAGCGATGGAGACCGCCCGCGGCTTCGATAGGCTCGATTCCGGGACGCAGCCACAGGTGGTAGGTATTGCTCAGCACGATCTGGGTCTGCGCTTCCCGCAACTCGGCCGGCGCCAGAGCCTTCACCGTGGCCGCGGTTCCGACGGGCATGAAGCACGGCGTCTCGACGTAGCCGTGCGCCAAACGCAGCCGCCCCCGCCGAGCGTTTCCGTCTTGCGCGAGAAGCGTAAACGCTCAGGGTACGACTCCCTGGAGCATGAGCGTTCGCGCTCGTTGGTATGCCGGCGGCGGCGGCGATTCAAACTCCAAGCGCGCGCCGCTGGTTGGATGTCGGAACGCGAGGCGCCAGGCGTGCAACGCCTGTCCCGGAAGCTCGACGCGAGGATCGCGCTGGCCGTAGAGCGCGATCGTTGAGAATCGGATGGCCGGCCGCGGCAAGGTGCACGCGAATTTGATGCGTTCGCCCGGTCTCGAGGCGAAAGAGAAGTTCGGCGTGTTTCGAAAACGCTTCGCGCACCTCATAGTGCGTCAGCGCAGCCTTCCCGTCCTCGACGATTGCAAACTTCAGCCGATTGCGCGGATCGCGTCCAATCGCACCGGTGATCGTGCCGCGAGCGTGCTGCGGCACGCCGCAAACGAGCCCGACGTACTCGCGCTCGATTCGGCGCGCCTTCATCGCTGCGCCGAGCTTGCGCAGGCTCTCCTCGCGTTTTGCGACGACGAGCAGTCCCGAGGTGTCGCGATCGAGGCGATGGACCAGTCCGGGCCGAAGCGCATCGCCCGGAAGACTCGCTTGCACGTGAGCAAGCAGCGCGTTCACCAGCGTTCCGCTGGTCGCGCCGTGCGCCGGATGCGTGATCATTCCCGCCGGCTTGTCCACGACTAACAGGTCGTCATCTTCGTAGATTACCGCGAGTTCGATTCGGCTGCGGCGTGGCGATCAACGGAGTGCGCGCTCTCACTTCGAACTCGAGCTCGTCGCCTTCCTCGAGCGCGAGGCTCGGCTTCGCGGGCGCGCCGTTGACGCAGGATCCGCCCTTCTTTGACGCTCTGCGCTGCGAGCGATCGCGATGCGCCGGAAAGCGAGGCGACGAGGACGTCGGTGCGGTTTCCCGGCTTCTTCAGCGGTGACGACGTGTAACAAGGCTCGAAAGCAATAGCAACGCCACGCCGACCGTAATGCAGGAATCGCCGACGTTGAAGATATTCGGCCAAATGCGGTAGAAGTCGATGAAGTCGATCACGTAGCCGTAATGCAGCCGGTCGACGATGTTGCCGATGGCGCCGCCGACGATCATGCCGAAGGCGATGCGTACGAGCAGCGAACGGGCGGCCGCTTCGCGGAAACTGAACCAAAAGAGCACGAGCACTACGATCGCCATCGCGATCAATAGAACGGCATTGTTTCCGAAGAGTCCGAACGCGCCGTGAACGTTGCGCTCGTACGTGATTCGCAGAAGGTTCGGAATGACGGTGCGACATGCCGGAAAATCCGGCACGCACGTATGGGCGATCAGCCGCTTCGTGTACTGATCGGCCCACAACGCAAAACGGCGACGACCGGCAATAACGAGCGTGTTGATTAAGTTAGAGCTTCGGTTGCGGGACAAATTGGTAGAACCATCCTGCGACGTTGAGAAATGCATCGTTGACTAATACCAATCCGACGACGATGAGAAAGACGCCCGCGCCGAACTCGATGACGCGCATCGACGAACGAAGACGACGGAGGAGCGGCAAGCACCGCACCCACGGCTCCGGCGACCGCGAGAAACGGCAAGCGCAAGACCCAAGCAATAGAAGACGAGCAACAAGGCGGCCTCGCCGCTGTGCTGCTGCGAAGCGATGGCCAGGATCCCGGCAAGGATCGGACCGATGCACGGCGACCATCCGGCGGCAAAGGCCATGCCGACGATCCACGACGTCCAGAAACTCGCGCGGTCGTGGCGAAGATGCACTCGTTTGTCCATCATGAGCCACGGAATTCGAATCATGCCCATCATGTGCAGGCCTAAGAACGACGACGAGCACTCCGCCGATCTGAGCGATCAGGCTGCGGTTTGCGTCGAGCGCTCCGCCGATCGCGCTCGCGCTCAACCCCAAGGCGATGAAGATCAGGCTAAAGCCGGCGACGAACGCGGACGGCGTGCGCGAGCGTTTGGATGCGGGCTCGCGCGGTGGTTTCGGCCTGGAGATCTTCCACGCTCTCTCCGGTCAGCAGCGAAAGGTACGCGGGACGAGCGGAAGGACGCACGGCGACACGAAGGAAACGAGGCCCGCAAGGAAGGCGATGCCGGCGGTGATATGTGTCGTCGCGGTCATGAGCCGGACATTTTTATAAATGCAACACTGGTTTACCTATCCGACAAATATCGACCCCGTCGCAATCCACCTGGGACGATTCGGCATCCATTGGTACGGGATCGCCTACTTGGTCGCGTTCGTCTGCGTCTACCTATGGATGAGCCGTCCCGCCGGGCGTCGCCGCCTGGGCCTCACGCGCGAGCAGATCCAGGACTTTCTTTTTTACGCGCTGATCGGGGTGCTCGTCGGCGGACGCACGTTCTTCGTAATCAACGACATCATCAGCAAGCACGACGCTTCGTTTTACCTTTCCGATCCGATAAATTTCATCGCCGTCTGGAACGGCGGCATGGCTTTCCACGGCGGATTGATCGGCGTCTCGTCGCGATGTGGCTCTTCGTGCGCAAGCATCCGGGCCTAAAGTATATCGTCGTCGGGCGACGAGGTCGTGATGATGCTGCCGATCGGGATCACGCTGGTGCGCATCGTCAACTTCATCAACGACGAGCTCTGGGGCGACGTCTGCCACCCCGACCATCCGTGGTGCATGGTCTTCCCCACCGCGCCGACGATCAACGGCATCGCCGTTTATCGCCATCCCTCGCAGATCTACGAAGCGATTCTCGACATTTTGACGCTTCCGATCTTACTGATCGTCTACCGCTTCAAAGCCAAAGGATGGCGTCGTCGCATGGACTTGGTTCACCCTTTACGGTATCACGCGCATCATCGCCGAGCTGTGGCGCCATGCCGACTTTACGTGGATGGGCATCACCGGCGGCCAGCTCTATGCGCTGCCGATGATCATCGTCGGCGTGATCGGCATCGTCTATTGCGCGACGCGGCCCGGACCGCGCACGGAGATCGGTCCCGCCACGCGACGCAGCCGGCGCGTGGATGACGAGGCTCGCCGAGCGTTATCGGGCGCTGCGAAGCGCGATCGACGAGGAGGCGCGGCGCTGGGGCCGCGATCCGGCAAGCGTCACGCTCGTCGGAATCTCAAAGCGACAGACCGTCGGGAGCAATCGTTGCGGCGATCGACGCGGGGCTGAGTGATCTCGGCGAGAGTTACCTTCAGGAGGCACGCCGGAAGTTTCCCGCGCTTGCCGCCGGTTCGAAAGCACTTCGTCGGCCATCTTCAAACGAATAAAGCCGCAGCGGTGGCGGCTGCGTTCGACTTGGTACAGAGCGTCGATCGCGCCCAGGCCGGCGCGGCGCTCTCGAAGGCGGCGCACGAGGCCGGCAAAGAGCTTCCGGTGCTCTTGCAGCTCAACATCTCGCCGGCCGAACGTTTCGGCTGTCCGCCGGCGCAGCGCCGATGGGCTTGCCGAAACGCTTCGCGGCCAGGCGGGCTTGCGGCTCGAAGGCGTCATGGCGATCGGCCCGCTCACCGACGACCGCGAAGTAATTCTGCGCGCATTCGAGCTGGCAGCCAAGACGTTGGCACGTATAGGTGGAAGTACGCTCTCCATCGGCATGTCGGGCGATTGGCGTGAAGCGGTCCGGGCGGGTTCGACGATGCTGCGCATCGGCGAGGCGCTTTTTGGTCAGCGATCCTGAGCGAAGTCGAAGGGAGGTTGCGCTGTGAGCGTTTTCAGTAAGATCGGGTCGTTCTTTTCGATCCGCGAAGACGAAGAAGAGTTTTACGGCGACGATACGTCGTCGCCGCGGGTCGTTCCGCTTTCGATCGCCGGCACGCCGCGGAAGTCAAGTGAGCGTTTTTTCGCCGCGCAGTTATCAAGACGTCGTGGAAATTGCCGATGCGTTGCGAAATCGTCAAGTCGTCATCATGAACCTGCAGAACGCCGACCGGACGCTCTTACAACGCGTCGTGGACTTCACCTCGGGCGTCGCATATACGATCGACGGCAAGATCCAAAAGCTCGCGGAGTCGATCTATCTCGTCGTGCCGGCCGGAATCGTCGTGAACGCCGCAGGGCTGCGCGATTCGATGATGGCCGACGGCACTTTCGACTTCATGACGAACCGGACATAGCAGAGGTTCGCGCAGATGCAGAAGATCACACCGGTCGACATACAGCACAAGAGTTTCAAGAAGGCGCTCCAAGGATACGATCGCGCCGACGTCGACGGCTTCCTCGACGAGGTCATCGAGACGCTCGAAGATGAAGCGCAGCAGCGCGCGGCGTTCGAAGCGGACATTGCCGACCTCAAGGAGCGCATCAGTCATTTCAAAGCGATGGAAGAGTCGCTGCAGAACACGCTCGTGCTGGCGCAGCGCACCGCCGACGAGGTGAAAGCTTCGGCGCATAAGGAGGCCGATCTGATCCGCGAGCAGGCGCGCCTCGCCGGCGAGCGTGAGATCGCCGGCTACAACGATGCGATCGCCGAAGTGCGACGCGAGCAGCAGCGCGCCGTCGAAGCTGCGGAGAAGGCGCGTAGCGAGCTGCGCAGCCTGTTGATGACGCACTTGGCGTTGCTCGAGCGCGCCGATGGTCCGAAAGCCAACGGCGAGCCGCAAAGCGCCGCTCCTGAACGCAGCCCGAACCGGTGCCGAGAGAAGCCGGCGACAAAAAGACGACACGACCCGACATAACCGTCTACTACGAGTCCGAATGTCACGCGTTGCAGTCTTACCCGGGGACGGCATCGGCCCCGAGGTGACGCACGCCGCGGTTCGCGTGCTCAATCGGTGCGTCCCGACATCGAATGCGTCGAAGAGTCCGTCGGCGGCGCGGCGCTCGCGCGCGGCCTTGCCGGCGTTGCCCGACTCGACGCGGGCGCTCTGCGATGCCAGCGACGCAATCCTCTTCGGCAGCGTGGGCTTGCCCGAATACGAGGGGAAGCCGTTGCCGGAGCGTCCCGAGTACGCGCTCTTTCTGCTGCGCCGCGACTACGAGCTCTACGCGAATCTGCGTCCGGTGCGCGTCTTTCCCGGGTTGGAAGAGACATCGCCGTTGCGCACCGAGATCGTGCGCGGGATCGACTTGATCGTCGTGCGCGAGCTGACCGGCGGCATCTATTACGGTCGCCCGAAAGAGCAGCGCAGCGTCGACGGCATCGAAGAGGCGGTCGACACGATGATCTATCGCGCGCCGGAGGTCGAGCGCATCGTGCGGATCGCATTCGAGCTGGCTCGCGCGCGCCGCAAGCGCGTGACTTCGGTCGACAAGCAAAACATTCTCGAAACGTCGCGACTGTGGCGGCGCGTCGTCGAAGCCGTGGCGCACGAGTACCCCGACGTGCAGCCTCGAGCATCTGCTCGTCGATTCAGCGGCGATGCAGCTCGTGCAGCGTCCCGGCGACTTCGACGTCATCGTCACCGAGAATATGTTCGGCGACATTCTCTCCGACGAAGCGGCAATACTCACCGGGTCGATCGGAACGCTGCCCAGCGCCAGTCTGGGCGAACGAGGCACGCCCGGGCGCCGCTTCGGTCTCTACGAGCCTATCGGCGGGACGGCGCCCGGCGATCGCCGGGAAGAACGTGGCGAACCCGACGGCCGCTATTCTCTCGGCGGCAATGCTGCTGCGTCACTCGCCTCGACGACGACGCCGGCGCCGTGCGCATCGAGCGCGCCGTCGAACGCACGTATGCCGACGGGTTGCGGACGGCCGAACTAGCGAAGGCGTCGGAAGCCGCGCTCTCCACAGAGGCATTCACCGAAGCGGTAGTCGCAAGGCTTTAACTCGATGACGAACGGATGGCGCGACTAAACCTTCGAGGATTCGATCGCGACTTTGCGGCCGATGAAATCGATGAATCGCACCTGCACCGTCGCATGCGCGCGAGGGTGCGCGGCGATCCATGCTGCGCGCCAGCGCTTGAGCGCGTCGCTCCGCATCGCCTTGAGCGTATCGTCGTCGGTCTCGACGTAACTCTGTAGATCGATGCTGACGACCAGCGTCGAGGCTGGATGCACGTCGAACCCCATCACGAGGTCCGAGTAGTGCGCTTTAAGCGGTGCCATCGCCGCGATCTCGCGCTCTTCGGCGCTGGGCTTTTGGGCGGGCGAACTACACGCCGCAACGAGCGCGGCGGCAAGCACAAATCGCGCGAGGCGCAGATCGTTCATCTTGCCGACACGATTCGGCTACGGCCTCGAGCTACCATGCGGTCATGGACGGCACTGCATGGGCTTCGAGCGCGATGGTCGCGGCGCGCACGCGCCTGGAGATAGCGACCGAAAATCTGGCGAACGTCTCCACCGGCGGCTATCGTCGAATCGCGGCGCGCGGCTTCCTCACCGCAATCGGCGTGACGGTCGTTCGCGATCGGCAACCCGGACAGCCCGGCGGGGTGCGCGCTGACGGCCGCCGCGTCGAAGGGCCTCGCCTATCGAACGGCGTCGATGCAATTGCCGAAATGATCGATGTGCTAGCTGCGGAGCGTTCGTACGAAAGCGCGCAAAAAGCCGTCTCAGCGATAGATCGCTCGCGCGAAAAGGCCGCGGAAGCGGCGCGCATTCAGTAGGAGCAAGCATGGATCGCGCGCTCTTCGCCGCCGCCAGCGGCATGGCGGCTCAACAACGCAATCTCGATACGATCGCGGATAACTTGGCAAATGCGGGCGTCGTCGGCTTCAAAGGTTCGGCACAGCACTTCGCCGAGCTCATTGCTTCCGGTGAGGGAGGCCTCGGCACCGTAGCGCTCGGTCCGCAAATCATGTTTGCGCAAGGTAAACTCGCGCGCAGTGCCGGGCCATTCGATCTCGCCATCGACGGAGCGGGGTTCTTCACGGTCGTCGATGGCGGGGGCGGCATTTTTACACGCGCGACGGTGAGTTTTCCCGTGCCGCCGACGGCACGCTACGCAACGGCCACGATATGCGCTTGGCCGGCCTGCAAATCCCGAAAGACGCATTGACCGCGACGGTCGATCCCGACGGCAGTATTCGCGCTACCTTCACGACCGGATCGCGCGTGATCGGGCACATTCGTCTGGCCGAGTTTGCGGCGCCGGACCGGCTGCGCCCGCTCGACGGGACGCTCTTCGAAGCGACCGCGCGATCGGGGAAGGCGCGCGAGATCGCGCCCGGCGCGCACGATGCGCCAAAGCTGCGCTTCGGCATGCTGGAAGAGTCGAATGTCACGATCATCGACGCGATGATGCAGATTCTAACCGCACAGCGGGCCTATGAAGCCAACGCCAAGGGCGTTCAGGCGGCCGACGAAATGCTGCGCATCGCCAACAACCTCGAGCGTGGATAGCCTCGTCGCGCGGCGGGCGGGCGAGTTCATTGAGGCGTTGCTTCTCGCGCCGATTCTTCGACCGATGATTACCGGAGCAGGAACCCTCGGCGATTACGAGCTCGATCTGCTTGCGCGCGAGATCGCACGTCGCGACGATCGAGGATTTGCCGCGTTGATCGCGGCCCGGCTCGAGCGCAAAGAGTGACCGACGCTTTGGAACGCGAGCAGCAGGTGCGAGAGCTGCTTCCCCTCGTGCGGCGGGCGGCCCGTCGCCTGAAGCGAATCGTACCGAGCCTCGATATGGACGATCTCGTCGGCGACGGTTGCGTCGGCCTGATTCGCGCCGTGGACTCCTTCGATCCGCTGCGCGGTCCGCGGCTCGCCGAGTACGCGCGTCGGCTCGTCGTCGGCGCGATGCTCAACGGCATCCGTCGCATGGATCCGGTCTCCGAGCGCGCGCGCCGAATCGTTCGCGACGGCGAAAATCGGCGCTACGCGCTTGCCGCCGTGCGCGGTGATGTTCCCGGTGCCGTGGAGATGGAAGAGTGTTGTCCCGGTTACGGGCGGGCGCTTGCGGCGGCCCATCGGGGTCAGCCGCTTTCGCTCGACGCTCCGCTGCCCCGCGGCGAATCCTTGGCGTACGACTGGCACGACGATCCGGCGCTGGTGGTCGAGCGTCGCTTGGAGCGAGCGCGCCTCAACGAACTCATCGACGGTTTGCCGCGTCGCCAGCGCCAGGTGCTGCTGATGCACTATTTTCGGGACACCTCATTGCGCACGATCGGCAAGCGCCTGACGATTTCGCCCCAGCGCGCGTCGCAGCTACACACGAGCGCCATCGCGAAGCTCAAGCGCGGAATTCATGCTGCGCCGCATTGAACCGGACGAGCCTACTGCAGCGCTGCCGCTGCAAGTCGGTACGAACCGCTCGGAAGCGGTCGTACCGGCCGTCGCCGATGCCGAGCTCGACACGGCGCTGCTGCCGAACGATCAACCGCGATGGGTCAAAGACGCCGTCGCGGTTTCGCAGCGTGCGCGCGAGCTCATCGCCAATCTGCGCCCCGCGGCGGTGCACGTTCTCTCTTTCTGGGATCACCGCATTCGTGCGGCCTGGGTTGCCGACCGCCGTGTGGCGGTCGACGCGAGCGGCTGTTACCGCGTTGAAGGTTAACCACTGATCGGCAAGAGATGCGCGAGCAGCGCGACCGCAACCGTTGCCGTTCCGGCGAAGACGAAGTAGATGAGGGCTCTTGTCACTAGCAACACGTCGTGCGCGTCGCTGAGATGCCGTTGCATGAAGACTCTCCTCTCGCGTTACCTCATGACTTTCGCACGCCAGCCTTATACGGGGCGTAGAGGAGGCTGTGATTCCCCTGAATTTTCTTTAAGAAGGCGTAAACAAATTGTGCCCGGTCATCCGCTCCGGAATCGGCAATCCCATCAGCGAGAGCAGCGTGGGAGCGACGTCGCCGAGCTTGCCGCCGTTCGCAATGGTACCTTGCAAACCGCTCGCAACGAGCACGAACGGTACCGGACTCGTCGTGTGCGCGGTGAGCGGATTGCCGTCCGGATCGATTTTCTCTTCGGCATTGCCGTGATCGGCGGTGATGGCAAGCAGCGCCCCCTCCTGAAGCGTTGCGCTGGAGAGCCGGCCGAGTGATTCATCGATCGTCTCGACGGCCGAGATCGTCGGCTCCCATTTTCCCGTGTGCCCCACCATGTCGGCATTGGCGTAGTTCATGACGATCGCCGCATACGTGCCGCTCTTGACCGCGGCGATCGCGGCATCGGTGATTTCGCGCGCGCGCATGGCGGGAGCGAGATCGTACGTCGGCACCGACCTGTCGGAAGGAACGAGCGTCCGGACCTCCCCTTCGAACTGATCTTCGCGCCCGCCGTTGAAGAAATACGTGACGTGCGCGTATTTTTCGGTCTCGGCCAGGCGCAGCTGCGATAAGCCATCCCGCGCGACGATCTCGCCGAACGTATCGTACTGCGGTCGAGGGCCGAAGAGCACCGGGTTGGTGTAGCTTTCGTCGTATTTCGTCATGGTGGCGAAGAACGGATCGCGATACGCCTTCGAGTCGAAAACGCCGAAGCCGTCGTCGTAATAGATCGTTGTGCCGGCGTTGAACGCGGTCGTGAGCTGCCGCGCGCGGTCTGGGCGAAAGTTGAAGAAAACAAACGCGTCGCCGTCTTCGATTGGAAGCGGGCGCGCCACGACCGTCGGCAAAACGAACTCGTCGTCTTCGCCACGCGCATATCCCTGGCGAACCGCGCTCGCAGCATCGCTGGCACGAAAGTCTGCGCGGCCGTGCGCGAGCAGATCGTACGCGAGCTTCGTTCGTTCCCAACGGCGGTCGCGATCCATCGCGTAGTACCGGCCCGAGATGCTCGCAATCGACCCCGAGCGTCCCGTGCTCGCCAGCCGCGCTTCGAGCTGCTCGACGTAGTCTAAGGCCGACCGGGGCGGCGTGTCGCGCCCGTCGAGGAAGCAGTGTACGGCGATCGGCGCCTTTGCCGCTGCCGCTTTGTCGATCAGCGCAAACAAGTGCCGCATCGAGCTATGCACGCAGCCATCGGAGAGCAAGCCCATAAAGTGCAGGGTTCCCCGCGTGCGCGTAACGTGCGCGATGGCTCGCTGCAGGTTCTCGTTTCGCGCGAAGTCGCCGTCGGCAATGGCGGCATCGATCATCGTGAGGCCTTGCGGCACCATCCGCCCGCTGCCGAGGTTCATGTGCCCGACCTCGCTGTTGCCCATGATGCCCTTCGGGAGTCCGACGGCTTCGCCCGAGGCTTGAAGCGTCGTATGCGGATAATCGCGCAGCAGCTCGCGCCAATGGGGAAGCTTTGCGGTCGCGATTGCGTTGCCGTGCACCGCGTCGCGGCAACCCCAGCCGTCGAGTACCGCCAGAACGACGTGCTTGTACGTGATGGCAGCCTTATCGCGACACGGCGCTATTGGCTATCAGCATCGCAAAAGCGTAGCCGTCCAGCGATGCTCCGCCGACGAGCCCGCCGTTGACGTTCGGTCTCGCCATATAGGACGCCACGTTGGACGCATTCATGCTGCCTCCGTAGAGAATCGGCGTATCGTCGAGTCCTTCGCGGGAGCAGCGAATCGTCGCCATCACGCGGTCGGCCTCGACAGGATCGCAGTTCTCACCGGTTCCGATTGCCCAGATCGGCTCGTAGGCGATCACGATATTCCCCAACGCCGTCCGCGGCGCGTCTCGCAAAGCGGCTCGCGTCTGTGCGACCACGCGATCGTCGGTCTCGCCGCGTTTTCTTTCATCGATGGTCTCGCCCACCGCGACGATCGGCACGAGTCCTTGACCCAGCGCGGTACGCACTTTGAGGTTCACGCTGTGATCCGTCTCGTTGAAGTACTGCCGGCGCTCGGAATGGCCCAAGATCACGTGCGTTACGCCGAACTCGCGGAGCATCGGTGCGCTGATCTCGCCGGTGAAGGCGCCTTGGAGTTCCCAGTGCATCGTCTGCGCGCCCAGTCGCACGCGCGTTGCACTGAGGCGCTCCGCGGCAAGCGGAATCGACGTAAAGGGCGGCGCTACGACGATTTCGATCGATTCCGGAAGCGTCGTTACTGTCGGCAGAAAGGCGTCGAAAAATGCCGCGGTCTCGGTCGCCGTCTTGTGCATCTTCCAGTTTCCCGCGATGAGGGTTCTAACGCTCAAGCGCGACGACCCCGGGAAGCGGTTTGCCTTCCAAGAACTCGAGCGTTGCCCCGCCGCCGGTCGAAACGAACGTCACTTTTGACGCAAACCCGAGCATGTGCGCGGCCGCGGCGGCGTCGCCGCCGCCCACGATGCTGACCGCTCCGGCAGCCGTAGCTCGGGCAATTGCATCGCCGACGACTTTGGTTCCGTTGCGGTACGGCGCGCGCTCGTAGACGCCCATTGGGCCATTGAAGACGATCGTTTTTGCGCGCTCGATTACGCGCCCGTATTCATCGGCCGTCGCCGGACCGATGTCGAGAATCATTTCGTCGCCGACTCGATCGATGGGAACGACGTGCGCTCCGCCTTCGTCGTCGATGTTCGGGGCGACGACCGCATCCGCCGGCAAATGCAACGCAACGTTGCGCTCTCGAATCGCCGAAGCGATGCGCCGCGCAGGCTCGAGATCGTCGTCGCGGAGCGAACGGCCGACGTTCGTCCCCGCCGCGGCGAGCAACGTGTTCGCCATGCCGCCTCCGACGCAAAAGGCGTCGACCAGCTCGCTGAGGCGCTGCAGCAACTCGATTTTGTCCTTGATTTTCGCGCCGCCGATCGCGCAGACGAACGGTTTGGAAGGGCGGTCCACCAGGCGAGAGAGCGCGGCGAGCTCGGCTTCCATGAGAAAGCCGGCCGCATGTGGCAGCAAGTGGGCGACGCCTTCAGTCGAGGCATGCGCGCGATGCGCGGTTCCGAAGGCATCGTTGACGTAGAGTTCGCCGAGCCGCGCAAGCCGTTTTGCGAATTCGGGATCGTTGCGTTCCTCCTCGGGATGAAAGCGAACGTTCTCGAGCAGCAGCACGTCCCCGTCGAGCGCCTCGGCAGCGGCCCGTTCGGCGACCTCGCCCACGCAATCGTCGGCGAAGTGGACCGCAATGCCGAGCCGATCGGAAAGCGCCTGCGCCACCGGCCGCAGCGAAAAGCGTATGTCGCGCTTTCCGCCGGGACGTCCGAGATGCGAGATGACGATGGTGCGCGCCTCGTGCTCGTGCAGCCAGCGAAGAGTCGGAATTGCGGCGTCGACGCGCGCGTAATCCAGGATACGTCCATCATCGGCAACGGGAACGTTGAGATCTTCGCGTACTAAGACGCGCTTACCACGTACGTCGAGGTCGTTCAATCGCCTCAAGCGCGCACCGAGCGTAGGATCTAGACCTTTACGGGAGCGCTTTGCAGCACCATCGCCGTCAGCTCGGCGAGCCGGCACGAATAGCCCCACTCGTTATCGTACCATGCTGCGATCTGCACGAGATCGCCGTTTGCATTGTTGAGCTTGGCGTCGATGATCGAACTATGGGGATCCTTCTTGAAATCGCTCGAAACGAGCTCCTCTTCCGTGTACGCCACGTACTTACTCAGCTTGCCTTCGGCCGCGCCGCGCAAGATCGCGTTGAGCTCGGCGCGAGTTGCCGGCTTGTGCGTCTGCGCGACGAGATAAATCATCGAGACCGTCGGCGTCGGAACCCGCAACGCAAAACCGTCGAAAGATCCTTCGACTTGCGGTATGGTGAGGAAGAGCGCTTTGGCCGCGCCGGTCGACGTCGGCACGATGTTGGTCGCTGCGTTGCGCGCGCGCCGGGGATCCTTATGCGGACCGTCGAGCACGTTTTGGTCGTTGGTGTAGGAGTGGATTGTCGTCATGAAGCCCTTCACCCAGCCGAGCGCGTCGACGACCGGTTTGACGGCAGTAGCCAGGCAGTTCGTCGTACAGGACGCGTTGGAGATCACGTGATGCGTGGCGGGATCGTAGCGGTCGTCGTTGACGCCGAGTACGATCGTGATGTCCTCGCCTTTGGCGGGGGCCGAGATGATAACTTTCTTTGCGCCGCCGCTGTCGATGTGAGCGCGCGCCTTGGAGGCATCGGTAAAGAGCCCGGTCGACTCGATCACGACGTCGACACCGAGGTCTTTCCAGGGCAGCTTGCCGGGATCGCGTTCGGCAAAGACGCGGATTTCGCGTTTGTCGATGCGCAACGTGCCGTCGGCGCCGTTGACGCTTCCCGGATAAATGCCGTAGTTGCTGTCGTATTTGAAAAGATGCGCGCATTGCTGCGCGTCGATCAAATCGTTGATCCCGGCGATCTCGATTTGCGGCTCCCGCTCCACGATCGCCTTGGTAAAGTTTCGTCCGATACGGCCGAAGCCGTTGATTCCGATGCGCATGAGCGCGTTTACCGGGCGGCTTTCGCGCTCACCTGCACGCCCCGAAGATGATCGGCCAGCCGAGTGAGCGCGCCGAGGCGGCTGCTCACGGCAGGTTTGGATATCGGCGGAGTGCAGCGGCGACCGAGTTCCGCGAGCGATTCGTCCGGATGCTTTAGCCGCAGCTCCGCAACCTCGCGTAACGCCGGCGTAAGCCGTGTGAGGCCGTACGCGTTTCGCAGATATTCGATCGTATGCCGTTGCGACGCCGCGGCTTGCGCGCTGCGCTCGAGATTCGCCGCTTCGGTGTTGACGAGCCGGTGGATGCGATTCTTGGTTTCGCGCAGAGCGCGGACGTCTTCGAGCGACAGAACGGCGCCGAATGCGCCGATGTGCGTGAGCAGCTCGGCAATCGCATCGAAATCCTTGTAATAGAGAACGAACCGCCCGTTGCGCCGCACTCGTTTTGGCGGAACTCCCGCACTGCGCAACATCCATTGCAAACGCTGCGACTCGTCCTCGCCGCGCACTACGAATTCGAGATGATAGCCGTGTGCGCCGGCCGCAAGGGAGCCGCAAGCCAAGAATGCGGCGCGAACTTCAATCAAACGATCGCATCGGTGCACGGGCTTGCGCGGCCGCTCGAGCAACCGCGCCGGAAGCGCGATCGCAAAGGTAGGCAGGCGGTGCAGACGCGTCGGCAGGCGCGTCTCGATCGGATGCGATTTGCGTTCGTCGAGCAGCGACCAGAAAAGGCGCGCGACGGCGTTGCGATGGGTTACGAAATCTCCGCGAACGTTTCCGTACAGGGCAAGTCCGGCGAGCAGCGATTCACGACAGTGACGTGCCGTCGGAAGCTCGCGCGCGAGCGCATCCTTTGTATCGGCCGAGATCATAACCAGTCGGCCTCGTCGTTTCGCGATTCGAGAATTTCGTACAAGTCCGCGGGTTTGAGGCCCGGCGTTACGCGCAATGGCACCTCGCGCACTCGCACCGTGACGTACTTCGTCGCGTAGTGAATCTCGAGTACGTCGCCGGGCCGCACCTGATACCCAGGCTTGAGCGGCTTGCCTTCCTTGGCGATACGCCCGTGCTCCAGGGCCTCGTGCGCCTCGCTGCGACGCCTCGCGAGGCGTGAGACCTTCAAGAACTTATCGAGCCGCACCGGCGCGGCAGTTCGGCGGCGATTTCCTGAAAGCATTGACAATATCCCGATATATCGAATATTATGCCGATATATTCTAACGTGAGGGTTTCAAGATGGATATAGGTTTCTGGGATCCCAGCTCGGGTCATTGGGGCTGGTATGGGCCGCGGCACGCTCGCCGCGGCGCGCGGCGCATGCGGCGCGGCATTTTGAAGTTTGCGCTTCTCAAGCTGCTCGACGAACTGCCGAGGCACGGTTACGACCTGATTCGGGCCGTGCGGGAAAAAGGCTGGGGCACGGGCGCGGGGTCCGTTTATCCGCTGCTCGCGGCGCTCGAATCGGCAGGCTTGATCGTGGGCCGTGACGAGGGTGATCGTCGCGTCTACGACGTCACCGAGAAGGGCCGACAGACGCTCGGCGAACGGGCGGCCGACCTCGAGCGGCTGCTTCACGAAGAGGGACAAGGGGAGGAAACAGAGGACGAATCGCTTACCCAACTGCGCGATTGCGCGGGGAAATTGATGCGGGCGATCTCGCAGCTCGGTCCCACCACTAAGCCCGAAACGCTCGGGCATGTCTGCGAGTTGTTGAAAGACGCTCGCAAAGAGATTTACGAACTGCTGGCTGAGGAGTAGAGTTCATCGACGTGGCCCAAGCTCAAGCGGCACGCCGTCACGGAGTCAACATTTTTGAGGAGGGGAAGCCGATGTGGCAGATCCTCCTCGTCTTTCTCGTCCCTTTGATGCTCAGCAACGTCTTGCAGTCGGCGTCGCAGACGATGGCGAGCATCTGGATCGGACGGCTCATCTCGACGCAGGCGCTCGGCGCGATCTCCGCCGTCTTTCCGATCGTATTCCTCCTGTTCTCATTCGTCTTCGGCGTTTCGAGCGGCGCGAGCGTCTTGGTCGGTCAAGCGTTCGGAGCGCGCGACACTCATCGAATGAAGCGCATCGCCGGCACGGCACTCGGCGCCGGGCTCTATCTCGGCATCATCGTCGCGATCGTCGGCTCGCTCGGATCGACGGCCCTGCTTTCGGGACTTCGCACGCCCCCCGATATCATTGCGCAAGCGGACGCGTATTCACGCGTCATCTTCCTGGTCATGCCGGTCTTTTTCGTCTACTTCGTTTATGCGACGATTCTGCGCGGCACCGGGGATTCGACGACGCCGTTCTACGCGCTCATCATTTCCTCGCTGTTGGCGATCACCGTCACGCCGCTCTTTATCGTCGGTGCATTGGGATTACCGAAGCTCGGCGTCGTCAGCGCTGCAGTGGCCGGCTTGATTGCGAACACGGCCGCGATGGCATGGATGCTCTACTATCTCCACCGCCGCGATCATCCACTGAAGTTCGACCGCGAAATGTTTGGCGATCTGCTGATCGATTGGAAGATACTGGGCGCAGTTCTGCGCATCGGCGTGCCGACCGGCATTCAAGTGATGATGGTCTCGCTCGCGGAGCTTGCGGTGATTTGGATGGTCAATAGCTTCGGGTCTAGAGCGACCGCCGCATATGGAGCCGTCAATCAAGTCGTCGGCTACGTCCAGTTTCCTGCCATCTCGATTGGCATTTCAGCTTCGATCTTCGGCGCACAGTGCATCGGCGCGCGCCGTGAGGACAAACTCAACAGCGTCATCCGTTCGGCGGTCGGTCTGAACTACGTGATCGGCGGCCTCATCATCGGCGCGTGTTATCTCTTTGCTTGGAACATATTGGGTTGGTTCATCACCGACGTGCGAACCCTGCACATCGCACACGAGCTGCTGATGATCACCCTTTGGGGCTACCTACTCTTTGGAAACTCCGCCGTTCTCAGCGGTTTGATGCGGGGCAGCGGCGACGTTATCGTGCCCACCGCCAATGGGATTTTTGCAATCGGCGTGGAGGTGCTCGCAGCATACCTGCTGATGCGCCGCATCGGCCTCGACGGCGTCTGGCTGGGCTATCCGATCTCGTATTGCGTCGTCCTGGTCTTGCAGTTCAGCTACTACACACTCGCCTGGAAGAAAAAGACCCACGAGCGCATAGCCGTTTAGAGGCTCGGCGGTAAGCCAACCTCGTCAGCCTTTGTCGCCGAAACCTGCCGACATAGGCCACTTGAAGACGCCACTCGCTCGCATCGTGCTCGCTCGCAGCTCGACCATTTTTTCGGGTCCGCAAGCGCTGAGCAGCCCTCCATGGCTGGCCCGAAAAAACTGGACGCTTCTCGTGGCCATGTCGGCAGCTTTCGTCCGCCGGAAAGGCTGTCAGGTTGACTTAGCGTCGCAAATGATCGAGAATGCGCTTAGGACGCCCGCTATATCAAGCAAGGAGGACATCTACTATGAAGCGGACGCTCGGACGTATTGCGCTTGCCGTAATTTCTGCGGCGAGCTTTTCGGCATGTTCGAACGGATCAGGCGCGCTTTCGTTCGCGCCATCGGGGCCGACTCTACCGGCTCACAAGACTCAACAATCGCAGACCTTCACCTTTACCGGGTCGGAGCAGAGCTTTACCGTACCAGCCGGCGTGCAGACCCTCACCGTTACCGCCAGCGGTGCGGGCGGCGAGGCGACCGGAACGGGAGCTGCCGGCGGCCACGGCGGCCTGGCGACCGCGACGATTGCGGTGACCCCCGGCGAAGCGTTGGCCGTTTTCGTCGGTGGTCAAGGCGGAACTGGCGGCCCGGGCATGGGCGGCTATAACGGCGGCGCCAATGGCGGCGCGCAATATGGCAGCGGCTCGTACGGCGGTGTCGGCGGCGGCGGAGGCGGCGCTTCCGACGTCCGACGAGGCGGCGACTCACCCAAGGATCGCGTCGTCGTCGCAGGCGGCGGCGGGGGCGCGGGGGGCACTGACGGCAGCGGAAGCGGCAGTTCGTACAGCGGCGGCTCCGGTGGAAACGGGGGCGGCAAGAACGGGAAGAACGGTGGCGACGGCTGCTGCGGAAGCGGAAGCTACGGAGGCAGCGGCGGCAAGGGCGGCTCGCAAACGAGCGGCGGAGTCGGCGGCGGCGGCGCGAGCGAAGGCAGTTGCTACAATAGCGGCGAGGCCGGCACCGGCGGAAGCGGCGGTGTAGGCGGCAACGGCTACTATTGTGGACCGCCGGGAGGCGGTGGCGGCGGCGGCTTCTACGGTGGCGGCGGCGGCGGAGGCGGCAGCCTCTATAGCAGCTCGTACGGAGCGAGCGGCGGCGGCGGCGGCGGCGGTTCGGGCTACGCGGAACCGAGTGCCAAGAAGGCCTCCGACAAGACGGGCGCCGGCGCGATCGGCAACGGTCAGGTTGTGATCAGCTGGAAGAGCTAACCGACTAAACGTCGGCTCTCATCTGGGCCCAATGCCAGGGCGCCCTCGCTCGTTGTAAGAAAACGAAGGGGGCGCCTGGCTTTTATGCCAGTAACGGCGCGAGGCGATCGCATGAGGCGGCGTTGGTCGGCACTAGGGATTGCAGTCTGGATTTCCGTCGGTCTGAGAGCCGGGCGATGCGCGGACGCGGCTCGCGCCCGCCGACGAATACTTTGGTCCCACGAGGATGAGCCCGCTCGAGATCACCAACCGTATCCACGACGCCGAGCGCGGGAGAGGCGAGAGTTACAGCGGGCTCGTGAACACGCAAGCTGCGATCGAGGACTGGACGGCCAAGTATCCCGGCGATCCTTGGATCCCGCCGCGCGAAAATCGAATTGCGCGGCTTTTCGCGCGTCTACACTCCCGCGACGGCGACCGCGAAGCGGGCCACTGTCGCGATTTCTTGCGGTTTCATCTCCGGTACAAATCCAAAGGCTGACTTCCAGCGTCTACTTGCGCTTTTTATCCTTGGGCGTGACGCAGGTTCCGGAAGCACGGCAGACGACGGCCGGAGGATCGAGAACGTCCGCCGCGCTTTCTCCGATATCGGGACGCGCGGCGATGACTTTACGCGCTTCGAACTCCATTTTGCGCGACGTCTTGCCGGTCTGCACGATGCGCCCTTCGGCCTCGATGTAATCGCCCGCGTAGGTCGGTGCGAGGAAACGAATCTCGTCGTAAGCAGCGAAGAGTCCCTCGTCGCCATCGAGCCGGATCAACAACTCGGTTGCTACGTCTCCGAAGAGCGCGAGAATTCGCGCCCCGTCGACGAGATTGCCGCCATAATGGGCGTCGTGCGCGCTCATGCGAACGCGGATGGTTGCGCTCATGCTTTCGCTAGTTGCCATAACTCCTCGAGTTCGCCGACGTCTAGATCGGAGAGGCTCTTTCCATCCGCGGCGGCTCGCTCTTCCATGAACGTAAAGCGGCGATAGAACTTTTCATTCGCCTCGCGCGTCGCGGTTTCGGCGTCGATGCCGAGCGCTCGCGAAAGGTTGACGAGGGTGAAGAAGACGTCGCCAAGCTCCTCGCGCACGTGCGGATCGTCTTGCTTTGCGCGGCGCGCTTCGGCGAGCTCGCGCAATTCCTCGTTGAGCTTGTCGAGCACGCCATAAACGTCCGGCCAGTCGAAGCCGACGCGCGCCGCCTTCTCCTGCATTCGTTGTCCGCGCTGCAGCGCACCCAGATGCTTGGGAATTCCATCGAGCCGGCTGCGCCGCGCGCGTCCGGTCTTTTCGAGTGCTTTTAGCCGCTCCCAATTCCTCCACTGCGCGTCGACGTCTTCGATCACCGCATCGCCGAAAACGTGGGGGTGGCGACGGACCATTTTATTCGACAGCGCGTCGACGACGTCGGCGATACTGAACGTTCCGACTTCCATCGCCACCTGCGCGTGGAAGAGCACTTGGAGCAGCAAATCGCCGAGTTCTTCGCATAACCCCTCCAAATGCGAAACTTCAATCGCTTCGACTACCTCGAACGTCTCTTCGATCAAGTATGGAACGAGCGTGCGATGCGTCTGCTCGCGATCCCACGGACAACTCATGCGCAACCGGGCCATGATCTCGACGAGGTCGTCCCACGAATAGTGCGACGATTGCGGCGGAAGAGGAACCAGCGGCATCGCTATCGAGGCCGAGAGCGTCGCTCGCGGCACGCCCGGAACGATCTCGGCACGGATCGAGCGCTTTTCGAGCATGCGCAGCAGCGTCGGCAAGCCTGGAAAGTCTGAGAGCGGATTGCCGAGAACGCCGAGTCCGAGCGCGGCCTCACCCTCGAGACGATCGACGAAGCGTGCGATCTCGTCACCGCTTCCGCGTACCAATAGCGCGGGGTCATCGACGAGCCCGCGAACGATTTCGACGCCGTTACGTTGGAGGTACGCGCTCAGGTCGGGGGGCGCCAACAAGAGAGCGGCTCGGCCCATCGCCCGGAGCGCATCGAGCGCGCCGATCGTCAAGAGTCCGGGATCGCCCGGTCCCAGTCCCGCGATACGAACCAGCACGATTACGTCTGGTTCGCATCGCGGGGGACGACTACTTTGTCGGCGACGTTGCCGGTGAAGCCGCCGAACTCGCTGCCGGGCTCGGCGCCGTGTTCGCCGCCGGCGGCGGTGGCGGAGGCGTCGCGAAGAGGCCTGCAAACTGCGGGTCGTTGACGACGATGGTCGCCTTCTGCTGGAGACCTTGCAAGAACGGCTGAATCAGCGGCGCCTCTTGCTGTTGACGAAGCGTGTCGACGATCTGCGGCGTCGCGCTTGCGAGCGTCGCCCGCTGTCCGGGCGTGCGCGATTCGACTTCAATGATGTGGTAGCCGAACGGGGATTTGATCGGCGGGCTGATTTGGCCGATCGGCGCCGAGAACGCGTACTTGTCAAACGCCGGAACCATCTGGCCGCGGCGGAACGCCCCAAGGTCGCCGCCCTTTACCTTGCTTCCGGGATCGGTCGAATACTGCTTCGCAAGGTCGCCAAAGTTCCCGCCAGCCTTCAGCTTCGCTTCGATCATGTTTGCCATCGCGAGGTTCGGCACGAGGATGTGACGTGCCGTCACTTGTTCAGGCTTATCGAACGTTGCGTGGTTCTTGTTGAAGTAATCCTGGATCTGGGCCGGCGCGATCGTCACGTCCTTGGAGAGTGCTTTGCTCAGAATGAGCTGTTCGCGCAGCGCGGAGCGTACGTCGGTTTCGGTCAGGCCGCGCGCCTTGAGCATCTCATCCCACGATCCGCTTGGGAAGTTTGCTTTGATTTGATTCTCACGCGCATCCACTTCAGCATCGCTGACGGTGATGTTGTTGTTCTTTGCGTACTGCGCGATGAGCGTTTCTTGAACGAGCTGCTGCAGAACGGTGCGTCCCATCGGGCTGCTTTCGAGCCGCTGATCGAACGTTGCCCGGCTAATCGGTTCTCCGTTCACCGTCGCGACCGAGCCGCCGCTCGAGCACGACGCGAGGAACGTGCCCATGAGAAGACCGGCAAGGCCCACGGTGATTCGTGGGGCTTTCGACATTGTTGCTCCGTTATTTAAGGAAAGTTGAGTGCATAGTAAGCGGGGCCCGAGGCCCCGCATCACGGCGCCCTGGGTTCGCGCGCCGCGGCAGAGCTCCTCTAAATCTAGAGCGCTTCGAGCAGTCGGCGTAAGAGAGGCATCCAAGCGCCGCTCGCCGGCAAGTCGACCAGAATACGCCCATCCGCGAAACGAAAGCGGTTGTTGGTCAGGGACTGGAGCCGTGGTACCGCGGCGGGGTCGAGCGCGAACCCCGAGCCGACGCCAAGGGTGAGGCGGCGCTCGTCGACGACTACGCGCGTCACACGCTTGCGAAGGGCGACCGCGCGCAGCTTCGTAAGCTCGACGAGATTTGCCAGCGGGCGCGGAAACGCCCCGAAGCGATCCCTGACGCCGGCGGCGACTTCCTCTACCTCCGGCTCCGTGCGCGCCTTGGCAAGCTGCTGATAAACGGCAATTTTCTGCGACACCTGCGAAATATAGTCGTTTGGAATGAAGGCATCGATCTTCACGTCGATGACGGCCTCCTGCCGGTCTTCGAGTGCGCTCGGTGTGCCGCGCCGCTGCGCGATCGCTTCGGCGAGCAGCTCGCAGTACGCATCGAATCCAACGGATGCGATGAAGCCGGATTGTGCCGATCCCAGAAGGTTTCCCGCGCCGCGAATCTCCAAATCGCGCATCGCGATTTGCAGACCGGAGCCGAGATGCGCGAACTCGCGAATGGCTTCGAGACGTGCTTGCGCCTCTTCGGTCAACGCTTTGTGGCCCTGATAGAGCAGATAGCAATAAGCTTGATGGTTCGATCGCCCGACCCGCCCGCGCAGCTGATAGAGTTGGGCGAGACCGAAACGGTCGGCGTCGTTGACGATCATCGTGTTGACGTTGGGAATGTCGATGCCGTTTTCGATAATGGTCGTCGCGATGAGCACGTCCAGGTCGCCGTCGATGAAGCGCTGCATCACCGGTTCGATTTCCGCCTCACGCATCTGCCCGTGGCCGACGCCGAGGCGGGCGCGCGGCACGAGCTGTTCCAGCGCGTTGCGTACTGCGTAGATCGACTCGATCCGATTGTGCAAATAGTAAACCTGACCGCCGCGGTCGAGCTCCGCGTCGATGGCTCGTTGCACGACGGCGTCGCTCGCCGGCACCACAACCGTTTTGATCGACATGCGGTTCTTCGGCGGCGTCTGGATCAACGAGAGGTCGCGAACTCCCATCAACGACATATGGAGCGTGCGCGGAATCGGCGTGGCCGAGAGCGTTAAGACGTCGACGTTCGCGCGGTACTCTTTGAGGCGCTCTTTGTGCATTACGCCGAAGCGCTGCTCTTCGTCGACGACGATCAATCCCAGGTCGCCAAACGAAACGTCTTTTTGCAGCAGGCGATGCGTTCCGATGATGACGTCGAGCTTGCCCTCGGCGAGGTCGCCCAGGATTCGCTTTTGGTCGGCCTTTGGGGTGAAACGCGAAAGTTGTTCGACTCGGACGGGAAACGCAGCGAAGCGCGCACTGAACGTGCGGTAGTGCTGGTCGGCAAGCAGCGTCGTCGGCACCAGCACGGCGACTTGCTTGTTATCGGCAACGGCTTTGAAGGCCGCTCGCATTGCAACTTCCGTCTTCCCATAACCCACATCGCCGCAGACGAGACGATCCATCGGGCGTGCCGACTCCATGTCGGCTTTCGTCGCGTCGATCGCTTTCTGCTGATCGGGCGTCGGCTCGTATGGGAAGGCTTCTTCCATTTCTGATTGCCACGCCGTGTCGGGGCCGAATGGGAAACCACGCGACATCTCGCGCTCTGCGTACAGCGCGACGAGCTGGTCGGCGATCCTTCCGAGCGCCTCGGAAACACGCGATTTCGCGCGCGCCCAATCCGCGCCGCCCATCTTCGAAAGCCGCGGCGCCTGGCCTTCGGCGGCGGAGTACTTGCCGATCTGATGCATCTGCGTGACCGGCACCAGCATCCGGTCGGTCCCCGCGTAGCGCAGATCGAGATAATCCTGCGTCGCACCCAGCACGGTCTCCGCCCGCAGTCCTAAATACTGGCCGATGCCGTGCACCGCATGGACGACGTAATCGCCGACGCGCAGGTCGGCCAATGTAACGGGGACGCCTTCTTTGACGGCGCGTATCTTGACGCGCTTTGGCGGGGCGCCAAAAATCTCGCGATCGCCCAGCAGCCGAAGATGCAGGCTCGGAATGCGGAATCCGGCTTCGATCGATCCGTGCTCGACGTAGACGCCGGAAGGGCCGCGTCCGCGCGGGCCGGCCGGAATTCCCGCGGCGCGCAACAAGTCGATCGTGCGGGAGACCGCCGAACTGATGATATGCACCGTCTCGCCCGCCGCGCTCCATTCGCGCATCGCATCGGCAAAGAGTGCGATTTGGCGGTTGAAATGTTCGACGGGGCGGGTTTCGAGTACGAAGGATTCCAGCGCCGCCGGAGCCCAATCGAGAGCGGCCGCCCCTTCGATCGCGCCGGGAAGAAGAAGCGAGGCGTAGTGCCGCAGCGCCGCGCCGATCCGCGCCAGCGAAGCCGGCGCCGTCGGCTCGAGGAGTGCCGTGCCGGTCTCCTCTTCCGTCAATAGTGTGTGCCGTTCGCGCGCGCGTTCTTCGTCGAGCGCACCGGCGATTGCGGCAATGGTGGCCGGTTCCTCCAGCACGACGACCGCATCGTCGGGCAGGTATTCGAAGAGCGTTGCGTCACCGTCGGCTCGATCGCTCCACGGCGCAACGGCGAGAATTTCGACCGGCGCGGTGCTGCGCTGCGATTCGATCGCGAAGCTGCGCATCGAATCGACATCGTCGCCCAAAAACTCAATGCGCACCGGCGTCTGGGCGGTCGCCGCGAAGAGATCGATGATCCCGCCGCGCACCGCGTATTCGCCGACGGCGCTGACGACGTCGGCTCGCAAGTAGCCGGCGTCGAAGAGACGCCGCTGCAGCGCCTCGAAGCCGACGCGATCCCCGGTGCTCAGCGAGAAGCGCTGCGCATTGAAGGCGCCAGGAGGGATCACGTACTGGCGTGTTGCGGCGATCGGTGAAAGGACGATTCGCGGCGCGTGGTCGGCGAGATCGGCGAGCAGGGTTATTCGGGCGCTTCGCTCGGACGGGCTATCGATCGCGCCGGGCGCTTCTTCACGCGAACGAACGAGCGCAAGCCGATCGCTCCTATCGCCGAGATAGTGGAGAAGATCGGCGAACGCGCGCTCTGCCGCATCCGGGGTCGGAAGCAGAACGAAAATCGTCGAGCCCAGCTCGCGCGCAAGCGACGCGACGAGCGCCGGGCGCGCCGCGGCGATCGTTTCGTGCACGGCATACCCGCCGGGCTTTTGACCGGGCAAGCGCGTAAGCGCGCGCAATCGTTCGATCGCGTGCTGCCATGAGCGGCTCGAACGCAGCGTGGCGAGTAAGTCGGTGTCGGCGCGCGTCACCATTTGGGCGGTCATGCGAGTTGATGATTATACCAGCGACGCAAGGGAACCAGTCCGACGAGCGGCAGCGCGGCTGCAACGCCCAGTGCCACGGCAAGCGCTCCAGACGGTAAGCCGATTGCGTCGGGGACGTAACGCAGCAGGGACGTTAGCGAGAGTAAAATAGCGACGGTGCCCGCGCGCGTTCGGGGCGCGAGTGCTGCGAGCGCCACGAGCCAAAGGGCGTACCAGGGGTACGGATTAGGCACGAGCATCCACGCTCCCAGTCCTAACCAAATCCAGCCTTCGTCGGATCTCCGCCGCAGCAATTTCAAGCCCCGGGCCGCCAGAACCGCTGCCGCGGCGATCGCGACAGTCAATGCGACGCTTGCGCCTAGCGGCGCGACGATCGCTTGCAGCGAAGCCTGCGGCGCATACGCGCCGCGTGGAGCGAGCTGTGTTGCCACTCCCTCGATCAACGGAATGGAGAATAGCGCAGTAACCGCAATCCCGAGCATCGCGCCGGCGCGCGCTCGCGCGTTGACGATCGCAAGCGCCGCGGCTGCCGCCAATCCGGGCGCCTTGATCAACGCCGAGAGCGCGACGATCGCAGCTCCGATTTGCATTCGTTGCGCGCGCACGAGCGCGAAGCCGCCCAACAAGACCGCCAAGGCCAGGGCGTCGTTGTGCCCTTCGGCGGCGCACCAAATATTGACTGGATTGAGCGCGATGGTTGCTGCCGCACGGAGCCGAGTCACGCGATCGCCTGGGTATGCCGCGTAGGCGAGCATCGCGCAGCACAACAGAGAAGCCGACGCGAAGGCGCGAAACGCCTCGAGCTGCGCGAGCATGCCGAACGGCGCGAAAATCGTTACGATGGCGCGCGCAAGCGCGAGAAAAGCCGGACCGTAAACGC
The DNA here is from genome assembly GCA_963815165.1 of Vulcanimicrobiota bacterium. Lineage (GTDB taxonomy): Bacteria > Vulcanimicrobiota > Vulcanimicrobiia > Vulcanimicrobiales > Vulcanimicrobiaceae > Cybelea. Next base: position 1,281,641 of record CAWFFL010000003.1, read on the forward strand.
AAATCGGAAAGGCCGTGATCCACTGCACCTGGGCGGCACGCACCAAGAGATCGTGCGCGGCGGCCGGGGCGCGGACGTACGGATCGAAGCCCGTGCGCGCCATTTCACCGTAGGCGGCATATGCATAGACGTCACTCGAAAAGAGTACCGGCGAAAACCAGGCGATTGCGACGGCTGCAGAGCTCCAGAGCAGGATCGCCGGCAAACGGTACTGCCGGCGCCGCGCAAGCATCCGCCAATAGAGGCAAGAGCCGATCGCGACCACTGCGAGCAGCGCGCCTACTGCAACGGCGCCGCGGCTACCCCAATCGGTTGCAACGAGCAGCGGGGCGGTAAGCGTCACGCTCGAGCCGATCTCGGCGGTTTTGTGCGCGCTGCCGCGGCGATTCCGATGAGCAGCCACCACGCAGTGCCGACCTTTGGATAGAAGATCAAATAGTCGACGATTTGGTGCAGTGCAAGCGCCACCGTGGACGCCAGCGCCGCGATCACCCAAGGCGAGACCTTGCGAAAATTCTTCAATGGTGCCCAAGAGAGCAGCGAGCCGACGATCGCGATGAGGAGCGCGATCGTCGCGCCGAAGAGTACGATGCCGCCCTCCGCCAAGGCTTGAAGATACCAACTATTCGCGTGCGTGCGAACGCCGAAGACCCCGTAGGCGGGTAGAGCAAACTCGAAGTTGCCCGCTCCGATGCCGAGAACCGGCCGCGCGCGCCACATCGCCCATGCCGCTCGCCAAAGCTCGCTGCGATTTCCCACCCCGCCGGCGTAGACGCTCGACTCGAGCGACGCGCGCAAGACGCCGGGCGTGTGCGCGTAGATCGCCCACGCTCCCGCACCGGCGATGCCCGCGAATAAGCCCAACAAAGCCGGCCGTAATCCGCTCCAACTCTGCTTTCCCCGCCACGCTAGGAGAAGTGCGACGACCAGTGCTAGCGCGAACCATCCCGCGCGCGAAAACGTCAGAATCGCGGTACAGACTACGAACGCAAGCGCGACGTCGAGCAACATCGATCGCCGCACGAGCGTCCACGCGCCCAGAATTGCGACGGCGATCTCGCAGTACCCCGAGAGCTGATTGGGGCCTTCGAGCAAACCGGCGATGCGGGGAACGACGGCGGGACCGAGGTAGAGGCCCGACGGCGCGCCGACCAGTTCTTGCGCGAGAGCCGAAACTGCGACGACGATTGCGGCCGTCGCGGTTGCGACGACGAGCGGCGAATCGTCGGGATCCATTGCATAGCAGAGAAAAGCGGCGACGAAGAAGCCGGCATACTCCAAGACTTTGAACGACTCGCGCGCGACGGCCGCGGGATGTGCCGCGTCGAAAACGCTCAGCGCGGTCGCTACGAGTATCGCGCCGATCGCGCCGAACAGCAGCGGAGCCGGCGACCGGCGCAAGAGACGCGCGCTTTGTGCGTGCGTCGAAAGCCCGAGCAAAACGCCGAGCAAGACTGATTTCGGCAGCGTAATCGTCGTACCGGCGAGCTCGTGAGCAAAAGCGATCGGCACGACGAGTATTAGCGCTGCGAGGCCGTACGCCGGCCGGCGGCGCGTCAGGAACGCAGCCGCAATGAAAAGGCCGACGAAAAGCGCGACCGAGGACGGATCGAGCGGTGCCGCAACGGCGAACCGATCGACGACGGGATGATACGCGAAGCTGCCCAACTCCTTATGGAATCTTCACGAGCGTTCGATCTCGCTGATGAGATAGAGCGGGCGCCCCTTCACTTCATCGTAGACCCGGCCCAAATATTCGCCGAGTATTCCCAAGCTCATGAGCTGCACGCCGCCGAGAAAGAGCACCGCGACGATCGTCGATGCCCAGCCGGGCGTGTAGGCGGGCGGACGCAGACTGAAGAGCTTGAATGCGATCACGACGAGCGCGTATATGAATGCCACGGCGCTGACCGCGAACCCCAAATACGATGCAAAGCGCAGCGGGATGTCGGAGAACGACGTGATGCCGTCCATAGCAAAGCGGATCATCTTGCCCAGCGGGTATTTGGTCGACCCGGCATATCGCTCGTCGCGATCGTATTCGATCGACGTTTGATTGTAACCGACCCAGCTGACCATGCCGCGCAGAAAGCGATTGCGTTCGGGCGACCTTCGCAGTGCGTCGACGACTCGCCGGCTCATCAACCGGAAATCCCCCGCATCGAGCGGAATCTCGATTTTCGTCAGACGATTGATGAGGCGATAAAACGCGCGCGCCGTTAGAAGCTTGAAGCGGCTCTCGCCGCGCCGCTCGCGCCGTACCGCATAAACGACGTCGTAGCCATCGCGCCATCGGCGCAAGAAGGCCTCGATTAGTTCGGGGGATCTTGCAGATCGCCGTCCATCAATACGACCGCATCGCCGCTCGCCAGCTCGAGACCCGCGGTCGCGGCTAACTGGTGACCGAAGTTACGCGAGAGATTCACGAGGACGATGCCTGGCCGCCGCGCCAACTCGCGCCGCACCGCCTCCGCGGTACCGTCACGGCTTCCGTCGTTGACCAGAATGATTTCGCAGTCGAGCTCCGCACCGACGCGTTCGACGACGGGTCCGAGACGCTCGAGCAGCGGGGCGACGTTCTGCGCCTCGTTGTAGAGCGGCACGACGATGCTGAGAAGTGGGCGCTGACGATCCGGCACGAGGAGGATGTTCAACCTATCCCGGGCAGAACCAAGCCGCTGGAGATGTGCCGTGCTCGCCCGACGCTTTGGATTGCGGTCGTAGTGACTGCGCTAGCTGGTTGCAGCCACGCGTCGCGGCCCGCGAAGCCAGGCCCTTCCGCCGCGGGATCAAGCCGGCCGGCCGCGTCCGGCTCGCTCGCTCAACCCACTGCGCCGGCCACCCCTGCCGCGACCGCCACCCCCGCCTCGCCCAGCCCATCTCCTTCGGCTCCAAGGCGTGCCGGCGTCCTGCTGCCACCCGCGCCAAAGAAGATCCCGCGCGCCGCTCCAAATGCCGCACCGCAAATTCTCGACGTCGCCGTGAGCGAGACGACCGTGCATCCCGGCGATCGGGTCTTCGGACGCGTCGTCACGACGTCGAATGTGGCGAGCGTCGAGGCGCGCATCGGCGGATACGCCATGACGCTCGTGAAAACGGGCGTCGGGCGGTTCGAGCTGACTTATACGGTAGCGCCGCTGCCGTGGTTCATCCACGGCAACTTCACGATGCAGGTCATCGCGCGCAACACTCGCGGCGATTCGGTAACACGCGCGATCCCGCTGACCGTTCGATAAAAACTACGGCGGCGGCTGCGGGCAATTCGGCGCAGGCTTCGGCGCATGCCCTCCGGGCTGAGGCGGCGGCAAGCAGTTTGGCAAGTTCGGGAACGGCGCCGGGTTATACGGCGTCGGCATGATTTGCGGTTGAATCTGCTGCACGCCGCCGGGGACCGCGTCTTGCCAGGCCCAGACGGTGTCGCGAATGACGCGTACGTCGGCGTTCGTGACGATGAGCTGGCGCGACTGGCGCTGCAGACCGTTCTGCGCGACCTCTTGCGATTGCAGCGTGCCGCGGTCGTAGATATAGCGGAAGATCGTCCCTGAGTTGTAACGTCGCGTAATCTCGTAGTGCAGCGCATCGACGCGATCCATGGGAATCGCCTGCGCGTTCCAACCGCTGACGTCGTTGGTAATGTAGACGCTCGACGTCCACGGCGTGTTCGGCGGCACTTGGACGATGAAGGTAACGAGCACCGGCCTTCCGTTGAAGTTCACCGTAGACGCAAGCAGCGGGTTCTCGGCGCCCGGCGGCGGCGTTTGAATGTTCCTCAGTAAATCGGGATTCGGAACCGGCGTGGAAAGCGCGACGGCGAAGCGCGATACGTCCGCAAAACTCCCCTGGGGCGCCAGCGGCGCTCGCGAAACGTCGAGTTCGGTAATCGTCCCCGACGTGTCGAAGGTCGCCCTCGCCCAAACGCGCGGCGCCGGCGCGATCGCGGTGGGACCGCCCGTCTTGGCGTCTTTGATTACCACGCCGTGCGCGACGCGAAAGCCGTCGCCGGTGGTAAAGAAAGCGTAACCGTCTTGATAGGCGAGGAGCTGTCCGCTCACGACGATGGGCGGTCCGGCGGCGACCAAGACGATCGTCAGTAGGGCCAGGACAGCGTAGAGAAATCCGCGTCTCATATCGGCAGGATCTGCACCACGAAGTTCGGCTGCCAGTACTGCGTGCGATACGGGTTGCCGTACCAATAGAACGTGCGCGAAATATCCACGAGCGCATGCGGGAAGATCACGAAGCGCACGTCGCCGGTGGCGTCGTACGGCGGCTCGCCCAGATACCAGCTATAGAGCGGCTGGCCGATGATGTTGTTCGGCGGGGGCGAAAAGACGCCGGGAACGGCAATTGGAAAATCGTCGTGATGCCGGACGAGGAGCGAAAAGTTGAACTCCGGATTCGGCACCAGGTTGAGTCCGAAGCTCGTGGTGCGCAGGGTCGAGACGCCGCGGAACGATGTAAAGCTCGATGGGCAATAGAACGAGCCGGGAGGTTCGCACGGCGTATACCCTCCGTTGATGTAATAATCGCCGACGTTCTGTATTTGATAGCCGAGATAGGTGTGGATCGCGCGCGAGAACTGGCGGCTGAGCGTGAAATTCTCCGACGTCGTGCTGATCCAGTGGGGAAGCGAGTTCCACTGATATTGCTTGTTGAAGCTGGCGTTGAAGTAGTACGTTCCGTAGGGGCTTGGCGGATTGTTGAGCCGCAGTGCGGGCGTATAGAAATTTACGCCGAGCACGGTATTCCATATCGTCGTGTAGACCGGACAAAAGTACTGCGGCTGATTCTTGACGCCGTACTGATTGGGGCAGGGTGCGCCGTAGGCTTGCAAGCCAGGAGTGGGAATCGGCGGTCCGTGTCCCGGAAAACCGTTGAGGTACTGCAGAGCGCCTACGGAGTCGTGATTGAACCCGTAGCCTTCGTAAATCTGCTCGAAGAGCGGCAGGTCGGCGATCTTGTTTTGAAAGCTCGTTGCGGTGAGCTGTACTTGCGTGGGATGCGAAAGATTGCCGGCGATGGCATTGGGTGCTTCCAGGCCGCCCGGGCCGAGCATATTGTAATTCGTAATCTGTGAGGTTGCCTGCACGTAGGAGTGCGGGAAAGCGTACGTTGCGTTGATGAACGTCGTTTGCTGAGAAGAGCGTGGCTCCTGTAGCCAATTCTGTTGAGCGTAGTATTGTGTGAACGTCTGGATCTGGAAGCGGCTGCCGAGCTTTTCGTAGAGCAGCAAGTTCCACCACTTCTCCGCGCGCGTTGCCGGATTCACCGAGAAGACCGCGTAGTCGTGATCGCCCACGAAATGCTGCTCGACCGAAAGATACGTCTTGTACGTCGGGTCATAGCGCAAGTGCACGGCGGTCAGCGCGTTCGGACTTCCCACCATCGTCCAAGTCAAATCGACGCTGGCGCCCGATAGAGTGTTCTGCGCGAAATACTGATTTGACGAGAAATTGACGACGTCGGTGCCGAGCGGTATCTCCGCCCCAGCGAGATACGTATGTGAGTTGACGAATCGTATGTAGGTCTTCGTGCCGATAACCGCGCCGCCCGCCGTGATGCTGGGCGTCTGCGTGATGACCGGAAAGTAAAACGCGTCGTCGGGCATGACGCGCCCCTTCACCGGATGTGCGAGATCGCCGTCGAGGAACGTCCACCGGTCGGGCTCGGTCGTCACCGGCACGAAATAAATCCGCTGGAAGTCAAGGAAATCGGAGATGGCCGCACCGCTGACCGTTCCGCTCGCATCGTGAAGCGTCACGTGTCCGGCGACCATGAAGCGGTTCAGTTTGAGGTCCATCGAAAAAGCGTCGCCGGTCACCGTGAAGCCGTCGCTCGTGCGCAAGCGTACGTTGCCATCGGCCTCGAGTAAGAAGCGATCGTAGTAGAAGTCAATGCGCTTTGCCGTCAAGTAGAGGATCGATCGGGGCGCGGCGGAGGGTTGCGGCGACGGCGCGGGCGTCGCGGCCTGGACCGCGGAGCACGCAAGGATGCACATCAGCGTCGCGAACGACGCCACAAGCGCGATTCGTGGCACGGTCGCACGTTTTTGGAGAGTAAGAGCCGACTCCTTGAAGGAACAGACGCTCCAGAGGTTCCTGGAATGAAACGCGTGGTGGCCATCGTGATCGATTCGGGCGGCGTCGGCGCGCTTGCCGATGCTGCGCGCTACGGCGATGCGCCCGGCGCCAACACGATCGGCAATACTGCGCGCCGGCTGGGCGCGTTGCAGCTTGCGAACTTCGAACGGCTCGGACTCGGCATGCTAACGCCTATTGCCGGCGTCGCTGTGCCGCGATCGCCTCAAGCCCGCGTTGCGCGCCTCGCCGAGCGCAGCGCGGGCAAAGATACTATCACCGGACATTGGGAAATGATGGGAATTTGCACGGGCGATCCCTTTCCGACATACCCCAACGGCTTTCCGGAAGAAATCGTCGAATCGTTTACACGAATTACCGGCAAAGCACCGCTCGGCAATAAGCCGGCATCGGGCACGGCGATCATCGACGAACTTGGGCCCGCACACCTCGAAAGCGGGCGCCCAATACTCTATACATCGGCCGACTCCGTTTTTCAGATCGCCGCTCACGAAGCGATCGTTCCGCTCGCGACGCTCTACGATTGGAGCCTGGCGGCTCGCGCTATGCTGCGCGCGCCGCATAACGTTAACCGGGTCATCGCCCGCCCGTTTGTCGGCAGACCGGGGTCTTTTCGGCGGACGCCGAATCGACGCGACTATGCAATCGAGCCGCCCCCGAATCTGCTGGACGAGCTTCGAACGGGGTACGTCGAGGTGTACGCCGTAGGGAAGATCGGGGACATCTACTGCGGACGCGGCATATCTATCGTCGGTTCGCGTAACCGATAATCGGCATGCGATGGAGAAAACATTCGAGTTGCTGCAAACGATCGATAGCGGCTTCGTATTCACGAATCTCAACGATTTCGATTCGAAATACGGCCACCGTCGTGACGTACGCGGGTATGGGCAGGCGCTTGAAGAACTCGATAGCATGTTGCCGGGCCTCGAGGCGCGCCTGCGCCCCGGAGACGAGGTCGTCATCACGGCCGACCACGGGTGCGACCCGACGGCGCCGGGCACCGATCACACTCGCGAGTACGTACCGTTTCTTCACATCGGGCGCAACGGCGGTGCCGACCTGGGGACCATCCAGGGCCTCGATTTCGTCGGGCGCACCGTAAAAGAGGCGCTCTTACCGTGAGAGCTACGAACGCAGTCCGCATCGCGGTCAGCCCGCGGACCGGTCGGGCCGTTCCGGCGTGGTGGCGCATCCTCAAACGCGCGATCGACGTCGTCCTCGGAACCGCGCTCCTTTTCGTGTCGGCTCCGGTCGTCGCGCTCGCCGCGCTCGCCATTACCTGCGTCACCCGCGGAACGCCGTTCTTTTCACAGGAGCGCGTCGGCATGCACGGGCGCCGCTTTCGGATGTTCAAGCTCCGAACGATGGTCAATGGTGCGCATGCAATGCGCCAGAGTGTCATGCATCTCAACGAGGTCGATGGGCCCGTTTTCAAGATTCGCGACGATCCGCGCTTGCATCCGCTCGGGCGATTCTTGCGCCGCGCCAGCATCGACGAGCTGCCGAATCTCCTCAACGTGGTGCGCGGAGAGATGTCCCTGGTCGGCCCCCGTCCCGCCTTACCGATCCGAGGTCGAACATTATGATGCGGCCGCCCTGCGCCGCCTGAGCGTCCCGCAGGGGGTGACCTGTTTGTGGCAGATAAACGGACGCAGCGACGTCTCGTTCGAGCACTGGATGGAACTCGATAATAAGTACGTCGACGAGTGGACGCCCTTGGCGGACCTCTGGATCGTCGCCAAAACGATTCCAGCCGTATTGCGGAGGGACGGAGCGCATTAGGCCGGCCTCCCATCTAAAGGTCGTACGCGAGCTACGCCCGCGCCATCGCGTCTCGATAGCGGCCTCGACGTTCTTCATCATGAGTGCGACGTTTGCATCGACGCTGCTGGGCTTTTTGCGTGAAGTCGTCAGCGCGCGGTACTACGGCACGCGCTGGGAGATGGATACATTTCTCGCGGCCGCTACGATTCCAACGATCCTCTTTGGTGTTTTCAATGGCGCGTTGGTGAGCGCGCTCGTTCCCACGTTTTCTGAGTATCTCGCGCACCACAAAGAAGAAGAGGCGTGGCGCCTCGCCAGCACGGTGCTCAACATACTTGCGATCGTCGTGACGGCGTGTGCCCTCGTCGGTTTCTTTACCGCGCGCTGGTACGTCCCCGTGATCGCACACGGGTTTCCGGCCCCCCAGATGGGCGTAGCGATTCACATGACGCGCTGGCTCATGCCCAGCATCGTCGCCGTGAGTTTGAGCGGCGTGCTTTCGGCGATGCTCAACGCCTATCACCGCTTCCGTTCCGCCGCGCTCGTCGGCGTGGCCGTCAACGTCGTTACGATCGCCTGCGTCGTGCTCTTGAACCATAGTATGGATATTTACGCGCTGGTTCTCGGCACGGCGCTGGGCTTGACGGCGCAAATGTTGGTGCAGCTTCCGTCGTTCCTTTCGATCGGCCGATACCGCCTTATCGTCGATCTGCATCACCCCGGGTTGAAGAAAATCTGGGTCTTGCTCGGACCGATCATCGTCGGCTCGGCGGCGGGGCAGCTCGCGCTCTTTTTCGACCGTTTCTTCGCATCGACGCTCGCGCCCGGTTATATCGCCGGCATGAACTACGCGACGAAGCTGGTCAACTTTCCGCAGCAAATTTTCGCGGCCGCAATCGCGACGGTCATCTTTCCACTGCTCGCGGCCCAGTTCGCGCGCGAGAACCGGCGCGGCGTCGCGCGCAGCGTCGTTACGGGTCTGCGGCTCGTCAATTTCATTACGATCCCTTCGGTCTGCGCGCTCATCGTGCTCGCGCGTCCGATGGTGCAAGCGCTCTTCGAGCGCGGCACGTTCCAGGCCGGCGCAACGGATCTGACCGCCGCGCTTTTGCCGTATGCGGCCATCGGCCTGATCGCGCTGGCCGCCAACGTCGTTTTGACGCGTTGTTGTTTTGCATGCCGGGAGACGCTCTGGCCGGTGGCGATCTCGGTCGTAACGGTCATCGTAAACGTGTTGCTCTCGCTCGTTTGGCTGCCGACGCTCGGCGCGCGGGGGCTTCTGCTCGCGAACTCGTTGAGTCAAAGCATGCAGGCGGTTCTCTTGCTGATTGTCATTGCTCGGCTCGTTTCGGGCATCGATTGGGGCGCGCTGCTGGTCTCGTCGGGCAAGGTCGTGATCAGTTCCGTGGCGATGCTGGCGGCGCTGGGCTGGATCGGGGCCCTTGGAGTTACTCCTGAGGCGACGCTCGCTTCACGGGCCTGGTTCCTCTTCGGTCAAATCGCAATCGGCGGCACGGTTTTTGTTGCGGTCGCGCGTATGCTGGGCGTCGAAGAACTCGATTTGGCGTGGCGCACGATCGTTGCCAAATTCGAGCGGAATCTCGTCAGCCCGCCCGAAAACCGGGAGGCCCCCATCGCGTAGGAACCAGAATCACTCTTCCAGGAGCAGGCTCGATTTTCTGAGGAGCAAACAGTCCACCGCCATGCTATCCGTGTTGATGCCCGCGTATAACGAGGCTCATTCGATTGCCGAAAACGTGTGCGAAACGGTCGAGACCATGCAGGCTTTGGGCATGGACTTCGAGATCGTCGTCATCGACGACGGCAGCTTGGACGGGACGGATACCGCGGCCGTCAACGCGCTGCGCGCTTGGCCCGAGCACGTTCGGGTCGTTCGCTGCACTCGCAACGAAGGCAAGGGCAACGCGCTGATTTGCGGCGCCCTTTATGCCCGCGGCGATTACGTGGCGTTTCTCGATGCGGACATGGATCTGCATCCCGAGCAGCTCGAAAGCTTTTTTGCGATCATGCAGTCGCGCGGCGCCGACGCCGTAATCGGTTCGAAGTTCCATCCCGACTCGAAGGTCGATTATCCCCCGCTGCGACGCGTCTACAGTTTCCTTTATTACGTCCTCGTGCGAACGCTCTTCGGATTGCCGGTTCGCGACACACAGACCGGAATCAAGCTCTTCAAACGTCCCGTCTTGGACTGCGTGCTGCCGCGCGTCTTGGTCAAGCGATTCGCCTTCGACCTCGAGTTGCTCGCAAACGTTCATCACTTTGGTTTTCGAATTGCCGAAGCTCCCGTAACGGTGAACTTCACGCGAGTCTGCAGTCGCCTAAAATTTACTGCCGTTTGGAACGTCTTCGTCGACACGCTTGCGATTTTTTATCGCATGCGGCTCTTGCGCTACTACGATCGTCCGGCGGGCATCTGCGTCGATCTCGACCGCATCGCCGGCTCGACGGAGATCGCCGTTCCGGTCGTCATTAGCGAGTAACTCGTCCTTGGCTCGCGCTACCGCGCTGGTACTGTTGTTACCAGGGCTCGGCGACGCCCTGGCCGCAGGTCCGATCCTGCGGGGGTTTCGCCGCGACGGCTGGACCCTCGACGCGCTAACGATGCATCCGCCGGTGAGCGAATACCTGCGCGCGCTCGGCCTCGTGCGCGACATCGCGGAACTTCCGTTGCGGCCTACCGCACGAGATGCGATGCGGGCCGTGGCAGCATTGCGCCCACGGCGCTACGACGCATGCGTCTTGCCGTTTCCTGCGACGCGTTGGCAATATACTCTGATCGCGCGCGGCGTCGGAGCCGGAACGCTCTTCATGCACGAATACGGCGGTGCGGCGAGCGCGATTGCGCGCACGACCCGCAACGTGCGCGTTGCGCTGCGCGGCGGTCATCGGCTTGCGGAGAATGTGCGGCTTGCGCGGGCGCTCGGTCTATCTGCCGGAGAAGAGGATCTCGCGTATTGGATGCCCGCCGCGTGGCGGGCGGAGCGCAAACCCGGAACGCTGGGAATCCATCCCGGCTCGATGGCCTGGAAAGGCAACGAAGTCAAACGATGGCCCTACGAGCGGTTCGCCGAGCTTGCGCGTTATGCCGCGGCTCAGGGACGAAGCGTACGCTTCTTTCTGGGTCCTCATGAAGTCGCTGAAGCATCCCGCGCGGAGCGAGACTTTAGCAGCAGCGCGGCGATCAGCATCATTCGCGAGCCGCTGGCGCAAGCGGCGCAGCGCGTTGCCGAGTGCGAGGTTTTCGTCGGCAACGACGCGGGCTTCAGCCATCTCGCCGCGGGCTTGGGCGTGAAGACGCTCGCGCTCTACGGAATGACGAGCGAAGTCCGGGGAGCTCCTATCGGGCAGGCGGTGGCGATGCGTCCCTCGCTCTGCCCGGCCTGTCACGACGAGGGTTTGCGCGGCTTCGAATGCGTGCGGAAGATCGATTACCGTTGCATCGTGCGCGACATCGCCTACGATGCGGTCCGTAAGCAAGTCGACGAGCTCTTCGAGGCGACTTCCATACCGACGCCCCTCGCCTTGGAAGGTCCGTACCGCCTCTATGGAAAGGCTTACTCGTGAAGGAGCAGACGGCGCAGGGGAGAGCGCCTGAGCTCGACCGGCCGTTTTCCGCGGTGCTCCAACGCGTTTTGGTGCCTGCGCTTTTCGTCGTGCTGGCGCTGCTCGTTACGACCGGCTATGGCAGCGGCGTGCAGCTCAACGACGGCCAGCCGGCGCTTCACATCAATCCGCTCGAGTTCTTAGCGCGCCTGCTGCACGCTTGGAATCCACTGCTTGCAATGGGCACGCACACAGGCTTCTGGGTTCCCTACCAAACGCCGTATTCGTGGGTCTACGGGCTCGCGCAGTTCGTACACCTTCCGCAGGATATCGCGCAGCACGCCGCGGTTTTCTTCGTTTACCTCGGCTGCCTCTGGTCGATGTATTATTGTCTGCGCAGCGTTGCGCCCTGGCTCGACGAGGTTTCTCGCATTGCGGGTTCGTGCGCCTACCTCTTCAACATGTACGTCGCGTTGAACTCGCAGGCGCAAATCGTCTGGCTCCTAACGTACGGCACGCTGCCGGCAATGGTCGGCGTTACGGCTCGGACGATTCGCGGCGAGATGAATCTTTGGCGCGCCGCGCTAGCGATCGCGCTGCTGGTGCTCGTCGGCGGAGGAATCAATCCGCCGCTCGTCGCCATCAACGTGATCGTCCTGGGAATTTTCGTCGTAATGGCGATTGCTTTGGACCCCAAGCCGTCCGCTGCGTTGAACCGTACCGTGCCGATGATCGTTGCGGCATCGATCGCTGCAATCGCCATCAATCTTTACTGGCTAATTCCATTTGTCGATTACTTCCGCGGCGTTTGGCTCAACGGCGTGCTGAGCGAAGCCCCTCGATGCACAATGCCGCCACATCGTTTGCAAACGTCTTAGAGGACTGGGACACTGGGCGACGTTTGTTTCGTTTGACGGACGCGCGTATTTTCCGTGGGCGGCCGCATATGCGTCGGGCCTGTTCGGCGCGTTGCTTTGGTTCGTTCCGATCGTTGCGCTCGGCGGTATCGCCTTACGCCGAAATCAGCGTCCGATAACGCTCTTCTTTCTCGATGGTAACGATCGTTTCGGTTCCCATCGTCGTGGGATATTATCACGATGCTCTCGGCGACGCTGTGACGACGCCGCTGTACGATCAATTCTATCGCAACTTCCCCGGCTTTCAGATGTTTCGTTTCTCGTACAAGTGGGTCGCGGGCGTCGAGTTTGGAATAAGCGGCCTTTACGCGCTCGCGGCCTACGCAATGGTAACGGCATTGCGCGAGCATATCGCCAAGCTCGGCGCACTCGAACGCCGCAACTGGGACTGGGCCGTATCGGGAGCGCGAACGGCGTTGATCGCACTGCCGATCCTGATCTTCATACCGGTCGTAATCAATAAGATGAACTATCCGGGGGATCCGATTCCGGCCTGGGAGTATCGTGAAAACGCGCTGGTTGGACCGAGCCAAGCGCAGCGCGTAGCGCTCTTTCCGACGCAGTTCCTCGAGCAATTCGACTGGGGCAACCCGGAGTTTTACATCGAGGACTCGCTGGTCGAACCGGCCGCTGATTTACGGATTGCTCGGCAGCGAGGCCTCTGAAGGTACCGACATGTGGGTCCGTCGCGCGTACCGGGCGACTCGCGAAGGCTTGACGTTTGCAACCGACATGTTCCGCGCCATGGGCGTCGACACGATCTTACAGCGTGATGACTTCATTCCGGCGATCGACTTCAGCTCGCCCGGGCGAGTCGCGGTTCAACAGCACGACGCTGACGCACGATCTGCTTCACCGCGTGATCCAAGCAGAGCCGGTGCGCGCGGATGGACCGCTGCGCGTTTACCATATCGCCCGCGCGCTTCCGCTCTTTTACGGCGTCACTCATCCCGTCGTCAGCACGCTGCCGCCCTTTTCGGATGCGTATCTCGGTGACGTCGCCTCGATGGCGAAGGGCAAGGCGCAGTTCGATCCGCCGAATCGCTCGGCCGACGAGTTCAGCACGCAGCTTCAACTCCTTTCGCCGATTTTGCCCGCATCGCCCGAGCAGATGCGCGATCTGGCGGTCAACGCCGCGCTGGTGCATGGCATTCGAGTCCATCCGCCATCGGCCGACGCCGCTTGGCTGACGCGCTTCAACGTCAAAACCGGCGGCGTTTACGCGGTCTTTGCGCTCGACCAAGGCTTGCTCTACGATCGCGCGCCGCCGCAGACCCTCGAGGTCGACGGAAAATATCTTTCGCTTCAAAGCGTCGGCGGCGCGTGGACGCAGTATGGCAATGTTGGGCTCACTCCGGGAACGCACTGGGTCTCCGACGGATATCTCGATCCCGATCTCATCGTCGCTATCGTCAGCGCCGACGATCTGCGAGCGTGGCAGGATCGCATCGGCGCACTGGCTCGACGCTGCCGCAGAATCTCGCGACGTCGAGCCTGGTCTACGCCGCGAAGACCAGCGTGACGATTCCCGTCTCCGGCAGATACCGGATACACGCCACGGCAGTCGGGCCATTCGGTCCCGACGGCGTCGTCGGAACGCGGCTGTTGCGGTCTATGCACGCGGCACGATTTCCGGCAGACCTCGGCTCGACGCTGCCGTACGTTGTCGGACACCGGCGTGATCGGGACGTCAGCACTCATGATGCCGCCGCAATGGTATCGCGACGATCCAACCGTCTACGATTGGCAACGAGGCGATCCGCTTTCCTGGTTTCTTTTTGCGCGTCACAGCGTCGTGCGCGTCTTCGTGCCGGGAAGATCGGCGCGTTCACGCGCAAGTCGCGATGCGCGTGAGCCGGCTGCAGGTCTCGGATCTGCTGACGGTGACGGTCGCAGGAGAGCCGCCAGCAAGAAGTTTCGATCCCGGGGCCGCCGGCAACCGATCAGCAGTACGATACCATCGATCGCGTCGACGGGCCAACTCCCGTTCCGTTGCGGCTTTCCGCTCGAGCTGCATCCCGGCTGGAACGACGTCGCGTTTGACTTTCATCTGTCCGGAAACGATTGGGCCTCGATCTCGGCCCGAACGTGATCTCCGCGGCCGTCGCTCCGGATCTCACATTCACGAAAGTGCGGCTCGACGCAAAGATTGAGCCGCTCGGGCCTGGATCCCGGCTTTAGGGCGATCCGCGTGGCACCCGCCGGTGCGCTCCAAGGCGATCCCGATCTCGTCGGAAACCTTGCGAACTCCGCCAATCGCGGCGCATCGCTTGCCGTCGCGCTGGAACAGAACGGAACCGTCGTTCTACCGGCTCTTCACGATTCCGCGCGATGGAAGTTTCGACGTAAGCTTGCATGCACGCGTTTCCAAACGGGTGGAACGACGCGTCGTGGCGTATCGTCGGGACTCTGGTTTCTCTACGCATGCAGAGCACCCGAAGTTCAGCGGGACTCTACTACAGCTTCCACGCGCTTCCCGGCGCAGAACTTGCGCCATCCGTCATCGCTAACGGCACTTCAAATTCTCGTCGACGGTAAGACCGATCGGCTGCGGCACCCGTCTTCCTGACGCGGGGCCGTCACTCAGTGCGAGCGCCGACCGGCAAGTGAAAATCGGACTCTTGACGGTGGATCCCGTGACGCTGCCGCCGACGAAGGATTTTGGCGTCGTTTGGCAGCGTCGGTCGCCGACGGCGATCGACGTAATCGCGAAGAGCACCGCGACTCCGTTTCTGCTCGTTTTCAACGAAGCGTTTCATCCCGAGTGGAGTGCGACGCTCGAAGGCGAAGCGCTTCCGCACGTTATCGTCAACGGTGTCTCAAACGGCTGGATCGTCCCGAGCCTTCCGCGCAGGGGGACACATCGAGTTGACGTTCGCCGGCCAAGCGTATTACGTCATCGCCGGCGCCATTTCGGTGATCGCGCTGTTCATAATGGTCGTACTGGCCTGGGCGCCGGAGCTCTGGCCGATTCGTCCCTGAGTTGATCGTTCCGTCTTCGCCTGGGCGCTGGGCCGCGCGCTGCGATTAGCGATCGGAACGTGCGTGGTCGGATTGCTCTTGGCGACGACACTATCCGGTGAAGCTGCGGAGCGTTTTGCAACGGCGCTTATCTCGCCGCAATCTTCGCGGCGTTCGCACTCGCATTCGGGCGGTTCTTTCCGTCGCGCGCGGAAGAACGGCCGCCGTTCCGCTCCGTTCCCGGCGTTTCTGGGTTACTCGATCGGCGTCGTCGATTTTTCTGAGCGTCAGGGCCGATGCTGGTTTCGCAGCCCGGCGCCGAAGTTCTCGCGCTCGTGTGGCCGCCGTCACGCTGATCGTTGACGGCCGTTCTGGTGCGATGCGGTACCGTCTTTGCGCGTTCAACGCGATGCTGGCGCGGCGGCCTTGTCGTGGGCGCCTCGCGATATGCTGCCGTCGCGATCGTCGCGGCGCTCGCGCTTGCTGCAGTCTCGGAAACGACGGTGAATCGCTCGTCAGGTGTCGCCTTCCGCTTGACGGTCGCTTGCGACGCGTCTGCGATCGCGAGTCTCGTTGCTCGCGCCAACGAAAGCCGGCCGGTGGGCGAGGAAGCGATATCGGCGAAACGATCGACGAGCTCGACCGGCTCTCGCGGGCCTTCGTTTTCGAACGAACGGCGAGATATGCGGCGATCGCCGCCGTCGCAGCGATGATTGCCGCGGGTCTCTTGCCGCGGGTCGCACGGTGAAGTGTTTGCCGATACTCGCCTACGTCGCCGCGGTGGCGGCCGCGTTCAGCCGTCGCGATGGAGTGCCGCCGATTGCGGCTCGTAGATTCGTCTGGCGCGATACGCAGCTCGGCTGCTTGCGATCGCGGCTGCGAGTCGTTTTCGCGGCCTTCATCGTCGAGCAAGGGCATCCCGACGCTTCGGCACGATTGGAGCGTGGCCGATCGATCGCAGCGCGATCCAGGTCATTTCTGAGCTCGTCGATCGACGGATGGCTCTCGGCCGGACTCGGTACGCCGAATCCTCATCCGACGACCTATCTGATCGCGTGTGCCGATCGTCGGCGGCGATGTGGCTATTCGGGCCTTTGGCCGCGCTTGTCGCTGCTTGAGCTTCGTGATCGGTTATGCGTGCATGCGTTGCGTGGCGCCGCAGCGGCCTACTGGTCGAGCGACGCTCTACGGCGCGGTCGGCATCGGACTCTTTGCGCTCTTCAATCCGTGGGTGTACAACGAGGTCGTGGCGGGGCATCTCGTCATGGTGCTGGCGTACGCCGGTCTGATCGGATTGTTTGCCGAGATGCTGCACGGGCGAAATGCGTCGACGATGCGGCTTGCGCTCTGGACCGCGCTGATCGAGGCGCAGCTGCAGTTCTTCATTCTCGCAATGCTTGCACTCGTCGTTTTTGCATGCACGACGCGCAAGTGGACGCCTTCGATCTTCGGCGTCATCATCGTGCTGCCGTCGGTAATTGGTTTGATTGCCGAGCGCGGAATGCTTTTGCGCATTCCGTATGGCGTGACGTGGCAGGCGAATCAATCGGTGCCGCCGTTGCCGCTGCTTGCGCTGGGTGGATACTTTGCGGGTTATTCGGATCGGTTAGGCGCGGTTGCCGTCGATCGCGGTCTGCGCGGTCGTCGCTACTCGCTGTAGTCGGATTTGTCTCCGCGCGGCGTCACGAAGCCGTCATTTGGTCGTTCGCCGTCGGCGGTCATCGTGTACGTCATCGTTCTGGGCGTTCACGGCCCGCTTGCGATTCCGTATACGTGGCTCGTTCGCAACGTTCCCGAAAGCGGGGTCTTTCGCGAGCTCTACGATTTGGCGGGCGCCTTCGCGGCCCTTTCTAGCATTACTGGCAAGCGTCGCAAGCGGACGAGTCCGCGTGCTCGGGTACGTCGCGCTCGTCGCCGGAAGCGCGTTGCCCTTCACTTGGCTCGTTCGGCCTCCAGGCGATCTCTGGGTACTCGTCGAGCGAGTATCCGCATCCTGCCATTTCCGCTCCACCCTTTACACGCGTCGCCTTGTTGCCGGCATTTCAGCCGCTCGGCATGCGCGGCGACGGTGGCGACGGTGCCGACCCCGATGCTTTCGTTTACCCGCATCACGTTCCAACGCTCAACGAATACTTTCCAAGTATCCAGTCGACATGGCGTTGGCACGGTACGAACAGTCCGGCGACGTTACGGCGTTGCGGGCGCTCGGCGTCGGCCAGATCGTCGCACGGCCGTGGCTCGTTTCGCGAAAGCGTGGAGGCATCGGCTTTGCGGCAGCGTCGCTTGCGCCAAAATCTGCGCTGCAGGTTCACCGGGAGTTCGTTATCTCCCGGCGGTACGCCGTTGATGTCGCAATGCGGCACGCCCCGCATCGTCGCGTTCGGCAACGAGCTGGGTGCGTGCGATCTATTTTTCGGCGACGTCATGCCGGGCGCGATTCGCCCCATCGTCGCGCCGACCGATTCCATCGATCCGCAAACGGCCTGGATCGACGCCCGCCTCGCGTTTGCCGAATCGCCTTCGCTCGCTCAGGCGATCGGCGGCGCGTTGACGCAGTCGGCCGCGCCGCTTGCGGGTCGAGCCGAACTCATGGCTGCTCGCCTACGTGCGCGGCTCGCTCTTCGCCGGCGACCAAATGCTCGTGCGCAATCGTGGCGCGTTTCTTTGGTCGCACGTGCCTGCGCGACGTCAAGTCGGTACGCTGCGCCGGGCTATGCGAGCTCGTGGCGGAAAGCGCGCAGCGCCCGCCTTCGAGGGCGGCGCCGCCGTCCACGTTTTACCCGCTGCAATTTCACGCGATCGCGCCGTGGCTCTACGTCGTCGATCGGCGAGCCGGTCGTAGCCGCGACGGCGTTGCTTGCGCTTCAACGAACGGTACGATCCGGGCTGGATCGCGTTTGCGTCGCGCCATACGCTGCGACACGTCCGCGTGGATACATCGGTAAACGGTTGGTTTCTCGACCAGACGTCCCAAAGCGTCGTGCTCGTGCAGGTGACCGCAGTCGCTGCAGTTCATTGCCGAAATTGTCGGAGCCTTCTGCGTGCTTTATCTACTGAAGGCGCTCACACGGGTGCCGACGAAGCGCGTATCGTGAGCTCGACGACGGTTCCTTTCGTAGATTTAAAGGCCCAATTCCGTGCGCTGCGCGGTGAGATCGTTCCGCGGATGACGAGCGTGATGGAAGAAGCCACTTTCGTTCTTGGACCCGACGTGACGCGCTTCGAAGAGAATTTCGCATCGTATATCGGTACGCGCTATTGCGTGGGTGTCGAGTCCGGAACCGCGGCGCTGGTGCTCGCGTTACAAGCTCTGGATATCGGCGCCGGCGACGAGGTCATCATGCCGGCGAACACCTACATTGCGTCGGCGCTCGCCGTTTCGGGCGTCGGAGCGAAGCCGGTTTTCGTCGATGTCGACGACGCGTATCTTGTCGATGCAGCCCTGCTCGAAGCGGCTCTTACGCCGCGCACAAAAGCGATCATGCCCGTGCATCTCTACGGTCAAGCCGTACCGATGGACCGATCATGGCGTTTGCGCGGCGCCACGGATTCGCGTCGTCGAGGATGCATGTCAGGCGCACGGCGCGCGCTACGAAGGCCGCCGAGCCGGGAGCTTCGGGGACGTCGCGATGCTTTAGCTTCTATCCAGGCAAGAATCTCGGAGCGTATGGCGACGGTGGCGCCGTCGTTACGAACGACGCCGGCGCTCGACGAGAAGCTGCGGTTGCTGCGCGACTTTGGACAACGCAAGAAATACGAACACCTCATCAAGGGCTGGAAACTGCAGGCTCGACTCGATTCAGGCCGCGGTTCTCGACGTGAAGCTTCGCCATCTCGACGCGTGGAACGCCTCCCGTCGGCAGCACGCGAGCGCGTACGATGCGAAGTTGCCGGAGATCGGGATCGCTCCGCCACGTCGTCTGCACGACGAAGGACACGTCTATCACCTGTACGTGATCGAGGTCGAGAATCGCGATCGGTCGCTGCGGCACTGCGCGAGCGGGGAATAGCGACGGGAATTCATTATCCGATACCGATCCATCTTCAGCCGGCCTATCGCGGATTTGTAACTGGGTCGCGGCGCCTTTCCGCGCACGGAGCATAGCGCCGCGCGAATCCTTTCGCTGCCGATGTTCCCGGAGCTCACGGAGGAGCAGATCGGTCTCGTCGTCGATGCGCTGGCAAGCTGCCGGCCGTTGACGGCCGGGGTTTCCTAGCCTCCCTCCTTAAACGGCAGTCGTAACGCATGCAACGCACGCCACTGGGAGTCGCCGTGGTGGGAGCCGGTTACTGGGGTCCCAACCTCGTACGCAACTTTCACGCGTCGCAGGAATGGTCGGTCCGGTGCGTCGTCGAGCGCGATCGCGAGCGGCTCGAACGCATCCTGCGTTTCTATCCCTCGATTGCGGGCCTGACGCCGAACTCGATGCGGCGCTCGCCGATAAAAGCGTCGATGCCGTAGCCCTCGCAACGCCGCCGCGGACGCATCACGCGATCTCGCGATGCGCGCGATCGACGCGGGCAAGCACGTGCTGGTGGAGAAGCCGCTCGCCGAGCGATACGCGCGATGCCGACGATCTTTGCTCCCGTGCGCAGCTTGCCGGCGTTGTGCTCATGACGGACCATACGTTTCTTTACACGGGTTCGGTGGAGCGGCTTCGCGAACTGCGCGAGCGCGGCGATTTCGGGAACGTCTACTATGTCGACTCCGTGCGAGTGAATCTCGGACTCTTTCAAGAGAGCAACGTCGTTTGGGATCTTGCGCCGCACGACGTCTCGATCATCAACTACGTTCTGGACGAAGTTCCTCGCTTCGTCGCGCTGCAGAGTCGGAGCGTGCGTCCATAGCAGCACGCCGGACGTCGCGTTTCTCACGATGTGGTATCCGAGCGGACCGCTCGCGCACGTGCATTTGAGCTGGCTCTCGCCGGTGAAGGTGCGCCGTACGATGATCTCCGGCAGCAAGAAGATGGCGGTTTGGGACGACGTCGAACCCACGGAGAAAATTTACATCTACGACAAGGGCGTCGTGCTCGATCCGTCGAGTACGACCCTGCAGCAGCAGATGGTCTCCTATCGCTTGGGCGACTCCACGTTCCACTCGTCGATAATCGCGAGGCACTCGGAAAGCTCGTGGCTGATTTCGCCGAGTCGATTCGCACCGGATGCCACGACCCGCTCGGATGGGCGTTTCGGCGCGGGCGTCGTCCGCGTCATCGAAGCCGCACTGCGCTCGGCTGAGCTCGACGGCGCCAAGGTTGCGGTCGGCGCGTGAAAGTCTCATTCATCATTGCAACCCGTAACGAAATTCGGCGCCTGCCCAGCGTCGTCGAAAGCATTCACGCTCAGCAACTACCCGCGGGAGCTCGTCGAGATCGTCGTCGTCGACGGTCTTTCGGAAGATGGCACGCAAGCGTACGCTCGCGGCGCCGGCTGCGTCGTCGTCGATAATCCGCGCCTTCTCGCCGAGCCCGGGCACTTGCTGGGATATCGCGCCGCGACCGGCGATCTGCTCTGCATCATTGCCGCCGACAATATCTTGCATACGCCCGACTTCATCGAGCGAATCGTCGCGCCGTTCGCCGATCCCAACGTCTATGCGGCGGTGCCACGCGTCGTCTGGACGCACGACGACAACTGGAGCACGCGCTACATCAACGACTTTACCGATCCGTTCAACCACTTCTTATATGGCAGCGCGGCGAATCAGACGACTTTCGGCCGCGCCTATCGCGTCAAACGGCGCTGCCGCCTCGTACGTCGTCTACGATTTTCCGGTCGATAAGCCGCCGCTCATCGCGATCGCGCAGGGAACGACCGTGCGCGCCGGGATGCCCAAACGCGAGGGGTGGGAAGAGGACGACATTCTGCCGATCGTCGACATTCTGCGCGAAGGTCACGACATCGCGTACGTCCCCGAGGCACTGATCGAGCATCACACCGTCGAAGGGCTCTTCAATTTCGTTCGTAAGTTCGGTCCGCGCATCGCGCACCGTCTCGAAGACCGCAATCAGCCGGTCTGGCATCGCGCGGCGGCCTGGAGCGGCGACCGCAAACTGCGCGCGTACCTCTGGCCGTTCTACTCGATCTCCATCGTGGCGCCCGCGGCGGTCGCGGCCGATCAACGCCGTGCGCGACCGGCGCGCGACATGGCTCTACCATCCGGTGATCAACTTCGCGCTCGGCTTGGAGTTTTGGCGACGCGCGTTGCCGTATGCGTGGTCCGTCGCGCGCGGCCGGCTACGAGGACTGCGCGCATAAATGGCGACCTCGGTGCTCGTCACAGGCGGCGCGGGCTTCATCGGATCGCACGTCGTCGAGGATCTAGTGCGCGCCGGTTATCGCGTTACGGTCTTCGATAACTTCTCGAGCGGGCTGCGGGAGAATCTTGAGCGCCCTCGGGGGCGACGTCGAGATCGTCGCAGGGAGATATTCTCGATGCCGAGGCGCTCTTCGCCGCGATGGGCGGCAAAGAGATCGTCTCGCATCAAGCGGCGCAGCTCGAGATCACCAAGTGTCTCGAGGATCCGCTCGACGACATGCGAACGAATCTCGTCGGAACGATCAACGTGCTCGAAGCGGCGCGCCGCGCCGGCGTCGCAAAGGTCGTCAACGCCTCCTCGGCCTGCATCTACGGTCAAGCCGTCGATCCGCCCACCGACGAAGATGCCGCTCCGCATAATCCAAACTGGTCGTACGGCGCGAGCAAACTCGCGGCGGAAAAGTATGCCCAGATCTTTTCCCACGACTACGGATTTCCGGTCTTTTCACTACGCTACGGCATCACGTACGGGCCGCGCGAATGGTACGGCCGCGTGCTCACGATCTTCTTGAAGCGCCTCTTGGAAGGGCAAAGCCCCGGTCGTCTTCGGCACCGGCGAGCAGCTGCGCGATTTCGTCTACGTCGCCGACGTCGTGCGCATTCATCGCGCGTGCGTCGAGAGCGACCTCCAAGGCGCGCATTCGTTCAACGGCGGCACCGGCATCGCGACCTCGATCGCACGAGCTCGCGAAGCTGGTCTGCGAAGTCACCGGCAGCAATCTCGAACCTGTTACCGAAAACGTCGAGCCCGGCGAACGCTCCGCGATCGTCGACGACCGCATGCGTCTACCGTCCGAACTCGCCGTGATGCACCTTTCGCCTGCCAAGGTGCAGCGCGTTCTCGGCATCGTTCCCGAAGTTTCGTTCCGCGATGGCATCGCACGTGAATGGGAATGGCTTCAGGCCAACCCGCGTCGCTGGACGACCATGAGCTACTGAATTGCAGCGTCACGGTCGAGCGCTCCGAGACAGCAGGTAGCCTTCAAACCTGCGACTGAATTGCTGCCGGTGAAGTGCCGAGGCGCAGGTTGCCGCGGCGGTCTTCGAAGACTTCACTCCAGTATCGCATCATCACGACGCCGTCTTCGTGCGCGCCGCGCAAATCGGCGATAGGCTTTCCTTCGATCGTATCGAGAAGCAGCGTGGCAAAGTTGATGCCGGCCGCGGTGGTGAGCGCGAGCGTGCCGGAGAAGCGCGGGTTCATCTCGATGATCGAGAAACCGCCGTCGTTGCGTAGGAAGCCTTGAACGTTGGCCGGTCCCTGCAGTCCGCTCTTCTCGACGACGCCGCAGACGATGCGTTCGATGAGCGGATGATGGTAGGTGCGGCCTTTGACCGAGACACCGGCTTTGATCGCGATGCGCTCGCGCGGAACGGCGGCGACGACGCGCCCGGGCTCGGCCGCAAAGCAGTCGACGGTGAACTCCGCGCCTTCGAGCGCCGCTTGCACGATCAAGTCGGCACGGCCGCGCGCCGCTTCGTGCAAGGAATGCTCGCTCTCGATGCGCGACGTTCCGACCGAGCCCGAGCCGCGCCGCGGCTTGAGATAAACCGGAAACCGCTCGATGCGGATATCCGGCGAATACGATTGGGTCGCCGGACCGGGCACGCCGATCTCCGCCAGGAAGTTCGCAAACTCGAGCTTATCGCCGGCGCGCACGACGATTTCGCGCGCTGGAACAAGCAGCCGGCAGCCAATCGAGTCGAACGACGCCCCGCGCGTCGATTGAGCGGCAAGAATTCGCTCTCGACGATCAACGGCACGAGCAGATCGATCTCGAGAGCGTTGCCGCCTCCTGACAGGCGCGTGCGAACTCCGGCGTGCCGGCCGGAGGAAGCAGAACGAAATCGTCGACAAACGCGCGGGTCGCGCAGAGGGCATTCATGTCGCCTGCAGCGATGAAATCAATGCGGCCGTCTTCGCGCAATGCTTTGATGAGCGATTGGGCCGTCACGGTTCCCGCAGCCGTAATCATTACTCGCCGGACGGCGCGCGTCGAAGGCTCAGCGTGCATCGTGCGGATCCCAGGGTGTATCGAGGTCTTTCGGTCCGATCGGTCCCGGATGACGGTAAATAAAGAACTTGCTATCGGGCCCGACGTAGACCGTTTCGAGCGTGAGGGGATCTCGCCCGTAGAAAACGACGGCATTAGTCGCGCGGTCGTAGACCGCTCGCCAATGATATCCGGAAGGCAGATGAGTGTAGCTGAAATCTCGGCGCGGCGCTGCAGCTCGCCAGCGCGACGCACGCGCTTGCGAGAAGAACTCTAATAGACGCGAACGTTTTGCAGACCCGCCGCCTTGAGTGCGGCGGCAACGGTTTGCGCATCGGACCCGGCGTCGGGATAGAGCACGACGGCGCGACCCTCGGCGACCGCGTCGCCGAAATTGTCGATCTCATCGTCGGGTATTGAGAAAGCCGGCGAAGATACTGGCGTGCAGGCGGCTTCGTGATGGGAAAACGAAGCCAAGCGACGCTTGTCGGCCGCCACTGTTGATGCCCGGGTACGCCGGTTCCGGTCTCGTCGCAAACGCCAACGCCTTGCATCATCTCGTCGCGAGCGCTCGTGGTCGCCCATTTCGGCTAATGACGTCGACGAACTCGAGCTGCGTCGATTCCGTCGTTCTCATCGGGCGGGTTCATGCTGACGACCTTAACACTTGTTGAGGTCGATCTGCTGCGCACCCAGCGCGCTCTCGAGCGCTTGGGATCGGAGTCTTTGAAAATGCCGACCACTAGGCCTGTGCCACGCTTGAATTCCTCTAACTTTCGTACAGCCGGATGGCGTGGGCGAGCCGTTCGACGCCCACCCGAAGATTCTTTTCGGAGGCGTTGGAAAAGTTCAGCCGCATGCCGTCGTGCACGTCGCGGTGCGGATAGAAATTGACGCCGGGAACGAAGACGACTTTAGACTCCGCGGAAATGCGCAAGAGCTCGGCTGTGTCGACGTCGGGAACCGTCACCCAAAGGAACATGCCGCCGGCGGGCCGCGTGAAGCGAACGCCTTCGGGCATGAACTCCGCCAGCGCCTGCGCCATAACGTCACGCCGCCGACGATAGGTATGCGCGATCGTCGCACGTGCGCGTCGAAAGCCGCGCCGTCGCTCGCGTATTCGTGGAAGACGTACTGCGCGAACGTGCCGCTGTGCAAATCCGCGCCTTGTTTTGCCAGCACGACCTTTTCTCGAATGGTTTCGTCCGGAATGACCAGCCACGCGATGCGCATGCCCGGCGCCATGATTTTGCTGCCGGTGCCGGAGTAAATGATTGGCGCCGAGCTTTCCCGCGCGATCAGCGGGGCGAGATCGTTCCCTTCGAACCGCAGCTCGCAATACGGATCGTCTTCGACGATTAGGAGACCGAAGTGTTCGCAGATGCGCACGACGGCCTCGCGCCGCGGTCCCGAAAGCGTGCGTCCCGTCGGATTTTGAAAATTCGGAACGAGATAGAGAAATTTCGGAAATGGGTCGGCCCGTTCGAGCGCGCGCTCGAGCGATTCAGGCAGTAGTCCTTCTTCGTCGGTATCGACCGTGAGATAGCGTGCTTGATACGCGTCGAAGGCTTGAATTGCGCCGAGATAGGACGGATCTTCCAAGACGACGTGATCGCCGGGATCGAGGAAAACTTTGCCGACGAGGTCGAGACCTTGCTGCGACCCATTGACGATCTGAACGCTTTCCGCCTCGAAGATACGACCGAAACGTCGAGTCAACCGTTCCGCTACCCAACGGCGCATCTCCGGAATGCCTTCGGTGACGCTGTACTGAAGCGCCGCCGATCCAAGACGCTCCATGACCGCGCTCGTCGCATGCGCTATCGCCGTCGTCGGAAAGAGCTCGGGTGCGGGCAAGCCTCCACCAAACGAGATGACCTCGGGCTGCTGAGTGACCTTGAGCATCTCGCGAATCGTGGAAGCGCGCAAATGCGCCGTACGCTGGGCGAACTGCGCGGCGCGCGAGATGGCGGTCATAGGCTCTGTGGTGTTAGCTAGCGGCCATTGGCGGTCCGCTAATCGGGGCGCGGGTCGGCTGCCGGCCGACCGGTCCGGTGAAACTCTCGCCTACAAACGACAGGATCGTCGCTCCCAGTCCGATGAGCCCGACGAAAATCAGCACCAAGGTTCCGACGACCGGCACCAGCTCGGCGGCCGTAATCAATGCGATGCCGACGAGCAGAGCCACGAGCGGCGAGGGCGTCGTCGTCGGGCTCAACAGCTCGCAGAGGCGGCGACCGATGAGCAGCGCGAGCGCGGCCGTCCCGAGAAAGACGCCGGCGAGCACGAAGACCAACTCGAGCGGAATGAGCGGAATCAGCAGGATCGTAATGGCAAGCAGAACCGCGAGCGGAATGATGGCGATGCAGCCGATGACCCCTGCGGCGACACTGAGGCCGGGATGGCCCTCGAGACGATCGAGCACCATCCGCGTCCGCAGCGGGAAGATCAGGAAGACCAGCAACGCAAGCAGATTCCAGGAAAGACGCCAGAGCAGGCGATGATCCGGCACAAAGGGATTGGACGGCGCTTCCGCCGGCGCCCAAGGAACCACGGCCTGCGTGACGTTCCCGCCGACCGCGTTGACCTGCCCCGTGATGACTCCGCCGGGCCGTTGATCGATATTGCCGCCCACGACGTTGACGTCGCCTTCGACGATGCCCGCCACGGTGGCGTCTCCGAAGATTACGGTCAAATCACCATCGACGACTTGACCCGGCTCGACGACGACCGACCCGAAGTACGTCCCCCCGTGGTAGACGGCTTGGGTGCTGGCTCGGGCGGACGACGGCATGAGTGCGAGTGCCGCGACGATCGCGGTGATGACGGAGAGTCGAATTTTCACGAGCGTTCTTCCCGGCTGAGATAGAGCGAAAGAATCGGCCGCACCCGGCGGTATCCGTAGAAAAGAGCGGCCAGTAAAACTACGTCGACGAGCAGCACGCCCGTGACGGTCGCGGCCGCAACCGGCGTTACCGGCGCGAGCGCGTGCACGGCCGCGCCAAACGCTGCGAGATCGCGGGCGCCGCGCGCGACGGAGGCCCAAACAAGACCCGTGACATCGCGCGATCGCAGGGCGAGGAGCAGCACGAGCATCCAGGCTACGCCCAAATACAAAACGAGTGCAAGTCCGAGCGGCCTGCGGCGGGGCGGAGGCGGCGGCGCGCCTTTCGTTGCCGAGACGATCGCGGCGGTGAAATCGGCAGCGACGCCCGGCGCACGAGCCGTCGTCAACAGCGCGTCGACCACCCGCAGCTCGGAGAGGAACGCCGCACACGGCGCGCAGTCGCTCAGATGCACGCTGACGCTGCGCGCGTGAAAACGCCGTAACGAAGCCATCGAGATAAGCGGCGAGCAACGGCTCACACGAGGAGCAACGCATTGGTTCCTCCCTTCTGCGGGACGGCACATAGCGATTCGACCGCGCGTCGCTCGCGCTCGCGCAGCTTTTCGTGAGCGCGATTTTACCGCGGTGAATCAACGTCTTCACGTTGCCGAGCGATAGTCCCAACGTACTCGCAATCGTCTGATACTCCATATTGTCGAAGTAACGCAGCGCCAAGACGGTTCGCGTCCTTTCGGGCAGCTCGGCGAGTGCCGCGCGAAGTTCGCGCTCGGCCTCTTCACGAAGCACGCCCCCCGCGGGATCGGCTTGCGGGGAAAGGTCCGGCAGCGAGCTTTCCAACGTTTGGTCCTCGCCCAGCTCTTGCAGTTGCGGAGCACGCATCGACTTGGAGAGATGCGTTCGAATGACGTTTCGCGCGATCTGATAAATCCATGTCGAGAACTTCCCGAGCTGCGGATTGAACGTGCCGATGTGCGCGTACGCGCGAAGAAACGTTTCCTGTGACAGGTCCGCCGCTTCCGACGAGTTTCGAACGGTAGCGCCGATGAAATTTGAAATGCCGCGTTTATAGCGATCCACGAGTACGCCGAAGACCTCTCTTTCCCCGGAGCGCACCCGATGCACCAGAGCTTCGTCGCTCTGATCATGGAATGCCATACCCCCTCGATTCGGTTCCTCTGGCGACTCTTACCTAGGCCCGTTGGCGTTTGTTGCAAGCGACGAAAGGCTGGGGTTGTCAGCGTCGCGAGCGGAGAGGATCGGCCGGCGGCCACCGAGCGGCCACTCGATGGCCAAATCCGGATCGTCCCAGGCGACCGAGAATTCGGTTGCCGGGTCGTACGGTGCGCTCTGCTTGTAAGAAAAGATCGTGTCGTTTTCCAGCGCGAGGAACCCATGGAGAAAGCCGCTCGGAACGTAGAGCTGCCTGCCGTCGGCACCGCTGAGGGTTTGCGACCACCAACGGCGATAGGTCGGACTCTCGAGCCGAAGATCCACGATCACGTCGAAGGCACTTCCGCGTACGACACCGACTAGTTTAGCCATTTGCGCTGCGCCGTGAAGCCCCCGCAAGACGCCGCGGCTTGATAAAGAAAGATTATCTTGGACGAATGATCTCGGCAATGCCGCACCCGCGATAACGATCGAGCGAATACATTTCTCTAAAGAAGCCTCGCTCGTCGAAAACGTCGCGGCGTGCAGCAGCAACGCGCCGGGAAGAGGTAATTGCTCGATCTCCATGAGAAGAGCGATACTATGAACGGCAGTGTGAGTCCGCCCGGCACTCTTGTGCTGCGGCGCGGACTCGAGCGCCTTCGTGCAAGCGCGATGCTCAAACAGGGGCTGCTCGTCTTCGCCGCGAGCATGGTGCTCAACGTCTGCAATTTCATCGCGCATGCAGTAGCCAGCCGCGAGCTCGGCGTGACGATTTACGGCGGACTCTATGCCCTCATCAACGCTGCTCTCATCGTCGGACTTCCCGCGGCCTTCATTGCGCCGGTTCTCGCGCAACTTGCCGCTGAGTTTCGCGCGCTTCACGACGACGGCCATCTGCGCGGCCTCACCGAAAGCATCGCCGATTTCTTTGCGCGGCTCGGGTTGGTCTACATGGTCGTTGCGGCATTTGCCGCGATTCCGTTCGCATGGTTCCTTCACGTGCCGCTGTGGTCGGCGCAGTTCGTCGGTCTGCTCGCGGGCGCCGCCGTCTATCTCAGCGCGCTTCGCTCGATCGCGCAAGGGACGCAGGACTTTGCCGGATTTGCGCTCTCGAATTCGATCGAAGGCATCGCGAAGGTCATCGGCATCGGGATTCTGCTCGCCGTCGGTCTCAAGCTCGGCGGTGGTATCATCGGATTTTTTGTCGGTCCGCTCTGCGCGCTCGTCTATCTCGGGCTGCGGCTGCGGCATCGATACGGTGCCGTGCAGTCGCACGGCGTTCGCTACGACTGGCGACGCATTTTAAATGCCGGTGCCGGCGCCGCTGCAGCGACGATATCGCTTGCGCTCATCGGTTCGGCGGACGTCGTTCTCGTCAAGCATTTCTTCAGCCCAAATGCCGCGGGACTCTATGCGGCGGCCGCACTGGGAGGCAAGATGCTGCTCTACCTCGTCGGTTTCATTCCGACGGTGCTGTTGCCGCAGGCCGCGGATCGCCACGCGCGCGGCACACAGACGCACCAAGTCCTCACCGGCAGCTTGATCATTTTCGCAGTCGTAGCGCTCTTGCGGGCTCTTCGTCTTCCGCTACTTCGGCGTCACGGTGCTCCACGCGCTCGTCGGTCGCGCCTTCGATGCCGCGGTGCCGTTGCTGGTGACGTACGGCCTGGCAATGGTCTTGCTTGCGTTGACGAATGCCTTAACGTCATACGGTATCGCAACGCACCGCCTCGCCTTTACCGTTCCGCTCTTGCTGTGCACCATTGGAACGCTCACAGCGATTGCGATGATTCATCCGACGCTTCAAGCGGTCGTCAAAATTCTCGTGGTCGGCAATGCGGTTGGCGCGCTCGCGGTCGCGGCGTCGCTCTCGCTGCAGCGCAACACGAGCGGTCGGCGCTCGACCGTGTGAAGCGCGTCCTACTCATCGGGAAATCGGGCCGACTCGGAACCGCTATTCGCCAACGTTGGACGGGGTGTGAGATCGTCGCGCCTTCGCACGCCGAACTTCCGTTGGAAGCGAGCGAGCGGTTGCGCGAGGCGCTCGGCCGAATTCGTCCGGACGTGCTCGTCAACGCGGCGGCTTTCCACGACGTCGACCGGTGTGAAGACCGAGCCGGAGCAGGCTTTTTCCATTAACGCGTTTGCCGTCGCCCGCGCTGCGGAGTTGGCGCGCGAGTACGACGCGATCTTTGTGACGATGAGTACCGATTACGTCTTCGACGGCGAGACGAACATGCCGTACGGCGAAACGGCGGCGCCGCACCCGCTTTCGTTATACGGCATGTCGAAGCTCGCCGGGGAATACCTCGCGCTCCGCTGCGCCGCGCGCACGTTTATCGTTCGCACGTGCGGACTTTACGGCGCCGCATCGTCGGCGGCGCGTCCGTCGCTCATCGATCGAGCGCTGCAGGATCGCGACGATGACGCGCCGCTTGCGCGTCGTCGACGACGTCTGCGCCTCGCCAACCTTCGCCGGAGATCTCGCCGACGCGTTGAGGCGCCTCGTCCAGACGCAGCCGTTCGGTCTCTTTCACGCCGTCAACGCCGGTCCGGTAAGTTGGTACGATTTCGTTCTTGCGGCCATCGATTGCGCCGGGAAGCAAACGAAGGTCGAGCCAATTTCGGTCGCGCAGTGGAGGAGCGCGGCGATACGGCCGCGCTTTTCGGCGTTGGAGAATGCCCGGCTGCGAACGCTCGGCATCGCGATGCCGTCCTGGCGGGACGGAATTGCGGCATACCTGCAAGTACGTTAGACTCAAAGAGCCGTTATGCAACTACGAATCGATCGTGAATCCGTCGGACGTTGCCGCCAACTGGCCGCGGCGATCGCGGATCCCGTCGAAGATTTCATCGAAAAGCACTCTACCGTTTCGGTGGAGCGCGCGGTATTGCGCCTCCTCGGCGTCGACGGCATTACGTCGCAAGAAGTTCCGCTGCCCAACGCGATCGTCGACTCGATTGCGTCGGAGGAGCTCGAGCGGGGGCGCCGCGCTTCCCTTCGGCAAGGCGCTCGCGGAAACGGGACTGCAGCCCTCGGCGCTGGCGCAAGCGCTTGCCGAGAATCGTTACACGCTCGAGCAGTTCGCGCAGACGCCGGTGGAGGCGGCGCGCGGCGCGCTACGCCCGCACGCCGAGGCCGGCCTCGCGCGCATCGCGCGCCGGCGCGAGGAGCGCAGCGAACGTCTCGCGCGTCTGCCGCAGCTTCCGCCGCCGTTACTTTACGTCATCGTCGCGAGCGGCAATATCTACGAAGATCGAACGGCTGCCGTCGCCGCTGCCGAAGCGGGCGCGCAAGTCATCGCGGTGATTCGATCGACGGGACAATCGCTGCTCGATTTCGTTCCCTACGGCCCGACGACGGAAGGTTTCGGCGGAACGTACGCGACGCAAGCAAACTTCGCCATCGTGCGCGAAGCGCTCGACGAGACGAGCGAGCGCCTCGGGCGCTACGTGATGCTGACGAACTATGCCAGCGGCCTCTGTATGCCCGAAATCGCCGTAATGGCGGCGCTGGAACGGCTCGACATGCTGCTCAACGATTCGATGTACGGGATCCTTTTTCGCGATATCAACATGAAGCGCACCTTCGTCGATCAGCATTTCAGCCGGATGCTCAACGCATATTCGGGAATCATCATCAACACGGGCGAGGACAACTACTTGACGACGGCCGATGCGGTCGAACAAGCGCCGGCGGTCTTGGCGTCGCAGTTCATCAACGAAGAGTTCGCGCATCGCGCCGGGCTTCCGGATGGTCAAATCGGACTCGGCGACGCGTACGAGGTCAACCCCGACCTCGAGGACGGATTTCTCTATCAAGTCGCGCAGGCTCAACTCGCGCGCGACGTTTTCCCCGATGCGCCTTTGAAGTACATGCCGCCTACCAAGCACATGACCGGCGACATCTATAAAGGACATCTGATCGACGCGATGTTCAACTTGACATCCGTCATGACGCATCAAAACATTCACCTTTGCGGCATGCTGACCGAGGCGATCCATACGCCATTCTTGGGCGATCGCGCGCTCTCGCTGGAGAATGCCCGCTACATCATGAATACTGCCCGGCACTTCGGCGACGAGCTCGTGCTGCGCCCCGGCGGGAAGGTAGAACGGCGTGCGCAAGAGGTGCTCGCCGCATGCGAGGCGCTGCTTGAGCGCGTTGCCGCGATGGGATTGATGCGTGCGATCGAGGCCGCGGTTTTCGCGGACGTTTCGCGCGCCCCCGAGGGCGGCCGAGGTTTCGAAGGCGTCTACACTCGCTCGCGCGACTACTACAATCCCTTCGAAGACGCACTAAAGGCTACGGCCCTCGCTACGTCGTCATGACGCGAATCGTCAAACCGTATGGCGACACGCAAAACGACGGCAAAGTGCAGCTCTCGTTCACGTTGCCCGTCGAGTGGAGCGAAGCGGCCGATGAGGCGGCGCGTCAGCTCGCCGTGAAGATGGGGTTCAACGATGCGCAGGTGGTCGACGGACGCCGGATTGCTTCGGGATTCTCGTTCTTCGTCGTCTACGCCAGCACGCCGCAAGGCGTCGACGTCGAAAGCATCGCGGCCCCTTCGGTGCGAACCCACGCGATGACGATGGAAGAGGTCGACGAATTCGTCGCCGATCGCATCGGGCGCAAGGTCCGGGTCGCGGGTGCCTGTATCGGGACCGATGCCCACACCGTCGGCATCGATGCGATTCTGAACATGAAGGGCTACAAAGGCGATTACGGACTCGAGCGCTATCACATGTTCGACGCTTTCAATCTCGGCAGCCAGGTTTCGGTCGAAGAGCTCGTTCGATTCACGCAAGAGCATCGCATCGACGCGCTGCTTGCCTCGCAGGTAGTGACGCAAAAAGGCAGTGACGTCAAGAATTTCACCGCGCTCAGCGAGCTGCTCGAAGCGCAAAATGTGCGCGATCGCGTCGTGCTGATTTGCGGAGGCCCCCGCGTGACGAATCGATTGGCGGGCGAGCTCGGATACGACGCGGGCTTCGGCCGCGGTACTCTACCCAGCGAAGTCGCCGCGTTTATCGCGGTTACGCTCGCCGATCGTCTTCGAGCGCAACGGTAAGCATCGTGTCCAAGACCGCGCTCATCACTGGAATCACCGGACAAGACGGCTCGTATCTCGCCGAGCTGCTGCTCGAGAAGGGGTATCGCGTCGTGGGCATGACGCGCCGCACGAGCACCGAGGTCCACGAGCGAATCGAGCACATCGTCGGCGACTTGGAAATCGTATCGGGCGATCTGCTCGATCAAAGTTCGATCACGTCGATCATCAACGACGTCCGCCCCAGCGAAATTTACAATCTCGCGGCTCAATCCTTCGTACCGGCCTCATGGAGCCAGCCGGTCCTCACCGGCGAATTCACGGCGCTCGGCGTAACGCGCGTGCTCGAATCGATTCGCCACGTCGATCCGTCGATTCGCTTTTATCAAGCTTCGAGCTCCGAAATGTTCGGCAATGCGGTCGAGTCGCCGCAAACCGAGAAGACGCCGTTCTATCCGCGCAGCCCCTACGGCGTCGCGAAGGTCTACGGCCACTGGATTACCGTCAACTATCGCGAGTCGTACGGCCTTTTTGCGTGCAGTGGAATCGGGTTCAACCACGAGTCGATGCGCCGAGGAAAGGAATTCGTGACCCGCAAGATTTCGGACGGAGTCGCACGGATCAAGCTGGGTTTTGCGAAGGAACTGCGCTTGGGAAATCTGGACGCGCACCGCGATTGGGGCTATGCCGGCGATTACGTGCGCGCCATGTGGATGATGCTGCAACAACCCACGCCCGACGATTACGTGATCGCAACCGGTAAAACGCACAGCGTGCGCGATTTCGTCCGCATCGCATTCGAAGCGGCGGGGCTGGGCTCGTACGAACCCTATGTCGCGATCGATCCGCGATTCGTGCGCCCGGCCGAGGTCGACCGGCTGATCGGCGATGCGAGCAAGGCGAAGCAGAAGCTGGGTTGGGAGCCGCAAGTGAGTTTCGAGCAACTCGTCGCGATGATGGTCGAGTCGGACATCGAGCGATGCGCGCGCTCGTAACCGGCGCCACCGGCTTCGTCGGCCCGTATCTTCTCGACGCGCTGCGCGGCGAAGGCGTCGAAGTCTTCGGTTGCAGCGGTCCGAACGACGGTCGCGACGGATACTTGCCGCTCGATCTGAGAGACGAGAGCAGTATCGCATCGGCGCTCCAAACGGCACGCCCCACCGTGATCTTCCACCTCGCCGCGCAGACGTTCGTTCCGGAGGCGCTGCGCGCGCCGCTCGAAACGTACGAAATCAATGCAATGGGAACGGCACGCCTGGCCGAAGCAATCCACGGCTATGACGGCGAGCCTCCGCGGCTGCTTTTCGCAAGCTCGGCCGAAGTCTACGGCGCGCGCGAGGTCGCCGAGTTTCCGCTGCGCGAAACGCTCGACGCCCGCCCGGGCAATCCTTACGGCGCGAGCAAGGCCGCGGCCGAAGCGATTCTTCTCGCGCAGGCGCGCTGCTACGGTCTGGACTTGATCGTTACGCGCGCCTTCAACCATATCGGTGCCGGCCAGAGCGATCGTTTCGTCGTCGCGTCGCTCGCCGCGCAGCTCGCGCGAATCGCCGAAGGCGCCGCGCCGCAGCTCTACGTCGGCAATCTCGAGACCGCACGCGACTTCCTCGACGTGCGCGACGTCGCCGGCGCGTACGTCGCGCTCGCGCGTGGCGGCGCGTCGGGCGAAATCTACAACGTCTGCAGCGGCACGGCCGTCTCGATTCGCGACATCCTCGGCGAGCTCATTAGAATCGCGCGCGTTCCGGTCGAAGTGCGCGAAGATCCGGCGCGAGTCCGGAGCGCCGACGTACCGCTCTCGGTCGGCGATCCGTCGAAACTGCGCACGCGCACCGGTTGGCAGCCGCAAATTCCACTCGTCCGCTCCTTGCGCGAGACGTACCAAGCAGTACGCGAAAGCTTCGTCAAAACGTGACGCTGCGAGAATCGCTCTTCAAGAATCGCGGCCTTCTCCTAAGCCTGCCCGCCTGTGCGCTGGCGATCTTCGGGCGCCCGAGCGCGCGCAGCATCGCCACCGGCTTGCCGCTTGCGTTTGCCGGCGAGCTGCTGCGTTGCTGGGCCGTGGGATACTCCGGCGCAACGACGCGCAGCGACGCCGTAACGGCGCCCAAGCTCGTCACTGCCGGGCCGTACGGTCACGTTCGCAATCCACTCTATCTCGGCAATTTCGTCACCGCTGCGGGCTTCGCGCTCGCCTTCGCGGGAAAGAACTCGCGGCTCGCTCGCGTCGCGCTCGTCGGCGGCTCGCTCGCATCGATGCTGGCGCTCTACGCCGTCATCGTCGATCACGAGGAAGCGTTTTTGCGACGAAAGTTCGGGGAAGCATTCGAGCGCTATTGCGAATCCGTGCCGCGCATCGTTCCGCAGCTCGAGCCGCTCGAGGACGGCGAAGGCGAATGGGATGCCGGCACGCTGATCACCGCGGAAAGCAAGACGTTCGCCGTCTTCGGAGCGATGCTCGCCGCGCTCGCAGCGCGCGCGCGCAAGGCGTAAACATCGTGCCGGTCCGCCGGCTTCGGGTCGCGCTCGCAGCCACTGCCTGCGTTGCTTTGCTCGAGTTTTGGGGCGGCGCCGCATCGCACAGCTTAGCGCTCACGAGCGACGCCGTGCACGTTTGCACCGACGTTCTGGCGCTCGCGCTCGCCTTGATCGCGGCAATTGGCGCGTCGCGCCCGGCGGATCCGCGCCGGACGTTCGGCTATGGCCGCATCGAAGTTCTCGGTGCCCTCCTCAATGGCACGCTGCTGCTGGTCGCTACGCTGGTCATCGTCTACGAAGCCGCGCGCCGCTTCTCGATGCCCGTCGAGCCGCACGAGAGCATTATGGTGGGCATCGCCGCCATCGGCCTTCTGGCGAATATCGGTGTCGGTATGCTGCTGCGGCAGAGCAGCAAGTCGGACTTAAACGTGCGCGCCGCGCTTTTCCACGTATTCGGC
Organism: Vulcanimicrobiota bacterium; assembly: GCA_963815165.1. GTDB lineage: Bacteria > Vulcanimicrobiota > Vulcanimicrobiia > Vulcanimicrobiales > Vulcanimicrobiaceae > Cybelea. The sequence goes on from CAWFFL010000003.1 coordinate 1,317,248, forward strand.
GACGCGCTCGGCGCGGTCGCCGTCATCTTCGGCGGAGTTGCCATGGCGCTTACCCATCGCTACTGGATCGATCCGCTACTCGCGATCTTCGTCGCTGCGATTATCGTCGCCGGCGTCATCCGCGTTTTACGCGATGCCACGAACGTTCTTCTGGAAAGCGTTCCCTCCGACGTCAATTCGGGCGATCTCGAGGCGCACATCGCCCGAATCCCCAGTGTCGTCGGCGTACACGACTTGCACGTATGGTCGATTGGCAGCGGCTCGCACGCGCTCTCTGCCCACGTGCTGCTGGAGGATCGGCGTTTGAGCGAGGCGACGCAGGTGCTGCGGGAAATCGACGAGTGCCTAAAGGAGCATTTCGGCATCGCGCATGTGACGATTCAATTCGAATGCGACAATTGTCCGGTGGTGGTGCTTCATTGAGATTGCAGACCGCTTTCTGCTGGCCGTCACGGCCGTACCAATTGCCGAGCCTACAGCGAGCTGCCCGACGATCGATAGACCGCAGGTCGGCCGCGGAACAGTGCGAAACGAGCGACTCCTATGACTGATTGATTCCAAAACCGTTGTCATCGGAATGGCGCGCACGCCGTTCGGCAAGCTCGGGGGAGCGCTCGCTCCGCTCTCCGCCACGACGCTGGGCGCGGTCGCGCTGACCGGTGCGATCGAGCGCTCAAAAATCGATCCGTCGGAGATCGAGCACGTATCGTTCGGTGAAGTGCTGCAGGCCGGAGTCGGGCAGAATCCAGCGCGGCAAGTCGTATTCAAATCGGGCCTCGCGAAAACCGTAACCGCCGATACCGTCAATAAAGTTTGCGCGTCGGGGTTGCTGTCGATCGTCAATGCGATGCGCGCGATCAACGCGAGCGCGAATAGCGTCGTTGCGGCCGGCGGAATGGAGTCGATGTCGAACGCGCCGTATCTGCTCAAGGACGCGCGCTGGGGTTATCGTTTCGGCGACGGTGCGCTCGTCGATGCGATGATCTACGACGGCTTGTGGGATCAGTATTTTCCGATGACGATGGCGACGCAGGGCAGCAAGGTTGCAGCCGAGCTGGGACTCACGCGCGAGGAGCAGGATCGCTTCGCCCACGAGAGCCATCGCCGCGCGGGCGAAGCGCACGCCAAGGGGGACTTCGCCGATGAGATCGTTGCCGTGCGCGTCGCGAATAAGGCGAAGGACAGAGTCGTCGTCAGAACATTTGCCGAAACAAGGCCGCGTTCGCGTACCCGCAGCCGTCGGCGGTGCAAATCACGTCTGGGAGCACGAGCCGTCGCAGGAGTTTACGCTCGATTATGCTGCATTTGCACCCTTCTTGACCGGCGACCAGCCGCACACGGTCGTCGATCGCGATGAGGCGGTGCGCGGCGACGTGAGCCTCGAAGCGATGGCTAAGCTTCGACCGCTCGAGCGCAACGGAACCGTCACGGCGGGCAACGCGCCCGGCGTCAACGATGGCGCCGCCGCGCTGATTCTGTGCGATGCCGATTACGCGCGCGAACGGGGCTACGAGCCGCTCGCGACGGTCGTCGAGCATGCAACGGTTGCGTGGGATTCGCCGTACATCGCGTTGACGCCGGCGATGGCGGCGCAAAAGCTGCTCGACCGCTGCGGGTTGCAGCGCGGCGACGTCGCCGTCTGGGAGATTAACGAAGCCTTTGCTGCAGTCGCGATGACGGCGGCACGCCGCCTCGGCCTCGAGGAAGGCCTCATCAACGCATGGGGCGGCGCGGTCGCGATGGGTCATCCGATTGGAGCGTCGGGCGCGCGCATTACTGCAACGGTGATCAGTCAGCTTCGTAAGCGCGGTGGTGGTTTGGGCATGGCGGCAATTTGCTCCGGCGGCGGTCAAGGCGACGCACTGCTCATCCGCGTGGATTAGATCCTGATCACCCAGCCCCGAGGCCAGTTCGATTTAACGCAGGAGCAGCGCGCGATCGGCGCGCTGGCCGCCGAGATCGCGCTACGCGAGATCGCACCTCACGTTGCGAAGTGGGATCGCGAGCACGTTTTTCCGCGCGCGCTTTATTCGAAACTAACCGACGCCGGCATCATGGGAATTCTCGTTCCCGAAGAGTTCGGCGGCGCGGCCGCCGATTATCTTTCGTACGCGCTTGCGATCGAAGAGCTTGCGCGCGTCGACGCGGGAACCGCCGTCACGGTCTCCGTGCATTCGATGATCTGTTCGGCGATTTGCCGCCTCGGCACGCGCGAGCAGAAGGAGCGATGGCTCCCGGCGCTGGCTACCGGCGATGCAATCGCCGGCTTCGCGCTCACGGAATCGGAGGCGGGTTCCGACGCGGCGGCGCTTCGTGCGACGGCAAAGCGCGCGAAGGGTGGTTACGTCCTCAACGGCAGAAAGCAGTGGTGCACGAACGCCAGCTATGCGGAACTGATCATGGGGATGTTTCGTACCGGCGGCGTGGGCGCGCGCGGCGTCAGCGCGTTTCTCATCGAAGCGAGCCTGCCAGGCATTAGCATCGAGCGCGTCACCGAAAAGCTGGGAATCCATACCAGCAACACCTGCGATGTGGCCTTTGACGACGTCGAGCTCGCGCGCGGACGCGCTCTTAGGTGAAGAAGGGACAGGTTTCGGCAATGCGATGACGGCGCTGACGGCCGGACGCATCGGCATCGCCGCGCAGGCGATCGGAATTCTCGCCGCTTGCCTCGACGAATCGGTGAAGTTCGCTAAGGAGCGCTCTGCCTTCGGCAAGCCGATCGGCGCGTTCGAGGGCGTCTCGTTCAAGATCGCGCAGATGGCGATGGATCTCGACGCGGCGCGTCTGCTCAACTACCGTGCGGCAGCGATGGCGGACGCCGGCGAGAACTTTGGCCTCGCCGCGAGCAAAGCCAAGCTCTTTGCTTCAACGGCGGCGCGCAGGCACGCCGCCGAAGCGCTGCAGATTCACGGCGGCTACGGGTATACGAGCGAGTTTCCGGTCGAGCGTCACTACCGCGACGCAAAGATCACCGAAATTTACGAAGGCACGTCCGAAATCCAGCAGATCATCATCGCCCGCTCGCTGCTGGGCCGGTTGGATTAGTCGAGATCCGATCCCGAGCTTGCGACTCAGGTAGCAAGGGCCGTCCGATACTCCGAAGCGAACCTGTGGCGCCGCAATGAATCTGATGGAGTATCAAGGCAAAGAGCTCTTCAAGCGCTCGGGCATCGAAGTGCCGCGCGGCCGGCACGCGCGCACGCCGAGCGCCGTCGAAGAGTTTCTCGCCGAGACCCGGGAGACTGGGTCGTCAAGGCCCAGGTACTGATGGGTGGCCGCGGCAAGGCGGGCAAGATAAAATCGGCGAGCGGTCGCGGCGCAAGGGCGCAGCGTCGCCGAAGAGATTATGGCGACGCCGATGCCGCCGAATCGGCAGAATCCCGCCGGCGAAGAGATCAAATCAGCTGCTCGTCGAGGAGCGCCTCGAGATCGCGAAAGAGGCGTACTGCGCGATCACGATCGATCGCGCCGCGCGCAAGCCAGTCGATCATCGTCAGCCGCTTCGGCGGAATGGATATCGAAGAAGTCGCCGAGAAGCACCCCGAATCGATTGCGCGGTTCTACGTCGATACGACGATCGGATATTCGCCGTTCATCGGCCGCGCGCTCGCATTTCGCGCAGAACTCGATCCGGGCTATCGGCGCACGTTTCCCGCAATCGTCGCGTCGCTCTACGACGTCTTTTTTCGATACGGCGCGAAACTGGTGGAAGTAAATCCCCTCGCGCTGACCGCCGACGGAAGAGTCGTTGCTTCCGATGCGAAGGTCGAGCTCGACGACGACGCGCTCTTTCGCAATCCGGAGTTCGACGCAATGGCGCACCGCGCTTCCGCTCGACGAAGATGAGCTGCTCGCATCGCAGGCGGGCGTCGGCATACGTAACTTTCGGCGCTTTCCCGGCAAAGGTCGGGACGATGGCGAACGGCGCGGGCCTTGCGATGGCGACGATGGATGCAGTCGCGAACGCGGGCGGCGAAGTCGCCGATTTTCTCGACGTCGGCGGCGGTGCGAACGCGCAGCGAGTGCGCAACTGCTACGAGCTCGTCGTCAACAACACCGGCGCAAACGTATTCTTCGTCAACATCTTCGGCGGCATCACTCGCGGTGACGAGGTCGCGCGGGGCATCGTCGCGGCGATGGAGCAGACGTCGTCGCGAAAGATTCCGCTCGTCATTCGGCTTGACGGGTACGAATGAAGAAGAAGGCCGGCGAATTCTGCGCGCAGTCGGGCATGACGCCGGTCGAAACGATGGACGAGGGCGCGCACGAAGCCGTCCGCCTGTCAAAGGACGCGTAAGCGATGTCGATCTTCGTCGATAAGAACAGTCGCATCATCGTGCAGGGCATCACCGGCGCGGAAGGGCTCGTATCACGCCGAACGGATGCAACGCTACGGCACCAACATCGTCGGCGGCGTCACCCCGGGAAAGGGCGGGCTAAAGACGCCGGCGGGCGTTCCCGTCTTCGATACCGTGCGCGAGGCAGTCGATGCCACCGGTGCGACGCACACCTGCATCTTCGTTCCGCCGCCCTTTGCCGCCGACGCACTCTACGAAGCCTACGATGCGGGCATCACCTTCGCCGTCTGCATAACCGAGGGCGTTCCGGTGCACGATACCCTCAAGGTCGTCGGGGCGACCTCCGGTATGCGCATCATCGGCCCCAACTGCCCCGGTCTCGCTTCGCCCGGAAAGGCCCTGCTCGGGCATCATGCCCGGCCACGTATTCAAAGAGGGCGGAGTCGGCGTCGATTTCACGATCGGGAACCCTTACCTACGAAGTCGTCGACTTGCTCACCCGCGGCGGGCATCGGTCAATCGACCTGCGTCGGCGTCGGGCGGCGACCCGATCATCGGCACGACCTTCGTCGAGTGCCTGCGCGAGTTCAAACAGGATCCTCAGACCCAGGCGATCGTGGTCTGCGGCGAGATCGGCGGCTCCGACGAGGAAGAGGCCGCCGCCTTCATCGCCGAGCACATGCCCGAGATGCCGGTCGTCGCCTTCATCGGCGGCCGCAATGCGCCGCCCGGGAAGTCGCTGGGGCACGCGGGCGCCATCATCTCGGGAAACTTCGGCACGCCGGCCAGCAAGATCGCGGCCTTCCAGGCGGCCGGGGTTCCGGTCGCCGAGCGTCCCTCCGAGATCCCTGGGCTTCATGGCGGAGCGTCTGGCGGGCGCCGCGCTTCCCTTTAAGGCTACCTAAAGGAACCGACCCTTTTCTGGGCAAATCCTTGGAATCAGTGGGTCACTCTGTGAAGTCCCAACGGCATGAATGCCGCGCGGACGGCAGGGCGGCTCGCCTTTTGACAACTTAATGATAGAGGGTTAAAGAACATGAGTTCACATCGAACCCTCCGTCACGCGGTCACAACCGTGATTTTAGCGGCGGCGTTCCTCAGCCAGGGAACATGGGCACTGGCAGGCGTCACCGGTAATATCGCGGGTCTCATCAAGAACCAGAGTGGCGCTCCAATTGCAGGGGTAACCGTGCAAGCCGTGGCGCCCTCGCAGTCGACGACCGTAACGACGGACGCCGGTGGGCATTTCGTGCTCCTCGGCCTCAATCCCGATACCTACACTATCAACGTAACCAAGAGCGGGTATCAAAGCGTCTCCTATCCCGGCATCGTGGTCTTCGCCGACCAAACGCAGCAACTCAGCTACGTGATGCAATCGGCTCTGCGAACGATCGCGCGAGTCACCGCAACCTCGGCCGCATCGCTGGTCAAATCCGGCGTCACCGGCGATCTTGTATAGCGTCACCGCTTCGCAGATCAGCGCGGCGGGCGCGGCCAACGGCGGCGGTAACCTCAATACCGCGTATTCGGCCATTTCGTCGGTCCCCGGCGTGGTCGCCGGCACCTTCGGCATGGGCTGGAACCAAGCGGTTGTCGTCCGCGGCGCGAATCCGTGGTTCACGGGTTACGAGTATGACGGTATTCCCGTCAACCGTGCCTTTGACAACTACAACTCGTCGACGGAGTCGAACCTCGGCCTTCAACAGCTCGAGGTCTACACCGGCGGCGGCCCGTCGTCGATTGCCAGCAACGGCGTCTCGGGCTTCATCAACCAAGTCATCAAGACCGGTACCTTTCCGGGGTACGGAAGCATCAACGGCGGCATCGGCAGCTCTCCGTTCTATCACCAGTTGGGGATGGAAGCCGGCGGCTCGACGCCCGACCGGAACTTCTCGTACTACGTCGGCCTCAACGCCTACAACCAGACCTACAACTACTTCAACAACTACAACGGCGCGAATCTACTCACGCCGGGTCAGCCGCTTCGCGCTTCTACGGCGGACTTCTGACCCCGACGGCGAGCGGCCAGTCCGACGTGCCGGTCTGCTGCGCAGAACGCACTTGCGACCAATGCGGCTCAGGGCTATCCGGGATGCTGGGCGTACTGTGTACGGCCTTTCCGGCGAGTTCCAGGCGCAGACCGATCGCGAGAGCATCGTCAATCTGCACATGGGGATTCCGCACGGCAACGGCCTGCGCGACGACGTGCAGCTGCTCTGGAGCACCTCGGCGCTGCGCGGCATCTCGTATAACAACCCGGGGACGTCCGGCGGCAACGGCGGCGTCAACAACATCGTTCAGGCGCAACTCGGGCTTCCCGTATCAGGCCGGCGTAAACGTGCCGTTCTATAACGACGAAATCGCCTACAACCTGCCCTTCGGCACGACGCATCTCGTCGGCGCCGGGCCACGTTACGCCGTACGGCTACTACTTCCAGCCGAGCAGCCCGACGAACCGTCAGTTCTTCGCGCAGCAGCCGGCGGACTATTACGGCGACCTGCAGAACAACGACACGGGCATCGTCAAGCTGCAATACACGCACTCGTTGACGGATCGCTCGTACATCCGCGTCTTCGGTTACACGTTCTTCTCGGACTGGACCGAAAACGGAGCGACGGGCGGTTACAGCTGGGCCATCGGTCCGTCGCCGTTCTCGCCGAACTACAACCTCATCACGCACACGTCGGGCGGTCAGCTCCAGTACTCCAATCAGCTCAACGACCAGAACCTGCTCACGTTCACCGGCAACTACACGACGGCGAACGTGCTGCGCCTCAACAACGAGTACTACAAGGTTACGCTCCCTACTACTCGACGTTCTTCGGACGCGCCCGGCGGGGCTGGCGTGCAACGGACCGCAAGTGATCTCACTCGGTCCGGCCAACTGCCCGTTCCTGGGCGCAACGCCGATCGGCTACATGCATATCGGCGGTCCGAACAAGTTCACGTGCTACAACCCGGGAACCGGCGCTCCGACGCCGTGCACTCCGCGGCGGCGCGTGGGAGAGCAACGCCTGGCTCGGCCCGACCGGCTATGCAGCGGGCAGCGCTGCGCAACTGGGTGACGATTCGTGACGGCAACAACAACGGTCCGCTCAACGAAGTGAAGCCGGGCTTCGCAAACTTGGCGCTCTCCGACGAGTTCCGTCCGAGCGATCAGTTCCTGATCGACGCGGCGATCCGCTACGACAACTACAACTACTCGCTCGCACCCAGCAACGAGTCTCGTCGGAGCAGTTTGCGGCCTTCCAAGTCGCAAACTATACCTGCGTCAATCCGACCCACAACAATACGGTGCTCGTGACGCCGTTGACGCCGGGCACCGTTCCGCCGCCGGCGGCGATCTTCACCTCGGCCGATTGCGACGCGGCATACAAGGCGGAGTATCCGAGCGGCACGATCACGACCGGTTGGGTCCATCCCAACGGCAAGGTGCAGGACGGCGTTTCGTCGCCAACCTTCACCAATGCGTCGCCGGCGGGATACGACCAGTTCTACTACTCGCCGCGCTTAGCGTTCACGTTCACGCAGAATCCGGACACGGTCTGGCGCTTCTCGGCTGGACGGTACACGGAGCCTCCGCTCTCGGCGGCGACGCAGTATCTCTACAGCTCGGGCAGCGGCGCGACCAACCTCTGGGCGAACTTCATGGGTGACGGCTTCTACTCGCCGTTCCACCCGCTGCCCGGCATGAGCACCGGCCAGTACGACCTGTCGTTCGAGCACCACTTCCACGCAAGTCCGTGGAGCATCAAGATCACGCCGTTCTACACGCACACCTCGAACTGGGAACAGCAAGCCTTCATCGGCTCGGGCTTCGTCACGCAAGTGCCGGTCGGCCAGTTCCAATCCGAGGGTGCCGAGATGGCGCTGACCGCGGGTGACTTCACGCGCAACGGCCTCTCGGGCCAGCTCTCGTTCACCTACACGCACGCAGCGGCGCAGTATCAGAACCTGCTCGTTCCCAACCTTGCCGGCACGATGAACACGCAGATCAAGCAGTTCAACGTGCTGACCAAGGCGGGCGGCGGTTCGCCGTGCTACGCTCCGTTCGTACCGAGCGTTGGAACGGTCTCGCCGATGCCGTGCAGCAATCCGTCGGCCATCGTGAACCCGTACTACAACATGCCTGCAACAGGGGCTGCTCGATCCCAACGGCTGGTATCCGGCCTCGATCTACCAGCTCCCGCCGGCCTTCGGCCCGGGCTACGGCATCTACGCCGAGAGCTACACCTCGCCGTACGTGTCGACGCTCTTGCTCAACTGGCGGCATAACCGCTTAGCGCTCACGCCGAGCGTCCAGTTCGAGTCGGGCGCGAAGTACGGTTCGCCGATGGACGTTGCGGGTGTCGATCCTCGCGTCTGCGAGGTCAACCAGATCAGCACGCCGGCGTCTGTTGAATCGCCAACGGGCAGTACTGCGACTACCTGCATCAAGCGGGTGTCGGTGCGACCGGTTATCTCTACATCCCCAACCCGCAGACGGGTTCGTTTGCCACGTTCGGTCAGTACACCGCAACCGAACATCCTCGCCGGCAACCTGCAGAGTCCGCTACGACGTGAGTCCGCGGATCACGCTGACGGCGACGGCGGCGAACATCTTCCGCTCGTGCTTCGGCGGCTCGTCGACTCCGTGGTCGGCAGCATTTCCGCCGAGCCCGAACGTACTGCGGATACGCCACCAACGGCAGCACGTTCGCCGGCGTAGCGGGTGTCTACGACGGATACTACAACGGCAAGAGTCCGTACGACACCAAGGCTAACCCAGGCGGCGGGCAGATTCCGTTCATGTATCAGATCCTACGCACCGAGCTCGAGCAACGGCCCGAGCTTCACGCCCTTGCCCTTCGAGCTGTTCGTCCAAGCGCAGCTGAAGATCTAGGGTCGGTTCGTTAACCGCAAGCAAGGCCTCCGCGTTCGCGGGGGCCTTGTTTCATTGCGGCGTATACTATACTCACGATGCGCAGCGCGCTTACTTCCTTGCTTGCAACGGCGTTTGCATTGATGCTCCTTTCAAACGTTCGGCCTGGCTCCGATCGCCGATGCGGCGACGCCTGCGCCCTCCGCTCGGCTCACGCCGCCCCCGCAAATCTACGAGATCGTGACGCGGCCGATCTGTCACGAACTTCAAGAGCACATTCTCCCGGCGGTTGGGCTGCTGGTGCAAAGCGATCGCGTGATCGCCAAGAGCCCGCCGATTTTTCAGGATTACATCACCACTGCGCTGCGCCCCGATCCCACGAACAAGAGCGGCTACGACACGACCGATTACGATTCGCCCGGTCGCGCGATGGCGATTCGACGAATGGAAAATCTGGTAACGCCGCTCGCGCAGAACGGCCTTGCGCTGCAAAAGCTTCTCGAGAATACGACGCTCAACCAGTCGAATCCATCGAGCAGTGCCGCCGATGCAGCGGCGCTTGCGAAGATTCGCCAACAGCTCGAGCAGGCGCGCGCGCTGCAAAGCGCGTCGCTCGACCTCATCAACGGTTTCGTCACGACGCAGCAGCTCGGTGACATTCAGCACGTCGGCGACGAATACGTCGGCAACATCAACGACACCGGTCTCATTAACCGGTCGAGCGGAGTGACGCCAAATCCCTTCCAGGACCCCGATCAGCCGGGCCTTCCAGCGAATCCGCACGACATCGAGCCCGCGACCCTTCCCGGCTTGGCGATTGGATATAATCCCGTGACGGTCGTCGTGAAGACGCTCGATTGGGTGCGCGCTCAAACGGTGCAGAGTGAGAACGACGTTGCTGCGACAATGACGCAGATCGCGAACAGTTGCAATACGGGCGCGCCGCTTCCCGAGCCGTCGCCGATTCCTTCTCAGTGAGGTACGGTATGCGCCGTTATGGTCTTCTTCTACTTGGGATCTGCCTAACGGCGAGTTCGTTCCCCGCAGCCGCGATCGCCGATGCAACTGCGGCGAGCATCGCACCGCAACGCCACCTCGTCTATTCGTTTACCTATGGGGCGCAAGGCGATTTGTCGGTGCATAGCGATCAGGGCATCGGCTACGCGCAGGCCGGCGGCCAAGCCACGAGCGGCTCGGGCGTGATGCAAGACTACAACGGCTCTACGCAGGACAAGGGCACGATAACGGTCGACGTCATGGGCGAGCAGCCCGACACCGGGCTCATCGTCAAAGTCAGCGAGCAAGGGACGGATACCCGCAAAGCCAATCCGGCGACTTGTGTCGTCTACGGGACGACCAATCTCATCTGTGACCCAAACGCGACGATCAACTCGGAAGAGTTGACGCTGCTGCGGTTTATCGGTAGAAACTTCATCGATCCGAACAAGCTCGACGCGAAGGGGCACTGGCAGTTGGACCAGAGCAATAACGTAGAATCGATCACATCCGACTACACGATCGCACCGGGCAAGAACGGCATAGTCTCTATCCAGGAGGCGCGAGTCGTTAAAGATCTCGGTGGGCGGCCCGTGACGACCGACGTGACGACGTCGATCGTTTACGACATGAATCGCCAGATCCCGACGAGCGTTCAAGAGTATGCCGTGCGCCGTGAATCCTCGAGTGCCGCCGGCCTCATGAAGACGACCGTTCAGACTTCGCTCAGTCTCGTATCCGATTCGATGGCGAAACAATAGCTCAATACGGCTATCAGTGCGAAGATTGCGAGGTCGCGATCTTTCCGACGACAACTCGCAGCGAGCTTCAGTGGCTCAAAGACCGCCTCCACGTCGTGCGCGAAGTTGCTCGGCATACCAGCGGCGGCCTCGACTCATGGATGATGGACGGGCTCGCCTTTCTCGACGCACACGGCGGCCATAGCCTCGTCCTAGTTAGCCGCCGACGTTAGAACCGTGTCAGGATGACTCAGGGATCCTCAAATGCTCGCCGGCCTGCAGCGTGCCCCCCTGCAGATGATTGACGGCGCTGATCCGGTCGACCATCTCCTGTAGATCGGCGGTCGGCGTTGCGTGCGCCGCGGCGATCGACCAAAGGGTATCTCCGGGGTGAACGGTGACGGTGGCGTAGTGCTGGGCCGTGGCGGCATAGAGCCGCATGCCCGAGAGCGTCGGAAGTGCGACCACCAGCGCGAGGCCGGCAAGCGCGATCGCCGGCATGAGCGTGAATCGTTTTCGCCTCGCGAGCATCTCCGGTCGTCTTGCCATCTTTTTCACTCCCACGCTACATGTAGTGCCAAACGCCTGTTCGTCCCCTATATTTTAGCACGTTCTCGCCTTGGGCTGTCAAGGCGGTTCGAACATACGTTTGCCTTGAGCGGCGCATTTATGGTAGGGTTATACCCGGGCACAATGCCAACATGGGTGGCATTGTGGTCGGAGGAGTATGCGTAAACTTAGTACGGAGAAGCCGGCCACGGAACGGCAACGGCGGATTCTCGAGGTCATTCGGGCCTTCACCGCCGAGCACGGCTACCCGCCCTCCGTCCGCGAAATCGGGGAACGCGTGGGCCTCTCGTCTTCGTCGACGATCCACGCCCACCTCAAGGCACTCGAGAAGCGCGGACATAATCTCGCGCGACCCGACTAAGCCGCGCGCGCTGCGCTCGGCGGCTACGCCCGAAACGCTGGTCGTGCCCATTCTGGGCCGCGTTGCCGCCGGCGTGCCGATCACCGCGCAAGAGGACGTCGAAGGCGAGTTCGTCCTGCCGATGGATTTCGCGCCGCGCGGCTCGGATGCGTTCATGCTGCGCGTGCAGGGCGATTCCATGGTCGACGCGGCGATTCTCGACGGAGATCTCATCCTGGTGCGGCCGCAGCGTTCCGCCGAGAACGGTGAAATCGTCGTCGCCATGCTCGATGGCGAAGCGACCGTCAAGCGCTTCTATCGCGAAGCGGGGCGCATCCGGCTACAGCCGGAGAATCAAGCGATGGCGCCAATCTACGCGAGCGATGTCGAGATCGTCGGTCGCGTCGAAGCCGTCGTCCGCCGCCTCTAGCGCCTTTCTCGCGTTCGAGGCTCGCGCGGTGCCGGCAATGCGCCGGCTCGGCGAGTTACCCTTCATTCTCGCAGTGCGCGAAGCGCTGCCGTGGAGCTTCATTGGTCTGGCCGCCGCCTTTGTCGCCGTCTTCGCTTTCCAACTGCGAGTCTGGGGAAGTGCATGGCGGCCCGATCGGCTTACAGCTCGCATCGGCGTTGCTGCCCGCTTTCGGCGTGATGGCGGCGGCACTCGTTATCGTGCTGCCCGTTCGATTCGCTCGCGCGGCGCATTAGCGGCTTGCACCGGTCTTGCTCGCCAGTCTCGCGGGCTTCGCGCTCGCGCTTCCGCGCCCCATCGGTTCCGACTTCATCGCCTATCTGCGGTACTTCGGCGCGTCGGGACTCTTCATCGCGATCCTCGCCTGCGCCGTGGCGGGCGGCTGGATCGCGCTTCTTCGCTTGCGCACCAAACCGGTGCTTGCCGATTGGATGGGGGCCGCGCTCGCGTTGCTGACTTTTGCGGCGCTCGCGGCAACGCACGTTTCACTGCCCGCGATCATTGCCGCCGCGATGCATCCGATCGCGCGGCTTGGCGATACGTATCTAGCGTTGATGGTGATCGTCGCGATCGAGACGATCCTCTGGACGGCCGGCGTGCACGGTCCGGCGATGCTGGCCGCGATCGTGACGCCCGTCTATCTCACGATGCAAATGCAGAACACGCACGCCTTTACGCTGCACGCGCCGCTGCCTTATATCGTCGTCGTCTCGCTCTTTCTCTTCGTTTTCCCCGGGGGGCGCCGGCGCGACGCTGCCGCTTGCGGCATTGCTCGCGATCTCGAAGGTGCCGCGCCTGCGCCGCGTGGGACGCGCGACGCTCGTGCCGGCAATCTTCAATCTCAACGAGCCGCTGCTCTTCGCCGCGCCGGTCGTCTTCAATCCGCATTTGGTTCTGCCGTTCGTCTTTGCTCCGCTCGTCCTCGCAACGGTAACGTACGTTGCCGTCGCGGCAGGATTCGTATCGCGCGCCGCCTTTTACGTGCCGTCATCGATCCCGACGTTCGTCTCGACATACGTTGCAACGCAAGACCTGCGCGCGATCGCGCTCGCCGCGTTCAATATCGTGCTCGCAACCGCGATATGGTATCCGTTCGTGCGCGCCTACGAACGCCACATAGTGTCGTTCGACACGCGCCCGAAGAGCGCGGCTGCGGAAGATGCGGTACGATGATCGAGCAGATTTGCGAGCGGTTCGGAATTGGCGGTCGCGTTCGAGACGCGGCGGTCGCCGCCTACGAGCGCACCGCGACGTTTTCATACGACGCGCAGCGGCGCGTCGCGCTCAACGTGCTGCGCGCTTTTCTCGACGAAGGCATCGCGGAGAGCGATCTTGGCGGGCTCGACGGGATACGGTTACGACGATAGCGCGCGCGCGCGTTACGAGTCGCTGCTTGGCGCGCGTACTCGGTGCAGCAACGCGTGCTGGCGCGGCTCTCGATCGTCAGCGGCACGCATGCGATCGTTGCGGCGCTAGCCGCGTGCACGCCGCCCGGCCGAAGACGCTGCTTTCGCGTTACCGGGCTCGCCGTACGATACACTGCGCAACGCGATCTGCGATGCGCCCGACGCGCTCGTGCGCCGCGGCATCGTCTATCGGGAGATCGCGCTCGATGTCGACGGCGAGATCGATCTCGACGCCGTAGAGTCGCAGCGCTCGCTCACGGCGGCGATGCGACCGTCTTCATTCAGCGCTCGCGCGGATACGCCCCGCGCCCTTCGCTCTCCATCGCGCAGTGCGAGCGAGCAATTGCAGCGATCAAGCGGATCTCGCGCCTCGGCGCCGTCGTGCTCGTCGACAATTGCTACGGCGAGCTGGTCGAAGAGCGCGAGCCGCTGCACGTCGGCGCCGATCTCATCATGGGTTCGCTGATCAAGAATCTGGGCGGCTCGCTTGGCGCCGGCGGGTGCTTACGTCGCGGGGCGCAGCCGATCTCGTCGAACGCGGTTGCGGCGCATCTCTACGCACCCGGTCTGCGCGATGCGCTAGGACCGACGCTGGGCTTTGGGCGGGCGCTCTGCCAAGGGCTCTTCATCGCGCCGCTGATCGTCGAGCAATCGCTGCGCGGGCTCGATTTTTTTGCGGCGCTTTTCGAAAATCTCGGTTACCCCGTCGATCCGAAGCCGGGAGCGGCGCGCACCGACATCGTTCAGGCGATTCGGCTGGGCTCGCCCGAGCTATTGCAGCGCTTTGCCGAAGGTTTGCAGTCGGCCATGCCGCTCAACGCGCGATTTCCGTCCGGTGCCGGGAAGCGTGCCGGGCTACACCGAGCCGGTACTCATGTCGTCGGGTGCGTTCGTCAGCGGCGCGACGATCGAGCTTTCCTGCGACGCGCCGATGCGCGAGCCATTCGACGTTTACGTTCAAGGCGGCGTCAGCGGCGACGCATGCATATCTCGGCGCGCTCTTTGCGGCCCGCGCGCTCGAAGCGTGATGTAGCGGGCTTTCTCCAAACCCAAGAAGCCGTAGAAGTAGTAACGGCAGCCGTCCGACGTCGCTATCACGACGCGCGTATCCTCGACGGTTGCGCCGCGTGATGGTCTTTCCGGCAAGCCCTTCGAAGACGGCTTGGGCGTTCAGAAACTCGGCGGCGCGCAAGCGGTCCGGCTCGACCTCGATCAAGTCGAGAAGGTCTTCGATGCGGTCATTCATCGCTTCGTCATAGTAATCGGCCGATGCAGTCTGCGCACTTAGCTCCCCCGGCGCGCCGCAGTTCGCCAGGAGGCGCCTGGCGCAGCTAGAGAAGGGCTGGCGGCCATGTACCTGCTTGAAGTGCTGAGCGGGCCACTGGACGGCAAGACGTGGCCGTTCGAGCGCGAGATCACGATCGGGCGCGACGACGCATTCGCCGAAGCCTGCCTTGCGCTCGACCGGTACGTTTCGCGCCTGCACGCGCGCCTTCAAATCGAGGCCGACGCGATCCGGCTCACGGATTTGCGCAGCCGTAACGGAACCCGCCTGGGCGGGCGGCCGGTCGTCGGCGGCGTTGCCGCTTCCGGTCGGCATGCCCTTCGTCGTCGGTCGCACGGTGCTGCGGGTAACGCGCGCGTAGACTCTTCGATGGAGATCGTATCGACTGTCGCGCAGGCGCGCGAGCTGTTGCGCGCCGTGCGCGTCGTCCGCTCGGCTTCGTGCCGACGATGGGTGCGCTGCACGACGGTCATCTTGCGCTCGTGGCCGCCGCCCGTCGGCGTGCGCTGCGGTCGCCGTTTCGCTCTTCGTCAATCCGCTGCAGTTTGGGCCGAACGAAGATCTCGCAACCTATCCGCGCGATGCGGAGCACGACGTCAGCAAGCTGGAGGCGCGGGCGTCGACGTGCTCTTCGCGCCCGAGAGCGTCGAAATGTATCCTGCCGGCTTTGTCGACTTCGGTCGACGTCGGCGCGCTGGGCGATTCATTTGAGGGCGCGGTACGCCCGGGGCACTTTCGCGGCGTCGCGACGGTCATCGTCAAACTCCTCAATATCGTCGCATCCCGATCGGCTGTTACCTCGGGCAAAAGGACGCGCAGCAAGCCGTCGTGCTTCGAAAGATCGTCGCCGACCTCGACGTTCCCGTCGAGGTCGAGATCGTGCCGACCGTGCGCGAAACCGACGGCTTGGCGATGTCCAGCCGTAAAGCGTATCTCGATACCGCGCAGCGCGCGCAAGCGCCGACGCTCTATCGCGCGCTAGTCGCGATGCGCGAAGCGCTCGAGCGCGGCGCGCAAAAGCGCGATGCTGCCGCGGCTGGGGCGGCCGCACTCGGCCCATCAGCGAAGCTGGATTATCTCGATCTCGTGAACGCGCGGACATTCGTGCCGCTCGATGCGCTCCAGCCGCCGGCGTTCGTTATCGGTGCGGCGCGTTTCGGCACGACCCGCTCTGATCGACAACATCTGGATTGAGAGCTCCGCCCTCAGCGGAGTCGAAGGGCAATGAACGGCGCGCGAATCTTCTTGGGTGTAAGCGGCGGCATCGCGGCGTATAAGGCCGCCGCGTTAACTAGCACGCTGGTGCAGCGCGGTGCAATCGTCGACGTCGTGATGACCGCCGAAGCCGAGCGCTTCATCACGCCGCTGACGTTTGCGTCGCTGACGGCGCGGCCGGTGTATCACCTCGTTCTGGGATGCTTCCCGAGCGGATCCGCACATTACGCCTCGTGCGTGAGGCCGAAGTCGCGATCGTCGTGCCCGCGACGGCGAACCTCATCGCGAAGCTGGCTGCCGGCATCGCCGACGATCTATTGACGACCGCGTTGCTGGCGGCGCGCATTCCGCGCCTCCTCGCGCCGGCGATGAACGAGGCGATGTACGAAGATTCCGACCACGCAGGCGAATCTGTCGACGCTGCGCGCGCGCGGATACGAAATCGTCGATCCCGAACGCGGTTTTCTCGCCGAGCGGGAGATCGGCGTCGGGCGGCTCGCGGCGGAAGAGCGAATCATCGAGACTCTCGAGCGCGTGCTCGCGCGGCGCGCCACGCTTCAGGGCAAGCGCGTGGCGATCACCGGCGGCCCGACGCGCGAGCCGTTCGATCCGGTTCGATTCTTGAGCAACGCTTCCACCGGTGCAACGGCTATTTCGCTGGCACGGGAAGCGGCGCGCCGAGGCGCGCACGTGACGCTGTTGCTCGGTCCGACGTTGGTCGAACCTCCGGGCGGAGTCGAGACCGTGCGCTTTACGACCGCGCAGCAGCTCTACGCTGCGGCGCTCGAAAAAGCGGTCGGCGCGGACTTGGTCATTGCGACGGCCGCAGTCGCCGATTGGCGCCCCTCCGAGAGTTCCGAGTCGAAGCTGCGAAAAGACGGCAAGGAGATGAATGTAGCGCTCACACCGAATCCCGACGTGCTGGCGGCGCTTGGCGAGCGCAAAGGTTCGAGCTTTCTCGTCGGCTTTGCCGCCGAGACCGAAGAACACGAGGCGCACGCGCGTGCGAAGTTGCGCCGCAAGCACCTCGATGCAATCGCGGTCAATGACGTCCGTAACGAGCGCGGATTCGGAACGGGGGCCAATACGCTCGTACTGCTTTGGGGCGAGCGCGGGCGGCGAGAACTCGGCACGGCGCAGAAAGAGGAGCTTGCGGTGCGCCTGCTCGACGCCATCGAGGAGCTGATGAAATGCTCCTAGCCATCGACGTCGGAAACACCGAAACGAAACTTGGGTGCTTTGTCGATGGCGAGTTAAAGCAGACGTGGCGCGTCACCACCGAGCTTCGGCGTACGTCCGACGAATATGGCGTCTTTTTTACGCAGCTCTTCGCCACGAGCGGTCTCGCCGTAACGCAGATCGATGCAGTCGCTATCGCGAGCGTCGTTCCACAGCTCGATCTAGTTCTCGAAGACGCGTGCCGTCGATTCTTCGGCGCATCGCCGCGATTTTTAAAGCCGCAGGATCAACGGTTGATGAAGATCGCGACCGAGAACCCCGCGGAAGTCGGCGCCGATTTGGTCGCCGCGGCGATCGGCGCGCGCGAGCGTTTCGGCACGCCGCTCATCGTCGTGAGCTTTGGAACCGCGACCGTCTTTATCGCTTTATCGGGCGAAGGAGAGTATCTCGGGGTCGCCATCGCTCCGGGTATTTCCGTCTCCATCGAGGCCCTCATAGGACGCACCGCCAAACTGCCGCAGATCGCGCTCGAGGCGCCCAGCCACGCGATCGGGCGCAACACCAACGACGCGCTGCAGAGCGGCATCGTTTTCGGGTTCGCCGGCCAAGCCGAGGCGATCGTGGCGAGAATGCGCGAGGAAATGGGCGTCCAGGCGAAGGTCGTTGCGACCGGTGGTCTCGCCGAGATCATTGCCAAGCAGACGCCCGTCATCGCGCGCGGTCGATCCCTACTTGAGCTTAGTGGGATTGGAGCTCTTCGCGCCGTAAATGCTAACCCTAATGCGGTCCCGCCGCTAAGAATCGGATCGATCGAAATTTGGCCGCCGCTGGTTCTCGCGCCGATGTCGGGAGTAACGAACCGCACGATGCGGGCGCTGTATCGCCCTTCGGCCTCGGCCTCACGGTGACGGAGTTCGTCTCTTCAAACGCGCTCAAATACGGCAGCAAGCGCACGATGGAGATGATCGATCAGCACGGGCTCGAGAGACCGGTTTCGACGCAGCTCTGGGGCGACGATCCGTCGACGATGGCGCTCGCGGCGAAGGTCGTGCGCGAATGCGGTGCCGACATCGTCGACATCAACTTCGGTTGTCCCGCGCCAAAGGTAACGAAGACCAACGGCGGGTCCGCGTGTCTGCGCGATCCCGATCGCTGCGAGGCGATCATGCGAGCCGTCGTCGACGCCGTCGATTGTCCGGTTACGATGAAGATGCGTCTGGGCTGGGGCGAAGACGCGCTGGTCTACGTCGACGTGGCTCGTCGCGCGGAGCGCGCCGGCGTGCAGGCGGTCACGCTGCACGCGCGCACCGCAAAGCAGTTCTACAAAGGCGACGCCGATTGGGAGCACATCGCGCGTCTAAAGGCGGCCGTCGGGATTCCGGTGATCGGGAATGGCGATCTCGACGATCCGCATCTGGCGATGCGAGCGTTTTCGCGCAAGCGGCGTCGACGCCGATCATGCTCGGGCGCGCGACGCTCGGCAATCCGTGGCTCATCACGCAGATTCGCGATCTGATGGAAGGCAAACCCGCGCCTCCGCTTCCCGACGCGTCGCACCGGCTTCGCTTCGCGATCGTGCACTATCGCACGATGGTCGACGAGCTCGGCGAGTCGCGCGCGGTTCCGCAGATGCGCAAGCACGTCGCGCTCTATCTCAAAGGCATTCCCGGAGCAGCCGTTCTGCGCGAGCGGATCATGCGCATCGAGCGCGCGCAAGAAGCCATTACTGTGATCGAAGAGACGATCGAGCGGCTCGAATCGCCGCCGCTCGTCGCTGCGTGAATTGCCGCGGCGTGCGATGATCGAAGAGCGCGTGGATCTTTACGGAGCCGCAACGCCGGCGGAGCTCGCGGCGGAGGTTTACGAGAACTACAAAGAGTTCGTCAACCCGCCGCTCGCGCGGGTTATGAAGCTTTCGGGTTCGCCGGTAGAGGTGCGGGCGCAAGGGTGCACTATTTGGGATCATACGGGAAAGCCGTATCTCGATTTCGCCGGCGGTTACGGCGTCTTCACCCTGGGCTATTCGCATCCCCGCGTCGTCGAGGCCGTGCGCCTCCAAGCCGATCGCATCGCGCTCTCCGGAAAAACCATGTTCAACGTCTTGCTCGGCCGAGCGGCGCGCCGGCTCGCGGAGCTTGCGCCGGGCGACCTGCGTATTTCCTTTTGGTGCAATAGCGGCACCGAAGCGGTCGAAGGCGCGATCAAGCTCGCGCGTGCCGCAACGGGTCGCGCAAAAATCGTCGGCACGCTGGACGCCTTTCACGGAAAGACGCTCGGCGCACTCTCGGTCAGCGGCCGCGAAACCTTTCAAGCGCCGTTTCGCCCGTTGCTCGCCGACTCAACGTCGGTTCCGTACGGAGAGACGAGTTCGCTCGAGGACGCCTTGGCGGAGGCTGCAGCTTTCGTCGTCGAACCCGTGCAGGGCGAAGGCGGCGTGCACGTTCCGCCCGCCGGTTATCTGCGCGACGTGCGTGCGATTTGCGATCGGACCGGCGCGCTGCTCATCGTTGATGAAATTCAAACCGGCCTAGGGCGCTGCGGCTATCGCTTTGCGTGCGATCGCGACGGCGTGGTGCCCGACGTCATGACGCTCGCGAAAGGACTCTCCGGCGGCGTCGTGCCCGTCGGCGCCTTCATCGCCAGACCCCATCTATGGAAACGAGCCTTCGGCGAAGCGCCCTTGCTCCACACCTCTACCTTCGGGGGAAGCGAGATCGCGTGCGCCGCCGCGCTCGCTTCGATGAACGTGCTCGAAGAAGAAGGTCTCGCGCAGCGGGCGGGATTGCGCGGCGAACGACTCTTGCGTGGCGCGCGCGCGATCGCCGCCGAGTATCCCGACGTCGTGCGCGAAGCGCGCGGTTTAGGGCTTCTGGTGGGCGTCGAGCTCACCAGCGAAGGTTATGGCGGATGGATCATTCCCGAAATGCTCAAGCGCGGTGTCACGGCCGCCTGGACGCTCAACGCGCAGCGAGTGATTCGTTTGGAACCGCCGCTGATCGTCACGGAGAACGAGGTCGATTGCGCGCTGGCGGCGTTGCGCGCCGGAATCGCGGCGGCGTACGAACAGTTGGGCACACTGTAACCACCGAGAATGCCGTATGTCGAGAGTGCGATTGTGATCGATGCCCCCGCCCGCCGCGTCTATGAGCTCGCCAAAGACCAGGAGCGGTTTCCGCAGTTCATGCCCGACGTCGAGAGCGTAACGATAGTGGAGCGTAGTCCGAGCGGAACGATCTCGCGCTGGAAGACGCTCGTCGAGGAGGCGCCGATCGAATGGACCGAAGAAGATCGCTTCGACGACACCGCCTTGCGGATCGACTACAAGCTCATCGAGGGAGATCTCGATAAGTTCGAAGGCGCTTGGACGTTCGAGCATCGCGAGGGCGCGACCCACGTCGTGCTCGGCGTCGAGTACGATTTCGGCGTCCCGACGCTCGCGGAGCTAATCGGACCCACACTCGAGAAGAAGGTACGCGAGAATAGTGAAATGATGCTGGCCGCGCTCAAACGCCAAGCGGAAGGCGGCGTTTGACGTGAACAAATTCTGTTTCGTCATTCATCCGCTGTCGTTCGAGGACATTGCGCGCTACGAGCCCGGCGCGAAAGGCAAGGGCGCGGCGATTCTTCGCAAGATCATGGAATGGATGCCTTCGTACGCGGCGGTGCACGTCACCGGAGTCCGTACGCCCGACGGACGTGAGACGGAAGGATGGTTTGTTGCAGCGCCCTTGCTGCCGCAGCAGCTCGTCGAGTTTCCACGCGAAGAAGTCTATCGCCGCGTCATCCACGCGATCGAGATCGGGGCCGAACTCGGCGCCCAAGTTGCCGGTTTGGGAGCTTTTACGGCAGTGGTCGGGGATGCCGGCGTGACGATCAACGAGCGCTCGCCGATTCCGGTCACGACGGGCAACTCGATGACCATCGCCGCCGGCGTTCAAAGTCTCTTTCGCGGTGCGCGGGAGATGGGCGTCGATCCGGCCTCCGGCGACCGCAACCGTCATCGGCGCCACCGGTTCGATCGGAAGTGCCTGCGTTCGCTTGATCGCCCCCAACGTCGCGCGAGTCATTTTGGTTGCGCGTAACGCAACGCGCTTGAAAAAGTTTCACGAGGCGATTGCGGACGAGCTCGGATGTCCAAGCGAAGAGACGACGGATCTAAGGAGC
Source organism: Vulcanimicrobiota bacterium (assembly GCA_963815165.1). Taxonomy (GTDB): domain Bacteria; phylum Vulcanimicrobiota; class Vulcanimicrobiia; order Vulcanimicrobiales; family Vulcanimicrobiaceae; genus Cybelea. Next base: position 1,338,775 of record CAWFFL010000003.1, read on the forward strand.
GCCGTGCGGCGCTCGCAGCTCATCCTCACGGCGACGACCTCGACGCAAGATGTCATCGAGCCCGAAGACTTGCAAAGCGGCGCCGTCATTTGCGAGCTCTCTCTCCCACACGACGTGAGCCGCCGAGTCGCGCTCGAGCGGCCGGACGTTTTGGTCATCGAAGGCGGGAACATGGTCGTGCCTGGAAACCCGCGTTTCGAGCGCGTGCGCGAGCCGGGAACGGAGTTCGATTTGAATCTCCCGCCAAAGACGGCGCTGGCCTGCATGAGCGAGACGATGATACTCGCACTGGAGGGGAGGCTCGAGCCGTATACGCTCGGGCGCGGCATCGAGCTTAAGAAGGTGATTGAGATCGGCACGATGGCGCGGCAATGCGGTTTCGAGTTGGCCGACATGCGTGCGTTCGACGCCGCAATCACGCCCGAGAAAATCGCGGCTACACGGGCCGCCGCCGCGGTGCGCGTGTGAAAAAAGTGGTTTCGGTGTCGTTGGGGTCGAGCAGTCGCGATCATCGCGCGAATGTGACCCTCATGGGAGAGGATTTCGAGATTTCACGGGTCGGGACGGACGGTAAGCTCGATGCCGCGATCGCGATGGTGCGCGAGCTCGACGGGAACGTCGACGCAATCGGTTTGGGAGGAATCGACGTTTATCTGTACGCGGGACGGCACCGCTACGCCCTACGCGACGGAGTGCGATTGCTCGAAGCCGCGAAGATCACGCCGGTCGTCGACGGCAGCGGTTTGAAGAACACGCTCGAACGCAAAGCGGTGCGCTTCATGGAAGAGGAGCTGGCAATCGATCTTCGCGGCCGCCGGGTTTTGATGGTCAGCGCGCTCGATCGTTTCGGGATGGCCCAGGCGTTCGTCGACGCCGGCGCGGACGTGCTCTTCGGCGACTTTATTTTTGCGCTCGACAAAGATATGCCGATTCGCGATCTGCATCAGTTCGAGACGATGGCCGAGAAATATCTTCCCGACGCGTGCAAGCTCCCGTTTCAATTCTTTTATCCGACGGGCAAAAAGCAAGAGAAGCCGCCGGAGCCGAAGTATCCGCATTATTACGAGCAGGCCGAGATCGTTGCCGGCGATTTCCATTTCATGCGGCAGTTCATGCCCGAACGTCTCGACGGCAAGATCGTTCTTACCAATACCGTGACGCAAGCCAACGTCGACGAACTTGCGAGTCGTGGCGTAAAACTTTTGATCACGACGACACCGGAGATCGCCGGACGTTCGTTCGGAACCAACGTTCTCGAAGCCGCCCTTTTGGCCCTGCTTGGTAAGCGCTGGAGCGAGGTAGTTCCGGACGATTACGAGCGGCTGTTGCAAGCGTTGAATCTGCAACCGCGCGTCGTCAGATTGGGTAAGTAAGCGGCGGGGTGATTGATCAGATTCCCCTAGCCGGCGCGCTCGGCAGGCCTTCCAACGGCCCGTTCAGAACAAACCGCGCCAGCGTTGGAGTACGCCGTAAAAGCTGGGGCTCTTGCCATGAGCGCCCCGTGAGGGTCTAGTAGTTGAACGACAAAGAAATCGTCCTTACCGCGGAGGGTTTGACGAAGTTGGAGCAGGAGCTCGACGAGCTCAAAAGCGTCCATCGCCGCGAAGTCAACGACCGCATTCGCCAGGCTAAAGAGTACGGCGATTTGAGCGAAAACGCGGAGTACGAAGATGCAAAACAGGAACAAGCTTTCATCGAAGGACGCATTCTGAAACTCGAAGGAATGATTCGCAACGCGCGCATCATCGACGAGTCGGAATACGTTGCCGACGAAGTACACTTCGGCGCGATCGTGAAGGTCAAAGATCTCAAGAACAACGAGAACTACGAGTTTTCGATCGTCGGCTCGGCCGAAGCCGATCCACCGAACCGGCGGATCTCGAACGAATCGCCGCTCGGCAGTGCACTCATGGGGCACAAGAAGGGCACGACGGTCGACGTCGCCACGCCGCGTGGGCTCGTGAAATATAAGATCGAGTCGATCAAGAGCAACGCACCGAAGAAGGCCGCGAAAAAAGCTTCATAGAAAGGAGCTCCATTGGACGAACTCGGCAAGAGCGAATCGGCGCTCGTGGCGGCCAGACGTGAGAATCTGGCCGCTTTGCGTTCCCGAGGAGAAGATCCGTTCGACACGCGGCGCTACGAAGTCCAAGCGACGGCCGCGGAACTGGCGGAGCGTTACGGATTTCTCGTTCCGGGCCAAGATGCAAGCTCGGAAGGCTGGAGCGTCGCCGGCAGGCTCATGTCAAAACGAACGATGGGGAAGACGTCCTTCGCGGATCTCGCCGACCGCACCGGGAAACTTCAGATCTACGTTCGCAAGGAAGAGATCGGCGAGCGCGCATTTCTCGACTGGGCCGACCTCGACCGCGGAGATCTCATCGGCGCGCGAGGGTACATGTTTCGCTCGAAGATGGGGGAGCTGACGCTCCACGCCACGTCCTTTCAGGCGCTTGCGAAAGCGCTCATGCCGCTGCCTGACAAGTGGCACGGTCTCCAGGACGTCGAAAAGCGATACCGTCAGCGCTATGTCGATCTCATCGTGAATCCCGACGTGCGCGATACGATGCTCCTGCGCAGCCGGTTGATCGCGGAGATGCGGCGCTTCATCGATTCTCGCGGCTTCTACGAGGTCGAGACGCCTACGCTGCTTCACGTTGCGGGCGGCGCCGCGGCCCGACCCTTCGTGACGAGCTGCAACGCGCTCGATCAGATCATGCAGCTCCGAATCGCGACGGAGCTCAACTTGAAGCGGCTTATCGTCGGCGGACTCGAGCGCGTCTACGAAATCGGTCGCATATTTCGCAACGAGGGCATCGACACCACGCACAATCCCGAGTTTACGATGCTCGAGCTCTACGCGGCGTATTGGGACGTCTGGGACATGATGGAATTCAACGAGGCGCTGATCGCGCACCTCGTCTCGGTCGCAACCGAGGGCGGAACGGAGCTCTCGAACGATGGCGGGACGATCTCGTTCGAGCGGCCATTTGCCCGGATCGAATATCTCGAAGCGATGGCGCGCTACAGCGGCGGCAAATATAGCCGCGAACGCATCCTCGACTCCGCCGGCGCGGAAGCGATTCTCCACGAGCTGCAGATTCCGCCGTCGCCGTCGCACGGGCACGCGCTCGATAAGATATTCGAGCGCGTCGTCGAGCCGCACCTGACTGCGCCGACCTTCGTCACGGGTTATCCCGTCATTATCTCGCCACTGGCAAAACGCCGCTCGGGTGATCCGGCGGTCGTCGACCGGTACGAGCTTTTTTGCGCGAGCATGGAAATATCGAACGCCTTTACCGAGCTCAACGATCCCGACGATCAGCGCGCGCGTTTCGAGGCACAAGTCGCCGAGCGTGCCGGTGGGAACGAAGAGATTCCCGACCCCGATTGGGATTACGTGCGCGCGCTCGAGTACGGCATGCCGCCGACCGCCGGCATCGGCATCGGCGTCGACCGGCTGATCATGCTCTTGACCGGAGCGCGCTCGATACGCGACGTTATCCTTTTTCCCTTACAGCGGCAGCACGGTTGATGCGCACGCGGATCGCGCTGCTCGTCGTTCTGCTGGTTGCGCTCGGAGCGGCTCCGAGGCCGGACGCCGCGCCGCAATATCTACTATCTCGATCCAAGCCAAATCGATCTAACCGTGCTTTTGCCGCCGCCGCCCGATGCGACGTCGGCGCAACAGCGCTCTGACGAGGAACAAGTCGCCCAGGCGATCGCTGCGCGCAGTCCTGCGCAACTCGCGCAAGCGCAAGAAGCCGCCAAACGCAGCGTCTTTTTTTTCGCACCGTCGATCGGCCCGAATTTCACCGCAGCGCGTTTACCGATCACGGCGCATTTCTTTTCGTGCATCTCCTCCGACGTTAAAAGCTTGATCGACGACGCCAAGGCGCATTGGGGACGGCCGCGTCCCGAGGGTGGACCCAAGACCCGCGGCTCGTATCCGAGCGGACACGCCGCGTTTGCGGCATCGACCGCCATCGTGCTCGCGCAACTCCTACCCTCCAAGCGCGACGCGATCTTCGCGCAAGCGCGCGCCTTTGCAGAGAATCGGATTCTCGTTGGGCGGCATTACCCTAGCGACGTTGCAGCGGGTTGGACCGCCGGAACCATCGCAGCCTACGTCATGATGCGCGACGCCGCATTTCAGCGCGACTACGCCACCGCTTCGGCGGAGCTGCGACGGGCCAACCTCTGACGACGCTCCGTTTAACCGTCGAGTACGACGGGACGGAATTCTGCGGCTTCCAATGGCAGCCTGGAGCGCGCACGGTCGCCGGGGTTTTGGAGACGGCGCTTACCAAGTTGTTCGAAGAGCCCGTCAAGGTAACAGGCGCAGGGCGAACCGACAGCGGCGTCCACGCGACCGGACAAGTCGTCTCCCTTTCGACTAGCGCGGACTTCCCTTTCGAGCGCCTGACGCTCGCACTGCGCGCGGTGCTGCCGCATGATTGTTCGGTGCGCGAAGCCGGCGTTACGGACCCCGGTTTTTCGGCGCGATTTTCGGCGCAGGAGCGAACCTACGTATACGCCATTCTCAACCGGCGCAATCCAAGCGCATTGCTGGCGCGCTACGCCTATCACGTCCCTGCGCCGCTCGATGTCGGCGCGATGCGAGCCGCCGCCGCCGCATTGATCGGAGAGCACGATTTTCGGGCTTTTGCGACGAGCGTCGACGACCAACCGACCGTGCGGTCGATCCGCCATGTGAAGATCGATCCTCACGGCGGTCTCGTTCGCATCGAGGTTGCGGGCGATGGCTTCCTTCACCACATGGTTCGCGGGATCGTGGGGACGTTAGCGGAGTGCGGCTCGGCCAGGCGCGGTCCCGGTGAGGTCGCGGCGGTTCTCGAAAGTCGCGACCGCTCTCGGGTACAAGCCTTGGCTCCCCCACAGGGCCTGTATCTCGCCGGTGTCCGCTATGGCGACGGCTACGACTCCTTCGCCGAGCCTCCGCTCTTCGGGGCTTCGTCGGCTTGACGGAGCACGGGCTTTCCCGTAAGATTCCTTGGTTGTGCGCACCTATCAGCAGACAACCGCGCAGACGCAGCATGCTTGGTACGTCGTCGATGCGTCGGGAGAACGCCTCGGGAAGCTCGCCGTGCGCATTGCCCGGGCGCTTTCGGGGCGTCACAAGCCGACCTGGACGCCGCACATCGACGACGGCGACCACGTGATCGTGGTCAATGCCGAAAAGGTCGAGCTCGGCGGGAAGAAGTGGACGCAGAAGCTCTACTACCGCCACAGCAACTATCCCGGTGGACTCAAGGTGCAGAGCGCCCGTGAGATCGCCGAGAAGCATCCCGAGCGGCTGATCGAGAAGGCAGTTCGCGGAATGCTTCCGACCAACCGCATGCGCGACGTGCAGCTTCGCCGATTATCGGTCTACGCCGGCTCGGAGCATCCGCACGATGCGCAAAGACCGGCGCCGCTATCGTCGCTCAACGTAGGTAAATGATGGATCAATCCGTCGACGCCATTCAAACGACCGGACGCCGGAAACGCGCCGTTGCACGCGTTCGGCTCTCCCTCGGTCAGGGCATCATCACGGTGAACGGCAAACCCGTCGACGATTACTTTCCGCGTCCGCAACTCATCCAAATCGTGCGTCAGCCGCTCGAGGCAACGCAAAGCGGCTCGCGCTTCGACGTGCGCGTCAAAGCCGAAGGCGGCGGCGTCACCGGACAGGCGGGCGCGATTCGTCACGGCATCGCGCGAGCGTTGGTTGCGGTCGACGAGTCGTTCAAGGAAACGATGCGCAGAAATGGTTTCCTGACGCGCGATCCCCGCGAAAAGGAATCGAAAAAGTACGGTCGCAAGCGCGCCCGTAAGCGATTCCAGTACAGCAAACGCTAAGGGCCCTTCCCAAGCTCTTCCTCATCGCGCTGGGCGCGATCGCTTTGCTAGTCCAGCCGACTGCGGCTTGGATCGAGAGGGCGTACGTCAACGGTGGTTATGCGCGCTGGGAACAGGTCGCGCACGCGATCACCGGTCCGCTACCGTGGTCGCTCGGCGACGTCGCCGTTCTAGCCGGCGTCGCGGCGATCGTTTGGCAGATCGCGCTTTTCCTGCGGCGTCGCGACTCGCGCCGCAAATATGTTGCGATGCAGCTCCTCAACGCCGTTGCGATCGTTGCGCTCTACGCGTTATGGTTCGAAATCAGTTGGGGATGGAATTACGCGCGCGCTCCGCTCGAAACGCGCGTACGATACGACGCCTCGCGCGTAACGCGGCAGGAAGCGGAGGTCCTGCGCCGGCGCGCCATGGCAGAAATGAACGCCCTCGCCGTGAGGGCGCACCTGCATGCCAACGATCCGCTCGACATCGCGGCGCTCCGCAATGCGTGGCTTCCGGCCGTGCAACGGGCCGGCGACGCATGGACGCCCCAGGTTGGGCCGCCGAAACCGACGATCGCGGATCCGTTCATGTCGGCAACCGGAACGAGCGGATTCATCAATCCCCTGACGCTCAACGTCGCGATGGCTTCGGACTTGTTGTGGTTCGAACGCCCTTTCGACCTTGCGCACGAGTGGAGTCACGATGCAGCCTACGCGCGCGAAGACGAAGCGAACTATCTCGCGATCGTCACGTGCTTGCGTTCGTTCGATCCGGTACAGCAATATTCCGGATGGTTCGAACTCTTTTTATACCTACCGCAGAAGCGGCATTACGCGCACCGCGAATTCGCCCAGCTCGTCTGGCAAGATTTCGCGGCGCTTCGCCGTCGCGACGCGCGTCATATCAACGTGATGCTGGCGCATTGGTCGTGGCGAACGTATAACGTCTATTTGAAGAGCAATCGCGTTCGTTCAGGGATCGCCAACTACGACGAGGTGACGCGCTTGGCCCTCGGCGTGCCGCTCGACGCATCGGGCTTGCCTCTCGCACGATGAGGAAAGGGGCCTGTCGGGCCCCTTTTTCACGTCATTTAGGGCTAGTGTTGCGGCGGCTTGCCCCCGCTACCGCCCGGAGGTTTCCCTCCGCTACCGCTCGGAGGTTTCCCTTGAGTGTTGGGGTGGCCTTGGCTGCCCTGGTGGCTCTGCATTCCGCCCTGCGGCGGGTGTCCATTGGGATGGTGCTGCATATTTTGCGATTGCATCGAGCTGCTCGGCGGCTTTTGCTGCGGCTTCGGTTGCTTCGCAGGCTGGTTCTGCGGCGCAGGTTTGTGCTGCGGCTTCGCCTGCATTGCGGGCTTATTCTGCGTCGACGTCGCCGGTTTGTTCTGCGTCGTCGCCGGCGCCTTGTTCGAAAGTCCGCCGTTGCTGCTCGTCTTATAGGTTTTCTGAGCGTTCTGTTTGTCGGCGGTCGTGATCGGTGCGGAGTTCGGCAGTTTGCCGCTGAAAGGTTTTTGCGAACTCGTTACTGGCGGCTTTCCTTTATTGACCGAGGCGAACTGGTTGCGATCTTGGCCGGCAAGCATCGCCTGATTCTTCTGCGAGGTCGTAGGTGCAAGGCCGTGCTGCCGCGCGTTAATCTGCGCGGATGTCGGCTTGGCGCTGATACCGCCCTTGCCGCCATTGTAGCTAACGTTCGTGCAGTGATTGCAGAAGTTGCCGTTGTTGACGATGGTTTTGTTGTAGGTATTATGGATAACCGTTCGATTTACGTTGACGACGGAGGTGTTATAGCGGAATCCGCCGGCGCCCCACGTGCCGCCGTAAAAGCCGGTGCCGGGATATCCATAACCATAATTAATGCCTCCGTAGAAGCCGACGCTGGCGCCCCAGTAGCCGGCGTTCCACCCGTAGCCGCCACCGACGCCACCGCCCCAATACCCCGGCGTCCAGTACAAGCCGACTGACGGCGGAGCAACCCAGGTGCCCGGCACCCAGTAGTAGCCGGCCGGACCCCAGCCCCAGTAACCCGGCGTCCATTGATAGTTGGGATAAGGCGCCGGCGGCTGCGCGTAATACGGAATGGGCGGCGGCGGCGAGCCGACCGTGAAGCCGACGCCGACGCTGAACTGCGCGGAGGCCGCCAAGGGAAGCGCCGCGATGAAAATACTTGTGATAATTGCGGAGAGCGATCTTTTGATTCGCACGACTCCTCCTTTTCTGGAGAGTATGATGACGGAATTATAGCCCACTCAGACGGCGTCACGGAGGGCCGGCTGGCGCTTTCATCCGATTCTTACCCCGTAATCAGCGCTCGCTAACTCGTTCTTCACTCGTCTCTTACCTGCGGCTCCTCGAACGGCGGCCGGCCGCCTGGATGGCCACCTGGACGTGCGCCCGCTGCTCCGCCGCCCGGTGGACGAGCTGCCGGCGCGGCATGCATCGCTCCGCCCGGAGGACGAGCGTATTGCGGTCGAGCGTTCTGTGGCCGCGCATACTGCGGGTGCGCCGCTGCCGGATTGCGGTACGTCACGTGCATGCTTTGATGGGTCGTCAAAACCGGCGCATTGTGATGCCCTACGGGCGCATTGCGCGCGTTGCGGTATGCGTGCGCTGCGACACGCTCGTGGGCGCGCTGCGCCACGGTTTGGGGGACGGCGTGACGGCGTGCTGCGAGTTGCGCTCGTGTCGGCCGCGCGTGCACGCCCCCGCGGCCGCCGTTGTAGCTGACTCGAGAACGCGTGATGCGTGCCGGGTCGATCACCCTTTTGTTCACGTACGTATTGTGGATCACCGTGCGGTTGACTCGCACCACGGCCGTGTTGTAGTTGAAGATGCCGCCGGACCAAAAACCGCCGACGAATCCCGTGCCGAAATAGCCGAACCCGTAGTTGATTCCGCCGTAGAATCCGACGCTCGGACCCCAATAGCCCGCATTCCAAAGGTACGCGCCGTTGACGTACCCCCAATAACCGGGCGTCCAGTAATCGCCGACGACCGGCGGAGCCGTCCAATACGCCGGTACCCAATAGTAGCCCGACGCTTCCCCAGCCCCAGTAGCCCGGAACGAGCTGCCAGCCCGGATACGGCGCCGGTGGGATTGAGTAGGCGGGCAGCGCCGGCGGCGGGTACCCGGCCGTCACGCCGACGCCCCAACCCGGACCGCCAAACCCGATTCCGACGCCGACGCTCACTTGAGCCGATGCCGCCAGCGGGTGCAGCCGCAATGAGTGTTGCTCCGACGATTGTGCAGACCGATCGCGCGATTCGCATAGATTCGTCCTTCTTTTCCAAGATTGAGTGTGTCGACCGGAATTGTGCCCGTTCTGGCGCTCGAGGATGCGCTCTTAATCGGCTTTTCACGTCACATCGCGGCAACACTGGGTACGCCTAACGGCTACGACCGTTTGCTAGCATCGCATGCATGTTTGATGTCGGTGAATCGCTTCGCAAAGCGTTTGAGAGTGCGCGTGTTCGCTTGCACGACGCGACCGCTTCGGTCGCTTCGGCGAATGCCGGTCAGAAGAACGGACGCTCGGCCGATGCAGCGATGGCGCAGGCTGCGCAGGCCGCGATTTTCAGCGAGGTGTTGCTTTCGAGTGAGCGCGCCCGCCTCGCAGAGATCAAGGGCGTGACGAAATGAGTTTCGATTTACTCGAATCCGCGGCAAGCGGTATGGATGCGCAGCGCGCAGCACTCGACGTTGCGGCGCGCAACGTCGCCGCCGCCGAGGCTGCGGGGCCGAACGGCGAGTATGCGCGGATGGAACCGATTTTTCGAATCGACCAAACCGACGACGACGAGCCGCGAGTCGAATTTACCGGGACGCGGCTCGAGCACGGTACCAACGTCGACATTCTGACTGAGATGATCGCCGTAATGAACGCATCGCGCGCCTACGAATCGGATGCTTCCGATTTTCGACGTGGGCAAACGTCTTGCCGAAAAGACTATCGACCTGGAGCGCCTATGAGAGTCGAGCCGCTGGTTCCGGATCTCCCGCCGGCGGCAAGCGGCCGCGCGGATGATGCCGTCGGCTTTGCTCGCGCGATCGATGCGCTCGGTTCCGTGCTGAGCGACGCCTCGAGCGCCGAAGACGCCTTTGCGTATGGCCGCGGTACGCTGCAGGAAGCGATCTACGAACGCGCCCAGGCCGACGTTGCGCTCTCCGTCGCCACATCCGGCGCTCAACGCCTCACGCAGGCGGTCCAATCCGTCCTCAACATGCAAGTGTAGAGAACGTCGGAAGAAGTCGATGTACCGATCGGTTGCGCCGCTGTTCGCTCGGTGGAACGCGCTGCCGCATCCGATGCGGCTCCTTTTAGCAGCTGCCGTCGTCGCGCTCGTGACGGTTGGACTCATCGCGATGATGCTCGCGCACCCTGCGCGCACATCGCTCTTCCCTGCGCCGCTTCATCCGGAGCAGCTCGCCGAAGTCCAGGAACGTTTGGCCGCATGGAATGTCTCGTTCACGCCGACGAACGACAACGTCGCCGTCGACGCCGCGCGGCGAAACGACCTGCTTTTGCGCCTTTCGCTTGCGGGTGTTCCGCACGCGCACATCGCCGGCACGAGTGAAGCGCTGGGGAGCATCGGCGTTTTGACGCCCCAAGCCGTCATCGACGCCCAGACGCGTGCCGGACTGGCCGGCGACATCGAAGGGGGATTGCGCGGTATCGACGGTGTCGACGACGCTCGCGTCATCGTCGCGCCGGCCAAGCCTGCGGAATTCGCGGCCGAGTCGTCTCACGACGCCAGCGCCTCGGTACGGCTGCAAATGCATCCCGGTACGGTGCTTTCGCTTGAAGCGATCGCCGGAATCCGCGCCTTCGTTGCGGCGAGCGTCCCGGAGCTCGCCCCTGCGCGCGTCACGATCCTCGACGACCACGGCACCGCTCTGGGCGACGACGCCGCGCCGCCGGACGACGCCGGCGATTTGCAGCGCTCGCTGCAATCAGCGCTCGATGTCGCCTTCGGCGCGGGAGCGGCGATCGTTCGGGTTCGCGCGGAGTACGAGGCAGCTCGAAGCTCGCAGCGCGATGTGCGGCGCGTTGCCGTCGCCGCGGATCCGATCGTGCACATGCGCCGCAGCGAGAGTTATGATGGCAGCGGAAAGCGCTATCGTCAGCTCGAGGAGAGCGAAGATCGCGGCAGTGAAACGCGCGAGTCGGTCGCGCAGACTCCGGCTGGCGCGCTCAAACGGCTCTCTGCCGCCGTCTTCGTCGACCAGAGCCGCGCCTCGACCTTGCTAAAGTTCAGGAGCTCGCGCGTGCAACGCTCGGTTACGATGCACAGCGCGGCGACACGCTGGTCGTCGAAGCAGTGGCGTTTCATCAAGAGGTAGTGCCACGCAAAGAGGCATGGTGGCTGGTCTACGGCGCACTCGATGCCGCTCTTGCCGGCCATTATCGTAGCGCTTCGCGATCGTTGCCTGCGCGCGACGTGCGCTTCCTCCGGTGCTCGCCCTGGCCCAGAGCCTGCGTCGAACGCGCTGCGGTCGAGCGCGCGTCGAAAGACGCCGCCGGTTTCCCGCCGTCGCGCGTACGCAGCATGCTCGAACAAGAACCGCCGCACGCAGCCGCAGCAATCATCAGTGCGCTTCCCGCTGCGACCGCTACCGCGGTCTTGGAGCTCTATCCGCCGCACGAGCGCGAGGCGATCGTGCAACGAATGCAGCGGCGTCATACGTCGTTGCTCGCCGATCCACAAGAACTGCTGCGCCGGCGCATATAGTATCGGCGGTTCGCTAGTGCAGGAGAGCGCGAGCTTCGTCCCATTGACACTCTTCTTACGACCGGCGCGCGCGCAGCCGCGACAACCTGCCGAGGATGTGCCGGTCGAGCCGCCGGTCGCCGCAGAGCTTGCCGAAACGCTGGCGGCTGCCCGCCGCTTTCACGCCGGGCTGCGCGATGCGCTCGACGTTGCCCTTTCGGAGCTTCTGCAAAGAATCGCGCACGACGTGCTGGGACGCGAGCTGATCCTCGCGGGACCGGACATCGCCGCAATCGTCGGCTCGGCGCTCGAACGCTTTTCACGCGAGAACGTGCTGTCGGTGCGCGTAAATCCGCGCGACGTCGACGCGCTGCGCGAGTTCGAGTTCGAAGCGATCGTCGATCCGGCGATGCGTCGAGGCGACGTCGCACTCGAACTGCGCAGCGGAACCATCGATCTGTCGTTGTCCGTCCGTCTATCGGCTGCGCTTTCGGTCGGGGGCTCGTGTGAGGCGTGACCGGCGCCGAACGTATTGCATTGGGAACCTGTGCGCTTGGGCGCGCGCTTGACGCGCGTGGGGCGGCGCTCGACGGCGGCCCGCCGTTGCGCGGTCGCCGAGTCTCGCTCGAGCTTCACTCGCCTGCGCCCAACGAGCGCTCGCCGGTCGCGACGCCGTTGCCGACCGGAATACGCGTGATCGACGGGCTGCTGACGATTGGACGCGGCGCGCGCGTGGGAATCTTTGGGCCGCCGGGTTCCGGCAAGACCTCGTTGATCGAGTCTATCGCCGGTGCGTGCGAGGCGGATGCGGTAGTCGTCGCGCTCGTCGGCGAGCGCGGCCGCGAAGCGCAGCAATGGATCGAACGCCGCGATCGCCGCACGACCATCATTTGCGCGACGAGCGATCGTTGCGCGCTCGAGCGTATCGCGGCGGCGCGGGTCGCGGTCGCGCACGCCGCGGCGTTGCGCGAGCGCGGCTTGCACGTGTTGCTTGTTATAGACAGCTTGGCGCGCTGCGCCGCGGCGTTGCGCGAGATTGGAATCGCGGCCGGCGAGAGTTCGGGTCGCGGTGGATATCCACCCAGCGTTTTTGCGAACCTCGCGCGGCTCGTCGAAGTCGCGGGCGTTCTGAAGGCGGGTTCCATGACACTCGTTGCGACGGTCATCGAAGATGGAGACGACCGCGATCCGGTCAGCGAAGCAGCGCGAGCGCTGCTCGACGGTCACATAACGCTCTCTCGCCGGCTCGCCGAGGCGGGACGCTTCCCGGCGGTTAACGTGTTGGCAAGCGCGAGCCGTACGATGCAGGCCGTCGCCGACTCGGCCCATCTGCGCGCCGCCCTCGCCGTCCGACGCGCAATCGCGCTGCTCGACAGCATCGCGGATGCGCGCGCGTTGGGCTTCGCTGCCGAATCCGAGCCGGCGCGCGTAGCGATCGCTGCGGAACCCGCGCTCGAAGCATTTACTCGGCAGCATGACGGCTGCGAGCAGTACGCCGCGACATTGCTACGTCTGCGCGAGCTCGCCGAGCTTCTTGCGAGCCACGATGAAATTCTCAACTCGGCAACGTTGCGATGAGCGCCGGATCACACGGTATTGCGAAGATCGGAGCATGATGACCGACGATCTGCAAGTTAGTATTCTCGCCGCGCCGCTCGAGCAAATGGAGCGCGGCGCGCTTTCACAGGCATGGTGCACGGCCCTTCGTCTTGCGAACAACGCGTCGCCGTCGCTCGAACGAACGCATGCGCCGCGTGCGACGGCTAAGCCGCTGGGGATTGCGGTGGAACTCGGAGCAAATCGCCGGTTAAGCGACGCGCGGAGCGCAGCGTTTTCGCGCGCGAGCCGAGCCTCGATCGCGCTCGGCGCAGAAGAGCCATGCGGGCCCCGCCGTTCTCAGCGCGCCACCCTCGCACAGCGGATCGAGCGCGCATTCGCCGGTGCGTCGCGCACAAAACGCGCGACGTTCTCGCTCGGCCGCGGCGACGCACGCGTTCACGTCATCCTTCAAACGATTGGCGAGCGCGCGACACTCCTCGCGATCTGCCGCGCCGAACAGCGACCGATCGTTGCGCGCGCGCTCTTGCAGGCGCGCGTCGCACTCGCGCGGCGCGGCATCGGCGTCGAGCTCTGCCCGTTGGGAGAACGCGCGTGTTCCTGAACCCGAGCCTCACCGGAGCTCTCGATCGCATTGCGGAGCGTGCGGCCGATCGTCCGGCGCGCCTATGCGCCGGGCGCTATTCCCCAGAACGACGACGTGGCGACGCCGGCGGCGGCTTCGGATTTCACCTTGAATCCGCTCTCCGTCGTTGCGCCCGATGCCTCATTCTTCATCGTTGCGGACGAACAGGGCAGCCGTTTCTACACCCGCGACGGCACGTTTGCATTGCGCGACGGCGCGCTGGTCGACGAAAACGGACGGCCCGTTCTCGGCGTTAGGAGACCTGGCGGCGCGGTTGCCGCGTTGCGCGTCGACGGCATCGACGCTGCGCTCGGCCGCATCCACTCCCCCGCGATCGACGCCGATGGAAGTTTCTGCTACTACCGAAACGCCGTCGATCCGCGTAGCGGAAGAACGGAGACCCAGCGCGTCGTCGTCGGGCGCCTCGCGCTCGCGCGGTTCCCGGCGGGAACGCGGCTGTCGCAGTCGGAGGAAATGGCGAACGCGTCGCCGGCCGGCGTCCAGCCTCGAATTGGCGTGGCGAACGACGGAGCCTTCGGCGCGCTGACGCCGATGCGGCGCGAACGAAGCCGAATCGACGTCGACGAGAGCATCGCGCGTCTCAAAGAGGCGTATCTTGCTTTCGACGCGCTCGCGGCCGCTGAGGCCGCGAAGGCGCGCCTCGGCAAAACCACAATGGACTTGCTGAAGTGAAGTGGCTCGCGTTTTCGGCGGCGCGATCGCGCGATCGTTCTGCATTTCCCAAAGCCGTGCGCGCCGCGCGCTTCGAAACGCGATCGATGCTGCCGATCAGCGCCGCGTGCGTCGTCGCAAACGGCGTGCGCGAAACGCTAAGCTCATTGCTGCGCGTATCGGTCGGCGTGCGCCTCTTCGAGCCGTCGATTCCTTCGCCGCAGGCGTGGCCGGCGATCCTCGAACGCGCGCGACTCTATCGCCTGCGTGGACACGTCGCCGACGCGGCAATCGTGTTGCGTCCCGTCGATGCTGCCGCCCTGGCGGCTGCGCTATTCGGCGAGTCGCACCCCGCGGGCGCTCGCGACCTTTCGCCGATCGAATGCGACGTGATCGATCGCATGGTGAGCACCATCGCGGCAAATTTTGCGGCCGTCTGCGGACCACGCGAAACGGCCGGCGTCGAATGCGTGGGCGCGATTTCCGGTTTCGTCACGTATTTCGAGCTTATCGTCGAGGAGCCGGTGAACGCGCGGATCGGAATAGCGCTATCACGCGATCCCACGCCGGAGTCCGGCTCGCTGCTGGACGCCGGCCGCCTCGTGCGCGTACCGGTGACTACGACCGCAGCCTTGGACTTGGGAACCGCGCAGGCTGCCGCCGTGGCTCGGGTCGCCGTCGGCGTAACGATCCCAATTCCGCAAACGGCGCTGGGGCACTGCCGATTGACGGCGCATCGGCAGTTGCTTGCCGAGGGGAACTGCGGCGTTGCGAACGGGCAATATGCTTTTTCCGTGAACGCACCTCGCGCCTGATCGTAATGGCGAGCGTATCGAACGGCGGAGCCGAATTGGAGAACATCACGCTGCTGATGCACGTTCCGCTCCACCTCACCGTCGAAATCGGCAGCGCCAAGATGTCGGTCGCCGAGATTCTCAAGCTCGGCACGGGCTCCGTCGTCGAGCTCGATCGCGCCGTTACCCATCCGGTCGATCTGCTGGCAAACAATCGTCCGATCGCGCGGGGCGAGATCGTGGCGATTGACGAAAGTTTCGGTCTGCGGATTACCGAGTTGATCCCGCGGTGAGCGGCGCGGATATGCCGTTCGATTTTTTCGCATCTTCCGGCGCACGGCACGCGACGTTGCCGCTCGAGCTCCTCGTCAGTCTGACGATGCTCTCGCTGGTCCCGCTCATCTTGGTCATGTGCACCTCGTTCGTGCGGATCGTGGTCGTTCTTTCGCTCGTGAGGTCTGCGATCGGCGCCTCGGCACTGCCGCCAAATGCCGTTCTCACCGGTCTCGCGCTCGTCCTGACGTTCGTCGTCATGACGCCGACCGCGGCGCGCATCGGCCGCGAAGCGCTCGATCCGTATTCGCGCGGCGCCATCTCGCCGTCGCAGGCGATGTCGCGGGCAATCGCACCGTTGCGCTCGTTCATGCTGCGCCAGACGCGCGCCGCCGACATCGCGCTCTTCGAGCGCGTAGCGCACCGGCCGCCCGAGTCACAGGCGCGAGCGCCGATTACGGTGATCGTTCCAGCCTTCGTCGTCGGTGAACTGCGCAGCGCTTTTGCAATCGGTTTCGCGCTCTATCTACCGTTTGTCGCAATCGACCTGGCGGTTGCGGCGATGCTGATGGGCCTCGGCATGATGATGCTCAGCCCGCCCGTCGTCTCGCTACCGGTGAAGCTTTTGCTCTTCGTTATGGTCGACGGCTGGGCCATGCTCTGCGGAGGCGTTACCGCGAGCTTTCGGTAAGAAGCTCCAATGCAAGTACGAGGAGAGCGATGCGAATAAGCGATGCGCTCGCGACGCAACGGCCCTTCTTTTCGTTTGAGTTCTTTCCGCCGCGAGACGACGACGGATCGCGCCGGCTATTCGAAACGATAGAGGAGCTTGCAGCCGTTGCGTCCCGCGTTCGTCTCGATTACCTACGGTGCCGGCGGATCGACACGCGCGCGAACCGTCGCGCTCGCCAAGCAGATTCAGCAGCGGATCGGGCTCACCGTCGTCGCTCACGTTACCTGTATCGGCGCCGACCGCGCCGAGCTGCGAGCGCTCTTCGACGATTTGGCTCGCGCGGGAATCGAGAACGTTCTGGCATTACGCGGCGATGCTCTCGCGGGAACGTCGTTCGAGCCGACCGCGGGCGGTTTTGCACATGCCAACGAGCTCGTTACGATGCTGCGCCGAAACTACGACTTTTGCATCGGCGCGGCATGCTATCCCGAAAAGCATCCGGAGGCCGCGACGCCAGCCGACGATCTCATCAATCTAAAGCGCAAGGTCGACGCCGGCGCCGATTTTCTCGTCTCGCAGCTCTTCTTCGATAACGAACATTTTTTTGCGTTCGAGCGCCGCATACGCAAGGTCGGTATAGAGCTGCCGCTCCTTCCCGGCTTGATGCCGATCACGAACTTCGCGCAGATTCAGCGCTTCGTCGCAATGTGCGGCGCGAGCATTCCGCCGAAGCTGCGCGTCGAGATGGAGGCGCGTAAGGGCGACGTCAAGGCGGTCGAAGATCTCGGCGTAGCCTACGCCTCGATGCAGGCGCTCGGACTGCTGGAGCGGGGTGCGCCCGGCATCCATTTTTATACGTTGAACCGGTCGCCCGCCACGCGCGCAATCGTCTCGTCGCTGCTGGCCGCCAGCGCCTGGCGCCCGGCCTTTCAGAGTGCGGTCGGCATAACAACCCGGTAATCGGGGCGTAACGTCGCGCGGCTAAGGTTGAGGCGTGGAAGCTCTCGACGCGCTGCTGCACGACGCAATGATCACGACCGCAACGATCGCGCTGCCGATGCTCGCCGTAGCAGCGATCGTCGGCACGGCAATTGCGGTCGTCCAAGCGGCAACGCAAGTGCAGGAACAGACCCTGACGTTGCTTCCGAAAATCGTGGCGGTCGGCGCGACGGTCGCTCTTTTTGGATGGCCGGCGATGCATCTGCTCGCGGCGCTCTTCACGCGCGCACTCGCCTCGATCCCGGCACTCGACTCCGGATGGTGACGGCGTTATTGACGTTGGCGCGATGCACGGGGTTCGTCTTCCGGGCGCCCGGTTTCTCTCACCCTAGCGTTCCCGCTCCGCTGCGAGCCGGCTTTGCGGCGGCCCTTGCGATGGCAATCCTTTCTGCGCCGCACGCGTCGGCTCACGTCGCCGGCATCGCGGCGATGCTCCTTGCCCTCGTCGTGGAGTTTCTCGTCGGCGGCGCGATCGGCATGACGGCTTCGTTGATTTATGACGCGGCGTATGCCGGCGGCCGGGTCGTCGACGATTACGTCGGAATGCGTGCAATCGCGCCCAGCTTGCAGCTCGTTGCGCCGAGCGGATTCGGCCGCGTCTGGTCGCTGGCGTTCACCGGCGGCTTCTTTCTCTCGGGCGCGTATCGGCTCGCGCTGCTCGGCTTCGCGCAGAGCTTCACGCGCATTCCCATTGGAGGCGGCATTCACGCCGCGAGCTGGAGCGCGTACGCGAGCGGCTTCGCCGCAACATTCGTCGTTGTCGCGCTTGCGATCGCCGCGCCTGCGGTCGGCCTCGCGTTCGTCGCGCAAATCGGCATCGGCGCGCTCTCGCGCGTCGTTCCGCGCTTCGGCAGCTTTACTCTCGCCTTTCCGCTCGCATTTGCCGCGGCGATCGTTGCAACGGCAATCGCCGTGCCGCTCGTGACCGCACGAGCGCCTGCGCCGCTTCCTTTTACCCTCCGGCCATAACTCTGTCAGGATGAGCGATGGTTCGGAGAAGCCGTTTGAAGCAACGCCGCATCGCATTCTCAAAGCGAAGCGCGAAGGCAACGTCGCGCGGGCGAGCGAGCTTGGTGCCAATCTCTCCTTCGCAGCGGGCAGCTTAGCGCTGGCGGGACTCGCACCCGTCGTCGGCGCGATTGCGTCTCGCGCGGTCGTTGCATCCATGCGCGGTGAATTGCCGCCGAGCGCGCTCATACTTGCAGTCGCGCTCGTTCCGATCGGCGCCGCGGCCCTCGCGGGCGTTCTGGGATTCTTGCTGCAGAGCGGCGGCATTTCCGTAACGGCGATCGAGCCGAAGCTCGAGCGGCTCAATCCCGCGGCGGGCCTCAGGCGCATTCTGTCGCGCGAAACGGTGGCGCACTCCGCTCGGGCGGCGGCGGCTTTCGCTCTTGCAAGCGTTGCGATGGCGCCCTTCATTGCCTGGACGGCGTCCGCGCTGCTCCATGCCGCCAGCCTGCGCAGCGCGGCGGCGCTAACCTGGAACGGCGCGCGCGACGCCTCCGCAGCGGCGTGTACGATCGGCCTCATCTTTGCCGTGGCGGAGTACGCGGCCGCACGGCGCCAGTGGCTGCGCAAACTGCGAATGAGCTTCGACGAGCGCAAACGCGAAGCCAAAGAAGAAGAGGGCGACGCAGTCGCGCGCGGCCGCCGGCGCGCATTGCATCGGGCCTTGCTGCGCAGCGGCATGCAGCGCTTGCGCGACGCCGCCTTCGTCGTTACCAACCCCCAGCACGTTGCGGTTGCCCTCGAGTACCGGCCGCCGGAAATCGGCGTGCCTCGCGTGCTCGTTCGCGCCGCGGATGCGGCGGCACTTCGGGTTCGAGCATTGGCCGCGGCATACGCGATTCCCATCGTCGAAAACGTTTGGCTGGCGCGCACGCTCTATCGCGACGCGCGCGAAGGTGAATCGATCCCGCACGTCCACTACGTTGCCGTTGCGGAGGTCGTCATCGCTCTTCTGCAAGAAAGGCAGATCGCGCGATGAGCTCCTCGAAGCGGTCCGTCTACGCATTTGCCGGACTCTTGCTTACCGTCGTCGCCATTCTCATCGTCCCGCTTCCACCCTGGCTTCTCGACGTTCTTCTTGGCATCAATATCTTCGGCTCCGCGCTCGTCCTGTTGCTCTCGGTAACCGTCGAAGATCCACTCGAGTTCTCGGCCTTTGCGCCGGCGTTGCTGGTGGCGACGCTCTTTCGCCTCTCGCTCGACGTCTCGGCGACGCGCCTCATTCTCACCGCCGGCGCGACGCCGGCCGCCGTTGGTTCGATCATCCCGGCATTCGGCGAATTCGTGATCCGGGGAAACTTGATCGTCGGTTTGATCGTCTTCGCGATCTTGGTAACGATTCAGTTCGTAGTCATTGCCAGCGGCTCGCAACGTGTTGCCGAAGTCGCGGCACGCTTCACCCTCGATGCGATGCCTGGAAAACAGATGGCTATCGATGCCGACGTTCATGCGGGACTCCTCGATGCCGATGGCGCGCGGCGCAAACGCGAGACGGTCCAGCGCGAGGCCGATTTTTACGGAGCGATGGATGGAGCCGGAAAGTTCGTCAAGGGCGATGCGATCGCCGCTCTCGTCATCGTCGCGCTCAATCTCGCCGGCGGCATCGTCGTCGGAGTTGCGTACCACGGGCTCTCGCCGCTCGATGCCGTCAACACGTTCGCGCTCCTTTCCATCGGCAATGCGCTCGTGACGACGCTGCCGGCCTTCCTCATTTCGACCGCAATGGGAATGATGGTAACTCGGGTTGCCTCCGAGGGCGCGCTGGGAAGCGATCTTGCCGCCCAGCTCTTCGCGCGTCCCGATGCGCTGCGCAGCGCCGGATGCTTACTGCTGGCACTCGCCCTCGTGCCGGCACTGCCGCGTCCGCTCTTCCTCACCTTGGGCGCGAGCGCGTTCGTGCTCGCGCACGCCGCGAAGCGGCGGAGCAAGGTTCGCGAAGAGGCGCTCGTCCTCGCGCGCGAGCGGGCGAAGCGCAATGCGATGCGGCGTCCGGAACTCGCACTCGGCCTCGTGGGGGTCGATGCCGTCTCCGTCGAGATCGGCGCCGAACTCGCACCGCTTCTCGCACATCCGCTTGCCGATGCGCTGCTCGACCGAATCGGCGAGGTGCGGCGCGCCCTCGCCGCCGACATCGGCGTCGTGTTGCCGGGAGTACGACTGCGCGACGACCTCGCACGTGATCCGCAGAGCTACGCGCTGCGCGTGCGCGACCGTCTCGCCGGAACCGGACGCCTCGAACTCGAACGGCTCCTCGCCGTCGCCGACGAAACGGTGCTCGAACGTCTCGGCCTGACGATCGATCGGGAGCCGGTCTACGGTCTTCCCGGGGCTTGGATCGATGCGACGCAGCGCGAGCGCGCCGTCAATGCCGGCGCACTCGTATTCGATCCGATCTCCGTGCTGGGTTCGCATCTCGCCGAAGTCGCGCGCACGCATGCGGCGCAGCTCGTGGGGCGCCAAGAGCTGCAATCGTTGCTCGACCATTTGAAGTCGTCCGTCCCCGCGCTCGTCAAAGAAGTCGGCGGCGACACGTTACCGTTTGCGTCGCTGCACGGCGCGTTTGCGCTGCTGTTGCGCGAGGGTGCGTGGCCAAGAGATCCGGTCGCGGTGTTGGAAGCGATGCTCGAAGCCGGTACCAACGACGCGCGCGATCTGGCGGAAGCCGCGCGGCGGCGAATCGTTCCCGACCTTTTGCGCCGGCGCGGCGTGGTTGCGCTGGCGCCGGTCATCTTCGATGCGGACTTCGAACGTAAGCTTGCTGCGTCGTGGTCGCATCGGGGAAGCGAAGCGCTCGAGCCGGCGACCGCGCTGGCGATTCGCGCTCGAATCGAGGCCTACGCTGCCACGATTCCGCGCGAGCGAGCGGCGGTGATCTGTACCGCGGCGTTGCGTCCCGCGCTCGCCGATTTCTTACTGCGGTGCGGGATCCGCGTCAACGTCTTCGCATATGGAGAACTGCCGAACGAGGTGACGCTCGAGCCGGCCGAGGTCATCGCCGAAGCGGAACAGAACCTCGCGCTCGTGGCAGGCCACCGATGAAATTGACGACCCTCGATTGGGTCATCGTCGTCGTTTCCTTGGGTGTAAGCTTCGTGCCGGCCATCGTGCTGGCGCGGCGAGCGGGACGCAATATCACCGAGTTTTTCGCCGCGGGACGAGCTGCGCCGTGGTGGCTAATCGGCATCTCGCTGGTCGCGACGACGTTCTCGACCGATACGCCGAATCTAGTAACGAACTTGGTGCGCGACGGTGGGGTCGCGGAGAACTGGCTCTGGTGGTCGTTCCTGCTTACGGGCATGGCGACGGTCTTTTTCTTCGCTCGCCTTTGGCGGCGCTCGCGCGTACTGACCGATCTCGAATTTTACGAGCTGCGCTATGCCGGACGCGCCGCCTCGTTCGTGCGCGGATTCCGCGCCATCTATCTCGGGCTCTTCTTCAATTGCTGGATCATCGCGACGGTCAATCTCGCGCTGGTGAAGATTGCGGGCATTCTTTTCGGCTGGCCACGCTTCGAGACGCTCGCGATCTCGGTCGCGGTGCCGATTGTCTTCGCGGCGACGGCCGGGCTCTGGGGCGTGATGGTGACCGACATGATTCAGTTCTGCATCACGATGAGCTCGGCGTTCGCTGCGGCCTACTTCGCCGTGCACGCTCCCGGCGTCGGCGGACTGCACGGCCTCATCGCCCATCTCAGCGCAAGCCACCCCAGTACGCTTTCGATTCTTCCGAACTTTCGCGATTGGCGCGCTTCGGCCGCGATTTTCGTCATTCCGATCACGGTGTTATGGTGGTCGGTATGGTATCCGGGCGCGGAGCCCGGCGGCGGCAGTTACGTCGCGCAGCGCATGCTCGCGGCCCGCAGCGAATCGGACGCGATCTTTGGTACGTTCGCCTTCCAGGTGATGCACTACGCGCTGCGTCCGTGGCCGTGGATCGTCGTCGCGCTAGCTTCGACGATCGTCTATCCGACGCTGCATGACATCCACGTGCGCTTCCCAGCCGTCGCGCCGAGCTTGATCGGCAACGACATCGCCTATCCCGCGATGCTCGTCTTCTTGCCGCCGGGCTTTGCCGGCTTCATGGTGGCGGGCATCTTCGCGGCTTACCGATCGACGATCGAAACGCATCTGAACTGGGGAACGTCGTATCTCGTGCATGATTTCTATCAGCGTTTCATCCGGCCTGACTCGAGCGAACGCGAGCTCGTCTTTGCCGGCCGTCTCGTGACGGTGCTGCTGATGGTCCTCGGCGTGCTCTTCACGATGCTGCTCGATAACGCCCACAATGCGTTCAATCTTGTTGCTCTCGATCGGCGCGGGCACGGGATTGATCTATTTGCTGCGCTGGTTTTGGTGGCGAATCAACGCGTGGAGCGAAGTCAGCGCGATGCTCGCGTCATTCGTCGTCTCGCTCGGGTTCTTCGGCGGCGGCCAGGTTCGGCCTCGCGGCAGACACGACGACCACGCTCCTGACGACGATCGTCGTAACGACCGCGGTCTGGATCGCCGTCACGTATCTCACGCCGCCGGTCGAAATCGGCGTACTGGCTGAATTCTACGCAAAAGTGCGGCCTGCAGGGCCGGGGTGGGCGCGCGTTCGACGCCGCTGTGGCCTCCCCGATTCGCCCGACTCGCTCTCCCTGGCGCTTGCCGGCTGGGTATTGGGGCTCGCCTCCGTCTACGGCGCCCTCTTTGCTGCGGGCGGCTTCGTCTACGGACGCGCGACCCAAGGCATCGTCTGGAGTCTGGTCGCTCTCGCGGCAGTCGTCGGCCTGCTCGTAACGGGACGGCGTCTCTGGAGCGGCGCGGCAGGCCCGGCGCCCGCGGAAAGCTAAGCTCCACCGGCTCCAATGAACTGGAAGAATCTAAAGGCGCCGTTGAAAGCGCTGGTCATCCTCGCTGTTTGCGGCGATTTCGCTGTGGGCCGCATTGCCCGTGCAGGCGAAGATCCATCTCGGTCTCGATCTTCAGGGCGGTGCGCGGCTTCTGCTTCAGCTCAATCCGACCGCCGAAGTTCCGAAGATCACCTCGCAAGTCCAAGCCCAGACACGTGAGGTGATCGACCGCCGCATCAACGCTCTGGGCGTCGCCGAGCCCTCAATCAGCAACGTCGGGAGCGATCGTATACTCGTCGAACTCCCTGCCGTGAAGAATCCCGATCAGGCCGAGCAGCTACTCAAACAGGTTGCGGTTCTCGAGTACAAGATCGTGCCGTTCGACGTCGCGCAGAAGGCCGAATCGGCCTTCGCCGCTTTGCAGCAGCCGAATATCGCACCGAAAGATAAAGCGGCGGCCGAACAATACCTGAACGAAACCGCGTACGAGAAGAGCGGCAACGTCGTCTATTCCGGCAAAGATCTCAAAGCCGCCCAGGCGAGTTACGATCAATCCGGCCATCCAAACATTCTTTTCCAGACCAAGGATCCCGCAAAGTTCGGCAAGCTGACGACGGCGAACATGCGGCAAGCCGCTGGGAATTTTCCTCGATCATCGCTATATCTCGGCGCCGACGATCGAGGGCGCGATCTACGATAGCGGAGAGATTCACGGAAGCTTTACGGAAGAGCAGACGGTCACGCTCGCCAACGAGCTCAACGCCGGCGCATTACCGGCGAGGATCACGATCATCGAGAAAGAGACGATCGGTCCGACGCTCGGCAAAATCGACCTCATCCAATCGATGCGCGCGGCGGCGCTCGGCTTGGGTCTCGTGCTGATCTTCATGATCGGGGTCTATCGGCTTCCGGGCTTCCTCGCCGACGTCGCGCTCGCGGTTTACGTGCTCGTGATGATGGCGATCTTGGCGCTCTCGCACGCAACGCTGACGCTACCCGGCATCGCCGGCTTCGTGCTCTCGATCGGTATGGCGGTCGACGCGAACGTGCTGATATTCGAGCGCATCAAGGAAGAGCTTTGGAACGGCAAGACGATGCGCGCGGCGGTGCGCGTCGGATTCCAGCGCGCCTTCTCGGCGGTCTTCGACAGCCACTTTACCACGATCGTCGGCGCCGGCGTGCTCTACATGCTCGGAACCGGGACGGTGAAGGGTTTCGCGTTCACGCTCTTCTGGGGAACCGTCGTTTCGCTGGTCACCGCCGTCTTCATCACGCGTTTCTTCGTCGACGTGCTGGTCGACAACGAAATCTTGACTGCGCCCGAGCTCTACGGCGTCAAGCGCTCGGAGCTCGGCGATCTTCGCCAAGCCCGCCGGAGCGGAGGCGTAGCAGGCACTCATGTTATTTCGCCGGCTGAACTGGAATATCGTCGGCTGGTACCGCATCGTCTCGACGATCTCGTACCTCGTCATCGCGATCGGTTTTGGCGCGATGATTTATCACGGTTTCGCAGGCGGCAATGGTTTCCAGCCTTCGCATATGCTGCGCCTCGGCCTTTCGTTTACGGGCGGCACCGACATCACGGTGAAGTTCACGCAGCCGACCACGCCCGATACGGTGAAAGCGGCGCTCTCGAGGATCGGCCTTACCGACGAATCGGTCACGACCGCCGGCACCGACGGCAAAGGCTTCGTCATTCAAACGCAGACCGCGTACGCCAATGACTCCGCACCGGTCTGGCAGGCGCTCAACACGGTGGCGCCGGTCGACCGCGCATCCTCGCAGATTACCGCGGTTGGGCCGTCGCTCGGCCGCGAGTATCTCACCAAAGCGCTCTGGGCGCTCGTCATCGCGCTTGAGCATCCAGTTTATCTACATCGCGTTCCGGTTCGGTTGGAACTACATCTTCGGTCTGGTAACGGTCATCGCGCTGGTCCGCGACGCGGCGATGATGATCGGCATCTACGCGCTGGCCGACCGGCGCGCCGACGACGCATTCCTTGCCGCGGTGCTGACCGTCATCGGCTACTCGGTCATGGACACGATCGTCATTCTCGACCGAATCCGCGAAAACACCAAGCTGATGGCCGGCGCGGCCGTACGAAACGATCGTCAACGAATCGATCAAGCAGACGATGACGCGCTCGTTCAACACGCTGGCAACGGTCGTCATCACGCTCGTTGCACTGCTCGCGCTCGGCGGCGCGAGCCTGAAGAACTTCGCGTTCGCGCTGCTCGTCGGCATCTGCTCGGGCGGCTATCACTCGATCTTTTTCTCGGCGCCCCTCGTGCTGGTCTTCCGCAAGCGCCAGCTCGAGGCTGCGGCGAAGCGGCGCCGCGCCGGGCTCGCGCAGGATCGCACCGTCGTCGGCGCGTTCGCGCTCCGAATCGACGGCACTGCAGAGCCGCGGCGGCGTGGCGCGCGAAGATATCGTCGCTGCGCGACGCGAGCGGCGGCAAAAGGCGAAGAGCCGCGCGCGACACGCCCGGCGCCGCCGCACGCGCTATCGCAAGAAGCGGACGATGCCGCGAGCGGCGTAGCCGTCGAAGAGCCGCTACGCCGGCGAAGAGGTGATGGATCCGCTCGACGCGCAGCAAGCCGGATTACACGATGCGGCGATGGAGCAAGGCCACGAAGAAATCGCGCTCAACCTCGACGACTCTTCGACGAGCTCAGAGCCAGGCAGAAGCTCAGCGCAAGCACGAAGGCGAGCACAAGCAACGGATAAGGCGCTGCCGCCGCCGACACCCTCCGAGGCCGCTTTCGAAGCGGCGCTGCGCGACTTTCCTTCGACGCGGCTCAGGCACAAGTTAGCGGCCCGGCCAGCGACGACGATGCCGCCGTGTTCGTCGAGCGCATCTTCGCAAACGGCGACGAGTATCTGCGCGATCCGTACTCGACGATCGCCGACGCGCCGCGCTTCCATACAAGATCGCCGGCGTTTCGTTCGAGGGCCGCCAAGACGTCATCGCCGGGCTCTGCGCGCCGGCGCGCCGCTCGAGTTCGTGCGCCAGCCCGACAACCCGCACGACCCAACGCGATCGCCGTGCACTACGGCAACCTCCAACTCGGATTTTTCAACCGGCGGTTCGCCGCGCACATCGCGCCGCGTTATCGACGCGGGGCGCGCTATCGCGCGCGCGTCGCGTCGCTGACCGGTGGGCCGCATCGAGAGGCGCAGGACGGACTCGCAAAGCATCGCGGCGTCAACATCCTCGTCGAGCGCGAGTCGGACGCCGGCGCTACTCGCGCGCCGCCGCAACAGGCGCATCGCGACAGACGGTGTCGCCGCGGTCGAAGCAATCGCGCGACACCGTGCGCGCTGCGCTGATCGGGGCATCGCCATCCGCACGACGCGCAGCGCGCCGTCCTCGAGCGCATCGAAGCCGGGCCGAAACACACTGGCGGTGCTGGGAACCGGCCGCGGAAAGTCGTTCTGTTTTCAGTTTTCCGCGGCCGCTGCGCGCGTTGACGGCGGCGGCAAGACGCTGGTCGTCTATCCGCTGCGCGCACTGGCAAACGATCAGTACGAAGCGCTGCGGCGCACGCTCGAGCCGCTCGGGTTGCGTTGCTTTCGCGCGAACGGTTCGATCGATAACGACGAACGTGCAGAGCTCTTCGCGGCGCTGCGCGACGGCGCGTGGGATCTCGTTCTTCGCGACGCCGGAGTTTCTCGAGTTTCATCGCGAGGCGTTCGAGCGGCGCCAGTACGCCGTCGTTTGCGGTGATCGACGAAGCGCATCATCTGCACGAGTCGCGTCATCGTCCCGCGTACGCGCGCCTGGCGGAAACGATTGCATCGCTCGGCAATCCGCAAGTGATCGCGCTCACCGCGACGGCCGGCGAAGAGACCTTTCGCCGCATCGTCGAAGAGCTGCGAATCGATGCCTGGGTGATCGATCCGACGGTTCGCGAGAATCTGCACGTCGTCGATGCGCGCGGAACGCGGGATAAGCACGCGATACTTTGACGGAGCTCTTCGCACGGGATTCCGGCGAGCCGACGATCGAGGCATCGTCTATTGCAACTCGCGCAACGAGGCCACGTCGGTCGCGCGGCGGCTGCGCAGAGAGCTGACAGAATCGAGGTGGTGTTCTATCACGCGAAGATGCCCAACGCCGACCGGCTCGAAGTCGAGCGCCTCTTTCGCGAGGGGCGGCTGCGGGTCATCGTCGCGACGTCGGCATTCGGCGAGGGCATCGACTTGCCCGACGTCGCCAACGTCGTGCTCTACCATCTCAACTTCGATTTCGGCGAGTTCAATCAGCAAGCCGGACGCGCGGGGCGCGACGGCGCGCCGGCCTCGATTCACCTGCTCTATCGGCCAAAAGGACCGCTCGCTCAACGAATATCTCATCGATCTCGATGCGCCGCCGCTGCCGGTTCTGCGCGAGCTCTATCGCGGAATGAAGAGTCTAGCTCGGGTCGGTGTCGTGCGCGGCGGCGATGCCGCGATTGCCGGAATGCTCGGCATGGATCGCGTCGCGACCGCACGATCGCGGCGGCGCTGCGGATCTTTGCTCGACTCGGCGTTGGTCGAAGTCGGCGAAGACGAGGAAGGACGCTACGTGCGTTTCTTCCCGGTGAGCGGTCGCGTCGAGATGGAGCGCAACGAGCGATATGCGGAAGGCGAAGCAACTCGCGAGGCATTCGGGCGATTTGCCGACGTCGCGTTCAGCGCACCCGCAGCAACGCTCGAACGATCATCAACCGGCCGATCTACCCGTCAAGCGCGGTCCTTCGCAAGCCGTGATCTGGCTGCAGATGACACGAGCTGCATCCAGATCAACGGCTTGCGATTCATTAGGCTAAGACTGCCGGTCATTTTACCTTCGTCAACCTTGCGGTAGAAATCGTTGTCGGTTTCGCTGACGCCGGCGCGACGCCCACGGATCGATCTGCCAGTGCGAGGTCGGTAAATGGATGGTCGGTCCTGCCGCGTCGGAGTAATCGGCATCGCCGAACGGTTCGAAATCGCCGCTCTCGCGATGCGCGAGAACGAGATCGCCGACCGCATCGCTCGCCGCGCGCGCGTCGCCGCGGAGAACCTGATCCAGCCGGCCGTCGCTTGCGAGCGTGTCGTAGAAGGCAATCGCCGGACGATCGGCGTGCCAGGGCAGACCTCGGCCGCCGATCGGCGAGCGTACCATCCCGTCGATCGCGCGAGCATCTTCGCGCACCGCACGGCGTACTTCGGAAATTTCCGCGCGCGCGGCGACGTCGTCGTTGAGGCGTTTGATCGATGACTTCGCGAGGCGAATTTTTGCGGGGTCGAGATCGAGCACGTCGAATGCGGCGGCCGGTCTGAAACCGCCAAAATCGCCGGCGTCGTAGTTCGTGCGCATCACATCACCGACGACGGCCTTTGCCATCGCCAGGGGATCGTTTTCGTGTGAGGCGATCGCATGCGCAACGTTACTGGGAACGCCGGGCGCGAGCATCGTCTCGGGACTCGCAGCAAGATACCGAACGCCGGCGCTCGATAACGCATCGGCGAAACCCATCGTGTCCATCGAGACATTGGTTGGCGACGACGCCGTCGACGCCGCGCCCCGCGTCTTCGGGATGTTCCCGCGCATGAAGCGCAACGCCGTCGGCAATCGCTTTGGCGATATCGGGCATCGACATGCACGAGCCGTCGCGAGTCTCCAAGCCGCCGCCGTCGCCGCCGCCATGATCGACGAGATCGATCCACGTTTGTCTTGCACCGCTCGTTTCGAGCGTTGTCGAGCGTGCGGGCGACGAATCGTGCGAGATTCGCCTCGTCGCTCATGTCGTGAGCTTTGCCGGCGCGAGCGCCGATAACGTCTCCGTCAGCGATCGTGTAGCGATACGTGCGTAGCCCGCCCCCGCTCTCATCGCGAGCCGGTTGGGCGGCATGCGTACGGGTCGTGTCTTCGACGGTGAACTCGATTCGCCCGTCGCGTGCACTCGTCCGAAGCGCTTGCGAAAGAGTCGCCTCCTGGATTGCGTCGAGATTGTTGTCACCGTCGCGATAAATGCCGAACTCGAGCGAGCGGCGCGACGGCGTCGCGGTAACGTTTTGCAGCATGAGTCCTCCTGATACTTGCGTCAGGAGGCTTACTGCGACATGGCGCGCTAACGTCTAGACCGGTGTTGCATGAACTCCGCAGCTTGCGTAGAGCGAACGCGTGTCGTACAGAACGCCGCCCTTTATCGTCGTGCCGACGTTGCGAAGCTCCGAGATTTGCGCGAGTGGATTGCCATGGACGAGAATCGCGTCGGCGAGTTTGCCGGGTCGCAGCGAGCCGAGCGGTCGCGTCCATCTGCATCACGCGCGCCGGAACGATCGTCGCCGTCTGTAGCACTTGCGCGTTTGGGATTCCCGCTTGCGAGTACAGCTCGAGCTCGTGAATGAGGTCGAAGCCCGGGAAGCACGTCGTCGGTTCCCGCGACGATGCGAATGCCGTTGACGTGAAGTAAGGCGATCATGTCGAGATACGCTTTCGCGGATGCGCGATACTTCTCGTCGAGTCCGGGCCCGAGCGGTAGCCCGCCTGTGGTCAGCGTCCGGCTCACCTGGACCGGCAACCAATCCGCGATCTCGGCAAATCCGGTCGAGGCAAGGTCTCCCGTGCGCGTCATCGTATCGGTGTAAAATATACCGACGGTAGGGTCGCTTACGATATCCTTTGCTCTTGAGCAGGGCTATGAAGTCTTTGACTGGCCGGCTCTGCAAATCGATGGTTCCCGCGCGTTGCGCCGTTGCAGTCAGCCGTATCGGCGTCTGCGTCGCGTTCATCGTGTCGGGCATGAAGTTCAAGAAGAGAAAGTTCACGTGCTGAATCTCATCGAAACCGGCATTGACCGCGTCTTGCGCGAGCATTCCGGCCGGGATATGTCCACTGACGCGCATACCCTGGGCGTGCGCCTCTTTCACGATCGCCGGCACCAGTTTCGGATCCATCGAGCTGTAGATCTTGATCTGCACCGCGCCGAGCTTCTTCTACTGCGCACCTGTTCGACGGCCTGCTCCACGGTCGCGGTGGTCGTGCCGATCGGTGCCGTGTACTTTCCGGTGCCGTCCATGAGGCCGGCGATAATCACGCGCGGCCCGATGAGCTCGCCGCTCTCGAACTGCGCCTTCGTTCTCGCGATGTATTCCGGATTGTTTCCGGGATCGCGAATCGTCGTGATGCCTTCGGCCAGAAGCCGCGGCCCGAACTCGGCGAAGGTGTGCATGTGCATGTTCCATAGACCCGGCAGCAGCGTCTTACTCGGTTCCGTCTATACGGCGCGCGTCGCTTGGAACAGCGGTGCCGGAAGTGCCCACCGCGGCAACGGCTTCGCCGTGGAAAATCACCGTTGCATCACCGACGATCTCTCCACGCTCCGAATCGAAGAGCGAAACGTTGGTCATGGCGATCGCCGTACCGCTACGCTGCGGCAGCGTGCGGGCGAGCTGTCGGCCCAGCTCGTCGACGCGTTCGTTCTGCGCGTCGAGCAATCGCGGCAGCACGGAGTCCCAGCCGCTGCGAATCACCGCTCCCCAGGAGATGCCGGACATGAAGAGCTCCCCGTTTTCGTCGAGCCAGAGCTGCGCCGGGGCAAAATCGAGGCCGGAGGCTTCGTACATCGTTACGCGCCTGCTCGCGGCGCCGTTGCTGACGGCGATCGTCTTGACGGCGGAGACATTCGTTACGCCGCTCGGCCAAAGGGGCAGCGATGTGCGTTGCGCTCGCAGCGCCGCACGAACCATGATCGCGCCCTCTTCCGGCGTGCCTTCCATGCTGATGTAGAAGCGCGGTGAAGTGGTGCGGTGCGACTCGCGCTCGGCTGAATTCTGCCAGGAAGCGGCGCCGTTACGAGACGTAAATCGCTCCTCGACGGCCACCTTCAGATAGTTGTAGCCGGTCGTGCGGAGCGACGAAATGAAACCCGTTTCATCGCAGCGGATCGTGCTGCGCAGTTTCGGCCCGCGACCGCGGTCGATGTATTCGTAGCGCACGTCGAACGAGCCGTCCGGCAAACGCAGCGTCGTCTGCGATCCCTTCACGACACCCGACGAGACGTAGTCGTAGCGAACGGGCGTGCCGTAAAGCTTTGCGGCGGCCAGCCCGGGCGATGCCCAGATCCAGGCTGCCGCCGATCCGGCCACCGCGAGCCAGTCGCGTCGCCGGATGGGCAGTTCGCCGGCCAGGCACGAATTCGCGCTTCCCTTGAGCGGTAATCCGAAGAGCGTCGAGCAGCGATGAGAACGGCACGTACACATGGGTGAATCCACCTCTCCGCCGCTCACTTCTGTAGCGGGCTGCCGCCAGCCCCTCGCCGGCGTCGAGCTACGAAACGCATATCGGCTCGAGTGCAGCGCGGCTATGCTCGTGGAGGTCACCGATGAATGAAGGGAAACTACCCCGCTCGTGATCGTCGATCATGACGTCGTCGTCCTGGGTGCCGGCTTAGCGGGAATGCGTGCGGGGCTCGAAGCTGCGCGCGCGGGCGCCAATGTCGCAATCATCAGCAAGGTGCATCCGATCCGCAGCCATTCGAGCGCCGCGCAAGGCGGCATCAATGCTGCGATCTCCGAAGAAGATACTTGGGAATCGCACGCCTTCGATACGGTCAAGGGCAGCGATTATCTAGCCGATCAGGATGCCGTCGAAGATCATGGCGCGCGAGGCGCCGGCGGACATCATCGAGTTCGAGCACATGGGCGTGATCTTTTATCGCAACGAAGATGGGCGGCTCGGCCGGCGCGCCTTCGGCGGTGCGTCGCTTGCGCGCACGTACTTCGTCGGCGACATCACGGGCCAGGCGCTCCTCGTGACGCTCTACGATCAGATTCTCAAGGCCGGCGTCAAGGTCTACGAAGAGTGGTTCGCTACCGCCGTCCATATGGAAGACGGCGAGTGCCGCGGGCTCGTCGCGCTCGAGATGGTTACCGGAGAATTGCATCTCTTGCGCGCCAAAGGCCGTCATCTTTGCAAGCGGCGGCCTCGGGCGGCTCTACGAACCGAGTACCAACGCGCTGATCTGCACCGGCGACGGTTATTCGCTCGCCTATCGCGCCGGCGCGCCGTTGATGGACATGGCGATGGTGCAGTACCATCCCGACGACGCTTGCCGGCAGCGGATTCCTCATGACGGAAGCCGCACGTGGCGAAGGCGCGTATCTTGCTCAACTCGCTCGGCGAGCGCTTCATGAAGAAATACGCGCCGAACAAAATGGAGCTCGCCGCGCGCGACGTAACGTCGCGCGCCGAAGCGACGGAAATCGCCGAAGGCCGTGGCATCGACGGTAACGTCTTGCTCGATCTGCGTCACCTCGGACCCGACGTCATATTGAAGAAACTGCCGCAGATCCACGAGATGGCGCTCGATTATCTCGGCATCGACATGATCAAGGAGCCGGTGCCGGTCCGCCCGGGCATGCACTACCAGATGGGCGGTATCAAGACCGATGTCGACGGTGCAACGCGGGTACCCGGAATCTACGCCGCCGGCGAGGTAGCGTGCGTGAGCGTGCACGGCGGAAATCGTCTTGGCGCCAACTCGTTGCTCGACACGATCGTCTTCGGCCGCCGCTCCGGCCGCGCTGCTGCGCAATACGCGAAGGGAGTCGCTCGTACGAGCGGCGGCGAGGATCTGTCTACGCCGCGAGCAACAGCGGCTCGACGATCTCTTGGCACGGCCGTACACCGGCGAAACCTGCGCGGGTTTGCGGCTCGAGCTCGCCACGATGATGGATGCGAAGGTCGGACTCTATCGCAGCGAGGAAGGTCTCAAAGAAGCGCTTGCGGCGCTGCATGGATATCGCAAACGCTACGAGAACGTTTGGGTCGGCGACAAAGGACGCGTCTTCAACCAAGCGCTGACGTTCTTGCTGGAGCTCGGATTCTTGTTCGATTGCGGCGAGACGATCATTCGCGACGCGATGCATCGGACGGAGAGCCGCGGCGCGCACACCCACGTCGATTATCCCGAGCGCAACGACCGTGAGTGGCTCAAGCACACGTTGCTCACCCATCGCGGCGAAGGCATCGAACCCGAAATGTCTTATCTGCCGGTCACGATTACGCAGTGGCAACCTGAGGTACGCACCTACTAATGCAGTTCACCATCGAAGTCGGGCGCTACAATCCCGAAGGCCGCTATACCGAGACGGCCGTGCCCGGCGAGCCGTTTCCGGCGCCGTGGAACTCGTCGCCGCCGCGGCGTTATCAGACCTTCACCGTCGATCTGCCGCAGCATGCCGTCGTGCTGGATGCGCTGATCCAGATTCGCGAATATCAAGATCCGTCGCTGGCGGTTCGCTGCGCGTGCCGCAGCGCTATTTGCGGCTCTTGCGCGATGTGGATCAACGGTCACGCGAACTTAGCGTGCAAGAGCAAGCTCGAGGAGTTCACGAAAGACGGAAAGACGCGGGTCGAGTCGCCGCCGTCGATGCCGATCATTCGCGATCTGGTCTGCGACATGAAGCCCTTTTGGGATAAGCATCTAGCGGTAAAGCCGTGGCTTCAAAACAAGCAGCCGATTCCGCCGGCCGACGAGGAGTATCGCGTGCCGAACGCGGCAATGGAAGAGCTTATCCAAGAGGTGAGCTGCATCAGCTGCGGCGCGTGCTTGATGGATTGCGAGTCATTCGCCGTCAACTCGGACTTTCTCGGACCGCAGGCGCTGGCGCAAGCTTACCGCTATGTCGGCGATCCTCGCGACGCAGAGACGAAGCAACGCTTGGGCGAGCTGAGCGGCCCCGGCGGCATCTGGGATTGCACGCACTGTTTTGAGTGCGTTACGCAGTGTCCGAAAGGCGTCGCACCGCTCGATCAAATTCTCAAGCTCCGCAAGCTCGCGGTCGACGCGGGTTACACTCACAATGCCGGCACGCGTCACGCCGATGCATTCGCTGAATCGGTCAAGCACACCGGCCGGCTCAACGAGCTAACGCTGATGCCGAAGTCGACCGGGCTGTTCAACATCGTCGGGCAGCTCAAAACGCTGCCGAGCGCCTTTAACATGGCGCGCGCCGGCAAGCTTCCGCCACTTATCCATCGCGCGATTCCCGGGGTCGAGCGGATCAGAAAAATTTTCGAGCGTGTCGGAGGACGGTTTAAGTGAAAGTTGCCTTTCATCCAGGGTGCGTTTCGAAGGGCGCTTGCCCCGAACTTTACGTTTCGGCGACCCTGATCGCGGAGCCGTTGGGACTCGAGCTTCACGAGCTGGTTTCCGCACCGTGCACCGGCGCGGGCGTGTTGAGCGAACAGAATCGCGATCTGGCCGACGCACTCAACGCTTTGACGCTTGCGATGGCTGAGGCCGAAGGCGCCGATCTGATGACCATTTGCAGCACGTGTCAAGGCGTTCTGTCGGATCACAACTACCACCTCAAGAAACGATCCGGCTCGGCTCGAGAAGGCCAACGCGACGATTGCCGATCAAGGTTTCCGCTACGGCGGAACGACCAAAGTAAAGCATATGCTGTGGATGCTCTTCGAGGATATCGGCATCGACCGGTCGAGCGCGCGATCAAGCGCAAGCTCACCGGTCTCAAGATTGCGCCGTTCTACGGCTGTTACATTCTGCGTCCGAGCGAGGCGCTCGGGTTACGCGAACGCCCCGAGCGAAAGACGTACCTCAACCAGCTCATCGCGTTACTCGGCGCCGAACCCGTCGAGTATAAAGGCGCGACGAAATGCTGCGGTTTTCCGATGGTGACGTTCAATCGCGACAAGGCGCTGGCGATGGGCGGCAACCACATCCTCGAAGCGAAAGATAAGGGCGCCGACCTCCTCGTGACGCCGTGCCCACTCTGCCATCTCAATCTCGACGGTCAGCAACCCGATGCATCGCGCGTCATCAAGAAGGATCTCGGCGTTCCGATCTTCCATCTGCCGCAGCTCTTAGGCTTGGCGTTCGGCTTCGAGCCGGAGCAACTGCGACTCAACCATCACGTCGTTTCGACAAAAGGCGCGCTCGAAAAAGTCGAGCTGAAGGTCTAGAGCGTATCGCGAGTCGACGCTTTACGGCGTGGCGCAATCTTTGAGCAGGGTCAGCCCATCGGTCGTGCTGTGGGCGGCGACGTATTGACGAGTTCCGGCTCGCCGTCGATTTTACTCGCCGGCGGCGCCTGGAAACGCATCGGAAAGTTTGGATCCTTGAGATTCTCATCGGACCACGGATTGGCGGCTTCGCTGGGGTAGTACCAGGGATAGTCGAGAATCAGCGATTGCCGCGAGCCATCGGCAAGCTGCACCGACATGCGAATGTCGACCCAAAACCCATGCGTATGCCGGTCGAATTGTGAGCCATGCGGGTCGGAGAACGTCACGAAGCCGCAGGGCTGGCCGCCGTTTGCCGCGCCGTTACCGTTTCCTTGCGTTCCCGCACCGTTTCCCGATGCGGCGGAAGTTCCGTTGCCGTTGAGGGGTAGCGTCGTGAGCGCTCGTCCGTCCGCGAGATCCCATACGGGCCGCGCGCTCCGCGGCGTACGAAGCGCCACGTGCAATACGACGGGCCGCGCGGCAGCAGCGCTCCCGCCGGAACGTCCCGGTGCCAGCCGAGCGCTCGCCCGTAACGGTGCGATGGCGATGCGTGCCTGGATTTGCGGCGCCGGCGTGGGTTGCGGTTGGGGCCGCGGCGTGCGCGCAATCGCGACCCGGATGATGCGCGCATCCGTGACGATTTCGGTTTTCGGCGCGCTCGCGTTCTGATGCGTAATCAAGCCTGCGGCGATCTCGTGCAACGCGATGGAAATCGCGAATGCGAGGATGAACCGTCTGATGTTCGAGCCGCCAAAAAGAGCGCCGAGCCCGTCATGTGAGATGGGCTCGGCGCGTTTGAGTTCGGGTTTTACGCCAGGATTCGAATGGTACGTCTGCTCGTACCATTGCTTGAACTGGTCCTCGGTCGGATAGTAGCCGTACTTATGATAGAACCAGTCGCGGTACGCATCTTGCCGGCGCGTCAGTTCTTGTTCTTCCGCGCGTTTTTCGCGGACTTTGTGATTGTAATTGACGACCAGCGGAACCGATGCTGCAGCGGCAGCGCTTACCAAGATGATAGTGTTCGTGCTGCCGCCGCCGTCGGCAAGCGCCGGTGCGGCGAGACTTGCTGCAAGCGCCGCCGCCGTTGCGGCTGCCAGAGCTTGCGGTTTCTTCATGTTCCGTCCTTTCTGCAGGCCATTCGACCTCCCGGCTCCAACCCGGACTTCGTGGAGATCGAAGCCTTAATTCGAGCAATCCCGGATTTTCCGATTCCCGGGATCCTTTTCCGTGACATTACCCCGTTGTTGAAAGATAAGCAAGGGTTTCGCCGGGCTATCGACCTCTTTGTCGATCGATTCGCCGGGCGCGGCATACAGCACGTCGTCGGAATCGAATCGCGCGGATACATTTTCGCGGCACCCGTTGCGTACGCAATCGGTGCGGGCTTCATCCCCGTGCGCAAACCCGGCAAACTCCCGCATGACGAAGTTCAGCGAGGAGTATGCGCTCGAATACGGCACGAATTCGCTCGAGATTCATGCGGACGCGCTCGCCCGGGGCGAGCGTGTCTTAGTCGTCGACGATCTGCTCGCGACCGGCGGCACCGCGGCTGCCACCGGCAGACTCTTGGAGCGTCTGGGTGCAGAGATCGATGCGTATGCGTTCTTGGTCGAGTTAACGGCGCTGCAGGGACGCGCGAAGCTCGACAACGCCGAGGTTGTGACGTTCGTTGCGTATTGACCGCGTCGTATGGGTTGCAATCGCGCTGGCGATCCTTGCGGTGCCGGCGCTTTTCGCGGTTCCGGCGACGACGCTGGGCCGCCCGCACGCAACGCCGACTCCGTCGCCCACTCCGATTGCCGACCCGGCGATCACCAAGATCGTGCGCCAGCAATTCGTGCAGTGGCAGGCGGGCGTGGTCAACAAGGCCCTCTACGCCGACGCCCTGCTTCCCGAGCTGACCGACGCAAAGATCACTGAGACGTCCAAAGCCCTCTCGCAACTCGGGGCGCTGACCGATACGGGCTTTATCGGCGACTGGCTGAACCCTACGTTTCCGACCGGCACGCGCGGCTACATCTATCAAATGCACTGCATCGAAGGCAACGTCTACCTCTGGATGGCGCTTGACGCCCAGGGCAAGATCGCTAGGTTCTTTTTCACAAACCGGCTCGACGCCGTCACCGTGACCCCGTCCCCGTCGGCAACGCCTCAAAACGCGCTATAATAGCCGGATACCTATGACCATCGACGAGCTCATCGAGCGAGTCCGGCGCTACGAGCCTTCCGCGGACGGGGAATGGCTCAAGCGCGTCTACGAGCTTTCCGACGCTGCCCATCAAGGGCAGCATCGCGCGTCGGGCGAGTCGTATATCGAGCATCCCCTTGCCGTCGCCGGAATCCTGGCCGAACTCGAGGTCGATCACCAAACGATAGCTGCGGCGCTGCTCCACGACGTCGTCGAAGATACGTCGATTACGAGCGAAGAGGTCACCGCGCAGTTTGGCGAGGAGGTCGCGCGGCTGGTCGAGGGCGTGACGAAGCTGACGCGCATTCCGTACCAGTCTAAGGAAGACGCGCAAGTCGAGAACTTGCGCAAGATGTTCTTGGCGATGGCCAAAGACATTCGCGTCATCATTATCAAGCTGGCCGATCGTTTACACAATATGCGCACGCTCGCGAGTCTTCCGCCGGCCAAGCAGCAAGCGATTGCGCGGGAGACTCTCGACATC
The DNA here is from genome assembly GCA_963815165.1 of Vulcanimicrobiota bacterium. Taxonomy (GTDB): domain Bacteria; phylum Vulcanimicrobiota; class Vulcanimicrobiia; order Vulcanimicrobiales; family Vulcanimicrobiaceae; genus Cybelea. The sequence goes on from CAWFFL010000003.1 coordinate 1,376,440, forward strand.
TACGCTCCGATCGCGCATCGTCTGGGCATTTGGAAGATCAAGTGGGAGATCGAGGACGAGTGTCTTCGCTATCTCGATCCGTCGTCATTTCTCGAGATCGTGGAACGCGTCGCCAAAACGCGCCGCGAGCGCGAGGCGGACGTCGAAAACGCCATTACCCGCCTTTGCGAGGAGTTCAAAGAGCTCAAAATCAACGCCGAAATTCAAGGCCGCCCGAAGCACTTCTACTCGATCTATTCAAAGATCAGCAAAGGCCGGGACTACTCGACGATCTACGACCTCACCGCCATTCGCATCATCGTCGATACGGTCAAAGATTGCTATGCGGCGCTAGGCGCCGTGCACGCGATGTGGACGCCCTTGCCGGGCAGGTTCAAAGATTACATCGCGATGCCAAAACCAAATATGTACCAGTCGTTGCACACGACCGTCGTCGGCCCAAGCGGCGAACCGCTCGAAATTCAAATTCGCACCTGGGAGATGCATCGCACCAGCGAGTACGGTATTGCGGCCCACTGGCGCTACAAAGAGGGCGGCAAGGCCGACCAGTTCGAGAACAAGCTTTCCTGGCTGCGTGCGCTGCTCGAGTGGCAGAAGGACATGCGCGACTCACGGGTCTTCATGGAGAACCTGAAGCTCGATCTCTTCGATTCGCAGGTCTTCGTTTTTTCGCCGCGCGGCGACGTGTATTCGATGCCGGCCGGCGGCACGCCGCTGGACTTCGCCTACCAGGTGCATACGGACGTCGGAAACCACTGCGTCGGCGCAAAGGTCAACGGCCGGATCGTTCCACTCGATTACGCGATGCAGAACGGCGACATTTGCGAGATTCTCGTCAACAAATCGAGCGGCCGGCCGTCGCTCGACTGGCTATCGACCGTCAAAACCTCCAGCGCGAAGCACAAGATCAAGCAATGGTTTCGTAAGGAACGGCGCGAGGAGAACGTGCTTGCCGGCCAAGAGGCGCTCGAACATGAGCTCGCGCGTGCCGGGCTGCGCACCGACGTCGCGCGTGGCGCCTTGCTGGAGCGCATCGCATCGCGCCTCAACTATTCCACGCCGACCGACCTCTATGCCGCGATCGGCTTTGGTGACGCCTCCGCGCAGTCGGTCGTCAATCGTTTACGCGACGAAATCAAGCACGACAACGTCGTCGACTTCACGAAAATCGGACGCAAGGCAGTTGCGCGAAAGGCGCCGCGCCGGACCAGCGGCGTCCGGATTGCGGGCGTCGACGACGTCTTGGTTCGGCTCTCCAAGTGCTGTTCGCCGGTACCGGGCGATCCGATTATCGGTTACGTCACCATCGGCCGCGGCGTCAGCGTGCATCGTGCCGATTGTCCGAATGTCGCCTTCATGAACGCAACGCCGGAGAGAATTCTGCAAGCTCAATGGCTCGACGACGCGGGCCTCACGCACGGCGTCGACATCGAAGTCGAGGCCGACGATCGCTCGCAACTGCTCACCGACATCATGGCGGTCTTCTCCGAGCTCAAGACGCAAGTGAGCTCGGTAAACGCGCGGGTCCGCAAAGACGGAGTAGCGGTTTCCAGCTTAACGGTCCAAATTCGCGACCTTGATCACCTTCACAAGTTGCTCACCAAGCTGGAGACGCTCAAGAACGTACGCCGCGTCTATCGCGTAACCAAGCGCGAACGCACGGCGCTTTAGGCTACTTCCTAGGCTTGGCGAACGCCCACTTCGTCGTCCCGCTGGTCGCCGCGTTCGTGGCCGGCGCGATGAATAGCGTCGCGGGCGGCGGGAGTTTTCTCTCCTTTCCGGCGTTGCTCTTCGCCGGCGTTCCGGCGATCTCGGCAAATGCCACAAATAATGCGGCAATGTGGGTTGGTACGATCGGAAGCACGCGCGGTTATCGCGAGGAGGTGGCCGAACATCGGGCGCTTCTGCTCGAGATCACCTCTGCGAGCATTTTGGGCGCCCTCATCGGCGCATGTCTGCTCTTGGTCACGCCGCAAACGCTCTTCGAGCGGATGATTCCGTGGCTGCTCCTCTTCGCGACCGTCGTCTTTGCGCTGAGTCCGTTACTCACTCGGCGCAAGGACGACGCACGCGCGCCACGTCACGCGCGATGGCAGATCGCCGTGCAGTTCGCCGTCGCGATTTACGGGGGCTATTTCGGCGCCGGGATGGGGATTTTGATGCTTGCGGTCCTCGCATTTTCCGGCCTGCCGAGCTTCAACGCGCAGAACGCGATCAAAAACGTGCTCGCGTTCGCGATCAACGGCGTCGCGCTCGTTCCGTTCATCATCGCGCGGGTCATTGATTGGCGCTACGCGCTGCCGATGGCGGTCATCGCTTTGCTCGGCGGCTATTTCGGTGCACGGTTCTTTCGCAGACTTCCTCAACCACTCGCGCGCGCGATCGTTATTCTCATCGGCAGCACGATGACAATAGTATTTTTTGTGAAATATTTCGCTTGAAAGTGTAACGTCGTTTCGCGTGCGGCGCGGCGCTACTGGGTGTCGACGGGCTCGTCCGACGGCGGCTCGTGCCGGAAGTACGACGCCGAGTACGGTGCCGCGATTGGTACGAACCTGCGCGGCTTCTGCGTGAAATTGAAGGCGTTGTCGAGGCTCGTCGCGCGCGCATCGGTATAGCCTTCGTCAGTCGGGCCGATGCTGCCGGCCGGTAATCCGTAGACCTCCTCGATGAAGCGCAGGATGCTGCCGTATTCGTACTGCGTGTGGTCGACGTAGCCGGATTTCGCGTACGGCGAGATGATCAGACAGGGTGTACGAATGCCTAAGCCGCGGTAATCGAGCTGCGGCGGCGCGGCGTTATCGTAGAAGCCGCCCCAATCGTCCCAGACCACGATGATTGCGGTCTGATTCCAATACGAGCTGCTGCCGATCGCGTTGACGACTGAGGAGACCCACGATGGACCGGTATCGCTGTGGTCGGTCGGATGGTCCGAATCTTGTTTACTCGGCGTGACCCAAGTTACCGATGCCAGCGTGCCATTTTGGATGTCGTTCAATACGTTGGATGACGGCGCGCTGATATCGGTCTGCCAATCGCTGCCCTGACCCGTACACTTGGATTTCGTGGGATTATACGAGGCGCAGCGCACGTAGGTCAGCGCCTCAAACGGCTCCCAGAATCCGGCGTCTAAAAGTTTAGACGCGTAGATTCGCCACGAGATGCCGGCATTATCGAGCACCTCGGCGATGCTATTAAACTGGTAGAAGCAGGGAAACGGGCCATCGAACCGGTGTTCTACGCGATACGGATTTTGGGTGAGGTACGAAGTCTTCGTGCCCACGGGAGAGTCGCAGTCGTCGTACTTGCCATTGGGGAAATCGACCTCAGCCTTCGTCGGAAGGAGACTGCCTTGTCCGATGTCGTCGGTTCCGGCGACCAGCGTCAGATGCGCGGTAAAACTGCCGCCGAACTCCGTCGGAAACATTTCGTCGGCGAGTACGTACTGCTGGGCCATGGACCAATACGGCTGAACTTGCGATCGCTTGATGTATGTATATTCCTTCGGTTGGCCGTTTTTTTCTCCCCAGGCTGAGAAGCCGTCCATCTGGCCGTTATTCCAATCGACGATCGACGATGTCCAATCGTGTCTGCCGTCAGGATTATTCTTAAACGTGTCCTGATGCAACGTGACTTGCGTATCGCCCGCCGGACAACCCGAACCTGAATGCCGATGCTGACGCATCGGCAGCGTCGGTTCGACTCGCCGTACGATGCCGCTTGGCGGCGGCGTCGGCGAAGCGCAGCCGGTCATCGGCGCGTTCGCGCCCGGAAAACCCGCAAAAAAGTTTTCGAAGCTGCGGTTCTCTTGGATGATGACCACGACGTTCTTGATGTACTGACTCGGCGAGCCGTTCGCCGGCCGAAAGTTGGACGGCGTGAGGGCGCCGGCGTTGGGTACGCCGCTGGTTCCGTTCGAAGAGCAACCGACCGAAAGGCCAACCGCAACGAGCACTAATAGGAGAAGCGACTTTGGGGGCTTCATAAACGCTGCTTCAAAAGGAACTGTTCGGCTTCCTATATCGGAGGCTATTGGGTTATCTAAAGTTATTCTGTGTCGACGGGCAAGTTCGAAGGCGGCTCGTGAAGGAAGTGCGACGCCGCGTACGGCGCCGCAATCGGTACGAACCTGCGCGGCTTCTGCGTGAAGTCAAAGGCGTTGTCGAGGCTCGTCGCGCGTGCGTCGGTATAGCCTTCGTCGGTCGGGCCGATGCTGCCGGCCGGTAATCCGTAGACCTCTTCGATGAAACGCAGAATGCTGCCGTACTCGTACTGCGTGTGGTCGACGTAGCCGGATTTCGCGTACGGCGAGATGATCAGACAGGGCGTACGAATGCCTAAGCCGCGATAATCGAGCTGCGGCGGCGAAGCGTTGTCGAAAAATCCGCCCCAGTCGTCCCAAACGACGATGATCGCGCTTTGATTCCAGTACGAACTGCTCCCGATCGCGTTGACGACCGATGCAACCCAGGATGGGCCGGTATTGCTGTGATAGGTTGGATGATCGGAATCTGCGTGCGTCGGCGTCACCCAGCTTACCGATGCGAGCGTTCCATTTGCGGCATCGCTGATTACATTCGACGGCGGCGCGCTGATATCGGTCTTCCAGTCCGGTCCGAAACCTTTACATTTGTGCGGCAGGATGAACTTCGCGCAGCGCACGTAACTGATCGCTTCGAATGGTTCCCAGAACCCTGCATCGAGTATTTTCGATGAGTAGATCCGCCATGACGTGGCGGCATTATCCAGGACCTCTGCCATCGTGTTGAACTGGTCGAAACACGGGAACGGGCCCTTGAAGCGATACTCTTGGCGGTAGGGATTCTCCGCTATGTACGAGCTTTTCGTCCCGGGCTTTGAGTCGCAGTCGTCGGGGGCCGTTTGTGGGAAGTCGACCTCGGCCTTCGTCGGAAGCAGACTTCCCGCTCCGATGTCGTCGGTTCCGGCGACGAGGGTCAGGTGCGCGGTGAAGCTCCCGCCAAACTCGGTCGGGAACATTTCGTCGGCGAGTACGTACTGTTGAGCCAGTGACCAATACGGCCCGATCTCCGATTGGTCGACGTATGCGTAGGCTTGGTATTGCCCGTTCTTGACTCCCCAGTTGGAGAAGCCGTCCATCCGGCCGCCGTCCCAATCGATCATGGACGAGCTCCAGTCGTGCTTCAAATCCGGATTGTTCTCGAACGTGACCTGGTGCAGAGTAACCGGTGTATCGCCGGCCGGACATCCCGATCCCGAGCGCCGATGCACGCGTCTGGTCGGCATGACGCGCGCCACGCTGCCGGCTCGGCGGAGGCGTCGGAGAGGCGCAGCCGGTCATCGGCGCGTTCGCGCCCGGAAACCCCGCAAAAAAGCTTTCGAAGCTACGGTTTTCCTGGATGATAACGATCACATTCTTGATGTATTGGCTCGGAGAGCCGCTCGCCGGACCGAGGCGCCCCGGAAGACCAGGAATTCGGCCCGCTGCTGCTCGAAGAGCAGCCGACCGAAAGACCGGCCGCAAAGAGCAGCAAGATGAGAAGCGACTTTGGTAGCCTCATGCGATGCGGGCTTCCGATTCCGCCGACCGGACTCCTATACCGGCGCGACGAAGGCAAGGCGCTTCGACCTGCTGCCCACGGCACTGAGCGTGGGCCGCTCCTCGCGAGCGTCCATAGTAAGGAAAAAGATGACTGAGTACGAGGTAACCTATATTTTGCGTCCCTCGCTCGAGGAGGGCGACGTCGAGCAGCGGTCTACCGCGATCGGCGAAATCATCAAGAGCCAGGGCGGCGAAGTGACGAGCATCGAGCGACTGGGAAAGAAGCGCCTCGCTTACGAGATCAAAGACGTGCGTGAAGGCAACTACGTCGTCATGCAATTTCGTAGCGGCGCCGCCGCCTCAAAAGAGCTCGACCGCCAACTCAAGCTGCACGAAGACGTGTTGCGGGGGCTGATCGTCCGTCTCGACGCGAAGATGCTGACGCATATGGCGGCTCTCGCCGCCGCTGCTCCGCCGGCGCCGGCGCCTCAGGCATGAAACCGGCAGTCTTTCCGTAACATCTGTGCCATACAGTTGACACTCTGAGGCGCTAGCCTCGTACTGTTAATGCAAGCGGCGAAAGCGAGTTAGTAATGGCAGGTTCTTATAACCGAATCATCCTGGTCGGCAACCTCACGCGCGACCCTGAGATTCGCTACACGCAATCCGGCAAGGGCGTCACCAAGTTCACGCTGGCGGTGAATAATCCACGAAACAAAGAAGAGACGACGTTCGTCGACATCGTTGCGTGGGACCGTTTGGGCGAAACCTGTAACACCTATTTGAAGAAGGGCTCGAACTGTCTGGTCGAGGGGCGGCTGGTGATCCGCAGCTACGACGACAAGGACGGCAACAAGCGCAAAGCGACCGAAGTCGTCATCGATAACATGCAGATGCTCGGATCGCCGCGCGACCGAGCGCCCAGCAGTGATGACGGCGGCAGCAGCCATAACGGAGGCGCCGCGCACGGCTCGGCGGCATCGACCACAGGCGACGCGTTCGGTGACGAATTGGAAGACGAAATCCCCTTCTAGTCGCCGGCGGTTGCGTGCGTTATAGGTAGATTGCCGCCCAACCGCTTCAATCCGTAAAAGCCGTTCATCGCACTGGCCAGCATCATGCCGCCAGCACTAAGGTGCGTTGCGGCCTTGGTCAAGCGTTCTATGACGGATTTCGGTCGGAAGGCGCGCTTCCACAACGCGCGATGTGCAGCGATCAATTCGTCAGGCGTCATGCGGGCGGGCCGAAACGCGACGTTATAGCCGTTGTAGTGCGGCCAATCCCGATCGAGAAGAACGCGGCCGGCAGAGAGATAATCGTCGTAAAGCGGGGTTCCGCGAAAGGGCGTCAGGATGCTCAGAAATGGAACGTCGACGCCGATGGCATTGAGACGGTCTGCCGTCGCAACGATCGCCTGCGGCGTTTGATCGTCGAAGCCGGAAATGAAGCCTGCCATGACGCAGATGCCGCGCTCGTGAAGCCGTTCGATGGCGTCGCAATATTCAGCCGCCTTATTCTGCCGCTTTCGGACGCTGCGCAGATCCGCGTCGTCGAGACTTTCGATGCCCAGGAAGATGCCGATGCAGCCCGACCGTTCCATGAGGTCGAGCAACTCGCGATCCTTGACGATGTCAATCGAGGCTTGCGTCAACCACCATTTGTTCAGACCCGAGAGCTCGCGTAGCAAATTCTTCGCCCATTCTCGCTTCACGAGCAGGTTGTCGTCCCAGAACCAGACGATACGCTCTTGCCACGGGAGCGGAAAATGCGTTGTCGCTATGTCTCGAACGACCTCGTCGACCGGGCGAACTCGGAACCCGGGATTAAGGCTCGGGACCGTGCAGAAGCTGCACGAGAACGGGCAACCGCGCGTGGCTTGGAGCACACGCCGGACTACGAAGTTTTTCTCCAATAAATCGTAACGAGGCGTGGGCAGCCCTGCGAGCGGCACAGGCCGGCCACGATAAATCCGTTCCAGCTTTCCTTGCTGTGCATCCGCGAGCATCTCGCTCCAAATCGAGTCCGCTTCACCGATGGCGATCGCATCAAAATGCTCGAGGGCTTCCTCCGCCCAGTACGTTACGTGTGGGCCCCCACCGATAACCGGAACCCCGAGGGACCGGTACCGATCCGCAAGTTCGTAGGCGGCGCGTGCGAAGCCTGAGAAAAACGAAATGGCGACGAGATCGGTCTCAGTATCGATCGGAACGCTGCGAACCTGCTGATGATAAACTTCGACGTCGTGCCCATCGCTCAGCGCCGCAAGATGAATTCCGGTAACCGGCGGAACGAAATGGATACGATGTCCCCGCAGGTAGCGCGGCGAGTAGCTTACGACAATGCGCACTCGCATGGTTAGATCCCCCACCGTTATTAACTTTGCCATGCAAAGTTAATAACTTTGTATCACAAAGTTTAACGCCAACGCAAGGGGATCGGGCGGACCTCACCTCGGCCGCGGTAGAAAATGGACTCTCGGCGGAAGGTTTAGAAGTTTCGGTTGCTGATTTCACTGAGGGCCGAGGCGTGCAATAAGTCGTTTACGTTTTCGGGGCACGATTGCAACGCCTGGGGCTCGCCCGTCCTTGCCGAGTCGAACAACCAGCATTTGCCTGGAATGATTGCGCAGTAACAAGCGCGGAAGTTGAGGCGGCGATAGCTCGCGAGAAACTGGGGTGCAAAGCGTTTACTCGTCAACGAGAAGCCGAGGCTGTTATCACCGGGGCGAACGACCCCGCCCGGCGAGGCGCTGTCGATCGAAAAGGCGAAGCGGTCGCCGTGTGGGCTGCGTGCGATCAAATGCGGTCCGAGCATCGCGTGCAGGATTCCGATGTAGCTCGACTGTTGCACGCCGTCGACCGTTGCCGTAAAGCTGTGTAGAATTGCCGGTCCGAGGCCATCGTTCGATAGCGTGACGCGCATGGTATTGTTGTTCGTGCCTTCGGTGACCGAGACGTAGGGCCAGACTTGCGCGCCGAGTTGCTGTTGCAGCACCTGGGTTTGAGCTTGGAGGACGCGCGCTTGCCACCACGAGGCGCTGGCCGCTAAGGTCGAGATGAGCAGCGCGCACACTGCAATCCCAAGGTCGAGACGGACGCCGCGCTCCACCTTCGAAACGACCTCGTCGTCACCGCGCATTGCTCACTCCTCCGTGTCGCCAAGCGAGATCAGCAGCTTTCGCAGCAGGTCGCCGAGCTGCTGCCGTTCCCGAGCGCTGAGTCCGGCCAACAAGCGCTCCTCGTTCGTGACGTGCTTCGACGCCGCGGCGTCGATCAAGGCTTTTCCTTTTGGCGTCAGACGCACGAGCGTCGCTCGGCGGTCATTGGCATCGGGCCGTCGCGCGACCAAGCCGGCTTCCTCGAGGCGATCGATGCGATTGGTCATCGCACCGGAGGTGAGCATCATTTCGCGGTAGAGTTGCGTCGGTGAAAGCTGGTACGGCGATCCCGAGCGCCGTAGCGAGGCGAGCACGTCGAAGGATTCACCCGCAAGGCCGGAGTCCGCATGCGTCGCGTCGAGACGCGGCCTCAACGCCGCCGCGGCGCGCTGGATTCTTCCCACCAGCGCCATCGCGCGCGTATCCAAGTCTACCCGTTCGCGCTTCCATTGCGCCACGATGTCGTCGATCCGGTCCCGCATATCTCAAGCTTAAGGTACTTGACAAAGGTTTCCTGCCAAAGTATCTTGATATCAAGATGATAAATATAAAGGTAAAATCTCTGGACCACGTCGTCTTTGCCGTCGAGGATCCGCAACGCAGTCTTCATTTTTACTCTGACGTTTTAGGCTTGCGGAAAGAGCGTGCCCGGGAGTACGCGGCCGGCCGCGTACCGTTTCCGTCGGTTCGAATCAACGAGCAGACGATCCTGGACTTCTTGAAGCGCGAACCTTGGGACGGCATGCCGACCGGCAACGTCGACCATATTGCGCTTACGTTGGAAAATACGCCGCAGGAGATCAGAGACTTTCTGAGCGCGCGCCGCGTCGCGATCGTTACTGAAATGACGGGGAACTTCGGCGCAGCGGGCGAGGACGCGCATTCGTTTCACGTCGCCGACCCCGATGGAAACGTGCTCGAACTGCAGACGTACAGCGGCGATTGACGCGTCGGGGCGAAGTATAATCCGATGCTCGTCGCGCTCGCGTTCTGCGGATCGCTTTTTTCGGCGGCAGCCGACACTCGAGCGCAGCAAATCGTCGCGGCGATGACGCCGGCGGAGCGCATGGTGCTGGTGCGTGGCGAAAGCGGCTTTCCGGTTCGCAATGGCCTTCGCACCGGCGCGATCGGTTCGGCCGGATACGTGCCGGGTCTGCCGCGTCTGGGCGTACCCGCATTGCAGGAGACCGACGCGAGTCTCGGCATCGCAAATCCCGATAACGTGCGGCGGGGCGACGCTGCGACCGCGATGCCGTCGTCGCTCTCGCTGGCGTCGACGTGGGACCCGCAAGTCGCATATCGAGACGGCAGCGTCATCGGTGACGAAGCGTGGCGGAAAGGCTTCAACGTGCTCCTTGGGCCGGGACTGAACCTGGCGCGCGACCCGCGCAACGGGCGAAACTTTGAATACCTCGGCGAGGATCCGCTTTTGGCGGGGACGTTGGCGGGCGCGGAGATCTGCGGCATACAAGATCGCCACGTGATCGCAACGATGAAGCATTATGCGATCAACGATCAGGAGACGGGCCGTTTCGTGCTCTCTTCCGACGTCGGCGGCGGCGCGATGCGCGAGAGCGACCTCTTGGCCTTCGAGCTGGCGTTCGAGGTGGGACATCCCGGTGCGGTGATGTGCGCCTACAACCGCGTCAACGGCATCCACGCTTGCGAGAACGATAGGCTATTGAACGGAATCCTCAAGCAAGATTGGTCCTTTCCAGGTTGGGTGATGTCGGATTGGGGCGCGGTCCACGACGTCGCCGCGGCGTTGCTCGGTCTCGATCAGGAGTCGGCGGCCGATCGCGACAGGGCCGCTCGCGGCAGCGATTTTTTTGGCGAGCCGCTGCGCGCGGCGGTCGAATCGCAGGGAGCGTACGCGTCGCGCCTGCTCGACATGAACCGGCGGATCGTCCGGTCGATGCTCGCCGTCGGGCTCTTCGCCACGCCGCCGGAACGCTCGCCGATCGATTACGGCGCGCATGCCTCCGACGCGCTGATAGCGGCGCAGCGCGGAATCGTCGTATTGAAGAATAACGGTGTGCTGCCGCTGGACGGCGCAATTCGTCGGATTGCGATCATCGGCGGCCACGCCGACGCCGGCGTTCTCTCCGGCGGAGGCTCTGCCCAAGTCTTGCCCGTCGGCCATGCGATGACCGTTCCGCTCGGAGGCGAGGACGCGCCGCTCGTCTTCTACGACCGCTCCGCGCCGCTGACGGCGATTCGCTCGATTGCGCCGCGCGCGGCCGTCAGTTATGTGGACGGGCGTTACCCCAGCGAAGCCGCCACGCTCGCGCGCCGCGTCGACGTTGCCATCGTCTTCGTTACTCAATGGGCCGCTGAAGGGATCGACGCTCCCGACTTAACCTTACCCGACGGTCAAGACGCGCTCGTTTCGGCCGTTGCAGCCGCGAACGCACGTACCGTCGTCGTACTCGAGAGCGGCAACCCGGTAACGATGCCATGGCTCGATCGTGTGAGCGCCGTCGTCGAGGCGTGGTATCCAGGTCAGCGCGGCGGCGAAGCAATTGCAAACGTGCTCTTTGGGCGAGTCGACGCGAGCGGGCGTCTTCCGATTACGTTTCCGTCGAGCGAAGCGCAGCTCGTCCATCCCGACCTGCCCGGATTTGACGCACTCGTCGCGCTATGGTCTTCCGGTGCGCGCGGATATCAGGTGGCTTTGGGGATGCGGCCGTTTTCGGTGCAGTACTCCGAAGGCAGCAACGTCGGTTATCGCCGCTTCGCGACAACCGGCCTGACGCCGCTCTTCGCTTTCGGTCACGGACTTTCGTACACGACTTTCCGTTACGGCGACTTCCGTGTGAGCGGCGGCCAGACCGTCAGCGCGACATTCACCGTGACGAATGCGGGCTCGCGCCGAGGCATCGATACGCCGCAGCTCTACCTTACGCGCCGAGAAGGTACCAGCGTAACGCGACTTCTGGGCTGGAGGCAAGTCGGGCTCGATCCGGGCCGGAGCCGGCGTGTCACGATCGTTGCCGATCCGCGGCTTCTCGCGGATTTTGACGTCACCGCAGATCGGTGGACGATACCCTCGGGAGCGTATGAGGTTTCGCTGGGCAGCGCCTCCGACGCGCTTGAGTATCGAGCCGCGGCAACGGTTGCTGCACAGACGCTCATGCCGTAGCGCGGGAAATCATTGTGGCGCATCGGCTTCGGCGTCGATCGACAAGTCGACGCTGTTTGCGACGATCATCGGTCCGTAGGTCATTCCCCACAGCGTGCGATCGATGGTTACCGTTGCTCCAAACGCAATAATCGACCGGCCGCGCGGGCTCTTGCCGGCGCCGACGACCGAAGCGTTGAGCACGACGGGGTGCGTCTGCCCGTGCATGGTGAGGTTTCCGCTTATCGTAAAGTGCTTCGGATCGGTTCCTTCGACTTTGCTGCTGACGAACGTTATCGTCGGCCAGGTCGCGACGTTGAAGAAGTGTTCGGAGCGCAAGTCGCCATCACGCTTGTCGTTGTGGGTGTCGACCTTCGATGCGTCGAGCTCGGCGGCGACGGCTAGCGGAATTTGCGAGCCGGCATCGAGCTGCACCGAAGCCTTGAGGATCGGAATCGTTCCGATGACCGGGACGATTCCGAAATGCCGCGCCGTGAACTGCGCGCTCGAGTGGACCGGATCGACGGTCCAGGTCTCGGGCCCGGCTGCGGCTACGGTCGCGACCAGCGCGATCGCGGCGACGAACGTCAAGAGCATCGGCTTCATGCTCGCACTGTACGAGGCTGACCGGCAAACTCTTGGCAAGGAGGCCGAAGCACGTTAACCAGGTGCACAAAGGCCTCGGTGACGGCTCGTGCAAGCCCTCTCCAACATCCCTCGCCGCAGTCAAAGGAGAACGAGCGACGATGAATTTGACGGACATGCCGACGGGTGCGGAGCTGCGCGACTTTCTCGCACTCCCGTACTCCGAACTCGAGGAGCTGAACCTCCGCGCCAAGGCGCAGCGCCAAGAACGCGTTCCTCTGCGCGCGCTGCAAGAGGAGCGCTTGCGCTACCTCGCACAGGAGCCGCGAATCAAGGCCCTCACCGTACTCTTTAGCGATCTCGAGGGCCGGCTGCACATGCTCGACTACGACAAAAAATTCTTGTTGCGGTCCCATGACAATCTCACCTTTGACGGCTCGTCGATTCGCGGCTTCACGCCGCAGCGCGAAAGCGATTTACGGCTTTCGCTCGACTGGAGCGCATTTTATTGGGGACCGGCCGACGTGTTTGGTCCGGGAAAGGTCCTCGTTTTCGGCGATGTCTTCGATCGGGAGGGCAAACCCTTTGCAGGCGACATTCGTGGAACGCTCAAGCGTTTTGCGGACGAGTGTTATGCGAAGGAAGGCTACGCGCTCAACGCCGCCAACGAGATCGAAGGATTTCTCTTCCAAGGGCTCGATGCGGAGCGGCGCTATCACGAAACCGGCAAGTTCGAGTACGTAAACACCGGCGGCTACTATCACTCGCTGCCCGGCGATCCCCTGCGCAACTTCATCGATACCGTCGCGGAAGTGCAGCGCGCAATGGGCTTTCAGAACGAGAAGGACCATCCGGAGGTCGCGCCGTCGCAGTTCGAAATCAACTATAACTACGGCGAGGTCGTTGCGGCGGCCGATCAGATTCAGCTCTACAAGCTCATCTGCCGTCAAGTCGCAACCAAGCTGGGAATGACCGCGAGTTTCTTGCCCAAACCGGTCGTTGGCGTGAACGGCAGCGGCATGCATACCAACGTCTCGGTCAGCAAGAACGGCAAGAACCTTTTTTGGGATCCGAAGGGCTCCGAGCAGCTCAGTTCCTTCGGCTGGAAGTTCATCGACCGAATTCTGACGCACGGCACCGATATCTGCCTCATGCTCAACTCCAGCGTCAACTCGTACCGGCGGCTCGATCCCCACTTCGAAGCGCCCAATCAGCTCAAGGCTTCGGCGATCGATCGCGGATCGATGGTTCGCGTTCCGATCGGCAACGAGCGCAGCATGCGCACTGAGGTCCGTTCCGTCGCTCCGGACGCCAATCCGTACATGGTAATGCTTGCCGTCTTCAAAACGGGTCTCGACGGCACGACGAGCAGCCTAAAGAACCTACGTCAAGCCGATCGCTACCTGCCCGACAACATCTACGATGCGCTCGAAGCCTTCCGCGCCTCGGACTGGACGACCAAACTGCTCAGCGACGACGTCAAACAGCGATACGCCGACCTCAAACAGGCCAGCGCCGATCGCTGCCCGCGCCTCTTAGGCGCGGTCGTCAAAGCCGAGGAAGTGATGTTCCACCACGAAGTTTACAACCAATACCTCTGGAGTTTGTTCTAACTAGAGCGTTAAGCGGTCGCCGGCACACCGTTTTAGGCGCGAAGGCGCAGGACGAGGAGCGTCCAGCTTTTTCGGGCCAGCCAAGGATGGCTGATTCAAAACTTTGTTCTCCCGAAAAAGTGGACGAGCAGGAGCGAATAGGATGTGAGCGACGGGCGTCTCCGATGTTCGCGCCTTTGCGCCTAGAACTGCGTGCGGCTAAGGTGCTGTTTGATGCTCCCCAAAATGTTGCGCGATGTAATCGATCCAGTAGTGAAAGACGTCGGCTTGGCGGACGGGGTCGTGGGGAAAGTGGCCGTTGACCGGCCAGACGCGCAGAGTCGCGTCTTTGTGGTTATCGCGTAGGGCGCGCCAGTACATCGACGACGTGGCGAAGCTGTCACGGTTGTCGCCGACGTCGGAGAGAATAAGCACCGGTGTCGTAACGTCGCCGACGTACGATATAGCAGAGGCGCGGCGCCATTCGGAGACGTTGTTGCCAACGAACGGCGAGCCGTGAAAGAGGTCCATGTCGGAAAGGCTGTCATCGGCCGTGCCGTAATCGGTGATCCAGTCGTCGACCGAGGCGCCCGAGACTGCGGCGCGCCAGATATGGTACTTCGAAATCATCCACGCCGTCATGATGCCGCCGTACGACCAGCCGCCGACGGCGATGCGGGAACTGTCGACGATACCCCGTGAGCGAACGGCGTTGACGGCAGCCATGACGTCCTTGCCGGGGCCCTCTTCCGGGTCATACAGTACGGATCGCTGATACGCAAGGCCGAGGTCGTCGCTGCCCCGATAATTTGGTTCGAGCACGAGCCAACCGCGCGCCGCCATCACCTGACTCCAAAAACTAAACGCGAGTGTCGACGAACTCGTTGGGCCGCCGTGAATCATGAGCACGAGCGGGTACTTCCGGGCGGCGACAAAGTCCGGCGGAAAATAGAGTATGCCGTCTGCGCGAATACCCGTCGCCGTCGGAAACGTGATCCGTTCTGCAGAAACGAGGTCGAGACTGGCGATTGCGGCGTTGAGATTTGTAAGCTTCGTCGTGGCACCGGCAGCGCTTCGGACGAAGAGCTCGGGAGGCTGTTTGACGCTGGATCCCACGAATGCTATCGTCCCGTCCGCGGCAATTGCCTTATGCAAATCCGAGCTGAGATTAACGCCGTTGGTTTCGAGTCGCTCCCATCGGCCTTGGAGCTGAATGCGGTAGAGCGCGACGGTGGAGCGGTCGGGCGCGACTGCAATGAGGCTGCGAGAGTCGGACGACCAGGCGGCATTAACGACCGGACGGTCCAGGGCGGTGGAGATACGAGTGCCGGGGCTTCCCGTGGGCGTGGTTAGGCAAATCTCGCTGAGATTGACTTGCGGGTCGCCCTTCGAACACAAATATGCGATGTGGAGTCCGTCGGGCGAGTACATGGGGTCGCTCTCCCATGCGGTTGCGCCCGTCAGCGGGCGGACGGTCTTCGACGAAACGTCGACGAGCGCAATTCGTGAATAACTTTCGTCATTGAGAATCGCATTGGGTACGAGCGTAAAGGCAATTGCCTTGCCGTCAGGCGACCACGAAAGCGTCGATTCCGCTTCACCACTCGAGATGCTCTCCGAGCCGGTCGTCAGTTGCGTCGTCGTCGCGCCGTCGGCGGTGACGACGAAGATATGCGACGAATGGGGAAGCTCGCGAGCAACGATCGGCTCCGTGGTGAAGAGGAAGCTGTCGCGATACCGCTGCGCACCGGTTCGGGGCGCATCGGAGTCGCCGCCGGCATAGGCGAAGGCGTTGCCGTCGGGTCTCCAAGCAAACTGATCGACGCCGGATTTCACGTGCGTGATCTGTTGCGCGCTTCCGCCGCCTGATGGAATTACGAAGAGCTGCGTTTGCGGGTCCTTGGCGCCCGTCTCTTTTGCGAGAAAGGCGATACGACTGCCGTCGGGAGAGAAGGCAGGATCGGAAAGGTCTTCGCGGTTTGCGATCAGCGTCTGCTGCGTCCCCGTCGCGAGATCGACGCTGACGAGGTCATTCGTGCGTTTGTCGTCGTCCCAAAGGATTCGTGTGATGACCGCGACGGCATGTTTTGCGTCGGGCGCTATTGCGGGCGCATTGATCGAAACGAGTCGCGCGTAATCTTGTTCGTTCACGAGCTGCGACGACGCAACCGCCGAGAGCACGAGGCATCCGGCCAAAGAGAAAAATAAGCGAAAAATATTCACAAGCGCGGTCACTCCGAAGTACGGCTTCGATTCAATCGCGGCTCGCACGGATGCTTTGCAGCGGGACGGCGATGACGCTTCCCGAGTCGCTGCCGATGATAAGCGTTTTTCCGTACACGATCGGAGAGCCGACGTTGAAGGGTGTGTGCATCAACTTGTCCCCGACGACTTGCCCGGTTTTTGCGTCGAGCGCCCAGAGGTATCCGCCGAGGTCGCCGAAATAAACGACGCCGTCGACGTCGACGAGTCCGCCCTTGACCGCTCCCCGTGTCGGC
Source organism: Vulcanimicrobiota bacterium (assembly GCA_963815165.1). Taxonomy (GTDB): domain Bacteria; phylum Vulcanimicrobiota; class Vulcanimicrobiia; order Vulcanimicrobiales; family Vulcanimicrobiaceae; genus Cybelea. Next base: position 1,392,914 of record CAWFFL010000003.1, read on the forward strand.
ATTTCCCATTCGAGCATTCCGGTCGTCGCATCGAGGGCGTGCATCCACGGTGCAATCGCGCTACCCATATAAAGAATTCCGCCGGCCAGCAATGGAATTGCGGCCTCGTTTCGTTCGGGCAGGGCACCGCTGTCGAGGGCTACGTCCCAAAGCGGCGCTCCATCGCCGGCGCGCAGCGCGTAGGCCCGCTCCACGGTGAGGTGACCGATGACGGTCGAGGTATCGGGATAAACCGGGGAGACGTAATCGCAAAAGATGCGCGTACGGTCGGTTACCGGCGGACAGTCACCGATACCGGATGCGCCCTTTGAAAAGGCGCTGCGCCAGACGACGGATCCATCACGTGCACGAAGACGCCAGACGGCATTGGCGCCGACACCGGTAGTGACGAAATCGCCGCCGCCGACCGGGAGCGCGGCCGTCATCGAGGCCATCGATCCGATCCAACGTGAATATTGCTTGATTCCGCTGGAGGGATCGACGCCGTTGATGTAACCGGCTCCGTCGTGATTCACCATGATCCCATCGATGATGGCCGGCGTCGGCATCGCCGATCCGCTCAACGGAATCTGCCAGCGCATGCCGCCCGTCGCGCGGTCGAAGGCGATGAGCGCGCTGGGTCCTTGACCCACCATAACCGGCTCCGAAGGCGACGACGTGCGGCTCGTCGGATCGCCCTCCCCGACGATGACCACGTCGCCATAGACGAGTGGGGCGCTCATCAGGGGATTGGTCACGTGCGCCTTCCAAACGATCTGACCGCTGTTGACGTCGATCGCGTAGAACGATCCGCCGTTGTTACCGACATAGAGAATGCCGTCGATGACCGTCGGGCTCGCCGAGATTTGCGCGCCGGTCTCGATTCGCCATGCCGTTTCCACGGATCCGGGAATAACGGCGTTGTTCTCGCCTCCCATTCGGAATTGCGTCCAGGCCGGTGAGACCACCGCCAAGCTCAGGGCAAGCCAACCGGCGAGGAGACCCATCGCCACCCTCTTCGACTAAAGCGTCACTTCCATCCCGTCGTACGCCACCTCGGCGCCGGCCTTGCGGACGCTCGCAAAGGCGCTGGAATCTGGATCCAACATCGGATTGGAGTTATTGATGTGTGTGAAGATGACGCGGCCGCGCGGGTCGGGAAGGCGCGAGAGCGTCCCCTCCGGACCGCCTAGGGGCTGGTGGCCCATCGAACGCGCCGCCTTGCCGACTTTCACCGTCGCCTCGAGCTCGTCGTCTCGGTAAAAGGAACCGTCCAAGAAGGCCACCTTGGCCCGCACGATGGCATCGCGCAGCGCGGCGTCGATGCCGGCGAAGACCGGCGCGAACAGCAGCACGTTCTCGTTGCCGCGCTCGAAAATCTCGTACGCGACGACTGCTCCGTGCTCGGCCCGGCGGCCGTCATAACCGGGCGTCGTGCCTGGCACGACGACTGCGCGAACGGAAAACGAATCGCCAACCGGATCGTCGTCACCGTCGTTGGGGCAGGCAGCGTCGAGCGGTACGTCGAGCCACCGATGCGGCGGCGCGCCAAAGTGCGCGAAGCTCGGCTGTTCGCGAGCAATTCGCGCTACCACGGCGCTCGATCGGACGCGTATGGGATGCGCCGCTTGTCGTAAGCTCGCAAGTCCCCCGATGTGATCGAAGTTTGCATCCGTCAGCAGCACATCGGTGATCGGCGACAGGCGGCCGTACGCAGGCTGGAGCGGCCGAAAGGCTTCGATCTGCGCCGCAATATCGGGCGAGCAATTGAGCAGCAGCCACGCAACGCCATCGAGACTCATCGCAAGCCCCGACTGCGTTCGCCGCGGTACTCGTCCCGCGCGAGCCGCCTCGCAATTCTTACAGGCGCAGTTCCATTGCGGTACGCCGCCGCCCGCTGCCGATCCGAGAACCCGAACGATCACGCCCTGCGCGGAACCGGCTGCGGGACTTCTGCAGGTTGGCGCATCGCGACGACCGCGTCATGATGCGGGCTGCGCGAACAGGCGGGATCCGTGAGACCCGCATCGCCGGTCAGCAAGAACGCTTGGCATCGGCAGCCGCCCCAATCTAACTCGCGCCGTTCGCACGAACGGCAGGGCTCCGGCATCCAACCGGTGCCGCGGTAACGTTGGAACGAATCGGAACGCTCCCAGATATCGCTCAGACTTCGATCGCGCGCGTTTTCGAAGTGCAACGTGGTGATTGCCGAGGCGGCGGGACACGGTAAGACATAACCGTTCGGAGTAACCGTCATGAACTCGGTGCCCCAACCGTTCATGCACGGCTTCGGAAACTCGCCGAAGTAATCCGGAAGAACGTAGACGATCTCCATTTTCCCTCGCAGACGCTCGCGCGCAGCCGCGACCGTGACTTCGGCTCTGCGTACCTGCTCGAGCGTCGGCATCAGGGCAGCGCGATTGCGGTACGCCCATCCGTAGAACTGCACGTTGGCCAGCTCCAGCCGCCTTATACCAAGACTTTCGGCCAGCGCGATAACGCTCTCGATAGAGTCGTGATTTTTGCGATGGAGCACGCAGTTGAGCGTCAGCGCGACGTCTCGCCGAAGGACCCGTGCGAGCGCATCGAGCTTGCGGTCGTGAACGGCGGCGCCGGCAATCCGGTCGGCGAGGGCAGCTTGCGGTGCCTGAACGCTGATTTGGATATGGTCGAGTCCGTTATCGAGCAGTTCGTCGAGTGCGACGTCGTTGAGATACGTCCCTTGCGTGATCAGATTCGTGTAGAGTCCGGCGCGCGCTGCAGCGTGGATGAGTTCTCCAAGATCGCGCCGCAGCGTCGGTTCTCCTCCGGAGAAGTGCGCCTGCACGACGCCCAAGCCGGCAGCTTGGCGCAGGACGCGCGACCATTCTTCGGTCGAGAGCTCGTCGCGATACTCTTTGAGCGCGAGCGGATTGTAACAGTACGGGCACTGCAGATTGCAGCGATACGTGAGCTCGCAAAGTATCGAAAGCGGCCTCACTCGCCGTCACCGCAATCACTCAGGGGATGTACGAAGCCGCGTTCTGCGAGACGGTCGAACAAATCCATCAGATCCTCGCGAGCGCGTTCCGGTTCGACGTCGAAGCGTTTGACGATCGCGTCGACGATCTGCGCGAAGGTTCGCGTTCCGTCGACGAGCTCCAAGGCGACGGCCGCGACGCTATTCAAGACCAGGGCGCCTTCGGGAACGAGAAGCATCACGCCGCCGTCGCTCTCGTGGCGAAGCTTCACTCCCTTGCCGAACTTCGGCTGCGTCGCTGCGTTCATTTGAAGACGCCGCAGGAGAGCGCGGTGGCATCGAGGATCGACCACAGCACGTCGCATTTGAAGCGCAGCGCGGCGACGCAACGCTCTTGCGACTCGGGCGTCGTCGCCGCCTCGAGAACCCAGCTCAGCGCCGAATCCGCGTCGCGCTGCGCGAGCGGAATGCGCCGCTCGAAATAGGCGAGACCCGCCGGATCGATCCACGGATAATTCGCGACGATTGCGGCCACGCGTCGCTCCATGACCGGCGGCCCGAAGAGCTCCGTGAGCGAGGATGCCACTCCTTCAAGCCAGGGCCGCGTACGCGCGAACGTCACGTACGCGTCGACGGCAAAGCGCGTTGCAGGTGCGATGCCGCGTTCCGAGAGCACGTACTCGTCGGGCGAGGCCAACTGCGCGCCCGAGCGCAAGCCACGCCGCCGTGCCCCCCTCGTTCTCCGCCGTGCCGTCGTGATCGACGATACGCGCGATCCAAACACGGCGATGCGCGGCCGTCGGTAAGTTCCCGAGGATTGCGGCGTCTTTTACCGGGATTTGCTTTTGATAATAGTAACGATTTGCGACCCACGCTTGCACGTGGGCTCGGTCGAGCTTCCCCGCGACGAGGTGCTCGTGGAAAGGGTGCTTATCGTGATAACGCTCCTCGCCGACGGCGCGAAGCCGCGCCACGAGGCCGGAGCCGCGCGTACGGGAGTTCCCGGAGCTTAGGGTTTCGGAACCCGGACCGGGGCGGTCAGATACGCGGTCACCTCGGCGCCGAGCGGGCGTTCTTGAAAATCGGGCCGTTCGTAGCGCGCACGAAGATTCGTCATGAGGTCTCATACGCCAGACGGCGACGCATGACCTCGGTCGGGATCCGTATCCGGTCGGCCAAGCGCAAAAAGGCGAGCGCTTTGACGTGCCACCACGTCATGTCGATTTCGAACCAGCGTAGACCATGCCGCGCCGAAAACGGAAAGGCGTGATGATTGTTATGCCAGCCTTCGCCGAACGATGAGCAGCGCAACCCACCAACAATTCGTCGAGCGATCGGTGGTACGATAGCTCCTATAACCGAGCATGTGCGCCGCGCTGTTCACGAACCAGGTCGTGTGATAGCTCACGACGAGCCGCAGAAAGACTCCCCAGACGACCCACGCCCATCCGCCAAGAAAGAAGAGGCCCACTGCAAGCGCGAGCTGAAGCGGCAACGCGAGTTTTGACAGCGCGCGATAGAACGGATCGGCGACCAGGTCGGGGGCGTAGCGCCTGATCTCCTCGTCGCTCGGGTACGCTACGTTGTGGCGATAGAGCCAGTCGACGTGCGCCCATTTGAACCCCAGTTCGATGCTGTGCGGATCTCCGTCGTGATCGGCGTGAGCGTGATGTTTGCGATGAACGGCAACCCACCGTATCGGGTCGCCCTGGAGCGCAAGCGTTCCGAAGAGCGCCAAACAGTATTCGAGCGGTTTTCGCAACCGAAGACTCCGATGCGTAAGCACGCGATGATAGCAGAGCGTAACGCCTAGCGCGCCGGTGCAATACGAGAACAGGGCGAGAAGGATCAGGTCGGAGAAGTCGAAAGAGCGCGGGTACGAACGCAAAGAGTGCGCCGAGGTGGATTAGCCCGATGCCGACTCCGGTAAGGTATCTGGCCACTCGATCCATGCCGCTCCGTTAGGATCTGCAGGACCGAACCCTGCCGCCCCGAACCCCCCATTCCGAAAATCCACCCTTAGACTGCGCTGCGGGTAAACTTCGTCGACGGGTGGTGGTGGCGAATCTTGCACGTCACCTGGCTAGGGTTTCGCCATCGAGGGGCAAACCAGCAACCACCTAGTCGAAGAGGATGCCAATGGCAACTAAGCCTAAGATCAAGCGCGCCGTCAAGGACCGGCGCCCGAAGCGTAAACCGTGCAGCTTTTGTGCCGAGCGTGCGATTGCCGTTAGTTACCGAGATGTCGGACGCCTCAAGAAGTTCGTCTCCGAACGCGGGAAGATCGTCCCGCGGCGCATCTCCGGCAACTGTGCCAAGCATCAGCGGATGCTCACGACGGCGGTTAAGCGCGCGCGGCTTATCGCGTTTCTACCCTTCACCTCCGAGTAGCAGGCGGCGTGAAGCTCGTCCTGTATAGCGACGTCAAGGCACTGGGCAAGCGCGGCGACGTCGTCGACGTCGCCGACGGATACGCTCGGAACTTTTTGCTGCCGCGAAGACTCGCCGGCGAAGCCGACAAGGGCGCGCTTGCGCAGCTCGACGCGCAGCAAAAGGCGCAGGAGCGCCGCGACGCGCAAGAGCTGGCCGAGGCGCGGGCTTCGGCGGCGCGCATCGAGTCGGCGAAGATCGTGGTGCACGCGAAAGCCGGCGAGAACGGCAAGCTCTTCGGCGCGGTGACCAATGCAGACGTCGCCGCCGCGATTGCCGCGGCGGTTTCGATCCTCGTCGATAAGCACAAGGTGGAGCTTGGGCGCCAGATCAAAGCGCTCGGCTCGTATCCGATCGAGATCAAGCTTCAAAGAAACGTCGTCGCAAAAGCCGTCGTCGAGGTCGTCTCGAGCGGTCCTGGCAACGTCACACGACGTCTACGCGACCCGCTTTCGACGCAAGTTCGGCGTCGAGGACGAGCTCAACCGGTACGTCAGCGCGCTTTACGATATGCTGGCGTCGGTACTGGGCCAAGATAAAGTCGTGTTGCGCGCCGGGAAGGTCAACGCACTGCAGATGATGCGCTCGCAGAATCTTCCCGATCGCCTCTGCGCGCTTCAGCGGCTCGTCTTTGAAGATCCGACGCCCGAGCGCGTAACCACGCGCGCCGCCCAGCGCAAAGTTCTCGCCGAGGTGGAAGAAGCGATGGCAGACGTCATCGCGCAGCGTCACGCGGAGGATGCGATCGAACGGCGCGTCAACGAGAAGATGGCCGAACGCCATCAAGAGTACGTCAAGGACCTCAAACTCGAAGCGTTGCGCGAGACCGGCGGCCCCGAAACGCCCGCGTCCCAAGCCAAACTCGAAGAGCTCCGCGCCCTCTCGGAACGAACGCTTGCGGCATCGGCGTTACAGCAGCTCCGGCCGCAGATCGCTGCGCGACGTCGTCGGACAGGACGCCGCGATCCGCGCCTTGCTCGCGAAGATGAGCTCGCCCTATCCGCAGCACGCGATTCTCTACGGGCCGCCCGGCGTGGGAAAGACGACGGTCGCGCGGCTGGTCCTCGATGTCGCGAAGTCGCGGCCATATACGCCGTTTGCAAAAGATGCGCCGTTCGTGGAAGCGAGCGGCACGACGTTACGCTGGGATCCGCGCGAGACGGTCAATCCGCTCCTCGGCAGCGTGCACGATCCGATCTATCAGGGCAGCCGGCGCGAGTTCGCCGATGCCGGCGTCCCGGAGCCGAAACTTGGTATGGTCACGCGCGCGCACGGCGGCGTGCTCTTCATCGACGAAATCGGCGAGATGGATCCCGCACTCGCAGTCGCGACTGCTCAAAGTACTCGAAGACAAACGCGTAACGTTCGAGTCGTCGTACTACGACGACAGCGCACCAAACGTTCCGGAATACGTCAAGCGCCTTTTTCGTGAAGGGGCTCCGGCGGATTTCATCCTGATCGGCGCGACGACGCGCGAGCCCGAGGACATCGATCCCGCGATTCGCTCGCGCTGCGCGGAGATTTTCTTCTCACCGCTGACGCAGCATCAGATTCTCTCGATCGTCACGGGTGCCGTCAAGCGGCTCGGCGCGAAGGCCACGATCGTCGTAGCGAAACTGATCGCCTCGTATACGATCGAGGGGCGCAAGGCGGTCCAAATCGTTGCCGACGCCTACGGTCAGGCGCTTTACCGCCTCCATCCCGCGCAAGCACGCCGACGAAGTAAAGAAGCCGGCGATTCTGGAGGACGACGTTCGTGCCGTCGTTCAGGCAAGCCGGCTGGTCCCGCACACGCTGGTAAAGGGCCGCGCAACGCGTGAAGTCGGCAAAGCGTTCGGCCTGGGTGTATTGCACCATCTTGGAAGCATCATCGAGATCGAAGCCGTCGCGTTTCGCGCAGCCCAACGCGGAAAAGGTACGATTCGCTTCAACGACACGGCCGGCTCGATGGCAAAAGATTCGGTGTTCAACGCCGCTAGCGTCTTGCGCGCGGTAACCGGGAGCGACATCGCCGAGTACGACCTGCATATCAACGTAGTCGGCGGTGGAAACATCGACGGCCCGTCGGCCGGGCTTGCGATCTTTCTCGCACTCTATTCGGCGCTTACGAAGACGGCGCTGCCGCAAGACGTAGCCATTACCGGCGAGCTCTCGATTCAAGGAAAGGTGCGCGCCGTCGGCGGTATCGTCGAGAAACTCTACGCTGCGCGACAAGCCGGCATGCGACGCGTGCTGCTTCCCAAGGAGAACGTGCGCGACGTCGACGCCCGGCTCGCCGGCTTGGAAGTCGTTGCCGTCGCCAACGTCGAGCAAGTCTTACGTAACCTTCCCTATCGGCGTCGACGTCGAGCTTCCTAGGAAGGCTACCTCAACCTTCGGGCAATGTGCCACGACGTGTGGCACTTTGCTCGCAGTAAATTTGCGGCTATGCACAGTGGCTCCACAAGGCGTTCACCGCCGCCGCGAAGGACAGCGGCTGCGCAACCATGAGCGCTCAGCCAATCGCAACGACGATCGACCGTATTCCGCCGAATAATCTCGAAGCGGAAATGGCGGTTATCGGCTCGGTGCTGGTCGATCGCGAGATGCTTGCCGCCGTCGGCGAGATCGTGCGTCCGAACGACTTTTACGCGCACGTGCACGAATCGATTTTCGGGGTGCTCTGCGAGCTCTACGAGCGCGGGGAGCCGCTCGACAAGATTTCAGTCGCCGAGGAGCTGCGACGGCGCGGCGCGCTCGAGCGCGTCGGCGGGCTCCCGTATCTAAGCGCGCTCATGGAGACGGTCCAGTCGGCCGGTTCGGCGCGTTATTACGCGACCATCGTCCGCGAGAAGTCCGTGCTGCGCTCGCTCATTCACGCCGGAACGGAAATCACGCAACTCGGATTCGAGGGTGAAGAAGATGTTGCGACCGCTTTGGATCGAAGCGAGCAGATCGTTTACGTCATAGGCGAGCGGCGGGGCGTTACGGAGTTCATGCCGGTCAGCCGGTTGATGAAGAAGGTCTTCGATAACATCGACCACCGGTATCACCTGCGCGGCGACCGGACGGGCTTGACGGCAGGTTTTCACGACATCGATACGATGACGACGGGCTTTCAGCCCGGGAACTTCGTGATCATCGCGGGGCGTCCGGGCATGGGGAAGACGTCGTTTGCATTGAACATGGCCGTCGCCGCCGCGCGCGATGAAGGCGCGCCCGTCGCCTTCTTTTCGTTGGAGATGTCCAATAGCGAGTTGATAGAACGCCTGATTTGTTCGGAGGCGCGCATCTCGATGAACGATATGCGGCGCGGCAACATCAAACAGCATCAGTGGGAAGAGATTTCCCGTGCGATGGGCGAAATCAACGACCTCCCGATCTACCTCGACGACATCGGCGCGCTCACCGTGAGCGACGTGCGTAGCCGTTGCCGGCGACTCAAATCGACGGCCGGACTCGGCGCGATCTTCATCGACTACCTCCAGCTCGTGCGTCCCGGCGTGCTTGCTCGCGGCGCAAATCGAAACGAAGAGCTTTCCGAGATCTGCAGGTCGCTCAAATTGACTGCAAAAGAGCTCGAGGTTCCCATCATCGCGCTCGCGCAACTCAATCGCGGCGTCGAGATCCGCAGCGAAAAGCGACCGATGCTCGCCGACCTTCGCGACAGCGGAAGTCTCGAGGCGGAGGCCGACGTCGTGGCGTTTATCTATCGCGACGGGTACTATAATCCGGAAACTCCCGAGCCGGACTTAACCGAATTCATCATCGCGAAACACCGCAATGGGCCGACCGGAACCGTCAAGCTGCGGTTCCAGCGCGAATACACGCTCTTCTTGCCGTACGGCGACGAATCACACTACCCCGCGGCCTAGGGCGATCTTTTGGCTCGTGGCTTTGTCGCGCCACGAACCAAAATCTGGTCCTCGGCAGCTCTGAAAGGGCTGCTAAGAGTTACCGCATAATGCGTTAACCATGGTTAGCGTTAACCATGGGTAACAAGACCGCGAGAGCTGCTTTCGGTCGGTTCCGACCGTTCGGCTGCGCGAGCGCGAGAGGATTACGTCAAAGCGATCTACCAGCTCGGCACGCTCGGACCGGTGCGCGCGGCAGCCCTGGCTCGCTATTTGCACGTCAGCCGCGTCTCAGTCAGCAAAGCCAAGCGCCAACTCGAAGCGGAAGGGTTGTTGGAGCGAGATCGCGTTGCGCTCGCGCCGCTGCGTCTGACGGCTCGAGGACGCCGCCTCGCTATCGCGATTGTGCGCCGTCATCGTTTGCTCGAAACGTTCTTCTACCGGACGCTCCACATGCCGCTCGCTCGCGTACATGCCGAAGCCGAGCGCATCGAGCACGTCATCTCCGATGACGTCGCGTTGCGGATCGCCGAGTTGCTCGGCCATCCCGACTGCGATCCGCACGGGCATCCCATTCCCTACCGAGAGAGCGAAGCAAGACCCAAGGCGCTGCCGACGCTTGCAACCTTGCGGGTCGGCGCCAGGGCGCGCGTGGTGAGTCTCGACGACCGCGACGACCGCGCCGTTGCGGCGCTTTGCGATGCCGGCGTGCTGCCCGGCGTGAGCCTGTGCGTCGAGCGGGCCGACGTCCATCGTGTCGTCGTGCGTTGTGGGAAGCGCGTTTCGACGCTGCGCCGCCGGCATGCCGAGATGGTGCGAATTGGCGCGTAGCTACGGCTTCGGCGCCGGCAGTCCGCGCGTCTTTGCGGCGGCGCATGAGGTGCTCGCCGGAAATCGCCGCGGCTGGCGGGCGCTGCTGCCGTTCACCGGCCCGGCCTTCGTCGCATCGGTCGCGTATATGGACCCGGGGAACTTTGCTACAAACATTGCGGGCGGCGCGCAATTCGGATACCGTCTGCTCTGGGTCGTGGTGCTCGCCAATCTCATGGCGATGCTATTCCAAGGGCTCTCTGCGAAGCTCGGCATCGCGACCGGCAAGAACCTGGCCGAGCTTGCGCGTGAAAGCGTTCCGAAGCCCGTCGCCATGGGGATGTGGGTCGTTAGCGAATTCGGCGCGATGGCTACCGACCTTGCAGAGTTTCTAGGCGCGATCGTCGGCCTCTATCTGCTCTTCCACATCCCGATGCTCGCCGGCGCTCTCGTTACCGGCGTAGTGACGTATGCGATTCTCGTACTCCACCGCTACGGTTTTCGCACGATGGAAACGCTGATCGGATCGCTCGTTGGAGTCATTGCCGTCTGCTATGTGATCGAATCGTTCTTCGCCAAGCCCAACTGGGGCCAAGTGCTGCATCATGCCGTGGTGCCGTGGTTGGGCGGCCCCTCGAGCGTTCTGCTCGCCGTCGGCATCGTCGGCGCCACCGTTATGCCGCATGCAATCTACTTACATTCGGCACTCACGCAGGACCGCATCGTGCCGCGTAATCGTCGTGCAGATCGCACCGATCGTGCGTTTCTCCTACATCGACGTCATCGTCGCTCTAACGATCGCCGGCTTAGTGAATTGCGCGATGATGTTCATGGCGGCAGCGGTCTTTAACTCAACTGGTCACTCCGCCGTCGCCGACATCGCGACGGCGTACCGAACGCTGACGCCGCTGCTGGGCAATCTCGCGGCCGTCGTCTTTCTCGATCTCGTTAATCGCCTCGGGCATTTCAAGCTCGGTCGTGGGAACGATGGCCGGGCAAATAATCATGCAGAGCTTTCGTGGGCTTCGCGGTCCCGCTCTGGCTGCGTCGCATCGTGACGATGCTTCCCGCAGTCGTGGCCGCCGCGCTCGGACTCGATGTCACGCAGACTTTGATCGTCAGTCAGGTCGTTTTGAGTTTCGTGTTGCCGGTCCCGGTAATCGCGCTCGTGTGGCTGAGCGCGCGCCAAAAGACGATGGGTTCGATGGCAAACGGGCCGTTGGTCACCCTCCTCGCGGTCGCGGCTGCGGCAATCATCCTCGTCCTAAACGCGATATTGATCTGGACGACGATCCATGGCGCTTAGGAAAGCTAAGCATCGTCTCCTGGTCTTCGATTAGTCCGATGCTTTGGGCGAGATAGAGCCGCGACAGCTTGACGTATTCGTCGGCGGCGACCTCGATCCAAGAAGCGGCGTCGCCTTCCAAGCGCTTTCTTAACCGTCGCCGGCGCGCCCGCTGCGACGACGCGCGGCGGGATCGCGGCGCGTTGAGCCGACGACGCTGCCGGCCGCGATCAGCGCGGCCTCGCCGATTCTCGAGCCGTTGAGAAGTGTCGCGTTGCTTCCGATGAGCGCGTACCGCTCGATCCGTGCAATCTTCCATTACCGCACAATGGCCGACGGTAACGTCGTCGCCGATGTGCGTTCCGCTTTCATCGCTGACGTGCACCACGGCATTATCTTGAATCGACGTACGAGCGCCGACTCGGATGGGTCCGTTATCGCCGCGTAAGACGGCACCGAACCAGATGCTCGATTCCGGCCCGACTTCGACGTCGCCGATGAGTACCGCGTTCGGCGCGACGAAGGCCGAAGGGTCGACTTGGGGCCGCTTGCCTCGATATTCGATGATCATGCGCGATGCTTCGTAAAGGGGGCCGTCGAACCTCGCCGCAGTGCATCGGCATCGTACACCCCTGCGCGGCGTGAAAGCGACGCCGCATCCCAACCCTGGAGATCCGAACTACACCGCCGTCAACTACGAATACGCAGGACGCGCGGGCCACGTCCACGAGGTCGTCGTGATCGGCGGCCGCTCGTTGGCAAAGATCGGCTTTGACGACCGCAAGATCGTCTATTATTTTCTCGAGGACTTGGAACTCGATACGACCGCCCAACGCGGCACATTTCACGATACGGGGAGCTGAGCCGCGGCTCGCGTGGAAGGGGCGCCGCAAGCACCGTGGAAAGAGCGGCGGCTGCGGCCGATGCGGGTGCCAAAGGTGCCGACGTAGCTCAACGGTAGAGCAATCGCTTCGTAAGCGATAGGTTATCGGTTCAAATCCGATCGTCGGCTAAGACCTTAGCCGAAGTTCCATGAACGTCGGACAGGCGTACGTTACGGCCGAAAAAGGTTCGCACTCCGCAAAGCCCATCGAGCGGTAGAGGCGATAGGCCGGGTCCAGCGCCGCTTTATTCGTATCGAGGATCACGCGGCGGCGGTTGCGCTCTCGAGCGAAACCGATGACGCTCTCGACCAGCGTTCGCGCCACCCCAAGCCCGCGATGCGCAGGCTTGACGTACAACCGAAGAAGCAGGGCGGATTGGCGGTCAAATTCGCGCACCGCGACGCAGCCGATCGCGGCGCCGTCGGCCATCGCCAAGAAAGCGCGATTATTTCCGGCGTACGTTCCGATGAGCTCGGCGAGTCCGGGCACGGCGCCGTGACGCAAGTGTGCCGGCAAGTCGGCCTCGTATTCGACGAAGAGACCCCGCAGCGCGCGGAATTCCGCTTCGCCGGCGACGGCTCTGATTGCGACGGTCACCTCAATTTGATTCGCCTCCGCCGTTTCCGGCCATTCGCGCGGACCGCGCTCGTTTGCAGGTTGCCGCCGAAAGGGCGATGGAATGTTGATTGCCGGTGAAGCTCTTACCGTTGCGCGCCCGACCCATCAGCGCTTGCCTTGCCGTTGCAATGATCTCGGCGTGCGGCGGCGCGCACATGGGCGCCGGGGTTCCGACGGATGCTGCAAGGCCCTCATGGATCGAACCGGATGCATATAAACATATCTTGATTTACGCCGGCGGCGACGAGGCGTCATATGTCTTTACTTTTCCGAAGGGCAGGTTGGTAGGAACCATCGCACAAGACGCGCTCGGCGTCTGCTCCGATGAAAACGGCGACGTTTTCTTCACGCAGGTACGAGACGTCGTAGAGTACGCGCACGGCGGCACGGCGCCGATTGCCACGTACGAAGTCGCGGGCACCGCATATTCCTGTTCGGTCGACCCGACGACCGGAAATCTTGCCGTCGTCGTTTATTGCATTTCAGAATGCACGGGCGAAGAGGTCGTCGTCTTGCGCGCGCCGGGAGAGCCGCCGCACGCATACTCCGTCCCGCTCAAAACGTTGCTGCACTGTGCGTACGACGACAAAGGCGATCTCTTTGTCGACGGCGATAACGGCGTGCGATTCGGAATTACGGAGCTCGCCGGCAGGTGCAACGGTCTTTCAGCGCATCAAACTGAGCCGGTCGATCGACCACGGCGCCCAAATCCAATGGGACGGCCGGGATCTCGCCGTCGAAACGGATCTGAATCCGGCGATCGAGCGCGTGCAAATCTCGGGGCGCACGGGCAAGGTTCTTGGAACGACGACGCTTGCCGGTGTTGGGCAGCGTGCGGCGCAATCCTGGATTGCGGACGGCAAGGTCGCGGTGCCGACCGGCCCACGAGATAAACGCGCCATCGAAATTCGCTTCTGGCAGTACCCCGCGGGCGGTAATCCGACTAATACCTTCACGAACTTCATCGGTAGCGGCCATCAAGTCATCGACGGCGTCGCCTTCAGCCGCGCTCCACACTCCTAAAGCGCCGTTACAGCCGTTTGCGAAGATTGTATTGCGCCTTGATCGTTTCATAACCGTGGCGACGATAAAAGATGTGCGCGCGTTCCCGTAGTACGTTCGATCGTACGCGCAGCTCCTCGGCGCCGCGTTCGCGCGCCCAGCTCTCCGCAGCCTCTAGCAAGAGTTTGCCGATGCCGCGGCTTCGCACTGATTCTTCGACGACCAAACCCTCCAAGTCGGCGCGGAAGCCTTCGACGAAAGTCTCGTCGACCGAGACCGCCGCCCACCCGACGATGACGTCGGTAGACTCGGCGACGAAAATCTCACGGCGGTGCTCGCGACGTCCGAGCCGTTCGCGCAGCGGTGCCGCGGGAACGTCGTAGCCGAGCTGCGCCATGAGCGCGGAAATTTGCTTGTCGTCGTCCAAATCCGCGATGCGAACCGAGGTCACTGGCGCGTTACGGTGAGAGCGTTTCGCGGTCGACGGCGGTGCGCTGCACCGCGCCGTCGCTAAATGGAAGCGGCCACAGACGACCCTCGACCCACGCGGCGGCTTGATCGGTGTAGTGTCCGGAGCCCGGTTCGCCCGATTCACCTTGCGGTACCGTTATGCCGCCGGCATCCCAATTGCCGATCTCCCAAACCGCGCGGAAGCTCTGCGTGTAGCCGGCTGTCTGGACGTGCAGGGTGAACGCATCTCCATATCCCGGCAGCGTCGTGCCGTCGAGAAAACCGAATCCCAGCTTTGCCAACGAGTGCAGCACCGGCACGGCGCCGGCGATTCGCCACGGTGCGGGAGAGGGCACCGCGACGTCCGCGGGAAGTTCGCGAATCGCCGTTGCGCTCGAAAGCAGCGTCGGCACGCGACCGTTATGCCGATGCGTCAGTTGCAAACGCAGACCGGCAATCACCGTTGCTGCAGTAGACTCGGCGTCCATCTCGCCATTCCAGCTACGCAGCGCCGAAGCGATGGCGGAGTCGCGCGTTTTCGAGCGCGGGCGCGAGATCTCGGCCGAGCTCGCGCTCGGGCAGCGAGAGCACGTCCATCTGCATCTTCGCGAAATACGGGACGTCGTAGCGTGAGCGCGCCCGGAGCAACTGGGCGATGCGATACGCGCGGTACGGCGGTGCAAACTGCGGACTGAGCGGATACGGATACGTGCCGGCGTACATTTTGTTGTTAGCAGTCCAAACAATCGCTTTTCTCGACGCTGGTACGCTGGGCAGCCGCTCGAAGGGAATTGTCGGATACGCGCGCGCCAAGTCGGCGGGTGAATGAAACCATCGCCCGCGCACCGGGTCGTCGGGGATCTCTCCCGCCAACTGATATGCGACGCGCCCGCTGGTATCGGCGAATGCGAAGTTCTGTGTCGGGCCGGGATACCTCGACAGAATCTTTTCTCCCGATTCGATGGAGCTCGCTCGATCGAGCGCGAGGAACGTCGTGCGCGGGCGAGTCGGGATCCTCATACGCGCTCCATCGCACCAGCACGAATCGGCCGTCGGCCGTCGTAATTCCGAAGATGTCGCGCCACCGATAGCAATGCATCGTTATCGGCCGGCGAAAGCGGACCGCGAGCCGTTCCGTTTGCCACCCCGCCGGAGTCAGCCGCGCGGGCGCGCGAAATACTGAAAGCGACGTGACCGTACCGCTGGTTGCGCCCCAAGCTAGGCGCTCGTTGTGACCGAGCACGACGGCCGGCAACCCTGGTAAACCTGCGCCCGCCACGTGATAATCGGGCGAGTGCAAATCAACTAAGTACCAAACGCCCGGGATTCCCAAACCCAGATGCGGATCGTTCGCCAACAGTGCGCGACCGGAGTTCGAAACGTTCGCGCCTGCAGCCCACTCGTTACTTCCAATCGGTGCGCGCGAATCGGTCATCTCTCTGAGGAGCGCGACCGTACGTCGTCTGCAACGCGGGCCCGGCTCGATCGAACCCAAACCGGCGAGTACGGGCGCGTCGTAGCAGGGGTCGGTGAACGGAAATAGCAGGTCGAGTAACCTAAGTCCGCCGCGACGATAAGCCGCGTCGCGCGGAGCGATTGCGTCCCAATCGTCGGTCAAGTCGAGAACGGTCGCCATGCCGACCGCAAGCGAATCTTGCGGTGCCCACGGTCGGGGGTGGTACGCTAATAGGCGAAATTCAACGGGCAAGGGCTCCCGTGCGATGGCGGCATTGACTCCATCACTGAATGCATCGAGCACTGCGCGAGTGCGAGCATCGAGTCCGCGCCACTGCGACTCGACCATGGCGCGAATTGGAATTGCTCGCTCCGCCTCGTCGGTGCGCAGCGCGCCGGCGCCGAAAACTTCGGCCAGCTCGCCGAGCGTGAATCTTCGCATCAGGTCCATTTGAAAGAGCCGATCGGAAGCTTCGACGTACCCCTGTGCAAAGAAAAGATCGCGGTCGTTCCGCGCGATGATATGCGGAACGCCGCGATCGTCGCGTAAGATGGAGACCGGGGCGCCCAGGTCCAAGCCCGTTATCGTGCCGGTTACACGAGCGTGAACTCTCATGCCAGCGGCGACGTTGATGACGAAGGCTGCGATGGCGAGCCCGAGTAGCGCGAGCGCGGCGATGGCGACCCGCGCGATGATTTTCACGCCGCGCACTTATGCGTCGACAAAAATATCGTCGCCTTCGACCGAAACCTCGAACGCCATCAGCGGCAGCACGGCGGGAAGCGTGAGCGCTTCGCCGGTTCGCACGTCGAACGTAGCGCCGTGGCGGGGGCAGACGATGCGATCGCCCTCGAGCTCGCCTTGATCGAGCGGACCGCCATCGTGCGTGCAGACGTCTTCGATGCCGAAGACCTTGCCCTCGACGTTACAGAGAAGAATCGCCGTCGAATCGACGACGACGCGGCGCGTCGTTCCTGGCGCAATCTCCGAAACTTTACCTACATTGTGTCTAGCCACGCTCCGGCAGTTCTACACGCTCACTCCGTGTCATCCTGAGCCCTTCGACTCGCTACGCTCGCTCAGAACAGGCTCGGTCGAAGGACGATTGAATTTGACGCCATGCTTCCCAAAATTCCGCGTCCGGGTTTCGTCGATCGGCAGCCAGTTCAGACAGGAGTACAAACGCGTCGCGAGTGAGGCGCGCCGTATCGCCGGCAGTGTCGAGATCGCTGGGAGAAAAAACCGTGTGACGCAGTTTTTCGTCCAAGAAGTCCGCGGCGAATCGAGCGACTTCGGCCTCAGGGGGAATCGGAAGCGCTAAGCACTGTGCCACTCGCTCGAGCTGCGCGCGCGGCTCGTTCATTAGAAGATCGAAGTCGACTACCACGAGCGGCTTACTCGCTACGTCACGTAAGAACGGTACCATGTGGACGAGCCAAAGCCGCCGTGCCGTAGCCGCATCCATCCCTTGCCGCGCATGGAGCGAAGCTGCAATGCTCGCCGGATTCCGTACGACTAGCAGGTACGCAACCTCAACGCCGGCATCGTCCAATACACGCTCCCAAAAAGGCAAGAGCCGAATGGTCCGCGGATCCTTAAAGCCCCAAAGGGGCTGCATCGCGAAACGGCGGCGAACATCGCGAACTGCGTCTCGGCGAAGATTCCACATATGCCAGCCGGTAAATCTCCGGCGTTCCAACGGCTCGATGCTGTCCCAGCGAAGATTTAGTCTCTTGAGTATCCGCTCGTTTAACTCAACGATGCGCCGATCTTCCCAGTAACCGGTGGGGTTTTCAGGCTGCGCGTCGAGAAAATCGTTGCCCAGGTAGACCCCGAGCGCTTGCAGCCCGCGCGCGACCGCACTCGTCCCGCTCCGATGCATCCCGATGACGACGATGGCGCGCGTACCGCGTGCTGCTGAGCTGCCCATCAAGTGCGCGCGCTTCGGGCCGCGACGCGCACGATCTTGCATGTTGACGGCGCGGCAGCGGCGGAACCGCTACCAAATCTCGCACCGATCGGCAGGCGGGCGAACCATTGCGGAGTTCAGGGGACACATCCACGCCTTCGCGAATTCGGGCAAATCCGAGAGGATTGCGTTGACGCGAAATTTGTCGTACGCGTGAACGTCCGTTTCCGCGCTGAGCTCGATCGCCGCGGGGCGTTCCACCGACATCCATACGTGCGCCCAGCCCAAGAAGAAACGCTGTTCCGGGGTGAAACCGTCGATGACGTTGCGCGGATGCGTCGATTGCCAGCGTTCGAACGCGCGGTAAGCGAGCGCCACTCCACCAAGATCCGCGGCCTCCTCGCTCGCGACGAGCCGACCATCTTCCGTTACTCCGCGCAGGGGTGAAAGCCCGTCGAACTGCTTGACGATGCACTGCGTCTTGCCCAAGAACGTCAAGCGTTCGGCGACCGTCCATTGATCGCTCATCGTTCCGTTCTTATCGAAGGCGCTTCCCTGATCGTCGAAGCCGTGCGTCGCTTCGTGGCCGACCACCGCTCCTATCGCGCCGTAGTTGACCGCTGGGTCCGCATCCGCGTCGAAAAACGGCGGCTGAAGGATGCCTGCCGGAAAGACGATTTGATTGATGCCCCGGTCGTAATAGGCGTCGACGGTTAGCGGCGTCATGTTCCATTCTTTGCGATCCAATGGGCCGCCGATTTGGGCAAGTTCGCGCTCCGTTTCGAATTTCGCGGCCGCCATCAAATTGGTGAGGTAGGGTCCTGCGACGATCGGCATCTTCGAATAATCCCGCCACTTATCGGGATATCCGATCTTGATGAGATTTGCGTTGAGCTTTTGCAGCGCTAGCTCGCGCGTCGAGGAGCTCATCCAGGGCAGCGTGGAAAGATCGTCGCGGAAAGCGCTTTCGATGTTGCGCGCAATTTCGAGCGCCGCGGCCTTGGCTTCGGATGGAAATGCTTTAGCGACGTAGAGCGGCCCCAGCGCTTCGCCGAGGCTTCGATCGACGCTAATCGCGCACTCTTTCCAGCGCGGCGGCTCGGTCGTGATACCTTGCAGAATCGACCCGTAAAATGCGAAGTGTGCGTCGCGAAAGCGCTGCGGCAACGCCATCGCATAGGCGTTCACGAGATGCCAAACGAGGTACGTCCTGATTTCGTCGAGCCGCCAACTCCCCAGCTGCGTGGAAAGGGCGTGCAAATAGGCAGGCGAGGTGACGCTGGTAAGGGTTGGGGCCACGCCTAAGGCCGAAAAGAATTCGCTCCATTTGAAGTTCGGTGAGAGCGCGTCGAGCTGTGCGAGCGTTTGCCGATTGTCGCTGTCCTCGAGATCGATCGCTTGAACGTCGGTCAGTTGGCGTTTCGCTAGGGAAGTCTCCATCGCCAAGATCGTCGCGGCGCCCGCCCCAGCCGCATCGTTGCTTTTGCCGAGCAGAGAGAGCATCGTCGCGACGTGCAATTCGTAGAGTTTGCGCAGCTCCACGCTATTGGCGTCCGTCTTCGTATAATAATCCCGGCCGGGAAGCCCCAACTCGCCCTGGTCGATTCCCGCGATATCGCTCGTCCCGCTTTGAAAATCGGGAGTGCGAGATACAAAGAAGAACGCGTTGACGTCATCGAGCCGAAGTCGAGCGAGCAGAACGGGCAACTGGTTGAGATCCGTGAGAGCGTCGATCGCGTGGATGTCGCTTTCGAGCGGCCCCGTTCCCGAACGAAAGATCGCATTGACGTTCATGCAGCTGTTGTAGAAATCCGCTAGCTTGCGCTCGTTCGAGCCTGGCGCGGTCGCGGAGTGCGTTAGCTCATCGAGAATTTGATGGATGACTGCGAGATTCTTATCGGCTAGGATGTCGATCGTGCCGTAATAGGATTTGTCGGGCGGAACGCGCGACGTCTTTAACCATCGTCCGTTTGCAAATTCATAAAAATCCGCGCAGGGCTTACATGCAGAATCGATCGTCGAGAGATCGACGCCGCTCTTCAGCGCCGAGGACGCGCCCGCGCGCAATTGCAGAGCGCCGACGACGAGCAACGCGACCAGCGCTCCGAAATGCAGAATTACGCGAACACGCAACCGCATTTATTTCTCCAAGCGCTTATTTTGGGGATGGCCGGCGGTTTCACCTCGCATTAGGTACCAAGCTAGCGGTCGCCGAAATTAGTCAGGGACCGATTTTCGTGTCGGTAGGTAGGGGGTACACGCCGGAAGACGCGAGCCGCGAAACGGAGTGCCTCGCACCGAGGGTGCGCTGACGCTCGTAGCCCGAGATGAGGTACTGGGCGGTTCGGATGCAACCGCGGTCGAAAGCGCGCTAAACCGACGAAGTCGAAGAGGCGTTGCACCCTTTTTCAGAAAGGCGAATGGAATGAGAAGTCTCGATCGCTCCATATGCTTTGGCGTCGCCGCGATGCTGCTGTGTGCAGCGCTCTCTTTGACTGCGTCCGCACAAACGCGAACGATCGCCGTCGAGGCCGGCCCGATTTGGAATCAAGCCGATGCGCAGCGGAAATGCGCGGAGGTGGCGGAGGCGAACGGCGGTGTCTGGACCGGCCAGTGGCGAACAACGGTGCCCGGCAAGATGTCGGTCTGCGACCTTCGCTTTTCCTCGCGCAAGAAGTACGTCGTCAAGTCGGTAGAAGCCGGCCCGATTTGGAATCAGACGGATGCGCAAAAGAGATGCCCCGAGGTCGCAAATTCGAACGGTGGCGTCTGGACCGGCCAGTGGCGAACGACGGTTCCGGGCAGAATGTCGGTCTGCGAGCTTCGTCTGCCCGCGTCCAAGGATTAGCGAACGGCGGCTTAGCCGACCGCGCCTTCCATCTCCATTTTGACGAGACGATTCAGTTCGACCGCATATTCCATCGGCAGTTCCTTGACGAAGAAATCGAAGAAACCGTTGACGATCATTGCGACGGCGTCGGCCTCCGAGAGGCCGCGCGACATCGCGTAGAAGAGCTGCTCCTCGCCGATTTTGCTGACGCTAGCCTCATGCTCGACGGTCGAGCGCTGCTCGTGGATCTTCATCGTCGGCTTAGTGTCGCTCGAGGATTCTTCATCCATGATCAGCGCATCGCAGCGAACCCGCGTCTTCGAGCCGACGGCGCCGGCATGCACTTCGACCAAACCGCGATAGGTCGTCTTGCCGCCGTGCGCGCTGACGCTCTTGTTGGTTACCACCGAAGTCGTGCGCGGTGCGACGTGAATGACCTTCGCGCCGGCGTCCTGATGCTGGCCTTCTCCCGCAAAGGCCATCGAAAGGATCTCGCCGCGCGCGCCTTCGCCCATCAGATAGATCGAAGGATATTTCATCGTCAGTCGCGAGCCGATGTTTCCGTCAACCCATTCGACGGTCGCACCGGCATGGGCGACCGCGCGCTTCGTAACGAGGTTGAAAATATTGCGGTACCAGTTCTGGATCGTCGTGTATCGTATGGACGCGCCATCCAGCGCGATCAGCTCGACCACGGCAGAATGCAGTGACGAGGTCGAAAACTTCGGCGCGGTGCAGCCCTCGATGTAGTGAACCTTCGCGCCCTTATCGGCAATGATCAGCGTGCGCTCGAACTGCCCCATGTTCTCCGCATTGATGCGGAAATAGGCTTGCAGCGGCATCTTGACTTCGACGCCCGGCGGAACGTAGATGAACGAACCGCCCGACCAAACAGCCGAGTTGAGCGCGGCGAACTTATTGTCGCCCGGCGGAATCACGGTTGCGAAGTACTTGCGAACGATCTCCGGGTATTTCTTGACCGCCGTGTCCATGTCGCAGAAGAGGACCCCCTGCTCGTCAAGCGCCTTGGTCGTACTGTGATAGACGACCTCCGACTCGTATTGAGCCGAAACCCCAGCGAGAAATTTCCGTTCGGCCTCGGGAATGCCAAGGCGATCGAACGTCCGCTTGATATCTTCGGGCACGTCATCCCACGACCGCTCGGTCTGATCGGTCGACTTTACGAAATAATGGATGTTTGAAAAGTCGATTTCTTTCAATCGCGCCGTGTCGCCCCATGTCGGCATCGGCTTGGCGAGGAAGAGCTCGTAGGCTTTCAGGCGGAAATCGCGCATCCAGGCGGGCTCTTCTTTCATCCCGCTAATGCGCTCGACGATCTCGCGCGTCAGCCCCTTATCGGACTTGAAAACGTAGTTTTCGGGGTCGTGAAAGCCGTGCCGGTACTCCTCGATGAGGTCGGACGGCGAGGCGGCGGTTTCGAGCTTCAAAGCCATGGCTGCAAATCAGCGTACCCTCAACGCCGCAATATAGTCAAGATTATAAAGTAAGAGCTTCACTTTTAGGTTATAACCCATTTGGCGCACCGGCAACCGAGCGGCAGCATAGTAACGGCGCGACAGGGGCGAGTTTTGTGGCTAGGTGCGGCGAGAGACGCCGATCGGAATAACTACCGCTCCTAGCAAGACCAGTAGGCAGGCCATTAGGAGCAAAGGGTGCTCGATGAGACCCGTCATCATGCGGGCTTCTTGCGCCTTTTAGACTGTAATTCATCCATTTGAAGCGCCGGCAGCCGAATGTTAAGGCTGGAAGCGCGGTGACAGGCGATTAGGGGCAGCCGCCAGGGCTATTCGGACAAGACATGCTGTAGAGCACCAATATTACTTCGCGGAGGGCGCTCTTGGGAACGTCGATCAGGGCCTTGAGGAAGGTGCGAAGCTTAGGTTCCGGCGGCCTCGAAACGTTTGCCCCTAGCCACCTGTAGCTCGGGCTAAGTATGCTAAGTGATTAGCAACCACTTTTAGCTGTGGGCAACCTGTGGGCAAGGACTTTACAGCGGGGGGTACAGGGGGTATGATTGACGCCGCGTTTTGCGTCTACGGGCCAGCGTGGCTGGTCCACGGTTACGAGGGAGGGCGCGCCCAATCGCGCCATCGCGGCGAGTCGCTCGCGCACCGCACAAAAGCGCCGGCAAGAGCTCGCCGATAGGTCGGGGACGTGTCTGCACCGCAGCCGCCAGCCGACGAAGTCCGGAGGTGGGATTCCTCAAGGGTCAAGGAGACCTGAACAAATTGAAGGCACTCGGCAGGCACATCGTGTGCGAGCTCTCGGGCTGTCGCCCCTCCTTGCTTTCTGATATCAGCGCCATCGCGGCGATGATGATCGCCGCCGCCAACGCGGCACGGGCGACCATTATGGAGAGCGCCTTTCATCGGTTCGAGCCGCAAGGCGTTTCCGGAACCGTGATCTTGGCCGAGTCGCATCTCTCGATCCACACCTGGCCCGAGAAGGGCTATGCGGCGATGGATTTTTACACGTGCGGCGACCATACCGATCCCTGGGCTGCTTGCGATCATGCGGCGCGCACGCTGCAAGCGACTAGCGTGCTCGCCACCGAATTAAAACGCGGAATTGAGAAGAGCGATGGCGAGTTTACCCACGTCGTCAGCCGCAATCAAGACGCGCGCGTGCTGAGCGCTTAGGTTGGTTACTTAACCAACATCATCAGCAATTATCAGCTTTATCCGACACGAATTCGGCAGGCCTGCCGCGGTTGCCGTCCAATTCTTTCGATCATTCACGATCTGCGTTTTCGAATGAGGGTAGAAAGAATTTCAATGCGTTTTTCAATAAGTCGAACCGGCCTGTTCTTCACGGGGGCGCTAGCGTTGGCGGCATGCAGCAGTCACGGGCTCGTGCCGTCGTCGTCGAGCGCGTTCTCGCCGGCGTCCGGCAACGCCGTGTCGAGCAATGCGATGTCGTTCGACGCCAAGAAGCACGCGACGACGTGCGCGACGAGCCCGCCGCAGTACCAATGGATCTTCAAAGGTTCGTGCGATCCATTCACGCTGAAAAACACCGGCGGCTCGTTCAGCCTCGCGAAGTACGAAAACATCACGCTAACGGGCTCGATCGGTAAGAATACGGTGAAGGGCTCGGCGAAGATCGCGCTCGCCGATGCGATCGACAAGAGCGACATCACCAAATATACCGGCAAGGCATTCCCCGCTTATAAGGCCGAGGGTACGACGGTCGTTTACGCCGTTGCCAACAACGAGAGTTCGCAAACCATCAAGCCGATCGCGGTAAAGAACAAGACGGTGCTGCAATATACCGTCACTGACGCGAAAGGACTTCCGGGCAACACGTGCGGCGCCGCTCTGCTCGGGCAGACGAAGCAAGGGCTGAAATGGACGTCATTCCCAGGCACGGGAAGCGTCAAGAACGACTCGGTGACCATTAGCGTTTACGAAGCGCCTTCGGGCTTCGAGCTCCCGCCAAAGGGCACGGCGCTCTACTTCGCATTCAACTGTTACAAAGGCTAATCGTCGATCCGGATATCGCGCAGAACCCCGCCGCACGGCGGGGTTCTCGTTTTGCTTCGCCAATCTAACTGCGCCGAATATGCCCAAGACCGAGCGCTGGAACTGGTACGTCGAAGAGTTTTCACCCGCCGAGCAGCACCATCACGCGGTGGAGGAGCTCTATTACTCCGGGCGTTCGGAGTACCAGCAAGTGGCGGTGCTGCGCTCGCCGGTCTTCGGGAAAATGCTGGTGCTCGATGGCGACACGCAGAGCGCTCAAGCCGACGAGCGCATCTATCACGAAACGCTGGTGCATCCCGCCCTAGCGGGCGCCGCGGATCGCCGTGAAGTGCTCGTCGTCGGCGGAGGCGAAGGCGCGACGCTGCGCGAGGTGTTGCGGTGCCACGACGTCGAGCGCTGCACGATGGTGGATATCGACGGGCTCGTCGTAGAGCTTTCGAAGCAATACCTTGCGGAATGGTCCGACGGTGCCTTCGACGATCCGCGGGCCCGGGTCATCGTCGGTGACGCGCTCGAGTTTCTGCGCAAGAGTGCCGACCGGTTCGGCGTGATTCTTTCCGACCTCACCGAGCCGCTGCCGGACTCGCCGAGCAATCCGCTCTTCAACGACGAGGTCTTCTCGCTGGTCAAATCGCACCTGGTTGACGGCGGCATCTACGTGCTCCAGGCGAGTACCGCCGCAGCGATCAATGCCGGCCTCCACTGCAAGATGGCGCGAACGCTGCGCAGGCATTACGCCAATGTCGTTTCGTTCTCGACGTACGTTCCCGCATTCGACACGGAATGGGCGTTCTTGGCCTGCAGCGATCGCGTCGACCTCGCGACGCTCGAAAGCGCTCGCATCGAAGCCTACTGCTCGCACTTGCACGGCGAGAGTTTCTTCTACGATGCGCTGACGCACCGGCGGTTATTCGCGCTTCCGCTCTATCTGCGCCGAATGCTTGCGGCAGGCGGGGATACGTTTTAAGAGGACGGAAAAGCCCGTCAGGAGAGGATCATGGCTATCGACTATTCGCGCGCACCGCATGCATGGGAGAAGGAGAAGAGCAACTTCGTTGCGCTGCTCGACCTCAAGTTGGAGTTCGTGGAGCATGGCCGGGCCATCATGCGCATGCCGTACCGGCCCGAAATAACCAACGGGACGGGAGCCGTTCACGGCGGCGCTATCGTGAGCCTTTGCGATACCGTTTTTTACGTGGCTCTCGCGTCGATCTTCGGGCGCGATCAGGATACCACCACGGTAGCGCTGCAATGCAACTTTCTCGCACCCGCGCGTCCTCCGCACGACCTCGTTGCCGAAGCAAAAGTCCTGCGCGCCGGCCGGCGCATCGTCTACGGCGAAGTTTACGTGCGCAGCGGCGAAAAGATCGTCGCGCACGCGACGCTCGACTTCCTCAACACCTACCCCGAAGAAAAACCTCAACAAAAATGAAACGCACCGCGTTACACGACGAGCACGTGCGCGCCGGTGCGCGCATGGTGCCGTTTGCCGAGTTTGAGATGCCCGTCCAATACGCCGGCATCCTCAAAGAGCACGATGCAGTGCGCCATCGTGCCGGTTTGTTCGATCTCTCGCACATGGGGCAGTTCTGGCTGACGGGCGAGATCGTGGCGCGGTGGGCCGATACGCTGACGATCAATGGCGTCGGCACGATGAAGCCGCTGCAGGCACGCTATAACATCTTTTGCAACGAAGGCGGCGGCACCCACGACGACACGATCTTCTATCGTCTCGAGAAAGGCTGGCTCCTCGTCGTCAATGCCTCCAACGCCGAGAAGATGTGGAAGTTGCTCAATGAGCGGCTTCCTCCGTCGGGTGTCGAGCTGGAGAACCGCAACGGTCGCCGGGCGCTGATCGCGATTCAAGGTCCGCGGTCGGTCGACATGCTTGCACCGCACGTCGACGTGGACTTGGCGGGATTGCGTTATTATTTCTGTGTGGAAGGACACGTCAACGGCGTCCCCGCTCTGATCGCCCGCACGGGCTATACCGGCGAAGACGGCTTCGAGCTCTTCGTCGCCGCGGAGGACGCGGGCGTGCTTTGGAACGCGCTGCTGCGCGATCATCAATCGCAAGGTTTGGAGCCCTGCGGCTTGGGAGCGCGCGACGTTCTGCGTCTCGAAGCGGGCATGCCGCTGTACGGTCACGAGCTCACGGAGAGTATTACGCCCGTACAAGCAGGCTTGAAGTGGGCGCTCAAATTCGACAAGCCCGAGTTCGTCGGCAAGGAAGCGCTGCAAGAGCAGCTTGAGCTCGATCGATATTCGAGGATCGTAGGACTCGTGATGGAGGGCAAGGCTCCGGCGCGCCAAGGCTACTCCGTCTGGTTCGAGGGGCGCGTCGCCGGATCTGTACGAAGCGGATCGATCGCTCCGTCCGTCGGAAACAAAAACGTCGCGACGGCGCTCGTTGCGCCCGAGGCTGCGGCGGCCGGAACCGGTGTCGAAGTCGAGATACGCGGGAAGAATCACGCGGCAAGCGTCGTATCGATGCCCTTTTACAAACGCGCAAAATAAGAAGGAGAGGAAGTGGCGCAACCGGCGGATCTGCTCTTTAGCAAGGAACACGAATGGGTTAAGATCGAGGGGGACTCGGCGACAATCGGCATCACGGAATACGCGCAAAACGCACTGGGCGATATCGTCTACGTAGAGCTGCCGAAAGTCGGCTCCTCGATCGAGCAGTTCTCGACGGTCGGCGTCATAGAGTCGGTGAAAGCCGTTTCGGATCTTTTTACGCCGATGTCGGGCGAGGTAGTCGAAGTCAACGGCGAACTCGAGAGCGATCCGGCCGCGGTCAATCGCGAGCCGTACGCTTCAGGCTGGTTGCTCAAGCTCCGGCTCTCGAAGCCCGAGGAAGCGAAAGGCCTGCTCTCTGCCGCCGAGTACGAAAAAATCGCTGAGTAAATAGAAAGAGGCGGCTTCTTTTTACTCGTCTTACTCGTCGTCGACGGCCTGGCTCGAGGCCGGCTGCGTCTCGAAGAATCGTTCGGAATAATTAGCTGCGATCGGTACGAATTTCCGCGCTCGTTGATTGAAGTCGAAGCAATCGATGATGCTGGTCGCTCGTGCGTCCGACGTGCCGAGACGTCCCAGATCCCAGTTGCTTTCGATGAACTTCAGGATGCTTCCGAACTCGTAACGCGTATGCGAAACGACCGCCTTGCGCGCGTACGGCGAGACGACCAGCATTGGGACGCGAAATCCTAGGCCGCCCGTGCGATCGCGAAACGGCGGCGCAACGTTATCGTAAAACCCGCCCCAGTCGTCCCAGACGATCACGACTGCCGAACTCTTCCAATAGGGGCTTTCGCCGACGGCGTTTACGATTCGCGCGACCCACGCCGGGCCGTAATCGGCGTGGGGCCCCGGATGATCCGAGTTTGGGTTCGTCGGGACCACCCACGACATCGCGGATAGTTTCCTCAGTTCGATCGCCTTGAAGATCGCGGTGCTCGTCGAAGTCACGTGAGTTTGCCAGTCGGAGCCGTAACGCACGGCCTCGATCGCGTCGAATGCGTTCCAGACCGCGCCGGTCGAGCCCGCGACTCGCGGCGAGTAATATTTCCAGGAAATGCGCTTTGCATCGAGCAGGTCTGCCAACGTTCGGTACTGCAGGCATGGAAATGGGCCGCCAAATGGCGAGAACTGCTGCGACGTAGTCAGAATCGACGTCGTCGTACCCGTTGGAGCATCGCATCCCCAAGGCTCGGAGGACGGGTAATCGATGAGGCTTTCGCGCGAGTCGATCTCCGTGCCGCCGCGGATCAGGTCCTGATGCGCCGTGAAGCTCCCGCTCCCTTGAGTCTGAAAGAGATGGTCGGCAAGAACGTAGGATCGCGCGATGTCCCAGTAGGGCGCGATCTGACGCGGATCGACATAGACGTACGGTTTCGTGCCGGCATCGACGCCGCCGTTGGTCTCCAGGTTAAACCCATCCATCTTTCCGCCATCGTACGCCTTGAGAAAATCGTGCCATGAATGGCCCGCGTCGTAAGGATAGGCGAGCTCGACCTTGCGCAGACGTACCGTCTTTCCATCGGAAGTCTTACCTTCGGTGGCTCCGTCGGCGCTCGGAAACTTGGCGAATAAATTGTCGAAGCTGCGATTTTCCTGTATGACGAGGATAACGTGTTCGAAATGCCGCGTAGTCACCCTACGTTCTGCGGGCGCAAACGGCACGGCTGCTTCAAACGCATTGCTTCCCGGCTGCGCGCTGCACGCGACCGTAAGGAGAAGACCGACTAAAGTCGCGCACCGCACGACCGAAGGTTCGCCACCGTTACAGCGGCGAACTGCCGGATGGTGTACGCGCCGCATACGGAACGCGATATCGCACAGATGCTCGAGACGATCGGCGCCCGATCGCTCGAGGAGCTCGCGCGCGTTCCGGACGCCATCGCGCTCAAAGAGGAGCTCGACATCGTTCCTGCGCTTCCGGAACAATTGATCCAGCGCCGATTCGATGTCTTCGCACAAAAAAACTCAGGCGTTTCGTATCGTTCCTTCTTAGGCGCTGGATCGTACCGTCATTACGCACCGCCTGCAATTGCGGCGCTGGCGATGCGCGGGGAGTTTCTCACGGCGTATACGCCGTATCAAGCGGAAGTCTCGCAAGGCTATCTCCAAGCGATCTACGAGTGGCAGACCTATATCTGTCTGCTCACGGGGATGGATCTCGCGAACGCCTCGGTCTACGATGGCGCGACGGCGCTTGCCGAGGCGGCCATCATGGCGCTCGGGGCGAGCGGCCGTCATAAAATCTTGGTCTCTCGCGCGGTTCACCCGAACTATCGCGCCGTCTTGCGGACGTATTGCGACGGATTGGACGTTGCCGTCGACGAGATACCGTTCGTCGACGATGGCATAACGGATTGCGAAATGCTCGCCGCTGCGGTTTCGGCCGGAGAGTATGCCGCCGTCGCGCTGCAGTCGCCGAATTTTTTCGGCAACGTCGATACGCCAAACGAGCATGCGCGAGCGGCGATCCGCGCGAGCGATACTATTCCGGTCGCCGTGGTCGCCGAGGCCTTGTCGCTGGCGGCACTCGCGCCACCGGCGAGTTGGGGTGCGCAGATCGTCGCAGGCGAAGCGCAGAGCTTCGGCGTCGCGCAGGCGTACGGCGGTCCCTACGCTGGATTCATCGCGTCGTCGCAGCAGCACATGCGCCGAATTCCCGGGCGCCTCGTCGGCAAGACGGTCGACAATGCGGGGCGCGCAGCGTACGTCCTGACCCTTCAAGCGCGCGAGCAACACATCCGGCGCGAGCGCGCGACGTCGAACATTTGCACGAATCAGGCGCACTGCGCGCTAATCGCGACGATCTACCTCGCGTTGATGGGTTCGACGGGTTTGCGCGACGCCGCGGCGCTCAATCTCGCGCGCTCGCGCGAGCTCGCAAGTGCCGTTGCGAACGTTGCGGGCGTTCGTCTCCGGCACGCCGTCCCGTTCTTCAACGAGTTCGTCGTCGACGTCGGGCGGCCGGCGGCCGAGGTGCTCCTTGCGCTGCGCGAGCGAGAGATCTTGGGCGGAGTCGATTTGGGCCGTTTCTATCCCGGGCTCGATACCTGCATTCTTATGACCGCGACGGAGCTCACCACCAGCGGCGACATCAACGCGCTCGCGGGCGCGCTTCAGGAGATCTTGAATGTCCCCGCAGCCGTCTGATTCCATCGGCAAGCGCGCGGTTGAAGTTCCCCTGATTTTCGAGCTCGGGCAGCCGGGCCGCGCCAACCGCTACCTCGAGGAAGGCAAGCCGCTCGCTGCGTTCTTGCCGAAAGAAATGGTTCGCGACGACTTACCGCTTCCCGACAATAGCGAGCTCGACGTGGTTCGCCACTACACTCGTCTATCGCATCGCACCTTCGGGATCGATCTGGGCTTTTATCCACTCGGATCCTGCACCATGAAGTACAATCCGCGCGTCAACGATGCCATCGCGACGCGGCGCGAGTTCGCCGAGCTGCACCCCTATACTCCCGACGAGCTCGCGCAGGGCGCGCTGCAGATCATGTACGAGCTGGAGCGTTCGTTGGCCTCGCTCTTCGGCATGGCGGCCTTTTCGCTCAACCCGTCGGCCGGCGCGCACGCGGAGCTGGCAGCGCTGTTGGTCGCCAAGAAGTACTTCAAAGAGCGCAAAGAGAGCGAACGGGACCGCGTGATCGTTCCCGATACCGCGCATGGAACGAATCCCGCATCCGCCGCGATGTGCGGCTTCAAAGTCATCTCGCTGCCGAGCAACGACCGGGGGCGCGTCAATGTTTCGGAGATTCGTAAGGTGATCGGGCCCCAGACTGCCGTCTGCATGATGACCAACCCGAATACGCTGGGTCTTTTCGAGGACGAAATCGCGGAGATTGCGGCGGTCGTGCACGAAGCGGGTGGACTGATGTACTACGACGGTGCGAATGCGAACGCGATCATGGGCTACACCCGTCCCGGCGATATGGGCTTCGATCTCATGCACCTCAACACGCACAAGACGTTCACGATTCCGCATGGAGGCGGGGGCGCGGGTCACGGTCCACTCGGCGTGGCCGCCCACCTGGTCGAGTATCTGCCGGTTCCGTTGGTCGCTTATGACGGTTCGGCATTTCGGCTCGATTTCGATCGGCCGAAGTCGATCGGGCCGATGCGATCGTTTTGGTCCAACTTCGCGCACGCGGTTCGCGCCCTTGCGTATCTCTACGCGAATGGAGCGATCGGACTTCGCCGCGTCTCGGAATTAGCGGTTCTCAATGCCAACTATTTGCGCGTGAAGGTGGCCGAGTTCTTGGAGACGCCGTACCCTGAGAATTGCCGCCACGAGTTCGTGGCATCCGCGCAGCAGCTCAAGAAGGAATACGGGGTACGCGCGCTCGACCTCGCCAAAGCGTTGCTCGACTACGGCTACATGGCCCCGACGATGTACTTTCCGCTGCTGGTGCCGGAGTGTCTGATGATCGAGCCGACCGAAACCGAGTCGAAAGAGACGCTGGACGCTTTTGCCGCCGTTCTCCAGGCGATCGTCGAGCGAGCCCAGGTCGATCCCCAGGCGCTCTTCGATGCTCCGGTTACGACCGTCGTTGGGACGGGTCGACGAAACGCGGGCGGCCCGCCAGCCCGATTTGCGTTGGCGGCCGGCGAGCACTGCTTAGGGGAAAACCGATCGGAGACCTCAAAAGGAGAGCCTCGCGAAAATGACGAGGCTCAATTTTTTTTTGGGCCCGGCAGGGAAAGCGCCGCTCAGTTAGTAGAAAAGTGACTTCCGTCAATAATAAAGGTCATCTTTTCCTAGTGAGGTGCTCGTGCTTCCACGACTCATCGAGAGTCTGCGTGTCCGAGGTCCGCTCGAACGGTCTGAGTCCGAGCTTGCGTCCCTTTTTGCAGAAAGCCGGGCTAGCTGGCCCTTCGTCCCTCGGCTCGTAACCCGCTCCGGAACCTACACGCGCACGTGCGCTCATCAGGATCCCCGCTTCGAAATTCTCCTGTTAAACTGGTCCCCCGGCGCCGTTTCGGCGATCCACGATCACGGCGGCCAGCATTGTTGGATGTTCGTCCTGGAGGGCCGGCTCGAGGTCGAAGATTACCTGCGAGTCGACGCTGGGGACGTGCCCGGCTACGCGCAAGTCGAACAGAGCGACGCGCGCGTCCTTGAGCCGGGCGGGATGGATCTGCGCTCGGGACGCTTCGACCTTCATCGCGTGGCCGCTGCGGGAAACGAGGGCGCCGTCTCGCTCCACATCTATGCGGGTCCGCTGCGGCAGTTCTTGATCTATCATGAGTTCGCGCGCCGTTGCGAGACGGTCTTCGGCGCCTACGACGATATGTTGCCCGCCTATCCGGAACCGGCTCGGCGATGATCGAGCTCGACGTCGCGGTCGTCGGCGGAGGATTTAGCGGATGCGCGGTCACCGCGAATCTCGCGCGTCATGCACACGCCGGTCTTGCGCTTGCGCTCTTCGAGCCCGATGCCCTCGGACGGGGTGCGGCATACGGCACGCCGCACCTCGAGCACTTGCTCAATACGCGCGCGCAGGCGATGAGCGTATTTCCGGGAGATCCCGATCATTTCGTTCGCTGGCTCGCGGGGCGCGCACGGGGAACGGACTTCGTCTCCCGCCGGCTTTACGGCGATTACCTCGGCGAAGTTATCAGGGGCGCGCTCGAGCGATCGCGATTCACGCACGTCTCCGATCGCGTCGTCAACGTGCGCCGAGCCCTTCCGGAAGGCTTCGCGGTCGAGACCGCATCGGGGGCGCGCTTCGCCGCGCGCTCGGTCGTGCTCGCTACCGGAAACCCAACGCCCAACGACGAGTTCCTGCCGCTGGAGATGCGTTTGCATCCCGGTTATGTGGCCGATCCATGGCGCTTCGATTACCGTTCAGTTGGCGGACAAGTTCTCGTCATCGGATCCGGCCTTACGGCGCTCGACGTCCTAGTCGCGCTCAAGGGCAGCGGTCACCGCGGGACAGTGCACGTTCTGTCGCGCCGTGGCCGCTACCCCGAGGTTCATGCCGACATCGCGCCCTACGACGTGGTGCCGGCGCTCGATACCAAAGGTGCGCGAAATCTCTTGCGCAGCTTTCGCCGACACGTGGCAGAGGCTGCGCAACGTGGTTTCGACTGGCGTGCGGTCGTCGACGCGCTCCGTCCCGAGGGCGAAGCAATCTGGAAACGCCTTCCCCGGATGGAGCAAAAGCGCTTCGAGCGCCACCTGCGATCGCACTGGGATCGGCGACGCCACCGCGCCCCGCAACAAGTTGATGCGGTTCGCCAAGCTTACGGACGCTCCGGACGTTTTTTTGAATACACGGGGCACCTGCTGGGCATGGACCGAGGAAACGTCTCGATCGCGGTGCGCGACGGTGAAACGATTGCGATTCGTCCGGATTGGATCGTCAACTGTTCCGGCGTTGGACGCGTCAGCGCGCTCTCGAAGAATCCCGTTCTCGCCGCGATGCTGCGCGAGGGATCGATAGCGCCCGACGACCGCCGCCTCGGGCTTCGCGCGGCGCCCGATCTTACCGCGATCGATCGCTCGAGGCATCGGGTCGAGAGTTTATGGATCGTTGGACCGCCGGCGCGCGGCTCGCGCTTCGAAGCGACGGCAGTTCCCGAGCTGCGCCTCATGGCGGAGTCGGTCTGTGCAGAAATTCTTCGTACGTTGCGCTGGGAGAACGGCGCACTGGAGGCCTAGATCGGATCGTCAAAGGCACCATAGACCTTCGTGACCGCTACCAAGAAGAAAACGCTCGACGCGGCATTCAAGAACGTCACGGCATCCTCGATCGTCTATGGTGAAGGCAGCGACGGCAACCCGTTGGCTTCGAGCACGCCGTGGTGCCAGCTCTACATTCCGGCGACCACGTACGTCAATCCGCCGAAGGGCGCATATCCGATCGTCGACGTCAGTTACTTGCTCTTCTACGGCAACAACAACGGCGTGCACGTTTCGGATAAGGAAGCGCTGATCAAGTTCCTCGAGTCGTCGGCAGCAAATAAAATCGAGAATACGCTCGAGTACTCGCCGCTATCCTCGGGAATCGAAACGGCGGTTGTGAACGCACTCAACGGAACGGGCGGCGGAAGCGGTTCCGGTCAGCCTTGTCTTCAGTAATCCAAATCGTCTAAACTACGCAGTGTGCGCCGCAAGACTGCGGCGCACACTGAATTCTTAGAACACCTTAAGCGTCTTTAAGAAAACGTTAGGATGAGTTTGTATCGTTTAGTGGGTGTCGGCCTGCTCATCTCGTTGCTCGCACTCTGCGGCTGCAATAGTTCGAGTTCGTCGTCGAGTTCGCTGCCGACCCAGAGCGGCAGCGTGCGCGTACGTTTCGTCGAAGGTGCGCCGCATCTCGAAACGCTGATCGGCAGCGAGCCCACCGACATCGGGTTGGCCTATCTTCAAGTCGACGGCGAGACCGTTGCCTCGACGTTCGATTATGGCGATTTCACGCCGTTTTTGAGCGTCAATGCGGGAACGCTATCGCTGGTCGCGCGCGACGAAGCCGGCTATGCCGTCGGTCCGCTCAAGAGCAGCGCCCTATTGCCGGACAAGCGCTACACGCTCGTCGTGGTTGGGACTTATCCGACATACTCGGTGCTCACTTTTGAAGAGCCGACCGGCAGCACCGGTGCTGCGCTCTCGCTTTACGAGGCCTCACCCTCGGTGCCGCAAGCAACGTTCGGGAGCTTTGAGGCATCCAGCGGCTCCAATCTCAAACAGCTTGGCAGCGCGGCACTCGGTAACGTCGCGACCGTCACGCTCGGCAAGAACGTCTCGAACTTTGGCGGCTATGCGGCGACGTCGTCCTGTGCCAAGCCCGCGCCGAACTGCCTAACGCCGTCGCAGATCGACTCCTTCGATGCGAAGAACGCACTGCCGTTTCACAGCGCCGCGCGACTCTCGCTCTTTCTCCTCGATCCTAAGCCGGGCAATCCGAGCGGCTCCCCCGGCCCGCTCTTTGGGAGCCTCGACCAATGAAATTCTCCGCGCTATTTCTCTCGCTGATGGCGGTGGCAGCAGTTACCGTCGCGATTTCCGGCTGCGGCGTCGTGAGCGGCCCTGCGTCGCCGCCCGTCTCGCAGCCGCCGCCTCCGACGTCGTCGCCGGCGGCCAACTCGCTCTACGTCGACCACAACGGCACCTTTTACGAATACCGGCTTCCGCTGAGCCCCGGTTCCAAGCCGATGAGAACGCTCACCGAGTGGGCAGGCTTGGGTATCGCACCGGTGATCGCGGCCGACCAGTACGGAAACGTTGCGTTGGGCAGTCCAACGGAACTGCGCTTTTTCAAGGCGCCGATCGTCTCGTTTGCGCCTTCACGCGCGAAGCTGCGGCTGACGCTAACGCCCGCAATCACGGAAGTTGGTATCTCCGGCGCCGACTTAGTCGATTTGGAGTACGATCCCAACGAGAATTTGTGGCTTTTCAACAACCTCGGCGCAGAGATCTCGGAGCTAAGGGCGCCGATCTCGCAGTCGAGCGTGGCGGCGCTGACGATCGGCTTCGGCGCGCCCGGCTCCAAAACGGCGGGCTACACTGCGCTGACGCAAGGGCGTTTCGACGTCAACGCCACGCTCTACGTCTACGCAAGCAACTCGAACGGGCACGCGCGGCTTTTCAAGATCGCCTTTCCTTACGCGAAGCCGCCGTCGATCGTCGGCATCAATCTCGCGCAATCGGCGTTCGTCGACTCCAGCCAGTGGCCGCCGTCGGCGCCCAACGCGCCATCGCTGCTGTTGGGACAGTACTTCGGACAGCTCCGCTCGCCGCCGCCGGGGGTACCGCCGTCGCCGCCCGTCAACGTGACGGCGCAGTTTCCACAGCCGTTCAATCCATCGGTCGGCCTCTTCCCCGACGCACACCTCAGCGGCATCGCCGGCGCGCTAGCGGCCGATCCAAATCGGGCGAGCTTCTACACGCTCGATCAATCGGTCGGAACGTTGAACGCCTGGACGTTGCCGATGATCAACAAGGGGAGCGCAAAAGTCACGATCCCCTGCTTAGCCGGTCCCACGAACTGCAGCAACAAATCGGAGCACCTCTTCCTTGCGCCGTAAGCTCATCGTTTTACTGATCGCTATCGGCATCGTCGTTCTGCCTGCGCGGGCATTCGCCGAAACCGGTGGATTGATAACCGGCACCGTCAGCGACGATAAGACTCACGCGCCCTTGGCCGGCGCGCAGGTCGTCGTCAAATCGCCGAGCGGTACGTATCGCGCCACAAGCGACGCCAAAGGTGGCTTTCGTTTCTTGAGCGTCCTGCCCGATACGTATTCGATCTCGGCGAGCAAGGTGGGATATCTGCCGTATTCGACGACGGTCGTCGTGCTCAACGGCTCGCAGCAGACCGTGAACGTGACGCTCTCCAAGACGCTCAAGATCATCGCGAGCACGCACTCGCGCTCGGCGGGCAGCGCGTTTCAGCGCGGAATGACCATCGACACGTATACCGTGACGGGCTCGCAGATCACGACCGTGACGGGAAAGGCCTTCAACGCGAACGAGAACGATTTGCTGCGCAGCATTCCGTCGGTGACGATCGACAAGAGCGGCACGGTTTCGATTCGCGGCGGCTTTGCCTTCGAGGCCGCCTACGAATTCGAAGGGATCGACTATACGACACCGCAGCCCAACTTGCAGAATACGCTGCAGAACGTCGCCAACTTCAATTTGCTCAACGGAGTGGGGAGCGTGCAACTCATTCCGGGCGCCGGCGACGCGACCCACGGCGATACCGGCACGGGTCTGGTGCTCTTCACGGCCAAGAACGGCACCTATCCAACCTATCTTCACGTCGATGCCGAGGCGCAGCTCTTTCCCTACCTGCATCAGCTCGGGCTGGAGTGGGGCTGGGCCGATCCGTCGCAACGCATCTCGAACTACGCCGGGTTCATTGGCATCCGTCAGGCGTTTCAATACGGCATTCCGGGCACGGCCGCCAACACGCTGGGCTTCCTGAGCACCAACGCGTCGACCTTGGGCAGCACGATCAATCCCAATCAAGTCTACTACGCGCCGCAGTTTTTGAGCTCGAACGATTTCCTCGACAACCTGATCTACCGGTTCGGTCACAACAACAACCAGCGCTTGCAGTTTTTCATTCAGAATCAGGCGATCACCCAGACGCTCGATTACGGCGGCTTTCAGTATCTGCCGTACATCTCGGGCGGCACGACGGCCGGCAAGTGCGCGCCGTACCCCGTCACCGGTCCGAACGGTCCCATTAATACGCTGACGCAGAACTACGCCTGCGACAATCTCCTCCCGCTCTTTCCGGGCCAGCCCAATACCTATGCGTTCGTCTCGCAGGCGGATACGCAAAAGAGCCCGTTTCTTGCCTACAAGGGTGAGTACGACATCAATCTGAGCAGCACGACGCTGCTGACGACGAAATTCTGGCGCACGTTCACCGGCCAATCGCAAATCATGCCCGCGCAAGGCATCTTTGCCGAACCATATGGCGGTACGCGCACCGCCGGGCAGATCGACGGGACGACGCAGCTCGGCAGCAAAAACGTGCTCAAGTACGGTAGCCTCTACGAGTACGTCGTACCGTACGGCAACCGGTACGACTTTACGTCGTACACGGCATTTACCAGTCCCGCCTACATCATTACGTATCCCATCACGCATCCCAACCAGCCGCTGCCGGTGCCGTATACGTACACAGGACTCTTGCCGAATAACAATCCGGCGTCGGGCGCCGGGACGCTCGAACAAGACTTCTTCTCACCTTCATTTTGCGCGCAATTGAAGATCACGTCGGGCTGCGGATACCTGAGCTCCTGGTTTCCGGGCGGCGTGCGTTTTCCGTTTGAGGAAGACGTCGATACGGTCACTCAGCAGCAGTACGGCCTCTACTTGCAAGACACGGCCGAGATGTCGGACCGCTGGAAGGCCGAGGGCGGCGTTCGACTCGACGGTTACAACTTCTTGATTCCAACGCAAGCCGGCGCGCCCGCGACGATTCCGGCCGCGGCGCATCAGCGGCTTTACGAGCCGCACTTCGATGCGTCCTACTCGCCGGATAGTCGCGATACCATCCGCTTGGGTTTCGGACACACGCTGTCGATGCCGCTGCCAAGTCTCATCGGCCAAGACGTCAGCCGCGCACCGTATACGCCGTTCAACAACATTCCCTCCTACGACAACACGACGGGTACGGCGGCCATGTACTGCGGACCGCTGGCCAATGCGCGCTGTTCGAGCTACGGCGACCAGCTGTACTGGTTGACGCGCGATTATCGCTTCGGAAGCTCGACGCTGGAAGCGCCGCTGGTTGGTGCGACGTTTACCAATATCGACGTTTCGTGGGCGCACGAGTTTCGCGACGGCGCGGCGTTGAAGATTACGCCGTTCTACCGGCGGGGCTATAACGTCATCGAGCAGACCGCGCAAATTATCGGCTTTAGCTATCAAACGGGCGCCCCAATCTTCAGCGACGTCTCGTATTCGAATCTCGGAATTCAAAAAGCGACCGGCATCGAGGCGCTTTACACTAAGGATCTGCCCCTTGGAGTTTCGATGCAAGTCGGCGCAACCTACATTTCACAGTTCGGTAACGAGCCGCCCGGGACGTTCCTGCAGCCGGCGGCCTTGGCGTTGGGGATGGTCTATCGCTCGCCCGATCTCTCGCCGTTTCAGCTCAACGCCGCATTTAACTGGAAGAACAAGCACGGTTGGCGGATCAATCCGGTTCTCTACGCCAACTCCGGCTATCCGTATGGCGCCGGCTATTATACGGCCGTCTACTGCAACGGCAAACCGGTTGTCGTACCCAGCACGAGTCTTTCGCTCATCTATTCGGGCGCGCCGGGCTACATCGATCCGCTCGATCC
This sequence comes from Vulcanimicrobiota bacterium, assembly GCA_963815165.1. Lineage (GTDB taxonomy): Bacteria > Vulcanimicrobiota > Vulcanimicrobiia > Vulcanimicrobiales > Vulcanimicrobiaceae > Cybelea. Next base: position 1,431,187 of record CAWFFL010000003.1, read on the forward strand.
GGGAACGTGCACGAAACCAAACATCGCGGCGACGCGCGGCGTCGCGGAGCCGGGATTGGCCGGCGGGCTACTGACCGCGCCACGCGTCGATGCCAATCTCACGGTCGAGTACCGTCCGCCCACGCATGGCGTCGCGGGGCAGTCGGTTTTCGGACTTTCGATCGTCAATCTCTTCAACAATCTCTACAACGTTCCGATCATCAATGGCTGCTACGGTACGCCGGTAACGACGGGCTTGGCGACCGGCACCGCTCCGTGTACCTATGCGAGTTCTCCTTATGCACCGCCCGACAATGCGGCGCATCCCAACTCGCCCTATCTGACGTATCCAAACCTGCCGCCGCTTTCATTCCGCTTCTACTATCAGGTGACGTTATGATGCTCGACACTACGCGTCTCGCTTGGCGCTGCGCGCCCCCACGCCTACTTCGCGGCGTAGGTCCCCTAATTCTCACTGCCCTGCTCGCTGGGTGCGGCAACGGTGGAGCTTCGGAACCGCCGGTAACATCGTACGATCCGGCGGCAACGAGCAAACTGCAAATGGCCGTCGGCGTTGCGACGATCTCGTTCCCGGCCGGCAGCGGCACGAGCGTTGCAACGGGACTCAATGTCGTCGAAACGCTGCGCCAAAAAGACGGGCTATCGGGCGTGCTCTACAGCATCCCAATGATCATCGGGCCCAGCAGTTTCGACGTGTTGATCTCAACCGAAACCGGCGACCAAGTGCAAGACGTCGGATCTGATCTGGGCACAAATCACATTACGTGGGCGACGCTCAATCAAACAGCGTGGACCGGGCCACCGCGAGGTCAAAAAGCCTCCACCACGGGCGCATTCGGCTACGGGCTCTGTCCTTGCAACTCCGATTCGGGACCGGTGAACGGATTCACGCCGCTCTTTGCGGCGTATAATCTGCCGGTCTACGGCAAGCAGGTATGCCCCGCTTGCGAGCTCTGGTATGGCGGCCCGCCGGCCTTTCCGCAAGCCGGCCCGACGATACGCGCCTTGGGTTGGGAGGGTTACTCGCTGGGCTTCATCGATTTCGCCGTCGCGCCGGTCATCGGCAAATATAGTCTCTACGCGGCGGTGCCCCCCTCGTACGATACACCCCAGGATCCGACGCCGAGCCCCGGTCCCAATGGCACACCGACTCCCCCGCCCGGAATTCTAGCCGCGGGGGCACAACTCGGTACGCTGACGGCTTTGCCGGCGTTGAGTACCCCGGCATTCAAGCCGGACGGCAAGGGCGGCGGCACGGTCGACGTGACGGTGCCGGCCGGCGTCAGCGAAACGCTGGTCGAGGTTCGTGCCATCGGCGGCAGCGGCATCACCGGAAGCCCTTGCGTGGAGGCCCATTCGAGCGACGCATTCTATACGCTCGTCACGCACAAGCAGGGAGGGCAAGGACTAGTTCTGGCCGACGATTTGGGACCGTTGACGCAGTCGGGCCAAAAGACGCCCACGATCTGTTCCAAGGGCAGTTATGACGTCTATGCTGCCGGCCTGGATTATCCGGCCTACGAAGCCTCCTATCCGAACGACCTGGAGCAGTTGCCGCTCATCAAAGGGCCCAACGGCCAGGCCGACGTTACGACCTCCAACATGCTGACGGCAAGCTATCCGTAAGGCTTCATCTCCTCTTGGGCCGAGCGCTATAATACAAGTAATCGGGGGCCTCGCAAGCGGCCCCCTTACCCGTCCCCACTGGAGCGTATGCGAGTCAAGTACGAGGTATCGGCGGGCGGTTTGCTGCTGCGCCGCCGCGGTTCCGGGTATGATGCCCTTCTCATCGGGCGCGGCGATCCGCCGCGCATCTGGACTTTGCCCAAAGGGCATGTGGAAGTGCGGGAATCAACCGAGCAAGCGGCACTTCGGGAGGTCCACGAGGAGACGGGTTGCTGGGGCGAGATCATCACGCGGCTCAATGAGATCTCGTATTGGTTTTACGTGGGTAACGCCAAGCACCGTAAGGCGGTAACGTTCTTTCTCATGCGCTACCTTTCAGGCGACCCGGCCAGCCATGACCACGAAGTCGACGACGCTCGCTGGTTCGATTTGGCACAAGCGCGCAAGACGCTCAAGTACGTCAATGAAAAGCGTCTCGTCGACCTCGCCATGGAGTTTCTCACCGAGCATCCCGACGCAGCCGGCGAGGCCGAGATCGTTGCGCGTGCCGCGGAGCCGGTGCCGTCCTAGGAGAGCCGCAAACTCCTAGGCCGGAGACTCACGCTTTTCACGTCAGTCTCGACGCCTTCGACGGTCCGCTCGATCTTTTGCTCTCGTTGATCAAGGAGCAACAGCTCGACATTGCCACCGTTCCGCTCGCCAGCGTCGCCGAGCAGTATCTGGAGTATGTCCGCGCGCTGCAAGCGCGCGACGTCGAGGTTGCGGCCGAGTATCTCGTCATTGCCGCGACCTTGCTCTTCCTCAAGTCCCGCGCGCTCTTACCGCCGATCCCTCAGGAGCTCGTCGACGAGGAAGACGAGACACCGGAGGAAGTCGAGGAGCGTCTGCGGCGGCGGTTGATCGCGTACTCGAAGTATCGAGAGCTCGGCGAAGAGCTGCGGCGATACCAAGGCGAGGCGAGCTCGTTCTTCTATCGCGAACCCGGCGATCCAGCCGGCGAGATCGTGCAGCGCTATGACATCGATCCCGAGAAACTCAAGCGCGCTTTCATCACGATGCTCGCACAAGCGCGTCCCGAAAAACGCTCGATTGCGGGCGAGCGGATCTCGTTGCTGGCGACGATGGACTACATTATGCGCCGCATCAAAGAGCACGGCGAGGTGACGTTTTCGGGCTTGTGCAACGAACTAGGAATGACCCGCGACGCGATCATCGTTACGTTCTTGGCCATTCTCGAGCTGGTCCGCCGGCGGCGGCTGGCCTTCGAACAACGTGCGGCGTTCGACGACATTCGGCTCTTTACGCCGCCGAAGGCCGCCGCTTGAACGCCCTCGACGAAACGATCCTGCGGCTCACGCTTCCCGTCGAAGCGTTGCTCTTCGTCGCGAGCGAGGCGCTCTCGATTCCACGGCTAGCGAAGCTCCTGCGTGCCGGCGAGGCCGAGATCGCGACGGTTCTCCAGCACATTGAGGCAGAGTACAGCGAGCGCGGCGTGGTTCTGCGCGAAGTCGCGGGCGGCTACCGCTTCGCAACCTCGCCGCTGGCGCGCGACGTCGTCGAGGCGTTTTTGCTGCCCCCCAAGACGACGCTCTCCACGCCGGCGCTCGAAGCCCTTGCCATCGTCGCGCATTTGCAGCCGGTGACGCGCAGTGAGATCGAGGCAATACGCGGCGTCAACTCTGATAGCGTCGTCAGCACGCTGCTGGACCGCGGCCTAATCGCCGAAGCGGGACGCAAAGACGTCGTCGGGCGACCGATGCAGTACAAGACGACGCCGTTCTTCTTGGAGTCATTCGGCTTGCGTTCGCTCGACGATTTGCCCGAGCTGGAACTCGAGCCGGGCCAGCCGCTCGAGTTCGCTCTCGGCGACGCGCTCGCGAAGGCGAACGCCGAGTAGTCGAGGTCCGAGGTGCGCATCGGCTTGCACGTGCACGTAGCGGGCGGCTACGTGAAAGCGGTCGAGCACGCGAAAGCGGCGGGCTGCACTGCGATGCAAGTATTCTCGACCAACCCGCGCAGCTACCGGACGACCGCGATCGATGTTGCCGCGCTCGCGGCGTTCGCGCAAATTCGGCGCGAAGCGGGCATCGATCCGTGCGCGATTCACACGCCGTATCTCATCAATCTCGCGAGCGCCGATCCAAAGATCGCGCAAGGCTCGCTGCGCCTTCTTCAGAACGATCTCGCCGTCGCCGCACGCGGCGGCATGCGCTTCGTCAATACTCACTTGGGATCGTATGGAACCCGCGATCGCGGGGAGGCGTTTGCCGCGATCTGCGCTGCATTGGAGCGCGCCTTGGCGACGATCGAACCCGGCGTCTATTTGGTTTTGGAAAACTCGGCCGGTGCCGGGAACTTAGCCGGTGGAACGCTCGAAGAGCTCGGCGCCTTCGTTCGCGGTGTGGCGCACCCGCAGCTCGCGGTCTGTCTCGATACCGCCCATGCGTGGGCGTCGGGTTATGCGATCGATTCCAAAGAGGGCGTCGATCGATTCGTGGCGAGCGCGGAAAAGGAGATCGGCCTCGAGCGAATTGTGATGTTTCACTTCAACGACACGGAAGTGCCGCTCGGCGCTAGCCGCGATCGCCACTGGCATATCGGCGAGGGCCGCATCGGCTTCGAGGGCTTTCGCGCTCTGCTCGCGCATCGCGAGCTGCGAGAGAAGACGGCAATCCTCGAAACTCCGGGAAGCGATGCGGACGACCTGCGCAACATGCAGACGATCCTCGCCATCCAGAAAGGAGCGCTGGCCGTGTAGGCTCGTTAGCTAACGCGCAGGTGCGGCAAGCGCAAATTCGACTCCAGAAACAGCGCCGTGTCGGCGCGCTGGATCTTGAGCCGAAGATCGACGTCGCTGATGTCGTTGACGATTGGAGCGTTGCGGACTGGATCGCGAAACATTTGAAACCTCTTGACTGATGTGGTAACCTTCAATCATTATACGGTGGTGACAGTAACTTGTCAACTTATTTTGCCGGTGTCCAAGACGCTGCGCCCGGCAGCCTCGAGCTCCTACGGCGCTTCGTAAATACGGCCGAGCTCCCGAGTGGGCCCGACGAGATCGACACGCTAGAAAAGGCAAGCGCATGGTGCCTTAGCCATGGGCTTCGGCCGGTCGAGAACCCGACCCATCTCAAACTGCTGCGAGAATTCCGGGAGAGGCTGCGTGAGCTGCTCTTTGCCAATAACGGCGAAGGAGATGTGCCTTCCGCCTGGGAGCGTTTGGAGCCGTTCCTTGCGAGGACGCGCCTCATGCTCTCCATCAATCCCAATTACGGTTTGGAGCTCAAACCGCAAGACAAGGGACCGATCGCGTCGCTGCTGGCCATCGTCTACGAGTCGCAGTTGCTTGGCTCGTGGTCACGCCTGCGCGCCTGTCGCAAGGCCTCGTGCCGATTCGCCTATTACGACCGCACGAAGAATGGTTCGCGTGCATGGTGCAGCATGGCGACTTGCGGCAATCAGGCAAAGGCGCAGCGCCGCCGTCAGCGCAACCGCTCGAACGTGTCGCCCTGACGTTGTCGAAGGGGATGGTCGCGCATTTTGACGTCGACGCGTTTTACGCCAGCGTCGCCGTGCGCGACAATCCCGAACTTCGCGGAAAGCCCGTCGCCATTGCCGGGAGCAGCCGCCGAGCCGTCGTCTTGACGGCCTCGTACGAGGCGCGGCCCTACGGCGTTCGTTCGGCAATGCCGCTCTACAAAGCGCGTCTGGCGTGTCCGCAACTCGTCGTCGTGCCGCCCGAAATGCAAAAATATCGGGCCGTGTCGCGCGAAATCTTCGACGTTCTCCAACGGCGCGGGGATCCCGTGGAAGGTCTCTCGCTCGACGAAGCCTTCGTTGGCATGGAACGGATGACGTTCGAGGAGGCATGCGAGCTCGCCGCGACCTTGCGGCGCGAAATTCTCGACGCAACACGCCTGACGGTAAGCGCGGGAGTGGCAACCGGAAAGATGATCGCTAAGATCGCTTCGGACACGTGTAAGCCGAACGGACTTTTGGCGATTGCGCCCGGCGAAGCGGCGGAGTTCTTGGCGCCGCTGCCGGTTGGCCGCCTTTGGGGAATTGGTCCGAAAATGGAGGCACGTTTGAACGTCTTCGGGATTACGACGATCGGCGAGCTTGCGGCTCTCGACGACGAGCGCTTGCGCGAGCTCTTCGGCTCCTGGGGGCGTGAGATGAGCGAGCTCGCGCGCGGGATCGATCGTCGTCGCGTCGAGCCGCAGCGCGAGACAAAGTCGATATCGACCGAAGAGACCTTCGAATACGACGTGCGAGACGAGAGCAAGCTCATCGACGTGCTGCGTTCGCAGGCGCGCGAGCTTGCCGAAACGTTGGAACGGGAGCACACCGTCGCCCACACGATCGGCGTGAAGGTTAAACGCGCCGATTTCACCACCGTCGGGCGGCAGACGCACTTGGCGGAGCCGACCCGTGAAGCTCGGCGCATTTTTCGGGCAGCGGTCTACTGTCTGCGGCGCGCTGCCCTCGACGGCGTGGCGGTGCGCCTGCTGGGCACGCGGGTGGCGTCACTCGTCGAGGGCGACCCGTTGCAGACGAGTCTCTTCTAGCATGTCGATGTTCGCGAGTCCCGGGCGGATCGTTTTGCTCGCCGCTGCGTTGCTCACCGGCTGCGCCGGCGCGTCCTTTGCCCGGGTTCCCGCGACGCAACGCTCTTGGTTCGCAGCCAACGCCCAATATGCCGACCTTCTGTACGTCTCCGACTACGAGACGAACGATGTCGACATATACTCCTATCCGCAAGGCAAGCGCGTCGGCGTGCTCGCCGGCATATTGCAGGATTTCGTCTATCCGAGCGGCCTCTGCGCCGATGCCTCGGGCGATGTATTCGTTCCCAATAGCGCCGACTCGACCGTACTCGAGTTTGCTCACGGCGGCACGCGCCCCATCGCACGTTTGGCCGATCCCAACGAGTATCCATATAGCTGTGCAGTCGATGCCGCAAGCCACGATCTTGCCGTCGTGAATCTGGAATCGCTGCACGGCAGCGGCAGCATTGCGATCTACACGCGCGCCCGCGGGCAGCCCGCGATTTACACGTACCCTTACGTCTACAAATATTTTTTTGCGGCGTACGATTCCGCCGGCGATCTTTTCGCCGACTCTACTTACGACGCTCCAAGCGCGCCATTCGTCTTTCTCGAGCTTCCAAAAGGCAAGAAAGCGATGCGCGGCGTCACGCTCCGACAGGCGTTCCACATTCCGGCAGGCGTCGCATGGGACGGTCGTTATGTCGTCGTCGGCGACTCAAAATCGTCGGCGCTCTATCGCTTCGCAATCCACGGTTCCGTCGGAAAGGAAATCAGCTCCTCGAAGTTGAGCGGTGCGCGGTACCTCACCCAGTTCTTCGTCGCGAAGCGGAGCGTCGTCGCGGCGAACTTTCACGGACGCACTCTCGGCTTTTGGAAGTATCCCACGGGGGGGACGGCGCAGACGCTGCTGCGCGGTTTCGGCGAACCCTTCGGCGTTACGTTAAGCGAGGCGCCCCGTTAGCAGCCTCTCCTAAACGTGATCGGTGGCCCAGCAGAAATCTTCCCGGGATCCGGCAATCGCTTCGATAAGGCTGCGGCCTTGGGCTCCCAGCGGAGCGATCATCGTAACGGCTCGGCTGCGCTTGAGCACGCGCGCCCTCGGCAGGAGCGCGCGCGCGTTGCCGGGCGGAAGCCAACCGGCAATGCGCCGCAGGTCGCCCGCGGCGGCCCGTAGCAACGGCGCGACCAATGTCGCGGCACGATCGTCGGCATATGCGAATTCGTCGAGAAAGTAAGCGTCGCGCCCAGGGACGCGCGTTCCCAGGACGTAGGCCGCGATCGAGCCGCCGCGGCGAGCGACTAGATTCGTCGCGTTCGTGCTGGGATGCTCCGATGCGTGGCGCGCGCGCATCGCAATCCAATCCCAAGTGGAGGCGCTTCGTGAAAATCCGGCGTCGCGGCGACGTTCGCAGAGATCGAAGAGCCGGCGGACCGCCGGCCAATGGTCGGCGCCGAGCGTTTCGAGATGCAGTCGCGTCGACGGCAGCTCGGCGGCACTCAGCGAGAACTTTCGGCTGGGCAGCGCGCGAAAGCCGAGCGCGGCGTAAAATTGCGGATGAATGTCCGAGAAGAGATAGGCGACTTCATACCCGTCGCTGCGTGCCCGGTCGAGCGCGGCGGCAAGCATGACGCTGGCGTAACCGCGGCCGCGATACGCCGGCGGCGTAAAGACGGCGCCGAAACCGATCGAGCAAAGACGGCGCGCGCCCAAGTGCATCGTGCGTTCGTAACGCTTGAAGGACGCGGCACAGACGTTCCCGTCGTAAAGTCCGATCGTGCGGTAATAGCGCCGGCCGTAACGCCCGCGCGCGATCTCCAGCGCTTGCGCGACGTATTGCTCGAAACTGCGCCCTCCCGTCCAAAGCGCAGCAGTGAGCGGCAAAACTTCACGCGCGTAGACTTCCGGAGGAATCTCGCGAAGGCGCATCGCTCTTTGGCTAGCGCAGCTCTTCGAGGAATTCCGGCGCCGTGGTCGTCCGAATCGGCGGACCGCCGGCGGTAACCAATACCTCGCGGCACGCTCGTGCCAAGGCGTATTGAAAGGCGTGTCGCTCGCGTTCGAAGTATTGCTGCGTCGCTTTCGACCGGAACATATAAAACGTGAACTTTGCGGTACGTGCGGCGCGCGCGTCACCCGTGTTGTCCTTCGGGATCATGCCGTACTTCGGGCTGAAGAGAAAAGCGTCGGGCGAGTAATAACACGGGAACCCGCCGGCGCGAACGTTTGCAACGACAACCCGGTCGAACTCGAGTCCGCGTGCCGCCTCAACGCTCAGCAGCCGCACGAATCCCGCGTCGGCGTGCCACATGGAGCCCTCCAGATCGCTCTCCATCCGCTGCTCGGCATACGCGAGGACGTCGCCGGTCGCTGCATCCGGATTTCGCGCGAAAAAACCGTTGAGACGATCGAGCAGGCGCCGTAAGAGAAGTTGTTGCGCGCGAGCGCGAGCCGAGCCGGGATCTCCCTCGCGCGCAAGGCCTTCCCGCCAGACGGTGCGCGCAAAGGTTTCGAACGGCGCTTCGTGCATCGTCGCGACCCAGCCCTCGCGCAACCGTCGAAAGCGCGCGATGCGCGTCGACGCCGGCTCGCTCAGCGCATCGTCGCGTTCACCGCGAATGACATTCCAGCCCAGGCGCAGGTCGCGCTTTGGATTCCATCGGCTCGCGCGCGCGGTCGGCGGCGGCTCCTCGTCGAAGGCGAAGAGTTGACGCTGAGGATCGGGCGGCTCGCTGCAAAGGATCGCAAGCGACGCATCGGAGAACCGCAACGCTGCGCTCGACAACACGCGCAGCAACCAATCGTGACGAAACGGATCGTAAACGCTCCACAGCAGCGCCATTGCGTCTAGCGCGCGACGATCGGCAAAGATGTTGACGTCTCCCGCAACGGCGACGGGAACGTTGCGCGTCGAGCAGCGCCGCTTCGTAGGCGTCGGCGTGGCGAACGGAGCGAAAGATGACCGCGATTCGTTTCGGGCGGGAGTTCCTTCCGCGAGCCACCTACCGACTCGATCGGCAATAGCGGCAGCTTCCTCTGCGATTGCGGGCAATCGATAGAAGCTCTCGGCGCGGGCGCGGCGAAATGGCTCGCATAGCTCGCTCGTCGATCGAGCGATAGCAAACGGCGCCTTTGGGTTGGTCATGCGAACCGCGGAACTTGCCGACGAGGGATCCCCAGCAGAGCGTAACGCCATTCAACGTCTCGCCATAAATAGCACTGAACAGCCGCAACTCGCCATTGGTAAGCTCCTGCGCGTCGTCGACGAAGGCGAAGGGATGGCGCTCGCGCAGCGCGTTTGCGAACGCGCCGTCGGCCGAAACCAAATCGGCGGCGGCGATCACGAGATCGCGTGCCGTCATGCGGCCGGTTGCGGCGACCAGCTCGAGATAGCGTTCGTAGAGCTTTGCAAGAATCTTGGCGAGGTCGATTTCGCGCCGATGCTGCCGCAGCAGCTCTGCGCGCATCGATCGCGAGCGAATCGTGGTAAGTGGATTTCGTCGCTGAGAGCAGCGCAGGATCGGCGAGGTTGGGTGGCTTTGCGTAGAATTCGGTCGCGCCGGCGAGCGCACGCGAGAGAAAGAGCATCGGCGATACGTCGGCGTCGCGCAATCGCCGGATCAATCGAAAAGCCGAGCGCAGAAAGCGCTCCGGCGTGCGCAGCGCGGGAACTTCGGGGTCGAGCTACTTCACCGGCGAACTCATCCCATGCGAGCGAAAAGAGCGGCGCGCAGGCGTCCGCGAAGAGTCAGCTCGGCCTCGACGTCGTCGATCGCTACGGCGGAGCGGCCGCCTTCGCGCAGCAGTTCCAGGGCAAACGCATCGATGCCGCGGTCGACTCCGAAAACCAGCGGCTCTGCTACCGGATGCGGAGCGCGCGCAAGCGTGCGACCCGCTCGGCTAGCGCGGTGCTCTTTCCCGTTCCCGGTGCGCCTGCAATCGCGAAGCATCCCTCGAACGGCGCCTCGACCGCGGCGCGCTGCTCGGACGTCAGCTCGAGGAGGATCAACTGCCGAAGCGCCGCGCTTCGGGGAAGGGCCGCTGCGTGCACGAGACCGCGTACGCGCAGTAGGTGCACGGCGCGGGATCGTCGCTGGGTCTGAAGTGCGCAATCGTTCCCGAGGCGAGCTCGTCGCTCAACTCGATCATGCGCGCCCGCGAGCGCTCGAGTTCGCGCGACGCGATGTTGGCGCCGACGCGAAGCACGATCGGACGCACGTCGAGCAGCGCGTCTTTGAGCGGAATCAAGACCAGCTGCGTCACGCGGTCGCCGGCAGCCGTCCGTGCCCAGTAATAGAACGGAAGCTGAAAATCGCGAAAACGGCGGATTTTTTCCGCGTACTCGGCCGCGCTCGCGGCGATGCTTCCCGGTCTTGTAATCGACGACGCCGATTCCGCCGGAACGCTCGTCGCGGTCGAGCCGATCGATGTAGCCGACGAACGGGCGGCCGTCGAGATCGAGCTCGCGCGGCCACCTCGCGTGCCGAGCACCTCGAACGGTGCCTCTTTTTCTTGCGCCGAGCAGCCAATCGACGTAGCGCTGCGCGGTGCGACTGCGCGCGGCGCACCTGCAGCTCGAACTCGACGGGCGTTTCGAATCCCTCGCGATTGCGCTCGAACGCCCACGTAATGCATTCACGGATTCGCCCGCGCATCGCCGCTTCGTCGGCGCGTCTCGGCCGGGGAAAGTCGCCGTGGAAATCCTCGAGCGCTTGATGGAACGCCGCTTCCGTAGGCCGATGCTGCCGAGCCGCGGATCTTCTACCGCCGCGCAGGCATACTTGTAAAACCATTTGCGCGCGCATTCGGCGTACGTGTTGAGCGCGGAGGCGCTAAAGTGGCTGCGCCAGCCCGCGACGCCCGCCGGCTCTTCCGGCTGCGATCGGCTCGGCGAGCTCGAAGCCCGATCTGTCATCCGCGAGCCCCCTTCGACTTCGCTCAGGGCAGGCGCAGGGCGCGTCTCGAAGGACGCATCGCAACGTTTTGCAACGCGAACGTCTCGACAATCGCTTGCGTCACATCTCGGGTTCCAAATCCGGCGGAAGCGCGCGGACTCGCCGCGCGCGCGCGGCGAAACGCAGAACGGCTGTCACGATCGTCCGCAGGCAAAGCGAGCCGTTCGCGATCGATCGCATCCAAGAGCGAACCGGAGCGGCGGCCGATCGTGGCGTAGGCCGCGGCCACGTCGTGCGCGACGCCGCGAGAGCGGGGAACGAAGGAGACGCAGGAGGAATCTTCGCGAACCGGTGTCGTGCCAGCTACGCATCGGCGAGAAAAGAACGAACGTGCGGGGACTCTGAGGGCACTTCCGCTGTGAAGTTAAAGCTTCCACCAGGCGCCCCTGCACGTCAACGTATAACCGCCTTCCGATGCGGCGGATCATCGTCGGCATCAGCGGTGCCAGCGGTAGCCTTTACGGTTACATGGTGCTGCAGGCGCTGCGCTCGATCGGCGGCGTCGAGACGCATCTCGTGCTGACGTCGGCCGCCCGCCGCACGATCGAGCTCGAAACCGAGATGACGCGCCGACGACTTCGAAGCGCTCGCCGACGTCGCACATCGCGACGACGATCTCGCTGCGGCGATCTCGAGCGGGTCGTTCCTCACCGACGGCATGTTGGTCATTCCGTGCTCGATGAAGAGTGCGAGCGCAATCGCCTATTCGATGAACTCGAATCTGCTCGTTCGTGCCGCCGACGTTTGCCTGAAGGAGAAGCGCCGCCTCGTGCTCGTGATTCGCGAGACGCCGCTGCACTTAGGGCATCTGCGTACGCTCGCTCAGCTCGCCGAGATCGGCGCCGTGATCCTGCCGCCGATTCCGGCAATGTACGCCAATCCGCAGAGCGTCGACGACATCATCGCGCACACCGTCGGCAAGGCGCTCGATCAGTTCGGCATCGCCAACGAGCTCTTCAAGCGCTGGCGCTCGCCCGGTGCGCCTAGACCAGGCGCTCGCGCGAGCGCGACGTCGCTCACGCGGTCGACGTTCACGGCGGTCTCCGGATAGGGTGAGATCAGCGCGCGGACCGGTGCGCCGAGAATCTTCGCGGCGCGTGCTTCGGCCGCCGCGATCGCGAGCCGGCCGAGCGCAAAGCGCGCCAGCATATCCCAGCCGAAGAAGGACGCGAGCTGAAGCGGATGTTTGCGCGCGGCGCCGAGCCGCTCGATAAAACGCTCGAGCAGCGGGAGCGCTCGAGGTTTGATCGCGACGATGCCGCCGCCGCAAAAAGTTCCGTCGCGCATCCGCGCCCAGGTGTGCGGAACCGCCGGGATAGCGCGCAGGTGGGCTTCTTTTTCGACGCACCCGTAGACGACGTCGGCGGCCAGCGCGTGCACGCGCGAAACATAATCTTCGACGGCGGCCGGCGTGAGCACGGGCAGATCGGAAGCGACGATCAAAGGTCGGCATCTGGATTCGAAGCCGGCTAAGTCCGTTGCGGAGACTCTCGGTGATATGCACGCCGTCGGGGCGTAGCTCGTCGGCCAGCGTCAAATCGCGGATGATCCTTCATTCGCGGCGGCGCAACGACGACGATCCGCGCGATGCTCGATGCCCCGCGCAGCGCCGCGAGAACGCGGCCGACCAGCGTCATCCCGCCGATTTCGACGAAAGCCTTGTTGGGAGCGCCCGGCTGAAGCAGAGCGACTTCGTCTTGCGGTCCTCCCGCCAACACGACCGCGTCGTCGATCACTGAGCGGAGGTCCTGAGCTTGTCGAAGGGGCCGGCGTGGAAGGCGAAGCACGCCAATCCGGCGTGGCGGCGAATGCGGTCGTAACGTTCGTAGGATGGCGCCAGATCGAGCCGCTCCGCGATCGGCCTCGATCCGCGCGCGATCCGGCGCAATGGTGAAGACGCACGAGCCCGAGCCGGCCAGCATCGCATTCGTCGCGCCGGCGCCACGCAGCGCGGCGAGGGCGGTGGCGAACTTCGGCGCTCTGCGCGGCGATGACGTCGTGGAAGTCGTTTTGCAGCAGCGACTCGACCGCTGCGAAGTCTGCCGCGCTGCAGCGCTTCGAGCATCGCGATCGAAACGGATGCATTACGCGGCGCGTGCCGGGCGTTGCGAGCGATCGAGCTGCGGCGTAAGCGTCGGCCGTCGATATCGCCACGGGCGGTTTGACGATCAGCGCGTGCCAGCGCGGAATTGCGCCGGCCGGCGTGATGCGTTCGCCGGTTCCCTCGACGAGCGCGGCCGTGCCGGCGAGAAAGAACGGCACGTCGGATCCGAGCGCCCGCGCGATGCGAAGCCAATCGCGGTCGCAGCTCGCTCCGAACGCGCCGGCCATCGCCGCGCGCAGGACCGCCGCAGCGTCGCTCGATCCGCCTCCCAACCCGGCTTGCACCGGGATGCGCTTGCGCAGCTCGATGCGAACGGGCGGAGATTCGCCCAGCGCACGCAGCGCCGCGAGCGCCAGATTGCGCTCGCCTTCGAGATCGCCTCGATCGCAAGCAAAGCTGAACGCGAGCTCGGCTCGATGGTCAGCTTCGTCGGCGAGCTCGAGCGGCACCATCACGCTGCGGATGCCGTGATATCCGTCGTCGCGCCGGGCAAGAACCTCGAGCGTGAGGTTGATCTTCGCCGGTGCCCGCATGCTCATCACTCCGAGCGTCCGTTTGCCGTCGCGCGAGAAGGGCCTTTGCGCTCGACGCCGCAGTAAGCCCTAAGGAACCTTATCGAATGGGTTTGAGTTACGACGCGCAACGCAACGAGTTTTGCGCCTACGTCCTGCACGAATCGGAGACACCCTACGGCCTGCTGCTCGGGAACTTCAAGACGTATGCGCAATCGACCGCAAAAGGCGGCGTGCGCGGCCTTTGGGATGCGGACACGGATCAAATCATTTTCGGAACGCACCACGTCGCATACCGCCTCTTAGACCGCACGTTCTTTCCGCATCAGATCGAGCGCGAGCTAACCTTTCTGCCGTACGCGCAAATCTCGGAGTTTACGCTCGATCACCGCGTTCACGTCACCGAAGCATTCTTCGTTCCGCACGGACCCGGATTCGATCGCGCCGTCTCGTTCGTCGTCGACGTGACGCTCTACAATCCCGGTGCGGCCGAGATCGAAGTCGCCGTCTTTCCGTGGGCGATGCTGGTCGGACAGCGCTTCTACGGCGAGCCCGAGCACGAGGTGCGCGCCTGGAACGACGGGCGCTTCATCTGCTCCAAGAATCTCGAGACCGGCGGCGAGCGGTGGTGGGGCGGTTCCCGCCATCCCGTTGCCGTCGAGCTCTCGTTGCGCGAGCAGGTCCTGCTCAAGTCGATGCGCCGCGGAACGCTGGCGAAAGAAGCGACGGCGCAGACGCTCGCTGACGTGACGCCGCAGCAGGCGGAACTGGTGAGCCGCCGTATCTTCGGCGCGTTCGAGTATCGCATCGCCGTCGCCGCCGGCGCGCGCGAATCGTTGCGCCTGGCGGTCGTCTATCACAAAGACGGAACCGAGCGTAGCCGTCCCGTGCTCGAAGCGTTGCTTGCGCGATCAGCGCGCGCTTCACCACACGCAAGGCTATTTCACCGAACGTCTGGCCGACGCGCGCTTCCTCATGCCCTCGCCGGAGATCAGTCGCGGGGTCGCGTGGGCGAAGGCCAACATGCTGCGAATCGTCAAGGAGTATCCGCACGGTTGGGGCGCGACGAACTCGCCGCCGTCGGATATCCTCGTTTCGCGCGATACGTCGTGGCTCGTGCATGGCTTCGATTATTTCTGGCCGGAATTCAGCCGCAACGCGCTCGAAGTCTTCAATGGCGCCGTCGAAGAGAGCGGCCTGATGATCGAATACGTTCGCGGCGTCAGCGGCTACAAGACCGCTTACGATCTCAACATCAACGACGACACGCCGCTGCACCTCATCGCGATGCTTCACCACTACAACGCGACGCTGGACGACGCCTGGGTGCGCGAGCGCATCGGTCTCGTCGTCAAGCTGACCGACTACATGCTCACTCAGCGCGACGATCACGGATTGATCAATTGCCGCGCCAAGGGCGTCGACATGTACGGCATCTCGTCGTGGCGCAACATCATTCCGTACTACACGCTCGACGGTGCGGTCACGGAGATCAACGCCGAAGCGGTCTACGCCTCGAGGCCGCGGCGATGCTCTGCGCCGTCGTCGGGCGACAACGACCATTGGGAGCGATACGGCGAGCGAAGCGCAGGCGATGCGCAAGGCGATGATGGATTATCTCTTCAACGACGACACCGGCGCCTTCGTCCTCAATTACGATCAGGACGGCAAGTATCAAGACAACTTCACCGCCGACGAGATCTTCCCGGTGCTCTTCGGAATTGCCGATCCAGCGCAGCGGCGCGCGATCCTCGCGCGGCTGCAAGAGGCCGATTTCGTAACGCCGGTCGGGCTTGCGCACGATCTCGACCGCCGATGCGTGGTACTTCCCCTCGTACGGGTTCGGATTGCTTGGCGGAATCTGGCCGGACTTGACGCTCTGGTGCTCGGTTGCGCTCGCGCGCAACGGCATGACCGACGAGGCGGTTGCATTTGCTCAACGTTTCCTACGCGGCGATGGAAGGCGGAAGTCCGCGCAACACCGTGCCGGGCGAGTTCGCCGAATGGTTCGACGGCGGATCGTTGAGCAATCGCGGAATGTATCTCTCGCCTTGGACCGGCGCGAAGTATCTCTGGGCCGTTGCGGAAACCGTCGGCGGCTTGAACGGCTATCGCACCAGCGGCCGGCCGCATTTGGCGCCGTCTGCGCCCGAAGGGTTGGCAATGGGTCGCGGCGGCGCGCGTGCATTGGGGCGGACGGCGTTGCACCTACGTCGTCGATCTGCGCAACGATACGATCTATGGCGACATGCCCGAGCTTTCGGCCGAAGAGCCTTTTACGTGCATCCACGCCGGGCGCGACGTCAGCGACGAGGTCGCGACTTCGCCGGTCGAAGTCGGCGCGATTGCATTTGAGGACGAGGCCGGCGCGGTGCGCATCTTTTTGTGCAATCAACTCGATCGAGCGCGCAACGTGCTCGTCGAGTTTCGCGGCCACACGGCACGCGTCGATATGGCGCCGGGCGAGCTGCGCGAAGTGCATCTGATCGGCAAGCCGAGCGATCGGCGCGCGCGCGCGGCGAAGCTTGACGTCGTTCGGCCGCTGGCGCGCGTATAGGCTATAGTGCATCGCTCGACTCGATTCCCGACGATCGTCCTCGCCGTCGGGCGCTCGTGCTGCTGCTCGCCGTTGCGATCGGCGAACGAATGGGCAATCGCGTCATCGGCCAAGCGAACGAGCAGACGTTGCAATCGGTCATTCCGCAGGCGGTGACGCCGGCGCCGGACGGCACGCCGCAGCCCTACGGACCGGACTGGAAGCGGTCGCAGGCGCTCTCGGCAGCCGGCGATCCGCATTTCCCCGATCCGCGCGTGCCGCCGCAGCCCCTGCCGACGCTCGCGCCGACGCCGACGCCCCGTCCGACCCCGATTCCGACGCCGACGCCGAACCCGAACATTCCGATCTGGCGGCAGCGCCCATTCCCGACCGTCGCACCGTCCGCGGAACCCTCCGGCGAGTTGGAATCGCCCACGCCGGAGCCGAGCCCGGTCGAGACGCCCACCCCCGAAGTAGCCGGTTCGCGTTCCCAATGTTCTCATTGGGAACGCCTGTTATGATAGAGACATGGAAAGCACTGGAACCGTAACGGTCAAGCGCGGGCTCGCGCAGATGCTCAAGGGCGGCGTCATCATGGACGTCGTGACTCCCGAACACGCCGCAATCGCGCAAGAGGCCGGCGCCGTCGCCGTGATGGCGCTCGAGCGGATTCCGGCCGACATCCGCGCGGCCGGCGGCGTTGCGCGGATGAGCGCGATCGATTTGATTCGCGGGATCATGGACGCCGTGACGATTCCGGTGATGGCCAAGGTTCGCATCGGCCACTTTGCCGAGGCGCAAGTGCTGCAACAGCTCGGCGTCGACTACATCGACGAGTCGGAAGTCCTCACGCCGGCCGACGACAAGTATCACGTCGACAAGCATGCCTTCACGACGCCATTCGTCTGCGGTGCGCGCGATTTGGGTGAAGCGTTGCGGCGGATCGCCGAAGGCGCGGCGATGATTCGCAGCAAGGGCGAAGCCGGCAGCGGCAACATCGTCGAGGCCGTGCGGCACATGCGCGCGATCACCGATGCGATTCGCGAGCTGAGCGTCGTTCCGAAGGAAGAACTCGTTGCGCGAGCGCGCGATCTCGGCGCGCCGCTCGAGCTCGTTGCCGAGAGTCGCGAAGAACGCAAAGCTGCCGGTCGTGCTCTTTTGCGCCGGCGGCGTCGCCACGCCGGCCGACGCGGCGTTGATGATGCAGCTCGGCGCCGAAGGCATTTTCGTCGGCAGCGGCATCTTCAAATCGAAGGATCCCAAGCGCTTCGCCCGTGCGATCGTCGACGCGACGACGCACTTCAACGAGCCGGCCGTCGTACTCGAGGCTTGCCGCTCGCTCGGCATCTCCGAAGCGATGCCCGGCCTGGATATCCGCTCGCTCGATGAAACGCAGCTGCTCGCGCCGCGTGGCAATTAGCGTCGAAAGGCCACGCATCGGCGTACTGGCGCTTCAAGGCGACGTCGTCGAACATCTTGCGGCATTTCAACGTGCCGGCGCTGACGCGGTCGCCGTCAAGAATGCCGCGGATCTCGCACAGCGTCGACGCGCTTGTGATTCCGGGCGGCGAATCGACGACGGTCATGAAGCTGCTCGAGCGCGCGCATCTCGACGCGCCGATCGTGCGAGCGCGTGCGCGGCGGGATGCCGCTCTGGGGAACGTGCATGGGCATGATCGTCGCCGCTCGCGACGTCGCCGATCTCGAGCAGCCGACGCTCGGATTCATCGACATCACCGTGCGCCGCAATGCGTTCGGACGGCAAAACGAATCGGCCGAAGTCGATCTACCGATTGCCGCGCTTGGGAGCCTCGCCGTTTCCCGCGATCTTCATTCGCGCGCCGTGGATCGAGCGTTGCGGCCCGCAGGTCGAGTTGCTCGCCGAGCGAGACGGCCGCGGCGTTATGGTTCGTGAAGGCAACGTACTGGCAACCTCATTTCATCCCGAACTTACCGACGACCCGCGAGTGCATCAGTATTTCCTCGCAATGGTCGAAGCCCCAAGCGAGGCACGTCGAGCCGAGCATTCCAAAGGGAAGGCCTGTACCGCGGCGTAAGTTCAGGCTCGAGATGGCTACTGAAGCCGCCTCCCCTGAATTGCAGGGAGGGTTTCAAGGGCAGATTCCGCCCGTCGAGCCGTTGCTGACCGAAGTGATCGCGACGCTGGCGCTGGCGGCGCACGCCTATCTTACCGAGGAAGAAGGCGCCAAAGCCGATCATCGTCGGCGGAAATCGCGATCGACGTTGCAACCGCCGCTTTCGAACGCGTCAAAGAACGATTGCAGCCCGATCAGCGGTTAGCGATAACACAAATGCTAACCGAAACGCGGTTGACGTTCGTTCGGAAGCGAGGCACTAGATGCCTCGTTTTAAAATGCTCGGCCGCGGCGCGGGCCCCCCGGACCTCGCCGCGTGAGCGAAGTGCTGGTTTTGAACTCGACGTACGAGGCGCTGAACGTCACGACGTTTCAGCGTGCGGTGAAGCTGATTTTCGCCGGCAAGGCGGAGATGCTGCACGGGCGAGAGCGCATGCTTGCGTCGCCGACGTTCGAAATGCGAATGCCGTCGATCATTCGCATGCTGTACTACATTCGCCGGCCGATGCAGAAGGTCGCGCTGACGAAGAAGAACGTCTTGATTCGCGACGATCACACCTGTCAATATTGCGGACGCGGGGCGAGCGCATGATGACGGTCGATCACGTCGTGCCGAAGAGCCGCGGCGGCGAATCGACTTGGGAGAATCTTGTGCTGCGCTTGCATGCGCTGCAATAACCGCAAGAACAACCGTATTCCGCAAGAAGCGAATATGACGCTGCTGCGCAAGCCGCGGCAGCCCAAATACATTCCGTGGATTCAAATCAAGCGCAACACGTTGCCGGACGAATGGGGCAAGTTCCTCTTCCTGTATAACGTTTCGATCGACGAACGTATCGAAAGTTAGTTGGCGCTCCAAAATAGGGTAACGCCGTTCGGCGAGGTCGTCGCGCTGCCGGGCCGAGGCACGATGATGGGCAATCGGGGAATATTGCACGACGACGAACGCCGCATCGTCCGCCAGTGGCAAGTAAAGCGGTGGATTGCATGCGTGCTGGAGTTTCGCGGCCGTCATAGGAACGTAATGACGCCCCATCGTTACACCGAGCTGTTCTTTCTCGATGAAGCCGCCGCGTTTGCGGCGGGGCATCGCCCCTGCGGCGAGTGTCGCTATGGCGACTACGAACGGTTTCGCCGGCTATGGGAAGCGTGCCACGGCGGTTCCCTTACGGCGGATGCCATGGATCGGCGGTTACACGACGATAGGCTCGAAGGAAAAAAGAAGCGCACGTATCGCGCCGACATTGCGAATCTGCCCGACGGCACCTACGTCGTACTCGACGATCGATCGTGGCTGCTTTGGGAAGGGCGTCTGCACGCGTGGTCCGCGGCGGGATACGTTCAACGGCGTTCGCGTCCGGCTCGCGGCGGAGTACAGGTTTTGACGCCGGCCGCGATCGTCGATCTCCTTCGGGCCGGCCTATCTCCGGTCGTTCACCCGACGGCGAAATGACGTTGCGAAGCCAGCAGCGTTTCCGACGGCGCTTCTCCAAACATCGTCCGGTAGTCAGCAGAGAAGTGGCCCATATGCCAAAATCCCCAAGCGGTGGCGACGTCGATGATGCGCGGGCGCGCCTTCCCGGCATGGTTGAGCGCGCGATGGACTCCATTCAGGCGCAGCCGCTTGAGATATTCGATTGGACTCAAACCCGTAACCGCCTCAAAAGCGTTGATGAGCGACCGCGACCGCATCCCGGCGATTTGGCTCAGGTCGAGAAGCGTCAGCGGCGCGTCGACGTGGTCGCGCATGTATCTCTCGCAGGCGCGCACTGCGGCAAATCGCCGGTTGAGGCACTTCGTGCGCTCCACCGCGTGACCGCCGACCTTTTCTAAAGCCGACGCCAGGAGCGGAACGAGTGTGCCGCTCGCCATCTGCGGCGCGATGCGGTGTCGTAAGAGAAGACGTGCGGCGAGCCCGCGAATACGGTGCGCCTGAACGCAGTCTGAGATAAGCGTAACGCGCCTGGCGTTGGCCACAAGACTGTCGGCGTCGGGCGATTGCGAATACCGGGCCTGCAACGCGGCTTCGTCAACCGTTATCGAAAAAAATGCACTGGGTCCATCGGTACGGACGTCGACCGTGTCGCGGCTCGTTGCGATCGCATCGATGCCGAAGGCGCTGCCAAACCAACGAGCGCGCGTGCGCGGATGCGCAACGAGCGCGACGACGTTTTTCCTTGGTTCGATGCGTGCCTCGACCTGAAACGCCAAATTGTACCTTCGGAGTGCAACCCTGAGCGGAGCGACCTCTGCGACGTCGTAGCCAACGTCGAACGAGCCGTGTTCGAGCTGTGCCCACGATACCGTGCTGCTAACGTACGAACCGTCAATGGCGGCTCGCTCGAGTACTCCAGTGTGATATACGCTCATGGTAAATAGACTGCCGGGCTCTTGGGGGAGAGAGTAATAGCCTATCGTCTACTAACTTTCCTGCGCTTGCCCGTCGAGCACTTCAGTAAGCAAGCTATTCCTTGCATTGGCCGCGCGCTCGGCGGCCTCGCGCTCCAGCTCGGCGAAGAGCCGCTTCATTCCGTGCCGCAGGCACGAGGTCGCATATCCCGCGCGACGCCACCAAGCGCACAAGTCGCGATCGAGCTTATCGTAGAAGGCAGGATCCGATTCGTTCGCCGATCGGAAGCGGTGGCCAACTCCCCCGCGGCGGGCTTCGCCGAACTCCGTTTCAAACATGGAGTCGTCATCCCATATCGCTTTTTCATTTCGGAAGATTTGCAGCGCGCTCAAGCCGCTGCGACGAAGCTCTTCATGTTCCCATTCGTTTTCGTCGATCGACCGTGCAACTGCCGCCCGTACGGTGAACTCCAAGATCTGCCGGAGCAACTGATCGTACGATACGTCCATCGCGATGCAATGCGACTCTCCGATTCGCACTGAGTAGCGATCGGGATTCATAACAGGCGTTCATTGTAACGTCGAGCCGGCCGAAACTATATCCCAGAAGTGAAAATGCGACGGTTTGCACCATCCGGCCGGTCAAGCAACGCTAAAACGTTAGCGCAGTGCAATAAGTCCGACGACGGCCCCGGCTAGAATGAACATGACCGGATTGAGCTTCGTTCGAACGACGGCGATAAACGTGAGCACGCCGAGGGCTAGCGTAACCCATCCGAAGAGCGCCCCGTCCTTGAAGGTGATTGCGGTCTTGCCGAACGTGATGAGGCCGCCTACGGCCAACCCGATCGCGACCGGGCCGAGGCCCTTTTGAATGGAATCGCGCCACGGCCAGTGCTCGAGCCGTTTCCATAACCGCCCCACGAGAAACGTCAGAATGCCGGTCGGCACGAAAAATGCGAGCGCGCAGACGAGCGCGCCGAGCGGCCCGCTTACGAGCTGACCGACCTCCGCGACCATCATCATGTTGGGTCCCGGAGACATCTGTCCGGTGCTGTAGACGTGCGTCAGTTGATCGTCAGTCAGCCAATGATGGGTGTCGACGATGAGCACCTTCATTTCGGGAAAAGCCGCCATACCGCCGCCGATCGTCAAGAGCGACAGATACGAAAAGACCCGGATCAGTGCAGGGATCTGATCCATTCCTCTTCCTCCTGTGCCGGCTTCTCGGGCACGGTGTGCGGACGATACGTGAAGATTGCAAGTCCCCCCACGGCGAGCAGCGTGATGGGCACGCCCCACTTGAAATAGTTGATGCCGAGGATGGCGGCCATGACGAAGAAAGCATCGTAAAATCCGCGCAGCGACTTCTTTCCGATCTTGAACCACGTCGCGGCGATAAGGCCCGTAGCCGCTGCGGCTACGCCGCGCAACGCCGCCGTGGCGAGTGGACGGGCGTGCGATTCGGCATAAACGATCCCAGCCGCCGTCATAAACGCAAACGCCGGCAAGCACATACCGAGTAAGGCTCCCGCGGCGCCGAGCCATCCGGCCAGTCGATCGCCGGCGAGGATTGCCATGTTCGTCGCGTTGAGTCCGGGGAGCGTATTGCTGATCGACGTTATCTCCAAGAACTCGACGTCGTCGAACCATTTTTTCTTCGCGACGAGCGCATCGCGCAAATAGGCGACGACGCCGCCGCCGAAACTCGTGGCGCCGATGATCAGGAATGTGAGAAAAATCTCGAACGGCGAAACTGCCGTGCGGGATACGGCCGGTTTCGGTGCCGCAGCCGGTGGTGCCGTGCTCACTTCAGTCGTACAGTCTACGTTACGAACCGCCAATGTGCCTATCCGAAAAGTGCAGAGTCGCCTTAAGACTCTACGTCAGCCGGTGCGCGAAGATGCCGTTTTGGGATTGAGGCGCCTGAGGCACCGTGATAAGCTAGACGCCGAAGGAGATGGAAATGAAGCGTCTTGCTATTTCATTACTTGGCGCCGGCGCGCTGGTCGCGGGTTCGTTCGCGACCGCGATGGCAAGCCCGCCGAGCCTCACCGGTACCTGGGCAATTCAGCAAAGCGGCCTCAACGGAACCACGACCTCGACGGTCACGCTGACGCAATCGGGCGAAACCATCGTGGGGAACAATCCCGCCAACGGTAACGGATTCACCGGAACGTTCGTGACGGACACAAAGATCAACGGAAAATGGCACGGACCGGGCGGTGCGGGGTGGCTCACGGTATACGTCAGCGCCAACGGTCACAGTCTCAACGGCGTCTGGGGCTATAACGGCCGCTCGCCCAACGGCTCGTTCGTCGGTAACAAGGTTCTGCCGCCGTCGCCGATCACGGCGAAAGGTACCTGGAACGTTGTCGGCGCCGGCGGTCCGGGCGCTTTCGTCGGGAAGATGCGATGCACGGAGTCTGGTCCCACCGTCGTCTGCCACGTCGGTCCATACATCCTCAACGGAAAGTTCCGGACGAAGGACAAGGTTCGCGCTGACTGGACCGGTCCGACCGGCACCGGCTGGTTCTCGTTCTGGTTCAACGGCGACAACAACAGCTTCAACGGCATCTGGGGCAACGGTAAAGACTCGACTCCGGCAGTCGGCCGCGTCATCGGCCAGCGCGCGCTCTAGCAGCGAAGATCCACGGCCGGATGTTTTGCGTCCGGCCCCGGATTTTATCTCGTCGACAACGACGATCGATAACGATGGGCTACAAGAACGGAAGCGCGGTCAGTCGTACGATACCGTAGATCGTTGCCAAAAAAGCGACGGCGACGACGACTGCATGGCGTGGATAGAGCCATTTTCGTGCTAATTCCCGCGAGGAACGAAACCGCGGCGAAGATGACGGTCAGCAGAAGGAAGTCGTCGGAATGGCGAGTTGCCGCAAGGGCCCCATCGAAATCTGCTGCGGCAAGTGCCTCGTCGGCTCGGGCCTCGGCCCGCGTTCGGAGCGAATACTGCGGCATGACGAACGGCGACGACGGTGCACCGGCATTGCGCAGCGGCTTCGTCGATAGCCAGGCACGCATCGCGGGCAGAAACTCTGGACGAAAGCGGGCGTAAAGAAAATCCGCAAGCCGAGTCTTTCCCGCGTCGACGGCCTCAACGTAATGCAGGAAGACCGCGACATCGATGGCGGTCAATGCGTTCGCGCGATCCGCCGCCTCCGCCGAGCGTAACCGGCTCGCGTTCGCCATGCTGAAGAGACGCGATTGCTGGCCGCCCCAGCGCCCCGATTGATAGCCGCAGAGGGCCGTCAGTACAGCGGCTACAGAAATCAGCACCACGGCCGCGATATCCACGACGCGGTCGGCTCGGCTATGCCCGTCCATCGGCCTTTACATTCTTCGGATAGACCCATAATCCAGCGAATGTTACACTGAACCTCTCATGAAGCCCGAGCAGCTCCTTGCCGCAATCATGTTGGTTGCACTAACCTTTGGGGCCGGCTTGCAAGTCGATCGGGACCATCTCAAAACGATTCTTAAGAACGTCGGACTCTTGGGACGGGCGCTGTTAGCGAACTTCGTGATCGTTCCGGCGCTCGGCATTGCCGTCGTCAAGCTCTTCCGGCTACCGACGCCCGTCGCCACGGGCGTTCTACTAATGGCGATTGCGCCGGGCGTTCCGTTCGTCTTGGCTTCGGTCCGAAAGCGCGGCGGCCGCCTCGCGCTGGCCGTGGAACTGGCGGTCTTCCTTCCGCTCCTCTCGATCGTCACGATACCTGTCACCGCGGCTTTGGTCTTGCCGGAAATCACGAAGGTCGAGCTGCCCTTCGCGCGTTTTGCCGTGACCTTGATTCTCTTTCAGCTTCTGCCGCTGCTGTTGGGAATAGCCGTCGGCGGCCGTTTCCCCGAGCTTGGAGCGCGGCTGGGGCGCCCGTTGCAGCTTGTCTTTTTTGGAGCCGCCGCAATACTAATTATCGTTTTGATGCCGCAGATCGTTCACGGCGTAGCGTCTGTGTACGGCTCGCTCGGAATGATCGCCATGCTGGTCCTGACGCTGCTCTCGATGGCTGTGGGTTGGCTGCTTGGAGGACCGGCGCTCGAAGACCGCCGCGTCTTGGGAATCGGGACGACGCTGCGTAACGTCGGACTCTGCGCGTTGATCGCTACTTCGAGTTTGCGCAGCTCGGAGATTGCCGCGGCCGTCCTAACCTATCTCGTCATTCAAATCATCGTTTCGACGTTCTTCGGTTCGATCTTCTCACGTAGAGCCAAGGAAGCGGTGGCATGACGCCGCTGATTATTTCCAAGTTTGGCCTATGGACCTTCACC
Source organism: Vulcanimicrobiota bacterium (assembly GCA_963815165.1). GTDB lineage: Bacteria > Vulcanimicrobiota > Vulcanimicrobiia > Vulcanimicrobiales > Vulcanimicrobiaceae > Cybelea. The sequence continues at coordinate 1,456,206 of CAWFFL010000003.1, forward strand.
GCCGTCGATTACATTTCGCTGATTGCGGCCACGACGAATGCCTTCAATGGGGCGCTCTTAGCGCGACGCCCGGATCATTATAAACACTTCACGGTTGCCGGCGTCATCATTCTAGGGTACGCCGGCGGCATCGGTGGCGGAATCATTCGCGACGTTCTCGTCAATAAGGTGCCGTCACCGCTCGAGAATCCTTGGTATCTCGTTGCTTGTCTCGGTGCTGCCGCCTTAGCTCTACTGGTCGATTACGGCAGCGCGCAGCGCTTCAAGGACGGCCTCTTTCAGTTCATGACCGCCTTCTCGCTGCCATGGTACGCAATCGTCGGCGTGGAGGCGGCGTTGGCCGCGCATCTGGGGTACTTTGCCGCGGTAATCATTGGCATCATCGCGACCACGGCGGGACGGTGGATCATCGATGTCGCCTGCAACTGCGTGCCGAAGCAACTCGTGCGCGGGGAGTTTTTCGTGACCGCTGCCGCCTTGACCGGAATCGCGTATCTGTTATGCAATCAGCTTCTGGAATGGTCGGTCATTCCGTCGACCGCTGTTGCATTCGTTATCGGCTTTGGCTTCCGTTTGCTCTCCCAATACCTTGGCTGGGAGGAGTGGGAGCCGTGGGAGCCCGCCCCGTTGACCGGAGGCGAGAAGCAGCGAAAGACGTTGGGTGAAGGATTGCACGCCGAGTTCGAGGCTCACAGAGAGAATAAGTAAGGGCGGCATACCGATGATTACGTCCAGCGCCAACGGAATGGTGCGTATCGGCGGCGGGCTCTTTCGCATGGGTTCGGAGCGCTTCTATCCTGAAGAGGCTCCAGTACGCGAGGTTGGCGTTGATGGCTTCTGGGTCGACGCGCGCGCCGTTACGAATGCCGAGTTTGCAAAGTTCGTTCGCAAGACGGGGTACGTCACGGTGGCCGAACGCGAACTCAATCCCGCGGACTATCCAAACGCGCCGCCGGAGAATCTGGTTCCGGGCGCCCTGGTCTTCCACATGACCCCGGGTCCCGTTGATTTGCGCGATTACCGGAATTGGTGGTCGTGGGTTCCGAGCGCCTCGTGGAAACATCCCGAAGGCCCCGGCAGCTCGATCGAACCACGTCCGGACCATCCCGTCGTGCATGTTGCATTTGAAGATGCGCAAGCGTATGCGAGTTGGGCAGGGAAACGGCTGCCGACCGAAGCGGAGTGGGAGTATGCGGCGCGCGGCGGGCTCGACGGCAAGGATTTCGTTTGGGGTGATGAGATGGAGCCCGGCGGAGAGGCTGCCGCAAATACGTGGCAGGGGGCATTCCCCTGGCGGCACACGTCGCGTCACGGGCCGCGTACGATGCCGGTCGGAAGTTTCGCGCCCAACGGATACGGCTTATACGATATGGCCGGGAATGTTTGGGAGTGGACGACGGACTGGTACGTGGCCGAGCGCGCCGCGGCGTCGCCATGTTGCGCCGGCGACATGCGCGAGCGCAGCTACGATCCGTGCCAGCCCGAAGTGCGCATTCCGCGCAAGGTTCTCAAGGGCGGTTCGTTTCTCTGTTCGCCCGAATACTGTTTACGATTTCGCCCCGCGGCGCGCTCTCCGCAAATGATCGACACGGGCATGTCGCACCTTGGCTTTCGATGTATAAAGGACTGACTGTGAAGAAGCAACGCGAGATTCTCCCGATTCCCGACAAGGCGTACGCCGGATTCATCGCCTACGATGCAAAAGATCCTGACTCGAAATTTCCGCCCATAGAGCCGCTGCGCCCGCCGGAAGCGGCGCCCAACGTGTTGATCGTCTTAATCGACGATGTGGGATTCGGCGCGTCGAGCGCCTTTGGCGGTCCCTGCCAATCGCCAACCGCAGAGCGAATGGCGAAAGAGGGCCTGCGCTACACGCGCTTTCACACGACGGCGCTCTGCTCGCCAACCCGCGCTGCGCTGTTGAGCGGACGCAACCATCACACGGTCGGCATGGGCGGGATCACCGAAATCGCAACGTCGGCGCCGGGTTACAATTCGATGCGGCCAAACTCGATGGCTCCGCTGCCCGAGATCCTTCGTCTCAACGGCTACTCCACCGCGCAGTTCGGAAAATGCCATGAGGTGCCGGTCTGGGAAGCGAGCCCCGTCGGACCGTTCGATCGTTGGCCGACGGGTTCGGGGTTTGAGTATTTCTACGGCTTCGTTGCGGGCGAGACCAATCAATGGTACCCGGCGATCCACGAAGGCACGAAGCTCGTCGAACCGGCGAAGACGCCCGAAGAAGGCTACCACTTCATGGAGGACATGACCGATCGCGCGATCGCCTGGGTGCGCCAGCAGCGACTGCTCGCCGGCGACAAGCCCTTCTTCATGTATTTTGCGCCGGGGGCAACACACGCGCCGCATCATGTGCCGAAGGAATGGGCGGACAAGTATAAAGGCAAGTTCGACCAAGGCTGGGACAAACTGCGCGAAGAGACGTTTGCGCGCCAGAAGAAGCTCGGCGTCATACCGCAGGATTGCGATCTCACGAAGCGCCCTGCCGAAATACCGGCCTGGGATTCTCAAACACCGGAGTTCCAACGAGTGTTGGCGCGCGAAATGGAAGTCTATGCGGGTTTCTTCGAATACGCCGACCATCACATCGGGCGGCTAATCGACGCGCTCGATCAGATCAAAGCGCTCGACAATACGCTAATTTACTATATCATTGGCGACAATGGGGCGTCGGCTGAGGGGACGCCGCAGGGCACGTTTAACGAAACGATACCATTTAACGGAATGAGCGCACTTGAGACGGCGGAGTTTCTTACCGAGCGCATCGACAAACTCGGCGGCCCCGAGTCCTACAATCACTACGCGGTCGGCTGGGCGCACGCGATGGATACACCGTATCAATGGACGAAACAAGTCGCCTCGCACTGGGGCGGCACTCGCAACGGTACGATCGTCCGCTGGCCTAAAGGGATCAAAGCCAAGGGGCAAATTCGCAACCAATTCCACCACGTCATCGACGTTGCGCCGACGATTCTCGAGAGCGCGCAGCTGACCGAGCCCATTATGGTGAACGGCGTCGGGCAGGTCCCGATGCAAGGCGTCAGCATGGCGTATAGCTTCGATGACGCCAAGGCCGCCGAAAGGCGGGAAACGCAATACTTCGAGATGTTTGGCAATCGTGGCATCTACCACAAGGGTTGGACGGCCGTAACGCGCCATCGGACCCCTGGATATTGACGGGTGAAACTCCGCCGTTTGAGGACGACGTTTGGGAGCTTTACGATACCAGCAAGGATTGGTCGCAGGCGCACGATCTTTCAAAGCAAATGCCGGATAAGCTTCACGAACTTCAGCGCTTGTGGATCATCGAGGCGACTCGCAATGGCGTTTTGCCGATGGATGATCGCGGCGCCGAACGTTTCAATTCCGACCTTGCCGGGCGCCCGGCGCTGGTTCGTGGAAACTCGCAAGTGCTCGCCGCCGGTATGGGCGGCCTCAACGAAAACGGCTTGGTGAACGTAAAGAACAAGAGCCACTCCGTTACAGCGCAGGTTGTTGTTTCCGAAGTAGACCGGGCAAACGGTGTAATTCTTTCGCAAGGCGGAATCGCCGGCGGCTGGATGCTCTACGTGAAGAACGGGACTTTGACCTATCTCTATAATTTGGCGGGACTCCGCCATTTCGTCGTTACCGCGACGCAGCCGCTCTCTTCCGGAACGCATCAGGTTCGTATGGAGTTTGCGTACGATGGCGGCGGACTCGCAAAAGGTGGCGGCGTAACGCTTTTTATCGACGGAAAGGCGGTTGGGAGCGGGCGCGTCGAGCAGACGCTTCCAATGGTCTTTTCGGCGGACGAGACTTCCGACGTCGGCGTCAAGCATGGATCGCCGATGACGCCGGACATGCCGCCCCGGGAGAGCGCCTTCAATGGAACGGTGAACGTCGTCGTCGTCGAGACCTCGGGTGAGAGTCTCGATCATATGATTTCGAAAGAAGAGCTGCTCAACATGATCGTCGCGAGGCAATAAGGAGTCATATCAATGAGTAAGGATGGCACGGCCGCAACTGCAACGCCGCTGGTGACTCATCGTGAGTTCAAACTGCTTCTCAAGCCGGAGAAATTTCCCAGCCGGCGCTCGGTGCTCGAGTTCAACGAGCTGCTGCACCGTCTAGCCGAAAAGCTGGGCGTGCACTACGATCCGGTAGAGTCGCTCGATGCGCAACTGCGAATCGTCCAGTTCTACGACACTGCAGCTCAAGATCTGCGCAAGAACAAGCTCATCTTTCGTATCCGGCAGCTTCGGCAAGGCATCTGGCCCGACGAAAGCTGGGAGCTAACATTTAAATGCCGGGCGCCCGATTACGAAAAGGCGGCGGCTTTCGATACTGACACGACAATGACGAAGCTGCAGAAGAAGAAGTTCAAAGAGGAGATCATTCGCGGCGAGGCGCCCGGAACGATGGCGAACATCTTCTCGAACAACGTCATCGTCGAGTACCCGGAGATCCCGCTCGAAGCGCCGCTCTCGCGTCTTGCCAATGCGCTGCCGCACCTCAAGACGCTCGATATCGATATGAATCAAACGATGTCCATCGTCGCCGGGGCTAAGGTCTTCGAGCTTCAGTCGACTCTTGGCACGCTTTCCTTCGGTCACGGCGTTACCGCCCGCGCCACTCTAGCGGTCTGGGCGCGCCCGGTTCCGGATCGATTTGAGCCGTTGGTTGCCGAGTTCGGTTTCTCGACGCACGTGCTCGGAAACGACGAAAAAGAAGAGAAGGGGCAGAAAGCGGCCGACGATTTCTTCAAAGCGTTGCAAGGCCCGTTGCACGACTACCTCTCCGAAGGCACGACGAAGACCGCGCTGATCTACGGCGACGAGGGCGCGTAGGTTCGGGAGGATCGTTGCGATCGCCTCGATCGGCTTTATCGCGTCGCTCTCTATTGGATGATGTTCACGGCGCGAGCGGCGACGATTGCCACGGTCGTGAGCGATACGGCGCTCTGCGCAATCATCAGAATCTTCGCGCGGGGCGTAAGGGGCAGTCCTTCAGTTGGACTGAACGCCGTGGCCGTCGTGAAGCCCAGAAAGACGTAGTCCACGAGTCCCGGACGCCAGTGCGGCCGCACGCGTTCGGGCCGATCGTACGCAGGAAAGTCAAAGTCTGGATAGAGCGCCCTTCCAGTGTTGCGTGCATCTGGTCCGCCACCATCAACGAGCCAATACGCTAGCGCAAAAACGATAACGTTGTCGATCCAGATCGTGACCGCTGTCAAGAAGAGAGTCGAAGGCTGAACGGAATAGAAGACCAATTTGTCGATGACGTTGCCGAGATTGATGGTATTGTAGAAGAGACCGAGTGTCACGGTTCCCCAAAGTGCGACGAGCTCGATGCGTCGAAACAATGGCGTGCGCGTCAACGCAGAAAGCGCCAAGGAGCCGATCAGGATGGTGAATGCAGTTTCTTCGAGCCATGATGGCGCGATGCGATAGCGATCGACCGAATTGAGTAGGACGACGACCAAGACTAGCAACGCGACTCCCGCGCGAGCCGAATTCTGCACTCCGTCTCTACTGGTGGCGTGCTTTAGTTCGCGCGTCGATCGCGTCGGCGAGCGGTTGCAGCAGAAGATTCAAGAAAATGATGACGCCCGCACCGATGGCAGCCTCGAGCCAAAGACCGAATCCGGCCAAGGCGCCCATCGCTGAAGTCGCCCAGATCGTCGCCGCGGTATTGAGGCCCGTGATGTTGACGCCCGACCGAAGGATCACGCCGCCGGCGATGAATCCAACGCCCGTGACGACACCTGCGACGATGCGCGTCGTGTCGCCCGCCCCAATGATGCCGTCTAGTAAGGCGAAGAGCGCCGCGCCGACCGCGACCAAAGTGCTCGTATGCAGCCCCGTCGCCCGCTGACGCCACTGCCGTTCGAAGCCGATCGCGATTCCCAAGATTGCGGCGACGCCGAGGCGCGAAACGAACTCGAGCGCGGTCACAAATTAAAGGTATATCCTAGAAGCGGGCCGCCAAGGTCTAATCTTTTGCGTGTGCGCGGTTGAGGGAAACCCGTAATAATCTAGCTGCCGGTAGAGGACCACTAACGATTGCCCGTGCGGGAATGCGTAGCCGGCGCCGCCATATGCCTGCCACGTTTGGTTGTTATTTCCGCCGCCGAAGTCAAAGTAGTATGGTATGTACCAGTGCTCGTTGGCGAAGGCACGGCCACGCAAGCCCCAGATGGGATCGCCGGCGTGGTCCGACGGCGTCACGGTCCCAGTCGGGGCGAGGATGCCGCGTTTGCCGACCGTCGCGGTATAGCGACGTTCAGATAGATCGGAAAATCGCGAAAGCCGAGAAAAGGCGTGAGGTCGGCGGTGTGGCTGCGTGCAACCGTGAAGCCGAGCGCAAGTTCCCAAATGGCACTGGATAGCCGTGCGGAGCTGTCAATCGTCACGGGAATGTGGACCTTCCCCAATGGCCCGCTGATTGTAGAGGAGATCGTCGCGGTAGTCGAGGCGTTAAGATAAATCGCATCGCCGTATAAGTCGATGTTACCTTTGCGGACGTCGAATGCTGCCATTGCGGCGGCGTTGAGCTTCGGCAGGTAGCTGCTCGGCCCGACATCGACGGTGCTCTGAATAAGTTTTTTGCCGTGCGCGCGGCGCGGAAGCGTGGGTACGAAGAATTGGAAATTCGCCCTGACAGTGGGGCCCCAGATGTAGGTGCCACCATGACGTGCGTCTGGCCGTCGTATTGCTGATCCAAGAGCGTCGGTTGCGCCGTTTGCGCGGGGGTCGGGGAGGGCGGCTCTTGCGCGCGCGCGGCGGCGCCGGAGACGACGAACGCCATTACGAGCGATACGGTCGCGACGAGGCGCTTCAAAGAATGCATGATTTGGCTGGGGCTCCCTTCCAGGGCGATTGTAGGCTCTAGCTCGTCAGGTGTCTATCCGAGATACGCAACTTACGCACCTGGGTAAAGAAGGAGCATGACCGAGATCCTTTGGGCTCCCTGTCGATTTTTTGACGCGGCGCCTCGGCCCGAGCGGATGACTATTTCGCGAGTCGATCCAGATGATTGCTTGTAATCACGAAGTCTAGCGCATCGCGCGAGACGTGGATCTGCCCGGAGTAGGGCGTACTCAGTTCAACGATCAGACCAAAGAATAAACCGATCGATCCGGCCAGCAGCGCCGTCATCGTCATCTGTTTTGCATAACTTCGAACGCCGAACAAAAACGTAAACGCAACGACTCCCATCGCCCCCAAAAGAAGCGCCTCAATCAAGCCGGGCGGCAACCCGTCTCGCTTGGACCAAGCGAAGCCGCCTCGTGTCGCCGAGCCGCCGTAACGTGTCGATAAGCGCACTGCGAATCCTATTACTTTCCAGAATCTGTTCCGAACTTGCACTCTTCGTTTGCGGAACTTGTACGGCCATCGCTACCGCATCGTAGAGTAGCTCTGCCGTCGGATCCATCCTCACGTGGGGCGCGGCGGACCAGTCTTCGCGGCGAACGAGAATCGCATATCGAGCGACATTCGCTGTAATGTCCGCGCGCTGCGGCTGGGCCACCTGCCCGGCGTAGTTGAACGCGTCGGCCACATAGCCGGCCTCGAGATCCGTCGTCTGCTGGGCTGCGGCGAAGGCGGTCCACACGGTCCCAACCAAGAAACCCAACCACGACCGAATACAAGACGCCGACGACACCCATTAAAATCCCCGCGACTTCGTGGTGCTCGCTCAGCCGCTCCTGCGGCGGCAGAAGCGGCGCAAAGCCGAATGGGCCGCGACCGCAACGGCCGCAAAAATCGCGGCAAAGAGCGGCAGCGCGAGCTAGAGATCGGGACGCCAGAAAGCCAACTCATCGTTTAAAGCATCTTAACATGCGGGCGCCGTTGTGTCGCAAGCTGGTGTCAATGCGAATTTGCGCTTTTAGGATACCCTCGGGGACGCGATGCTGCCGTATAATTGAAGGTAACCAATCCATACGAAAGCGAGCAGAACTAAAATGGCAGATAAGAAGCCAAATATCCTCATTCTCTGGGGCGACGACATCGGTATTTGGAACATCAGCCGATTCAGTCACGGCATGATGGGGTATCAGACCCCGAATATCGATCGGGTTGCCAACGAAGGGGCGCTCTTTACGGATTATTACTCTCAGCAGAGCTGCACGGCGGGCCGTGCTGTTTTATCTGCGGCCAGAACCCGATCCGCACCGGCCTAACGAAGGTTGGCATGCCGGGCGCTACCGTCGGTCTTCAAAAGGAGGATCCGACCATCGCCGAGTTCTTAAAGCCTCTCGGCTATGCCACGGGACAGTTCGGCAAGAACCACCTTGGCGATCGCAACGAGTACTTGCCGACGGTTCACGGTTTCGACGAGTTCTTCGGCAACTTATATCATCTCAATGCCGAGGAGGAGCCCGAACTCCCCGACTATCCCAAGGATCCGAAGTTCAAGGAAATGTTTGGACCGCGCGGCGTTCTGCATTGCTGGGCGACCGAGACTGACGATTCCACCAAGGACCCACGTTGGGGCCGCGTCGGGAAGCAGAAGATCGTCGATACGGGTCCACTGACGAAAAAACGCATGGAGACGGTCGACGAGGAGATTACCGCAGCGGCTCTTGAGTGGATCGAAAAGCAGGCCAAGGCCGATCAGCCGTTCTTCTGCTGGTACAATTCCACCGCCATGCATTTCCGCACGCACGTCGCAGAGAAGAATATCGGCAAGAGCGGTCAGGATCCATACAGCGATCGCATGGTCGTGCACGATGAGCAGATCGGCATGATCCTGGACAAGCTCGACGAGCTTGGCATTGCAGACAATACGTTCGTGATGTACTCAACCGATAACGGCCCCGAGAACGACACCTGGCCGGACGGCGCAAATACTCCTTTCCGCGCGCAAAAGGACACTAACTGGGAGGGTGGCTGGCGCGTGCCGAGCTTCATTCGCTGGCCCGGAAAGATCAAACCCGGCTCCATCTTCAACGGCATCGTCGCCCACATCGACATGTTTCCGACGATTTTGGCGGCAGCGGGCAATCCCGACGTCGTCAAGCAACTCTCGACGGCTGCACTGTGAACGGCAAGAAGTACAAGGTTCATCTCGACGGCTTCAACATGGTTCCCTATTTAGCGGGAGAGTCGAAGGAAAGCCCGAGGAATGCGAAGGTCTACTTCAGCGACGATGGAGACATCATTGCCGTTCGGGTCGGTGACTGGAAGTTCAATCTGGCGGTGCAGCGCGCTCACCAGATGCAGTTATGGGCTGAACCGTTCGTGAAGCTACGCGTTCCGCATATCTTCAGTCTGCGCCGAGATCCGTTCGAGATCGGGCCGACGTCAACTCGAACACCTATTGGGATTGGATGGTCAATCACATACCTCAGATGTACGTGATGCAGGCAGTGGTCGCTGAACAGATAGCGGACTTCACGAAGTTCCCGCCGCGACAGAAACCCGCTTCATTCAATTTAGATGCGGTACTCGCGGCAGCGCAAACGCCGCACGGGTGATGCGCGTACCTTAAGTGAACGATCAAGAATGCGATGGCGGCTCAGGCCGCCATCGCTGCGCAAGTGGCAAAATTTTATGAAGATCATCCGTACCCGGCGCCGGTAGATGACCTCGACGGGTATCGGCGGGCGTGGGACGACGTCCGCCGGCGCGCCGAATCGCACCTCTTCTGGCCGCACGAACCCTATCGTGACGATCGCAACGTGCTCGTTGCCGGCTGCGGGACGTCGCAGGCCGCGCGTTACGCGGTTCGCTGGCCGAACGCGCGCGTCGTTGGAATCGACGTCAGCGACACGAGCCTCGCCTTCGAGGAAATGCTCAAGCGCAAGCATCGCCTCGCGAATCTCGAGTTACGGAAGCTCTCCGTCGAAAGCGCGAATGAGCTGCGCGAAACCTTCGATCGCGTGGCTTGCACCGGTGTCCTTCACCATCTTGCAGATCCGGGCGCCGGTCTGGCGGCATTGCGCGACACTTTGGCCCGCGGCGGTGCGATGCATCTCATGGTTTACGCGCCTTACGGACGCGCCGGCATCTATATGCTGCAAGAGTACTGCAAGCGGCTGGGTCTTGCTGCGACGGACGCCGAGATCGAAGGTCTCGCGAAAACGCTCCGCGCTCTACCGAGCGGGCATCCGATCGTGCCTTTGTTGAAGTCTTCCCCGGACTTTTCGAGCGAGGCAGGCATCGCCGACGCGCTCTTGCATCCGAACGATCGCGCATACACCGTTACGCAGTTCATGCAGCTGTTGCAGGGCGCAGGCATGGCTTTCGGCCGATGGATTCGGCAAGCGCCGTATCTTCCGTATTGCGGTGCGCCGGCCGTCACGCCTCATGCCGCGAGGCTCCAAGAGTCTCCCGACGGCGAGCAATACGCGGCGTTGGAGCTCTTCCGCGGCACGATGGTACGCCATAGCGCGATCGTTTATCGAGAAGAAAGCGATGCGATCGATTTTGAAAGCGACGCCTGGCTGGAATACGTACCGATCCGGCTGCCCGACACCGTTGACCGTTCGTGACCGATTGGCGCCCGGCGCGGCCGCAGTTTTGATCAACCGGAATCACACGTTCACGGACTTTATTTTCCGATCGACGCGATCCAAGAGCGGCTTCTCGAAGCCATCGATGGAAAGCGAAGGATCGCCGACATGGGACGCGCGAGCGTCGATAAGAGTGCGTCGCGCGATTTCTTCAGGCAGCTGTGGCGCTGGGATCAGGTCGTTTTCGACACTACGAAGGTTCGCAAGAGCAGTATCGAGAGGATGCCGTGAAGCGCGGCGGCGGGCCAAAGAAGTAAGCCCACGAGCTCGCCACGGATGCCTAACCACAGAAAAAAGAGTGTGGCGAGCGCGTTGTAGGCGATAAGGCCGCGAACAGCCGCTTCGTTTGGGTCGTCGCGCCGCGGCCAGCAAGCCAACCCGAGCGCGAACAGACCAAACCCCGCGACGTGTCCAACGGCCTTACCGGCCTCGAAGAGATCGGCTCCCAACAAGAACCGGACGACGAGCGCTGGGCTCGCTGCCAGAATCAGACCAACGAAAATCTCAACGCTTGCGCTGAAGGAAAGCAATTTCATGATGGTACTCGCGCGCTGGCCACGGGAACGAACCAGACCGCATAGGCATGCGGATCCAGTATCGTATCGATCATGGCATCGAAGTACGCAATCGCCGATTCCTTTGAGAACGACGTCAGCTCAGCGATCGAATCCGAATAGCCGTCGCGCCAGGCTGCAATTATGGCGGCGAATGTTGGCCGCGAGGTGCGCAATGTGTCGACCACGACGTAATCCATGCCAATATCGTCGAGATTCATTCCGGCCAAGATCGTGTAGATGTCTCGGCCGATGAACAAATCGGTTTCAGTCTTGCTACCGAACTGTACCGGAACTTCGTGCCAAAAGTCTTGCGGATCGAGCTTGCCGCGACGCTGGAACTCCAGCATGCGGTAATCTTCTGGGATGATGTGGAGGTAGCCGCCCGGCCGCGTCACACGTACGAGTTCGGAAACGACGCGATCGGCGTGCGGGATCGAGTGCAGGACGTGCCGGCACACGCTCAGGTCGAAGGTCGCGTCCGGTAACTCGAGCTCGAACAAGTCCATATGCCTGAATGCGAGCCGCGCGGAGAGCTTCTGCGTACCGACTGCGCGCCAGCTCGAGATGTGGATCGACGATATCGATTCCCAAAACGCGCGCATCGGCGAATGATTCCGCGAGACGTGACGAAATCTCGCCGGTGCCGCAGCCGGCGTCCAGAATCCGCGCGTTGGCCGGCAGCCGATAGCGGCGGAAGAGCGGCAGCTCCTGCGGCCAGATCGCCGCCGCTTGTGCGCTCAAGTTGCGCACCATGGATTCGTCAGCCATCTGTCGTGCCTGCGGGTTGCGGTCGGTCACGCCGAAGCCTTCGTTGCGCTTCGAAGGAAGCTCTGCCCCGAGAGCGCATTCTGCGGGTTGCCTTGGACCAGCACCGGACGCCGTACTTTCAAGCGCTTCTCGACTACGTCGATTCGGGCGTTTTGCCGTTTCACACGCCGGGGCACATCCAGGGCAACGGGATGGACCTCGCATTTCGTGAGTTCATCGGCGACAATATCTGCGCGATCGACTTGACGCCGATGCCTGGCATCGACGATCTGCTGCAGCCGACCGAAGCGATCAAAGAGGCGCAGCAGCTTGCCGCAGCCGCGTGGGGCGCCGACCATACCTTCTTCTTGATCAACGGATCGACGAGCGGCAATCAATGCATGATGATGACGGCCGTAAATCCCGGCGAGAAGATCGCCGTGCCGCGCAACTCGCACAAGTCGATGCTCGGCGGCCTGATCATGAGCGGCGCCGAGCCCATCTACATGCAGCCCGAGGTCGACGAAGAGCTGCGGATGGACCATTGCGTGACGCCGGAGACCGTGGCGCGCACACTCGAGCAGCATCCCGATCTCGCCGCCGTTTATCTCGTGTCGCCGACGTATTACGGCGTCGCGGCCGATCTTGCGTCGATCGAGCGGATCGTGCACGCAGCCGGGAAACTCTTACTCGTCGACGAGGCATGGGGTCCGCACTTTCACTTTCATCCGGCGCTGCCGCTCTCGGCGACGGCCGCCGGTGCCGATCTCTGCATCAACTCGACGCATAAGATGCTCTCCGCCTTTTCCCAGTGCGCGATGCTCCATCAAAAAGGGGAACGCGTGCGGCTCGACCGCTCGCCTCGGTGCTGAAGATGTTCCTCTCAACGTCGCCGAATCTGCCGATGGTCGCCTCGCTCGACGTCGCGCGCAAACAGATGGCGACCGAAGGCGAAGCGCTGCTCTCTCGCACCATCGAGCTGGCCCAAGAGACCCGCGCGCTGCTCAACGAAATTCCGGGCATTTACTGTTTCGGCGAAGAGCTGCGCGGTAAAAAAGGCGTCTTTGCGCTCGATCCCACGAAGATGGCGGTCACCGTGACGGGCCTCGGCTACACCGGCTACGAGGCCTCCGAGATTCTACGGCGGCGTCACAACATCCAAGTGGAGCTCGCCGATCTGTTCAACGTAGTCGCGCTCTTTACGATCGGCACGACGCGCGACGCCGCGGACCGGCTCGTGCACGCGTTTCGCGAGATGGCGCGCGACGATCGCGCCGCTCGACATGTTTGCGCCGTCGGGAGTGCTCGAGCAGCGATTGCAAGCGCGGCAACTTTCGGTTACCGCCGATTCCGCCGATGCGAATGCGGCCGCGCGAAGCATTTCTCGCTCCGGCGCGAATTCGTAAAGTTTCGCGAATCGGTCGGGCGAATCTGCGCGGAGACCTTGACGCCGTATCCGCCCGGCATTCCGGTCATCGCGCCGGGCGAAGAGATCACACGCGAGATCGTCGATTACGTGCGGCTCGAGCTTGAAGGCGGGCGTGCGCATTCAAGGCCCGTACGACGACGAGCTTCGCGTCATTCGCGTCGTGAAGGAGTGAGGCCTGGACACCGGGAAACTCGAAGCCGTGCCCGTGGGTATATAGGCCCGAAAGGCAGGAACAGTATTGGCGGTCAGAGTTCAGTCGGTTTCCCCAAGTTGGGAGCTCTCCCAACTCCTCGACATCTTCCCACTCGCGATTCGGCAAGCGCTCGTCCGTCTCAATAACATCGAAGAGATCATCGAAGTCGTGCTCGATCTCGGGCGGCCGCCCGAGGCTCGTTTCGAGCACGATTTTACGTATCTCACCGATACGCCGGTTAGTCACGAAGATATCGCGCACGTCTGCTCGCGCATTTCGCCGTTCGGCGCCGATAACCGCGCCGGCATCGAGCAGACGCTGCACCGCATCAGCGCGATCCGCAATCGAACCGGAAAGATCGTCGGTCTCACCTGCCGCGTCGGACGAGCGGTCTACGGAACGATCGATATCCTGCTCGACGTTCTGCGAAGCGGGAAATCGATATGTCTGCTCGGCCGTCCCGGCGTCGGCAAGACGACGATGCTGCGCGAGTGCGCGCGCGTACTCTCCGAAGAGCGCAAGCGCGTCGTGATCGTCGACACCTCGAACGAAATCGCCGGCGATAGCGACATTCCGCATCCCGGCATCGGTCTCGCGCGGCGCATGCAAGTCGCCGATCCTGCGCTGCAACACGCGGTGATGATCGAAGCGGTCGAAAATCATATGCCCGAAGTCATCGTCATCGACGAAATCGGGACGGCGGCCGAGGCGGAGGCGGCGCGCACGATTGCCGAACGCGGCGTCACGCTGATCGGAACCGCCCACGGCCAGACGCTCGAGAACCTCTTGATGAATCCGACGCTCTCCGACCTCGTCGGCGGCGTGAGCGCGGTAACGCTCTCCGACGAAGAAGCGCGCCGGCGCGGGCACGCGCAAAACCGTGCTCGAGCGCAAAGCGCCGCCAACCTTCGACGTCGTGATCGAGATTCACGACCGCGATCGTTGGCGATTCACAAGAACGTCGCCGAAGTGATCGATGCATTGCTGCGCGGTTATCAGCCGCAGCCGGAGATCCGGCAGCGCGAGCCCAGCGGCGAAGTTACCGTCGTGCAGGAAGCCGACACCGAATCGATGCCGCGCTTCGCCGATCGCTACGACCACGACCGCGACGCCGAGGAGCGCGACCGGCCGCTTTCGATTTTCCCCTACGGCGTCTCGCGCAACAAGATCGAGCGCGCGATCGCCAATCTGCGCGTCAATGCGTCGATGGCGCGAAACTGGGACGACGCAGACGTCGTGCTCACGCTCAAGACGCTCGAGCGCAAAGAGCAGCCCAAGCTCAAGCAGATCGCCTCCGACAACGTGCCGATCTACTCGATCAAGACGAACACGACCACACAGATCCAAGCGCGCTGCGCGACGTCTTCAATCTCGGATCGATCGACAACGAAGAGATGGCGCTTGCGCGAAACCGAAGAGGCGATCTATCAAGTCCTGCTCAACAATCAGGCGATCGAGCTCTCCCCGCAGACGTCGTACATTCGCCGCATGCAGCATCAACTCGCGGAACGATATCGCCTGCAATCCCGCAGCACCGGGCTGGAACCGAACCGCCGCGTACGCATTTACAAAAACGCCGAACAGCCTCATCTTGAGCATGCGTCGGCGCTCATCGTCGCATACTGCTCGCTCCTGCACACTGACTCGCGACCTGCTGGGATCTGCTGTCAATGGCTTCGCAGAGTCCCTCCGCTGGACTGACGTATCAAGCCTGAGCGCAGCGATGTTCATTGTAATTGAGGGGATCGAGGGCAGCGGCAAGAGTACGCTGGTTGCGGGGATTGCGGAGCGGCTGAGGCTGAGGGGCATGCGGTCGTCGTGACGCGAGAGCCGGGCGGAACGCCGCTGGGCGATGCGGTCCGCGAGATTTTCTTGAATCGCGCGATCGAGATTTGCGGCTGACGGAGAGTTTTTTGGTGAATGCGGCGCGGGCGCAGCACGTAGCCGAGGTTATTCGGCCGGCTTTGGATAACGGCCGCATGGTGCTGTGCGATCGGTTCGTCGACTCGACGCTGGCCTACCAGGGATACGGGCGAGGGGCGGATCTCGATGCGTTGCGCGCGATCTGCGCCACGGCAACGGATGGCGTCGAGCCGGATATGGTGTTGCTGATCGATTTGCCGGTGGCGGTCGCGCGCGAACGGCTTTGCGGACCGCGATGCGGCAGCCGATCGCATCGAAAGCGAAGGCGATGAGTTTCACGAGCGCGTGCGCTGCGGGTTCTTGGAGTTGGCTCGGGAGTCATTGCGGCACGTCGTGCTCGACGGGATGGCGACGCCGCGAGCACCTTTTACACGAAGCCTTGGCTGCGCTAAAGAGGCGGCTGGGCGTGCAGATAACGTGAGCGAGCTGCGGTTCGACGTCGTTGGAGCCGGAGGGCCGAGACGCTACTTCGAGGCGTTGACGCCGCAGGGGCTCGCGCACGCATATCTTTTCACCGGTCCGCCCGGCGTAGGGAAGAAGACTTTCGCGCGCCGCTTGGCACAATCGCTGCTCTGTCTCGCGCCTAAAGACGGCGTGCTGGGATACGACGGCACGTGTTCGTCATGTACGCTCTTTCGACAGAGAGAATGCTCGGCATCCTGATTTTCTCGAGCACGAAGGCGTCCTGCGGATCGGCGACCGCGACGCGCCAATGGGATTTCACGAAAGCGAAGAGCTTTCGGCGCGCGATCTCGTTCGTCAGCTCTCGATGCAATCGTATAGCGGCGGAATGCGCGTCCTGCTGCTGGGCGACATCGTTTTCGCGACGCACGAGGCGGCGAACGCGCTGCTGAAGTTCTTGGAGGAGCCGCCTCGAGGAGTTGTGATGATGCTCACGACGCCCTCGCCGGGACGGCTGCTGCCGACGATCCGTTCCCGCACGATCGAGGTTCACTTTCCGCTGCTCTCGAACGCGCAAGTGCGCGAGGTGCTCGAGTACGATGCACTTTGGGCGCGACGATGCGGAGCTGGGCGCATCGCTGGGGGGTGGCAGCGTGACCCGAGCGCTCGCCGCGCTTGAAGGCGACCAAGAATCGCTGCGCGGCCAGGTCGTTCGATGGTTCTTCGAAAGCGTAGCCGGCAAATCGCCCGAGGATTCGTGGGCAACGCGCGAGACGCTCGACGAAGGCCTCGAGACGATAAAAATACTCGTGCGCGACTGGATCGTTGCCAACGGAAACGACGGCGTGGCGCTGCTTATCGCTCGATCACGCCGAGCGGATCCGGCGCCTCAAACCCATCGACCGTCACGCGGCGGCCGCGCTTCTGGGAAAACTCGGCGACGCGCAACGCCTGGCTCGGACGAACGTTAGCCCGGAGCTCGTCGGCGAGTTGGTGCGAATGGCGCTTACCAGTATCCCCTGAAGGCGACGTCGTCGTATCCCTTGGCGAAGGGGAAGGCGAGATAGGCCAACACGATGGCTTTGAGCGCTGCCAGCACAAGCGAATATGCCGTCGTACCGAATCTCGCTGGAATGAACCCGGAAACAAACAGCGGCAGCCAAATCCAGAGCGCGACAAAGACGATCGCAAGTAGTGCAGCGGCGAGTAAGTTCGCGCGAACCGCGCGAAACGACGCGCCGATTGCGAAATTCCCGGGCATCCCGCCGATCGCCGCCGCCGGTATCGTATAGATCAGGAAAAATGCAACGACGAGCTCGAGGACGATCTGTATGATTTGGCTCCCCGTGAACTCTCCGATATAGCCGGCGACCCAGATAAGAAAGTAAAAGCCGATCGTTGCGATGAGAATTCCGCCGGCCTTGTGGCGCCCTTCCTCCCACGCTTCATCGAACGTTGCGCGCCGTCCACGCCAAACGTTGTTTGCGCCGATCGCCGCGACGCCGAAGCAGAAACCGTAGACGAGCTGGGTAACGATCTGAAAGAGAAAGCCGCCTGCTCCGCCCACCGCATCGGTGAAGAAAGGGGCAATCTGTCCGATCAGCAGATCGACCACGGCCGCCAGCAAGGGCATGACGAAAATGGAGGGATGGCGCACGAGAAGCGGCACCGCTTGCGCGTACATCGCAAGGTCGATGCCCAGCGCGCGGCGTCGCATCTCAGAACCGGGCGGAGGCGAGCGCGTGCCGGCACGCGCAATCCGAATCGAGGGGAATCTTCGCAACGATCGTTCCGATCGCACGCTTTACCAGTTCGTTATTGCGATTGAAGACTTCGATGACCTCATGGTGAGAGACGGGCGGCATGTCCTCGAGCCCGACGTCATAGTCGGTGATGAGCGCGATGTTGACGTAGCACATCTCGAGCTCGCGCGCCAGATACGCCTCCGGGTATTGCGTCATGTTGATGACTTCCCAGCCCTGGCTTAGGAACCACTTGGATTCCGAGCGCGTCGAGAAGCGCGGCCCCTGGATGACCACGACCGTGCCGCGTTCGTGCGTCTCGACATCCTGCGAAAGCAGCGTCTCGATTGCAATTGGCCGCAATGTCGGGCAGTAGGGATCGGCAAAACTGACGTGCGTGGTGATCGGTCCGTCGTAAAACGTGTCCTTCCTTCCACGGGTGCGATCGACGAGCTGGTCGCAGACGACCATTGAGCCGGGCTTGACGTCACGATCCAGCGAACCTGCAGCCGTCGGCCCGACGATCCACTTCACTCCGAGCTCTTTCATCGCCCACAGATTCGCGCGGTAGTTGATCGCGTGCGGGGGGAACCGATGATCCTTGCCATGTCTGGGCAGAAACGCGACGCGCCGTCCGCCAATCTCTCCCAACGCAATCCGGTCGCTCGGCGCCCCATACGGCGTCTCGATCCAGGTTTCGCGCGCGCCCTCGATGAGCGAGTAAAACCCTGAGCCGCCGAATACGCCTATTTCAGCACTAACTTCACCTACCATAGGCCAGCGCAGTTTCGGGGCGTTCCTGACGTACCCTATCGCTCGCCGGTGTCGACATAGGCGCGTTCTCCGGTCTGCGGATTGTGGCGGACTTCGACGAGTCTTCCCGAGGTGGGATCGACGAATCGTTCCGCAGTAGTTTGCCAACCGCTGCCGGTGGGGCGGCGCGCGCGATAGCGTCCTTCAAAGAAGGTCCCGATGAGGATCAAAGCGCCGACGACGGCTAACTCGAGTGCAACAAACCACACTTGGTTCGCGAGGAAGACCGCGGCCACGATGCAGGCGCCCCCCATTGCAACGACGAGTGCGCGCAGCATCAGACCTGTTCCACGACCGCCGCGGTGCCGTAGGCCACGATTTCGCTCATCGTCTGCCCGAGCTCGGAGGAGTCGAAACGCATCATGATTACTGCGTTTGCTCCCATCGACGGTCTCCTCCTAGCGATTGAAGTCCGAAGGCTTGAGGTCTTCCAAAAACTTCTTGAAGCGCGCCATCTCCGTATCGTTGATCGGCTTTTTCTCGGCTGTCGCCTCCTCGAGAACGATCTTGTCGGAGACGAAAATCGGCGCCGGAACGCGCAGTGCGAGTGCGATGCCGTCGGACGGCCGGGCGTCGATTTCCTGAATCTCGCCGTTGGTGCGAACGATGAGCTTGGCGAAGAACGTCGAGTCCTTGATGTCGTGAATCACGACTTGCTCGAGATTGGCGCTCAGGCTCTCCAGAATGTTGCGCATCAAGTCGTGCGAGAGCGGGCGTGGCACCGGTGCGCCTTCGAGTGCCAGCGCGATTGCCGTCGCTTCGAACGGGCCGATGAGGATCGGAAGGTAGTGCGAGCCGTCCATGTCTTTGAGGATAACAACCGGGTCGTGGGTGAGGAGGTCGATCCCGAGCTTGTCGACCTTCATTTGGCGCATATGTGAATACCTATCCGACATGCCCGCCGGATTTTCTTGCCGGGTGCGCGAACCGCCCCGCTCGACCATGCCACTCTCATGCGGAATCGTCGGCCTGCCCAATGTCGGCAAGACGACAATCTTCAACGCACTCACGCGGTCGGCGCAAGCCCTTGCTGCAAACTATCCCTTCGCGACGATCGAGCCGAACGTCGGCGAGGTTGCCGTGCCCGACCCGCGTTTACCGGCGCTGCAACGACTCGTCAATGCGCGCCGTATCGTACCGGCGACCGTTCGCTTTGTCGACATTGCCGGATTGGCGCGCGGCGCCAGTACCGGTGAAGGGCTTGGGAACGCCTTCTTGAGCCATATTCGCGAGACCGACGCAATTGCGATGATCCTGCGCTGTTTCGAGAGCGACGACGTCACGCACGTCGAGGGCCGGCCGGATCCGCGGCGCGACTGGGAAATCGTCGCGATCGAATTGGCGCTCGCCGACCTTGCGACCATGCGCAAGCGCATCACGAAGCTCGAACGCGACGTCCGCTCGCAGTCAAACCTTCGGCCGTATCTGGAGGCCGCAGAACGCCTCAGCGAAGCGCTCGAAGACGCGCGCCCCGCGCGGAGCTTCGCGCCGGGATCGCTCGAGGCGCAAGTCGCCGCCGACTCGTTTCTTCTGACTTCAAAGCCCATGCTGTACGTAGCCAATGTGGATGAAGCGCAGATCGGGAGCCCGGGCGAGCTTGCGCGGGCCAGCGAGGAAATCGCGAAGACTGAGGGGGGCCGAGCGATCGTTCTAAGCGGCAAGCTGGAGGCCGAGCTAGCCGGCTTGCCCGAGCCGGACGCCGCTGAATTTCGGCAAGAAATGGGACTCGTGCGCAGCGGCTTGGACGACCTTTCCGCCGCGGCATACGACCTGCTGGGCCTCATGACGTTCCTCACTGCGGGCGAAAAGGAAGCTCGTGCCTGGCCGATTCCTAAGGGGACGAAGGCTCCGCGGGCCGCCGGGACCATCCACAGCGATCTCGAGCGAGGCT
Source organism: Vulcanimicrobiota bacterium (assembly GCA_963815165.1). Taxonomy (GTDB): domain Bacteria; phylum Vulcanimicrobiota; class Vulcanimicrobiia; order Vulcanimicrobiales; family Vulcanimicrobiaceae; genus Cybelea. The sequence goes on from CAWFFL010000003.1 coordinate 1,476,422, forward strand.
TCATTCGGGCCGAAATCGTCTCTTTCGACGACTACGAGGAATATCGCACGATGGAGGCGATGCGAGCGGCGGGGCGTGTGCGCAGCGAGGGCCGTGAATACGTCATGCAAGAGGGCGACGTGGTGAATTTCCGCTTCAATGTCTAATGCCGAGGAACTATGACGACTGCTCTGCGTGAATCATCGGTCCGTGAGGTCTCGGTTTTCGGTGACGCGATAGCCTATTTCAACGAAGCCGCCGACCTGCTCGAGCTCGACGCCGGAATGCGGAGAATCCTCACTCACCCTTCGCGGCAAATTATCTTCTCGATCCCCTTTCAACGCGACTCCGGTGAGTTCGAAGTTTATACGGGGTATCGCGTACAGTACAATTTCGCGCGAGGGCCGGCCAAAGGCGGGATTCGGTTCCATCCGCGCGTGACGCTCGACGAAGTCACCGCGCTCGCCTTTTGGATGACGTGGAAATGCGCGGTCGTCGATTTGCCGTTCGGCGGCGGGAAGGGCGGCGTCACTTGCGATCCGACGACGCTCTCCGCCAACGAGCTCGAGCGCATCACGCGGCGCTACGCCGCGGAGCTGGTCGAAGTCGTCGGGCCCGATAAGGACGTACCGGCCCCCGACGTCAATACGACGCCGCAAGTCATGGCGTGGTTCATGGACACGTACTCCATGCACGTGCGCCAAAATATCCCTGGCGTCGTCACCGGCAAGCCGCTGGAGATCGGCGGCTCGCGTGGTCGCGTCGAAGCGACCGGTCGCGGCGTTACGATTTGCGCGCTCGACGAAATGGCTGAGATGGAGTTGCGCCCGGACACAGCGACGATCGCGATTCAAGGATTCGGCAATGTGGGCATGCACGCGGCCAAGCTCTTTGAGGAGCGCGGCTGCAAGATCGTCGGCATCTCCGACGTCACGGGCGCCTATTACAATGCCGAGGGCATTTACGTCAACGGCGCGATGGAGCACGCGGCCAAGTTCGGAACGCTCGAAGGATTCAAGGGCGGCGAGAAGATCACCAACGCGGAACTGCTGGCCAGCGATTGCGACGTGCTCGTTCCTGCAGCGCTCGAAAAGGTCTTTACTGCGGAGACCGCCGCAAAGGTCAAGGCGAAGCTCATCGTCGAGGGCGCCAACGGCCCGACCACACCGGAAGCCGATAGAATTTTCCGCGAGCGCGGCATCGTCGTCATCCCAGACATCATGGCGAACGCCGGCGGCGTCACGGTTTCGTATTTTGAATGGGCCCAAGACCGGATGGGATACTTCTGGAAGGAGGCCGAGGTGAACGAACGTCTGGAAGACTTCTTGCTGACAAACCTCCATCAGATTCGATCGATCGCCAATTCGCGTAAGGCGACACTGCGAACTGCCGCATACACGCTCGCGATCGACCGCGTCGTCAGGGCTTCGAGACTCCGCGGCATCTACGCATAGCCGGCGCTACTGTCATCCGCAGGAGCGCCCGTAGGGCGCGTCTCGAAGGGCGCTCGCGCCTCTCCGACAAGGCGCGCAATGCGATTCACGGCTTCACCGTACGCGCGCAGGCGCTCGAGCACGAAACGGCGCTGCGGCTCGTTTTCCAGCGCGAGCGCTGCGTCGATGCGCGCCGTGGACATCGCAAACGTGCCGTCGACATTCACCCTGCGCGATTCACGCAAGGCGGCGGCGAGCTCGGTCATCTGCGCGTCGAGTGCTTTTGCAAACGAGGCGAGCTCGGGAATTTTCGGTTGCGGTTCCGTCTCGACGGCCGTTTCCAGCGCGAGGCTTGCAAGCGCAAAGCGTTGTGTCGCAGCGAGAATGCGCAACGCGCGCGCAGGTCCGATCGTATGCTGCCGGTGCGGCTCGGTCCGTGACCGGTCGATAGATGCTTCCACGATAGTCCGCGCCTTCCAAGCCTCCGTTCGAGCGTCATCTATTGCCTGTTGCGCGTTACTCGAAGGCTCCACGTAGGCGCACAGGATAGCATGCGCGACCTTGCGCTGGGCATCGATGAGATCGGCGAGCAGCGCGCGGGTCCGTTTGCGTTCCCACGACGGCAACGCGGCATAACCGATCATTGCCAGCGCACCTCCGGCGAGCGTATCGAGCAGACGTGCGTCGATTGTCGTGGTACCGGGCAGCCCTCGCATCCGAAGCACCATCACGACGAATGACGTAATCGCGACCGTGAAGAGCGCGTAATTCGGGTTAAACGTTAGATACGCCGCCGCCGCCGCAACCAGAATGCCGGCAATCTGTAACAGCGGATCGTCGCGAACCAGCGTTATCACAAGGGATGCGACGAGCGCTCCCGCCAGAGTCCCACCGATTCGCGCGAAGCCTCGAACGAACGTCGTACGGAAGTCCGGCTTGAGCACGATCGCCGCGGTGAGCGGTATCCAATATCCTCGATCGGCCGCAAAATATCTGCCGAAGTACATCGCGACCGCCAATACGATGGCGAAGCGAAACGAGTCTCGGCTGAGCCAATCGATCCGATTCGCGACATAGGGAGCCGTACGCGGCTTTGAGAGCAGCGAGATTTTCGGAATCCGGCCAAGCGTGAGCATTGACGCCGCTTCCGTCGCATCGCGCAGCTGCGCCAGCAAGTCGCCCCCTCCCAGGGCGTTCGTCTCGGCGGCGAAGAGCTGCGGCGCGATTTCGAGCTGCGCCGGTCGTCCCGATAACGCATCGGCGATTGAGGCGAGTGCAGTTGCAGCCGTTTGAGCGATTGTGCAGCTCGCCGAAGGTTCGCCGACGGTTTCAAATCCGCCGGCGAGTGCTCCCAGTCGCTTTCTGATAACCTCGGAGTCTTCGAGCAGACGATTGAGCCGCGCGACTTCGCTCGCTCGGGCAAACGGTTGCGGGTCGGTTAAGATCTGTCGCGCGGTGGCGAACGGCGTGATTGGAGGCAGCGAGGGCGATCCTTGTGCGATGCGTTGGGCATACTCCGAGAGGTTACGATAGACATCCGCCAACGCGAGCCGCTCCACGCCGACTCGCGCGGCCGGCCACGCGAGCATTAATAACGCCGCTTGAATGAGCCCGCCGGCAAAGACGAGGCCCGATTCTTCGGCGGCCGCCGCCGGTGCCAGCGGTTGGCTTGAAAAGAGTACGAACGCTACAAGAGAGTTCAGCGACACCGTGGACGCAGCTGGACCAAGCTGCGCGATCGTGCCGAAAGCGTATCCCGCTAACGCGGTGACGACGACGAGGAGTGGCGTTGAATGCGCGGCAAGTGCGCCGGCAAAGCTCGTTACCGACATGCCTGCAGCCGCTGCGATAATGGCGACCAGGCGAGTCCGATATACTCCCTGCAGAGACGTGAAGCCGGTAATGAATGCGCCGATTGCCGTGGGAACACCCAGCACCGCATGCCCGCTCGCAGAGGCGACGATAAGCGGGATTGCAACCCCGGCCGTGCATCGCAGCGCGTATCCGGGTTCTAAAGCTGAACGGTCGAAGGAGAAGACCGTCGACGCAAGGTCTCTTAGCCAGGTCTGCAGCGGCGATGCGTGCGCGCCGCCGCTCAGCGAACTATTCGTGCGCTGCGTAGGGGTCCGGGAAGCAGTATGTTTTGTTGCTGCAGCGCGAGCCGTTATAAGCGGCCTGCAAATCGACTTGAGGGATGCTCGTTCCGTATGCCTTGTTGATGGTATCGATAAATGCGTAAGCGATAAGCGCGTAGCCGCTATTTGACGGATGGATACCATCGAAGCTTAGGATTCCGCCGTTACGCGAGCTGGCGGAGCCGGGCGTCTGATAAAGATAGCCTAGCGTGCAGCAGAACGGCGGCGCAATCGAGGATGCCAAGCGGAAATACGGATTCGCCGGATTGCCGCTTGCGAGGCCGTGGAAGATCGATTGGACGTCGACGAGCGGAACGTGGGTCGCGGATGCCGCGTCGTCGATTCCCTGATTGATCGCGTTGTTAAGCCCCTGCACCTTTGCCGCGAACTCCGGAGTGATATAATTCGAGCCTAACCCGCTGCCCTTTACGGGTTTACAACCTGGAGCGGGCTGGGCGCAATCTAAATCGGGAAGCTGCCCACTGTAGATGTTGATATAGTTGATGATCAAGACGGCCGCCGGCAGCGTAAGATAGCCGCATGGTTTGGTCGTGGAGGCCGGTACGCAACCGTTGGGCGTATTGAGGCCGTACTTCCTGGCGATGCCCGGAACGAAACTGCCGATACCGGCCAGCTGCAGAAGACAGGACGCGTAGCTGCGAATTCTGCATTGGCGATGCGGATGCGTTGGCGTCATTACGAGCTGGAAGTACCCTGTTTCTAGGATGTTCGGAAGATTGGCGATGACGATTTTGGCGCCCGCATGTTGCAACGTCGAAATGGTCGCTCGGAGATCGCTCTCGGCTTGACTCGCGCTTCGGTCGCCACCCACGAAGCGACCTCCGCTACCCATGTATTTCAAGACGTCGTTCGCGCCGAGCCAAACCGTTGCAAGCGTCGGATGCACCGAGGCTGCAGCATTGACGTCGGTCAAATGACCGTCGAGCTTGGTAAAGTTACGTAGTACCGGCCAGTAGGTGCCGCTCTCTTCATTGACGACGTCACTCAAGAGACCTGGAATGCCCGGTAAGGGACTGCACGTGTCGGTCTGCGGCTGATGAATCGTATTTGCCTCGTGCAGCGTAATTCCGGGCACGCCGAAGTCGCGAATCGTCGTCGAAGTCGCATCCATGCGCGCGCGCGCCGAGGCTCGAAGTCCGAAACCGGCTTGATTGAAGCCGTGATCGTACGTACAAGGATCGGTACCTTTGAACTGGCCGAAGGGCGCTGCGTTGGGCGGTCCGGCCGGCACGATTTGATTGTCCAGGCCCGGCGCTTGGATGAGCGGTAACGGACTCTTCGATGGATCGTACATTGTGTCGACGGCATCGTCGAGGCTCGAGCCGGACCCGGTGATTGACGACTGCTCGACGAGGAGCGCCCACCATCCGTTCTCTTGACCGGGCGGGATGAAGCGGCTTCCTTTGAGGGGGTTTCGCACACCGGTAGCGCCGAGCAATCCGTCAGCCTGATACCCCGCCGTCAAACTGTCGCCAACGCCGACGATATTCGTGAGTACCGAAGCAGCGGGTCGTGCGTCACGGCTTCGATCCTGCGCCGGTATGACCGAACCGGAACTGCCGGTTCCAGTTCCGCCGTTACACGCTGCGAGAGCGACAAGAGCGAGTGCAGCAATTAATTTCTTGAAGTACGTACGTTCCATCTTGAGCCTCTGAGATTCTAGAGCGGGAAAACGTTGGGGGAGCCGAGCCCGAACTCCAGTTGGAGTTGCGTTGCACGCAGGCCGCCGATCGCGAGTCCGCACTGGTTGTTGATTGCCTGCTGCACCGTTAGACATTTAATTCCGACGACGCCGTCCGGACCTAAGTTCGTCGGGCCGCCGCTATTGAGTACCACTTGCACGAACGCATACTTCGAGATTCGCTGCGAAGCGCCCAGGAAGTAGGCGATGAGGTGTTCGGGATAAGGATCCGTGGGGAGGTAGTCGCGCGCGCTCTGCGGCTCGAAAAAGAGCGTCGTCCCGCGAGTCGGTGTGTATTCGAGATATATTACTTGGGGCAGCTGCATCGAGTTGCCGACGTTCGCTCCCGCGGTGTGGACGAGCCATTGTGGCGCGACGGTGAAGGTGCCGAACATCTTAGGCGTCTTGAGAAACGGCAGCGTTATCGCGACCGCGTAATACTGCGCCGTGCGCACCGGGATGTTCTCAACCGGCCCGTTGGGCAGATTGTACGTAAAAGGCACGACGTCGTTGTTCGTCTGCGTGAAGCCGATTTGACCGCCGCGTGCAACGTACGTCGGCGAGATTACGATCGGAATCGCGCCGGGTCCGGGAATCTTGTCGGATTTGATGAGGAACATCTTGTTGAACAAGAAGACGCCGAAGGTGTCTTTCGTCCGAACGTTGATGTTGCGCCCGGCGCCCGGACCGCAGGCATTTCCCCCGGTCAAGTCCGCGCAGCCTACGGGATTCACAAAACCTGCCAAATAGACGGGCACGGTGCCGGTGTTAAAACCGTAGGGCCAGTGCTGGAGCTGGAACATGCTTGCGACGATCTTCGTCGACCAGTTGAGTTTATAGGCAAGCAGCGCATCCATTCCGCCCATCAGCCACCCTTGCTTGCCGAACGATCCGATGTTGCCGTACGGCTGCGCCATCGAAAGGTTGACCATGTAGCTAAATTTTGTCGCCCGGCATCTCAATCGGATGTGCCAGCGGCTGCTGGCCAACCGGGGGTACCTGAGCCACCGTAGGGGCTTGCTTCTTTGGTTTCGGTTGACTCATTACGTTCTTGATTGCTTCGTTCGCGCTCGGCACGATGGACTTTTGAAAAACATCGGCTGTACCATCGTCGGCCGCGGCTGGTAGTGCGCACAGACTGAGTGTAAACGCCGCCGCGCCAGCCAGCCCGCGGATGAGGCTTCTAAGCATGCAAAACTCCCAAAGAAGGCCGATAACGATGGTTATTTTCGTTCCAGTTTTTCTGAATTGGAAGTTGCGCTACCCTACGGCAAATCCTTTTTGCGCTTCCGCAAGAAAAGGAAACTTAAACGCTAAGCGGAGTAGCCGGATGCTCGGGAGCGATTTCACCGTGCGTTTTCCCGTCGCGTTTAGCGCGATCGCCACGCAACTCGAGCGATTTAATGATGACGTAGAGCACCGGAGTGATGGCGAGATTCAGAAACGTCGAGATGAGCATGCCGCCGAAAACGACGGTTCCGAGCGAATGGCGGGCCGAGCTTCCCGCGCCGGTCGCGAAGACCAGCGGGATCACCGCGATGACGAAAGCGATTGAAGTCATCAAAATCGGGCGAAGCCGAGTTTGGGCCGCTCGCATCGCAGCCTGCACGACGCTCGCGCCCTCGCGAAGTTGTTGATTCGCGAACTCGACGATTAGAATCGCGCTCTTGCTCGATAAACCGATCAGCATCACGTAGCCGACCTGCGCGTAGGCATCCTGCGCGAGATTCGGATCGCTGAGAAATGGAATCGGAAGATGACGGAAGTTCATGAATCCGAGCGCACCGAAGAGCGCGGCCGGTACGGCAAGCAAAACGATGAGTGGATCGATGAAACTTTCATACTGTGCGGAAAGCACCAGGAAGACGAAGACGAGCCCGAGCGCAAAGATCAGCGTGCTCAGACTGCCGGCGGCAATTTCGTCGAGCTGCAGACCGGACCACTCGTAGCTCATTCCGGCGGGCATCACGCGCTGCGCAATCGCTCCCATCGCGGCGATGGCTTCTCCCGATCCGTGACCGGGAGCATTCGAGCCGTTGAGCTCGACGTTGCGATAGAGATTGTAGTGGCTGATGACCGGTGCGCTGAGCACTTGCTTCATGTTCACGAGCGCGCTCAGCGGCGTCATGACGGTCCCGGTCGCGTTCGTGGTCGTCGTCGCGACGCCGGGCGGTGCCGTTGGGAATGGATTCGTTCCCGTTGGAATCGCGGCGTTTGCAGCCGAGCCCGAGTTTACGTAGAGCCCCTGCAACGATGTGACGCGATTTCGGTACGGCTCATCGGCCTGCACGTCTACCTGCCACGATCGGTTGAGATAAGTGAAATTGTTGACGTAGAGCGATGCCAGATCGACTTCCAGCGTGTCGAAGATATCGTTGAGCGAAATCCCGATCGCTTTGGCCTTGTCGCGGTCGATGTCGATCTCGACCTGCGGTGAGTTGATGCGAAACTGCGTGAAGACGTTCTGCAAGCGCGAATCCTGGGCGGCCGCTCCCATGATCGTGTAGGCTGTCTTCATGAGCGTCGGCAAGCCGAGATTGGTGCGGTCTTCGAGCTCGAATTGGAACCCACCGAACGACGAAACGCCGTTGATCGCGGGGGGATTGACCGCAAAGATCTGAGCCTGCGGGACCTGGCTGAAGAAGCCATAGTTGACGCGCCCGATCACGGCGTCGATGTTGTCGCCGGGCGCTTTACGCTGGCTCCAGGGTTTCAGGAGCACGAAGATCAGTCCGCGGTTCGGCGCGGAGCCGGCGAAGCTGAATCCGCCGACGTTGAACATGTACTTCACCTGCGGCTGTTGGCGGATGATCGCCTCCGCTTTCTTCGATATCGCGACCTCGCCGGAGAGCGACGTGCCCTCGGGCGCCTGCACCAGCACGATGAAGTATCCCTGATCCTCGCTCGGAATGAACGAAGTCGGCGTTCGCACGAACATCAAGAGCGTCAGGAGCAATGCCACCGCAAAGACACCCATGACGATCCACCGAAAGCGGAAGAGCCGCGGCAGTTCCGAGGCATACCACTGGCGGAAGCGCTTCAAGCCGGCATTGAACCAGCGGAAGAAGAGGAACTGCGATTCGCTCTCGCCGCTGAGTAACCGCGCGGACATGACGGGCGAGAGCGTCAAGGCTTGAAAGAGCGAGATCGAGATGGCGGCCGCGATCGTGAGCGCGAACTGCTTGTAGAGCTGCCCCGTCGTGCCTGGAAAGAAGGCCACCGGAATAAAAACGGCAAGCAGGACGAGCGACGAAGCCACCACGGCGCTCTGGATCTCGCGCATTGCTTGGGCGGCGCTTGCAATTCCGCTTTGCCGCCCTTTATTGAGCTCCATGTGCCGCGCAATGTTCTCGATGACGACAATGGCGTCGTCCACCACGAGTCCGGTTGCGAGCGTCAAACCGAAAAGCGTGATGGTGTTGATTGTGAACCCAAAGAGTTTCATCACGAAGAACGTGCCGATCAGCGAAACCGGAATCGTTACTGCCGGAACGAGCGTCGAGCGAGGGTTCTGGAGGAAGACGTAGATGACGAGTACGACGAGCAGGATCGAGAGCAGCAGCGTGATGACGACTTCACGGACCGACTCCGCCACGAAATCGGTCGTATTGAAGGCGACCGTGTCGTGAACTCCAGATGGGAACTGCTTGGAGAGCAGATCCATCTCGGAAAGCACGCCCTTTGAAACCTGCAGCGCGTTTGCCGTCGGATACTGCTGGACGCCGAGGCCGACGGTCTGCGCGTTGCCATTGAAACGCAAAGAGCTATTGTAGTTCATCGCGCCCAGCTCGACGCGCGCGACGTCGCCCAGACGCGTGTATCCCCCGTTGGGGTTCGCGCGCAGGATAATGTTGGCGAACTGCTGTGGCGACGAAAGCTGCGTGAGCGCGTTGACCGTGTACGTGTAGGGCTGGTTCTTCGACTCGGGGGCCGAGCCGATACTGCCGCTGGCGACTTCCGCGTTCTGCTCTTGCAGGGCGGTAACGACGTCGCCGGCATCCAGACCCTGCTGCGCAAGCAAGTGCGGATTGATCCAAATCCGCATCGCGTACTGACGCTGGCCGAAGACGACGACCTGCGAGACGCCCGGAACGCGTGAGAGGTCGTTGACGATGTTGAGCTGCGCGTAGTTGCTCAGGAAGAGCGTATCGTACTGTTTGCTGTCGGACGTCAGTGCGATTCCCAGGACGAACGATCCCGAATTCTTCGTCACCTGAACGCCGACTTGCTGCACCGTGGCGGGAAGCTGGCCGATGGCGGATTGCACCAAATTCTGGACGTCGGCGGCGGCGATATCGAGATTCGTTTCGAGGGTGAAGGTGCACGTGATGGTCGACGTGCCTTGGGTGCTCTGCGAGCTGATATAGCGCAGCCCTTGGACCGTATTGACCGCCTGCTCGAGCGGCGTCGTCACCTGCGCCTCGACTGCCTGCGGCGATGCCCCGACGTAGCTGGCGCTGATCGTCACCACGGGCGGTGCGATCTGCGGATATTGGGCAAGGGGCAGCGTCGGCATCACGACGAGTCCGCCGATTAAAATAATTAAGGAGCAGACCGCCGCGAGGACCGGCCGCGTGAGGAAGACCTTGGTCACGTTAGCTCATCAACCTAAATACGTCAGCCCACACAAACCGAAGGAGATGGGCCGCGGTTGCGACGGCACAACTCAAAGGATTCTAAAAAGCCTGCTCCGCGTGGTAAGAGCTCCGCGCGAGCGGGCTCGAGACGACCTGATGGAAGCCTCGGCTCCGTGCCAACTGGCCGATCCGTTCGAACTCGTGCGGGGCAATGAACTCCACGACGGGCAAGTGCTTCTTGGTTGGCTGGAGGTATTGTCCCATCGTAAAAATATCGACTCCCGCCGCGCGCGCGTCGTCCATCGCCGCCTCGACCTCGGCTTGCGTTTCCCCGAGGCCGAGCATGATCGAGGTCTTGGTATAGCGGGTCGGGCTTCGCCGCTTGGCGTGAGCCAGCACCGCCAGCGACTGATCGTAGCCGGCCCGCTTGTCGCGCACCGATGGCGTCAATCGCCGAACCGTCTCCAAATTATGCGCGAAGACGTCGGGAGCTGCATCCATGACGATGTCGACAGCGCGAAGGTCGCCGCGATAGTCGCCGCTGAGGATCTCCACGCGGACACCGGGAGTGCGTTCGTGAATGGCGCGCACGGTGTTGGCGAAGATCAGTGCGCCGCCGTCGGCGAGATCGTCGCGGTCGACCGCGGTAACGACGAGATATTTCCAACCGAGATCGCGGACCGCTTCGGCGACGCGATACGGCTCGAGCCAGTCGAGGTGTCCGCGGGGATTGCCCGTCTTCACGTTACAGAAGCGGCAGCCGCGCGTGCACGTGTCACCGAGTATCATGATCGTCGCCGTCCCGGCGCCCCAACACTCCGCAACGTTCGGGCACGCCGCTTCCTTGCAGACGGTGTGAAGCCCCCGCGCGTTGACCTTCGCCTTGACGCGTTCGTACTCGTCGCCAATGGGCAACGAAACCCTCAACCAGTGAGGTTTCGCCCTTCGAGACGCGCGCTGCGCGCGCTCCTGCGGATGACACAAAGGGATCAAATCTATTTCCGTGGCCATTTAGGCTGCCGCCGCGCGCAAGAATTCGAGATCGAACGTGCGGGCAAGCTCTTCGAGCAGCACGCGCTTTGCCGCTTCGATCGTTACCACGCGGCCAAGTTCGGCGGAGAGCGAGGTAATGCCGCGATCGGGCAAACCGCACGGCACGATGAGCCGATCGTAATCGAGTTTGGTCGAAACGTTCAGTGCGATGCCATGGAGCGAAACCATCCTCTGTACCGCAAGGCCGAGCGCGCAGATTTGGTTGCGCCCGACCCACACGCCCGCATGCCCGCTCCAGCGCTCGGCCGACACGCCGAAGCGCGCGCACGCGTCGATGACCGCCCCTTCGAGCGACCGTACCAGGGGCACGACTTCGCGAAAACGCTCCATCCTTCTGATCGGATAAACGACCAGCTGTCCGGGCCCGTGATAGGTCACGTCGCCGCCGCGCTCGACCGCGACGACTTCGACACCCCACGCTGCAAGCCGTTCATCGGGAATCAACTGGTGCTCGCGCTTCGCCTGTCGCCCGAGCGTCACGACGGGCGTGTGTTCGACGACGATCCACGTATCGGGTTCACGTCCCTCGCGCACCGCCTCGTGCAATCTATGCTGCAAGTCCCATACCTCACGATATGGCCGCAGACCGAGGTCTAGCAATCGCGCCGTCAAGCGGTTACTGCTGCCTTTGGTTTGGGATTGATGATGTGAATTGCTTTGCCATGTGCGGCTTCGGCGGCGTCCATGATGCCCTCGGTAAACGTCGGGTGCGGATGCACCGAAAGTCCGATGTCTTCGAAGGTGGCTCCCATCTCGAGCGCGATCACGCCTTCGCCGATGAGCGATTCGGCCTGCGGTGCGACGATGTGCATTCCGAGCAGCGCGTCGGTCTTTGCGTCGCCGACGAGCTTGATGACGCCTTCGCTCTCGTTCATCGTACGCGCGCGCCCGCTCGCCGCGAGCGGGAACTTGCCGATGCGTACTTCATAGCCGGCGGCTTTGGCCTCTTCCTCGGATAGGCCGACCGTAGCGACTTCCGGGTCGGTGTAGATGCAGTTCGGAACCGCAACCGGATCGAACGCGGCGGAGCGATCGCCGTTGATGACTTCCGCAGCGATGACGCCCTGCTTCATGGCGCGATGAGCGAGCAGCGGCATGCCGGTGACATCGCCGATCGCAAAGATATTCGACACCTTGGTACGCTGTTGTTGGTCGACAACGATGAAACCGCGCTGGTCGGTCTCCACGCCGGCGGCGGCAAGATTGAGATTGTTCGTGACGGGGCGACGTCCGACCGCAACGAGCGCCATGTCGAACTCCCGCGTCTCGTCCTTTCCACCGGTTCCTTCGCCGTTGAGGGTCGCGCGAACGCCGTTGCCGCGTTTTTCGAGCGACCCGACCTTCGTGTTGAGCATGATCTCCACGCCCTGCTTCTTGAGTATTCGGCCGAGCGTCTTGCCGATCTCGAGATCGGTTCCTGTAAGAATTTGCGGCATCATCTCGACGACCAAGACGTCCGTCCCAATGCGCCGGTAGACCGTAGCAAACTCCAGCCCGATGACACCGCCTCCGATGACGAGCAGGCGTTTGGGAATGCGCGTCAGCATAACCGCGTCGTCGGAGTTGACGATTGTCTCGCGATCGCGCGGCCACGCAGCAACGTCGACGGGTGCAGAACCGGTTGCAATGACCACGTCGCGCGCCGTAATGCGAGTCCCCGGCGAAGTCGAAGGACCCTTTACTTGGATTTCCGTGGGCGACTTGAACGAGGCTTCGCCTTTGATGAACTCGACGCCGTTGGCCTTGAAGAGCGTCTTGACGCCACTGACGTTCGCATTGACGACGTCGTTCTTGAATTTGGCGACGGATTCGCGGTCGACTTCGGCTTTGGGAACTTTGAGTCCGATGCTGCTCGCGCGCTCGATGTGTCGAATCACCTCACCGACGTGCAGGAGCGCCTTGGTCGGGATGCAGCCCCAGTTGAGACAGACGCCGCCGACCTCGTCGCGGTCCACGCAGATGACTTTCTTGCCGAGCTGAGCGAGCCGAATGGCCGCGTGATAACCGCCGGGGCCGGCGCCGACGACGACCGCATCGACCTGACGTTCTGCCGAATTGTTCATGCGTGGAGTTTCGCTGCGACGGGAGCGTTCCCCAGGACTCTCGCTGAAATGGAGTCATCCAGTGGCGAGCAATTAGATGGGCCCGAATCCTTCCGGAGCTCGACCGGGATTCCATCGTCCCGCCTTACCGCCAAATTTACGAACATCTTCGGGAGGCGTCGTCCCACAGCTTCGCGGAGGTCAGCCCGAGCGAGCGACGGGCGTCCCGTGGTGGGCGACGCTGCCGCTCTGGCGCGTCGGTGAGTCTCCCAACGTGCTTGGAGAGCTGGCCCCAAGCCGGAGCCTGGTCGCATCTCGTTCGTGCAGGGGGTCGCGCCAATCGCAATCGTCGCGCAGAGCTCGGCCGAACCCCGCGGCGAGATCGTCGTCGAATCGCCCTCCTACCCCCGGTGCGCCGCGGTCGTGACTGCCCTTCAGCGCAGCGTGCTGGAATGGTATCGCACGCACGGACGTGGCACTCTGCCGTGGCGCACGCGACGTGACCCGTACTACACGCTCGTGAGCGAGTTTATGCTGGCGCAGACGCAGGTCGATCGGGTCGTCACGAAATTCGAGGCGTTCGTCGCGCGCTTTCCGAGCTTCGAGGCGCTGGCAACTGCATCGCAAGCCGACGTGCTTCGCGAGTGGAAGGGATTGGGATACAACTCTCGCGCGGTGCGGCTGCATCGCTTAGCCGGTGCCATCGTCAAACGCCACGGCGGCGCGCTGCCCGCGACGCTCGAAGAGCTGCGAGCCCTGCCCGGAGTCGGGCCGTATACCGCTGCGGCTATCCGAGCCTTCGCATTCGATATCGACGATGCTCCGATCGACACAAACATCCGCCGAATCGTTAATCGCCTGTACTTTGGCCTTGAATATCCGCGCCGCGCATCCGTCAGGGATGTCGATGCGCGAGCACGGGAACTCGTCCCGGCCGGCCGCGCACATGATTGGAACTCGGCGATGATGGATTTGGGCGCGACGGTCTGCAGCGCGCGCGCGCCAAAGTGCCTCCTCTGCCCGCTACGCTCGGATTGCGCGGCCGCTCCGGTTGACGCCGCTGTGCTCGAAGGGCTGCGCGCAGCCGCGGCCCCGCGCCGGTCGCCGCAGAATAGTATTCCTTTTGAACGCACGACGCGGTACGCGCGCGGCCGTATCGTCGACCGGCTTCGCGAGCTGCCGCCGGGTGGGCGGATTTCGTTGCTCGATCTGCATCGCTCGATCGCGCCGGCCGTCGATGGGCGCAGCATCGAAGAGATCGAGCAGTTCGTTACGGCGCTTGAGCGCGAAGGGCTCGTCACGCGCGACGGGACGCGCATAGCGTTGCGCGAATAGCGCGAGACTCATGCCGCGCATTCCATTTCCAAAGAAGAAGGTAACCCGCCGCGTGGCGCTCGAGGAGCTGGCAATTCTCGAGCGGAGCTATCCCCATGCGGTAACGGCTCTCGAGTATAAGAGCGAGTTTCAGCTTCTCATTGCGGTAATTCTTTCCGCGCAGACCACCGATGCGCGAGTCAATATGACGACGCCGGCGCTCTTTGCGAAATATCCGACGCCGCAGAAGCTCGCTCGCGCGCGGCAGGCGGACGTCGAGAATATCATCCGTTCGACCGGCTTTTTTCGAATGAAGGCACGAAACATCATCGGCTGCGCGCGCGACATCGTCGAGCGCTTCGACGGTCGCGTACCGCACGACCGTGAATCGCTCGAGTCCCTCGCCGGCGTCGGACGCAAGACGGCCAGCGTCGTGATGGCGGCCGCCTTCAACGAAGAGGCGTTAGCCGTCGATACACACGTCTTCCGCGTCTCGCATCGGCTCGGACTTACCCTGGGCACGAATCCGCGCCAAGTCGAAGACGACCTCACCGCCATCGTGCCCGCTGCCAAATGGGGCGATGCGACGCATTGGCTCATCATGCACGGCCGTGCGATCTGTAAAGCTCCGACCCCGCTCTGCGATCGGTGTCCGGTCAATCTTCTCTGTCCGACTCCGAAGATCATTAAACGCATGGCCTCATGATTGCATTGCTGCTGGCGGTATTGCCGGACGCAATCACGCTCGATGCGGTCTATGCGAAAGAACCGCTTTGGGGACGCATGGTCGACCGGGTCTCCTGGTCGCCCGACGGAAAGCGCTTTCTCTACGTTCGGCCAAGCCAGACTCCGAACGAAGCATTGCCGTTGATGCTCTACGACGTTCGGATCGGCACGACGCGCGTTTGGCTGCGGCCGTCGGCATTCGAGGGCGTCGTCGAGACGCCGCGAATCGTCGAGTGGTCGCCGGACGGCAAGCGCGTCGCCCTCTCCGAGCACGGTAATTTGTACGTCGCTGCGCTCGCGCAGCCGCATCCGCACCGAATCGCCGCGGACGTTGACGACGCCCAGTGGTCTCCCCGCGGGGACGCGATTGCGTACGCGCACGCGGCCGATATTTTCGTCGCGTCATTGTCGCGCGTCGTCAGGGTGCGACGCATTACCCGCGGAGGTGTGCGCAACGATATACTCCATGGAACGCTCGACTGGGTCTATCCGGAGGAACTTGGAATCGAGCACGGTTTCCGGTGGTCGCCGAACGGCAGAGACATCGCTTACCTCACGATGGACGAGCGTCACGTCACGAACTTCCCGATCGTCGATTTCCTGACGACCGAAAACGCCGTCGATTACGAGCGCTATCCGCTTGCGGGCGAAGCGAATCCGCGAGTCGCGCTTCGGGTCGTCGATCTCGACTCGGGCGACGATCGACTCGTCTACGACGCGTCGCGCCGCGACGAATACGTCGCTGCGTTCGACTGGATCGCGCGTGGGGATCGGCTCGAAGCCGAAATTCTCGATCGGCCGCAGCGAACGATGCGCGTGGAGCTATGGCGAAGTGCGCGCGTCGACCCTTCACTGATTTACTATCAGGCATCCGCGAACTGGGTCGACGTGCAGCCGCTGCCCTTCTGGTTGCCCGACGGCCGGTCCATTTGGCTGCTGGATCGCGAGCGTTCGGCAGGCTTGTATTTGCGTGCGCGCGATGGTTCGCTCCGCCGGCTCACGGGCCCCTATCGTGTCATCGATTTTAACGGCGTATCGCGCAACGGCACGCTCTACTTCATCGCCGCCTATCCGACGCGGCGCGACCGTTCGCTGCTCGCAATTTCGCTGCGCGATCCGTCACTGCGCGTGCGAAATCTTACGCCGGCTTCCGGGTGGCACGCCACGACCGTTGCGCCGACGTTCGATCGTTTCGTCGACGTCCACAGCACGCTGAACGATCCGCCCCGTTCCGATCTCGTGGTGACCTCTTCACTGGCCGCAACGACGCTCGCTCCCGAGAACGGCGCGCTCAAGTCGGAGCTCTTGCCGACCGAGATGCTCGAGGTTCCTTCGCAGTACGGACCACTCGATGGATTCATGCTGCGGCCGCCCGGCTTCGAGCCGATGAAGAAATATCCGGTCGTCGTGTACGTTTATGGCGGCCCGGACGCTCCGACGACAGGCAATCGCTTCAGCGGTCTCTACGACCAGCTTCTGGCGCGCGAAGGTGTCGTCGTCTTCTCCATCGACGGGCCGGCGTCGCAAATCGACAGCGACCAGCACGTCCGTCTCCTCTACCACAACTTCGGGCCAGGCTCGTTGCTCGGCCAAGAGATCGGGGCGCGTTATCTCGCTTCGCTGCGCTTCGTCGATGCAACGCGCATCGGGATTTGGGGATGGAGCTTCGGCGGTTACGAGACGTGCTACGCACTGACGCACAGTCGGCTATTCGCCGCCGGCGCGGCGGTCGCGCCCGTGACAGACTGGCATCTCTACGACACGATCTACACCGAACGCTATATGGGTACGCCGCGCGCGAATGGGATGGCCTACGACCGAAGCTCGGTGCTCGACGCGGCAAACCACCTCAACGGCCCGCTTCTCATTGCGCACGGGACCGCCGATGACAACGTGCATATGGCCAACAGCATTCAGTTAATTCAGCGCTTCATCATGGCGCGCGAATCTCGCGTGCTCTTCTATCCATATCCTCGCAAGACGCATCCGATCCGCGGGTTGCCTCAGCAGCGCTCGGTCTTCGCGCACATGCTCGACTTCTGGAAGACGGTGTTCAAACTCTAGTAATCGACCTCTTCGTATGAGATCGGCTGGTGGAGAAAATACGCCGCGTGCAGTGACGACGCGATCGGCGTAAACGGGCGGGGCTTTCGGGAGAAGTTGAAGCAATCGGCCAGGTTATCCGCGCGTTCATCGGTCGTGCCCAGCGATGGGAGGCCGAATGCCTCCTCGACGAACTTCAAGATACTACCGAACTCGTGTTGCGCGTGCGAGACGTAGCCCTTCTTGGCATACGGTCCGATTGCAATGAGTGGTACGCGAATGCCGAGCTCGAATGAGTTATATTGCGGCGGCGTGACGTGGTCGTACCAGCCGCCCCAGTCATCCCACGTCACGAAGATCACGCTGTTATCCCAGTATTGGCTCTCACCCACGGCATTGACGACCGACGCAACCCACGACGGCCCGGTCCCGTCGGTGATCCCGGCGTGATCCGACGCTTTTGCCGTCGGCGTCACCCACACGACGTTTGGCAGTTTGCCGCCGGCGATGTCGGTGAGAACCTGGGATGGCGGGGAAACGACCTCGGTTGAAAACTGCGATCCGTTACGAATGTGTTTGATCGCATCCGGGGCGTTCCAGAGGCCCGCTCCCGGATGCGACTGATAGTAGCGCCAGGTAAGGCCCTGCGCCTCGACGAGATCGCTGAGCGCGGGACGCTCGAAACATGGATAAACCTGCTGATTCTCCGTGCCGTTCCCGTCGATGAGCATCACGAGCGACCCCGTCGGCGAATCACAGCCGCCCGTGTAGCGATGCTTCGCGTCGAGCGGAAGCTCTGCTGCGCGAAGCGCGGAGCTCGTCGCAATCGTCGACGTGCCGCTGATGATGTACTGATGTGCGGCGAAGCTTGGCCCCGATTGCGTCGCAAACATATCGTCGGCGAATGCGTACTGTTCCGCCATGGAAAAATATGGCTTCACTTCGCTTTGCGGAACGTATCCGTATGCGGCAACGCCGAGCTGGGGACACGACTTGGCGTGCGTCGGACAACTCGACTGCTCTAAGTTGAATCCGTCCATTTTGCCGCCGTCGAAGGCCACCTCAAAGGCATAATGCGAATGGTCGACATCGTAGGGGGCGGTCAACGGCTGCGGACGTAACGAAATTTGAGTGCCCGCGGAATTAACGCCGGCCTTGACCGTGTTGGCGCCGTGCAGTCCGTAAAAGAGATTGTCGGTCGTGCGGTTCTCTTGAACTACGATGATGACGTGCGCGATGGTACCATTACCCAAGAGACCCGATCCAGACGCGCGTCGGAGCCGTCGCGGTGAAAGACCTTGCGATGCGGTCGCGGGTAGGGCAGGCGCAATCGCTTGCGACGGGCTGTGCGCGATCGTGGTTTGTGCGCACGAGACCAAAACCGTTGCCGCCGTTGCGGCGACGAGCCGCTTCATCGCCTTCCAACCAACGAGCGCGCGATGACGAGCCGCTGAATCTGCTGCGTGCCTTCGTAAATTTGGGTGATCTTCGCGTCGCGCATCATCCGCTCGACCGGATAGTCGACTGAATAACCAAAACCGCCCAAGACTTGGACTGCGTCGGTCGTGACCGACATCGCCACGTCGCCGCACTTCAGTTTTGCCATCGCCGCCCAGAGCGTAACGTCGGAAGTTCCTTCGTCACACCGCCGCGCCGCTTCGTAGAGGAGTAGCCGCGCCGACTCGACTTCGGTTTTCATGTCGGCCAGCATGAAGCCGACGCCTTGATGCTGGCCGATCGGTTTTCCGAATGCGATCCGCTCTTTCGCGTAGTTCGATGCATAGTCGAGGGCGCCGGCTGCAATTCCCAACGCCTGCGCGGCAATTCCGGGCCTGGATTTATCGAGCACCTTCATCGCGATTTTGAAGCCTTCGCCCTCGTCACCCAAACGGTTGGCCGCCGGAACTTCGCAATTCGCAAAAACGAGCTCGACGGTCGGCGAGCCGCGAATCCCCATCTTTTTCTCGAGATTGCCGACGGTGAATCCGGGCGTGCCCTTCTCGACGACGAACGCGGTGACGCCGCGCGAACCGGCTTGCGGATCGGTCACGGCAAAGACGCAGACCACGTCGGCAACGCTCCCGTTGGTGATCCAGATCTTTTGTCCGTTGAGCACGTACGTGTCGTCACGCCGTTCTGCGCGCGTTTTCATCGAGCCCAGCGCGTCCGAGCCGCTCGAGACCTCGGTGAGCGCGTAGGCGACCAGATGCTCGCCCGACGCGATCTTTGGAAGGAAGCGGCGTTTCTGTTCGTCGCTTCCGCCGATGACGATCGGCAGCATGCCGAGTTCCTGCACCGCGACGATAAGGGCACTCGACGCGCACGCCTTCGCGATTTCTTCGACGACTTTGACGTAGGTCAGAAACGTGCCGCCGAGACCGCCGTATTCGGCCGGAATCGGAATCCCGAGTAGGTCGTTCTCTGCGAAGAGTGCCTTGACGTCCCAGGGAAATTCGCCGGTCGCGTCGATCTCGGCAGCGCGCGGAGCGACCTTTTCGGCGACAAGCTCGCGGACCGCGGCGAGGATCATTGCCTCTTCGTCGTTGGTTGCAATTTGCGTCGGTGCGATCGTCATGCGCACACTTTCCACGGAGGCCACTTCCTTTCCGTCGGCGCATTTACTCGATATGGAAAAGGTCTACGTCTCTTGCGCGGAGGCCGTCGCCGACATTCCCAACGGTGCCTCGATTGCGGTCGGAGGCTTCGGGCTCTGCGGCATCCCGCATAATCTCATCGAGGCGCTGCTGGAGCAGGGCGCTTCGGAGTTGGTGACCGTCTCGAACAACTGCGGCGTGGACGGTTGGGGATTAGGCGTGCTGCTCGACCATAAGCGAATTCGCCGCACGACCGGTTCGTATGTGGGAGAGAATCGAGAGTTCGAGCGGCAGTATCTGCACGGCGAGCTCGAAGTGGAGCTCGTTCCGCAAGGCACGTTGGCGGAGCGGCTGCGCGCGGGCGGTTGCGGGATTCCGGGATTTTATACGCCAGCCGGAGATGGCACGCTGGTCGCGGACGGCGGCTTGCCGTGGCGTCACCGTGCCGACGGCAGCGTAGCCGTTGCGTCGCCCAAGAAGGAGACGCGCGTTTTCGACGGACGCGAGTACGTGCTCGAAACCGGCATCGTTTGCGACTATGCGATGGTGCGCGCGTCGATAGGCGATCGCGCCGGCAACCTCGTCTTTCACAAAGCGACGCGGAACTTCAACCCGCTCTGTGCGATGGCCGGGAAGATTACGATCGCCGAGGTCGAGGAACTGGTCGAACCAGGAGCCATTGACCCCGAACAGGTTCATCTGCCCGGCGTTTTCGTGCAGCGCATCGTTCACGTCGGCCCGCAGGGAAAGCGCATCGAGCGCGTCACCACCCGCCAGAAAGGCAACGGATAATGGCGCTAACTCGAACGCAGCTTGCGGCGCGGGTCGCACAGGAACTTCGCGACGGTCAGTACGTGAATCTCGGCATCGGCTTACCGACGTTGATCCCGAACTACGTCGCATCGGACGTGACCGTGACGCTTCAGAGCGAAAACGGGATCTTAGGAATGGGCCCCTATCCTCACGAGGGAGAAGAAGACCCCGATCTGATCAACGCCGGTAAGGAAACGGTGACGCTGCTGGCGGGCGCGTCGTTCTTCGACTCGTCGCTTTCGTTCGGCATGATTCGCGGGGGACATATCGACCTCGCCGTGCTCGGAGCGATGCAGGTTTCGGAGCAGGGGGATCTCGCGAACTGGATGATTCCCGGCAAGATGGTAAAGGGAATGGGCGGTGCGATGGACTTGGTGCACGGCGCCAAGCGCGTCATCGTCATGATGGAACACGTTGCAAAAGGCAACGCGCACAAGATTCTACGCCGGTGCACGCTTCCACTGACGGGAAAACGTGTCGTGCATCGTATTATCACGGACATGGGGACGATCGACATCGGCGCTGAAGGTCTGACGCTTCGCGAGCTTGCTCCCGGCGTGACGATCGAGGAGATTGCGGCCGCGACCGAACCCAAGCTCCACGTCCCCGTCGAGCCAATGGTAATGGACATCCCGCACAATGTCGCATAGCCCCGTCATCCTGACACCTGCCATCCTGACACCCAACCTGTCATCCTGACACTCAACTTGTCATCCTGAGCTTGTCGAAGGATGGCGCTACTAAATGGAGGATCTCAAAGAGCCATGAATCTATCCAAAGTTCGCATCGGTGCATTAGCCGTACTTTTCGCAATGTTCTTTACGGCACTTGGCGCCGGGACGGCACTCGCCGTGCAAACGCATATGCTCAACGCGCGGCACGACTTGCAAAGCGCACTGAGCGAGCTCAATCTGGCGACTGCCGATAAAGGCGGGTATCGCGTCAACGCGATCAACTTAGTGCAGCAGGCTATCCATCAGGTCAACCTCGGCATTCAATACGCCCAGTAGCCCCGCCGCTCGATAGTCCCCGCTCGAAGAGGTTCGGTTTTCCGACATACGCGGCGCGCTCGCGCCGTGCTACCCTCCTGGTGAACGTTGCTCACTAGGAGGGCTCATCATGTCCAGCCGACTTCGTTGCCTATACCTCGCCGGCATCGCACTCGCGGCGGCGGCGTCGCTGGCGGCTTGCGGCGGCGGCGCTTCCGTTCCGGCGCCGCCGCAGCCTGTCAGCATATCGGATCTTCGCCTCCCGCCGCCCGGGAAGGTTTTTAGCTGGCTTCAGCCCGGCATTGACTCGACCCATATCGCGGACAACACGGCGGAGAAAAAGCTGAAGGTCAAAACGGTCGCCAAAATCAAGCGCGCCTGGTCGTTTGCTACGGGCGCGGGCGTCGGATGGACCGCCGTGACCGACGGTTCGGTGGCATACGCTAATTCTGGCGACGGATTTCTCTATGCGATCAACGTGGCAAGAGGATCCCAGAAGTGGCGGTTTCAGACGTACGCGACCGGCGAACGGGCGCTGACCTCATCCGCAGTCGGTGGTAACTTCGTCTATGCGGGTTGCAACGTCGGCGGAAGCACGCAGCAGCAAGGTCTCTGCGCGGTCGATCGGACCACCGGAGAACTGAGTTGGAGCTGGTACGTGGATTGCGATTGCCAGCCGTCCGCTTTCATTCTCAGCGGTCCGGTCGTTTCCGGTACGACGGTCGTCTTCGGCTACTATACGGGCGGCGCATACGGAAAGAAAGTCGTTACGGCGCTCGACACCACCTCGGGTGCGCTGCTTTGGCAAACGACGGCAGGTTCGGGATCACCCGGAGGCGGGATGGCCGACTCGATTCCGGCGATCGACGGCGGCGACGTCTTCGTGGGAACGGATTACGGACTCTGTTCGCTGCAACTAAGTGACGGTACCCTGAAATTGGTGCAGCGGTCCGGACGATCTCGGCATCGCGCCGGCAGTGGCAGGAGGCGTCGTTTACGCCAACACCAGTTCGTCGGGTTTCTATGCGTTCAACGAAGCGACAGGAGCTCAGATTTGGCAATACACGCCGAGCCAGGGAAGCGGCGGATTATTCGATCCGCCGGCAGTTGCGGGCGGCACGGTCTATTTCAGCACGATCGACAGTGGGCCGATCTATGCGCTCAATGCCTCCAATGGGTCGCTGATTTTCACTGCCGGCGCGGGCAGCTTCAACACCGAGACGCTCAGCTCACCCTCTGTGGCCGGCGGCGTCCTGTACGTTACGTGCAACTCAGGTCTGTGCGCTTATAACGCGTCTACGGGAGCCCTGCTGATTTCTACCGGCGGTATCGGGTCGGGTTCTCCCAGCATCGCCAACGGCAGAGTATATTTTGGATGCGGCATATCGCGCAGCAGCGGCGGCCCAATCGACGTCTGCGCCTACCGCCGCTAATGCTTGCCTGTCCGATCGATCCTCGCTGCGACTGGCGCTCTGCGACTCGCTGCGCTCGCTCAGGACTGCGCGCCTGCGGCGCTTGCCGATAAGGAATTCTTGAGCGGAGCGCCGGAGTCGAAGGACGAGAACTGCGTCCGATAGAGTCGCGAGTAGAGGCCGCCGCGCGCGAGCAGCGTCGTATGGCGGCCTTGCTCGACGATTCGCCCTTCGTCGACGACGAAGATCACGTCTGCGCGCAGCACCGTCGATAGCCGGTGCGCGATGACGAGGCTCGTTCTGCCGCGCATCACGACTTCGAGCGCTCGCTGGATCGCGGCCTCGTTCTCGTAATCCAGCGAGCTGGTGGCCTCGTCGAGGATCAGAATCCGCGGGTCCTTGAGCAGCACGCGCGCGATGGCCAGCCGTTGGCGCTCGCCGCCCGAAAGCTTGTGTCCGCGTTCACCGACGACGGTCTCGTAGCCGTTTGGCAGCGCCGCGATGAACTCGGCGATGTTTGCAGAGCGAGCCGCCGCCTCGAGCTCGCTATCGCTCGCGTCCGGCTTGCCGTAACGAAGATTGCTGGCGATGGTGTCGTGAAAGAGGTACGTCTCCTGGGTGACGATGCCGATGTCGCGCCGAAGCGATTCGAGCGTGACGGTTCGTACGTCGTGTCCGTCGACGAGTACGCTGCCGGCCTGCGGATCGTAGAAGCGCGGAACGAGCTGCGTGATCGTCGTCTTTCCGGCTCCCGATGGACCCACGAAGGCGGCGACTTCGCCGGGGCGCACTTTAAAGGAGACGTCCTTGAGCACGTCGCGCGACGCGCCGTACGAGAAGACGACGTTCTCGAACGCGATGTCGCCCTCCACTCCAGGTAAAGCGATGGCGCCGGGCGGGTCGTACTCTTCGGGCGTCATGTCGAGGTAATCAAAAATGCGCTCGAAGACGGCTAGCGCGCTCACGATCTGGACTTGAATCCCCGCGAGCGCGGCAGCCGGACCGTAGAGCCGGCCTTGGATGAACGAGACGAAGGCCACGATGACGCCGACTTTCAAGGAAGACGAAATCGAGAGCCAGCCGCCGCCGAACCATACCAGCGCCGGCCCTACAACGATCATTGCCGTAACCGATGCAATGAACCAGCGACCGACCATCGCGAGGTCGATCTCGAGCTGCATCAGCTTCGTTCCGACCCCGTAAAAGCGCGAGCGCTCGTAGGCTTCGCGCGCGAACGACTTGATCAGCGTGATGCCGGAGATCGAGAGCGTCTCCTGTGTGATCGATTCGATCTCGTCGCGCTTCACGCGAGTCTTCTTGCGAATGTCGTACATGCGGCGGCCCACCGGGCCAAGCGGCAGGACCATCAGCGGAACGATCGCGATCGAAATGACCGCCAGCCGCCAGTCCCAGAGAAACATCGCCACCAGCGTCGTGAAGATCAATACGACGTTGGTAATGATCGACGTGAGGGTTCCGGTGACGACGTTGTCGACGTTGTCGACGTCGTTGCTGACGCGATTCATGATTTCGCCGGTCTTCGTACCGGTGAAGAACTGCAGAGGCATCCGATGAAGATGCGCGACGAGACTCGTGCGGATATCGCGCATGATCCCCTCGCCGACGACCGAGTTGAGATAGCCTTGTAAAACACCGATCGCCGCGGCGAGCAGCGCCGAAGCTAAGATGACGCTTACGTCGATCGCCAGCTCGCGCAGGTTACCGTGCGGAATTGCGGCGTCGATGATCTGCGCCGTCATGAAGCCGGGAACGAGGCCCAGGGCCGAAACCGCGACGATGCAGCCCAGCACCGTCGCTTGCTGATGCCAATACGGCGCGAAGAGTATGCCCATTCGCCGCCACTCGACGCGCCGCTTTACTTTCGGTTTTTCGGGCTGATAGATGTTCGACCACATCAGCCCATGGCCGCCGTACACGAGCCTAGTGGGGTACCGTCACCTGGTGCAGCGAGACTTTGTTCCCCTCCATGTCGTTCAAGGACGCGATCTTGCAGACCGGTGTTGGATACGGATCGTCGACCTGGACGCCTTTCGAGCGAAGGTTCGCGATCGTCTTGTCGATGTCGTCGACCTCGAAGACGATGCCCGATGCGCTCCCGGGAGCGCGATCCGCCCACTCGGTGGTGAGGACGCTAAAATAGGCGCCCCCTACGTTCGCCTCGTTGTACTTTTCGACGCCTTCCTCTTCGAAAGGGCCGGTGAACTTCAGGCCGAGCTTATCCTCGTACCATTTGCGCAAGCCGGCGACGTCTTTGGCCGGATAGGCCGTAAATGCAATCTCTTTGATCACGCTATTCTCCTCAGCGGAACTTGGTGTGGGTTCTCCGATAAACCCCGGCCGTCCGCGCCCGGTTGCCGATGCCTCAAAATGGCACACCACGCGGCCGCGTTAAGCTTTGCCGTCGCGTATGGAAGCCAGCTCTTTGAAGAGCTTTTTTTCTTTATCGTTGAGATTCTGTGGCAGCTGGCCGATGAGGCGGACGTATTCGTCGCCGCTGCCTTTCTCTTTGACGTGCGGCATGCCGCGACCCGACAAGCGAAGAAGGCGATTGTTCTGCGTGCCGGGAGGAATTTTCATCGCGACTTCGCCGCTGAGCGTCGGAACGCTGACCTCGCCGCCTAAGATGAGATCGTAGATACTGACCGGCAAATCGACGTAGAGATCGTCGCCTTTGCGTTTGTACGTGGGATCGTCGTGCAGCACAACGATGAGATGAAGATCTCCGTTCGGGCCGCCGTTGGCTCCGGCGCCGCCTTGACCGGCCAGTCGTATGCGTTGTCCTTCACCGATGCCCTTGGGGATCGTCACCTCGAAGCGTTTGTTGATAAGCACTCGCCCGGTGCCGTGGCATTGGGGACAAAGGCGGCCGCCTTCCGTACCGCTTCCATGACAGCGCGGACAGACGTCTTCAATTTGCAGCGAGACGGCCTTCGTGCCGCCAGCATAAACGTCGCGTAGATTCAGCTCGATCGTCGTTTCGAGATCCTGCCCGCGCCGCGCGTAGCTTCGGCGCTGCGTGGTCTGCTGCCGCCCGATCCCCGAAAAGAACATGTCGAAGAAATCCGAGAAGCCGCTTGGACCACCCGCGTCGCCGAGATCGAACTCGAACTCTTCGCCACCGACGTTCGTTCGATAGCGGCGCTGCTGTTCGGCTTGCTGCGCCGCCTGCTGCCAATTCGGGCCTAGTACGTCGTATTTCTTGCGTTTTTCGGGATCGCCTAAGACCTCATAAGCCTCGGAAATCTCTTTGAACTTTTCCTCGGCCTCTTTCGTATTCTTCGGATTTGCGTCGGGGTGCCACTTACGCGCGAGCTTGCGATAGGCAGATTTGATGTCTTTTTCCGCCGCGTTCTTCGGAACACCTAGAATCGCATAGTAGTCCTTGAAATTCATTCGGCCGCGTGCTTCGCGACGATGACTTTGGCGGGACGCAAAAGATCGTCGCCGAGCATGTAACCCTTTTCGGCAACGTTGACGACGGTGTCTTCGGCAGCGCCGTCGGCGGCCGCCGTCCCAATCGCCTCGGCGACGTGCGGATCGAACGGCTCGCCTCGAATTTCGATCGGCTTGACGCCTTCGCTCGCCAAGACGGCCTCGAATCCGCGCAGAGTCTGCTCCAATCCTCCGCGCAGCATTTCACCGCTCGAGTCGGATTGTAGCGCGCGCTGAAGATTATCGAGTACCGGAAGCAATCGCTCCAAGAGCATCCGGCGGCGCGACGACACGATGGAGTCGATATCCCGCTGCATGCGCTTTCGGTAGTTGTCGAAGTCGGCAACGGCGAGAAGAAACTTCCCGTAGTTGTCGTCGGCGCGCGCGTTTGCCGCGGCGAGCTGTTCCTCGAGCGAGGGCGTCGCCGCGGCATCTTCGATGATGGCCTCTCCGGCCTCGGTCTTCAAAACCGATTGATCGTCGGACATTGAAAGTGCCTCAGGCTAGAGAGTTTTATTGTGCTTCTTTGAACTCGGCGTCGATGACGTCTTCTCCACCGGGTTGCGCGCCGGCACCCGAGGCGGCGCCGTTGCCGGCGCTTGCGCCGTCACCCGACGGAGCCTGTTCGCCTTGTGGTCCCGCGGCCTTGTAGAGAAGTTCGGCCATCTTATAACTTGCCTGCTGCAAGCGCTCGATCAGGGGCTTGATCTCGGCGACCGTCCCGTTCTCATTGACGCGCTTGAGTTCGGAGAGCGCGCTCTCGACTTCGGCTCGTGCGCCTGCGTCGAGCTTCTCGCCGACTTCCTTGAGCGATTTTTCCGTCGAGTAGATGAGGCTCGATGCGTTGTTGCGCACTTCGGCCTCGTCTTTCTTCGTGCGGTCGGCCTCGGATTGGAGCTCGGCGTCGCGCACCATACGGTCGACTTCATCTTTGCTGAGATTGGTCGAAGCGGTGATCGTGATCGCCTGTTCCTTGCCCGTGCCGAGATCCTTGGCGCTGACGTTGACGATGCCGTTGGCGTCGATATTGAACGTCACTTCGATCTGCGGCACGCCGCGCGGCGCCGGCGGGATACCTTCCAACCGGAAGCGTCCGAGCGTCTTGTTATCCCCGGCCATCGGGCGTTCGCCTTGCAGCACGTGGATGTCGACCGACGTTTGACCGTCTTCGGCGGTGGTGAAGATCTGCGATTTCTTCGTCGGAATGGTGGTGTTGCGGTCGATCAGTTTTGTCATCACGCCGCCTAGCGTCTCGAGACCGAGCGAAAGGGGCGTTACGTCGAGAAGTACGACATCTCGCACCTCACCGGAGAGCACGCCGGCCTGGATTGCGGCGCCGACTGCGACGACCTCGTCGGGATTGACGGTGAGGTTCGGCTCCTTACCCGTCAACTTTCGAACGAGTTCTTGAATGACGGGCATGCGAGTCGCGCCGCCCACCATGATGACTTCGTCGATCTTCGAGATGTCGAGTTTCGCATCGGCAATCGCATTGCGGAAAGGGCCCACGCAGCGATCGGTGAGATCGCTGGTCAGCTCTTCGAACTTCGCGCGCGTCAGCGCGTAGTCGAGATGCTTGGGGCCATTCTGATCGGCCGTGATGAATGGCAGGTTTATGCTCGTCTGCACGACCGACGATAGCTCGATCTTCGCTTTCTCGGCGGCTTCGGTGAGCCGCTGCATCGCTTGGCGATCGCTGCTGAGGTCGATGCCCTGATCGCGACGGAACTGATCGACGAGCCACTCGACGATGCGATGATCGTAATCGTCGCCGCCGAGGCGAGTATCGCCGTTGGTCGCCTTGACTTCGAAGACGCCGTCACCGACCTCGAGAATCGACACGTCGTACGTGCCGCCGCCGAGGTCCCAAACGAGAATCGTCTCGTTGCCTTTCTTGTCGAGACCGTAGGCGAGCGCCGCCGCCGTCGGCTCGTTGATGATGCGCAGGACGTCGAGTCCGGCAATCTTGCCCGCGTCTTTGGTGGCTTGGCGCTGTGAATCATTGAAGTAGGCGGGCACGGTGATGACCGCTTTGGTCACGCGCTCGCCGAGATAGTTGCTCGCGTCGTTGACGAGCTTTTGCAGAATCATCGCGGAGATCTCTTGCGGCGTGTAGTCCTTGCCGTCGATCTTGACATGATAATCCGCCTCGCCCATGTGGCGCTTGATCGAGCTGATCGTGCGATCGGGATTGGTGATCGCCTGACGCTTCGCAAGCTGACCCACGAGACGTTCGCCGGTTTTCGTAAACGCAACCACCGAAGGCGTCGTCCTCGAGCCTTCGGCATTGGGAATAACGACGGGCTGCGTGCCCTCCATTACGGCAACGACCGAGTTGGTCGTGCCCAGGTCGATTCCGACCGTCTTAGCCATGAAATTGCTACCTCGTTTGTCAGATTATCCGGTTACTCGGGACCAGCTTTCCGAAGACGCTAGAGCGCGCTCCGAGGTAGAGCCGCGCTAGACTTCCAGGGTCGCCTTGCCGCTTACGAGCAACGCCGGATGGGGATACCGCACCATCATACTCGATGGACGGTCAAAGTTGTTTCACTGAGTAAAGACAGAAAAAGGGCCCCTGCGGTTGCAGGAGGGCCCTTCGACTGCGCGCCTACGGCGCTCCGCTCAGGACTGCGCGCCTGCGGCGCTTGCCGCTAAGGAAAGTGTTAGGGTTGGTTGTCCTCGGGGGGTTGCATCTGGCCGCCTTGCGGCTGCTGCTGTGAGAGCGGTTGCTCGGCCGGTGTTTCACCGAGGCGGATGGCAACGAATTTCTTCATGCCCTGCGACCAGACGTTCAGCCGGATCAAATCTCCGGGCTTTTTCGAGGCGATGTAGTTACGCAAGTCGTTGATACTGTTGAAGCCTTTACCGTCGGCTTGCAGAATCACGTCGCCGGGCTGGATGCCGGCGCGGTCGGCCGGCGAGCCCGAGAAGACCTGCTGTACCGCAACGCCGCCGTCGCCGCTGTAACCGATCTGGTTCTTGATGCCGGCCGTCAGATTCGCCATGAAGATGCCGAGGAAGCCGGTATCCGTTCCTTGGTGGGCCCCCGGGTTGCGCTCGAGCGAGGCAACGACCGTTCGTACCGTGTTCGAAGGAATCGCGAAGCCGATGCCTTGGGCGTAGGCGGACTTGACCGTCGATTGGTTCATTCCGATCACTTGGCCGTCGATGTCGATCAGCGGACCGCCCGAGTTGCCGGGGTTGATCGGTGCGGAGGTCTGCAAGAGTCCCTTGAAATCGATCTCGCCGCCATTTTCGGTCGGAATCGGCTCGGAGCGATTGAAGCCCGAGACGACGCCTACGGTTACCGTCTGCTGCAGTTGGAGCGGCTCGCCGATTGCGATTGCCCATTGACCCTGCTCGAGCTTGGTGGAATCCGCAAGCTGCAGAGGCGGCGGGAGTTTAGCGTAGTTGGAGACTCGTAGAATGCCGACGTCGGCAGCGACATTATAAGAAAGCACGCGCGCCGGTACGCGGTCGCCGTTGGCAAAGACGACGGTGAGCTTGGTGACTCGTCCGCCGGAGGGCGGCTGTAAGACGTGAGCGTTCGTAACGACGTCGCCCTGGCTATCGATGACGAAACCGGAGCCCGAGGCTTCGCCGCGATAGGGCTGCACGATGTTGGGACCTTGTCCGCCGAAAAACTGCTGGAAGAACGGGTCGGCCGGCATGACCTCCTGGCCGTTGACCTCCTCGGTGATTGCGACGACCGACGATTTCGTGCGCTTGACCGCGCTGACGATGCGATCTTGGTCGCTGACTCCGCTCAAAGGCACGGCAGCGATTGCCGGCGGCGTGCGATCCGGTCCGGTGGCTGCGCCGAAGTGACCGCTGGCGTAGAGCATCATAAGGAAGCTTCCGACAACGGCGCCGACCAAGCCAACGATCAGCGTGGGTAAAATCCGGTTTCTTATCATCTCACAATCGTTTCATAGCAGTTTTGTGAAGTTACCTACTCGGATAACGAGAAAAAGTCACAGGGAGTGTCGCGGACTACCGAGCCGTCGCGTAGCCCGATCAAACGGCGGGCCTCTCTGGCGACCTCCCGGTCGTGCGTCACCATGATAATGGTGTGCCCTCGAGCATGGAGTTGGCTGAATATAGCCATAACCTCTTCGCCGGTCTTCGAGTCGAGGTTGCCCGTCGGTTCGTCCGCCAGCAGCACCGCGGGCTTGTTGATGAGCGCCCGAGCAATGGCGACCCGCTGCTGCTCGCCTCCCGAGAGCTGGCTTGGTTGATGGCCCCCACGATTGCCGAGCCCGACTTGCTCGAGTGCCTCCTGAGCGAGCGCCAAGCGCTCGGCGCGAGGGATGCCTGCATAGAAGAGCGGCAGGGCGACGTTGTGCAGGGCATCCGTCAGCGGCAGCAGGTTGAATCCTTGAAAGACGAACCCGATTTTGCGAAGGCGAATGCGGGCGAGCTCGTCGTCGTTGAGCTTCGAAACGTCGACGCCGTCCAACCTGTAGATGCCTTCACTCGGCCGGTCGAGGCATCCAATGAGATTCATCAGTGTGGATTTTCCCGAACCGGACGGCCCCATGATGGCAACGTACTCGCCGCTTTCAACCCGAAAGCTGACGCCGTGAAGCACCGGTACCGCGAGAGCGCCATTCGTATACGTCTTCGCTATTGCACGCAAATCGATTGCCGCGCTCTTGGTGCGCTCATTCATAGCGAAGTGCTTCGATCGGATCGAGGCTGGCCGCGCGCGAAGCGGGATACGTTCCGAACGCCAACGTAATCGTGCCGGCAAAGAACGTCGCCAGCGCGATCGAGGCGAGCCACGGGACCGGAACGATGACTCCGGAGATTTTGACGATGTACTGCGTGTTGACCCACCACCCGATCGCGATGCCGATGACCGTCCCCAAGGTGCAACCCGTAAACGTCAGGATCGCCGCTTCAAAAAAGAATTGAAGCATGACTTGACTGCGTCGCGCGCCGATCGCCTTGCGGATGCCGATTTCGCGCGTCCGCTCGGTAACCGAAACGAGCAGAATATTCATGATGCCGATTCCGGAGACGACCAGCGAAATCGCCGCTATTACGCCGACGATGAGCGACAGGGCGCCGAAGAGCTTGGTTGCGAGTTGGGCCAGGAAGAAATTATCGAACGTCTGATACGTGAAGCGTCCATTCTTGATCCCACGAAGCAGGTGTTTGACCGCGTCCTCGGTTGCCGAGATTTGGCCGACGTCATCGACCAGAACCAACACTTGCTGAGTTCGTCGGTCCGGGATGAGGTGTCGCTCGAACGTCGTGTGCGGAAGATAGATGTCGGATCCAAAACTAAAGTTCTCTGCGCCGCTTGGAGGTTTCTCCAAGATGCCCACGGCTCGGCACGCTATCGAACCTGCGCGAACCGTCGTTCCCGGTACCGAGTCTTCGCTTATGTTGAGTTGGCTTGCCGCGTTTGCGGACAAGACGCAGACGCGTGCGGCATCGTCGACTTCGGCTTGCGTGATGAGCCTGCCCACGACCGGCGGCTCCGAATAGAATTCCGGCTGCGCTCCGGTTGGGCCAACGATAAGTTGAGCCGCGTTATGACCGACGCGAGCGAGGACGGTCGATTGCCGATACGGGATGGCAAGCCAAATGTTGGGAATCGTCTGCAGCTGCCCGATCTCTGCAAAGCTCAATGCCGAATCGCGTGAAAAACCGCTCTGTGTATTGGGGTAGACCACGAACGTGTAGTTGCTCAAGCCTTGGAAGATGCCGGATGTCGCTCCGCTCATCGCGCTTCCGAGAATCTGAATGGCGATGACGGCGGCGACGCCGACGACGAGCCCCGCTAGTGCGAGAATCGATCGTAGCCGGCGCGCGAAAAGGGCCGTCAGTGCCTCGGCGAGATAGGTCATCCTCGCAATGCTTGCACCGGATCGAGGCGGCTGGCGCGTGCGGCTGGGTAGACTCCGGACGTCAGGCCGACTCCAAGCGAAAAAATCAGCGCATAAAGGACGACGGTCGGCCACGGTATTGCGATCGCACCGAGTTGGCGCTCCAACGCATCTTTGGCGAGTGTGATGATGCCGGCGCTAAGCAACAGCCCGGCGGTGCCGCCGACGAGCGATAGGAGCCCGGCTTCGGTTAGGAACTGCGCCAGGATCTCGCTGCGACGGGCCCCGATCGACTTTCGAATGCCAATTTCGCGCGTTCGTTCTGTAACGGATACAAGCATGATGTTCGTGATGCCCAGGCCGGCAACGATCAGCGAGATAGCCCCGATCGCCGTGAGACTAACGACGATTACTCCGATGATGCGCTCCTGCTGCTTGAGTTGTTCGCGGATGCTGTCCACGCGGTACTTGGAATAGGCTCCATGCGTTCGCGCAAGCGCCGCTAAAGTAGTTCGTTTCGCAATTTCCTCCGCTTGCGGAGACTGCGTCCAGATCAACAGGCCGTCGATTGACTCCGGCGCGAGGTTACGGAACGTGGTATATGGCAGCACGAAATAGTACGAGCCGCCAAAGTACCCTTTGCCGCCCGTGCCGCTGTTCGGGTCGGGAACGCCGACGACTTCGAAACGCGACCCTGCAACCGTAAGCGATTGACCTACGGCATTCTGCTCGCTGCTGTAGAGATGGATCGCTAAGTCTTGCGAGACCAGGCAGACGCGAGCGCCCGAGTCAACGTCGCCGGCGGTGAAGCCGCTTCCAGCCAGCAACACGAGATCCGGATCGCCTTGCCACGAAAACGCGAATGCTGCAACTTTCTTCTCTGCGTTGCGCACATTGAAGTATCGGCGAACGGAGCTCGAGAGAAAAAAGCTGAAGAACGGAACGACTCGTGTAATAGCGTCGCCGCCGTCGCTAGCGACGCGCTTCGCGTCGCGGAAATGCAGGGTAGCTTGCGCCGGATTCGCCTGTTTCGAATCGACATAAACGACCAGCGACGGGTCTGAACCGCTTAAGAAAGCGCCGTTTATCGCTTTAGCCGCTCCGACGCTCAATCCGTAGACTGAGTCGACTGCCGCCACGCCGATAAGCATTCCAAGAAGGGTCAGGAGCGAGCGGGTTTTGTTGCGCATGAGCGCATCGAGCGCCTCACGCACGTATTCGAAATAACGCATCCCTAATCTCAGCTGGGCGGCGAAGTAGCGCCGGGCGTTGCGGTCGTTATCGGCGCGTTCGGCTCGAGCGTTGCGGGCGGTTCCAACACGATAGATTCGCCGGGGTGCAACCCGCTGCGTACGACCGTCGACGTGTCGCTGCCGTAACCCGTCGAAACAAACCGCTTCGACACCCTGCCGCCCGCGGCGATCCAGACGTATCGCCGGCCTTTGGAGCCACGCAGAATCGCGCCGTTGGGGACCACTAGCGCGTTGCGCACCTCGGTCGTGACGATGTCCACGTCGGCCGACATTCCATCTTTCATAAACGACGCGACTCTCTCGAGTGCGATGTCGGTGAGCACCTGCTTCGTCGTTGCGGCCGGGTCGTCGGAACGTTGCGCCGTCGGTGCGATCGCAATGACGCGTCCGGGGAAAGTCGCGCCGTTGAAATCCTCGCCGCTGACGATTGCGCTCTGACCGACTCGCACCCGAGCGATGTCTTGTTCGTCGACCTTCGTCCGGACGATGAACGTTTGCACGGGCGAGATCGAGAACAACGCTTGGCCCGCGGTTACGGCGTCACCGGCTTGCAGCGACCGCAGCGGATCGTTTGCCTGAGCCGCGACCGTTTCGATAATTCCATCGAAAGGAGCGACGATGCGCGTAAAGCCGAGCCGCTGCTGATTTTGGTCGTTGAGGATCTTGGCTTTTTGCGCGGCCGCGACGGCGTACTGCACGCTGTCACCGGAGTAACTCGTTACCGCGCCCAGCTTGAGTTGCGAGACCGCTTGGTCGTAAGCGACCTTGGCCTGGTCGAAATGGGCCTTGTCCTGATCGAGCTGTTGCCTCGGGATTGCCTGATTGCGGTACAGCTCGACGTCCGAGTCGTATACGCGCTGGGCTTCGTCGCGGTTTGACTTCGCAGTGTCGACTTGAGCTTGGTAGCTCACTTTGGCGTTACGCTGCTGCACGCGCGCGACGTCAATGTTCGCGCTGGCAGAGACGTAATCTGCCCGAGAGCCTGCGGCATCGTATTCGAGGGTCGGGTTATAAACCGTCGCCAGGAGCTGACCTGCTCGGACTTCGTCCCCGGCGCGCACTTCGATCTGCGCGATATTGCCGGCCACGAGCGCCGGAACCGTCTGCATGCTCGGGCGCTGCAGAACGCCGGTCTCCGGCAGCTTCGTCATAAATGTCGTCAACGTCAGGCGCTGCACCTCGACGCGCGTCTTGCTCTGGCCGCGCTCGATGACGATCGGCAAGCCGATTGCCAGCGCT
This sequence comes from Vulcanimicrobiota bacterium, assembly GCA_963815165.1. GTDB lineage: Bacteria > Vulcanimicrobiota > Vulcanimicrobiia > Vulcanimicrobiales > Vulcanimicrobiaceae > Cybelea. The sequence goes on from CAWFFL010000003.1 coordinate 1,511,016, forward strand.
AGCGCGATCAAGACGATGGCGAGATTGCGTAAACGCTTCATAAGTATTCAGAGGTCGGCGACGGCGGCTTGCGCCGTGAAGGTACCAAGCGACACGCGCAGTTTGACTACCGCCTCGACATAGTTGACGCGAGCCGCGACGAAATCGTTCTGCGCCGCTTGTGCCGACTGTTGTGCCTGAAGAACGTCGTAAATCGTCTTGACTCCCGCTTTGTATTGCAGTCTTGCGATGCGAGCGGACTCTGTCCCAAAGGCCGCTTCCTGTCTAGCCCATGCCAACTGCGACAGCGCCGTTTGCGCCGCTCTGTAGCTTTCGCGCACGTCGAGTTCTGCCTGCAGTTCGGTCTGCGCAAGCGTGGTCTGCGCCGACTCGAGCTGCGCGTCATCGTTGACGCGTTCGCTGTGACGGGCGTTGTAGTCAACGAGCGGAAGACTGAACGTTGAAATCGCCTGCAGAAACCAAAATCCCGCCGAGCCGCGCGGCACGGTGCCGAGACAATTAGGTGGCAAATGCGCGGCCTGGCATTCCTCGATGAGGTCGTTTTGCAGAAAGACGGCATTCGTCGGCGAGAACTGATTGCCCAACGCCGCCGAGATCGACACCTGCGGATAGAGTTCGACGTTCCATCCGCGGCGCGTATACGTCGCCTCGAGCACGGCTTCGCGCGCCGCGCCGATGTCGGGCCGATTCGCCCGTGCAATCGCAACCAGCGAGTCGGCACTACCGTGCGGAAGAGGGGGTTGCGGCACTTCGACGGGCGTCGCAAAGCGGGTCTGCAGCGGCGCACCGATTTGTTGTGCGAGCGATTCGCTCGCATCTTCGACCGCGGCGCGGTCGGCGACGAGCATCGACTCGCTCTTGGCTGCCGACGTGAGCGCCTGAAGCACGTCTACCCCCGCCGCGACACCCGCCCGTACCTTGACCTTGGCAACGGAGACCAGGCCGTTCTGGTAGTCGAGCGTCGTTTGATCGACCACGACGACTTCTTGCCGCTGGACGATACCGTAGAATGAGTTCGTTACGCTGCTCGCAATCTGGTCCTCGGTATTCGCGAGGGTCTTTTCAGCCTGCGCCTCTTGCGCTCGCGACGCAGCAAGCGAAAGAAACGCGAAGCCGCCGGTCGTCAGATTCCAGTTGCTGATGCCGACCTGCGCCGTATTTTGGCTGACGACGCTCTCTTGCGACTGCCCGATCACGGCATACGCGCCTTGATAGTTGGCGCTCTTCGCAAGCCAGCTTTGCAGCATTCCGTCAACGGTCGGGAAGGCGACGCCTCGCTCGAGCGCCAGATTGTGTTGGGCTAGCGTTACCGATGCCTGCTGCGTCGCAACCGTCGAACTATGAGCCAGAGCGTAGGCGACGGCATCGCTGAGGGTCATAGCGGCCGCGAGCACGGGCGCGAGCATTAACCGCCGAAGAACGTTGCGGCGCCTGCTGCTACCGAGGCGGCGAGGATTAGAATAAGTAGCGGGAAGATCCAGGCGACGGCACTGCGAACGTCCGCCGTAATACGCATCATTGCAGTGTTCAAGCCGAAGCCCCAAAGCGTGAAGACTTGAATGTTGGCCAAGAAAACGGCGAGCTTGCCGGTGGCGCTGGGCGCAACCATTGCCAAGCCCGGTACCGCGCGGAGCATATCGAGCGTCGTGGTAAAGTGATCCGGACCAAAAGCTCGGCAAATGATCCCCAGGACGACGTAATAGAAGCCGATGGTAGGAACGGCGATGTTCATCGAGCCGGCAAAGAGCCGAGCAAAAGTCGTGGTTCCTTGTCCCAGCTTCGTGCCGAGGAAGAGGATCGTCGCGTTCAGCAGCGTCGCGATGAAGATGGCGACAATCAGCCCAACGATGCTGATTGCCGTTTGATACGCGGGAGGATTCTGGACTCGAGCGAGTATCCTCCCTTTTTGCTCTTCGCTTAAATTTGCATAGAGCGGACTTGTGGCGATGGCGTGTTGCATGGTGCCGACCGCCGCGTGCTGGGCTGCGGGCTGCTGCAAGAAATAACCCACAACCATCAATACGAATGCGATCGAGAACGCCCAGCCCCACGTGGGGGCCGTACGCAGCCGTTCGAGAGCGTCCCGCGGCGCGATCACGATATCAACGGCCGTCTTCAGGCCGCTGCTTTGGGTACTCGGGGCAACGTGAGAGTGCACGAGCGCCTTGCCCTCCTATGCGAAAGCACGCCACCACTTCGTGTGGCGACGCGCCGAAAATGATTCACCGAAGGTTCAATTGCCTCCCGTCTGCAGAGAGGCTTCTACGCGCAGCGATACGCGGCGGCTAGAACCTCAAGGCCTGCGAGCATCGCGCCGCTGCCGCGGCGAACGTGCTGCTGCCACGTGATGGCGAGGGTTGTTCCGGCCAGAGCGCGGCGGGAAGTTGCCGCATCAAGGCCTCGCGAATGCATTCCAAACGCTCGTCGTGCAGCTGGAGCAGACGCATCTGGATCAGCAACCGCGCTTGACGTAAGGCGCGGCGAGAGAAGAGCTCGTTAGGCGTCAGGTCGGCCGTCGCCCTTGGAACCGTCGAGTGCGCCGGTGCCGGGGACGCTTCAGTTATGGGCGCTGCGGTCAACAACGTCACGACCAGTGCGAGGATCGGCGTCATGGGATCCACCTCCGCCGCCCAATTCACGCTCGAGGTGCGGGGGAGCAAGGGTACTGGGCAAAAGGACGGCGAGTGAGCACTGATGCCTTGACCGTCCCGGCGCCTCCCTCCGTGCCCTACCTGCGCATCGTCCCGCTGGGCGGCTGTGGCGAGATCGGGCGCAATATGACCGTGATCGAGACCGCCGAGGATCTCGTCGTGGTCGACTGCGGACTCATGTTTCCCGACGACGAGATGTACGGCGTCGATATCGTCATCAACGACTTTACGTACGTTCGGGAGCGCGCCGAAAAGCTGCGCGCGTTACTCGTGACGCACGGGCACGAAGACCACATTGGGGGCATTCCGTATTTCATCAAAGAATTTCCTCAGACTCCGATCGTCGCCACACCGCTGACGGTCGCGCTGATTCGTGCGAAATCGCGCGAGAGTCATCTCGGCGATGCGAAGTTCACACAGGTGCAGCCAGGGGAGCGCGTACGCTACGGCACGATCGAGGCGGAGTTCATCCATGTCAACCATTCGGTGGCGGGAGCCTGTGCGCTCGCGCTGCGCACGCCGGTGGGGACGATCTTTCACACCGGTGACTTCAAGTTCGACCAGACGCCGATCGACGGCAAGCCGGCGGATTTCGCGCGGATCGCGCGCATCGGCGACGAGGGTGTGCTCTGTATGCTCGCCGACTCGACGAACGCCGAACGTCCCGGACATACGCTTTCGGAGCGAATCGTCGGTGAAGCGTTCACGTCGATATTCTCGCATGCGAAAGGGCGAATCGTCGTCGCGTCGTTCGCGTCGAACGTGCCGCGTATTCAGCAGACGGTCGACCATGCGGTGCGCTTCAACCGTAAGATCGCGTTCTTAGGCCGATCGATGCGCAACGTCGTGCACTTCTCCTCCGAGTTGGGATACCTGCGCATTCCCCCCGATACCACCATCAAGATTGAAGACGTCGACGCCTATCCGCCCGAGCAGATCGTCGTCATGACGACCGGTTCGCAAGGCGAGCCGATGAGCGGGCTCGCACGCATGTCGGTGCGCGATCATGCGCGCTTCAGCATCGTACCGGGCGATACCGTGGTGGTCAGCGCCACGCCGATTCCCGGAAACGAAAAGAGCGTCCACAAGACGATCAATAATCTCTGCAAGCTCGGTGCGATCGTCATCCACGGGACCGATGGGCGCGCCCACGTCTCCGGGCACGCGTCGCAAGAAGAGCTGCTCTTGATGCTCAACCTCGTGCGTCCGGAGTTTCTCGTTCCCGTTCACGGCGAGTACCGCATGCTGGATGCGCACAAGAAGCTCGCGGTACGAACCGGAGTCGAGCCCGGTAACGTTTTCGTCGTCGAGAACGGCGACGTGCTCGAGTTTACGCACGAATACGGCGATAAGGTCGGAAAGACGTACGGCGGCCACGTCTTCGTGGACGGATCCGGCGTCGGCGACATCGGCGAAGCCGTGCTGCGCGACCGTAAGGCGCTCTCGAACGACGGCATCATCACGGTAGTCGTCGCAATCGACAGCGAAGAGGCACGGGTCATCGCAGGCCCCGACCTCATCTCGCGCGGCGTCTTTTACATTCCCGAAGCGGGCGACCTAATCGACGAGCTTGGCGCGGAACTGCGCGCGACGATTGAGGGCCTTTCCGTCGACGCCTTGCGCGATGTCGACGCGGTAAAGGAGCATATCCGCAGTGCATTGGCCAGCGCCGTTCATTCGCGCACCAAGCGCCGCCCAATCGTCATCCCAGTCGTTATGGAAGTTTAAGAGCCCAGGGCTGTCCTCATCCGGGCGATCACGGCGTCCGTGAACTCCGTCGTGGACGCGTGGCCGCCGAGGTCGGCGGTGGCGATGCCGTCTTGCAGCGCCGCAATCGCGGCATCGTAAATTGCTCGAGACACCCTTGCTGCGCGTGCGTCGTCGATATAGGAAAGCGCCGCGGCTGCCGCCAGGATCATCGCCAGCGGGTTCGCGACGTTTTTCCCCTCTAATCGCGGAGCCGTGCCGTGCGGCGCTTCAGCCATGACGGTCACCGGTTTCGGAGCCTGTCCTGGGCTTGTCGAAGGATCGAAAGCCAGCACGAGCGACTCAGCCCCGGCGATCGACCCGAAGAGCTGCATCACCAAATCCGATAGGCAATCGCCGTCGCGGTTGAGCGCCGGAATCACGAGCGGCTTGTCGCCGGCGGCGGAGAGCAGCAGAGCATAGGTGGCGTCGATGAGCTGCGGATCGTAATCGACGGAAGGGATGTCGCGCGGCGGCCGCATCCATCTCTTCTTTGAGCATGCCTTCGTAAACCGGACTGACCGTGTATTTCGGTCCTCCGAAAACCGTCGCGTTCGATTTTCGGCCTGCAGGAAAGCGTACTCGGCGACGTGGCGGCAGACGCGCCGCTCGATGCGTTCGGTGCGCCACGCGAACTCGGCCCCGTCCTCGTCGCTTCGCCACTCCTTCGCGCCGTACGCATCGCCGACGGCCATGCGGACGACCGAAATAGGCGCATGAATTCCGCCGACCGGCACGACTCGTGGGAGTTTTCGGCCGCTCCGCAAGATCACCGTCGCGCCGATTGCTTCGCGCAGGATGCGGTTGGGTGAGCCGACGTCGTCCTTTGCTTCAGGCGTTATCGTCGCAGCCTTGATGCCGACGTGATGCCGCTTGAGCGCTCGTGCGGCGACGAGCACGATCTCGTTCTTGGTGGCGCGCCGGTTTTGAAGCGATAGGTCGTAGCGTTCGAAGTCGAGCGGTATGGCGGAAGACTCGAGCACGCGTAATGCTTCCAGCAGTAACTCTTGTCCCGTTTGATCGCCTTCGAGGACCACCAGCGTCGGCAAAATGAACTCCCGCTATGACGAAGAAGAAGTAGATTCCATGGCACGCACCCGCCGCAGGGCGTCTGCGCGAACTCGGCTGAATCTCGAGATTATCGGGATTGCGGCCGTCGCACTCGCCGTATTCTGTGGCGTCGCGCTCGCGTTCCCACATCACACCGGTGCCGTTGGCGGCTGGACCGCTGCGCTGCTCCGTCACTTTTTGGAGGCACGGCTCCGCTTTTCCCGGTTCTTGTAGCGCTGCTGGGCGCGATCGTCTTCCTGGAAGTCAACGTGCCGCGGATGATCGCGGGCCTCGGCAGCAGCGCGCTCGCGTACTTTTTGATGCTCGCCGCCATCTTCGGTTCGGGTGGCCCCAAGCGCGGCGGCGTGGTCGGCGCCGACATTTGGTGGGCGCTGCACGCGCTCGTCGGCAATGTTGGCGCTTGGATTCTGCTGTCGTTGGCGTTGCTTTCCCTAACGCTGTGGCTGACGAATGCAAGCATGAAGCAGATCATCGGCCGCGCGATCGTTTTCTTCGGCGGACTGCGGCCGCCGCCGATGCCGGCCCTTCCAAAGCTTAGCGTGCAGGTGCCGCGCGGCCACGATTCGCTGCGCGAAGCATTCGCCTTGCCCGTGCAGCCGATCGTACCGGTCGAAACGATCGAGCCGCAGCGTGCGGTTCGAACAACCGCTCCAGCGCGTCGTCGCTGAGAGTGAAGCGCCGATTGAGAGTGCGGTCGCGAGTCATTCTTCGACGGAGCCTGTCCCGAGCGCAGTCGAGGGGCTCAGGATGCCACAGGAGGGGGCGCCCTATCGGCTTCCCGATCTTTCGCTCTTCGACGTACCGCCGAGGCAGATGGTCGACGAGTCGAATCGCGCGCACCTCCTCGAAGATACGCTTGCGAGCTTCGGAGTCGGCGCGAAGGTTTCGCACATCGAGCGCGGGCCGTCGATCACTCGATACGAGCTCAAACCCGAGCGCGGCGTAAAGATTTCGCGTATCGCGTCGCTCGCCGACGATTTGGCGCTGGCATTGGCGGCAACGAGCGTTCGCATCGAGGCGCCGATTCCCGGTAAATCGGCCGTTGGAATCGAAGTGCCGAATCAAACGGTCGCCGTCGTCGCGATTCGCGAGATTCTCGACGCCGTTCCCAATCGCGGGCAAGTGCCCCCGCTGTGGATGGCGCTCGGGAAAGACATTACCGGCCGTCCGGTGATCGGCGATCTCTGTAAGATGCCCCATCTTCTGGTTGCGGGTGCGACGGGGGCCGGCAAATCGGTCTGCCTCAACATGATCATCGCATCGCTGTTGGTGACGGCGACGCCCGATCAAGTGCAGATGCTGATGATCGATCCCAAGCGGGTCGAGCTGACGGTCTTCAACGGCATTCCGCACCTTATAAAGGAAGTGATCGCCGATCCGCGCCTTGCCGCCGGGGCGCTTTTCGAGATGACCAAGGAGATGGAAGCGCGCTACGAGCGCTTCGCCAAGGCCTCGGTTCGAAAAATCGAGGAATACAATGTCGAAATATCCCGACGAGCTGCTTCCCTACGTCGTCATCGTCATCGACGAGCTTGCCGACCTGATGCTCGTGGCGCCGGCAAAGGTCGAAACGACGATCATGCGTCTGGCGCAGCTCGGTCGCGCCACCGGCATCCATCTCGTCGTCGCGACGCAGCGTCCCTCGGTTGACGTTATTACCGGTCTCATCAAAGCGAACGTGCCGTCGCGCATCGCGTTCGCGGTCAGTTCGCAGACCGATTCGCGCGTCATTCTCGACATGAACGGTGCGGAGCGGCTGATTGGGACGCGGCGACATGCTCTATCTTCCGATCGACGCGCCCAAACCGGTTCGCGCGCAAGGCGCCCTCATTACGAACTCTGAAGTGAGCCGCCTCGTCGAGTTCTGGGCGCGCCAAGGCAGGCCCGACAATCTGCTCGACGTCGAGGTCGTCCCGCTCGGGCGACGACGATGCGCGGCGCGACATCGATCCACTTTGCTACGAGGCCGCGAAGTTCATCATCGAGACGAATTACGCTTCGACCGCGCAGCTTCAGTCGCAGTTCTCGATCGGCCACCCGCGGGCCGTGCGAGTCATGAAGCAGCTCGAAGACTTCAAAGTCGTCGGTCAGCACGAAGGGACGAAGCCGCGAAAAATCTCGATCGGACTTGCCGGAGCTGGAGCTGATGGCACCGAGGCTCGGCAAGGACCGTAGCGCGCAGCAAGATTTATTCGCGAGTGCGGATTAGATCGCTCGTCGTTGCCGTTCATAGCGTTCGGCGCGTTCGTGCTGCTCGGCTTGGATGTCGTGCGGTACGGCGAGCCGGGCGCACTTCTCGCGTGGGAGAGCGTCGTTGCTCGATCGCTCGACGCTCGTCGCCTGGTGGCTGACGTGGGCCTGTTACGCCGACGTACTTTTCCCGATCGCGGTCGCGTTACTGATCGCCGCGTGGTACGCTCCAGCGTGGCGATCGCGCATCATCTTTAGCGTCGTGATGCTGCTGATCTGCTGGCGCGGCGCGGATCTCTTCCAGCATCTTTTCGCGCGTCCGCGCCCGATGGATTGGGTCGTGAAACACGAGAACGCGTTTTCGTATCCGAGCTCGCATGCCGCCATCGTGGCGGGCTTCTATTGGCTCTGGGCGCTGATGCTATATTTGTCGGAGTTGCCGCGTACGATCGCGCACGGTAGCGGCTGCTTGCTCCTGATCTTTGGTATTGCGGTCTGCTGGAGTCGCCTGGCGCTGGGAGCCCATTACCTCACCGATCTCGCAGGCGGCGCGTTGCTCGGGATCGGGCTCGTTGCCGCGGCGTGGGCCGCCGTGCCGGTCGGTATGACCGGTGTGGTTGCGGGGCGGCCAAGGAACGCGGAAGAATAGGGGGTGATGCCCTCCCCCGACCCCGCGTTGCTGGAGATCGAGCGCAAGCTCGACGGCGAGCATCTCGCTCTCGATGGAGGACGGTCTCGCCCTCTATCGCACGCGCGGACCTTCACGGCCTCGGGCGGCTGCGCGCGAAAAGCAAGGAGCGTAAGAGCGGGAAGAAGGTCTTCTACGTCCTCAATCGTTACATCAACTCGACGAACGTGTGCTTCGCGGGCTGCACCTTCTGTTCGTTTGCAGCCGACGAATTCAAGGAACCTGCAGCGCGTCTTCCGCATGACGCCCGATCAAGTCTTCGCCAAAGCGGTCGAGACCGGAACGAACTTCAATCAGATCCACATCGTGGGCGGGCACGATCCGCGTCAGCTGTCGCTCGATTACTGGCTGCCGCTGATGCGCCGCTTCAAAGCGGCAATGCCGCACGTCCAGCTATCGCTCTTTACCGCCGCCGAAATCGAATACATGGCCAAGCGCCATCAGGCTCTCATTTCCAGCGATCGTTTCGGCGCTCAAGGAAGCCGGCCTCGACAACGTCAACGGCGGCGCCGCGGAGATATTCGCTGAGGGAACGCGCGCGAAAATCTGCCCGAACAAAGTCTCGGCCGAGAATTGGCTCGCGCTTCACGAAGAGCTTCACCGCCAAGGCATCGCGAGCAACGCGACGATGCTCTACGGGCACATCGAAACGCTCGAAGATCGCGTCGATCATCTCATTAGGCTGCGCGAGTCGCAACGGCGCTCGCCGGGCTTCAACGCGTTCATTCCGCTCGCGTTTCATCCCGACGGCAACGAGCTTTCGTACTGCGGCTGGACGACCGGCCTCGACGATATCAAGACATTTGCCGTCGCGCGGCTGATGCTCGATAACTTCGACCACATCAAAGCCTATTGGATGATCCAGGGCCTGAAGGTTTGTCAGGTTGCGCTGCAATTCGGCGCGGACGACATGGACGGTACGCACGGCTCGACCGATGAGGAGATGATCTATCATTCGGCCGGCACGAGTTCGGGTCAGTACGTCGACGATCGCGAGTTCCGTCGTTTGATCGAAGAAGCGGGCTACGTGCCCGTACGCCGCAACTCCACTTACGAAGAATTCGCCTGGGACTGGACCCCGCCGCAACGCGAATTGGCGCAAGCATGACGCTACGCTGCGGTAGAATCAAATACACCAACGACTTGCCGATTTACGCGGCGTTCGATGCGGGTGCGATCTCCTATCCCGGCACGTTGCACGCCGATACGCCGGCACGGTTGAACGCGATGCTGCTCGGCGGCGAGCTCGACTTGAGCCCGATCAGCGCATTCACGTGGGCGGCGAACTCTCAAAATCTCGTGCTCTTGCCCGATCTCTGCATCGGTGCGCGCGACGAAGTCGTATCGGTCGTGCTCGTCTCGCCAACGCCGCCCGCGATGCTCGATGGTGCGCCGGTTTTCGTCGCCGAAGAATCGGCGAGCGGACGCAATCTGCTGCGCATTATTCTTGAACGCCGTTACGGTCTGCGGCCGACGTATGTGAACGAGCCGCAGCCCCTCAGGCGGGCGGAGCACGGCGACGCGACGCTGCTGATCGGCGATTCGGCGATCGACGCGATCGAACGCTTTCCGAGCGACAGCGTATACGATCTAGGACGGCTTTGGCACGAGTGGACCGGCAAGCAAACCGTCTTTGCGGTCTGGGCGGCTCGCCGCGACCTCTATTTGCGCGATGCCGCGGCGGTAGGCGCTTGCATGCATGCGCTGACCGATTCCTATACGTGGTCGCGGGCGCATTCGCACGAAGTGATCGCCCGCGCGCAGCACACGATTCCGCGTCCGCTCGGCTTTTACGAAAGCTATTACGGCAAACTCAACTTTATGCTCCACGCGGCTGCGCAGAGCGGATTGGCGGCATATTGCGAGGAGCTCGTCGCGATCGGCGCAATCGATGCGATGCCGACGTTTGCGGAGACCGTTGGTGCCATCGCTAGCTGACCTGCTCGACCGCGCCGCCGCCGGCGGCCGCCTCTCGTTCGAGGAAGGCGTTCGCCTTTACGGCGAGGCGGATCTTCACGAGCTTGGCGCGGCCGCGCACGCCCGTCGAATGGCGATGCACGATCCCGACGTCGTTACGTACGTGATCGACACCACGATCAACTATACCAATGTCTGCAACGTGCACTGCAGCTTCTGCGCTTTCTTCCGGCCGGAGCACCACAAAGAAGGCTATACGATGTCGCACGATGACGTGCTCGGCCGGGTCAAATATGCCGTCGATCAAGGCGCGACGCAGATCATGATCCAAGGCGGCGTGAATCCGGAACTCGGAATCGATTGGTTCGAAACGCTCTTTCGGCGCGTTCGCGCCGAGTATCCGCAGGCCGACCTTCACTCGCTCTCCGTTTCGGAAATCGTCGGGCTTGCGCACGTTGAAGAAATTCCGACGCGTGAAGTTCTGCACCGGCTCAAAGAGGCTGGGATGAAGTCGTTGCCGGGTGCGGGTGCCGAAATTCTCGTCGAGCGCGTGCGTAAGCGCATTTCGGCCCGCAAAGTAAAGCCGCACGAATGGCTGGGCGTCATGCGTGAAGCCCAACTGCTCGGGTTACCGACGACTGCGACGATGATGTTCGGTTCGATCGAAACGCCGGCGGAGCGGATCGAGCATCTGCACGTGCTGCGCGAGCTTCAAGACGAAACCGGCGGCTTTACCGCCTTCATTCCGTGGTATTACGTTCCATTCAAAACGCCGCTGCGCGGCAAAGAGGCGACGGGCTTGGAGTACCTGCGAGTGCTCGCAATCTCTCGCCTCTATCTCGACAACTTTGCGCACCTGCAAGCATCGTGGCTGACGCCGGGCCTGAAGATGGGAGAGCTGGCACTCTTTTACGGCTGCGATGACATGGGCGGCACGATCATCGAAGAGCAAGTCGTCCACGATGCCGGAAGCACGAACGAAGCCACTCGCCGCGATATCGAAAAGCTTATCCTCGACGCCGGCTTTCGTCCGGTCGTACGCGACACGTATTGGAACGTCCGCCCCGACATGGCCCTTGCCATGTCATCCTGAGCCTGTCGAAGGATGACCTACCCTTAACTAACATGCAATTGAATTCGCGCCTATCCATCGCGCCCCTCACTCCCGCGATCGGCGCGGTTATCGAGGGCGTGCAGATCGATGCGCACGTAAGCGAGGAGCAGGTTAGCGAAATTCGCGACGCCCTGGACGAACATCTTGTCGTATTCTTTAGAGGACAGTCGCTATCACCCGCGCAGCAGAGGGATTTCGCCGCACGATTTGGAGAGCTATACGTCCATCCGTTTTATCCCGGAACCGGCGAAGCCACGGAAATCATGGTTCTCGAACACGATGCGAAACGGCGAGCAAACACCGATCGCTGGCATAACGACGCCACGTATCTCGAGACGCCGCCGCTGGCGTCGCTGCTTTATGCCGTGGAGATTCCACCGCTCGGCGGCGATACGCTGTGGGCGAACATGTACCTCGCGTACGAAACTCTTTCGCCGCCACTTCGAGACTTCGTTTCCGGGCTGCGAGCAGTGCATTCATTTGCGAAGAACTTTACGCCGGAGCGTTTCAAAGCGCTCGGCATGGAAGATCGCAGAGATTCTATGTATGCCGCGAATCCGCCGGTTGCGCATCCCGTGGCGCGAACCAATCCTGCGACGGGGCGCAAGGCGCTTTTCGTCAATCCCGACTTTACCTTGCATATTGAGGGTCTAACGGCGCGCGAGAGCGACGCGCTGCTAACCTTGCTTTACGAGCACATGGCGCGCCCCGAGTTTCAGGTGCGCTGGCGCTGGAGCGAAGGCGACGTGGCGTTTTGGGATAATCGCTGGACGCAGCATTGCGCGCTCGCCGATTACTTTCCGCAGCGTCGAGTTGTTCGGCGCGCGACGATCGCCGGCGATCGGCCCCTCTAGCCGGATGCTGCTGGTTCGACCGGCAGCGGAGCACCTTCCAAGTTACGTAGCCGCCTTGCAAACGCGGCTACTCGCCTTCGACGCACGACGACATTTCGAGCATCGGCTGCCTTCTTTCGCGCGATGGATGTGGGACGGCGAATTCGCCGGCAGCATCAGTCTTCGATGGCAACCCGGCACGGAAGAATTGCCGACATGGTGCCTCGGTCACATCGGCTACAGCGTGGTTCAGTGGAAGCGCCGGCGCGGTTATGCGACGGAGGCTTTGCGGCTGATTTTGCCGGAGGCTCGAAAGGAGCGCCTGCGTTACGTGGAAATCGTCACCGACTTCGATAATGCTGCATCGCAGCGCGTCATCGTCGCTAACGGTGGAAAGCTGATCGAACGATTCAATAAAGGCACAGCTTACGGAAACATCGAGGGGCTGCGATTTCGGGTAGAGCTCTAGCCGATCCCTGACACGTGGTAATCTTCAGTCCTACGACTGCGGCGCTTCGCGCCTCCGCTCAGGATGACAGGGAGATGGTGGCGGCGGCGAGGATTTCTTCGGTATTGGGATCGAGGAGCGCGACGAGTTGACCCGGTGTAATCGCACGTTGCGGTTGTTCGAAACGCAAATGTAACGACCCATCGGCGAGCACCGAGGCAAAAGCCGCCGCGGGTACGGAGCGATAGCGAATCATCGCGCGAACGCGCGTCGGGGCTTCTCGGAAACGCTCGGGCCGGATGAGGTTGAGCTCGTCGGCGCGTAGTTCGTTCGAAAGCAGCTCGTCTTCGCGGCCGATGACGATGGTGTTCGTCGCAGCATCGATGCGTGTGACGTACCGCGCGCCGTCATTGCTCGCCGGAAGGCGCGCGCGCTGCCCGACGGTGTAGTTCGCAACCCCGGCGTGCGCGCCGACCCGCTCGCCCGTCGTCGCGACGACGTCGCCGGCTTGATTCACCTGCGGACGCAATTGCCCGAGCAACGTGCGGTAGTCGCCGCCTTCCACGAAGCAGATGTCTTGGGATTCCGGCTTGTCGTGCACGGGCAATCCCAGGCGTCGCGCGTGCGAACGCGTCGTCGCCTTGTCGAACTCGCCCAATGGAAGAAGCAGCGCAGCGAGCTGCGCGGGCCTCAGTTGCGCGAGCGCGTACGCTTGATCTTTTTCGTGGGCGTTGCGGAAGAGATGAACGCCGTCATTACACCGTTCCACGCGCGCGTAGTGTCCGGTGGCGACGTGGCGCGCACCTAGGCGGTCGGCGTATTGTGCGAGCGTGCCCAGCTTGACGAAATTGTTACAGGAGACGCAGGGATTCGGGGTTCGACCCGCAGCGTAGTCGTCAACGAAACGATCGATCACCGCTCGCCGAAAGTTTTCTTCGAAATCGAGCACATAATGCGGAATGCCGAGCGTCGCGGCGCTGCGGCGCGCGTCGTCGAAGTCATCGATTCCGCAACAACTCTTTGCATGTGCCGGTCGGGAAGGCGTATACATCTTCATCGTGATGCCGACGACGTCGTAACCGCTCTCCACCAACAGACCAGCGGCAACGGCTGAATCCACGCCGCCGCTCATCGCCGCAATCACGCGCTCTTTACCCATACGACGTGCAACAGGATAACACTAAGTCGGGGCTAACTCCAATCTCAAATGGCAGGAGCCTCCGACGCGCTGGGCCAGCGGTTTCGCGCTGCCCGCGAAGCCCGGGGCCTTTCGCTCTCCGACGTTGCCGAGCAGATACGCATTCGCGCCGTCTATCTGGCCGCCATCGAAGATGAGAGCTGGAGCACGATCGGTGCGCCAGTCTATATTCGCGGTTTCCTTCGTACGTACGCGCGCTTTCTGGGGATGGATCCCGAAGAAGCGGTTGCCGCGTTCAACCGGACGCAGCCGATACCTGCGGAGCCGGCCGGGTTGACCTCGTCCGCGGCGCTCGAGCGCGACCCCGGCGCGCGCCGGCGCGGCTCCCTGGTGCTGTGGATCGCCGGTACCGTCGCGGCATTGCTCATCGCCTTCGTCGTCTACAACGAGCTGACGCTGCGTCGTCCCGAAGTTGCGGCTAACGCGGCGAGCCCGCCGCCAACGAGCCCGGTGGCCTCGACCAGCTCCCTCCCGACGTCGCTCGCCACGCCGGCTCGGCCCTCGCCGGCCGTCGAGTATGGTGCGAGGTCGCTGGCGCTGGTGCTTTCCGCTCCCTCCTGGCTCAGGGTTACCGTTGACGGCAGTGTTAGCATTGAGGGTACGTTTCCCGCCGGAACTTCTAAGACGTTTCATGGTAAGAACGCGTTGGTGCGCATCGGCAACGCCGGCGGCGTAGAGATCTACGTCGACGGTAAGGACGTCGGTAAACTGGGCAAGCCGGGCGACGTCGTCGAGCAGTCCTTTACCCTTTGAGAGGAGCATCGTAGAGAATCCGTGGCGAGCGAATCCTCGTTCGACATCGTTTCACGCGTCGACCAGCAAGAACTGGACAACGCGCTGAATCAAGCCCGCAAGGAAATCGAAAACCGCTTCGACTTCAAGCACAGCAAAACGAGCATCGACTTCGACGGGAAGAAGATAACCTTAATCTCCGACGACGAGCTCAAGATGCGCAACGTCGTCGACGTGCTGCAGAGCAAAGCCGTGCGGCGCGGAATCGATATCAAAGCGTTCGACTTCAGTGAGGTGGAACCGGCGGCCGGCGCAACGGTTCGTCAGGTCGTAACCTTGCGCAGTGGAATTCCGAAAGATCAGAGCCGCGCGTTGCTCGCGCATATCAAGTCGCTCAAACTCAAGGTAAACGCGCAATATCAGGACGAGCAGATCCGCGTCTCGGGCAAGAGCAAGGACGATCTGCAAAAGGTTATGTCCGCGCTGCGAGCGATGGAGTTCGAGCTTCCGCTGCAGTTCGTCAACTACCGGTGACGCTCTAGACGTGCGAAGCGTTTCGTTCGTAAGCCTCGGTTGCGCAAAAAATCTCGTCGACACCGAAGTGATGATCGCAAAACTGGGCGGCGCCGGGTGGCGCTTGGAGTCCGACGCGAAACAAGCCGACACCGTCGTCATCAATACCTGCGCCTTCATCGATCCGGCAAAGGAAGAGTCGACGCAAGTAATCCTCGAGCACGCCGCCCGGAAACGGCGCGGCCAGCAACTCATCGTGGCAGGCTGCCTGGCGCAGCGTTACGGTGCGCAGCTTCAAAGCTTGGTGCCGGAGATCGACGGCGTCGTGGGGACCGGCGCATACGCGAGCATCGTCGAGCTGCTCGACGACGTCGAAGCCGGCCGCAGACCGGTGCGACTGGCATTCGAAGAGGAGCCCGAACACGACTTCTTGCCGCGGTTGGTGACGACACCCCGCGCGACCGCGTATCTAAAGATCGCCGAAGGCTGCGACCACCCGTGCACGTTCTGCATCATTCCGGCGTTGCGCGGACGCTTCCGCAGCCGCAGCGCCGAATCGATCGTTGCCGAAGCGCGCGCGCTCGTTGAGGCCGGTGCGAAAGAGCTGATCCTCATCGCGCAGGATACATCGATGTGGGGACGCGATCGTGGAATGCGCCGCGGGGGACTCGCCGCACTTCTGCAACGGCTACACGAGATCGACGCTTTGGAATGGATTCGGCTCCTCTACCTTTATCCGGCGACGGTAGATCCCGAGTTGATCGATACGATCGCGCGGCTGCCGAAAGTCTGTAAGTACATGGACATGCCGCTGCAGCACGCGCACCCCGACGTGCTGCGCGCGATGCGCCGGCCCAGCAACGGCGAGCGCTATCTCGAGCTGATCGAAGAGTTCCGAACGCGCGTCCCCGGAATCACGATGCGCTCGACGTTCATCGTCGGATTTCCGGGCGAGCGCGACGAGCACGTCGAGTACCTCGAAGAGTGGATCGGACGCGCCCAACTCGACCGCGTCGGCTTCTTTGAATACAGCGCCGAAGAAGGTACGCCTGCCGCGGATTTGGGCGGGCGCGTTTCTGCCCGTCGCCGCCGCGAGCGGTTGATTCGCCTGCGCGAATCGCAGCGTTTGGCCTCGGAGCGCGCGCGCGGCGCGCGATGCGGGAGAACGGTTCGTGTGCTCGTCGAGGAAGCTCGATACGTGCGCGAGCGCGATCCGCTGCGGCCGAAGCTCGGATCGGCGCGAGCATGGTTTGGACGCTCCGAAGGTGAAGCGCCGGGCGTTGACGGCGGCGTTTACTTTACCGGCAATGCCGAAATCGGAGAATTTGCGCACGTGCGGCTCGAGGGTTGCGGCGCGTTCGACTTCTACGGTCGAGCGGAGGCGATGGAATCTCTAGCGGTATGTTGATGACGCGCATCTTGACGGTCGTTGTCTTGATCGTCGTCGGGATCGGAGCGGCCTTCGCAGGTTACGCGATCGTCGAGCACCGCAATCCCGTAACGGCAATCGCTCAGGCCTTCATACCAACCCCGCAGCAAGTCTTCGGTAAATCGAATATCTTAGTTCTAATCGAGGGACTCGACTACGACTACACGGCCAAAGACGAAGAGTACTCGACGAATTCGCGCAGCGACGTGATCTGGGCCGTGAATCTCGATTTCGCGAACAAACGCGTGTACCAGCTTTCGGTCCCCCGCGACATGATAGCGACGCTGCCGAACGGATCGCAAGGCAAGATCAATCAGGCGCAGTCCGACGGCGGCGTGAACGAGGCCAAGAGCGTCATCGCTAATTGGCTGGGGATTCCCGGTTTCGATCGGTACGCGATCCTACGCATCGACGCCACCAAGGAGTTCATTGCGGCGATTGGGGGCGTCAACGTCGACGTGAAATCCTCGAACTGCCTGCAATATAAGACCGACTGCACGGGCGACTCGCTTGACTACGACGACAGCTGGGGGCATCTGCACATTCATTTAAAGGAAGGCATGCAGCACCTCAACGGCGAGAAAGCCGTCGCGTACATGCGATTTCGCCATGACTGGTGCAGCGATCCTTGCCGGATCAAGCGGCAGCAGCAAGTGCTTCACGCTATGATCGATAAGGTCAAAGGCGATCGCATCAATACGTTGCTGCATATCGGCGACTTGCTTGCAGTCTTCCAAAGATACGTGCAGACTGATTTTACCAATTCGGAGCTCATTTCCATAGGAAGCTATTACCAAGGCATCCCGGCAGCATCGATCGTGAGCAATCAAGTGCCCTACGTCGACGATGTTAATCTGCCGGGTTACGGCGATTCGCTCGTACCCGACACGGCGGCGCGCGCTCACCTCGTCGCGACGATGCTCGTCGAGCCGCCGACGCCTCTCCCCTCGGCCGACGCGCTGGCGCTGGCCGCAATCCCTCCGTCAACGCTGCGAGTCGACGTCGAGAACGGTAGCGGGATCACCGGAGCGGCGCGCAGCGTTGCATCGGCATTGCACAAGGCCGGTTTCACCATCGGCGACGTTACGGACGCGGATCGCTCGAACTACACGTCTACCGAAATTCATCAGCACTCGAACGTGACGTTCGCCGGCGCGAGAGTGCGCGAATCCCTGCCGGCGCCCCTGCGCGAAGCCGCTATCGTTCCCGATACGGCCAGTGCGACGCCCACGGCCAGCTCGACAACGGCCAGCGACGTAACCGTGATCGTCGGCGCCGATTTTGCTAAGAGATCGTAGCGTGAGGCTCGTCATCGCAATCGTGCTGGTGGCCGGCGTCTTTTACGGCGGCTGGCGCGCGATCGTGCACAAGAGTAACATTCCGCCCGCTATCGTGACGCCGGCGACCAACGTCCACATGGAGTTCTCCGGCAATGTCGTCGCGCGGCTCTACCGCGTAACGCACGACGTTTCGACCGGCGACCGCTCGCAAAGGCCTCGCTTGATCGCGCTGACCTTCGACGACGGACCCTATCCAATCTTTACGCCGATGCTCCTCGACGTCTTACACGATCTGCAAGTTCCGGCAACATTCTTTCTCATCGGTCAAGACGCGCAGGAGTGGCCCGAGATCACCCGCCGGATCGAATCCGACGGCAATGAAATCGCGGACCACACGTACACGCATCCGAATCTCGATCAAGAGTCGCCGGATCAAGTTCGCCGGGAAATTCTAGCGGGGGGCGAGGCGCTGTGGACGCTTGCGCACGACCCGGCGAGCCGGACGCTGATGCGGCCGCCGCATGGCCGTTATACGGAACGGACGCTGGAGATCGCGCAGCAACTTGGATACTCCGTCGTGCTCTGGACCGACGACAGCGGCGACTGGCGCACGGTAACGGTCCCGCAGCTCGAGCATCACTTGGTTGCGTACGCAACGGCTCCGGAAATCGTCCTGCTGCACAGCGGGAAGCTAGCAACCATCGAAGCCTTGCCGTATGTCGTCGAACGTTTCAAAGCCGCCGGCTATCGTTTCGTCACGGTAGGCGATTTGCTGAAAATGGTGCAGACGCGTCGAAATAAACCACCCGCTGCGGCGGGCAGTTTAGAGAATCCTTAGAAATTATGCCGCGCCAAATCATCGATACCGAGTCGAGCCGGCCGGCCTATACGCGACGGCGCATCCGCAGGGCCGTGATTTCGGTCGTAGTCTTCGTGCTGATCGCAGCCGCCATCTGGTTCCTTGCTCACCGCCCCGTCGGCCAGGAAACTCGGACGACTGGGGGAACCGCTCTCCGGTGTTCTTCGACATGCCTGGCTTGAGAAATTTTCCGCGGTAAACGCCGCGGCGCTTGGGGATTCTTGGCAGTCGTGATGACGGGCGCCGTCGTCGCATGCTCGAGCCTGGGGCAAACCTCGGGCGTCAGCGTCGGCCCGGACTTTCCCTCGAAAACGCTGTATGCCACAAACGGCAATCAGAACGCAGTCAGTATTTACACCAACGGCACGAAGAACGGCGGCAAGCCGGCCTTCCAAATCGGTGGGTCGAGCACGACGCTCAACGGGCCTCAGTATCTCAGCTTCGATCGCGCGCAGAATCTGTGGGTGACCAACTACAACGCGAGCACCGGGAGAGCCGGCATCGTCGAGTTCGAGGCGCTTGCCACAGGTAACGTCGTACCGTTGAGCTCGACTGCGCTTGCGGGTCGCCCGCGCGGCATTGCATTCACGCCCAAAGGGCCCTCGCCCGCGCCCTCGACTTCGGCGAGCCCGATTCCTCGGATCATGGTTATTGCGGACACGATTCCGACCGCGACGTATCCGAGTCAGATTCTGCTCTTCATTGCCGGCACGACGACGCCGTACCAGCAGATCGCCGGGCCGCGACCGGGGCTGAAGATTCCCGGCGGCGTTGCGATCGACGGTCAGGGGCACATCTATGTGACGAACATCGACGGCGCGTCCGTCGATCAGTTCCTGTTGCCGACGCCGTCGCCGACGCCCAAGCCGACCCCGACGCCCTCGTCGACGCCTTCGCCGACTCCGACACCGTCAACCAGTCCGTCGCCGACGCCGACACCCTCGCCGACGCCAACGCCGGTGAACATTCGTCCGCGCTTCTCGATCACGGCAAAGAACGGCGTGATGGTTCCGTATGGAGTCGCGCTCGATACGTCGGGTAACATTTATATCGCCGACCAAGGCAAGCGCGGCGCGAGCTGCACCACTCGACCGACGGTCCGGCGATTCTCGTTTTCCCGCCCTACAATAAGAAGATTCCGTTCACGAAGCCGATACGCAAAATCTACGGCTGCAACACGATGCTCAATGCACCAACCGACGTCAAGGTCAACTCGGACGGTGTGATCTATGTCGCAGACACCATGAAGAGCGGAGCGGGTGTAATTCTCATCTTTCCCGCGGGCGCCGGCGGCACGAATAATCACGACGTCACGCCCACGACGTACAACTCACCTGGAGTCGTGACGGGCATCGGTCTCGTACCGTAGGGTTCTTCCATGGCGTTTCTCAAGACGCATCATAGACGGCAACGAGCGCGAAGTCGCTCGACTGCGAAAAACGGCTCGAGCGGTTAACGAGTTCGAGCCGCAGTTTGCCGCGCTCTCCGACGAAGAACTAAAGGCGAAGACCGCCGAGTTCAGGAGCCGGCTCGAACAGGGTGAGCTGCTCGACGATATGCTTGCCGAAGCATTCGCCGTCGTGCGTGAAGCCGGAAAGCGCACCGTCGGCATGCGTCACTTCGACGTGCAGATCATGGGCGGCCAAGTCCTCTACGAAGGGCGCATCGCCGAAATGAAGACCGGCGAAGGCAAGACGCTCGTCGCCACGCTGCCGGTCTACGCGCGCGCGCTCGAGGGGCGCGGCGTACACGTCGTCACGGTCAACGACTATCTCGCCCGCCGCGATGCCGAGTGGATGGGCCCGATCTACGAGTTCCTCGGCTTGAGCGTCGGCGTTATTCAGCATGGGCTCGATTCCGCGCAGCGCCGCGCCGCGTACAATTGCGACGTCACTTACGTGACGAACAATGAGGTCGGCTTCGACTATCTACGCGACAACATGGCCTGGCAGGTCGAAGATCTCGTTCAGCGTGAGCTCTATTTTGCGCTGGTCGACGAAGTCGACTCGATTCTCGTCGACGAAGCGCGCACGCCGCTAATCATCAGCGGTCCGTCGCAAGAGGCGACCGAGCTCTACGAAAAGTTCGCGCAGATCATCCCCCGTTTGAAAAAGGGCGAAGATTATACGGTCGACGAGAAGGCGCATGCCGTCCCGATCACGGAAGCCGGCGTCGCGCGCGTCGAAAAGATGCTCGGCGTCACGAATCTCTACGATCAGCGCAATATCGAGCTGACGCATCAGCTCAATGCGGCGCTCAAAGCCTGGAATCTTTTCCATCTCGACCAGCAGTACATCGTCAAAGACGGCGAAATCATCATTGTCGACGAGTTCACCGGACGATTGATGTACGGGCGGCGCTACTCCGACGGCATCCATCAGGCGATCGAGGCGAAGGAAGGCATCAAGGTCAAGGGCGAGGACCAGACGCTTGCGACGATTACCTTCCAGAACTTATTCCGCTTGTACGAGCATCTCGCCGGGATGACGGGTACCGCAAAGACGGAGGAACGCGAGTTCCGCGACATCTACAACCTCGACGTTGTTGTGGTGCCGACGAACATGGCAATGATTCGCAAGGACAACTCCGACATCGTTTACAAGTCGGAGAAAGCAAAGTTCGAGGCCGTCGTCAACGAGATCATCGAGGAGCATCATAAGGGGCGCCCGGTGCTCGTGGGCACGCGCTCAATCGAGAAGAGCGAACTGCTCGCGACGATGCTGCGGCGCAAGGGCGTCGAGTGCAACGTTCTCAACGCGAAGTACCACGAGCAGGAGGCCGAGATCGTCAAAGACGCCGGCCAAGAAGCGCAAGTAACGATCGCCACGAATATGGCGGGGCGCGGCACGGACATCAAGCTCGGGGAGGGGGTTGCGCGCAACGGCGGCCTGCATATTATCGGCACCGAGCGCCACGAATCGCGGCGGATCGACAATCAGCTGCGCGGACGCTCGGGGCGTCAAGGCGACCCCGGCTCGTCACGGTTCTACGTCTCGCTCGAAGACGAAGTGATGCGTCTCTTCGGCGGCGAGCGTATGACGAACATCATGGAGCGCGTCGGCTTCACCGACGAGCAGCCGATCGAGTCGGGGTTGGTGACGAAGTCGATCGAGCGGGCGCAGAAGAAGGTCGAGAACCATAACTACGAGATCCGCAAACACGTCCTCGAGTACGACGACGTGATGAATAAGCAGCGGTCAGTCATCTACGGCGACCGGCGGGCGACGCTCGAAGGAAAGTTTGATTCGCGAACTTTCATGACGCAAACACTACAGGCGAAAGTCGACGAAGCCGTCGAAGAGAACGCTCCCGAGAACGCGCATCCCAGCGAGTGGGATCTCGCGGAGATGCTCAACGCGCTCGATTTGGTTTTTCCGCTCAAAAAGGAATTGACGGTCGAGGATATCGCCGGCAAAGATCGCGAGGAGATCCGCCGGGTGCTCTCGACCAAAGCGCGCGAGGCGTACGATGCCAAGGAGCGCGAGGTGACGCCGGAAATTCTACGCGTTGTCGAGCAGCGCTATCTCTTGCTTCCGATCATCGATCGGCAGTGGGTGGATCATCTCTACGTAATGGATCACCTGAAGACCGGCATCGGCCTGCGCGGCTACGGTCAAAAAGACCCGCGCGTGGAATACGAAAAGGAAGCGTTCGAGATCTTTGAATCGCTGAAAAATAACATTGCCGACGAAGCCGTCAAAGGCGTTTTCCGCGTGCAGATCGAGCACGGCCCCCCACCGGATCAAATTCGGCCCAGGCGGCAACGGCAGTCCCGCTTCAATGCCGCCGTTCGAGCCGATTCCATCAGGTCAAATGATTCCGCAGCCGGTGGCGAGCGGCAACGCCGGCAATGCATTACCGGCGCAACAAGTCGAGGAGCTCCTCGGCCCGATGCCCGGCGGCGGTCGTCGCGTACAACAGTTCTACACGAACAAAGACGACGAATCGCCGGCAAAACCCGTGCATCGCGACCAACCCAAAGTCGGCCGCAATGAAATGTGTCCGTGCGGCAGCGGCAAGAAATTTAAGCGCTGCCACGGCGCCGCCGCCTAAGGGGCATAGGGGAAAGGGGTTAAAACCGGCCACCCTCTGTCGGCGTTCGTGGATCCGCGCCACCTCGCGAAAAGCCCGTAAAATCAGGCTTTTTCACGCCTCCGCCGACCGCTGGCCCTAGCGCGGCGCGCCGTACAAACTTTTCGGCGCCGTTTGCAAAAACCGCCAGGCGTCGAAAACACTATATGGCTTAAGGTTTTTTCACGCTCGCATGTGATGCATAATTGCAGGCGATGCACCGGCGTCGTTTGGAGAGCCATCCGTCAATACGAATCAGTCCGCGCGCGCCTGCTGATGGACTACAAAACGAAAGGGGGCTAGCCCCGGCCTCTTCTTCCCGTACTACTTACGGCGAGCGCTGGGGGCTGTAATGCAGCCACGGGAACTTCGTACAGCCGCGTCCCGTAACATGGGTGCTATGTCTATTAGGTTTAGATCGTAATACTTTTCAAAGCCTCTCATAGTCTTTGGTATCTCCACGGGAATACACGCAACCGTAAAGCCGGCCCAGACTTCGAGGAAGTACTTATTGCCTGCAAACAATCCATCGAAATACGTGACGTCACCGTCTCGCATGCCTGTACGCTTACCCCACCCTCGGTTGGAAGTCGAAATCATATCGAGTCTTAAGCCTCCCGGCGCTCTCACTGCGACGGAAGCTGGTCCAAAGTCGGTAAGTCTGTAAAACGATCCCGGAACCGTTACGAGGACAACGCGACGCTCTAGGGCTGGATACACCGACGCGAGAGTAAGCCTATGAGTTCCGCATCTTGCACCCTTTGCACTGATTGCAAAGAACCCGGGATTAAGTTGAAAAGAGCCTTCAAAGATTCCCGTTTGGCCGGAAAGGGGGACGCTCCGCCTCGTAAGTATCCCGGTATATTCTGGCTGTCTCGGCAAAGGGTCGCCATCGAGAGATATTTCTGGTGGCGTCGTTGCGTCCGCAGCGCAAGGAATTACGGTGACCACAAGGCTACCCTGCGGGAGTGCGTCCGCCGCCGCGTGTGCCATACTTGTGGTCACAAAACTAAGAGTAGCTAGCGGTAAGGCGCTGCTACTAAAACCGAGCCTTCGCATCGCTTTACTCCTTTAACCTTTAGTCTAAGCGAAGTTCACAAGTGCCTTCATTTCCCTCGACCCCGGTTCCAGGGAGTTCGGCGGGGATCGAGGTACGAGGTGGTGGTGTTAGTGCGGAGACCTCATGGGCGAAACAAATACCACTTGCGTAATCCACAGCGATATCGGTATCAGAACCGAAACGATTGTCGTAAGCGGGCGTAAGCGCGACCTGGCAAAAGGCAAGCCGGATATCCCTAGCAGACTCACCGCTGTCGCGCCAGCAAGTATCGCATTGTTACCGATGTTCGCGGCTACTCGTAGGCCTTCCGACCTCCATGCGAAAGCTTCGGTCCAAGACGCCGTAATTGGCATCCAACTTACTAGTAGTATGTATGGAGCCATTACTCCGAGGTACAGGGCTAGCCAACGTGTCCGGGTTTGTTCGTAGACTGTGATTGAGAGCGCTGCCGAAGCGATAATGTACGATCCATAGCTTACTAGGGCAGCCAATGCTGTGGAATCTTCACTAACGACTCCGGCACCGAGAAACAGCAGAGCGGCGAATAGAGCAACGGCCCAGCAAAAGACGATCACGTACACTGCCACCGGAAATCGCCCACGACTTATCAATGCGTGCTGACTCCTTTTAGGTAAAAGGACCGATCAAGGATGTTGGCGCTCGGCGACGACGTGCTGCTTGGCATGTTCGTCACACTACATAAGGCGTCCCGCAGTTCCGGTTCCGGGGCGTTCGGCGGTGATCGGTAACGCGGGCGGCCCCGGATGGAACCGCGCACTGCTATCGCTTTAGCTCGATCCCCGGAACGTCTTGCCCTTCCACGTCCACTCAAGCATTGGAAAGTCGGCACAGTTTTAGCCTAGCCACGCTGACGCCGAGTCTACGAACTGCGAACACACTGCGAGGCATCGCTGCTAAGCTGCGAGGCACAACACGCTTTGCGATCGGCGCCGTGCTGCGCGTCCCCGATGCTGCTAAGCCCCTAGCGCGATGCGGCCTCGCGAGCGCGGAGGGGCGGGCAATGGCGATGCGCTTGGTTCCCTTCTGAAGCCGGGAAAAGTTTCCGGCTTCAGAGGCACTTCGGGCACCCCAAAGGCGCAGAAGGTGTTGCCGTGCTTGCTTACCGAGCCGTATGTCGCGTGGACGCGCAACGTCCGTAGGTCCAGCATGATTTCGGCGACTCGGTGGCCCTTCCAAAACCGCGCCGTGACGATTTTGTTATGTTCCTCGCTGCTTTCGGTATTGCCGCCGCCTATGGTGTAAGTGTTGGCGTGCGCGTCGATAAAACCGATCGAATCCCTGGGACACGCCTCGCCCGCTAGGCTAAGAGCTAGCGCCGTAGCCGCAACCATCATCCTATGCTACCAGGATGCTGCACGATATAGCAACTTGCGATCCTAGCTGCCAGCGCTGCGAGGCGTGGCTGCTACGGTGCGAGCCGCAATGCGCAACCCGATCTGCTCCGAGCTGCGCACCTGCGGGCCGCGCTACGCCGCGAAGCCACTAGCGCGATGCGGCCTCGCGAGCGCGGCTAGATGGTTAGTTCTTAACGCTGATGGTTACCGTATTTGACCTATCGCTCTCTGGCGTCGTGAACCATTCGCCTTTGCTGGGTCCTGCCATAAGAAAGCCTTCCATTCTCGAAGCGATCGCGATTCTATAAGTTCCTGCCGCGCTGAGTTCGTAACCCCAAGTGTTTATGTTCGTCCATTGAACGTACTTATCGTTCTGATAGTCGAAGAAGCTAGCGAAATGCCCGGTATGTGGAGGATAGACGGCGGTATCTAACATGCTCCATCGCCAGCCCAGTCCACCCCTCGTTGGTGACAGATCGCCTTGATCGCTAGAGATAATTAGACTGCAAAGGCCCCAAGGAGGGCCGGCTTTAATTCGAACGGGATCATTAGTCGCATTGGTAACCGTTATGAGAACGTAAATCGGCGCGCGCAACTTGTAAGACGACTTATCCGTCTGCACGTGCAGTCTAAGAATCTCGCTTACCGTTGGGGGGCCATCGGCAGAACTAGTGGCCGCCAGTCCGCCCAAGGGCGCCACGGTTGCTATGAAAATGGTTGCGATGATGACAAGGTTACGACACAGCATGGCTTGTGTAAGCAAAGCTATTAGTTAACGCGGTGTCGATCGCCCGCGTGACGACCCGCGCCGATCGGTGGCCTGCGATCCAGCGCGCCCGGCAATACGCGAAAGAATCAAGCCGAATCGCCCCGCTGGCCTTTTGATCCGGGCCAGAAGAGGGCTGCGGCGATAGCGATTCTTAGTGGAGTCATTACGAGAACAAACAGAATCATTACCTTGGTAAGTGCCGAGCTCAAGTTTAGATCGCCAACCATCCGAAACATGAGGCAGGACGCCAGCAGAACAAACCACGCAGGCCAAAAAGCTTTTTCTAGCAAGCGAAGGATCGCGGTCCGCGTCGCGGGGGTCATTGTTGCGGCCCTGCCGACGGGAGGACCTAGCAGCTGATAATGTGCAATCACGAAATCCTCCGCTCGCTTACCCGAGAACATGAGGACGGCGAAAGCTATTGAAAGCATCGCTGGAAATACATTGAGGGCGGTGACGCCGTGGAGTACCATGTCGGCAACAATCACAATTATAATTGCCGCTGCCCATATGTACCAGCCATTCGAGAATCGAGCCGAGATCTTCTCGCTGGTCATTTACTCGGCCAGTTGCGGCATCGCACCCAGCGCGCTGATCGGCGGCTGCGATCCGCCGCAGCCGGCAAGCAAGATAACGCCGCCGGTGAGGTAGAGGGATGAGTGCATCCCCTTCATGGCAAGTCCTTAACGGCTCGGGGCGACGGAAACAGTTACGCCGTGAAAAGAAACGACACCAAAATGACGATAGCGCGTTTGCACCTTACCGCCCGCAGGATAGTCCCAAACGCCTATCTGGGTCTCGAACTGACCCCCGTTCCCGTAAGGAACCAAAATCTCATTACCGTACAGCCAAGACTGACTCGCGTTGCCTCTGATGTTTTTTAGGTGGGTTGTGCCGACGACTTTTGCGGTTGAACCAGAGATCTGCAGTCCCAAGATCCTGATGTGGCCTTTGGAAAGCGATTGCAGTGTCATCTGACTTCCGTCCCATTGCATCTGCCCTGGGTCTCCAACCTTGCCTTTTAGAGAAAACACCTGAAATGCCGAATCGCCTTTTACCAATTCCGCGACGTTCACTGCACCGTTCGATCTCCCGGAGACGAATAAGTTGCCAGCGTTATCATATCCGCAATAAAAGGCGGCAGTATTTGTGCTATATATTGTTGGTGGCCCGATCTCGCCAGGAAAAACGGCGACGTTACCATAGTTGCCCAAAAAAGTTACCGCAAGATTGCCCGTTACCGTGTCAACGGAACACCCTGTCGCCGTATTGCCGGGTAGAGCGAGGATCGTAATTGGAGTTGTCCCGCCGTGAGCGTACTCGATGACTTGCGACGTGCTGGTGTTATTTGTAATGAAGACATTCCCAGCACCGTCAGAGCAGGCGCCTTGATTGTCTCCGCTAAGGGTGATGCTTGAAACGACCTGGCCGCTCGGATAAGAAAGGACGCAGACGCCTCCGCAACCTCCGACTGCGTAGACGAGGTCGCCGCTAGCCGCTCTTTGCACACTCGCCGTTGCCGTCGCGTTCTTCGGCATCGCGCCCGGCGCGCCGATCGGCGGCTGCGATCCGCCGCAGGCTCCCAACATTGCCGCAGCTGCGCCAATGCTAAGCGCGAAGTTCACAAAGGTCCTCACACGCGACGCCTCCCGGAAGCTGAACGGAGTAGCGGCTAAGGACGTTCGCCGCTGAGTCGGCGGTTCCGCGTCGAGCCCACAGGATGCGAGGGCTTAGCCGGGTTGATTAAGCGTGGAGCCGATCTAGAGCCGCTTCGAGCTTCGCGATCGTGGACATGTGCGGCGTGGTTCCTTGATTTACGAATGCCTTGACGACCGAACGGCCGATCTTCGCCCCCGCGCGACACAGGAAATGCCGGTTGCGCGGATCCGCGCGCGCAGTGCGTCGTTCGTCTTGGCAGCGTCTCGGTAAATCGCTGGATCGGTCGCGCTCAGCTGTTCTGCGGTCAGCTCTTCTGGCGTGTCCGTTGGATCGACGATGACCTCTTTGCCCATTTGCTCGATCGAGGTGACGTGTACCGGCCGCGCGATCGTCAACCCACCCAAAGTTCCGGGCGCCGGCTCAGCACCGTCGGCGCTCAGGCGCTTCAGCTCAACAGCGTTTGCGAGGCTCGCGACCACGCGGCGATAACCCTTGAAGATGGACTGCTTTGTATCCGCAAGGTACGGGTCGATCACCGTACCGCAACTCAGGGAATGCCAACGCTGCTCCGCTCAGCTCGCGCGGTCGCGATAGAGCAGACACGACGGACGCGGTGCATCGCAGCAGCGCAGCAATCCAGGATACGCGAGTTGCGCGACCGCGAGGAAGTCAAATGGATCACTGTTTTGGCGTAGTGCTCCATCAAGTTCGCCGTCGTGAGCGTTAACTGCGAGGTTGCCGGCAGTTGGAGCCACGGCGGCGCGGCGATCGGCGCACCCAGAACGTCGCGCATCGCGTATTGCCACGCCTCACCGATCCAGCGGCGCTCGCGATCGATGGGATGCGGCGAGCGATACTGGCCTATGGTATGCGCACTCGTCTTTACTGGAATCGGCGTTCCGTCGTCCCCGACCACGAAAAGACAGAGCCGACCGAATCAACTCGGAGAACGCCACGCTGAATGCCTCTTAGAGCTAGAGCGCTCGACAGCCTAGAGCTTGGCCCGTCCCGTTTGGTCGATTTCGCTTTCGACGAACCACATGTTGCCGTCCGGTCCGGCGACGATCTGGTTCGGCTCTGCTTCACTGGTGAGGCCTTTCGAATACTGAGTGATCTTCCCGTGCGTCGTGATACGCCCGATCATCGAGTCGCGAATCGCATACGAGTCGTAGATTTCGTATTCGGTGAACCAGAGCGAGCCGTCGGGTCCGGCGGCGATGCCGGATGGCGTTTCGCCCTGCGTAATGCCGCTTGAGTACTCAGTCACTTTTCCGCGCGTCGTGATGCGCCCGATACGCCCTCCAAGCGCTTCGGTAAACCAGAGCGCGCCGTCGCGACCCGGACGCTATCGAAAAGGGGCCAGCGCCGGCGGAGATGCCGTGGGTAAATTGCGTGAACTTTCCGTGCGTCGTGATGCGCCCGATCGCGTTCCCGCTAAGCTCGGCGAACCATAGCGCGCCATCGGAGCCGGTGGTGATGTACGCATTATCATTGCCGGCCGTGTAAAGCGTCAGCTTCCCCTCGGTTGTGATGCGCCCGATGGCAGAATACTCAGTGAACCACAGCGCCTTGTCGGGTCCCACCGTGATAGCAACCGGCGCAGTCGACAGCCGATAGTGCTTAAATTTACCCGTTGGGGTCATGCGCAAAATCTGCCAGTTGTAGAAGTCGGTAATCCACAAATTCCCGTCAGGTCCTCCGACCAGATCGAGCAACGAGGAGCCTTCAGTCGATACGCCCTGGTAGTAGAAAGTATTGAGTGCTTTGCCGGACGTTGCGATTTGCACAACGGCGTTCTCGCCGTAGTCCTGATCGATCGTGTCGGTCACCCATAGGGAACTTTGCGGTCCAGACGCGATGCCGGACGGAGAGTAGTCATTGCTCGAACCCTTCGGGAGATCGGCGAACTCCGTTACTTTAACGCCGTCGGCGGGCAGTGTCTGCCTCAAGGCTTGGGTGGCCGGACTAAGCGGTGGCGTACCGCCGGGTGCCGAGCAGGCTGCCACGGCCACGGTTAGAATAGCGAGCGCGCTGGTAACGATAAGCCGCGAGGAAATCATCGTCTCGCCTCCGGGCTCCTTTATAGCACAAAAGACTGAAAACCGATTAAGGCCATCTTTAAAGGTCTCCTTTAGCCGGAAGGAAAGGGAAACATAGGCTCGCATTCTTCTAACATGTACCTGCTAATCCGCGGGCACATTTTTTCGCAAACCCAGTTTTTTCCTCAATACTCGCTATGTAAGGAGCTCACAACGTGCGTTTAAGCCTTCTCTGTGCCAGCGCCGCGCTCGCCTGCGGCCTAGCACTTTCTGCGTGTTCCAGCAGTACGGGTTCGTCGTCGGCCTTGCCGTCGTCGGGCGTGCAAGGCGGGGCAATGGGTCAATCCCATGGCCATACCTACAAAGTTCGACTGATGCCGGGGGTCAAGCCGCTGACTATAGGATGTAACTACAGCGTGTACGCCTTCTGCTTCTACGTCACTCCGGGCGACCCCGGACCCTACGTCGAAACCTCAGCCGGCCGAGGCTACGAACTCTACAACAACGCGTACATCGTCAAAAACAAGAACAAGAAGGGCAAGCCCGACAAAAAGTTCGACACCTACTTCTATCCGGATCCGGGTAACCCGACCTACCAGTACATCGACTATAGCGGCAAGAACCCCAAGAAGCCGACCCCGGTCAAATTCACGGACTACTACTGCATTGGGTTCAGCCCAAGCGCGTGCACCGGGACCACGTACACCTTCAAGCTCGGGATTGCTTTGCAGCCTGCGACTTAGCGCTCGCTAGTCACGACGGCCACGAAAAAAAGGGGGTCGGGCGTCCGCCCGGCCCTCTTTCAGATTATTTTTGCACTGCCACCGTGCCCAGCGGTAGGTCGAAATGGCCCGTAAAGGTTGCAATCGCGGAGCCGCCGGCCGGGTACTTGAAAACTTCGCCGCCGTAACTGCCCGCATCCGCGCAAAAGACAACGCCCGTGGCGATCCAGGTCTGCGCGCAGTCGCTTGAACCCGTGAGTGATACGGTGCCCTTCAACTTCGCCTTCGTCCCGCTGACGGTATATTGATAGATCTCTTCCGTATACTGATCGGTGACGGTCAGGTACGTGCCGTCCCACTGCACGGAGCCAGGGAACTCAACCGTGTTGCTGGTTGTGATCTTTTGGATTTTACTGCTGCCCTTCGGGAGCTCAAGAAGCTCAAAGGAATAGCTCCGGTTAAGGCCGTCGAAGAAGAGATTGCCTTGGTTGTCGTAGCCGTCGAAGTACTCTCTAACCAACGGCGTCGTCATGACGGTGCCCGAACCGCCTGCGCCTTTGAAGATCACGATGTCGCCGCCACCCACACCATACAAAATCCCGACCGCAAGATCGCCGCTGGTATTCATGGCGCAGCTGGATGGCGAACCGACCGACGAGTAGGAAACGGAGAGCGTCTTGATCGCCTTTTTCGGAACCTTGTACTCCGTGATCTGGTCGGGGCCCGCAACGATCCAGAAGGTCTTCTTTCCGTAGCCGTAGAGGACGTTCGTGCAACCTTGGCCGCCGACGTTCGTGATCGTACCGATCTGCTTATCGCTCTTCGGATAGTCGAAAATACTGGCATAGGTACCGTAGTTGTTGATGATGTACTCAAAGGTCTTCGACTTCGCATGACGATCGGGAAGAATAGTCATGTAGCGGGGCGTCGCGCTCGGAGCGCGCGCAGCCGTTACCAGCCTTCCGTTCACCGAGAGCGTCCGACCGATGTAGGTGCTATCGAGTGCCGCGGTTGACGGCGCACCCGCCATGTCATCCTGAGCCTGTCGAAGGTCGCCGCCGCATGCCGAGCATATCGCGAGTGCAACCAATTGCAGCGGCGTATCTTACGAAACCGGTCGTATACATACGTTCCTCCTTCATAATGAGTCTAGTGGTTTTCTCTGCGCCGCACCCCTTGAAAGTTGGATAGCGCTCGCTAGCTCCTGAAGGCGACGGGAGAGGCGTTTCGAAGGGCGCCTCGTCATCACTGCGATAGGAGCGATGTTTAGGATGCCAACTTTCAGCAATCGCGTGCTTATGCTGACCGCGGGAACACTCTTCGCAACGTCGGCATGCGGAGGAACCACCACAGTCCCAACGGGAGTCGCCTTCGCGCCCGGCGCGAGCTCCGCTGTTCCAAGCGACACTACCTCGATTCTAAAAAAACTTACTAAGGACGTCGAAATCGGCTCGACGGTCGATCCGGAAAACGGCGACACGGGCCCGCGCGCAATCTCGCTGGTCCGATCGACCTTCGGGCTCAAGGCGGGGCAGCTGCTCGTTTGCAACTTCGATGACTCGGCGGGTACTGCCGGCAAAGGTACCACGATCGAAGTCTTTAATCCAGACCCGCATTCCAAGCCGGCGACCTTTACGCAAAGCACCAAGGTAGAGGGCTGCGACGGCAACGCAGTCACAGCGGGAAATCAAGTCTACGGGGCGGGATTGGTCAGCGGCCTCGTTCCACTGTTCGATCAAACCGGCAAACTTCAGAAAAGTTACCGGTCCCAAATCCACGTTCCGTTCGCCGATGCCGATGCATTCTGCGGTTTGGCTTACGCGCCTGAGGACATCTACATTTCGGATTCCGAGACCGGCGCGGTTATCAAGTTGGCATTTATCCCCGTTAGTCGCGGCGGCAAAGCGACAATAACCGAAGTGGTTAGCGGTTTCGCGACCAATAAGGGTTCCGGTTGGAGCGTTTTGGGCCCATCCGGAGTTCAATACAATAGAACGAGAACCGACAACCTTTGCAACGACACGCTGTACATTGTCGATGGCGTCAATAACACGATCGTCGCCGTTTCGAACGCCAGCAACCTACTTGAGAAGGACGAGATCGTCGTTCAACCCGGTGGAAAGAAATTCAAATGCGTTCACCCAAAAGACACGTGCGCGACGCTCGTTTATAGTGGAACTCCGCTCGATGCGCCCGAAGCTTCGGCGCTTTTGCCGAACGGGAACCTCATCGTCGCCAATACCAAAGGTGGAAACACGCTCGTGGAGCTGACGCCGACGGGGCATGTGCTAGACACAAAAACACTCGACACGAGCACGACTGCTCACGTCTTCGGACTTCTTGCGACCGGCACGAGCGATAGCGATACGGCGCTGTTCTACACCGATACCGAAACGAACACATTGCGAGAACTCGAGCAGTAAAGAAGGCGTTGTGCCTGCATGGCTAAGCGGCAGCGCCTCTTTGGAGGAAGAATGAAACGTCGGTGGTTGCCAGCCCTCGCAGGGATCGCATTCGTTGCGGTTGCTACATCCGCAGCCTACGCGCAAACTCCCGTGGCAACGCCTACCCCCTCGCCGGACACCGGCGGTTTCGATGCCAGTAAGCTGACGCCCGAGCAGCAACAAGCGCTTCAACTGGCAATCATCAAGCTATCGCAGAATCCGGTGGGAAACATCACCGTCTTTCCATTTCAGAACAACTTCAACTACGGTTACGGGCCGTACACGCGCCTTCAATACAATCTCAACATACAGCCAGTCTTTCCCATCATGCTGAGTCAAGACTGGAACCTCGTTGCTCGGACGATCATCCCGATCGTCAATCAGCCTTCGTCGGCAGCCCCGACAGTCTGCGTGTCGCAGTTCGGCTGCCCGTCAACGTTTGGTCTGAGCGACGTGCAAGAGCAGCTGTTCTTCGGGCCCAAAACGAAACCGGGCGCGTTGATTTGGGCGGTCGGACCAATCTTTCAGGTTCCCAGCGCATCGCCGAATATGCTCGGCTCAGGAAAATGGTCGGTCGGTCCGAATGCCGTTGCGCTTGTAACGCCGGGAAAATGGGTCATCGGATCGCTCGTCTCGCAGCTGTGGTCGTTCGCCGGCCCGGCGACCCGCTCGAATGTGAGTTCGTTTCTTGTTCAGCCGTTCGTCAACTATAATCTCAAGGATGGCTGGGCGTTAACGACTGCACCGGTTATTACCGCAAACTGGGCGGCAACACAAAATAAATGGGCCGTTCCGCTCGGCGGCGGCTTTGCGAAGACCTTCAAAGACGGAGGTCAACTGATGCAGCTCTCTATTCAGTACTACACATGGGTCACGCGGCCATTGGCTTCGCCACAGACGGACTTGAAGATTACCTGGAGTCTGCTCTGGCCCGTCAAGCGCGGCATCAACGTTACGCAACTGCTCGAGGAAAGCAAATGAGCTTCGGCGGCGGCGCGCTCTATTTTACGAAGGGGACGTTGTTTGGGGTGATGATCCGAGCAATGTCGCGAAATATGGCGTTAGGAACTCCAGGAAAAGGCTGCTCGCGTTGGCTGTTGACGAACGCGATGACCGTGGCGCCTGTCGCGGGCATGTAGTACGCTGCCGTATTGTAACCGGTGATGCCGCCTGTGTACCCGTACCATCCGGCCGAACAACCGATGCCGAGACCAAAAGCAAGGTTTCCTTCGCCCGTGGACAGACACGCCAGTCGCGCCTTCTGCGACGCGGCGCGGTTCGTGGTGCCGGTTACGTAGGCTTTGACCCACCGCTTCATGTCGGCCATGTCGGAAATCATTGCGCCGGCCGCCCAAGAAACCGATGGGGCGAGTACCGCCGACTCGTTGACCCATTGGTTCTTTTCGTTCAAAGAATATCCGCGCGCGTATGGCGCCGGCATTCCCCAATCTGTCGTCGGGAACGAAGTCTGGGTAAGCGCCATCGGGGCGAGAATGCGTTTATGGATTTCGTTTTGGATCGTGTCGTGAGTGATTTTCTCGATGATCAGTCCGAGCAAGAACCAGTTCGTGTTGCTGTAGTTATACTTCGTTCCGGGTGCGAACAGAAGCGGCTGTTTTGCCGCAAGTTCTACCCACTGCCGCGGCGTCTGGCGCGACCACCATGCTTCATCCTTCTGCTGGACGCCGGGAACAGAGTACTCATTGATGATGCCGCTGCGCATTTCGGCTAGCTGACGCAGCGTAATCTGCCGTTCGTTCGGTATGGCAAATCCGAGGTTGAACTTGCCGATCGTATCGTCGAGGCTGAGCTTCTTTTCGTCCACGAGTTGGAGAAGCACCGTTGCGACGAAGGTCTTCGTATTGCTGCCGATTCGGAAGTGGTCGTCGAGAGCCATCGGCGAATGCGTCGCGAGGTTCGAGTAACCGAATCCCTTCGTGAACTCGCCCTTTCCAGGCAGCCACACTCCAACGACCACACCCGGTACGGGCTTCGCACCGCCGTAAGCCGCGAGCTCTTTGTTGACGGCGGCGGCGATTGCCTTTTGAACGCTAGAATCGAGTTGGGTGGGTGCTGCGGTGCCCGCAACTCCCGTCGCCGGCGGCGAAAGGGCCAGTGCGAATAAGACGAGCTTCCATCGTTTCATGGGGCGCTGTTTCGTTTCTTAGAAACGGAATCCGCTGGCGGGTTAGGCCGCACCGCGGAATCAGTGAAACATCATGCAGTTGATACTGTGGTAGCAAGAGTCAGACTAAGAGTAGTTTAATTAAAGGCTACGTCCGAAGCCATAGCCCAATGGCGCCCGCGTATAAGACGATACAGAGCGTAAAACGTAACGCACGTTGCGGCAGTTTGTGAGCGAGAGCAACGCCAAAACCGACGCTGCACACCGCCGCAATACCCAGAGTGAGCCCCACGCGCCAATCTGCATAGCCCGCGAGGGTGTACGTTGGAATCGCGAACGCTATAGCGGGCAGCACGACAGCGAGGCCCATGCCTTGGGCTTCCGTTTGCGAGAGCCCAAAGAGTAACGCGAATAACGGAATCGTAAACGTCGCGCCGCCGACGCCGAACAGCCCCGAGCAGAACCCCCCGCTGCCTCCGATCGCCGCTGCAGACGGCCATTGCAGTTTTCCGTTTGTCGCGCGCCGCCGGAACAGGCTACAGATTGTAAACGTCGCCATGGCCGCGAGAAAGATGGCGAAGCCTTTGCGCATGGGGCCTTCGGCCAACGCAACGGCAAGCCGCGCTCCGACGAACGTGCCGATCGCGGAACCGCTCGCGGTCGCAGCAATCAGTCCGCGATTGAGGCGGCTACGACGGA
The DNA here is from genome assembly GCA_963815165.1 of Vulcanimicrobiota bacterium. Classification (GTDB taxonomy): domain Bacteria; phylum Vulcanimicrobiota; class Vulcanimicrobiia; order Vulcanimicrobiales; family Vulcanimicrobiaceae; genus Cybelea. The sequence goes on from CAWFFL010000003.1 coordinate 1,546,628, forward strand.
TGTATTGCCAAAGTGCGACGACGCCGATCGGAAGCTGCATGACGAGACTCGTACCTTGTGCTAGCTGCTGGCTGAAGCCGAGGAAGCCGAGGATCGGCACGGCGATGACTCCCCCGGTAATCCCGAACGTCCCCGAGACAAAGCCGAGCCCAAGGCCCAGCAGCACATCTCCGATATTATGTAGCAACGTTACAAACGATTTAGAATGAGCTCCGCAGCCACCTTTCAGTAGGCCGGAAGGCCGCATTATTCCAGCCAAGGAACGCTCTGCTTAGCATGCGGCAACCCCAGCGGAGAAGAGAGATGTCTAAGGGACTGATCGTCGCCCTCTTAATTTTCTTAATCGGTGGCATTCAATCGTTCAGCGCCGTTACGTCGGCTGCTGCCGATACGGTTCAAAGCGGCGGCGAAGAAGAAGTCTTCTCATATGTAACCATCGATCGAATGACTCGCGCATCAGTTCCAATCGCGTGCGGGACGGACGTGAAAGGTAAGATCGGCATTCGAAACATCAACGGAAGCGGCTTTTTTGTCAATCGCAGCGGCGATGTAGTAACGGCCGCACACGTAGTTGCCCACCTTGGCGGTTGCATACCAGCGATTTATGTACCGCGCTCCGGATGGTCGTTCGTCGATGAAACTGTCGAAGCAAAATGGTATCGCATCTCGTCCTGCGATCAGGATGCGTCCGTCGACGTTGCCGTATGCCATCTGGCCGACAATCCGTTTACCGATCCCGAACTCCATACAGCCTTAGAAGCGGTGCAATTGGACACAAACACGGAGCCTGAGGGGGCGCCCGTCGCATTCACGAGCTTCGCCTTGAATAACATTCATCCGATCACGTCCGTCGGTATTGTCGCCGGCTACTACTGGGAGAATCATCAGCGCTACCTACTGATCGATAAAGGCGCTTGGTATGGCGCCAGCGGGAGTGCGCTGTACGGAGCCGATGGCCGCGTTGTCGGGATCGTCCTACAAGCCGGGATGTGCCAAACTTCCACCCAAGGCAGCTGCCGATATGACGGATTAACTTTTGCGAAGACGGCCGGCTTCATCGATGGATTCCTTACGCAGCACCACGTCGTTCACCAGCAGTAGGCGGCAAACCACGCGCTTTAAGAGAGCGCTTTGATGACGGCAGCGATCGTGTTCCAGTTGCGAGTCGTGGCGGGCATACCGATGAGCTTCTCGAGCCGGTTGAGGTAGCCGATAGTCCTCATATGCCGTCTGTAGACCCCGAAGAGAAATCGATTTCGACAGCCGATGATCCTCAATAACCAATCGCCGTCGGCGGGAAGCTGCTTGGGGATCGAAGCAAACGCCGAGAACGGCTTGGACAAGACGCTAACGAATCGAACGACGTCCGGCGCCGACTCCTCCGTTGCGAAAGGTTCGTCGGCAACGAAACGCGCCAGTTCATCGCCAGTGCAGATCATTACTTCGAGCGCAAACGGCAGCCGGCTCAGTAATTCTTGCCGGAATTTGTTCGGAGGCACCCTTTTTCGCACGACGAACGTTCCGGCGGCGCCGATATTAACGACGTCGTATTCGCGCAGTTGTTTCGCAATTACGCTCGGCCGAAACGTATTGTAGCCGCCGACGTTGGCAGCTCTAAGAAAGACGACTAGCGCCATGAAGCCACGCTACTTAAGGCTAGTCGGATATTTCGAATAGGGTATCGAAGTTGACGATGCTAAAGATGCGCCGAAGGTGCTCGTTAGCGCCGGCCAATTTTATCGGTCTCTCGGCTGCTCGTTGCCTTAGCGAGCCTAGTTCGCTCAAGATCGTCGAGTCGATATAACTCACGTTCGTCATATCGATTACCAAGGCGCCGGCGCCATTAACGGATCCGAACAACGACGCCAGCTCTTCCCTGCGCGTGAGGTCGTATTCGCCCTCGAGGTGGATCACCTGCGCCGACGGCTCAGGTTTCATAATTGACAAAGACGATACCGTCCCTGGTCACGGCAAACAAGAAGTAATCCGACCCTGCACCGGAAGGGCGGTGTCCCCACGCTTACGTAACGAGGAAAACCGACGTCGCCAAGGTTTTCGCTCGACGTACCTAACGTTCTGAGCGGCGTTTTACGCGTGTGATGTAGGCTGTTCACAGCAACCGACAGAGCCCGTTACCCGTTTGGACGGGCCGCAAAAGTGCGCGCCGCAGTCATGAGCGGCACCTGAACGCTTTCTAACGGTTCATCGCGCAGTAATACGAGCGGGACACGATCGCCCAATGCAGGGTTTGCGCCGTGGAACCAAGCGCGTGCGAATTCGCGACTGGCAAGGCTGCACATCATCAGAGCGAGCTGTAGCGCAAAACGCAGTACGTGCGGGCGCTGCGGCGCTCGCGCACCGCTTAGCCACTCTTGAACCGCACGAGTTTCTTTGACTCCGCCGATGGCGGCGGTCGCCGTCGCGCCCAGTACGTCGGAAAGCCGTTGGACGACCTGGCTTATCGGCAGCGACATGGCTTCGTTATGGGCTTCCGATGCGGAAAGGAGCGCCGATGGAGGCGGCTCGGTTATTCTACGTTGCCTCATAGCTGACGCAGGTACTATACCAGGTCAGATCACAGGTTGCAATAGCAGGATTAAAACGGGATAAAACCCGCCTAGGGCACTTCCGACTCCATCACTTCGGGCTCTTCGCTCGGCCTAAAAAGCGCTTGCGCGATTGCCGTCGGCACGACCGCCGTTAGGATCACTACCGTGACGAGGGCCGTATACTGAGCCTGATTGATGTAATGATGCGTCAGCCCATAAAGACTGGAAATCGTTCCAAACGTCAAGCCCGTCGCCATCATCATCGTCAGGTAGTTCGCATTTGCGCTCGGATATCGGAAGACAAACCTTGCGAGCGGGAAAACGCCAATGATCTTGGCGATGACCTTAACGAAGAAGAGCACGCCGATGAGTCCCGCGCCGCTGAGGGCGGCGCTGAACTCGATGTATGTGCCGGCCTTGAGAAAATAGAACGGCGCCAGGAGCGTCATGGTCATTGTCTGGAGCCGTCGCTTAACGTCGGGATAGGTTATCATCAGACCGGCGCACGCAAGGCCCAGAAAGTAGGCGGGGAGCACCCCTTCGCTCTTAGCGTACGTCGCCAGGGCGCCCAACAAGAATATGACGGTGAAAAGGACCCGCAACGCGGGCTCGCTCACGTAACGCCTAGTCCGATCGATCGTGCTCGGCAGAAACCGAGGGATGAGCGCGACGGCAGCGGCGATGCCGGCCACGAGCGCCACGAGCCACAGGTTATAGTTTGCAAACAAGAGTCCGAGGGCGACGACCGTTCCTAAGTCGGTAAAGAAGCACGCGGCAAGGATGAGCTGGCCGAAGTCGCTGCTTGCCAGTCCCGATTCGACCATTACGGCGTAAACGACGGCGACCGACGTGGTCGACATGGCGATGCCGGCAATCTTGGCCGCATCCGGCGTCCAATGCCCCAATAGGAACGTGAATGCCATCGCTGCGAGAAATGGCGCGCCAAAAGAGGCGGCACCGATCACCGTAGAGGGCAATAGTTGCTTTCGAAGCACGGCGGGATCGATCTCGGCGCCGGCAAGGAACGTGAGAAGAATGCTTCCGAAGCCGGCGACGAAATCGATCCAGGCATTCGTTCGCAGAAGAATGAAATTACCCGGCGAGCATCCCGATAACGATCTCGACGAGCGCCGCGGGCATTTTCACTCGAATCGCGATGAAGGAGCTGATGGCGGCAAGCAGCATCCAGATGCCCGCTACGAGCCACATATTGGTGAGGTCGATGACGTGATCCAAAATAAAAAACTCCTGTCTTACGTCTTTTCAGTGCGACAGGAGCCATCAGCCGAAGGGTCGGCGGTTCTAAGGGAGCTCCATCCCTAGAAATCTTATTTCAGACTTCGAAAGACGATGACCTCTCAAGGCTTCGCTTTGCGGGCCAGCGTATTCGATTGCAATGGGAGAGAGCTTACCAGCAGTCGGCGCGATATCGATCGACGCCATCGAAGCGGCACGAAAGCGGATCGCCGGGACAATTTTCCGGACGCCGCTCGTCAAGCTACAGGTCGACGGACCGGAAATTTACCTCAAGCTCGAAAACCTGCAGCCGATCAACTCCTTCAAGTTGCGCGGCGCTGCCAACGCCGTTGCGATGCTCGAACCCCAACATCGTGACCTCGGCGTCTGGACGGTTAGCGCCGGAAACGCCGGCCAGGGCGTCGCATACGCCGCGCGCCAAGCCGGCGTGCCGTGCACCGTCGTCACGATCGAAACGGCGCCGGAGACGAAAGTCTCGCGGATGCGCGCGCTCGGGGCGCATATCGTCAAAGCGTCGTTCGATGCCTGTTGGGAAGCGATGGAGCGCCGGAGTTTTGCCGGCGTCGAAGGGACGTTCGTTCATCCGTTCGATGACGACGATTTCATCGCGGGCAACGCGACGATGGGCTTGGAGATCTTAGAAGACCTTCCGCAAGTCGAGACAGTCGTCACGGCGATGGGGGGTGGAGGCCTCGTGACGGGTGTCGCCTGCGGCTTGCGGGCACGCAAGCCGAACGTGCGTGTCTATTGCGCTGAGCCCGAAACCGCCGCGCCCGCTTCGCTCTCGTTTCAGAGCGGAAATGCGAGCGCGTTTCCGCAATGGCGCGCCACGTTTGTCGACGGCGCCGGCGGCAAGAGCGTCTTTCCACGGATGTGGGAGCGCATGAAGCCGGTGGTAGACGGCGCCATCGTGGTGACGCTCGAGGAGACGACGGACGCGATGCGCGTGCTGGCGGAGAAGGCTCGCGTCATCGCGGAAGGCGCGGGAGCGCTCTCCGTGGCGGCGGCGCTGAGCGGAAAGGCCGGCGCCGGCCCAATCGTGGCGGTCGTCTCCGGCGGCAACATCGAACTCTCGACTTTCTGCGAGTTGGTGGGCGCCTGCAAGTAGGTAAGCTTCAGGCTTTCTTCACAAATCTTGCCTACGATGCCCAACGCTATGGAAAAGTTTGTGAGCCGGCGTTCGTTCATCGGAGGAGCCGTGATCTTGCCATCGCTGGTACTGCTGCCCGCGTCGCGCGCCGGCGCCGACGAGAAGGCCTCACAAGACTCGATGCATTACCAGACGTCACCAAACGGCGACAAGCAGTGCTCGAAGTGTCAGTTCTTTCTTGCGAACCAAGACGCTCAAGCAAACGGAACCTGTCGCATCGTCGACGGCTCTATCTCGCCGCACGGATATTGCATGGCCTTCGCGCCGAAGTAGTTACTTCGCGCTAATGTAGGTAACGGCCGAGTTGCCCTTCTGATCCTTGACCTCTATTTTATTGGCTTGATCGTGGCCGCAGGTCGTGCCTTGCGGAACGACGGTCCAAGCCCCGGTCGTCGTGACCTTCGCCTGTACCACCCAGCACGTGCCGACGATCGTTTGCGCGGTGAACAGCCCGGTGTAGCCGTCTTCAACGGCGATCAACGTAAACGACTTTGTCAACGGCTCGACGGCCGGACTTGCCGACGTTCCATTTGGGGTGAGTTGAATTACGTTCGGATTGAAGTCGTTGTGAGTGCACGCGACCAAGCCTGCGATCGCTGCGGCCGCTAAGAACTGGCGCATAAGAGAGTGATTCTTAGGACGCCGGCTCGCAAGAGCCTTGTTGACCTCAGGCCTGGTCGCTTTTGGAGATCCGATTAGCTCTTTTGGTGTCCGATCGTGATTGTCGTCTTACCGTTGGCGGCGCTAATCGATACCGACGTTACGTCGTTCGGCGGCCCGACCGAAAAGACGGCGCTCTGAACCGGCGCCGTGACGTGGGCTTTCTCGGCGCCCGCCGGCATATGTTGTTGATACCAGGCGTAGACTTTATCAAAGGAATCGTCGGTGGTCATCACCGTTCCCGACGAGCCTTGGGCCGTTGCCGAGTAAGCTGTCGTAGCACCCGGATAGGCCGGAACATTGCCCGTCGCCGACGCAGCGGCTGCGGGCGCGCCGCTCGCCGCGGCCATGCCGCTGGCTTCGGGTGCGCCGCTGGCTGCGGCCGACGCTTCCGCGCTCGATTGGTCGGAGCTGCTGGAAGATTTGCTCGCGCAGCCCGCGGCCGTTAGGACGAGCGCAAACGCGAGGACTAGTGTGAAACGCATCGGTTTGACCTCGATTTCTAGCAGGTTTGCGGCCGCAGGACGAGCGGACGCCTGCCAAACTCATAGGACAGCGGGGCGCGGTCTCCTCCGGGCTACCGCGCACGCCGGATAATCGAGGTAACTCGTGAGGCGAGCTTTTTGAAGAGCTCTGCGCCGTCGTTCGGCGTCCCGGGACCGGAATCGGGCTTGGAGTCGACTTTGAGCGCGCTGAGCTGGCGTTCCAGTTCGCCGAGTATTTCTGGACGCTGCGCTCGGACGCCGTCCTCGTGAAGGTGGCTCAACAAGTATCCGAGATCGAACGCTTCGGCAACGATCGGGCCGTAGGTCATCTCCAGGACGTCGCGTAACGCGTGACGTTCCAGCTTGATCTCACCCCGTTTGCCGGCGATGAGCTTCAGACGGCGCGCGGCGGTCTTAAAGACGAGGGCGTGCGGCGGCGATGGCAATCGCTCGCCGCGACGATGAAAGTGGAATCCCAAGAGCAGCGCGTCGCCGACGCGGTCGCGATCGAGCGCGCCCGTTAGCTCGAGTTTCGACTGCAGCGACGCCCCGCGGGAGCGCATCTCGCGAAGCTCGGTTTGCATCGCCCGATATTGCTCGAAGTCGAGACGGCGCTCTTCCTGATGGCGTTGACGCTCGAGCTCACGATCGCTTTCGAACGCCGCGCGCTCGGGATCGATGCGATAAAATTCGTTGAGGGAGAGTGCGATCAATCCCAGCAGCATGCCGCCGACTACCAGGCCGCCGTCGCGAATCTGGCCGGAAATCAGATGTGCCGAGCCGAGCAACGCGCTGGCGAGAATTATAAGACCGCCGCCTACCATTCCGAGGTAGACGGAGACGTGAAACCGCCAGCCGTTCTTAACTCCGGCTGGCCTGTCGCGCGTAGCCACTCACAGCATCTCCGCTCGCTTGGCTCTCCTTCAATAGGACCGTATTAGGGACGTTTCCTCCCTATGTGATCGAAAAAGGCCTGCGATGTTCCGCGCGATACCGCGGGATAAGGGGTCGCCCCTTCGGAAGGCTCGCCGATGATAAAGCTGCTTCCCGTACTCCTCGCGCTTGCGTTCGGGGCGGGTTGCGCGTCAGGCGCCATTCCTGCCGGAAATGCCGCGGCAGGGCGTGCCGTCATGCCGCCGGCCGGAGACCCCGCCGGCAAATACATCAAGCACGTCGTGCTCATCGTCCAAGAGAATCGCAGCTTCGAAAACTTCTTTGCAGGATTCCCCGGCGCGAACGCGCCGCTCGTGGGCTGCGCAGCAAAGAGTGCGGACGACGAGGCTACGGCGCGCCGTAGCGCATCTTCGAAGTGTCCGCCCGGCGACGTGGACGTGAAGCTGCACCGCATCACCTTCGATGGTCCCGATCTCAAGCATGACTGGGAATCTTCGATGACCGATTGGGACAACGGAAAGATGGACGGGTTCGCGACGTACGGGGGCCATAGCGCCGACGAAGCCTACGCCTATGTCGATCGCAAGCAGGTCGCGCCGTACTGGACCATCGCAAAACGGTGGGTACTTGCGGACGCAATGTTTCCGACCGAGTTCGGAGGCAGCTTCACGGCGCATCTGACGCTGGTCGCGGGCACCGACGACCTCAAGCCACCGAATGAAGCAGAGGTCGATTTCCCCGACGGCATCTACGATGACTGCGACTCGCCGCCCGGCACCAAAAGCTCCTATCTCGCCAATGGGCAAGTGCAACGCTTCGCAGGCCCGTTTCCGTGCTTTACGCAGTTCAACACGATGGCGCAGGTGCTCGACGGCGCCGGCGTTTCGTGGAAGTACTATGCGACGAAGCGGCTCGACGCCGGTATGTGGTCGGCCTTCGAAGCAATCAAGTACGTGCGGTACGGCGGCGACTGGCACAAGAACATCGTCGCTCCGCAAACCAAAATCCTGACCGACCCGGGAAATGGCGCGCTGGCATCGATGACGTGGGTGACCCCGAGCAAGCCCGATTCCGATCATCCGGCCGACCACAGCGACCTCGGTCCGTCCTGGGTAGCATCGGTCGTCGACGCGATCGGCCAAAGCTCGTATTGGAAGTCGACGGCGATAATCGTTCTGTGGGACGATTGGGGCGGATGGTACGACAACGCGGCGCCGCCGCAGCTCGACTATCGCGGACTCGGCATACGAGTACCGTGTCTCATCATTTCGCCCTACGCGAAGAAGGGCGCCTCAGGCTCGGGCTACATATCGCACACGCAATATGAGTACGGCAGCATTCTCAAGTTCGTCGAAGAGGTCTTCACTCTGCCGCACATCGGAGCGGAATCGGCCGGTTACACCGACGAGCGCGCCAACAGTATCATCGACGCGTTCGATTTCACACAGTCGCCGCGCGCATTTGTTCCGATTCGGACGAAGTATCCGGCGTCACGATTCATAAGCGAGCCGCCCTCGAACGAAGCCGTCGATACGGAGTAGCGCTCGGCGATGCGCTCGGCGGTGCGCTTGGTGCTGCGCTTGGTGTTGCGCGTGGCTGTGGGCTCGGGGATTGTGCCCAGTCGGGTTCCGGTTTGATCGAAATGCCGCGGTGAAGCTCGTCGCGGCTCTCGCGGGCATAGGGCGTGTTAGGAAAGTCGGATTTCACGTAGATAAAAAGCGCGACCGCGTGAGTGCGCGAAACGCTACCCGGCAGTTCAGCGTAGAGTTGCGCCATCGCGTATCCGGTCGAAGGCAGCCACGCATCGTGTGGATATCGCCGGGCCCAGTCGTGGAACGCGTCTTCGGTCAACAGCAGCAAGTGCAGCGCTTGATCCGGTAGCAGTTCGTGGGTTTCGTAGCGGCGCTTGAGCTGCATCGTTTCGTACCGTATCCGCAGCGCGCTCATCTTGAGTTTCCCGAAATAACGGTCAGCCGGCGCGGTGGAGACCGCGCCGAGCTGCGTCAATAGGACTGAAATCCCGAGTAGCGGCCGGAAGACGCCGCGTACAACGCTAATGCTGCGTATTGGTCGTAGACGACGTGTTGCTCTTGGCGCCCGCGCCCGGTTGGGTGACAGTCGTCGTACTGTTGGTCGTGGACGTCGTGTTCCACGGATGCCAGTAGAAGAGCACGATGAGAACGGCGACTACGACGATCGCAATCCCGATGACCCACGCGATAGGGCCGGCCGGACCGCCCTGCACCTGTACAACTGTTGGTTCGTCACGCATGCTTCATACCTCGCAGGCCATTCTTCCCCATGTTCGCATGCGTCAATCTTAGTATGAACAGCAGCTAGAGTTCGGGCACCGGAACCGGGGGAGGAGCGAACTCGATCGGATTCGAGATCGGACTCGAGATTCGTCCGATAATCGGACTCGAGACGTGTCCGATGACGGGATTTGGAATTGGTCCGCTAATCGGATTCGATATCGGGCTGTGGTCGTGGCGCTCGTAGCCGTTGACCAGCGTTCCGCCCAGGTCAACGTCGTGCGCCGTAACGTCGACGTTGACACCTTTGCCGTCCGGCGTCAGCGTTGTATCGATGCGGCCGCCGTCGCCGTTCTGCGCGACGACTTGCAACGAGCCGTTCTGCTCGTACGTGACCGATTCGCCGTCGCCGAGCTGGAAAGTCTGTCCCTTGGAAATCGAAACCGATTGGCCGTAGCTCGTGATGGATGCATCGCCGTTGTCGTTCATCGAAACGGTCGTCGCGCCGCCGTTCAACGTAACGGTTGCCGATTGGTTCCAAGTGGCGCCTTTCGCGTTCGGCGGCGTGGCTTGCGTCGAAATTCGAAACCCGCCCGCGATTGAATTCGAGTTGAGCAAATCGGGCTGCGATGCCATGTTGTTCCATCGCGCGCCGTTGAAACTCAAATGCGGATCGCCGTCGCTCGCACCGGTGGCGTTCGCAAAGTAGTGCTCTTTGCCGGAGGGTCCGCAGCCGCCGTTTCCGTTCGGCGGGGCGTTGAGGTTGCCGCCAGGCGGGCACGAGCCGGAGCCGTATTGTGGATTGCAGCCATAGCCCATCAGGGACTGAAGCATCTGCATCAACTGCTGGAGCATGCCCATGAGCGGCCCGAAGAGTCCTTGATAGCCGCTTCCCAAGTCGCCATACGGCGCCGGTGCCCCTCCGTCGTTGAGCGACGGGGGAAGGAAGCGCGAAATATTATCGCCGGCAGCGGGCGCGGGGCCGCCTGGGAAAAGCGCGCCTCCCGTTTCGGGATTCCCGGCGGGGAGTCGCAAGCGCGTTAGGGCTGAGCGAGCCGTCGAACGGCTGAACGTACATGATGAACCTCCTGTGTAGTAGGTGCGCGTCCATCACGACGAAAGCGGGAGACGACAAGGGAGCGGTGCGGCGTTGGAAAAATCGATGGCTCTGATGAGCGAAACGCAAATCGCCGCCGTCGCGCGGCTCGAGGAACGACTCGCCGCGCTCAAGGAGCGTCTTTGACGACGCTGGCAAACGCCGGCGCATAGCCGAGCTCGAGGAGCGCTCGCGCGCGGCCGAGTTCTGGAGCGATCCCGAAGCCGCGCAGCGAGTGATGCAGGAACTTGCGGAGCTGCGAGACCAGATTGGCGCCTTCGATGCCATTACGAAGATGCTCGAGCGAAACCAAGGAGCTGCTCGCGCTTATTTGCAGGCGATCCGGCGGCCGAGGCCGAGGCCGATCGAAACGTCGCGACCGCGGACGAATCGCTCGAGTCGCTTGAAATGGCGGCGAGTTTTAATGGCGAGTTCGACGCGCGCAATGCCATCGTCAGCGTCTTCGCCGGCGCCGGCGGCGTCGACGCTGCCGATTGGGCGGCGATGCTTACTCGAATGTATCTGCGCTGGGCAGAGTCAAAAAGCTTTGCGACGCAAATCGTCGATGAATCACCGGCGGAAGAGGCCGGCCTGAAGTCGATCACGTTTTTCGTGCGCGGACGCAATGCCTATGGAATGCTCGAGAGCGAGCGCGGCGTGCACCGTCTCGTGCGGCTCTCACCCTTTGACGCAGCGCACCGCCGGCATACTTCATTTGCGGCAGTCGACGTCATCCCCGAAGTCGCCGACGACGAAAACGCCGGACCGGAGATAAAAAGCGACGACCTTCGCATCGAAACGTTCAAATCCGGCGGTGCCGGCGGCCAATACGTCAACAAGACCGAATCGGCGGTGCGCCTCGTCCATCTACCGACCGGTATCATCGTTGCGTCGCAACAAGAGCGTTCGCAAGCGCAGAACCGCGACGTCGCAATGCGCGTCTTGCGCGCAAAACTTGCAGCGCGTGCAGCCGAAGAGCGCGACAAGAAGCTGGCCGACTTGCGCGGCGAGCGGCAGGCCAACGAGTGGGGATCGCAGATCCGTTCGTACGTACTACAGCCATATCAGCTCGTCAAAGACCATCGAACCGGCGTAGAGACCGGCAATGTTTCCGAAGTGCTCGACGGTCGAATCGATTCGTTTATTTGGCCGTACCTGCAACAACGGGAGCAGCTTTCAATTTCGGCGAACAGAGGATAGTTCAAACTGATATGAATTCGAACGAACTTCGCGCGATTCAGGCGCCCCTCAAGCAGCGATATAAGGACGATCCGCAGGCCGGTGTCATCACGCTCAAGGCGGAAGGCAAGCTGGGCGAGGGCATCACGTGCAACGTCCAGACGAGCAAGATGCTCGTCGAGGCCGGGCTGCACACGATGACGGGCGGCACCGGCGCTAGCGCATGTTCCGGCGACATGCTGCTGGAGGCGCTGGCGGCGTGCGCCGGCGTGACGCTGGGCGCCGTCGCTACCGCAATGGGGATCGAAGTGCGCGGCGGCCTCGTCAAGGTTGAAGGCGATCTCGATTTTCGCGGCACGCTGGGCGTAGCCAAAGATATTCCGGTCGGTTTCGCTCGCGTACGCGTCCGGTTCGAGCTCGACTCCGACGCGCCCCACGAGCAGCTCGAGACGCTGATGCGCCTCACCGAACGATATTGCGTCGTCTATCAGACGTTGGCGCGCCCGCCGGAGATCACGCTGGAAAAGGCCTGATCGTGCCGATGTATATGGACATTCACGAGGCTCCCGGCGCAACGGCGGAAGCCGTCGCGCAAGCGCACCTTGCCGATCTAAAAACCCAAGCGAAGTATGGCGTCGAGTATCACAAGTATTGGCTCAACGAAGCGCAGGGAAAGATATTCTGCCTCTGCACGGCGCCCAGCGCCGACGCTGCCCTGACGGTTCATCGCAAAGCGCATGGTTTGGTCCCGCAAAAAATCATCGAAGTCCAGCCGGATCTCGCGGAAAGCTTTCTCGGCGGATCTGAAGTAAATACGGACGGTGCCGCATTCGTCACGGGGATGCCGGCCGGCGAGCTGGATAGCGGCATTCGCGCGATTCTCTTTACGGACATCGTAGAATCGACATCGCTGACGCAGCGACTCGGCGACGAGGGTTGCATGGCGCTTCTGGAGATTCACGACACGGTCGTTCGGGGAGCGATCGACGCGAACCGAGGTCGCGAAATCAAACATACAGGCGACGGCATCATGGCTTCGTTCTCATCGGCCGCGGCAGCCGTACGCTGCGCGTTGCGGGTTCAGCGGGAGCTTGCCGCCCATCCGTCGCGCAATGGCGAATTTCCCACGATCGTGCGGATCGGCGCCGCTGCCGGTGAACCCGTGGAGAGTAATCGCGATCTGTTTGGTACCACGGTCCAACTCGCCGCGCGTCTCTGCACGCACGCCCAACCCGAACAGACTCTCGTCTCTAACGTCGTCGCCGAACTATGCCTCGGCAAGGGCCTAAGCTTCCGCGATCTCGGCGAAATTTCGATCAAAGGCTTCGAACGACCCGTTCGCGTGCACGCCGCGCAATAGCGCGTGCGAGACCGCTTTCTCTGGATCGGGTGCCTCGTTTACGCGGCGCTTTTCACGTGGCTCGGCGCGGTCAAATACGACGCGCACCGCAATCTCGTCGATTTCGGGATCTTCGCCCAGACGGTGTCGAGTGCGTTTCGATGTTTCTGCAATCCGATCGAAGGAAGCCACTGGGCTTTCCACTTTTCGCCGATTCTTGTATGCCGTCGCAATCGCGCTGCGTCTCGTTCATGTCGCCGCTGACGCTCGTCGCGCTGCAAGCGCTCGCCGGAGCGCTAGTCGCGCCGCCGATCTATGCGCTCGTTCGGGCGCGCAGCGACGCGGGTAGCGCGCGGCTCGCGGCGCTCGTCGTCTGGCTCTATCCGCCGCTTGCGGGGTTGGTCTTCGGCGATTTCCACGAGAATGGCTTTGCGCCGGCCGCCGTCGCGTGGACGCTCTACGCCTTTGACGCCGGGCTGCCTGGCATTGGACCTTCGCGGGCGCGCTCGTGACGCTCTGCAGTATAAGGAAGATCAAGCCGTCTTTCTCGCCATCGCCGGCGCAATCGGGGCGTGGCATTTCCGCGGCACGCCGCGTGGCCGCGTCGCCGGCGCGATCGCGGCGATCGCCGTCGCTGGTCTTGGTCGCGTTCTTTGCATACATTCGGCCGCATGCGAGCGGCCGCCGGCACGCAAGCCTGGCAGCCTTGGCGCTTTTACGCGTGGAACGGCGCGACGCCGCGCGACTCGTGGACGGCAGAGCTCGGCGCGCGGCTCGGATTCTTACTCCTGATCCTCGCGCCGCTGCTCTTTCTGCCGTTTCGCTCGACGTGGATGTGGCTTGCGGCGGCGCCGCTGGCGGAAGTGCTCTTCTCGCGCATGCCGACGACCTTCACGCTCGGAACGCATTACGCCGGTGCGTGGATCGGCTATCTCTTGGCGGCGTTCGCTTTCGCGTTGCGCGAACTGTCGCCGCGCGCGTGCGCGCCCCGCGCTGATCGCCTGCATCGCGCTTTGCGTCGTATCGAGTTTGCGGTCGCCGATCCGCTGCACCCCGGATTAAACTTGCGCGGCGTCGCAGCCGCGGGATGCCGCACTCGACGCATATGCTGAACAAGGCTTCCGCGCGAAGCGGACGTCGCGACGCAAGAAGAGGCGTACACGCATCTCGCGCTGGTCGATCCGAACGCGCGGCTGTTGCCCGAGTCGGCCGACGCAACCGGTTCGGTCGTGCTTCGTCTTCTCGATCGGAGCTTTCCCGATTCGGCGCGCTTGCAAGAGTACGGCGCGGCGTTCGAGCGGCTCGTGCAGACGCAGCGTTACATCTCGTCGCGCAGCAGGACGGCATAGAGCTCTATTTGCGCTTGAGCGGCTGCCGCTAGCGATCGTACGCGAGCAGGCGCCACGCGCGTCGCTTGCGCGAGCTTGCCAGCCGGGATCGGCGCGAACGATGCGATGCGGCGCGGCCCACGGCGCCCAGCGCGCGACGTGAAGCGCGTAGCCGGGCTGCGGCGGAAAGACGGCGACGACCGGCGTTCCGATCATGCCCGGCGACGTGAAGCGCTCCGGAATCCGGCGTGACGAGCGCCGGTCGCCGAAGCGATCGCGGCTTTCCACGGCTCGAGATCGTCGAAGTAGCTCATCGGCATTCCGGTCGACGTCGCGATCGGCTCGGCGTAGTCGCGTTCACGCGCTGCGCAGAAAGCAGCTGCGAGGCCGCCGTACGCGGCGAGCCGCGTGAATGAGATCGCACGTGTTCGCTCGGGGAATGCCGAGCCGCTCCCATTTGTCGGTGATCTGCACCGCGATGCGTCATCGCGTGCGGGCTCGCGTTCGAGCACGAGCGGCCGCAGTTGCGCGACGTCGGACGGTCGGCGTTTCGTCGCCGACGAGCGGTTCGCCGAGCGCAAAGAGCACCTCGCATTCGTGCGGCCCGCGCGGATCCAAGCCGGCGCTGCGATAGATGCGTTCGCGTGAGCAGGCGCCGCGACCAAAGCGCTTTGAGCGGCTTGCCCCACGGGTCGGCGAAGCCGATGCGAACCGGCGCGCCGAGCGGCGCTCGCCAAGCCGATAGCCGCCGGGATCTTCGGTCGCGACGAGAACGTGCGAATATCTTGCGTGCGTTGAGCTCGCCTCCGAGAGCGATCGATCTGCGGCGAGATTGGCATGCGCGCTCGAGCGCAGCTCGAACGCCGCGGTAACGATGCTGCGCGCGCCGCGCGCGAGGAGAAGATGCCGGCATTGGCACTGCCGCAAGACGATATCGACGGGAATGGAGCGCGCGGCGGAGCGCCGCGAGCAGCGGCGTCAATGCAAGCGCGTCGCCGATCGCGTCGAGGCGGATGATGAGCACCGACGGTGAAACCTCCGGCATGGCCGTTCATTCCGACCGCGCAATTCGAAGTGGCCTGCCGGACCGGTTGCAATATCGCGATGATCGCGCGCGACGACGTCGTCACGTTCGACCAGATCGAAGGCTATCGCATCGTGCGCAGCTTCGGGCACGTCTCGGGCAGCGCGTCGCGGCCGCGCAACCGGCTGCGCTCGACGTTTCGCAGCCTGGGAATGCTGATCGGCCTCGCCGAGCGCGGAGTTCCTCAGCGACGCCGAGCAGCTGCGCAACGATGCGCTCGAGGCGCTGCGCCGCCGCGCCGACGCGATGGGCGCGAATGCCGTCGTCGGGCTGCAGTTCTTCGTCTCGGAAGGCAGCGACGGCTCGTGCGAAGTGGTGGCGTTCGGGCGAGCGGTTCACGTGACGCAAAGCGGCCGCATTGAATGGATGACGCGCAACGCAGTCGACGCCAACGAGCTGCTGGCGCGAGCCTCGATCGCCGCCGGCGCTGTCGCAAGTGCGCGATCGGGTACGAGCGACGCAACAACGTCTATGGCGAAGGCGATCCGTGCGCGCGGCTCATGGTCGTCGGCGAAGGGCCGGGCGAAACCGAAGACCAGCTCGGCCGTCCGTTCGTCGGCCGCGCCGGACAGCTGCTCGATCGGATGCTCGCCGCGATCGGGCTTGCGCGCGACGAAGTCTACATCTGCAATACCGTCAAATGCCGGCGCGACGCTGCCCGGACCGAGCGGTCCGCGCAATCGCGCGCCCGACCCGCAAGAGATGGAGAACTGCCGTCCGTTCCTCGACGAGCAAATCGAAATCGTTCGCCCGCAGGTCATTCTCGCGCTCGGTGCGCCCGCGGCGAAATCGTTTCTCGGCCGCGATTTTCAAATCACGCGGATGCGCGGGCGCTGGTACGTCGGGCCGCGCGACATCGCCGCTGATGGTGACGTTTCATCCGGCATACATCTTGCGCCAAACCGGCGGCGAGATCGAGGGCGTGAAGCGCATGGTTTGGGCCGATCTCAAAGCCGTGCGCGCCAAACTCGACGAGCCCCGCGGCGCCGCGAGCAAATCGAAGCCGTCGAAATACACGCAAGCGAGTCTCTTTGAATGACCGCGATCTTGACGATATGGCTGCGCGACGTCGTTTCGCGCGCCGGATTTCGCGACGTCGAAGAGTTCGCGCAAGTATCGGCTGAAGCCGTATCGGCTTCGCCAGCTCTACCACGCGGCGACGAAAGAGCTGCTCGGGCAGCGTCGACGAGGTCACGACGCTGCCGAAAGAGCTGCGGTCACGCGCTCGTCGAGCGCGGCGTCGCGTTTTCGGCGATCGAGCCGATGACGCTGCAACGTTCGAAGGACGGCCAGACGACCAAGGGCCTCTTTCGCCTGCGCGACGGCAAAGAAGTCGAAGCGGTGCTGATGGAGCATTACGGCGATCGGACGACCGTTTGCATTTCGTCGCAGGCCGGCTGCGCGTTTGCCTGCGCGTTCTGCTCGACCGGGCAAGCCGGATTCACCCGCAACCTTTCCGCCGGCGAAATCTTCGATCAGGCGTGGTTCTTCGCGCGCGAGCTCGCCGAGCGCGGCAAGCGGATCACCAACGTCGTCTTCATGGGCATGGGCGAGCCGTTTCACAACTACGACGCCGTGATGGAGGCCGTCGCGCTTGCTCAACGATCCGCAAGGCTTCGGCCTCGGCCATCGGCACATCACGATCTCGACGGTCGGCCTCGTCGACAAGATCGACCGCTTCGCCGACGAGCGCGTGCAGGTCAATCTCGCGATCTCGCTGCACGCGCCGAACGACGAGCTGCGCTCGCAGCTTCATGCCGGTCAACCGGCGATTTCCGCTCTCGGAGCTGATGGCCGCCTGCGAGCGCTACGTCCGCAAGACGAATCGCAAAGTCTTCTTCGAGTACGTCATGCTCGCCGGCGTCAACGACGACGCCGATGCGCGCGCGAGCTGGCGCAGGCTCATGCGCGGCCATCTCTATCACGTGAATCTGATTCCGTATAACTCGACGCCCGACGGCGCCGTTCCAAGCGACCGAACAAGCGCCATCTGGGAGTTCGCCGCAATCCTCGATGCCGCGGGCGTGCCGGTCACGGTCCGCCAGAACATGGGCCGCGACATCGCCGCCGCCTGCGGGCAGCTCAGGCGGAAACTCAGCCGAAGGCACACCACACCGTGTCATCCTGAGCGAAGTCGAAGGAAAAAAAGGAACTAAATGCTACTGCTCGTCGCCATAACGCTGCACGCATACGCGACGACGGCACAAGGCGCCGCCATTGTGCGAACCCAACCGGAGGCCGACCCCGCGGTTCCGCATGTCTCTTGAACTGATCAACACACTTGCCGCCCTCGTCACAGTTTCGATCGTGGCCGCAACGGCGATTGCCGCCCTCGTACAGCTACGGCACCTCCACGCCGCCAATCAGATTCATGCACTGCTCGCGGTAGCCGAGAAACTCGATAGTCCTGAGTTTACCGCTGCCCTGACGACCATGAACGGCGGTCTCGAAGCGGCGCTGGCCGACCAGGAGTTTCGCGAATACGAAATCGCGATACGCCGACGCTTGCCTCCCCCAAAGGTCGAAAAACGATGCGCGGACATGCATTATGCGTGCGTTTTAGTCGGAAACACGTTTGAGTTAATGGGCAGCATGGTCAAGAACGGGATCGTCGACCAGAGGGTCTTGGTCGATCAGTACTGCGGCGTCGTCCTTGGCGCATGGAAGCGGCTTGCCGATTATACCGCGCTCGGAAGAGAGGCGGGCGATCCCAACGGCTGGGAATACTTCGAATACCTAGCAGTGCTCTCCGAGGACTGGCTGCGCTCTCATCCCAGCTCGTATCCGAAGAACGTCCGAAGGTATCCGCTTCACAATCCCTGGCCGTTGCAGTGACATCGTCGTCGCTTTAGATGTGCGTTGCAATCTGCCAGTCGTTTCTCCACGGATCTCGCACCATCGCGCGGCGAGAACCGTACGGCAAGTCGGCCGGTTCTTCGATCGTGGAAGCGCCCAACGAAAGAGCTCGCCGGTATGCGGCGTCGACATCCGGTACATAAACGTAGAAACAACCCGTGTGGGCTTCGCGCTGGTCGGATCCGCTCACCATAAATTTTGAACCGCCAATATCGAGAATTGAAGGACGGTCGGCCTCGAGCTCGCCGACCGCGCCAAAAACATGCTTGATGAAAGCGACGCATTCCGCGGGTTGGTTCACGAACAGCCGCGGCGTGATGCGGGGCCATCCATCCGGGATCCATTTCCCCATCTGTTAAAGGCCGCTTTTCGCTTTGCCCGCCGAGGCTCCTATGATTGCGACACTCGCTCGACCACGGTCATCCGGAGGGCCTCCGGGCAGGCTCCAGAAAGGCGTAGCCGTGAGCGTTACATTGCAGCGAGCGATTCCGATCTTGCGGATCTTTGACGAATCGAAAGCGCGCGAATTCTCATCTGGATTATTGCGGCTTTGCCGTCGAATTCGAACACCGATTTCACGAAAATGCGCCGCTCTTCATGGGAATCTCCCGCGGTGGCGTGCAGATATTTTTGAGCGAACATCACGGGGACGGATCCCCGGGCACGTACGTCAGGATCGACATGCGCGGTCTGGACGAACTGCACACCGAACTAAGAGCGAAGCTCTACCGTTATATGAATGCTGGAATCCAGGAGCAAGAGTGGGGGCGCCGGGAGCTTACCGTGTACGATCCGTTTGGCAACCGGCTCATCTTTAGCGAACCGATCGGAGAATGAGTTTGAATGGCGACCTGGCGTGACGTTCGGCGGTTCGCGCTCGCGCTACCGGGCACGACGGAAGAGAAAAGCTCGAGCGGCAATGCCGCCTGGATCGTAAATAAGAAATTTTTCACCTGGGAGCGTCCCTTGCGGCCTGCGGACATCGCCGCACTTGGCGACGCAGCGCCGAAAGGCCCAATCCTAGGCATTCGTACTCCCGATTTAGAGATGAAGGAAGCGCTGTTGCTCAGCAGTCCGAAAATCTATTTCGCGACGCCGCACTTCGACGGGTATCCTGCGGTGCTGATACGACTCGAAAAAATTACTGCGAAAGAGCTCAAGGATGTCATCGAAGAGGCGTGGCTCGCGCGCGCCGGCAAACGCGCGGTCGCGGAGTTCCTGAAGAAGCGCGACCGCTGAGCTGGCGGGGTTTTCTAGGCACGCCAGACAAACCTAAGACCGTATGGAAACGGCCACTTCGACGCAACGCGTCAGCATGGAAGAGATCACTGCGCTAGCAAAGCGCCGCGGCTTCATCTTTCAATCGAGTGAGATCTACGGCGGAATCAACGGGTTTCTGGGATTACGGGCCGCTTGGCGCGGTGCTGAAGCGAAACGTCAAAGAGGCGTGGTGGCGCGATACCGTCGTGTTCGCGACGACGTCGTTGCGTTCGATTCGGTCGATCGTGATGCACCCAACGGTCTGGAAGGCTTCGGGTCACGTCGACGCCTTTCACGACGTCATGATCGACTGTAAGGTTTGCAAGCATCGTTTTCGCGCCGATCATCTGGCCGACCGGACCCAATGTCCGGATTGCGGCAGCAAAGATTCGTTTACCGAGCCGCGCAACTTCAATCTGATGATGCGGACGTGGGTAGGTCCGATGGAGGATACGTCGGCGGTCGCCTACCTGCGTCCCGAAACCGCTCAGGGCATCTTCGTGAACTTCAAGAACATCTATCAGACGGCGCGCAAACGTCCGCCCTTCGGCGTCGCGCAGATCGGAAAGTCGTTTCGCAACGAGATCACGCCGGGAAACTTTACGTTCCGGTTGCGTGAGTTCGAGCAGGCGGAGCTGGAGTATTTCGTGCCGGACGACGGCAAGGACATGGACGTCTTTCGCGAATGGGTTGAGCGTCGCAAGGCCTGGTACGCGCAATACGGCATCGACTCGGAGCGATTGCGTTTTTACGAGCTTGACGGAATCCGAGCGCCCACATTACGCGCGAGCCGGAATCGACGTGGAGTATCTTTTTCCATGGGGTTGGGGCGAGCTCGAATCGATTGCCCATCGCGGGACGTACGATCTCGACGCGCATATCGCCCTCTCCGGCAAAGACCTGCGCTTCTTTGACGAAGCGGCAAAGACGCATTATACGCCGCTCTTGATCGAGAGCTCCGCGGGGGTCGACCGAACGGTGCTGACCTTCTTAATCGACGCATACGAGCGCGAGCGCAGCGTCGATCCCAACGGTAAGGAGACGGAACGAACGGTGCTGCGGTTCCATCCCGCGATCGCGCCCGTACAAGCCGCCGTTTTTTCGCTGGCTCGTAATAAGCCCGAACTCGTCGAGCGCGCTCGCGCGATCGAAGCGGCGCTGCGCTCGACTTTTCGAACGCAGTACGACGAAGGGCAACATCGGTCAGCTCTATCGGCGCCAGGACGAGATCGGCACCGCCATACTGCGTCACCGTCGATTACGAGACGCTCGGCGACGGCAACGGTAACGGTGCGCACGCGCGATTCGATGCTTGCAGGAGCGCGCGACGCGGGACGGCTGGCCGGGATACTTCAAGGAGAAATTGAAAGCATGACGGTGCAAGTCGGAACGCAGTACGTCTATTTCTTCGACGAAGGCGAAGCGTTGCGCCGGCCTTCGGAGCCGAACTCGATGCGCAACATGCT
The DNA here is from genome assembly GCA_963815165.1 of Vulcanimicrobiota bacterium. Taxonomy (GTDB): domain Bacteria; phylum Vulcanimicrobiota; class Vulcanimicrobiia; order Vulcanimicrobiales; family Vulcanimicrobiaceae; genus Cybelea. The sequence goes on from CAWFFL010000003.1 coordinate 1,567,483, forward strand.
CGGCGGCAAGGGCGCTGGGCTTGCGGAAATGACCGCCGCCGGCCTTCCCGTGCCTTCCGGATTTACGATCACGACCGAAGCTTGCCTGCGTTTTTACGAGGCGGGCGGAGCCTTTCCGGAAGGCTTGCAGGACCAAATCGACATTGCGATGCGCGAGCTCGAAGACGCGCACCGGCAAAGGAATTTGGCAACGTCGAGAATCCGCTGCTCGTCTCGGTGCGCAGCGGCGCGCGCGTCTCGATGCCGGGAATGATGGATACGATCCTCAATCTCGGTCTGAACGATGCGACCGTTGCCGGGCTCGCGAAGCTTACCGCCAACGAGCGTTTCGCGTGGGACGCCTATCGGCGGTTCGTCATGATGTACTCCAACGTGGTGCTCGGCATCGGCAAGGAACATTTTGAAGAAGAGATCGACGCCGCAAAGAAATCGCTCGGCGTCGCGACCGATGCCGAAATCGATGCAAACTCTTGGCGGCGGCTCGTCGATCGATTCAAGGCGATCGTGAACGAAGAGACGGGCGGCGATTTTCCCCAGGACGTCCACGATCAGCTGCAAGGGCGCAATCGAAGCGGTCTTCGATTCCTGGAACTCCAAAGCGCGCCATCGACTATCGTCGCTTCAACAAGATCCCGGACGACTGGGGCACGGCCGTCAACGTGATGGAGATGGTCTTCGGTAACATGGGCGACGATTCTGGAACCGGGCGTCGCGTTTACGCGAAATCCAAATACCGGCGAACGCGCGCTCTTTGGGGAGTACTTGACCAACGCTCAGGGCGAAGACGTCGTCGCCGGCATTCGCACGCCCGAGAAGATCTCCGATCTTGCCAAGCATCAGCCGCAAGTCTACGAGCAGTTCCAGCAAATCGCCGAGCGACTCGAGCGCCACTACCGCGACATGCAGGATCTCGAGTTCACGGTCGAGCGCGGCAAGCTCTTCATGCTGCAGACCCGTAACGCGAAACGTACGGCGGAAGCCGCCGTGAGGATCGCGCTCGACTTGGTGAAAGAAGGCTTGATCGATAAGCGGCGCGCGGTCTCATGGTCAACGCGCAATCCCTTGACCAGCTTTTCCACTCCCGCATCGATCGAGCCGGCCGGTGACGTTCGTCTGCAAGGGTCTCAATGCGTCGCCCGGTGCCGCTGCCGGGCAGATCGTGTTTTCCGCCGAAGACGCCGTGGCTTGGAAAGAAGCGGGCCGTAAGACGATCCTGGTTCGCACCGAGACGACGCCCGACGACGTGCACGGCATGATTGCTGCCGAAGGCATCCTCACGGCAAAGGGCGGAGCGACTTCGCATGCAGCGGTCGTTGCGCGTGGAATGGGCAAGCCGTGCGTCGCCGGCTGCGACGAGCTTCATATCGATCGCCGTAAGAAGCTGGCGCTGATTGCGGGCGAGGAACTGCACGAAGGCGATTGGATCACGATCGACGGGACGACCGGCAATGTCGCGGTCGGAGAACTGTCGTTGATTGCGCCGCCCTCGAAACTACCCGATTGGCTCGCGACGTTCTTGTCTTGGGCCGACGAGCTCCGCCGCATGCAAGTTTGGGCGAATGCCGACACGCCCGAGGACGCCCGCAAAGCGCGCGAGCTTGGCGCACAGGGCATCGGACTCTGTCGCACCGAGCACATGTTCATGCAGCCGAATCGTCTTTCGATCGTGCAGCAGATGATTCTTGCGGCAACCGTTGAGGAGAGCGACGAAGGCGCTGGAGCAACTCTTGCCGTTTCAGCGTGGCGACTTCATCGAAATACTTAAATGCGATGGAGGGCCTGCCGGTAACGATTCGGCTGCTCGACCCGCCGCTGCACGAGTTCTTCCCGTCGCTCGAGCAGCTGCTCGTGCAAACCACCGAGTTGCGCCTTACCAAGGGCACCGATTCGTCGGAGTACCGCGACAGAGAGGCGATGCTGCGCCGAGTGCAACAGCTTCACGAGCAAAACCCGATGCTCGGTCTGCGCGTTTGCCGCCTCGGCATCGTCTTTCCCGAGATCTATGCGATGCAGGTGCGTGCGATTTTCGAAGCAGCGTGTGAACTCAAGCGCGAGGGGCGCGATCCGCGGCCCGACGTGATGATTCCGGGTGTCGGCACCAAAGAAGAGATGCAAGTCACGCGCGACGCGGCCAAACGCGTCGCCGACGAGGTGCTGGCGCAGCACGCCGTTTCTCTCGTCTATCACATCGGCACGATGATCGAGCTGCCGCGGGCATGCGTCGTGGCCGACGACCTCGCGGCCTACGCCGAGTTCTTTTCGTTCGGCACCAACGACTTAACGCAAACGACGTATGGCTACAGCCGGGACGATGCCGAAGGGTCCTTCATTCCGGTCTACCTTACCAAGAAAATTCTCAAGGACGATCCGTTCCAGGTACTCGACCGCCGCGGAGTCGGACAGCTCATGGAACAGGCCGTGAAGCTCGGGCGTGGCGCGCGGGAAGGGATCAAGATCGGCATCTGCGGCGAGCACGGCGGCGAGCCGAGCAGCGTCGCATTCTGCGATACGATTGGCCTAGATTACGTTTCGTGCTCGCCTTACCGGGTTCCGATCGCTCGCCTAGCAGCGGCGCAATCGGCAATCGGCGCGTTGACCTAATCACGACGAAACGCGACGCGCCGCGCCGATGTCGGCGCAAAGGCGGCGCGCTTCGCTGACGTCTACTCTGTCTCTGCGCACGAAAAGCTTTCGCCAGTACGCTTTTCCACTGAGTTTTGCGATGAGATCGGAGAGCTCGCGCGCATCGATCGGCCCGTTCGAGCTATCGACCCATACGGTCGTCTCTTCGCCGACGCCAAATGGAAGCCGGTGCATGAGCTGCGACTGCGAGTCGGCCCAAACGTTGACGTCGCCGTACCGGGTCCGCAATGTCGCGTCACACGCTTCGAACGCGCGTAAATCGCCTCGGCATTGAATTCCGCAGCTAAGGCGTAAATTCGAATGCGATCGCGCAGCGCTCGCGCCGATTCGCTGCGGGCGTCGTCGAGCGAGTTGAGAACGCGAAAGTCATCCCAGTGCAGAAATTCGTCGATCGGGTCTAACGCGCGTGGATCCGGCCAAAGCTCGGCAAGCGCGTCCTGCAAGATGCGCTCGAACATTCGGGTCGTATGGTGGAAGTAAACCGACGCGAACATCATGTATCGCGCCATGACGAACGACTCTAGCGCCACAACGCCGCGGCGGTCGATGCCGACGACCGGCTTTCCGTCGCGCTCGAGCAGGCGAAGGGATGCGGCGAGCTGTTCGGCGTCGTAACGTCCCGTCGAGACGCCGGTGAAGTATGCATCGCGCAGCAGGTAGTCCATGCGGTCGGCATCGAGGTTCGGCCCGCTCACCAATTCTCGTAACGCTGGATAGCGGCTCTCCGGGTCGCCGACGATCAGGCCCAGCACGTCGGTCGGCGTCGACGTCGAGGGCCGCAATGCCGTTCGCGACGTCCGCGAGCGCGATCATATCCTTGGTGCGCGACTCGTGTCGAACGCCGAGTACGCTTTCGCAAGAGTGACTAAAGGGGCCGTGCCCGATGTCATGTAGCAGCAATGCCGCGCGCAGAAGCCGTTGCTGATACGCGGCGTCCTGCGAATCGGCAAAGTATTGGCTTCCACCGCGCACCAGCGCGTCGAATACTCGGGCACCCATCGCGAGCGCTCCGAGCGCGTGCGTGAAGCGTGAGTGCTCGGCGGAAGGAAACGCCAGATAGGCCAAACCCGAGCTGACGCAATCTTCGCAGCCGCTGCATTACCGGCAGGTCGAGAAGCCGCGCCTCCGCTGTGGATAACTCGATGAAGTGATGAATCGGATCGAAAATGCGCTTCACGAGAGGCTCCTTAGGCTCCAAGTGGCGACGGAAACTTCTGACGGCTCGACGAAAGTCCTAGAAGAAGAGAGTGAGATACGACCAAGGCGTTCTTCGCGAAATCCGAGCGCGCGTTGACATCGCCGCGTTCATCGGCGGATACGTGCCGCTCAAGAAGCGAGGTAACGATTTGGTCGGGCTCTGTCCTTTTCACGCCGAGAAGACGCCTTCATTTCACGTTCACGCCGATCGCGGCTTCTTTAAGTGTTTCGGCTGCGGTGCCGGCGGCGACGTGATTACCTTCTTGCAGAAATAGCGAGAATCTCGGCTTCGGCGATGCGGTCCGCATCGCTGGCGCGAAAGGCCGGCGTGGAGCTCGAGCCCGAGAACCCGCGTGCCGCGCGCGTGCGAAGCGAACGCGAGGCTATTTATGAGGCCAATCAAGTGGCGGCGGCATATTTCGCACGGATGCTCGCGGACGACCGCGGCGCTGCGGCCCGCGCACTATTGCGGGCAGCGCGGATTCTCGCCTGCGACGATAGAGCGATTCGCCTCGGCTATGCGCCCGACTCGTGGAGCGGCTTGGTGACGGAGCTGGAGCGAAACGGCATCGAGCTGCCGCTGGCCGCCAAAGCAGGCCTGGTCAAGCCGGGGCAGCGCGGCTTCTACGACTTCTACCGCAATCGGCTGATGGTGCCGACGTACTCCACCACGGGTGAAGTCATCGCATTCGGCGGACGCGCGATCGGCGACGGGGAGCCGAAATACCTCAACACCTCGACTACGCCGGTCTATACAAAAGGCCATCACCTCTTCGCGCTCAACGTCGCACGGCGAGCGGCGCAAACGGATCGCACCGCAATCGTCGTGGAGGGTTATCTCGATTGCATCGCCCTCCACCAAGCTGGGTTTGAAAATGCGGTTGCGGCCCTCGGCACTTCGTTCACGGCCGAGCAAGCGGCCGAACTTCGGAAGTATGCCGACTACGTGTTCCTATGCTTTGACGGCGATGCAGCCGGGAACGCGGCTGCAACCAAAGCCATCGATATCGCGTCTAAGGAGAGTCGAGCGCAGCGGGTCCTCGGTGCGGATCGTGCTGCTACCCCCAGGAGAAGACCCTGATAGTTTCATACGCGGCCGCGGCGCAGACGCGTTCCGCGCGTCTGATCGATGCCGCAAAGCCCGCAGTGCAGTTTCGAATCGACACGGAAGATCGAGCGTCTGCGCGCCGGATTCGATTCGCCGTCGCGCGTCGCACCTAAGGCAGAAGCACTGATACGGCGTTTGGCCCCGCGGGAAGAGTGGGATCGCTGGCGGGTCTACGTCGCCGGGCGGCTGCAGGTGAACGTCGACGACCTTCGGAATAGCCGGTTCCTCGCCGACAACGCCAATTTCGCTCCGCAGAGGAAAACGGCGTTTGCACAGAGCCGTCACACCGCGGGATCGGTCGAACCGCTCTCTTTCGAACGCGAGGTCTTGAGCATTCTGCTCGAAGAGCCCGTGCTCGGCGCGGAGTACGGCCAGCGCATCGGCTCGGCGCGCTTTCGCAACGAGGTCTACCGTCGTCATTTACGAAAGGATCGTGGCGGCCGGCGGCACGTTAGCGACGACGGCCGACGTCTTCGGTCTCTTCGCAGAGGATCAGGGAACGCTCGATCGTTCTTGCGGAGATCGGGCGATCGCGACCGAAGCTCCGCGGTGCGATACGGAGATACGGAGGAGCGGCGCGCGCATCTCGACCGGTCGTGGCGCGACTGAGGCTCGAGGACGAGCGAGCAACGGTATCGCGAGCTGTCGGACTTATCGACGAGCGACTCGCCAACGGACGCGTACGGTCTCGGACGAACTGCGCGGAGAGTTCGAGGCGCTCGTCGCGAAACTAAAACGATAAGGATGAAAATGTGAAGGAGGTGAAGGCAACAGCTAATGGCACGTAAGAAGAGCGGAGGGACCGCCAACGGTCGAGCCGCCCGCGACGCTTGAAGAGCTCAAGAAAAAGCTCATCACGCGGGGCAAGAGTCAAGGATCGCTGACCTACGAAGAGATCAGCGCTACTTTCGACGTGCTCGAAGAGATTAGCCCCGAGCAGCTCGAGGAGTTCTTCGAAGAGCTCGCCGCAGCCGGCATCGAGCTGGCCGAAGAGCAGAAGGATGAAAAGCCCGAAGCGGAGCGCGAGGAAGAGGCCGAGGAAATCGATTCCGGACGGTCTGTCGCTTGACGATCCCGTTCGGATGTACCTCAAAGAGATCGGGCGCGTTCCGCTGCTTTCGATGGAGCAAGAGAAGTCGCTGGCAATGCGGATCGAGGCCGGCGAACTCGAGGGCGCGCCGTGACGGCTTCGGCCGATCAGCGCGTCGTGGACAATGGCGAGGAGGCAAAGCGGCAACTCACCGAGGCGAATCTGCGTCTCGTCGTTTCGATCGCGAAGAAGTACGTCGGGCGCGGCATGCTCTTTCTCGACCTGATTCAGGAGGGCAATCTCGGCCTTATCCGCGCCGTCGAGAAATTCGACTATCGCAAGGGTTACAAGTTCTCGACGTACGCGACGTGGTGGATCCGCCAGGCAATCACACGCGCTCTCGCCGATCAGGCGCGTACCATTCGCATTCCGGTGCACATGGTCGAGACAATCAATCGCTTGATCAAAGTCTCGCGCCAGCTCTTGCAAGAGCTCGGCCGCGAACCCACCGTCGAGGAAATCGCCGAAAACATGGCGCTCACGCCCGAAAAAGTGCGTGAAGTCATGAAGATTTCGCAAGAGCCGATCTCGCTCGAGACGCCGATCGGTGAGGAAGAAGACTCTCATCTCGGCGATTTCATCGAAGATCAGGAAGCCGTTGCTCCCGCCGAGGCCGCATCCGTCATGCTTCTCAAGGAGAAGATGCAGGACGTTTTGCAAAATCTCACCGAGCGCGAGCGCAAGGTGCTCGTTTTGCGCTTCGGACTCGAAGACGGTCATCAGCGCACGCTCGAAGAAGTCGGCCAAGAGTTCGGCGTAACTCGCGAGCGCATCCGCCAGATCGAGGCAAAAGCCTTCGCAAGCTGCGCCATCCGTCGCGCGGCAAGGCGCTCAAGGATTACTGGACGAACGAATAACCGTCACACTCGAATCGGCCTTTTGTTTAAATAGTGACATGCTCTCAATCAAGATACTAGCGGCTCATCCTGGCTGTGACGCTTCCGGCTCCATCGGCCGAGTCCAGGCGTTCCCAAAACGATCATCACGGTGAAGTCGTCGCCGTACTGCAACTCGCTTGCGACCCACTTCAACAACGCGCTCGTTCCCATGCTTGCCAACGAGCGCGAACTTTGCAGTAAGGTCGGCGTTTCAGCTCGACAACATCAATCAAATCTTCACCGGACCCGGGTCCCAACTGGCGGCAAGAGTACTTGACACGCTCGTGACTCGATCGGCAAAGCAAGAAGAAGCGGTGAACAACTCGCTTGCGGCGATTCAGGCCGAGATCAACGCTCTGCGGCAAGCGCTCAGCCTTAACGACCGATCCGGACGCTGCGCAGCAGGTCCACCTCGCCGCGCAGAATCTGCAGACCGCCTACGATCATCAGCGCCAGCTTGGGATCGACCTGCAGGAGCTGCATCGATTCATGCTCTCGTATCCGCTCTCGCGCATGCGTCCGGCGATGGGCGGGTTCAGTTCAGCAAAATATGGATGCGCCCGGAAGTCGAGCGCGACATCAAGACCTATCTGCACTTCGATGCCGCAGCGCGACATCATCTCGATCAACGAAGGTCGCGCCGCCGACGTCGCTCTCGCGATCGCCGACAAATATTGCGCCACCCAGTAACATCTCGGCTACGCCTCTTCAGTAAGGCGGCTCGCCCGTGACTACATGTCGTCCTTTTCCGGCGTTGGCCGAAGGAACGACGAGCGGGTTCTTGTCGGCGAAGGCGCCGTTGGGATTGGGTTTCACCCATACGATGAGATCCCAGATCGAAGGGAAGAGAAAGACGCGCTTTACCTGCTGCGACGCTGTGCGCTTTGCCCATACTTACGACGGTAGCCGCCCGCGGGTCGTCGATGTCTCCGCCGGCCGCCGCAAATTTCTTGACGCTCGTCGCGCCATACGTTTCGGTGCCGTTCGGCCCGGCGAGAATGTAATGAACGTGTGCGCGAAATGAGGTCCACCGCCGATAGCTGACGCCCCACACCGACGGCGGTTCGGGCGAGCTGCTTTGCAAAACTGAAAAATCGGCGCCGAGCAAATTGCCGTGCACGTCGTACCAGAGCTGGCTGGGATGCTTGCGGGTCGCCGCTCTGCCACTGCAAGTTGGCGTAGCTGATCGCCCCGTCTTCGTCCTCGTTACCGAATCGGAAATAGCCGGCTTTAATCGCATCTGCGGCCGTCGGGAAGCGCGCCGTCAGATCTTTTTGAATCGACTGGACGAATGCCAACTTCGGTGCCTTGCGGTACCGGCGAGAGCGTCGCTTTCGGTGCGGGCGTTGCAGCTAAGCCGGCAATGGCGGCCAGTGCGAGCAGCGAAGCGGCGCACATCATTCGAATGAGCACGGAATAACCTCCCCTCCTTGAGCCGCTTCGTACGAGGCGCCGAAAGCATTGGCGCCGCCAGGAGGCGAGATCGTCGGCCAGGCGTCGGGGTCGGGCGTGGGATGCGGCGTCGATTTCGGGCGCGGCGGCCTGCGGTCGCCAAGCGGCGTCGCCATCGGCTGCACCGGGAACGTCGGAGTTCGGAGACTCAGTGCTTTGCAGCAGCGGCGGCGGCGTAACGATCGCGATGCTGCCGTTTGGCTGCGCCGTCACCATCGCCTCGGTGTTCGCGGGAAGCACCGAGCCCGCACCGAGCACGAAGTTCTTCCCCTTACGTACGATCTGCCAGAGTGAATAGTACGGCACGAAGATGTCACCGACGGTGTCTTCCGCTGAGACGGTCGATTCATGACCGGACGAAATGTTAGGCGTCAATCGCGCAATCGGCGTACGCAACGGTAGCGTGCGGCCGTCGGGAAGTTTAGCGGCTCGAAAAAGATGTCGACGAACCCGTACGTATCCATGATGTCCGAAGCGGACGAGTCGACGATTCGGATCTCCGCCGGCGTTCCGGCGGGCGCGACCGCGTGGCCGGCGAGGACGATCGCATTTCGTAGATGCGCGCGCACGATCTGACCCGTCTTGGAATCGATTTCGACGAAATGGGATCGTCGAGTACGAAGAGCAGCATCGAATCGTAGGGCAATGCGCTGCCGGGCGGCGGCGCCGACGGATTTCGGCGTCGACTTCGGCATGGGAGTCGGGGGCATCGGATATGCCGCCTGCCGTTCCCACGCCGAGTGCCGCAAATACAAGAATCGAGGAGGCTCAGGCGAGGCCCGAGCCGCGAAGGACTTAACTCGCGCGCTGCTTGCGGTCGGTAGCGGCGCGTTTTCCTTCCTCGATGAGCTGCTTGACTTTTTGCCCACCTTTTTGTCCTATGCGCTCGTAGAAGTTGGGGCCATAGCGGTCACGCGTGGCTTCGCCGCCTTTCTTGCCACCCTTCTTGCCGATTTGTTCGTAAAATTCGTGACCGTGTGCCAGTTTGGTTGCTAATCCACCCTTGCGACCGATCTCTTCATAGAACTCGGCGCCGTACTTTTGCTTGACGGTCTCGCCGCCTTTTTGGCCGGCTTCCCGGACGGACATGCCGCCGCTGCGCCTGTTCTCTTCCGTCGTCATCTTTTTCTTGTTATCCATCTGTTGTAAGTTTGTCTTGTGCCGCCTTGGGAAGGGCGGCAAGCTTGCTCCACCTACTACAACGCACCAGAGGCCCCGAAAGTTTGGCCCGAAGGTTGAGGCGAGATGAGAACCGCTCGGCCCCAGAAGGAAAGCAAGCGACCGCCATCCTTCGAGACAAGCGTGAGCGGCGCTTCAGAAGGTGCGTTTGGTGTCGATCAGGATGGTCACGGGCCCCGTATTGACGAGTTCGACCTCCATCTGAGCGCCGAACTCCCCGTAGAGAGACCGGAAGCCTGCGCGACTTCGAGCTTCGAGTCCGGCGAGCTCGTAGAGCTCGCGAGCCGTCGGTTCTTTCGCCGCTCCGATGAATGACGGCCGGCGCCCTCGGCGTACGTCGCCGTGCAGCGTAAACTGCGATACCAGCAGCACGGCGCCACCAACATCGCTCACCGAGCGATTCATGAGGGCGCGATCGTCGGCGAAGATGCGCAAGCCGGCGAGTTTCTCCGCCATCAATCGGCATCGCTCGGCATCGTCGTCGACGCCAACGCTCACGAGTACGAGGAGCCCGTCGCCGATTTCGCCGACGACGCGTTCTCCGACGCGCACCTGCGCGCTGGAAACCCGTTGTACCGACCGCCCTCATTCAGCGCGAAATGCGGAGGAGATCGCGAAGAGCAAGTTCTCGCGTCGTTCGAGCACGCGGCGATAGAAATAGCCGGCCCAGTGCGTTCCAAACGGCACGTACACACGCAACCGATAGCCCTCGGCGACGATGTTACGCTGCACGCGCGGCCGGCAACCGTACAGCATTTGAAACTCGAACCGATCGTTTGCGATGCCTTGCTCGCGAACGAACGCCTTCACCGCTGCAATCAATCGACGATCGTGCGTAGCGATGCCCGGGTAGTTTCCACGCAGCAAGAGCTCGCGTGCGAGTTCGAGATAGTGCTCTCGAATCTCGGGCATACTTTGATATGCGATCTCCGTCGGTTCTTTATACGCCCCTTGCAGAGCCGAACTCGCGCGCCGAGCCCGATGGCTTCTCGAACGTCCGTGCCGGTGCGCTTCAAGTAGGCTTGTAGAACCGGTCCGACATTTTTGCGTTCCGCGAACGCCCGCCGGAATAACCGAAGGGTCGCTTCCGTCACCGCCGAGCCTTCCATGTCGATGCGAACGAACGGATCGGCGTTGCGGCCGGCGCGCTCCAGGATCGCCATCAGATTCTCCAGCGCGAAATCTTCGTCGATCAGCAGCCCCATTGCGGTCATCTTCACGGAGACGTTCGAGTCGACGCCGGCGGCTTCAATGGCATCGAGCATTTCGAGATAAACGTCGCGCTGCCGCACGGCGGCCGCGCGCTCGTGCACGTCCTCGCCGAGGAAGTCCAGCGTAGCCGACATTTCCGAGGAGTTGAGCGAGCGAACCGCGCGCATCGCCGAGTCGATATCTTCACCCGCGACGAAGCGGCGAGCCAGGAAGTAAAAGTTCTGCTGTACCCCCATCAAGGCACTCAGTGTACGACGCCTCGCCGCAGAATCCAGGCCGCGGCGAGAACGCCGGCGGCCAACACGACGAAGCCGTAGCAAAGCGCCAGTGCTTCACGGACGCCCGATGCCGAGAGCGCAACGTACAGAGCGACCGGCAGCGAGGTCGGATGAAAGGCGACGATGCTCGTCGCTCCGTACTCGCCGATGGCACGCAGCCACGCGAAGGCGATTCCCGCCCCGATGCTTCCGACGGCAGCCGGAAGCGCCACGCGCGTGAAGATTCTCCACTCGCTTGCACCCAATGTCCGCGCGGCGTTGCCGTAGATTGGGTCGAGCGCGGCAAATGCCGCCGTCGCGGCAATAGCGACGAAGGAACCCGAGACGAAGAATTCCGCGACGGCCACGCCGAGCAAGGTATCGGGCACGATCACCCTGCGCTCCGCAAGCCAGGCGCCCAACGGCGAGTTGGTACCCAGCGAATAGATGAGCATCAGCCCGGAGGCCACCGGGGGAAATGCGAGCGGAAGTGCCAGCAGGAAGAGTGCCGCGCCTCGCCACCTCCCGGGAAGGTGCGCCAAGAAGTAGCCGGCAGGCACGCCCAGCAGCGTCGCAACCAGAGTGGCGCCGGCCGAGGCCATGAACGAAATTCGCAGCGCATCGCCTCCGACGCGAGCGAACGTGCGGGCCGCCTCACCAGGCGGCATCGCCGTCACGACCACCGCCACCGGCGTGACGAGTGCGGCCAACAGCGCGAGCGTCGCGAAGAGAAAGAGCGGACCGGGCCAGGGACGCACCATGCAGGAAGCTTCACCGGGCCATCGCGCAAAGCGTGCTGGTGGGCGCAGCAATCCTCAAAGTATTCGTTATCGCGCTCGCGCTCGCGCTCGACGTTTTTGCGGTAAGCGTCGGAGTCGGCGTCCGCGGGGTTTCGGCAAGGCACCGAATTCGAATCGGCATTGCGTTCGCATGCGCCGAAGTATCGATGAACCTTATCGGCGCAGGACTTGGCCTGCTTGCCGGAGTCTTGATCGGCGACTACGCCGGTTACATTGGTTTCGCCGCGCTCTTCGGAATCGGTCTGTACATGATCGCCGAAAGCCGCAGCGACCTCGGTCCAGCGTCGCGGCTCGATTTGACGCGGGGCAGAGGGCTCTTCGTCGCATCTCTCGCGATCAGCCTCGATTCGCTCGGCGTCGGTTTTTCGATTCTCTACGTCGGCGTTCCGATGCCGATTTCGCTCATCGTCATCGCGTGCGTCTCGGTCTGCGCGACGACGTTGGGTCTGATCATAGGGCGTTGGCTGGGCGGTTACGCGGAGCGAAATGCCGCATTTATCGGCGGTCTGTTGCTGGCGCTCACCGGCGTCGTGTTTGCAGCGCTCAAGGCGCTGCGCATCGCGTAGCTGAAAGCAGAGCGAACGTGAAAGTCGGCGCCGAGCTTCTCGATCTTGCACGCGCGGCGGGCGCGCGGTCGATCTTCGTCGTCGGTACCGGCAGAGGCGTCGGCAAGACCGACCGTCGTCCGCGCGCTCTACGGGGCCGCGCGCGCCGAAGGACTTCGCCCCGCCATTGCGTCGCTCAATCCGAAGCATCGATTTTGGTTGCGTCCCGGCACGCTCTTCGTTACGGCCGCGGCGAGTGCTCGCGCGCACGCCCGCTGCGGCGATTCTGAGTTTGTCGAGGCTTGCGAGCCCTGCCGGCGCATTGCTCTACGCGCGCGCCGAATCGAGCGGCCTCTACGAGCTGGCTGGTCCTCCAACGGCATCGGGAGTCCGTGAAATCGTCGGCGAGCTTCAGTCGCGTTCCGACATCGTCATCGTGGACGGCGCTGTCGACCGGGTTGCCGCGCTCGCCGGTTCGGACGGTGCGATCGTCGTCGCTTGCGGCGCCGCCGCGGCAAAAACGATGCAGGAAGCGGTCGATGAGATCGGAGCGCTCGTCGCGCGTCTTCGCGTTCCCGTACTCGATGAAGCCGTACCGGCAATCGAGCTCGATGGCGCGCTGACGGCATCGCAAACGGCGGCGTTCTTGGGCGCGCGCGAGCAGCGTCAGATAGTGGTGCGCGACCCGACGCAAATCGCGCTGAGCGGCAAAAGCGCGATGCGGGCGCTTTCGGTGCTCGACGTCCGTTGCCGGCGGCCGTTGCGCCTGATTGCGGCGACCGTTGCATCGATCGGTTCCGAACTGAGCTTTGAGCCGCGAGAGTTCGGTGGCGCGGTTTGCGCATCCACGGGTTTGCCGGCATACGATCTTTACGCCGGTACGCGCGCAGCTTGAAAGCACCACAGCTCCTCGATCTCTCCAGCGCCGCAATTTTGGGTCTCGAATGGCTGACAACGGCGCTTGCGCCCGCTTCGCCGTACGGTGAACGGCATTTCGATGAACTTCGGCCGTTCGTCACCGGCAGTGAAGAGGGCGCACAGGCCCGGGCGGCATCGATTGCCGCTATTGCTGCCGAGGTTGACGGCGAACGTCTTGATGTGGTGCGCGCCGCGCTGGCGGAACTTCCCGACGTCCTCGGCGCGATCGCGCGCGCTTCGATGGGTGACGTTCTCGACGATCCGAACTTCCTCGAGCTGCGGCGCTTCTGCGCGACGAGCGAGCGCATCGACGAATTGCTCGCCCGTCGCGCCTCGTGCTCGCCGATCTGCAACGATGCAATCCGATCGACCGCCGCAGCGCTTGCGCCAGGCGACGCCGGAGGATCCGGTTTCTATCTTGCCGACGGCTTCAGCGCGGATCTGCGACGCGCGCGCGAGGCGCATGGCGCGCGAACAGGCCGAACTCGATGCTGCGCGCGGCCGCGAATACGAGCGTCTCGGACGCGCGCTGGGACGCGACGATCTCAGTGATGATGAGTTTATCGTCATGCGTGTTGATTTGCCCGGAACGCTTCCGGCGGGCGTTCGCGTCTTGCGCGAAGCGCCCACGTATTTTCTTTGCGCTTTGGAGCTCGGAGAAGCCGCGCTTGCCGCGCTCGAAGCGGCGTGATGCCGCCGCCACGGCGGTCGCCAATGCGGAGGAGCTCGTTCGGGAGCGGCTCTCGGCGGTCGTCCGGGCGAATTCCGCCGGTCTCAGTGCCGCAGCCGGGGCCCTGGGCGCGCTCGACGTGCTCGTGGCAGCGGCGCGCTTCACACAGCGCTACGACTGCGTGCCGGCAACGCTGGTGAGCGAACCAATACTGGCCTTCGAGCAGGCACGCTTCCTGCCGGCGGAGGTCGAACTCGCCGCGGCGGGACGCCGATTCGTACCACTCGATATCGAGCTGCGCGACGCTGCGGTGCTGACCGGTCCCAACATGGGGGGCAAGAGCGTTTCGCTACAGACATGCGGCTTCGTCGCATTGTGCGCGGCTTTCGGCCTGCCCGTGCCGGCAAAACGCGCTCGCGTGGCACTCTTCGATCAGATCGCATGGCTTGGGCTCGGGCGCCAAGCGCAAATCGGCGGCCTTCTCTCGTCGTTCGCTCGCGAGGTTTTGGAGCTGAAGGCGATCCTCGAACGTTCCGCGCCACGTCTGCTCGTATTGGTAGATGAGTTCGCGCGCACGACGACGCCTCACGAAGGTCGAGCGCTCTTGATTGCCTTGCTCGAGCGGCTGCGCGAACGCGGCGCGTGCGGCATGCTGGCAACGCATCTAGCAGGGATTGCCCGTGCCGCAGGCGCGCGCCATTTCGCCGTGCGCGGTCTGCGCCCGATCGCTCGGCCGGCGCCGGCGGGGGACGTCGGGGAGGCGCTGAGCGCACTTGCCGACGCGATGGATTATTCGATTGCGGAGGTTGCGGGCGACGAGCGTCCGCGCGCCGACGCCATCGCTCTAGCGGAGCTCCTCGGTATCGACCATGAATTCGTCGCGCGTGCCTACCGGGGGCTTTCACAATGAAGTATCTTCAGTTGCTGCGAAACAACAACGGCCTCGAATGGATCCGCTGATCATCACTTGCGCGCCGGTCGGAGCCGAGGTGCGACCCGATCAGACGCCTTACTTGCCGTACACGCCCAAACTGCTCGGCGAGACGGCGCGCGCGGTTCGCGAGGCCGGCGCATCGATCATCCACGTTCACTGCCGCAACGACGACGGCACCAACACCCATAGCGTCGAGCGTTTTCGCGAAGCGTACGATGCGATACGCGCGCAAAGCGATCTCATCGTGCAATTCTCAACCGGCGGAGCGATCGGGATGACGCCGGAGGAGCGTTCGAGCGTGCTCGTGCTCAAGCCGGAGATGGCAACACTCACTTGCGGCAGCGTGAATTTCGGGGACGACATCTTCGAGAACAGCTTTCCGATCATGCGCGGAATTTTGAAGAAGATGAACGAGTACGGCGTGCGGCCGGAGCTCGAGATTTTCGATAAGGGACACATCGGCAACGCGCGCAAGCTCGCGCGAGAGCGCCTCCTCACCTTTCCGCAACACGTCGACTTGGTGCTCGGCGTTCCCGGCGGCCTCGAAGCGACGGTGCAAAACTTGGCCGATTTGGTCGACCAGCTGCCTGAAGGCTGCACCTGGTCCGTCGCCGGAATCGGACGCCAGCAGCTTCCGATGGCAATGGCGGCAATCGCGATGGGCGGCCACGTCCGCGTTGGTTTGGAGGACAACCTGCACTACAGCCGCGGACGGCTGGCGCGCAACGAGGAGCTCGTGGCGAGAGTCGTGCGGATCGCCGCCGAGGCCGGACGTCCGGCGGCTACTCCCGACCAAGCGCGTAAACTCTTGCGCCTGGAAAAGGTGAACGCGGGGGAGAGCAAGGCTAACGTCCAATAACGGCGCCGACATTGTTCACATTCGTCGTGCGCCGGACGCTTCAAGCGATACCGCTGCTGCTTGCCATCTCGGTCATCCTGTACGGCATCCTTTACAACATGCCGGGGGGACCGCTCGCGCCCTATCTTCAGAATCCCCACATCACACCGGCCGATATTGCGCGGCTCAAGCACAACCTCGGCATGGATCAGCCCGTTCCGATTCAGTACCTCAAGTGGCTCGGACACGTGCTGGTCGGCGACATGGGCTACTCGACGAGCAACTCCGAGCCCGTCTTCCAGGCGCTCATCGAACGGTTCCCTGCGACGCTGGAGCTGATGGGGGCATCGCTGGTGATTTCGATCGCGCTGGGCGTCGGGGCCGGGATGGTCTCGGCCGTCTATCGCTACTCCTTCGTCGACTATTTCATCACGACGTTCGCGTTCTTCGGACAGTCCATGCCCGTCTTCTGGTTCGCGCTGATGATGCAGCTCGCGTTTGCGGTTCACGGCATTCCGTTGCCCGGCGGCTATCTCATTCAACTGCCGTCGGCGGGCTTAGCGAGTAGCGACACGTTCGATCTCGGCGATCGGCTCATCCACTTGATTTTGCCGGCCACGGTGCTCTCGTTGCTCGGTTTGGCGACGTTCAGCCGGTTCATGCGTTCGTCGCTGCTCGAGGTGCTCGGCACCGATTACATGCGCACGGCGGCGGCGAAAGGGCTTGCGTTTCGAACGATTCTCTTCAAGCACGGCCTGAAGAACGCGCTGATCCCCGTGGTCACCATCGTCGCGCTCTCGTTGCCGGGCCTCATTGGAGGTGCAATCATCACGGAGACGATCTTCGCGTGGCCCGGCATGGGGCGGCTCTTCTATAACGCGCTCCAGCAGAGCGACCTCGCATTGCTGATGGGATATCTGATTCTCATCGCATTCTTGGTCGTCTTTTCGAATTTGTTCGCCGACGTCGTCTACGCGTGGCTCGATCCGCGCGTGAAGTACGACTAAAGGTTCGAGAGCATGGCCGCGCCTTCAGTTCCTATTGGTCCCGGCGTCACCCTCGACGAAGATCTCCACTTTTCGAAGGTCACCTTTTGGACTCGTCTGCGCCGGCATAAGCTCGCGGTTGCAGGGCTCGTCGTTCTCGTGCTCATGTGTCTCGCGGCGGTTCTGGCGAAACAACTTTCACCGTTCGATCCAAACGCGATCGACAACGTCCACTGGCAGGGGACGCCGCTTGCGCCCTGTTTCCAAGACGCCTCGCAATGCGGCGGACATACGCTCGGCACCGACGACGTGGGTCGCGATCTGCTCTCGCGGCTGCTCTTCGGCGCGCGCATCTCGCTGGCGGTGGGCCTCTCCGCCGTGATCATGGAGGTGCTGATCGGCACGGTTCTTGGCGCGATTGCGGGCTATTACGGCGGGTGGACCGACTACGCGCTGATGCGCGTCACCGACGTCTTTCTCTCGATTCCGCTGCTGCCGCTCTTGCTCGTGCTCACCGCGATCGTCGCGGCCAGCTCGACGAAGGCGGCGCTCAGTTTCGGGGTCATCGTGATAATCATCGGGGCGTTGTCGTGGCCCACGGTCGCGCGCTTGGTGCGCGCCTCGTTCTTAAGCCTGCGCGAACGTGAATTCGCCGAGGCGGCGCGAGCCGTCGGCAACAACGACGGCCGCATAATTTTCCGCCACTTGCTGCCGAACGCGATTGCGCCGATCGTCGTTCAAGCGACGCTCGACGTGGCCAACGTCATCATCCTCGAGTCGACCCTCTCGTTTCTCGGATTGGGCATTCAGCCGCCGACCGCGTCCTGGGGGAACATGCTCGCCAACGCACAGGCCGATCTCGCGATCGCGTGGTGGGCGGCGGTCTTTCCCGGCCTATGCATCCTCGTTACCGTTCTCGCGATCAACTACATCGGTGACGGCCTGCGCGACGCGCTCGACCCCAACATGAGGTAGCGAGCGGGTTTAGCCCGAACCGGGCGAAGCATTACGGCCCTCTGCGCGCAAGTGGCGGAATTGGTAGACGCACTAGCTTGAGGGGCTAGCGGGAGCAATCTCGTGCTGGTTCGAGTCCAGTCTTGCGCACCAGTTATTTATCGCCAACTGAAGACGACGAGTCCGTTACCGGTAGCGGTTTTCCAATTTTGCCACATGCGAACTTTCGTGGCGGAAGGCTCTGCGTATGATGACCCGCCACCACCGCCGCCGCCGCTACCGATGTAGCTAGAGGTGCCCACGCAAGAGCTGCCACCGCCTCCGCCCCCAAAATAACCGCCGCCGCCTCCGCCACCGGAAGCACCTCCGTAACTCGCGCTATTACGCGCGCCGTCACCGCCGACGCCAAGCGTGCCCCTACTGCCGGCATCACCGGGCTCCGTACAAACGGAGCCTGTTCCACCCAGGCCGCCGTTGCCGCCCGCACTTTGCGTGCCGCCGTGGCCACCGCGCCCACCACCTTGATCGCTTCGCCCGACACTCCGAACGTAGACCCCGGCGCCGTGCCGCCCTTTTCCGCCGACGAGGCCGCCCCCGCCTCCGCCGCATCCGAAGACTCGGCCAGAGCCGAAGTAAACGTTGGAACCTTCACCGCCGCCGCCACCTGACACGACGAGACGGTCGCGGAAGCCGCCGGGCCCGATGCGCACATCTGAGGCGCCTCCACCCCATCCGGCGTAGCTTCCCGCGCCTGCCCCTCCGCCGTTGAAACCGCCGCCCGTAAACGATCCCTCACCGCCGACATACACGCTCAGTCGCTGATTCGGCGTAACCGGGATCACCGCAAAGACTCGGCCTCCCCGTCCTTGGCAAATTCGTTCTCGGTAGCTGTACGCAGAGCCGGCAGCGCCAAGCGCGACGACCGCGATCGACTTCACGCCGGATGGTACCGTAAACGACTGCTTTGCACCGGTGTAGGCGAACGTTTGGTGATGCACAGCGGCGGTGCCATCGATCGGATAGTTTTGCGGCATAGCCCCGGGTGCGCCTATTTGCGCCTGCGCGCCACCGCACCCGGCGAGCATTATCGCAACCACGCAGCAACTTAGCGCGCAGTGAATAGAATCTGGAGCCTTCATCATGCGGCCTCCTGAGAATGCGAACAACTCAGATTATTCCACGCAAGGCGGCTCATCCTCCGGCTACCTGAGGAGCATGAAATCAACTCGGCAAGAGTAAACACGCTGGCGGCACGAGAGAGGAGCAACGTCATGAGCGAAGCCGATAACCTGCAGGTAGTAAAAAATGCGTATGATGCCTTCGGTCGCGGCGATATCGCCGCGATCCTGTCGTCGCTAACCGACGACGTCACGTGGCATCTCGTGGGACCCTCGGAGATCCCTTATGCCGGCCTGCGACAGGGGCGCGACGGTGCTGCGGAGTTCTTCCGCCTACTCGGTGAATCCGACGACGTTGCGCTCTTTGAGCCGCGCCGCTTTCTCGCCGACGGGAACCTCGTCGTTGTGTTAGGGCGTTACGAAGCTCGAGTAAAGTCTACAGGGAAGGTCGCAAAAACCGATTGGGTGCACGTGTTTGAGTTTCGCGATGGCAAGGTCAGCAGTTGGCGCGAATACTTGGACGGTGCCGCATATGCGCAGGCGTATCACTAAAGAAACATCCTAGCGGATTTAACCGACTCCGCGCTCCTGGGTGACGCTGCTACGCGCCTTCGACTGCGCTCGCTACGCGCCTTCGACTGCGCTCGCTCCGTTCAGGGTGACACAAACGGTGCCACAAGGGGGCTGAGAGGAAAAGGTGACTCTAGTTACTATTAGGTAGAGAGACCCTTTTATTACGAGTGGGAGGTGGCGGCGCTGACGGCATTTGGAAGCCCGGGTCAGGGCTGGGTGCAGCTTGGCGAGCTTGCGGTTGCATTCGTTTTGGCCGCGTTGATCGGCTTGGAGCGCGAGTACCGTCAGAAGAGTGCGGGGCTGCGGACCTATACCGTCGTCGGCATCGGCGCCGCGCTCTTCATGCTCGTCTCCAAGTACGGCTTCTCGGACGTCCTGCAAAACGGACGCGTCGTGCTGGATCCCTCCCGTGTCGCCGCGCAAATCGTTACGGGGATCGGCTTTATCGGCGGCGGCGTAATCTTTATGCGCAGCGATCTCGTGCGAGGCCTTACCACCGCTGCGATCGTCTGGCTTACGGCCGCGGTCGGCATGGCCTGCGGCGCCGGGTTACCGATCTTGGCCGTGGCCGTGACGGGCGCTCACTTTGTCATCGTTTTTGCGTTTCCGCCGCTTGCGCGCCGCATTCCCCGCGCAGGCAGCAACACAGCGCAGCTGCGCCTCGTTTATCGAGGCGGGAGGGGCACTCTTCGCCGCTCCCTCGAGGTATGCACGCGCAAGGGCTTCACGGTGTCGGCGCTTGGAGTCGAAAGATCCGGCGAGCCGGCGGACGACGTGGCCAACGTGCTGCTGACCTTGCGCGGAGCGGCAAACCCTGGAAGCCTCGTCGACGACCTTCGCGTGATCGACGGCAGCCTTTCGGTTCATTTGGCCGAGACCGACGATGCGACAGCCGAATCCTCGGAGGCCTCCTAGCGGGTAACTGCCCCTAACCGGGATGACAGGAGGCCCCGACGTTCGCTATAGTGGACCCTGGCCTTCCCCCGAGGCCGAACCAGCTCGTGCTTGGAGCAGGGCTGAAACAGTCGGACGGCTCGCGGCGTAGAGCAAGGCAGCAATGGGATTTCTATCGTGTGGTTGACCCGATTCGCAATTAGCCGCCCGGTGATCACCGCCATGGTGTTCATCGCGCTGGCCATTTTCGGCACGATCGCCTTCTTGAAGCTCGGCCGGAGCGCCAATCCGCCGAATACGGATTTTCCGATCGTCGTCGTCTACTCGTCGTACCCGGGCGCGTCGCCTCAGGAGATGGAGCGCCTGGTCGTCAAGCCGATCGAAGACCAAGTCGACAGCATCGACAATCTCGATCAGCTCAGCTCGACCTGCCAGGAAGGCGTCGCGACGATCATCGCCCAGTTCAAGCTGGGGACGAATCTCGACATCGCCGCGATCAACGTGCAGAGCGCGGTCGACGCGGCGCGCGTCTACCTTCCCGTGGATTTGGATCCCCCCAACGTCTCTAAGAACGGCGCGTCGCAGCCGTTGCTCGACCTAGCGATTAGCTCTAAGAGCATGACCGACACGCAGCTGGCCGATTTCGCGAATAACCGCCTGGAGCCGATACTGAAGGCGATCCCCAACGTCCAAGACGTCAACATCTACGGGGCGAGCGATCGCGAGTTCCACGTCGAGCCGATACCCG
This sequence comes from Vulcanimicrobiota bacterium, assembly GCA_963815165.1. Lineage (GTDB taxonomy): Bacteria > Vulcanimicrobiota > Vulcanimicrobiia > Vulcanimicrobiales > Vulcanimicrobiaceae > Cybelea. Next base: position 1,588,477 of record CAWFFL010000003.1, read on the forward strand.
AACGCCTCTTAGGCGCTAACGCAACGTTGGGCGACGTCTTCGCGGCAGTCGCGGCAAACAATCTCAATCTGCCGGGCGGCCTGATGCGCCAACGTACGCAGGAGACGAGCGTCTCGGTTCACGCAGAGGTGAATTCGGCCCAAGATCTCCTGGGAATTCCGTTGCCGATACCCGGCAGTTCCAACAAGAACATGAAGATCGGCGACGTCGCCTATGGCTACGACAGTCACGTCGAACCGACGTCGATTTCACACTATAACGGCCAACCGCGAGTTTACATCGAACTCGATCGTAACATCGCTGCCGACGAGATCAAGTCGACGGAGATCGCGCGAGCGGCGATCAAACAGCTCGCCACGCAGTTTCCGGAGATCACGTTCAACGAGATCGACGCTCCGGCCGATTACACGCAGAAGTCGCTCAACGGCGTCTGGCAGTCGTTGATCGAGGGCATCGTGCTGACGATGCTCGTGATGTTGCTCTTCCTCCATTCGATCCGGAATTCGGTCGTGGTCATGATCGCGATCCCGACATCGATCCTCGCGACCTTCGTCTTGATGAACATGTTCGGGTTCCATCTCGATACGATGTCGCTGATGGCGCTCTCGCTGATCATCGGTATCTTGGTCGACGACTCGATCGTCGTGCTGGAAAATATCACGCGCCATCGAGATTTGGGCGAAGACCCGGTCGACGCCGCCATCAACGGCCGAAGCGAGATCGGCGGCGCTGCCGTTGCGATCACTATGGTCGACGTGGTCGTCTTCCTTCCGATTGCGTTCCTACCCGGCATAGTGGGAGCCTACTTGCGCGAGTTCGGCGCGGTGATCGTGATCTCGACGCTGTTTTCGCTCTTGGTCTCATTCACGCTGACGCCGCTGCTTGCCGCGAAGTGGAGCGCCCTCAAGCGTTCGAAAGAGACGCCGAGTGGCTCAATAAACTTGGCTCGCTGAAGGCTACGCTCGTGCTCTGTGCCGTAGCGGTAGTCGCCTACTTCATCCCCTGGCCGATAGCCGAGCTGCGGCAAATTCTGCCGATCATGATCGGCGCGGTGCTGGTGCTCAACCATTTCGTGTCGCGATACGAGCGCATTCTCACGTGGTATCGCACGAAAGCTCTGCCGTACGCGCTTGCGCATGGGCTCTTCGTCGTCTACGTCTGCATGTTACTCATCGTGAATGCGCTCACGCTCGCAATGGGAGCCGGCACGACCACCATCACGGTGAACGTGATGTTCCTGATCGTGGCCGCGGTTTGGCACGGCATCGGCGCGATTGTGCGCTGGCGCACGTCTCAGGCGAAGCTGGCGTATCGTTGGACCCCTTCGTCGAACGGCCATTCACGCACAGCAATCTGGGCGCGACGCGGTGTCGACACCCTCCGAAACGTGCCGCGGATTTTCGTGCGCTGGTTCTACGCAACCGGCCGCAGCCGCCGCCTGACGATCGCGACGTTTGCGCTGCCGATCGCGCTGGCCATCGTGTTGCCGTTGCTCGGTCCGATCGACTTCGATTTCGTTCCTCAGGTTCAGACCGGCGAAATCGACATGACCGTCACCTATCCGCCGGGGACGCCGCTGCAAACGACCTCCAAGTACGTGACCGCCCTCGAGGACGCGGTCATGAAGGTCGACGGCATCAAGTCGGTGAGCTCGACGGTTGGGCGCAAACCGCAGGGATGGAGCTCGGCGATCGGCGACAACTACGCACGGCTCAACGCGCAGACGTTTCCCGAGCGTCGTCACGATACGTATAAGCTCATCGATCAGATTCGCAAACTCTCATATCTCGTGCCCGGTGGGGTCTTCGAGGTCTCCGGTGAAAGCGGCGGTGGGTCGGGAGCCTCGATCTTCTACTCGATCTCGGGTCCCGAATCAGACATCGCTGCGGCCGCCGACAAAATCGCGAGCTATCTACGCAACACGCCGGGTAGCGTCAACGTCGAGACGAGCAACGAAGCCGCCGCCCCGCGGCTCAACGTCAACATCGATTCGCAGAAGGCCGAAGTGCTCGGCATCACGCCTGGCGATGCCGCCAACGCCGCGCGTTTGGCCATCGACGGAGCCGTGGCGACCCGCGTGCGAACCGAGAACAGCCTCGTCAACGTTCGCGTACAGTTTCCGTTGGCCGATCGGAAGACGGTCGACGAACTTGCGGACGTTCGCGTGCGCGCGCAAGACGGCACCCTCGTCCCGCTCGCCGACATCGCCAACATGCAGTGGACGAAAGCGCCGCTGCAGATCAAGCGCCTCAATCGCCAGCGCGTGGTGGACGTCTACGGCAACACTCTTCCCGGCTACTCGCTGGGCGCGGTTACCGGTCCCCTCGAACGCGCGCTTCACAAGCCCGGCTTCCTTCCGCCCGGCGTGCAGCCCACGGCCCAAGGCGACACCCAATTCATGAACGAGACGATGGCCAACATGGGCATCGCGCTGTTGACCTCGTTCATGCTCGTCTACATGCTCATGGTGATTCTGTACGGGTCGTTCCTCGAGCCGCTCATCGTCATGCTCTGCGTGCCGCTGGCGATTATCGGCGCGCTGGTTGCGCTCTCGTTCATGCATCTCGTCGAGCCGAATGCCGGGCAATCGCTAAATATCATCTCGATGATCGGTATCATCATGCTGTTCGGGTTGGTGGCAAAGAACGGCATCTTGCTGGTCGACTATTCGAACACGCTCTGCCGCCGTGGGATGCGAGTTCGCGATGCGGTCCTGCAAGCGTCGAGCACGCGATTCCGGCCGATTCTCATGACGACGTGCGCGATGATCTTCGGCATGCTGCCGCTCGCGCTGGGCTTTGCCGAGGGCGGCGAATGGCGCCAAGCCGTCGGCACCGTCATCATCGGCGGTTTGTTGAGCTCGCTGATCTTGACCCTCTTCCTCGTTCCGATGGTCTACGAGACATGGATGGGCTTCTTCGAGCGCCGCGGCGACCAGCGCGCGGTTACGGCGGAAATGTCGCGTCCGGCCGAAGTGGGAGTCGTCTGACCCGTCGCGCGCTCGTGACGGGCGCGGCGGCGGGTCTGGCCGCCGGCATTGCGCCCGCCCTCGCGCGCGAGGGTTTCGCATGCGTCGCTATCACCCATCGGTCGACGTCGCCCGATGCGACGTTAGCGGCGATCGAGTCTGCCGGCGCCGAAGCAGTCGCCGCGCGCCTCGATTTTCTCGACGCTCCGGAGCGAATTATCGACGAGCTGAACGGGCTGGGGCGAAAACACGGGCCATTCGACACGCTCGTCCATGCCGTCGGACCGCTCGTGGTCAAACGCTTTTCGAAGACGACGCTCGACGATTATCGTGAGGTTGTCGAGGGAAACCTGCGCAGCGCGGTTCTCGCTGCGCACTTCGCGCTCCCGGCGATGCGCGACGGTGGTTTCGGCCGGATCGTGTTTTTCGGAATGCCGGGCTCGGCAGAGACGCGTCCCTTTCGCGGATTTTCGCTCTATCAAGCGGCAAAGAGCGCGCTCGTCGCGTTCGCGCGCTGCTTGGCGATCGAAGAAGCGCCGCATGGTATAACGATCAACGTCGTCTCGCCGGGCGACATCCGCGACAAATCGATCGAGCGCGCACAGGCGATGGAGCGCGCGGCCCGCAACCCGCGCGGCCGCGTGGGAAGCTACGAAGACGTCGCCGACGCGGTACGGTTTCTCGTCGCGGCAGAGCGCGATTTTATAACCGGCGCGGTGCTCGAAGTGACCGGAGGCTTGCAAACGGCACAGGACTGACCTGCATTCGGCTCGTAAGCCGCTCCCGGTAGTGTTCGACGATACAAACGAGCGTCAGCGGTTTGCGCTGCCGGGCGCGCGTCCTCAATACGGCCCGGATAAGCTCGTTGCGGTCGAGGCAATCGCGCTTCATTTGACGCCAGATTTTGATTCTGAGGCCGTCGACGGCGTCTGTACGTTGACGGTCCGCGCGTTCGACGAGCCCGTTCCTCGTTTGGTGCTCGATGCGGTTGATTTGCAGGTAAAAGCAGTCGACCAGGTTGGACCTCGCTCGAGTCCTCTCAACTTTAAGCAGCGAGATGGTACGCTCGAGATCGACTTCGATCCGGCAATTGATGCCGGCGAAGAGACGGCCTTCGCGATCCGATATCGCGTGGAGCGCCCGCGTCACGGATTGTTTTTTATCAAGCCCACGGCCGCCCACCCCGAGAAGATCGCGCATCTGTGGACCCAGAGCCAAGATCAGTACGCGCGCTATTGGTTCCCCTGCCTCGATTATCCGCATGAAAAGCAGCGTACCGAAACGACCATCGTCGTACCGAAAGGAATGTTTGCGCTCGGGAACGGCGAGCTCCTCGAACGCAAAGAGGAAAACGGCAAGACGCTCTTTCGGTATCGTCAAGAGGTGCCGCACAGCACATACTTGGTTACAATGGTCGCCGGACCGTTCGTGGAAAGCGCGCAAGGCAAAGCGGGACGAAACGGCGTGCCGGTTTTTTACTACGTGCTGCCGGGACGCGAAGCCGAGGGAGCGCGCTCGTTCGGCAAGACGCCGAAGATGATCGAGTGCTTCGAAGGAAAGCTCGGAACGCCATATCCATACGCGCGATACTCGCAGATCGCCGTCTCCGATTTCATCTTCGGCGGAATGGAGAACACCGCGGCGACGACCCAGACCGACCGTACGCTGCACGACGAGACGGCGCGAGCTCGATTTTTCGAGCGATCCGCTCGTTGCACACGAGCTCGCTCATCAGTGGTTCGGCGATCTGCTGACCTGTCGCGATTGGGCCCACGCGTGGCTCAACGAAGGCTTTGCGACGTTTATGGAAGCTGTTTGGCGCGAAGCCGATCTGGGCTACGACGAGTATCTCTACGACGTCTTTACCGGGTTGACCGCATATTTGAGCGAGGAAGCGGGACGCTACCGCCGGCCGATCGTCTGCAACACGTACATCGAGCCGATCGAGATTTTCGACCGGCATCTCTACCAAAAGGGCGCGGCCGTTTTGCACATGCTTCGCGGCGAGCTCGGCGATGCGAGGTTCTGGCGCGCCGTCGCGCGCTACGTCGCGCGACAACGCCCAGCGATCGGTCGAGACGATCGATTTCGTTCGTGCGATCGAAGCCGCGACCGGGCGCAACTTGCGCGGGTTTTTCAACCAATGGGTCTTTCGCGCGGGTCATCCCAAGCTTGAAGTCGGCGTTGCAGTGGGACGCAAAGCTCAAGACGGCCACGATCACGATCGATCAGAAACAGCCGATCGACACCGAGCATCCTCCGTACGAGTTCGACGTCGAAGTCGCGCTCGCTCCGGCGCGGCGACCCGACCAAAGAACGGCGTATCCGCGCGCGCGTCGCGCGCGCGCACGAAACGATCGCGGTGCCGCTCGAATTCGAGCCGGAGCTCGTACGTTTCGATCCCGGTGCGTTTCTTGCTCGCCGACGTCACATATAAGCTCGGCACCGACCGCGCCGCCGCCGCTCTGCGCGGCGATACGAGCGTCGTCGGGCGGATACGCGCCGCTCGCGAGCTGGCGAAAGACGGCGGTCGTGGTCGCGCGCGATGCGATCGAGGAAGCCTTCGCGAGCGAGTCATTTTGGGGCGTCCTCGCCGGAGATCGCCCTCGCGGTAGGCGCAACGCGCGCGCCGTGGGCGATTACCCTGCTAATTCGTGCGCTGGACCATTCGCATCCGAAAGTCGTCCGGGCGGTTGCCGAGGCGCTCGGGAACTTTCGCGACGAGGCGGCGGTAACGGCGCTCATCGGGGTCGCGCAGAAGCACGGTCGTACTTCGTTCGCGCGGCCGCATTGACCGCATTGGGCAAGACGCGCGATCCGCGTGCCTTCGACGTGCTGGCGTCGGCATCGGCGGAAAAGACGTGGAACGGCATCGTCGAAGGCGGCGCGATGCGCGGCTTAGGCGAGTTGGCCGATGCGCGGGCGATGCCGCTCGTCCTCGATGCGCTTGCGCCCGAGTCGAGTGAAGGATTGCGTCGTGCGGCCGTCACTCGCTCTCGGGCGCATCGGCGAGCTGGTCGAGAACGAGCGAACAAATGCGGTTGAGGCGCTCGAGCGTCATGTCGACGACGAATCGTTTCCGGTTGCGCTCACCGCGATCGAAGCTGCCGAGTCGCTTGGCGATGTGCGGCTGCTCGCGGCGCTGGAGCGACGTGCCCGTTACCACCGTTGACGGCCGCCTGCGGCGCGCACGCAATCGAAGCGGCCATGCGCATTCGAAAAGAGTCGAAGGTTCCGTCACAAGTCAACATGCTACGAGACGATATCGATGAGCTACGCGAGCAGCAGCGTAGGTTACAGGAGAAGGTCGAGACGATCGCGCGGACTTAAGCGCCGCGCGACTGCCCTCGTCGTTATCTGCGTTGCTATTGCGGTTGGCGCTTTTCTTGTCGCGCACGCCCATTCCGGTTCGAGGACGCTCGCATCGGACGTCGTGTCCGATGCTCGCTCGACTCAATTTTCCGGTCAGCAAGGGTTGAAAAACACATCCAGTTTCGTGGAGCAACGACGAGCGCAATCGGCTTGCTGGGGAATTGCATGGGGCCTTTGCTTCGGCACTGCAGCGGAGCCGTTACGTGGAGCATGGCCGTGATTGGGGCGGACGGACGAACGATCTATGACGATCGTGCGCAGCGGGCGGTTGCGCCGGCGTCGGTGCAAAAGCTCGTCGTCGCCGCGACGGCACTCGACGCGCTGGGACCCGCGTATCGGTTTCATACGGTTCTCGCTGCGCCAGATTCAATCGGTACCGGCGGTACGCTCGATGGGAATCTGTGGCTGGTCGGCTCGGGAGATCCATCACTGCAGTCGGACGATCTCAAAAGCGGCGTCGGAATGCTGCGCCGCGCCGGACTTCGACGAATCGATGGCGGCGTCGTCGTGGACACCACGACGCTCGGCGGACCGAGCCTCAATCCGCATTGGGCGAGCGATGATGTCGGCCAAGATTACGCCGCGCCGACGAGCGCGATTTCCCTCGACGGCGACACCATCGAATCGCATCAGCAGGTCGGCGGTGTCGATCAGCAAGTCTGGACTCCGATGACCGATGTCGCGAAATACGTAGCCGGCGATCTGGGCCACATGCTCGCGCAACGCGAAATCGCCTCCGCGGTAGCGCCGGCCGTAGGTTCCGCGCCGCTCGAAAGCGTCGTACTCTGGGACCACCGCTCCGCACCGCTTGCTACGCTGGAAAATCACATGCTCGTCTTTTCAGACAATCACTACGCCGAGCAGCTTCTGAGAACGGTCGGTGAGGAAACCTCGGGCAGGCCGGACGACGCCGGCGGGCTCGAAGCCGAGCGCGAGTTTCTCGCGCGGCGCGGTATCCCGGCGCCTGGCATGAAACTCTTCGACGGCAGCGGACTCGCACCGGACAATCGAATTGCTGCAATCACCGTTGCGCGATTGCTCGCCGGCGATCAGCCCGAGCTCTATTCGCTCTTGCCGCTCGGTGGCCGGCAAGGAACGCTCGAAAATTACGATTTCACGACCGCGCTGGGTCGCGTTCGCGCCAAAAGCGGTCACATTTCGGGCGTTTCCGCGCTCGCCGGCTACGTTACGACGATACGGCACGGACGCGTTGCATTCGCATTCTTGATCGACGGATCGCCGGCCGATCCCGATTCGGCGATCGTTCGCGCCGTCGATCGGTTGGCGCTGTTGTGATAACCGAAGCGCACCTCTTCGACGAAGCGTTGTTTTCAAAGCTGCTCGAGCCGCGCATTGCGCAACGGCGGCGACTTTGCCGACGTCTTTTGCGAGCGCCGGCGTATACTTTCGTACCGGCTGCAAGATGGTCGAATTCACGACGCATCGTATGGGGTGACGCTCGGCGTAGGGATCCGGGTCGTCGTCGGAGAGTCGGCCGGATATGCTGCTTCGGACGACTTGAGCGTCGACGCACTGACGCAAGCCGCCGACGCTGCCGCGCTGATCGCGCGTTCGTCGCCGAGCGGCGAAGCCCGAAGCATCGATCTCTGCGCCGCGGTCGAACCGTCGTACTACGACGGCAGCTCCGGCGATGTGGTCGATTCCCGGCGTTACGTCGCGATGCTGGAGACCGCCGACGTGGCGGCGCGCGGCTACGATCCTCGGGTCGTCGCAGTCAACGCTCACGTGAGCGACGAGATTCAAGAAGTGTGGATTGCCAGCAGCGATGGCAGGCTGGCCAGAGATTTTCGTCCCCTCGTTACATTCGGCGTTCAGGTCGTCGCCAGCGACAAGAACGAGCGCGGGTCGGGTTACGTCGGCGACGGCGGCCGCACGTCGATCGCTTATTTCGAGCGCGAGACGCCCGAAGCACTTGCACGCGAGGCGGCGCGCATTGCAACCGTGAACGTCGCGGCAGTGCCTGCGCCGGCCGGCGAGATGGAGATGATCGTCGGTTCGGGAGGCGGCGGCGTGTTACTTCACGAGGCCGTCGGACACGGTCTAGAGAGCGACTTTAACCGGCAAGGCACCTCGCTCTACAGCGGTCGAGTCGGCGAGCGGGTTGCAAGCGATCTCGTGACGATCTACGACGATGCGAACTTACGCGAGGAGCGCGGCAGTCTCAACGTCGACGACGAGGGCGTGACGGGGCGCCACAAAGTCTTGGTCGAGAACGGCGTGCTGCTGGGGTACATGCAAGATCGCCTCAACGCCCGGTTGATGGGTGTCGAGTCGACCGGCAGCGGACGGCGACAGTCGTTTCGTTTCGCTCCACAGCCGCGAATGTGCAACACGTACATGCCCAGCGGCGACTCCACGTTCGACGAGATTCTTGCTTCGACTCAACGAGGAATCTACGCAAAGTCGTTTGCCGGTGGCCAAGTCGAGATCGCAAAAGGTGATTTCGTTTTTATGGTCGGCGAAGGTTATCTCGTCGAGAACGGCAAGATCGCCGCACCGGTGCGCAATGCCACGATCGTCGGCAATGGGCCGGAGGCGATGATGAAGGTGGTAGCGGTCGCTAACGACGGCTGCTTGGCGCGACGCCATTACACGTGCGGCAAAGGCGGACAATACGTGCCCGTGGGCGTCGGCATGCCCACGGTCAAGATTGCCTCGATCACCGTCGGCGGAACGCAGCATGGATGAAACGCCGGTTCTCGAGCTTGCCTCACGCGCACTCGCGCTAGCAAAGCGCGCGGGAGCGCAGAGCGCCGAAGCGTCGGTTTCGATCGCTCAGCGGTTTCACGCCGAAGCACGTGACAACGTCGTCGCCCGGCTCGAAGGGTCGACGGCAAAGAGCCTTTTCTTGCGCGTGTTCCGCGATGGGCGTAAAGCGACACTCTCAACGTCCGATCTCACTGCGGGCGGTTTGGAAGAGTCCGTAAGCCGCGCGGTCGAGCATGCCGGCCTCGTCGCGCCCGATCCGTATGCCGGCCTTCCCGATGCGTTTGCCTCCGGCGCATCGCCTTTAGAACTCGACGATCCCGAGGTCTCCCGACGCGACGGCAGCGAGAAGGTTGAAGAGGCGCTCGATCTCGAGCGTTTGATACGGGCGGCGGACGCGCGCGTCGACTAATTCCAGTGGTTCTCATTACACCGATGCCGTCGCGGTGACGGCAATGGCGAACTCCAGCGGATTTGCCGCCGCGTATAGCTGGACGCGAGCAGGCCGCTCGACCGGCCCCGATTGCTCTCGACGGCGAGGTGAAACGAATCGCCCATTACGGAACGGCGGCGCGACGCCTGCGGGACCTCGAAACGCCGGGTTCGGTCGCTGCTGACTGCGGTGCGCCGCGCCGTCGATCTCTTCGGCGCGCGCAAGCCGTCGACGATGCGCGTCCCGGTCATTTTCGAGCGCGACGTCGCCGCATCGCTGTTGGACGATCTCTTTGCGGCGCGTCTCGGCAGCGAACGTCGCCGTCGGAAACTCTTGGTTCAGCGGGCAGATCGGCAACCGCATCGGGAGCGATCTCGTCAACGTCGTGGACGACGGTCGCGTCCCCGGCGGCCTCGGCAGCGCGCCCTTTGACGGCGAAGGCGTAGCAACTCGCCGGACGCCGGTCTTCGAAAGCGGCGTCTTCCGCACGTTTCTCTACGATACCTATTATGCGCGCAAGCTGGGAGCTGCGAGCACCGGAAACTCGACCGGCGGCGGCGTCGGGACCGAGCAACTTTTTCCTGGAGCCGGGACGCTCTCGCTCGCGAGCTCGTTGCCGCGACGCCTCAGGGCGTGCTCGTCATGGACACGATCGGCTTTGCAACCGAGCACGCATCGGGTACGTACAGCCGCGGCGCGCGCGGTTTTTTCATCGAGGCGGCGAAATCGCCTATCCGATCGATGAGTTTACCATTGCGGGTCAGTACACCGAGATGCTTGCCGGCCTCGACGCGGTCGCGAACGATCTGCGCTTCGACGGATCGGTCGTCTCGCCGTCATTTCGAGTTGCCGAAATGACCGTGAGCGGGAACTGAAAGAACGTCGATGATTGCGCAGCCGGCGATTAGTTTGACGATGGTGTTGCGGATCGACATGCTCAACGAGCCCGGCGGGTTTGGAATTCTGGCCAATGCAATCGGCGATGCGGGCGGCGCGATCGGCGGCCGTCGACATGCATACCGTTGGCACGAACGCGCGTCGTGCGCGACGTCACGATCGGCGTTCCGTCCGATGCGGCGGCGAACGAGGTTCGCCGCGCGGTGGAAGGAATCGACGGCGCGCGCATCATCTTTGCGTCGGATTCTACCTTTCTCGCGCATATCGGCGGAAAGATTCGCATCGACTCGAAAATCACGATCAAGAGCCGGCAAGATCTCTCGATCGTTTACACGCCCGGCGTCGCGCGAGTCTCGATGGCGATCGCTGCGGATCCGACCAAAGCCTTTCAGCTCACCATCAAGCGCAACACGGTCGCGGTCGTCACCGACGGCACCGCGGTACTCGGCCTGGGCGACATCGGGCCGCTCGGCGCATTGCCGGTCATGGAAGGCAAGGCGATGCTTTTCAAGCAGTTCGCCGACATCGACGCCTTCCCGATCTGCCTCGATACCAAGAACGTCGACGAGATCGTCGAGACGGTCGTGCGCATCGCGCCGGTCTTCGGCGGCATCAACTTGGAGGACATCTCAGCGCCCGCGTTGCTTCGAAGTGGAAGACCGTCTGATCGAAGCACTCGATATTCCGGTCATGCACGACGATCAGCATGGGACCGCCGTCGTGATCATGGCGGCACTGATCAATGCGGCGCGCGTCGTTGGAAAGAACTTGACCGATCTTCAAGTCGTCGTCTCGGGCAGCGGCGCAGCGGGCACCGCGACGATCAAGATGCTGCTTGGGCGCCGGTGTTCGCGACGTAATTCCGGTCGATCGAGTCGGCGCGCTCAATCGCACGGATCGTTATGAGAATCCGCACTGGCGATGGCTGGCCGAGCATTGCAATCGCGAGAACCGGCGCGGCTCGCTGCGCGAGGTTCTCGAGGGCGTGGACGTCTTCATCGGCGTCTCGGCCCCGGGCATTTTGCAGGCCGAAGATATCGCGCGGATGGGCCGCGATCCGATCGTGTTTGCAATGGCGAATCCAAATCCGGAGATCATGCCCGACGTCGCGGCGCCCGTTGCGGCGGTCATCGCTACGGGCCGCTCCGACTTTCCAAATCAAGTGAACAACTTGCTCGCGTTTCCGGGCATCTTTCGCGGCGCGCTCGACGTACGCGCGCGACGCATCACCGAAGGCATGAAGCTGGCGGCGGCTTACGCGATCGCCGAGATCGTGACTCGCCGAAGAGCTCAATGCCGAGTACGTGATTCCCAGCGTTTTCGATACGCGCGTCGTCGATGCGGTTGCCAAGGCGGTCGCAAATGCGGCGACTGAAGAGGGCGTGGCTCGCCGGATGCCCGCCGCCAACGAGGGAGACGGTTTCGGCGCAGACGTCTGACCCTTCGACTTCGCTCAGGGCTTCTCTGCGGCTGGATCCCAGCGATCCCCGTCCGCTTTACGTCCAGCTTGCCGATCGCTCGTTGAAGCGATAGAGAGCGACCGCTTCTCCCGGGAGATCGCCTGCCGGCAATGCGCGAACTCGCCCGTGAATTAAACTGCGCCCTCGTTACGGTTTCGCAAGCGTACGAGTTGCTCGCCGCGCGCGGCCGCGTGCGTGTCGCGTCCGGGCAAAGGGACCTTCGTCGCATCACCGCCGCCGCGCGAAGAGCCGTTCGCTCGGCGATGGGAACCCGACGTTGCGCGCTTCGCCCGCGGCGCGCGCCTCGAAGGCGTCATGGAGCGCCTCACCAACGCGACCGAACCCGGCGCGATCAACTTAGCTGCAGGACATCCCGCGCCCGAGACATTCCCTTTGCACGATTTTGCCCGAGCATTCACCGAACGCTGCTCGACGATACGCCGGAGATCATGCAGTATCGCTCGTCAACCGGCGATCGAGACCTCTGCGCAAAGCTCGCCGCGCTCTTGCGCGGACGAGGCTGCAGCTGCCGAAGCAAGGCGACGTCATCGTTTGTTCAGGTGCGCAGCAAGCCGCAGACATCGTCGCGACGGTCTTGCTCGACGAGCGCAGCGTCGTCGCGAGCGAGAGCCCGACGTATTGGGGAACGTTGGGCGTCTTCGACGCGCGCGGCGTTACGTACGTCGAAGTGCGCGGCGACGAGGATGGCGTTCGCACGGATGACGCCGAACGCGTCTTTGCCGAGTACCGTCCGCGCCTCTTTTACGTCAATCCAATCGCCCAGAATCCGCTCGGTGCAGTGCTTCCGGCACGGCGCGCGAAAGCAATCGTTGCGTTGGCCCGGCGCTACGACGTCGTCATTCTGGAAGATCAGACCGGTTGGCAGCTCACGTACGACGCTGCCGCACCCCGCCGATGGCCGCTTACGATACCGACGGCCGCGTGATCGTGATGGAGAGCCTATCGAAATCGATCTTTCCGGCGCTGCGCATCGGGTATTTGTACGCGAAGGGCGGCATCGCGCAAGCGCTCGAGGCGGCGAAGGTGCGCGCGGACGTCTTTACCTCGACGCTCACGCAGCGCGCGCTCTGGCGATTTATGGAGAGCCCGGCGTATGCGCGCCACTTTCGCGCGTCGCGAACGCTCTATCGGAAGCGGCGCGACGCATTCGTCGAGGCGCTCTCCAGCGTCGTAACGTGGACGACGGTGCGTTCGCCTGAAGCCGGCGTCAACGTCTGGCTTCCATTTCCGCCGCGAATCTCGACGCAAGCGGCATTCGACGCGTGTGCTCGCGAAGGCGTGCTGGTCGATGCCGGGCGAGCCGTTTTATCCGACGCGTAGCGGTCCGCCGGCGCTGCGTCTCTCTTTCGGACATCTCACGGAAGACGACGCCCGCGAAGGCGTCACGCGCCTCGGCCGCGCGCTGCAAAGATTCTGAGCGGCGTCGCGACAATAGTGCCCGTTCTTCGACGCGGATTCGCCACGAGAGCAGCGACGCGTTGAGAATCGAAAAAACGATCGCGATTTCGACCGCGCCAAAGGCAAGCGGCAGTATCGCAATCTCCGCGCAGACCACGACGTAGTTGGGATGGCGAAAAATGCGATACGGCCCTTCGCGCACGATCGGCGCGCCCGGGACCGTGATGATGCGCGTCGTCCAATACGGGCCGAGCGTCGCAATCGTCCAGACCCTCAATGGCTGCAGCACGGCGTAGAGTCCGAGCAGCCACCAGTTCGGCGCCGCCCGGCCGGAATCATAACCGCCATCGTTGACAAGCCAAGCCACATGCAGCAGAACGAAGAAGGGATATTGGATCGCGCCGACTTCGATACCGCCGCGCGCGAGCAATCGCTTCGTATTACGGGCCGAATAGATCAGCTCCGCAATGCGCTGCAGTGCTACTAGCGCGAGCACGATGTAGAGGGTCATGCGCCCCTTCGAGACGCTCGCTGCGCTCGCTCCTCAGGATGACACGGGATCATTGTTTTCTAGCAGGGTGAAGCCGGCGGTGAAGCCGGGACCAAGCGCGCTGACTAACGCGCGCTTCCATGGCTGCGATTCTGCGATCGTTTGTTCCAGCACGAACATCACCGTAGCCGCCGACATGTTGCCGTAATCGCGCAGTACCGCGCGGGCCGTCTGAAGCGCGCCGGGCTCCAGCTCGAACGCGACTTCCAACGCATCGAGTACCTTAGCACCGCCGGGGTGGCAGACGAAGCGGTCGATGTCGCGCAGCGTGAGGCCGCGCTGCGGCGAGAAAGGCGGTGACGACGTCGTGAAGCTCAGTCGTAACGAGCTCGGGAATGTCGCGCGAAAATATCGCCTTGAACCCTTCGCGCGTGACGTCCCAACCCATGACGTCGAGTGAATCGGGCCACGTGTACTCGCCGCCGCAAACGATCGTCGCTCCCTCGCCCGCGCACGATATCAGCGCCGCCGCCGCGCCATCGCCGAAGAGCGCCGTCGCGACGATGTTGCTTTTCGAAAAATCGTCGCGCCGAAAACAGAGCGCGCAAAGCTCGACGACGAGGAAGAGCACGAGCGCATCGGGTTTCTCGCGCGCCAGCGTCGCTGCGCGCGCCAAGCCGATCGCTCCGCCCGCGCAACCCAGACCGAAAATCGGCAGCCGCTGCACGGTGCGGCGCAGCCCCATACGTTCCATCAGCAGCGCGTCGAGACTCGGGGTAGCGATGCCGGTCGTCGAAACTGCTACGACGGCGTCGATCTCCGAAGTATTTCGGCCGGCGCGCTCGAGCACACGGCGCGTCGCCGATTCGAGCAGCTCCATGGCGGAATCGAGGTAGACGCGGTTTCGGTCGGGCCAATCGTGCAGCTCCTCATACCACTCGATCGGGACGCAGGAGAAACGCCGGTCGATGCCCGTGTTGCCGAACATAGGAAGTAACCGCACGATCTCACGCGAGCGCGGACCGAGCGCGAGGTCGATGCGCCGCGTGACCTCGGCCTGCCCGAGCTCGAACGGCGGCACCGCCGTCGCGACGGCGAGAAGACGCGCATCGCGAGTCACACGCGAAAAGTGTCAGGACGCCGACGTTTCGCCTCGTCGGCAGGGTACCCGCGGCCCGCATGATAATGCCATACCTCCCGTGTCGTTCAGATCTCTAGCAACGGCGCTCTTCGCCGCGGTTTTATTGGGCGCGGGGGGTCGTCCAGCACCTCTCATCGTCTATTCCGCTCCGGCCGGCCTGCGACCGACGGGCGCCGATAAGATTCGCCCAATCGATTCGATTCTTCCCGACGGAAAATTGCCGCGCCGGCGGGCGCCAGCACCTTCGTCGGAGCCGATCCGCTCGGCCTCGCGCTCTCCCCCGACGGACGCTATGCGGTGGTCTCGAATGCCGCGGCGCCGCCGAACTCGTCGCTTTCCGTGATCGACACGAAGAGCATGCGCATGGCGGGTGAGTATCGCGACTCGAGCGGCTTCATTTTTTATGGGCGTAGCGGCCGCACGCGATCCTAGCGATCCGTCGCGCACCATCGTGCTCGCCTCGGATGCGGCGGCAGGCACCGTGCGCGTCTTCGATCTCGACGCTGCGGGCCAACTGACGCCCGAACCCAAGTCGATCGGTCTTTCCGTCGCCGGCCGCCATGGGGTTCCCGCGGGAATAGCGGTCGCTCCCGACGGCCAAACGCGTACGTCGCCGACAACCTCGGCAACGTCGTAGTTGCGATCGATTTGGCGACGCGCACGGCATTACGCTCCTTGAGCGTCGGCGATTTTCCGCTCTACGTCGCCGCGAGCAATCGTCAGATTCTCGCGCCGGGAACGGGACTCTCCG
The DNA here is from genome assembly GCA_963815165.1 of Vulcanimicrobiota bacterium. GTDB lineage: Bacteria > Vulcanimicrobiota > Vulcanimicrobiia > Vulcanimicrobiales > Vulcanimicrobiaceae > Cybelea. The sequence continues at coordinate 1,604,135 of CAWFFL010000003.1, forward strand.
CATACGCGCCGGTCAGTTCGCCCGCGCAGGCGCCGCAGTTCGCGCAGCCGTCTTTCGATCCGTCAAAATCGTCGTCGCTGACGATCTACGAAACGACGGCTCCCGGCGAAATCGGCGATCCCGCGACCGTTGCACTGGATCCCGCGCCCGATGGAAGCGCCATCGTCGGCGGGGCGCAACCTGGCGCGACCGTTCTAAGCCGCAACGGGCGACTTGCCTACGTCCTTCTCGCGAACGTCGATCGCGTCGCAATCGTTTCGCTCGCGGAGCGAGCCGCGTGTCGTGCGCGGCCTCGATCTACGTCTCTATCCGGGCGCGCCCTATGGCGCACAGCCGAGCGCGGAAGCGCTCAGCCCCAACGGCAAGCGGCTCTACGTCGCGCTAGCCGGCATCAACGCCGTTGCCGTTCTCGACGCGCAGCGCACAACGCGTTATCGCTATGGATTGATCCCAACCGGATGGTATCCAAACGCGCTGGCGCTTTCGCATAACGGCCGGTACCTCTACGTGCTCGACAGCAAGGGCGTCACCGGCTGGGGAGTGCTTCAGCGCATCGATCTGAAACGCACGTATCTGGTGCGGGCAACGCTCGACGCGCTTCGCTATAACCGAACGCCCGCGGTCGCCCGTTTCAATCCGGTGATTCCGCCGCTGCGCTCGGCCAAGCGCAGCGAAACGATCGATCACGTCGTGTACGTCGCCGTGGGCGCTGGGAATTACGACGACGTCTTCGGCGATCTCAAAGACACTGCAGGCAATCCGCACGGTAACGGCGACTCGAGCCTCGCCGTCTATCCGCAAAGCGTTACACCCAACCTGCACGCATTGGCGCAAGCGTATGCGCTTGCCGACAACTTTTACGCGTCGGATGAAGACGCCAACGTCGCAAAGGAAGTCGCGACCGCGGGTGAGGCGACGCTCTATCAGGAACTCGTCGCCGCCGCGGGCGCGGCGCGCGAGCCGCTGAACGACCGCGGCGACGATCCGGAGGATTACGCGCGCTCGGGGTATCTCTTCAACGCCTTGGCTCGCGCCGGGTTAAGCTTTCGAGACTACGGCGGGCTCATGAGCCTATCGGGATACGACGGCCTGAATTACAATCTCGACGTTCCCGCCTTGGCCGCGCTGAGCGGTAACGTCGACCTCGACTATTCCGGCGGTAACCCGAAACTTACGGACGTGCAGCGCGCCAGCGAGTTCGTGCGCGAGATGCAGCGGTACGTGCAAAATGACGCGATGCCGAACTTTACGTACGTGTCGCTTCCGGCCGAAAGGGGTGCGAACGGGTGCCGCCGATGCCGATCGCGCCGTGGGCTCGATCGTCGATTTTATCTCGCACACTCCGCATTGGAGCTCGACGGCAATTTTCATCGTCCCCGACGGAACCGTCGCCGGCTCGAACGATCACGTCAGCCCGTTGCGTACGTACGCATTGGTGGTTTCGCCGCTGGCCAAGCGCGGTTACGCCGGCGGTACGCATTTGAGCATGGCGAGCATCCTCAAGACCGAAGAAGAGATATTCGGACTTCAGCCGTTGACGTTGAACGATCTGCTCGTAACCGATTTGACGAGTTTCTTCACCGAGGCGCCGGTGCCCGAGACGTACCAAGCGCAGTGACGACTCATAACGCGATACAGTTCGGGCCGAGGTTGGTTTCCGCACCGACGGGCCGGCTGCGGGCTGCGCTGATGATTCGGCCTTCGCCGCAAATCGAAACCGCCTCGCCGCTCATTGGCGAGCCCGGAGCGATCTTCGAACGCGCGCTCGAGCAGCACGCGAATCTGCGTAGGACGCTGGCATATTTCGGCGTGAAGATGACCGTGGCCGATTCACATAGCGGCGATCCGTACGAGGCCGCAGTTAGTGATGCCGCCGTCGTCTTCGAAGACGGCGCGGCGATGATGCGGCTGTCGCCGCTGTCGCGGCGCGCAGAAGTCGATCGGCTCCAGGCGGAGTTTTCGATGCTCGACGTTCCGGTCGCCGGTCATATCGCTGCACCCGGCCTGTTCGACGGCAACGACGTGCTGCTCGCCGGCAACACGGCATTCGTCGGCGTCCCTTCGACGGACGTAGGCCAGGCTACTCGCGGAAATCAGCTCGGACGCAGCGGCTTTGCCGCGCTTGCGCGCGCGCGCGGCTATCGCGTGGTCGAAGTGCGGCTCGCCGAGGGCGTGCCCGCACTGCGCGCGGTCGCGGGAGCGGCGGCAAGCGATACAATCGTCGTGGGCATGGACAAGGTCGACCTCGCCGCGTTCGACGGTTTTCACACGATCGTACTCGCGCGCGGAGAAGAGCAGGCCGCCGGCGTTCTGCCGCTGGGCGAGCGGCACGTCGTCGCCGAGATGCGCTATCGCACGGCGCTTTCGGCAATGCGGCGCGCCGGCATCATGGTCGAAGCGCTCGATCTCTACGAATTCACAAAACTGGGCTTGACGCCGTCGATGCTGGCACTCGCGCTTCGGCGCGAGTAACCGAGGCGCAAGCCGCATCATGCGCATCGCCCTCCTCTCAGATATCCACGGAAATCTTTTGGCGCTCGATGCATGCCTACGCGATTTGGAATCGCAAGGCGGCGCCGATGCGATCGTCGTTGCGGGCGATCTCTGTCTCGACGGGCCGAAACCGAAAAAGGTGCTGCAGCGCCTCGAGGAGATCGGCGCGACGTGCATTCGCGGTAATACCGACCGCTATCTCTCCGACGACGGTGCGGGCGAAGATTTCAAAGGGGCAGAGGCGGCGCAGATTGCGTGGACGCAGTGTGAGATCGGCGAACGCTGGCTCTCGTGGCTCAAGGCGCTTCCATTTGCGCTGCGCCTGGGTGAGGACGATAACCAACTCTTGGTCGTCCACGCGAATCCAAAGACCGACGACGAGCATATCTGGCCCGATGCCGAAGAAGAAGACCTGCAACGGCTCATCGGCGAGGAATCGGCGATGGCGATTGCGTTCGGGCACTTGCATATCCCATTCGCCCGAATGTGGCACGGCAAGCTGCTCGTGAACGTTTCATCGGCGGGCTTGCCGAAGGACGGCGATCCACGGGCCGGTTACGCCATACTTACCGAGCGCGGCGGCGGCTGGGAAGTGAAGCACCGCCGGGTCGCGTTCGACGTGAAGAAGGTCGCAACCCAACTCGCCGATTGCGGGATTCCTGGGAGTGCAGAGCTCATCGCAACACTTCGCCGCCATCGGTACAAACAATTAAAGCATTTGATTCCGTAACGCCCGCAGCTCCCGCCGTCGAGGTCGAACGCCTCGTCAAGAAGTACGGCACGTTCACCGCCGTGGACGGCATTTCGCTGCGCGTCGGCGCCGGCGAGTTTTACGGATTTTTGGGACCCAACGGAGCGGGAAAGACGACGACGATCAACGCGATCGTCGGGTTGGCGCGAAAGAGCGCCGGCAAGATTCGAATCTTCGGATACGACAACGAGACGCAGTGGCGCCAGGCGCGCAGCCTCATCGGCCTCTCGCCCCAAGAGTACAACTTCGACCGCTACTTGTCGCTACGCGACGTGCTGATCTTCGCCGCCGGCTACTATGGGCTGCGTGGGAAGGCGATTACCGAGCGCGCCGACATGCTGCTCGAGCGTTTTGGACTGACGTCGCACGCGCACCTCGAGTATACGAAAATCTCGGGTGGCCAGAAGCGCCGGCTGTCGCTGGCGCGTGCGTTGATTCATGAGCCGAAGCTGCTGATTCTCGACGAGCCGACCGCCGGCGTCGACGTCGAGTTGCGCTTGGAGTTGTGGCAGTGGCTGCGCTCGCTCAACGCCGACGGGCTTACGATCTTCCTTACGACGCATTACCTGGAGGAGGCGGAGCAGCTCTGCAAGCGTATTGCAATCATCCGCGGCGGCCGCATCATCACGGAGAAGCCAACCGAAGAGCTCGTTGCGGCAGGTGAAACGCTGCAGGAAGTCTTCCTAGAGCTTATGCGCGGCTAACCGAGCTCGCGTCGTCACGGAGGCATCGCATATATGCGCCAGACCCTCTCGCGAGTAGCGCTGATCGTCGCGACGCTGCTGGTGATCGCCATTTACTACTTACCGATCGGGCATACCGATTTCGCCGAAAATTGGGGTGAAGCGAGTTTCGGAATCACGCTGCCCCCACGTGAAGCCATTGTCGTAGCAGTCACGCGCGGCTCCTCAGCCGAGCGCGCGGGCGTGCGCCCGGGCGACGCGATCGTTGCCAACGGTAATTACTGCAGTCGCGTCACGTGTCCGCAGCCCGTATCCCGGCGAACGCGAAACGCTCGTGTTTCAGCGCGGCGCCGAAGTTCGACGCGTAACGGTGACCGCCGCGCCGAATCCGGCCTTCGGCTTCTGGCAGCGCGCCTTCGGCGTGCTCGCCTACCTGCCGCCGACCGTCTTTCTCGTAGTTGCGTTTCTGCTCGCCTTCGCGCGGCCGTCGATCATGTCGTGGGCCTTCTATCTCTTCGCGGTCGGCTATTTCGGGACGCAACCGGCCTTCATGTATTGGTCGCACGTGCTGCCGCCGCCGGCCTATCAAGTGCTCACGTTCATCCTCAGTGTGATTTTCGGATCGTGGAGCGTGCTGCCGTTGCTGCCGTTCGTGCTGCGCTTTCCAAACGGCGACGTAAACGGATGGCGTCGCAAGATCGACCCATTCGTGTGGGCCTTTCTAGGCTTATCCCTCGTGCTCTACATCCTCGAGTGGCACGAATATTCCGTAAGGCTGACTGTTCCGGCGTGGGATCTGATTCCGAATGCCGTCATTCCGCTTTTCGCATTTCTTTTCGCGGGCTTGATCGTCGCCAAGAACGTCGTCATGGCAACGCCGCGCGACCGCCAACGCTGGGGTTTCGTTGCGATCGGCATCCTTGCGTCATTCGTCGCGTATGCCGTCTACTTCGTGCCGGGCGTGCCGTTTGCGGTGGGGCAAGTCTTGGGTTTCGGCGTCGTGCTGATGCCGATCTGCATCGCCTACGCCGTCTTTCGGCTGCGAGTCGTCGACGTCAACTTCGTCATCAGCCGCGCGCTCGTCTACGGTCTCTTGTCGCTCGGCGTGATCGCGTTCATCTCGGTTTTGGATTGGCTCCTATCGCGGGCGCTCGCGTCGGAGCGTTTAACGCTTGGGCTCGAGCTGGTCGCGACCATTGCGATCGGTGTGCTCCTCGATCGCCTCAACCGCGGCACCGAAAATATCGTCGAAGCGGTGTTTTTTCGCCGCCGGCGGTTGGCGCAGCAATATCTCTGCCGTGCCGCCGCGGCGCTTCCGTACGCGGTCGACGAGAGCGCGATCTCCGACGGTCTCGTGCAAATCCCGGTCGACGCGATGAATCTTGCCGCTGCAGCGTTGTATCGCCGGTCGGTCAACGGCGAGCATTTCGAGGGCGTCGCGACGGCGCAGCAAACCACGGTTGCGCCGCCGGGCTTCGACCGCAACGACTTGCTAGTGCGCATGCTCCTCGCCGACGAGCGCGTCGTCTGGCTCGATGAGCTTCGCACGCATCTCGATCCTGCGAACACTGCGGTCTACACGCTAGCGGTGCCGGTCGTCGTGCGTCACGAGCTCGTCTCGTTCACGCTCTACGGCGCGCACGCCAACGGCGCGCAAATCGATCCTGAGGAGGTCGAACTGCTTGAGGATCTCGCTCGCGAAGCCGCGCGTGCGTATGATCACGTTGACGCGGTGCGCACGCGCGAGCGGTATGCGCAGCTGAGCGCAACATAGTCAAAATGGTGCTGCATAAGAGCGTTCTTCCTGCGAGGAAGTGGCAAACCGAATGCGTCCGGAAACGACAACGCGCTCTGTGCTGCCGCCACTGCACCCGCGAGGACGCGCTCTACTCCTGACCGTTGTAGGCTCTTGGCGCTCTCACTGCCATCGCTTACGGTCTCGGCGAGGCTCCAGCCCATCGCGCTACAGCAGGCAGCGGTTCTACTCGTTTGCGCTTCCATACTGAAACCGCGTGTAAAGCCGCTCTTGCGTACTGACCCGCACGTAGCTGACTGCCCTTCGAACCGCCGCTTTGCGGGCGAATTTTAGCCTCTCATCAGGTCCCTCCAACAGTCGCGTTCCGCTCGGAAGTTTACAATTGGGCTCGATCGAGTCGATGTCCGCGAGAAATGGCGCTCGTTGTAACGCAGTCTGTTTCACGCTGACCTCATGTGCGCGATCGTCTGAGCGAGACCCGTTGGGATCGGTGTGTTCGCATAACCACCGAGGCGTTGCTGCAAAGCGCCATCGTCAAGAACGAAGCCGCTATCGAACAGATAATACATTTCCGCGACTTCTCGCATAAAGGGCTGGACCAGCCCAACCGCTTGCAGCATGAATTTCGGGATGGAACGATACTTTGGCGGTTTGCCGATCGCTGCGAAGACCGCGTCGGCGAACGCGCGTGCCTGAATCGCTTGACCGCCAAGATTCCAGCAGCGGCCGTAGGCGTCGCTCAGCTCTGCGAGGAGCAGCAACGGATCCGCGACGTCGGGTACGAACGCGAACTCGCGCTGCGCGTCGAGCGGTCCAACAAACGATGCAGTCTTGCCTGAGAGCGCTTCGCGGATAAAAGCATTGGCATAGCTCAACTCGGCATTCGGCCCGTAGAAATCCGGCAAATGAACAACCATCGTCGCAAACGCGCCGCCGTGACGTGCGAGGACCTCCTGCTCTTGTTCGAGGCGGAAGCGCCCCTTGCGCGTGTTGGGCACGTGTGGCTGCCTTTCAGGAACGGGCCGCGTGACCGGCGGCCCATAGCTATAAACGGGCGCAATATGAATAAAGCGTCGTGCACCGGCCGCTTGCACGGCGTCGAGCGCGTTGCGCGTCATGATGGGGTGCTTGTCGAACTCGGTGTACGGCGCTCCCGCGAGGTAGAAAATCGTCTCGGCGTCCTGCGCCGCCGCCGCCAACCCGTCGCCGGAAAGGAAATCGGCACGAACGATCTGCGCTCGCGGAAAGTCTCGCTCCATGCGCGCCGTATCGCGACCTACCGCGCGGTAGGCGATTCCGCGGCGCTCGACCTCAGGTGCGACCGCGTGACCGACGGCGCCTGACGCGCCAAAGAGGGCGACGAGTCCGCTCATGCCGGTACGTTTCGGAATATCCCCGGCCGTTCCGTCGCGTCACCCTTCGACTACGCTCAGGGTGACAGCTGAGCGCTCACGGTAAGACGCCGCGCGCGGGCAGGGGCGGCATCGTCGGTCCTGAAATTCTCGCGGCGAGGTTCTTCATACGTGACGGTCGCTGGGCGGAGATTTCTTCTCCCGCTCTTGGTCGCAATCGCTTACATGGCTGCAGCACAGCTCGGCTTCACGCTGGCGTTTGCCACAAAACAGGTGACGGCGGTTTGGCCGCCGACCGGTATCGCGCTCGCCGCGCTCTTGATCTGGGGATATCGTGTCTGGCCCGGTATTTGGGTTGGCGCGTTCGCGAGCAATGCGCTGAGCGCTGAGCCCGTCTGGACCGCGGCGATCATCGCAACGGGAAATACGCTCGCACCCGTCTTCGGCAACTTCCTTTTGCGCCGGTTCGGCGACTTCGACGACGCGCTCCAGCGCGTGCGCGACGTCCTTCTGCTCGCGTTCTTCGGAGCGGCGTTAGCGATGACGATCTCGGCCACCAACGGTGTCGCCGCGCTCGCGCTTGCGCGAATCGTTCCATGGAGCAGCTTCGGATCGGTGTGGTGGGTTTGGTGGACGGGCGACGCGATGGGCGTGCTCTTCGTCGCTCCGCTGTTGCTGACGTGGGTCGCGAGCATCGCGCGAAAGGAACCGGCGGACGGCGGCTGGCTCGAACTCATTGGTCTCACCGCGACGCTGCTGGGCTCTGCCTTTTTCTCATTCCTGAGCAACTCGCCGTTGCGCTTCTCCACTTATCCGGTCGTCATTTGGGCGGCGCTGCGTTTCCGGCAGCGCGAAGTAGCGACGGCCGTCACCGTGGTTTGCGGCGTCGCGGTTTGGGCGACCGCGCACGGTTTGGGGCCGTGGAATGCGGGCTCGCTCGACGTCCGACTCATCGCGCTCGACAGCTGGATGGCGGTTTTGGCGATGACGGGTCTGGTGCTCGGCGCGATCGCAGCGGAGAGGCGCACCGCGCGCGTCGCGCTTCAAACGCTGCTGCAACAAACGAAGCAGCATTCGGAAACGCTGCAAAGCGCGTTTCTTCCCGAACGTCTTCCGCAGCGGCCAGGCCTACGCTGCGACGCGCTCTACATCGCCGCGGAGCACGAAGCGCTCATCGGCGGTGACTGGTACGACGCGCTCGAGTTACCCGACGGACGGATCGTCTTTTCGATCGGCGACGTGACGGGTCACGGGCTCGATGCCGCGGCGGCTGCGTCGCGAATCCGGCGCAGCATTCTGGTTGCAGCGTTCGAAGCCGACGATCCCGCGGAGATTCTGGCCCGGGCCGAGCGCGAACAAGGCGGTAGGCAGAACGAGCCCGCTACCGCGCTGGTCGCGATCTTAAGCCCGGATTTCTCGGAAATCCGCTATGCGAGCGCGGGACATCCGCCGCCGATGATCGCGAGTCCGAACACTCCGGCGCGCTCGCTGGAGTGCGGCGGTCTGCCGTTCGGCGTTGGGATCCCGATCGGGGCTCAAACGCACACGCTCGCTCTGGAACCCGGCGCTGTGATTCTCTTTTATACCGATGGTCTCACCGAGTTCGCGCGCCAAGTAGAACAGACCGAACGCGCGGTATTAGCGGCCCTAACGCGTTTAGTCGAGGAGCCGAACATCGAACGTCCCGCCGCATACATTCAGCGAACGCGTCGTGGGATCGGCGCAACCGCCGGACGATACCGTGCTATTAGTCGTCCAGGTTGGTGCCGCGCAATATGCCGATGCGCTTACGCGCTCGGGGTGATTCGGCGCTAAGGCGGGAATAACACCGGCACACCTTATGGCGAACCCGTACGGACTCTGGACGCTTGTCAAGCGCGAGATTATTCGCAGCCTGAAGATCATCAATCAGGTGATCTGGCCGCCGATCATCACGACGCTGCTCTACGTCTTCATTTTCGGCCTTGCGTTGGGCAGCCGCATCTCGACCGTGCAGGGCGTAAATTATTCGCAGTTCCTCATCCCCGGTCTCATCATGCTGCAGGTCATCGATTCGTCGTACGGTGAGTGTTCGAGTTCGCTCTTTCAGGGGCGCTTCATGAACTCGATTCAGGAGCTGCTTATTGCGCCGATGTCCGCGCTTGAACTGGTATCCGGCTATATCTTGGGGAGCCTGGCTCGGGCGCTGCTCATCGCCGGGCTCATTACCGGGCTGGGAGTGGTGCTCGTTCACATCGCCCCGCGCGACTGGCTGCTCTACTTTGCCGTCATCGCGCTCGTTTCGATCTGGTTCTCGGCGCTCGGGCTCATCTTCGGCCTGATGGCCGATAAGTTCGACCACATCGCGATTCTTACGACGTTCGTCATTACGCCGCTCACCTTCGTCGGCGGGGTTTTCACGTCAGCCGAGATGCTGCCCGAATCCCTGCGCCGCATCGAACTTTTTAATCCAATTTTCTACACGATCGACGCGTTTCGTCGCAGCTACACGGGCGAAAGCTACCTCGCGCCTGTATTTTCCGTCGCAATGATCGCGTTGCTCGCCATAATCGCGCTCGCAATTGTGTTGCGCATGACGGCGATCGGGTATAAACTCCGTACGTGACGATTCTTTTTTCGGTGCTTCTCGCGGTCGCGCAATCTGCGACGCAGCTCACGGTCAAGCCCTGGACGGGAACGGATCTTCAGGTGACGACCGATACGGCCGCCAAATATCGCCTTGAGATCACCGGCAAATCGAACGCGTCTTTGCGCCTGCGAGCCGTCGGTGTCGCGCAAGGGTGGATTGCGGCATTCTGCACGCCGAAGCTCTGTTCGCCGCAGCGGCTCGACGTTCAGTTGCCGTCGTCCGGGAATGCGGTCGTTCAGTTCGAGCTGATTCGCGAGTCGGAGACCGCGCCGAAGCGCAGCGGCGCCACGATTACCGACGACGACGGCGCTTCGGTGAGCGTTCCCTCTGTGTATCGCGGCTAGGTCCCGATCGCGACGGAATTTCCCCGGCGCGAAACTTCGCGATTTCCTCGATTAGCTTTACCGGAACCGGTTCGGAGAGCGGGAAGTGCAGCGTGCTTTTCGACGCGAGGTACGGTGTGATTCGATCGCCGAACGCCTCCACGACGCGAGTGTTGGCGGGGTAGATTGAGTAGTAGCCTTTCCATGCAGCAAAGTGGAGGACGGTGCGGCCGTGCAGCTTGATGGTCGGGATTTTATAGGCGATAGTTTCCTCGCCGTGAGGCACAGCCTTTAGAATCGCGCGGCGCACGCGTTCCAGCGCGCGTCGCATCGGTGCGGGCTGTGCGGCGAGATATTCGTCGATTGGAGTCATACTCTGTCCTTCGTCCTTCGAGACGCGCGCTGCGCGCGCTCCTCAGGATGACACATGGCGCTCCTCAGGATGAAAGATTCACCCTTCGACACGCTCAGGGTGACAGAAAAAATGGGTTGTGGGATTTTTCGAGCGAGATCGTCGTCGGCGGTCCGTGCCCGGGCATGACGACCGTTTCGTCGGGGAGCTTGAAGAGTTTGCTGCGGACGCTGTTGAGGATGTCGTCGTAGGTGCTGGCGTCGCCGTACGCGCCGCCCACGCTTGCCGCGAAGAGCGTATCGCCTGAGAAGACTGCGTCGCGAAAGATGTAGCACGACGACCCGTCCGTATGGCCCGGGGTGTGGAGCATCCGGATCGTGGAGGCGTCGCCGAAGGGCAGCGTTTCGCCGTCGCGCACGCGCAGCGCCTTGTCGCCGAGCGAACCGATCGCGCGGACGTCGAGCTCATGCATCACGATCTGCGCGTCGGGGAAGGCTGCCGCAACTGGAGCGGTCGCGTCGCAATGATCCTCATGCTTGTGCGTGATCAGGATGTATTGCAGATGGTAATCACCGTCGCGCAGAATCCGCAGCAGATTCGCAGGGATGCCCGCAGGATCGACGAGCGCCGCGCGGCGTCCGTTCTCAAGGAAGAAGACGTAGCCGTTGCTGGGCTGCGGTAACTGAGCGTGGCGGCTGATATCGTCGCGTTCGATCAAGGGCGGTTCCCAGCGAGTCGCGGCGCTATCGGCGAGTTTCGGGCCGTCGAGGCGTAGAACCGTCGCAACCGCGCGCGCCTGATCGTCGTTTGCGGTGCCGTCGTCCTTGAGCCATCGCGCGATCGCATCCGCCGTAATTCCCGTGGCGCGCGCGAGCTGCTCCGTGCTGACGCCCACGCCGCGCATCGACTTTCGCAGAATGTCGCCAAATGTGTCTTCGAGGGGAATTCGCTGATCGGCCATGGCCGGTAGTTGTGTGGCAGCGCGCCCACGGTCCTCCGAGACGCGCGCTGCGCGCGCTCCTCAGGATGACACGGGGGGGCGGGGGCGAAGTCGGAGGCCGAAGTGGAACGCGTCATTATTATCGGGTCCGGACCGGCTGGGCTTACCGCCGCGGTCTATGCGGCTCGTGCCAACCTCAAACCGCTCGTTTTGGCCGGCGGCCTGTACGGTGGCCAGCTCATGCTCACGACCGAGGTCGAGAACTATCCCGGCTTTCCGGAGGGGATTCTCGGACCGGAGCTGATGATCAAATTTCGCGAGCAATCCGAGCGATTCGGCGCGCGAATCGAAAACGTCGACGTCACTGCGGTCGATTTTACAAAGCATCCACTGATCGTACGAACCGACGACGCGCAGCACGAGGGCAAGAGCGTTATCGTCGCGACGGGAGCGAGTGCGCGCTGGCTGGAGATTCCGGGCGAGGAGCGCTTACGCGGACGCGGCGTGTCGAGCTGCGCCACCTGCGACGGCGCATTCTTCCGCGACAAGCATATCTTCGTTGCCGGCGGCGGCGACTCGGCGATGGAAGAGGCGCTCTTTCTCACGCGATTCGGTAGGCTCGTCACAATCGTGCACCGGCGCGATAAACTGCGCGCGAGCAAGATCATGGCCGACCGGGCGATGTCGAACCCGAAGATCGATTTCGTTTGGAATTCCGCTATAGAAGAAGCTCGCGGCGAAACGCACCTAAGGAGCTTGCGGCTGCGCAATCTCACCAACGGCAGCACTTCGGAGGTTGAAGCCGATGCGCTCTTCGTCGCCATCGGCCACACGCCCAATACGTCGGTATTCGCCGGTCAACTCGATCTCGACGATCTCGGCTATGTCGCGTCGCCCGACGGCACCGCAACGAACGTCGAAGGCGTCTTCGTTGCCGGCGACGTCAACGACCATCGCTATCGGCAAGCGATCACAGCAGCCGGTGCGGGCTGCCGCGCCGCGATGGACGCCGAAAAATATCTCGAAGCGCTCGAGTTTAAAGTAGATTCGCTAGCGCGTCTTTGAGGTCGGTAAAGAGAAACCGATAGCCGAGCTCCTCGGTCCGCTTCGGCAACACGCGCTGACCCTCGAGCAGTATCTGCGCGCCCTCGCCGAGCAGCGCGCGCAGCGCAAACGTCGGAACCGGCAGCACCGTTGGGCGTTTGAGCGCTTCGCCGAGCGTCTTGGTGAAATCGGCGTTGGTAACGGGATTGGGCGCGCAGGCATTGACCGGCCCGGTGACTCCGTCGAGCGCCATCAGATAGACGCCCACGAGATCGTCGATGTGAATCCAGGAGATCCACTGGCGCCCGCTGCCGACGACTCCGCCCATGCCGGCGCGAAACGGCGGGAGCATTTTCTCGAGCGCTCCGCCGTCGCTTCCCAATGCAACGCCGGTCCGCACGAGCGCGACGCGCATCCCTAGCTCGCCGGCGCGAAGCGCTTCGCGCTCCCACGCCGTGCATACGCTCGCGAGAAAATCGTTGCCCGGCGGTCTCTCCTCGACGAACGTTTCCGTTTCGCTCGTACCGTAATACCCGACCGCCGACGCGCTCACGTAGACGGTGCAGCGGCGTTCTTGCGTTGCCAACGCTTCCAGAAAGCGCGCGGGCGCGTCGACGCGGCTCTCTTCGATGCGCCGTTTCACGTCCGCGTTCCAGCGTTGCCCGATCGGCTCGCCGCTAAGGTTCACCACCGCGTCGCATTGCGCGGCCGCCTCGGCGGCAGCCGCCGGTTCGCGCAGCGATGCCGTCACCACGTCGTCGCCGCGTGCACGTAACGCGGCCGTCAGATGCTTACCGACGAACCCGGAGGCGCCGAGCACTAAGACTTTCACGTCAGCCCGGTTGGACGTGGGTGAATGGACGCCACCACGCGTACGCGGCGATCGCCGCAATCGCGAGCGATGGTAACAAGAAGGTCGTCGCTCCCAAAGTAATCAGCATATACCCGCCGGCGCAGCCGCCTAACGCGAACGAGGTCCAGAGCGTTGCATATAACCAAACCTTCCGACGGTGTTCGTCGCCGGGGTGACCCGCAAGTCGCGCGGCTGCTAAATCGAGCAGTTCGTGCGCAAAGTTGACGGTCATGCCGGTAATGAAGGTCGTTCGAACGGGAAAATGCTCGACGTTGCTCAGCAGCGCATTTTGCGTTCCCATGGCGCACGCAAGACAGGCAATCAGTGCGATGAGCTCCCACCCGTCCGGAATGTAGTGCGTCGAAGTGCCGGCGAAGAGATAGTGCGCGAGCGCAAAGAGCGCCAAGAATATCGCCTCGACGCAAGCGCCTAACGAAAACCAACGTCCCCACTCTTTGATCGCCGCGAATTTGACGATGCTTCCGCCGATGAGGTAGCCGACGACGAAGAGCGCGATGGCGGCGAGACGTACGCCCGCCACGTCCCAATACCCGTGCACGAGCGCGACGCCTGCCGTAACCGTATCGCCGCTCACGTGCGCCGTAAAGACGCCTCCCAGCGCGATGTAGCCGGCAACGTCAACGATTCCGGCAATGGCTGCCAAAAGAAACGCGAGCCACGTCATCGGAAGTCAGATGCCGTCGACGAAGCAGCCCGGATTCAACGTGCGATTCGGATCGAAGCGGAGTTTCAGCTCGCGCATGCGCTCGATTGCCGAAGGCGGCGCGCCCCAGACGCGAAGGTTGGCGCGGTGCGGATGGTTGCTCGCCACGACCGTCGCGCGCGGCTCCGCCTCGTGAAGCGCCTCGTCGAAACCCTCGATCTTCGCGCCGAAAGCATGCGCGTCGAAGTCGCTCACGCGCAGAACGACGTCGCCGTTCATCACGTCCACGATCGTCTCGCTGCGTAGGTCGAAGCGACGCGCGAGCGCGTGCAGTGTCGCCGCGCAGGTCTTGCGACTCGTCGCAAATGGATAGAGGCGATACGTGACAGAGCGTTCTCCCAAGCACGCGATATAGGCGTCCACGACCCGTTCGAAAGCCTCGCGCGCCCCCGCGTCGACGATGTGCGTTTCGGGTACGCCCGCGCGACCGAGTGCCGAGCGCAGCTCGAGCGTTGCCGGTTCGAGCGCTGCTTCGCTGCACTCGAGCAACGCGACGATGCGGCCCTCCGGCCCCTCATCGCCATCGATCGCATGCTGGAAACCTTCGATGCAAAATGCCGCCGATGGTGCAATCCGCAAGCCCGCGAGGTGCACGCATGCCCGCTCGCGCGTACGGTCCGGCAGCGGAGCGAGGAAGAGACGCGCTTGCGGCGGCAAGGGAATCGTCTTGAGGTTCGCCTGTACGAGCACGCCGAGCGTTCCAAAAGAGCCGACGTACAAGCGGCTCATGTCGTAACCCGCCACGTTCTTGACGACCATTCCGCCCGCGCGGGCAATCGTGCCGTCGGCGAGCACGATCGTCGAACCGATGAGGTAATCTCGCATGCGGCCGAAGCGATGGCGCCGCGGTCCCAACCATCCTGCTGAGAGCGTGCCTCCAATGGTAGCGTACTGCGCGGCGGGCGCATCGAACGGAACGAATTGTCCCTGCGCGGTGAGGACGGCGACGAGATCCTGTACTGCCGTTCCGGCGCGCACCGCAATGACGAGATCGTCGCGCTCGTTCGCTGCGATCCCACAGATCTGCGTCGTTACGAGGGTCACGTCGACGCGTTCCGGCGGCAAGCCCATCCCGGCGAGCGTCTCGCCGCCGGCGATTCGGATTTTTTCGCCCGCCCGATCGCATCGCTCGACGATCTTCGCGAGCTTTTGCGCGTCTTTGGGCGCGACTCGTTCTTGCGTCGCCCTCATCGCGGGGCGACTTCCGGGCACTGCGTGCCGCTGCGGGAAGATCTTTTCGGGATTGAGCGTTCGTGCAGGATCGAAGACGTCGCGCACGCGTCCCATCACGGCAAGGTCCGCCGTCGAGTAGACGCGCGTCATCGCGTCGCGTTTCTCCCAGCCGATACCATGTTCGCCGCTGATCGTCCCCCAAGGTCGATCGCCGTCTGAAGAATTTCGTTGCCCGTTTCGACGACGGCGGCGACTTGTTTGCGATCGCGCTTATCGTACATCAGCAGCGGATGTAAGTTGCCGTCACCGGCGTGGAAGACGTTCCCGACCGTGATTCCGTTCGAGCGCGCGGCTGCATCGACCGCGCGCAATGCCGCAGGCAGTTTGCTGCGCGGCACGCAGACGTCTTGCGTGTAGTAATTCGGGGCGATGCGGCCGGTCGCGCCGGCTGCGCTCTTGCGTCCGGCCCAAAGCGCGTCGCGTTCGGCCTTGTCGCGCGCACTACGCCACGAGCGCGCTCCGTGCTGGGTGACGATCGAATGAATCGCCGCTTCGGTTACGTCCATGTCCTCTTGCGGACCCGCGCTTTCGACGAGCAGAACCGCGGCGGCATCGGTGGGATAACCGGCGTGAAAAGCGGCTTCGACGGCCTTGGTAATGACGGCATCCATCATCTCCAGCGCCGTCGGCAAAATCCCGGCGGCGATGATTGCCGATACGGCTGAAGATGCGGCGTCGATGTCGTCGAAAGCGGCAACCCAGACTCGCACCGACTCGGGTAGCGTCAGGAGCCTCAGCCACGCCGCAGTAACGATTGCCAGCGTTCCCTCGCTTCCGACCAACGCTGCGGTGAGATCGTAACCCGGCGTCGTCGATGCTGCTCGTAAAGACTTCGCCGTCGGCGTCGACGAGTTCGAGCCCCAGAACGTGATTGACGGTCGTGCCATACGACAGACAGTGCGGCCCGCCTGCGTTGGTTGCGATGTTTCCGCCGAGCGTCGAAACTTGCTGCGAAGAGGGATCGGGCGCGTAGAAAAGTCCGCTCGACGCGACGCGGCGCGAAAGGTCGAGATTGATCAAACCGGGTTGCACGCGCGCGCGGCGATTGCGCTCGTCGAATTCAAGAATGCGATTCATTCGCGCAAATGACAGAACGACGCCGCCTCGCATCGGCACCGCCCCGCCGCAGAGGCCGGTCCCTGCGCCGCGGGCGACGATCGGCTCGCCGCATTCACGCGCGATGCGCACGATCGCGCTGACGTCGCGCGTCGAGCTTGGCAAGACGACCGCAGAAGGCGTGCCGCCGTCGCTGTATGCATCGAAGGCGTAGACGGCCAGATCTTCGGGCGCGGTCTTCACCCAATCGCTACCAATCGCTTCAATCAACCGCTCTCGCAGCACGGTCGTGCTGCCTTCCCCTTGACATTCACCAGAGCCTGTGATTGCATAAGCGGACATCATGTCGGTTTCCGGTAACGCCCCCGCCGACTCGGCGGGGTTTCGCTTTTTCCGGGGCGTTCGCGGCGCGATCACCGCGGAGGGCGACGATAAAGCTGCGATCGCAGCGGCAACAAAGCGCCTATTGATGGAAATCGTGCGCCGTAACGAGATCGAAGTCGACGACATCGCATCGATCCTCTTTACGGTCACGCCCGATCTGCGCGCGGGTTTCCCGGCGCTTGCCGCGCGCGAGATGGGATGGACCTGGGTGCCGATGCTTCACGCCTGCGAGATCGACGTACCAGGAGCGCTCGGGCGGTGCATCCGCGTGCTGATGCACGTCAATACCTCAAAGCGGCCCGCCGAGATCGAGCACGTTTATTTGGACGGCGCCACCGTCTTGCGTCCCGACTTGATGCGGACGAGTTCTTGAGCGTCGGCGCGATCGGGATCTTCGGTGTCGGCGCAATCGGCGGCTCGATCGGAATGCGCGCACGGAGTGAAGGACGATACGTCATCGGCGCCGATTCCAACGAGGCCGCGTTAAGCAACGCGATCGCCCTCGGCGCAATCGATGCGGGCGCAAGCGTTGAAGAAATGCCCGGCGCCGTCGACGCGTACGTAATCTCCGCGCATCTCAGTCCGACGTTGCGCGAAATCGAGCGCCTGCGCGACGGTCTGCTCGACGGGCCCTCGCTCATCATGGACGTTGCGTCGGTGAAGGTTCCAGTCGCGGAAACCGCTATCGGTTTACGAAACTTCGTCGGGACGCATCCAATGGCCGGAACGGAGCGCAGCGGCGTTGGTGCCGCGCGGGCCGATCTCTTCGAAGGGCGCACGTGGGCCTACGTGCCGAGCGGCGATGACGACCTCGACGGCCGCGCGCGCGCATTCATCGAATCGGTGGGGGCCGTTCCGTTCTCGATATCGGCCGAAGAACACGATTGCGCGGTGGCGCTGAGCTCGCACCTTCCCCAACTCGTTGCGTCGTGCTACGGGCAACTCGTAGCGTCGAGCGATTCTGCCGCGCGCCAGCTTTGCGGTCCAGTCGCGCGCGAGTTGCTGCGGATTTCGGGGATGAGCCTCGACATGTGGCGCGACATTTTAGAAGCGAATGCGGGCAATATCGAGCCCCAGTTGCGAGATCTCAGCGACCTGTTGAGGCGAGCTGCGGACGGTCTGGCAAAGCGCGACATCGAGGGCATCGAGCGACTCTTCTGTTGAGTACGCCGGCAGGCTTAGCCATGGCGAGTTATTATGATCTTATGTTTTTCCGCTTCCCTAAGGAAGCGAGAAAGATCGTCCTTGATCTCAGAAAGCGCCAACCCGCAGGCTATACTTAGAGTGACCGATCCCACGAAATCTCTTAATACGGGCAGGTATCCGTGGCGTCATATCATGGGAAAAAACGCGCGGGGCAGGAAGGGCACCCACCTATGCGCCAGAGTCGCTTTAGCGTAGTGTGCGTGTGAGTGGTCGTTGACAAGAACGATGCGAACATATTGACGACGTTTGGGGGTTCCGCGGCCATGTGGGCAGTTCTGGGCTTTCTCGTCGCTGCGACCATCGGATTGACGACGGTGCTCAGCGTGGGCCGTCGCGGCTCGGCTCTACGCGACGATTATCCGTGGCTGCTAGACGAAGTTTCGAAACTCCACGTGAACACCGTCGGCAGTCTCGCGGGGTTCGCCTTTACGGGCGTCGTACTCGTGGTAACGCTTGCGCGGGACAAAACGGGCGCTGCGGGGGTTGCGCTTGACGCTGCCATTCTCATGTTTCTCGTCGCATATTTGTACTGGGTGGGCAGCGCATTCCTGATCTCGTACCTGCCACATGTCCGCACGAGCGGTGACTTCGTGCAGCGCGTCCATTTCAGCCTCGCTTCGACCATCGAATACCGTACCGTCTTTCTCTCCTGGTTTGCGCTACTGCCACTGCTTCAGGCAAACGATCTCAGCCGTCTTGTGCCGATTCTCTACTTCCTCTTGCCCATATCACTGCTGCTCGGATCTTTGCTCCTGGCCATGGCCACGGATGGACTAGGTCTTCTGCGCGTCAAGGAAACGTATTTCTCCGCGGCAGTAGGTACTGTGCTGACGCTCGCGTACGGCGGGATTGCGTGGGTGCTCCCGGGCATCCGCTCCCCATATTCCTCCCTATATCTCACAATTGCGATTTTCTGCGTCAATGGCGCCGGTTTCGCGTTCGCGGCAATGACACCGCTTTCATCGAGATACGACGGAGTCAAACGCTTCTATGAGCAATATGGCCGAAGAATCATCATTGCTGACATGCAGCTCACAATGGTCTCCCTTGCTTTCCTCTGGCTCGCTATCGTGGGAGCCATTTAGCGTTAAGGCTGCATAGCGGTGCTGGTTGCGCCAGAAGGACTTTTAGTTAAACTGACCGCCGATTCCGATACCGCCTTGCACGCCCAGCGTTCCGAAATTTCCCGGCTGCCCGCTCCCCGCATGTTCGGTGAGGTGTGAGTAGACGACGGAGCCCGACACGATGATTTGGAACGATCCGAGGTTCAAATTGATTTGGCCGCCGGCCGACGGTTGCACCAGGAATCCCATCTTCACCTGATGTTCGCCGGTCTTCGGATCGTCGAAATAGTTCGTCCCGAGACCGGCGGCGATCTGTGTAAAAACGCTTGCCTGCAGATTTGCCCACGAACCGGCCACATTGAACTCGTGCCCGAGGTTCCAAACCTGCTGCAGCTGCGCCGCGGCGACCGCGTTCTGAAATACGTCAAGCGTCTTGCTGTCGAAGTTGAACAGCGAGACGTTACCCGTGAATTGCAACTCCGCGCCGGATTCACCGGCAGCGTGAAGCCGTCGATTGAGGCCACCGCCAAGCTGGAACCCTTGCTGAGCGCCGGGACGGAATCCGGGCTGCGTCGACGCGAGATTGTACTGCGGCGTGTACAGGAGCTGCACCACCCATGACCAGCGCTTTTTCTCGGCTTCGAGCAGCTTCTCTTGGTAGTATTGCCAGACTTGCATCCAAACGTCGCCGCGATGGATTATCGGCTCCTTGATGTTGCGCGACGTGACGGTGCCATGCGCTTCGGTTTGTTGTTCCAAGACGTGCCACGTTTCGTCGGTCACCTGATCGAGCGTTTTCGGCTGGCCGCTGTAGAAAACGCGGCGCGCGCCGGTCTTTATGGCGGCATCGTCCGCCACGATTGGCAGGTCGAGATTCTCGAGGTCGAGCCATGCGCGGACGCGCGTCCGCAAGTCGGCATCCCACGGAGCCGGTTGGTTCGCCGCGGGTTTCTCGCCGGCATCTGCTTGTTTAGCCGGCACGGGCGCGTCGGTCTTTTGTTGACGATGAATAACTCCCGGCGGCGCAGTCACGTAGCCGGTGCGCGGGCGGACAGCCGTCTGTGCGGCGGCCTGGCGTTCCGCGAGCGAGTCCGCAGGCGCGACGGCGCGCGGTTCCTGATCGTGCGACGGTCCCTGCGCCGCGTGAGTTAATTCGTGCGCGAGGAGTGCGCGGCAACGCGGATCGCCCGGACGATACCGGTCGCGCCCGAATACCACTTGAGAACCGAGCGCGTAGGCATCTGCGCCAAGGAGGTCGGCCGACGCGGCGGCTCGTTCGTCAGCGTGAATTCGCACGCGTCCGAAATCGTGGCCCAACTGGGCTTCCATGGAATCGCGCTCGGCGCGCGGCAGCGGCGAGCCGGGCCTCTTCAGAACGTCGATGACCTCCTGCGGCACGGCAGCTTTGCGCTTTCGTAGTTGCGATCGATTATCGGAGGGCGTTTTCGTCGCGAACGTGTACATCGACGAGGAACCATTCTGCGCGCGGTACGCCGCGCCTCCAACGCGCGGCCGCCTGGCACAAGTGCCAAAGAGTGGAGTTGACCCGGTTCCGTAGATAAGACTTCACCCTTGCGCGAGCAGCCGCTATCTTTCGACCAGCTCCCGATGACGAACGCGCGATCGAACCCGTTGACCGATTTCATCCTCGGCGATTTCCTTGTCGTACTGCATCTGAATGCCAAGCCAAAATTCAGCGGATGTCTTGAAATGTTTGCAGCTAACCTCAATAAGTCCTCGCAAGTATCAGGTGAGCACGACTACTAGACTTATCGGAGCTAATCCAATTCTATCGAGTCTTATTCGGTGAGAAAATCGGTGAGAAGAATGGGTTTTCTCACATGGTCAGGGCAGAGGGGGTGGGCCAAGGCGGCCGCAGCCAAGCCGCCGCGGCCGGCGGTGGAGCGATCGTTGAGCAGAGGCGGGAAGGAACCGCTCATTATTCAGTGATCGACTGGATGAACTTCTTCGTGATCGAGTCGTCCGCTTTAAGCTGCTTTGCGACACGGGGAAAGGTCAGCTTCCCGCGCCGTAACGGGTCGGCAAAAAGCCCCCCGAATTGCGCGCTCTCGGCAAGCACGGCGTCGAACGCCCGTGCCAGTTCCTGTTGTAACTGAATCGTCGTCTGCGTCCAGAGGTCTGGAAGTTCTTTAAGGAGCTCGGCAAACGAACACTGCGTTTGTTGATACCCGGCGTCGCGTGTACGCGCGGCCCTGGCGGCATTGAGCGCTTCTTGGACATTGTCGCGTTGGGCCTCGAGTGCGGTCAGTCGCGAGCGCAGTTGGCTGCCATCGACCTGCGCGTCCTCAGCCAGCTTCCATGCGCGTTGAATCCGCTTCTCAGCGTCGGCGACGCGTTTCTCGGCATCAAGTTCGAGGGCTTCCCATTGATCAGGGGACTCGTCATCGTCCGGTGGGACGACCAGTGTAGGGTCAGCCCGCAGCGAGCGCAGCAATCGCAAGAAGTCCGCTTCCAGCTGGTCGGCACGATGGCTCGGGTGCGACGTTGCCCCAAGCTCGAGTGTTGTGGTGTCGGCAGATGTAGTAGCGGATCCGATACTTCGATTCGCCCGAGCATGTCCGGAGAGCAGTTTACCGCACGTGCAGCGCACGGCGCCCTGCAGTGGCCAGTTCCAGCGCTTGGGAGCGCGAGCACGGAAGTCGGTCTGACGAGTCGCTTTTGTGCGCTGCCATTGATCGTCTGAGACGACCAACCCGCGCAGTGTCTTGGAAGTCAGAATGCTCTTGATCGTCGAGACGCCCCACCGATAGGGTTTATCGCTCCCATCTGGTGCGTGCTTTGGTGGCGCATGTTCGCGAGCCCAACGCGCCAAGCGGATATATCCCCATCGCTGTTCGGCAAGCCTGAAAATCTCACGAACGATTCGCGCCTCGGGCTCAAATGCCACCGCCTTTCTGTCGACGAGGACAATGCCGTAAGGAACAGGCCAACGTGTTTGCCTTCAGCACGGCGGCGTGCGTGAACGGCCTTCCACTTGTCCGAACGCCCCGCGTTCTCCATTTCGGCGGTAAACAACTCAAAGATCGGACGAAAGGTATCCATCGCCGTTTCGAGCTTCACGTCGCCGTCTTGGCGAGTATGTAACGTGCTCCGAGCTTGCGAAGGCGGGCGAGCGCAGCGATACAATCGAGTGCCATGCGTCCCACGCGATCGAGCCGAATCATCAGCACGCGCTGTGGCCGGGCGGCTTTGGGTGTACGCTCCAGTTCGTCGATGAGGCTACATAGGATATCACGGGGACCCTTGGCGCCGGACGCAACGCCGGAGAACTCGCGCGTGATGATCCAGCCTTTGCGCGTAGCGGTGTCACTGGCCCACTGCTGCTAGTCCTCCAGGGTTGCCTCTTGGGGAGAAGAAGAGACCGCGGCATAGGACCAGACCGTGCTCGTTGCCGACACAATTGGACCGCTGCGACCTTCCCTAGTTGCACGAGATCGGCACCAGCATGAGCGCGGGCACAAGCGTGACGCGCACGCCATTGGCGCCGTTAACGACTTGAACGTCGGGCCAACTCCAGGAAGCGACGACGCGTCGGCCGTGAAGATCGAAACGGATCGTCGGCTGCGGAAACAGGCAGTCCGTCCGTTTGCAGCGCTGGTCGTTGATACGAATCTTGCCCGTTCGTATCGAGATCGACTTTTCGTCCATGCAACCTCCCTTTGGATGGCCATTGCCGCGAATGTCGGCGCCGGGAATCACGAACATCCGTTCGTGTGCTCCTTGGCGCAGGCTCTGCTAGACCCAGGGTCGTGGCGAAGGTTGCAAGCAAATGCCGCTTTTTGGGCAGAAACATCGGCAGGCGACGCGGTCTTGCGAACGGCCCGGGCGATCCGCGCCAAGGCCGCCACGGACTGGTGTCACCGCCACAATGATTAGCTCATCCCTGGCCCCTCGACGCACCGGCGACGTGTGATCCAGGCGATCCCGCTCGGCTGTCAGGGCCCAGCGTTCCTCTAATCGCCGAATCCTTGGAAAGAGCAATCTTATCTGCAAATAATCTCGGCATGAATGCGCGGCTGCGCACTTGCTTGGCGTGCCTCGGGCTCAAGGTGGAAGGTGCGACCAAGAAAGCCGTAGATTTGCGCAGTCAACTGTTCCACAATGGGTTCCTTCGGCGCAAATTTCTTTCGTTGACGCGAGACGAGCAACAAGAGCGTTTCGATCAGATGCAAATTTTGCGCGAATTTCTTACTCGGGTCGTGTTTGCGTTATGCGATACCGACGTTCAGATACACAGCATCATTTCGCCATACCAAAAAGTTCAGATCAAGGATTTGGAGCATGCGAGCCCCACAGGGTGAGCTAGAAATTGGGGGCCTTCCGCTCTTAACACGAACGACCGCGCCCACGAGGCCGCATCGCGCTAGTCGCTTAGCGTAGGCTCGCGGCTGAGCAGCCCGGCGCCGATCGCGTGTGCATTGCGCCACGCAGCGAAGCGAGCGAAACCGACACGCGATGACGGCTCCCCTGCAGCAACTGGAAGCAGAAGTAAGGAAGCGATTACGCAACGACGGTGTCACGGACGAGGCTATACAAGAAGCAATAGACGCGATGCCCATCCCGAGGCGATGAAGAAGATGCACGAGGCGATTGCCATCGCGGTGCAGTTAAGTTGCGAACAAGGGCGGCAAAGCGATCATCGGTAGCAAGAAGCGACGCCGCTCTTACGATGGAGTCCTACGTTCTCGCGCTCCGCTGTCCGAGACATTGACCTGTATGATACGCGCGCGTGCGTTGAGGCTTTACGGAATGCGCGGCTGCTCAAAGGGGACGCTTGCCTAGGGCGACGCAATAGGTGGGGATGGGCGGCAACCAAGAGAGCCCAACGCCTGGCGCTCGGGGCTTTTTATCCGAGTTCGCGGGCCTTTACGGCGGGCAGGCCTTTGCCGCCGCGTCCGGCATTACGGCGATGGTTCTCCAGGCCTTTCGCAAGGACTGGCCGGGGTTTTGGTTTTCGTTTGCGTTCTTTGCCGCGAGTCTGGGGTTCTTGTTAGTCCGGCGACTTCGCCCCGTGAAGGCCGGCTCAATTATTTGGTTACAACACGACCAGATCAAAGAGCGACGGTATGCGATCAGCTTCTACGCTGTGGCTATTATATTCTTTGGCCTCTCGTTTTTGGTACAGCCCTTTCTCAATCTATACACTCGATATTTGCCGAAGAATCATCTATACTTAGCGACTGCATATTATAACGAAACGGTTTTGCCTAATGGCTACTTTAATTTCGTTAAATATGCCTGTCATGAACGACGGAATAGATGGTTATGTTGAGTTTACCAAGGTCGCGCCCTTGATTAAGGAAGTCCCGAACGTTGACGACCCGAGATTCGCGACGCGGAACGCCAAGGATTTCGCGCACTACGAAAAGGTGATGAGCGACCGGGTAGCGGCATTAGCTAAGCGGAACGCCGAGCGACTAGCAGAGTCGAATCTCGATCCGGGAGGCTGGGCCGCGAGGGGTGAGCCAAGCTCGACTTCGTTTGCGGTCTTCTTGTCAAACAGGCAGTTATTTCTGTTGGGGAAGCATGACCTTCTCGTGTTGTTCGTTGGCCAAGCGACAATCTCGGGTAATAGTGCCAAACCCTATACTGAACCTATCTGCGAAATGCTTTTGGATACTATAAGGCAAGCTTATCCTCACAAATGCTGGAACAAAATCAAATGAGCAACGATAAAACCCCGATGGAGCGGTTCGATAGCCTCCTCTCGCGTGTGTTTGCAGCGGGGAAAAGGAACGAAAAGCCGCTGAGGCTGACGCCGAGGAAGTAATGGAGGGCGGCGTTCCTCCTACTGAGGAATCCGATGAATAGGCCCACGTTGCCCAACCCGTAGCGACGGGTTCTTGCAAATCAGCCGACCACGATCTTGCCGCGCTGGCGCTGGGGCTCAAAGAGATGGCTAACAGCGGCGCGTACGGCATCCATGCCGAGGTCAACGTCAAACCGCCCAAAAGCGATGACGATCTGCCGGGTGACGTCTATGCCGATATTACCTTCGAATCGGAAAAGGTCCACGACGAACGGCCCGGCGTGTTCGCGAATCCAATTCTTGCCAGCCTCATCACGGGCGGCGCACGCTTGATTTTGGCGATGCTCGAACGCGAGGTCGCCGATCGCGGCGCCGCATTTAGTTTCTGCGACGCCGATAGCCTCGCGATCAACTGCGGCACGGGATATCCCGATGGCGTGCCCTCGTTGCCCCAGAGCGACATCGATGCCATTATCGCTCGATTCGATGCGCTCAACCCGTACGATCCGCGAATCGTCCCGCATTTGCTCAAGATCGAATACCCGGCAATTACAGATTTACGATGCTTTGCGGTTTCGGCGAAGCGATACGTTCTCTACCGCTGGCGATCCGGTAATCGAATCGAAATCGTCAAGGCTTCGGAAAGCGCATTGGGGGCAATCATTGGCCGTACGCGCAATGAAACCACGCCAAAACTCGCGCGGCGGATCTGGCTTTCGATTCTGCTCAATCATTTGGACGTCAATCCGAAGCAGCGGCGCCGTGCAAAGCGGTTGGTAGATTTAGACGTACCGATGCGCCGCAAGTTCCCAATTAGTGCGCCCGCTATATTAAATCGGCTCAATCCGCATAATAAATCGCGGACGTACGACCGCAGCATTAAACCGTACGGCTTCGTCCAATCGATTGCGCCTGCCATAACCGGGCCAAATCAGCCATTGCCGATTGCGCCCTTTGAACTCGATTTAGCCAAATCGAAAAAGTTGCAATGGGTCGATTACCATACCGGAAATCCGATTCGATTGGATTGGAGCGGCACCAGCTTGGCGGGCACGGTGCCGGTGATGCGATTACGCGAATACGTTTTCGACTACCAAATGCACCCCGAAGCCAAAGCCGCCGATGCAAACGGCAATCCGGCGGGACCGGGAACCGTTGGGCTGTTGCGTCGATTACCGCTTCAGTCGAAACGGCTGATTCGGATTGGCAAAGAGGTCGATCGGCTTGGCGGCGACGACGGGGCGACATTGGAACCCGATCAGCCCGTCGAATACGAGCACGACCAGCTTGCTGAGGATATCGACTACTTGGCCCAGTTTCCGCACGCAGCGACGGCTCAGGAAATCGGCATCACCGAGCGAGGATGGCGTAAGATCGTCAAGGGCGACGTAACGCCGCTCACGACGACGGCAGAACGGATTCAGGAGTTGGCGGAGGGGCGCCGGATCGAAGGCAGCAACACGGCGAAATCGCGAGCATCAAAATCGGGAGGTGCCGGTGGAAACATTGCGAGTCCTGATTGAACTGGACGTCACCAGCTTGGGAACGTTGCCGGACGAAGAACGCAAGGAAGTCCTTGACGCAATAATAAAGCAGGTGACGCCAATTCCGATGCTGCCGTATGGAGTTACCACGCAGGTGCGCTCTATCAGCTTCGGCGACTAGATCGCCGTAAGGCGTTCTCTTGGAGCCTCATGTCAGTATTTGCGGGGTCGGGCGGGCGGTGCATGCGGTCACGCAGAACATTCTTGGCTGGTCGCCCGTTCAGCTCTTGGGAGGCATCGAGTTATGAGAACCTTTATGAACCCCGCGCTTTGCATCAGCGTTGCTTCCGCATTGCTTGCCAGCTGCGGCGACGAGCAGCTGCCGCTCGGCGTACAGCATACAATGCCTCAGAGCCACGCAGTCACGACTGATATCGCAAGACACTCATCGACGGGACGCGACTACAACAGCGCGCATGAGCTGCGCAGCGTTCGAGGGCCCCTTCTCTACGTAGTGAACTTCGACCCAGCTTACAATGACGTGACCATATACCATGCGAAGGCTAAGAACCCGAGCCCGATAAATAGCATCACCGATGGGCTCTTTGAACCAGTAGGCGACTGCATCGACGGTCACGGAACGCTATACGTCACGAACGAGCCTGGAAGTAGTCTAGGCTGGGTCTCCGTGTACCCCGCAGGCGCTGTCACGCCATCCAGAACGATCACGGACGGCGTCAATGTTCCCGTTTTCTGTGCGATCGACTCACGTGGAAATCTTTGGGTGACAAATCTCGGGAGTGAAACTGTCGCGGAATATAAGGCTGGGTCTTCGAAACCAAGCAAAGTCATCACGAACGGCCTATTTGGTCCGAGGGGTATAGCGATCGACCATTCAGGGAACATGTACGTCGCAAATGGCTCGGACAGCAGCCCACCCGTGTCAAACGTCGTCGTTTATGCTCCAGGTCAGAGATCACCGACAAGAACGATCACTGACGGGGTGAAAACTCCGGTGGGGATTTCGGTGGACTTAAGTGGCACGTTATATGTTACAAACTTTCTTCAAAGCAACGTAGAGAAATTTCACCCGGGGAAGCGTCACCCGTATGAAACGATCACTAATGGAATAAGCAAGCCCGACGCCGTAAGCGTAGGGAAGAACGGGTGGCTCTATGTAACCAATGGTGGGGCCAATCCTCCAACTGTGGTTGAGTTTCCACCCGGCTCCCTCACGCCGTCAACTAAGCAGATTACAAAGGGTCTTGAGAACCCCGAGGGCACGGCATACTCCCCGCCCCTGCTGCCCTGAGAGGGATTCAGAGGGCGAGCGTAGCGCGCAAGTAGCAAATAGCTTCAGTTCCGGTTATTGCGCGCGGGACGGCCCCTGGCATGCGGCACTCTTAGCTGAGCGCACCTGAAATTTTCCTTCCCCCTGACGCCGATGGCCCGCTAAATTCGACTTTCGAGTAACAACGGACACGATTCCGCCGCTCGCAAATCTTAATAATAGCGCCTCAGTCTGGGATCTTTGGCTGTTGTAATGGAGAATCTCACATCGCTATGATGGGAACCCGGCGCGGGCGCACCTACGTGGATCGATGTAGGCCGTGCCGTCGGTGTCCTCGCTAGTTTTTTCTTCACCGCACTTAAGAAATAAAGAAGGAACGGACGACCATGTCATTTACTAGCAACATTGAGATCACTAAGTCCTATCCCGCCACGCTATACAATGCCAGCGAGGGAGCTGCTGACTGGCACGAGGAGCATGAGATAAACGGCCAATTTTGGCTCGCAGCTAACGCGACCTATAACGAGTCGCTCCTACCTCCGCAGTGGGAAAGCATAGACCACTCCCAGCCATCATATGCCAGGGTTCAGAATACCGACGGATCGACTAGCTACTTCTATCAGCCAGCGACCTCTGGAACCTGGTCAACCTCATCCTGGCTTGGAAGCGATAACCACTCCGTTTACAATGGCGCTGACTTCGGGATGTCGCCTGCAGCTTCCGACAACGCTCCAGCTCTCTACGAGGCCATTCAAGCGGCGATTGACGGCGGAGGTGGCACAGTTTTCTGAGATTCTTTCCAAGTGTGCGCGCAATAGTGCGTTGATGTGACGTTAGCGTCTTTTCAACAAATAGCTCAGCTATAGGTTCCATCAGCGCTCCGGAAATGGAATCAATGATTACCTCTTCTAAGTAACCGTCAAGGCTCCGGTAGGCATGGAAGAACGCGGCAGCCAGATCGGGCTCTTCAGCCCTCGGCGGCCACTTCAAACTGTACCAGGCGTGGCCACTTCAAAATGTACCAGCCCGAGCGTAGTAAAGTTCGAGGTAGCTTAGTCTAAGTCGTGGTCTTTGCCTTCCGATTTCGGGTAGTGAGGCTGTGCTCGTGAAGCCTATAGCTCTTGCCTCGAATCTCGATGAGGTGCGAGTGATGCATGAGCCGGTCGAGGAAGGCGGCAACGGCCGGCGTGTCGCCAAAGAGCTGAGGCCAATCGTCGAGCGGCCGGTTTGACGTCAGGATGGTTGAGGTTCGCTCGTAGCGGCGCATCACGATCTCGAGCAAATCTTCGGCGGCGTTGGCAGGCAGCTTTCGCATCCCTAGGTCGTCGATGATGAGTAGTGGTATCTCGCTGTACATTGCGATCGCGTCGGTTCGTTCGCCGGTGGCGCTGGCCAGCAGCAAATCCTCGAAGAGCACGTGCGCTTCTCGATACAGAACGCGGAAACCGGCGTGGATGGCGGCCATGCCGATGGCTTGGGCGATGTGGCTCTTGCCAACGCCGGCATTGCCGAGCAGCAAGGCGTCTTCGTGCTGTTCGATGAAGCGGCAGTTGGCTAGTTCAAAGATAAGTGCTCGGTCGAGCGCGTTGAACTTCCAATCGAAGGCATCGAGCGTTCGTTGGTCGCGAAAGCCGGCAGCTTTGATGCGCCGCTCGATCAGTCGGTCGCGCCGCCGTTGCAGCTCATCGTGAACTAGCAGGCCGATAAAATCGAGTGGTCCCAGGCTGTCGGCCCTGGCTTGTTGGGATCTGATGGAGAGCGTGTCGGCCATGCCGCCCAATCGCAGTTGCCGAAGCGAGCGGTCAAGTTCGTCGGTGGTCATGAAGGTGCTCCTTGCGTAAGCGTTGCGAAGTGATCTGCGTAGGTTGTGATCGCCGGGATGATGCGATGCTCGTTTTTGAGCTTGAGCGGAGCGGCGTGATGCGAGAGATAGGTGCGAAGAAACTTAAAGCTTGAGATGCCCGAGGATACTGCAAAGGCGCACGCACGATCGACGGCTCCGGCATCGTAGCGGCGCAGCAGATCGAGCATTCCGTAGAGCGCTCGCAACGCGGTGGCACCGCGGTCCTCTACCAGCCTACTGGCAAAGGCTCGGCAACCGGAGCCGGCGCCGCTGATGCGAGCGGCAAGCTGCTCGACCTTGATCGGCGTTTGCTTGGGCCGATCGGCATCGTGGGTTCGCCGCTGCCCCTTGTGAAGCGCGATCGTGTGCTCGCGCACGCACTCGTGCGTTTCTCGGTCGAGAATGCGCAGCCACAATCGGCCAACGTGAACCGGAACTCTGCGGCCGGCGTAGCGCGGCGGCGCTGAGTAGTACGCGCCGTCGACTTCCACGTGGCCGTCGAAGTGAACGGTGCGTTCGCAGACCCGATAATACTCAAACCGAGTCAGCGGGAGTTGCTGGAGGAACGGCTGCTCCTCTTCGAACATCGCGCGCACTTGGCGTTTGGTCGTGCCGTGGATGCGCGTCATGGCCCAGCGCTCATCCCAGTGGTCGAGATAGGCGTTTTGTTCCTCGATGCTCTCGAACCGACGCCCCTTCAATGCCGTTTTCTGTGTGTAGCCGATCTCCGATTCAACCTTCCCCTTGAGATCGGGCGCGTACGGTCGGCATGGCAGCGGAATAACGCTGTAGTGCTCGAGCATCTTGGCGTAAAGTGGATTGAGCTGGGGATCGTAAATATCCGGCCGCAGTACGCCTTCTTTGAGGTTGTCGAGCCGGATCGTATGCGGCGCGCCACCGAATTTCGCGAATGCCGCTTCGTGCAGCTTGCTCCAGATCTCGCTCGATGATTCCCATACGACGCGCCGAAATGCACGTCGGCTGTTGCTGAGTTTCATCGCAAACAGCCGTGGCCGGCGATACTTTCCCGTCTGCGGGTGCCGCGTTAACGCACCCTCGCCGTAGTCAACTTGCGCCTCTTGCCCAGGATCAGTCTCAAACCGGCAACTGACCTTCGGTTCAGCTGGTCGCAGCTTACCGACGAAACGCTTTACTGCGTTGTACGCACCGTCGTAGCCATGATGCTCCACCAGATCCTGGAAGATCGCGACCGCGTTACGGCCCTTGGCGGCCTCCGCCTCGATGAAGCTCCGATGCGGCTCGCAGACGCTGCGCGACCGGCGTGACCCGGTGGGCACTTCCGGACCGGTGGCCGGTTTTGGGTCGGTGGCCACTTTGGCCGGGGTGGTACACTTTGCCGGCTCGGTCGCGGCCCCGCGTGCGATCCGCCGAATTGTCGCTCGGTGGTAGCCGGTCTCCCGCGCGATCCGCCGTTGCTTCCATCCCAGGCGCAGGAGGCCGATGATTGATTGCTGCTCGTCCATGCTCAGTCGGTTCATACACGGCATCTTGCGACGCCGCCCTGGCATGCTCGGGCTGGATCACCTCACGGGTGGTACACTTTCAAGTGGCCACCGACCCCTGGTACATTTTCAACTGGCCACAGGTGGTACATTTTGGGTGGCTACCGAGGATTTTTTTTTTTTTTTTTTTTTTTTTTTTTTTTTTTTTTTTTTTTTTTTTTTTTTTTTTTTTTTTTTTTTTTTTTTTTTTTTTTTTTTTTTTTTTTTTTTTTTTTTTTTTTTTTTTTTTTTTTTTTTTTTTTTTTTTTTTTTTTTTTTTTTTTTTTTTTTTTTTTTTTTTTTTTTTTTTTTTTTTTTTTTTTAAAAAAAAAAAAAAAAAAAAAAAAAAAAAAAAAAAAAAAAAAAAAAAAAAAAAAAAAAAAAAAAAAAAAAAAAAAAAAAAAAAAAAAAAAAAAAAAAAAAAAAAAAAAAAAAAAAAAAAAAAAAAAAAAAAAAAAAAAAAAAAAAAAAAAAAAAAAAAAAAAAAAAAAAAAAAAAAAAAAAAAAAAAAAAAAAAAAAAAAAAAAAAAAAAAAAAAAAAAAAAAAAAAAAAAAAAAAAAAAAAAAAAAAAAAAAAAAAAAAAAAAAAAAAAAAAAAAAAAAAAAAAAAAAAAAAAAAAAAAAAAAAAAAAAAAAAAAAAAAAAAAAAAAAAAAAAAAAAAAAAAAAAAAAAAAAAAAAAAAAAAAAAAAAAAAAAAAAAAAAAAAAAAAAAAAAAAAAAAAAAAAAAAAAAAAAAAAAAAAAAAAAAAAAAAAAAAAAAAAAAAAAAAAAAAAAAAAAAAAAAAAAAAAAAAAAAAAAAAAAAAAAAAAAAAAAAAAAAAAAAAAAAAAAAAAAAAAAAAAAAAAAAAAAAAAAAAAAAAAAAAAAAAAAAAAAAAAAAAAAAAAAAAAAAAAAAAAAAAAAAAAAAAAAAAAAAAAAAAAAAAAAAAAAAAAAAAAAAAAAAAAAAAAAAAAAAAAAAAAAAAAAAAAAAAAAAAAAAAAAAAAAAAAAAAAAAAAAAAAAAAAAAAAAAAAAAAAAAAAAAAAAAAAAAAAAAAAAAAAAAAAAAAAAAAAAAAAAAAAAAAAAAAAAAAAAAAAAAAAAAAAAAAAAAAAAAAAAAAAAAAAAAAAAAAAAAAAAAAAAAAAAAAAAAAAAAAAAAAAAAAAAAAAAAAAAAAAAAAAAAAAAAAAAAAAAAAAAAAAAAAAAAAAAAAAAAAAAAAAAAAAAAAAAAAAAAAAAAAAAAAAAAAAAAAAAAAAAAAAAAAAAAAAAAAAAAAAAAAAAAAAAAAAAAAAAAAAAAAAAAAAAAAAAAAAAAAAAAAAAAAAAAAAAAAAAAAAAAAAAAAAAAAAAAAAAAAAAAAAAAAAAAAAAAAAAAAAAAAAAAAAAAAAAAAAAAAAAAAAAAAAAAAAAAAAAAAAAAAAAAAAAAAAAAAAAAAAAAAAAAAAAAAAAAAAAAAAAAAAAAAAAAAAAAAAAAAAAAAAAAAAAAAAAAAAAAAAAAAAAAAAAAAAAAAAAAAAAAAAAAAAAAAAAAAAAAAAAAAAAAAAAAAAAAAAAAAAAAAAAAAAAAAAAAAAAAAAAAAAAAAAAAAAAAAAAAAAAAAAAAAAAAAAAAAAAAAAAAAAAAAAAAAAAAAAAAAAAAAAAAAAAAAAAAAAAAAAAAAAAAAAAAAAAAAAAAAAAAAAAAAAAAAAAAAAAAAAAAAAAAAAAAAAAAAAAAAAAAAAAAAAAAAAAAAAAAAAAAAAAAAAAAAAAAAAAAAAAAAAAAAAAAAAAAAAAAAAAAAAAAAAAAAAAAAAAAAAAAAAAAAAAAAAAAAAAAAAAAAAAAAAAAAAAAAAAAAAAAAAAAAAAAAAAAAAAAAAAAAAAAAAAAAAAAAAAAAAAAAAAAAAAAAAAAAAAAAAAAAAAAAAAAAAAAAAAAAAAAAAAAAAAAAAAAAAAAAAAAAAAAAAAAAAAAAAAAAAAAAAAAAAAAAAAAAAAAAAAAAAAAAAAAAAAAAAAAAAAAAAAAAAAAAAAAAAAAAAAAAAAAAAAAAAAAAAAAAAAAAAAAAAAAAAAAAAAAAAAAAAAAAAAAAAAAAAAAAAAAAAAAAAAAAAAAAAAAAAAAAAAAAAAAAAAAAAAAAAAAAAAAAAAAAAAAAAAAAAAAAAAAAAAAAAAAAAAAAAAAAAAAAAAAAAAAAAAAAAAAAAAAAAAAAAAAAAAAAAAAAAAAAAAAAAAAAAAAAAAAAAAAAAAAAAAAAAAAAAAAAAAAAAAAAAAAAAAAAAAAAAAAAAAAAAAAAAAAAAAAAAAAAAAAAAAAAAAAAAAAAAAAAAAAAAAAAAAAAAAAAAAAAAAAAAAAAAAAAAAAAAAAAAAAAAAAAAAAAAAAAAAAAAAAAAAAAAAAAAAAAAAAAAAAAAAAAAAAAAAAAAAAAAAAAAAAAAAAAAAAAAAAAAAAAAAAAAAAAAAAAAAAAAAAAAAAAAAAAAAAAAAAAAAAAAAAAAAAAAAAAAAAAAAAAAAAAAAAAAAAAAAAAAAAAAAAAAAAAAAAAAAAAAAAAAAAAAAAAAAAAAAAAAAAAAAAAAAAAAAAAAAAAAAAAAAAAAAAAAAAAAAAAAAAAAAAAAAAAAAAAAAAAAAAAAAAAAAAAAAAAAAAAAAAAAAAAAAAAAAAAAAAAAAAAAAAAAAAAAAAAAAAAAAAAAAAAAAAAAAAAAAAAAAAAAAAAAAAAAAAAAAAAAAAAAAAAAAAAAAAAAAAAAAAAAAAAAAAAAAAAAAAAAAAAAAAAAAAAAAAAAAAAAAAAAAAAAAAAAAAAAAAAAAAAAAAAAAAAAAAAAAAAAAAAAAAAAAAAAAAAAAAAAAAAAAAAAAAAAAAAAAAAAAAAAAAAAAAAAAAAAAAAAAAAAAAAAAAAAAAAAAAAAAAAAAAAAAAAAAAAAAAAAAAAAAAAAAAAAAAAAAAAAAAAAAAAAAAAAAAAAAAAAAAAAAAAAAAAAAAAAAAAAAAAAAAAAAAAAAAAAAAAAAAAAAAAAAAAAAAAAAAAAAAAAAAAAAAAAAAAAAAAAAAAAAAAAAAAAAAAAAAAAAAAAAAAAAAAAAAAAAAAAAAAAAAAAAAAAAAAAAAA
This sequence comes from Vulcanimicrobiota bacterium, assembly GCA_963815165.1. Taxonomy (GTDB): domain Bacteria; phylum Vulcanimicrobiota; class Vulcanimicrobiia; order Vulcanimicrobiales; family Vulcanimicrobiaceae; genus Cybelea. The sequence continues at coordinate 1,637,934 of CAWFFL010000003.1, forward strand.
AAAAAAAAAAAAAAAAAAAAAAAAAAAAAAAAAAAAAAAAAAAAAAAAAAAAAAAAAAAAAAAAAAAAAAAAAAAAAAAAAAAAAAAAAAAAAAAAAAAAAAAAAAAAAAAAAAAAAAAAAAAAAAAAAAAAAAAAAAAAAAAAAAAAAAAAAAAAAAAAAAAAAAAAAAAAAAAAAAAAAAAAAAAAAAAAAAAAAAAAAAAAAAAAAAAAAAAAAAAAAAAAAAAAAAAAAAAAAAAAAAAAAAAAAAAAAAAAAAAAAAAAAAAAAAAAAAAAAAAAAAAAAAAAAAAAAAAAAAAAAAAAAAAAAAAAAAAAAAAAAAAAAAAAAAAAAAAAAAAAAAAAAAAAAAAAAAAAAAAAAAAAAAAAAAAAAAAAAAAAAAAAAAAAAAAAAAAAAAAAAAAAAAAAAAAAAAAAAAAAAAAAAAAAAAAAAAAAAAAAAAAAAAAAAAAAAAAAAAAAAAAAAAAAAAAAAAAAAAAAAAAAAAAAAAAAAAAAAAAAAAAAAAAAAAAAAAAAAAAAAAAAAAAAAAAAAAAAAAAAAAAAAAAAAAAAAAAAAAAAAAAAAAAAAAAAAAAAAAAAAAAAAAAAAAAAAAAAAAAAAAAAAAAAAAAAAAAAAAAAAAAAAAAAAAAAAAAAAAAAAAAAAAAAAAAAAAAAAAAAAAAAAAAAAAAAAAAAAAAAAAAAAAAAAAAAAAAAAAAAAAAAAAAAAAAAAAAAAAAAAAAAAAAAAAAAAAAAAAAAAAAAAAAAAAAAAAAAAAAAAAAAAAAAAAAAAAAAAAAAAAAAAAAAAAAAAAAAAAAAAAAAAAAAAAAAAAAAAAAAAAAAAAAAAAAAAAAAAAAAAAAAAAAAAAAAAAAAAAAAAAAAAAAAAAAAAAAAAAAAAAAAAAAAAAAAAAAAAAAAAAAAAAAAAAAAAAAAAAAAAAAAAAAAAAAAAAAAAAAAAAAAAAAAAAAAAAAAAAAAAAAAAAAAAAAAAAAAAAAAAAAAAAAAAAAAAAAAAAAAAAAAAAAAAAAAAAAAAAAAAAAAAAAAAAAAAAAAAAAAAAAAAAAAAAAAAAAAAAAAAAAAAAAAAAAAAAAAAAAAAAAAAAAAAAAAAAAAAAAAAAAAAAAAAAAAAAAAAAAAAAAAAAAAAAAAAAAAAAAAAAAAAAAAAAAAAAAAAAAAAAAAAAAAAAAAAAAAAAAAAAAAAAAAAAAAAAAAAAAAAAAAAAAAAAAAAAAAAAAAAAAAAAAAAAAAAAAAAAAAAAAAAAAAAAAAAAAAAAAAAAAAAAAAAAAAAAAAAAAAAAAAAAAAAAAAAAAAAAAAAAAAAAAAAAAAAAAAAAAAAAAAAAAAAAAAAAAAAAAAAAAAAAAAAAAAAAAAAAAAAAAAAAAAAAAAAAAAAAAAAAAAAAAAAAAAAAAAAAAAAAAAAAAAAAAAAAAAAAAAAAAAAAAAAAAAAAAAAAAAAAAAAAAAAAAAAAAAAAAAAAAAAAAAAAAAAAAAAAAAAAAAAAAAAAAAAAAAAAAAAAAAAAAAAAAAAAAAAAAAAAAAAAAAAAAAAAAAAAAAAAAAAAAAAAAAAAAAAAAAAAAAAAAAAAAAAAAAAAAAAAAAAAAAAAAAAAAAAAAAAAAAAAAAAAAAAAAAAAAAAAAAAAAAAAAAAAAAAAAAAAAAAAAAAAAAAAAAAAAAAAAAAAAAAAAAAAAAAAAAAAAAAAAAAAAAAAAAAAAAAAAAAAAAAAAAAAAAAAAAAAAAAAAAAAAAAAAAAAAAAAAAAAAAAAAAAAAAAAAAAAAAAAAAAAAAAAAAAAAAAAAAAAAAAAAAAAAAAAAAAAAAAAAAAAAAAAAAAAAAAAAAAAAAAAAAAAAAAAAAAAAAAAAAAAAAAAAAAAAAAAAAAAAAAAAAAAAAAAAAAAAAAAAAAAAAAAAAAAAAAAAAAAAAAAAAAAAAAAAAAAAAAAAAAAAAAAAAAAAAAAAAAAAAAAAAAAAAAAAAAAAAAAAAAAAAAAAAAAAAAAAAAAAAAAAAAAAAAAAAAAAAAAAAAAAAAAAAAAAAAAAAAAAAAAAAAAAAAAAAAAAAAAAAAAAAAAAAAAAAAAAAAAAAAAAAAAAAAAAAAAAAAAAAAAAAAAAAAAAAAAAAAAAAAAAAAAAAAAAAAAAAAAAAAAAAAAAAAAAAAAAAAAAAAAAAAAAAAAAAAAAAAAAAAAAAAAAAAAAAAAAAAAAAAAAAAAAAAAAAAAAAAAAAAAAAAAAAAAAAAAAAAAAAAAAAAAAAAAAAAAAAAAAAAAAAAAAAAAAAAAAAAAAAAAAAAAAAAAAAAAAAAAAAAAAAAAAAAAAAAAAAAAAAAAAAAAAAAAAAAAAAAAAAAAAAAAAAAAAAAAAAAAAAAAAAAAAAAAAAAAAAAAAAAAAAAAAAAAAAAAAAAAAAAAAAAAAAAAAAAAAAAAAAAAAAAAAACCCCCCCCCCCCCCCCCCCCCCCCCCCCCCCCCCCCCCCCCCCCCCCCCCCCCCCCCCCCCCCCCCCCCCCCCCCCCCCCCCCCCCCCCCCCCCCCCCCCCCCCCCCCCCCCCCCCCCCCCCCCCCCCCCCCCCCCCCCCCCCCCCCCCCCCCCCCCCCCCCCCCCCCCCCCCCCCCCCCCCCCCCCCCCCCCCCCCCCCCCCCCCCCCCCCCCCCCCCCCCCCCCCCCCCCCCCCCCCCCCCCCCCCCCCCCCCCCCCCCCCCCCCCCCCCCCCCCCCCCCCCCCCCCCCCCCCCCCCCAAAAAAAAAAAAAAAAAAAAAAAAAAAAAAAAAAAAAAAAAAAAAAAAAAAAAAAAAAAAAAAAAAAAAAAAAAAAAAAAAAAAAAAAAAAAAAAAAAAATTTTTTTTTTTTTTTTTTTTTTTTTTTTTTTTTTTTTTTTTTTTTTTTTTTTTTTTTTTTTTTTTTTTTTTTTTTTTTTTTTTTTTTTTAAAAAAAAAAAAAAAAAAAAAAAAAAAAAAAAAAAAAAAAAAAAAAAAAAAAAAAAAAAAAAAAAAAAAAAAAAAAAAAAAAAAAAAAAAAAAAAAAAAAAAAAAAAAAAAAAAAAAAAAAAAAAAAAAAAAAAAAAAAAAAAAAAAAAAAAAAAAAAAAAAAAAAAAAAAAAAAAAAAAAAAAAAAAAAAAAAAAAAAAAAAAAAAAAAAAAAAAAAAAAAAAAAAAAAAAAAAAAAAAAAAAAAAAAAAAAAAAAAAAAAAAAAAAAAAAAAAAAAAAAAAAAAAAAAAAAAAAAAAAAAAAAAAAAAAAAAAAAAAAAAAAAAAAAAAAAAAAAAAAAAAAAAAAAAAAAAAAAAAAAAAAAAAAAAAAAAAAAAAAAAAAAAAAAAAAAAAAAAAAAAAAAAAAAAAAAAAAAAAAAAAAAAAAAAAAAAAAAAAAAAAAAAAAAAAAAAAAAAAAAAAAAAAAAAAAAAAAAAAAAAAAAAAAAAAAAAAAAAAAAAAAAAAAAAAAAAAAAAAAAAAAAAAAAAAAAAAAAAAAAAAAAAAAAAAAAAAAAAAAAAAAAAAAAAAAAAAAAAAAAAAAAAAAAAAAAAAAAAAAAAAAAAAAAAAAAAAAAAAAAAAAAAAAAAAAAAAAAAAAAAAAAAAAAAAAAAAAAAAAAAAAAAAAAAAAAAAAAAAAAAAAAAAAAAAAAAAAAAAAAAAAAAAAAAAAAAAAAAAAAAAAAAAAAAAAAAAAAAAAAAAAAAAAAAAAAAAAAAAAAAAAAAAAAAAAAAAAAAAAAAAAAAAAAAAAAAAAAAAAAAAAAAAAAAAAAAAAAAAAAAAAAAAAAAAAAAAAAAAAAAAAAAAAAAAAAAAAAAAAAAAAAAAAAAAAAAAAAAAAAAAAAAAAAAAAAAAAAAAAAAAAAAAAAAAAAAAAAAAAAAAAAAAAAAAAAAAAAAAAAAAAAAAAAAAAAAAAAAAAAAAAAAAAAAAAAAAAAAAAAAAAAAAAAAAAAAAAAAAAAAAAAAAAAAAAAAAAAAAAAAAAAAAAAAAAAAAAAAAAAAAAAAAAAAAAAAAAAAAAAAAAAAAAAAAAAAAAAAAAAAAAAAAAAAAAAAAAAAAAAAAAAAAAAAAAAAAAAAAAAAAAAAAAAAAAAAAAAAAAAAAAAAAAAAAAAAAAAAAAAAAAAAAAAAAAAAAAAAAAAAAAAAAAAAAAAAAAAAAAAAAAAAAAAAAAAAAAAAAAAAAAAAAAAAAAAAAAAAAAAAAAAAAAAAAAAAAAAAAAAAAAAAAAAAAAAAAAAAAAAAAAAAAAAAAAAAAAAAAAAAAAAAAAAAAAAAAAAAAAAAAAAAAAAAAAAAAAAAAAAAAAAAAAAAAAAAAAAAAAAAAAAAAAAAAAAAAAAAAAAAAAAAAAAAAAAAAAAAAAAAAAAAAAAAAAAAAAAAAAAAAAAAAAAAAAAAAAAAAAAAAAAAAAAAAAAAAAAAAAAAAAAAAAAAAAAAAAAAAAAAAAAAAAAAAAAAAAAAAAAAAAAAAAAAAAAAAAAAAAAAAAAAAAAAAAAAAAAAAAAAAAAAAAAAAAAAAAAAAAAAAAAAAAAAAAAAAAAAAAAAAAAAAAAAAAAAAAAAAAAAAAAAAAAAAAAAAAAAAAAAAAAAAAAAAAAAAAAAAAAAAAAAAAAAAAAAAAAAAAAAAAAAAAAAAAAAAAAAAAAAAAAAAAAAAAAAAAAAAAAAAAAAAAAAAAAAAAAAAAAAAAAAAAAAAAAAAAAAAAAAAAAAAAAAAAAAAAAAAAAAAAAAAAAAAAAAAAAAAAAAAAAAAAAAAAAAAAAAAAAAAAAAAAAAAAAAAAAAAAAAAAAAAAAAAAAAAAAAAAAAAAAAAAAAAAAAAAAAAAAAAAAAAAAAAAAAAAAAAAAAAAAAAAAAAAAAAAAAAAAAAAAAAAAAAAAAAAAAAAAAAAAAAAAAAAAAAAAAAAAAAAAAAAAAAAAAAAAAAAAAAAAAAAAAAAAAAAAAAAAAAAAAAAAAAAAAAAAAAAAAAAAAAAAAAAAAAAAAAAAAAAAAAAAAAAAAAAAAAAAAAAAAAAAAAAAAAAAAAAAAAAAAAAAAAAAAAAAAAAAAAAAAAAAAAAAAAAAAAAAAAAAAAAAAAAAAAAAAAAAAAAAAAAAAAAAAAAAAAAAAAAAAAAAAAAAAAAAAAAAAAAAAAAAAAAAAAAAAAAAAAAAAAAAAAAAAAAAAAAAAAAAAAAAAAAAAAAAAAAAAAAAAAAAAAAAAAAAAAAAAAAAAAAAAAAAAAAAAAAAAAAAAAAAAAAAAAAAAAAAAAAAAAAAAAAAAAAAAAAAAAAAAAAAAAAAAAAAAAAAAAAAAAAAAAAAAAAAAAAAAAAAAAAAAAAAAAAAAAAAAAAAAAAAAAAAAAAAAAAAAAAAAAAAAAAAAAAAAAAAAAAAAAAAAAAAAAAAAAAAAAAAAAAAAAAAAAAAAAAAAAAAAAAAAAAAAAAAAAAAAAAAAAAAAAAAAAAAAAAAAAAAAAAAAAAAAAAAAAAAAAAAAAAAAAAAAAAAAAAAAAAAAAAAAAAAAAAAAAAAAAAAAAAAAAAAAAAAAAAAAAAAAAAAAAAAAAAAAAAAAAAAAAAAAAAAAAAAAAAAAAAAAAAAAAAAAAAAAAAAAAAAAAAAAAAAAAAAAAAAAAAAAAAAAAAAAAAAAAAAAAAAAAAAAAAAAAAAAAAAAAAAAAAAAAAAAAAAAAAAAAAAAAAAAAAAAAAAAAAAAAAAAAAAAAAAAAAAAAAAAAAAAAAAAAAAAAAAAAAAAAAAAAAAAAAAAAAAAAAAAAAAAAAAAAAAAAAAAAAAAAAAAAAAAAAAAAAAAAAAAAAAAAAAAAAAAAAAAAAAAAAAAAAAAAAAAAAAAAAAAAAAAAAAAAAAAAAAAAAAAAAAAAAAAAAAAAAAAAAAAAAAAAAAAAAAAAAAAAAAAAAAAAAAAAAAAAAAAAAAAAAAAAAAAAAAAAAAAAAAAAAAAAAAAAAAAAAAAAAAAAAAAAAAAAAAAAAAAAAAAAAAAAAAAAAAAAAAAAAAAAAAAAAAAAAAAAAAAAAAAAAAAAAAAAAAAAAAAAAAAAAAAAAAAAAAAAAAAAAAAAAAAAAAAAAAAAAAAAAAAAAAAAAAAAAAAAAAAAAAAAAAAAAAAAAAAAAAAAAAAAAAAAAAAAAAAAAAAAAAAAAAAAAAAAAAAAAAAAAAAAAAAAAAAAAAAAAAAAAAAAAAAAAAAAAAAAAAAAAAAAAAAAAAAAAAAAAAAAAAAAAAAAAAAAAAAAAAAAAAAAAAAAAAAAAAAAAAAAAAAAAAAAAAAAAAAAAAAAAAAAAAAAAAAAAAAAAAAAAAAAAAAAAAAAAAAAAAAAAAAAAAAAAAAAAAAAAAAAAAAAAAAAAAAAAAAAAAAAAAAAAAAAAAAAAAAAAAAAAAAAAAAAAAAAAAAAAAAAAAAAAAAAAAAAAAAAAAAAAAAAAAAAAAAAAAAAAAAAAAAAAAAAAAAAAAAAAAAAAAAAAAAAAAAAAAAAAAAAAAAAAAAAAAAAAAAAAAAAAAAAAAAAAAAAAAAAAAAAAAAAAAAAAAAAAAAAAAAAAAAAAAAAAAAAAAAAAAAAAAAAAAAAAAAAAAAAAAAAAAAAAAAAAAAAAAAAAAAAAAAAAAAAAAAAAAAAAAAAAAAAAAAAAAAAAAAAAAAAAAAAAAAAAAAAAAAAAAAAAAAAAAAAAAAAAAAAAAAAAAAAAAAAAAAAAAAAAAAAAAAAAAAAAAAAAAAAAAAAAAAAAAAAAAAAAAAAAAAAAAAAAAAAAAAAAAAAAAAAAAAAAAAAAAAAAAAAAAAAAAAAAAAAAAAAAAAAAAAAAAAAAAAAAAAAAAAAAAAAAAAAAAAAAAAAAAAAAAAAAAAAAAAAAAAAAAAAAAAAAAAAAAAAAAAAAAAAAAAAAAAAAAAAAAAAAAAAAAAAAAAAAAAAAAAAAAAAAAAAAAAAAAAAAAAAAAAAAAAAAAAAAAAAAAAAAAAAAAAAAAAAAAAAAAAAAAAAAAAAAAAAAAAAAAAAAAAAAAAAAAAAAAAAAAAAAAAAAAAAAAAAAAAAAAAAAAAAAAAAAAAAAAAAAAAAAAAAAAAAAAAAAAAAAAAAAAAAAAAAAAAAAAAAAAAAAAAAAAAAAAAAAAAAAAAAAAAAAAAAAAAAAAAAAAAAAAAAAAAAAAA
>CAWFFL010000003.1:1650000-1934234 GCA_963815165.1 Vulcanimicrobiota bacterium
GAACCGCGCGAAAGCTGCAGCAGCTGAGCCTGGTGTATCAAGGGCAAAGGATGCTCTTTGTCGATCATCGCTTTGCGCTCGGCCCGTCGATGCGTCCGAGCGCGCGTTCTAAAAAATCGTTTTCAAGCGCCAGCTGCCCGATCTTGGCATGGAGCTCCTTGACATCGACTTCCTCGTTACGGCCCGATCTGCTGCCTTCGAAGATCTCGCCGGCGCGTTCGAGCAGTTCGCTTTTCCACTGCACGATCGAGTTGGGATGAACGTCGAAACGTTTTGCGAGCTCCGCAACGGTCTGATCCGTCTTGATTGCCGCCAACGCCACTTTGGCCTTGAAGGCCGGTGTGTGGTTGCGACGAGAACGTTTCACGATGGCTTCTCCTCTTCGCAGGTCTTTTCGACCCGCAGCGCGGGAAGTCATCACACAAGAGGGTGTTCAGCTAACCGAGGCCACCGCTGGGCTTCTGTTCGTCGCCAACGTGCAGTTGTGGTTCGAAGATCGGTACCCTTAAAGAGGGCATCCTGCTTTGTACTGTATTTGGAACATAACACCTTGGCTTAACGCTCGTACTCTTTCGGAGACAGATTTCCCAGCGAGCTGTGAGGATGGTTGGTGTTATAGTCCGCTCGCCACGCTGCGGCCTGGACGCGCCAATCGTGAATCGATCGAAACCAGTTGGGATTGAGCAGCTCTTGTCGCACGCGATTGTTGAAAGATTCGCAAAACGCGTTATCTGACGGCTTTCCGGGCCGCGAAAAGTCCAACACGACGTGATTCCAATATGCCCACTGATCGAGCTGCACCGACACGAACTCGGGGCCGTTGTCACAGGCGATGCGGTGCGGTGCTCCGCGTTGATGAGATATTCGCTTGAGCACCTCCACAACCTCGGTGGATTTGAAACCGAAACCGACCTCGAGCGCCACGCTCTCGCGACTAAAGCAATCAACTATGGTTAACAGCCGGACCTTGGTGCCATCAGCCAGCGTGTCATGCATAAAATCCATGGCCCAACTCTGATTTGGCGCGGCCGGCGTAACGCGCGCGAACCGCCGACTGCCGAACGCCGGCGTTTTGGCGTTTTGGTCCGAATTGCCAAGTTTTCTTCGCGGTAGATGCGCCGGATGCGCTTGATATTGACGGTCCAGCCTTCGCGACGCAGCAGCACCGCAATCCGACGATAGCCGTAGCGGATACGAGTCTGCGCGATCTCTTTGATCCGGCTACGCAGGGCCGATCGTCGACCTTGACGCTGCGGTAATGGACGCATTCTGCGGTTGACATCGAGGAGTCGGCAAACGTGTCGCTCGCTCAAGCGCCAGTCTTCTCTGACCTTCGGCAGCATGACGATGCGGCGTATCTTCCTCACCGCTTTTTAACGACGTCTTGCAAGATCTGACGATCGAGCGTCAGATCCGCGACGACGCGCTTGAGGCGCGCGTTCTCGTCGCGCAACTGCCGTAAATCACGGATCTCGGGCGTGCCGAGGCTGCCAAAGCGCTTACGCCAGGCGTAGAACGTCGCTTCGGAGATGCCAAGCTTGCGGGTAATGTCGGCGATCGGCGTGCCGGTTTCGGCTTGGCGAAGGGCTGCGGCAGTCTGTTCGTCGGAGTAGCGGGACTTGCGCAACGGCGACCCTCCTATCGGTCGGTGTTCGCCGCCATTTTCTAGTTATCCGTGGCCTAATATCCTGGGAGAAGACCCCACGGCGAGTGACGCGATGTCTGAACCGTCCGAGTCTTCAAACGTCGACGTCCTCAGAGGCCGATCATAATGAAATCGGGCCCTGGCGGCGAAGGCGGAGTATACGAGATCGTCGCGTTCGGCGTAGAGCCAGGTTCCAGCCTAAACGTTCCAGAGGTAAGCTGAGTTGCGTTGCCGTTGATCTTTATGGAGTGGATGGTATAAGTACCGCCCGTAACGAAAAATTGCACGGGGCCATAGTACTTATAAGAAGCTCCGTTGAAGGGAGTAGCCGAAGCTGGCGCGATGGCCGCAACCAGCGTCCCCTGGTCATTATATCCGGGACAATTGACTACTTCAACGTTAGTCCCGACAGACGTCGACACGTCGAGCGGGGATGCCGGATGGTAGCCCGTCATATCGCAGTCGCTCACGAAAATATCGGAGGCGCCTGATCCGATCGTGAGCGCGTACTTTTGTGCTGAAAGTCCGTAGACCGAAGCAACTAGTGACGCCCCTACGATGCGTACGTTTGACGGCGCTCCTTCTATCCAAATTCCCGCTGCGGACGATCCCGATGCTTGAGAATTTCCAGCATATTCGCCGCCGAGGATTTCGATGTGTTGGCCGCCATCGATCTCTAATCCGGAATAGGCATTGCCCGTACACGTGCATGAGACGAATCGAACCGTATCCAATGCGGCGTTGCTGCCAGGATCCAAAATGACTGCGCTCGCGGTCGAAACGGCCAAATCGTTATTGAAGGTACAATTTACGAAACTCAAGCCGTTAATGAAATTGTCCGTCGTGCAAGTTACGGTCAGCTGTGACCCAGGACCGTAAGCGACAATATTAGTAAAGGCGAGGTCTACGGAAGACTCGCCAGGGTTTATTTGGATCGCCGTCTGGAATCCGTTGAACTGCAGATCACGACACCGTAGCTGATTGACGCCGCCAACGAAAAGCCCTATTGCACTGGAACTGGAACTGGCCACCGAAAAAGCGCAACCAGCTATCGTCGCCTCATCGCTAGAAGTTTCACTCGCCCCTCCCTGATCGCCAACCGTCAATATGGTGCCAGTCGTTAGCACCTCATATTGCAACGTGCAATCCATCATAAAAAACTGCAAAGTATTGGTGACGTGCACGCCTTGCGGGACGTCGGTGAAGACACAACGAAACAAGCGTAGATTTTGGGCCGCTCCCGACACATTGCCGAGTTTGCCTACGAAAATGGCTGCACCAGCGGTTAAGCTCGTATCGTATTGGAACTGCAAGTCTTGAAATGAAATGCCACCGACGTTCTCGTCGCCAGAAGAACTGACGGCGATGTTGAACATATGAATGCTGTCCTCGATCATATGCAAAATCGTTCCGGTCCCGGTACCGCAAATCAAGATCGGAAAGTAGCATGTGATCTCCACAGCGTACGCTTGGCCTTCCGTTGGGGCCGCAATGTAGTATACGCCGCCATCACCAAGATCTGATTCCGACGGCACTGTGTCGTTGGAAGGTATCAAAACGATCGCGCCATAGGAACCTCCACTGTCGGTGCAGCCGGCGACGGCGGCATTAATCGTCGCTTGCAGCGCCATAGCATTATTGCGTGCCGTCGTGATGTCGTCTGTTCCAGGCACCATACCGAAGCCGGCGCCCCAATCATCGAGAACATTGAATATCCCTGGCTGGGAGTACGATGAATTCCTTTCCCTTTCCGAATGTCGACGACGCTCTAGTGGCCGATCGCGAGAAAATCTATGGTCCCGGAATAGTCGATGATCGCCTCTGCGGTACCGCCAGCGGGGAGTGAAAAACTACCGGACTTGAGCTGCGTGTTGACTCCGTGAATTACTATTTGAGAAATGGTACCGGAACCGCCGTTGGCATAGAAGTCAATTGGACCATAATACTGACCTAACGTCACTCCATCGAACGGCGCGCTTGACGAAGGAGCGGAACTGGACACGGGGGTGCTTTGGTCGTTATAGCCCGCGCAATTTACTACTTGCACGTTCGAACCGGGCGAGTCGAACTGTATTGGGCCGACGCTTCCGTACCCCGTCAAGTCACAATCGGTTATGAAAACATTTGCGGAAGCGCCAACGATGACACCGTACTGCTGAGACGGCATGCCAAAGATAGAGGCAACGAGCGAAGCGCCGCATACCCGTATGTTCGTCGATGAACCGTTCAACCAGATTCCAGCGGCCGTAACTTCGGGCGCCTGCCCATTGGACGAATACGCTCCTCCGAGGATCTCGATATTCTGACCACTATTGATCTCAAGTCCAGAAGACGGATTGCCACTGAAAGTGCACGACAGCAAGCGAACTGTGTCGATATTCGAGTTTTCGGTGCCCGCGTTTAATATGGCAGCGCTAACCTCATCCGATACATCGTTGTTTAAGAATGTGCAGTTTACAAAGCTGGCGTTACGTATATAGCCCTCGCCCGCGCCCCCGGGCTGTAGTAACAATTGCGTGCCCGGTCCGGCCGCATAAACGCCCTCGAAGCAGACATCGGTACATGAAGAGCTAGGCGTTATCTGAATCGCATAGGTGTTAAAGGCCTCGAATCGAACGTCCACGATGCTCAATTGATCCACCGAACCGATCACGAGCCCGCTCTGAGAGTTGCTTCCACTACCAGAACCAACCCGAAACACGCAACTCGTGACACAGCTCTGCTGCACGGCAGCGCTTACGCCGAGGGAAAGGATGGTGCCCCCTTGCCCGCTGATCAAGACGTTAGTGCAGTCAATCATAACAAACTGCTGCGCATCGTCGATCACGATCCCTGCGGGTACGTTATAAAAGATGCACCGAAATATCTTTACATTCTCGGAACCCTCACAGTGAATCGCGGACCCGGCGTCTAAAGCGTTATCATAAGTGATGTGTAGATCCTGAAACGTCACGCCGCCTACGGTTTCACTCGAACCTGCATTGTTTATAAGAAATAGATCTTTGTTGTTGCTCGGGTGACCATCGTAGTGGGCCATATGCAGGATCGTTCCATCACCAGTTCCCAAAATGAGAATCGGGAATTGACAACTGATCGTCACTGCCGCCGAGGACGCCGACGACGCGCAGATGTAATATTTACCGCCATCTCCCAAATCGGTTCCACTGGGAACCGTATCGTTCGAAGGGATCAAGACGATGGCTCCGTATTGCTGCCCTTCCGGCGACTCGCAGTAGGCCACGGCTGCGGTGATCGTCGCTTGGAGCGCGGCCGCGTTGGCAACGGCCTGGGTATAGGAGACAGAACCTGGAACCATTGGGCCACTTCCCCAATCGTCAAGAACGTTGAACACGCCCGGTGACGAATACATCACGTTACCCTCCTCACGCCTTTTGCATCACTTCGGCGCTAGACTGACGGTTACGCCAGTGAGCTGACTCGAATACCCAAAGCTCTTTGCCGGATCGCCGCCCTCTGGATAATCGTAGTAAGCTATTTCGCTGCTCGAACCGTAATAGTCAAAACTCGGAACCACTACCGTTTTCCCTTGAATCCAGAACTGATACGTCACGTCGTTCGCACCTGAGAGCGACGTACTTCCGACTCTAGTTCCTACTCGACCATGCACGGAAAACTGATAAATCGCCTCACCTTGCGAATCACCAACCGCGATGTGAGAGCCATCCCATTGAACGCCACCGGGGCCATTGAAACTTTGGTTCAAGGCAATTGTTTTCAGTTTCTTCTTGCCTTTTCTCAGTTCGGCGAAAGTAAAGTGCTGCGAGACGGTCGCACCATCCACGAAAAGGTTACCGTGCGAGTCGTATCCGCACATCGCGTAGTAATAAAATGACTTGTTTTTGTAAACCGTGGGACTACCTTGTGCGCTGGCGTACACTCGGAGGTCACCATGACCATACTGACAGTTGTTGCCGACAGAGTAGCAATAATTCGTAACGGCAAGGTTCCCAGTCTTCGCGTCGAATGAACAACCGTTGGGTGCGAGACCTGCCCCTTGCAGCGTAGCGATTGGCGTCGTTCCGCTGTGTGCGAACTCATAGACGACGCCTTGCACGCTGGGCTCTTCGCTTTGCGTCGGTACGTAAACATCGCCGGACGGATCCGAGCAAATCCCTTGTACGGTTCCCTCCACGGGCAGCGAGACTTGCCCTATATAGGTCCCGCTTGCGTAATCGTAAACCAGCAGAGGACCGGAGTGCTGTGAGAGGTACAACAAAGCCCCGCCACCCTGCGTTAACGGGACGAAGGACCGACGCGACGATTGCGGCTGCCCGCTAGCCATATTGGACGGCTCGACGACGCCAGCACTACAGGCGGAAAGTGCGAAAACTAAAAAGGGAACAATGGCGCGTAAGATCACGGCAATACCCTCACAGTTCATTTAAGGAACCAGCGTTCCGGCTCTTTCTCTATCCTAGCACTCAGGAGCCAGCTTTTAGAAGAGACCGGAGCCATTTTTTGAGCCCTTCGATAAAGAAGGCCGGGTATAAGCGAGGTGGATTAATCCCGAGGACTACTCGACCGTAAAGGCGGCCCTCAAATAGCTGCCATCATGCGCTGATATTAGTATGGCCTGGTCGACACTCATAGGAAACAACCAGTGGAAGCAATACCGGGACAACGCCATCGTTACGCCAAAGCCGGGTATCATCGCCAAGGGCTAACCGAAGTCGATAGTGACACCAGCGTAATCAGGCGCAGCATCCGTTGTGCCGGCACGCTCCGCTTGCTTATATTCCGATTTTCTGCCAAGCGCCACCACAAGCGCCGCAATCTCGGGCGTGCGCTTGACGCCGCGTTTCGAGAGCGCGATAATTGTGGTGCAAAACTACGTTCGACTTTCGCCCGCATTTAAATGCGGGTGAAACTCGACGGCCAAGATTGCAAAGAACGGACCTTCGGGCCTCTTTTTATTGCGTTGCCTTCGCCATCGGTTCTGCTGAGGTTTATCGAGCAAATGGTAGATGCGAAAACATCAAACCTGTCGTGGGAGAGTGCTCCCGACATCCTAACGGTCAAGGAAGCCGCGGCGCTTCTCCGTGTCTCTACCGGTGCTGTTTATGCTGCAATACAGGCTTGGCTTGTTGCCGGCGGCGAACTTCGGCAAGCGTCAGACTCGTATAGCCAAGCACGTCTTAAGGGAGGAACTCGTAAAGAAGGGCGAACTACTCGGCCTGACCGTCGCCTTCGGCCATGTACCGGAGGCTAACTAATGAAAGGCTATCTCCATAAAATCGGTAAGGTATGGTACACGACTGTAGACTTGCCAAAATTACCCGGCGCGAAGCGGCGCCAAAAGGAAATAAAGCTCGGCGCACTTTCGAAAAGCGACGCCCAGGCAAAGGAACGCGAAGTTCTCCGCGAGATCGAGAATCATCCGCTTTTCGAGGTTGCGAATGTAACGGTCGAGCAGCTGCTAAATTCATGGCTTTCGCATATGGCTCCGACCGCGACATCGCAACCGATCTCACCTAAGACCTACGAGAGGTATGCTTCAATCGTTCGTAATCAGTTGATACCAAATTTGGGTAGGTTTTCCGCTTGCAAAGCTCAATCCGCGGATCATTACAGAAATGCAGACAAAGCTAAGGCAACAAGGGCTAAGCGGCACGACGTGCTTGCACGTTCATCGAGTGCTTCACACTGCACTGAACTTCGGAGTTAAGACCCTGAGGGTCGTAAAGGCTAATGCTGCATCTGAAGTTCGACCGCCGAAGCCTTGTATCCGAAGACTGGACGTTGATGAGAAAGGCATAATCATGCTCTTAGAAGCGACGAAGGGCACTCGTCTGGAAATGCCGGTCGTACTAGCGGCGATGACAGGCGTTCGCCGGGGAGAGCTGTTGGCGCTCCGGTGGCAGGATGTCGACTTCGAGCGCAAGCGTCTTGTAGTCTCTGAGTCTCTTGAGGAGACAAAGGAGTTCGGGCTTCGGTTCAAGGGGCCAAAATCGGGGAGAGTGCGAGTACTACCGATCGCGGATGCTTTGGTCGATACGCTCGGCACTTACAAGGCAAAGCAGAATGCGGAGCGACTCCGACTCGGGCCGGCGTATAGAGACCAAGGCTTGGTATTCTGCAACGAAGACGGGTCGCCGTGGCCACCAGATACACTAACCAAGCAGTTCGCCAGCGTAGCGAAGAAGGTCGGTATGAAGGGCTTTAGGCTGCATGACGTGCGTCATTGCTTCGCCTCAATAAGCCTCAAGCAGGGAACCTCCGTAAAAGAGGTTTCCGAATTACTCGGACATTCTTCTCCCTTGGTCACATTATCGACCTATGCTCACGCCATGGAAGGAGTCGCTAGGGAAGCCGTTAACAGGCTCGCAGATTCCCTGCTTCCTGACCGTGCCCGCGACGGAGCGTCCGTGAGAAAATGTGAGAAACTGACGGTGGCGACGTGACTTCGTGAGAAACGCAGATTACGCAAAAACCTCAATAACCATAAGGATTTGCGAGGACTTGGAGAGGTGGCAGAGTGGTTGAATGCGGCGGTCTTGAAATACTCAGCGAGACCGCGGTATATAAGCTGCGGCGATATCACGAGCTCGAGATCAAATCCGCCGTGGGCAAAGCAGAACTCCTAAAGCCGACAAAATGCGATTTGTCGGCAGCGTTGCCCCGGCGGTCTCATCGCACTGCTGATCGCGGTATGGCCGGCGAACTGGTACATGGCGCTGGAGGCCGAGCGGTTCTCAGCTATTGCTCCGGGCTGGTTGCTATGGCTCCGCGTGCCGCTTCAATTACCGCTGATCTGGTGGATCGCGAACGCTTCGCGAGGTCGCTAGCGATAGTCGCGGCTCCACGGCGACGGCGTCTTCAATCGCGAATGCAATGCCGCTAACTAGGTCGAACGACGGTTTCCACGGCGACCTCGAAAAGCCCGGGTACGTTCGTAGCGCCTGCACAGTGATGATGAACGAATTGGAGGATTAATGGACGAAGTACAAGTCGAGCAGTCGAGCTATCAAATGCCGCCGCAAGAAGGCTTTACCGTCGCACACTTTCTGACGGTGGCCGACATCGAGCGATCCGTTGCGTTCTACGAAAAAGTGTTTGGCGGCGAAGTGGTGAGCAGGGGCGACGGTAACGCGCCTCCGTACATCAAAATCGCAAACACTTGGCTCATCGTCAACGTCGGAGGCGGTCCAACGCCCGACAAGCCGACCGTAACCCTACGGCCTCCTCCCGACCCTAATGAGATCAGCAGCTTCATGAATATCCGCGTCGCAGACATTCGCGCGTGCTACGACCTCTGGCGAAGTCGGGGCGCGACGTTTCTAACCGAACCCATCGAAAAGTACGGCGAGACGCGATGCTACATCCGCGATCCTGACGGTTACATCATCGAGGTCGGGCAGAGCAAGCCAGAGTTCAAATATGGCTAAAGATCGAGCGCGAGTGCGATCGCAGCTTCCGGTGTAAGCGCAGCGCCCTCAACGCTTAGTCGCGCAAGTTCGTCGGGTGCGAGTCCTTCGTGCAGGAGTGCAGTAAGGCGCTCGTGCGTCGTCCTCTCGGTGAACTCGCGCGGGAGTCCGTGCCGGCCGAATGCCGCATCGGCGTAGGCTGCAAGCGTAGCGGCACGCGCAGAGTCGCCGCGCAGCGCGACGACGAGCGCCAGGTGCTCGATCGCAATCGCGACGTGGGCATGGTCCGGCTCGCGCGCGGCATGGATTCCAATCGCCTCGTGCGCCGCTGCGAGCGCGCCGGGAAGATCGTCCACCGCGGCGAGATAGGCCGCGAGATTGTTAAGCAGGTTGGCGAGGAACGTATTGTGCGTACCGGATCGCACGGCAGGAAGCGTCTCGCGAACGATCGCGATCGCTCGTCGCGTCTGGCCTCGGGCGTGTTCGACCTCTGCAAGGCTGAGCGCCGCAATCTGCTCTCCAGTAGTGTTTCCGAGCGAGCGTTGCTCTTTGCGGAGCTGTTCGAACATGCGCGCCGCCATCTCGGCATCGCCACGCAAAAGACTGAAGAGCGCACGTGTCCCGAGCAGCGCAACGCGAAGGTCCGGCGAGATCCCCGGGATACCCTCGGCTTCACTCAATGCCTTCTCCGCGTCGTCAAACCGATGGAGGAACGCCGCCGTAGTCGCATACATGTCCAGGACTCGCGCGAGCAACGCGGCGTCACCGCTTGTCCGCGCCTGCTCGACCGCCTCCGGCGCTAGCTCGAATGCGCGTATCTTTTGGCCGGATTGGCTGAGCAACAACGACAACGCCGCTGATAGCCGAGCGCGCAGCCGGGATTGATCCGCTGGAAGCGCCGCGAGGTATGCCGTGCATCGTGCCCGGCCTTCCGTCTCGAGTCCGATGGCTCCCCAACTCGCATAAACGTCGGCGAGCAACTCGCCGCCGCCGACGACCTCTGAACGTACCAACGCATCGTCGAGCGCAAAACGCACGTCCTCCAGCTCGGTCCGCAGCACCGCTCCAAGATCGGCACTTCGTGCGGTGCGCTCGCGCTGCGCCCACAGCTCCGCGAAGCGCTCGCGTAGATCGCGCAGATGGCGCCCAGCAACCAAATCGCGCTCGCCCGCATCGGCGAGTTTCTCCGCCGCATAGGCGCGCGTCGATTCGAGCAAGCGGTAGCGCACGGCATCGTCGTCCGGCTCGACAGGTACCAGCGACTTATCGGCAAGCGAAGCGAGCACGTCGAACACGTCGCATTCGTCGAGATCCTCACCGCTACCGATCGCAACCGCTCCCTCCAGCGTGAACCCGTTGACAAAGATCCCGAGCCGCCGGAAGAGCGCGCGTTCGCGCTCGTCGAGCAAGTCGTAACTCCAATCGATAAGCGCGCGAAGCGTCTGTTGCCGCGGTAGAACGTCACGGCTACCACCGGTCAGCACCCGGAATCGCTCGTCGAGCCGTTCGCGCAGCTGTTTTGGGCTGAGCATCTTCACCCGCGCAGCCGCCAGCTCGATCGCCAGCGCAATGCCATCCAGGCGCCGGCAGATGTCGGCAACGATCGGCGCATTCTCGTCGGTGAGCGAAAAGCTTGCGCTTGCGGCCTGCGCGCGTTGCGCAAAGAGCGCGACTGACTCGTAGCGCAGCACGTCGACCGCACTCAGATGCGCTGCATTCTTGCTCGGAAGATCGAGCGACGGCACGTGGTATGTCGTTTCCCCGGCGACTCCGAGCCCTTGGCGGCTCGATGCCAGCACCTTGACCTTCGGAGAACCACGCAGGATTGCGGAGATCACGCGTGCTGCAGGTTCAACGAGGTGCTCGCAGTTGTCGAATACGAGCAGTGCGTGCTTTTCCTTGAGTGCGCGGACGAGATTCTCGACCGGGTCACCTTCGGGCGACAGCGCGAGTCCGAGCGCCAGCGCGACGCTCGATGGAATGTAGCCGCCGCTGGTAAGCGGTGCGAGTTCGATGAACCACACGCCGTCGGCCGAGCCGTCGAGTAGGTTTGCCGCGACTTGCAAGGAGAGACGTGTCTTTCCGACGCCGCCCGAGCCGACCAGTGTGACCAAACGATGACGCTCGATGAGCGCCGCGACGTCTGCGATCTCCGCTTCGCGACCGACGAACGTGCTGATCTGTAGCGGCAAATTATTCGGAAGGAGCTGCAGCGAGCGCAATGGCGCGAAGTCTGCCGCGAGATCGGGTGCGATGAGTTGATAGACTTGCTCGGGACGCCCACGGTCCTTGAACCGATGTAAGCCCAGATCGCGCAGGCTCGCGGAAGATGGAAGTGCGCCGTGCAGCAGATCGGTCGTGACCCCCGAGACGAGCGTTTGACCGCCGTGGCCGATCGCCAGCAGCCGCGCGACACGATTGAGCGCTGGTCCGAAGTAATCGCCGTCGCGTTCGTCGGCCGTGCCGGTATGGACGGCCGCACGCACGCGCAAACCGTCGATTAGCGAGAAATCCTCAGCGGCAAGCGCGCGCTGCGCATCGAGGATCGCCGCAACGGCCTCCTCGGGGCGCGTGAAGGCCGCGCAGAACGCATCGCCGATCGTCTTAAAAACGTAGCCGTCGTGCTTTTCGATCGCCGTTCGCATCAGCGCGTCGTGCCGGCGCACGGCATCCTGCATTGCTACCCGGTCGCGGTCCCAGCGTTGCGTGCTGCCCTCGATATCCGAGAACAGAAACGTGACGGTGCCCGTAGGATGAGCCGAACTCGTGGGACCCGGTTTCACGCGCGTCGGCATAGAGCGCGCTTCGTGCTAGGGCCGTTTCCCTCCGCCGAGCTCGCGTTAATCGTAGAGAAGGTAGCGGCGGCGGGTCGATTCGAAATCGGCGACGTTTTCCGACCATTGCGCGAGAATTTCCGAAGCATTTTTTCCGGCAAGAAGGGCCTGCCTGAAGGCATCGGTGCCCCAATCGCGATCGAGACCCGAGATGCTTTTGATGTCGATTGCGTGCGGAAATAAGTCGCGGACCGCGACGGCGATTTCGACGGCGGTGCGCACCGCGTAGAAGCGGCGATAATCGAAAACCATGAGCTGAACGCCGGTCAGCTCGTGATGTTCCCAGAATCCCGTGAGCGGTGACCACGCCGCCGGGCGAAACCAGACACCTGGAAGATTGCGAGAGTTCAATCGTGCTGCCAGCTTTGCGCCGTCGACGCCTGCCGTGCCCGCAAGGAAGAACGGCAGCGTAAACCCGCTGCCGTTATTGATGCCTGCGCTATCGAGTAATCCCGTTCCAACGTATACGAACGTCGTCTGCCAAGTCGGAATGTTTGGGGACGTCGGGACCCATTGTAAACCGGTGTCCGGCCAAAGCGTCGATCGATGCCAACCGTTCATCCGAACCACGCGAAGTCGCGCGCCAATGCCGAAGCGATCGTTGAAGAGTCCGGCCAGCTCGCCGATCGTCATGCCATGACGCATCGGAATCGGGTAAAGCCCGATGAACGACTCGTAGGCCGGCTCGAGCACCGGGCCTTCGACGATCGCGCCGCCGATCGGGATTGGGACGGTCGAGAACCCAGAACTCTTTGTCGTGCTCCTTCGCGCTCTGCATCGCGTAGGCCATCGTGGAGATGTAGGTGTAAGCGCGCGAGCCGACGTCCTGAATGTCGAAGAGCAAAACGTCGACGCCGTCGAGCATCGCGGCGCTGGGATGGCGAGATGCGCCGTAGAGGCTATAAACAGGAAGCTGCGTCTGCGGGTCGATGTACGACGTGACCGAAGCCCCCGCGCCGCGATCGCCGCGGAAACCATGCTCGGGACCATAGACCGCTTTGATGCGAATCTCGCCATGACGGCGAATCGCATCGACGATCGATTCTAGGCGCGAAGTGACGCCGCTCTGGTTTGCAATCACGCCGACCGTGCGGCCGTTGAGAGCGCGCCACTCCGAACTCAAGAAGACTTCGTCGCCGAGTTCGATGCGCGCCGGCGGCGGCGTTTCGGCGCGCAGACGAACGGTTGCCGCGGTGGCGAAGGCGGCGCCGGCGCCTACGAAGCGGCGGCGAAGCACGGCTCGATCTCGCGATGCAGAATGCCCGCCTCGTGCGCGCGTGCGAACAACGCCCGCACCGCTTCGCGGCCCGTTTTGCCGAGATCGTCGGTGAAGTCGTTGACGTAGAGCGCGATATGGGCGCGCATCACGTCGTCGCTCATTTCCACGGCGTGTTCGCGCACGAACGGCATCACCGCGGCTTCGTTCGCGCGGGCGAAGGCCAGACTGCGGCGGATCGCCTCGTTGAGCGACTGGGCGTCCGTGTCGGGAACGTCGTTGCGAACGAGGATCGCGCCCAGCGGAATCGGCAGCAGCGTCATGTTCTCCCACCACTCGCCTAGGTCAACGATGGAGATCAACCCCGCGTCGCGGTAGGTGAAACGCGACTCGTGGATGATGAGACCGGCATCGATCTCGCCACGAGAAACGGCGGGAATGATTTCGTCGAACCGCATCTGTGTACTCTTCGGACGCTTTCCAAGCGCCAGCTGCAGCAATAGGAACGCGGTGGTTCGTTCGCCGGGAATCGCGATCCGTTTTCCCGCAAAATCGGCAAAGAGCGGCGGTGACTCGGCCGGCCGGGCTACGAGAAGCGGGCCGCAGCCGCGGCCGACGCGCACCTCCGGCGCCCAGAATGCGATAGCGATCCATGCAGAAACGGAACGGCACCGTAACTTACTTTGATCGAGCTCGAAATCGCCGCGCGCGGCGGACTCGTTGAGCTCTTCGATGTCGGCCAAGTGCGCTTGGACCGAAGGCGCATCGGGGAGCATGCCGTTTGTCAGCGCTGCAAAAATGTACGTATCGTTTGGACACGGCGAGTAGGCCAATGTGTATGACTTCATGAACGTCGCTCCGCGTTATCGTCGCATATTTCCAGCAACGCAGCCAGAACGCGCTCGAGTCCGGCGATGCCGGCGGCAAAGCTCCAGCCGCTCGTTTCTCGGTCGCCGCAGCGATTTGAGATTCCCCGAACCTCGATTGCGCGAACGCCGGCGCGCTCTGCGGCCCGTAATACGGCAAAACCCTCCATCGATTCTGCTTGAGCGCCGCGCTCGCTCAGGCGGCGCGCCGTCGCCTCGCTGCACGTAACACGCGAGACGGTGATGCCGCGCAGCGCAGCAAAACCGCGCTCCTCTAGTTTCGAGAGGAGCGGTGCATCCGAGCGGGCGGAGTCGACAATGCTCGTGCCGCGCGGCAGCACGAGCTGCGCGCCGCTCTCCAGGTCAAGCTCCATCGAATCTTCCGCGACTACCACGCCGTCGCCAATCTTTGCCGCGCCGTCGAACGTTCCCGCGATTCCCGCATTGATCACGAAATCGTAGCGGCTCCGCGCTAGTTCAGTCGCGGTCGCGGCCGACGCCTCGACCGGGCCGACTCCGGTGATGAGCACGGTGACGTCCGCGCGAGGAGTCCAGAAAATCAATTCCTCGGCCACGGCGCTCGTTAACAGAATCACGGAACGCCGATGAATTTGTGCGTTTGCAGCGAGAGCCGGAATCGCTGGGGATTCGCCTTCGCGTATTCGAGCGCGATCGCAACGTTGGAGGGCTTGTTGCCTTCGGGCTGGAGCAGAATCGTCGGTTTATCGGCAAAAAGATTAAGGTGTTCTTCAGGGACGCGTTCGTCGACGATCAGTTTCGCTTCGTTCGCCCGAGCGGCCATGCGAGGATCGACGCGTTCCTTCGGCGAGACGCAGAGCCAGACGTCGGAGGGGAGCTCGGTAAAGATCGTACCGTTCGATTCAATGTGGACGCGGCGGCCGTCTCGGCGCAGGGCCTCGATCAACGCCGGTGTCTCGGATTGCGCGAGCGGCTCGCCGCCAGTGAGAACCACCATCGGGCAGTCGCCCCCGACCTCTCGGACCTTTGCGACGACTTCGCCGACGCTTGCGAAGAACTTCGTCGAGTAATCCGTGTCGCAAAAGTCGCAGGCGAGATTGCAGCCGGCCAGGCGCACGAACACCGCAGGAGTTCCCGTCCAAGTGCCTTCGCCCTGAATGGTGTAGAAGATCTCGCTGAGTTGAAGCACTTATATGTGCTCCTCAGCCCTTCGAGACGCTCGCTGCGCTCGCTCCTCAGGATGACACATGCGTTTGCCCCTTTGACACGCTCAGGATGGCACAATGTCGGAGCGGCGGAGGACGGCGCACGCAGTCGCGGTTTCCCACAAAACGACTTCGTCGAGCTGCAGCAGCTTTGCTTCGAGCCGCTTCCAAATCCAAAGAACGATGTTCTCAACCGTCGGATTGTCGATGAACTCGTTGAGATGTTGATGGTCGAGCTGCTGCAGAACGCGCTCGTCGACGATCCGCTCGATGCGATCGAAATCTTCGATCATGCCGCGCGCCGGCCCACGGGAGCGAAGCGGACCGCTTACGGCAACTTCCAGACGATATGAATGGCCATGCATCCGCGCACACTTTCCGGGATGGAACGGCAACGTATGCGCAGCCTCGAATCGAAAACGTTTACGGATCTGCGAGCTACAACTCTCCTTGAGGACCCATCGCTTGCAGATGCCGTTTGAGCGCAGCGAGGAAGCCGCTCGCGACGTATCCGTCGACGACTCGGTGATCGAGGGAGAGGCACGCATTCATCATTTGGCGGATCGCGATCGAATCGTCGTCGCGAACGACGAGCTTCTTGACGATCGCTTCCATCGTGACGATGCCGGCCTGACCCGCATTGATGATTGGTGCCGATGCCCACGAACCGTTTGCGCCGTTGTTATTGACGGTAAAGGTTCCTCCGGCCAGGTCGTCAACGCCGAGCTTGCCTTTGCGCGCCTTATCGATAAGCTCGCCGGCTGCGATGGCAAGGCCCTTGATCGAAAGCTTGTCGGCGTGCCGGATCACCGGCACGATCAAGTTCGCCGGCAGGCCGATGGCGACGCCGATATTGACTTCGTTGTTGACGTAGATGCTGGCTTGGTTCGAACCCGCTGCCGGAACGAACTTCGCATTCATCAACGGGAACTCGGCGAGCGCGCGAACGACGGCGCGAATAAAGAACGGCAGCAGCGTCAACCGGTGTCCGGTTTCGCGCTCGAAGCGATCCTTCTCGCGGACTCGCCATTGCCATACGTCCGTTACGTCGACTTCGACCATCGACCACGCATGCGGCGCGGTGTGTTTGCTCTCCACCATGCGGTCGGCGATGATGCGCCGCGCCTGCGAAAGCTGGACGAACGTGCCCGGAATGGGCTGCGCGTACGTCGAGGTTTGCGTCGCGCCGGGAACCAGTGTCGGCGGCGCCGCTGAAGGCGGCGGTGCCGCCGGAGCAGCCGGTGCAGCGGGTGGTGCGACGGTGGTGCGCGCAGACGCCAAGATGTCTTCGGCCGTAACGCGACCATTCGCGCCGCTGCCCTTGATCGTTCGAATGTCAACGTGGTGTTCGCGCGCGAGACGCCGGACGGCCGGGGACGCGCCGCGGGCGGCAGTCTCTCGGCTTCGGCGACTCTCGACAGCGTCGACGTTAGCACCATTGCCTGAAGGCGACGGTGCGCTTGAGGCGGGCGGACTTCCGCGCGCGGCGCCTCCGCCGCCGGCGCAGCGGCGCCGACCTTCATCGATAACCGCGATCGGCGTACCAGTAGCGACCGTTTCGCCTTCCTTGACGAGCAGCTCGCGTATCCTTCCGGTTACGGGAGACGGAACGCCGGCGTTGACCTTGTCGGTCGAGACTTCGACGAAGTCTTCGTACTTGTCGACGTTGTCCCCGACGCTCTTGAGCCATTGCGCGACCGTGCCTTCGGTCACCGTTTCGCCGAGTTGCGGCATCGTTATCGTCGTTGCCATGATCAGAACCTCACCATCTCTCGCATCGCATCGGCCATCTGCGCCGGTGACGACATGAACTCTTCTTCCAGCGGCAACGCGTAGCCCATCGCGGGAACGTCGGGTCCGCACAAACGGCGAATCGGCGCGTCGAAATGGAAGAGCGCCTCTTCGGCGACCATCGCGCTGATCTCCGCGCCGATCCCCCCGAACTTATTATCTTCATGAATGATGAGCAGCTTGCGCGTCTTTTCGACGCTGCGCAGGATCGTCGTTTTGTCCATCGGCCGAATGGAGCGCAGATCGATCACTTCGACCGAGACCCCTTCCTGCTCGAGTTGCTTCGCAGCCTCGAGCGCCCAATGAACGTAGAGGCCATACGACACGACGCTGAGCTGCGTTCCCTCTTTGAGTACGTTTGCTTTGCCGAGCGGAATGGCGTAGTGGCCGTTGGGAACTTCACCTTTGATCAGGCGATAGGTTTTCTTGTGTTCGAGGAAGAGGACTGGATCGGGATCGTCGATGGCCGCATTAAGCAGACCTTTGACGTCGGCAGGGAAGGCGGGCGCGACGATCTTCAAGCCGGGAACGTGATAGAAGAGCGCTTCGATCGAGACGGAATGGGAGAGCGCACCGCGCACGCCGCCGCCGTAAGGGGTGCGGATGACCATCGGACACGTATATTCGCCGTTTGAGCGATAGCGAATCTTTGCGGCCTCGCCGACGATCTGATTAAACGACGGATAGATGAAGTCCGCAAATTGGATTTCAGCGATGGGACGCAATCCTTCCATCGCCATCCCGACCGCGATGCCCACGATCGAAGCCTCTGCGATAGGCGTATCGATGACGCGACGCTCGCCGAACTCGCCGACGAAATCTTTGGTAATAAGAAAAACGTTGCCGCGGGCACCGACGTCTTCGCCGATGATCAGCGTACGCTCGTCGTTCTTGAGCGCCTCGTAAAGCGTCGCGCGAACAGCTTCGACGTTGTTCATCACGGTCGTCTTTGCGCTTACGACTGCCACGGTTGCCAGGCTCCTTCGTAAAGATTGGTATAGAGATCGGCCGGCGCAGGATAGGCTTGCGCTTCGGCCGCGTCGGTCGACTCGTTCGTCTCGCGCAGCACGTCTTTTCGCATGGCGGCGATCTCGTCGGCACTGATAATGCCATGTTCGACGAGCCTTGCCTCAAACGCGGGGACCGGATCTTGTTTGCGCCGCTCCATCACGACCTCGCGCGTTCGATACGTCATGTCGTTGTCGTCGGTCGAATGCGCGAGATAGCGGTAACAGGTTCCTTCGACCAGAGTGGGTCCGCCGCCGTTGCGCGCGCGGTCCATTGCCTCTTTGACGGCCACGTAGGTTTCGATCGGATCGAAGCCGTTGAACCGTCGACCGGGCATCCCGTAACCTGCCGCGCGCTTCCAGATCTGCGGCTCGGCCATCTGCTTATCGAGCGGCGTCGAAATCGCCCACTCGTTGTTTTCGACCAGCATGACGAACGGGAGTTTGTGAACGGCGGCAAAGTTCATCGATTCGTGCCACTCGCCTTCGCTCGTCGTTCCGTCGCCGCAGGTCGCGAGCACGGCTCGTCCGCTCTCTCCACGGTACTTGATTGCATACGCCGCCCCCACGGCATGCGGAAGATGCGCCGCCAAAATCGAAGAGAAGGACATCAGCCCCGCTGCTTTTGAGGAATAATGGTTGGGGAATTGCCGCCCACCATTATGATCGGGCGCGCGGGCGAAGATGGAGAGCATAATCTCGTAGGGAGAGAGACCGATTCCCACGCAGAGCCCGAGATCGCGGTAATACGGAGCTAAGATATCGCTGCCGCGATTGAAGGCCATCGCCGCGCCGGCTTGCAAAGCCTCGTGTCCCTCGCTGCCGAGCGCGAAAGGCACTTTTCCCTGACGATTGAGCTGAAAGCCACGATTGTCGAGCTGGCGCTGCAAGAGCATGTTACGGAACATCGCTCGCAACTGCTCGTCGCTCAACCCATGTCGCTCGAGCGTACCCGCTGCAATATCGGTGCTAGCCATTCTCAAATCTCCCATGGGTCCCAGCGCTCGGCGTAAACGCGTTCGAAGAGGTCGGACGCCTCCGGATAGGCCATCGCTTCGGCCCGGTCGGTAGCATCGTTGACCTCTTCGAGCACGCCGCGCTTCAATGCTTCCAGCCCCGGCGCGGTCAGAATCGAATGGCCGAGCAGGATCTGCTCGAAGCGAGGAATGGGGTCGTCCTTGCGGCGCTCCTCGACCTCTTCACGCGAGCGATAGCTGCGGTCGTCGTCGTCGGTCGTGTGGGCCAAGAACCGGTAGCACTTCGCCTCAACCAAGGTTGGGCCGTCTCCGGAGCGCGCGCGAGCAAGCGCTTCGCCAACAGCGGCGTAGCACGCAATCGGATCCATCCCGTCGACTCGGATGCCGGGCATGCCGTAGCCTTCGGCGCGTTTATAAACGTCGGGCTGGCCCATCTGCTTGGAGAGCGGCGTCGAGATTGCCCATTCGTTGTTTTCGCAGAGGAAAACGACCGGCAGCCGATGGACGGCGGCAAAGTTGAGCGATTCGTGCCACTCGCCCTCACTCGTTGCCCCGTCGCCGAAGGTCGTGAGCACCGCACGATCCGTCTCGCCGCGGTACCGCACCGCATACGCTGCGCCAACCGCATGCGGCAGCTGCGCGGCGATCACGGAACTGATCGTATGCAGTCCGAGGCGCCGGCTGGCATAGTGGTGCGGGAACTGACGCCCCGCCGAGTGATCGGCCGCCCGCGCGAAAAGCGAGAGCAGAACTTCGTAGGGTGTCACGCCGATGCCCAGCGCGAGTCCCAAGTCGCGATAGTACGGAACGAGGATGTCCTTGCCGCGGGCAAACGCCATCGCAGCGCCGGCCTGCACGCCTTCGTGTCCTTCGCTCGCGGAGGCGAATGGAATCTTCCCCTGCCGGTTCAGTTGAAAGCCGCGGTTTTCCAGCGTACGCTGCATCACCATCGTGCGCAGGATCGCAACGAGCTGCTCGTCGCTCAAGCCATGACGCTCGAAGGAAATGACCTCAGCCTTGCGAGTTGTCACCAAGCCGTAGTCGCTCGCCGCCGCGCCCAAATCCTGCGCCGAAGGTACGACCGCCAGCTTCGCCCAAGCACTTGTGCAATGGTTCGAAAGAGCGCAGCGTTACTCGTGGCGCTGTCGGGCCCCGTTGCCGCAGCTCGCGCGAGCGACGAAGCGCGGTACGGCCTCGAACTCTTCACCGATCACGGCACAACCCTCGCGGCTCACGTAACGCTGGTGAGCGACACCGACGCTTACGATGCAACCGTGCCGGACACGAACCTGCTCGGTCCGAGGGCCCGTCGTCGGTGAGATGGACCTAACGTTGGATTACAATCCGTGATCGCGCTTGCGGCGCTCGCGTCTTTGGTCGGCGCGGCACCGGCCCTGCAGTACATGCCAGCGGACCTCACCACTGCGGACTTGTTCGAGCGAATCGGTCGTGCATCGGAGGGTCTTTCTAAAGGCGCTTATCACGTCGTGGCACGCACCGTGTCAAGCCGCGGAGATGTTTCGCTCACAGAAATGTTTTGGAATGGCGATGACTATAAGATAACGGTACGCCAAGCCGGATCATTCACAGAGTCTTTCGGGGAGTACCGCGAAACGCAATGGCGTCAAGACGAAAACGGAATTGTCGTGCGTTCGTCGAGCTTTGCGGGACAAAGCGATCCCTTTGCCTTCGCACTGGGCCGTAACCATGACGCTGTTGACGCTGTCAAGCTGCTTGGGCTCACGAAGGACCCGGTGCCGGAATACGTCGTCGACGTAACCCCGAAGAGGGACTTTGAACAGCGACGCTACTACGACGCACGGACGTACCTCCTATCGCGGGTCGAAGTCACCGACTATGGAGGGCATGAGACCACATGGATTTACAAAAGCTACTCGACCGCGATTGGATCTCCGTTTCCCAATGCAATCGATGAAGAGAGGGACGGAGTAGTCACGCTACGGAGCAGCGTTGTCACTTTCGAGCGTGTTGCGATCGAGACGCTGGACCTAAGCATACCTGCCTCAAGGGCTCTATTCGATCTGAGTGGGCGAGACGCCGTCGAGATTCCCGCGCGCTTCACCGACGAAGGCATCATCGTTCCGATCGCGATCGAGGGAAGAGGGCTCGACCTTTATCTCGACTCGGGCGCTTCCGTTTCACTACTCGATAGGAGCGTCGTTCACGAGCTCGCTATGAGCGTTAGCGGCGACGACCGGGTGCGCGTCGGCGGTGATTACGCGGGCGCGAACGTACGTGTGCCCAATCTCTCGATCGCCGGGTTGTCTGCAAGGGAGGTCGCCTTTATAACTGCCGGTTTCCACGAACATTGGCTCGACCTGCCGGGCCTTGGGATCGTCGGCTGGCTCGGCTGCGACTTTATTGCCAACGGCCCCTTCGAGGTGAACTTCGAGCGGAAGAATTGACGCTCTTTCGCACGCTGCCCGTCGGTCTACAGGCGCAGGGGTGGTCGGCTCTCCCCGTGACCTTAGACTACTGCGTCCCAGTCGTCAAAGCAGCCTTCAGCAACCGCCCGGGCCAATTCATCATCGACCTCGGAGCCGAGTACTCCGAACTTTTCCCGCATTATTTCTCGCAATTTCCCATCAACGTTCCAAAGGGAATGCGCGACCAGGCGTACTACGTCGGACCGAGCCTTGGGCTCTCCGGTGTCAAATATTTCACCATAAACACCCTCATTTTGGCGGACTGGGTCTTTGGCGACGTGCAGGTCATGGTGCCTTCCAGCGTTACGGCGCAGCAGCCTCAATTCGACGGTTTAATCGGTCGCAATATTCTCAGCAACTTCAACCTCATCTTCGACTATAAGGACGGTGAACTATGGTTCAAGCCAATCGACTTTGGTAACAAGTAGCATCGAGACTCGCGAGGAGCTCATCGAGTATCGTCGGCATTTTCACGCACATCCCGAACTCTCGATGGAAGAGCACGAGACGGCCGCGTTCATCGAACGCGAGTTGCGCGGTTTCGGCTACGACGAGATTCGAACCGGCATCGGCGAGACAGGCATGCTCGCGACATTGCGCGGCGGCAAGAGCGGTCCGGTGACGCTGCTGCGCGCCGACATGGACGCACTGCCCGTCGAAGAGCTCAACGACGCGCCGTATCGTTCGATCGCAAGGCAGGCGTGATGCACGCCTGCGGACACGACGCCCACATGGCGATTCTTTTGTCTGCGGCGCGCGAGCTGAGCGCGCGCAAGAGCCGAGGTGCCTGGTACGCTGGTCTTTTGCTTCCAGCCCGGCGAAGAGGGACACTCCGGAAATAAGAAGATGATCGAAGACGGAGCGCTTGAGAATCCGCACGTCGATCGAACGTTCGCTTTGCACGTCTATAGCGGCCTCGACGCCGGTAAGATCGGCATCCGCGACGGCGCCTTCTTTGCTTCATCCGATCGCTTCGACATCGAGCTGATCGGGAAGGGCGGCCACGGCGCGATGCCGCGACAAAGCGGTCGACCCGATCGTCGGCGCGGCGCAGGTCGTCACGCTGCTGCAGACCATTGCAAGCCGCGAAGTCGCGCCGCCGCAGCCCGTCGTGGTCACCGTCGGATCGCTGCACGCGGGCACGACTTTTAACGTCATTCCGGATCGCGCGCAGATGCAAGGCACCGTGCGCGCCTTCGACGAGCAGCGTTCGCGAAGACGTTCCCCGACCGAATCGAGCGCCTCGATCGCCGGCGTGTGCAGCGCGACGCGGCTCGAGTACCGCTTCGATTATCACTTTGTCTATCCGGCGACGATGAATGATCTCGGCGTGAACGCCGTCGTGCGCGAGGTTGCGCGCGAGGTCGTCGGCGGACGATAACGTCGTCGATCCGCACGAGATCGTCATGTGGTCCGAGGATATGTCGTTCATGCAGCAGCAGCGGCCCGGCGCGTACTTCTTGCTCGGTGCGCGCGGCCCGAATGCCGGCGAGCCGCATCACAGCGCGCGCTTCGACATCGACGAGCGCGCCTTGACAGTCGGCTTTCGGATGATGGTGGCCTTGGGCTTGCATGGATAGCGCGATCGGCACCGACGTTCGCCGCTATGTCATCATCGGCAACGGCTTTGCCGGAACGACCGCCGCCGAGCAGTTCGCAAGCACGATCCTCGTGCGAGATCACGCTCTTCGGCGACGAGCCGTACACGCTTTACAATCGCATCTCGCTGCCGCCGATGCTGCGCAGGCAGATTCCCGAAGCGAAGGTGATGATTCGCAATCTCGCGTGGCACGAGGAGCATCGCATCGATGCTGCACTTGCGTACCCGCGTCGAGCGCATCGTGCCGAAGAGCGCGTCGTCGAAGCCGACGGGAAGACGTATCCGTACGACGCGCTGCTGATCGCGACGGGCGGCCGGCCGAATCCGACCGGTAAGCCTGGTGCCGACGGCGCGGCGAATCTGTTTCCGTTTCAGTATCTCGACGATACGCGCGCGATCTCCGAACAGATCGATCGCAGCCGCGCCGCCGTCGCAATCGGCGGCTCGTTCATCGCGTACGAGCTTGCCGAAGCCTTCGCTTCGCGCGGGATGGAGACGCACTGGCTCATGCGTGGTCCGCGCGGCCTGCACCGCATCATCGACGAGGAGGCCGGCGCGCTGCTGCACGACGCGGCGACAGGCCGACGGCGTGCACATGCACTACGGCGAGGAAGTCGAGGAGTTCGTTCGCTCCAACGGCGCGATCGCGAAAGTCCGCACGACCGAACGGCGTGGAGATCGCCGCGGAGTGCTACGCGTACGGATTCGGTCTGGCGATGAACACCGAGCTTTGCGAGGGTCGGGTATCCACACCAGCAAGAATGGCATCCTCTGCGACGATCATCTCGAGACAAACGTCAAGGGCATCTATGCCGCCGGCGACGTTGCCGATTTCTACGATCCGATTCTCGAGATGCGATACCGCATGGGCACGTGGAACAATGCCGGCGCGCACGGCAAAGTCGTCGCGCTCAACATGATGGGCGGCAGCGAGAAATATCACGACGTGCCGGAGTACTCGTCGCTGCTCTTCAAGGGACAGACGATCACGCAGTTCGGACTGGGGACCGACCTTCGCCCCGATTTGGAGATCGCGCGCAAGATCGATCGGGAGAAGAAGTGGTACCGCGCGCTTTTCTTCTGGGAGGACCGGCTCGTCGGCGGATCTGATGCTCGGCAAAGGCAATCGCGCCGGCAAACGCAAGTACGTCGAAGCGATCAAATCGAAGCAGCGCTTTCCAAACCCGAATGGAAAGCGATGCTCGACTGGACCGCGTAACGCTCGGCCGTGAGGCTGCAGCGGCTGCCGTCGAGCAGGCTGCAAATTCGTCCACGTCGCGCTCCGTCGTTGCCCAATGCGTCATCCAGCGTACTTCCGGCAGCGATTCGTTGAAAACGTAGAAGTGAGTACGTCTTGTTGAAGCCGTTTGATAGCGGTCGCGATCGAGCGTTGCGAAGACGGCGTTGCAACGAACCGGGCGGGTTACGCGGATTCCGGCAATATCGCGCACGCGCGCGTAAAGCCGTTGCGCCATCGCGTTGGCGTGCGAAGCGTAGACGGCGCCAACGATCGTTGTCGAGCAGCGCATCGAGCTGCGCGGCGAGGTAGCGCATCTTCGAAGCGAGCTGCATCGATTGCTTTTGAACGAATGGCGCCGCGCCGGCGTGGAACCGCGGGATCGAAGAAGCAGATCGCTTCCCCCAACATGCATGCCGTTCTTCGTGCCGCCGAAAGTGAGAACGTCGACGCCGCAGTCGACGGTGGCTTCTCGCAGGCTCGTACCCAGAGCGACGGCCGCATTGGCGATGCGTGCACCATCCATATGGACGATGAAGCCCGCGCTCGTGCGCGAACGCGCAGAGCCCGCGCAGCTCGGCGATTTCATAGACGTCGCCGAACTCGGTAGCTTGCGAGATCGAGATGGCTCGCGGCTGAGGGAAATGAACCTCGTCTTTCGCGTAGAGATAGGGCTCGATGTCGTTGGCCCTGCAGCTTGCCGTCGCGCGTGGCAATCGGAATGACTTTCGAGCCGCTGAAGCGTTCGAGCGCGCCACATTCGTCGGTCTGGAGATGCGCGCTCGCCGGCGCCAGAACCGCCTCCCAGGGCTGCAGTAGCGAACTTAGCGCGGCGACGTTGGCGCCCGTTCCGTTGAACGTGAGATAAACGTTGGTTTCATCGCCGAACTGCTGTCGAAAGCGTTCCGTCGCGCGGGCCGTCCACGCATCGTGGCCATAGGCTGGCAGCGTCGCCGAGATTGGCGCCGGCGATTGCTTGCAAGATCTCGGGCGCAACGGGCGCGTTGTTGTCGCTGGCGAAGCTCCGATGCGATGAAGGATCCATGCCCGCTGGGTTCCGTGCAAACGGCGTAGGGAACCTACCCGAGCGCGCCGCGGTACTTGAGGAGTCCGCTTCTTTGCCGTGTAACTAGGCCTCGATGCCGCAACGCGATCAATTGGAAGTAGACGTTCTGTTCGTAGGAGCGGGTCCTGCGAGCCTTGCCGGCGCTATTCGACTCGGTCAGCTCGCGCAGTCGGCCGGACGCGCGCTCGAAATCCTCGTCATCGAGAAAGGCGGAGAGGTCGGACATCACGGGCTGTCCGGCGCGGTGATGGATCCACGCGCGCTCGACGAGCTGCTGCCGGACTGGCGCGAGAAAGCGCCGGTCGAGTCGCCCGTCACCACCGACGAGCTCTGGTTCTTGACGTCGCGGGGAAAAATCAAAGCGCCGTTCACTCCTCCACCGCTCAACAATCACGGCAAATACGTTGCGTCGCTGCAAAAAATATGCAAGTGGCTCGCCGACGTCGCAGAAACGAATGCCGCACAAGTCTTTGCTGCCTTTCCCGGCCAGGAGCTGCTCTGGCACGAACAGCGTGTCGTCGGCGTACGGACGGGCGATAAAGGATTGGATCACAACGGTCAGCCCAAAGCGAACTACGAGCCCGGTGCCGACATCATCGCGAAGGTCGTCGTACTCGGCGAAGGACCGCGCGGAACGCTTACGAAGCAGGCGGCCTCGCGCCTGAACCTTTACGACGGTCGCGAGCCGCAAGTTTACGCCGCCGGCGTCAAAGAGCTCTGGCAGCTCCCCGACGACCGATTCAAGGCGGGAGCGGTGATTCACACGCTCGGTTATCCGCTTCCGACCGAGACGTTCGGTGGTGGATTCATTTACGGCATGCAGGACAACGTGCTCGACATCGGTTTCGTCACCGGGTTGGATTACAAGAACCCGACGACCGATCCGCACAACGAGCTGCAGCGCATGAAAGAGCATCCGATCGTTCGCAAGATGCTCGACGGCGGAAAACTGATTCGCTATGGCGCGAAGGCGATTCCCGAAGGCGGTCTCTTTGCCATGCCGCGCGCGTATGCCGACGGGTTATTGATCGTCGGTGATTCGGCGGGGTTTCTCAACGGGATGCGGCTCAAGGGCATCCATCTCGGAATGAAGTCGGGCATGCTCGCGGCGGAGACGATCTGGGAGGCGCTGCAGAGCCAGCGTTTCGACAGCGTCGCACTTTCGTAGTACGAACGGCGCTTCAAAGAATCGTGGGCCTACGACGAGCTGCGCACGGCGCGCAATTTCCATCAGGGCTTTCATGGCGGGATGTGGGCTGGACTACTCAATGCGGGGCTCTCGACGATTACCGGCGGCAAAGGATTCGGCGTGCGGGAGAGACTTCCGGGCGAGCACGGGTACGCGCAGATGAAGAAGATGGGCTTTGACGGGCCGCGAACGCCGCGCGCGAAGATCGACAACGTGCTGACCTTCGACAAGCTGACCGACGTCTACAACAGCGGCACGATGCATGAAGAGAATCAACCCTGCCACCTCATCGTGTCGGATACGAACATTTGCCGCGATCGCTGCACCGTCGAATATGGCAATCCGTGCGAGTATTTTTGCCCGGCGGCAGTTTACGAGCCGTTGTTCGAGCCGGTGGATGGAAGGTTCGAAGGCCGGCTGCAGATCAACTTCACGAATTGCGTGCACTGCAAGACGTGCGATATTGCCGATCCCTACCAGATCATCACCTGGGTGCCGCCGCAAGGCGGCGAAGGGCCAGTCTATCTGGGGATGTAGGTGCACGAGCAAAACGGCGACGTCATCGTCGTCGGGGCCGGCCTCATCGGACTCGCGATTGCGTTCGAGCTTGCGCAGCGTGGAGC
The DNA here is from genome assembly GCA_963815165.1 of Vulcanimicrobiota bacterium. Classification (GTDB taxonomy): domain Bacteria; phylum Vulcanimicrobiota; class Vulcanimicrobiia; order Vulcanimicrobiales; family Vulcanimicrobiaceae; genus Cybelea. The sequence goes on from CAWFFL010000003.1 coordinate 1,677,068, forward strand.
GAGCGTTCGCGTCTACGAACGGGGCGAGCCCGCGCGCGCGGCGTCGTGGGCCGGCGCCGGAATGCTGGCGCCGTATACCGAGCGCATTACCAATGAGGCGTTGCTCGGGCTATGCGCGTCTTCGCTCGAGCAGTATCCGGATTTCGCAGAGCGCGTGCGTGATGCAAGCGAGATCGACGTGCGTCTGCGGCTCGACGGCGTGCTCTACGCCGCCTTCGAAGCGGAAGGCCTGAGTTCGCTGCGCCGGCATGGCGAGCAACTCGCCACGCGCGGCGTCGATTGTGAAATGGTCGACCGCGCCGCTCTTCTCGCTGCGGAACCCTGGTTGGGCGCCGGAGTTCTCGGCGGCCTTCTCAAGCGTTCCGAAGGCTACGTCGACAACCGGCGGTTGGGGCGTGCCCTGGTCGCGGCATGTGAGGCGCGCGGGGTGCGCATCGAGCACAGCGTCACGATCTCGGTGCAATGCGACCGACGGCGCGTCCTGGGCGTGCGAACCGATCGAGGTTTCGTCGGAGCTCGCGCCGTCGTGAACGCATGCGGAGCTTGGGCAACGAACTTGCACGAGCTTCCGCTCAACTGCGTTCCGTCGATCGAGCCGGTCAAGGGACAAATGATTGCGTTGAGCGTGCCGGTTGGATTCGCGCGGCGCCCTACGTGGGTTCCCGGCGCCTACCTGGTGCCCCGGGACGACGGGCGGTTGCTCGTCGGCGCAACCGTGGAGAGTGCCGGCTTTGACGATCGCGTGACCGCGGATGGCATTCACGAGTTGCTTCACGCAGCGCTTGGCGCGGCCCCGTCGCTTGGGACCTTCACGGTGACCGAGAGCTGGGCGGGGTTACGTCCGGGAACCGCCGATGGGTTGCCGTTCCTCGGACCAACACCGATCGACGGGTATTTTCTTGCGACGGGGCACTATCGCAACGGCATTCTATTGGCGCCGGCGACCGCGCGCCTAATTGCCGATGCGATCGAGCTGGGTGAGTACACCGCGCTGGCGCCCTTCCTGCTCGCTCGATTCGGCACGGAAGACGGCCGGTCGAACCGAAGAGCATACGCGTGAAAGCAACGGTCAACGGGCAGCTGCGCGACCTTCCCGAAGCGCTAACCGTTGCGGCGCTCTTGGAGGTCCTCGGCTCGCCTCGCAACGGTGTCGCGGTGGCACGTAACGATCGCGTCATTCGCCGAGCCGAATACGAGCTGGAACGACTCTGCGACGGCGACCGCGTGGAGATCATCGAAGCGGTCGCAGGAGGCTAAGCGCGATGACGAACGATGCGCTCAAGATTGGAAAATACGAGCTCGCTTCCCGTCTCATCGTCGGCACGGGCAAGTATCCGTCGATGGATATAATGCAGGCCGCGCATGCCGCAAGCGGTGCGTCGATGGTAACGGTTGCGATTCGGCGCATCAGCCTCGACGACTCGGAGGGAAAGACGCTGCTCGACTACGTCGACCGCAAGCGTTTTACATTCTTCCGAATACCGCCGGCTGTTATTCTGCCAAGGACGCAGTGCTGACGGCGCAGCTCGCGCGTGAGCTGCTCGACACGGACCTGATCAAGCTCGAAGTGATCGGCGACGCGCAGACGCTGCATCCCGATGCTCACGAGACGATCCTGGCCGCCGAAGAGCTCGTCAAGGACGGTTTCACGGTGCTGCCCTACATCGGCGACGATCCAATCGCATGCAGGCAACTCGAGGAGATCGGCTGCGCCGCCGTCATGCCGCTCGCCGCACCGATCGGCAGCGGGCTAGGGGTATGCAATCCCTATTCGATTCGTATCATCAAGGAGCGCGCGGCGATACCCGTCATCGTCGATGCCGGGGTCGGCACCGCTTCAGACGCGGCGATCGCAATGGAACTTGGCGTCGATGCGCTTTTGATGAATACCGGTATTGCAACGGCTCGCGATCCGGTGCTAATGGCCGCAGCGATGAAGCACGGCGTCATCGCGGGACGCCAAGCGTTTCTGGCCGGACGCATGGAAAGGCGGCTCTACGCCAACGCATCGAGCCCAATGAAAGACTTGATTTCGACGAAACCGTAACGCCCTTCGAGACGCGCACGCGGTGCGTGCGCTCCTCAGGATGACACGGTGCTAGTTATCCATTCGCCACTTATAAGCGTTCCAGAACGTCGAGCCGAACGGCGAAGGCGCGAGGCCGTGCACGTACGTGCGATATGCATTAGGAATCTGCACTTGCCAGAGTGGGAAGATCGGAAGATCGGAAGCGATCTCGCGTTGGACGATCGCGTAATCGGCTTTACGCCGCTCGCTGTCGACGGTGGCAAGGGCGTCTTGCATCGCGGCGTCGGCGCGCGGATTGCACCAGAACGAATAGTTGATGCCGGCCGGCGGCAGCTGGCGGCAGGCGAAATTCCAGGAATCGTCGGGATCATTGCCCAGTACCCACCAGGCGTCGTAAGCGAGCTGATATCGTCCGCTTGCGAGAATGCCGTTTGTGGCGGCCGATCCGTAATACATCCCGCTGGGATACTGCTTGATGACCGCCCGAATTCCGATGCGTCGAAGGTCTTCTTGAATGACGGAAGCGACTAGGGGCGAGCCGTTGATGATTTGCGGCGCGATCGCCAAAGTCAAATCGAACCTCCGGCCGCTCAAGAGGCGCCGCGCGACTTGCGGATCGTACGGGACCGACGGTATCGTCGCGTCGTAGGCCCAGCCGTTGCGCGGTTGATCCGCGTTTACCAGCACTCCGCTGCCATGGGTGGCGGCGGCGATCAGCGTCGCCCGATCGATCGCCATCGCGATGGCCCGGCGTACCGAGACGTCGCGCAGCGCGGGATCCCGCAGATTGAAGCGCAAGACGTGCAGGTCGTTGACCGGCGTTAGCGCGATATGCGTGGCCGCAATCATGCGCGTCTGCGGCAAGAGTTGCGGGTCGACGTCAAAATCAGCGTCGACCTCGCCGGTGCGCAATTCCAGCAGCCGGGTGTTGGGATCGGGGACGATTCGATAAATCAAACGATTGATGTGAGGCGTTCCTCGCCAGTAGAGCGGGTTCGCGGCCAGGATAATACTGTCGCCGTGTCGCCATTGCACTAGACGGAAGGGACCTGCCCCCATCGGCCGCTCGTTGTAAGCGACGCGGTTGAGGTCGGAATGCCCGGCGAGCAGATGCGCGGGCATGATCGCTCCGACGCCCTGCGGTCCAAGGAAGTACTGTAAGAATGGAGAGAAGCGCCGGCGCAGCCGCACGACGACCGTGTAATCGTCGGGTGCATCGATTGCCTGGACTTCATCGTAACCAACGCGCGTCGCCACGTTGTTGTGCGGGTTTGCGATCGCGCGATACGAGAAGACGACATCGCGCGCAGTCAACGGCGCTCCGTCCTGCCAGCGCAAATTTCGCCTCACGTGGTAGGTTATCGTGCGCAAGTCGCTCGAGATGCCGCCGTTCGTGCGTGACGGTACTTCGCGCGCGACCTCGCCGATCGGCTCGCCGCGATCGTCATTCTCGATGAGATACGACATGTACAAGTGGCTGAAATTGAGGACGTCGGCCTCGTTGGAGAGCATCGGGTTGAGGGAATCCGGTTCGCCTGAGAGGCCGCTGAAGATTAGCACGGAGCCTGACGTATGCCGGCTGCCGATAGGCGCGCACGCCGTGAGTGCGGCGAGGACGAGCCATGCCTTCGCGCGCAGCCGCGTCATCGCTTTCGGGTCGCGGCGAACCAGTGCATGGCGCCCTGGAGCGGGCGCTGCGTGTGTGCCCAAGTTCCCGCGACGTCGTCGACGCTGTGCTCGTCGAGCGCTTCGATCTCGAAATAGGGATTTAACAGCGCGACGAGTCGATCGCGATCGAAATAGACGTGGGGTATGCCCGCCTCGTCGCCGTCGTCGGGCGCGAAGGTCGCATCGTCGAGGCGATTGCCCCGACCGAACCGCGTATCGTGGGTCGAGCCGAAGGTCGCGTAGAGCAATCCGCGCGGCGTGAGCCGGCCGGCGATGGAGTGAAGGCGGAACGCCACCGATGCGGCGGTCCCGTGGAGAAGACCGTGCGTCGAAAGGGCGGCATCGAATCGTCCAGCGACGCCGGCAAACGGCGTCTCCGATGCAGCTGCGGCATCGTCGATCGCGACCACCACGAAGCCGGCGGCTCGTAGGGCGACGGTATTGCGCCCGCGACCCGCCGCGAAGTCGAGCACGCGGCTTTGCGCTCGCGAGTGCAGGCGTCCCATAAGGGCTGCAGCCAATGGATGAGGCGCAGAACTCATTGCACAACTTCCAGAAAGGCCGAATACATGCTTGGCGAAGGCGATCGTCTCCCGGCGGTCACGCTGCTCGACGATCAAGGAGCTTCCATAACGACGACGGACCTTCTCGGTGTCCTCACTCGTCCTCTATTTCTACCCCAAGGACGACACGCCCGGCTGCACGAGTGAGGCGTCGCAGTTTCGCGATGCTTTCGAGGCATTCGAGAAGAAGAGCGCGCGCGTCGTCGGGGTGAGCCGTGACTCGGTCGAATCGCACCAGCGCTTCAAGAAGAAGTATTCGATTCCGTTTACGCTGCTCGCCGACACCGAGTCGAAACTCTATAAAGCCCTCGGCGTCACGGCACGCTCGACGTTCCTGATCGACGAATCCGGACGCATCGTGAAAGTATGGCCGAAAGTCAACGTGGACGACCACGCGGAGGAAGTCCTCGAATCGCTTCCCTAACGCTCTCCATCGTCGGCTCGAGCCCTGCGATTCCGCGTCCCGGCGGGGCCTCCAGCTCGTACTTGGTACGAACCCCGAACGCCGCGGTTCTGCTCGACATCGGTATCGGTTCCGTAGGGAAACTTCAGCTCGCAACCGAGTACCAACGGCTCGACGCCGTCGTCATCTCCCATATGCACGCCGATCATTTCTTCGACCTTGCGCCGCTGCGTTACGCGTGTAAGTACGGCGAGCCGCGGCCGAAAAAACCGATTGCGGTTTGGTTGCCGCCACGCGGCCGCGTCGGCCTCGAGTCCCTGCGAAAGGCGGTCTCGATCGATGCGACGCCCGATTTCTTCGATAGTGTCTTTGCCGTCGGTGAGTACGATCCGTGCGCTGCGCTGGCCATCGGCGACATACGGCTGAGCTTTGGCCGCACTCGGCATTACGTTGAAGCCTACGCAATTCGCGTGCAGCACAACGGCGCCACGCTCACGTATTCATCCGATACAGCGCCCTGCGACGCGGTGATCGAACTCGCGCGTGGCAGCTCGCTCTTTCTGTGCGAAGCCGCACTTGGGCTCGACACCGAAACCGGCGAGCGCGGTCATTCGTCGGCACAGGAAGCCGGCTCGATGGCAAAGAGCGCTGGGGTCGAACGTCTCGTGCTTACGCACTACCCCGCATGGTATTCGACCAGCGCGCTCGTCGAAGCGGCGCAAAGCCGCTTCGAGGGCAACGTCGAAGCGGCGGCGGACGGGGCAAATTACGCGATCTAATTATCGGTCTTGGGTGCGTCCGACGGCAAAGAAAACGCGATCAGCGCGTTCACCGGCGCTAGTCCTCGGCTAATGACTGCATAGGGCGTCACCTTCAAACCCAGCTCGCGCAAGCGCGCAGCGGCCTGGAGCAGCTCGCGTCCGTTCGTGATGACGTCCTCGAGGAGCAAGACGTGCTGTCCCGCCGAGTACGGCCCCTCGACATATTCGTTCGCAAAGGCACCGTACGCTTTGGGCTTCTTGCGAACGGCAAGCATGGGAAGACCGGAGAACTGGGAGACCGCCGTCGCGATCACGACTCCGCCAAGCTCGGTGCCCCCGACGAGATCGGGATTGAGCTCGGCGAGAATGGACCCAAAGAGCCGCGCAATACGCCGCAGCACGTGTGGATCGGAGAAGAGCCGAAATTTATCGATATAATAGTCGCTTCGCGCGCCGCCGGCCAAAACATAATCGCCCCGAGTCAGCGCGCGTTCGGCGATGATTTTGCGAAGCCAGGTCAGCTCCGCGAGTCCTAGATGCTCCATTGCCAAGCGTTCCAAGATTCGACGACGGGATTGGGATCGAATCCGTTAAAATCGACGCTAATCGGCTCCATTTGGCGCAACCACGCGGTAAAAATTGCCGGGTTATCTCTGAGCAGCAGCTCCTGGATCCGGTAATAGGCGGCGGTACGCGATGCGCGATCGTATTGTGTCAGAGCAATCGTTTGAGCCGCCTGCATCTGCGGGTTGCAATACCGCGAGTAATTGTAGCCGCTGGGCGGAAAGTTTTCGCACGTAAACTGCGTACTGTCGTCGGGATCGATGCCCGCGTACCAGCCGCTCACCGTCATATCGAACTTCCCAAGTTGGAGGATGCCGCCCATCCCTGCCGGCGCATACAGAACGTCCCCCGGAAAATACTTGATCTCGACGCCGATGCCGGCCTCACGGAGCATCGCTTGGACTTCAGTCGCTTCTTTTCGGCGCGTTGCGCTCGAGTTGTTCGTTACCAGAACGAGCGTGAGCTCGTGCCCGGCCTTTTGCATGATTCCGTCGGGTCCCGGCGACCAGCCCGCGCCGCGCAAGAGCGATCGAGCCTCGCCGGGATCGTGCGGGTAAGAGCGGACGTTCGGATTGAAGGCCCACATCCAATTGGGAATGTCGGCGGTCGCAACGGTCTGCGTCCCGTACGACAACGTTCGCTCGAGCTCGTTTTTGTCGATCGAGTACGCAATCGCGAGCCGCACGCGCGGATCGCTGAGATCGGGGCGCGCGAGATTGAGTTGAACGTAATAATAGCCGTTGACGTTGACCCAGACGATTCGAATGTCGGGAACCGAGCGCAACGCTGGGTAGTTTTCGATCGAAGCCTGGAACATGTAGTCGATGGAGTGCGTGCGTAAGAGATTGACGGACGTGCTTTCATCGGGCACGATCCGCACGTCGACCCGATTCAGGTGCGGCCTTCCCAAAAAGAAGCCATCGTTTCTCGCCAAAGTGATGTGATCGCCGCGCATCCATTCGACGAATTTGAAGGGACCGTCGCTGACGGACGGATCGTTGTTGAAAGAGACTTGGTTGAGGTTGGGGTACCGCGCCAAGACGTGCTCGGGCGCGATCATGTACGGTTGATCGCTCTCGGCAAAGAACGAGTCGACGAACGGCGCAAAGCGCTTCTTGAGATGTACTAGGACCGTGCTTGGATTTGGCGTGTCTATCCGGGCGACGTAGTCGTAGCCGTGGCGCGAGACGACGTTGTTGTCGGGGTTCATGATCGCTTGCCACGACCATTTGACATCCCGCGACGTAACGGGAACGCCGTCGGTCCACTTTACGTCTCGACGCAGACGATACGTAATGGTGAGCCCGTCCGCGCTGATCCCGCCGTTTTCCGTGGTCGGTACCTGTGCCGCCAGCATCGGAAGCGGGTTCCCCTTGGCATCGGCGGTGAGCAGCGGTTCGAACATCAAGCGATCGACGAACACGTCAGTCGTATTCGAGTTGAGCAACGGATTGAGATTCTTCAAGTCGGTCTGCACCGCCACTCGCAGCAGTCCCGCCTGGGTCCACGAATGCCGCCCCGCCACGCTACCGTTGGAAACCTTCGTGCACCCGACTAGCGCTGTGGCCAATAGAATTACGCACAACAAACGCTTCTTACCCGCGGACTCAAGGTCAGGAATACGTGGTGTGAAGGGACTCCGACGCGAGCGCCATTGACACGAGGTCAAAATTGTCCTCCAGAGGTGGCGCGAGCGCGGTGTAGCAGGCGCGGAACATGGAGGTGGAGCGCCGAGCGACCCGAGCACCACGTATTCCTGACCGAAGAGTCTAGACGTAAAAGCGCCTACAACTACACCGCGGCTTTGGGGGCAACGCGATTGCCGGGAGCCGGATCGTAGCGTTCGTGGCGCCAGCTATACGTGCCTAGGCCTTGCGTTCCAGTCCGCAGCTCGGTGATGTAGCGCGAAAGCTCGACCGACGGAACGTACGCCTCGACGACGTCGAAGCCGCTCCTTTCGGCGGGATTCATCCCCAGAATCTGGCCGCGCTTACCCGTGAGCTGCTGAATCACCGTGGACGTGTGTGACGTTGGAACGGTCACCGTCACGTAGGAAATCGGCTCCAGAACGACGGGATTGCATTTGGGAAGCGCCTCACGCACGCCCATTCCGGCGGCGGTCTTGAACGACTGCTCGCTGGAGTCGACATCGTGATATTGGCCGTCGAAGAGCGTTACGTGCAAATCCGTGACGGGATATCCGCTCGGTCCGTGGGATAACGCTTCGCGCACGCCCTTTTCGACTGCGGGAATGAACTGGCGGGGTACGACGCCACCGACGATCTTCTCGTCGAATGTTACGCCGGCGCCGCGCTCGCGCGGCTCGAAGCGCAGCCAGACGTCGCCAAACTGACCGTGTCCGCCCGTCTGATGTTTGTAACGTGAATGAATTTCGGTGCCGCCGGTAATCGTTTCTAGGTACGGAATGGTGGGGGCCGCGGTCTCGACTTCCACCTTATACTTGCGCGCGAGCCGCTCTACGGCAATGGCGACGTGCTGTTCGCCGCTGCCCAATAGCAGAAACTCGTGCGTCACATCCGCTCGTCCCAGGCGCAGCGCAGGATCTTCATCGACGATGCGCGCGAGCATCTGAGAGATCTTCGCTTCGTCGATGCGCTCTTTCGGCTTGATCGCGACGGCAAAGACCGGCTCGGCCACCGGCACGCGAGGCAGCAACACCTTGTAACCGCTCGACGTAAGCGTGTCGCCCGTTGAAACCGATTCGAGACGGCCGAGCGCGACGATCGAACCCGGTCCGGCTTCAGGAATCGGTTCCTGTTTTTTGCCTTGTAGACGGTAGAGGCCGCCGAGCCGCACTTTTTCATCGCCCTTGCTGATGTTGGAAAGCGTAGCGTCGGATTTGATGGTTCCGGTGAGGACGCGGGCGATCGAGAGCTTACCGCTCTGTGGATGGATTGAGGTCTTGATGATTCGCGCGATGACGGCAGCGGCCGGATCGGCCGAGATCGGGCGGCCTTCGGCGTCGAGCGCGGGAGCGGCGGCAGGCGAAGGAAACCATTTCTCGATCGCGCGCACGAGCGCCGTGACGCCGGCACCCGATGCGCCGGCGGCCACGAGCACCGGGACGACTTGGTCGTGGGAGCACTCGCTGCAGAGATCGCTTTCGATCTCCTCGATTGGGGGCTCGACGCCCTCGAGCAGCTCTTCCATGAGTCTGTCGTCAAAATCGGCCATGGCTTCGAGTAACTCGACGTGCAGACGGCGCGCTTCGTCACCGAGCTCGCTCGGAACGGGCTCTTCTGCTTCAGCGAAACTCGAGCCCGCGGCATCGCCGGAGAACTTATACGCCTTCATCGCAGCGAGATCGACGTAGCCCTCGAAACGCTCGGCGGCACCGATCGGCAACTGTTCCGCGACCACGTGACGGCCGTACGCGCTCTGCAGTGCGGCGAGCGTCTGCGCAAAATCGGCGCCGGGCCGGTCCATTTTGTTGATGACGAATATGTGCGGCATATGCTTCGACTCGAGATGGTCGACGATCGCCTGCGTCTGAACGATTCGTCCGGGGTCCGCTTCGACGACGATCACCGCTGCGTCGACCCCCGCCAACGCCTGCTTCGTTTCTTCGAAAAAATCGATGAAGCCGGGCGCGTCGACGATCGTGATGTCGATGCCGTCGGCCGTCGTATGCGCGAATCCGACCGTGGTCGATTGAAGGTGCGCCGCATCCTCAGGCTCGTGGTCGGTGACCGTAGTGCCGTCCGCGATGGTCCCGCGCCGGCCGATCGCGCCGGTGTGTGCGAGTACTGCCTCGACCAACGTCGTCTTCCCGGCGTGATGCGGTCCGACGAAAGCGATATTCCGTAGGCGATCGATATCCGCCAATGTCTTTTTCCTCTTGTAGAAAAATGGTTGTCAGCGGCGCTTGGCCGCGCTTTTCTTCTTTTTGACGCTCTTCTTCGCGTACCCGGCCTGTCGCGGCTTGGGCTTGCCCGCACGACCTAGGGGCGCCTTCTTAGCCGTACTCTTTCTGGGTGCGCTTTTTTTCTTCGCGGCGGGCTTGCGCGCGGCCGGCTTACGGGTTGAAGCACGGGCGGCCGCCTTTCGCGCCGGGGGTTTGCGTGCCGGCGTTTTCTTTGCCTTACGCGCGCTCGTCGAGCGTTTCGGCACCGCCTTCTTCGCCTTTTTCTTTGCTTGCGCGACAGGCGGCTTGCTCATACGCGCGGCCTTTGCCTTTGACGCCGATGAGGAGGACTCGGCGGTGCGTCGCGACGTGCCGGGCGTGGCGGATGGGCTTGCGGGCCGTTTTGACGCACGCGCCGAATCGCTTGCGCGCTTCTTGGGTCCCGTATCGCGTGCGGTGCGCCCGCCCGAGCGCGCTGCTTCGGCCTCAGCCGGAAGGCCGAGCTCGGCTCGGCTGTAACCGCTGATGCTGCTTCCGGGAGCGCTGACTTGACGTCGAGCTTGGTCCGCCGCTTCGAGATGCTCGCGCGTCGCGCGCAGTGCGACGCGCGCAAGCCGTCCTGCCACGGGGAATACGAGCTCGTTGATCCGTGCCTCGTCGAGAAGCCTGAGCACGACGTCGAAGGCATTGCCTTGATCCTTCGGACTATGTGCGTCCGAGCCGAGGGCGATTCCAACGCCGCGCGCCTTTGCCTTTCGCAGCAACCGCGCGTTTGCCTCGGCGTATTTCTTCTTATGCTCCTCCGGGTGCTCGCGATAAAGGAAACGCGTGTTGATCTCGACGGCCAGTCCCCGGCGGTGCGCGACGTCGAGCATGCGATCTTCGTACTCTTCGAGCTTCTTCTGGGCCGGCCAACGACCGTGCGCCGCCGGGACGTAGAAGTGCCCCACGACATGCGCCGGGAGCTTTTCGAGGTCGTCGAGGAGCTTGGTGATATAGAGTTCCCAAAGCTTCTCCGGCCCGACGATCTCGTGCAATCCGCTGAACTCCTCATTGTCGAACGGCCAAAGCCAGTCGGCGCCCTTTTCGGGATGCGCGATCGGAACGAAGTGTACCGAGCGGATGATACCGTCGGGGCGCATCGCCTCCACGATATTCTGCGCATCGGGGCGCGCGCGAGGATCGTTGTCCATCTCGGCTCCGATGGAAAAGCGCATGCCGCGCCGCAATCCGTCGGACACGATCGCCGTGTGCCCAATGTCTACGCCTGCCGTTTCGGCCGCGCCGAGCAGGTCGCCGGCTTGCGCCAGCTTCAGCGCCCGCCGTACCGTGTTGACGGCACCAGGGTCTTCAAAGGTGAGGTAGTTGGCATGATCGGCGACCATCAAGAAGCGCGGTGAGCCGCGCCGGCACGCGTGATAGAACCAAAGAAAGAGCATCCTTGCCGAATACGCAATCGGACGCTCCTCAGCGTAGGGCCGATGCTCGCCCTTCGCGTGTCCGTGAACGTCAGGAATCGCCGCGATTCTAGGATCCGGGGCTGCCACCTTCGCTAAAGTTGGCGTCTAGCCCCGGTAGCCCTCCATTTCGAGAAGGCGAGCTTTCATATCGCGACCGTAATAATAATCGTGCAAATCGCCCGACGAGTCGACAACGCGATGGCATGGAAAAAGTAGCGGCAGCGGATTGCGGGCCATTACGCGACCGACTGCGCGCGCCGCTTTGGGTCGACCGATTTGCGTTGCAATCCAGGCATAGGAGCGAACCTCGCCGGGCGGTATGCGAGCCGCGGCACGCAGCGCGGCTTGCTCGAATGGCGTGAGATCGCTGATGTCCACGAGTTGGTCGTCGAGTTCCCACGTGCTAAAGAAACGTTCCAGCGCACGAACGAGCCACGGCGGAACGTCGCCGGAGACAACCCGGCGGTGTAGCCGGCGTTCGGCTCGCGCGACGACCTCCTCCGGCGGATCGCCGGTATCGAGGCTGACGTATGCGATTCGGTCAACCTTCAGGCCGACATAGAGCCGGCCAATCGGCGTCGCTACCACCGCCAGGACGACCGGGGGATAGGGTTTCCCCTTGAGGGTGGCGATGTGCTGAACCACTCGTTTCGCCAAATCGCAGGAGGGCTGAGGAGGCGGTAAACACGAGAGACAGTAGGCTACGCCTTCGTACTCTTCATACATCGCCTGACACGAGGGACAGGCGCGAAGATGGTTGTGAACGGTCTCCTTAAGCGAGGCTTGGCACTCGCCGCGAAGCTCGTCCCAGAGCGCTTCAACGTCACGACAACGCATGGAGGGGAACTCCTTCGGGGGCAATTCGCCCGATTTGGGGGCCGAGAATGCGCCGCAATATGCGCACGGCTCGGTGAACGTGGGATTTTACCGTGCCGATCGGTTGATTGAGAATCTCGGCAATCTCAGGATGGCTTCGTCCTTCGATGAACCGCAATGTTGCTGCGGCGCGCAGATGCATCGGCAGTTGCAAGAGCGCTCGCTCCACGAGCGCGATTTCCGTATTTTGCTCGACGATCGCCTCGGGCTGGGGTGGACCCTCGTGCGAACCGCGCAGAAGAGCATCCGGATCGGCCAGCGCGTCGAGCGCGACGTTCGAGGGCCGCTTGCCGCGCAGGCGGTTGCGCGTGACGTTGAGCGTGATCGTATACAGCCATGGTTGCAGCCGTAAATCGGCGCGCTGTTCCGCGGACATCTTGCCTAGCGCGCGGTACGCGCGGACGAACGCATCCTGAACAATCTCTTCGGCGTCCTCCCGATTGCCGGTCATGCGCAGCGCGAATCCGTAGAGGCGACGCTGGTAGTCGTCTACGATCCGTTCGAAGCTCGCTACGCTGGGCGACGGATCGGCCTTGGATTTCGCCGGATGCGTCCGCCCGGACGTCGTCGCTGGTGGCACGTGTACTCCCGTGAGGAGTGGTGCGAGCGCGCTCATATATTGCCCCCGACCACTACTGCCAGGGCCGAGGTTTCACGCGAACGCCCAAAAACTCCTCAGCCCATCGCCATCGCGCCTCACTCAGCCCTTCGAGACGCGCGCTGCGCGCGCTCCTGCAGGATGACACATTCTCGCGCAGGGGATTCTACGAAGGCTCCTAAACGGTTGCTATGCCGCTTTTGGCCGGGCGCGAGCCCGGAAGCGTACCTCTCGACCGCTTTGCTCCCAAGGAGCCAAGCGGTTTTTGTTTAGGCGCGTCGTGACGGAACGGAAAGGTGAATACATGCATGAAGCCATCGACCCGACGGAGATTTCGCTGGACGCATATACGATGTGCAGTTTTCTGCCCGACCTCAAGTCCAGTCGCGCGCTGCCGCTGGCGTTGATTGGATACCGTCAGAGCGAAGATCCGTGGTTCGTTTGGCTCGTTCCGAAAGAAGGCGTCGATTCAGCGGGACTAACCGACGATCCATACTATGCGAAAGTACTGCGCGACCCGCACGGCTATTTCAAGAAAAAGCTAGCCAAGTACGTCGAGGAGACGGGGTGCGTAAAGCGCGGTATCGAGATGCTGATCGACTGCCACCAAAATCACCTCGCCTTCACGCCCCTCACGGAGTTGCGGGAGCAACCGTTCCGCCACCCCTTGCAAGTGGAGCTGGTTGGGGCGTTTTAGAAACTGCCCGAATAGACCGACGATAGAGGATTCGAACCGGGACGGCGACGGCAGGGCGGCTCTGCGCAACGCGCGCGTCGAGCGTCAGCGTCACGTCAAGTGCCAAGAGCATAGCGTCGTCGAGCGCGTAATACGCGGTTCCGTCCATGCGCATCGTCCCGGATACGAGCGTCGCAGCAGCGCCTGGTAGCGGCCCAGTCATTGCGCCTTGCGCTTGAAAGCGAACCGCCACGGTGGGCCGCCCTGCAATTGGTCCGGCCGGCGCAGGACGAAGGAATCCGTGAAGTACCGCTTCCGCTCCGAGCGGTGAAGTCGCCGAGAAGGGAACGCGTCCGCGCAACGAGCGAACGTCGCGAAGTGTTACGGAGTCGAGCCGTACGGCGAACGGCTGATTGAGGATCGTCAAGAAATCCGGGTCGTCGTCGACCCGATCGTCGAACGTGCCGTTCGGTTCGAGAACCTGAACGAAGACCGCGTGCCCACGGTTCTTACCGTCGGGCCCATCCCGCAGGTAGCCAACCCGCGCCTCGAAGCGCCACGCTGTGCCATCCCGGCGAACCGAGAGGCGTTGAACTCCGGCGTACGTTACCTTGGTAAATGTTTGCGAGGATGTGATGCGGTAGATGTCTTCGCCCGACGTATCATAGCGTACGTCGGCGCATGCGGGTCCGGTTACCGTCAAGAACGCGGCAACGAGGGCAATGCCGAATTTTATTGTGAGCTCCGTTTCGTTTCCGAGGGTTGTTCTTCTAACAGTATCACTCGCTGCAAGAAGCGAGTGGCGCTAGCTCGCGCTAGCGGCGCCGGAGCGTGGCTTGCCGGCGCTGGGTGAGGAAAAATCGCACGTCTACCGTGCGCTCGCAGACTACGATGGCGTCGGCATCGGCGAAGCCCCGCCCGTCGACGTCCACGATGAAGTCTCCGGCCGCAAGACCCGCGAGCGTGCGGTGGATGCTGCGCGCGAACTTGTCGTGCGGCGCTCGCGTACCGAGCGCTTCCCGCACCGCTATTCGCACGAGGTCGCGAATTCGCAACGGCGTCGCAAGCGCGAAGGCACCCGAGCCGCCGACTGCGACGGCATGGAGATCGAGCGGGACCTTCACGCGGATCATGCCGCAGAGATTTTCTGCTGCGTCGAGGACCTGCCTGCCGCCGGAGCCAACTGAAAGCGCCGATGTCCTTCGGGAACGTGCCGCCCGGGATGCTCGTTGGTGCGGTCGAAAAGCTTCTCGCGAAGATGGACGAGAACGTCCTGGCCGGCTACTACGAACGCGACCTGTCGCTGATGCCGCCGGAAGTCACGCGCACTTTCAGTGAGGCGCTTTTCGGTGCTTTTCGCGATCGCGGCGAGTCCTCGGAAGATGCCGCCGAAGGGGCCGGAACGACGCTCGAGAGCATCGAGCGCAACGAACCGGAAGCAGTGCGTGCGTTGCTAACGTATGCGCGATCGAACACCGGCTTGGTGAAGGAAGCGACGTCGATTTTTGTTGAGGCACGGCCGGATCTCGTTGCAACCTTGCCCGCCGGACTGCGGGACGCGCTCGCCGAGCGTCTATGAGCGAACGCCGGCGCCGTCGGCTTGAAGAAGAATCAGGCGGAGGGTTACCACTCTTCCCGCTCGTGCTCGTCGTCATTTTGGCGGGGTTGCTCATGGGTGGGCTGCTCGCGCACTTCTTAGGCGGTTCGAAATCCGTAACGCGATCGGCCCCAACCGCCGTCGCAGTCGTGCCGTCACCTGCCGCAACACCGGCGCCGATTCCTACATCGCCTCGACCGCAAGCAACGCCGGTGCCGTCGCCCTCGGCAACGCCGACGCTACGGCCGACGGCATCCCCGGCAGCAACGGCTTCGCAAGCACCCACACCAACACGTTCACGTAAGTCCGTAACCGTTGTTGCCGCCGTGCCGGCTAGAGTAAGGCCAACACCACAGCCACCGTCCCCGCCGACGCCGTCAAGGACGCCGACGCCGAAAGTAGTCGCCACCGTCGCCGCCTCGCGCGCAAAGCCGCCGGCGGGACCCGCAGACGATCGCGCGTCTGCACTCGTTCGTTCGTATTTGCAAGCCCTTGCGCGCGGTGATCGCTCCGGCGCAGCCTCATATCTCGCGAGCGGTGCCCCCAACGAAACGTTCATGACGCCCGAGTCACATATCGAATCGATTCGCTCGTCGAGCGTCGGTCCGCAGCAGTATCGAGTCACCGCGGACGTTCAAACGGCAAGCGGCGAGTACTACGTCACGTTCACGGTCGAGCAGAGTCCCGGCGGATTAGCGATTACCGACCACTACAGCATCAAGCCCCAGTAGCAGCGGCAGATGCCTCGCTATGGGGCTGAGAAACCCCGGATGCTATGCTTCGGCTCCCAAGCCGGTGGTGGCCCGTACTTGGAGTTGATCGAACATCGCTTCGGATTCGCGGTCGCGGGCGAGCAACGTTCCGAGAATCGCGCCGAGCAGGCCGATCGGTATCGAAACGATGCCGGGGTTTTCGAGGGGAAAAAGAGCGTGGCTGCCCATGATGACCGGGCTCGCCGCGATCAATGCCAGCGACGAGAGTAAGCCGGCCAGCATTCCGACGATCGCGCCGAGCCGCGAGAAGCGTCTCCACGAAAGCGCCAACAAGATGACGGGAACGTTTGCACTGGCCGCAACGGCGAAAGCCAACCCAATCAAGAAAGCGACGTTGAAACCTCGCAGTGCAATGGAGAGCCCGATCGCGAGCATTCCGACGACCAATGCCGTCGATCGAGCGACGAAAAGATGCTCGCCTTCGTCGCCGTGCCCGTTGCGCACCAAGCTGAACCATATATCGTGCGCGAACGCGGAAGAGGCCGTGATGGTAAGACCGGCAACCACCGCCAGGATCGTAGCGAATGCCACCGCCGAAACGAACGCGGCAAAAAGCGATCCCCCTACGTGTCCTGCCAAGAGCGGTGCGGCGAGATTGCTGTCCGGCGTTGGAACGATGTAGCCGTTGGTGCGCAGCTGCGCGTTGAGCGCCACTTCCTGCGCGGGATGCTTTGCGATGTAGCCGATCGCCTGGCCGGCGTACATGCGTCGTCCGATGTAATCTTTGCCGACGATGGTCGCCGCGCCTAAACCCATAAACGACGTCGTGAGATAGAAAATTCCGACGAGCACCATTGCCCACGCGACCGATGCGCGCGCTGCTTTCGCCGAGGGGACCGTGAAAAAGCGCATCAGGATGTGCGGCAGGCCGGCCGTTCCCAGCACGAGGGCGAGCCCGAGCGAAATGAGATTCCAGGCGGCGAGCGGCCCGTGGTAGAGCAAGCCGGGCTGCAGCAGATTCGTGGTGGTTCGACCCGTTGAGACCGCGGCGGCTGCATTAAAGAAAGCCCCGAGCGAAAAGTGGAAATGCCGCACGGCGAGGAGCGACAGGGCTAGCGACGTTAGCAGCAGCAGTCCGGCTTTGATGATCTGTACCCACGTCGTCGCGAGCATGCCGCCGAACAACACGTAAACGAGCATGAGCGCTCCGACGCCCGTGATGGCGACCGCATCGCCGAAACGTGGAAGCATCAGGTTTACCAACGCGCCAACGCCGACCATTTGCGCGATCAAGTAAAAGAGCGTGATAGCGAGCGTCGAGAGCGCCGCAATGGCACGGACGCCACGTCCGCGAAGACGAAACGACATCAAATCGGCAATCGTATACTTGCCGGTGTTTCGAAGCGGCTCCGCCACCAGCAGAAGCACGGCGAGATAGGCTACGAGCCACCCGACGGAATACATGAATCCGTCGAAGCCGTAAAATGCGATGAGCCCCGTGATCCCCAAGAACGAGGCCGCCGACACGTAGTCGCCGGCGATGGCCCAGCCGTTTTGCAAGCCGCCGATTCGCCGATGAGCGGCATAGAAGCCGCGGCTAGTTCGGCTTTGTCCCGACGCCCAATACGTAACGACGAGCGTGATGCCCACGAAGATTGCAAACATCACCAGCGACGGTTGCGGCGTCAAGGCGCAGAATCGGTAAGTTCGTGAGTTTCGCGCCGGCGCATGCGGGCCGCCAGCACGTCGAAGGTGCGTGCCCGGCGCAGATAGAGCGCGAGCAAGATCCACGCCATCGCAAATTGCGAGAGAGCAAAGCAGTACGCCGCCGTCAGCGGTCCGAGAATCGGCCGGCTCATCTCGTTCGGATAAAATCCCACGAGAACCGGCAGCGCGAGATAGTAGACGAGGAAGAAAATCGTTGCCGGGATGACGAAACGGCGACGCGCCCGCAGCAACGCCCGAAACTCCGGTTCGGCCGCCAGTTCCTCCCAGCGCGTGGGCTTGGAAGCTCGCACGACGCTCTACTCCTCGTCAGGCCACCCGGCCAGCTCGCCGACGGCGGCGCTCGCGCAGCACGCGCAAGCCGAGCATCGCGCATTTCATGCGCGTCGGACTGATTCCGATGCCGACGTCTTCCAGAACTGCGTCTTTTGAGAGCTTCACAACGTCGGAGAGCTTCATGCCTTTGACGCGCTCGGTGAGCATCGATGCCGCCGCCTGACTGATCGCGCACCCCTTGCCGGAGAACCGAACGTCCTTAACGATGCCGTCGTCGAGGGCCAGCTCCATGCGGATCTGATCGCCGCAGAGGGGATTGAGATCCTCCGCGTGTACGTCGGCTCGCTCGAGATGGCCGAAGTTTCGTGGATTCCGGTAGTGATCGAGAATGAAGTCGCGGTAAAAGTCGTCCAAGAGTGCTGCTAAACGCCAAAAACGCGGGCGGCTTTTTCGAGGCCTGCGCAGAGCGCATCGATATCCGCCGGAGTATTATAAATGTAAAAAGAGGCGCGCGCCGTTGCAGCCCAGCCCATCTTTTCCATCAGCGGCATCGTGCAATGATGCCCTGCGCGGATGCAGACGCCCTCGGTGTCGAGAATCGACGCAAGGTCGTGCGCGTGCACGTCGGCGAGATTGAAGGAGATGACGCCGGACGTGCGGCCGGGATCGCGCGGGCCGTAGATAGCAAGGCCGCGCGGCTCGAACTCGGCGAGCCGCTCGAGCGCGTACGACGTGAGCTCTCTCTCGTGGTCGCGGACCCATTCCATACCGATTTTTTCGAGGTATTCGACGGCAACGCCAAAGCCGATGGCATCGGCGATGTTGCTCGTGCCCGCTTCGAATTTTCGCGGCGGCTCGTTGAAGGTCGCGTGCGTGTATTCCACCTTGTGGATCATGTCGCCGCCCGAAAAGAAGGGGGGCATCGCTTCCAAGAGCGTCGCGTTTGCCGTAGAGCGCTCCGATTCCGGTCGGTGCGAGCATCTTGTGTCCGCTGAACGTGTAGAAGTCCACGTCGAGCGCCTTGACGTCGACCGGTAGATGGGGCGCGCCCTGGGCGCCATCGACGAGCACGACGGCTCCGGCCGCGTGTGCGCGGGTCACGACGCTCTCGAGAGGAAGAATCGTTCCGAGCGTGTTGCTCACGTGCGCACACGCTACGAGCTTGCAGCCGTCGAGCAGCTCGTCGAGGTCGTCGAGCACATAGAGACCGCGGTCGTCGACCGGAATAAATCGCAGCTCGGCGCCGCTGCGCTCCGCGAGAAGCTGCCAGGGCACGAGGTCAGAGTGGTGTTCGAGTTCCGTCAATAGGATAGCATCGCCGGCGCGAATGTTCGTATTACCCCACGAATATGCGACGAGATTGATTGCTTCGGTCGTGTTGCGGACCCATACCAGCTCGTGCACGTCCGCACCGATGAAGCGCGCCACCTTCACTCGCGCTTGCTCGAACTCGGTGGTTGCGCGCGCGGCGATTTCATAAACGCCGCGATGGATGTTGGCATTATACTGCTCGTAGTAATCGACCAGCGATTGAATTACCGCACGCGGCTTTTGGGAAGTCGCGGCCGAGTCGAGATAGACCAGACGCTTGCCGCGCGACGTTGGCCGCGCCAATATCGGAAAGTCCGCGATAATCCCGTCGACCGTTCGACCGGGCTGCGGACCGGCCAGCTGATATGTTTGCATCACGAAAGCTTCGCGGCGAGTGCGGCGCGAATTTCGTCACGCAGTATTGCGGTTGGAAAATGTTCGATTGCCGGCTCGAAAAAGCCGAGCGCAATCATGCGTTCTGCCGCCGACCCTTCGATCCCGCGGCTTTCCATATAAAAGATCTGCTCTGCGTCGATTGCGCCGACCGTCGCCCCGTGATAGGCTTTCACGTCGTTCGCGCCGATTTCCAATGCCGGCACGGAGTCCACGTGAGCCGTAGCTGAGAGTAAGAGCGCATCGTCGCGCAGACGCGCGTCGCTGCCCTGGGCGTGGGGTGCGATCCGGATATTGCCCAGAAACCGGGCTTGTCCGCGTTCGCGCGCGGCTGACTTGACTACCGTTTCAGAGCTCGCTTCGCCGGCGCGGTGCTCGACGGAGCTGACGACGTCCACATGCTGCGAGCCGGCCGGAAAAAAGAGCGCCGTGACGTGCGACTCGCTCCCGGGCTGCTCGATCGAAACGGTAAGATCGTCGGCTGCCAGCGTGCCGCCGAGCTCGGCGACGGCCCAAGCGATGCGCGCATCGCGGCCGGGCCGCGCGATGCGAGTCGCAATCGTTCGCGCCCCGTCGTCCGCAACTTGCAGAACTGCGTAACTGACGTCGGCGTTCGCTTCGGCCACGACTTCGCACGCACCGCAGACGAAGGCTTGCGAAGCGCCCGTAATGCGCTCCACGACCGACAGCCTCGATCCTCGCTCCGCCAGCACGACACTCCATGGAAAGATCGCCGCCGAGCCGGCGTCGTAATGGATGACGACCGGCTCGTCGCATGCGCGATCGGCCGGGGCGTAAACGAAGGCGCCCATTCCCGCGAACGCCTCGGTGAGCGCGCCGAACTTGCTAGTGCCGACGGTGGTCGCGCGCATCGCGCGCGCTAGAAGCTCCGGATATTCGCGCAGCGCCGTGCGAAGGTCGCAGGCGACGATTTTCGGATCGCGATTTTCGATTGCGATCCTGCCCGCGGAGGGATCCACAGCGTCCGGATCGGGAGCCAGAGCTTCGAAATCGACGCGCCAAAAGCGGCCCGGCCGTTCGCGGCCGCTCGGTGAGCCGAAGAAACGGTCGAGGCTCCTCGCGCGCGCGGCCGCGGCGAAGGGCATCGTTCCGAAAGCAGCGAGCTTGTCGTAGAGCGCCTCCTTTTGCGCGGGCGCAGCGAGCGCGCTAGACAATCGCGGCAGTCTCCTCGCGGATCTTATCGTAGCCATCCCGCTCGATGCGGTGCGCGAGATCGTGGCCGCCCGTCATCACGATTCGTCCGTCGATCATCACATGAACGACGTCGGGAGTCACGTACTGTAAGATTCGCGGATAGTGCGTGATGATGAGAAAGCCCGTATTGCGTCCTTCGTCGGCGCGCAACGCGCCGATCATCGTGCCGACGTCTTTCAGAGCGTCGATGTCGAGCCCAGAGTCGGTCTCGTCCATGATCGCGTATTTTGGCGCGAGCACCGCGAGCTGCAGCATCTCGAGCCGCTTCTTTTCGCCGCCGGAGAAGCCGTCGTTGAGGTAACGGCCCATGAAAGAGGCGTCGATGCCGAGCTGTTCCATCTTTTCGAGGAGCAGCGCGCGAAACTTCGCCGGCGGCAAGGGATCGGCAGGCTTCTCGGCCTGGCGAGCTGCGTGCAGAAAGTTGGCAACCTTCACTCCCGGGATTGCCGCGGGATACTGAAAGGAAAGAAAGAGTCCGGCGCGGGCGCGCTTGTCGGGCGCTAAAGCGAGCAGGTCCTCGCCATCGAGTTCGACGTTTCCCTCGACGTCGTAGTGCGGATGTCCCGCAATCGAAAGGGCGAGCGTCGATTTCCCGCTTCCGTTCGGACCCATCAGGGCGTGGACTTTTCCCGGCTCGACGGTGAGGTCGATTCCCTTGAGAATCTCGTTGCCCGCAACGCGGCAACGTAAGTTGGAAATGTGGAGACCTGTCTGCGGCATGCGATTCATCGTAGCCGAGCCTCTCTTAGAAAGTCAAGGAAAAACTTTACTATCTCGGGGCGTTCGTGCTAGGATAGCGCGGTAAATGCATGCCGACCGCTTCTTTCAGACGACCCGTGGAAAGATCGTCAGCGAGCTGCGTCGTCGAGGGTCGGCTTCGGCGACGGATCTCGCACGGTCGTTCGGGCTTTCGGCCAACGCCATTCGGCAGCAGCTGGTGGTTCTCGAGCGCGACGGGCTGGTCGCGGAAAGACCGGTGCGGCGCGGCCCGACGAAGCCGACCTACGAGTTTTCGCTTACCGCCGATGCCGATAGTCTTTTCCCGCAATCGTACGACAAGATGCTGACGGCGGTGCTTCGTGAAGTGCGAAGCCAGTTCGGCACGGCCGGCGTGGAGCAAGTTTTCGGCGGCCTCTCCCGGCGCGCGGCCGAGCGCGCGCGAGCAACCGTGACCGCAACCGAGCCCGAAGCGAAGGTCGCCCAACTGACCGAAATGCTGCGCAAGAGCGGAGTCGTGGCGGAGTATAGCCTCATCGACGGCGGCTTCGCCGTACACGAACACAACTGTCCGTATTCGGCCGCCGCGAAGGAGCATCCCGAGGTTTGTCAGGTCATCCATCACGTCATTGACGAGACGATCGGCGGCGAACACGTGCAGACCGAATCGTTGGCGCGGGGCGGGAAAGAATGCCGCTTCGAGCTGCGGCCGTCTGAGGCAGTCTCCTAAGCCGTGTCTTTCGTTTTGAGTGCGTCCGCAAAGACGTTCAAGGGGTAACTAACTAGTATGGATTTTCCGAAGTTTCAGCGATTGGTCGAAGAGCGCAGTGGTTTCCGGACGATGGAGAAGCCCACGGCGAGCGGCGAGTACTTTAGCGACTCGTGCGGCGACATGTACAACTTTTTCTTGAAAGTCGGGCCGGGCGCCGTCATCGAGGATATGTCGTATTTTACGACGGGATGCGGATTTGGCACGGCGACGTGCAGTCTCGTCGTCGGACTCGCGAAGGGCAAAACGATCGAGGAAGCGGCGGCGATCAGCGCCGGTGACATCGAAGCCGAGCTCGGCGGCTATCCCGAAAAGAAGAAGGATTACCCGGAGCGCGCGCTCGAGGCCCTGCACGTAGCGCTTACTGATTATCGCGAGAAAGTCGCTGCCGGGGCGGTGCCTGACTATTCCGCTATGCCGCGGGCCGGCGTAGCGCCGCCTTCTGCTGCGCAACCGGTTGCGCCGCCGTCTTCAAACGGTGCCGAAGAAGGTAAAGTTCTCATCAAGCTGCGGTAAGCCGCTTCGTACCGGGACGTCTTACGCGCCGGGTCGGGCAACGATTCGAAGAGCGTGAGCGCCGTGACCGCAAGCGAGATCGGCGCAAACTCGATCGCCGGTAAGGGGCGTTTTGAGTCCTTGACGCGGGCTATCGTTACGTGCGCGACGGGATCCTTATCAAATTCAAAGCCAAGCCCGGTGTAGGCTTCGCGAAGACCTGAAGCTAACGCGCGGAAGGCTGCGCCTTGCTCGCGCGCACCAAGATACGCGATACGAGGGCGGCGTTCGTGAGGAAAAGCCGCCAGCTTGTCGAGCGTTACCGAAAAGGGTTCGGCTCGTTGCGCGCAGTTCCGCAGCGTGAGCGCGATCTCATCGGCGCGCGAAGGCTCGACGAATCCCAAAAAAGCAAGCGTCACGTGGAGTTTCTCGGGGCTTTCGTACTTTGCGGTGAAGCCGGTTTTCCTGAGTTGCTCGGAGGCGGCGGCGCACGCGGCGCGCGCCTCATCGTTCAACTCGATGCCGACGAAGAGCTTGCGCTTGCGCGGGGGGCGCTCATCCATCGACGAGATATGGGTTTGAGCGACGCTCGATCCCAATGGTCGTGAACGGGCCATGCCCGGGCACGACCGGCGTGGCGTTATCGAAAGGCAGCAGCTTCGTGCTTATTGAGTTGACGATGTCCTCCATCGACGTGCCGCCGATGTCCCACCGTCCGATCGAACCGGCGAAGAGCGTGTCGCCGGTCAAGAGCGTGACGGCTTTGCCGTGGACTACTTCGAAGCAGACGCTTCCCGGCGTGTGTCCCGGCGTATGCAGCACGCGGCAGCGGAACGAGCCTAGCTCCAATACATCGCCGTCGCGCAGCTCCCCATCGAGCGATACCGTTCTTGGCACGCGCGCCAGGCCCAGCCACTGGGCTTGTAGCGGAAGCGTCGCGTAGAGCGGCAGATCGGCGGAATGGAGCAACGCTTTGGCGGCGGTTCGATCGCGCAGAGTGCCGACGTCGCCGATATGATCGATGTGCGCGTGCGTGTGAATCAGGTACTTCGCACGCAGTCCGCTGCGCCCCAAACGCGAAATCACTTCATCCACCCCATCTCCGCCGTCGACGACGATCGCGTCGCCGCTCTGCTCGTCGGTGAGAATCGTGCAGTTGCACGCCAGCGCCCCAACTGCAAAGGTTTCTATTTTCACCTATGCTCGCACGCGATCACATGCCGCCCCGGCGGCCGCTTGACTCGCACCTCCAGCGCTCGTCTGCACTTGGCCTCTGCGCTGCTCCCGCCATCCATGGCTCCGCAGCGCATTCACACACCGCCAAGGCGGCACGTAATCGCGTGCGCGCATATCCCTAATCAACTTGGATGCCGAAGTCGTGGAAGCCGCCGTTGAAGTAACCAAGCGGCGAGCCCGAGCGAGCGCTGCACGAGAGAACGCGTCCTATGAAGATCGAGTGCGAGCCGGCTTCAAACTCCTGCGCCAGCTCGCAGTCGAAGTGCGCGATGGTACCGGCGAGCACGGGCGCACCTGTGGCGTCGACCATATAGTCGACGTCGACGAACTGGCGCTCGCGAACCTTACCGGAAAAATGCTCGGCGAGTTGCCGCTGATCGCCCGCGAGCACGTTGACGCAGAAAATCTTCGAGCTCGATATGAACAGATAGCTCCGAGCTTCGCGATTGACGCAGATCAGAAGCGATGGCGGATCGATGGAAACGCTTGTGAAAGCGTTCACGGTTATTCCGCGGGGCTCACCTTGCTTGAGCGTCGTGACGACCGTAACGCCGGTCGGGACGCGGCGCATCGCCTGGCGAAACGCGGCAAGGCTGGTGGTCACGACCTATTTGCGCCTAGCGCCGATGCCGATACCGATGGGGAGAATCGTTGCGTCGAGATCGCGGTGCGCCAAAAAGCGTCGAGCGAACTCCTGCATCGTGAGGCAATCGTTAAAGATCGCTAAGCCCGAAAGTTTGAGCATGGGCAAGGCCAAATCGAGATACTTCAGGTACTCTGATTCGCTTGCCGCAAAGAACGCGAGGTCGAGATTGCGATGCGGGAAGTTTTCGAGCAGCTCGAGCGCGGGCCTATTGAAAACTTCGATATAGTCGTCTTCACCCGCCCGGGCGAAGTACTCACGCGCGACGCCGGTGCGGGAAGCATCCGAATCGACGGTCCAAATTCTGCCCAGGCGCGGCTGCGCCAGCGCCATCCATAGCGTCGAGTAGCCGTATCCGGTTCCCACCTCCAGAATTCGATTTGCCTGCATTGCCGTGACGATCGTGGAAAGAAAGCGACCGGTAACGCGCGATATGGCCGCAGGATCCTCGGCGCGGCAGCGTCGCTCGAGCTCCATCAAGAGGGGAGGAGGCGGGGGATGCGCTGCTTCGAGATCGCGCAACACGTCGTCGCTCAACACGAACGTTCGCTTGGGCGCTATGTTAGTAGCGACCTGCGCGCTCTGCGGCCTTTACGACGTTGCGTAGTAGGGCGACGTTGGTAACCGGGCCGACGCCCCCGGGAACCGGCGTAATCGCACCCGCCACGTTTACCGCGCTCTCGAAGTCGACGTCTCCTTTCAGAATGCCGTCAACCAGCGTGGTTCCAACATCGATCACCGTCGCGCCGGACATCAAATCGCTTCCGCGAATCAAGCCTGGTACGCCGGCCGCGACGATCACGACATCGGACATTCGCACGTATGGCTGCAATTCGACGGACTCTTTATGAAGTATCGTGACGGTCGCGTCTTGCGCCATCACGAGCATCGCGACGGGTGCTCCAACGACGATCGACCGCCCAATGATGGTGACGCGCCGTCCACGCAGCGGCCAGTGCGGGCTTCGCTCGAGCAGAAGCATTACCGCGGCCGGAGTTGCGGGTACGTATTCGGTCCCGCTGCCGAATGCTAGATGGCCTTGGTTCATTGGGTGCGTCCCGTCGACGTCCTTGTGCGGCGGCATTGCATCGGCAATTTCGCGAATGGAAAGATGCCCCGGCAGCGGCTGCTGCAACATCACGCCGTGAACGGCGGAATCGTCATGTAGCGTTTCGAGGCGCGAACGAATCTCGTCAGTCCGTGCAGTCGCGGAGAGGCGGTCGACGATAACCTCGATGCCGATGCGCGCCCCGGTGCGTTCTAGGTTGCGTACGTAGGCCAGACTCGATTCGTTCTCGCCGACGAAAACGACCGTGAGCTTCGGGCGAACGCCTGCCTCGCGTAGAGCGGCAGTACGCGCCACGAGCTCCGTGCGTAAATCGGCGGCAAGTAGCTTTCCGTCGAGTAGAAGGGCGGCCACGCCGTCGCCCGTTCGTGTGCCGGAGGATAGGAACCTAGTGGCCTGTCGCGGTAGCCGATTCACATGTCCCGGTATCTCGTTTGGGCGATCGCGGCGGTAACGCTCGCGGTCGCGGCATACGCGATCCTGCCGTTCTTCGTTTCACCGGCCGAGCACGGCGCCGGTCCGCAGGGTCTGGCCGGCGACTCGGCGCCCGTTTTCGAACTCTACGACGATCGCGGTGCTCGAGTATCGCTCGAGCAGTATCACGGCCGCATCGTGCTGATGAATCTTTGGGCCTCGTGGTGCCCACCCTGCCGCGCGGAGATGCCGGATCTGCAGCGATTGCAGACGACGTACGCGCGCGACCGCATCGAAATCGTCGGCGTTAATGAAGGCGAATCGCCCCAACGCGCGCGCGCGTTCGCCGACTCCTTGGGCATTCGATTTCCGATCTGGGTCGACGTGAACCAACGGTATGGGCGCACGTACGCCGCGCTTGGTTTGCCGACGACCGTCATCCTCGACCGGCGTGGCGTCGTCGTGCGGGGTTTTGACGGCCCCTTGACGCTCGCGCAAATGCAGTCAGCCGTCGAGCCGCTGGTCGCGCAGCATTGAGTTGGCCCGTAGCAACGGCGCTTGCGATTGCCGCCGCGGTAATCGTCGAAGTTGTGGTTCCAGGCAAGTCCCTTTATCATTCGGGATGGTATAACGTCGCAATTGCAGCCGTGGGAGTCGCGACGTTTGCTGGAGGAAGACGGCGTTTTCTGGTCGTGCGCGTCGCGCGCGTTCGAGCCGCGCTTGCCGTTTTGATCGCGGGCACGGCAATCTTGGTCGTTGCCGGCCTGGCGAACGGTTTGCTGGCACCGGATAATCAAACCGTCATCGGCGCACCCGGTCAGCGTGTACGAGTCGAGTCGCTCGGTACCATCGTCTTTCCGGTGGCGACCGCCGAGACCGTCACGGCGACGGTCCATCTGGAGCGTCCATTCCATTCGTTGATAGAGATCGGGCAAAGGTCGCATGCGGCCGGCGACTTCATCCTACGAACGCAAATGCGAAGCGTCGTTTACGTCGAGGCGCGCGATCTTCGTGGAAACCGCCTGACCGTTACGCAACCCGAAGGCATCGCGTTCCTTTCCCCCGTTCTACTGATGCAGCATCAGCAAACGATAGCCGGCATGGATCTTCCATTTGATTCGTTCACCGTTCCGGCAGCGCGCCGAGTGGTCAAGGCCGTCATGTTCACTCAGGGGCAGGCGGCAATGCTCCTGCACGGTGCGGCGAGCCCAGGCGAGACCGCGGTGCTCTTTGCGGTCGACGATCAAAACGATCGTCCGTTACCTCATGCGATTGCGCTGAGTGCCGGCGGCCGTCCGGTACGCGTCGGAGATCTGATGTTGGGCGGTTCGGTAACGTCGTATCCGGCGGTCGACGTCGTTGCGATCCCGAATATCGCGGTGACGGCGTTAGGCGTGCTGTTGCTCGTTGCCGCCGCCGTCGCGCTCGCGTATTAGGACCCTTATCGGCCTCTATTGGCCGGCGACGATTGCGCGCACGTTTCGCAGGACGATGCTGCCTTCGGAAAGTTCGATTCCTTTGGGCGGCAAGACGTAAATGGCGGTGAGACGTGCAGCCTGCGTGTCGGCAGGAAATCGCACGCTGACGGTTCGCCAGCCGGGTTGGCCAAGACGAGTTGCATCGACGAAGACGTCCTCATTGATTTCGTTGCGCACCGCGACGCGCACGCGCCCATCGCTGCCATCGTCTTGCAAGTCGAAGGTAAGACCGATTGTATCCTCAGGCAGTGCGATATCGCCGGCCGCGTAAGCCGCGCGTTCTCCGTTGCCAAAGGAGAACGACAAACGGACGCAGCTGCCGCAACCCGCATTTCGAACGACGCCGCCCGCTCCGCCACGGCGAGCGGTTACGAAGTGCGCGCGGTCGGCAAAGGGCAGCGAGACGTCGTGCGAGCCTACCGTCACGCGCGCGCTTGCGATCGTTTCGCCGACACGCAGTGCGACCGTTGCAGTGCGCGATGCGGCATGAAAGCGTCCCCAGCGATCGATCGAGCCTGCGGTCGCACTCCAGCGCAGCAGCGGCGGCAGGGCGAGCGCATATCCGCGCGCGTCGTAAGCGCGAGCGCGCAGAGCAATCGTCGAATATGGATCGACATTTGGCCGTGCCGGCATAATCTTCGTACGTGCAGGCGTCGCATCGATTTCTATCGGAATTTCGCCGCGCAAGCCGTCGCCGCGAAGCTCCAGCCGCCCCGTCCCCGGATGCATCGCGACAAACGTTCCGTCTCGGAACGTTCCTAATCGCGGCGGCGCAACGCTCGCGTGCACCGCGGCAACATTTGCCGCCGCGTGGTACGCAGCGTCGACCGCCGCGACGCGGAGCGGTATTTCGGCGCCGTCTACTGCTCTGATGACACCCGGCCGGGCCACGAGGCGAACCGCCGGTCCGACCGGAGCCGTGCTATAGACGAAAATTCCATCGGCAACGGGACGTTCTTTCCCGTCGGAAGGAGAGTTGACGATATCGGCATCGTTATCGCCGAGTCGCCGCACCACGAGCGTCGACGAGCCGCCGCCGTCGAGCAGCAAACCCTCCGTGGCGCCAAACGAGCGCATCAGCGCCGCGAATTCACGGCGCGTGACTCCGACGCTCAGCTCCGGCTGCCTTCCGTCGACTTCCACGAGAAAGAGACGGCCATCGGGTGCAATCGCCGCGCCGGAGCACGGCATTCGCCTGAAATTCTCTTCGCGATACGGCGCGTCGGGATCGTCGTACCAGTCGCCGTCATGCAGGATGAGCGCGCCGCCGCCCACGGCAGCGCTAATCGAGTTCAACCCTAGCGGCGATAGATCGCCGCTCGCGGTGACGATCGCGTTGACGTCCGGAACGCCGACGATACTGTAGTCGCTCGGTCCGATTGCAACGTAGTATCCCGGCGGTTGCGGGCTGAGGTTGTCCAAAATGCCCGTCACACGGTAGCGCGCCAGCGGCGGGACCCCTTCGATCGGCTGCAACGCCGCGAGCGTCACGTTTTCGCGCGGTGGAACCCGGCCATAGAGCGGCGTTAGCAGTGAAATGCCGCCATCCGCCTGCGGCATTTCGTCGATTCCATCCAGCGGCATGGTTCGACCGCCGACGACGATCTCTCCCGTAAACGTAAACTCCGCAATGTGCGCGGCTCCTTGGCGTGTAATCGCGAGCACGTAACGCTTATAGGGCAGCTGTAAGAGCGCGCCGCCGCGTACGACCATGTTGATCGGGCGATTGGTGTTTCCGATATCGAAAAAATCGCCGTTGATGCCGGCAACGGCGCGCGTTCTTCGCGCCATCGAGCCGATCGTCTCGCCGCGAGAGACGAGAGAATCGTCGGCAACGACCGATCCTAACTTGACGTCGCGATGAGCCAATTCCACCGCCACGATGTGCACCGCGAGCGGGCCGGCCGTTGTCTCGAGCTGATAATCCGCATACGCAACTCCCGGCGCGATACTTTCGATGCTAGGCGCTTCTTCGATGATGCGTGGAAATGGAGCACCGGGGTCGATTCGCTCGGGCAGCTCGCCCGCATTTGCGGCCGATGCCAATGCGGAAACGATAAGCCCGAAAAAGACGCAAGCAACGAGTTTCACGTACGGCGCGCTGCAGTTCGCGTTGCGTGCGCCCCTTCCCCCACACCGAGCGGATGCCAGGCTGCAACTGCGAGCGGATAACTTCCGGTGGAAAATGGCGCGCGCGCAATTCGTTTGAGCGTGCGAGCGTCGAAGACGTCGATCGCGTCCGATCCGGCACACGGAACGTAAAGCCGATCGCTACGTTCGTCGTAGAGCGGCTTCCAAGGCGTCCGGCAGGTTTGCATTGGCGCGCGTTTTGCGCGCAGCGTGCGGGCGTCGAGGACGTGGATTTGCGCCCGCTCCTCGTCGGTTACGAAGAGCGTGTCGGACGATGGATCGAGGGCCGCACCGAGCGGAAAGGCAAGCGCGCCGCTGCGCGCGACGAGATGCCAGGCCGCGCCGCGACGCGCGAGCGCCACGACCGAACCGGCTGCGGCAAACGGCGAATTCGCGCTTTGGTTCGATACGGCATAGAGCCGCATCCCATCGGGCGAAAGCGCGAGCGAGAAGACGCGTGTGACGGCTAGGATTCGATCGAGGAGACGCATCGAGCGTGCGTCGACCGCCGCAATCGTTCCATCGTTCGCGTTGGCAACGTAAACGATCTGGCGCCGTTGGTCGATGGCAAGGCCTTCGGCCGTCGCGCCGGTTGCGACCCGCGTTAGCCGCCCATCGAAACTTACCCGCGTAAGCGCTCCACTTCCGTTGACGTCGCGGTCGGTGACGAAAATCGCGCGCGTGGCTGCGTCGATGGCGATCTCGTCGCCCAGTTCCACGCCGCCGACGGTACTGACGCTCCACGGAGAGAGCGTCGCAAGCGTCAGCGTCGCGTCTTGCGTGTCGGCGGTCGCAATCCGGCCTCGTGAATCAACGGCCACATCGGCAGGTGCGCCGCCGGTGCCGAGAACGCCGATCACGGAAAAATTCGCGGCGTCGTGCAAGACGAGTCCGTCGTCGTAAGAAGCGACGACAAGGAGTGCGCGATCGGGGGGTGGCGGCGGCGCAACGTGGACGGTCGCCGACGCCAGGCCGGCACCGTTGCCGGCGACCACGAGCGCCGTGCCGGGGCTAGCGCCGGCTGGGATTTCGTACTCTCCGAGCGCGTTCAACCGCCCGGGTCCAAGCACGACGGCTTGGAACGGCGGCGAGAATCCGTCGATGCGCAACGGGATACGGGTTCCCGGCAGATACGGCCACGCCGTGAGAGAGATTCGGCCGCTCGCAAGGGGGCGGCCCGGCGTGCGCGGCATAACCGCAAGCGCAAAGAGCGCCGCCAGGAGCAGTGCAACGCGGTAGGCGCGCGAGAGGCGCAAGATCCTTCAGTGCGCCTGCAGCAGGCCGACGATGAAGAGCGCGAGGCCAATGACGCTAACACCGCAACCGAAAGGCAGGAAGAGTCGCGTTCCGCTTAGTGCGGATATCGATACAAGCACGATCGCGATCTCGAAGGCGGTGGTGGCGAATTGCAAGGTTTCGTAGGAGCGCAGGATCGACTCGGACCGCGCATCGTCGCGTTCGGCCTGGCTCTCGAGCGCTCGAGCCTTTTCTAGGACGGCCGGCGAGGACGACTGCTCCTGTTCTGCAACGGACTCCAACCGCTTTTGAACTTGCGGACCGCGAACGAGGTCGGTCGAAAGAAGCGCGCGATAAATGTTGTAGCGGATCTGCTTGGCCTCATACGCGTTGAAGGTGTCGCTCGCACGTGCCTGGGCGAGAATCGCCTGATTCTTAGCTGAAAGCGCGATGATCGAGCGATGATGCGCGAAAAGCGTGCCAAGTGCTGCCAAGACGGCAATGATCGCTGCGGCAAGCGAGACGGGCATATTGCCGCTCTGAGCCTCAATCTGTCGCATCTTGCAAGATTCCGGCGACGCGGTCGAGTCCTTCGCGGACATCGCTTCCCGGCGCAACGAGTGTTGCGGTCGTCTTGAGAGGATCGAGCGAAAAACTGGCCAGCCGGTACGCATCGAACGTGCCCGCGATGATCGTCCCGTCGGGATCGACCGCAAAAGCCCGCCGCGTCGACCGGTCGAAAACGACGACGTAGATCCGCAGCTCGAGTGCGCGTGCGCGCGCGATCCGCTCCGTCCACGGCGGCCCAAGCCCACTCTCCCAAGCAATGAAAACGTATCCCGCACGGCGATACTCAACCAAACCACCGGGGTCGAGGACGACGCCGTCGCCCACCCATGCCGCTGCCGGAACCATAAGATCGGGCCTCGTGCCTGCGCCGTCGTGCGGCGAGATAGCGTAGGTCCCGTCGAGCACTTCGAGCCGTCCTTCGATGTCGCTCGGCAATGGCTCGAACGAGATCGCAATTCGCACGCTCCGATCGATCGCCGGAGGCGCAGGCGGTACCTGAATGCGGCTGCGTTGCGATGCTCGAGGCTCTTCCAGGTCCATGGTCGCGTAGAGCGTCTGCGCATCCCGCTGTGACGCAGCGGCGACGATTTCTCCGCGCGCATCGACGATTTGGCTCTTGCCGCAGTAGGCGACCATTTGCAGCTCGGATCCGCATTTATTAGCCGCAACGAATGGAACCCGGTTTTCGTACGCGCGAACTCGAGCGAGCAGATCGGCCTGGACGTTTTCCAAGTTCTCCGGATCGCGGCCGCTGGTGACCCACGCCGTCGGCATTACTAATATTTGCGCACCTCGCGCGACCAGCGCACGCGCAATAGTCGGCAGTCGCCCATCGGCGCAAACGAGGACGCCGAGCGAACCGATCGACGTACTTACCGGCGCTAACCGATCGCCGGGCGCGTACCAGCGCCGGTCGAAGTGCCAGAGAAAGAGCTTGTCGGCGCGCCCGGCGAGATTCCCATCGGAATCGATCACGACCGCGCCGTTTCGGACGCCGGATTCAGTCGGGACGGCCGCGCCTACTACGATGACGGCTCGGGCATCGCGCGCAATCGCTCGAAATCGATCGAGTGCTTCGTCGATTTGCAACCGATCGACGTCTGCCGAGCCGAGAACGTACGCTGGAAGCGTGCCTTCCGGCAGCACGACGAGGTCGGCATTCGCGGCGGCGTGCGCCGTCTCGCCGGCAATGGGATCGAGCGATTGCATGAACGCACCGCGATCGTGCGCTCGAAGCTGCACCGCCGCAACCCGAATGGAGCGAACCATGCCGGCGAGTGGTTCGCTGGTGGAAGGCGACGAGCCTCGACGCGAGAAAGTGTTGCTTCCCAAAGGCCTCCACCGTTCCGACGGTGACCCTAAGGAGAGTTTTCCAAACGTGAAACGTGCGATTCCAACGTTCTCACTCGCGGCGTTTGCGGCAAGCGCATTACTCTTTGCAACCAGGTCCCCTTACGCTGATGCGACCCTCGCGTCGCCGACGCCGGCTCCGAGTGCTGCGAGCAAAGATGTCTGCGCCTCGACCAAAAGTAAATGGGCCCACGTACAATGCGAGCAGTTTAACGCATCGGCCCCCGGGGACGAGTATTTCGGGCGCATGAAGATGAGTTACCTCGGCATCGACAACACCTATAAAGACGGCGCAATCAGCGCCGGCGAGTACACGACCGACCCGAGGCTTATTTCAAAGCTCGATTTTGCCACCGAAGCGTTGCAACGCTGGGCGGCAAAATATCCAAACGATCCGCAGCTCGCGCGCAGCTATTTTTTGGGCATACAAGTTCTTCGAAAAGTCTACACGCAGCCCGAGCAGCAGATGGCGTGGGCGTTCGTCCAGCTGCTCGTCACGAAGTATAAGAGCACGTACTTCGGTAAGGTCATGAAAGCGAGCCTCGCCAGCGGCTTTACGGAGCATTGGTTCGCGGTGGCCCAAATCTGTCCGACGCCGCTCCCATTCGGCGTTCTGCCCTCGGCAACGCCTACCGACTCGCCGACGCCCTCGCCGGCGCCCGGCCACCCGGCGATCGAGGTCATCACGCCGCCGTGCGTTCAGCCGTCGCCTCCCGAGGACGAAGCCCCGGCTTCGACATCGCTACCCGGGCCAAGCATGTCGCCTGCGCCGGTGCCCACGAAACGCTGACGCCCAGCAACCCCGTATAAATGCGAAAGCCCCTCGCAGCGCGAGGGGCTTTCATTATTGACGCGGTCCGAGCTTTAGAGCGAGGGGAATTTCAGACCGATGCCTGCGTACGGACCGCTCAGTGAGAAGCCGATCGGAGCAGCGCCGTTGTTCCAACCGCGATCTCCGAGGAAACCGGCTTCGAGGAAGATCGGGAATCCCGGGAACGTGTACGATACGCCGATGTCATACTTCAGAATATCGTAGCCCAGGGTATACGTGCAGCCGGGGCCCGACGGATTTCCGCAGGACAACGGATTGCTCGCATAGCTGCCGTTCGACGAGAAGTAGTAGACCGCGCTTCCGTAAAACGAGAAGACGCGATCTAGATCCGGCAGTTTCTCAATACCGACGCCCGCTGCGTCCAACCGCGGATAGCCGTAGTTGTTACCCCACGTCATGTATCCGCCTACGAGATAGATGCGAGGCTTGAGGATTCGAATGCCGAGCCGCGCGTCGAAGTCGTAGTTACGTCCGACGAACGCCGGAACGAACGATGAACCCAAGCCGCCGATCGTCGTGACGTAGCACTCCGGATCGTTGGCGCCGCCGCAGTTATGCGGCCAGTTGTACTGGCGGTAATCGACTTCTACCATGAACGGTAGCGCCATTACCGGGATTTCAACCGCGCCGTGGATGCGGTACGAGAATCCGCCGTTGTTGTTGTTGCCGGAATTGCCTGGGCTGAACTCGTTATAGACTTTTGGCGAGATGATGTAATCACCCGCTGCGTAAAAGTCGTAGTACGGTGCAGCCGTAGGCGTTGGCGGCGGGGGCGGTGGCGGCGGCGGCGGCGGTGGTGCCGGCGAAGCCGGCGGCGGCGGCGGCGTCGCAGGGATATATCGGACGACGACGATGCGCCGATCCGGCACCCATTGAACGTACGCGCCCATACCTTCCGAAATCACGCGAACCGGTACGAGAACGATGCCTTGATAGATCATTGGAGGCACGTCCAGGGGACGTGACTCGCCGTTGATGATAACCTCCGGCTTTCCGACGGTGACTTTGACCTCGGCGCCGGCCTTGCTGACCGTCACGGTCTTGCTGCCTGCGTCGTACGACACAGTTGCGCCCATTTGCTCGAACATCGAGCGAAGCGGGATAAGCAGCGTTCCGCCGCGCACGAGCGCGGCAAGGACGCGACCTTGCTTTAGAATATCGGGCTTTGCATAGACGTGGTGGTCATTGAAGAGAATCGGATACTGACCCGACGGCGGGGACCCGAAGTTCGCCGGCGGAGCAGCCATCGCACCCTGGTCCTGAGCGATCGCGTTGGTTCCAATGTTGCCATGCGATGCTCCGGCCTGGGCTGCGACCGCGTTGAATCCTAGACCGGCTGCCATCAGCACGGTCAGGACTCCAGTGCTCAGTCGCTTCAATGTGGCCTCCTAGCTGGTTAATTGAGCTTAGGCCTAACCGCCCGCCCCCTGCGGGGTGGTCGGTAAGTACCTTTAAAGCCCTTTTCGGGGACCGACGATTGCCTCCCCTGCAGTAGGAGCCGAGGACTTTCTAAGCGAGCTTTTCGCGCAGCTTCGCCAGGAACTTCGCCTTCTCGATGATGTAGCGCTCGTGAGTCCCCTCCGCAACGGCCTCTTGCTCGTCGAAGACTTGGACGGCAAAGCTCACGCGCGGCCCGTCGAGCATCACGACTTCGACCTCGGTTCGCACGATGAACCCCACCGGCACCGGCTTCTTGTGCTCGAGATCGATGTGGGTTCCCAGCGTAATCTGACCCGCTCGCAGAATCGGCTCGACGCAGTGGATCGCCGCGCTTTCGACCAGTTGAACGAGCATCGAGGTCGAGAGGACATCGACGCCCTTGTTCCCCGCCTTTTCGGCGGTCATCCACTCCTCGACGCGGCTCTGTAGGCTATACGAGCGGCCGATGTCGAGTTTCGCGCTCATGCCCACGGGAGATACGCCCTGCACCCAATCACCTCATGCCGAGGTTCCTATAGAGGGTCCTTTGAATCAAAGGCCCTTGGGCGCCGTATATCAGATCATGAAGGACCGCCGATTGTAGGAGAGATGCTCAGGATGACAGACCTTCCCGTTTCTTTGAAAGCGACGCTGTTGGCACTTGCCGCCATCGCGCTTCCCTTTATGTGGGGCGTGCGCCAAGAAGGCCCCACCGGCAACGCCGCCCTTGACCGTCGATGCTGCCGCGGCGACGCGCCAGAACATCGCGACGTATCTTACCCTCGACGGGCAGATTGCGCCGCTCGAGCAATCGACCTTGGCCTTTCAGCAAAGTGGAACGATCCTCAAGATCAACGTCAACATCGGCGATATGGTCCATAGAGGAGAGCTGCTGGCAACGATCGATCCCCGCACCCTCGAGGCATCACTGGCTCAGGCCAGAGCGCAGGAAGCTCAATATTCGGCGGCCGCCCAAGGGTCGGTCGTTGGATATCCGGTGCAGGTGCAAACCAACGACGCAGCGGTCCAGACGGCAAAGGCCAATCTGGAGAACGCCAAGCTCGTTTACGATCAGAACAAACAACTCTACAAGCAGGGTTACGTCTCAGAGACGACGCTGCAACAGTCTCAAGCCAGCTACGTGCAGGCACAGCAAACCTATAACAATTCGGTGGTAGGTTTGCGGAACAACGCAGTGAGCTATCAAAACGTCAAGGCGCAACAGGCGCAGGCCGCCGCAGCGGGCGCGCAAGCGCAGTTGCTCTCGACGCAACTTTCGCAAACGTACCTTTACTCGCCATATGATGCGGTCGTTGCGAACCGGCTCGTCGATCCGGGCGCGTACGCGTCGCCGTCGCAGCCGGTGCTGCAAGTTGCGCGAGTCGATAGAGTCTGGATCAACGTGAACGTTCCGGACGAGGAGCTCGCTTACGTTCGCGCGGGCATCAACGTCACGTATCAATCGTCGTCCATTCCCGGACGTAACGTTCACCGGTCCCGTGCAGACGGTCAACTTGGTTCCTACCGCGGGCACGCTCTCGTATCTCGCGCGGCTCGAAGTCATCAATCCGGGCTACGTCCTCAAGGGCGGCATGCTCGTCACGGTAACGGTGACCAAGGCCCGCGCCAATAATGCCGTCGTCGTCCCGCGCAGCGCCGTCGCGCAGACGCCCAACGGAAACATCGTCTACGTCGTCAACAACAATAAGGCGCAGGCAGTCCCGGTTCGACTGGGCGTCCAGACCGACACGTTGTCGCAAGTGACCAGCTCGCAGATCCAGCCCGGCACGATGGTCGTGACGACGCGCCCCGACGCGCTCAAGGACGGGAGCACCGTTGCAGTCAGCAACGGCAACGCTCCCGCCGCTCCCGGCGCGCCGGTGCACTGAGGTGAAGCGAGGACCGATTCGCGCGCGCGGATTCGTAGTGGCCGTCGCGCTAGGCTTACTCGTGAGCGGCGTCGCAGTCGCGCAAACGCCGCCCAATGCGCCACCCAGTCCGGCACCCGGAATCAGTCTTCCCGGCGTGCCCGGAATCCAAATGCCATCGCCGCAGCCGGAGCCGACGATCAGCGGAACGCCGTTACCGTATCCCGCCTACGGCACTCCAGCTCCGGACGTTGCCGCAACCAAAGCCAAAAAGGGTGTGCCGCAGTCGATCTCGCTCAGCGACTCCATTCGGATCGCGGTGGCGCTTTCGCCGGCGTTCGCACTAGAAAACGCTCAATGGGCGGCGATCCACGCACGTTATACGTCATCTATACAAGCGCTCTATCCAGGGCTGAGCGCAAATGCGTCGATGGGTAAAAGCTACAGTAATGGCTCCAGCAGCACGAGCAACTCTGTAGTCACGAGTCCTAGCCCTCTCGTTCCGGCGACGCCGACGATCGCTCCGACGAAGGCACCATTCGGCGTCTATAGTTCGAGTATCTTTTCCAGCGAATCGGTGAACATCACCGTCAGCCAGCTAATTTACGATGGAGGCCGCACCATAGCGAACATCCGCTCCGCAAAAGAAGCCGACATTGCCGGCCGTGCCACGCTCCTTCGCCAGTTGCAGACGCTCGCTATAAACGTCGCGAATTCTTACTACACCGTGTTGGAAGACAACGCCACCGTGACGGCCGACGCGCAGCTCGTACACGAGTTCGAAGTCAACGAAGCGTCGGTCGCCGCGCAGATTCGCAACGGCGCGGCTGC
Source organism: Vulcanimicrobiota bacterium (assembly GCA_963815165.1). Classification (GTDB taxonomy): domain Bacteria; phylum Vulcanimicrobiota; class Vulcanimicrobiia; order Vulcanimicrobiales; family Vulcanimicrobiaceae; genus Cybelea. Next base: position 1,714,815 of record CAWFFL010000003.1, read on the forward strand.
ACGCTCCGACATCGCGGCGGCGCAGTTCCAAACGGCGCAAGCAAGGGGGAATCTCGTCACGGCTCAAGGTGTGGCCATCGGAGCACAGGCAACCTTTGCGACGACACTCGGCCTCGATGCGGACGCGCGGGTGATTCCAAAACCGCTGAGTGCCGCGCCGTCGGCTCCTAATCCGAGTTACGCGACGTCGTTGAACCGCGCATTTATCATGCGGCCCGATTACCTTTCGGCACAGTATAACGTTTCATCGGCGCAAGAGAACCTCCGCTACGCGAAGCTCGCCAGATTCCCAGTACTGGCCGCGCAGGCGAGTGACGGAGTCAGCCGCACGTTCACCAACTGCTATCAAACGACCAGCACTAACGGCAATGGCGTCGTTTTTCCCGTTTCATATTGTCCCGGTCCGGCCGGCTGGTCGAACGATAAATCGATTGGCTTGAACCTGTCGATTCCCATTTACGATCAAGGCGTTACCAACTATAATGTCGCGATCGCGGCATCACAGCTCGATCAGGCGATCGCGACGCTCAACTCGACAAAGTTGACGGTCGAGTCGGACGTGCGTTCGGCGCTGGCAACGCTGATCTCGGCACGCGCGTCGCTCGTGCAAGCCACCTCCGAGCTTGCTGCGGCGCAGGTTTCGCTCGATGCCACGCAAGCTCAGTATAAAGTCGGCGCGACGACGATCCTGAACGTCGTTACGGCGGAAGCGAACCTGACCACCGCGCAATCGGCGTATATTACGGCACTTTACGGCGTCTACACCGCTTATCAAAATTACCTGTACGCGACAGGTGTAAGCGACGTCCAGATTTAGCCTCGAGACAAACGAACCACCGGCGACGATTTCGGATCCCGTCAACGCGGCGATTCTTGCAATTTCGGAAGATCGCCTAACCGGCTTTCAAACCGATCCCTTCGGCGAGATTTCCACCCGCAGCGGAATCCCCGTCGAAACGGTAATGGAACGCGTCGTGGCGATGCTGGCGGCGGGAACGATTCGGCGCGTGCGGCAAACGCTGCTTTCGACGAGTCTGGCAAACGGCGCGCTCTGCGCATGGGAAGTACCGCCGGAACGGCTTGACTCAGCCTTCGAATTCATGTTTCGCGAAGACCCTTTTTCGGGACACGTCGTCGTTCGGACGACGGACGCCGTATCGGTCGGAAGCAGTTATCGGCTTTGGACGACGCTCAAGGTGCCGCAAGGCTTCTCGCTTCGCAAGCACGCGCAATGGCTGGCGCAACGCGTCGGCTCGCGGCGGTTCCGGCTCATGCCGGCAAAAAAGCTCTTTACGCTGGGTGTCGGCCACGTGCGGCGCCGCGGACTGGCGCCGGGCGCACGCGCGGAGGCGCTCGCCGAACCGATGTCGGCCTCGCTCGTCAAGCTCAGCGACTTGGAATGGCGCGTGCTCGTGGCGCTCAAACGTGAGTTTGCCGCGCGCGAGATCGTGCGCGACCTTTGGGCTTCACGAGCGGCCCAGGCGAGCGTGAGTTTCGAAGAGTTCGTCGCGGTTGCGCGCTCGCTCAACGATCGCGGCGTGATCGGGCGTTTCTCGACGTTTCTCGAACACGTGAAGGCGACCGCCGGCAACGAGCGGGCGACGCGCTATAACGCGCTCTTTCACTGGGCCGTGCCGCCGGGACGAGAGATCGACGCCGGGCGCGAAGTCGCAAGGCATTACGTCATCACGCACGCGTACTGGCGGGAGGGCGGTCCCGAATTCCACGACGTCAATATCATGGCCGTCGCGCACGGAATGGAGAAGACGGCCGTACTCGCGCACAAAGCGGCGATCGACGAGCATTTGAGCGAAGCAGGGATCGACTTCACTTATACCAACGTCTTTTGGGGCGGCCGCAGCGAGATCAAGCCGTCCGAAATCGCACCGGAGGCCTATCGCGATTTTTGCGAGGCCAACGATATCGATTCGGCAACCATGCGCGCAACGGCAGAGGAGGAAGGAGCGTCGGCGTGACTTTGAGAGCTTGGTGTACGTTCGCATTCGTCGCGCTCGGCGCCGTCGCGAGCGCGTGCACGAAGGTGTCGACCGGCGGCGAACCGGCGGGTGCTCGTCATCCGTGGACGGTTCCGGGCGTCTTTCGCTTCTCAGAGGCCACCGATCCCAAGGGTCTCAATCCCCTGCTCGACTCGGGCTCCCCGGTGCTCGACCTCTCGATGTTCATCTACTCCTGGACGATTCGCTACGACAGCAAGGCGCGGCCCGTGCCCGACGCACTACGCGAGATTCCGACGATTGCCAACGGCGACGTCAGCAAAGACGGGTTGACGTTGAAGTACAAGCTTCGACCGAACATCAAGTGGCAAGACGGCGTTCCGCTCACTTGCGACGATCTGAAGTTCACTTGGCAAGTGGTGATGAACACGCACAACAACGTCGTCACGACCGACGGCTTCAAGGACATCGGCAGCATCGACTGTTCGGATCCGCACGTGGCGGTCGTCCACATGAAGAAGCTCTACGCTCCGTTCTTGCAACAACTGTGGAGCGTGAACGGCAACGCGCCGATCCTCCCCGAACATCTCTTGGCGAAATATAACGACGACAAAGGCTCGTTCAACACGGCACTGTACAACTCGCTGCCGGTCGGGAGCGGACCGTTCAAAGTCGTCGCGTGGAATCGCGGGCAAGACGTTCGAATGGTCGCCAATCCGTACTTTTATCTCGGACCGCCGAAACTCAAAGAAGTCATCTATAAAATTCTTCCCGACGAAAATACCGAAGAGACGCAGCTGCAAACGCATGAAATCGACATGCTCGCGATCGGTTCGGGCATGAAGTGGCCGCAGTACGCGCAGCTTGCCGCCGATCCGAGCAGCGGGCTGATTGCGGTGCGCGTCGATTCGTACTTGTTTTCGCACGTCGACTTCAATCTGCGCCATCCGATTGTCAGCGACCGTAACGTGCGCGTCGCGCTGGCTTATGCAACGAACCGGCAGCAGATCATCGACAAGATCCTTCACGGGTCGGCGATAGCCGCAGAGACCGACCAGAGTCCCAAACTATCGTGGGCCTACACTAACGACCTTACGCACTATCCGTACGACGCCGCGAAGGCGCAAGCGATCCTCGATGCGGACGGTTGGAAGGTCGGGCCGGACGGCATCCGGGTCAAGGACGGGCAACGGCTGGAGTTCACGCTCAGCACTCAGACCGAGTCGACGTACGGAAAAGCCCTCCAGACGTACTTGCAGCGCGAGTGGCGCGAGATCGGAGTCGAAGCCGACATCAAGAACTACCCGTCGAGCCAGTTCTTCGACAACTCCGCCAGCGGCATTCTTCAAGGAGGCCATTACGACGCGGCCGGTTTTAGCTGGGCGGCGGCGGCGGATCCCGACGATAGCCCAATCTACTCCGCGGACAACTTTGCGCCGCACGGGCAGAACGCGATGTTCTGGGATAATCGCATCGCGACCGACGCGATGAACGACGCGCTCAAAACGGTAGACCAGGCGCGCCGCAAGCGCGACTACGTCGTCGTCCAGCAGCAGCTGACGAAGGACGTCCCAACGATCATCATCAACTTCGCCCGCGTCCCATACGTCTACAACAGCGACCTCAAGGGTTTCGACCCGTCGCCCGTCATCTCGGCATTTTGGGATCCCTGGAACTACTCTATCTAGCGATTCGACAGGAGCTTCGACATGAAGATACGGCTTCGATTGATTATGGCGGCGTGCACTGCAGTTGCGATCTGCGCGTGCACGAAAGTCGGAACGGAACCGGGAGGCGGAGGCCGCACGAACTCATGGACGCAGCCGCACGTGCTACGCTTTGCCGACGCGCAAGACGTCAACACGCTCAACCCGTTCTTCGGTCAAATTACCGACGTCGGCTATCTTTCGTCGATGACGATGGCGTGGCTCATCAAATGGGACGAGCATAATAATCCCTATCCCGAGCTGGCAACGCAAGTCCCGACGCAGATTAACGGCGGCGTCAGCAAGGATGGGCTCACGATTACGTATCATCTTCGCCGCGGCGTGCGCTGGTCCGACGGCGCTCCGTTTGATGCCGACGACGTCGTCTTCTCGACGCGCACGGTGCTCAATCCGGCGACCAACGTCATATCGCGTCAGGGCTGGGACCACATCACCAAAATCGACGAACCCGACAAATACACGGTCGTCTATCACCTCAGCAAACCGTATTCACCGTTCGTCGAGACATTTTTTTCCAGCACGGGCGCCAATCCGTGCGTGTTACCGAAGCATCTGCTGGCGAAATATCCTAACATCAACAACGTCGCATATAACGCGCTGCCCATCGGAATCGGGCCCTTCAAGTATTTGAGATGGGACCGCGCGCAGGACGTCATCATGGTCGCGAATCCGCTCTACTGGCGTGGCCGTCCAAAACTGCAGAAGATCGTCTATCAGATCATTCCGGACCGCAACACCCTGCTTTCGCAGATGCAAGCGCACGAAACGGACATGTGGAATTGGGTAGCGGCTGCTTACGTCTCGCGGGCGCAAGCGATACCGGGATTTTCAGTGCTTCGTCAGCCGGGCTATTCGTTTGGTCATCTCGACTTCAATACGCAGCAGCCTGCGGTACGCGATCCGATCGTGCGCGAGGCGTTACGGCTCGCGACCGACCGGCGAACGCTGCGTGATAAGATCGGCCACGGCGTCGGGATTCTTTCCGAAGTTGCTACGCCGCCCACCGCGCCGTACGCAGTTCGGTCGATTCCCATGGTGTCGTTCGACATCGCGCAGGCTAACGCACTCCTCGATCACGACGGATGGGTGCGTGGCCGAGACGGAATCAGGGCGAAAAACGGCGTCCGGCTGCTCTTGAATTTTGCGACCGGAGCCGGCACGCCGGACACGGACGAGCGAATCGAGCTCATTCGGTCCTGGTGGAAACAGATCGGCGTCGACTTGAGCGTGCGCCACTATCCGCCCGCGCTCATGTTTGCGCCGCTCCCGCAAGGCGGCATCGTTTATTCGAACAAGTGGGACGTCATCATCTTCGCATGGGTCAACGATGCAATCGGCGATTACTCGCCGCTTTACGATTGCCGGCAGTTTCCACCGAACGGCCAAAACGACGTGCGTTGGTGCAATTCGCGCGCTCAAGCTGCGATGATGGCCCTGTACGGTCACTACGAGCAGCCACAGCGAAACCAGGACGTCGTGATCGTGCAGCGCGAGCTGATACACGACGTGCCGTTAATCGTCACCGCGATGTCGGAAGACGTCTATGCGTACAATAGCGATCTCAAGAACTTCCATCCGAACGACGTGTCGCCGTTCGATAATATGATGGATGTCGATATATAGCGTAAGCCAAGAGGGCGCAGCCTAACAAAGAGAACGTTCGCAGCACTCCCCAGGCAGGTACGGGAGCAAGCAAACCGCTCGCGCGCAATTCGCCGCGCCAGACGGCGGCGGCCGTTGCGTCGGCGGGGAGATGGATTGCGGCCAGCGTGTCGGGCCACACGGGCACAGGGTTGCGCAAAGCGATGGCTGCCGCGCCGCCGACGAGCAACACGAGTCCGGCGGCGACGGGGACGGCGCGGCGAATTTCGGAGGCCTTGCCGAGTGCGAGGAAGGCGACGAACGCGGCCACGCTCAGTACGACGCACTGCGCGATGCCGCTCGGACGTTGTGCGAGGCCGAGCCAGTCGAAACCCGCCAGAAGCGTGCCCGCTAATGCCACGTTGCGAACCGCTCCGCGCGCGCGGAGCGCGCACCATGCTGCGGCGCCGAAAGCGACGACGAAGTCGTGCTCGTGGAAGAAACCGGCAACGAACGGCGAGAGTGCCGAAAAGGCGGCGAAGCGTGGGAAGGCGTCGCGAACGACGAATGCCAGGCGTACGGCGGCGAGTACTGCCGCGACTGCGAAAACCGCTGCAATTGCGTGAGCGGCCGCGGGCGAAGCACCGAAATCAAATGCGATGGAAGACGGGCTGAACTGAATCGCTGCGAATTCTTCGGCCGTCCGATGTTCGGCGATCGCGCGCGAATAGGCTAACGGCCACGCCCATCCCGCTTCGATTGCGCCGAGCGCATACGTTGCGAGTGCGCCCGCGGCGATCGCCAGCGTCGCGCGATTTCGTCCAAGCTGCGAGGTCAGGCCGATCGCTGCGTTGGGTTGGGCGAAGGCAAGGCAGACGGAAAGCGCCGCGGCGAGCCAACAGCGCCCGGCGCAAACGACGGCGAGCGCCGCGCCGAGAAAAGCCGGAAGCGCGACTTGCCCCAGCGCCAAGTCGCTCGAGATTGGAGCGAAGGTCACCGCCAAAAGCAGCACTCCCACAGAACGCAGTGCCGAAAGGCCGGTACCGCTCGCCGCAATCACGGTCGCAACGAGGCCGAGCAGCGACGAGGCCAGCACGATCCACCAAACGTACGTGGCGCGTTCGTAGCGAAGATGCGCCGCCAGCCTCCAAGCCAACAGCGTATGCGGCGGACCGACGAAGGGCAGAAGCTCGTTGCGGCGTGCATCGACTCCGGTAATGCCGCGCTCCGGAATCCAGATTGCCCGCCCGTACGGATCCGCGTAGTCGTTCTTAGCCTTGCCGGCGGACCAATAGGCTTCGAAATCGCGGGCGCGCGGCCCAGGAGTGGGAATCGGCCGAACCGCCGTTATCGCGATGACGACCGCAACACCCGCCAAACACAGCGACGCCCATCGAATCACCATGCGGGAGTGCCGCCGGCTTGCGGCGTCGCGATGGTGTGCGATTGCGCCATCACGAAAACGAGTCCCAACACCGTCGCGAGATACCAAAGGCTGACCCGCAATCGAGCGCCGAAGCTCATGTTTTGCGCCCGGGGGTCGACATGGCCGCGCAAAGCGGAGATCATTGCGGGCAGTCCGAGCGCGCCAATAATGACGACGAAGAGAATCGGAATGTGTACGACGATCGCAAATCCGACGAAGAGCGCGAATCCGACGAACCAAAGCGGGGGCCACAGCGCTCCGATGATCCTGCCGCCGTCGAACGGCGGCATCGGAATCATGTTGAACAGGTTGAGAAATGCGGAAAGGTCCGCACATGCGAACCAGAAGCGGTCTTGCGTCGTGCCGCCGATCGCATAGCAAGCAGCAGCTAAGCCCAGCCCGACGAGTGGACCGGCGAGAGCGATATATGCATCCTGTTCGAGGTCGGCCGGCACAGCGCCGGCAGTGAAAGCGCCGAGCAGTGGAACGAAAGCCGGCAAGCGTACCGGCAGCCCGTACGCGCGGAAGGCGAAATAATGGCCCAACTCGTGCGCCAGCAAAATCAGCATGACGACGACAGCCAATCGCCAGCCGAAAATAACCACGTAAATCCAGAGCGAGAGTAAGAAAGTCCAGCTCAGCGTGAAAAGCTTCGCGCCGAACAAGAGTAGGAATTTGAATTTCAGCAGAAAAGCTGCGGCGGCAGCCAGCGCTGCACCGATGCCGGTGCGGCGCCGCTGCGCCTGCTTCGGGGGCTCCGGCTGGGGCCCCGATGAAGGCGGGAGGTATTGCACGCTGCCCTCTTCAACCGCATCGCGTGCCGGTCATCGTGATCGTCGGCGGAGGTTTCGCGGGCATCGCGGTTGCCCGCCGGCTGGAGCACTCCCTGCGTCCTGCCGAAGCCGAGATCGTTCTTTTCAGCCGCGACAATTACACGCTCTTTACGCCGATGCTGCCCGAGGTTACCTCGGGCGAGCTCGAAGTGCGCCACGTCGTTACACCGATACGCGCTCAGCTCCGCCGCACTCGATTCGTTCTCGCCGACGTCGACGAAGTGGACGTCGCTAACCGTACGGTCAGCTACCACCACGTACTGACGCAGCGCAGGGCTACGCAGCATTACGACCATCTCGTGCTCGCGTTGGGATCGTCGACCTCCGACTTCGGGCTTCCGGGGATCGCCGAGCACACTTGGTCCCTCAAGTCTCTCGACGACGCCGACGCGTTACGCAATCATTTGGTCTGGCTCCTCGAGTTGGCCGACACGATCGACGACGAGACCCGGCGCATTCGCTTATTGACGCTCGTCGTCGTGGGTGGCGGTTTTACCGGCGTGGAGACGGCGGGCGAGATCGTGGAGCTCTTTCGCAGCGTCTTGCGATTTTATAAGCGTCTTCGGCCGAGCCTGGTTCGAGTCGTTCTCGTCGAGGCCGGAAGCACGCTGCTCGCCGGTCTTCCCGCTAAGATGGGCGAATATTCGCGTCGCGTGCTCGAGCGGCGCGGCGTCGAAGTCATCACCGGCGATGGCGTAGCATCGGCAGACCAAAACGGATTGACGCTGGAAAGCGGGCAGCGCATCGAAAGCGAAACCATTGTCTGGAGTGCCGGCGTCAAACCGTCGCCGACCATCGCGCGAGAAACCGCATTGCCGAAGACGAAGCGAGGCGCAGTCGAAACGGCGCCGGACATGAGCGTTCCGGGCTTTTTCGGCGTCTGGGCGCTGGGCGATTGCGCTTCGATACCCGACGGGGAGGGTGGCCGCTATCCGATGACGGCGCAGCACGCGATTCGTGAAGGACCTCATCTCGCCGACAACATCGTTGCCGTCTTGCGCGGCCGTCCGACGAAATCGTTTCGGTATCGGACGCTCGGCATGATGGCAGCCCTCGGCGGCCGTAAGGGCGTCGCCGAGCTGCCCGGGCACCACGTGGTGACGGGATTCGCGGCCTGGTTCTTCTGGCGAACGTATTACCTCTTGCGTTTGCCTGGTCTCGATCGAAAGCTGCGCGTTGCCTTCGACTGGACGCTCGAGTTGCTCTTTCCACGCGATACCGCCGAGCTGCGATTCGGCGAGCGTGAAGAGCGCGGCGCAGACCAAGAAACGGCCCGCGGCGCGTAGAAGTATTTCACATGCTCCGGGAACCGATCGAGCGCCTCATCCGCGATCCGAAGGAATTCACCCGCGACGTAAGCTTCCCAAGTGCGGACGAAATCCGCATTTACGACGAGACGCTGCGCGACGGGGAACAGATGCCGGGCGTTTGCTACACGCCCGGCCAGAAACTCGAGATCGCCAAGGCCTTGGCTTCCGTCGGCGTCCATATCATGAGCGTCGGGTTTCCGGCCGCTTCAGAAGGCGACCGCCGCACGCTGCAGCTCGTCATGGAGGCGAAGCGGCGCGGCGAACTGCGCGACGCGGAGATCGTCGTGATGTGTCGCAGCAATCGCAACGACATCGACGTTACGGTGAAAACGCTGCGCGACGTAAAGATCGAGCCGAGTGACGTGACGTTCTTCATCTTTACGAGCGGCAGCGATTTACATTTGAAGTATAAGATCGGCAAAACGCTGCTGCGCTATGAAGGGCGGAGCGAAAAGGATTGGCTTGACCTGCCGCTTTCGTTCTATCGGGAAGCAAACGTCAGACTGCAGTGCGATGCGATTCGCCACGCGCGCGAGTGCGGCATCGAGCGGATCGAGTTCGGTGCGGAAGACGGCAGCCGTGGCGACGCCGACTATTTCATCGAGTACTTCAAAGCCGGTCTCGATGCGGGCGGTACTCGACCCGCGTGGCCCGACACCGTTGGAACCCTGACGCCCGAAGCAACGCGGTGGTATTGCTCGCGGATCGTTGCCGGATTGCCGACAGGTCTGCCTATCGTCGCGCACCTGCATAACGACTACGGCCTGGGCACGATCAACGCGATCACGGCCGTCTCTTGTGGGTTCAAGGTCGTTTCCGTTACCGCAAACGGCTACGGCGAGCGAGCCGGCAACGTAAAGCTTCACGAGTTCGTCGTCGCGCTACGCATGCTTTACGGCATCGAGCTGCCGGGCTTCAGATACGACAAGCTTCGCGAACTCGCGCGTTTCATGGAGCGAATGAGCGGTATACCGCTCCAGCAGCACGAGCCGATCGTCGGTGCGAAAGTCTTCGCGCACGAGTCGGGCATTCACACGCAGGCAATGCTCATCGACCACCGGATGTACGAAGCCGTTCCGGCCGAACTCGTCGGTGGCGGGACGAACTGGGTCTTCGGCAAACACACGGGCGCTGCGCTCGTGGAAGACACCCTGCGACGTCAGCGGGAACGCCTTGCCCGCGCCGGCGTCGAACCGACGGCCGAACTCGCACACCGCGTTACCGACGAAGTGAAGCGCCTGCGCGAGGAGCGCGCCGCCTCGAGCAAGAGCGAAGAGACCATCGAGCTCTACGAAAGCGCGATGCGGCGCCTTTCGCTCAACGAGGAGGACGTGGTAGAAATCGCGATCGCTTTAGGCACTCCGGCCAAAGCATCGTAACGAAAGCGAAGGGCGTCGCGGTCTACGCCGGGGTGCGCGGAGCTACGCCATCGCGCCGAGGCGCCACGTGGCGACGAAAGCCTTGAAGATCGTCGGAAAATCGCTGTGCGTAAAGCGAACGCTGCGCGAGCCGGTGCGCTCGAAACCCGGGATCATCGCGACGAGATGCGCTTGGGCAGCGGTAACGAGCGCGACGTCGAGAGTGATGGGCGGCTCGAAACGGTAAAGCTTTGCAGAAGCGGCTTGCGCCAGCGCCGTTTCGGCGACACCGCGAATCTCGCGCTGCGCCGCGGCCGGCGTCATCGAGGTGGCCGCAAAGGTTCCGATCGAGTCTTTTACGATCGCGCCGTGAACCCAGGGCATCTGTTGCTGCACGCCCTCGACGGTTGCGCGATCTCCGGTAATCAGCAGAAGCGGCACCCCGTAGAAGCCTAAGAGTCCCGCATTGATCGTCGCTTCGCTGCACCGCACGCCGTTGAGGCGTATTTCGTAAATTACCGACGGAGTGTAGGTGTGGCAAAGCACCGCGTCGGCGTCGCCGGCGCCGCCGTGATACCCAACGAAGAATGCCCCATCGAAGCCGCCGTCGGCATCCTGCACCATCGAAAAAGGCTTTCGATTACCGAAGATGACGCGCACGTCGCTTGGCAAATCGTCGAGCAGAAGATTGCGCATAGGTCCGTGCGAGTCGTTGACCAACACTCGGGTCGCCCCACCCGCGCGCGCCCCTTCGATCGCGCCGACTACCTCTTGCGTGTAGTACCTCCGAAAGATCTCGTAGTCGGGATGCGGCGTACGCGCATCGACCTGTTCCCACGCGCAAACGCCGGCCACTCCCTCCATGTCGCTTGAAATATATAAGCGCGTCACGTTGCCTACGCGATGGGATTGGCGGCGGCAGCGATGCGCGTTGCGGCGATAAAAGCTTGCAGTATCAGTGGATACTCGGTCGTTTCGAAGCGCACGGCGCGGCCCCCAATGCGCTCGAAGCCCGGCATCAGCTCGATGTAGTCGGCATGCTCGACGGCCGCCGTTTCGATCGTGAGCTCGAAAGGCGCATCGAACCGAAACGGTCGAGCGCGGTCGATGCGCTCCATCGCCTCCCGCGCGCCGGCGCGAATCGCGTCGCAAGCCGCCTTCGGCGTGAGCGAGTTCACGGCCGAGAAGCCGATTGCATCCTTGACGGCAACGCCGACGATCCAGGGCATTGCGCGCACGGCGTCGTCGACGATCGTGCGGTCACCGGTGAGCAAGATGACGGGAACCCCGTAGCTGCCGGCAAGCGCGGCATTCAGTAGCGCTTCGCTGCACGGCGTGCCGTTGACGCTGACGGAGTAAATCGATTCGCTGTACGTGTGCGAGAGCGTTGCGCAATCGCCGGCCTTCGCGTGGTAACCGGTAAAGAAGACCGCATCGGCCGTGCCGTCGAGGCCTTGCATCATGCTCCACGGTTTGGGCGCCCCGGAAACGATGCGGAAGCTCTCCCTCGGACGGCAACTCGTCGAAGAGCAGATTGTGCATGGACCAGTGCGAGTCGTTGACGACGATTTCATGTGCTCCACCGTCGCGCGCGCCCTCGATTGCCGCTCGTACCTCGCGCGTCATGAACCGTCGGAAGATCGGATACTCGTGGGCGTCGCTCGGGTCGCATTGCTTCCAAGAGCTGACCCCGGCCGTTCCCTCCATATCGGATGAAATATATACGCTCACGAGCAGCTGGCCTATTCCCGGAGCGCGTCTCGCGCCTCGGCGAGCCCAGTTTGGGCGGCGACGTTGCGCGGGTTCGCGCGAAGCGCGCGCTGGTAGAGGGGAATCGCGTCTGCAAATTTATTGGCGGCCAGATACATGTCGGCAAGCTGCGTGAGTGCGACGTCGTCGTTGGGATGCGCGGCGATTCGCGCGCGCAACGTTTGAAGCTGGGCCATTACCGGCGGCGGGGGGCCGCCTTCGACCGCGTTCTGCGATCCCTGTGGTGGTGGCGTGCCCGCGGCGCCCGTCGCGGCGGCCTTTCCGAAAACCGACCCGGTCACGCCGAACCCGACCGAGAGTAAGTATGCCCATCGTCCCGAGAAAGACGATCGCGATGAGCGCCAGAATCGGCACGTAGATTCGCGGCGGCAACCCCTGGCCTCGTTCGTCACGATGATTCGGTTGGACGCGCCGCGAAAGAAATCTTGCGTGACCGCGGATGCGTTGCCGAGCGAAGCCGACTTGCAGTTGCACTTCGCGCGTTTGAACTACGAGTTCTTCAACGGCGAAGTTCCCGATTGCCGGATTCGCTACAACGAGCGGTTTTCGAACTCCGCGGGTCGAACGACGTACGGGCGCGACCCGATGTCGATCGAGCTTTCCCCCAAGCACTTTCGGCGCCACCCCGAGGCGCTCGGCGAGACGCTGTTGCACGAGATGATCCACGCGTGGTGTTACGCGAAGTTTCGCACACCGGGCACGGTCCGCGATTCAAGAAAAAGCTTCGAGAGTGCGGCCTGGGTTCGATTTATCACGAGCTCGGGAATGTCGCGCCGCTGAAGGAATCGAGCAAGCGGTTCATCTTGCGCTGCGAGCGATGCGCGTTCGAAGCTCTTCGTCGAAGTCTCCCGCGCAAGCCCGTCGAGCTGCCCTCGCTGCAACAAACGTCGCTTTGACGAACGCTATCCGCTGCGCGATCTACGAGATTGTGGAGATGCGTGCTGCCGGCACGAGTCTCGACGGCGCCCGCGCGGCGCGGAAAGCCGTGCGGCAGTGACGAAGGCAGACTTGATATGGTAACCACGAACGTCAAAGGCACGCGCATCGAGACTGACTCCATGGGAGCGATCGAAGTGCCGAGCGAACAAGTACTACGGCGCGCAGACGGCTCGCTCGCTCATTCACTTCGACATCGGTGACGGCGCGTGGCCGCGCGACGTCATGCCGCGAAAAGTCGTTCGCGCGATGGCGGTGCTGAAGAAGGCCGCGGCCATCGTCAATCACGACCTCGGAAAGCTCGACGCCGATCGCATGCGCTTGATCGTTCAAGCCGCCGACGAGGCCGCTCGAAGGTAAGCTGGATCTGCATTTTCCGCTGCGCGTTTGGCAAACGGGCTCGGGCACGCAGACGAACATGAACGTGAACGAGGTCATCTCGAACCGCGCCATCGAGATCGCCGGCGGTGAGATGGGCTCCAAGAAGCCGGTGCATCCGAACGACCACGTCAACATGTCGCAGTCTTCAAACGATACGTTTCCCACGGCGATGCACGTGGCGGGCGCGCAAGGGCTCGTCGAAATGCTTGCCGGCGGTTCAGGCCCTTCGCGATGCGCTCGACGCGAAGGCCAAGGGCTGGGCACACGTCGTCAAAGTCGGGCGCACGCATCTGCAAGATGCGACGCCGCTGACGCTCGAGCAAGAGTTTTCGGGCTACGTCACGCAGCTCGACCGCGCGATCAAGGCCTGCAAAGAAGCGCTCGATCCACTTTACGATCTGGCCATCGGAGGCACCGCAGTCGGAACGGGACTCAACGCGCATCCCGACTTCGGTGCGCGCACCGCCCAAAAGATCGCCGAGCTGACCGGGCTTCCGTTTCGTTCGCATCCCAATAAGTTCACGGCGCTCGCCTCGCACGACGACTTCGTCTTTGCCTCCGGCGCGCTCAAGATGCTCGCTGCTGCATTGATGAAAATCGCAAACGATATTCGTTGGTTGGCGTCGGGACCGCGCGCGGGCATCGGTGAGTTAATTCTTCCCGAGAACGAGCCGGGCAGCTCGATCATGCCGGGCAAAGTGAATCCCACTCAATCCGAAGCGATGACGATGGTCTGCGTCCAGGTTTACGGCAACGATCTGGCGATCGGCTTCGGCGCGTCGCAGGGCAACTTCGAGTTGAACGTCTTCAACCCGGTCATCATCTATAATTTTCTCCACTCGACCAGCCTGCTGCGCGATGCCTGCACGATGTTCCGCGAACATGCCGTGGAAGGGCTCCAAGCCAACGAGGAGCAGATCAAGAAATATCTCGACGAATCGCTCATGGTAGTCACGGCGCTTCTCGCCGCATATCGGTTACGACAAAGCCGCCGAGATCGCAAAGAAGGCCCACCACGAAAAGACGACGCTGAAAAAAGCGGCACTCGGTCTCGGACACGTCACCGAAGAAGAGTACGACCGCATCGTCGTCCCGCGGAAGATGACGTCGCCTGAGGATGACGTCTCTCGCCTCCGGCGGCACGGCAGAAGTTCAAAGTTGCCGCCATACTAACGTTATTGCGGCGACGACGAGTGCGATCGCGACGACGATGAGGAGTTGCGGCGTGCGTAGTCGCAGCGATAGGCGCGCGCCGATGGGGCCGCCGAGCAATCCGCCGGCAATCAGCGGCACGACGTCGCTTACCGACGACGTCGTGCTGGAGGATATGCGTGATGAGGCCGGGCGGCGAGGTCAGGAGAATCGCGAAATGTGACGTCGCGCTGATCGCGTGTGCCGGAAGTTCCGAGAAGTAGAGGAACGCGGGAACCAGCACGATGCCGCCGCCGAGGCCAAAGAGACTCAAGAAAATGCCGACCACGAAGCCGAGCGCGAGCGCGCCGCGATAGGACATGCCTTTGATCTCGTGTACTCGATGCGTTTCCGGTCGTCCGGCCATTCGCTTTTCTGCATTCCACGCCATGTCGACGGCAACGGCGACGAGCAAGACCGCGAGCAGCGCATCGAAGATGCGCGCGGGAATGTGCAGCGACAGCATCGCGCCGATGATGCTGCTGGGCAAGCCGCCAAGTGCGATGAGCAAGCCGATCTTCAGGTGTACGCGGCGATGGAGCAGATACGTGAAGGCGCCGCTCGCGCTATTTGCGACGATGAGCACGAGCGAGGTTCCGGCGGCGTCGGCCGGCGAGAATCCTAAGAAAAGGCGAAGGATCGGAACGAGGATGAAGCCGCCGCCGAGTCCCACCATGGAGCCGAAAACGCTTGCGATGAATGCGGCGCCAAAGAGCTCCAGCGCAAAGCGCACGTCGGCGCCCGCGGTGGTTCTTTAGCTCGCGCGGCCGAGGTAACGGCGGTCGCGCGTATCGATGCTTATCGACGTCGCCCGGCTCGACGAAGAGCGGAACTTGGACCGTCGCTCCGGTTTCGAGCTTCGCAGGCTTCGTCACGTTTGTCGCGGTGTCGCCGCGAAATCCGGGATCGGTTTCAACGATGAGCAGCTCGACGTGAGCCGGAAGATCGACCCCGATGGCGACTGCCTTCATAGAACTGAACGTCGACGACCATGCCGTCCTTGAGAAAATCGGCAGGCTCGCCGATGAGGTCACGCTGGAGCGTGACGTTTTCGAACGTCTGCTTGATCCATGAAGTGGTAGCCGTCCGAATCGTTGTAAAGCATCTGCATTTGACGATTGTCGACGATCGCGCGCTCGAGCTTTTCACCGGCGCGAAAGGTTCGTTCGAGCGTCGTGCCGGTCTTGACGTTTTTCAAGCGCGTACGAACAAAGGCCGAGCCTTTACCCGGTTTGACGTGCAGGAATTCGATGACGGTCCAGAGCTGTCCGTCGACGACGATGGTCACGCCGTTGCGAAGGTCGTTTGACGAAATCATGAGGACCCCACAGTACGCGCTCTTCATCCGCGCGTCCTAGGAACCCGAGCTCTGCTGGAAAGACGAATCGGTCTTTCGGTCCCGGCGCGCAGTCTTGCGATGTTCTCCCGATGCGTGAAGAGAACGAGCAGCGCGGCGAAAATCCCGTAGGCCGTCTCGGGGACCGAATGCGTGAAAAACCAGAGTGCAAACGGCGCAAGAATGCTCCCGACCATCGAACCGACCGAGGAGTAGCGCGTGACGGCGGCGCCTAAGATCCAGCCGCCGACTGCAACCAGGCCGGCCGGCCAGCTCAGCGCAAAGATCGCGCCGAACGAAGTCGCAACGCCCTTGCCCCCTTGAAAGCGAAGCCATGGCGAAAAACAGTGGCCGAGGACCGCGCCCGTCGCGACGAGTCGCGGCCAAGATTTCGTTCTCCCGGCGGGAAATTTTCGAAGTTGAGGTCAAGGTGGTTGAAAAACCAAATGCAGCGTGCAAAGTCGTCGGCACGAATCCTTTGAGTGCATCGAAGAGCAGCACGGCCACCGCGCCGCTCTTGCCGAGCGTTCGAAGCGCATTCATCGCGCCGATATTGCCGGATCCGCGAGCGCGGATATCGGTTCGATAGAAAAACCGGCCGATGACATATCCGAACGGAATAGAGCCGATGAGGAAGGCTGCGACGAACGAGACGATCGGAAGGGCGATCAGATCATAGATGCCGCGCGCGACCGAATCGGAGAGACCGATGTCGCTCATCCGCCTTCCGGCGTTCGCCGCGGACGAAACTCGAGCGTCAAAGGAACCCCTCCAAACTCAAAGTTCTGACGTATCGTATTCTCCAAAAAACGCCTATAGTGCCGTTGCACGAGATCCGGATCGTTGCAATGAAAGACAAAAAGGGGCGGATGGGTAGCTGGTTGCGAGGCATAATAGATTCGCAGCAAACGGCCGCCGGCAGCCGGCGGCGGATGCGCCGAAATCGCGGCCCGAATGACGACGTTGAGTTCCGGCGTCGGTACGCGGCGGTCGAGGTTCGCCGCGACTTCCGCAACGATGGGCATGAGACTTCCTAGCCGCCGGTGCGTTTTCGCCGACAGAAAAGTAATCGGCGCGAAGGCGGCAAACGGAACGGACTCGCGCACGACTTCCGCGAGTTCGTTTTGGCTGATGTCTTCCGTCTGCTCGCGAACGAGGTCCCATTTGTTGCCCGACGACGATGAGCCCCTTACGCTCCTCGATCGGCGATTCCGGCCAGACGCCGGTCTTGCGCCATGATCCCGGTCATCGAGTCGAAGACGAGCAATGCGATGTCACACCGCGCAATTGCCGACAACGAACGCAACGCTGCGTAATATTCGATCGCGCCGTGCGCCTCGGGTTTCTTTCGAAAACCGGCAGTATCGACGAGCCGAAAGGGGCGTTCGCGCCATTCGAAGTGCGCATCGACGGCGTCGCGGGTCGTTCCGGGCGTCTCGCGAGACGAGCGCACGTTCTTCGCCGAGCAGCGCGTTGACGAGCGAGCTCTTGCCGACGTTTGGGCCGGCCGATTACCGCGAGTGCGAGTTCGTCTCCGGGCGCTACGACAGTATCGGGTGGCGGCAAGAGCGCAACGATGCGGTCGAGCAAATCGCCCGTTCCTTCGCCATGGATCGCCGAAACGGCGACGGGCTCGCCGAAACCAAGTGAGGCGAACTCGGCATAAACGGCTGCCTCGGCATCGGGCGCCTCGGCTTTGTTGGCCGCCAAAACGATCGGCCGGCGTTTTCGCCGCAGAATGCGCGCGACGTCGTCGTCGAGAGGATGGAGTCCGGTCTGCGCATCGACGACCATCACGATCGCATCGGCCTCGTCGGCGGCGGCTTCGGCCTGACGCCGCGTCGCGTCGGCGAGCTCGAGGCCGTGGGCCACATCGGCACCCGGATCGATTCCCGCGGTGTCAACGAGGCTGAAGACGAATCCCCGCCAATCGCAAAGCGCATAGAGCCGGTCGCGGGTCACGCCCGGCGTATCCTCGACAATGGCGAGGCGGCGCCCAATGAGCCGGTTGAAAAGCGCGCTCTTGCCGACGTTCGGCCGTCCCACAATCGCGACCGTCGCCGGGTGGAGCATCCCCTACCCTTCGCGAAGCTCTTCGGCCGAGCATGCCCAGCCTTTACATCGAAACCTTCGGTTGTCAAATGAACGAAGCCGATTCGAATTATATTGCGCAGCGCGCAACGTCAGCCGGTTATACGGTTGCCGCGGCTGCCGAAGAAGCCAATGTCGTCGTTCTCAACACCTGCACGGTCCGCGACAACGCCGAGCGGCGCGCGTACGGCCGCATGAACCATTTCAAAGCGTTGAAAGCCTACGACCCGAGCGTGCGGCTCGTGGTGACGGGGTGCTTGGCCGAGCAAGACCGTGACGTCATGCAGCGACGCGCTCCCCACGTCGACGCCGTATTCGGAACCAAAGAGCTGCGACAGCTTGGCGATCAGCTCGAAGCGTGGGCCGTGCATCCGAGCGAAGCGAGCGCGATTCGAGAAACCGACGGCCGCGACGGCATGCTGCGGTTTGCAATGGGCGGCTCGGCCGACTGTATCACGGACGCTTTCTCACATCTGCGCGCCTTCGTAACGGTCCAGCGCGGCTGCTCCTACTATTGCACGTTCTGTATCGTGCCGCACGTTCGCGGACGCTTCGACCATCGTCCGCAGGGTGATATCGTCGCCGAGGCGCGCCACCAGATTGCGCGAGGCGCTCGCGAGATCATGCTCGTCGGTCAGACGGTCAACGCATGGCGAGACCCGGCGGGAGGAGGCGACTTCGGCGATCTCTGCCGCGCCGTCGCTTCGCTCCCCGGTTTCGAACGGTTGACTTTCATCTCGCCGCATCCCAAAGATTTCACGGAAAAAATTCTCGACGACCTCGCGCAAATTCCGCAGATCAATCCTCGAATCCACTTGCCGCTTCAGTCGGCCAGCGACGCCGTCTTGCGTCGCATGAATCGAAAGTATACGATCGCGCAGTACGACGGCCTGGCGGCCTCGGTGCGGCGGCGATGGCCGCACGCGGCGATTACGACCGATTTGATCGTCGGATTTCCCGGCGAAACGGACGCCGACTTCGAAGAAACGCTCGCCTACGTTCGCACCGGCATCTTTGCCAATGCCTTTGCCTTCATGTATTCGATACGCCGCGGCACGCCGGCCGCGCGCTGGGAACAAGTGCCCCACGACGTCTCCCACGCGAGGTTCGCGCGTCTGATGGAGGAACAGAATCGCGTGACGCGCGCCTATCACGATCGTAAAATCGGAAGCGTCGTGCGCGCGTTGATCGTCGGAGATTCGAAGAAAGATCCGGCGTGCATCACGGCAAAGACGCTCGACAACGTGACGGTCGTCGCGCGCAAACCGCCCCTCTACCCGTACCCAGAGACGCCTTGGCTTGACATAGCGATCGAAAGCGCCCACGTATGGGGTTGTTCGGGGACGATCGTCGCGCAAGCCGCACGTTTCAGCGATTTTGGCGTACCGGTGCAGCGGGCGGTCATCAGCCTCATTTAGGGCGATTTGGCCAAGTTTTCTCCCATGCTCGAGCAGTACTTCGGGATGAAAGCCAAGCATCCCGAAGCCATTCTGTTCTCGCGGGTCGGTGATTTTTACGAAGCGTATGGTGAGGATGCCGAAACGATCGCGCGAGCGCTTCAGCTCGCTTTGACCAGCAAAGAAGCCGGCGGCGGCAAACGCGTCGCGATGGCCGGCGTCCCGCATCACGCGCTGGCCGGCTATCTCGCAAAACTCGTGCAGCAGCGGTTCGTCGTCGCTCTCGCGGAGCAGCTCGAGGTGCCGCAGCCCAACCGTTTGGTGCGTCGCGACGTCGTGCGGCTCGTAACGCCCGGTACATTGATCGAGGAGCAGCTTCTCGACGGAAAACAGAACAACTATCTCGCCGCGATCGCTGCGATCGGCGAGACGTTTGCGCTGGCGTATACCGACGTCTCCACGAGCTTGACCGCCGCGACGGCGATTGGGGGCGAAGAAGCGTACGACGAACTTTTAGCCGAGCTTGCGCGAATCGGTCCGAGCGAGATCGTCGCCGACGTGCCGGCCGATCTGCGCGCGACGATAGCGACGGCGGTCGAGGCGATTGGTGCGCGCTTGGCGACGCCGAGCCTCGGTTTGGTCGAAAGCCGGGAACGCGCGGCCTTCGGCGGATTCTCTCTCGAGGAGTCGTTAGCGATTCACAGGGCGATGGAAGCCTTGGGAACGTTCGTCGCGCGCAGCGGGGTCACCAACGGCGAGCGCGGCGCCATCGAGCCGCAGCTCTATCGGCGCCGGCAGTTCTTGGCGCTCGATCCGGCAACGCGCAAGCATCTCGAGCTCACGCGGGCACAAGGACAGAATCCGCACGCGACGCTCCTAGCCACGCTCGATCAATGCGCCACGACGATGGGGTCGCGTCTGCTCGGGCGCTGGATATTGGCGCCTCTGGTCGACCGCGACGCGATTGCCGAGCGCCAGGAAGCGGTCGCGCGCCTCGTGGAGGAGCACGTCCGGCGCGAGACCATCCGCGAAATTCTCAAGGGAGCGTTCGATCTCGAGCGGATCGCGCAAAAGGTTCGTTTTCGCCGGGCGACGCCGCGCGATCTCGCGTCGCTTCGCAGAACGCTGGAGCTGCTTCGTCCGCTTCGACAGGCCGCTGCTCCGGGATTGGAACGTTTGTTGGTGCGTGTCGGTGACTTTGAAGCAACGCTGGTGGATTTGCAACGGACGCTCGTCGAAGAACCCCCCGCGACGCTTGCCGACGGCGGCGCCATACGGCCGGAATCGAACGACGACCTTGCCGAATGCGTATCGCTGCGGACCGATGCGCGCTCGAAACTCTCCGAGCTCGAGGCGCGCGAGCGCGAACGCACCGGAATCAAAACGCTGAGAATCAAGTATGCGAGCCCGTTTGGTTACGCGATAGAAATCAGTCGCAGCTATGCGGGTGCGCTACCCCCGGAATATGTGCGCAAGCAGACCTTGAGCTCCGGGGAGCGTTACATCACGCCGGAGCTCAAAGAGCTCGAAGTGGCGATTGCGACCGCGCAGTCGCGCCAAGAACGGCTAGAGGTTGCGCTCTTTGAAGCATTGCTCGAGCGAATCGCCGCACGAGCCGACGAGCTGCTGGAAACGGCCGACGCAATCGCCCAGATCGATGCGCTCGCCGCGCTGGCGCGATGCGCCGCCGAACGCGGTTACGTGCGACCGGAGTTTGTCGACGAGAGCCTCATTACGATCGACGAGGGGCGTCACCCGGTTATGGAGTCGGTCCTCCATGCGCGCTTCGTTCCGAACGATCTCGAGCTGCGCGTCGCGGACCGGCGCTTTATTCTCCTGACCGGGCCGAACATGGGCGGAAAATCTACGTATCTGCGTCAGACCGGCCTCTTGACGATCATGGCACAAATCGGTTCCTTCGTGCCGGCAAAGCGCATGAGGCTCGGAGTCGTGGATAGGATTTTCACGCGCATCGGCGCCGGCGACGATCTTGCATCGGGCCAATCGACGTTTTACATGGAGATGGCGGAAGCGGCCAACATTCTGCGGCGCAGTACGGCTCGATCGCTGTTGCTCATCGACGAAGTCGGGCGCGGCACGGGGACCCTCGACGGACTTGCGATCGCGCAGGCTATTTGCGAGTTCCTGCTGGGGTTGGAAGAGCACTCGCCGATGGTGCTTTTTGCAACCCACTTTCACGAGCTCTGCTCGCTGAGCGAGCATTGGAAGTTGGTGGCGAACTACCACATCACTGCGGTCGAAAATACCGTACACGGCGCTGGGCCGGTTTTTTCACATCGCGTCCAACCGGGCAGCTCCTCGCGTTCGTTTGGAATTGAGGTGGCGCGCATGGCCGGCCTGCCCGATACCGTCGTCGAGCGAGCCAAGGAGATCGCCGACGCGCTCTCGGGCGAAGCGGACGTCGAAGCGCGCGTGCCGCTGCGCAAGAAACTGCCGCGCGTCTTGCCGGAGCGTCAACTGCCGCTACTTTCCTGAAGAGAACCTGAACGAACCCTGAACGCTTTCTGAAAGGGCCGGTCTGTGCTACGCCGGAAAGGTTTCCGTGCTTGACAAACGTGCGGCCTCGATTAGGGTTTTGCGCCGCGGTTGCGGTGATCGCGGCATCTCTCGCCGACCCGGTGGTCGAGTTCGCGTCGAACGCCGGCGCCTTCGGGTCGGGCAACTATACGGATCACAGCAACCTCGACGTTCTGCCCGCCCTGCTTGCAGGCTTTGGCTTGTTGGCGCTCTATTTCGTGCGCCGCGCTCCCGCAATTTTCTCGGGACGAGCTCTTTGCGGAAACATCGTTGCCCTGCTACCGGCGATTTGCGCGCTTCAAATCGCGATGCTCTATCTGATGGAAAGCACGGAACAGGCGGTCGTCTGGGGTCATCCTCTCGGCTCGAGCATCTGGTTGGGAGCACCGCTTCCGATTAGTCTTGCGATCCACGCCGCGCTGGCAATCGTCGTTCTCTACGTGCTCGTTCGAGCGAAGCGAACGTTGGCAGCGACGACGCTGCGGTTCGTTCGCCTCGTGCTGGCGATTGGGCGGCCTTTGCCGGCTGCTCCGCTGCCGGGGGCGATCGGCCGAACGCGACTCGCTTTCAAAGAGCGTTATTTCGCGTTTTGTGCAATCGGAGAACGTGCTCCGCCCCGTGTGACGTTGTAAATTTACTCGTCATTCTGGGGGATATTTTATGTCAATCAAACGGTGGATCCGCGCTGCCGTCGTAATCGTGGCGGCCTTCGTCTGCGTTGGAGCCGGATTCTTCATTTTCCGCGAACCGATTCGCCAACACATAGTCGCACAGGCCGCACATCGATCCTTCGGCCAGCTCAAGCTGAACCTCTTGATCCTAGGATATCAGGCCGACGAACTCACGACCGACACGATCGTCCTCGCGCATCTCGACGTGGCTCGCCGTACGGCAACGCTCGTCTCGATACCGCGCGACACGTGGGTTGAGGTTCCCGGCGAAGGGTTAGCCAAGATCAACTCGGCGTACGCATTCGGCGGGGCACACGCGACCGCCAAGGTTGCTCGCAAGCTTCTTGGCGGCGTTCCGATCGATGCGATCGTGGCGCTACAGCCCGAAGGTGCCGCAGCAATCGTCGATGCGATTGGCGGTCTCGATGTCGACGTCGACGAGACCATGGATTATGACGACAACAGTGGAGGACTGCACATCCACCTCAAAAAGGGCGAGCAACATCTGACCGGAAGCGAGGTTGCGGGATACGTTCGCTTTCGTCACGATGCTGCCTCGGATTTCGGTCGCGTCCGTCGGCAGCAACAGGTCCTCAAACTCTTGCTCGATCGGGTGAGCGAGCCGCAGAACTGGACGAAAGTGCCGCGCATTCTCAAGTTAGCACGCAAAGAAATCGACACCACGATGAATGGCCGGCAGCTCCTGGCGTTGCTGACCGTTTATCGCAATGTGCCTGACGATAACATCCGCTCGTTCACGTTGCCCAGCAAAGCGGGATGGGTCGGCGACGCCTCTGTCGTGTTTGCCGATCCGCGTTGGGCGAAGCTCATAGGTACCGTCCTATTCGCCCGAAACGATCCGCCGCAGGACGAAGTGCTCGTGGCTAATGCGACCGGGAATGTTAAGATCGACGCGACGATTGTAGGGGCGCTGCGCGGAGCGGGTTGGAACGTTCCAACTTTCATCGACTCGAAGATAAAACGCAAGAGCGTCGTCATCGGCACGTCGCCGGCAGCGACTTCGCTGGCGAGGACCTTCTCGACCGCGCTGCGCGCGGGACCGAAGACGGCGCTTTTTATCGGTTCCGATCTCGCGCCGGAGACGGAATAAGGGCGATGGCCTTCTTAACTTCCTAAGAACGGGAAGACGATCTGCGTGGTGGAGATCACCGTCAGCACGCCGACGATAATCGCCGTCGCCCACGCAATGACGTTGAAGATGGGGCTATTCGTCCATGCTCCCATCAAGCGTTTGTTGTTGATGAGCAGCAGCATCAGTACGAGAACGATTGGTAAGAGTGCGCCATTGAAGACTTGGGAGTAAAAGATTATGGCGAGTAGGGGCGCTCCCGGCGAGACCACGATCGCCGCGCCGATGGCGATGAGCGCTAGATAGAACGAATAGAAGATCGGCGCGTCGCGAAAGCGGTGGTCGACGCCGCGTTCGAATCCGAAGGCCTCGCAAACATAGTAGGCCGTAGAGAGCGGCAGGATCGAGGCGGTAAAGACAGCAGCGTTGAGCAGACCGAGCGCGAACAGCAAAGCGGCAAACTTTCCGGCAAGCGGCGTCAGCGCTACGGCGACGTCGCCGACGTCCTTGACGACGGTGGGGTGTGCTGCGTGAAGGTTGTGGACGAAGATCGTTGCGGCGCAGGAAACGATGATAAAATAGGCGATCAAGCTGGCCCAGACCCCGCCGGTTACCACGTCCACCCGCGAGTAGCCGTAATCCGCTTCTCGAATGCCCTTATCCACCACGGCGGCCTGGATGTAAAACTGCATCCACGGCGAGATGGTCGTTCCGATGACGGCGACGATCATCAGCACGTAGGCCGTCGACGCATTGAAGTGAGGAACGACCGTCTGGCGCAGCACGTCGTTCCAATTCGGGTGTACGAGGAAGGCGCTGATGATGTAGGCCACGTAGGCGAAACAAAAGACGAAGAACACGCGCTCGAGAAGTTTCGCGCTTCCTCGGGTCACCGTAAGAAAGACGAAGATCGCGGCGCCTGCCACCATCGCGATCTTGAAGGCTTCCGCATTCGAGACATGCAGATACGTGCCGAAAATCGGCGCGGAAGAGGCTACGCCCGCAAACTCGGTCGCGGTATTTCCGACGTCGCTAAGCACGAAGAGCAGAAGACACCAAAAGGTTATTTTGACGCCGAAGTTCTCTCGAATCAGGTCGGCTAAGCCCTTACCGGTGACCGCACCCATCCGTGCGCACATTTCCTGGACCACGATCATCGCGATCATCATCGGAATCAGTAGCCAGAGCAGGGTGTAACCGAACTGCGCCCCCGCTTGTGAATACGTAAGGATGCCGCCGACGTCGTTATCCGCGTTGGCGGTGATGATTCCCGGACCGATGATCGAGAGGAACATGACGACCGAGCGCCAGACGCTCGGCCGCGCAACGCGCGTTGCAGTCGACGTCATACCCCGATCCTCTGGGCGACGCAGCATGCGCGCACGCTATCCTCTAGCTAACCAGGGCTCGCCAAAAGCTGAAGGTTGGAGCGCGGTCGCCCTGATTGGCGCGTAGCGTATCGTCGTGAAACGACTGCCGCGCTAAGCGCCGATTGTTGAAGCCGAAACCGGCCAGGAATGCCAGAAACCCTTTCATGGCACCATACCTCCTGTTCTCTAGTGGTTTGCCGCGCCGAACGAACCGACGCCGCACGAAATAGAGCGGCTCCTCGCGAGCCGGCACGATCTACTCGGTCCGTCGTCCATGGCCGTGCATCACCCCCTTTCCAAAATAAAAAACTGTCGTTGCTCCTCGCAGGCCGACAGTTCGAGAAACTTGGCGCAGCTTGCCGCGCCATCTCCCTCAGAGTCGAGCTTTAGCACTGCACAACCTAGCCTTGTCGTCCTTCGAGACGCTACGCGCGCTCCTCAGGATGACACCGGCAGCCGCGTTAGATTCCGCCTTGATTCGGCGGGATCTGGTCACCCGTTGGGGTCTCTCGACCTTTCCGGGCAGCGGCATCTCTTCATGCAGACGCCTCACCTAACGAGGAATCCTTAAACAGGATACTCCCGACCGAGGCTTTGTCAACCCTGGGCCGCGAACGCAGCGTCGTGGAGAGCATCCGGCGGCTAGATCCGGTAACGATCGGGCAAATCGCCGCAGGCGAGATCATCGATCGTCCCGCCGCGGTGGTGAAAGAGCTCGTCGAGAATGCCGTCGACGCCGCCGCTACACGCATTACCGTCGACGTTCTGCGCGGCGGCACCGAGCGAATCGAAGTGATCGACGACGGGATGGGAATCGCCCCCGACGAGCTTCCAATTGCGCTACGGCGTCACACGACGAGCAAGCTTCGCACGGCCGGCGAACTGGAAACGATATCAACGCTCGGATTTCGCGGCGAAGGGCTGGCCTCGATCGCCGCCGTCGCTCGAGTCGAAATACTTTCTCGCCAGCGCAACACGACGGTCGGCGCGCAGATTGCGGCCCATGGCGAGGAGGTCGGCGAAGCGCGACCCTCGCCCGGTCCTGTCGGGACAAGCATTGCCGTGCTCGATCTCTTCGAAAACGTTCCGGTCCGGCGCGAGTATCTTCGCTCGCCAAGCTCCGAATTCAATCGGATCTCGTCCTGGCTTGCGAGTTTCGCGCTCGCCTATTCCGACCGAGCCTTCACTCTGCGCCACGACGATAAAGAAGTCTGGGTGATGCCCCCAAGCGAGAATGTACGAGAGCGGCTTGCAATGGTCTTCGGGCGGCGGGCTTCCGAAACGCTGCTCGCGCTCGACTCGGGCGCTGCCAGCACCGTTGACGGCAGCCTTCGTGGGTTTATCAGCGTTCCCGGCGAGGATCGTCCCGATCGACGGATGCAGCTGCTCTTCGTTAACGGGCGTCTCGTTCGCAACGCCGTTTTAGCGGGCGCGTGGACGAGTGGATATTCGACTTTTGCGATGATCGGACGCCATCCGTACGGTGCGATCTTTTTGGATTTGCCGCCCGACCACGTCGATCCGAACGTGCATCCTACCAAGAGCGAGGTACGGCTTCGCTACGGGAATCAGATCTTCGACGCCGTGCGCCGCGCTATCGCGAAGACGCTGACCGATCAGGCCAAAGGCCGCTACTTGCAGCATATCGCGCTCGGCGAAACCGAAATATCGTTTGCACCGCACGATACACCGCTTTTCGAAACAGCCGGGATTGCGGACGGCACGCAGTCCTCGCAGCAGAACAGGGTGCTGATGCAGATCGATCGCACGTACGTTCTCGCAAGCGCGGGCGACGGCATGATCCTCGTCGATCAGCATGCGGCACACGAACGCGTTGCATACGAAACCATCGTCTCCGCGGCGAAGCAGCGCACTGCAAGCGAGCCGTTGCTCCTGCCGCAAATCGTCGAGCTCGAACCGGCGCGCAGCGAGGCGCTCGATCGCGTCATCGACATCCTTCGCGAGGGCGGCCTCGACATCGAGCCTTTCGGTGAGCGCACGTACCGGATCGTTGCCACGCCGTCGGGATACCGAGCCCGCGCTTTCGACCTTGCCGGATTCATCGACGATTTGACCGACGACCCCAAACAGCGCGACGTACGAGAGCGCGTTTGGGCTTCGCTTGCCTGCCATTCCGTGACCGTGGCCGGCGAACGTCTCGACCACGCTGAGATGACGACGCTGGTTGAACGTCTCGCGACGTGCGAAAACCCAATGCATTGTCCGCACGGCCGCCCTACGATGGTACGTCTGGGGCCCGAAGAGATCGCGCGCATGTTCAAACGTGTCTGACGTCCTCATCCTCGCGGGAAGCACGGCAAGCGGAAAGACGGAGCTCGCCATCGAGTTGGCTCATGAGTTCGGCGCCGAGATCGTCGGCGCCGATTCCCGTCAGATTTATCGAAATATGCCGATCGGGACGGCTGCGCCTTCGCTCGAGCAGCTTGCGGCGGTGCCCCATCATTTGATCGGATTTTTGAATCCGCTCGAACGCTATTCGGCGGCGCGTTTCGCTGCTGACGCAATCGATGTGTTGAATTGCATTCGGAGCCGCGGCAAGAACGCAATCGTCGTTGGCGGTACGGGGTTCTATATTCGCGCACTCTTGGGAGGGGTCGAGCTTGCGCCGCAGTACGATGAAGTGCTGCGGGCGCGCCTGGCGCGCGAAGGCAATTTTCCATCCGCCGGAGTTCTTGCACGGCTGGCTTCGGCGCATGGATCCTGCACGCGCTCAAGCCTTAGCAGAAAACGATACCTATCGCGTGCTGCGAGCGTTGGAAGTCGCGCTCGCGCCGGCGACCGCGAGGGCCGGCGGCGTTACGCGGCGGAGACTGGCAACGGAGGGCTTCGGCGCGCTGCTCGTCTTTCTCGATCTGCCGTGGAGCGTGATCGACGCGCGAATAGCTCAGCGCACGGCGTGCATGCTCGAGAGAGGATTGCTCGACGAGGCCGAGCGAGTTGGTCCGCAGGCAATCGCCGCGAGCGCCGTCGGTTATCCGCAGGCGTTCGCGTACCTGCGCGGCTGGAGCACGCGCCGCGAACTGCGGGCGTCTCTCGAGCGCGCGACGCGACGTTATGCGCGCCGGCAGCGCGCGTGGTTTCGCGGCGAGCCGACGGCGCTCTGGGTGCCTCCCAGCGGCGTGAGCGCAGTCGTAAGGGAAAAGCTCCGATGGTCTTCGAAGCGCGCTGCGAGGACATCATAGGTAGTGCGAATTACGAAAATGCACGGCGCGCGAAACGATTTCGCGATCGTCGATTGCCGAATGGAACCCCACGAGCTATCCTCTGTTTCGCGTTGGGTCTGCGATCGCCGCGCCGGCATCGGCGCCGATGGCGTGATCGCACTGGAGCCATCAAGTATCGCCGACGTGCGCATGCGTACCTTCAACGCCGACGGTACCGAAGCCGAGATGTGCGGTAACGGCATTCGATGCGCGGCTCGGTGGCTCGACGAGTCGGGCGAAGGCGACCGCATCGCTTTCGAGACCGAGGGCGGCATCGTGCGCACGCAAATCGCGGCACGCGAACCCGAATACTTGGTTCGGGTCGATATCGGCACTCCTTTCGTCGAAGCGATCTCGCTGCCGATGCTCGCCGGCGCGGAGCACGTGACGGTCGGAAATCCCCATGTCGTAATTTTTCGCTCCGACATCGAAGGCATCGATCTCGAGGGGGTTGCGCGGTTGGTGCAGCACGACCCGCGCTTTCGCGACGGCATTAACGTTCACGTAGCGGCCGTGCGCGACCAGCAGTCGATAACGGCGCGTCATTGGGAGCGCGGCGTCGGTTTGACGCCGGCGTGCGGAACCGGAGCCGTCGCTTGCGCCGCGGTCGCAATCGCCCGCGGGCTCGCGACGTCGCCGGTCGAGGTTTTGGTCCCAGGCGGCCGTCTTGTCGTCGAATGGTCGGGCGAGGGCGGCGCGAGCCTCACCGGGCCGGCCGTGCGCGTATTCGATGCGGAGGTGAAGCTTGGCGCAGGCGTCCTCTCGTAAGACGGGCGTCGTTACTCTCGCTTGGTGCAACGCGAAAGACGAAATCTCGTACGACGATACGTTGACGCCCTTCGCCGACGGCGGGATCGTTCGCGAAGCGGCGGGCTCGGAGTTGCTTCCGGCGCCGCCCGGAACCCTCGAGATGCGGCTGCCCAAGCGCGCGCCGTTGACCACGATCGGACCGATCGCCGGCCGGGATACGCTTGCCGCAGCCTTGCCGGCGGGTTACACGCGGCTGCTGCTGCCGGCCTTCGCCGCGCAGCGCAGTGCGCCCGCGCTTCCGCTTTTCGGGTACACATTTGCGTGCGTCGTCGACGACCGGCTGCACGTTGCGGCGATGCGCACCGATGAAAGCGAGGATTGGCAGCCTCGATCCTTTGCCGCCGGCGAGCTCGAACGTATCGTCGAACGCCGGCTTGCGCGCGAACCGGCGAACGGCGTGCTGCGCCAGGTTGGGCTTTGTTCTCGCGACTACGCCTGTTTTACCGCGCAGAACGTGTTCTTGGAACGCGGCGAAGCGGCGCTGCCGGTTTCACCGAAATGCAACGCCCGGTGTATCGGATGCATCTCGGAACAAGAGCCGGAATTGGGCCTCCCGTCGCCGCAGTCACGCATCGCCGAAGAAGCGGCGGCCCGCGATCTGGCTGCCGTTGCCATTCACCACCTCGAGCGCGTCGACGACGGAATAGTCTCCTTCGGACAGGGTTGCGAAGGCGAGCCGCTCCTGCGTTCGCTCACCATCGCTCGAGCGATCGAGAGAATCCGCGCGAAACGGCCCAACGGCACGATCAATCTCAACACCAACGGCAGCCGTCCGCGCGAGCTCGAACGCTGCATCGCCGCAGGGCTCGGCGCCGTGCGCGTCAGTCTCAACTCGTTTCGTCCGCGCACGTACGCCGCCTATTATCGTCCGATCGGCTACGATCTCGCCGACGTCTTCGAATCGATACGCGTGGCGGTCGCAGCGTCTCTTCGGGTGAGTTTGAACCTGCTGACGCATCCCGGCGTGACCGACGATGACGAAGAAGTTGCGGCGATGGAGCGATTCTTGCACGCCACGCCCGTGTCGATGGTTCAGACGCGTACCCTCAACATCGATCCGTCGATCTATTTCAACGCAGTCGGCCGGCCGCCGGCGCCGATCGGAATGCGCGCTGCGATCGAGCGCATCGCGAAGGTAACGCGTGTGGGAAATTTCACGCACACGCACTAGAAACAATCCCTCGTGAAGCTCTGGCAGATCCTGGTCGTCGTTGCACTGGGCATCGGCTACGGCTTCATCGAACCAGGCCGGTTCGAATACGCCTTCGGCCACGCAACGCTCTATGTGTTTTTGCCGGCGCTGCTCTTCGAAGCGGCTTGGAATCTCAACTACCGGGCGATTCTGCGCCAATGGGTTCCGATTACCGCCTTGGCGGGGCCTGGCGTGTTGCTCACGGCAATTCTCGTAGCCGGCGCGCTTTCGATCGTGCGTGCGCCGTTTGGGCCCGCGCTGCTGGCGGGGGCGATTCTCAGCGCGACCGACCCCATCGCGGTGGTCGCGGTCTTTCGCCGGCTAAGAGTCCCCAAGACGCTCGCGACCATCGTGGAGTGTGAATCGCTCTTCAACGATGCCGTTGCCGTTGCGCTCTATCGGGGGGTGCTCGTAGCGATTGCCCTCGGAGCGGCTAGCGCCGGTGCGATTGCTTTAGTCACCATCGAAGCTTGCGGTGCCGCTGCGGGCGGCACGGCGTTGGGCGCGTTGCTTGCATTTGCCGTTGCGCGCGCACTGCGCGGCAAGCCGGATGTGCGATTTCAGATAGGGGCTACGATTCTCTGTGCGTACGGCGCGTATTTTGCGGCCGACTACCTTCGCCTCTCCGGCATTTTCGCGACAATCGCTTGCGGCATCGCGCTACGCTACTACGAGCGCAGGTGGATTACGCTGCGCATCGCGGAGGACGTCAATCGATTTTGGGACGTTGGAGCGTTGCTTGCAAACGTTCTCGTCTTCTTCATGGTGGGAGCCGCCTTGCAGGCGACGCGGCTTACGGCGTCTCCTGCATTCACCGTCGCATGTCTTGTGGCGATCGTGGTTTCGCGGACCGTCGTCGCCGGCTTACTCCTGCTGGGTCCCTACCCGCGCGAGTGGGTTGACGTCGTGCGCGTAGCCGGAATGCGGGGTGGCCTCTCCATAGCGCTTGCGCTTGCGTTGCCTCGGTCGATTCCTTACCGTGAGGCGATCGTCGATGCGACGTTCGCCGTTTCGCTCGCAACGCTAGCGGCAAGCAGCTTCACGCTCGTGCCCGTGGTACGGCGCGCTGCGCTCGCGCGGCAACGCGCCTAAATCCCCAGTGGATATGCCTCCTCGCCGTGCAAATGGACGTCGAGCCCGGTCTGCTCGGCGGCGACTTCGTCGACCTTGACGCGTGTCACGAGATTGATGAGCCATAGCATCGCATAAGTAAAGGTGAACGCCCAAGCGCTGCATACTAACGCCGCGACGAACTGCTTGCCGAGAAAGGCTGGATTCCCCCGGAGGAGCCCGTCGGCTCCGTTCGGATTCCATAGCGTCGATGCGAAGACGCCGAGCAAAACGATGCCCAAGAATCCACCGACTCCGTGCACGCCCCAAACGTCGAGAGCGTCGTCCCAGCCGAGCGTGTTCTTGAGCGCGACAGCGTAGTAACAGACGATGCCCGCGGCGACGCCGACGATTACGGCAGTCGTTGGCGAGACGTAGCCCGCGCAGGGCGTAATCGTTGCGAGCCCTGCGACCGCGCCGGTGAGCAGTCCGATGAACTTCGGCTGACGTCCCCGGGCCCATTCGACGAGGAGCCACGTGATGGCCGCAAAGGATGCAGCGATGTCGGTATTTAGAAAAGCGGAAGCCGTTACGCTATCGACCCGCAGCTCCGAACCTGCGTTGAACCCGTACCAGCCGAACCAAAGCAATCCCGTGCCCAACGCGATGAGGGGCACGTTGTGCGGCTTGTTCTCGATCACGCTGCGCCGGCCGACGTAGAGCACCGATGCGAGTGCGGCAAATCCGGCGGATGCATGCACGACGATGCCGCCGGCAAAGTCGAGGCAGCCCCACTTTGCGAGTATGCCGTCCGGACTCCACAGCATATGCACGAACGGGAAGTAAACGAAGATGAGCCACGCGGTGAGGAACAAAAAGTAGGCTTTGAACGTAACGCGATTGGCGAAAGCACCCGTGATGAGCGCCGGAGTGATGATCGCGAACATCATCTGGTACGCAATGTGCACGACGAGCGGTATGCCGGCATCGTTGCCGGTGAACATCGTATGCAGCGTCACGCCATGCAAAAAGGCGTACGTCGCGGGATTCCCGATGATGCCGTGCCAATCGGGTCCGAAGCTCTCAGAGTAGCCGAAGGCGAACCACAAGACCGTCGTCCATCCAAGCGACATGAAGCTTTGCATCATGATCGTCAGGACGTTCTTGCGCTGCACCAGCCCGCCGTAGAAAAACGCGAGGCCGGGCGTCATCAGCATGACGAGGCTCGCGCAAAGCAGCATAAATCCGGTGTTGCCGACGTTGAGCGGCATCGACGCAGTATTCATCACCGCGCTTTAGGCCCGATCGCTTGCTTTTCCCGCTAGTTCATGAACGAGAGGCCGGCTCCGACGTAGTGTGTCTTCTGGCCGCCCACGAGCGTCGGCGAGAAGCCGTACTCGACGTCAAACTGGAGGTGACTGCCCAGATCGCGCTGGTAGACAAAGTCGACAAGGCTCTTGGAGCGCAGGCCCGGGCCGGCCGCCGAAAAATAAGCATATTCCGCCGAAATTTGCGACGGGCCGCCGGGAAGCGCCGCACTGAGTTCGAGGCTTGGAATGAATGCAAAGTACGATTGCGCGGCACCGGCCGAATTTGGCCCGCTCAACGCATTGAAGCTCAGAGTTCCGGCGAGGCTGAACTCCGAATCGAGCGTGTAACCCAAATCGAAGTCGCCTGTAAACTGCGCATTGCCGCCGGTGAACGTCTTTGTTCCGGTCGGATAGACAATCGCACCGTAGAGACCCCAATCCGCCTTCGAGTTGTAGCCGAGTTCGTACTTCGTGGCGAGGCTCACGTCGCTCGTGCCGGTGACGGTGGGCTGACCGACGGACGACGTTTCATAGCTCGGAAAACCGAACTCGAAGTCGAGGTGGGAATCCGACGTCCCGATCCGCAGCAGCGATTGTGGGTAGAGCGGGGTGCTGCCGCCGCCCACGCCGCTGGTCGTCGTATTCGTATAACCGTTTTCGAGATCGAAGTGGCCGGTCCGCACGGTACAGACGCCCGTGCTGACCGTCGGACGATTGACGATGGATAATAGCGATCCGCACGGATCGCTCGGTGCGCTCGGCGACGGCGAGGGAGAGGCGGACGGGGAGTTCGATCGAAGCGGCACCGCCTGACCGAAAGCTAGGCCCGTCAGCGCGGCGAACCCCCAAGCGAAGACGGTGGCTCCAAGGAGCGTCGAACGAAGCATAACGCCGTCATTATAGGGCAAGGGCGATACGCGAGCATCCCTCACTTGGATGATCCATACGGATAGCCTTTCGGATCATCCAATCGGCGGATAGCAGGATGCGGCCGCCTCGGCTATTCTCAAACGCGTGGCAGTAGAAGTCGGAGTCATTCTGTTGACGATCGTAAGCTTCGCCATATTGGAGCTCTACGTCATCGGCTGCGAGAGAGTGTAGCAATGGGTTTTGACGACGTACTAGGTCTCGTGCTGACGATTGCGGGCTTGGCCTACCTCATCTTTGCGATGCTGCGGCCGGAGAGATTCTAGCGATGACTGCGATCGGATGGCTGCAGGCCATCGTCTTTTTCCTTATCATCCTGGCGCTCACGAAGCCGCTGGGCTCCTATATGGCACGCGTATTCGAGGGCGGGCGCACGTGGCTGAGTCCCGTGCTCGTGCCCGTCGAAAAGGTCATTTACCGCCTCGGCGGCGTGCGCGAGGACGAGGAGATGACATGGTATGGTTACGCGTTGTCCATGCTCGCCTTCTCGTTGATTGGCCTTGCGTATCTTTACGTCTTGCTTCGGACGCAGAAGTGGCTTCCGTTCAACCCGGCCCACATCGACAACATGGCACCCGATTTGGCGTGGAATACCGCCGTCAGCTTCACGACGAACACGAACTGGCAGTTCTACTCCGGCGAAACGGCGATGAGCTATCTATCGCAGATGGCGGGTCTTGCCTGGCACAATTTCGGCTCGGCGGCCACGGGTATCGCCCTCGCCGTGGCCGTCGTCCGCGGTTTGATACGGACGAACCTCAAGACGCTCGGCAACTTCTGGGTCGACCTCACGCGCTGCTCGCTCTACGTTCTGCTCCCGATTTCCATCGTCGCCGGATTGTTTTTCGTCTCGGCGGGAATGCCGCAAAATTTCCATGCGTATCAAAGCGTTAAATCGATCGAGGGCTTCGCCCAAACGATT
Source organism: Vulcanimicrobiota bacterium (assembly GCA_963815165.1). Classification (GTDB taxonomy): domain Bacteria; phylum Vulcanimicrobiota; class Vulcanimicrobiia; order Vulcanimicrobiales; family Vulcanimicrobiaceae; genus Cybelea. The sequence goes on from CAWFFL010000003.1 coordinate 1,749,211, forward strand.
ACCGGCGGTCCAATGGCTTCGCAAGAGGTCATCAAGGAGCTCGGAACTAACGGCGGCGGCTTTGTCAACGCAAACTCGGCATCGCCGAACGAAAATCCGTCGGCGCTGACCAACTTCGTCGAGCTGCTCCTGATTTTTTCGCTCGGCGCCGGCTTGACGTACATGTACGGGAAGATGGTGAAAGATACGCGCCAGGGTTGGGCGATCTTCGCCGCAATGGCAATCTTGTTCTTCGCCGGCTTCACTGTCGCGTATTGGGCCGAAGCTGCCGGTAATCCCATCCTACAGCATCTTGGCGTTGCGGGCGGCAACATGGAGGGCAAAGAATGCCGGTTCGGCGTTCCGGCATCGGCGCTTTTCGCAACCGTGACGACCGATACGTCGTGCGGCGCGGTTAACTCCATGCACGATTCGTTCACGGCGCTGGGCGGCCTCGTTCCGCTTGTCGACATGCAGCTTGGTGAGATCGTCTTCGGCGGCGTCGGCAGCGGCCTTTACGGGATGATCGTATTCGTTGTCTTGACCGTCTTCATCGCAGGCCTCATGGTCGGCCGGACGCCGGAGTATCTCGGTAAGAAGATCGAGCGACGTGAGGTGCAGTTCGCGATCTTGGCGGCTCTCGTAACGCCCGTGCTATGCCTCGTGCCAACGTCGATTGCGGCGGTGCTTCCAGCCGGTTTAGCAACGCTCAACAACGGCGGTCCACATGGATTCTCGGAGATTCTCTACGCCTTTACCTCGACGAACGCCAACAACGGCTCCGCGTTTGCGGGCCTCGGTCCAAACTTGTTCTACAATCTGGTGACCGGCGTGAATATGATGTTCGGGAGATTTGCGGTCGCCATTCCTGCCCTGGCGCTCGCCGGCGCCCTGGCCGGGAAGAAGGCGGTTCCCGAAAGCGTGGGGACGTTCTCGACGCGTTCGCCAATTTTCGTCGCCCTGCTGATCGGCGTGATCGTCATCGTCGGGGCTCTCACGTTCTTACCCGCCGACTCGCTCGGCCCGATCGTGGAACATTTGCTGATGCTCCAAGGAAAGACGTTCTAATGCTCAGTCAGAGGCGCTTGGAGCGTCGCCCGAAAGCGCGCTCGCTTTTCGATCGAGCGATACTGACCCGAGCGGTCTGGGATTCGTTCAAGAAGCTCGATCCACGCTGGCAGGCGCGCAATCCCGTAATGTTCGTCGTCGAAGTCGGCGCGGCCGCGACTTCGATCTTTTTTGTACGCGATTTCGTCCGCCATGGGGGTTCGCCGGGCTTCGACTTTGCCATCGCGGCATGGCTTTGGTTCACCGTCCTTTTCGCAAACTTCGCTGAGGCCGTAGCCGAAGGCCGCGGCAAGGCACAAGCGGAGACCTTGCGCCGCACGAAATCGGACACGTACGCGCGGTTGCTGCACGAAGATGGAACGGAAGAGCGCATCAACAGCACGGCTTTGCGCAAGGGGAATCGGTTCGTCGTCGAGGCCGGCGAGATCGTGCCGACAGACGGGGAAGTTCTCGAAGGCGCCGCAACCATCGACGAATCGGCGATCACGGGAGAGTCGGCGCCCGTCATTCGCGAATCCGGCGGCGACCGCAGCGCGGTAACCGGGGGCACGCGCGTTCTTTCCGATCGCATCGTCGTGCGCGTGACTGCCGATCCCGGCGAAAGTTTTCTCGACCGGATGATTCGTTTAGTTGAGGGCGCGCAGCGGCAGAAAACCCCGAACGAGATCGCACTCTCGATTTTGCTTGCCGGTCTCACCATCATCTTTCTTATAGCGGTGGCGACGCTGGGGCCGTATTCGCTCTACGCGGGCAACCATCAAAGCGTCACGGTGCTCATTGCGCTGCTCGTCTGTTTGATCCCCACGACGATTGGCGGACTGCTATCCGCAATTGGTATCGCCGGCATGGACCGCGTTATGCAGCGTAACGTGCTGGCGATGAGCGGCCGCGCCGTCGAAGCCGCCGGCGACGTCGATACGCTGTTGCTCGATAAGACGGGAACCATTACCTTAGGCAATCGCCAAGCCGTCGAGGTTGTCACCGCGCCAGGGATCGACGCGAACGACGCAGCGCGCATCGCATATCTTTCCTCGCTCGCCGATGAAACACCGGAAGGCCGTTCGATTGTCGCACTGGCGCAGCAAGTCAGTGCGCTTGATGGGCAAGCGCCTCCGGGTTCCGTCTTCGTACCGTTTAGCGCGTACACGCGCATGAGCGGGCTCGATCTCGAAGACGGAACGAAGATTCGCAAGGGCGCTCCGGACTCGGTGCTGGCGTGGGTCCGCGAGAGCGGCGGCACGCCGTCATCGGATCTCTCGCCCGTGATCGAGCGGATTGCTCGAAGCGGCGGCACTCCGCTGCTCCTTGCTCGAAATACTCTGGTCGTCGGCGTGATTTACCTCAAAGACATCCTCAAGCCCAATATGACGGAGCGCTTCAACCGTTTGCGGGCGATGGGAATTCGTACCGTCATGATCACCGGCGACAATCCGCTCACGGCCGCAACGATCGCCAAGGAGGCCGGCGTCGACGATTTCCTTGCAGAGGCGACGCCGGAGACGAAGATGGAGTTGATCCGTCGCGAGCAGGTTTCAGGGCGGCTCGTAGCGATGACCGGAGACGGCACGAACGACGCGCCGGCGCTCGCGCAATCCGACGTCGGGGTTGCCATGAACTCCGGCACGCAAGCGGCGAAGGAAGCCGCGAATATGGTCGATCTCGATTCGGATCCGACGAAGCTCATCGAGATCGTCGAAATCGGCAAACAGCTTTTGATGACGCGCGGCGCGCTGACGACGTTTTCGATCGCCAACGACGTCGCGAAATACTTCGCAATTTTGCCGGCGATGTTCGCCGTTGCGTATCCCGCAATGTCCGTTCTCAACGTCATGCGCCTCACGACGTCGCAGAGCGCCATTCTCTCCGCGGTCATATTTAACGCGCTCATTATCGTCGCCCTGATTCCGCTCGCGCTGCGCGGCGTACGCTACGAACCCAAAGGCGCGAACCGCGTGCTGTTCGAGAACGTGATGCTCTATGGTGTGGGCGGCATTATCGCTCCCTTCATCGGAATCAAGCTCATCGATATGATTCTGACGGCGCTGCATCTGACGTAGGGATGGTCGAGATGATTAGACACTTGGGAACGGCGCTGCGGATGACGATCGTCTCGATCATCCTACTCGGTTTGATCTACCCGCTCGTAATGACGGGTATCGCACAAGCCCTCTTTCCGCGGCAGGCAAACGGATCGCTCGTCAACGTTAATGGAAAACTCGTGGGTTCGGCGATCATCGGACAACTGTGGACGAAGCCGCAATACTTTCACGGGCGTCCATCGGCCGCGGGCAAAGGCTACGATCCGACGTCCACCGGCGGCACGAATCTCGGACCAACCTCAAAGAAACTCATCGCCTCGACGAAAGCGACGATCGCCGCGCTCGAGAAAGAGAATCCTGACGCGAAGGCTGCTCCACCGATGGATCTCATTACGTCCAGCGGTAGTGGCATCGATCCGGACATTACGCCCGAAGCAGCCTATTGGGAAGCGCCGCGCGTTGCGAGGGCGCGCCGCGTGAGCCTGGGGTCGGTGGAAGCGCTTATAGCGGCGCACGTGCAAGGAAGGACGTTCGGTTTTCTCGGTGAGCCGCACGTCAACGTTCTCGAGCTAAACCTCGCCCTCGACGGTCTCAAACCGCAGTAGCTGCTTAACTAACCGTCCTGTACGCTCACGCCGTCGCTCGCCGCCGGTGACGTGAGAACCAGCAGCTCGCGGGCACCGGCGTCGAGCAGCCGGCGGGGAAACGATGCGCGCTGCAGCCATCGCGGCGAGCGACGGGCACCCGAAAGCGCGATGGTCGTTTCCGGCCGGGAGCGCGCGATCTCGATCAGGCGTTTTGGCACGTCCTCGGCGACTTCGTCGATCCATTCGGCGTTCGTCTTGCGCGCTTCGACGCGCAACTTCTCAACGACGCCTGAATCCCAGCGCGAATTCGGCCGCACCACGTGCGCGATGGCGAACTCGATCGCGAGACGCGCGGCGATCCGGTTGGCGCGCGCGATCGATGGTAAATCCTGTTCTCGCGAGCCGATCGTAAGCAAAATCCGCTCGAATGGCGAGGCGATGCGTTCGCGATGGCGCGCGCGAAGCGCCTCGCGTAACGCTAGTTCGCGAAGTGCAAAGAGATTTTCGGTTCGGAAAAAATTGGCGAGCGCCGGTTCGATGCGCTCGGGCGGATAAATCTTTCCCTCGCGTAAACGCTGCCGCAGCGTTTCAGGCGTGACGTCGATGAGCACCACCTCAACGGCGAGGGTGAGGATTCCGTCAGGAAGCGTTTCGCGCACGGTCGTTCCGGTCAACCGCAATACTGTATCGCCGAGGCCCTCGAGATGCTGGATGTTCAGGGTCGTGATGACGTCGATGCCGGCGCGAAGGACGGCGAGCACGTCCTGGTAGCGCTTTGGCGCAATCGAGCCGGGCGCGTTGGTATGCGCGAGTTCGTCGATGAGCGCGACCTGTGGTCGTCGGGCAATGAGCGCATCGCGGTCGAACTCGCGATAGGTAATGCTGTTGGCCGTTACGATGCGCGGCGGGACGATTTCGAGGCCCTCCAGTAGCGCCTCCGTTTCTTTTCGGCCATGGGTTTCCACGAAACCGACGACGACGTCGACGCCGTCTGCCTTGAGCTGATGCGCGCGATCGAGCATCGCGTACGTCTTACCGGCTCCGGCTGCGGCGCCGAGATAAACCGTGAGCTTGCCGTAGCCGACGCGAAGCCGGTCGCCGGTCGTCTGGGAGTAGGGCGACGGTGCCGGATTCTCGCCGATGTACGTTTGGCCGGCGCCAACGATGAAAAGGTCGTAGGGAAGCGGAGTGTTGGCGAGTTTCGCAGCGATCCGCCCGTTCGGCAAGGCGACCAGCGAAGCGCGCAACGCGTCGCCGGGCATGCTCTCCGGGTCGACCGATTCGTGAAGTACCTCGCCGCCGAGCTCGCGTGCCAAGCGTTCGAGCGAGGCGGAATCGACGCCGTGCGTCGGCACGACTTCCAAGCCGAGGTCGAGCCCCTGCGCGATGGCCGCGGTGCGTTTGAGATAAGGTACCGGATCCTGATTCGGATAGACGAAAGCCGCCGCCATCGAGGTTCGGCCCGCCTTCACGACCGGCAGCGTGAGACTATCGACCGTCCGAAGCAGCAACTCGCGCAGCATATAGAGCGTCTGCTCTTTGAAAGCACCGTTGAGGGCGCGATCGATATCCTCATGGTTGACGATCTTGCCGGCGCGCACGCGACTTTGCAGCAGGCGTGGCGAAACGTCGAGCGCAACGACTTCATCTGCCGCTTGAAGGAACGAAAGCGGGACGATTTCACGCACGGGATAACCGATTAGCGCTTCGACCGTTGGCGCCACGGTTTCGAGATGCTGAATGTTGAACGCGCCAATGACGCTGATGCCCTGCTCTTTGAGGGCGAGCGCGTCTTGCCAGCGTTTAGCGTGGGACGCTTCTCCGAGATTGTCGTGCGCAAGCTCGTCGAGCACGACGAGGTCGGGCTTTGCGCGAACCGCTGCTTCGTAATCGAAATCTTCGAAGGCGCGATCGCCGATGCGAACTTGGCGTGGAGGAATGCGCGGCAATCCTGCCGCCGAGCGCTCGAGATCGGGGCGCCCCTTCGTTTCGATCCAACCGATCGCGACGCGCTTTCCATCGGCGGCCAAACCTCGAGCGTCTTCGAGTAGCCGGCGCGTCTTGCCGGCGCCGGGCGCACTGGCAATGTAGACGACGAGACGCGCGCGTCCGCCAAGCTCGCGCAGCAGTTCTTCGGCTCTCGCCGTGCGATCCATCGAGGCTGCCTTCTCCGCTTCAGGCAAGGCGCCCCCGCCGAACGGACCGAAACGCTTTACAGTGGCGTTGCTCTGTTACGGCTTGCTGGTTGCCGCCTTCATCGTCGACCTCGTCACGCCGCAGCTCTTCATCGCCGCAATTCTGCTCAATGGACCGATCGCGCTTAGTAGCCTCGCACTTCAAAGCCGGCTTACGACGAATCTGGTCATCGCAGCGGAGATTGCGAACATCATCGCAGGTTACCTCAACGGCGTCCAGGCCGGACATCACTGGGATGGCATCGCATTGGGAGACCGCTTCTTATTGGCGGCGTCTTTTATGCTGGTGGGATATCTCAGCGTCAAGACGCAGGAATTCGCCCGCGAGGCGGGCGTCTCGGCGGGTCGCATGCGCCAAGTCGAAATCGAAAAAGCGCTTCGTGAATCAACAGGGCGCGTGCGCGGCACGTTGAACGTGGAGCTCGTTGCGCGCGCGATCACTCGCGAAGCGATAGAACTCCTAGCCGCCTCAAAATCCATACTCGTCGCTCGAGAAACGGCATTCGGCCCTTCGCTGATTTTCACGTATTCGGCGGGCGACGGCGACATTTTGGTTGAGCGCCGCGCCCTATCGACGGAAATGGCGTCGCTCGTTATGCGCGCGGCCCAGTCCGAAGACGTCTTCGCGGTGACTGCGAACGACCCGCTGGGGCGCCTTACCCTCGAAGCGCTCGATGCAACTGAGGCGCTCGTCACGCCGATCGCCTCGGTCGATGCAGTCAATCACGTCTTGATCGAAACGGTAAGAGGCAACGCGTTCGTCCCCGATGCAATCGCAACGCTCCGTGCGTTCGCACAGCAGGCGGCCATGGCGCTAGAGCAGGCGCAGCTTTTCAGCCAACTCGGCGAGCGTAACGAAGAGATCGCGCGGCAGAAGGACGAGCTCGCGGAACGGAGCAACGTCATTCGCGACATCGTCTATGCGCTCGCGCACGATCTTCGCACGCCGCTGGCGGCGGCGCACGTGACGATGAATCAAGCGCTTGCGGGCGCGTACGGCGAGCTGCCGGCGCCGTATCGCGACATTCTCTCCACCGCGGTGGCCGCAAACGACGACGAACGGCGCATCGTGGAGACGCTGCTGCTGGTCGCGCGGTATGAAGCCGGCGAGGCGTCCACCTTGCGCGAACCTCTCGACTGCAACGACCTCGCCGTTCGCATCGTTGCCGAGCTTCGGCCGGTCGCCGAAATTAAGGGCATCGCCTTACACGAAGATCTCGCACCGTCCGCATTGCGCACCCAAGGCGATCCACACGAGCTTCGACGCGCGATCGCGAACTTAGTCGCCAACGCGATCGATGCCACGCCGAGCGGCGGCCACGTCAGCGTGCGATGTTATGCGTCGGGTGAGAGCGTTGCGATCTCTGTTGAAGATGACGGTTACGGTGTGCCCGAGCAACGGCGCGAAGGGCTCTTTCAACGCTTCGGGGGAGGCCGTCCGGGCTTCGGAACGGGCCTCGGACTCTATATCGTTCGCCGAATCGCCGAGAAGCACGGGGGAACCGTCAACTACGCGCCGAGAACGCCGCGAGGCAGCATCTTCACGCTGACGTTACCTGCAGCGAAGGGGTAGGATGGAGAGCACCGATCGCACCTGCGTCGTCATCGTCGAGGATCACGCGCTGACAAGGGCGGGTCTGCGCACGGCGCTCGAGCGCTCGTTCGACGTCGCCGGCGAGGCGGCCGACGGCCTGGCGGGATGGGAGACGATTTTGCGCGAGCGTCCTGATGTCGCCGTGATCGACATCGGAATTCCGGGATTAGATGGCGTGGCGCTGACGAAACGCGTGCGCGCCGAGCTGCCATCCACTCACGTCGTCATCGTGACGATGATCGATCTAGAAGAAGAAGTTCTTGCGGCGCTGGCCGCGGGCGCCGACGCCTATTGCCTCAAGAGTTCTGAACCGGAGCGAATCGTCGACGCCGTTCGAATCGCCAGTGAAGGCGGCGCGTACTTTGATCCGCGCATCGCCCACGTCGTGTTAGCCCGATTCTCGGGGATACGGCCATCGGACGTACAGTTCTCGCCGCTGAGCACGCGTGAAACCGAAATCCTGCGCTTAATATCGGACGGACGCGCGAACTCCGAAATCGCGGAGATGCTATACATCGGCCTCGGTACGGTCAAGGGCCATATCCGCGACATTCTCGAGAAGCTCTCGGCGTCGGACCGAACCCAGGCCGCGGTCGTCGCGTTGCGAAAAGGTTACATCTAGGAGCGCGCTACGCGCCCACGAGCGCGCGGATGCGTTCTGCCGCGCCGTTCTTGACGATCACGATCATCGAATCGCCCGCGCGCAGCGTCGTGTCGCCAGTCGGGATTTCGAGATTCCGCTCCGGATGATCGACAGCGACGACCACCGAGTTGTGAGGAAAGTCGATCTCGGCGAGGCGTTTGCCGTCGATTGGCGACCGTTCGGGAATCGCCAACTTCACAAGCTGCATGTCGCCCTTGCCGAAGAGATGCATCGTTTCGAGCATCGAGCGATACTTCGAGGCATTGACATGCTCGTTGAGCACGTCGAGGATGAGTTCCGTGGACGAGATCACGATGACCGGTTCCTCGGTATCGAGCGAGTTGAAGATCAATTTGTTTGCCGGATTGTTCACCCGAGCGATGCAGCGCGCTTTCGATTTTCGCTTGGCGAGGAGAACGACGACGAGATTGTCTTCATCGTCGCCGGTGTCCGCGACGACGACGTCGGCACGGCTGACGCCGGCGCGCCTCGAGCACGAGCGGGTCGCAGCCGTCTCCGACGACGGCGACTTGACGATCGATCAGCCGCTCGAGCATCTTTGCCTTTCGGTCGTCTTTCTCGATAACCACGACTTCGTGCCCTTGCTTGAGAAGCGCGCGGGTGAGATACGTTCCCACCTTACCGCCGCCGACGATCAGTATGAACATCGGTTAAGCGGGCACCTTCGTCTGAGGAGCTGCCTGCGGAAAGCGTTGCGCGAACTCACTGATCGCATTCGGAGCGACGACCGCGCTCAGCTCGTCGCCTTCCTCTAACAATAACTCGCTCGATGCGACCATGACGTCGCTGACGCTGCGCCGCACTGCCGCAATTCGGACACGGCCGGGTTGCTCGATGTCGCCGACGCGCTTTCCGGCATCGTTCGGCCCAACGACTACGCAGAGCGAGGTGAGCTTTCCGAGATCGAAGTTAAGCGAGTCCCACGGCGCCTCGATGAGGACGTCGCGAATAAGCTTTGCCCCCACCGTCGTCGGGCAGACCGTCTGCACGCCTAGCTCACGATACATCTGGCCTCGCGGCGGGTCGTAAATGCGCGCCACGATTCGTTTGATCTTGAACATGCGCTGCGCGATGAGGGCGGCCATGATATTGCGGTTGTCGCCGTTGGTGACGGCGACGAAGCCGTCGGCGCTCGCAGCCCCGGCGCGCTTCAAAACGTCGTAATCGATGCCGGTCCCTACGACCTCGTGGCCCTTGAATTTCGGTCCGAGCCGCTTAAAAGCGGCGGCGTTTTCGTCTACAACGATTACTTCGTGTCCGTCGGCGTCGAGCAATCTCGCCAGTGCGGATCCGACGCGTCCGCACCCGACAATTAGGTATCTCATTTATCTACGAACGAGGTTCAGAAGGTTCTCAGCTTTACCCTGGTTTTGGCCGGCCCCTTCACGAGCGGCGAAAAGGAGGGGGCTGTGTGCCCGTGAAAGCTACGCAGTTCTTCGGGGCGTGGCTCAGCTTGGTAGAGCGCTTCGTTCGGGACGAAGAGGTCGCACGTTCAAATCGTGTCGCCCCGATTTTGCACCTCCACAGCCGAAGGACGCGTGTTCTCGAAATTTAATCCGGCCGCGCGGCGCGTTCTTCGCATAGCCGAGCAAGAGTGCCGCAATCATAGCCACTATTACGTCGGTGCCGAGCACCTGCTCGTGGCGTTGCTGGAAGAGCGCGATCCGGAGGTATTGCACGCGCTCGAAGCCAACCGCATCGATGTTCCTGAGGTACACGCAGAAGTACGGCGAGCGCTCGGCACCGGCGACGATCGGCTCTGGGAGGGAATCCTGATCACCCCGCGCCTTCGAAGAATCGTCGCGATCGCCGAAGGGCGCGCGGGCGAGCGCGAAGTTGGGCCGCTCGAGCTTTTCGAAGCGCTGCGCTCCGAAGGCGGAAGCTCGGCGGCCGAGATTTTGCGGCGCGCCGCTACGCGAAACACCCCCTCGCACGTGGAGTAACGAGCAGCGTGGAGCACTTCCAACATGCCATCCTCGGGTTGATCGACCACTATGGCTACATCGGCCTGTTCGCGGCGCTGGTTTTAGGAAATATCGGGGTGCCGATCGGAAGCGAAATAGTGCTGCCCGCGGCCGGAGCATTGACGGCAACGGGGCACCTCCCGGCGCTGTGGATGACGATACTCGTCGCATTGGCCGGGGAGCTCGCCGGCGGTTCGGTCGGTTATGCCCTTGGGCGTTTCGGCGGGGTTCCATTAATCGAACGGTATGGAAAATACATTCATTTTACGCACGAGCGGCTCGTCGGCATCCACCGATTCTTCGAACGCTGGGGAAATTTCGCGATTTTCATTTGCCGCTTCTTACCGTTCGTGCGCGGCGTCTCCGCAATTCCCGCCGGTGTGGCGGAGATGAGCCTCGGCCCCTTTTACCTCTGGACGTTCCTGGGCTCGCTAATTTTTTGCTCGTTACTAATTCTGACGGGTGCCACATTCGGCGAACATCTTGACGCCATCATTCCGCTGCTGCATCGCGGCGGCTACGCCGTGCTCGCAGCCGCAGTCGTCATCGTCGCAGCGATAATCGTGATGCGGTTTTGGGCGCGGCGTCCCGCTCGGGCGAGGTGATCGCCCAGATTCCCGACGCGCCCGGCGTCTACATGATGGTCGGCCGCGACGGAGAGATTCTTTATATCGGGAAAGCGATTTCGCTGCGAAATCGCGTGCGCTCGTACTTCCAAGAGGGCGCCGTCCACCACGTGCGCATTACCGCGATGGTCGAAAAGGTTGTCGACGTCCGAACGATCGTCGTCACCAATGAGGTCGAAGCGCTGATCCTCGAGGCCAACCTCATCAAGCGCCACCAGCCGCCATTCAACGTGCGCCTGCGCGATGACAAGCGTTATCCGTATTTGAAAGTTACGAACGAAGCGTTTCCGCGCGTCGTCTTCACGCGCTTCGTGCGCAACGATGGAGCACGATATTTCGGACCGTATACGAATGCGCACGGCCTGCGCGAGTTGATCGACCTCGTGCGCCTCGTCTTTCCGCTGCGGACGTGCCGCGAACCAATCGATGGACGGCGCAAGCGGCCGTGCCTGCAGTACCACATCAAACGCTGCTTGGCACCGTGCGTAGGCTACCAAACGGAAGAAGAGTACGATCGAACGATCGACGAGGTCGTACTCTTCCTAGAGGGAAAACAAGAGTCGCTGCTCGCGCGCCTGCAAAACGAGATGACCGAAGCAGCGGAGCACTTGAATTTCGAAGCGGCTGCGCGCCTGCGCGACAGAATCGTGCAAGTTCGCCGCGTCACCGAAAACCAGAAAGTCGTTTGGAAATCGCGGCTCGACATGGATATGATTGCGATTGCGCGCGCACAGGGGCAAGCGTGCGTGCAAGTATTCCTGGTGCGCGGCGGAAAGCTGATCGGACAGGAGTACTTTATTCTCGAAGGCATCTTCGAGCAATCCGACGACGTGCTGATGTCGGAGTTCCTCAAGCAATTCTACACCGCGCGCACGGCCGGCGCGCCGCACGATAACGGTGTTTCGCTCGCGCGCGTCGCGCGCGACAATCAGGCGCCCGTGCCGGAGAAGCGCCGTAGTGCAGTTGCGAAAGCTTCCGCGGCTGCAGTTCCGAAAGAAATTCTCGTCGCGATCCCGCCGGCGGAACGGGAAACTATCGAAGCTTGGCTCTCCGGCGTCAAGGGACAACGCGTGCGAATTCTGCAGCCGCAACGCGGCGGGCGCGCTGAATATATGCGGCTCGTGCAAAAAAACGCCGAACAGAATCTCAAGGCGTTTCTCGCGCACCAAGAAGTGCAAGAGACCGCGCAGGCGCGCTCGCTCACCGATCTCGCCGACGCGCTGGAGTTGCCCGAGCCGCCGCACCGCATCGAATGCTACGACGTCTCCAATATCCAAGGCACGAACCCGACCTCTTCGATGGTCGTCTTCGTCGAAGGACGCGCGAAGAAGAGTGAGTACCGCAAGTTCAAGATTCAGTACGATCGCGGCCCGAACGATTTTGCAATGATGCAAGAAACGTTACGAAGGCGCCTGCGCTATCTGCGCCGCGAGACCGACCAAACGGAAACGCCGATCGAGCGGGAGTTGGCAAAGAGAGAGAAGTTCAATAAGAAGCCCGACCTCTTGCTGATCGACGGCGGAAAGGGTCAGCTTAGTGCTGTCGTCGAGGTGCTCGAGGAACTCGACATGACGGGCCTCGTCGCAGCGGGATTGGCGAAGGAACACGAGTGGCTGTATCTGCCGAACCAATCGGACCCGATCGTCCTTCCGTCCAACTCTCCGGCGTTGCATCTCGTTCAGCGGATTCGAGACGAGGCGCACCGTTTCGCCGTAACCTATCATCGTCAGCGCCGCGCCAAATCCATGACGCAATCGGTGCTCGACGCTCTCGCCGGCGTCGGCCCGGTTCGCAGAAAGCGGCTGCTCACGGCCTTCGGCTCACCGGCCGGAATTCGACGAGCGAAAGTCGACGAAATCGCCGCAGTGAAAGGGATGACGCCCGCATTGGCCGCAAAGATCAAGCAACAACTGGAAGGAGGGTATCGAGGGTGAACTGGCTACTTCGGTTTCTCATCAATGCCATCGTCTTCTATCTCATCGCGAAGTACGTCCCGGGTTTCTATCACACTCCCAACATCTGGAGCGCCATCGGCGCTGCAATCGTATTCGGCCTGGTCAACATGATCATCGGCCCGATACTTCGTCTGGTCTCGCTACCGCTAACGTGGATCACTCACGGACTGTTCTCGTTCGTCATCAACTACTTGCTCTTTGCGATTACCGTCCACTTCGCAAACTTCTACGACCCCACGAGCGGAGTCAATCCCTGGCTTGCCGATCTCTACGGCGCGATCATCATGACGATCGTCTCGACGCTCATGAGTGAAGGCGCCCGAGCAGAAGCCCGCCGCTCAATCTAGCAACGCAGCTTCCGGCGCCGCCCCCGACTGTAGCACCCTGAGCAGTCGAGGAGCGGCGCCTGCTGTGTCACCCTAGCGAAGTCGAAGGACGCAACTCCACACTTGCTCTCACCGTGTTATAATGGGTGGCCGTAAAGCATGGGGCTGAAATAGGTTCGACAGGAACGTCGTAGCCGGCGTCAGCAGGCGGAGTTGCGAGCTCTCCTAAAACGATCGCAAACGGCAATATCTGCCAATCACGAATACGCACTGGCTGCCTAATCTAGGTTAGTCACCGGACGCAGAGAGTCGGCCCGAACCACTCTGCTCTCCGGTCACAAAGTCGGGCTGGCACGAACGCGTGATTCGACGGACGTGCGAGATCAAGGATCTGCAGCGAACGGTAAGCTAAGCTTCGAGGCGTCCGTTCGATCAAGAAAAATTCGAAGCTGAGCCTGGAGAACGCGCCGGTTAGTCGTCCTGGACTCGGGGGGCAGTACCCCGACAGCTCCACCAACTTCCGCTGCTTTTACGAGCCGCCCGTTATGGCAACTATGCTCGGCGTGCTCGTGCGACTGACGAGCGTCGGGACCCGAAGCGGCCCGCGTACACATGCGTGAACTCGGCACCCAGCAGCATGATTTGGGCAGAGTAGTTCACCCACACCAAAAATACGATGATGCCTCCGAAGCTGCCGTAGCCTGCGCTAACACCCGCACGCCCCAGATACCAACCTAGTAAGAACTGTCCGACCACAAACAACAGGGCAGAAACGACTGCTCCAATCCAAACGTCGCGCCATGCAACTCGGCATTCGGGCAGAAACTCGTACATGAGCGCAAAAACTGCCGTGACGAGTCCAAACGATACGATGAAGTCTAAGACCTTTAAGAGAAACGGAAAAGCGGGAAAGACATGCGTGAGCGTGGCACTCGTCAGCGTCAACATTGCATTGAGACCCAGAGAGACGACGAGAAGGAACGCGATCGTCAGAACGGTTCCAAATGAAACTAAGCGCAGCTTAATCGTCTGTAATAATGTGCGCTTCTTAGGCTCAACGTCCCACACAGTATTGAGCGCGTCTTGGATCGAAGCAAACAATCCGACCGACGCGATGATGAATATAATCCAGCCAACGATCTGGGCAATGATTCCTGCTTTACGCTGCGAAAACGTCGTGGTAACGATCGCCTGAATTCCATGCGCTGCCGACGGCCCTGCGGTTGACGACAGATAGCTGTAAAGACGATTCAAGACCACTTCGTGATGCCCTAAGAACAATCCGGCAATCTCGACCACGACGATAATTAATGGCGCGATCGCAAACATCGTAAAATAGGCAATGGCAGCGGCTAGCCATTGTCCTTTATGGCGCTGAAATTCCGAAAGCGTTTCCTTCGCGATCGCAATGAGATTCATCGCTTCCTGGCGCTCTGGCGAGCCGACGCGATATCTTCTTTGAGATCCTCGATGGTCTGCTCGGGCACGAAGGGGCTAGCCTCTTCAACTTTTCTCTTGCCGAGGAGAGCGAGGATTGCGGTGACGGCCGCCCAGAAAAGAGTCACAATCAACGCCGCGATCCACGCGGGAAGCACGAGTGCAATGAGGAGTATGAGCAGCGCTGTCAGGCATCCAAGCGCAATCATACCCGTCACTGCCGACGCGCTGATCATCCCCGCGCCGACGCCGGCGCTCTTGATCTTTTCGCTCAGCTCTGCTTTCGCAAGTTCGAGCTCCCGGCGAATCAGCACAGATACGTCAGAAACGAACTGTTGCATGCTTGCTATCGAGCCTTGAGGGCTTCCGTCTTCGTCAATCTGTTTCATCTCCGCAGCCTCCGATTTCTCAGGCAAGTTACCCACGCTCGAACGGACTAATCACCCGACAGCCACGCATTTGCCGCTTACGTAGCGACGTTGAAGCAAGCAGCATAAGGCCGTGAGGCGGCACCGGCGTTAAAGCCGGCGGTGGCGTCAAGCACTGGGAGCTAGGCCGAGCGATGCCTGTACGCGTTCGTGGAGCCCAAGCCGCTTCCGGAAATCACGATCGTCTGGTACTGCTGCTCGTTGACATCATTTTCGGGCCGGCGCGTTTACGAGCCGGGGGACGTTTAATGTACCAAACCGGCGGCAATAAAGCAGAGGCAATATACAAAATTTATCCCGACGACGAAAGGTTAACGCGTGATCAAAACTCTCAGCGACCTCTTTTACGAAACTCTCAGAGATATGTTCTATGCGGAAAAGAAGATTCTTCGGACACTTCCAAAGTTGGCAAAGGCCGTTAACTCGGACGAGTTACGCGAGGCGTTCCTGCACCATCGGGATGAAACCGAAGGACAAGTCGAACGAATCGAGACCGTCTTCGACATCATCGGTAAGGCCGCGCGCGCAAAGACTTGCGATGCGATCGACGGCATCCTCGAGGAGGGCAACAGCGTCATGGAAGACTTTAAGGGCAATCCGGCATTAGATGCTGGTATCCTCGCGGGGGCGCAGGCCGTCGAGCACTACGAGATCTCTCGATATGGGACGCTGATCACCTGGGCCAAGGAAATGAGGTTGGCGAAGGCGCCCGACCTGCTTCAAGAAACGCTCGAGCAGGAGATCAAGGCCGATGAGCTGCTGACGAAGATTGCGAAGAAAGCTGTGAACGTCGCAGCTCGCGGCTAAATAGCCCCGCTGCGCAAAGCAAAAAGGGATCGATAAAAGCCGATCCCTTTCTTCATTCCCCATCGTCGTGGCCGCGCTCTCGAGTAGCGCCAGCCCGTGGTTCCCGCATCCGCAGGATGGTGAAGCAGCTAGCCAGAAGAGACTGCCCAGCTTGGTTAGTCCGTAAGCCTGAGCAATAATGCGGACGAGCCGGCTGGCAGATATCAAGAAAGCGGAGGCTGCCTACCTGGGGGAACTAGCTTAGAGACGGCTAGTTGATTTGACTATCGGTAGAGCAAGCCGTGAAATGGAACACGCGTTGGCAGGGCGACATTCGCCGAACGAACCTAAGCGAACGTCTTCAATAGGCGAGACTTCGTCATATCCTCTTGTAATCATCAGATTCAGGCAGATACAATTGTACGAGGCAGCCTGAACGGTGAAAGCTCAAGTAGCGTTTTCGCCCCAACTAACCGAAGCCGTGCTCAAGCAGAACGCGATCCTCGCTGGCTTAAGCCGCCCAATGGCGATGGAAGTGCTCGAAACCGGGAAACTGATCGACCTTAACACGCCGCAACAGATCTACGAAGCAGCGCGTGAGATACGTGAAGTCTATTTTCCGATTGATGCCGTGCTTTCGGTCGTAACCCAAATGCGTGACGGGGGCTCCATCGAAGTCGGAACCGTCGGCCGAGAGGGAGTATCAGCTATTCCGCTTCTGCTCGGGGCTACCACATCTGCAAACGAGAGCTATTGCCAAGTTCCCGGACGCGCCGTGGTCATTAGCAGCGACCACTTTCGCAGATTGCTTAGCGCCGAGGACCGTGAATTTCGCAGCGTTCTCGACCGATTTCTTCAGGCGTACGTGAATATGCTGGGGCAGCTCGCCGCATGCAATGGAAAACATGCCATCTACGAGCGATGCGCTCGGTGGCTTCTGTTGACGCAGGATCGTGTCAATTCCAATAAGATCGCACTCAGTCACGAATACCTCGCGATGATGTTAGGCTCGCGGCGCTCCGGCGTAACGATAGCGGCGGCCGCTCTCCAGCAAGCCGGATTCATTAGGTACGCTCGTGGGAAGATCGTGATTCTCGATCGGATAGGTTTGGAAAAGGCATCATGCGAGTGTTACGCCGTGGCACGGGAGCAGTTTGGACCTTTGCTTGGGATGACCGAGCTAAGATAGCAAAAAAAGAACCCCCGGCGTCATGCCGGGGATTCTCTTGATCGGAGTCGGTTAACGTGCGTGCGCTAGTTGCGATTATTTATGTAATAGCTGTTGACCTTGTCGTCAATCAGCGTGACGGCGCCCGACTGTGCCAACATCCGCCCTCTCGCTTTTACTTTGCTGCCGAGCGAGATCGAGACCGCGGCCATAATCGTTCCCTTGAAGTGCGACGCCGTATTGAGGGTCGCCGAACTGCCAACCTGCCAAAAGACGTTGCAGGCGTTGGCTTCACGAATGAGTTTGACTTGGCTGTGAACGGCCGTCGTTAGCGTAGACGGTATCTGGAAGATAAATACGCTATTGGAGTTGTTCTGGCCGTCAAGAGTGACGATTCCAGTGATTCCGAGCGTCGTTAGCGCGTTATACAGGCCAGGCTTGATTGTCGTTCCACCGATGTCGGCGGGAACCTGCGTCGGATTTTGGAGCAGCGCGGCGTAGTTATATCCTACGGCTAAGTCCGCTTGCGCCTGCAACGCAACTGGACCACCAGCATACATCGTTCCGTCGTCTACGACCCCCGGACCGAAGCCGGTGATACTCGTCCCCGGTGCGACCCCGAGATTGCCGTGGAGAATCGTCGCGCCGGTACTGGTGACGGTAGACGCGCCCAGGACGGCAAACGAGGCAGCGGTGGCAAGAGGCACGTCGCCGGCCACAATCGGACACGTTCGTGCATTTAGTGGGTCTACGTGAGTGCCATTCGTCGAAGCGAGGGACGTCGTGCTTGACGTTTGTGCGGGCGGAGCAAAAGCCGAACTGCCACCGGCGTTGCCGCCGCCGCTGCATCCGGCAAACAATGTGATGATCACGCCGGCACTAAAGGCGTGACTTAAGAATCTGGAAGTACGCATTTGGGGCTACTTTCTGTGAGTAGATGCCCATATAGGGCTAACTCAGAAAGCTAGCGTATCCTCTTGAACGCTTATGCGTCTGTACCATATGGCGCGATGCGAACAATAATATTCCTTATTTGGTGTTAGCGTCCACGCCCGAATAGATCTTCCATGAGACGAATGAACGACCGCAGGAGGACGGATGATGACGAACGGTGTTCATTCAGTTGCATGATACACTCCAGGGCCTTTGCCGGCGTGTCGCATTGATCGAGTGAAAACCAGTAATAACCGATGCATTTGGGATCGCAATCCCCGCAACGGACGCGCCAAGGCATATCGCGTAGCCCTTCTCCCAGAGCGTTCACTTCAGTCGGGCCAAACATCTTATCGATGGTCATTTGGTGGATCGACCCATCGGTGCCACATGAAGGGCAAGTCAACGTTCGCGGGAGCTTACGCTTCACGGTGTAACCAGTTCTTCACGATGCGATCCCTTCGTCCAGGTGCTTTCCTGAAAGGCGTTCTGTCTAGGCCGTTCCTACCTAAGATACCTGACCGCCCTAAGCCATCTCGCTCCACCCATGTAACCCAACCGTCCTGTTCCCCTTGGTACTTTTGTACTTATTGACGGGTAGGTGCAGTTTAAAGGGGCTGATGACAAGTTGGCGGATTGACGAGCATCCACTCATGCGGCCAAAGATAGGCGGAGAGTTTCATTATTATAGTCGAGAGCGGGTTGGCAAATTCCTCGGGCGTTTTTCATCCAAGAGCTTTGTGTGGTCGTTCATGGGTGTAGCGCTTGCGCTACTCGCCAAGAACATCGTGGACGTGCGCGAGGGAAACGAAGTCGTACTCGTTGCACTCGCCCCGCAGCCGATGGTCTAGGGATAGCCGCGTACTGCGGCAACGGCGTCGAGCACGCGGGTCATGCGCAGTTTGCTTCAGATCTGTATGCCCGTAAGCGCGTGCTTCGGGTAGCACCAACAATCTGCTGCGATCTGCGCAACGCCCCCAAGCTTTATGCAGACGTTTGTTTTTCCAAGTGTTGAGTAATCGAAATGGGCTCGGTCCAATTCGAACCGCTTTCCGACTGGGCGAAGTAATAGAGGGAATCCGATGAGCGCATGATGAGATCGCACCGGTTTTTATGTCGAACAGCGGCGACGGCGTTTACTTGGAAGCCTTCGGCGATCTGCTCGAGCTTGCTCCATTTGCCTTGCTCATCGTATACGAAGCGGTCTATACCGCTGGACTCCGTGGGTATAAAGAAATCGTAATATGAATCAATATTGGGATGACGGACTGCTGTCGCAAATCCCAATGGTATCGAAGCCTCTCCGATAACTGCTGGCCGTCCCCATTTGTAGTTAGTGCGCCGGATCGATACGATCGTCTCTTGCGTTTGGCAAAACACGATAAGATCGCTCTGACCGCCTTCAATGATTTCGAACATAGCTATAAGTCTCGGATTGGCAAGATCGGTTGCGAAGACTTGCTCTGGACGCCAGCGCCGTTTTGCCTCGGTATTGTCTCGCCACCAATGCTGTAGTCCTCCGCTTGTCAGGGGAATTACGAGTTCGAAGTTACCGTTTTCGCCAAGCGCGCTTTGAATCAGCAATGGGCGACCATCTACGCGAATGTCCAGCCCATACGGTACGTTCCAATGGCTAATATCGTCACTCGGATGGTAACAGAACTCGAGGCGATCGCCACGCCGCGCGATGGCCTCGAGATTCCCGTGCATGTAATCGCTCTGAATCATAGCGACCTCTTCGAAGACGGCATCGGAACCAAACGTCTCCAACCCGCGCCACCCTCGTCCGTCATTGGGGTCGTAGCGACAGTGAACGAGACGACCCGCGCGAAGCGGATACACCAACTCGAGCGCTTCAGAGTGCCATGGACCGCGGCTTCGCACGAGCGTTTGTAAGCCGGTCGGAGTTACTTGACTCACCTCGGAGAAATCGGGCACTTTGTCCATTCCGACGGTCCAATCTCGCCCAGCCAGCGGGGTAGTCGCGAGGAGATCGGCGATGTCTAGTTCCTCCAAACTAAAAATCTTTTCGCGCTCTTCCTTCGACCAAAGTGCCGCGGGAAAGCTACTGTTTTCCATAACTCTTAGACACGCGACGACACCTCTGAAGCGTTCGATGTCGTGGAGTTTTCCTTGGGGCGTGTAGCCTTCATCGTTGGCGAGCTTTTGAAGTTCGCGAAGCAGCCTGGGGTTGTTCGAAAGGAATTCGACTAGTCGAGGCCAGCGAAGCACGAGGGAAAGAAATAGACCGAGTTTTTCTAGCGTTAGCTCTTGCATCCCGGGCAGTAGCTCGCGGCTGATCGGCGTATCAGATATTCGGCCGGCTAGGACGAATGTGTGAACGTTGAGTCTAAAGACGTTGATGAACTGCTTGAGCCGCCTCGGATTATAATCCAAAATTGCTGCAGCTGAATCAATGATGCTTCTCGCGCGGGGGCTATCCGCCGTTTTTTGCACTTTGGCCGGATCATCTCGCAGGAGCCTCTCGAGGTGCTCGCGGCGCGCGCGGGGTACTCGTAACGGCAACTGAATAAACTTATCCATGAAGGCATAACCGTAGTCCAGCGCATCATCCGTTGCGGTTGTCTGACTTCCGGAAGCACTAGACGGCGAAAGATAGGAAACGATCGCGGAGTTCTTGTTCGCCAGGGCCGCGGCGACGATTTTGCGGTCCATTCCTATAATAAAAACAGGGCCTTTTACGCTACCGGAGGTCAGAATGTTGAGGCTCTGCAGAGAGCTCTGCAGCTTGTTGGGGTTCACAACGGTCCAAATCGTCTATGAATGCGTAAAACTTACTCTGACCAACGTAATCCCGAAGAATGCGGGCAAAATCAATATGGAACGTCTCGGCAAAGGTTACCCGTGCCTTGTAGCCAGGATCTGAGACGTAACGGCGAAGCTTGATCTCAAAAGGATCCCCGACAAGCTCTCGTACCTTGGAAAGCGTAAGCAAGAGAAGTATTAGCGCGGACGCCAGGCCACCAATGCCGACAAGACGGGCTGCTAACTTTTCGGTTCCCGGAGAAAGTAGGGCCGTCTGACTCGCGGGCGCGCTTACGTTTTTCGCTATCGCGGAGTTTCCCGGGTGCTCGGGGTTCACTAACAAGTAAATCGAAGCTCCTAGAACGACGGCGAACAGCACGAAGCGCCAAACGAAAGCGACGATATCGGGAAGCGCCGATTCAAAATCGAATCTCGAGATCGTCAGTTTGACATCCCGGAGTAGCCTTGATGGAAGCGAGTAATGCCTTCGTAAGGCGTTTACGCACTCCAAGGCAAAGGTAGCCCACAGCGATTCACTCTTGTCGTGGCGCCAGGCGTTAAAGAACACAGTCGGATATGCGCGCTCCTTGACATAAGTTTGTAGCTGGCGTAAAAAGGATGTCTTGCCACTTCCCCATTCGCCCTCAACGGAAACCGTAACGGGCGTTTGAGTCTCGTCGGCCGTCAACAACTCGGCGAGTGCGCGTACATGGACGCCAAATTCGAGCGCGTCGTGCTCCGAATCAACGGTCGCCGTATCGTCACATAGGGCCCGCTTCACTAGTCCGGTCCCGGCAGCTTCTAACGGAAATACAGGCTCCATCGAGGCCTCCTTACTCGCGCACCGCTCAGCCATATCGCTAAACGAAGGGTGGCACGAACGGAGAGCGGTTCCGGCGCCATCAGTCAGGCGCCAGTTCAGAAGCCGAGCGGTAGACCCCTTTCCTCACTGACGAGTTTAGGTTAGCGGCAGTTAGCTAGTTGAGGTAAACAAAGAGGGCGGAAACGTGAAGCACGCCCGGGGAACCGCGGCGCTCATCAGTTCGCCGCTGTTAAATGAACAGGAGGCCGGCATTCAGCCGGCCCCCTAGTATGGTCGCGCGGGATCAGTTACAGGTTTGCGTGCAGGTCTTGACAAACGTGCAAGCGCGCGTTACTTGGCCGCTCTTGCAGCACCCCACCTGAGTTGCGTACTGCGTTGTCGTGAGCGGTTTCGCCGGACCGTTTTGCGGCTCGCCGATCTTCAGATCCAAATCTTCGAGCATACTGGCCTTTCCATGAATTACGAGGGGTTTCTTATCTTCCGACTATAGCCGCTCCAGATGGTGACTTTTCTAAACGCGAATTTTGCCCGCATCATACCTTCCTTTGCATACTTCGGGCAGGATCGTGACCGGTTTTAGTGCGTGCAACCGGAGCCAAACGGAGTCAGCATCCCCAATTAAGGTCAGCAGTCCCAGAGCGATACCGGCCGCACCCTCCAACTCGTTTGAGAGATCGCGTCGCTGCAGATCCCAGTCGATGCCCCAGCAAACCGCGTCGTCGGCTTCGAGCCCACGGACGGCCATTTCGAACGCCACGCCCGCACCGTCGAGCAGCACGGGATCTCGAGCGGCGGACCCTGCGCTTGCGAAAATCAGGGCGTTACCGAGCGAGCCGTGACAGAGAGCGTGGTTATCCGCCAGCCACTCCTCGAACGAGGCGCCGGCTTCACCCTGCAGTCCCGCAATAGCGAGGTCGCCGAGCTGTTTCGATCCCCTAAGCGCTCCGAAGCCCAATAGAGCGCCGCAGCAACGCCCGGCGTGCCGTAACACCACGCGGATCGTGCCATGCCCTCTCCGCCGGGAACCTGCGCCGCTCCGGACCATCCGATACGATTTCCGTATCGGACGCCGTGCGACGCGAGGCGGCGTGATTGTTCGCTGAAGCGCGCGCGCAACGCACCCTCGACGTCCTCAACCGATAACGCGATTGCGGCGATGACGCCGGCAAGTCCGTGCGCCAGCCCCAAATCGTTTTCGGGTGGATCGCCCGTGCGCATCGGGTGAGTCGTGCGCCAGCGCGCGTCGTCCCCTAACATCCAAGCGAGCAGATCGCTCAGCCGTCCAGGCCGGACAACGCCGCGGGAGCCCGCGCGCGAGCAGCGCGCCGCTCCAGCCCGCCATCACGTCGAACGTGTTCATCGCCGTCACGCGCGCTGACTCCACATCCGGAAGCAGCCCGTCGACGTACTCGTCGCACTGCTCGACGAGCCTCTGGTAACGAGAATCGTCCTGTGCCAAGATGGCCGCAACTCCCCGCAGCCCCGAGATCCCCGTGAAAAGACCGATCTCCGGAACGTCATCGGCCTTTACCGCGGCCCGAATTTCAGAACGCATCGCTTCTCGATAGCGTTCGTCATCTGTCGCCTGCGCGAGTGCGCGAAATGCCAGCGCGCGCCCCGATGCACCACCCAAGCCGCGCTGATCGAACTCTTGAACCGCGGCTTCGCGCAGCAGACGTTCGCCCAGGCGTAAGGCCATCGCGCGCGCGCGATCGTAGAGCGTTTTCAAGTCTCCACCATGGCACGCTGCCGCGCGGAGCGGCTGAGCACCGCGGCACGCAGAGAGAGTGGTCGCGCGTTGTTCGGCTAATCCATATGCAGCCCCAGGCGATTGCAGTGCAGGTGAACCAACGCGCGTAGCTATGTGATTCCGCGCGCTCGCCTTGCAGCGCCAGCGGTCAGTAACGATTCGCAATCGGCTGTAACGGCCCGACGTGCCGGTATTCGCTTGAGCGAATCGCGGTCCGCCGAGCTCGATCTTTACGACGCGTTAGATCTTTGAACGCTTCGAGTACCAGAGTTCGTCAAGCTCGTAGCTCGTAACGAATGGAAGAAACGATTAGACGGCCGCCGCCACCCGGGCATCCGTGCGTCGGGTGTGCGGCCGAGTTGTTCCGCGCAGACTTCGCTGTCGGCATAAAAGAATTGCTCGACCGCTTGAAAGAGCGACTTCGCCGCCGAAGCGTTCGTACTCCGGATCGTACGTGTCGAACGCATAACGAAGGATGCGATCCTCTTGTAGCCAGGCTTCGGCAGCCGCCACGACGACGCTCGCGCACGTGCACTCTCAAATATCCGACAGCGATATGGAGGCGTACCCGTAGATGCGGGTGCGGGTCCGCGTAGACGAAGGTAGAACCGGCGGTAGACACGACCGGTTCCCACAAGGTCGTGAAGCTGTGGCACGAGCGCGCGTTGCAAAAAATCTTCGAACGCCTGCGCTCCGAGATAGATCTTCATATAGAGCCACGCCGAGCCCGGGCCGAATAGTTCGTCGGGGCATAACGAAGATTGGAGTCGAAGGCATTGGCAACTCGGAGCTAGTTGAGCGCCGCACGAGCGTCGCGACGAACTCCGCCGCGTAACGCCCGTTAGCGCCCTCGAGCCACGTTCGCTGCGGATCGGGCAGCGCTTCTTCGAAGACGAGCATCTCCTTTGAGATGTCGCTCTGATCGTAGACGAGCTCCGCGGCAATCTGCGAGTCGAGGTCGATCAAGAGCCGGTTGTCGCCTTCGATAAGAAAGACGTATCGGGGCATCGACCAGCGCTCGCGCCACCGTCCGAGCGCTTGTTGAGCGTCTGTTCACGCTGTTTCCGATTTCCTTACCCGCAGAAACTCCATCGACGAAGGGAGAGGATGGTCTTGCCGGCACGCGCACTTGCGGAAGATAGGTTAAGAGCGAAGCAGCGCCCAAATCGAAGCTCTGCAAGTAGCGACGCCCATCGCTGTTGACCAAGGCCAAGAACTTGCAGAGATTCGGTGCGCTCTGACCGGTGTTGAGCAGGTGACTCTCACGAGGAATGATCAGGTGCTGGCGCGAGAATGACCATAGAAAGAACCGGTTGCGGTCGATACCCACCCAAAGGTCATCGGGTGCGATCGTGTCGCCGTCGCTTATCTCTCCGACGCCGATCGGGAGCAAAGCGTCGAAAAATGCCGGACGAATTGTCACGTTATACATGCGTGCCGACGACAAAACGTAAGAAAGTTCGGCGGTAAGCGCTGCCCTCTTCGAGTCCGAGCCGCGCAACCTCCCGTATCTGCGCTTGATGATTCGCATCGAAAAGATGTGCGAAACGTCCTAAGCTGCGTGTAGCACTATCGGTTGCAACAAAAGCGGCCGGCGTCAGCTCGAAATCCCCGCGGGCTGACGCCTCGGCGCTCGTACCGGCGATCCCGAAGCCGACTTCCGTTGTGATCGGCAGCGGTTCGTCGCCGGCGGGCGGCGCGAGTGCTTCGAGGTCCGTCTCTGAAAGATCGACTTCCACGAGACCGGCCCGAGTTGCCTCGCACGCAAGGCGCATGGCTAGCCGATCGCGTTCGGCGCCCTCACTCTTGTAGCTCCTCGTACTCCAGCGCGTCGGGTACGCCGAGCCCGATGTTTGGATCGACCAGCTCCAGCAGCGGCACCATTCGATCCGAGCCTTCGTAACGCTCGTCAAAGCGCTTGCGAAACTTCTCCATTGTGGCAACGCGCGAAAACGGACCAAGTATTCGGCAAACCGTTCGACTTCGACGAGCACGCTCGTGGGCAGCTGGCCGCGAAACGGTGAAAGCATGTCGATCTGCACAGGGCGCTCTTTGCTCTGCTCGCACAAGCGTGGCAAAGGATCTCCTCGACGTCGCGATGCTGCTGCGCGGTTTGTGTGGAAAGCGGCGTTGCATCGAGCGACTTCGCCTCGCGGATTGCTTCGTCTAAACGCTTGGCGGTTTTTGGTTCCAAGGTGCGCAGCCGTTCGAGCAGATAGGCAATCGGATCGCCGACCGGCGAAGCTCGCAGTTCAGAGATTAGCACACCGGCCTCGATGAGTCGCTCGATCACGCGCACGGTCTCTTCACGAGCGACGCCAAAGCGCTCGGCCAACGATTCGGCGAGCTCGTCACGCCTGCGCGGCGTGCGCGCCAGTTCCCGGAGGAACTGAACCGCCGGCGTGTTTTTTAGCGAGACCGGAATCTGCGCGGCGGTCGTCTCGGCGCCATCGTTTACGACCGAAGTCAGCGTGACGTTCGTGACGTAAAGACGGTCACCGCGAGCGATCGCGGCGGAGCTTCGTAACGTACGCGATCTTCCCGCGTTCCGCGCCGGTTTCGAGCGCAGCCACCATCTCGGAGATCAGGCCCATGTCGGGCCGGGTGCACGTTCGGCGCGCGGCTTCGTCGATCGAAAGAGGGCCGCCCTCGCCCGTCTCGACGATTCCGATTCCGGCGCAACATGCCGAACGGCGTTGACCTCCGATGCCATACGGTCGACGTACGCCAGCGCACGCAGCGGGGCCGTCCGATTTCGCAGCGGCTCGCCGCGCAGCCAGGGGTCGAGCGCGTCGCTGAGATCCTTCGACGCGATTCGCAATGCGTGCCGGACCCGTAGGATCCTGTTCGATCAGAGCGCCTCAGCGCCTCGAGCGGCGACGGGTCGGCGAAGATTTCAACGATGGCCGAAATCGGCAGCAGCGGTACGCGCCCTGCGATCAAGGGTGAATGGCGCGCGCTCATACGTCGTCACGTGTGAGCTCCGATGTAATATCGGCATAATGTTTCCGTCTTCAATTGCAACGACGCGGTCGAAATCCGCGACCGACGTGTGCCGATGCGTGATCGGCCAATAACGTACGGCCTCGCAACCGCACGCGCAACGCCGCGAGAACCGAACGCTCGACGACCACGTCGACGCCCGAAAGCGCTTCGTCTAAGATCATGATCTCCGGCTGCTGCAGAAGCGCGCGCGCCAAGCACAGGCGCTGGCGCTCACCGCCCGAGAGTCGGAAACCTCGCTGGCCGAGTCGCGTCGCGAACACCCTGCGGCAGCCGCGCGACAACCTCCGTGGAGCGCGCACGCATCCAACACGTCGGCGATGTCGGCGTCTTCGGCGGTCGGCTTGGTCAGAGTAAGATTTTCGCGTAGCGTGGTGTCGAAGACGAGTGCCTCCTGAAAGACCAGCGCGACGTGGCTGCGCAACGAGGGCAACGCGAGATCGCGCAGATCGGTACCGGCAACCGAGATCCGGCCTTCGCGCGGTTCGTAAAAGCGAAGCAGCAACGCCGCGAGCGTCGACTTGCCGGCGCCGCTCGGTCCGACGAGCGCAACGTGTTCTCCCCGCTCGATTTGCAGGCTTGCGTCGCGCAAGACGTATCGTTCGTTTCGTACGAAGGATACGCGATCCAACGAAAGCGCGCCGGGTTGGATACGGAGCTCCCCCGGTCGGCTCCTCGGGAAGGTCGAACACATCGAGCAAACGCCGAACCACAACCCCAATCGTCGCAAACATCACCTGCATTGAGGAGAGCATGCCGAACGGCGCGGAGAGGCGGCTCTGATAGATGAGAATAGTCACGATCGAGCCTGACGGTCATCCGTCCGTGTACGTACTAAGAATGCGCCTATCGCCACTGTCGCCGCCGGCCCGAGCATATTGACCAGCGACGACGCCAGGCCTGTGCCTTCGCTAACGATCGTTTGCCCCATCGCCAAAGAAAAGGTTCGCCCAACGATGCCTTTGAAGCGCTCGAGCCGTGAGCTCGCGGCCAGCTCGTTACGCATGAGCGCGAGCCCGCCGAGGGTCGCGCCCTCCTGCAAGTAATCGTGGAGATCGTCGTTCGCTTCAGCGAGATGTTGGTGCATCTTGGCTATGCGCGGCGCGGCCAAACGTAGGGGCAGCAGTGTCAGCAGCGCAAATGCGATGGCGACCCCGGCCAGGCGGAAATCCACGCGCGCCATAGCCACGATGGTTGCCACTAACGTACAGATGCTCAGCACCGCCGGGAAAAAGAGTGTACTGGAATTGCACGCAGAGCGCCTCGATGTCGCTCGTGACGCGGTTGTTGATTTCGCCGGGCGTTCGAGTGGACAAAGCATCGAAGGTAACCCGGTCCAGCTTCTTGACCAACTCCACGCGAAGGTTGCGGGCCAGGGTCTCCCGGAAGATACTCGTCGAATAGGCCTCTACGATCTGCGTTATGCCGTAGGCGACGGTCACGATCGCAAATAAACCCAACTCGCGCATCACGTTTGCGAAGTTGTGCTGAGTTAACGCATCGATCATGCCGCCGATGAATAATGGCGGCAGAACCGAAAGCGTAGACGTTGCCGCGATGGCGAGCATCGCCACGACGGGACTCCCGACGGGGGGCCTGCCGATCGCGAGTAATCGCCGCGCGCCGTCGATCACGAAAGCGTCACCTTCATGCTAGTTCAGTAGACGCCGCCGGTACTCGGTCGGGGTCTCTCCGATGACTTCCTTGAAGGCCCGAGCAAAGCTGCAGCCGCTGCCGTATCCGCTCGCGCTAGCAAGAACCTCGATGGAACAATCCCGCCGCTCGAGTGCTTCGACGGCGCGCTCGATTCGGAGAACTTTGAGCGTCGTCGAAAAAGTGATGCCGATTTTCTCCTAAAAAACCGGGAAAAGCAAGCCGGCCGCATGCCGCACCGCATCGCTACGTCCTCGAGCCGGACCGTTTCGGGCAGAAGACTTTGAGCGTAAAGTACGACCTCCAAAGCTCTCGGATAGTAATGAAGGCGCTTCAGTATTTTTTCGTTCAGGAACCGGGAGCGAAACGCTTGTACTTCTAACGTGACACCCTCCATCGCAAACGCCCTAAGCAGAGGCGGCTCGGGGTATACCCGGTACGGCAACTCGGCGCACGCGACCTCCGCCGCTCGTACGAAGTTACTTACGTACCTTTTTCCGCTCCGATGTAGCGTATCCACTTCAAGAAAGAGCGCCGGCTCCGTCGAGAGATCGTTTGCGTTACCGTAGACGACGTAGAACTCGTTGCGCGCCGCCAGGAAATGGAAAGCGAGCGTTACGTTGGAAGCATTGACGAAACAGCCGGGATTGTACGGATTCGCTTGAGCAGATCGCGGGGCTGTCGTAGAGAAGCGGCTCGAACGAGTTCGGCAAGTTCTGACCGATGATGCGCCGCACGCCGACGTCGAACGATGCGTCGCGGCTGAGCTGCCAATCGAGCCCGGCGCGTTCCAACCACTGCTGCGTCGACTCTCACCGGGCCACGCCGTCCCATACCGGTTCTCATCGGCCTCCAGCACGAGATGGAGCTTGCGTCCCAGCGGCAGCGTCGTGAGGTACGTCCACGAGTCGAGCGCGCCGTGATAGTATTCGCCGCCCGAGTACTCGACGTACGTCGGCGTGGAGGTATTCATCGCGTATCCGATTGTGGCGCCGTTGCCGTTGAAGGGCAGGAACTCGTTATCGAACGTCCGCACGCCGCTGGCGTTCGCATTCACGTGAATCGTCATCAGAGTTGCGAAAGTCGAAGATTAACCTGCGTCCCGGCATTGGTTTGAGCGAGCTGATCGAAGTGATTGTTATAGCGTGAATAGAACGCGCTGATGCGACACATCGTGTAGTGTCGCGTGCGGCCCGAAATTCATCGTCTTTTCGACGATGCTTTCATATCCGGCGATGTCGGTTTGCGCGACGTAACCCATCGAACGGGATTGAACTGGGCGCCGATCGATTGCCAGCTGATGCCGCCGGCCGACGTGGCATCCGAGTACCCCACTCCGCTCTCGAGGTAATTTCCAAGAGTGGCGTCGGTGACGTTCGTACCACGATCTTGCCCAAGGTTCGCGTATGCAAAAAGATGCGAATGTTGGTTGTTGTAGCCGAGATTCAGCGTCGTCGTGGCGTCGCTCAGTCCCGTCGTCGTAACGCCGTTACGTGCTGTAGGTTAGCGCTGTAAGCGATGCCGGGATTTTCGTATAGTAATAATTAAACGCCTGCGCCGCGTCGTTTCGCTCTTCCGCCGATTGCATCGAATGCCGCGAAACTGTGCATAGCCTTGCGTCCCCTCGAAAGCGTAGCCTTGGCCGAAGATCGGAATCGACGGCGTATAGAGCGTCTGCGGACAGCTCAGACACGCCTGATGCTCGTTGTAGTAGTTCGCTGCTTGTGTAAAAAATGGCCGAATCTCCGCGTACTGCCGGGCGTACGCCGTCGGCGCGATCGTCTGCTGGTCGATCTCGACGTTCGAGTAGTCGGGGTGCAGCGTCCCGACGAACGACATCGTCGGCGCCACCGGCACTGCAAAATCGGCACCGACGCGCGACGTGCTTCCGCCGTTCTCCTTCGACGTCGATTCGCTTAGCGCGTACGGTTGCAGGCGCGCCTCTCCGCGCGAAGCGGAGTTGCGATGCCCGCCCGCGCCGATCCCAGCGATCGTGCCCGCAAAGACCGGATCGGTCGCGCTCGATGCGTGCGGATCGTACGTCCAGACGTCGAGACTGTTCGTCTTGACGCTCGACCGTACGAACTGCGCACGCCACGACGTCGCTCCGCCGTTGCGGATAATCCCGAGCGGAATGCGCATCGTCACGGTATAGCCGGCCGGCGTGCTGCGACCCACCGCGACCCACTGCGGGGTATAGAACGTATTCTCGCTCGACGTTTGGTACCGCGCCCCGCGTGGATTCGCAATAAAAGAATAGGCGATTCCCGCAACGCCTTGTGGAAAGAGGTAGACGCCGACATAGTCGTCGCCGAGGACGCTCGACGAGTTCGTCTCCTGTGAGGCGACCAGCCCTCCCGGTTGCGTCACCGAGAAGGCAATATCCAAGTAGCTGCCGTCTTGCGCAACGTAAACAGTCGTGGGTTCGCCCGCGGGCCGTGGGTACGTGTAATCGGTTTCAAGCTTGAGCGTCGCGGCCTTAGCCCAACTATCGCCGATCGTTCCCTGCATCGATGGCGGTGCATCGAGCACGGGCACCGTTACCGAAGCCGTCGCCGCGAAAACTGCGGTCGGCATCAGTACCGCAATGAAAAGCAGGATGCTGCCAAACTGCTGACGCCGTTCGCGGCACCATCTCACCGTTGGTCCTTTTGCTACTTCGAGAGGTCGCGCCTCTCAATAGCGTGCGGCGACAATGCTACGAATCGGATCGGCTCGTTGAAATCCGCTCGTGCTATCTCGCCTTCGACGGAACTTCCACGGACGTCGATCGCGTTGATGGTCTTCCCGCCGAAATGGAGAAACGGCGGCGCGAGCGTGATGCGCGACATCCCATCGTGCGCGTACTCAACGACTGACTTCTCGGGTAACGCACTTCCGAGCACGCGCAGGCTCGGCGCGGCAGGTCCGGTCGTGAACCACGTCTTGCCTTCCGGCGGGGAATCGGTGACGAAAGTTTGCGGCGGCCAGATAACGCCGAATCGTTCGTATTTCGCCGCGAGCGTGCATTCGACGCCAACGGTGACGTCGAGCTCGCCTCCGCAGGGAATCCCATGAATAACGTGCACGAGCGCGAGCCTGCACGACGACAACCTTCCATCTAAGACGATGACGCTCGAGCTCGCCGAGCACGGAATTCCGCCGATCGATGCATCGTGGGCAAGCGTCACGTTTCCGTGAATCTGCCCTCCATCGTCGAACTCGACGCGCCCAATCAGAGGGATACCATGAACGTTGGCCGGCTCGGCCAAATCAAGTGCCTCGATATTCTCGGGCCTTCCACCGTACCGTCGCGTGACGACCGTCTTTGGCGGCAGCATGATCCCGGCGATTCGCGTCGGCGCGGTCACGGTAAGCTCGCGCGATCGCAGCTCGGCCACTGCGTGCGCGTTCGAACGCCATTGATCGATCGCGCCATAGAGTCTTACGCTCGCGGAGACCACCCAAAGAACGAGAACGGGAACCGTCACGATCCACACGACGAGCCGCGACCGCTTGAGCCAAAGCCAGGTCGCGGCCGCCGCGGCCACAGCCGTCAGCGGCCAAAAGACCGCCGCGACGAGCAGAAGGAGATCGAACCACCACGGGAATTGCAGCGATATGTCCGACACAACACCATGATAGCAGGCGCAGGCCCTCCCGCACCAATGGTTAGCTTAGGCGATCGTACTCGTTGGATAAGCTCGCGCTTCCCACTTCGTAACGCTCACACCCATCACGAGGAGCCAGAGCGTCAGCGATATCTCGCCGATCCCGTCCAGCGCGAGCATGAAGGGGTTGAGGGCGTTTCCGAGTGCGGGCGAAAGAAAAATCGTGAAACTGTTGGTCAAGAAAGCCAAGCCCGCAATCCCGATCAGCACGCCGAGCGTTCGTGGAAGGAAGGCCGATCGGAAAATGAGATAGCCGAGCAACGCTTCATAGAATCCGAAAAACACCAAGCAGATCAGGTAGCCTTGAGCGTGCAGCTTGAGGGAAAGTAATGCCATTGCTTGCAACTCGTCGACGTTATAGGGCGCTAGGTAATGGGCGCCTTTCAAGAGCAGCAACGGAGCGAGATGTCCGAGTGCAGCCACTCCGCCGATGGCAATTCCAACGAGGCTAAAAAACGCCGCGAGGAGCGAGAGGCTCCTGTTCACCGGCTTGAGCAGTTCATACAACAGAAGCGTCACGACGACATATGCAGCGCCGGCGACGATGTCCGCAGCGAAACCCAAGCGATACAATCCCTCCGAGGCTAAGATGTTCTGCGCCGTCGCCGCAGCGTCGCCGGAAACGACGAGCTTCCCGCGGACGCCGATCTCTGCAAAGCCGCCGGCCAGGGCCGTGATCAAATAGAAGAGCCCAGCGAGCCTTGCCGTGCGGCGCGGCGACGCAGCGGTGTTTCGATGCTCCACGCCTGCTTGTACCAACTCCGAAAAATGATTGTTTCGCCCTTGAACCCTCGATAAGAAAGAACTCCAGAGCAAGCGGGCGAAAACCTCTGATGAGACGCCCGCTCGACAAGGAGGTTTGGAGATGTGCAGGGGCTGTATCGGCGATGTTTTTGGTATTGAAAGGTTCTTTTCAGCCGAGCTTTCACGCTCGCGTTTTATTGCAGCTTCGGCCGCAGCTATAGGGGTCGCGGCCACCGCCCGTCGTGCACTGGCGGCAGGCGATTCTGCAGCGCCGCAAAGCCCGACGATTTTCTACGGCGGCCCGATTCTGTCGATGGACGATCGCTATCCGTCGCCGCAAGCCGTCGCAATCGCCAACGGAAAGATCCTCGCCGTCGGCGAGATGCAGTCGGTCATGAGTACCGCCGGATCGGGTGCGCAAAAAGTCAATCTCGACGGACGAACGCTGATGCCCGGCCTCATCGACCCTCACCAGCATCCGATCCCGGGCGGCATTATGCTCACGCAAATGCTGGACGTCGGGATACGACACGTATAAGACGAAAGCCGACGTGCTCGCCGCGCTCAAAGCAAGGCCGCGCAGTTACCGTCCGGTCAATGGATCTACGCGGATCTAGTACGACAACCTCTTGCAAGGCGGCGACCTCATCGATTCAAGAGCTCGACGGCGTCTCGACCGCGCATCCGATCTTCGTTTATTACGTCAGCATGCACACGGCGACCGGCAATTCGGCCGCGTTCAAACTCGCGGGCGTGACCGCGTCGACGGGCGAGCTTCCC
The DNA here is from genome assembly GCA_963815165.1 of Vulcanimicrobiota bacterium. Lineage (GTDB taxonomy): Bacteria > Vulcanimicrobiota > Vulcanimicrobiia > Vulcanimicrobiales > Vulcanimicrobiaceae > Cybelea. Next base: position 1,782,129 of record CAWFFL010000003.1, read on the forward strand.
GGCGGCGGACATTTCGGTAAGGATGCCGACGGCAATCTCAACGGAATGATCTTCGAGCCGCCGGCGCTGTCAGAAATTCATGATCGGCATGCCGAAGCTGACGATGGAACTGGTCGAAGCGTGCGGTGACGAAGTTCCTCGATCAAAGCGCGACGCTCGGCATCACGATGGTGCACGAAGCCGGCGCCTACGCGCCGACGCCGGCGGCGCTGGAAGGTTACAAGGCCGTGATGACCGGCTCGCCGGTTCGCTACAGCGCAAGCCCCGCGGTCGAGTTTCTCGACGCGGCGAACGAATTTATCAAGCCGTACGGAAAGCCGGGCGCACGCGCATTCGAAATTCCGGGTACGCTGCTTTCGTTCTACGCGGTGAAGATTGTTTCGGACGGCTCGCCGCAGCAAGAGACGGCGTTCCAGATCGGAACCGTATCTCAACAGTAAATCGGTCGGCGTTCCCAACTACACGGCCGACGAGCTCAACGCGATTAGTGCTCAAGGTGAAACAGGCGGGCTGGCCCGTCTCGATCCATTGCAATGGCGACGCATCGTTGCAACGTGCGCTCGATGCGAATCGAGGCGGCGTACGGCTCCGCGCCGCCGCCCGACGGAATCAATCGAATCGAGCACTGCCCGCTCGCATCGCCGATCAAATCGCGCGCATGAAGCGCCTCGGCGTACAGCCAAGTTACTTAATGAACAATCTCTACTATTACGGCGCGGCGTATCGCGATCAAATCTTCGGCGCGGACCGCGCGAACCGCGTTTCAATCCCGCGGGCAAGAGCTTCCTCGAGGCCGGAATTCCGTTCTCGATTCACAGCGACTCCCCGTGCTCGCCGATCGCGCCGCTGCGTGAGATCGGCACCGCCGTGACGCGGATCTGTTCGACCGACGGTTCGACGATCGGCGCGGACGAGCGCGTACCGCTCGAAGGCCGCACTCGAAGGCATGACGACCGTCGCGGCAGCCCAGTGCGGTCTCGGCGATAAGATTGGCTCGCTCACGCCGGAAAATATGCCGATCTCGCGATTCTCGAAAGCAATCCGATGACAACCGATCCCGCCAAACTCGGCGACATCAAAGTCTCGGAAACGTGGGTTGCCGGCGCAAAAGTCGTCAATCCGGCGTAGGAGGCTGTGAGTTTGAGCGCCGACGTAGGAGAACTGATCGCCGGTAGCGAGGTGCGTACAGGTGACGGAAGTGGTTGAATGCGGCGGTATTGATAAAAATCACTAGTTGTTTTCGTAAGGAGGCCGAAGGTGAGTCGGATTCTGGTTCTGTCCCTTGGGTTGCTCGGGGTTCTGGGCGTTTACAGCTACGGCCAGGGGATGAGGGGATTAGCAACGTCCCAGGGACCAGCCGTATTAGCGGGCGCTATAAATTCGGATGGCAGCATCCTTCGCGGTTCTCATTTTCTGGTGCGCCACGTTTCGAGCGGCGTCTACCTGATTAGATTTATCGATAGCTATTTTGCCGGGACCTGCCCCGTGCTTACGGTGACGAGTGTTGGTTATGGGCGCGTTCCACCCTGGCTTCAGGTTTTCGAACGGAAACGTTGCAGAACGTATCTCGTGTTCGTCTATAATGATAACACGTCGCTTGTTGATAGGCCATTTAACTTTATCGCCGTGGGGACGGAATGACTCTTAGGCGTACCGAGCTGAGACCGAAGCGACCCTCCTGGATCTTATTGAGCGCCCGAGGCCAACAACTTCGACGATAATTAGATAAATACTGAATCCTTTAAGTGCGTTTCTCCTGATTCTCACTCAACGGGCGTACCGGTTTCTCACCTATTGGCTCCGCGATGGCTGCACAACGCCTGAGAACGGAAGGTAGCTACACAACGAGATGCGATTCACCGATGCGCTAGCAGCCGACGCGCCGCAGGTTTGGCCGCCTTGAGGTTGTATCTTCGCTGCCACGGAAAATAGCTTGCATCGAGGTGACGGCAAGGTGGCTAAGAAGTGGTTTCTTTTTTGGGTCGCTCTCGTCGGCGCGGCGTACCTTGTCCTCGCTATTATAGGAGTTGCGTGTCCCCGGTGTGCGGGCTCAGATCAGTTTAAAACGGTTCTTACCGCGCTCCTTCCAGTTGCTGCGGCAATATTCACTTACACATTTCAAACTCGAACCGCATTCGTTTCGCAACTAAAAACGGTATGGATCGACACGGCTGACGCGGTCGAAGAAGCTCTCCGTTTGGCATCGAATCCCAAGCTCGTAACCGAGGACGATGTGTCAGAGATCGTTGGGAAGCTAAACCGAGCGAAATGGGGATTGCATGCGCTGTGGCGTGAAAAGCCGACCCGGTGGCAGAACTTCGTTGCAGGGTTCCAAGGCAAGGAGATCAAGAGCGAATATCCGAGCCGGTTTTATGAGCGAATGATTCGTCAAGTTGAATCGATCGCTGCGACGAGGACTGCACCCGCCAATATAAGCGCAAACATTGATCGCAGTTGGTCTGATCTGAGAGGCCTACTAGTCCCTGAGTTGGATTTGATCGGTTCCTGGTACTATTTCGAGCGGGTTTCCAAGAAACATCGATGATCTACTCGTTGACTTCGAATCGTGGGCTGCCCAATCAGTAAGACTGGCCCCCGACGGGAGCGACCCATGCGTCCGGTCTGAACGGGCCGAGCCAAAGTCGCGTACGGCGAGCGCCGCAGTATCCTGGCGGCCATAATACGTTGCGACACTCCTTCACCAACGTCTCGGTCTATGCCGGAAATGCCGGTGCACTTACCGGACCAGCCCTATCGATCCAACCGCAGGGTCCTCAGAACGTGTCCCAAGTCGTTTTTGTAGACTGCGAGTTTGAGCCTGGAGCCTCCGCAACTTCTTTGGGCCCTGGCATCTATATCGACGAAGGGCTGTACGGCAGCGCGGTCGACAATATCCGCTTCGTATCCTGTCATTCAACGCGTTGGTCAGGCCCTGCAGCTGATTCGCGCCGAAGAAGAGGCCCGCTGCGAGCGAGCTCGCGTCGAGCGAATGCAGCTGACACGCGTCGAGGAGCCGCCCACGATCGAGCAAGCGCTCGCGTCGGCGCGAAAAGCGTTTGAAGCGCGCGTCAGCGAGGCAACGCAGTTCACGCCGGCCGAACGCGCAGCGCTCGCGCGGCTGACCAAGGAGCAGCAATCCTGGAACCCGTTTGTGCGCAACGCGGCCAAGAAGGAAGCTGCGAAACTGCATGCCGGGCAATACGGCCGCTTCGAAGCCGAGCTCGCCAGAGCCACGCGTGACTTTGAGAATGGCGACGCCCCGCGAGTTCAAGAACGCATCCGAAGCGATGAACGCAGCTACCGCGAGTACGTCAGCGCGTCGCTCGGTCTCCAAGATCAGAGGCGCAAAGCGGGCGCCGTGCTGCGCGACGATATACCCAAGATCGAAAAACAACTGACGGTCTTGGAACGCACCGGCGTGGGGCAGCTCGAATGCGAGGGTCCAGCATGGACCGCAGGGCTCGACAAGCTTGCGGCCGCCGTCGATCGTCCATACCAGGCGGTGCCGAAGGAACTGCGGCAGGATGTCGAGTTCGCCATGCGTCGAGAGGAGCGCGCTCTGCGTCGCGGCCGCGAATCGATCTCAATGGACCGTTAGGGCCGCTCGAGGCCAATTATCTAGCTGGGTTGACGTTCGTTCCGGCAATACATACAATATACATACGGTGGAGGTTCAGTGGGACGCGCGGAAAGCCGCTGCCAATTACAGGAAGCATGGCGTCTGGTTCGCCGATGCCGCTACGGCGCTCGACGATCCCCAAGCCCTAACGACTGAAGATCGGCGCTTCGCCGAACAACGCTTCGTGACCGTAGGTCTAGACGCATTCGGTAGACTCCTCGTCGTCGTTTACGCGTATCCATCTTCCGCCGATATAGTCAGACTTATTTCAGCTCGGAGGGCGACTGCAAGTGAAAAAAAGCAATACTATGGCGAAGAAGGTTAGCCGCGCGACTCGCGAGTCTCGCGGGAAAACGAGCTCATATGATTTCAGCCGCGGCCGGCGCGGAGCGGTGCTTTCGCATGAGGGGAAGACTCGCATTACGATGTGGATCGACTCCGACACCTTGAATTGGTTCCGGGCCAGGGCTGAACGCGAGGGCCGCGGCTATCAGACGGCCATGAACGACGCCCTGAAAGCCTTTACAGACGAAGACCATCGCCCGCTGCCCGAAGTGGTGCGTGACGTCCTCAGAAAGGAGCTCCGCGCGGTGCTGAAGGCAAGCTAGTGCGCAACGCGCGGTGAACGTCGCGCGGTTGACGCCGGCGTCGATGCGTGCCACAATTGGAGTGTCGGCGCACGCGCGACTTACGCACGCATTATAATGCGTACGTATCTGTTTTTCGAAGTGTAATTTCTGCGCCGGCGCTAACGGGAAGGGCCGTGCTGTGAGAAGCGCCGAGAACGAACCCGATTGGGAGTCCGCGCCGGACTCTTTGACGGTGAGAGGGCCTAAAGTTACGTTAGCAAATGTTAGCAAATGGCTCTGCTGAACAATCTCCGTTAGCAAGGCTATTTGCGGAAACCGCAATAACCATCGACGTTAGCGGGCGCTTGGAAAGGTGGCAGAGCATTTGAATGCGGCGGTCTTGAAATCACCTGCGACCGCCTCGATGCGTCACCGCAAGCGCCGACCATTGCGGACGAATGAGCGACGCCGCCACGCTACTCTAAGTCTTACTGCTCTTGCGATTGCGCGAGAACGCGAACCCACTTCTAGCCCGTCACTCATGCGAAAGTTCGGCGCGAGGCATTGCTGCTACGAACGTTGCAACAAGGCTTCAGCGGCGCCCGCATGTAAAGTCGATGCCGGCGGGAAACGTTGAGGTGCAAAGGGGATGCACATGAAATGGGTCTTCGAGCCGGGGCATAGCGCGGCTGAGTTTCGCGCCCGGCATATGATGGTCACATGGGTACGGGGATCGTTCAAAAACATAAGCGGACGCCTTGACTTCGACCCAGCCGATCCGCGGCGAATGTCGGTGGAAACGGTCATCGATGCATCGACGTGCTGGACCGGCGTGCAGATGCGCGACGACCACCTTCGTAGCGCGGATTTCTTACATTGCGAGCGCTTTCCGGAGATCCGTTTCAAGAGCACCGGCGTGGCGGAGATCGGTCCGGTGGACTACCGCCTGACCGGTGATCTCACCATTCGCAATGTGACGCGCTCAGTAACGTTGGGTGTACGTTATCTCGGAACATGGCAGACGCCGTGGTGGGAAGACGGTGTCGACAAAGGCCCGAAGAGGCGCGCCGGGTTCGTCGCTCGCGCGCGCATCGACCGCTACGATTTCGGCGTGATTTGGAACGACCAGATGCCCGACGGCGGCGTCGTCGTGAGCCCGCAGGTCGACATCGTAATCGACGTCGAGGCCATTAGAGAAGATTGAGGCAAGATATGGCCACGTCTCTCACACAACCTATTTGCAGCGCACCATTCACACCGCGCAGCGTCCGTAAAGGAAGGCGCCTCCTAGAGTCATAAGGCGGCGGCGATGCTCGAAATCACTAGCGGCGCGGTGCAAGCGTACTACTTATTCGACGTCGCGGACACGATCGATTTGGCTAAGATGAGTGGGCTCGCTGGGGATAATCGCGCGCCAGCCGCACTCCCGTTGCGCCCGCACGCTCCTCCCTACCTGCAGTTTCCGGTTCCTCCTCTGATTGCGAGTCTGCCGGAGGTTGATTTCGATGGTCTAAGGTGTTCGACGCGTCTAAAACTTTACGATTACGGCGTTGTCTCGCTTCGATTTTCGTTCTTTGTCGCTGGCACATGGAACGACCTAACGACGCTTACCGAACGGGCGCGCAGCGACGAGCGCATCATGCGCTTCGCCGAATCTACCGTAACGCGAATCTGCGATGAATACGAGTCAGCTTTGGACGAACGCCACCCGGCTTTGATTGAAGATTATTTGATCATCGAGATTGAACGCTTTGGAGAACCCGTCGGCGCTGAGAGGCTTCTTGCCGATCATTCCGGGGCGCTCGCGCGCCTGTTGCTCGGTGAGCGCAAGCTGTTGTCAGCGAGCGAAATCGAAGAGGCCTTACGGATGCGTTTTTCCTACCACGAGGACGATCTGACCATCGTACAGTGGGATACGGCTTTCGTCTACGACCGGACAGAGAGCGCACGCGCGATCGAGGACATCTTAGAGTTTGCCAACTCCCAACTGCTCGAGCTGCGCACGTACGACGCGCTGCTCGACCGGGAGCTCGACGTGATCTATAAGATGCAGCCCGCGGGTCCGCCGCGCTCGTTGCGCGGCCGCCACGAAGCCGAGCAGGCCGCAACGCTGCGCTACCTGATTGTCGACGTGCTCGAGTTGATGGACCGCTCGAGCAACGCATTGAAACTCGTAGGCGATGCCTATTACGCGCGTATCTACCGATCGGCCGCGAGGCGCCTAGGTCTCGCGGACTGGCAGCGTCAAATCGATACAAAACTCGCCAGCGTCGGCGAGATGTATCGCTTCTTCAGCGACCAGGCCCGCAGCCGCCGGGATGAGTTTCTCGAAGTGATCATCGTGGTGCTGGTGGCCGTCGAAGTCGTGATCGGCATCCTCACGCTTCTGCATTTCTAGCATCGGCGACTCGTCCGATCGCCGACGGCAGCACTTGGTTCCCACCGGGCGCGGTTACGCCAAGCTCATAAATAGTTAGCACTCGAGAAGGCCAACAAAGGTCTCGTAAAATGCCCCTGTGAAAGAAGTCATAACCACTCGCCAACTATTGCGGCGACCGTTTTAGCGCGTCGGCCTTGCCGAAATCCTAGCGAGTTCGGAGCCCGTCATGACAATACTGTGGCATCGCCGCGTCCGGATACCAAAGCCGCTTCGCGCACCATCGAATAGCTTGTACAACCCCTAAGTCAGAGGCGCGGATCGATGGGTTCGCTCTCGAGCGCGAGCACACCAAAGACGCACTCGTGAATCGATCGCAATGGTGCACGTTCGACGAAGCGATGGAGGCCCTCCAGCCCAAGGCTGAACTCGGAGAGCGCGAGGCGCCGTTTGCTCGATACTGCGCGTTCGCGCAGGCGATCGAGGTTGTTCGGTAGCGTATATTCCGGTCCGTAAACTATTCGCAGGTATTCACGGCCGCGAACCTTCAAAGCCGGCTGGACGAGGCCGCGTTTGTCTCGAGCTACGAAAATATGCGGCTTCACGACGACGCCCTCGCCGCCATTTGCAGTCAGCTCCTCCCACCAGGAGATCGCCGCTGCGACCTGCGCCTCATCGGAGAGCAGCACTTCGCGAAAGGCGGTTGTCATGAGAAGTGAAGAGTCGGCGGCGCAAATGAGGTCCAGCTCCTCCATGTGCCAGCGATGCGCTTGATCGACGTGTACGCGCCCTTCCGTCGCCAAGAGATGAAATGGCGCTATCGTTAGATCGTCGATGCCACGGACAGGACGCACGTATCGGCGAAATGCGCGGACGTAGCCTGACGCGGCCTCGTGGCGCTCTTTGGTACGCGCCAAGACGTCGGCCGTGTCGATCCCTCGACGAGACGCTTCTTGTAGCGCCAATTCCGCTGCGGTCAGGTCAGCAATGGCGGCCTCTCCAACCGGAGCGTATTGCTGGTCAACCAGTTCCTGCGCTTTTGCCGACCACGGCATGACCTCAGCGTCAATGCAAACCCAGTCGGTCTCAAAACGCTGCCAGAAGTTCGCGGCGTTAAGTGCGGCGCCAATACGATCAAGCACGTCCGCACCCAGCTGCGTGGAACCCCTGGAGAAAAAGGCTCGGCCTGTTCGCGTCACCATGACACCGCGTCGGGAGGCCACGCCGAAGCGCTGCCGAGCTGAATCCTCATCTCTAGCAAGAACGACGACGGCACGGCTGCCCATGTGCTTTTCCTCGAGCACGACGCGATCGATGCCAGCGTGCCGATAGTATGCAAACGCCTCGTCAGGGTGCTCCAGGAGACCGTCGCGCTGACTTGTCTCAGACGGCGACATGGTGGGCGGAAGATAGATCAGCCAGCGTGGATCGACGCAAAACCGAGTAATGACTTCCAACGCTGCAGCCGCGTTTTCAGCGGGGATCATCACTGGGGTGCCGTAACGCGTTGTGATGCGGCGCTTACCCGAAACGTCCTCGATGTCGAGGATGTCATCGGCGTGCTGTTGAGCCGTGGGTTGGGAATCTGGAACGACTAGCGGACGAACTGGGTCAACGTAGGTCCGCAGCGCCGGCACAGATACAAATTCCAGTTCGGGATAGCGCATCGCTGTCAAGGCCCCACCGTAGACGCAGCCTGTGTCGAGGCAGACTGTCTTATTGACCCATTCTACCTGTGGCACAGGCGTGTGCCCGTAGGCGACGATTGCCGGGCCACGATAGTCTTTCGCCCAATCGTACCGAACCGGAAGCCCGAACTCGTCGGTTTCTCCGGTCGTCTCCCCGTAAAGCGCAAACTCACGGACTTCCCGAGATCCACGGCCTTGCATTTCCTCTCGTAACCCCGCATGTGCGACAACCAACTTTCCATCGTCGAGCCAGTAATGACTGATAAGATTTTCAATGAACGCCCGGACGTCATCGGTGAATTTCGTGCGTTCGTCGTCGGGCAGCGCATCGATTTGCTCGAGAGTTTCGGCGAGCCCGTGAGATACTGTGACGTTCTTTCCGTCGATTTTGCGCGCAAGCTTATTCTCGTGATTGCCCGGAACGCACAAAGCTGCTCCCGCCTGCACCATGCTCATAACCAAACGGAGAACCTGAACGATGCCGGGTCCACGATCGACCAGGTCGCCGAGAAAGATTGCACGACGGCCGCCGGGGTGTTGCCAGGTTAAGGCGCCATTTTCAGCCGTTTCGACATAGCCGAGCTTCCCGAGCAGAGCTACTAACTCATCGTAGCATCCGTGCACGTCGCCGATGATATCGAAGGGGCCGCGATCGCCACGCCTATCGTTATACAAAGCCTCGCGGGTTACAGCCGAGGCCTCAACGTCCTCCGGCGCATCCAAAATGTAGACGGAGCGGTAGCCCTCTCGTCGAAGATTTCGAAGAGATTTGCGAAGAAGCCGGACGTGATCGAACACGACCTTTGCGCCAAAAGGGCGATTCGCGCGGGACCGGTTCCGCTCGGCGCTGATCTCGGCGGGAAGGTTGAAGACGATAGCAACGGGGAGTGCGTGATACCTGCGAGCAACTTCAATGCCCTTCGCCCGATCTTCTGCCCTCAGGTTCGTAGCGTCGATGACGGTAAGACGCCGCGCAGCGAGCCGCTTCCCAACAATCGTGTAGAGCAGATCGAATGCATCGCGCGTGGCGCTTTGATCCGTTTCGTCGTCGGCGACAAGCGCGCGGCAGCGATCGGATGACACGATTTCGGTTTCCGCAAAATGCTTAAGAGCAAAGGTGGATTTCCCCGACCCGGAAGCTCCGATAAGTGCGACAAGCGAGAAGTCAGGTATCGCTATGCGCACCGAAAAATTGCCATTTGGGTTGGAGCGCCGTAGGCCTCATGCACGTCACCAATCGGTTCGATGGTCACGGTGTAGCCGTGTTGCGCCGCCACGGTGTCAGCCCACGTTGAGAACTCTGCTCGTGACCACTCGAATCGATGGTCTGCGTGGCGCATCGATCCGCTAGCAAGCGTCGGGAAGAGTGCATTGTACTCGCAGTTGGGCGTCGTCACGATGATATTACGCGGTTTGTTCGTTCCAAAGATAACGCGCTCTAATGCTGCGAGCCGGTCCGGTTCGACGTGTTCGATGACCTCCAAGAGCGTCATTGCGTCGGCACCGTTGAGCCGTTGGTCGAAGTAAAGAGCTGAGGTTTGAAAGAGGCCTATCCGCTCTCGGCGTGAGGCCGGCAAAGGCAAATGATCGAGCCGCGCTTTTGCTCGCTCGAGCTCGCGCATCGATACGTCGGTGCCAGCGATCCGATCGATTTGGAAATCGCGAGCTAACGCTGCGATGAGATCCCCTTCTCCGCAACCAAGGTCGACGACGGATTTTGAACCAAGCTCGTGAAGGGCTTTTACCACCGAGGCGATACGACGATCCTGAAGCCTCATGGATCGCTCCAAGGTTTGCTCACGATCGGGGGCACCCGACGTGTGAAGATCAGCCGTCGCAACGCTGTCATCAATGGTAGCGAGACGTGCTACGGCGGCTCGCGCAAGACTAGGCGCGCGTTGAAGATATCGCTTGGTGATGAATTCGCGTTCCGGATGCGCAGCTAGCCAGTCTTTTCCAAAACGAAAAAGTTTCTCGACTTCCTCTTCGCCGACCCAATAGTGCTTGTTGCCGTCGAGCACTGGCAGCAAGACGTAGAGATGATTCAGCAAGCGTTGCAAGGTGGTCTCGGCTGAGACCGCGACACGGTAATGGGATCCAGAGCGGGCAGGCTCCGGTACTTCAACGGGCGTGGCGCTAACATCGTAGCCGAGCGGTTCGAAGATACGCTGGGGAAGTTGCTCGTCGATGACGCGCACCGGCGTGACGGCGGCTTCCAGCTGCATGCTTCGCCCCGCAAGTTCCGGTCGATCGCATCGCCCGTTGAGGGCACCGCCGAACACCCTGGCAATGGCGACCGAGAGAAATGATGAGGCGACATATGGGCGATCGTTCACATAGGCTTCGACCAGGCCGCCCTCGGAACTCGTCGCCTTGCCGCGTACAAGCGTTACCGGATCGACCGCGAGGAAAAGCGCCGCGGTGCAATCATTATCGGTCGCGATAGGATAGAAGACGTGCGCCGTTCCGAACGGCAGCTCAAAGGGCTGCGCTCGATCCGGATGTTTCCTCAGGAGATATCCGAGGTCGCGCGCCGGTGGCGTCCTACACGTTAACGTCAGAAGCATCGAACTAACAACGTATCGACTGACATGGGCTGCGCCCCTGCCGGGGTTGGTCCCTGCGGACTTTGGATTGTACTTTATTTAGCCGTCGCACTAACTGCCACGTGCTCCGGTTCGGGCCTAGCAGTAAGCGGCTGGTCTTACTTTGACCCTATTTATGACGCGCTGTTTAGAGAATGGCTGAAAGCATTGCATTCCCGGTGTTTCGGATGAAGCGTTGTTGAATGCGGCAATCTTGAAATCACCTGCGACTGCCTCGATGCGCCACTGCAAGCACCATCATTGCGTACTAACGAGCGACGCTACGCCGAGTCTTATTGCTTTTGCGATTGCGCGAGAACGCGAACCCACTTCTAGTTTTCCGAGGATGCGCTCGACGTGCGTCTCCACGGTGCGAGGGCTTACTATCAGCCGCTGTGCGATTTCTTTGTTCGTTAGGCCATCGATGAGAAGGGAGAGGATCTCGCGCTCTCGCGGCGTCAGATTGAGGTCCGGCGCCGCCGGCTGACTGGACCGTTTGGGTTTCATGAACGACGATGCATATGCGCGTGCGAGCCGAGCTTCGAAACGTGGACCATCTCGAGTGAAGAGTTCGAGGGCGACGTCGAAGGCAACTGAGCTGTCAGTCAAGCCGCGTCGAGCGTTTCCGACGGCGACACCAGCATGTTCCAAAGTTACGAGACCTCGACGATGCGCGATGAGCGACGCAAAACTCTCGCAGCCTCTCAATAATGACGCGTGCACTCTACCGTCGGCTGAATCGAGGAATGCCAGTAGGTCGTCGGCGGTGGCGAGTGCCGCCGCGTCGGCAGCATCGGTCGGTGAAGCTCTCGCTACCGCCTCGCGAGCGCGAGCAATCGTCGTTGGCGCAGCACTAGGCTCGGACAGCAGAGTGTAGATTGCAGATTCGGCCAGCGCAACGGCCCGCTGCACCGAAGGAAAATCGTTTCGCGCCGCCGCGCGATCGGCGAGCTCTCGCGCGATTGCGTAGTCATGACGGAGAAACGCCGCCCGAGCCAGCACGATCTCCGCAAACGCCCGAACTCTGCTAACGTCGCCGGCATACCAGGCCTGGTCGGCGCGGGCCCTCGCGCGCTCGGCATAGCGCATTGCGGCGTCAACGTCTCCACTATGCGTCGCGATTTCCGCCAGCGCCACGTACAAGGCCGCCTCCTCAGCTCGCAAATCCAGCGCCGATGCGAGCCGCTCGGCTTGTGCGGCAGCGTCACTTGCCGCGGTCGTCTGGCCGCGAACCAGCGCGAGACGCGCGAACCATACGAGCGTCAATGTTTGGAGTACCACCTTATCATCATTCTCGAGCAAGCCGATTAACGCGTCGAGCGTTTCCTCGCCTGAATCGACTTGGCCGAGCGATGTTTGTGCGTACGCGCGCAAAACATTCACATTGAACCGGACAGTCGCATCGCCGCCGTCCAGCGGAGCCACAGCAGCAAGGGCGCCAGAAAAGTCGTGAGCGATCGCTCGCGACCAGCCGCGCATCACCAGAGTCGTTGCGATCGCAGGTGGGCCCAGCGGCTCGGCGCGACGTGCAAGATCGTCCAATACTGCGTCGTCGACGCGGATCAGGTGCGCAATGTCATGCTCGATGGCTTGTGCACGCGCCTGAAATGCGATCGTAGCATCGTTCGAAGCGTCCGCGGCGTCGACGGCGCGTGAAAGAGTAGCGCGCACATCGGCGGAGGCGCTCGCTTTCCCCAAGAGCGCATCAACGTACCACCGAACGCCGGCATCGCGCCCATTGGGATCTATACGGGCCGATAGGGCGCGCACGCGGGCACGATTGCCGGTCGCAATTGCGGCTGCTGCATGATTTCTTAGAAAAGATACAGCCGTTGCGGGATCGGCGCTCTCGTTAGCGTGAAAGAGTGCTGCGGCGGGTTCACCCGCTCGAATGTACGCCTCTGCGGCGTCGCGATGGGCGGCACTGGCCGCGCCGCGTTTACGTAGCCGGCTTTCGGCCAGCTCGCGCAACACTGGATGCAGGCGATAGCAGCTCGGGCCAATCTCTGTTAGCAGCGCGCCGCCTCGGCGCAAACTCGCAATTAGGTCGCGAGCCTCGGCGTATACATCGCTCGTATCGAGAATTCGCAGGTCGAGCGTTTCGAAAACTGCCGCGCACTCGAGGAACGATATGACGTGTCGGTCGAGCCGCGACAAGAGCTCCTCCGTAAGATAGACTTCCGCCGCGTTGCGCGGATCCGTCGCCGTCAATATGGGAGTGCGCGGCGCAGTAACCGCTAGCGTAACGCCCGCGGCCCAGCCTTCAGTGCTCCTCTCGATCTCAGTTATAGTTTCTTCGTCGATGTCACGTCCAAAATGGCGCCCCATGGCACGAATATCTTCGGCGTTGAAAACGAGCAGATCGCCAGCCACGATCTGCGCCTTGCCGCGCGCGAAGTTCCCGAGCGTAATGTCCGGAAGCGATCTGCCCATTGCAAGAATGTGAGCGCTGCCGGGAAGCGCGTTGACGGCCGCATCAACGAAGTGCGAGAAGTCAGGTTCGCCGGTAAAGACCTCGGCATTGTCGACAATCAGCGTCAGCGGCTCGTCGATATGGGCGAGTTCAGTTGCGAAAGTTCCGCCGATGTGAGCAGCACTCGCGCCGGCTTCCAGAGCACCGAGCGTCATGCGCCCGAAATCCGCACGTGCGCCGCGGACGGCATCGACGATGTCGCGTATGAATGCATCTCGGTGCCAGGGTCGTGCCTCCATCCAAACAACCCCGGGCGTCTCGACAAAGGCCATTTTCGCAGTCGCCGACTTGCCCGCGCCAAGGGGAGCTTGCAGCAGCGTGAGGGGCGTGTGCTCGACCGCATCGCGGAGCCTTCGCTCGACCTCGGGGCGCGAGATCAGTTTGGCGTTCAAGGTTGGGGAGTTCGAATGCGGCCCCTAGCCTGGCCTCCGGAGCAAAGTCCGTAAGACTACGGACGACCGCTGGCCTTCCAAACGGTTACCGTGAACGTGCACTCGTCACAGAGGAGTACGTTATATGGAAACCACGCAATTTGAGAGTCTGGTCCCGCGGCTGTCGGCCGTGGAGACCGCCCTTGGCGGGATCCGACAGGATCTCCGCACGGCGATTGCGGCGGCTCGGGCCCGTTCGGCAGCAGAAGATGCCTCCGCAGAAATGGCTGGCTCGACCGTACCGGTCGCCGCAGCGTCGCAAATTCCGGAACCCGTGGCTGTCGCGACGGAACCGGCCCGGAAGGCCGTAATGGCGGCGGGTGACCTCGAGGCTTTGTTGGCCGGCCGATGGCTCCACGTCGCGGGGTTGCTGCTCGTCTTCATCGGCGCGGCATTCTTCCTAAAAGTAGCTTTCGATCACGACTGGATCACGCCGGTCCTTCGGGTTGCTCTAGGCTTAGTCGCTGGATCCGTCGCGATCGTTTACGCACAACGACTTGCCAACAAAGGACAGCTCTATTTCTCCGAGGGCATCACTGCACTCGGTACCGGAATCGAGTTCCTCTCACTCTATGCCTCGAACGCGCTCTTCCACCTCGCCTCGCCGGCATTTGCCCTCGCCGGAATGGTCGCAGTCATTGCGGTTATCGCCTCGTTGGCCTGGCGCCGGCACAGCGAGCGTCTCGGGATTCTTGCGGCGATCGGTGGTTTTCTCGCGCCGATGCTCGCCGGAACTCAAAGCGCCGATCAATGGATGCTGGCGGGATACATCGGCATGCTCGATGTCGGCTTGCTTTTGCTCGCCGAGCTGATCGAGTCGCGCGTTATTGCTCCCATTGCGCTTGCTGGAACGATCCTATACGCACTCGGCAGTTTCTCGTACGCGCACACTCTTGACGATGTACAGCGCACGATCATCTACACGAGCCTCTACGCGACCTTCGCTTTCGCAGGATGGATTGTAACGAAGGTGCGCGGCACGTTAGATCCATCGCGCTCGATCGTCGGCGGGATCGCGCTGGGCGGTCTATTAGCCGGGCTCGAAACCTCGTTGTTCCCGGAGCACCGGATCTTACTCGCCGCCATACTGCTCGGGCTGACGGTCGCGCATCTCGGTATGGCTATACTCCTCAAGTCGCGCTATCATTCGTGGCTGGCAGTCGTTGCGCTCACATTCGCGATTCCCGCCGCTTTCGATCGGGCTGTGTTGGTAAACGTCGCCTGGGCGGCGGAGGCTGCGGTTCTGACGATCGCAGGCTTGCGGTTCCGCGATAATGTGCTGAAAATCGCGGGGCTCGGCTTGTTGGCACTCGCCGTCGCGCGCGATGCGTTCTTGTATACGAGCTACGTTTCGACCCATCCAATCCTCAACGAGCGCTTCGCTGCGTGCGCCGCGGCGTTTGTCGCAACCTACATGATCGCACGTGCCCTCGATCTCGTCGGCACGGCGGAGTACGACTCGATTCTCGTGAGGACTCTACGCACGGCCGGCCACGCAATTGCTCTCCTCGCGCTGTCGGCTGAGGTATGGGACACTGTCGCCTATTACGGTGGCACATCGCAAGCTTCGAGCGCCGCGCTCTCGGTCTTGTGGGCGATCTTTGCGGCGGTCCTTGTCGGCTGCGGTCTCCGAAAATGCGACTCGTTCATGCGCTGGGAGGGGCTCGCCCTCATTATCCTGACGGCTGGAAAGGTGCTGCTGCTCGATCTCTCGTTCTTAGATCTGGGGTACCGCGTTGTTTCAGCCGTAATCGTGGGCGTCGCGCTCATCGGCGTCTCGTACGTCTATCAGCGCCGCCTACCCGAGGAGGAGCTGCAGTCATGATCGGCCCTCTGCTCTTTGCCGGCATTCTCTCCGTGAACACCGCTCGCGCGATCGCAATCGCGCCGCGCGAGCGGCCCACCTGGGCGTTGCTCGAGCTGCCGCAGCAAATCGATCCTGGCACCAGCGGGAACTACGACGATCTACGTATTATCGACGATCGAGGCAAGGAAACACCCTATGTACTGGATCCTCAATGCGCCGCACTGCCAACACGTCAGGCGATCCTCAGCGACGTGGGCTTCGTGCCACGGCACTACACCGAAGCACTCTTGGATGTCGGCAATAGCGGGACGCTCTACTCCGCCATCTCGATTGACTCGCCGCGCGACACCTACTTCAATCGCGTCGACGTCGCGATCTCGGACGATCGGCTGACATGGCGTGAGATTCGTAATGGCGCACTAATCTATCGAGTCGCTGATTCCAGTGACCCCGGCTCCCAAACGATCTCCTTTCCATCGGCTCGTGCACGCTGGGTTCGCGTCCGAATTATCGATGGCGGCGCACTCTTTCCGATCGACAACGCAACAGTCGTTCTTACAGAGCCGGCGCCGCCCGAAGTCACGAAAAGGCTCGATGCGTCCGAGACGTTGGCCTGGCGCGAGCAAGACCGGACATCAGTCGTGACTCTCGATCTTGGCATGCCGAATACACGCGCTGCGTCGATGCGCTTTCGAACGACGCAGCCCGAATTCTCGCGCGACGTATCGATCCAAACCAGCAACGACGAGGAACACTGGGATTTCGCGGGGGGTGGCCGTATTCAGCGCTTCGCAAATGGCGCTCCGGTATTGGACGTTCCCATACCGGAGGCGTCAGCTCGTTACGTGCGAGCTGAAGTCGCAAACGAAAACGATGCGCCGCTTCCCGACCTAGGCGTCTCAATCTACGGTCCACGCCGCGTCCTTGTCTTCGTCGCTCGCCCAGGACACGCGTATGCGCTGATGCGGACCGCCCACGCGCAAGTCCCTATTTACGACCTCGGCGCTCTGCTGGAGCACGACAACCCTCGCACCTTTGCTGCGGCGCGGCTCACCGGAATCACAAAAGAACGTTTGCTGGGGCTACCCGGTGGTTTCCCGCAGCCGTTGATTTTGACTCTGGCCTTTGCGTTGGTGATCGTCAGCCTCGGCGCAGTGACCCTCGGTACATTGCGTCCACGCAGCTAACGGTCATGACCCGAACTTCCTCGATATCCTTGAACACGCACAGAATTGCAGAATCTATACCGTCTATACCTACAACGAGCAGGCCGCACATATTGATAAATTGTTCAATTTCATCGCGGTAGGGACGGAATAGCGGTAGCAAGAGGCGGTGCGCATCCTCGCCCTCTTCGTCCCCCTCGGTGTGGCAGTCTGCTTGCGAACGGGGTGGTTAGAGCCTAGTATGTTTCTATGGAAACCCCGAAGCGCAGTGTTCTCGCTATAATGTGTCTCGCTTTGGCAGCTGGCTGGCTTGCTGCCGAGGTGCCGGCGAGTGCCAGAGGCGTCACGCTCATCCAAGAAAGCAATGGCACGGTAAAAACGTATAGCGGCGTTTACATGGCCCTGGCCGGAGAGATGCTGACGCTACGCAGCCCCGATAATAAGGGAACCCTCAGCATTTTGACCGGGGCATGCTCCTTCGACAAGAGCGTTGAACGCTGTCTACCGTATTCGGTGACGTTGACTCAAGGCGGCAAGACGCACAAGATCGCGATCTCGCAGGGAACCGTCTTTCTGAACATTACAAACGAAGCGCATCATCTGCCGCTCTCATCTGACATGCTGGCTCCGCGCACCGTTCTAGTTCTCTTCAAGACCGCGCACGGAACGTACGTCACCGTGAAGGGGACGCTTGACGAGGTGAAATCATGAACCGCATTTCCAACTTTGCCCGCGCATGCGCGCTGCTTTTGGCAGTCCCCGCAGCAGCACTCGCGCAGAACGTCTCGTCGGGACATCCGCCCGCTCCAGCGCCCGCGCATCATCAGTCGGCTCCCGTGTACCATCCCGCGCCGGCACCGCCCGTCAATCGTCCCCCGAATCCGGCCGGCTTCGCTTTTCCGCAGCACGACATGAACGGCGCGCCGCAAACGATGCACGCAACGCCCGTGCATGCGCCAACGGGCTATCGAGTAGCGCCCCAACAAAGCACAGTACGCGTGAATCCGCCGCACATTCCATACGCTACGGGTCCCTATCATAACTGGCGCGGACCGATCCTTCACAACCCGCGTCACTGGGGATGGTGGGGATGGAATCACAGCGTGATATGGTACCCGGTACCGTACTATTGGGGCGGTGGATTCTGGGGACCGTGGGGACTTGGCGCGACGGGATACCCGCTCTTCGGCTCGATTATCGACTATGACGATCACGAGATTTACCCGTCCTATGAGATTGGGCCGACCAGCCCGGGCGCGCAGCTGCTCGCCGACTACGGGCTAACGCAGACGGAATGCGGGCCTCCAAATCTCGTCGTTATCTGGGGACCGAATAACAGCGTAATTTGTGCCTATCCGAACAACCTCGTTTCCCCCGGTAACTACGAGCTCGACCCTGCGACGCTCACGATTCAATCCTTGAACGCGCCACCTAATCCATGATCGTATTGCGGGAGGAACAAACGTGTCGCACTATATCACGGTGCCGATCAACGAAAACGGGCTCATTTTCGACAACACTATGAATAGCGTCGTTGCAGACGCGATGGAACCAACCCCGTTTGCGTTTTAGCGTCGGGACATACGAACGAACGCTGGATCGGCGCTCGTGAACCTAAGCGTCCCGGGAGGGCTCTGATCCTGGTGGCAGCTGCGTCGCGTGCCGCTCTAAGAACTCAGCAATTCCTGCAACGTCCAATTCTTTTGATGCGACCATTAGCATCATCTGAACAGCAGAGCGGCGTGCATTCGTTCGATTTGGGCTGGCGTGAGAAACTTTATTTCAGATATTTTTCAAGGCCTCGAGAATTTCTGAGTCTCGCGCCATGACGCGCTTCAGCGCGGCGGCCACGACATCATCATTTGCCGCGACCGCCTGATTCTGATCTGGAACGAGCATACGGCGAACGGCTACGTTCACCAGCGTGTTAATGCTCATGTCGCGCAACTCGCCGTCGCGCTGGTCGATCAACGTTGCGACCTCGTCGTTAAGGCGCACGGTCAGTGCTTTCATGGTGGCATAATGATACCATTTTGGTTCGCTGGCTGGCAATAGTCAGCGAAACCGTGCCGACGACCCCTCGATAGCTCTGCCCGCCCCTTCACCTAACCTTGTCACGAGCTGGCACTTCCCGTGACCGAAGAGCGAATCGGCCGCGCCCGCTCATGGAACGATATCGGCGCGACCGAACTGACAATTCTTCACTGTCGAATGTCGTCCGACGAAGCAAATGCTGCGCCCTTTTCGGCTTATCGTCCCGACTACGCCGGCGTCCGGATCCGAATACCAAAGTACGCCTTGGGAGTCGAATAGGAGATTCTTTGGACGGAGTCCCGGAGGCGGCAGTGCGACACCTTTGTTGTATTCAGTCACAATGTGCGCTCTAGGCTCCGCAATCCAAAGAGAACCGTTGGAATCGAACCGCATATCGGAGATGGCAGGCGGATTGTACTCGGGATAGGCGAGGGTAGTAGAACCGTCCGGCTTTGCTTCGCCCAGCATATTGCCATAACGGTCGGTGAACCAGGCGTGATCCGATTTGTCGACTGCGTAGAGTCGTACACCCATCGAACTAACCGGGAATCTAGCGATCTTTTCGCGGCCCTGCATATCGACAAAGGCAAGCAGATCGTGGCCGTAATCAATCCAGAAGCCGCTCGAGGCCGGAAGTATTCTTGCCTCGAGCGAGAGCGCTGTCGCGTCGTCGGAAAGTGTGAATCGGTCCCACGTCCCGTCAGGCCCACGCGCAGCAATGAAGTAAGTGTAGGTCTGCGACGATGCTGTGCCGAGAACCCAAATACTGCCGTCGCTGCGCGTGGTAACATCTTCAAGGTAGGCGACGGGGGAAGGAACGACGTATTCCTTTCGTAGACCGCGCTCATCGATGGAGATGAGACGATCGTGACAGACGTACCAGACGTGTTCGCTGTCCGCAATCATTGCCAGCGCACAGTAATAATAATACCCTGCAAAGTCGCCGATGGAGTATTCAACGGACTTACCGCCGACGTCAAACCGGACGATCTTCGCGGGATTGCGTTCGGTCACCCAGACGAAGTTTTCGGTAGCGACGATGCTGCCGGGATTTGAGTACGGATCCGGAAGGTCGAATTTGCGAGCGCTGCGCGGGCCATAAATGACGATGACGCGATTCCCCAAACGGTCAAGGGCCCAGATGGTTTTGTGCGGGCCTTCGATTAGTTCCCCCGGCGTGAAGAATGGCGAGCCGCTTATGGATTTGCCGGCTCCAATTTGGTCCACGGTCAGGTCGCGTCGGAAGAGAGAGAAGTTCGATGAGTCGTGCAGGACCATCGCCACCTTTGCCGTCGTCCCGTCGGGAAGGGTCAACGCTAGGACGCACCGGTTGCAATTCAGTTCATCGACGTAGTACGCGCCATGTGAAATCGTGGCAGCGATGGGGGCGGACCCCCCATCGGCCGACCAAATCGACATGGCTCGGATCGGTCGCGGCAGCGATCCGGCAAGGCCATGTGCGCCATCGACCACCCGAACCGAACCAATGACTTGAGGTTTTCCTTTCGCTGTACTTGGTCTAATGCAACGTGTAGGCAGCTCAAAGAAGCGATCGCGTCGCGGCAGTACGCCGAGAAAGCGGTCGCCGTTGCAAGTCTTCGTCGTGACGTCAACTTGGTAATATCCGGCTGGAATAGCGAGGACGAACCGTTCCGCCGTTCGCTGGGATACAATTGGGGTGATAGGCAAATCCTGCCCAGTATCCCATACGCTTACGCCTAGCGGATGGGCTACACAATCGTCACATCCGATGACCTGCACGCTTACACGCTGAAGGGGCTCTGCCTGATACGACGCAGCGATCGTCAAAAAGAGCATTGCCGCGATTGTGTAGCGCGCAGCCATATAGCTGCAGCGATTTCTTGCCGTAAGCCGTGACTACCCGCGTCGTCGCGAAAGAGCGACGAAGTGCGCCGGCAGTCCCCGCGCGCCAGATGCCCAGGAAACAATGGGGATAGCGAACGCGGTTCCTTGGTGCTTTCGACTGTCCACGCAGGACCTTCGAACCATAGCCTCATGGTTTATTGTCGGTTAGCCCCTTCGAATCCCGACAAGTTTTCGTAATCGGTTAGACAGCCATAAAACCGCACAGGCGGATTCTTGCTGGGCGGCTCGAAATCTCCACGGTGTTTTGGGAATGACGGCAAGCGTCGGCGATCGCGACTGGGTGCGCGCTCGAATTAGCGTTGCAATGCATTTGGCCATAGGAAATGCCTTCGCGCAGGCACTTCGAGCGCTGGAGGAGATTGCGGGCGCCATCGACACCGGCGACGACGAGATCGCCGCGCTCTACTTTCAAGCGCGCGCAATCACGTATATCAAGGCACGAGCGATCGATCGGGCATTCGAACTTTTCGACGCAGCGTTGGCTGCCGCACGCAAGTACGGGAAGGCGCGATTGTGTGGCCACGTTCTGATCAACTACGGCACGGCCGCTCTCCAAGACGGCAGTATTGTTTTGGCGATGAGGTGCTTGGACGAAGGCTTGCAGCACGCGCGCGGGCATGCCGACGTCGAACCGTACGGCCTCGTCCATTTGGCTGAGGCGTTCCTCGCGGCGGGCAAACTGCAAGAGGCGGCGGAGGTCCTTCACGAGCTGCATGCAATACGCCTCGGCGATTCGACGACCCGATTGATTGCCGCGACCGTCGGTATTCCCCTTGGGATGTTGCTCGATGACGAAACTCTGCTTGCCCACAGCAGCGATGCCAGCTTGCTGGATCTCGCGTTTGCGCGTGGCGAACGCTGGCTGCTAGGTCCGCTCGTGGAGTCGTTTTGCGCGCTGTACGAACACCGAGGTCAACGCGATGAACACGACGCGCTGCTTATCCGCGATCTCGAGTCGCCGACGCTCCTTGACAACAGCGTACTGCTTGCGATACGCGGAGCACGTCTGGGACCGGCCGCGCAGCTTCCGCGCTTGGCCGCGCTGATGGCACAACACTGCGCGGTAGCGGGTTCGACCCTGCCGTCGACCTATCACTCGTTGTTCGAGAGCTGTATCGCCGCTCGCCGCCGAACGCCCGAGCGGGCCGCGAAGCTCGCGCTTCAGGCCGCGGACGAATTCGCGCGAGCCAAACGGCCCTTGCTGCACGCACTGGCTCTCGATATTGCCGGACTTCCGACGGAGTCGCGCAACGTTCGCGTTGCTTGCGGGGCCCGCGTGAACGGCGTGCGCGTGGTCTGGGGCGGCAGCCCGATTCACCAGAAATTGGCGACGATGCTCACGCCGCGTGAAGCTGAGGTGGCGCGGCTGGCTGCCAATGGTGCTGCCAACCGGGCGATCGCGGCGCGCTTGGGAATCAGCGAACGCACCGTGCACCATCACTGCGAGTCGATCTTTGCGAAGCTCGGAATTCGCTCGCGCTGGCAGCTGGCCTCGTGGTATAGGCATTTTACCCATGCAGCGAAGTGCGAAGATTCGTATCATTCTGGAAGGGCGCGCGCGGCTGTTTGAACGAGGAGATTCCTCGACTTACCACATTGCTACGAAGGGAGTGCACGCGGTGATGATGATACGCTTGGTGTTTACGTGTTGCGGACTTTTCGCTGCTCTGGCGACGTTAGCGGCTTGCGGCGGCTCGACTCAGAGCAATTTGATGCCGTTAGCCGCTCAAAACACGAGTTCTGGACGGGACATTTCCTGGATGAGTCCGCTGGCGCGGCAGAAATCAAAGCTCCTTTACGTTTCGGAATTTAACGGTACCGATGTCTACGTGTACGACTATCCGAGCGCCAAGCAACTTGGAACGCTTACCGGCTTCTCTTCGCCGGCGGGCCAATGTGTCGATGCGAATGGTGACGTGTACATAACCAACTCCAGCGGCGTCGTCGACGAGTACGCGCACGGCGGATCGACGCCTATTAACACGTATACGACGACCGGCAGCGCCTTCGGTTGCTCGGTCGATAAAGAAGGTGACCTCGCGGTTACCGATTTTGTCGGCACAAGTTACGGCCCGGGAAGCGTCACGGTTTTTCCGGCAGGCTCGGGCAACGGCGTCGTCTACAGCGATCCGACCGACTGTTACTTTATTTGGCCTGCGGGTTACGACGACAACGGAAACCTCGTGATGATCGCCGAGAACCAGGCGTCGGAAGCAGTCACCTATTGCGCGGTACTAAAAGGCTCGACTTCTCTAACGACACTGCGCGCTAAGGGGTTCACGATTTATTCCCCCGACTCTACCATGTGGGATGGAAAATACATCGCTCTCGGCGATCAGCAGCTCGGGGGAGGCCTTCAGTCTGGAATCGTTGAGGCAACGCTCTCCGGTTCGAAGTTAAAGTATCACGCTAATATTACTTTGGCCGACAACTGCGAGGGTGATTACAGTCACGTAGTCCTTCCATTTATCGTCGGTCGCAAGAATACGCCGATCAACGACAAGCAAAGCAAGGCCGTCGCCGGTGCAAACGAGTTTTGCCACGCCGACTTTCGCTTGTGGCACTACCCAGCAGGTGGCGATCCGTTCAAGTCATTCACATTCCAATCGGGCGGCCAATCCGTCAGCATCCGCGATTAGGATGTCTCTGGCACGGACCAATCAGGAACCTGGTTCGGTTCCCACCCAACCGCTGTTAAGTCTCCGCGAGCAACGAACCGGCTGAAGCTTCGCCGATCCTAAGCGCTTCCTCGAAGCGATCTATTGCCCTCGGCTTTAGACTTTCTTCATATTCCGGTCTTACGTTGGAGCGGATAACGCGCCGGAGGCGGAAGCGTGTCTACTCAGAAAGGTGCAACGTAATGAATACGACTGGTTTAGTGAAATACGCCGGTGCTCTGGTTGCACTCGCGATATGCTCGGCGTGCGGCGGCGGCTCGACGGTCGCGCCGTCAGGCGCTACGTTCAATGCGACCTACGTAGGTAGGACGCTGTTCGTGAATGGGAGGCCCGTTTCCGCAGCGAGGCTGAATCCACTGCCGCGTTACGCGGAGCTTGTACCGGATAAAATGAAGTCAAAGAACTACGAGTACATTATTGGCTTCTACGGTTCCTACGCCAGCATTTTCGACTATCCAAAAAGCACCGCGATGATTGGTCAGATTTATGGCGCCGGCGGCCAAGGGTGCACTAACGTTTTGTACGGCTATGGGAAGAAGATTATCTGGAACCCCGGGCGCATGAACGACCTGATTGACGAATACAAGGTTCCAGACAAGCTGATCAAGACGCTGTTTCTCAACTACACATTCACATCAAGCTGCGCCATGAATCAGAGCGGCGATCTTGCAGTCGGAATCCTATTGGGTAATTCTTATGGTCCCGGCGGTCAGGTCGTGATCTTCAAGAACGCGAGCGGCTCGGGTACGGTTTACAACACGCCGTTAAGCAAAGAGTACTTCAACGGCTACGATCCCAGCGGCAATCTCTTTGCCGACGGTTTCGGCGCGTCGAGCTATGACTTCAAACTCGTCGAGCTTCCGGAGGGTAGCAGCAAATTCGTTACGATCAAAACGAGCAACTCTCCAGACTTTCCTGGCTCGGTGCAGTGGGACGGCACCTACCTCACCGTGTTCGATCAGGGCACGGCTGAGACGTATCAGTACACGGTTAGTGGAACGAAGGCGACGTTGAAGAACACCGTACAGTTGATCGGGACTGGCGACTGCGCGCAGACGTGGATCGTTAAGGGCCTGCTCTATTGCGGCGACTCGGGAAATTACAACGGCGAGGTTTTCAAATACCCGGCCGGCGGTTCGCCGATTGCGGCCTTTACGGGGAGCTTCGACGAACCGCTCGGCGTGACGGCAGCGAAGAAATAGTCGCGCTCGCATATGTACCGGGCTCAGCTGCCGGCGAAGCTACTTTGCTCGGCTAACCGCAACGGCGACGGGCTGGTCCAAGCCCGTGATGCTCGAGATAGGGCTACCTCCCGCCGGATAATTGTAAAGCGCAACCTCGCC
Organism: Vulcanimicrobiota bacterium; assembly: GCA_963815165.1. Classification (GTDB taxonomy): domain Bacteria; phylum Vulcanimicrobiota; class Vulcanimicrobiia; order Vulcanimicrobiales; family Vulcanimicrobiaceae; genus Cybelea. The sequence goes on from CAWFFL010000003.1 coordinate 1,806,786, forward strand.
ACCCTCGCTGGGTTGGTAAGATGGCGCGATCACCGTACGCCCTTCGATCCAAAACTGATTGACTAAACCGTCGACGACGAGTTTCGTGCTGCTGATTTCTCGGACCGCACGTCCGCGTTGTCCGATCTGGTAAATCACCGACCTGTCGTAAGACGCGGGATTCCACCGATCCCCAAACGCGATTTGCTTGCCGTCCCACTGAAGGCCGCCTATCCAGCCGAACGCGCCAATTCCGGGACGAAAGTGGAGACGCTTTAACGTACTGGCCTTCTTTTTTAGCTCATAAAGTGCGGCTTGCTGGTAGAACTCGTTGCCAACCTCTGCATCAACGTAGAGATTGCCGTTATCGTCATAGGCGCAGTCTTCGTTTGAATACCAATGGGCCGAGTATCGCTTCGGTGTGCCCTGAGCCTGTAGGTAGACATATACTCCGCCATACCACGATGTTATAGCGAGATTTCCACTGGCTTGGTCCGACGAGCAGCTTATCGGGTAGATCTCGCCCCGTCCAGGAAGAGTTAGTGTCTGAAGCGGGGCCATCCCGCCATGCGCAAATTCTGCAACGTCGTCGCCTCCTTGGTCCACAATCCAAACGTCGCCCGCCTTATCTACACAGTCGCCCGTCGGATAGTCGAAGCCGGTCAACGTGCCAACCAACTTCTCGTGCGGATAGGAGTAAATAGAAACGGCCCTCGTGCCCTCGTCCACAACATAGAGTAAATCGTCGCGCTTCGCCTCCGGCAGCATCCACGATCCGCCGCGATCGACGTGCGTCGCGTCATCCTGACCCTTCGACAAGCTCAGGGGAAGGACGCCGCAGCCCGCGAGCAGCACGGCAGCTACGCTAATGCTAAGCGCAAATTTAGCCAAACGCTTCATTCTCAATGCCCCCACGCCCACTAGCGAGCATTCTTACTTGTTCGAACGTGCCACGGAAACGACGACGCCCCAAGGGGAAAACTTCCCCGCGATTTTGAGAGGCCCCCCGCCCGAAGGGTAACGCCAAAGACCTAGTTTGAAGTGCTTTCGCCCCGCGCCAATTATTTTGTTGCCCTGTATCCAATACTGGCCATTGCCACCGTAGCCGACGACGTTCGTGTGGAGCAGCGTTGTTCCAACAATTGTTCCTGTTGCCCCTGAAATCGCGACCCGGTATATGTCGATTACGTCGTGGGATTCTTTGCTGCCGCTTGCGATGACGAGGTGACCGTTGTTCCATTGCAGTGAAAGTGGAAGAATGGATTCGTTCAACGTGATGTCGTTGAAGGTACTACCGCCCGCAGGCAGCTCCGCCAGGGGAAAACCACTTGCGTCGGTACCGTTTCCGTCTACGAAGAGATCACCCTTATTGTCGTAAGCCGCCCACCAATACCAACTGATATACGGGCACGTATAAGTTGTCGCGCTGCCCTGTGCGTTCGAATAGATCGCTACGTCACCGTGATAGTACGGCTTGTCGTTGGGCGAGAAATAATTTGTCACCGCGAGATTACCGGTTTTGGGGTCAACGGAGCAGCCCGCACCCCACCCCGGGTCGTCCAGCGTTGCAATAGGCGACGTCCCGCCGTGCGAAAATTCGTACACGTATCCGCTGGTATTCGAAACCCCGGTAGGAACAAAAACGTCTCCTTTCCCGTCAACGCAGAGGCCTTGTGTCGCTACGGAGCCGAGTCCAGTGAGCTGTCCCACTGAATTTTAACGCCGGATAGGAATAAACATAAACATCTCCGGTGTCGTTGGACGTATAAAGCAAATCATCGCCCTTGGTCTCCGGTAACATCCAGGATTTCTGTATCCATTCCGTCACCGGGTTTGTAACGCTCTGCGCGCCGCAGCCGCCGAGAATCGCCGTGGCGAGCGCCATCGTTAACGCCCTGAAACCCAACGCCGAAATCGTCATGGCTCCACGCCCTCCTCGTTCAGAGCGCACTCTTCGACTGCGTCGCGACGTCCCCCGCATGGTAAAGCGCTGCGCCACCAAGGTAGCCGGCACCCTCCCGATTAAATGCCTTCCGTAGAAGGAGTGGAGTAACGAAATGAACGCGGCTCGTTTAGCGAAATATGCCGGCGCTTTGATGGCGCTCGAAATATGCTCGGCATGCGGCGGCTCGGGGGTCGCGCCGTCAAGCGCTGGGCTCAATGTCGGGTATGTCGGCGGAATGTTGACGGTGAACGGAAGGCCGGTAACGGCAGCGCGTCTGAGCCCGATGCCTCGTTACGCGACGATTCTTCCGGAACGGCACGAGAAGAAGACGTTTGAATATGTTTTTAACACCTACGGCACATACGCCAGTATTTTCGACTATCCTAAGAGCGATCACCAGATTGGTTCGATCAGTGGCGACGGTGGCCAAGGATGCACGAACGTCCTCTACGGCTATGGGAAGAAGATCTTCTGGAATATCGGGGGCGCTAACCAGATCACGGAGTACAGGGTCCCCCATACGCCGATCAAGACGCTCTCTGTCACCTACTCTTTTCCGACCAGCTGCGCGATGAACACCAGCGGCGACCTCGCAGTCGGCGTCTTTTATGAATCGGGGGCCGGCGGCGGCGACGTCCTCATCTTTAAGAACGCGAGCGGCTCCCCTACGGTTATGACGACACCTCTGATCAGTGAGTACTTCGACGGCTATGACAAGAACGGGAATCTCTTCGCCGACGGCTATGACAGCGGCGGTAACTTCAGGCTCGTCGAGCTCCCGAAAGGCAGCAGCAAGTTCATAACGATCAGCATTAACAACAAAATACGGTTCCCCGGCTCCGTGCAATGGGACGGCAAGTACGTTACCGTCTTCGATCAGCTAGCGAACAAGATGTATCGATACGACGTCCACGGGACGAGCGCTACGCTGAAGAACACGATAACCTTAACGGGTGCTGGCGACTGCGCGCAGACTTGGATTGCTACGGGCGTTGTTTACTGCGGGGATTCTTCCAATAACAACGGTGAGGTCTTCAACTTCCCGGCCGGCGGTTCGCCGATTGCAGCATTCACGGGTAATTTCGTCCAACCGCTCGGCGTGGTGGCAGCGGAAAAATAACTGCCGAACCGTCAAGTTCAAAGTCGGAGGGAGAGTGGTGATCACTCTACGTTTCGGTCGCGGCGCCCTTGCGATCGGCTGCGCCGCCGCACTCTGGTCCGCATGCAGCGGATCTTCGCCGCTTGGAATAGCACCCGGCGGCGCAAATAACGTCGGCCGCCAAACAAGCGGAAGCAAAACGTTCGATTACACCGGGACTGAACAGAAATTCATCGTGCCGCGTGGCGTCACAGAGGTTAAGGTAGTGGCTTTCGGCGCTGCAGGGGCCGGCGTTCGCGGCGTTGGTTGTGGCGCTCGCGCGGTCGACCTTGATACCGGCGCGTGCTTCGGCCGCGGCGGCCGCGTGGAAGCGGAGATCCCCGTAACACCCGGAGAGAAACTCTACGTGAACGTAGGCGGCAAGGGTGGCTCCGTGGCCGGCGGCTTCAACGGAGGCGGCAATCCCGGCATCACCGCTAGCTATGGCTACGGAAACGGTGGCGGCGGCGCATCCGACGTGCCGCGAAGGCGGTCATTCGCTAAAGGACCGCATATTCGTCGCCGCCGGAGGCGGCGGAGAGGGCTTTGGGCGGGACTATAACGTGAGTATCGGCGGAGATGGCGGCGGCACGAACGGCGGTAACGGCGTTGGTCAGTTCGGCGCCGGTGGCACCGGCGGATCACAAACGCAAGGCGGCGCTGGTGGCGCTGCCGGTAGTTCCGGCGGTGTAAGCGGGGAGCCCGGCGGCAACGGCTCGCTCGGCGTCGGCGGCCACGGCGGCAACGGTGGCGTCGGGTCGAAGAACGACGGCGGTTCGGGCGGCGGGGGCGGCGGCGGCTACTACGGTGGAGGCGGTGGCGGCGGCAGCGGAGCCTACCCATGTTGTGTTTACGCAGCCGGTGGTGGCGGCGGCGGCGGATCGTCGTACGTCGAGTCGAGTGGCAGACACGTGCACATGTGGTCGGGCTGGAAGAAAGCGACGAGAAACGGCGTCGTCGCAATTAGTTGGCAGTGACGACCGTGTTTGAATTGAAGTCGAGCGACCTAGACAAGACGAAAACAAATCTGCTCGCAAACGGGTGTGTGCTCGTCGAAGAAAATCCCGCTCTGCCGCGTTGCTATTTACAAGATCCTTTCGGACTGCTCTTCAACATCACTCAGACCTACAGCGGCCGCGCGCAGCCGTCCTCAGGCGCCGTTCCGTAAGAGTATTACGAAAATCAGCGCGTGCGATACTAACAGCGGCGGTACGATCGTCGTTACGAGATAGTACCCGGAGCCTAATGAACCGGGGTCGAAGGCGAGGTTGACGCGTAGTCCGTTGTAAAACCCGTACAAGAGATCGGCTGCACCCCAAACGTTGAAAATCCAGACTGCCTCAACTGCCCAAGATAAATTAGACGCTACCGCAGCCGCCGCAATGACGGCGAGAATTCCAGCGATGAGGTCGCCGTAAGCAGCTGGTGCAGCCCAACGCTTCGGTAACGACGCGGAAACGACACCGGGCACTAGAAAGCTGAGGCCAATGAAACGAAGAAACATGTGTGGAACCACAAGCCACAGCAGCGCTGCATGAGTGCTCTGAGATTGTAGCCACGGCATCGCAAAAAGCACTGCGACTGCAATCGAACTCACGAAGCTCGCCAGTACGTTAATTCCGAAGATCGCGAGCGGCTTCATCGGCCACCTCCTGCCAGCACCACACCGGGTTCTGCCAAGCCTCGGCGATCGCCCCTGTTGGGAGGCGTTACGGAGCGGGTGCGGGCGTGCGTCGCGGTTGGGGCCGTACCAGATAAACCCCCAAACTGGGAGCGTAATTAAGCTCCGGAATCGGCTTACCATCGAATCCGCGTTGCGAGAGTTCCTCTGTCGTCGTCGCGGCGACGCGCCCACACGCAATAATTGCCGGAATGACCGTTACGTCGCCCGCATCAAGCTCGTACCAAGCACCGGATTTCGCGGTGTGGGCGGTAATCGTCCAGCTCGGCGTCGGCGCGCCGCTCGCGAAATGGTTCTTGAGTTCGCCGAGCGCCTGTGTCGCGAGATTCCGCACTTGGTCCACGCACGTGGTCGACGTCCGCACCTCGAACGCATCCTTCGGTGGCGTCGTCGGTAGCCGGTAGAAGCGAAACGCTTCCTGCCCCGGCTGTTGCTGCCGCGCAACGAAGTACAGGCCGACCGCCGGCATGAAGTTGAGTTGCGGCACGAAGAAGAGCGGACTCGACGCGGCGTACAGCTTCCGCTGCGTTACGTCGTCGGCGCGTGCGATATGCAGCGGAATGCATCCCGCTAGCGCGCGCAGCGTCCCGCTTCCTTTCGGCGTTATCGACAGCGCATACGTCGCGCCCAACCCGTGATACGTGATCGTCGCATCGGTCAACGCCGGCGCAGCCATCGTCGCCGGATACCCGGCAGCCGTTCGAGCCGCCTCAATCTGCGCGACGAACGCTTTGAGTTCGGTCGAAAGTTGACGCGCTTTCGGCGCGTTCTGCGCGGAGCACGTCGTCGGATCGGTCGCGACCGCAAAAGGATCGGCCGGCGGCGTCTGCGGCAACGGCGAGAACAACCCGCGAAATCCTCGCCCGCCGCCAGGCCCGCCCGCGCCGGATCCCGGAGGCCCACCCGGCGGACCACCGCCGTAGAATCCGCCGCTGCCGCGCCACGCGCGCGAAACGCCGTCGCCGTTTGCGACGAGAGCGCGCCTTGGCCAAATCGCGCCGAATACGTCAACGAAAAACTGCGCGGCACGAGCGGTCGAGCGATATTCGCAATCGTATACCCGCCCGCGGTTACATAAGGTACGGCGTTTGCGGGGCTGGAGAAGATGCCCGAGTACGTGTTCGTGATATTTTGCGCGGCCAGCGTGAGCGTTCCGCGCGTGAGTTGCGCAGTGACGCCCGCGTCGAACGTCGTGTACGGCGGAAGGTCGTTCGGATTGTTCGAGCCGACATGCTGCACGTCGGCAAGCCATTCGAGCATCGATCCCGGTGCCTTGTAATCCAAAACGAGTCCGGACTTGAGCAGCGGCACGTTCGGGAGCTGCTCTCCCGGAATCGTAATTGACCAGGGATTGTCGAAGATATAGTTCGTCGATTCTGCCAATGCTCCGGTGATATTGTAGTACGGCTGCACGACCAAATTCCCGAACGTCACGTATCCCGTTATCTCGGCGCCTTGGTAGAGCCGCTGCACGCCCGAGATCGGCGTCGTCATGTAGAGTTGCTGCGGGTAGAAGGGCGTGCCCGCCGGCGCACCGCATCCGGCCGGCGAGTTGTAGATCGAAGCGATCTCCCCGAAGTAATTAACCGGCAGCGCACCCATTTGATTGAGCACGGTTCCGTTGACGTAAACCGGCAGCAAGACGTCGTTTTGCACTTGCCGATAGAGCGATAGCGAAACGTTCCCAGCATGCAGTTGGTGCGTGTAGCTGAGGCGCACCGAATTCGACGAGCTGTTCGTCGGCTGCTGGCCCGGCGCGTTGCCGAACGCAACTTTGCCGGCACAATCGAAACGCAGCGAAGCGGGGTCGCTGAGGATCTGCAATCGTCCCTGCGTTGCCGCTGCGCCACCCAGCGCAAACGTGGCGGCATACGAATCTCGGGGCGTTGGCCGCCACGCCGCACCCACGCTTGCGAGCTCGGAGATGCCGGTGTTTCCCGTCGCGGTGCTCAACCCGGCCGATCCGCTCAGCGTCAGTTTGTCGTTTGAATGAATCGTGTCGGTCGCTTGCACCACGTTATATTGCGTCGTCTCGGCACCGCTGTAGTATTGCGCGGCCTGCTCGATCAACGGAGTCGTCGTAAACTGCGACGAGGTCCCGTACGCTTGAAACGATATCGTGTGGCGCTCTTGTGCCGGAAGCGTCGCATTCACGGAGTATCCATCCGACCGCGTCGCATTCGAAAAGCCGGTCGGGGCAGGCAGCCCGTTGACGTAACGGGCGAGCTCGTCCAACACGCCCGACTGATCCATCGAAAAGATCGATGCCTGCAGCTGCGTCGCACCGAGCAGCGCGTTGTCGGTCAGCGCGTAGAGTTGCACGTTGCTGCTGTTGGTATTGTTGGGGCCATATCCGCACGGTAGGCTCGGCGGGTAGCCGTTATAACGAAGGCAAACGATGTTCGTGTCGCGGGTCGAGTTCATGAAGAGGCCGTTGAGCGTATTATCGTCGCCGAACTGATAGCGCAGGTTGAGTACGTTGCCCGAGATCGTGCCGTCGCCGTCGTGGCTGTAGGCTAAGCCGCTCGCGTCCTCATAGTAATCGCCGTCTACGAGACTGGGATAGAGCCGATTGACGGTCTGAACGGCGAGGCCGAGTTTTCCGATCGATCCGGTCTCGGCGAGCGAATAGTTATAACGCCCGTAGCTGCCCACCGACATCTGCAGCTGCGATATCCAGCTGAGCGTGGGCTGCAGCGTGCTGAAGTTGACCGAGCCGCCGAGGCCTCCTAACGACGGTCCCATGTGCACCGAGGACCCTTGAAAAAGATCCGTCGCGAAGGAGCCGAGATTTCCGGCCGAGCCGGGTGCGTTGAGTGGAATGCCGTCGAGCGTGAGCTGCGTCTGCGATGCATCGTGTGCCTCGAGCGAAATCGTTTGCGTCGCGTCGCTGTCGTCGCTCGACGTCGAAACGCTCACGCCCGAGAGCTTGTTGAGCGCATCGGCGAGATCGGTGGAGAGTCGGCGTTGCGGCGAGTTCGCATCGATGCTGGTCGACGAGATGGCGGCCGAGGACTTTGCGGTTACTTGACCGATGACTTTCAAACCGCCATTCGCCAGCGCGAGCGAAAAGCTGACGGTGACGACGCGCCCATCGAGTACTTCAAACGAAGCCGACGTCAGGCTTTCGTAGCCGCGCTTCACGATGCGCGCTCGGTAGATCCCATCGGGAACGTCGGTAAAAACGACTTTGCCGTTCTTTCCGGTAAGTTCCGACGTGATAACCGGCCCGTCGAGCAGTACGCGCGCCAGTTCAAGCGGCTGCTTGGTCGATGCGTCGGCCACGACGATATCGATTTCGCCTGAATCGGACTGTGCACGCCCTCCCGGCGTGAGCACGGCAACGAACAGCAACGCCAAGACGATAACGGCGAAGCTGCGCGCGTGCATACGCGGCGCATTATACCGAACGGCCGCTGACGGCGCGCTGTGAATCGCTGCTTATTGCGCGAGCACTTGATGTACGAACGAAATAGCGATCGAACCCTCGCCGACCGCCGATGCGACGCGCTTCATGCTGCCGCCGCTGCTCCCTGAGAGTATCCTTGCGCCTTGAATCCAGAACAGCGAGCCGAGCCCTGCTCGTAGCTTGGTCCGTCCCGCTTCAGTTCCTTGAGTGCCTTGAATGGCAAAACGATAAACTATGGTTGGCAGAGGCTTGCGGTGCTCGTGCGCTCGTGAGCCGCGTATCTGCTATTGCCAAGTGGCCGTCGTCCCACATGAGGCCGCCCGGTAGTGTCAACGCTAACCGACATTCTCACGCGCGGAGCCTCCTAACGTGGCTGCGACGAACTAACGACAACAGCGTACGGGCTGCTGAAGTTCGAAAGGTTCCGAACCGGTGAGCCGCCTTTTGGAAACTGATAAAGCGCGACAAATCCGGAGCGCCCTTCGATGTTGCCGCTTGGGCTGATCAGGCGGCGAATTGCGCACGAAGAACTGAACGACGTTAAAAGCGTCGGCCAACGAGATAGAAGCGACTTCTTTTGCTTGATCCGCCTTGATATTAAACTCGTAAATCGCTTTGTTGAAATTGTCACCAACGAGCAAGTGTCGTCCATACCACTCGACGCCGCCGGCTGGGGATTCGATGGTCTGCTCGACGCTTAATTGTCGTAAAGGTTGTGCCGCCCTTCGGAAGTTCGGCGAGCAAGAACGCGTTGCTTGCCGCCGTTCCACCGTCGACGAAAAGGTTACCCTTTGCGTCGTAGCTACAGAAGAGCATATAGTTAAACGCCGGGGCTTGGTACAGCGTCGGCTTGCCTCTGCCGTTCTTGTAGACCGCAAGACCGAATGGGCCCGATATGGGGCGTCCGCCTGCGGTAACCGCGAGATTTCCGGTTATGGGATCGACGGCGCAGCTATTTGGTGTCCCTGCAGGGTCCCCTAAAATCCGAACGGGGCTGCTGCCGCCGTGGCTGTATTCGAATATCGCCCCACTGCTGGTTATAAATACGTTTTGCGCCTTGTCGACGCATTCGCCCAAAGGATAGCTCGGGTCCGACAGAAAGCCAACCAGCCTATACCGCGGGGGCCGATAGCTGTAGACTACGACGCCTCCGAGCCCCGTATCAGAAACGTACATCAGATTTTCGCTCTGCGCCTCCGGCAGCATCCACGATCCCCCGCGGTCGGCGTGCGTGGGAATCGCATGGCTCCGCAGCATCGACTCAGGCCGCTGATCGGTGGCTGAGGTCCGGCGCATTCAGCAAGCAATGCGGCAGCGGCGCTGATGTTAAGCGCGAAGCCCACAAAGGTTCTCATACTCGATGCCTCCCTGGAAGCCGCGGACGACAAGGTAGGAACGTTCCGCGCGTCTGTTATGCAGCCCCCGTTAGTACGGAGCCACGCTACCTTTTTGCTGTGCTCACAGCAGACGTCGGTTGCAATCGGTGAATGCGAGCGTAGGATACCGTCTGGACGACGGAGTACTCGCGCTTTCGCTAATTACTAGGGAATGCAAGACGCGGTCAGCGACGGGCCGAAGCAGAGATTCGCCATGTTCATTTCACGCCTTGCGCTGGGTCTCGGTGCCGGTGCGCTGCTTGCCGCCTGCGGTCAAGCGTCCCCGCCTGCCTCGCCGGAAGAGGCGATTGCGCAGCGTCTCCCGGCCCAGCGCGAATCACTCGTCCAACCCTCAGGCGCGTATTCGTCGATCTACAGCTTCCAAGATAAGCCAGACGGCCAAAATCCGGAGGCGCGACCGATTGCGTTTGGCGGCGATCTCTACGGAACGACGACGATGGGCGGAAAAGGCTGCGAAGGTAAAGGTTGTGGCGCGGTCTTCAAGATCACTCTCGACGGCAAAGAGACGGTGATCCACCGCTTCACTGGTCCTCCGAACGATGGTTCGGACCCGACCGCTGAACTATTGGCGGTGAAGCAAACCCTCTACGGCACCACATACTTGGGCGGCCTCGAGTGCGGCACGCGTAAGACAAAAACCGGTTGCGGCACCGTCTTTGAAGTCGCGGCATCGGGGGATGAGGAAGTACTGTATCGCTTTGGGGGAAAGCGCGACGGCTTACATCCGGCTGGTCCGTTGACGTTGGCCAATGGCAAACTCTACGGCACGACGCTTAACGGCGGTGCATTCTGCCCCGACGATTTGCGTGATGGTTGTGGCACGATTTTCTCGATTGACGCGACCGGAAAAGAGCGTATCCTCTACCGCTTCGCTACGCGAGCCGATGGCGCGCTGCCGAGCGGAAATCTCATCTATCTCAACGGCCAACTTTACGGCACCACGCAGGGCGGCGGTAGTTGGGACCGTGGATGCATCTTTGCGATAAGCTTGGCCGGGCAAGAGACCGTTCTCTACAGTTTTGGCCCCGTCACGACCGACGCACAGGAACCTTCCGGCTTAGTCTCGATGAACGGCGTACTTTACGGAACGACGGCGTACGGTGGCAAACACGGCAGCGGGGCGATTTACGCGGTCACGACGAGCGGCAGCGAACGTCTTCTCTACTCGTTCAACCAAAGTAACGAACGCGATGGCTATTATCCGGACGGAAGACTAATCGCAGTCAACGGAGTGCTCTATGGAACTACGCTCGACGGTGGCAGCGGCCAGAATAGTGGAGACGGCGTCATATATTCGATCAAACCGTCCAGCAACGCTTATCACGTGCTCTATCGCTTCAAAGGTCCCCCCGACGGTGCGACACCCTACGCCGGCATCACAAACACCAAGACGGCGTTTTACGGCACGACGGCCTATGGCGGCACGGGATGCTACCACTACGGCTGTCAGGGCGGTTACGGCACTGTTTTTCGAATACCACATTAGCGGCGGGTTCGGTTCCGTCAGATGTCATCTTAGTGACGGGCGCAAGCCAGGAATCGCCATCGAGGTTGTGTGTTGCCATGTGCGCGGCCCGCTGCTACCGATTGATAGTGGACAAGAACCTTGACGGTTCCGTTTCCGGCATAGGTTCGAAGCCGGGAACGGCCTAGGGGCGTCGACGTTTCTGATGTCAGAGCCTTTGGAGCCCACCAGAGCCGAGGAGCTGATACCGGACCGCAAGGAGATCCCTTGGCCAAGAATGCCGCCATCGTTATGGGCCACGGTTGCGCTTTCCATCGCGTTTGCGGTTCTTGGGGTCGACTCTCAGTCGATTCACGAAACGGCACGGGGCTTTGCGCTGCTGTCGAGGTTGGAAAGCGGTTTCTTCAACTACCCCGCGTTAATAGGGAGCATATTTCAATTAATAATGAGGTCCGTTCCCGAGTTGAGCGCTCTTGTCATGATCTGGATTTCTTTCCTAAATCCACGCTGGAGCGATCGGATGCTATGGAGCGCGGCAATGATCTTCACATCGCTTGAGCTGGCGGTGGTCGCGACCTATCTATTCCCTCACAAAGCTGGAGGCGAAGTGTTCCACAGTTATCCGAGAGTATCAGCCGTAGTTGGACTGATAGCGTACGGAAGCTGGCTGCTTATCATCCCGGAAACTACCATTTCAATTTGGCTGAAGCGGGCGCTGAGCGTCGTCTGCGTGGTTGCCCTTCTGGCAATTGTAGCGTATCCGTTAATCGACGCGTACACACGCATCGTCGACACCATCGGCTCCGTTCTATTCGCCGGCGCTTTGTTCACGCTTGGGATCTTTGTCGCCGGGCGCGTGGGCGTTAATTTACTTGCGCGTAGGTAGATCCGGAGGGGGCAGACGCTTATTGCGCGAGCACTTGATGTACGAACGAAATAGCGATCGAACCCTCGCCGACCGCCGATGCGACGCGTTTCATGCTGCCGCCGCGCACGTCGCCGACGGCGAAGACGCCGGGTAGACTCGTTTCCAACAGAAACGGCTGCCGAACGAGCGGCCATCGCGCCGTCGCCAAATCCTCGGGAGTCAGCTCGGCGCCGGTCTTCACGAAGCCCGTCTGATCGAGCGCAATGCAACCGTCGAGCCAAGCGGTATTCGGTTCGGCGCCGGTCATCATAAAAACGTGTGGAATCGAGTGCTCCTCGACGACTGCCCGTCTCATTGTTCTTCCAGCGTACGGCTCGCAGCCGGTCGTCTCCCAGCAGCGCCACGATCTCGGTGTGTGTCAGTAGTTCGATATTCGGGGTCTGCTCGATGCGCCGGCTCAGATAGCGCGACATGCTCTCCGCCAAGCTCGCCGCGCGCACGAGCACGTAGACGTGCGACGCCGATTCCGAAAGAAAGACCGCGGCTTGGCCGGCCGAGTTGCCGCCGCCTACCACGATGACCTCGTCGTTCGTGCAAAGCTGTCCCTCGACGAAGGTCGCGCCGTAGTAAATGCCGTTTCCTTCGAAGCGCTCTAAGTTCTCCAACGGCGGCCTTCGGTAACGAACTCCGCTCGCAATTACGATCGTGCGCGTCGGGATCGTGCCTCCGCTCTCCAACGCAACGCGGTACGGTTTTCGATCGCACTGCAAGCGCACGGCTCGATCCATCAAAACCTCGGCGCCGAACTTTTCGGCTTGCGTGAACGCACGCGCCGCTAGCTCCAGTCCCGAGACGCCGGTCGGGAATCCTGAAGTAATTCTCGATGCGCGAGCTCGAGCCGGCTTGGCCGCCGGGCGCGTTGGTCTCGATCACGAGAACGTCCAAGCCTTCCGACGCACCGTAAACGGCCGCCGCTAAGCCGGACGGCCCGGCACCGATCACGAGGACGTCGCGCACGTGAGTCTCGTCGATCGATTCGTTGAAGCCTAAACAGTCCGCGAGATCGCGGTTGGAGGGATTGCGCAACGCGCGCTCGCCGCGGCAGATCACGACGGGTATGTCGTCAGTGGTGATCTTGAAGCTCGTCATGAGCTGCTCGGCATCCGTGTCACGCTCGAGATCGAGATATGCATACGGATGACCGTTGCGCATGAGAAACTCTTTGAGCCGCAGCGTATCGGCCGAATGCGCCGAACCGACCAAAACGACGTCGCCGACGTGTCCCGAGACCAAACCGGCACGACGCAAGATGAACGCGCGCACGATCATTTCGCCGATCTCCGCGTCACCTTGGACGAGCGCCATCATTTGCTGCCGTTCGAGCTCGATAACTTCAGTTGGTTCCGAAGCTTCGATCCGAAACATCGTCCGCCGGCCCGAAAGCGTGTTGATCTCACCGGTGAACTGGCCGCGCCCGGTGAGCGTGATGACGCGCTTGCCGAGTTCCGTCGGCCGCACCGCCTCCAGTTCGCCCGAGAGGATGACGAAGAACGGAATCGTCGCATCCCCTTGCTCGATCAGCACTTCGCCTGCGCGCAATGTGCGAACACGCCCTCGCGTTTTTACTCGCTCGATCTGCGCTTCGGAGAGCGTCGGGAAGACTTGGTCGCGGGGCCCAACCAGCGGAACGTCCGTGGAGCTCATCGCCTCTTCGCTACGACGCCCGCCACCGGCCCTCATCTTATGCGATGGAACCATGGCCCCCGTGCAGAAGGGCTCGCCATGAACGCCGTAGATACGATGCGTTACGCTTTATGCGCTTACGTTGCTGCAGCGCTTGCAGCGTGTGGGGGAACGGGCGCCCCTACGGGTGGTCTCGATGCAGCCGCGCGGACACGAACGCCTCGAGCGAATACGTACACGGTGCTGCATAGCTTCGGCAATGCCGCCGACGGTCAGACTCCCGAGAGTAAGCTGCTCGACCTGAGAGGCACGCTCTACGGCACGACCCTTGCCGGGGGTTCGGGATGCTACGCCAGCGGCGGTTGCGGGACGGTTTTCTCGATCTCGACGACCGGCAACGAATCCGTTCTGCATAGTTTCGGCGGCGCGAGCGACGGCGCGTTTCCATTCGCGGGACTCATCGCCGTCAAGAACTCATTGTACGGCACGACGGACGGAGGCGCGAGCACCGGCGGCACCGTCTTCTCGATGAAGACCTCCGGCGACGAAACGCCGCTCTACCATTTCAAAAACTCACCCGACGGCTACGATCCGCATTCCGCAGTCACGGACGTCGGCGGTACGATGTACGGCACCACGTTCTTCGGGGGTTCGAAGGATAGCGGTACGGTCTATGCGCTCGCGCCGTCAGGCCACGAGCGCGTGCTCTATAGCTTCGTGGGACGCAGCGGCAACCACGCGGACGGAAAGTATCCCAATGCAAGCCTTCTCGATCTCGACGGCACGTTCTACGGCACGACCTATAAGGGCGGCAATCGAGATCGCGGTGCGGTTTTTAAGATTACGACATCGGGCAGCGAAACGGTATTGCACAGTTTCCAGGGCGGTGCGCGCGACGGCGCGTTTCCGCGCGGAGGCCTCGTCGACATCGACGGCACGCTCTACGGAACGGCGACGGCCGGCGAAATCGGACAGTGCAAAGGCTGCGGCGATCACGAACATTTCGGCGCGATCTTCAAAATCACGACTGCGGGTAAAGAGAGCGTGCTCTACAAATTCAAAGGCTATCCCAGCGATGGTGCAAACCCCTCCGGCGATCTCCTCAACGTCAACGGCACGCTCTACGGCGTTACCGAAACCGGCGGTGCGGGCTGCAGCGTAACGCACGGGTGCGGGACGATCTTTTCGCTCACGCCCTCCGGCGCCGAAACCGTGCTTCACAGTTTCCAAGCGCGGACCGACGGCGCACTGCCGCTAGCCGGCCTCATCGACGTCGACGGCACGCTCTACGGCACCACGTCGCAGGGCGGCCCCTACAACGGTGGAACCGCCTTCGCGTTAACGCCGTAGCGTGAAGCTTATTTGTGCGGTGCGCTCAGCGTCACGCCGACCAACTCGGTCGAATGCGCTACGCTAAATGATTTCGTGACGCTGCCGCCGCCGGGATAGGACCAAAAGCCAACCTTGCGAACCAGCCGCTGCGTCGTCCCGTACGGAACGACGATCGAGCTTCCCGCAATCCAAAACTGATGAATCAGCGTGGTGCGGTCGCCCTTGAAGATGGTGCTGCCGACCGCTTTTCCTTTCGCGCCGGCTATTTTGAAGCGGTAGAGAATGCGGCTCGCCGTGTCCTGAATCGCCAGATAGGTCCCATCCCACGCGACACCGCCCGGATAGCCGATCGTTCGATCGAGCGATATCGTGGTGAACGATGTGCTGCTGCTCGGCAACTCGGCGACTTCGGTGTGGTAACTGCCGTAATCGGAACCATCTACGAAAAGATTGCCGCTGTTGTCGTAACTGCAGAAGAAGTACGCGTTGAAGGCCGCGTCTTGATACGTGCTTGGAAACGTCTGTCCCGGATGAAAGATGGAGACGCCGCCCGGGCCCTGCTTCTGCGAAGCGTAATCCGCGACGGCGACATTGCCGGTCGTCGGATCGACCGCGCAGCCGTACGGATAGTATCCCATCACGAAGAGCGAGGTGATCGGCGTCGTGCCGCCGTGCTTGTATTCGAGAACTTCCAAGAGTCCCGTGTCGACCACGTAAACGTCGCCCGCGCTATCGGAACAGAGTCCGGCCGGCGAATTGAAGCCCTTGAGCACTCCCGCGGGCTTTCCATCGGGATAGCTGAAAACGTCGACGTTGCCGTCCGCATCCGACACGTAAAGTAATGGTTGCTTTGTGGCTGCGCGTGCCATCCACGAACCGGCGGCATCGAAGTGCGCGCCGGTTGTCGCCGCCGGCGGAACGGCGGCCGAGCCGCACGCACTCACGCCTACGAGAAGGCCGCCCAAAAATATCAGCCGCTTCAATCGACTTGCATTCATTTTAAATCGCCTGAATCTTTGCCATCATCCCCGCGTCTTCGTGATCGAGAATGTGGCAGTGGAAGAGGAAGGTGCCTTTGATGATCGGGTCGCGGAAATCCATGATCAGGACCAGCGTGCCCGGCTTGCCGTTCTTGAGCTGATGCGGAATGACGACGCTATCGGCCCAATAGGGGTGCGCGACCGCGACGCCGTTGATCTCCTTGACCAGAAAGTGGAGTTGATGGATGTGGAAGTCGTGCACTTCCTGCGTGACGTTATGGATGTCCCATTCTTCGACGGTTCCGACGTGCACGATGTACTGCGGCGGATCGCTCATCTTGAAGGCCTTGCCGTTGATGAAGAAGTGGGTGAGGCCTTCGCTAAATACGACGGTCCGTTTCGCGGCAATCGGCGGCAGCGCCGTCGTGTAGACGTTTTGCGGGAGCGGCGAACCCACCGTAAGCGGACCGGCGAACGTCGATTCCGGCGTGTGCTTGTGGGCCGGCGCCTTTAACTCCGCGAGCTTCAACTCCGGGTCGTGGTCGCCCGTGATGCCCGAATCAAAGCAGAGCGTTCGAAAGTCCGCGCGACCGCTCTGCGGGCCGGTCACGACGAACTCCGCGCGGGCCGCCGGCGGAATGACGAGCGTGCGCACCGTCTTCGTCGGTGGCGTGCCGGCCACGTGTCGAGCGCAAAACCGTCGATCGCGACGATTTCCATGGTGCCGCCGTAATGGAGTTTGAGCGTCTTGTGCGACGTTGCATTGACGACGCGGAAAAACTGCTTTTCACCCGGCGATATGCTGATGACCGGCTGATACGCGCCGTTGAGCGTCGTGAGCAATCCGAGGTCCGATCCGCACGGCTCCGTATTGATCGCCTGCGGATTCGCGCGCACGCCCGACATCGACGACATGTCACCCGACATATCGTCCGTCTCCGAGTCGTCGCGGCGGCGCAAGTTTTGCCCCGTGCCGGTCGCGCGAACGATGATGAGTCGCTCCTTCATCTTCGCTAATCCGGGAAGGTGACGCTCGAGGCCGTTGACGACGATTGCGCCCGACATCCCGCCCGAACCAACCTGATACGCGGTCTGGCCGTGCACGTGGGGATGGTACCAGTAGAGTCCCGGTTCCTGATTCTTTGGAATGTGAACGACGTAATGCAGCGACTGGCCGGGCCGCGCGAGCATTCCGAGCACGTCGTCGCCCGGCGAATGCGGTGACGATCCCATGCCGTGAAAGTGAATGTTGATGTCGAACTTGTCGCCGCTCGTTTTTCCGAGCTGGTCGCTAACGTTCATCACGATCGTGTCGCCGGGATTGACGCGGATCGTGGGCGCGACGCCGTCGACGTTGTCGTAGACGAACTCCGGGAAGCCCGTGGCTCCGCTAAAGTCCACGATCAACGAAACCTTCGCGACGCCGTTAACCGAGCGCACTACGGGTGGCTCCGGCAGTCCGTTGAGGCTGTCGGGATGCGCGGCGCCCGTCGAAACCGGCGTTTGCTCCTGTGGAAGGACGCTGCTCGGAAGCGAGGACTGACCGCGACACGCGGCGAGCCACGCAAGAGCGATGAATGCTGCGAGAAGACGTCGCGTCATAACAATCTACTTTCTGCTCGAGCCGGCGGCCGCACTGATCGCGGCGCCGTAGCCGTGCACCGTCGTGATTTGAGTGACCGGAGATCCGCCCATTGGATATTTCCAAATGCCGGCGTCCGTATTGTAGTCGGGACCGACGACGCGCGTGCCGTCAATCCAGAACTGGCGCACGCTTTTCGTCCCGCCGAGAACCGTGGAACCAACCTGCGTTGCGCTGCTCCCGCTTACGGAAAACTGATAGATCACCGACGGAGTAACTCCGGTATCGCCGATCGCAACGTATTTACCATCCCACTGAACTTCTCCGGGTGCGGTGATGCTTTGGCTAACCGCGACATTCGTCAGCGACTTACCGCGCCGCGGCAGCTCCGCCAATCGAAATGTGCCGCCTCTGGCTTTGTCGAGGCCGTCGATAAAGAGATTGCCGTGCGCGTCGTATCCGCAAAAATACCCGGCACCCATATCGGTATCCGTATATGTTTGCGGGTCGCGCCACTGATGGTGCGAGCTGTGATGATAGACGGCGAGAATCATTCCCTTGTCGCCGCCGGTCACTGCCAGCGTGTCGCTGTGCGGATCGACGGAGCATCCTCGCGGCGCCCAGGGCGTGCTGAGGGCCACCAGCGGCTTTGTGCCGCCGTGCGCGTACTCCACGACGTCGTAGCCCTGCACGTCGGCGATCCAAACGTTACCTTTTCGGTCGACGCACTCGCTGCGCGGCGCGCCGAACGCCTTGAGCGTGCCGACGAGTTTTCCTTGCGGATACGAGAACACGTAAACGTCGTTCGTTTGAACGTCGGAAAGATAGAGCAAATCTTGACTCTGCGCCTCTGGCAACGTCCACGATTCGGACGATCTCGACGAAGTCGCAGCCGCACTTGGCGGTTGGCCGGCCATGCCGCATGCGGAAACCACAATGGCTCCCAAAAGGGCCGCCACGCAGAGAGCGGCCCGCGCGATTGTCATCCGTTCGCCTCCTACCAGTACAACGGCCGGCTGGTTGGGTAAGTCTCAACCCAAGTTAGGTCTGCCTAAGTGCTCGCCGTGCTTTCAGGCTTGTCGCGACTCTTCCTTCCGGCGCCCGGCCTGCCACCAATTCGGCGAGCGAGCGGGTCGAAAAGCTTATATATGAAGAGAGTCTCTGACATCATCGGCACCGATACCGTCGTTTTCCAAGTACAACGCGCCGCGGAACGTGCAACCTACGACCATGGCTGGCTTCAGACGAGCCACTCGTTCAGCTTCGCCGAGTATTTCGATCCGCGCTACGTCAACTGGGGCGCGCTTCGCGCCTTCAACGACGATCGCGTCGCGCCGGGAGAAGGCTTTCCGACGCATCCGCATCGCGACATGGAAATCCTCACGTACGTCCTCTCCGGAGAACTCGAGCATCGCGATAGTTTGGGCAGCCATGGCGTCGTCGGTCCCGGGGGCGTGCAGTTCATGAGCGCTGGTCAGGGCGTGCGGCATTCGGAATTCAATCATTCGAAGACGGACGGATTGCATTTCTTGCAGATGTGGGTGCTGCCCCGCGAAACCGGCGGTACGCCTACCTACGGCCAAGTCGACTTCGACGTCGAAGACCGACGCAACAAGTGGCTCCTCGTCGCTTCGGGTCACGGCGATCAAACAGCACCGATCGCACTGACCCAGGACGCAACGTTCCTCGTTTCGCGACTCGAAGGCATCGAGCTGCGCCACACATTCGAACCCGGCCGGCTCGGATTTCTCTTCGTTGCGGATGGCGGCATCGACGTCGCTGCGTTCGATGATAAAGATCGCCAAGTAGCCGTAGAGGAACTCCGCACGGGCGATGCCGTTCGCATGGACGGTATTACGCGGCTGGCGCTAAACGGCGCCGCCGAAATCACCCTCTGGGATCTCCCACTAGTGTCACCCTGAGCCTGTCGAAGGGCTGAGCGTGATGTCATCCTGAGCGTCGAGGTAGAGTGCTGTCATCTTGAGCCTGTGGAAGGATGACCTACCCTGTGTCACCCTGAGCTTGTCGAAGGGCTGAGGAGCGCTTTGTGTCATCCTGAGGAGCGGCGAGCGAGCGTCTCGAAGGGCGCGCTGTGTGTCATCCTGAGGAGCGAGCGCAGCGAGCGTCTCGAAGGGCGCGCTGTGTGTCATCCTGAGGAGCGAGCGCAGCAAGCGTCTCGAAGGGCGCGCTGTGTGTCATCCCGAGGAGCAACCTGTGTTCTACCATTTACGGGACACGCGAACTAGTGACGCACCATGAGGGACTCAAATTGTTAAACGCCGGCTCGCTTCGATCTTCATATATACGCTCTCCGTCGATCAAGGCACTCATCATCTTCATCGCTATGCTGCTTTCGTATACTCCATATGCCGACGCTTCGTGCGGTATTGGAAAGCACCCGAGCTACAGCGATATCCGAGCGATTCGCTACGCAAGGACGTCGTGCTTTGGTAAGTGCCCGGACTACGAGGTTCTCTTTTCTGACTTAGGGCTATATTATGCCGGCCGGCGCTGGGTCAAAATGACAGGGACATATGAAGCTGAACATCCCACGGACGAGCAGTTTCGCCGGGGCGTGCTCCCCGCGAGTTTTCGACTAGCTGTGAGGCTTTTGGAACGGTACGACTTTTTTGACCTGAGTGTAGAGCCGGTGTTAGTCACTGACGTACCGCATTACATTATTGCGGTTGAGCGGTGCAATGTAACCACGAAGCTCGACATGCCAAGCTATCCAGAACGGCGCGACGTTGAGGGCTTATTCGATGCCCTAGACGTAATCAAGGACCAAGTACACTGGACGAAAACGAGCGACACCGACGCTTCGCCCCTGTCTTTGTATGCAACAATTTTTCCATGATTGAGATAGCAGCAGAAACATAGCGGCGACGCTGCTTTCTGCGGTTCCGACTAATGCAAAGCACGTCGATGATAGCATGGCGACACTGGGAATCCAGCGAATCGAACTGAACTCAACCTGGACTGTTTAGGCGGTGCGGTTTGAGCTATGTGCCGTTTTTCGGACACAGTGAGTCGATCGATGCTTGAACGACATTATCGACCGGGAGGTCCGCGCGATGGTTGAAGATGATAACGTAGACATGCCGCTTATATACGGCAAAATGCTCGACCTGCGAAATCGCCACAACGGAAGGAAGTCGAAGTCTAAAGTCAATCGTCCAACCTGGTTGAGTCCCGTTGCACGTGGCGTGACTCTGCGAACTGGCAACGGTTCGCCCATCATGCGTTTCCTCTGTTATCGCTTCCTTTACTTGCTCGGCGAGCGTGGAGCTCGGCGGGATCGGGTATACCGTCACTTCCATGCTGTCGCCAGCATGCGGACTTCCGTCGCGAAAGTGCTGCGAAACCCAACCATAGTCGACGGTGTTCGGCGGAGGAGGGCCTAAACTGGTCCACCCGGCCGGAGGCTGCATATACGGTGGATTCGGCGGCCTTGCCGTCGGTGACGCAGACGTGGCTACGACCAAGGCAAGAGGCAGCGACGCGATGGAAGCGCTGACCATACAGCGCGTGAGTTCCGGTGCTAATGTGCGCTTCCTGTAGCCGATCGTACACCTTCGCGGTTGATGTATGGCGAACCGATGCTATCAAGCGAAGCGACGAGGCGCGGGGACTCTCATCGGGAGAGGTTGGGGGCAACGGTTACGCGACCGTCGACCAAGAACATCGCTGAGCCGCCACCCTGCCATCCTGAGCCTGTCGAAGGATGACCGCGACCTGTGCTCGTTCTCCCAAGCGATCGGGTAATAGAATAAATGGAAGAAGAAGCGAGCCTAAAGCGCCCCCTTGCCGAAGGCGAATCGGTAATTTTGAGCACCGGAGCGACGGCGACCGCTCGGCGTTCGTATCCTGCCGGGTATTCCGGCGATGTCGAAATCATGCTTGACGGGCAGGCCGAAGCTCGAGCGCGCCGGCGGCCTGACGTTATCCGACGTCGACTTGCCCGATCCCGGACCGGATTTAGGCGACGCTGCCGTCGCTCAAAATGAGATGAGCGAAACGCGCGCTCCGAGCCGTCGCATGGAAAACAGCGACCCTCGTTAAGAGCGACGCCCCCTTCGCAGCAATCGATCGCCGAGCGCAATGCCGCAAAGGCGCACGATCGCCACGCACGCTAATCGCGGCGGTCCTGGATGGTGCCGGCGGCCAGGTCAATAGCGGGGATGGCCAAAAATATTTGTCAATGCGAGCTACGTTAACTGGCTTCGGCGTAGCATTCTTGGTTGCGTGCGCAACTGTAATGGCCTGCACCCCGGCGGCGCGGTCGGCAACGGAGTTTTGTCCGGGCAGCTTATGGGCCCTTACCCCAAGTCGTCGGGTCCGGCGGCGGTGCAGTACTATTTCCTTCGGGCGCTTGGGCCACGCGTGGTTGAGGGCACGATGGTTGCCGACACGGATCGAGGATGGTTCACGTGGAGTCAAAGTGCCGTTGCGCTAACGCGCGCGACGTACACGAGCACTCACGCCACCTTTAGAACGAGGTGGGTCGTGGCCGACTCACCACAGATGGTCGTGCAGTTTCCCGAGCCTGTTAGCGTTCGACACGCGTGGGTCACAACGGCGCAGACGCATGGGGAAGCTAACTTCAATTGGGATTCGTTCGGCGAAGTTGCTTGCGACCCGCCGCCTTTTGGCGCGCCTGCCGGAGCGAAGGAGCTCGGCTCGACGAATCGCGACCAGGCTGCCGGTGATCCCACACCAGCTCCGGCTCCGCCTCCGGCTTTCGCCGCGCCGACCTCGCCGCCGTTTCCCATCCCAACGTGCGACCATCCATTCGTTGCGGCGACCGTAACGAAAGTCGTGCAACCCGATTATCCGCAGTCAATGAAAGAGGACGCGTGGAACGTCACGGGCATCTCAGAAGTCTACGTCGCGATCGATCCCCACGGGAACCTAACGGACGCGTGGATTTTCGCTTCGTCAGGTTATGTCGAGTTCGACCGTGAAGCGATCAGAGCGGCGCGCCACTCTAAGTACTCGCCGGCGGTGTCTTACTGCCGGCCGGTCAGCGGCACGTACGTCTTTCGCGCCGACTTCGGTCCCTATTAGCGCACCGCTATACTCGTCATTTCCTCAACAATATAGTGCTGCAGGCCGTGGTGTGCGTTGAAGATAGTCCAATGATCGAAGCCCGACAATACTTCGATCTCGGCATCGCTTCCGAGACCACGCAATTCCTTTTTCATCAGCGCGACGGAATCATCGAGATGAAAGTTGTCACGGTCGCCGACAAAGATATGAATTTTACGGCGTAGCTTCGGCTCGATCGTTGTCCATTCGTCGCGTAAGATCCGCGAAATGTCATAATGCTGCTCCCAGTATAGAGCAACCGCCGGATCGACGTTGCCATTGTTAAAGTTAAACAACGGCATGGGCTTTCCATCGGTTCCCTTCAGGCTGAACACCGCGTTGAACGAGACGAATTGGCGCGCTTGCCAGCCTCCGTCAGCTGCGAACTGCCAGGCGTTTTCGCCATTAAAGTCGCCGGCGCTTTTGAAAAAATTCGCCGGCGATGCCACGGTGAGGTTTTCGCCGCAGAAGTTTCGGAAATCTACGGGATCGGGCGAGACGGACCACTCTGCACCAAAAATATCGGGGTATGTGACCTGGAGCCAGAGAGCTGACCATCCGCCCGAGGAGTGGCCACCCACAAATCGCGCCGACGCCTGGTTAATGGCTCGAAACGAGGTTTCGGTCTTGGGGATGAACTCCGTAGTTAGTGCGGTGCCCCACGGGCCGTTGTTAGCGGAGTCGGCAAACTCTTGGTGTCCGCCGTTGAACATGCCGTTTAAAAAGACGAGAATGAACTCGCTGTGAAGAACTCGCATAGCCTTCTGCCACGAGAGCTTCTCCAGGAAGTCGGGATCGCCGTAACCGTCAAAGCCTTGAATCCAGTAAAGGACCGGATAGCGCTTTGTGAGGTCTTTATAATATGAGTCAGGAAGAAGGATGTGCGCCTCTATTGCGACGGGCTGACCCCAGAACGCCGACAAGCTATCGCTGTGCACTTTCACATCAAAGTACTGAGTGTCAGCCGCTGCCGCGGGCGCGGCTTTGAGAATCGCCCGGCGTGACGGCACCGATCGCGTTTGAGCGCGACGGTTGAGATTCGCGCCCCGGTCGACGTTGAACGCAAACAGGACCGGACATTCGAAGCCCCTACGCAGTGGGCCGCGAGGCCCAATGGTCTCCATCAGGCCGCTATACAGGCCGAATCGAGACCCCTGCCATATTTATGCCTCTATCGTGACCAGTTGCTGATTTCAGAAAGACAGGTCCACTAATGGCGTATTTTACAGACGACTCGCTTCTTCCGGAGAACATGGCACCACTTATGATTACGGCGGCCCCCTATGGGCCAATGTGGCTGCCGCAGGACGGCCCTCCGGGGTATATTCCGCTAACCTGGGACGAGCAGGTTCAAGCTGCGGTCGATTGCTTCAATGCCGGAGCAACATTGTTGCACATTCACGTCCGTGACCCAAAAACCGGTCACATCTCAAAAAACTTTCAAGAGTACGGCGAACAAATCGCGCGCCTACGCGAGGCCGTGCCGAAGATGATCCTCCAAGTGGGCGGGTCGATTTCGTTCGCACCCGAGCCCGGCGAAGTCGGAAAGTTCGGAAGCTACGAACAGCGCCATAAGTTGACGCAGATAGATCCCAAACCGGATCAAATCACGGTTTCGTGCGGCACCACGCTCTATGATTTAACCGCGCTGCATCCAATGGACGATTCCTTCGCGGGGACGCACCTCGGCAATGAAGATGCGCTCCATGGAATCGCCAATATGGTGGCCGACGCAACGCCGGACTTCTATATTGAAGAAACGAGGCTCTGCGTCGAACACGGAATCCAGCCGTATTTTGCGCTTCCGCACATCCACGGTCTCGAACTCGTCGAACGAATGATCCGACGCGGCTACTACAAGGGCCCGATGAACGGATTCTTCAGCACGGGCGGCGGCGGCATCCTGGGGGCAAACCCGTTTGACCTCATGGAGCTGGTGCGCCGCACGCCGCACGGTTCGGTGTTCACGTATCAAACGACGTTCCGTCTGACGCATCCGATTTCGATGATGATGATAGCCCTCGGTCAGCACACCCGCGCTGGGATTGAAGACAACCTCTACGACACGAAGAAGGGCGTGCGAATGACGACCGTTCAGATGATCGAACGGCACGTTCGGATGGCTCGCGAGATCGGTCGTGATGTCGCAACGCCGGAACAGGCACGCCAGATGCTGAAAATCGGTGTTACCTATAAGACTACCGAAGAGACGTTGGCAAACCTCGGCCTGCCGCCGAACCGAGAAGCCGGTCAACAGGGCTTTTTGGTGTACAAAACCGACGGCACTCACCGCGAACCCGTACTGGCGTCCGACGGACACTATGTCGCATGAAAATCGGGCCTTGGGACGACGCCGCATTCGACATTCTGACACGCTGGGATCCGACCTGGAGTGTCGCAGTTGAAAAGGTTACCAGCAATCCGTGGCAAGGCGCTCTCGATCGGAAAACGGCCGAGCTTATTAGCCTAGCGGTGAATGCCGCGTGCACGAATCTCAATCTCGACGGAACGCGGCGGCATATCAAGAGAGCCATCGAAGCGGGAGCCACACGCGATGAACTGCTGATGGTGTTGAAGATGGCTTCGCTTTTGTCGATTCATGTCTGTAGCCTCGGCGCACCCATCCTCATAGAGGAGGCTGGGGCTGCAGGTGCATCGGCAAAGGGGAAAAGCGTGGCGACACCGGCCTGTGACCGAATGCGCGCCGCTGGGCAATGGAACGTCGCGTGGGATCCGTTCTACGAAATCGACCCCGAGTGGACGGAAGCATTCATTGTTTGCGGTGCGCCGGTTTATGCAGGCGGTATCCTCGATCCGAAGCTCGCCGAGTTGCTCAGCATCGCTTTCGACGTATCATTCACTCACATGTACGCTCCCGGGGTGCGTCGCCATGTCAAAGCCGCACTTAAACTTGGAGCGACCGTCGAGGAGATCATGGACGTTTTCAAGCTATGCGTCGCGCAAGGCGTTCAAGCATCCAACATGGGTATCCCGATACTGGAGCAGGAGTTACCGGAGACCCCGCGCGCAACGACGCCGTGATGCCATTGGCGAGGGGGGCGCCGTTGCGCCCTCCTCGATGCACCCCGGCCCGCCATGCATCGACCCGCTACGAAAAACCCATACCCCATATAGCGTTTTCTATGCATGCCAACGCCACGGCAGCGTGGCATTTCCTTTATTTGCACGCGATCCCGGACCCGATTTAGGTGACGCAGCCGTCGCATGGAAAACAGCGACCCTCGCTAAGACCGAAGCGCGCCTCTCGAAGGGCGCTGTCATCCTGAGCGGAGTCGAAGGATTAGATGCTCTTAGTCTGTATGAGGTTGGCGAGCCAACTCTTTACCAGCGTCGGCCACTCCGTAATGGGTTGCGCGGTTCGGCGTATCCCAAAAGCGTGACCTCCGTGCGCGTAGAGATGCATTTCAACCGGAACCCCGGAGTTTTTCAATGCAATGTAGTATGCAAGTGAGTCGTCGACGCTGTCGACGTAATCGTCCTCGGCCTGGAGCAAGAATGTAGGCGGAGTGCGATTCGTCACGGGAAGCGCCGGATTGAGCTTGAGATTTCGGTCCGCGGCCAAGTGACCGGGATAGAGCGCGACGGCGAAATCCGGACGGCAACTCTCTTTGTCGGCCGCGTTAACGGCGCATACAATCGTCGCGCAAAGTGCGTGCTGATCGCGGCGGCGAGATGGCCGCCGGCCGAGAATCCGAGCACTCCGACCCTGTGCGGATTGATCTGCCACCGCGACGCATTGAAGCGCACGAGGCCGAGCGCCCGTTGTGCGTCCTGGAGCGCCATTGCGGATTGGGGATACGCTCCCCAAATTCGGAGGCGACTGCGGAGCCCGCACGCGGTACTTCAAAAGAATGCACGTAAGGCCGCTCGATGTTAGCCAATCACATACCTCGCTGCCTTCGAGGTCCATCGCCAATATCTGATAGCCGCCGCCGGGAAATACGACGACGGCGATTCCGGTTTTCGTTCTGGGCGAAAAAACCGTGATCGTGGGGCGCGAGACATTACTCTCGTAAACCCACGGTCTGCCGGCGACGAGTTCCTTCGTCTCGGTCGCTTCGGATTCGGGGCCGCTACTTCGTGAAGCGCTGGGCGGCGTTCGGGGCCAGAGCGGTATCTCGGTGTGTCCTGGTGGCGGTTCCCATACTCTTGCAAGCGCGGGCAGAGAGCTCATCACGAGAAGCAGGATGAGAGCGATTACGCAACGCCTCATAATCGCCTCGTCCGTTCGTCGGTCGCGCCGAGCGGCCTTGGCTTAGTATGTAAACTCCTGAATTTTGTCGAAGCTCGGCCCGCGAGCGGGTTGATCGAATAGTCGATGAACTGGAAGTCGAGCCGACGAAGTTTCCCTTTTCATCGAAGACTTGGATGCTGCTGCCGCCGCTCGATGACGTACTTGAAAACGGCTGCGAGACTAGGAAAAGTCTGTTCACGGGATCGTTCGCGATTTTGGGCGAACCTTCCCTAGCCGTCAAGCGTTTGGCTTTAGGGAGGCGATAAATGCGAATCCTTTGTCTTGGCGGCTACGCTGTCAGCATTGGCGCAGCTGCATTGCTCGCAGGCTGCGGCGGATCGCAGTCCCGGATCGGCGGCCCGGGCGCCATACCTGAAAGCAGCGCAATGAGCGGTCGCAATTCCGATTCGCCGTTTATAGCCGCAAAGGGTGCACTCTTCGGCACAACCACCGAAGGCGGTACGCACGGCGGAGGGACCGTTTTCGAGATCGACCTGGGCGGGCAGGAGCGGGTGGTTCACAACTTCGGTCGCAAGGCGGACGGCGTACGCCCAACGGATCGTCTGATCTATGCGGACGGGAATCTCTACGGCACGACGATGTACGGGGGTGAGCATAATCTCGGCACCGTCTTCGCAATCGCGAAATCCGGTCGGGAAACCATCCTCCACAGCTTCAGCGGGAGCCCAGCGGACGGTGCTTACCCATCTGCGCCTCTTCTCGACGTTCGCGGCAAGCTCTACGGCACGACCTTGGCCGGAGGTGAGCATAATTGGGGTACCGTCTTCTCGATATCCACGTCCGGCGCGGAAAGCATACTTCACAGTTTCGGGTTCGCCCCCGATGGCGTAGTGCCGTATGCAGGTCTAGTCGAGGTCGGCGGGTTGTTTTATGGTACGACGCTGAGAGGAGGCGCGCTATTCAACTTTGGCACCGTCTTCACGATCTCTAAGTCCGGCACAGAAAAGGTAATACACAGCTTTGGCGGCAGCGAGGGGGGAATCCCATATGCGCCGCTCCATGACGTCGGTGGCACGCTTTACGGCACGACCTTCACCGGCGGTGCGTACAACGGTGGCACCCTCTACACGATTTCGGCCTCCGGAACGGTAACGGTGGTCCACAGCTTTGGCGGGCCCGGGGACGGCGCAAACCCGTATGCGTCCGTCATTGACGTTGCCGGCACGCTTTACGGGACGACGTACTACGGCGGAGCCGACAACTATGGTACGGTCTACACGATATCTAGGTCCGGTACGGAAAGCGTGCTTTACAGCTTCGCCGGATCAAACCCGATTGCGGGTCTCCACGATATTCGCGGAACGCTCTACGGAACGACCTGGGAGGGGGGCAATTCTAACCTTGGCATGGTCTTCACAATCTCGAAGTCCGGCACGGTAACAATGATCCATAGCTTCGGCGGCGGACCCAGCGACGGCGCAAATCCGTCCGGTTCGATTATCCACGTTGTGGACGCGCGGTCGCAGTAAATACACTGCCTTATGTCAGCCTCATTTTTTGGCCGCTATACATCAGGTATTTGCGCGACTGCGGCAGTGCTCGCAGGCTGCAGCGGATCCCAGCCGATCGTCGCGCCGGGCGCGATGACGCAAAGCCGCACGATCGCGGAGCAAGCCAATCACAGCGGATCGTGGATGCTGCCCGAAGCGAAGGGTCGCGATTTGCTTTACATCTCGTCATCGACCTATCAGTACAGCGACGTCTACGTGTACACGTTTCCCGGAGCCAAACTCGTAGGTGGGATCGTGGTCGGAAACTACGCTTCCGGCCTTTGCTCGAACGGCCGCGGCGATGTTTTCGTTACCGACGGCTACAACGTTTATCAATACAGGCACACTGAAGCGAGACGGGCTGCTGTGATTAGCGATCCGCTCGGCGCCTTCAGTTGTTCGGTTAACCCGACGAATGATCTCGCGGTCGCAGGGGAGAAGGAGCGGCACGGCTCACAGCAGCTTTTCGATGAAGTGCCGAGCGTAGCTGCAGATGGCTTCTAGGCTCCTAATCCCCAACGTGATGCGGCCTCGCGTGCGCGGAGGAGTGCAAAGTGCGGGGGTCACCGCGCGGGGGCTTCGGCTGCATGCTTATCGGTGATGTATTGGACGTGGACGTTCTCAATCGTTCCATTGAACTTGAACGGGGCTCTTTCACGATAGTCGAGTGAAACCGGTGATCCAAGAGCGATTCCGATGTCAAGGCAGTCGTTTGCGGTGAATAATAGTGGAGCGCTGATTGGTACGCGACCCCGCGCAACGGTCTCCCCGTTGACCGTCAAGGTTACATCGAGTGGACCGGCAGGTCGGAGTTCGGCGTACTTTGTCTCAACTTCGATCCGGACTTTGCCGGTCGGGAGCTTCTCCGATGTGCGAACC
Organism: Vulcanimicrobiota bacterium; assembly: GCA_963815165.1. GTDB lineage: Bacteria > Vulcanimicrobiota > Vulcanimicrobiia > Vulcanimicrobiales > Vulcanimicrobiaceae > Cybelea. The sequence goes on from CAWFFL010000003.1 coordinate 1,835,978, forward strand.
TTGGTGCGTTGGATGATGAACAAGTTGTATTCGTAGCATAGGATGCCGTCGTCGATATACAGCGTTAGGCCTCCTGAGTTCGAGCCCAGCTTATACAAAACACCGTTCGCGTTAGCCGGAAGCGTGGCGTCTATCGTCACGACGTTCGGCTTGTTTCCAAGCGCTGGAGCGCAGAATTCCGGAATGCGCGTTGTATCTCCAGCAAAATTCCACTGCGTATAGGGTGGGGCGATTCGGAGCTCGGGATGGAAGAGCGGTACGTAGAGGCCGCCCCCTATTGGCAGGGCCTTGTTCTTGGCGGCTTCGACGATGAATATCTCCTTCAGTTGGGCAACCTTCTCCGGCATCTGACCGGCAAGGTCATTAGCCTGGGTCCAATCCTCTTCAAGATTATAGAGTTCCCAAACATCTTTGTCCGGCGTCCAACTCGCTATATTGGGCGGAGCCCCAGGAACCCAGGGAGCTCGGGGACCGAATGCGCTTGCCATCCAGCCGTCGTGGTAGACTGCGCGACTTCCCATAATCTCGAAGTATTGGGTTAGGAGACGTCCCTTCGCATTGCGATCGTCGAACGTATACGCAAAGCTCACACCGTCAATGGGATCCTGTTGTACGCCGCTGACTTCGAAGGGTGGTGTGATTCCGAGGACCTCGTAGATGGTCGGTACGACATCGTTACAGTGATGGAACTGCGTCCGTGGCGCGGCGTCTGGTTTGATCTTCGCCGGCCACCGTATAGCCATCGGATTGCGCGTCCCGCCGAAGTGCGACGCGAGGAGCTTCGTCCCTTTGTATGGAGTGCTTCCCGCCCATGCCCAGCCAGCGTTGTATTGATTGTCCGTCAACGGCGTTCCAAGCGCGTCAAGTCCACCAATGTCTTTAAGAGCCGCTATGTGCTGCTCCACGGTCGTCGGGATGGCGTTCTGTGCGAGTAGCTCGCTGACAGTTCCGTTTTGCCCTTCTGCTGAAGAACCATTGTCGCCCCAAATGTAAAAGATCAGCGTGTTATCGCCGTAGCCGAGGCGTTCGATCTCATCTACTACGCGGCCGGCCTGGACGTCGACGTGCTCGGCATATCCGGCGGCAACCTCCATGAGTCGTCGTTGAAACGGCCTTTCGTTTTCCGGGACGCTCTCCCATGACGCCATTGTCGGATCGCGGGGCGTGAGCTTGGCGCTCTGTGGAATCCAGCCTTTTTCCTTGGCGCGTGCAAAGGCGCGTTCGCGATACGCATCCCAGCCATCGTCGAATTTTCCCTTGTATTTGTCAGCCCACTCCTTGAATATGTGGTGCGGACCGTGGATGGCGCCGCTCGCCCAGTACATAAAGAACGGTCGATCGGGGCTCAGTGCGCGATGTGTATTTAACCATCTGACGGCCTCGTCGGCCAGGTCCTCGCTCAAGTGGTAGCCCTGCTCGGGAGTTCTCGGCGGAGGGACGACCGTCGTGTTTCGCACGAGGTTCGGTTCCCACTGCGATGCCTCTCCCGCCAGAAAGCCATAGAAGTGTTCGAATCCTCTTTCGCTTGGCCAGTCCCCGAAGGGTCCGGCAGCCGTCGTTTCCTCGGCGGGCGTGTTGTGCCATTTTCCAAAAGCGGCCGTGCAGTACCCATAGTCTCTCAACACCTCGGCGACGAGAGCGCTGCTCTTAGGAATGCGTCCCGAATAACCATCCCAGTCGTTCGCGAGTTCGGCAATCTGACCGTTGCCAACTCGGTGATGATTGCGCCCGGTCAGTATTGATGCTCGCGTCGGCGAACACATTGCAGTCGTATGGAAGCGATTGTACGAGATACCCTCGGCGACGATTCGATCCATCGTCTTAGTTGTAATGTCACCACCAAACGTCGAAGGGAGTGCAGGTCCGGCGTCGTCGATCAAGATAATGAGGATGTTTGGCGCATCATCGGGCAAGAGCTTCGGCGGAGGTTTTGGGTTGTATGTCGATTCTTGTATAGTAGGACCGGCGATGCTCCGTGAAGGTGGGCGGCGAGCCGGTAGTGAGTCGAGCGATCTCGTCATTGTTGCGTGCTCCTGTACGGCAAACCCACATTGGACCTCTGAAGCCCGGCCACGGTCTGCGAAGGAGGGGCCACGTTAGCAGTAGGGGATGCCTAGACCTGCTTCCCTCAGATATAAGAACTTGCCCGACAGCGCACGCTTGTTCCCACGTCCCGCGCGAGCACGTGAGACCGGGCTACACTCGCAGTTACGAAGGAAACACGACCGTCGATCATCGACGGATCGTGGCCTCCTCCACCAGTCAAAGGGGCGGACTAACTTGCACGAATCGACCGCTTTAGCGTGGCTCGCGGCCGGTATTGAATTACGAAATTCCCGCGCCTCTAACGCCGCACTCGTGAACGCGCCCCGCGCTGGCCGTGGCGATAGACGGCCTTATGCGAATGTCTTTACGAAGCGGCGCAGCCACGTTACCATAGGATTCCAGTCGCCCCTTACGCGAGGTTGCAGCTATGTCGAAAAACCTCAGATCGAGCCGCCGCGCGCTCCGTGTAATTTCCGCCACCGGAGCGGCCGCGTTACTATCGGCTTGCACCGGTTACCTCGGTGGGAGTACGAATCCACGAAGCACGACGACGATCCGAACCGTTGCGGTCGCGAAGCAGGCTTCGCATCGCGGTTCATGGATGTCAGCGGAAGCTAAGAGTGAAGACTTGGTCTATGCCACCGGTGACGAGGGCAACGTCTACGTTTACTCGTTCCCGCACCTCAAGCTGGTTGGCACGATTAACGTTGGCATCAACTTGTGGGGCGATTGCGTTGATAGGGCCGGCGACGTCTTTGTAACTGCCCTTGAGAGCGGCTCGGTTCGCGTTATTCTCGAATATGCGCATGGAGATACCGCGCCGATCGCTACGTTGAACGATCCCTATCAACCAGAAGGCTGTTCGGTCGATCCTACGACCGGCAATCTCGCGGTGACATCCGACACGATCGGTTCTTCCAGCGCTCCCTCTGCCGTTGCAATCTATAAAGACGCCAAAGGAACGCCGAAGCTCTATCAGGACCCCGAAATCGAATACTATAATTCCTGTGCGTATGATGATCGAGGGAATCTCTATGTCGATGGCGTCAAGGCGTCGACCTGGAAGTTCGCCGAGCTACCGCGCAAGAGCAGCACGTTTGTTAATCTTTCGGTCGACGCAACTCTATCATACGAGGAGGGCGTGCAATGGGATGGCCGGTTCATCACCATTTCACGGACTCCGTTTAAGCGTGGAAGGCTTAAAATTGATCGTCTGACTGTCTCGGGAACAACCGCAACCGTCGTAGGAACGACGCACCTTGTCAGCAGGTCCCGCCGGTTCGAGGGGCTCGACTGGATTCAAGATAGTATGATCGTGCAGCCCCATGGTAAGAGCTACAGTGAAATCGGCATCTGGAATTACCCCTCGGGCGGAGCAGTAAAGAACACACGGAATGTAGGTGTGCCCTTATATGGCGTAACCGTAAGTCTTGCGACGGCACTAACGCCAGAAACGGCCCCGACACCCCTATGCAAGCCGCGGGCGAGGAGTGCTTTCTAGAGTTGGTATATCGCCAATTGGTACCCTCGCACGTATCGTTAAAGTTCATCGCCTAGAGATTCCCCGCGCCCGCGAGGTCCTCGTTCCGCGACGCGGTGAGCGCAGCGTTGTGCGGCGAGCCGGTGCTCAAGCGCAGGCGTCGGCATTACGAGGCGTGCATGCGGCACTGGGAAGCCTTGCAGGAGCTCGCGGGTCGTAGGACGCTTACACGGCTGGAATGAATAGACGGCCGCAGCGAAAATCCTTTGTCGCTCGTCCATTCAGCTTCGGAGGGATTATCGCATATGGGGAACCGAGCCCGTCTCGCTCCTATCATCGACACGCGGTCACGCGAAGCTTCTCTACAGTTTTGGCAACGGAACCGATGGGGCTAATCCCGCCGCGCCCCTGCTCGAAGTAAACGGTACGCTTTATGGCACGACCACAAATGGCGGCGCGTATGGCAAAGGAACCGTCTTCAGCATCACGACGAGCGGAACTGAGACGGTTTTGCACAGCCTCGGGAGCGTCAACGACGGAGCGAATCCTTACGCCGCCCTAACTAAGGTGAATGGCACGTTGTACGGTACAACGACGGCAGGAGGGGCGCAAGGTGATGGCACTGTGTTTGTGTTGCCGCTCTGATGTCCCCGGCCCGATGCGGCCTCCCGACCGCAGCTGCATTTTGAAGTCATTGCCAACTGAAAACGATAAGGCCGTTACCCGGCGCCGCTGCTCCTCGTTGGTTCTTGGTGTTTGTCGCTTTAGGCTCGACGTAAGAGGAACCCCCGCCGCCGCCTCCGCCGCCGGCATCTTGCAGCGAGTATAATGGGGATGGCACTTTGCGCCGCCTTGACCGCCACCACCGCCGCCGAAGTACCCCCCGCCGCCTCCGCCTCCTTGAGCCCAGTTCGCGGAACCGCAGCCCCCCGGTCCGCCTCCACCCTTCGTTCCGGCATCACCTGCGCACGCGTCGCCGCCCGAAAGACCGGCCGCACCACCTGCGCCGCCTTTGCCACCCGCATTCTGCCGCCCGCCGCCGCCTCCGCCTCCGCCGCTCTCAAGCCCCTTCCCCTTTTTACGCCCGGTCTGGCCTTTTCCGCCGACGGAAGCTCCGCCCGGAGCCCCATCGCCACCGGCGTTGGGGGCGTTGCCCACGGCCCCACCACCTCCGCCACCGGCGACGATGACGCGGTCGTCCAAGCTCGCGCCGTTTTGTCGCACATCTGAGGCACCCCCGCCCGTTCCGCCGAGACCGCCGTCGCCGCTCGCACCGCCGCCGGAAGCGCCGCCGTTGAAACCATCATCGCTGCCGCTGCCGCCAACGTATACCGCCAACTTCTCACCGGATTTCACGGGTATCGTTGCGCGCACTAAGCCGCCCATGCCGCCCTGACCTCCGTAGCCGGAAGAAGGTCCTCCGGATGCACCGCTCGCGCCCGCTGCGGTAACGGTAAGCTCCGTCACGTGCGCGGGCACCGTGAACGTTTGCGCCGCCCCTGTATAGTGGAACGTTTTCTTCGACGTGTGCGGGATGGCGTACATAATAATCGGAGAAAGCTGCGGAACAGCCGGGCTATGCGATTCGCCACAACCTGCGAGCATAATAATGACCGCGTAGCTACCAAGTGTACAACGGCTAAAGTTTGCGATACTCATTACGTGTCTCCGACTGCGAATAGATTGGCGGTTGGTTCGGCGCGCGGCGGCGCTATCCCAGGCTAACCGCGCTCAGAAGCGCCGATTCAATCGAGCGCGTACGCATGATCGAGGCCAATACGCGCCGACGGTAGCGCCTTACTCATTCTTGGTCTCGAACTGGAAGAATGGATCATGAGCCAGGGAGCCACTTATAGCGTTACGCTTGACGCGGAATACGGTATCTATCCCGCAAAGCTGCATCGCGGGCATAGGGGTAAGGGGTTAAAACAGCCTCCCCCCTCCGATCACCCGCTCGAATCGCGGCGCGCAGCCAAAAATGCTCTAAAATAAGGCTTTTTCGCGCTTCCGCCGATCGCCGGCCCGAGCGCATCGCCTCGTGCAAACTTTGCAACCGCGTTTGCAAATCTCGCGGAACGTCGAAAACGCCATATGATGTATGGCTTTTTGCCGCTCGCTAGTCGTGGACGGCCGTGGTCCCTGCATCGCCTTGAAAAGTGCGCGTTAACCTTCCAAGGCCCACGTCAGTCCTACTGATCAGAACTGCAAAAACTGACCCGGCTCTGCGATGAAAAGTGGCACCTGCCAAAGATGCCAATCATTGTATAGCGGCTTCTCATCTTCTTCTGGGATAGGTCCGACTTCGATCCCGTTCTTCCTGCGCTCCTCAAACTCCCAACTCTTCATCAGTACATCTAAGCGCGTCCTTAGGTCGTGCCGTGCGATCTCAATATCACGAGGGTCGAGTGACTGCAATATAGTTTCTACCGTATCGATAGAGCGAAATAGGATCGCTTGTCCGGATGTAGACGGCTGGCGGTAAGTCCATTGACCGGTGCACACTTCGGCCGCAACTGTTTGGAGGTTGGAGAGGCTCGTGGAGTTCCTTGATATCTCGAATAGCCTAACGTATACTTTAACTACTTGATTAGGACTTGGCATTAGTGGACGGAAGACTTCGACAGGACGACGATGATGCTCGCAAAGTACATCGATGCGGAACCAAAGAATATTGCAAGGACTGCGCAGAGCGCTGCCGGGGCCGCCTTTGATAGCGCAGTCGTTAGGTTTGCCGCGGCTTCGGCAAGTTTGGCGACATCGCTTAGCGCGAATGGCTTAGCATCACCAAAACTATCACCGCTAGCTTTTGAGACAGGCGCCCGTGCTAGGAAAATAATGGCGAAAACAAAACTGCTTCCGCACGCAACTGCAGAGGCTATTGACAAGCCCAAACATATCGAAATCACTCTTAGATACCTTCGGCAAGACTGATATTAACAAATTGTGGGTCGATCGTTGCCAGACAGCTCAACTGATATGTGATATCTTGTACGAACGTCATTACGTTACCACTTCCGCCTACGACCAAGCCAACGGCATTATCCGCAAGGTCGGTCACAAGAGCTCCCGAATCGCCTTCGCGCGACACGCCGTGGCTCGTAATATATACGTGCGCGTAAGAGGCGTTGATCGTCGACATACGTATTTCTCCTCTGCCCGCGATGTCGACTTGTGTTGGCGGTTGACTCCCGAAAATCGTGATTAAATCTCCGAGTTCCGCCGACGCGGCGGTCTTAGGGCTGTTAGTAATCGACGTCCCTGACTTCGTCAGCACTATTACAGCTACATCTACACTTGGCGTTTTGCCGCTGCCGGCCGGATTTAACGACGCAGTCACCCGACCAATCGGTCCAATTGTCGGGAAAGACACGATGTCGCCAACGCCACCCACATGCCCAGCAGTTAGAACGCCAACACTTGAACTGCCCCAGCGGACGCACGGTCCGAGGCGCCCTTGCACGCTAGTATAGACCAGATCGCCTGGCGACGCGTATGGGATTGGCGGCGTTATCGGAAGAACTACCGTTTTCTGAAGTAGATAGTCGGAGTCTGGCTGAAAGCTAACTCGTCGTACGAACGCCGCAAGTTCTTCATCCACGAAGAGAGGACGAGGTTCGAGCCGCTCGGGAGGCCTTGAACCATAACGGCGGTAGTCGACAAGAAGGCCGAAGCCATACGTGAATACGCCGGATCCATAGATGCCCAATTGAGGCCCATTCGTTCTCGCGATACTGGAAAGCAGTCTAACGAATTGGTCTGAATCCGATCCATACATTTATTGCCGTCCTTTCAAGGCTTCTCGCGCGAACGGTAAGCGTCGCATGGTTGCTAGCCGAATGGCCGGCGCGTAAAGTCGTTCTTTATCCTTCAATAAGTCCACGCTTTCGTTCTGAGTGCCGTTTCGAGGGAGCTACTTCGATGCGCCAGCACAAACGTAAGCCCCTGTGAGAGAGGGATTTCCTGGGTTCGCTTGTGTTGGGATTGGCTCCGGTGTCGGTTTTGTAAAGTCTTGCCAAAGGATGTTCCCGCCAGAGCAGGCGTTAGCTGCTTCATCCTCGACCGCAAAGTACAAAACAGGCGTCCGTAAAATTTGCGTCACATTGTTCTGCTGGCGTACAACTTGATTAAAGACAGGATTGTAGTTAGCGATTTGGTCGCTGCTAAGATTCCATGACTTCATAATGGAGCGGCCTAACTCCATCGCGAGCGCTCTTTCTTGAAGCCTAAGGGCGGGCACAAGAGCGTTAGCTGGAATTCGCATCCTTCCGGTCACGGCAACCGTTTCAAACGTTTCAAAAGCTTCACTTACATTATCGTCTGCAAATAAGTCAACCTGGCCTATAAGCAAACGATACTGCCTCGCATCCTCTGCTAACAAACGACGATCTCTGTCACTGACGAGCTTGTGCGCGGTCTGAATTATAGCATCGTATACCTTGAGCTGCTCCTGAAGGTAAACTTCTTGTGATTGCCGCAGCTCCACACGCGCTTCGCTTTGGCGTTGCTGATTGTCATACCACCATGTACCCACGTACGTCAGTATTCCCAATATGATCGTAGCCGCAGTCGCAGATTCGGGACAGCCACCCCCACCTAAGATCTCGATACGTCTTCTCTGCTTGCAGTTCGTCGGGGGTCATTTCCGAGAGTGACTTAGAATGATCGAAATGTCGATGCATGGTCATCGCATCGGTGGCCTCCTAGGGCTGTGATCCAGAAGCAGAACTATTGTAGTTATTTTGTAGTGTGGTGTAAAGTAATGTTTTTTGTCCAAGATCATTCACAATATATGCAAGGGCTTTATCGGAGCTTTCGCATGACGGCTTTGCCGCGTGAGTACCTGCTCCAGTGCATTTGCACGTTGCACACGCCTTGCTTTTTTGGCAGGAGGGGACTGAACTCGTTTTCGACTTCACCTTGGCGCCGCAGTTAGGCGCTGCCAGCGTGACCGTATGCGTTAACCATAATGCGTAGAACAGAAACGCTATCGCTACGAGAATAAAACGACGAAAGGAGGCCAAAGGAGTATGGCTAACGCTTGGCCGGAGGCGCAGTTCAAAAGCGGGAACTAGCATGGACTACCGCGCGTTAACACCCCGACGATTGAGGCCTCGTCAGCCCTGAATTGCAGCGGCCCGGGCCCCTCATGGAAGGTACCGTTGTAGGTTTTCAACATCCGCAACTATGGGAATCTTGGCTCGTTGGAGCGCTTCGATATAGTCCGCCGTTGAAGCATTTGTCCCGGTTGATGCATTTTTAGATACCACGCGAATAACGCATCTTGTCCCACGGCAATGTCGTCCAGCACCCTAGCGTAGGCAATCGTTGCCAAACGTCGTCGGTTTATTAGTGCGAACGTGTTAGTGACGTTTGTTCGCTGAGCATAGATTTGCGCCCTCAACAAAATCGAAATATTAGTTGGGTAATCGTGCCGTGACAAATAGGTGCAATTCCTCGTGCTGATTACGGCGCTCTTCGAAGATATGGGATTTGCGCTCTTAAGCTCCGCAGCGATCAGGCAGCTGTAGTATATGTATGTTTGATTAAACTCTGCATCTAGCGCATTACCATAAGCTCGATCGATCTGCAATAAGCTCGCTACAGCGCTAGGTATAAAGGGTTGCGCCCGTCGAACGACAGACGCGACTGTTAACTGTTGACTTTCGCTAAGCACTTGCGCGCCAAGGTTCTTGATCAAATCGTTGATGGCTTGTTCCTGCACCGCAGTTATCACGTCAGGCGTCGACGAGTTGCCGGTGACATTTAATTCGGGCATATTGGCGCTGCCTAGCAGAGCGGCAAGCGTTTGGATGTAATCCACTACGACCGCGTTATTATGGCTCCAGCCCTCGCTGACGCGATCGGCTAAGCTACAATCCGCTAGAGTTGGGGCTGTTATGACTTGCGGTGTTGCTGATGGCTCAGGGTTTGGTCGTTCATACAGAGAACCATACGCGGGCGCCAACGTTGCGAAAAAGCGCGTCATATTGTTGGGCGCGATATTTAGCTCAGCCCTCCGGTAGCATGAGGCCGCATAATCGTCAGCAATGCTGTTGAACGAACTTCGGAGCGAAGTTAGGACGCTGGAGGACGTTTGGAACGTATCAGCATCAGTGCCATTTGCGCAGGCGACAAGAGGCAAGAATACTAGTGGATGCACCCAGCGGCAATTGCGGAAACTTATTAAAGAATTAAGCACTTTCAGGTTCTTTCTCTCTACATTAAGCTGAAACGCTTTACTCGTATAGATACAGGCTGAATCGGCGAGTAGAGTTTTGTTCAAGGAAGCTAGCTGGCGCGACGGTCTCCGCCGCAAAGCACAAAGGCGTTTTGACCGCGATTAGGATCGGTAGCAGCCCCGCTACGGCGGGCGGCATGTCCGGAAAATGCTGGTGGCTCCATGTAGACGAAATAGACGATAACAGCAGCTGGTAGAAACAGCGGCACAGCCACACACCATGGCGCGCTTATCATTTCGGGCGGTTTGGTATATCGCAGATTGTAAAGCCAAAGCCCGGAGCGAAATTTACCCAATGCTCATATCGGGTTTGCCATCTTCGCAGTCCGCAAAACTAAAAAGTTGGTGGAAGTACCCCCAAATCAGGAATACGGTGACGAGCGCGATCGCCCCAAACGCCCAACCGACAGCGGTCTTTGTTTCTTCCCGTAATCGCTGAAGCGCACTCACGGCTTTGCCCTGGGCGCTTTCGCTACCCTCGCGGTGGCAAGAATCGCGATCAGGACGCCAGCTAAGGCACCTGAGGACGAGAGGATTTGATACCAAGGGCTCATGTAAAATCCGAGGGTGCTCGGATCTGCGTGAGTGATTCGTGAGATGACTTGAATGGTCAGCGGGCGGTCTAACGCGCTCAAGAAGAGGCCTATGGCAAACAAAGCAATAAAGGCGCCAAGCGTTATGGCGACGGCCTTCTTATGCGACGGTGCGACGGCGGCAGCCACACCGATGAAGACGGCAGCTGTGATGGGAGTGTTGACGAGCTTTATTATATCGAAGTTGAGGCGCAGAAACGCCAGAGGAAGGCCTAAGGCGAAACATACGACTATCGTTAGGACAAACGCGAAAGGAATAAATGTAAGCCAGCGCAGTGGGCCGGGCATCCAGGAGTAAATCTCGCGACCGTTAGGATCGCCGGACTCCGGCACGTCTGCAAAACAAGCGTAGACCGCACCGACTGCCGCTGCAATCGGCATCAGCACGGCGTACCACTTCGGCAATGAGCCAGAACCTTGCGTCATGACGTTGCCCATAACGTAGCCAGCGAAGACCAACAGCGCGACGCCGAGAGAGTAGCCTACATATCGGCCGAATGCTGGAGCGACGTATCTACCGCACACCACAAAGGCCGATGACCCTATTAGGATTGCAAGCAGTCGTGTGACCGCGGCCGGCATGTTGGAAAAAGCTGTTTGCGATATTGTAAATGAAAAAGACGACAATAGCAGCCAGAAGAGAGATCGGCAGAGCCAGGCACGATCTTAGCCAGCTCGGCCAACCTTCGGGGTCGTACCACGTTACGGCGGGTTTGTCGCGCTGCGTGGCTCTGACGGGCGCCACGTCGTCTACGTCATCATTCATTTGAGACGTGTGCCTGTTCAAGTTGCAACGCTGCCTAGCAAACAGAAACTCCAAAGGAGCCCATGCTTGGTCCTCCAGGCGGCTGGCTTTCTCCCTCGACATCGGATCTCCCGCGAGCCTTGTAAGTCTAGCCGGCAGCCGCTCTCGCTCGGGAGGCACTGATCTTAGTCGCCTCGTGTCATCTCGAAGTATTCGGTGAGCTTATCGATGCGTGGCCTGACCTCGTCGCCTCGGTGCTCTTGACCGGCAAGCTCCCGAGGATTGTCGAAGCCTTTCGCATCGAGCCGGTCGGCAAAGACGAGGGGTTGAAGCCGATCGCGTTTCGTGGACAAGTACCAATCGATCCGCGCTCGCAAGACTTCTTCAAAGTCGTGATCGAAGAGCGATCGCGGCTCGCAGCTCGCACTGATCTGACCGATGCCGAACGCAAGCGACTAAAGCGATCATTGAAAACCTTGGGCAGTGCTACGTGCTACGGGGTCTCGTGCCAGATGGATCGTCAGGAGAGCGAAAAGGAAGTGGAGCTCATCTGCTATGGCAGCGATACGGAACGATACGGCTGCAAAGTCAAGCACCCCGAAGCGCCGGGTGAATTTGCTTCCCACCACTGGCATCGCTCATTACAAGCGGCGGTCGTCTGCCGCTCGCACTCTCGAGGGCGCGTGACCGATCGCGGCGGCACGTACGCGATGGAAGATACCGACTCTATGGCGATCGTCGCACACGAGCACGGCGGCCTAATCGCCTGCCCTGGCGGTCCATATCGCATGGACGACGGTAGCGAAGCGATCCGCGCATTATCTTGGGAACAAGTCGCCGAGATCGTGGAGCGCTTCGCGAGCTCGACCCATCGTGCTGTGCGTCGTGCCCGGCTCAATCCTCAAGATTGAAGAAGACAACTTTGATCCGGAAACAAAAGCGCACCGGCAACTGTGGTGTTTGGCAATTCCCTACAAAGATATATTGCAGCTCTTCGCGGTCGCAACGGTGAGCCTGAGCTGCTACGCCCCGGCATCAATATCCCCGAGGGGAGCGCGGTCGGCTGGTCACAGCACGGCCTCGGCCATCTCTTCATCCGGTCGATCCAACGAGCGAAGATGGCAGCTGGATCGCGCAGGCATGGCTGGGCATCGTGCGCCGATCGCTCGGCCTTGCGACGGTGCCGCTGCCGTTCGCCGATCGCGTCGCCTTGAGTCAGGTCACGGTCAGCAGTCCAGAGGTGCTGCGGCCATTGGCGAAACTCAACGCGGGCAAGCCGTACGCGCAACAGATCAAACCGTTCAACTTTATTCTGAGCTGCCACGTCGCACCGCTCGGGCATCCGGCCGACGCCAATCCTGAGCGCTTTCACCTCATCGCGCCATACGAAACTGACGCTGCGCAAGTGGCTCGCGCTGCCATGGACCGATCGATCCGGGAAGCAGTATCGATCAGCACGACGCTCGCCCCCGGCACGCGGCAGATCGCGCGCGTCAAGAGTTATGGCGACGTGCTTGAAGAGGACAAATTGCATCCCGAGGCCAAGTGCGCCGACACAAACAGCGCGCCGTGCGACAAACAAACCGTGGGGCTATTGCGGCGGCGGCACGTGACGATCGAGCGGCCGCCGCGCTTTATCGGGAAAGAGTCAAATAAGCTCGAAGACGTTGAGGAAGGCAGCGCTTTGGATGCCGGTGACGTTTATACCGAGTATCCGGATCCGCGACGGGACGAGTGGGCGACCAAAGTTCTTCCGAAGCTCAAACGGTTGCCGATGCGGGAACTTATGGAGAGAACCGGACTCTCCGAAAGAGGGCTGCAAATGATTCGGGCGGGGCGTCGTCCTAATGCCAAGAATAAAGCGCAACTGAAGCTAATAACCTGAGCACTTTCCAGCGATTAGAACACTAGCGTGAACCATATTTCCTTTGTGAGGAATCGTGACTGATCGTGGGCGAAATGATCCGTGCTACTGCGGTAGCGACGAAAAACTGAAGAAATGTTGTTTGACGAAATTTTATAGCGCGTCGAAGCAGGGTGAGGCCGCGCTCCCCTTACGGGAGCGGAACAATCTCTTACTAGAGGCGATCCACAATATCTTCGATCTCCCGATGATTCCGTCAGAGAGCGACTTACGCGGCAAATTCACCACCGAAAGGATCGCAGCGCTCTACGACTTCGTCGGCTCGCTCTGGCCTAAAGAAACCGATGTGTATGCTTTACTCCCGAACGTAGGGGAAGCGCTTACGGGCTATTTTTTGGGTGAAGCGCGCCCCGAAGAGATTCTGAGAAACGTACTTAGACTATCCCTCTATGTCGACCACTTGTTCGTCCTCGACCCATTCATGAAGCCGTGGAGGGTACAGAAAACTTATCGCCCTACACTGCATCCCGAACAGCACCGATGGACGACGCTGCGTCTTGTGCTTTGGGCGTTAGAACTAGAGCCTTGGATTCGCAGCGGCTTCGTAACCATCATTCCTGATCCATTTGATTTTGACGACGACTTCATCGCTTTCGCGCTGAATGCTTCCCAGTCCCGACCATTGCCACCGGTCGATCCTCGCGAACTGGCGCGACTCAGCAAACACCAGAGAGATGAGATGTTCGGGTTCTGGCTGTCGCTACCCGAGCGCTATTTGGCCAGGGTCGCTCGCGAACAGGGGGCCAGCGAAGCTGAGATTGTAGGCCTATCCAGGTACTTAGCCGAGGTCCGTCGCCTTAGTCCGTTCCCGGACCTACCGCAAAGCGACGAGAAACGCTCGCAGCTGCAGACTCTCGACATCGGCGGCCCCATCGAAGACGCACTGCTCATTTGTCAGTTAACCGGTTCTTTTCCCTATACTGACCTACCGAGTCGCCAACAACAACTCGACCGCTTCGCAAAACGATTGCCGAGCGAATCCTCCATTTGGACCCCATTGTCGACTGCATTTACGTCGCTCGATTTCAGGTTTCTAAACAACATTAATCTAAAGTACGTCGAGCATCTTCGTCATCAGGATCGCCCGAGCATGATGCGGCACTACTTGCGGCGTCTATGGCGCGCGACAGCGGGCGATAACGAAATCACTGATACCATTGTGAAAGACTTCACGGACGAGCTCGCCGAGCAATATCGAATCGCTCTGGAAGAGTGGCGATCAATTGAGGACGCGGCGACCGCCAACGCAGCAAGAACTGCTATAGGATCGCTATCAGCACTTTTCTTGCTGGACAGCCCATCGACGCTCCTCGCGGGGCGCTTTGCTCCGTTCATTCCAGCGGCCGGCTTTGCTGCGGCCTCCCTTGTCGATTGGTGGCAAAAGCGGCGCGCCTTGAAAACGTTGCGCAAGACGGTGCCAATGTCTATCTTTATCGAACTAGAGAACCAATAGCTTAAGCGCTCGCTCAACCTTTCGGGGGCGACCGGGTGGGGAATGGATACTCTACGCGAAACCTGTAGATCGAGGTGCCATGAAGCCGGAGGGGACGACCTTACTATGGAGCATCTGTTAAGAGAGGCTAAGGCGCGTTTACCGTTCCTCGTAACATGGTGCGCGGTTTTTGCATTGGTAGTGGTGCTCTACGTCGCCGTGGCCGACCTAACTCAGTGGGACGCGGTCAAGGCGATTCTGCAAAGTACGGCGACCACGTTGGTGGCGTCGCTATTTGTCGCTTTGATGGTTTTACTTTACCTGCCAAGCGGGTCAGACGCGAAAGAACTCAGTTTGGTCGATCCGGGAGAAATAAGCCGCCTTTTGCGAACGGCCGCTCAGACCTCCAGATCCTGGTTTTTTAGCGGTGGCTCGGGTAGATTTTTGAGAGCGACCACACTCCCTGCACTGCTGAAGACAGCAAGAGACCAACACGTGGCCGTCACATTGCGCGCCATTCTCTATGACCCGACGAACGAACAGCTGTGCGAACGCTACGCCACATATCGGCGTGACTCTGCCAAGGAGCTTGGGGAGAGTATCTGGACCGTCGAAAAAGTACGTGTTGAGATTTTGGCTACGCTGTTTGAGCTTTATCGCGCCAGACAGATGACGGATGCTCTAGATCTTGACGTTGCGCTTTCGGAAACGATGTCCGTCCTGCGGTACGATATATCAGATTTCTATGCCGTGGCAACGACCGAGGGCAAGGACGCACCAGCTATTAGAGCAGATGTGGGGTCTCATTACTACGAGAGTTATCGGAGAGTCGTGCACGACCAAATCGGGCAAGGCAGGCGGCTAGAAATAGTTAGAATTCAAAATGCCAATACCGAGATATCTTCGGGCGCCGTTGCCGGCGCCCTCGCAAGCATGGGGATTAATCTACCGCTAGAAAGTGCGACCCTGGATCAGATCGCAAGCATCGCCCGAGCAAGAGTTGACCCCTACCGGTGAGCGTCATCGAGGACTGGCTGCGCATGGATAAGCGCGTACCGTCGATCGGCGACGTATTGAACGAATTTCGGAATGATCGCAGCATTGGCTTGCAACCAGAGTTTCACTACCACCCGCTTGGGTTTGTCTACGCGAGGCTAGCGGCCGAGCATGGCGTAGCGATCCGACTACATATCTGGTCGGATCTTGCGCGCACGCAGGAGCCCGTATGGGACATCCACGATCATATCTTCAGCTTTAGTAGCCTGGTGTTGTTCGGCGCAACACGAAACGAGTGTTTTGAATTTCGCGCGGACAGTGCTGGAGACGTTGGTGAATTTCGAGTTGATTATAACGAAGAGGGCTCAGTCTTAACGTCCCTAGGTATTGTTGGCACATTGCACGAGACGGGCACAGCACTTGTTGGAGCCGGCGGCTTGTACACTATGCCTTCAGGCAAGCTACACCGAACGACACCGTGTACCCAGTTCGTCGCGACCTTACTTCGCACTGTGCAGAGCAGTGTTGGGCAGATTCACGTTATAGGATCGACCCAGCACCCCCTCAGTGTCGAATATAAGCGCGAGCTGGTAGATGGTTCAACGGCATGTGGCTTATTCGATAGACTGATTTCGGAACTTGAAGCCAATCTGGCATAGAAGCGCGGCCTTACCTCCCTGCGCTCGCGAGGCCGCATCGCGTTAGACGCTTAGCAGCCTAAAAGCCTCGCAGCTGCGCAGCCCGGCGCCGATCGCGTGGCGCATTGCGGCCTCGCATTCGTGCTCGTAGCGCCTCGCAGATACCTCGCAGTTTAGCGCGCGGCGCAGCATTGCAACGTGGCTTAGAGCTTAGCATTTAACGCATTGCAGAGCGGATCGAAGCGCCTTCAAATTGGATGGCCTGGCGCCCGGGATTGGGGGGCGCACAATTTTGAGGCCCTAACGCCTATCCCGCAAAGCTGCATCGCGGGATAGGAGACAGAGCCGCAAAGACGAGACACCCCCAGCCAGGAATGCCGCATGGTTCTGCGCGGCAAGGCTCGCGGCGCAGCTGCGCGATCGACGCGGCTGCGCAGCTAAGCTCTACGCAAAGCTAAGCCGGATGCGCGCGGCGCGGGCGAGGCGCTGCGAGCGTAACTGCGAGGCTGCAATGCACGCGATCGGCGCCGGGCTGCGCAGCTGCGAGGCGCGCTATACCGCGAAGCCACTAGCGCGATGCGGCCTCGCGGGCGGTGGGAGGGGGCGGTTTGGTTACAAGCTTTGTTTCAGAAGCGCACGACGTGTAGTCGCCAGTCGCCGGTGCTGATCACCTCCTTGGACTCCAGGGCGTTCGCGAGCACTACAGAGATTGTTAGTTGTCCCGCAGGCACATAATCAACGAATGCCTTTCGACCTTGCAGCTCGATACTGAGCAGCCTACCGTCGTGCATCGCTGCTACGATTGCCATAGAGTTAGCAGGTACGTCAACCATCACGAAGTCACCGGGGACGATGTATGGATCCTCGACGACCCCATTGGTCACAGGCTGGCGTTGCAGGCTGACCGGGATAATCCGAGTGGCACCGGCAAACGCAGCGATCGCGAACTTTGCGACGCACGTTTTGGTCGCGATCGTGATCCAGTAGACGCCAGCAGCGAGCGATAGCGTCGAGCGGTTCGAGGTGACGGGTTCCATGCTACTGCTGACTGTTTCGGCATTCGGTAGGGTTCGAGCCGATACTTCGACCTCGCGTAGATTTACCGCGCAATCATGACCTGTGTAGGCGAAAACAAGCTTTCCACCGGGCATGCTCCCAGGCGCCGGAATTGCCAGCACGACTAAAAAGAGAACCAGGCTGATGCTCGTCTTAGTCATCGCACTATTGGTTTTTGTAGCATCGCACCCGGCGCGCCGATCGGCGGCGGCGATCCGCCGCACCCTGCAAGCATTGCTGCAGCGAAGCAGCTGCATAGCGCGTAGCGGCTAAAGTCTAAGCTCTTCATCTGCCTTGGCTCCTTGCCCGATAAAGCGATCAGCGGCGATCAACGGCGGAAAACTCAGGATCCATCCATAAAGTCAATGCGGAATAGGCCTTTACCGTTAGACGTAGTACAATCACCGTAAAAGACAACACCTCTAAAAATTCGCGCTATTGAGTCCAAAGCCTTATCTACAGTCACGTTCTGAAGGATGCTTGCAAGGTGAGGCGCCGACTTGCTCGGTTCCGCTTCCAGAATATCATCTCCACCGGGCGGCGGATGGAAATCCAGCGTGCGTTCCGCAGCAGACACTTCAGCGGTGTCCTCAATCGCACGGATCGCTCCCAGCGCGCTATATTGATCGAACGAATTCAGCGCTAGAACCCGTATCTTTGTTTTCAATATCGTAGTCGAAACGCTTCCGATCGTAATCCGAATAATTGCGGAGGGATCTTGTGTGATTGAAACATGCGAATCGTCCCGAAAAACGTCCCGGACAGCAGCTACTCCAGTGACTCCTCGCATCGGCGTCTGCAGATTTACTTCGGGGAAAGCGAGGTCGTCCGTTCCCTCTCGACACGAAGCGGCGTCGTTTACTCGGGCGGCTCCCCGACGTCCTTGAGAATGGGTTGAAGAGAATCGAAAAGCTCTCCTTCGTTTGCGATGCTCACCATCGATACTGCGCCTAAGCCGCTTAGCAGTATGGCTACGGTCTTTACCGCACCCATCACGGGGCGACCCCAGTGACGTTAATATTCACAATCGTACCGTCTTCCACGTCAATCTCGTGCTTGAATGTCTGTCCTGCTGACATGCCAATATCGTGATCGGTACCTGTGGCGATCGTACGGCTTTGCGGTATCGCGCCCGGCGCGCCGATCGGCGGCTGCGATCCACCGCACCCTGCAAGCATCGCCGCAGCGACGCGGCTGCATAGCGCGTAGCGGCCAAGACGTAAGCTCTTCATCCGCTTTGCTCCTCGCTCCATGAACGGCTCAGCGGCGGAGAGTGTTCGCCGCAGAGCTTCAGTTCCATAGCAGTTGCTGAGCCGCACCGTCTTTAGGGCTTTGGTGACTGAGCGGGGAACTGACCCGGCAGGTATTTGTCGGCTAAAGCCTGGGTAACGGGTGGGGCACTCTTCTTTTGCCGTGCATAGATATTCATTTCGGCGCGAATAACTTGCTTAAAAAGTTCTACCGTCAATTCGCCGTGCCCCACGTATTGCTCAAGTCGCCAAAGAGGCGGGTCTGTGAATCGCATTCCATAGACAGCGTATGAGTTGAGCCCTTGTAAGAGGTTTGCGAGGTAGTAGTACATTCTTGCATCATTTTGGCAGTTCGGCTTAGGTCGAAAGTCCTCGGCATTGTTATCAGCTTTAGTAGCGTCAAACAATCGTTGCGAGTCCTCATCGAGGAGCTGTTTCTTTAGCTGCGCGTTCGGTTCGTGGAAGATCGAGATTTGAGTACGTGCCTCTTCCTTATTGAAGAGCAGCGCCTTGTCACAATCTGCCCTTGCCGGCGCTTGCGCCAAGGCTATCGCTATAGCGAGTAGCGGCACGCTCAGAGCGAAGGTTTGTAATTTAGGCGCAAGTATTCCCAGCACTACACAAACAACCTTAATTCCACCATCCAGCAGTGTATCCCGACAATCTATGGATGACGCGGAAGAACGCCTGAAGGCCGTTATGACGCCGGAGTTCGACCGGCGTATTAAAGAGCTGATGACCTCTGCAAAGTCGAAGAACGACGTACGCAGCGTTTCCAACGAGGTGGCGGAGGCTATAGCTAGCCTCTACGTGGCTTTTTCGCGCTACTCAATGTCTGACCCATTCAACTTTTGCGACCACTGCGTACGTGCAGAAGAAATCGACAACATTCGCGGTACCCCGTTACGTGATTTGACGTTTGATCAGCTTTGGACGATAGCGTCGAATATCGTTTTGACAATCGGCGAGGTATCCGACTTCAAACATTTCCTACCGCGGTTGATCGAGGGCTCCCGATACGGCGCTTCCTACGACATCGAGGCCGTGTTCACGCGTTTTCAGAACACGGCGTTCGAGACATGGCCAAGCGCCGAACGCCAGGCGGTCCAGAACTACATCCGCAGTCAGTTCGCAGAGAACACAACATCCGTCGTAGATCGGTCGGGTGGTCCCACCAACATGGACGATCTTCTTTGCTGCGCGTATTATGCCGGGACACTCCCGGAGCTTCTAAGGCAATGGACCTCAGACACCCGCGAGACTGCACGGCAGCAACTGCTGGAATGGGCCCTCTCGGCGTTCGGTCTACCGGACGACCCATATGCCTTTATAGACGGACCGCCTGCACCGATTAAGCCAAATAATGCCTACTATGATGCGCGCGGTCGCGAAGCGCTACTGACCTGGCTCAGGACCTCAGAAGCACAACGCGCTCTATCCGAGGCTTGCGCTCTGCGCGCTGACCTGCCCTCGGAACGGCGCGGCCGGCTGGAGCGAATCTTGAGTGCCTCCCGGGAAGCTCGCTGATGTTGCTACCAGAGTGCAGTGGAATCGCAGCCGCCGATCCGCCGGGCGCGATGCCGCAAAGCCGCGCCATCGCCGCGCACGCCGAGCATCTCCGTTGAGTCCAGGTAAGTGCGCATCGCTTTGGTTGATTTTGATCCCGCACAAACGGCATTGGAAGCTTTTGACCGCGCTCCACTAAGTAACCTGATATGAACTTAGTTACCCCAGCCGGCCACATAGCTTTTGCTATTCTATGGACTTTAGCGATGCTCGCCATCGTAATCGAGTTTGCGGACGCTGGCTCACTCCGATTTGCGCCTTGGCTCTTACTGCTTGTCCCTTTTGTTTTTGTGCGAATTAGCCTTCGGAAAATCGCTGGCGACCAAACGATCTCGGCTGCAGTGTCCCTGCGTGTTGCTAACGTCGTTGTAGAAGCCGCAATGGTCGCAATATTTGTCTACATGTATAATCTAAGTGTTTTGTCCTATTGTCCTCCCCCGAAGTAATAGGCCCGTTGCGCACTGCCGAAAGTACAACGATCAGGTCGACTGTCGTCAGCTCTTGCGAAGGAACTAACGCTTAGCGGCGAACACTCTCAGCCTCCGATCCCTTTATTGGGCAAGGAGCAAACCGGATGAAGGCCTTAGATTTTAGCTGCTACGCGGTATCCAGCTACGTCGCTTGCGGCAATGCTGGCAGGATGCGGCGGATCGCAGCCGCCTATCGGCGCGCCGGGCGCGATACACACGCCGTCCTTCAGGGCTGACTGCTTGAGAACCGCACCAGTGAAAACACTAATGTCTTACGCACTGCTCGCTCTGATCTTCTCGTGGGCTTGCGGAATCGGTACCTATGTGCTGGCTCCCAGCGGCGCGTACACCGACTGGACAATGCAAGGCGCGTCGCATGATTGGCACCAGTATCAATGGTTCTTTCAGACGCCGCTGAGCGCGTGGTTTATCCTGGTGTGTTTCGGCATATTGGTCGGGTCATTAATCGCGATTTTTGCCGTACCTACTGCTTGCGCCGTATGTGCATTGCTATTTTGGAGGCGGCTGGTGTTGCAAGAGCGCTTCTCGTTAGCAAACCCTGCGCGCCTCGTATCGCTAGCAATCACACTTGGGCTCGCGGTCGGTATTGTGGTGACAATCGTAGCCGGTCGAAACCCAGGAATTCCGTAGCCCCCCGCCCCGCGAGGCCGCATCGCGCTAGAGGCTTAGCGCAGCCTCGCAGCAGCGCAGCGCGGCGCCGATCGTGTGCCGCATTGCAGCCTCGCATTACGAAGCCGAGCCTCGCAACGTGCTCGCAGGCTCGCGACTTAGCGCGCGGCGCTTAACGCGTTGCAGCTTGGATCGCGGCGGCTTTGATCGGCGCTGCGGGCCTGGCAGCCGAGGGTGTCTCGTCTTTGCGGCTGTGGCTCGCGCATGCGCTTATCCGCGAGGCGTCAACGGAAGTCAACGTACGACCCGACGAAGATTTCAAGGGAAGCCGCAAGCCGGCCCAAAAGCGAAGCTCTGGTGGATGATAATGTAAAGAATCCGCTGCAAACGTGGGCCGACTTGTCGCTCGAAGGCAAGGATCGTAGCTATGGAATCGAGTTTTACGAACTTTTAGGTGCTCTCACAACCAAAAAAGGAAGGCCACTCGTTGTCGCTGCTTGCGCGCTGTTGGACGAAGTCCGCAAGGCCATTGTTAAAAAGGGACGCAATCCAGAGCATGTCGTTCCATATGTGAAGCTCCGCTTACCTTCGACTGATATGCTCCTGTCTTGGAGCGCGGAACTGGGGGCAAAGCTTTCGGGGGAAAGTGCGGCCGTAGAGATTGTAAACGACGGATGCGTCTTTTATTGGGGAGTATGGGAATCACATCATGAGACAATATCCATCGTGGATGATCCTAAGTACCGGGCGATCTTTCGCCGACACAAGGGTTTCTATAACTCAAGGCCTTGGGACAGATATGAGAACGAAGTGCTGATCGTTGCTCGCGAAGCATGATCAGTTGCTTTAGAGTTTTAATGGCCCCGCGCCGCGCCCGCGAGGCCGCATCGCGCTAGTGGCTTCGCGGTATAGCGCGCCTCGCAGCTGCGCAGCCCGGCGCCGATCGCGTGCATTGCAGCCTCGCAGTTACGCTCGCAGCGCCTCGCCCGCGCCGCGCGCATCCGGCTTAGCTTTGCGTAGAGCTTAGCTGCGCAGCCGCGTCGATCGCGCAGCTGCGCCGCGAGCCTTGCCGCGCAGAACCATGCGGCATTCCTGGCTGGGGGTGTCTCGTCTTTGCGGCTCTGTCTCCTATCCCGCAAAGCTGCATCGCGGGATAGGAGTTAGACGCTAAAAAATGTCGCCCCCGGCAGCGTGGCCTGCTGGGCTACGATCCATGCTGCGAGACTGCGAGGCAACTGCGAGGCTTTGCATTGATGCTGCGAGGCTCACACGATCGGCGCCGTACTGCGAGGCTAAGCTAAGCGACTAGCGCGTTGCGGCCTCGCGAGGGCGGGGGGTGGGTTTTGTGACGAGCCATACTGAAGAGCGTGCGCTTTAACGCGGACTGGGCAGCCTTGCGAGAACCGCTTCGACCTCGGCTTTCAAACGCTCCACTTCACTCCCGGAAAAATGTTCGTCAAAATCACGGACAACACGCCGTAATACCCGAACGGCGCTGTCGCGTACCTCGTCGCTCAGCGGCCTCTCTAAGTATCGAAGGTACATCTTGATCTCTTTTGCAAGACGGCTCGCGACTAGGTTTATGCTCACGTCCTCGCTTTCACCAACGGTGAATGTACTAAAATGCAGTCCCCAAAGCATATAGATATTTGCGTCTTTCGTTTCAGCTATCTCGCCGTTTACGATGTGCAGGGCGTTCATTAGCGAAACGTTGGGTGCGATTCGTAAAAGCGCTCCGCGGCACCTGTTGCAAGAGGAACTGGTACCGCCCAGAGCGTCCCCACGTAAGCGCTAGCGCCGCTGCCGAGGAAGAACTCCGCCACTCCTGCCCATGACCAACACGTATTATTAAAGACGATTGGGTGCCCGTACGACGCAATTGTTCGGAACATTGCCTGATGGAAGCCGTCGCTGCAGACAATTACGCAAGAGCCCGGAATCGAATCCTTATGCTGTCGCTCCCGGCTACCGACATTCGCGTTATCAAAAATCGCGCGCAACGCGTCTGAGTAAACGTCTTTGGAAATCCCGCTGTCACTGAGGGCCGCGCTTCCCCACTCCAAGCCATCCAGGGTCCGAAAGAGCACTTTATGCTGCAAGCTAAGCAAGCCGCTGCCATCGTATGTCGGGGCGATCCCAACGACCTCATCGTACTCTATGACGTGATTATTGCCATCGCGCGCCGTAAATCTCAATACAACTAACGACCCTTCTACTTCACCGCCATGACTGGAAATGTGCAGCAAGTCATAGGGAAAGTCGCCAGCGTGGTAGTCGAAGTTTTCTACGGTCGCCGCGCTTCCAGTGATGGATCGAACAGCGTAGTGATGGCGACGAAGAAACTCAAGGAGCCAGTTCGTTTCGTCACGATTACGGAACTCTTCAAGTGCAAAGACGACGGCAGAAGCAAGTCGCCTAACGTCGCGCTCGCGAATAACGGCATTGACGATGAAGCGATCTGGAAATAGTGCTAAGTGTACATAGCTACAAGGAATCGCACCGTCGACTACCAACGAATACGGGAGGCCTTCGGTGAAGAAGGTTGCAAATTCAAACGCGCTAAACTTGATGTCCCCGACGCGTTGTGATATCGCTGCGAAGAGTTCACGGCGAGTTCTTCACTCCCTCATCCTGCCATCGCTGAAGTAAGCTGATGCAACCGCTTTCGGCGTGCCGCGGCAGGGGGCTAACGACGCGAATGGCGGCGCCAATCGCGCACGCATAGTTCACGGCTATTACGCATCCAGCGTTGGACAGGGTCTGCTCGATGACGACAAGACCGCCTTCGGCCTCTACATCTGATGGCAGCGGCTCGGCGTCGTCCTCAACCCACAAACTGCAGCCCCGAAGCTTCGCGAGATATAAGCCACGTAGTACTTCATCGAATCGGCATTTGAGCATACCGGCCCTTGAAATTCCAAGCGACAGAAATGCCGATTCAAGATCCTCCACTCGCTCTATCTCGATAATACGCGCATCGCAGATGTTTTCAAGGTACGATCGTTGTGCCGCGCTTAGTCCCGCGAGCACAACGGTATTGCATTCCCCGAGCTCAGCGATGGCGTTGCGTATAAGGACTGCTGCCTCATTCCCAACCATCTGCGGAACGAAGTCGTCGTCAGAGCGGATATAGCCCGATCGGCTGATTGCTTGTACGCCTGGAAATGTAAACATTGGGACGTATGTCGCGACAGCGGAGAAGTATGAGGAAGCTACAGCTGCCACAGCAACATTCTCGCGGTCGACAATGCAGACAATCGAACTGTCGAGCGTGGGGACGTTGTGCAGGGTTTGCACCTGCTAGAAACCGGTTATCGTGGAACCTCTTTTTGAAAAGGAGCTTCTTATGCGCCGTGCTCTCGCTCGACACGTCCAGGCGGTTCGGCGGCTTTAGGCGGCGTGTTCGCAGATGCAGCGGGCGTTGAAGGTGGTGTTGCTGGAGCTGGTGGCGCGTTCGAGACAATACGCGAACCTTTTTCTACGAGTTTTTCAACGTGACTCGGAACGCCGGTTTTCTTTATATCGCTCATAGCCTACTTACCTATGCTCCTTTTCGGGTGATGGTTTCGAGGACCTCGATCTGATCGCCAAGTATTAGAACTCCGGTTCCAGCTATTGGGTTTCCGATCTTGCCGTCAACGTCGAAACTATAAGCCTCCGAGATGTAAATCTCCCGGTCATTAGGATAGGTCGACACGGCGGAGCCGTCGCCGAAATAGCCCCCAACATAGGTTCCGCTTTTGAGTCGAATCCGAACGTATCGAGCCTCAGGCGTAAGCGTCGCATCCCAAGGTGTTTCCTCCGGCGCAAGCATCGCAGAGATGCCTCCCTTGATATTGATCGGTAAGTAGTTCCACAGGAATATCGTCTTCCACTTCTGCCAATCCCGAATGAGAAGTATGATCGGCGCCCACAAAAGGGGTAAGAGAAAAACGACGATGTAGGCAACGATGGCTCGCGCTCGTCCCTCCGGTACGACAAGTATAAGCCAGCCCGTGAGCGCGTAGTGAATGGCACTGTAGCCAACAACGGCCGGTAGACGCTTGACGGGATCGCTGTCGTCCACCCCGACGTAAAGCGCATAAATCTGCGACGCAATAAAGCCGGGAATGAAAAATGCCAAGAACAACACGAGGTGATCTTGGCTCCAGATGTCACCCATTTCTTTCCTTATTGCTCACTTACTGTCTCCTCTTCGCAACATTGCTGACAAACGCGCCAAACTCTTGGACTTGGCCGCTGCCCCTGGCGCCAGCGCTGGATTGTCTTTCGCGGATATCCGGTCAATTCCATCACTTCTGGCACCGTTCTGGACTTGAGCCAAGGCCAAATGCTAGCCGTCCATTCATCGCGCCGCGGATCGGCATACTCGGTATAACACGTCGCCGGCATCCGGCAACGCTACCCTCTTCGACCTCTTCGAGCTTATTCGACTCTTTGCCGATAAAGCCGCGGCCACTCGATCGTCACGTGGCGGCGCTGCAACAGTCCAATGGTCTGCTTGCCGCACGGTGCGCCGCTGGCATCGGCGCACTTAGCTTCCGGATGAAACTCATACTCTTCCAGCACGTCGCCGTAGCTTTTGACGCGCGCGATCTGCCGCGTACTGGTGGCGAGCGTCGTGCTGATCCGGTACTGCTTGCCAGAGTACTGATCGATCCACGGCAGCGCGAGCCACTTGCGCGGGTCCTTTTCGTACGGCGCGATGAGGTGAAAGCGCTCCGCGTCGGCGCCGATCGGATGCCCGTACGGCGCGACGTGGCAGCTAAGAATGAAGTTGAACGGTTTGATCTGCTGCGCGTATGGTTTGCCAGTGTTGAGCTTTGTCGAGCGGCCGCAGCACTTCGGGACTGCTGACCGTGATTTGGCCGAGCGCTACGCGATCGGCGAACGGCAGTGGGTCCGTCGCAAGGTCAAGCGATCGGCGCACAATGCCCAGCCACGCTTGCGCGATCCAGCTGCGATCTTCGCTGGTCGGATCGGTTGGATTGAGCAGATGGCCGAGACCATGCTGCGACCATCCGTCCTCGCCGTTATTGATGCCCTTGCGCAGTAGCGTCGGCTCGCCGTTGCGATCACGCAAGAAGAGGACGTAACGCTTGGCGGAAATCGCCAGGCACCAAAGTTGCCGCTGCTTATGCGTTTTCGGATCGAAGTTGTCGTCCTCGATTTTGAGGATTGAGTCTTTGACGGCGGCGCGATCGTACGGATTGAGTCGCGCGAACTGCGCGACGATCTCGTCCACTTGTTTCCACGACAGGGCGCGAATCGCCTCACGGCCATCCTCCATGAGATGCGGGCCGCCCGTGCACGGGACGAGTCCGCCGCGCTCATTGGCGACGATCGCCATGGAGTCGGTGTCCTCCATCGCATACGTGCCGCCGCGATCGGTGACGAGCCGCTCCAAGAGCGCGAGCAGCAGATGGCCGCCGCTGGTAATGAGCGAGGCCAGCGGGGGGAAGCAGTATTCACCTGGGGCCTCGGGGTGCTTGACCTTGCAGCGGTACGGTTCGGGATCGATGCCGTAGCACGTGAGCTCCACTTCCTTGTCGCTCTCTTGCCGATCCATCTGCGCGAAGATGCCGTAGCTCGTCGCGCTGCCCAAGGTTTTGAGCGAGCGGCGCATCCGCTCGCGCTCGGCGTCGCTCAAATCGGTGCGTGCTGCGAACCGCGCACGCTCCTCGATCACCAGGCTTGAAGAAGTCTTGCGATCGCGGATCGATCGGCACTTGCCCGCGGAACGCGAGCTCCTTCAGACCCTTCGCCTTGCCGATCGGTGCGATCCGAAACGCCTCCACGATGCGCGGCACCTTGCCGGTCAGCAGCACCGAGGCGACGAGATCGGGCCACGCATACCAGAGGCCATCGCTCGGATCGTCTGAACTCGCGTGCACGTAGTTGACGCCGATCTGCCAGCTGTTGCCGCCGTACTTGGCGCGCAGCGGCAGCAGGTCGCCATCAGGAATAATCCGCGCGAAGCCTGCGAGCCGCTTCCAGTTGGTCGCATGGAGCACCCACTCGGGCGTCGCGCCTGGCAGCAGCGCTGCGAGCTCCTCGCGGCAGTCTTCGATCACGCGAATTTCCCTCGCGGTTACGAACTGCCATAATCCCATCAGCACGTTCACGGTCGAATACTGGCTGAGGAAGTCCGTATAGACGACCGGCACCGGCACCTTGCGCACGTGCGCGCTCGCACGGCCGCCGAAGAACGCCGATTGGGCATAGCCGCAGTAACGCTTTGGAAAGTCCGGCATGCGTGCCATGATCGGCGTCACGCCCATCGCTTGCAGGTACGCCTTACCGATCGAGGCCGGCGAATAGGCTTTCGTCACTTGGAGCTCGATCGGATGGAGCGCGTACTCCGCGAGCAGCTTGGCCGTGAGCTCGGCCGTTGCGAGCACGTCGCGCCGGTTGTAGTCGATGTATTCCGGCGTAATGATGCCGTGCCGCTCGACCTTTTGCTTGCGGTGCTCGACGCCGAAGAGCTCGCATGCTGCTTCCAGCGACAGGCTGCGGTCGGTCAATGCGAAGGCGTGCGTCTTGGCATCGAGCATGTGTCCGCGAAAGACGTAGCCCTTCTTAGGCTTGAGCTCGCCTTCGGGAATCTGGTCGAGCTTGTCAGGGTCGATCGCGCCGGTAAAGCCCTTGAGCGCGCGTTTGCTGTCCATGTGTTTGACCGCGATGCCGGGGCGATATGGGTTAACGCGTTGCAGGCCGCGCTCGTCGCGGTACTGGAAGAATCGGAACGTGAAGCCGCCGAGGAAACGATCCCGCGACGGAACGTAATCAATTGCCAGACGCGAGATGTCGAACGGAAAGTTGAAGGCAACGAGCAGCCCGCGCCCCTTGTACGCGACCCGATGGAGCAGCCAGCGGAACTTCGCGACCGGCATCAGCCGAAGCTCCGATTTGCTCGGGATGTCGCGTTCGGGGATGCCGCGCGGATCGGTGTCGGCAGGATGCTCGCGCGCATATTGCTCCAGCACGGCGCGTTCGTCCGCCGTGAGATCATCCGCGTAGAACAGCCCCTCTTCGAGGCAGCGGCCGGCGACTAGGAAGCGATAACTTCCGAAAGTTAGTGATTGATTTTTGTCAACGCGACACTCGCAATCGAAGACGAGCATGCCGTCGATCTGCGGAGCTTTGCGCTCGGGCTGCGTCGGTTTGAGATCGGGGTAAACGCGTACAGCTACGGGTAGGACGCCGTCGGAACTCGATCTCCTCGTCATGATCGAGTCAGTTTTCTTCCTTAGCGGCCAGTCAGTGCAAAATGACCAGGGCTGGAAAAACAGAGGTCGTTGCCGTAGATGAGGTGACCATCGGGGTTCATAAGCCCGATTCCCAGATGGTGCGGACCCCTTCTTAAGTGCAAAAAGGAAACAATTATCGTGAGATCTGAGTGGCAATCGGGACGATTCCCATCACTGGTGACCCATCCAACTTGTATCCGACGCCCCAACTTTCGCTGGCATTCCCGCCTGCAGATCGCTCCACCCAAAGCCTCAAATGGTCGCCGTTTAAAACGAGCTTCCTCGGCCAAACAGACTCCGGTGGGCCCACGACATTGTTGACCAAGCCCTTGCAGTACGGCAAACTAGCCGGAGCGGCACTCAATGGAAATGGCGACATGCTAATGACGGCGCCAGCGGCGAACCACACAATCGTCTTACTCAATGCTTAAGTTCTCTTCCGCTCGCAAGAGCGCGTCCGGTCCTTGGTTTGCTCTGCGTCGACTTTTTCCGACGTTCTTGCCCATCCTTCGCGCTTGGGGCGGAAGCCTCTGCCCACCACATCGGGCCGTATTTTCGACCCAGCAACGCGCTCAGCACTTCGTACCGCGCCGCCTCCTTTAGGCAATCGTCAAGCATGCATTCAAAGTTATCATGGAGCCCGCGAAACCGCGCTGCCGCGGCAAGAAACGGGTCAACCCCCGGATTCTCTAATGTGCCTGGTGGCCACCGATACTGCTTCACGCTAAGAACCGCCCGATGGTCGTTGATCGGATAGCGGATCGTGAGCGGGCTGTTGCGCTTGCCGAAAACGTGATTGTCCTCGTACGGCTCGCGACCGTGGGCGAGCCGCTCGCAGCGAAAACAGATCGGCGGCTTCATTCCGGTAATCAGCGCGAAGGGGCGCGCTTCGCCGCACGCGCAAGCTGCGGCGTGGCCGACACGACGCTGGGCCCGCGTATCGCGCAGCCATGCGCCGATTGGATCGCGCTCGCGCATTAGCGCCGGGCGTAGATGCTTTCATACGAAAGTGTCGCGAGGTCGCCCTGACGCGTGAGCTCGTCCGCATCCGTGAGGAACGGCACCTCCCGGCCGGACGCGTCGAGGATCCTGGTCTTTTGCAACTTGCGCAGTTTCGTATCGTCGCCGGTTGTGAGGAACTCACGCTGAGCGATTGCGCGCTTTGACAGTTCCGAGGCCGCGCGCGAGCCGCGGACCCCGACCTCGATTCGGCCGCCATGTATCGGCAGGACCAGCGGGCGAAAAAGCGTGTCGCTCGGCTTGGCCACGTATCGGCCGCCCTTGGTCTTACGCAGCGCAGAGCCGCCCAGTTTGACGACGGTACGCGGATCGACGCCGTATTCGGCTGCGGCCCGCTTAAGCGATATGCCGTCGCGCATGCGCGTGACGGCGTGCGCGACGTTCTCGATCGCTAGCTGCGAGCGCCGCGGCAGCTTGTCGAATTGCGCGAGCGTCTTGGGAAGGCGCGGGCGCCGGCGACGTTGACCGCCAGCGCCGGGCTTTGGTATCTTGGGCATGAGTTCAACTGCAACTAGAAGGGGCCGAGGCGACACACCTCGGCCCGTACCCGTTAGCGATCACGCTCCGTGAAGTAGTACGCCTTGCCGGATTGACGGAGCCGCACGTTCTCGATCGTGCCACCGCGCGCGAGGTGCGATTGGGCATCTCGCAGCTGCTGATCGCGACCGGGGTTGGAACCGAGACTGATCTGCTCGGGTTCGCGGTTTCCGGTCTTGATCGTAACGATCCAGCGATCGCGACCTTCGAAGCCGCGTTCTGGCTCGAACTTGATCTCCAGGATGTCGAAGCGGAGACCCGTGCTTGCGAGCTCGGCGTTGTCCAGGTACGTGTGTCCGGAACCGAAGGAGAATTTCTCCACCGTTTCCGAGACGGTCGATTTTCCACGCGTGGAATCAGTTATTTTTGTCATGCCCTACCTTTCTTTAGAGTGTGAACTCTGTTTGCGATTGAGGAACTCAGAGGTCAGGTGGAGGAGGCCAGCGTGTACCTGCCCATATCGCGACTGCGAGCAAGATGGCGAAGCCGCCGAAAACGAGCCAACCAATGAGCGGCGAAGCGTCGTCGGCGGGCTCTTCGGACGAATATCGAGGCTGCTTCATGGGGCGCGTGTCGCCGTCAAGCTCTCGCTGAACGCGGCGGATTGTCCAGTCCGAATATCCGGTCTCGCGCGAAATTGAGCGGTACGACCGCGAGGGGGTCTTCGAGCAAGAAGCTCCTCGATCCAGTCCCGATCGTCGGGCTCACGATGTAATCTCGATCTGCTCCGGTACGTGCTCGAAAGAGATCCGTCGCCGGATTGACGAAACGGCGCGCGAGCGCTGCATCTGGCGCGCGCGATGGACTGCAACGCCTTCCGATTCTAGAGAACGCTATACGTCGATTCACCGATTCCGAGACGTTCCGCAGCCTGCGTTGGGTCAGATGGGGATTGATCCGCCATAGTTTGAGGTACAGCATGGGCAGATTCTAGCGAAATCTCTAGGGACGGACGAGAACCTCACGCCAAAAGCACCCGGAGTCCAGAGATGACAGAACCGCGACCCCATCGCACAAGACAACTGGCGAAGTGCTGGTACCCTGCTTCCGGCGACTCGGCTTGTATGTCACTCCGACCATGATCGAGGACGGACACTCGCGCGCACTATTCACCGAACCACGATACGGTCTTTCGCGGGCGCGTCGGGCGCTAGCGGACTTTGGGAACCGGTGGATGGAGCAACGCGCTGAGCGCCTTCCTATCGGCTACGTACCGCTCTCGATCGGCGCAGCGGGCGCGGACCTTCAGGTAGCCGTTCTGCGCCTCTTTTTGTTCTTGGTCGACGGCTGGGGGGTGGGAGCACGTTCGGGAAACAGTGCGTTCAAGGTTATCGCATCGCGGCTGCAACACGCGATGCGCGGAGCCAAGAATCGCTTGCGTGGGCAAACCCCTACGCTGTCAGAATATCCGTACCGCTGCCGATGACATTGCGGAGCAACAGTATAAGCCGCAAGATCCGAATCAAGCGCAGATCGACCGCGTTAAGATGACGCTCGGTCTCGTTCGGTCTGGCGTTGCGCCTGACGATCGCATGGGGACAATGGAGTGGATTACTGCCGATCTCGTGCCCGAGGCCGATCCGAATATGTTGGCCGCACACAAGCAGTTAGGGCCATTGCTCTGGTCGATGGTTGCTGTAAACGAAAGCGAAGCAATAGCGATTTTACAACGCGACTTTCCTCAGGAACTCATCCAACGCGCGCTATGTAACGGGAGGGAGTTTCGCTGGCGAGTTCGAGCGTTATTTCGCCGAAAGCCGGCACACAACGGGTGAACGGCAAGCGCCCATCGACTTAATCCGCTTCGACGTTCTTTGGCGCGGCGACCGAACCATCGGTTCCATAAAATGCTTCGGCAAATGCCGATTCGCGCGACGCCCGCACAGTATCTCGGGGGTCAGCTCGCACAGTCGATTATTATTGCGTACCGCGCCGAGCAGGCTGCGAAGCTTCACGAGTTCTTCATGCGATGGCTTGCATATTTCTTGAGTTCCGACGCATGCAAACAATGGCTGGAACAGCTAGAACGCGAAGTCAATAAGAGCAAAAACTGTATAGGTGCCCCCGGCCCGCTGGAACGGACCGGAGGCGTCGCACCATGGAGGAGTTAGCTCCAGATGCAAAAGCAGACTTTACATCTATATACCCCGCTGCAAGTCCGCGCCGGCGTTTTGGTCGTGGACGGCTACGGCATTGCACTACGCGTGGCGCGCCGCGGAAAATTGCGAGTCGAGGACGGAATCGGCCGACAGCGACGCTCGATCGTGCTCGACCGCGCGGGCTGCGGCCTCGAACGCCTTGTGTTAATCGGCCACGCTGGATTCCTCACGCTCGATGCGCTCGCGTGGCTGCGAGGGATCGGAGCCGCGCTGGTGCAGATCGGCCGCGATGGCGAGGTGCTCACGCATTCGGTGCCCTACGGCTACGACGGCCATCCGATCCGCCGCGCTCAGGCGCTCGCGGTGACGAACGGCTTGGACCTCGCGATCGCGCGCGAACTGATCGCTGGCAAGCTCGACGGCCAGCGCCGGATTTTGGCGCGGCTAGGTGCTGATCTGCGCGAGTTCGACAAGCTGCGAGCTGCGATCGATGCCACCGATTCGATCGAGCGCGTTCGCGTGATCGAAGCCAATGCAGCTGCGCTGTATTTTGCAGCGTGGCGCGATGTGCGGATTCGATTCCGCGAGCGTGACCTCGCACGTATCCCAGCGCGCTGGCTTCGCTGCGATTCGCGTGCTTCGGTGCTAACCGGCGCACCTCGCGCTGCAACCTCGCCAATCAACGCCATGCGTAACTACCTTTTTGCGTGCGTGGAGTCGGAAGCGCGCCTCGCACTCCTTGCACACGGCTGCGATCCGCAAATGGGCTGCGTGCACGCCGATCAGCGGAATCGCGATTCGCTCGCGCTGGATGCATGGAGGCGTGCGAGGCGACGTTGACGGTTTTCTGCTCGATCTGCTGGAGGATCGCACGTTTACAGCTCGCGATTTCGGCGAGCTCCCGAACGGGATATGTCGCATCGCCGCGCCGCTTACGCATGAGCTCGCACTCACGCTGCCGCATTGGCGCGAATGCCTGCGGCCGATCGCGGCGCGCCTCGCACAAGCGTTCCGCGAATCGCTGGCCAAATGGTGCGCAACGCCTCGCACGCTCGCAGCTACGACCAGAAATAAGCGTCGCAGCGTGCCCGGACCGCAGCGATCGCCGCTGCTCGCAACGCCTCGCAAGGCCTCGCAGCCGCGGCCGTACGCAACGCGGAAATGGCGCACGCGTACCATGGAAGCGCGGCCTGCTAGTCCGATCGCGTGCGCGATGTGCGGCGAGCCGGTCCTCAAGCGCAGGCGCCGGCATTGCGAGGCGTGCATGCCGAAGGCACGCCGCGAGCATGGCCTCCGCGCGATCGCAGGTGCACGTAAAGCCCTCGCAGCACAGAGCGCGGCCGGCAACGATCCACGCCGCAGCGCCGCCGTGAACCGTGTGCGAGGCGAAGCGATCAGCGACGGGCATCGCCGCAATCGCAGCTGGGCGCGCGAGCATCCGGGCCAACGCGACGATGCCTGGTTCAAGCGCGAGATCGCGCCAAAGCTCGATGGTTTCTCGCTTCGGGAGATCGCGGCAGCGACGGGCTTATCGCTCTCGGCCTGCTCTCGTATTCGCTCAGCGGCTAAGGTGCCGCATCCGCGGCACTGGGAAGCCTTGCGCGAGCTCGCCGACTTGTAGGAAGCTTGCTCCGCTGGGATAGGCTGATATCCGCGGCGAACGCATTGTTTCCCTGAACCGTTGGAGGTCGAAAGGGGTAAAGATGTGGGGCGCTTCTTAGGACTCGGGCTCATTGCTGCACTTCTAAGTGGGTGTGGCGGATCGCAGAACGCTACGGGTGCGGTGCCGCAAGGAGTGATTGCACCTCAAATGCGGAGGGTGTCGGGGTCAAGCGGCGACCTTTTGTACGTTGCAGACGAAAGCGACAACATTAGCGTTTCTGTCTTTACCTACCCCGAAGGCAAGCCTTACGCAACCATATCGGGACTGTATTCAGCCTGGGGCATCTGTTCCGACACGTCCGGTAATGTATACGTGGACACGCTTTCCACGTTGGTTTACGAGTTTGCCCACGGCTCTACTACCCCGACACGGACGATTCAGGTGCCGACACCCGCTTTCCCAACGTCTTGCTCTGTGGACTCAACTACTGGGAATCTAGCAGTTGTTAACTACGCTAATTATCGTCCATAGATATTTGGCAGAATGCT
This sequence comes from Vulcanimicrobiota bacterium, assembly GCA_963815165.1. GTDB lineage: Bacteria > Vulcanimicrobiota > Vulcanimicrobiia > Vulcanimicrobiales > Vulcanimicrobiaceae > Cybelea. The sequence goes on from CAWFFL010000003.1 coordinate 1,870,099, forward strand.
CAAGGGACGCCGACGACCTATACGCCCCCGTTTAGCCCTTGGACGATAGCGTACGATAATCGCGGTAACCTTTGGGTTGATAGTAACGCTTCTGAGGAAACGCTATTACTAGCCGAGTTGCCGAAAGGTGCTAGTCAGTTCAAAACCTTTACCCTAGACAAGCGAACGGACGGTGTTGGCAGTCTGCAATGGGACGGAAGATATGTCGCCGTCTTGATCAACGACCAAAATAACAGAATAGGACACCACCAGTTGCTCTATCGCCTTAGAATCAAGGGGCAAAAGGCAACGGTCGTTGCGGTAGTTCCGCTTAGACGGATGGAGCCTGGGGGTTTTTTTTGGGTGCAGGGTGGCACTCTTATTGGTACGTTTAGACACGGTGAGATTGGTTTTTGGCATTATCCAAATGGCGGACCTGATTACAAGGAAATTACTGGGCTCCAGGGCCCCTGGGGAATCACGATTTCCGTCGCGCCATCCGCTGCTGGCCGCAAAAGGAAAACCGGTGAGCCTATCACCCGTTTCTTTTAAGATGTTAGGCGCTTTGGCCACAGGTGTGGTTTTAACAGGCTGCGGCGGATCGCAGCCGCCGATCGGCGCGCCAGGCGCGATACCGCAAAGCCGCGTCGCCACCCACGCCGAGCGCGGCGGAGCGTGGATGCTGCCGGAGGCGAAGAGTGAGGACTTGATCTACGTGTCGTCTCCCGATTACTACCCACCAAGTTATACGAGCAACGTCTACGTGTACGCTTACCCCAGCGGAACGCTCGTCGGAACGTTCACCGGATTCGACAATGTTGGTGGTCTTTGTTCGGACGCTGACGGTAACGTATGGGTGACAAATGCGGTTAGCTACGATTCGGGCGGCTATGTTTATGAATACGGTCATGGCGCCACGAATCCAAAAAAATAGCTGACAGACCAAGGCGAACCGCTAGATTGTTCCGTCGAGCCTTCTACGGGCAACCTTGCCGTTTCAAAATTATGCAAGCATCGCGATCTATCCGAACGCGTTTGGCACACCCAAGTACTACAATACGCGAACAGTTCACATCGCCGATAACTATTTTATCACTTACGATGGCTCTGGGAATCTCTACTTTGCTCATTATAAGCACAATCCAAAGTGGTTCCCCAGGGGCCAACGAGCCAGAGAACTTCCGCATAAATCCGAAGGAACCTCATGGCGGTTTTCAATGGGATGGTCAGTATTTTACGGTTCTACGTGAGGGCAATGTTATAGACCGTTACAGCCCAAGACCAACGGAAAATCTGGAGCGCCGGTTGGAGCGGTTTCGCTTAGCGGCCCGAAAATCTATTGGGATTATGACTCCATTCAAGGTTCAAAACCAGCCGTCGCTCAAAGTGGCAGCAACACTGTCTATGTCTATGACTACCCGCAAGCGGCTACCCAATACTGACGATCTCCGGCGTTTCGAATGCCTTTGGCATTGCGTATTCCGTCGCGCCATCCGCTGCTGGCCGCAAGGAAAACCGGTGAGCCTATCACCCGTTTCTTTTAAGATGTTAGGCGCTTTGGCCACAGGTGTGGTTTTAACAGGCTGCGGCGGATCGCAGCCGCCGATCGGCGCGCCGGGGGCGATGCCGCAAGGCCGCGCAATGGCTCAGCGCTTTCAACATCCTACCTTATCGCTAGCGCGAGAGCCAGCACCGATGGCACCTTCCCCATCAGGCGATTAGTCCCCATAAACGGCAAGCTATACGGCACGACTTTATACGGCGGCGCCTACTGTTCTACACGCAGCCGTGGTGGCTGCGGGACCGTTTTCAGCATCACGACAGGCGGTACAGAAACGGTGTTGCACAGTTTCGGCAATGGCTCTGACGGTGTGTATCCGTCAAGTATGACCTTCGTCGGCCACAAGCTCTATGGTACTACCGAACTCGGCGGCGCTTACGGCAATGGCGTCGTATTTAGCCTTACAACGAGCGGCGAGGAGCACGTGTTGCACAGTTTCGGTAAACGACCCGACGGAAATGAATCTCGCCGGACTTACCAACATCGACGGAACGCTGTACGGCACGACATTCAGCGGCGGCGCGTACGGCAGGAGTAGTTCACGAACGTGCCCACACATTGGCAATCCTCCTGGTTGCGGAACGGTCTTCAGCGTGACGACGAACGGCGTGGAGAAGGTGGTACACAGTTTCGCCGGCGGTACGGACCGGTGCGAAACCTTACGGACGCCTGCTTGAGGTCGGCAGCCGGCTGTACGGCACGACGTGGAACGGCGGAGCGGCGAATGACGGAATCGTGTTCAGCATGAGCACGACAGGGCAAACAAAAGACCTTTACAGCTTCATCGACTACGGTCCCAGCGGTGAGTCCGCAGGAGCAAATGGCGGCCTGATCGACGTCGGCGGCGTGCTCTACGGTACGACGAGCTGGGGCAGTGGGTATTACGACGAGGGGACTGTCTTCAGCGTCACCACGAACGGCACCGGAAAGTGTTACACAACTTCGACGCGGGTTGCGGCAAACACGTCGATGGCGCCCGTCCGGCTGCGTCACTGATCGATGTCAACGGCAAGTTCTACGGCACGACGAGTGCCGGGGGTAAATCCGGAAGCAGCATCTATTGTGATGGTTCCGGCACCGTGTAAGTGTTACCCCGAGCGGCAGAGTGAAGGTGTTGTACAGCTTCGGTTCTACGAGCGGCGACGGCACATCCCCATTGGGGGAGCTGACTAAGCTGAAAGGCATCCTCTACGGCACGACGTATTATGGAGGCGCCTGCGGCGACGGAACGTTCTCAGCATCACCCTAAGTGGCACCGAAAAGGTGCTGCACAGTTTCTGCTGAGATGCTCGCGCTAGCTAACAGCACATCATGAAACGCATAACGGCCAGCGGCCTCGGCGCTCAGCATCAGCGTTGCTGCACTGCTTGCAGCGTGCGGGGGATCGCACCCGCTCAGCCGCTAATCCACCCCACCGCCCTCCCCGCGCTCGCGAGGCCGCATCGCGCTAGTCGCTTAGCTTAGCCTCGCAGCTGCGCAGTACGGCGCCGATCGTGTGAGCCTCGCAGCATCAATGCAAAGCCTCGCAGTTGCCTCGCAGTCTCGCAGCATGATCGGTGCACCCAGCAGGCCACGCTGCCGGGGGCGACATTTTTTAGCGTCTAACTCCTATCCCGCAAAGCTGCATCGCCGCGGCATTTCTTGTATTATGTGCGCGTTCTTAGTCCCGAAAAGAGCCGCCACTCTTTCTTGCGCGTGCGTGTGCGCGTAACCGCCGGGAAACGTGGCGAGTAAGCCCGACCGTAGTTTTACTGGAGCAGTCCGGAACGAAGCCTCCGTTTGCTCTTCGCGACCTATGTTGCGAGACCGTCAAGGCAAAGGCTGAAGCATTCGAGCCTTCACGAGGACCGTCGGTGAGTAGAACGTCACCGGGAGGCCGCACGTCTGCCACCTCAGAAGTTTAGCGGGACAACCAGGAGGAAACGTGAGAGTCTTAAGCACGACTGCGGTGGCATTTTTGCTCACCGCTTGTGGAAGTGCCGGCGTGAGCACGCTCTTGCCGGCCGGATCGATTCCGCATCAATCGAAAATACAGCCCGATAAAGCAGTGCTGCTCTATACCGCAGATCGCGACGAACCCGGCGTGCTTGCGTTCGTCAAAAGCGAACGGAAACGTCGCGCCCGTCGTGAACATTACCGGCTCCGACACCGAATTAAGCGAGCCGGATTCAATGGCGCTCGATAAGAAGGGCAACATCTACGTCGCGGACGACAGCGGTACGGTAGTGCGCGTCTTAAGGCGGGTGCGCGCGGCAACGTTGCGCCGTGGCGCAGCATCGGCGGCTCGAAGTCGAAGCTTGGACCCACGGAGGGCCTCGCCATCGATGCCTCGCAGAATCTGTGGGTCTCCGATTACTCAGGCAGCGTCGTTACCGAATATAGGGCGGGCGCGAAGGGCAATGTAAAGCCCAAGGTGGTTATTAGCGGCAACAAGACGGGCCTCGACCAACCCGTCGGCATGGCCTTCGACTCGAGCGGCCGTCTCTACGTGGCGAACCTCAGCGGGTCGATCGTTGCCTTCGCCCCGGGCGCCAAAGGGAACGCGAAGCCGGTGGTAACCATAGCGGGGGCAGCACCGGTTTGGAGCGTCCGTTTGCGTTAGCGTTTGATGCGAGCGACCGGCTTGTGGTCGCCGATGAAGATGCCGGCGTCCTGGTCTTTCTAGGCGGCGGCGCAAGGGCGGTAACGTCGCACCGTACGCGACGATCACGAGCACGCCCGATCCTGACTGGCGTTGTTTTGGACGCGCAGGACACATCTATGTTTGCGGATTCGGCGGCCCGATCAACGAGTACGCCAGCAATGCCGACGGAGATGCTGTGCCGACTGCGCTCGATCTCGGGCTCGAATACCGACATCGATGGGACGAACTACTTAGCGCTGCACTAAGCAGTTGTGGTTCTCACCCGCCGCGCCGATCGCCCGAGCCGCCCATCGAGCGATCGGCGCGACTAGCTGCTAGTAAGGACGACCCAGCGGCCGGGACGCCCATACCCTTCCGCTACTTGACGGAAATACGTTTAGGTTGGGCGGCCGGGTGACGTTCGAGCGATATCTGCAGCATCCCGTCCTCGACTTTTGCCGTGATCTTTTCCGAATCCACGTCGTCAGGTACCGAAAACGAACGCGAGAAAGTGCGACGATCGTTCTTGGCATTGACGGTTAGAATGCCATCCTTGAGCATGACCTCAAGATTTGAAGAGTTGAAGCCTGGGACGGGGACTTCAATCTCGTAACCGCTTTCTGTGCGGCTTACCTCGAAGCCATAATCCCAGCCTCGCATTAGACCTTGAAAAGGATCGAAGCCGAAGAGATTCTGAAGGGGAGACCAGCCCGGCGTTGACCGTTCCGCCAGATCCCCGCTTTGGCCGTTGCGAACAAGAGCGCTCATGAAACCGAATCCTCCTTTAGTCAACGAATGAGAGTCACTCTACGCGATGAATTTTAGCAACCTTAGCAGTCTTGTCAAGACTCTGCTAACAGCGTGCACCGTTTGCGCGCAGACGCTAGGGCGAGCTTTTGGTCGCGCCCGTTGCAACCGGTAAGCTAGGAGGCGGTCGACCGCTAGAGGGCCCTCAAGCCCGCCTTAGCAGACTCTTGACATGACTGCTAGGCCGATTATAATTCGCTACTGCGAGATCTGGTTTTAGGCGACAGAGCTGTTCAAGAAAGGAGAGGAGAACAAATGTCGGCTGCACTCGCTCGCAGTAACCAGGGCCTGCCGACCAGGATGAATCATGTTGGTGAGTGGCCCACACTTAGCACGTGGTTCGGTTGTGATCCGTTCCATCATTTGCGCGCCTCCTACAACTTTGAGTACGATGTCACGCGGACGCAAGATGGCTACGAAGTTGAGGTGCCGGTGCCCGGTTACACGGCTGATCAGGTCGAAGTCACTCTAAAGGATGGCGTTATTAGCGTGACAGGCGAGAACGAGCGGCGAAGCTTCGCTCGATCGCTAATCGTTCCGGGCGACGTGGACGTCGAGTCGATAGACGCGAAGGTGCAGAATGGGCTGCTCCATCTGTGCCTGAGACGCCACCCTCAAACCCAACCGAAGAAGATCCATGTTAAGTAAAACGTTTCCGAGATCACGCGTGTGGGTCTCGCAGCCGTCAGCATGGAGTCGGCTCTACCGCTACAAATCGTCAGCATTTAACTGATCCAACGCTCGTCGAGCAGCTGTCCCGCACGAGCTTCGGCTTTATCCACGCGCTAGCGAAACAAAGGGGACCGGCTTTCACCGATCCCCTCTTCCTTGAAACGTTTGGCGTTTCGTTGCTGACACCGGCCTCGCGTCAGCGCGCATTCGCTCTTCTTTTAGCTTTTGTTGAAGACTCGCACGATCGCCGCGACGAAGCGCTAAGCGAAACACCCTCCTTATGAAACAGACGAATCGGAAGAAACGTACCCTCAGCGCTCGAGCTCTTGAACCGTGTTTGAATTTGTATCGGTGAAATAAAGAGCCGCGTTGTTGTCGTTTGTCCCACGTGCTGCAAGCCCGGAAATGCCTTGCGTCGAGCTCGGATCGACCACTTTGGTGGCGAGCACCTGCCCCTGCGGCGTCAGCTCGACGAGCGTATTTGCTGCCCCTTGTGAGTTCGCGATGACGAGATTGCCGTTGGGAAACAGTGTTGCGGCGATTGGGGCATCCAGCGGTGCCCCGCTGTAAACGAGACTCGCGCAGGTGGTCTGGGGATGCTTGCACTCGAATGTCGTTCCGCCGTGTTTGACGATGATTTCGTCCTTGTCCAACAGCTTGCTCGCATTCGAAATCGCCACGACTGTGTTGCTCGCGCCGTCAACGACGAAGAGAGTGTCATTGGCTTGGTCATACGGTAAAGCCGTCGGCCCGAGGTATTGCCCGCTCGCGGTACTGACGGCAAAGCCCTTGACCACTTGCGTTGCTAATCCGTTACCGTAGAAGCCGACGCTGATGCTCACGATTCCGCCGGCCGTCGTACCGGCGTAGATGAAGAGAGGCGCGAAGTCCTGCGTATGATTTGCAGCGCTGTCAGCCAGCGGCGCGGTGATTCCCTTACCGCTGTAGGTTTTCGCCACCTTGCCGCTCTTGCCGATCTCCACGATGTCGCCGCTCGTAACTCCCGCACCATACACGAAGCCGTTATTCGGTTGGATGGCATCGCCGTCGCAGCCCGTAATCGACGCGTTTTGTATGAAGCGGGCCGGTGTCGAGCCGGGGGTCGGATTGAGGACTTCCATCGTAGAGCCATTGCCCGGTACGCCGCTTGAATCCTCAAAATTGCACACGAGGAGTTGGCCCTTGGTCAACGTTCCCTTGTGGCTGCCGGGAGCAATCGAGATCGCGCGCGGCCCCTTGTCGCCGTTCGCCGCGTCGACGGTCGATCCGATAAGGACGTCCTTATTGAGCTTTTCGAGAATCGACCCGGATTTCGAATGCCCGTCATTGACGTAGGCGCTCGAAACCTGCAACGCGGAGTCGGCGGCGTTACTCGACGGGACTGTGCTTGATACACAAGCCGAGATCGCCAAGAGCGTCGCGCCCGCCGCGATCGAGCTAATACAGCGAAGCACGATGCGATAACGCCCTATGGAGCAATGGAAGATGCTACAAAGCAAACCTCTTCGCATGGCGGTTCTCCCTCGATTGTCGCAGCTAGCTTCGCGCCTTCCGCGAGAACGCCTGCAGGAAGGACTGGAGGCGCCATCGGAGTTCCTAGCAACGCCAGCTGGCACGACCGGGAGATGACCTTCATGCGAAGAGTTTATTCGGCTCTGGGTATTGTGATTTTGATCGGCTGCTCGCGCACGGCGCCGGTAACGTCACTTCCCGCATCCAGTCAGCCGGCAACGAGCAGTTACAGCTTTCAAACGCTTTTTGTGTTCAAGGGCAACGGCAATGGAATTATTCCCGCCGGCGCCGTACTCGGTCGCAAAGGCGTCCTCTACGGTGCTACCAACTTCGGAGGTACCGCCAACAAGCAAGATTGTTATCCAGGACATGGATGCGGAACGGTTTACGAAATCGATGCATCCGATAAGGAGACCGTTCTTCACCGCTTCAAGGCCGGCACGGACGGCGCACGACCATATGCGGGATTGACTGAGGTCTACGGCAATCTTTACGGAACAACGCAGGAAGGCGGAAAGCACAACAAAGGAACGGTTTACGCGATCTCGACGTCAGGTTCGGAGAGCGTGCTCCACACGTTTCGCGGAAGAGACGGGAACGATCCGCGCGCGAGTTTGAGTAGGGTCGGTGACACGCTTTACGGCACCACGTATTACGGCGGTTCGGCGGCGATCGGCACGGTCTTCGCGATTACAACGTCAGGCGCCGAGCAAGTGCTCCATAGTTTTTTAGGCGGGACAGACGGCGCGCTGCCGCTCGGCAGCGTGATCAACGTGGACGGCGTGCTCTACGGCACGACGTCCTCCGGCGGCACGAATAACGACGGGACCGTCTTCGAGGTGAGCCCAAGCGGTAGCAATTACTGCGGTACTCTACAGCTTTGAAGGTGGATCCGATGGCGCCTATCCGTTTGCGGGCTTGGTGGAGTTAAATGGAACGCTTTACGGAACGACGGAGCGAGGCGGCGCGCATAACCAGGGAACGGTCTTCGCAATCACGTCGTCGGGGTCCGAAAGCGTACTCCACAGCTTCGGCGGAGGATCGGACGGCGAGCGGCCGTATGCGGCCCTCACGGTTTTGAACGGCCAACTCTACGGTACGACGGCTTATGGCGGCTCGAAAAAGCAAGGCACGATCTACACGATAACACCGTCAGGTTCCGAGGCCGTGCTGCACGACTTCGATCGGGGTTCCGGCGGTCGGGTTCCGTACGCCAAGCTTACCGTTATGAGCGGAGCTCTTTACGGCACGACTGTCTGGGGCGGCCGCGGTGGTGCGGGTGTCGGCACGGTATTCAAGTTCTCTCCGTAGATCGCAGCGCGGTCAATGCGGCGCCGACGAAAGCACCACGCCGTCGACCGAAGTCGGGCCGCTTGCGAATGGCGGCAATATACTGGTTGGCGATCCGCCGGTGGGATACGACCATATCCCTAACCGGGAGCCATTCTGCCATTGTGCGATGAACTTTCCATCCTTAAGCCAGGTCTGAGTGCCGCCGTTGGTACGGGAGCTTCCACCATCCCACCCCTGGACGCGCGTCGCGCCGACTATTTTCACCCAGTGGCGCGAAAGCTGCACGCGGTAGATCGAATGCGTCTTAGGATTCGATAGCGCCAGGTAGGTGCCGTCCCAATGGATGCTATCGAATTGATCGAACCGAGGCCTGAGGCGATAGTTGACGAACGACGTGCTGCCTTTTGGAAGTTCCACGAGGATCGTAGGGTCATAAAGGCCATCGACAAAGAGATTTCCGTGAATATCGTATCCGCAGAGGCCGGGGACCGGAAACGGAATGTCGTAAACTTTTTTTCCCGGTTCCCGCGCGTGGCGATAAATCACTACGTATGGGCCGCCGCTGCCGACGTAGGGGACCGCGAGATTTCCGGTTGTTGGGTCGATGCTGCAGCTCGTGGGGACGTCGGGAGACGTCAGCGTTGCAACGTGCATGCCACGGTGCGAATATTCGGCGATTCCGCCGAGCCCTACGACGAAGACCTTCCCTCGCTTGTCTGAGCAGAGGCTATAGGCTCCTTGCGAAGACGAATAAGGCGGAAGATTGCCCACAAGCTTGCCGCTCGGATACGAGAGGACGTACACGTCACTACCCGTGGCAACGTAGAGAAGGTCCCCGGACCACGCGCCTTTCGTCGCCGCCGCAGGCGCAAACTGTGCAGCCGCGCCGTTTCGCATCACGCTCGGCGTTGATCCGCCACAAGCGGACAAAAGTGCTGTCGCTACGCAGCCGACACTAAGCAGGTAGCAAAATGGCGCTCTCATGTGCGATGCCTCCGGTAGCTCAGCGGACGAACCGCTACTAACGTTCGGCGCGACGGTTCGCTAACCCTAACTCTGGCTTTGCCCTCCGCTAAGGCATATCGATGGTCACTGCACCGATATGGTAGATGGCGCGACCGTTCCAGTGTCTTCGCCGAAAGGCATGGCCTCCCGAAGGATAGCGCCAGAAATCAAGATGCCGTGCATCGGAGCCTGTGCTCTGAACAATGGTATCGCCGGTAATTGCAAACTGGTATCCGAGGGCCAGGTTCCAATCGGGATAGCGTTGTGTCCGAAGGACGCTCGTGCCGACGACTTTAGCGTTGCCGTGCTCGATGCTCAATTGATAGAGGGTAATTCGATTGTGAGATATCGTCGCTTCCAAGCTCAAGTGACTGCCATCCCACTGGATCGCGTGAGCGCCATCCAAGGGCTCGTCAACCGCAATATTTTTAAAAGACGTTGCCCCCTTGCGTAGCTCGACGAGCCGGGGCTGTTGGCTCAACAGTCCAATGACGAAAAGATTGCCGGTGCCATCATACGTGCAATAGTACGTTGTAGTAAGCCCCGTTGCGTAAGGAATAGCAGGTCCTTTACCATTGGGGAACACTGCAACATTGCCGTTGTCGCCGCTCGTCAGTGCAAGTGTGCCGGATTTGCGATCTACCGCACAACTGTCGGCTTCCACGTACGGACTGTTTCGAAGCAGCAAGATCTGGCCATCGTACGACAACTCGGCATAGCCGCCGTATTCAGCGACCCAGACATTCCCGCGGTAATCCGTGCAAAGTCCAGTGCCTGCGACGTGAACTGACGTCACATACTTCCCCTGAGGATAGGTTAAGATGAAGATGCGGTCTTGGTCGCCCTCGTAGATGGCGCTGAAGAATATCCGCGGACTTCGCTTCGCTGTGGGGCGCATTAGCAACGCGCGATAAGAACCGGAGCCGTTATACCCTCGGTGCGCGGTGGCGCTACGGCTTTGCGGCATCGCGCCCGGCATTCCGATCGGCGACTGCGACCCGCCGCACCCAGCGAGCAGTCCATAAACTGCCAAAGCGTATAGCGGCCTAAAAAGAGATAAGGGCTTCATTTTACGGCCTTTACTTGGGGTGAGAGCGCGAAGGGGCGACGGAAATAGCAATCCCGAAAGCGTTCTTCACGCCAGAAATCGTTAGCGTTGGGTAGCCGCCTTGAGGGTAGTCATACACATAGACAGTATTGCTGCTACCTTGGGCGACGGCTAATATTGAACCTTGAATGGAGTCATAATCCCAATAGATTTTCGGTCCGGTAAGCGTGACTGTTCCAACTGGTGGCCCAGACCTTCCGTTGCTCGGGCTGTAACGGTCTATAATATTGCCCTCATGTAGAACCGTGAAATACAGACCGTCCCACTGAAAACCGCCATGAGGTTCCTTTGGATTTATGCGAAAGTTCTCCGGCTGTTTGCCCTTGGGTAGCCACTTTGGATTGTGCTTATACGGAGCAAAGTAGAGATTCCCAGAGCCATCGTACGTGATGAAATAGTTATCAGCGATGTGAACGGTTCGCGTGTTGTAGTACGTGGGTGTACCAGTCGCGTTCGGATAGATCGCGATGCTTGCATAATTTGAAACGGCAAGGTTGCCCGTGGAAGGCTCGACGGAACAATCTAGCGGTTCGCCCTGGTCTGTCAGCGTGTTCTTTGGACTCGTGGCACCGTGGGCGTATTCATAAACATAGCCGCCCGTATCATAGCTAACTGCATTTGTGACCCATACGTTTCCGTCAGCGTCCGAACAAAGACCGCCAACGTCTTCGAATCCGGTGAGCGTTCCGACGAGCGTTCCGTTGGGGTAAGCATACACGTAGACGTTGCTCGTATAGCTTGGCGGGTAGTAATCGGGAGAGGAAACGTAGATCAAGTCCTCACTCTTCGCTTCCGGCAGCATCCACGATCCGCCGTGATTAGCGCGTGAGGCGATCCCGCGGCTTTGCGGCATCGCACCCGGCGTTCCGATCGGCGACTGCGATCCGCCGCACCCTGCGATAAGCGCCCCTAAGGCTAAGACGCTTAGGCTTTGGCGAACAATAGAAGCTGCGTTCATGGCTGTCCTTTGGTTGTGGTCAATTGAAGATCGGGCGACGGCTAGAACGCCCAGCTAAAAGACTTCTCGCTGAGGGCCGCTGACGTGTTCCGCGCCACTCCTGAGGAGGCTCGACCTGGTAGCGGAATCCGACAACGCTCAAGTCGTTGTAGTCGCGCCTCCGGCAGGTTCCCGTCCATGACTTGTTAGATTTAATGCTACCGTACACTTCTGGGATGGCTTGAGCACAATGCAGAGAACGCGTACACGAATCTGCCAATGCGTGTCACGCCGCGAGAAGTTCGGCAGATTCAGCGGTGATCTTCCAAAGCCGCACCGATTTCATTTTGGTACCTCCCCACGACGCGGCTGTCGCTCGTGGCCTGCTCGCGCATCCGGGCCGGTGCGAGGGTGCCGCACGCGCGACACTGGGATGCCTTGCTGGCACTTGGTGCGGCGACAGCTGGAGCTTAGTGCGTCATTGTCGAACCAGATTCCGCCGTGAAAACGCCCTCGTCAAACCGGCATCTCGGAAGATGAACCAAGCGTTGTCCAATTCAGCAACGCCTGAAGACTGGCCGGCTTCTGGATCGGCCAACAACCTGCTATGTGCTGCTGGGTCACGTATTTGAGTCCGATCCGGGAACCTGAGGAAGGCTGGCATCTTTTTCGCGCGGAGGCAGTTGCTCATGGCTTTAAAGCGCTTTTCGAGTTTGAGTCACGGCTCGCTAAGAGGGCAGCACCGTGAACAAGTGCGTTGGCATTTTGTCTCGACTGCGCATTGCTCGCTCTTCGGGTGCGGCGGATCGCGGCGGCCGATCGGCAAGACGGCTGCGCTTTTGTTCGGTCGAGCGGGGGATGCACGCTGTTCTCATGTCGCAAAGTTTGCTCAGCATGGATGACCTAAAGCAAGTGGCATTGGTATGAGCTGGTCCGTATCGACTGGTTTCGATCGCGGTGACCCCGTTATCTCAACCATCAATGAAGACTTTCGAGATCCCAGAACGCGTGCCGATCTTCGGACCCGCGTTTCGATTCGCTTTCTGGGCAACTACATGCTCCAGACCCAGGACCACCGGGATGCGTTTGAGGACTCGCTCGAACCATTCTTAAAGGCCAATGACGCGTCTCTCGTTGCGGGCATCACGCGAACACAGCCCGTCTCATATACCTACCACATCTACTGCCGATCCCAAGCACCAAACCCTGACGAGGTTCCGATTCCGGAGTTCCTGCGAAACACTAGTTCAGTAACCGTTCACAATGATCCGGAGTGGGTCGAGTACACGTCTTGGCTTCCCAAGAGATTGACAGGATTTGGTAGGTTCGCCGGTCTCTTTCATGCCCTAGTGTTTGTGATTCGGGCCAAGCTAAGGAAACCTCGGTGACGATGACGGCCCCACAACGGATCGCTGCATCGCTCGCCAGCTGCCTACAACGAAAGCGGCAAAGCTTCTTTGGTAAGCCTCATAACAAAAAAATAATATGTGCGGTATTTGGACTCGATAGACATGTTTTGACATGAACCTCCGCAAGTGGACTTTGACCAGCGCGGCCTCGCATACGCGAGGTCGTGCTATAATTCCGATGATGGCCACTCTACGACGTAGGCCCACTTGGGCGTCACGCTTCGTCGTGTTGCAGTCGTTCGCGCTGTTACTGGCGATCGCCGGCACTATGAGCGACGATGCGGCATCGTCGACCGATTCCGGTCCGCCTGCAGCGGTCGAGGCGGTTCGTCACGACCTCCCGATATTACTGGCATACCCCCTCACCGACGAGCCGTCGAGACCAATCGTCGACATGGTCGTAACAGATGGATATGAGGCTGTCGCGACATGGCATGCTGCGATGTATCGGGGTCTGGTTGTCCTGTACAACAAGGCTGGGCGGTGGTGGTGGCAGGCAGCTACTTCGTCTGACTCGAACACCGCAGAAGCGTGGGCGCCCGCGGAGAGACCCGGCGAAATCTTAGGTCGTTGCGGCTTTGGCCAGCCTGGCCCCCCGACGGCGGACGAGTTGTTTATGCAGGGATTGATTACCGACCACCTTCGGCGCCAGATTTCGAATAGATTGGAGCACGAAGCCCCTATAAACGTCATTCAAGGGGCGATCTGCCACGGTTTCGATGACGACATCGACTACGCGATTAACGAAGAGGGCTACGATGCTCGCTTTTACCATAGAGCCAACCGGGAGACTCGCTTTATCTTTAACGGCGGTACACCGGAGCGCGATCATCGGCCAACTCTACCAAACACGAAACCACTTTACACGTTTACGTTAGGGGCAGTCAAACCATCAATCGCAACGTTCTCCAAAGGAGATTTCGCAATCTGGTTCCCCTTCGTCATAGATCCCAGCAGTAGCTATACTTTGTTGTTGACTGGCATGCACCCAGCGATCGGATATCTGGCCGGGAAGCTGGAGAACAATCAGCTCACATTCGCGATCCCAGAATTCAGCATGCCAATGGGCACGATGGCGTTTGGCGAGATCGACGAGCGGGGTGCCAAGTAAGTGGCGCAAGCGATTTCGCGTTACTCCACGCGATCACCGTATTAGCTAGCGCGTGGAATCGGAACCGTAGGTCTTGCAGTTAGACATCGATAAAGTTCCAGTTCCTTGGTAGCCCAGTCGCCGTCTTGAAAGCTGCACCAGCAGATGTGGCCCTCCCGCCTGCCGCCCAAAAGGCGCCTGCATAAGGTTCGCCAGGAATCTGGGATCGCGCAACCGCGCGCCCAGGCACACGCATCATGGGTGTTGCTGAGTAAGGATGATGAGAAATGGCGAAGCTTTTGTTACAAACCACCATTCCGTTCGCCGAGGACGACTGGAACGTTTCGCGCTTTTCGCTCCTGCGTGAAGCTCTCGAAAATGACGGCCATGACGTAGTGGCGCGGGATAAAGAGGCGGATGCAGACCGCAACGATCGTGTGCTCATGCGACTTCCTGACTCGGACTTCGATCAGCTGTGGTTGATGGCCGTCGACACCGGCGATGGCCTTACTCAGGCAGAAAGCGATGCGATCATTGAGTTCCGCAAGCGGGGCGGAGGCGTCTTGACCGCGCGCGACCACCAGGATCTTGGGCTTTGTCTCTGTCATCTTGGCTCGCTCGGCCAGTTCAATCATTTTCACACGTACAACCTCGAGCCGGGTCGCACCGAGAACGACGACCAGGATAATCCAAACATCTCCTATCCGAACTACCACTCCGGTGCGAACGGTAACTATCAGAAGATCTCGGCGGTCGCGCCGGTACATCCCATCCTTAAGAGCGCGAAAGCGGATGGGGGAACGATCGAGTATTTCCCCGCCCATCCGCACGAGGGGGCGGTCGGCGTGCCCGAAGGTACCGCGTTTGCCCGTGTCATTGCGACGGGCACGAGCACGGTGAGCGGCCGGCAGTTCAATCTCGCCGTTGCAGTAGAGGGTGAACCGTCCGACGGCGGAGTCTTGGGGCGCGCGGTCGCGGTTTCGACGTTCCACCACCTGGTCGATCTCAACTGGGACACGGATCTAGGCGCGCCAAGTTTTGTCACCGACAAACCCGGCGACGAGATAAAACGTGATCCGGCTCGGTTCGAGATCTTTAAAGACTACGTCGGCAATATAGGAAGTTGGTTGGGCGTGCGTCCGGGAATCTAACCACGGTTCTTCGGCTTTTCTTGACCTGCTCGGATCAGTTTGGCAGGCGCGAAGCGCTCGATGAGTTGCCGTCGTTAGCGTGCATGTTGGGCGGCCGGCGAAAGCGCGAGGCCGTACCACCAGCCGCCTTGGCTTTGACCGAACCGCTGGACCGGCAATCCGCCTTGAGGAAAGTTCCAGCCGTAAAGATTTTCGGCGGGATAGCCTCCGCTGATCACGCGCGAACCCTGAATAAGAAACTGCGCATCGGCACCATAATTCTTGCCGCGGTCTCTTAATGCAGTTCGATGCACGATCGTACCCTTCGACCCACTCACGTGCACTTCGGCTAGCGTCTCAGGTCCGATCGAGACCTCGTAGTTCGCGACCACCAGCGAGTCGCCGTTCCACTGCAGACTGTACGGCACGAAGTTGCTATCACTCAAGAAAATTTTCTCGAACGCATGATGGCCTTTGCGAAGCACTGCTAACTTCACGCCGTTACCGTTCTGGCCGTCAACGTAAAGATCGCCGTTTGTGTCGTACGCGCACCATCGGTACCATCGAATCTGCCAATACGCGTGCGTCGTAAATTGTCGGCTTTTTACGTTGTAGATAAGCACGTTGCCGCTCTGTTTGCTGCCGCCGGTAAACCAGTTCGCGACCGCCAGGTTTCCGGTCGTCGGATCGACCGAACAGGCATCGCCGGCGTAGGGATCGGCAAAGGTCTTGATCGGCGTCGTTCCCCCGTGCGCGTACTCATAAATGGTGGTGCTCTGACCGCTTTGAGAGGTGTCGTAGGCGGTCACGAAGACATCGCCTTTGCTGTCGGAACAGAGACCAAACATTGTATCCTGCGTGACGCTCAGTTGTCCGACGAGTTTCCCCTTTGGATACGAAAAAACGTCAACGTCTGCGCCGCTGCTCGCACAGCACGTGTTTTGAATTGAAGCGTAGAGCAGGTCGCTGGACTTTGCCTCGGGCGACATCCAAGACTTCCCAAGGCTCGCCGGCAATGTTGCGTTACTCGGAGGCAGTCCGCCGGTCGAAAGGCTGCTACCGCCGCATCCGGCTAACAATGCCGCGGCCACGCCCGTAACAATAATACGGCGAACGTCGACTGAAATGCGCAACTCCTCACCCCCTAGTTAGTTACTGAAAGATTCCGACGTCGCTGTACGGTTCCTGGGGAACTGGTGACGCGCCCGGTTCGAATGCCGGGGGAAGCTGCAGGGACGCCGAAGATTCTGCTCACGGAGGCGGCGCACATGAGGACGTTGGTTAACTTTATTATTTGTCTCGTCGCGGCATCGTTGGCCGGATGCGGAAGCTTGACGCAGACTCAAGGTAGCGTGCCGCCGGTCGGCACGTACTCCGGTCGTAGTGCATCGCAGATATTGCCGGGAACGCAAAGCGGCGATCTGCTTTACGCGACCACGACGGATAACACATACGTTTACATCATGAGCTATCCAACGATTCGAGTGCTGCACCAGTTGGGACCGTTTAAGGCCAGCGGGCCGCCGCATCTTTGCGCGGACAGCACCGATGTCTACGTTCTGGCGCCCGGACCGATTTCGACGAAGGGCCATTACGAGCAGTCTTACATCTACGTGTACAAACGCGGCTCGACGACCCCAACTCGAATCTTGAACGGTCCGATCGGCGAACATACCTGCGCCGCCGATTCGGCGTCGGGGGATCTCGCGGTCGTCAACGGCGGCGGCCAGTTGTCGATCTATCGGCATTCGATGGGTCAACCCAAAGTGTATAACCTCGGCTATTACGGGCCGTGCGATCCCGCCTACGGAGACGGGGGGACCATCTACGTCATCGCATCCGCATGTACCGCCTTAGCGGTTTTCGAGCAGGGCGGATTGAGATTCTTCTCCGCCCCAAGGATGAACGGTCCCATGCACATACAGTGGGATGCCGGGCAGATCGTCGGCACGACGTATGCGCGCGGCTGGCCTTCAGCGTATCATCAGGACGTCTATCTGATGAAGCCGGAACGCTCGCACAAACTCTCAGTGCAACTTGTCGAGCTCGATCGAAAGTTCCGCGAAGAGCCGACGAAAACCACGGCGTCCTGGGTTGAGGGCAACACCATCATCGCACCCGATCATCAGCTCGGCTCGATTAATGCCTGGAACTTTCCGAGCGGCGGCAACCCCGTGCGGTTCGCGCGTGCAAAGTCTCTCGACAGCCGATTCACCCAGCTTCTCATTTCACCAGGCAGTTGACGGAGGCAGCGTCGAGTCATGCAGACATGGAGCTATGGCCGCGGTGCGTTAGGCATCTCGCTGGCCGGTGCAATTCTCGTCGGATGCGGTGGGGCGCAGTCAGCGATCGGCGTGCCGCTCAATTCACCGTCCGGATTTCTTACTGCACAGCGAACGCATCAAAGCATCACCTACGAAGTGATTCACAGCTTCCGGCCCCGGTATAAAGGAAACATGAACGATGGCCGGCATCCCGCTGCCGGGCTTGTCGACGTAAACGGCACTCTGTATGGAACGACCTTTTACGGCGGTACCGACGGATGCGGCAGTGGGGACCGAAAGCCCGGTTGCGGCACCGTCTATACCATTACGACTTCCGGTGCGGAGAGCGTGCTCTATCGTTTTACCGGAGGCGTGAACGGTCAGAATCCGAACGCGGGTGTTGTCAATGCCCACGGCATGCTCTTTGGCACGACCAGCAACGGCGGCAACTATGGGTTCGGAACCATTTTTTCCGTGACGCCTTCCGGCACGCAAACGGTCCTCCACAGTTTCGCCGGCCAACCGGCGGACGGCGCACATCCGACGGCGGCTCTGCTCGACGTCAACGGCACGCTGTACGGCGGAACGTCTTCCGGTGGCACGAACAGCGACGGAACGGTGTACTCAATCACGGGGTCCGGCGCGGAAACCGTGTTGCATAGCTTCACCGGCAAACCAAAAGACGGGTCGGGCGCAGTCTCGTCACTCGTGAACTTTCACGGCACGCTCTATGGCACAACGGATGGCGGAGGTGCGAACGATCTCGGAACGGTCTTCTCGATCGCGCCGTCCGGAGCGGAAACCGTGCTCTACAGTTTTAAAGGCGGCACGACGGACGGACAAACGCCGGAGGGTCCGCTCGTCAAGGTGCGCGGGCTGTTCTACGGCACGACTTTGCGCGGAGGTGCAAACAGTTCTGGAACGATCTTCTCAATAACGCCTTCGGGCGCCGAGAAGGTAATATACAGCTTCAGAGGCCGTCAGAACGGCGCCGGACCGCGCGACAAGCTCATCAACATTCGTGGCACGCTCTACGGAATTACCCAAGGCTCCGGTGAAGGAAAATACGGAACGGTTTTCTCGGTAACCCCATCCGGCACCGAGATCGTCCTCCATCGCTTCGCCGGCTCGCCGGAGGACGGTGCCTTTCCCGAAGCACCGCTCCTTAACGTAAACGGCACACTCTACGGCACCACGTTCGTAGGCGGCACGTACAAAGAAGGAGCGGTCTTCGCACTAACACCATAGAGGTAAACATTCATGCGTTTAATTATTTCTGCCGCCGTACTGGCGGTGGTCGTAAGTCTTTTGGCCGCTTGCTCGAGCGCTGGACCTAACGCGACAAGCTCGCTACCATCCGCTAGCGGAGGGCAATCCCACATCAGAAATGGCCGCTTTGCCCCGGTCTGGTCGCCGTACGCCAGCCTCATTCCGGTTGAGTTGCGGCCGGGCGGCTGGCGCGCGACGATCCACGCCTTGCGGACCACGCCCGACCACAAGAAAAAAGCGAAGGGCGGCATTTACGTGAGCGCCTTCGAGGCATCCAGCATCTTCGGCTACGCGAACCCAAATTACGAAAACGATCCGCCAATCTGCTCCGTCGCTCCGGTCGCGGATGTGAACAATATCGGCGTGGACGGTAAGGGAGATCTGATTGATCCCGACGGCCATTCGCACCTTATCGTCGTGTTCAAGGGACCCGGGATGTGCGGTACGGCGATCGGGTTTGTAAGCGATTCCTACGGTCAGCCCGCCGACGCGACGAGTCCGAATGCCAAGACCGGCACAATCGTCGTTGCCAACATTTTCGACACAAGCGGCGCCGGCAGCATTTCGCTGTGCACGCTCTCGGGCGGATGCACGAAGAACCTCACCAACGCCGCCATGTACGAAGTCAGCGGCGTCGCCCAGGCAAAGAACGGCGACTGTTGGGCCTCGGGCACTAATTACTCCGGCGTAGCAACGCTGACGTATTTCCAACGTTGCCGAGGCAGCGGTCACCAGGCGACGGGCTACCAAAACAAGTATTACGGCGGCCTCGATATCGACAAACACGGCAACATCGTCGCGGTATCCGTATTCGACGATTCCCTGTACGTTTACAAAGGCTGCAACCCGGCATGTAACCTCGTAGGCGGACCGTTCTCCCTAGTCGGCGAGTCCAGTGCGGCGAGTTTGAATAAGAACTCAAACCAGCTAGCCGTCGCCAATTTCTATGATGGTGAGATCGACGTGTACGATTACAGCCCGGGCAAGATCACGTTCTCGTACGCATTCAACAACGGCTTATCTGCTTCGGACGTCGTTGAAGGCGTGGCATTCAATCCGCGTTCGCAAGAGTGAGTGCGTTGCGATATGCCCAGCAAATGCGGTCTCTCATTCTTTAAGGCCAAGCACCTCGACGAAATTCAGGTCGGTATTCGAACCGCTGATCACTTGGCGCGGGGCAACGTTTCCGTGCGAGCCTGGGGCGAACACCAAGATGCTGTTCGTTCCGTCGTTTTGAACCGCTACATAGATGGTGCTATACCCGGCAATCATCGCGGTCGGCTTCGCATTGCCTTTAGCGCTCGGGGCTTTGTGGCCGAGTTGTCTCCTCACCTACCGTGAATTCATGAAGCAAGTCTGAAACAATGGGGGTGTTTGTTATGGGCAACGCCGGCTACGGGCTTAGCGCAAAGACCGTCCCGTCATGGTGGTGCGTTCCACCGCAGCACGTTGTTCCGTACAGCGTACCGCTTACATCAATCAGGCCGGCCCGCGGACCTGCCCCATCGTAGCCGCTGCCGAAGCTATGGAGCACGCTTTCCGTGCCACTCGTATTGATGCTGAACACCGTTCCGGCATTGTACTCACCACCGATAACCGTGGTACCGTAGAGCCTGCCGTTCACGTTGATTAATCCCGCCACAGGCTCTCTGCCATCGTAGGGGGCATACGCAAAACTGTGCAGCACGCGTTCCTTGCCGGCCGTAGTAATGCGGAAGACCGTGCCTTCCTGAGGTCGCATACCACCCCCGAATGTAGTGCCGTAAAGAGTCCCCTTTACGTCGATTAAGCCTGCCTCGGGAAACGCACCATCATAGGATCTGCCGAAACTGTGCAGTACGTGCTCGTCTCCGGTCGTACTCACACTGAAGACGGTTCCTGCGCTGCGCTTGCCGCCGTACTCTGTCGTCCCATAGAGCGTGCCGTTCACGTCGATCAACCCCGCCGACGGGAGACTCCCATCGCGGCCATATTTGTAAGTGAAGCTATGAAGCACCGCTTCTTTGCCGCTGGTGGTTACACTGAAAACGGTTCCATAATCGGACGTGCCGCCCCGCACGGTAGTGCCATAAAGAACGCCGTTCACATTAACCAAGCCCGCTAGAGGAAACGCTCCGTCGGGACCGCCGGCAAAGCTGTATAATACCTTCTCTTCACCGGTCTGGCTTATGCTATAGACGACTCCGCAGCCGGCTTCGCCTTGTTCGTCACGGCATGTGCCGCTGCCACCAGCCTCCGTCGTGCCGTACAGCGTTCCGTTCACATCCACCAAACTCGCCAGCGGCGTTACTCCGTCGTCGCCATTGCCAAAGCTGTGCACTACCCGATGCTCGCCGGCCCGAGTGATCTTGAAGACGGTTCCATTCTTTTCGTACTTGCCACCAATCTGAGTAGTACCGTAGAGCGTACCGTTTACGTTGACGAGGTCCGCGACAGGGTCTGCTCCATTGGGGCCTCCGCCGAAGTTGTAGACGACTCGATAGGGCGACGACGCAGCTGCCAACGTTTGCATCGCACGCGGCACGCCGATCGCCGACTGCGATTCATCCTGACCCTTCGACGAGCTCAGGGGAAGGACGCCGCAACCCGCGAGGAATACAGCAGCGACGCTGTAACTAAGCGGAAGGTTCACTAAGGTTCTCATAATCGGTGCCTCCGAGAGCTGAGCGCACGAACCCCCAACGAGCTTCTGTGTTATCGCACGCATAGCCCGCTGCCGTCGCATCTTGAAGGGCAGCGGAACCACGCTGGCTTATAACGCTGGCATCCAAAGGAGAGATTATAGTGCCTGTCGTGGGTATTGGCGGCGTCTTCTTCCGGGCGAATGATCCTGAGGCGCTGCAGGAATGGTACCGAAAGCACTTGGGCTTGGTCCCGGATGACGCATACCAGTGGATGCAGCAGGCTGGCCCAACGGTCTTTATGCCTTTCCCTCGAGACACAGACCACTTTCCCGAGTCCAGGCAGTGGATGATCAACTTCCGGGTTGCGGATTTGGATCAGCTGCTATCGGCACTCCGCGACGCCGATATCGCAGTCACGACGAATCCTGACTGGGATACACCTGAAACGGGAAAGTTTGCCCGTATCAACGATCCGGAGGGCAACCCCGTGGAATTGTGGGAGCCGCCAACTTAGGACTACAGCTATGCGTATCTTCGTTACCGGAGCGAGCGGTTTCATCGGCTCCGCCATCGTTGCGGAACTCGTCGGCGCCGGCCATCGGGTGCTCGGCCTTGCGCGTTCGGATGCGGCGGCGGCATCCGTCGAGGCCGCCGGCGCGGAGGTGTACCGCGGCGCGCTCGACGATCCCGAAAGCTTGCGCAGCGGAGCGGCGACTTGCGACGGTGTCATCCACACCGCGTTCATCCACGATTTCGCGAATTATGAGGCGGCCGCCGAGACAGACATTCGCGCGATCGAGACGCTCGGAGAAGTGCTCGCGGGATCGGAGCGTCCTTTGATCGTCACATCCGGCACGGCTCTCGTCGCGCCGGGGCGCGTGGTGACAGAAGAAGACGAGCCCGATCCGAGTTTGGCAGCGAGGTGGCCTCGTAAGTCCGAAGAGACGGCGCTCGCAATGGTTGTTCGCGGCGTCCGCGCCTCGGCAGTGCGACTTCCGCCATCGGTTCATGACGAAAACGATCACGGATTCGTTCCGCGCCTCATTAGTATTGCGCGCGAAAAGGGTGTTTCCGCGTACGTCGGTGATGGACTCAACCGTTGGGCGGCGGTGCACCGCCTCGACGCGGCGCATCTCTTCCGGCTCGCGGTCGAGAAAGCTGCCGCCGGACGGCGATATCACGGTATCGGTGACGAGGGCGTCCCGTTTCGCGAGATCGCGGCAGTAATAGGAAAGCATCTCGATCTGCCGGTTGTCTCCATATCTTCCGAAGAGGCGGCGAATCACTTTGGCTTCCTCAGCCTCTTCGCCGCGTTGGACGCCCCTGCGTCAAGCGCTCTGACGCAGCAATACTTGGGATGGCATCCGACGCATCCGGGGTTGCTTGCGGATCTCGATCGCGGCCACTACTTCGAAAGGAGAGCAATTGCATAGCGCAAGGTCACTTCCAGCAGGAGGGGCTGATCAAACATCTCGGCATCAGTACCGTCTCCGCCGAGCAAATCGCCGAAGCGCAATCAATTGCGCCGGTCGTGTGCGTGCAGAATTTTTACAATGTGGCGCACCGGGTTGACGACGATCTCATCGATACGCTCGCCGCGAAGGGGACCGCGTACGTCCCCTACTTTCCACTCGGTGGTTTTACTCCGCTGCAATCCGAGACGCTGCACTCCGTTGCGGAGCGCCTCGGCGCTACGCCGATGGGCGTCGCTCTCGCCTGGCTGCTCCAACGCTCGCCGAATATTCTGCTGATTCCCGGAACGTCGTCCGTCGCCCACCTTCATGAGAACGTAACCGGCGCCGCGTTGCGCATTCCTGACGATGCACTCGCCGAACTGAACGCCATTGCGGACGACCCTTCTTTGCGGGAATCCTCTTTGTAATGATAGGTCTAATCAATTTCGCCTTTAACCGTCAGTTGTGGTAATGTCGCGCAAACTTTTTTTGCCACGGTCGATACAACTGCAAACGGGATGAACGTTCGCGGACCCCATATTAGACCGAGTGTCTACGTGCTCAGCTGCGGCGACGGTTCACTCTACACGGGAGCGACGACCGATCTGGCTCGCCGTGTCGTCGCGCATCGACGTGGAAGAGGGGCGAAGTATACGCGAGGCCGGCTCCCAATCGAATTGATCGCCTGGTGGCATCCACAAACCTTCGCCGCCGCAAAGTCCCAGGAGGCGCAGTTTAAACGACTCTCTCGTTCGCGTAAACTCGCGGCGCTACGCGAAAGCAAAATTTACGGCTGTCGCGTGCACGCGCCAGCGGCGTTCGTAGAGTATTCCGAGCGCCACGGCCACCGCCGCTATCAGGTAGACCACCACTTTATGCTATCATGAGGCTATGCCAAAGCGCTCTAGTAAGCCTCCCCGCGATCCGATTCAAGCGGTCTAAAGGGTGGCAAGAAGCGTATGGAAGCGCTAACCGAGGAGCAGCGCAAAGAGCTAGGTCGCCAAGCCGCACAAGCGCGCTGGAGGAAGAAGTAGTCATGCTTTCCGACGATCCGACAAGCGTGGGTTTTGTAATCGTAACTGCGACAACGCTCGGCAATATGCTGCGGGGGATCGGTTTTCCGAAAGTAAGCCCCGATGGCCGCACAGTTGACGGCGAGTTTCTCCGGATATCCTTAACCGTGTTGCGCGACCAAATCGACACTTTTCTGAAAGGCTAATCGTAGGGTAACACCGCTCCCGCCCGAACCTAAATCTTAGTGCGTTAGTTGCAGCGCGAAGACCGTACCGTCGTGGTATCGACCGCCGTAATAGGTCGTACCGAAAAGGCTCCCATCCTTGTAAGTCAAACCGCCGTAGGGGCCGCGCCCATCGGTCACTTTGTCGAACTCGTGCAGCACTTGTACCTGTCCGCGCGTCGTAATGGAGAAGAGGGTTCCGAGGCCGTGCGCGCCGCCGCTAAACGCGGCGCCGTAAAGTTTGCCGCCCACAGCAATCAGACTTCCGTAAGGAGAACTGCCGTCCGGTCCTTTTCCGAAGCTGTGCAGCACCCTTTCCTTGCCGCCTGTCGTCATGCTGAAGAGGACGCCGGAATATGTACTTCCCGCCGTACGGTGTCGTACCGTAGAGCCTACCGTTTAGTTCGGTTAAGGCAAACGCCGGGTTTGCGCCGTCCGCTCCGTCGAAGCGATGCAGCACCTCTTCTTTGCCGCTCGTCGTGATGCTGAAAACCGTGCCGCAACGGCCGACGTTGCCGCAGGTAGTAACGCCGCCGTCATATGTCGTACCGTAAAGCGTGCCGCCGACATCGATTAGTCCGGCGTCGGGACTCTGGGCGTCGGTTCCCGGACGGAAGTTGTACAGCACTCTTTCTTTGCCGCTCGGCGTGATGCTGAAGACCGTGCCGCAGCCTTCATCGTCGCCGTCGCAAAGGTCGTGCCCCCACCTGACGTCGTGCCGTAAAGTGTGCCGCCGACATCGAGCAGCGCCGATAGAGGATACTCGCCATCGGCTCCCTCGCCGAAGTTGTGCAGCACTTTCGCCGTGCCGTCAGGGGCGATACTAAAGACCGTTCCACCACCGAATGTACCACCGTACGCAGTCGTCCCGTAGAGCGTCCCGTTCAGGTCGATCAAAGCTGCGTAGGGAAGCCTGCCGCCCGTTGCCGCGCCGCCAAAGCTATGCAGCACTTTCTCGGCGCCGCCCGTCGTAATAGTGAAGACGGTCCCACAGCCCTCGTAACGGTCGCAATCCCGCGTACCGTTGCCGCCACCGTATGTCGTGCCATAAAGAAGGCCGTCTATATAGAACAAGCCGGCGTTTGGGTAATCGCCATCGTGGTCTGCGCCGAAGCTATGCAACACGCGGTAGTTCGGTGGATTCGCCTCGCCGTTACGAAGGCTATCGGTGTTTGGAGTGTACTGCAGGCGCGAGAGTTCCGTGGGTTGCGCGCATGCCGCGATGACGACGCAGCCGGCAAAGATCGCGCCCAGGCAGAAACCTGAAGTTTTCATTGCTTTGCTCCTTTTTGCAAGGTGCGCAAGTGGGGTCGGATTCTTTCCGGCGCCGCACACCTGGATCGTAGCACGCAGGCTCCGATCTGGAGAGCCGGCCCGATTACGGGACCCGACCGACTTTGATTAAATCCTGTGCATCTGCCGCGAGGCGCATATAAGGCGCACCTGCGCGCGCAGGAACGGGAAAAAGAACGCCTGCTGTTTGAGAAACGGCAAAGGGCACCCGTTTAGGCGGATGCCCTGGCGCCGATCAACCGTAGCTCAGACGGCTTGTGATCTTGGAGAGGCTAGCTCTTCGTGCAAGTCTGCTGGACGTGCATCGGCGTGCCATTCTTCTTCCAATCACTTGTGTAGGAGATCGTCGAGGCGGCGAAGTGATATGTGCTCGTTCCGTTTGTCGGATCGCTCGGGTACGTATCCGCTAGGGTGACCGTCATCGCGTCCGCGCTTGCTGGCCCTCGCGAAACGCCCCAGCCGCTGCTTCCCGCACCTAACGCTACGTACTCGGCCTTCTTCGTATCGTAAAGCCATTCGCCCGCGCCTTTGTGCCCGGCGTTTTTCCCGCTCGTCACGGCGTAAGTATACTGTACGAGGTTTGGCATCGCTTGCGTGAACGTAACGGTGCCTGTAGAGGGTCCGTTTGAACCGTGCGACGTGCAGCTCCACGTGCCTGGAAGAACATTCAGAGCAGCGGAGCTCGCCGCGGCTCCCTGAGCGGTTGCAATCGCCGCTCCCGAAAGAGAGATAAAGCCGATTGCAAATGCGGCAATAAGCTGTAGAAGCTTCATATTTGTTCCTTCACAAAAAAGATGACATAGTCACCGTGCGCATCTAAAGCGTCACGGTCGGCAGCCTCTCAGGGAATGTCGGGCATTCCGAATCAAGGTAGTTGACGAGGGCGGCCAACGATCTACATTCGACATGGGTCACTCGCATCCTTGAAATCGTGGGGTGACCTGGACTTAATCTCACATAGTGCGCGTTAAACAAACAGGGCGCCCCAATGGAGGAGCGCCCCTTTCGTTTCGTTTATTGGACGTTAGGCGGCCTCTGGCGGTACGTATCCGACGTCTTTCCGTGTTTAAACCTCTCTGGGCTCGGTCGCGCTCTGTACACTGACAAACGGTCCTGGACGTCGCTGCACGGCATTGCGCATCACGCATTGGGTGACCAAGTATGACATGAAGCCAACTGCTGTTGCCGCGGTCAACTCGCATGCAAAGCCGGCCCGAACAGCCTGAAAGTCGGTCGCCTGCAGGGGCGCAGCCACTTTTGTCGCATCTTCGATCCTCCCACTCCACTGACTACGCTACAGAATAGAGCTTGCCCGGCGAGCATCGAAGCGGATGGTTTTTTCAAAAGAAAATGAGCGTGTAATGAAACTCTGGAATCTGCCGAAATCCTCGGTAGGGATGGCGTTCGTCGCACTTTTCCTTGGCGGTTGTGGCAATACCGCATCTCACTTCGTCAGTTCGAGTGGCGCAACGTTGCAGAGCGCTACCAGGTCGACCATGAACCCCTTTATCGTCCAACGCACCCAAGATGCGGACGTGATCTATGGGCCGTGCGCCCGCAGGTGGCAAGTCTCTGTCCCCAAGTGGCAGGATCAACTCGGTCCTTGTTACTATCCGGACTCGCCATTAAGCGTCGCTTACGGCAGCGCCAACGCCGACGCGAAGACGCTCTATGCGGGACTTTCAAACGACACCATCGCGATTTCGCAATGGGGAAAAGGTCAGTATAAGCGGGTCGGAACCTTGACCGGACTGACAGGCAGTCCTACGGCAATCGCAACCAATTCCAGGGAAATGGTTGGGCTGCAACTGACGGATCGAACGACGATCAGCAAATTTACGCCGGCATAATAACACCATCCGCGACCTATACTGACTTCGGATCTCTCGAGCTTGAGCTACGTCGCGGTGGACAAGCCCAATAACGTCCAGTCGAGGGGCAAGCTGCATCAAGCGGAGGAATTGAGGTTGACGAGCTGCATACGGAGGAACATTTCACAGCCATAAACTCACCGGCCAACTGGGTATACGGCGGGCGGATTGGCAATATCATGCCCCCGTAAGCCCTGTCAATTTGCGGGCAACGCGCAACGTTGGATATTCTTTTTGTGAACGATCAAGGGCGCCGGTGGCCCAGCGACTATTACGAAATGGGAGCGGAAGCGCGGGAAACTCGGCAAGGTGGCCAGCTTTCAGTACTCTGGGATCCATACCGCGATCTCGGTAGATCCCTTTACCAAGGATCCGAACGATGTGTTTGCCGCCAACAACGTGCCAAGCGGCTCGGCGTTCGTTGCGAGCGGAGTCGAATACGCGTTTCCCGGTGGCAACGTCGTTTCTTCTTCACCTACTACGTCTGGTACGTTCGAAGCGCTTGATATCGCCATCTCAAAGAAGCCGTAGGCACTTCAGACAGCGCTTATTTTAACTCTATCGGGGGAGTTTTGGGCCGTTCTCATCGCCGCTCGTATTTGGCGGCCCGCTGCGACCGATTGACTTCGGACCCAAATGTTAGAGCGCCGCAGGTTCACGATCCCCTGGAAACCACGCGGTCCCCGTTAACACCGCGCTACACCCCGCCGAACGCCCCGGAACCGGAACTGCGGGACGCCTTCAAGTGGTGTAGAGTTAAGTTTTCGCCGTCCGAAATTGAGCATGGTAATATATGCGGCAAGTAACGCGGGGACAATCGCAATGGACAACCGCACGATGTCGATGAGATTCTCATCGACATGATCATAGATCCGCGGGAACATGTCGAGGCGCGTAACTAACAGATCGTAGCTAGCAAAGGCTGCGACTTGCACAAAAAGCGCGATAAGCGAGACGCAACCCAACACAATACGTGGCGGAGACGAAGGCCTTAGTACTCGCCACATTGCTGCTAGCGAAATCATGAATATTAGTGCCCAAACGAAACCGGAGGCTAGGCAAATTCCTATTTGGTAGGACAGATCCGCGTCGGAAGTATATAGAGGCCCTTCGACGATCTGCTCGATCGCATCCCAAGCCCAGCAATACACTATTCCCATGCAACAGCCAAAAAACGCGGACCAGCGTAGGACGATAGCCATGTTTTTGCTCATCCAGTTACCTCGCTCGAGTTAGCCCGAGTTTGTTACACCATCGCGCCGTAAAGCTAAAAGTCCATCGTGAGGCTTCATATCCCTTTGTGCCACTTGGCGGCCCCGATCCCCGCCGAACGCCCCAGAACCGGAACTGCGGGGGTCCTTAGTATCCCATGGCAAATGCCATGGGATCTACATAAGGGCCTTCGCAGTTCCGGTCCGGGCGTTCGGGTAACTCGCCGCCATACGATTGGATCGCGGACTCGGCGGGGCGGCTTGGGGTGACGGGGAATGTATAACCATGCTGGCAGTCACGGCAGCGGCGTTGATTCTCGACAGTAACATTGGCCGGCCGCGCGTCAGCAACCGTAGCGCGAACTCCCGAAGAGGAACCCAAAACCGGGGCCATAGATTTTTCGTGGGTCGATGTTCCGCGGATAAAGAGGCGCTCGCTGATACTGTGCGCGTGGCTATTTACGGCACGGATGGTAACGTCGTGGCGCGACAGGCCCTCACGTGGCACGGCAGAGATGCAAGCGTTTTACATTGGAGCGTAAGCGTCCCGACCGGAGTTTATCGATATTACCTTTTGGGAAATCAGGGCCAGTACTGCACAATGCGCGGATCGGTTGCCGTGCTACCGGGTAGCGTGCGGCCCGTAACTGGCACAATGTGGCCACACATAACAGTCTCCCTTCTGACCCCAGCGTATATCTACGGACTCGCCCGCCGGGCTATACGGTCTCAGTAGTGCGCATCCCCGACTTGTCGCGCTGTAACGGCGACATTTCCGACACTCAGACCAGGCTCGTCGACCAGCTCGAACGCGATGCGGTGGGCTACTACGCGCGCGATACGTCATACCCATATGCTTTTGGAGTTCGAGTCGATCGCGCGCCAAACGATGGGCGAACTTTTTTGGTTGTTTTTACCGGAGGATATCCAACTAACGAAGGTCAGCCGCCGTCCGTACGATTCGATATTACGCCTGCAATGATTCAAGCAGCGTTCCGTCGTCCACACGGCGAGCTGATCTGCCAATAACGCGATGAGACAGAGCCGCAAAGATAAGACACCTGCTTAGCCGCTCAGCCGCCGGTGTTCGCAAAGCGATCGTCGCGCGCTATGCTGCTACGCGATCGGCACTGGGCTGCGCAGCTGCGGCGCGGCTAAACCGCCAAGCCCCTAACGCGATGCGGCCTCGCGGGCGGCGGCCATCACAGAGTAATTGAATAGATGGTGCCGCTTCCCCGGAGGCCACCGGGACGTCCGCCGTACTCTGTCGTGCCATAGAGCGCGCCGCTGGCGAAGACTGGGCTCGCTGCAGGAACGCAGCCGTCATGATGGCGAGCGAAACTGTGTATCACGTTCTCGGTTCCCGATGTGGTGATGCTAAAGATCGTTCCGCAGTCGTAAAGCCCGCCACCGGCCGTGGTCCCGTAGAGGATGCCGTTTACGTTCTCCAGACTTGCCACAGGATGTTCACCGTCCCCCGTGGCGCCGAAGCTGTAGAGAACATGTTCGTATCCGCTCGTAGTAATGCTGAAAACCACTCCATCGCTATTTGCGCCGCCTTGAGCTGTCGTGCCGTAGAGGATTCCGTCGAGAGCGACAAGGCTTGCGACAGGCGCGGCGCCATCGCCGTCATTGCCGAAACTGTGTAGGACCGTTTCCGCGCCCGTTGCGGGGTCAAAGTTAAACACAGTTCCAGGACCCTGGATCCCGCTGTGTCCATAGCTTCCGCCCTCGGGGGTGGTGCCATAGAGTATTCCTTTCATGTAAAGCAAGCCCGCTGCAGGGGCGAGTCCGTCCCCGCCTGTCGGTGCGAAGCTATGCACGATGCGCTCCTTTCCATTCAAGGTAATACTAAAAACAGTTCCAGTGTTGTATGAGCCGCCTCCAAATGTCGTTCCGTAAAGCCGTCCGCTTGCATAAGTCAGACCGGAAGTTGGGAGGTCGCCATCGCTACCCGAGCCAAAACTGTGCAACACTTTTTCAGCACCAGTTGTGAGATTGAGGCTGAAAACTGTTCCACATCCCTTCGAGCCGCCGCATTGATATGCTCCGCCCTGCTGCGTCGTACCGTACAGTGTTCCGCTCCTGTCGACCAACGGTGCCGCCGGGTAAAGGCCATCGCCTTTCCCGAAGCTATGCAACACCGTGTCTTTACCTGCCAAAGTAGCCTCAAAAACGATCCCACTTCGTGGCCCACGTCCGCCAGCCAATGTGGTTCCGTAGAGCATTCCGTCAACGTAAATCAAGTTTGCGGTGGGGAAGCGGCCATCGCCTGAACGACCGAACTTATGGAGCATCTGCTCAGCACCTATGTGCCTGAGAAACCGGCTGTCCACAATTGTCGCGTCGCGCCCGGCGCGCCGATCGGCGGGCGACCCTCCGCACCCCGCTAGCAAAGCCGCAGCGACGCAGCTGCACAGGGCGTAGCGGCTGAACCCAACCCTTTCATCTGATCCTCGCTAACGGCTGGGCGCGACGCTGACGGTGACAGACCCCAAGCTGGCTTGACGACCAAAGCCAGTGAACTTGTTAACAACTTTGCCGCCCTTTGGATAATCCCAAACGCCCAATGCGCGGGCGTAGGGACGGTGAGGTGCGTACGGTGCCAGTATTTTGCCTTGATAAATCCACGGATAGAACAGCCACCTTTCGCTTGTGAGATGAGTTGTCTTCACGAGGTTCCGCGCTAGTTCCGGAAATGTTTAGCCGGTAGATGAACGGCTCACCGCCAAACGTTGACGAATAGCTAAGGTACTTGCCGTACCACTGAACTTGGCCAGCTACCAGCAATTGTGTCGCTGATGGTAAGTGTGGCTAAACCCTGAGTGCACCCTTCGGCAACTCCGCCAATGCTGCTCTGCGCGCGTGAATCCGAGGCCACCGACAAACAAATTGCCTGACGGATCATAGGCGCAACTGAATCCATCTACAGGCGCTGGAGTACACTTGTGGCTCTCGGCTCGGGGGTCGTAAATACCGCGACGTTGCTCGACGCTGCCTTGAAACATGACGGCTACATTTGCAGTCGTTGGATCGACGGAGCACCCTGCAGCTGAGTTCCCGGGGAGGTCAAACGCCGCGATTGGCGTCGTACTACCGTGGGCGTATTCAACCACTGATGCACTGTCGGGGTAGCGTCATTGTCTGCGACGTAGACGTCTCCCGTGACTGTCAGAGGCACACACCGCTATTGAGGCCGTAACCACATTTAGGCTTCCGACGATCTCGCCATCTGGATATGAAACTACGCACGTACCACTGCATCCGCCTGTAACGTAGACTAAGTCACACTGTCGCCGTGGTCGGCAGCATCCACGATCCGCCGCGCGCTGCGTGCGTAGCGATCGCCCGGCTTTGCGGCATGGCGCCCGGCGCGCCGATCGGCGGCTGCGATCCGCCACACCCTGCCAGCATTGCCGCAGCCACGCAGCTGGATAGTGCGTAGCAGCTAAGACCTAGACTCTTCATCGACCTTGCTCCTTGCCCGATAAACGGATCTGCGGCTCAGAGTGTTCGGCGCTGACCGGAAAGCTCCGTGGTGGAAGCCCTGCGACTAGGTCAGCCTCGTTCTTCGACGCGGCGCCGTTCGGCTAGTTCCCGAATCCGCTCGGCGGTGGTCGCCAGCGGCGTAACATCGCCCTTGAGGATCTTGCGCCAGCCGCGCTCGGTCAGGCCGAGATCCTGCGCCGTCGCGGCTTGCGGAAACTGCGCCAAATACTCGATATCCTCCGCGAGCTCGTCACGCTCGTATTCGACCGGCTGATCGGGCTCCAGCGTCGCGCCCTCGTCGCCGCCCAGCCGATCGACCTCCTTGCCGATCCGAATCAGCCGCTTTCGATTGAAGCGGTAATCGATGCAAAAGCCCGATCGTATCCGGCCCCGCTGGATTGCCGTTGTGAATCCGCGGCTTTGGCTTCAGGATGCCGCTGGTATTCGTCAACGTATTCGCTCAAGCGCATGACCGGCACGGTACCGGCCATGCTGCTGCCGTTCCAATCCAATCGAATCGGATCACCGGTATTGTAATCGACCCATTGCAGCCGCTTCGATTTGGCCAAATCTGTTTCAAATGGAGCGATCGGCAACGGCTCGTTGGGGCCGGTTACGGCAGGCGCAATCGATTGCACAAAGCCGTACGGCTTAATGCGATGATCGTACGACCGAGCATTATTGTGCGGATTGAGCCGATTCAATATCGCCGGCGCGCTAATCGGGAATTTGCGGCGCATCGGCACATCGAAATCGATCAATCGGCTTTGCACGGCGCCGCTGATTCGGATTCACGTCGAAGATGGTCCATCAGAATCGAAAGCCAAATCCGGCGCGCCAGCTTCGGCGTCGTTTCGTTTTCCGTTCGGCCGATAATCGCGCCCAAAGCGCTTTCCGAGGCTTTGACGATCTGGATTCGATTACCGGGTCGCCAGCGATAAAGCACGTATCGTTTTGCCGATACGGCAAAGCATCGCAAATCGGTAATGCTCGGGATATTCGATTTTGAGCAAATGCGGAACGATGTCGGGATCGTACGGGCTAAGCGCATCGAATCGCGCGATGATCGCATCGATTTCGCTTTCGGGAAGGCATGGAACGCCATCGGGGCGCCGTTCGCCGCAGTTAATCGCGAGGCTGTCGGTGTCGCAGAAACTGAATGCGCCGCCGCGGTCGTTGACCTCGCGTTCGAGCATCGCGAGGATCAGTCGCGCACCGCCGGTGATGAGGCTGGCAAGAATCGGATTGGCAAAGGCGCCAGGTCGTTCATCGTGGACCTTTGCGCGATTCGAAGGCGATATCGGCATACACGTCGCCCGCGATCGGATCGTCGCTTTTCGGCGGTTTGACGTTGACCTCGGCATGAATGCCGTAGGCGCCGCTATTGGCCATCTCTTTGAGCCCCAGCGCCAGCGCCGCGAGATCGTCGTCGCCGGTCGATCCGCCTTGGCGATCTGCTTTTGCTCCACGATGCGTCTTGAAGATCGGGCGATTCGACCACAGTTCGACAGTGTTGCGAAACTTGGTGGATCGCGGCCGGTGGCGGCCTTGGGGCACGAAGCGGATCGCCCGGCAGATCTTCGGCACCTTTGCGCCCAGCAGAACGGCCGCGATAACGTCTGCCAACGTGTACCAGCGCGGTTCGGGCGTGTTGAGCGGCGTCACGGCGATCGTGAACGGCTCGGCTTTGCGTTTGCCGTTGCGGCCGATCGGGCGATCCTGCGCATCCTTGCGGAACCGTACCGGCAGCGTTGCCCCGTTCGGCTCAACCAGCACGAAGCAGTTGAAGCTTGCGCCACGTCTTGGGATCGTAGAGCACGGCCAAGGGATTATCGCTTGCCATTTGCCCTGCAAGCGCGCCTGATCTCGGTCGTGACGACCTTCGTACCGATCCGCGGCGCAACGAGCAGCTTCTGGAGCGTCCTGCAGGCAAAAGATCGTGGGGTACATCGACGTGAAATCCAGCACGCGCACCGGCACGTCGACACTTGCGCACGCGCACGTCGGCTCGACCGCCAAAGTATGCTGCCGCAGCGATCCCGAGGTACTTGCGCGGAAAGCGCGGCTGCTTTTCGAGCAGCGGCACGATGCCGAGCAGCCGCAGGTACTGCTTGGCGATGCTCGCGCTGGAATAGAGCTCGCCCATGTAGCGGCCGTTCTTGGGCTTGTGCAGCTCGTTCTCGAACGTCGCGAACGGGTGGCGTGCGTATTCAGCACGCAGCGCCTTGTAGAGCGCCCACGTTGCACGCACGTCCTGGCGCCCGTACAGCAGGCGCGCCGGTCGATCGCGCCGAGCTCCGGCGCTTGCATCTTGCGCGTGTACGTGCGAAATGCTCACCCGCGCTGCGCAGGCTGTGGCGCTTGCCGGTGAATGCGCTGCGCTACCGCGCTGAGATCGCAGAAGCGCCCGGCAAAGAACGGCCGCTCCCATGCCGCAGCTTGCGCTTGGGCGCGAACGCGATAGCGCAGCACGGGCGAGAGCGATTCGATGCGCAGATCGGGCCAGCGCAGACGCCGCGAGAGGTACGAGTCGGAACTTGCGGCGATTTTCGCCACGGCAGATCCCGCGCGCACGGCGATGCGCGCGAGGTCGAACGGCAGGTTGAAGCCGACGCACAGCGTGCCTTCGACGTAGACCTCGGGATAGAAGACCTCTTCCACGAACCGCTCGCGGCTGTAGATCGGCAAGTCGGCAGCGTGCAGCGTATTCCGTCAGCGTCGTCATCTGCTCGTAGTCGAGGATATCGGCCACGATCAGGCCTTCGAGGATCAGCCGATCGCGCTCGTACAGGCGAAAGAAGCCAAAGAGCAGCCGCTGCGCCGCGTCGGTGGTGGTCTCGGTATCGAAGACCAGAACGCGCTCGCCGTAGCGCTGCGGGCGCCACGGCGGCTTTACGCTGCGTTTGCGTGGAGTGCGCGCGCGCGTGCTGCCTTCGCCGTGCTTCGACCCAGGCGCGGATCGCCGTCGTGACCGCAAGCAATGGCCGTTTTGAGGCTTCTGAAGGGCTATGAGGAGGCTATGAGGGTGTCGCGCGGCTGTCCAAGCCTGGAGCGGGGTGCGTGAAGCCTTCCTCAGGCCTTTTGCGGGCCGCGTCGTGCGCCGTTGCCGTTTCATCGCGGCACCGTCGCCGGGATCGCGCGATCATAACCCGGTCCAAGCACGCCTTCGAAATACGAATCGGCGGCGATGTTCCACGCTGCCCACGCAAGCAGCAGCACGGAGCCGACGCCAAGGAAAATGCAGCGAGCCGTCTCGCCGTGCGCACCGTCCCACACCGCACACATGCCGAGGATCGCGCCGAAGCCCAATTCGAACGCCGCTTGCAAGCAGCAGCGCCGATCGCTGCGGATCACGCAGGCGTAGGGGTGCCATCGGCCCGTGCTCGGCCATGTAGGACTTGATCGCGTGGTGATTGCGCGCACAGCGGCGCTTGAAAGTCGCTATTGGCGGCATTGGCGACGTGATCGAGCTCCAGCACCTGCAGCACGGGATCGTGGCAGATCACGCACGCTGCGCGGTAATATCCAGCGTCCTGCATGCGCTGTGCTTTGCGTGCTGCTGATTGCGAGGAAAGCGACTTGCGTTCCGCCTACGGCAGTTCCCGCAAAGGATCACCGATTTTCGGCGCGCCGCGCGCGGCAAAGCGCGCGCCGATCGTCGTTACCACACTTGGCGCAGCGCGGGTCGTCGGTGCCAAAGCGCAGCAGCTTCTTGGTATCGCTCATGCCCGCGCACCTCGCACGTAGATATCCACGAAATGCACGCCGCCGGCTCGCACGTAGCGATCGAGCGTGCGCGTATCGGTGGCGAAGGTGTACTGCTCGCCACCGCTGCGCACGGTCTTGTTTGCGTACTTTTTGATTTCGGTCGGTATCGCGCGTGAGCACGTATTCGCGCAGCGCGTTATTATAATCGGCGATCTGCGTGGCTTTGCGCGAGCTGGTCGTGCGCACAATCACCTCGCCCTGAGGGGTGAGCATGCGCATGCGCCGTGGCAGCCGGTCGCTGGGCGTAACGTAAAACCGTCCGGAACGCTCTTCCAGGGCGCTTGGCGGCGTATTTCCGCATCGTTTTGAGCGTCGTGCCGCTGGCTCTTGCGGCTTTCGTAGGCGAGATTTTTTCGCGCCGCGAAATGCCGATAGCGTCGAGCACCCGGTAGTAGGCATCTTCCTTTGTGCCGGTCAGCGCTTCAAGGAAACGCCGCGTAATCGTGAGTGGTCTTGCCGCGCGCGTGGTGTGATCTACTTTGGACTTTAGAGCTTGGCCATGTCGAACACCTCAAGTCTTGGCGAGTGGCCGGCGACGGTCGCCGGATATTGAGCCGTGGATTAGGCTGAGGTGCTTTGAACTTCTTGACAGTAAATCGCGGAATAGATTGCCGGTTCTCGAACTTTTAGGTATGGAAACCGAGTCTGCCGAGATACGGCTCATCCCGAGGGCTGAGGTGTTTGCCGAGGCGGCGCGACGCGGTCTTGAACCAGGCGACGACCGCTACGACCGCTTTCGCGCCGCTGGGCTCATTACGGACCTCGCGTGGATCAAGGGCACGAATCAGCGCGGCTTTACGATCGACCCAGGCGAACCGCTTTCTCGGCCTTCTCACGCTATGCAAAAGGCTTGGAACGAAGCGACCGAGCACGTCGGCCTTGGCATTTTGGTTGTGCTGGTATGGCGCGACCGATGTGCCGCCTGACCTTGTCTGCGCTCACGTCGAGCGTGCGTCCGCACGTACTTGCGCTTTCTGGCGCGTCAATACGATCGAGGCGCGTTCCACAACGGTCGCACGGAGATGACGAGCGCTGGCGCAAGGCCGGTAATGCCATGGGCAAGACCTTTCATCAAGGAGCTGCTGCAATCGTTTATCGATAACGGCATCATGCTCGACATTCTATCGACGATCGTCGGCCTGGTGTTACGAGCGCTATTCTCCAGAACTTCTTTTGAAATAATCGCTCCTGTTTTAAAACGGTTAGCCTTCTTGGCTGGAGTTAAAGACTTTAAGATGGATATCGTTCGAAAAGGCTGGGACGTCTTTCAAGAGGCTCTGCAACTAATCAACACAGACGAGAGCCGTAACCCTTACTCGTCGCCGTTCATGAGTTGGAGGCGAAGGAACCGGCCGAAATCATTGGGCTGGTCCATGATATGCACCGAACGCTCAACGTGATGGGCCACGTTTTTCCGATCTATCAGATCCCGAATGCCCCCGAAGTTGCCGATCCCACGAGCGACACGTCAAGACTCTTGCTCGCATTTTCGCTCCTGCCATGACCGCGGTTCTCGTTCTGACCCGCAATGAGCCACACTCGATAGAGATGCGCAAGAAGATGCGTCAGGGTGACTTCGAGCCGGTTGTACAGGAGTTTTATCAAATCAGGATCATTCGCGATTCGATCCTTACGCATATCCGTCAGGAGCAGAAGACATGAACGACCGAATCTTGGTGCTTGAGGGTTACGATGCGCGGATGTACGTCGAACGCGGCCATCTTGTTACACGCGACGGTTTCGCGAACGAAGGGAAGATTCGCGAGATCCACTTTCCGCGCGGGCGGTGCTCGATCGAACGGATCGTAATTCGCGCACCGGGTGGCACAGTTTCGATGGAGGCCATCGATTGGTGCTCCCGGATGGGGATCGCCGTCTCGTTCGTGGCGTCTGATAGTACGCTGCTGAACTGCCTCGTACCAGACGCGCCGCACGACGGACCCGTAAAGCGGGCGCAGGCCGTCTCCGCGGTCACGGACGACGCCGTGAACTTGGCGCGGTATCTTCTGGGGAAGAAACTGGATTCCCAGATACCAGGCGATCGAAAGAGACTTTCCCCGTCTCGGTATCGTGAACGTTTCCGGGAAGTCTACGGCGACCGCTCAAATCCACGCATGCAAAGCGGCGCTAGCGGAGACAACGACGCTTGTGGACTTTCTCGCACTGGAGGGACGCGCGGCACAAGTCTACTGGGATCTCCTCGTTGAGACGCCGCTGCCATGGAGACCATGGGCGCTCAAACGGATACCGGCGCATTGGGCGGCGATCTCTCCGCGAACAACGGGAAGACGCGAGCGGGTCCGCGATGCGACCGATCCGTTCAACGCCGTGCTGAACTACTGCTATACGCTGCTGGAGGTAGAGACGCGGATCGCCTGCGAGGCGGTAGGGCTCGATCCCGATCTGGGACTGCTGCACACGGACGATCGGCTGCGGGAATCGTTCATTTACGATCTACTCGAACCGCTGCGCGCCAAGGCCGATGTGTGGGCGCTGGAGCTGCTGCGCAAAGAGCAAATGCATCCGGCGATGTTCCACGAGCTGCGCGACGGCGTAGTGCGGCTCGATCCTGATCTAACGGGGCAGCTGGCATCGCAACTGATGCCGCGATTCCGCAAGGCGGCGCTCGACCTCGCGAACGACTACGCAAAGCAGTTGCGGCGGATCACCGTGCCGCGGCGGCTAGTGCGCGAGGCACCCAAGCCGATAGCGCAGCGGCGCGAGACGTGGGAGCAGGCGGCGTGCGGGTATTGCAAGGAGCCACTGCCGCGCAAGGGCCTGAAATTCTGTGCGCGGCATTGTTATCTGCGGTACAGCGTGGAGGTGGCAAAGCCGATCGAAAAGGCTCACGCGCGGCTCGCGGAGATGCGGGCTGCCGGGCTCGATCCTGGTCACGGCGGCGAGGCGGCCAAAAGACGCGGCAGCATCTTGGCCGAGAACAACAGAAAGCGAATTACCGGTCGCGGCGCACGATAACTTGGGAGTCGAGCAGACGCTTTCAACGATGAACGAAGCGACGGGTCCAGACTGGGCGGCTAAGCTAACAGGGTGGTCAACCCTCGCGCTGGCGGTCTTCACCGCGATATTGATGGGATTGTTGTCGCTGCGAGGCAGTTGCGCCAAGATCGTTTATTTAACCGCGTCCTCCAAACGGGCGGTCTCATTAAGACGTGGGGGAAAAATAAGTACTGGATCGCGCGCGGTAGAATTGACAAAGCCTATGATCCTGAAATCAATAGAGCACGGGTCAACCGCTTAGCTGCAGCGATTGAACGTTTCAAGGGCTTTAAACGATTTCGTGAGCTAGAAGTAGAGACGTACAATTTCGTTGAGGAAACAGCACGGCTCACGGAGCAAATGGAACTCTATGTTAGTCGCGGCGCAGCCGATCTAAGTCTAATAACAGACCATCTGGGCTATGATATTCTTTCCCTATACTTCTCGCTTCAGGACGTCCTTGCCAACCGCACCGCTGGGAGGATCTGAATGACCAGGATTTCGCGACCTGGCGTTACGAGTTCAGCACTATGCCCGATTGAACGATGCGGACATTCGTGAGGAGCTTGTCTGGCAAACTGTCCTCCGCCGCTCATCTATAGGGGCGGCGATAAAAGCGTTACTCCATGTCGCGACTGCTTCGTTGGCGCTTGAAGCGCGCGCGTCTGAGATTCATGCGTGAATCGTAAC
Organism: Vulcanimicrobiota bacterium; assembly: GCA_963815165.1. Taxonomy (GTDB): domain Bacteria; phylum Vulcanimicrobiota; class Vulcanimicrobiia; order Vulcanimicrobiales; family Vulcanimicrobiaceae; genus Cybelea. The sequence continues at coordinate 1,909,392 of CAWFFL010000003.1, forward strand.
GCTTTACCCGCCAGCGACCGCAAGCCGTGCCAGATGCCAGCGGCGCTGAACTGGATCCCGGTTCGAACCAATGCCCTGATAGTGACCGCAGCCAAAAGTAGTGCCAGCTTGGGCGCACGGAGCTTTCCGGTCAGTGCCGAACACTCCAAGCCGCTGATCCGTTTACCGGGCAGGAGCAAAGCGAATGAAGGTCTTAACCTTTAGCCGTTACGCGCTAAGCAGCTGCGTTGCCGACGTATCTCTCGCCGGGTGCGGCGGATCGCAGCCGCCGATTGGCGCGCTAGGTACGCTGCCGCAGACTCGCACGATCGGGACGCACGCCACGCACGGCGGCCAGGTGAAATCCTGGATTCTGCCGAGACTCTTGGGTTCCGACCTCTTGTCTGTTCCAGGAGCATGACTTACAACGAAGTCCTGGTGTTCTCGTATCCAAAGGCGAAACTGGTGGGGAGACCTGGCTATTTGCCGAAATACACCTTGGGTCTCTGCTCCGATAGCTCGGGCGACGTCTTCATTACGACGTACGGGACCCAAAGTCTCAAGAGCCCCATGTACGAATATGCCCACGCAGGGTCGATGCCGAATCGCAACGCTTCTCGATCCCGGTACACCCTGGGGTTGCGCAGTTGATTCCGACAAGCGGGACCTTGGCGGTCACAGAATTTCGATGGCCGAATCGGCCCCCTTACCCATCAGGGGGATATAGCCGTGTTCCCGGGCGCACAAGGAACGCCAAACCGGTTGATCCTCCGACGCCAACGTACCCGCGTATTTTCTCTGCGCGTACGATAGCTGGTAATCTGTTTGCTACAAGCCCCTACGCGCAGTTTCTCGACGAACTTCCTCAAGGCGGTAGTAGCCTTCACGAAGTCACTCTAGATCAGACGATAAACCCAGCGAGTATCCAAGCACAGGGTAGCGACCTGATAATATCTGGAGAGAGTGCAAATTCCGGTAAGCACGGGCAGTTGCCGGTCTATGATGTTCAGGTATCGGGGAGCACTCGATCAATGACGGGCTCTACGTCTTTGTCGAGCAAGGGAAATCATGTCAACGCTGACGTCCAACTCTTGGTAGACGGCAACACAATAATCGGGGCTTCGCCGAATAAGAAAGACCTTGGAATTTTGGAGCTGGCCCCAGAGGTGGGAAGCCAACGAAGGTAATCAAAACTCATTTGCAGGCTGCAGGATTGTTCGGCGTAGCAATAAGCGCCAAGCAAAAGCTGAACCGCTAAAGGCGCCCCGGCGGCGAACACTCTCACTCGCCGATCCGTTTATCAGGCAAGGAGCAAACTCGATGAAGGCTTGAGTTCAGCCGCTACGCGCTATGCAGCTGCGTAGCAGCAGCCATGCTCAGGTGCGGCGGATCCGCAGCCGCCGTTCGGCGCGCCGGGGGCCATGCCGCAAAGCCGCTGCGATCGCCACGCACGCCGAGCGCGGGGGTTCGTGGGGGTGCTCCACGAGCAAAAGGCGAGGCGCTGTTGTACGCATCTACTGATCGAGGCGTTTTGGTTTACTCGTATCCAACTGCGGAGCAAGTAGGTACTTAACCGGATTCCGGGAGAACCAGCTGGACTCTGCTCGGATGCCTCGGGAAACGTTTATGTGACGACGCAGGGCGGCGACCAATTTCAGAGCTACGTATATAAGTACGCTCACGGCGGAAAGCAGCCGATAGCTACGCTTAGCGATCAGGGAACTGCGTACGGCTGCGCAGTTGACGAAATATCGGGAGCCATCGCGGTCGCAAATTCCAACAGCCCCCAGCGGTACTAGCGGATACGTGTCTATCTATCCTCAGGCTAGTGGCCCGCCCATGACATTTTACTGAGACCCGAACGTCCCAAGATTCCTATTTTGCACGTACGATAATCTGGGCAATCTATATGCAAACGGCGTTGACCCGGGCGACGCGGTGGATGAGCTAGCAAAAGGCGCAACTGCACTGACGGAAATTCAGTTGTCCAAAGCCATCGACCCTGGGAGTACCCAGTGGGTCCGAGGCAAGCTCGTTCTTGCAGAAGTCACGAGTTCGGATGGCGGCAATTCGGTCTATAGGGTAAGGATAACAGGAGAAGTCGGGAATGTAGGCCGCCCCATTTACTTATCTAGCAGTAAAGATAGGTCTGCGGCCGGCGGTGTTCAGTTCCTCGTGGAAAATAAAACTATCATCGGTCCCGCGTATGCGAGAGGCGGGAATGGCGCGCTAGCTTTCTGGAGATACCCGAAAGGCGGCCTGCCCACTAAAGTGATTTCTCCTAAGCGTGGACACGGCGTTTTTATCGGCGTTACTGTCAGCCTCCGCCCACCCACTAACGCCGCCGAACGGTCGGAACCGGAACTGCGGGAGCCCTTGTGTAGTATCAGCTCTTTGCCGCCAGTAAGCTGGATTGACGAGCCCCTCAACGAAGGGGGCCCCATGGCAGTACAAGCTAATCCGCAACGTACATTTGGCTTGTTGCCACGACGATTATTGCTTGCGGCTTAGCCGCGTGGATTGGGGTTGCGCAAGCCGCGGTCTGCGATTCAAGCCCGTGCCTTACGAGCCACGTTCTCGATGACCTGGCCGTTGGCTTCCTGCTCGGTCCGCCCGCGTTCATCGTAGCGGCGTTGGCGGTTTGCCTAATAGTTTACGTCTTTCACGTTCGACTGAGGCTTATCTTAGCTGCGCTATTAGTGCCGTCAATGTTTGTTTTTGGCTACGCGGCAGGGTTAGTGCCGGGCGTCAACCGTTTGCTCGTCGCGCCGTAGCACGGATACCACGTCCGCTCGCGCCCGGATCGCCGCCGAACGCCCCGGAACCGGAACTGCGGGAGCCCTTGTGTAGTATCCCGCGGCAAATGCCATCGTCTCCATCAGGCACTGAAAAGGGAACCGAAAGCCAAGGTCTTTGAGCAGTTCTAGGCCCTCGCGCGCGGGCGCGCGCGTAGTGCGGGGAAAATGTCAGGCTCGAAAAATCAAGCGGCGAGCGCCTGACGATCTTCCTACGACGAGGGTCGGATGATCCAGCTGTTAAGCTTCGTGCCGACGATTAGTGGTTCGGTGCGCACCCGCAGTATCTAGGCGAGAGAAGCGGCTTCGTTTTGGGAGCATGACCGACAAGGATTGCAGCCCCGACGCGCGCACGCGTGCCATCCGTCAAAATCCGTGCCTTTCCACCATGAGGGATGGCCCGCAATGGCCCGGGGATGCTGCATGTTCCAACTAACGAGTCAGTATCGTCGTGGATACGGCTACGGTCAACCGGTTAGGGGGAATAATTTCGAGTCCGGCTTACGAGTGTGAATCAATCTCACCGTATAGAACTCTGCCCGCCGATAGAGTGAACGCCGGCAGCAAAAAGCTGAGCACATTGTTCTTTAAGTGTCCACGAATAGGAGCCAACGCGGGCTGCGGACCTTGCGACTTTAGCGTGTATCGACCGTTCTGATCGAGAACGTATGGGAACCACACAGTGAGCGTCGATCCAGTTCGGAACGTCGCTGCCGTTGGTTTAGCGGCATAGAACGAGAACTGGTACAGAGCCTTCGCGTAGGCGACAGTGGGCTGTCCGGCATCTTTCGGTGCATTACCAGCAAAGACGAATCGAGTGCGCGTAATTCATTGTGGAGGAATCGCGCGTCGAATCCGTCCGTGTTGCTCTCGTCTTCGATGTCACCGCCGAAAGAGTCGCACGTTGAAGATTCAATTGCGTTGGATAGTGACGGCTCTTTGAGCCGGTTGAGACTTCGCCAGAAGGTATCGGCTTACTAAACCCGCCATGAACAGGTCGTGCCCCGATGGCGGGCCAGGAAGACCCATGTCGCAGTGGCTCAAGAGCTGTCCAGGCATCCTTACCGGAGCCCACGCGTCGGCCGTATCAGAGTCGGACGAGGTCGCAGCATGCCACCACCACTTGCCCGTGTCATCATCATGATACAGGATGACCAGGCCTCGGTAGTTCCGCGCATGCCAAGTAGCGACGGCTTCGTATCCATCCGTCACGACCATGTCGACGACTGGTCTCGCATCCTCGTAAGAAAGCGGATCAGCCAGTAACAGTGGCAGATCGTGACGGATAGCCATGATCGCATTCTTTGGCCCAGAATCACGGCTGCTCGTATCGTTTGCGCAAGGGGCCATCGTGGTAGAGAGCAGCGCGTCACAAAGTATAAGTGCAGCCAAAGAGAAGCGCTTCACGCAGCGCCTACGGTCGATTACACGATTGCACTTCAGCGTGTCGACGCCAAAGGCTTTAAGAGGATTATCGCCCGTCATGAACCGTAGTCTTCTGGCTAAAAGCTTATGGCAAAGCGGTGCATTAACAGCCCTGTTCCTTGGATTTGCGATGGTCGGGCTCCTCAAGGCTTTCGGCGTGATGACGCTTCGGGCCGATACGCGTACCCTTGACGACGTAGTTGGAGGTTCGCACGGTTCGACGTTCTGTCAGCCAAAAGACAGTCCTCCAACCCATCAGAGCGGCTAGGTTGCTATGCCATCGTGAACCGTACAAATGAGCACCGCTATGTTGGTCAAGCCGTGAACATCTGTGAGCGAATCGCTACCCACGTTCGTGATCTTGACGCCGGCAAGCAGTGGACAAATGTCGACATGCCACTCCAGGAAGCTTGGCTTGAGTTCGTCGAGATGGCTTCTTTGTTCGCATCCCTGACGAGGTATCGGACAATCGACCTGAGACGCACTACCATGGTCGGCCCGATAACCTGAACCTAGGGGACACTACTACATCAATGAGAAGGCGGAATATAACAAAGATAAGAGGATCGTTCGCGACGAGTTTTTGCGCCTGATCGAGTCGAAGGCGTGGTGAGAACCTATCGATGTCGAAAGTCGCGCCAAGTTACTGACCGTAAGGCGTCGTCCTTATCTCGTCGGCAAACGAAAGACTTGGGAGCCGTGTGCCGTCGTGCTCGCATTTAATCATGAAGATGCAAAGGCGAGGCTGCGCACCGAAGTGACGTCATATCCGCGTTAGGGCGAAACCTCTCAACAAGACGGTTAAGTGCTAACAAGCAAACTCGTCGTCGACGGCGTTGAAAATAAGCCCGCGCTAACGGCGATGAGCTCACGGCGACGTTGGCCGCAGGGCTGCTTAACCCGCCGGGAACCAGGAATTCGGAGGTGCCCTTGTGATGCGTTTCACTGTATGCTTTGCCACGGTCGCGTTTCTGGCGGGGTGCGCTAGCGGTGTAGGGAATCAATCCCCGTCGACCCTCCTCGCAAATTCAGCGGTGCGCGTAAACACCGGGACGCGCCCGAAGATCACCCGGGTCACGAAAATCGTCGCAAAGAAGACCATGCAGACGTTTGAGGTTGATGGCAAGAACTTCGGCACGGAATACCCGTATAACGGCAATTCAAATTACTTTTGGCTCTACGACCTCACCGGAGACTGGAGGGCCGGATGTGGTCCACCAAACCCATGTACCACGACGCTAAACGTTACGAGTTGGACCCATAATCAGATCGTCGTCGCCGGATTCACCGGCAACAGCCAAACGCCCAATCGAGGCGACAAATTCTCATCCTAGTCTGGAACGCTGAAACCGGACAAGGCCCCGTGACCCGAGCTGTCACTGTCGCGAGGTGACGTTAGCGCGCCTATTCTCTATATAAAAACCGCCATAACCTTATAGGCATCAAGGGCGCCGGATGGGACTGACTTTGGACGCGGCGCGGAAAAATCGTATTAACCTGGTCGTGATTCAAGGCATTTCTCCGGACCGCACACGCGCGCGGGCGCGCGCAAGCCTTTTGTCGGGCGATGCTGCTTTACGGGATAGATACCGGCATTGCTGCGGGAGATCTGGATGGTGCGCGTGCGGCTGCTCGGGAGGCGCTGCGCTTGGCGCGGCAGGTAGAACGTGCTATCGAGATGGCGATTGCGTTGCAGCATCTCGCGATGCTCTCGGCGCCGCGGGGAGAAGTCAACGAAGCAGCGCGACTCATCGGCTACAGCAACGTGCAATTCAAAGAACTCGGATACGAGCGTGAGGCGACCGAGAAGTGGGGCTACGCGAAAGTCATCGCCGCACTGCACGAACAGCTGAGCGACGCGCAGATCGAGAGGTTCGCGACCGAAAGGAGCGGCGCGGTCGGAAGATCAGACCGTCGAGGAAGCGCTGAAAGTTTAGTCCCCCCGATTGGGACGGTCTCCTCGCACTTATCCAATCCTAACGGTGCTGCGGGCCTAGTGAAGAATATCGGCTCAGATGGAGGATATCGTCGCAATCAGAGTGCGAGATCACTCTGGCAAGTGGTACGGTTTTATGACCTGGGGGCGCATTGTGGATCGCATCGAAGGCTCCTGGGTTGAGGAAGTCGTCCTCGCCACTGCTAGAAAGCGCGCGATCCCGGAGGTTGCCGAAGTTCGCATCTGTGAATCACTCAGCGAAGTGGCAGGCTGCCAATATTTTTATGAAGGCCTTTTCCACTTCGCCAATGCAGGCATTCCTTTCGGTCCATCTTACGAATCATGGCGGCAAGATCGGCAAGACGAATTCGAACAGGCACATTCCCAGTTTATTTTCTCGGCCCCGAGCGCGGAGCGGAGAGCCGAGTCTGATCTTCTGGCAACATGACGACCGAAAAGCGTAGGGGTAAACTCGAACTCGACCTTAAGGCTGCTGAGCTTGAGTTCGCAGCTGAACTTGTCGCAGCGCTCAAGAAATGCGCTGCGGGACGGTGGGGGTTGTTCGGCCAGAACGGCGAGCGCTGGGACAAAGGCGGCTCGCTCCTCGAACGAGGCGACGCAATCTCCAAATTGCGAACGCAGCTGGGCTACGCGGAAGGATTTGATCTTTACGAGCGCTTCGTCGCGTATCGGCGTCGGCGCAGTTCGAACGATCCGGGTGAGCCGAGATTGGCTCAGGCATTTCTTGCGGAAATCGGAGAGCATGAGGACGGCAACGATCCTAGCCGGTAACGGGTTCAGCATCAGCGTCGCAGCATTGCTCGCAGCCTGTGGCGGATCGCAGCCGCCTATCGGCGCGCCGGGCGCGATGCAGCAGACGCGCGCGATCACTGCGCACTCCGAACGCAGCTGGTCAAAGGCGCTGCCAGAGGCGAAACGTTGTGGGCCTTGAGCACTTAATAGTTTCACTTAGCCATTTAGCGAGTTTTGATCACTCGCGCTGCGATGCAATCTTGCAAGCCAGGGGGATCGAGGTCATAAACGCCTATAATCCACGCAAGAGCGGTTTTGAGCGAGACTCTGTCTACTTCGGGCTTTTCTGGGGCATTGGCTGGCTATTATTAGTACTGGCAAGTCTAGTTGTTTCGTGGCGCCGCAAGGATAAGAACTCGAAGATCTCACGCCAAGTCTTACCGTTTTTTCTCTTGTTTGGACTTGGTCTGCTTTACGTGCACCTTCAAGCGATGGCCGAGTACGTCGACACTTGTGAACGCTTGCTGCTCGCGCCGTTGTCCTCCCCACCGGTTTCCCAGCTCGTCCATCCGATCGTGGCGGCATTGATCATTGTCGCGTTTGCTGCGGTGTGGTACTCCGTCTTGCATACTAAGTATCGAGAGGCGAAGAGTACGTCGGCGCGCTTTTTTACCTGTGGTGATGATGCTTGCGGGTGGTATATTTTTCGCGTACGTCTTGATACAGCTATTTCACCAATGAAGCCGAATACGCTGGAGAGAACGTCTGACGAACGCGTTGGTAAACGGGAGAGTTTCGCTCCGACCGGGTTTGACGACATGGCCCACTTGCCTTATATCGCTTGGGCATCTCGGGAACAACCGCGACCGTAGTCGGCGTAACCAAGTTGAAGAAATTGCATAATAGGCACGCTGGACAATCTTGGGTACAGGGTAACGTGGTGATTGGTCTAAGAAACAAAGGTGATGAAGACGCTGCTTTTTGGAAGTATCCGCAAGGTGGAACTCCCACTCCGGCCTTGAAAATGTTGGGAATGAACTTTGGGGTGTAACCGTTTCCGCAGCTTCGTCACGCTAGGCCAGCATTCACATGCCTCCTCGCAGCCCAGCCCCGGTGATCCGTTTATCGGCAACGAGCAAACCGGATGATAATCCTATATCTTAGCCGCTCCGCGCTATGCAGCTGCGCCGCTGCCGCGTTGCTCACGGCGTAGCGGCGGTCGCAGCCGCCGATTGGCGCGCCGGGCGCGATGCTGCAAAGCCGTGCGATCGCCACGCATGCTGAGCGCGGCGGATCATGGATGCTGCCAGAAGCGAAGCGTGAAAGTCTGCTGTACGTGTCCCAATCCCCTGTCGAAGTCCGTCGTGATATTATGCGTTCCCCGCCGGTGTCTGGCAGGCTCAACTGCAGGGGTTCAAACAGCCCGCTGGTGAATGCGTTGACAAACATAATAACGTGTGGATCACTGATTTAGTGGCCTCACGGATTTTCAAAATTTCTCACGGCGCAAAGCAGCCATTAAGAAGCCTATTGGACCCGGAGCGATTATCCCAAGCAACTGCGCAACGGATGCCACGACAGGAAATCTTGCCGTAGTCGACATCGCTTTAAAGAGGCATGGTAAAGGCGGCAGCGTTTCAATCTACGCGGATGCTCATGGCTTGCCCACGACGTACCCAGTGCCCGAAATGCGGCACCCGGCGTTTTTGAGCTACGATAATGCGGGCGATCTGTTTCTTGAGTTCATTTCGATTCGGCATCGTTTTATCTATGCCGAGCTTCGTAAAGGCGCAACGACTTTCGAGAAGATTGCCTTCGATAAGATGATCTATCCGAATGGCGTCCAATGGGATGGCAAATATATTGCGATCGGAAACGGTTCAGCTATCTACCGAACGATAGGCAGCCAAGTGGTAAGCACGACCCACCTCGACTATGCATGCAACAGTCAGTTCTTTATCCGCGGCGCACGAATCTTCGTTTTCTGCAGACCGACTCAATGGGTCGAAGTGTTTAAGTATCCGGACGGCGGAAGGTCTATCCGGACAATCAACGTCAATCCGGCTCGGCTTGGTATGGCGTCAGGCGTCGTGGACAGCCCATAAATGAGACTCTTGGCGGTTCACCGGTTCGCCCTTAGTGCCGTCGCTGCGGCAATGCTGGCAGGATGCAGCGGATCGCAGCCGCCGATCGAGAAGGCGCGATGCCGCAAAGCCGCGCAATTGCCACGCACGCACAACGCGGCGGATCGCAGATAGCTGCCAGAACGTCAAGCCAGGATTTGCTTTACGTTTCCGGCCATGAAGGCAATACCGGCGAAGTTTACGTATATTCTTATCCCGGAGGGCAGTTGCTCCAAACGCTTAGCGGCCTTATTGCGCCAGGCGGCGAATGTATCGATGCGTCGGGCGACGTCTTTATAACCGACTATGCGGACCTATCTTTTACTTCAGTGAAAATTTACGAATATGCACACGGGGGAACGACACCTCTGGAGACTTTGGACGACCCTGGCATCGCGCAAGGTTGCGCAATAGACCCGATAGGCGGTAATCTCGCGGTAGCTAACGGCCAAGATGCGTCCAATCCGTATGGCAACTACGGCGATGTCGCGATCTATTCCAAAGCACAAGGTTCTCCAACCATGTTCTATAGTTCGAAGTATGGATTCGGCTTTTGCGGATACGACGATATTGGAAATCTTTACTTGGCAGCCTATCAAAGATACGATCCGGACCCGCAGCTAGTCCGACTCCCTGAAGGCGGGAACATCGTTTGAATCCATCAAAGTCCGAAAGCCGATACACGCATACGACAGCTTTCCGTCGTCTGTTCAATGGAATGGCAGTAACATGACGATCTCTTCCACCACTGCGCTTGGAACGAGAAGGGGAACAACTGGTGCTATTTCAATATACGCGCTTAAGATTTCGGCAGACAGGGCGGCGGTGAAAAGCGTGACTAAGCTCAAAGTGAAGAAGAATGCTCACAACGGGCAGAGTTGGATTTTTAAAGGCACTGTCGCGGGGATCTACTACACTGGATTCTGGGGCGACATCGGCATTTGGTCTTATCCAGGTCGCGGGAACCCGATACAAAAGATCACTAAGGTCGTGAACGGAACTCTTCGCGGCATCGCCATCTCACCTGCGCAATCGAGATAGCGCGCCCCGCACGACCCCCGCCGAAGCCCCTGAACCGGAACTGCGGGGTCTTATGTCGTATCCCGGGATACTACACAAGGGCTTCCGCCGTTCCGGTTCCGTAGCGTTCGGCGGGGTGTCGGGGCCGCCACGTGAACAAAGGGATATGAAGCCTCACGATGGGACTCTTAGCTTTACTGCGCGATCGCGTAACAAAACTCGGGCCAACTCGAGCGAGATAACTGGATGAGCAAAAACATGGCTATTGTCCTACGCTGGTCCGCGTTTTTTGGCTGTTGCATGGGAGTAGTGTATTGCTGGGCTTGGGATGCGATCGAGCGGATCGTCGAAGGGCCTCTATATACCTCCGACGCGGATCTGTCCTACCAAATAGGAATTTGCTTAGCCTCCGGTTTCGTTTGGGCCTTAATATTCATGATTTCGCTAGCAGCAATGTGGCGAGTACTAAAGCCCTTGTCTCCGCCACGTGTCGTGTTGGGTTGCGTCTCGCTCATCGCGCTTCTTGTGCAAGTCGCAGCCTTTGCTGGCTACGATCTGTTAGTTACGCGCCTCGACGTGTTCCCGCGGATCTATGATCATGTCGATGAGAACCTCATCGACATGGTGCGGTTGTCCATTGCGATTGTCCCCGCGTTACTTGCCGCATATATTACCATGTTCCAATTTCGGACGGCGAAAACTTAACGCTACACCGCTCGAAGGCGTTCGCAGTTCCGGTTCCGGAGCGTTCGGCGGGTGTGGGCGCGAACGCACCAGGCCTTTTGTGTCGTTTACCGCTGCAATCGAAGCGGCTGATCCGAATCGGGAAAGAGCTCGATCGGCGGTTGACGAAAATCGCTAGAAGGGCCTAGACACACTCACCATCTGGCGCGGCGATGCTGACCTTACTGACTCGCTCGTCGTCACCGAAGCTAATAACTACGTCGGTCATTTCTGAGCAACCCAAGCCGAACGCTCCCTCGATGTCGATCAGCGCATCGGGATGAGCCATTTGCTTTGAATCGTGAGCACCAAGAATTCCGCATGAGTTTGTTCCTGCGCGGATCGGTTCATTGGGCTCCGGCCAACGACCGCTGAAATTGCTCCATGGACGGCACGCACTTCGAGGCGATCAGCTGCATCGGGGCAACTGCCGGATTAAATGCTACGAGGCCTTGTGACCTTAGCATCGCGTATAGGTCGCTACGTGAAGTTCCGACGACGATATGCCCTCGAATCCATTTTGTTTCCTTATCCATGAACGCGGCGCTTTGATCGCTCGCCGTCTTAATGGCCTCGGCAATCGCCTTACCTAGGGCCAACCGTGATGCCGGATTAGGTGGGGTTGCGCGCCACAGGCCTCGCCAGGGTTCTCCCGCCTTACCCGCGTCCATCGCGGCCAGTGCAACAGCCGCGACAAAAGCATCCGCTGCAGGTTGCCATGCAGGGTTGACGCGACTCCAGCTTCCTAAGTCTTGGTTTACCCGCCTTGACTCCCAAATCACGCCGTTGCCTGCGTAATAGATTAGCGGTGCATCGGAAGGCATTTCAGCCGGATTCTTCTTGACCTGCCGAATGTGGGCAGCGAACATCCCGTTTATCAGCGCGACGATGTCATCGCGACTAATGGATTGACCACCCACGTAAACGCGAAACGGCGTGGGCTCCCCGATAGCCAGAACCGATGAGCAGATCACTAGATGGCTTGAGCACAATGCCAAGAACGCGTACACGAATCTGCCAATGCGTGTCACACTGCGATAAGTTCGGCAGATTCAGCGGTGATCTTCCAAAGACGCACCGATTTCATTTTGGCACCGGCCAGCGACGACGCTATCGCTGGCGCCCAGCTCGCGCATTCGGCCCCGTCCGAGAGTGCCGCTTCTGAGGCATTGGGCGGCTTGTGCGCGCTCGTGGGCGCTTAAGGAGGCTCGCTTCGCTGGGAGTGAGTCGTCGGCGCACCGAACCTTGAAAACCAACATTCCCTGTCAGCTTCCAGGACGTATGGCACGTGAAAGCTTTTGCGGCACGACTAATCGGCTTGTTAGTTAGCGCGGCCCCAGTTGCAGCTCTTGCGCAGGTTCAAGCACAAGCACCGGTACAGGTTGTCGTCCAGGGCCGTACGATCGGCATGAGTGATATCATGTCGTTCGTGCAAGGCCTATATGGAAAACAAGGTCTGTTGGGGCCGGAGGGTAGCATTAAAATAGAAACCGTTACGAAGAGCCCCGACGCCATGCCGTCCGACGCCCCATACGTTTCATATCAAGGGCGTGAACCCGGTCCTCCGCCGCTTGAGATTATCTGGATATCGAGCGCGGCAAGACCAATTCACGTCGATCCGAGCTTTGAACAAATCGCGCAGCGCGTTGATCAAGAATATGTCGCGGCCGCGGCCTTAGCGGTGATGGATGCTGGGAAGGCCGGGGCAACGCTCAACGCGATCTACCTAAGTACTCCGGCTAACTTGCAGGCACGCCTTGCGCTCGGCAAATCCTTCGCGCAGGCGTTCCGATCTGCCGGCGACCAAACCGCGGCATTCGCTGCCGCGCAAGCGAAATGGATATCTTCCAATATAGTTCCCGGAACGCCTCGATCGGTCGCGTACGAGATGCTCAAGGCTAAGGGCTTGACCGCCTACAACTATGACTTTGTTAAGGGCAAGCCGGTGCCACCGCCTCCCAGCCAAGATCCTGGCCACGTAATAATCGGCGCTGGATGCGATATGAGCGATAATTCTAGCGGCGCGTGGCCTTACCAGGGAGAGTCTCTTCCAAAACAAGAGGGCGTCTGCGCCGAAGTTGCTGGGAGACCGAAGTCGATACCGAATCCGAACGCGGAAATTACGCTTTCCGGAGCCTTTAATCTCTATTGCGGATGGACAACGGATGTGGTCATAACCTTTACCGAAACCGATCGCGTAAAAGCGGTCAGTGTTGCTGATCCGAGGTCTGTGTGCATGTAGCGTTGTGGCGAGTCATCCGCTAAACCGTAATGATTTGGCCGTGAAGCGAACGGGGCGCTCTTCCGATGCGGCGGCTAGGACTCTTGGGCCGAAATCGTTAAATCTCGGCCCGACCGCAATGCTCAGAATTATGGTTCTTTCCGCGTTCTGGCTTAGCTTTGTCGCAGCGCCCGGCGCCGCCGCACCGACCAACGCTAGCGACTCTGCTACTGTCCTCTTGACTACCGGAGACAGCCAACTTCGACAAGGGCAGTATGCCGAGGCGTTGCGTTCTCTCCAAGAAGCGCTCGCGCTTTTCCAACAGCTGAGCGACCACCGCGGCGAGTCGAAGGCTTTGGTGGGTATTGGCCTCGCTCAAATGAACCAGCGTCAATACGCCGGCGCATTACAAGCTGAGCAGCAGGCACTCGCGCTGCTCCAGCAGCAAGACGACCCCAACGAAGAGGCTACGGTGCTCAGTATCATCGGCGTCGTCGAGGGCGTTCACCTACTCCACTTCGCACTCGGGGAGCAATCACTTGAGCGGGCACTGGCGATCTACCAGCAACTGGGCGACCGTCAAGGCGAGGCGACGACACTCAACGGCATCGGCAACTTCCAGGATGACCAAGATCAGTTTGCCAACGCATTGCAATCGTACACGCAAGCGTTTGTGCTTTTGCAAGACCTCGATGATCGGACCTCTGCAGCGAGAGTCGAGCAGAGCATTGCGACAGAGCAGTCGATAGTCAGTCGACTATCGAGTCCAGCGACGCAATCATTGCCAAAGCACGAGCTCGATGCAAAGGCGTCGGCCCTTCTAAATGATGGTGACAGCCAATATCAGGAAGGGCGCGATGCCGATGCGCTCCATTCCTATCAAGAGGCGCTTGCGGCGTTCGTCCGCCTTCGCGATTCCGAGGGGCAAGCGAAGGCTCTCATGAGTATCGCCATAGTCCAGGGGAAAACGCAGTACGCCGACGCGCTACGCGAAGAGGAACAAGCCGTCACGCTGTTCCGGCAACAAGGTGATCTCGCTGGAGAGGCTAGCACCCTCAACAACATGGGCGCGGCCGAAGGCATTCACGGCCAGTACGCGCTCGCGCTTGAATCGTTTGAGCAGGCGTTTGTGCTTTACTGGCAGTTGGGCAACCGCGGCGACGAGGCAGCGGCGCTCGACAACATCGGTATCACGGAAGCCACCCACGGCCGCCACGCTATGGCGCTGCAGTCTCTTGAAGAGGCATTGGTACTCTCCCGGCAGCTGAGTGACCGGAACGAGGAGGCGCAGACCCTTCTGAACATCGGTAAGCTCCAGACGTCTCAAGGGCAGCTTTCCGACGCGCTGCAATCCTATCAGCGGTCACTAGCGCTCTTCCAGCAGGTGGGAGACCGAGCAAATGCAGCGAGCGCCGAGCAACTCATCGAGCAGGTGCGATCGCTTATGAGTGCACCAAGTCCATCGCCGCAGCCAACGCGCCCAGGAGTTGCCGTGGAACCGCAGCCGCGGATCGGCGCTCCGGGCCCGATGCCGCTATGACCGAACATTAGCAGTTGAACGCGACTTTGTTTCTAATGCCGAGCCTTAGGTCCACTGACCCACGATTTAAAATATATGGAGCGCGCGAGAGATGGAATCTTGACCCCTCTACAAGCGTATCGTGTCTAAATGCGGCTCAGCGCTAACGGCTATCGGTACCACGCGCATCGAGCGAGATACTACCTTGCGGACCATAACGTCGATATTATCTGCTTTAGTAATGCACGAGTACGCTCTTCCTTTACGATTTAACAAAGAACCGCCGCATGCCGCCAAGATAACAAGATGAGGCGACGCGGAGGCATGGCGCGAGTTGTGTTATTCGCGCTTGTCGGATTGTCAGGCTGCAGCATCATTACTAGCCCAGCGGACGGATTGAGGTTTCAGCCGCCGCATGGGTGGCACGCATCGCCGGCAATCATGGGCATCCAGTTTTGGATAGCCGACCGGAACAACGAGTTTCTAATGCTCCATAAGTTTAAGCCAGGCTTGAGGTTTAACTATGTTGAGTTTTTTACGCGCGAGTCGCTCAAGCGCAGGGGAATGAATATCGAGCCGACGCAGGTCATCGAGGTTCATCCAATGAGAATCTGCGGGAGCCAAGAAGCCACCTACATTCGTGGAACGAAGCAATACAAGGTTGCAGGTGTGGAGAGTGCTGAGGCGACCTTCACCGTCGTCAACGATTCAATTTACTCGTTGCTGTATGTTCATCCGCGAGACGTGGAACCAAATACAGAGGCTGAAACTTCGCTACGCGAGCTTTGCCCTAAGGGCTAACGTGCGCCCGCAATCAGAGACTTGTCGTGGGCAGAACGCGAATATTGGTCCACGAACCCGAAACGGCATTGAAGACCGCCTTAAGAGTTGCTTCGTTTTACGGATGAGGGCTATCCGCCAATCGCCTGGAATGCGCGCTTCCCTGGCACTTATATGCTACGGGAGACGCCGGAACATTGAAGAGCAACCCACCGTTAAACGATAACCCCTTCCATCGTCACTCGACGCTGCTGGGAATGCTGTCGGCATCCGCTCTCTTAACTGCGCTGGGACAGTTCAGCCACTGGCGTTCAGAGCTGATCGCGGTCTACATGCTCGCGTTCCCGGTAGCGTTCGTCCTGTTTGCGCGGCTCTTTTTCGGATTTCGCGCATCGCGTGAGCTTGACAAGGAACCCGTGTCGCCCGACTCGGGCTGGTTCGGTTATTTCGCGCCGATATATCCGCTGGAGACGGCCTACGAGAAGGCACAACGAGGCGACGTATCGGATTTGAGGCGGCTTGCCGAAGAAGAGGAGCAGGAAGAATCGCATTAGGCGGCACCGCGTTTCGGTGTCCTTTGCCATAAGGCAGGCACCCGCGCCGATGCCGGTACCGGACAAATCGGTCGCGCCATTCGCGTCGTTGCGGTGTTTATTTCGCGCTTCGCGGACATTTCGCGGAGCGGATGGCGATGAGAAGATGAGTTGCTAAGTACCCAGGCGCCTCAGCTGGGTGCGTAAACAAACAAAGTCGAAATAAGGAGCTACCAAATGAACGGTAATAGGCGGTGCCGGACCTTCTGGCGATAAGCTGCGTACCCTAGCAGGTTCTTCGAAAGATAGGTTTCTTCGTAACGAATCCGCCAAGCAATGGCTGCGGCCATTGGAACAGCCATAAGCAATCCCCACCAGGACCCGAGCGCAAGAGGCGTGCCAATCATCATGGTGACCATCCCCGTATACATAGGATGGCGGGCGACCGCGTACGGTCCCGTCGAAACGACCGTTTGATTAGGCTCCACCTCGATGTTACCCGCCGCAAAAGTATTCTCTCTAAAAACCCGAAAGATAATGAGATACCCGCCAACCACTAAGGCGTACCCGGCGATCACTACAGACAGCGGAACATGCGACCATGAAAACCGATGGTCGAATGAAGACAGCACTACAGTTACAGCAAATACGAGGATAACAAAAAGCTGCAACAACTTCTGACTGGTTGCCTTTTCAGATTTAAAACCGCGTGCCCGGCGTTCCAGTAATCGTGGGTCCTTCCGCCGGAAATATGCGATGCCGGCTACTGACGTTACGACCGTAACGAACAGGTAAATCCAGGCCTGCCAGAACTTAAATGTCCAAGCAGGCCCGAAGAACAGGGCGAGTGAGATTACAAGCTGCGCGAACCAGTTGACGAAGCGTCGTTGCATTCTACTTTTTACTTCTCGACCAATTTAGCGCATACCACCGGGAACCTCTCTATCCCCGCCCTGCTGGGGAATCTCGGGCGGCTGTAGGGCGAGTCCCTTACACTTTCCGGGAAAAGCGGTGGCATCGGAGCGAGGACTACCACCCACGTCTAAACACGGCAAAAGACTACAACTGCCCCACGCTATCGTGTGGGAATCGCCCACTGGCAAATGACGTTCTCCCAGTGGGACGAGCGAGGTAGGTGTGCTAGGCGCTCTTGATGTTCGGATCCGGGAAGGAGTGGACTCAAGAACAGTGCCGATAGCGATAACGAACTCGGGGAATCAGTTTATTTCGACGAAGATAAAGGCGCCGCTGCGACATAGGGTTGTGAAGTGTTTCTTGAGTACTCCAGAGAATCCGGGGACGCCGGACGTTGGTTCGTCAGTTGGAGGCTCGATACAAGTTTACGCGACGGCGATTCGCTGCGCACGCTGATGCTACTCGCGCAATTCCGGTTCCGCTCGCTTGCAACGGACGCACGCGGCTGCCTGTTCGACGCGCGCATGATCGTGTCCACAGATTATGGCGACTCCCGTTGTTCCGCCGATGCGTGCAAAGTAGGTCAACGATTTTGTCTGGCCACGAGGTTAACGAGTGCCGCTGTATTGAGAATCCGATGCCGTACGCATGACGAGAAGATTTCAGGCGGCCCCGCGCTAAGCCAGCCGTATGAACTTAGCTACGCCTGCGGGGCATGTCGCCTTCGGAGTTTTGTGGGCAGTCCTAATGCTAGTCCTTCTCGTTGGATATTCCGGGGTCGGAGCATTGAGATTCGCTCCTTGGCTTCTACTGCTGATTCCGTTCATCGCCGTTAGGATGGCATGTAAGCGGAGTGCGAGCATTTCATCGACGTTAGCGGCGAGTGCCCTACGCGTCAGCAACATTGCGGTCGAAGCAGCGATGGCTGCGATACTGCTCTACCTTTATAGCCTGGCGCTCTATACGTGTTGACGGAACGATCGGCAACCACGCGCTGACGGCGCTGCGTCTACGGCCGAACCGAAATCACCGCCGAACGCCTCGGAAGCGGAACTGCCCGAGCCCCGATGTAGTATCAGCGACGCCTCTATCGAACCTCTGGCCATGAGGTTAACGATTACGGCCGTATTTGGATTCATATTCATTGGCATAACGACCGTTGCCGACGGAGCTCCGAACCGTTGGCTGTCAGTGACGATCTACAACTGCACTGCTCGGCTGTCGCAGGCACCCGTTATATCGATTGCAGACTCTTACACAGCGCAGTATCACCAACCGCACGTCTCGCTTAGGCAAGTGAGGCTGGGCGTTTACGTTGGAGAGTTTGAAGTTCAGGAGCCTCACTTTTGGATTTCAGCTAGCATTGACTGGTGCCGTGACGTGGAACCGGTTACAATCGTCTCGGGCCATACTCGACATCTCTTGCTCTTTCCAGGGACCAGAATAGCAGCGACGGACGCCTTGCACTGGATTGCCGGTCAAGTACCTGAGGGAATCGGAGGTGTTACGCTGAGAGGAGATGGCCGCGGGAGCTATACCGGAGTCGTAGACGACGGCTGTTATTATTTCGAATTTGTCGCCAACGGCAACTATCTGTTGCAGTTTCAGGCTTCTCCCGCACTGCTGGTCAATGAGCACGCCAACGTCTCAGGCGTCGGGGAGAGCGGTCAGTTTGTGAACATGACGAAGAAGCGACTGCTGGACGAACTTATCGATACCTCTCGAAGGAATCCGATCTACCGTCCCTAGCCGTCACTGAGGCCGGATCCGTTCGCGCCCCCGATCGCCGGGGAACGCCCCCGAACCGGAACTGCTGGAGCCCTTGTGTAGTATCATTGTCCCCGCCCTTAAGGCAGTAATCTCGAATACCCGGCGGCGTCACTTTTTGATCCTCAGAGCGCCACGCACCCGGATCCTTACTGCCAACTGATTACGATCTTTCCGTTGCCCGTGTCACTCGCCCAGCCCTGATACAGCGTTACGCTGGTAGCGCTGGACTCAGCGTACGACGAACCTCCGCCGCCACCGCCGCCTCTGTACGACGGGCCGGCACTTTCCGGGCCGCCTCCGCCACCACCACCGCCGCCGTAATAGCCGCCACCACCCCCGCCGCCATTGCCTTTGCTCCTGGAGGCGTAACCGCCGTTTAGGCCGCCGGTGCCACCGGCTGCTAGTGTTCCCGATCCGCCGGATTGACCGCCGTAATAACCGCCCGCACCGCCGACTCCGCCTTGACTCTGTGTGCCGCCTCCGCCGCCCTGTCCGTGAACGGCGCCCTTTCCGCCGCCCTTTTGGCCGGTCGTTCCGCCACCGTTTCCGCCGCCTGGACTAGTTGCCGCGGCACCGCCGCCACCACCGGCGACGACAATTCGATCGCTTAAGCCATCGCCGCCCTCTCCACATCCGACGCGCCGCCACCACCGTAGCCGCCACTAATATGGTGGCGCGCCCCCACCGTGAAGCCGCCACTTCCCGACGCGCCTTCACCGCCGACGAAAACATACAACTTCTCGCTGGGGGTAACCGATACGGTCGCCTGAGTTCGGCCACCGCGTGGAATCTTTTTCGGTTTTGTTTGAAACGTCCCACCAGCTGCACCGTCAGCGACGATCGTGATTGAGTTCACGTCCGATGGCACTTTGAACGACTGCTCTGCGCCCGTGTAGCTGAACGTTTGCTGATCGCTTGAAGACGGTCGCGTGGCACTGCTTGTGGCGCCTGGCGTCATCGCGAATTGGCGAGATCCGCTACACGCTGATAGTAATGCTGCCGCGCCAACAAGACCGATGACGCGATTGAAGCGGAAAGCAACCATACGGTACCTCCTAGTTACAAGCCTGCCGAAGTTGAGGTCTTCGAGCACTGCGTTGGCTTTTCATCGCTTAAGTGACTGTCTACACCGCGCTTGATCGCGGTCTAGGGATCTAAATAGTCCCCTGCTGGTGCCGCCGATAACGCTCGATTATCGGCAACGTCAACGGCACGCGACAGCGCCGCACCACACCGTAATCGCTTCGGCAGCGCAAACGTCGATCGTACTTAAGGCGCTTGTACTGTATCTCTGATGGCGGAGGCCGATGCGTCGAGTGCCAGCCTGTTGGCACTGTGTCTTGGTAGCCTCAGTCAAGGGCTGTTATCGTAGAGCGGTTGCGCAAGTCGCACGACGCGTAATCCGTAAGCTCAAGTAGCATGACGCCATGATTGCATTTATCGAATGATGGTGACGGCGACGGACTCGGCGCGATTACTTGGGCGAAGAATAGCTAAGAGTGTAATCATGCAGCCTTACCTTTGGGGATGAGCTTTTGCTTTAACAGCGAACTGAAGTCGCTCATGCGCTCCGCAGGGACGTTCCGCTTTGGAATGCACACGAACGCCAGCGTCTTAAAATAACGATATATGTCGTCGTTCTAGTCTCCAGAAAGCAGTCGAAAGCGTTCCAAGACATTATGCAGTTGTAATAGGGAGCGTTGCTCGAAACATCCTCGGAAGAAAATGTATAGGTGGTTGTGTTCTGCTTGATGGCCCGGAAGATTCGTTGAAGCTGTAATGCCCGCAGCCACGGGGCGATGATGTAGCAAACGACGACACATATCAACGCCAGGGAAGGCGGCACGCCAAGACTCGAACTCATCGTCTGTACTAACGTCGCTCCTAACCCAACCCCGAAAATAATAGAAACACTCCATGCTAACACGGTGCACCACCGCGGCGGCTTGAAAACAACGGCAAGTGCGTGACGCCACTCCTCAAAGCTAGCGTCTGGGTAACTACGATGGTACCCATGACGCGCTCACCCACCACACGAGAGCCGCGACTCTCGGCAAGGTCTTTGGCAGGGCCGTACAAGCTCGGCTTGAACAAACGGCTCAGAGGTGCAGGGCATGATGCGTTCTATCGTCTGCTTTTCCGTGGCCGTTTCTTTGGCAGGGTGCGGAAGCAACGCCGGCGGCCAGTCCGGAACGATTCCTTCGCAGGCTCGATCGATCATCCGCATAGACGCTACAACAGGTCCGAAAATCACCAAAGTCACCCGAATCGTCGCGAAGCGAAAAGTGCAGACGTTCGAGATTGATGGGAAAAACTTCGGTACGCAATACCCCTACGATGGCGACTCAAATTACATGTGGCTCTACGATCTCACCGGCGACTGGAGAGCCGGATGCGGGCCACCGAACCCATGCACAACTACGCTGAACGTTACGAGCTGGACGGACAATCAAATCGTCGTGTCTGGGTTCACCGGTAACGGTCAGACGCCGAATCGCGGCGACAGGATGCTCGTTCTCGTTTGGGATGCCTATACGGGGCATGGTCCGGTTACCCGAGCAGTCACCGTTGCGAGATAAAGGCCACGCCTGATGCTTCTGCGATCGCATTCATCATCGCGACTTACACGATCTTCCGCTTCCTACAAGTGATTCTAAAGTCGGAGAGTATCCGCACTGGTCTTTTCGTTCGTGTCTTGGCAGTCGCTGGTGTCGTCATAACGATCTATCTTTGTGAAGCCGTGTATCACGGCGCTGACAAGGCTCAGAATACGCTGCAGCCCTTCCTTTCCACTAGCGCGGATGCAAACAGTTCGACGCACCGTGAATGGCGTCGATTCGCGGCAGGTTCACGGTGACAGTCTACGCCTCGACAACGGTCTGGCCCAGGATAGGCGGTAGGGCACGAAGGAGACAGTACTCTATAATTTCGGCACGAAGTCAGGCGACGGCACGTCTCCTTATGCCGGGCTCTTGCGTGTGAAAAGCACTCTCTATGGCGTCACCTACACGGGCGGCGGCGGAAACGGCGGCGTGATTTTCAAGATAAGCGGAAACCCAGCCGCCAAACGGGTACGATCCGCATTGCGACTTGATCGTGGTGAAAGGGCTGCTTTACGGAAGACGCTGTATGGAGGTAGCAGCGGTTACGGCACGGTCTTCTCCCAGGCGCCATAAGTTCTAGCGCCTGGGCATATTAGTACACCGTGCTAAAACTGACCGTTCGCAGACTCTATCCCAAACCGTGTGTCTACGTGCTCAGCTGCAGCGACGGTTCACTCTACACCGGAGCGACGACCGATCTGGCTCGCCGTGTCGTCGCGCATCGGCGTGGAAGAGGGGCGAAGTATACGCGAGGGCGGCTCCCAATTGCATTGATCGCTTGGTGGCATCCACAAACCTTCGCTGCCGCAAAGTCCCAGGAGGCGCACTTTAAACGACTCTCTCGTTCGCGTAAACTCGCGGCGCTATGCGAAAGCAAAATTTACGGCTGTCGCGTGCACGCGCTGTGAGCATGGTGCGCCGTAGGTTTGGCGTTTGGCATTGCGAACCGGCGTCACCGTCAGAGTCGCGCCCATCCGCTAAGCCGCACCGCGCCGCGCGGCACTGCAACGTTGGCTTTGCGAGCATTGCCGCTGCGCGGCATAGCGGCGCCGATCGCATAGCAGCATAGCCAGCCTGGACGCAGGCGCGCGCGTAGCGGGAGGAAAATGTCAGGGCTCAACCGGCAGCGGTGCAGACGAAAGGAAGGCAAGCGGGCGCAGTAGTAAAGTCGGGCAACGGGACCATGGACGCGGAGGGCACTTCGATGATCTGGTTGCGATGGCTTTTGCTACCGGCCCTGGTTTGCGGGCTGGCGCTTTTGACTTGCCCTCCGGCTACTGCTGATGATGAGGGGGCTAGCTCGGTGGCGATTCCGCGTGGAACAATCGTGCCGATACTTGTGACGAAGGATATTCGCGTCGGCGGCTACGGTGCTTCGCAAGAAGAGCACAAGATGAGGTTCACAGTCGCTCAGGATGTCGTAGTTGGTGGCTACGTCGTCGCAAAAGCGGGCGATGTTGTTGACGGACACTTTGACACACAAACCAACGTGACCAAACGGGTCTTCTCAACTAATACCTCGGTAGAGTTGGCAGTCGACGTCGATGACATGGTTAATTTCTGCGGTGACACGATTCACTTAGTGTTCGAGAGAACCTATGTTGGCGGCGCACGAGCGGGCACGATGAGTTTTGGCTGGCACTCCCATGACGCCGTTTTCGCAAAGGGCAGTGTCCTCAAAGCTTCAACCGATCGCCGCGAGAAAGGCATCTGCGCCGACAAAACCACCGAGAGTCCGCTGCCGTTGCCCGCCGGAATCATCGTGCCCGACGATGGGTATCGCCGGCTCCGCCTGCTCGCTCCTGATGCAAAAGCCCAGGATTCAGAACCACGCCGGTCGTCGCTATCTGCTTTAGCGGCTTTCCTCCCTTCTCAGTAGCTCCGGGTGCTCACACGTTGAGCATTTTCGGCATTGGGTTCTCATGGCGTACAGCCTCCCGAATGGCCTAGGCGTAATAGGGACGAACTACATTTTACCATGACACCACGACGTATTCGGCTGCTCCCGGTGTTCTTGATTGCGGTGGTATTGTCTCAGGCCGTCGCGGCCCATTCTCAAGAGTCCGCCCCGAGCCTTTCTGGGTTTGCTACAAACGCTCTGGTTAATGCATACAAGCGTGCCGGTTTGGGAAGTGACTCGGATGCCCCCATTCGATTGCAACGCTATCTTGTTGAGATAATACGTCGGGGTCCAGACTTTCAGGTTCTTTTTGGCAGACAGGCAAGCCGCGAATATCATAGCGTCTTTGTGGATGCCAAAACGGGAAGCATCGTCCCGGAGAATCAAAACCTGTACTTTGTCGAATCAACCTACCTACCCGGTATTGTAGCGGGAGAGATTATCGCAGCTTACGATTACGCTCTCTCCGACACGCGGCTTGCCGCCACTGCTTCGCTGCGATTGCGAAGCGGTCTCTACAATCTGTACTTCGAACCCGGTTGGTCGGCGTCGGGCGTGGCGTTCTATCGCCTTGACAATGCCCCTGACAAGCTGCCTCTTCTCGCAGCACCAACGCCGAGCCCAAGGCCTGGTTCCCTGTGCTTAGGTGCCTGCGGCGGAATCTTCGCGGACTATATCATTACGGTCCTAGGCGAAAAGGTCAGCATAAAGCTTCATCCCGTGGTCTAGTTTCCGCTGTCTCAGCCGCCTTCTTGTGTCTGTAAGTCGCGCTCATTTTGCGAATGAGGGGCATAAGCCATTAAAGCAGCTAACGAATGCGCAGGACAATATGCTAATCGGATTAACCGTCAGCGTCGCGCCAAGGCGGTAAGCTCGCCGAACGCCCCGGAACCGGAACTGCGGGAGCCTTTGGTTGTGTCAACATGGGAGTTCCTTCAGCTTTGAGGAAGGCGAGGCTATCAAAGGTTTAGCACGTTTCTCCGTCATGATTTGCGCCGCAGTTCTTTTTGCGGGCTGCGGCAGACCGCGATCCGGCGACTTTCCCGAATCGCGCTCGGCGAGCCGATCAGTAGCTGCGGTCAAAGGTACGCTATATCTCATACGACGGCTGAGCGCTGTTGAGAGCGATGTCATAACGATCAGAAACGGAGTGCTAATCGCGACCGCACCAATCGGACGGTTTCTGTTGAGGGCTAGAAACAAACCGGAAGTACGTCTAAGTGAAGACGATCTTTTTGGCGGAGATCATGCGGCAAACGGACACGTCTATACCGATACAACCGCATGCCAGCCGCTCGCCGTTTCACCGAACGGCGTGAATGCTGCCTGCTTAAGAGCAAATGGTAAAGGGACTCTTACGTTATTTCGGGTCAAAGATCCGTCCGCAACGCAACGCAACACGAAGTGGACAGTTGGAACAATCTCGGAAAACATGATGGGGTTCCTGAACGACAACGAACTTGTTATTCTAGCCGATGACGCATCTTGCCCAGTCTATCTCTACCGTAACTCCAACGGGAAGCTCGTCGATGAAGATCGGGCAAGGGTAGAAATAATCAACATGCAAGGAGCCCGCATGCGCTCTGGACAGTGCGTCAGTGGAATCGCCGTAGCGGACGGAAAAATCGCCTATATGCTCGAAAAGTACGGCAAATTTCTCTATTCGCTAAACGGACGCACATGGCGGCAGGGATGGCCCATTACTTTCGACGGCACTGGTCGATTGCTGCTCACTAATGCTAACGAGGATCTTGTTGACGAACGGGGACACCTGATAGCCTACTCAAAATATATGGGGTTACTGGACAAAATAAAAGCACTGCACCTTAGCGTCGCCCTGCACACCGC
>CAWFFL010000004.1:0-240197 GCA_963815165.1 Vulcanimicrobiota bacterium
CGAACGAAAATCGGTCTGTCCCGCGCGGGAGCGATCAACACGGAGTGGCACGGCAGACATTCCAAAAAGCCTGATGGAACAACACGATTCGGCATTCGAGGTCACAGCGGCACCGGGCGGGGGCCGACCAAGAGGCGTTAGGAGTCCCCTGCTCTATCCAGTTTGAGCTACGGGCGCGCACGTTAGTTTGCTTTATTTTACCAAGAGTTTCGTCCAGGCTGCGCGCAGTGAGCCGAATCTGTTCGGCGGCCGCCGCGGGCGCCATTTGGGCGCCATGCAGTGAAAAATCGGAAGACCCCGGAGCGTCAGTTCTTACCTGCCAACCGGCTCGCCTTTGCTTGAAGTAGAGTCTCGCTGATGTTTAGTATTGGCCCGCTCTTCTAGCCCCGGCTACTGCGTGCCCGTAAACCCGCAACGTTAAGCCCGGGTCCGCTTGGCCGAGCAGCTCGGAAACGGTGCGCGCGTCGTTCCCAGTGGCCAAGGAGCATCGTTCCCACGAAATGCCGGAGGGAGTGCGGCTGGAGACCCTTCGTCTTGATGCAGAGGTCACGCAGCACGGGTGAAAACGACTTGCTCACGTGTGTCCAGGTCTAGCAGGCCGCCTGTGTCATCCAGCAAAGACGAAGCCACGGTCATTATATTTGCGCCTCCCTCCGCCGTGAGCTTTTCGGCCTCCTGAACAGCTCGCTGGCGCTGTAGCGCTTTGGTTGCGGGCGTCGCTGAGCGGAATCGCTCGCTCGCGGCCGCTCTTGGTGCTCTTAATGAATGCGCCGCCCTTGCGGTCCTTTCCCGGCTTGCCTTACCGACACAGTTCCACGCTCGAAGTCGATTGCGTCCCGAGTAAGTGCTCCAATCTCCCCGCGACGCATGCCCCTTTCCGCAGCGACCAAAAATCGCTAGAAGTCGGGTACTTCGGCAGCAACGAGCACTCGTTTAACCTGAGCGGCGGTCAGAGCACCCACATGCCGGTGATGGCGCTGCCTTCGGCGCCTGAACGAGGTGCGCGACGTTATGCTGGACCAGAATCCAAGTCTTTTCAGCCCAACTGAACTCCTGTGGGGAAGACGATGGATTCGCAGAACTGAGTTCGCGCCTCAACTATATACTTGCCTAATCGGTTTGCTTTGGGGTGTTAGCCAGACTCCCTCGCAGCGGCTGCGTTTCTGAATCAAGTTATCTCGCGTCTGTGTTAAAAGCTTGTCGAACGCGCCACCCTCTGGTATGAGGCTTGCTATAGCACGCAGGATGGGACTTTCGGCGTAAGGCTCTACTGCAAGTTCTACATAGTCGTCTAGGCTCACGAATAACCGTTTCTAGAGTCGAGCTCTCGCGATCTCGGCGTCTGGAACAGCAGGAGTGTGTGCGGCAGCCGCGCGCCGGCCTTATTGGACCCGCCGTTGCAACCCGTCCCCCTTGCGGTCAATGCTGCTTGCGTTTCGCTCGAATCCCCGTTCATTCGCGAGTTCATTACTGCGCGAATACTAGCGGCGTACCACGCTTTTCCTTTGGCCTTATAACCTTTATCTGTGAGCCAACGGGCGATTTGTCGATAGCTCGCGCCGTCGCCATGGTCGAGCACATCACGGCCTACTAGCCTGCATGCGGGACTTCGTAGGTTGAAGGCTGCCCGAGAAGCGACCGTGAACACCTATCCTTAGCTATGCGCTCGCGCTTTGCGATTATTGCCGCGCTCGCTGCCTTGATTCTGGTTGCGGCTATATTGTCTTTAGCGTCATGCCGTGCCGCATTGTTCTCGTGGGGCGCTGCGTTTGCTCTTGCATCTGGGACTCTACATCGTTGGAGAACGGTCAGCTAGCGTGGATTCTCGCTGCCGACCGCGATGTTCTTCGTGGTTCTGATATTACTATGGACGCAGGCAATGCGAAGTAACCGGCTTTATAGAACTGGCCCGTTCGATGCTTGACGCGGCCGACGTTAGAGACAAGAAATGGATACAAGGATGGATAGAATATCAAACTCTCAGTATCTGATGAGGATGAACCGCCGCGCGAGTACT
The DNA here is from genome assembly GCA_963815165.1 of Vulcanimicrobiota bacterium. Lineage (GTDB taxonomy): Bacteria > Vulcanimicrobiota > Vulcanimicrobiia > Vulcanimicrobiales > Vulcanimicrobiaceae > Cybelea. Next base: position 2,018 of record CAWFFL010000004.1, read on the forward strand.
GCAGTGCCAATAATCACGGGTGTAGCCATTCTGCTCGCAGTGATTGGCCTAGTTCAGTACCAGTGGTACTGGAGTCACCCAGCCCTTGTACCCAAGTCGTTTCCTCCCGTTGCGTACGCGAGCGTAAAAGTGAGCGCAAAAATGCGCGATGCGATTCAAGTCGGTGATTCGACCGCGTTAAGCCTTACCATTGCCGCGCCTGGAGGCGATTGTGTAAAGAATAGTTCCGACCAGTTTATTCCCACGTTACTTATCTCGGCCGACCAGTTCAGTGCATCGGCTCCAGCCAAGACTGCAGCCTTGCAATGCTCGACCACGTGGTTGTGGATTGTGGCGGCCAAGACCCCGGGCAAACAAATACTGTCATTCGCCATAAGACTGAAACAAGGAAATAGAGCGACTGCGCACGATTTCCAGGGCCCACTTGTCGCCGTGGACGTAGTGCCCTCAGTTTCCCTTCAGAGTTGGGTTCCTTGGATAGCCGCTCTGTTAGGTGCTGTGGGGACCTTTCTATCATCAGTTGGCGGAGTTGCCGGGCTTGTTCTGGGGCCTCGCGAAGAGAAAAATACTGCTGACCGCTAAGGGAGAGAGCGCCCGGGCGCCGTCGTGACAACGCCGCGGCCGCTGCCAAGAGATGTTGGTAGTTCCCTTAGGGGTAGTTTCGTCGCCCGCTAGAGTTGGCCGTCTTCGCGGCTGACCTTAACGATTTCTGGGCCGGATTTCTTCGTGACCTTTGGCCCACGCCAAAAAACTACGCCTTGAGATGCCACATTGGGCACGAGCGTTCCCAGGTAGCGCTCGCTCATCGCGTCGTCAACAACCCCGTCAAACTTCCAGCGATACCGCGTCTTCGATGGCGCATCGACACCTTTGCGGCGAAGCGGGTTCTCTTCTGTCATCTTCGTATCAACCTCAATCCATCTAACAATGCGGTACGCTTCCCTAACGACGCCGCCCACCGATACCGGCAAGGCGTAGTTGACATTGGGATGCGCTAACGGATTGATTACCCAGACGCCGCGCGCTCTTTCGTATAACTCTTCAGCGGTCATCTGACGCTCGTATTGGCGACTGAGCTTTAGAACGAGCACGGGTACGTCAAACTCTGCTTCTTCCGAAGCGTGTCGGCCGATTAGGTCCTCCACAGACATGACGCCCCTATAGCCCTGGTAACCGCTGAGAGCGTTAGTCAGCTCACTTAGTGCATCCCGCGACAGGTCATATGCATCAATGAGCGCTGCCTCCACCTCAAATGCTTCTTTTTCGGTCAATCTGTGGCGGTGCACCACGTGCTTGACGTTAAGACCTTGCGCTTTGATTTCTCGGATACGGTCCAGCTTTAGCGTTGACTGCTCCTTTTTCGCGACGGCCTCGTCGATGTGATGGAGCGTAGTTTTCCGCGTCCCTTGCCGACGTAGAACGTCTCGTTAGTACGAGGGTCCACAAGCCGATATACATAATAGCCGATGCCATCGTGCATGTAGTCAGGTATGGTGCGTAGGCGCTTTTGGCTCATTGGTTCTTGAGCGTTTAGTTGCCCATTTGCTATGTCCTGCGCTTAGGCCAACGCGGAGGAATCCGTTGATTTGCGCGTTGGTCTCGCGCCAGCGTACTAGGGCGACCAAGGCACTTGATTTAGTATCCGCAAACATTGCGGGCATAACGATTTAGGACTGTATTTTATCGGTGTGTCGTCGAAGCCGGGCGCGTCACTGGTCGTTCATTTCGATTACTTTCCGCATGAGGCAGGTACGGTTTGCCTGCTCACGCATGACGAACACAAACGCGGCCCGCGCACCTCGCGCCCGGCTAAACGAGCGGCCCTGGCGCAGTACTACTTGGAAGGCGCCGTTCTTTACGCAGGCTGCAGCATCCCAAAAATATTCTCTTCAGTATCGACGGCATAACAAACGAAGCCGATGCCTGGGATCTCATTCTTGGGAACGACGATCGCGCCGCCGGAACGCTCGACTTTGGCAATCGCATCGTCGAGCGATTCGACCGTGGTCGTGCAAACGTAACCGTTGACTGGCGCACCTCGCTCGGGGCTCGGGCCGCGTCGCGGCAGGATAGCGCCGTCGATTCCATCGCCTTCCCCGGTGTCGACAAGGTAGTACTCGAACGGACCATCCCATCGGGTGATCGTCCAGCCGAAAACCTGCTGATAAAACCCGACTGCGCGCGCCGTATCGGCGGCATGAATCTCAAAGTGAACGACTTGTCTCATCACATCGAGCTACTACGAACTCGAGCGGCCGTCCTCTCTATTTTTATCGAGTCAACACCATTATGGCCGCGCAGAGGCAGAACGCGCTCAGCGCTAAGTCGAGGACCGAGAATTGCTTGAGTGTTCGTATCATCATCTAGAGAGATAACGAGCCCTCGCGCGGCAAAGTTCCCGTTTAGGATGACCGGTAGCGCGAGCGTGCGACTCCTAATCCGATCCAAACCCCAACGCACGCGATCGCCGTGGCCACGACGGCACTTTGGACGGCGAGGGTCACCAACGTGCGCATGGTCCACCCCGGCACGTAACCAGGCCCGATCCATGCGGCGATATACCAGCCCACCGTCGCGTCGGCGGCCGCCGCGATGGCCACGGGAATAATCGCCGCCCACGAACCCGCTTTGCGTCCCGCGAGAATGCCCATAAAGAAGAACAGGACGAGCGCCAAAACCAAGAACGAGTTATACGAAACGCCGACGACCTTCGCGATCGCAGCGGTGAGCGCGTCGTAAGTAACGATGATCACCGAGAAGAGCAGCGCCAGCGCCAGCATGGTTCTCACGCAGTATACAGCACGATTAAGACCGCACCGGCGATCGCAACGGCATCTTCCAAGAGAGCCGCAGGAACGGCTCCGGCGAGCACAATCGCGCGGCGGCGGGCGGCGAGACCACCGTAGGCGCCGATTAGCGCCCCGCATGCCCCCAGCGCGGCGCCGGCAATCGGCGAGCTCCCCGCCGCGGCGGTAACGGCCCATCCGCAGAAACCGCCGGCGAGCAGGCGCGCGATCAGACCGGTCGCGCCCGTGCGCGGCGGAGCATTTGGATAGAGGTCGCCACAGTACTCCAAGAGCGCAACGACGCCGAGCCCGTACGCGACCGGGCCGGTATGCCTGAGCAGCCAGAGTGCGGCAACGGCCGTGAACGTCCGCAGCCCCGAAATAACTCCCAGCAGCAGCGCGGCTGCGAACGGTTCCATTTCAGAGTTTTTTCACGTCCGCGTGTTAACCCATCTCAGGGTGCCGCATATATCGCGCTTCTCACCCGGGGCAATCTACACGGCGTTTGCCCTCACCAGTTGCGGCACTCTCGGCGGCGCGCCCAGTGACCTCGGGGGTTCCGGCGCGCCGTCGTCGAACCGCGCAGCTCCTCCGGCGTGGTGGGTCAACGCCGCTCACGATTTCCTTCGAATGCGCCCGGTCTTCACTACCTCAAACGCCGTGTTCGGCACGTTCTTGAGCTGATCGAGATCGCTGTCGTTCCAGCACTTTGACTGGCGGCCGCCTTCGCCCTGGAAATACCAATTCGATCCGTTATCGGCGACGAACATGCCGTACTTTTGCATCGCGACGGCGATGACGTGAGCTTGCCCCGTAATACCGGAGATGTCGTACGACGCTTTCATACGAATGCGCAATCCCATCGGCGGCAAATCCTTCGCGCGGCTGTCGCTCGCAAAGTGCGTCGCTGGGTGGATGTAACCTTGCTGCGTTTCGTTGAAGGTTACGCGCAGCGCGTGGTTTATCTCGCCGGCTTTGACTTCGGCGCATTTCACAAGCGCGGGCGTGATCGGCAAACCGGCGGCGTCGGCCGACGTCCAGCCGTTGGGACGCAGCTGATTGGTGTTGAGCGGAAAAATCGCACCTGAGCCGGCGCGCCAGCTCTTGCCGCCGCCGACCGGATACGCGGCCCACATCTCGTAGAGCTTGCAAACGCCCTGCTGCAGCACGAGCACGTGACGATCGCCGGTTGCGTGACGACCGCCTTCGATTTGCGCGTTCGGCGGGATCGGATACGGTCCGGGATCGCTCTGGGAGCCGTAACCGAAACTCACCGGAACCTCCGGCTGGCTTGCCGGTACGATGTTAAACGGAATGCCGTAATGCGGATCGTGGCCGAAATCCGGATGCAAATTGCCGGGCAGCGCATTGATATATTGCGACGAAAGCGGATCGACCGGATAGTTCGATATATCGGTATTCCACCAGTTGTTTGCCGGAAAGATTTGGCAGCCGGCGATAACCGGAACGCTCGACGAGCTAGCGCGATGTAGAGCATCGCCGGACGATTGCACGGAGGCCGACGGCACGCTGGTCCCTCCGCACGACGTGAGCACCGCAAGCGTGATGGTGAGCGTGAGAATGCGGTTCATGGCAGCTCCTCCTTGCCAATGCTTTTCTTCAGCCGCACCCCGTGTCATCCTGATGGTAAGGAACTCTAAGCGAAGCGACGGAGTCGAAGGACGAAGCACGAAGAAGCGTCCGTGCTTCATCTCGCTCTCGCCTGTGCGGTTACGGTTTTTGCGCGCCATGGAACGTACGTGCCGACGCCGCATCTTCATGGTCCGGGACTTCTCCTCGACGGCGCCGGCATCACCGGCTCGCCACCGTCATCGCTGGCGTGGCTGCATCGCCGCATCACCGGCAACGACACGAAGCGCGGAGGCAATGTCGTCGTGCTGCGCGCCTCGTACTCCGACATCTACGATCGGCCGTTTCGGCAGTATGGCAACTTTGCGTCCGTGCAAACGGTGCTGATTCCGCCTTGCGCGTCGCGGGCGCAAGTGAATACGGTCGCTCCAATCGTCGACAAAGCCGATGCCGTTTACTTCGCGGGCGGCGACCAGGCGCACTACGTTGCGTGGAAAGGCAGCGCCCTGATCGACGCGGTAAAACGCGTCTACGCGCGTGGCGGCGTCGTCGGTGGCGGAAGCGCCGGCTTGGCGATTCAAGGAGCGGTGATCTACGATTCGGTCGCCGGCGATCGCCTCGATCAAGAAACGGCCACGGCCGACGCGGTGCGCGATCCGCTCGAGGCGCGCATCAGCTTCACGACCGGCCTCTTCGCATGGCCGCCTCTTGCCGATACGATTACCGACACGCACTTCGCCGTGCGAAACCGCTTCGGACGCACCGTCGCTTTTCTCGCCCGAATTCAGCACGACGAATTGCTGCCGGAGCGCGCGCACCGCGTACGCGCTGGGCGTTGACGAAGGCAGCGCGGTCGTCGTCGATCCCGACGGCACCGCAACGCTGCTCAACGAGTCCGGCGCGAAAGGCGCCTATCTCGTCCGCGCCGCCGGCATGCCGCAGCTCGCCGCCGGCGTTCCTCTGCGCTACACGGTCGAAGTCTCGCATATCGCGAGAAACGGTGAGCGCTTCGACTTGCTGCACAAGAAGACGACCGATGGATGGTATACCGTGACGGTTGACGGTTCGCGAACGCCGCTCTACAGCCGCGACCCGTATTCGCCGTGACGCAACGCACCGATTACGACTTACTCGAACGGCAACTGCGCGCGCTGCTTGCCGACGAAGACGATTTTCTTCCGAACGCTGCTAACTTCGCGGCATTCATCTATAACGAGCTGGCCGACGTCAACTGGGCCGGTTTCTATCTGGCAAGGCCCTCCGGCGAGCTCACGCTCGGACCTTTTTGCGGCCGCCCGGCCTGCACGCGTTTGCCCGCCGGACGCGGCGTCTGCGGCGCCGCCGCTTCGAAGCACGCAACCGTCGTCGTCGACGACGTCGCCGCCTTTGCCGATCACATCGTTTGCGACACCGCCTCGCGTTCCGAAATCGCCGTGCCCTTCTTCTTCAACGGCAAACTCGCCGGCGTCTTCGATTGCGATAGTCCGTCGCTCGCGCGATTTACGGCCGACGATCGTGCCGGCATCGAGCGCCTCGTTACCGCCTTCAGCGAATCGGTGAGCCTGCCGGAGTATGGCGAACGCTCAGCGCGACCCAAGTAAGGTTCGCAAGCGCCATTGCCCCGATCGTCAAGAAGACGGCTTCAAAACCGAAGCGGGCGGCGATCGTCCCGCCCAACAACGGGCCGCAGAACATTCCAAGAAACGTGGCACTCGACGTAATCCCGAAAACCTGACCGCGCCGCTCGAGCGGAAAGATGCGCCCGATCAGCGCATTCGCGGTGGGCAGCACGCCGCCCAAGAACATGCCGACGCCGAACCGCAGCGCGATGAACGCCGCAACGCTCTGCACGAAGGCTTGCGGTATCGTAAACGCCGCGACGCCGAAGAGCGAGATCAGCAAGACGCGGCGATAACCGATGCGGTCGCTGCGCTTGCCCAAGAACGGCGACGCGATCAAGTCGCCGAGGCCGGTCACGGCGAAAGCGACGCCCGCCGCCGTCGCGAGCCACGGTACGTTTCCGACGAGCTGACGCACGAAGAGCGGCACGACCGGCTGTACGCCGAACGCGACGACTTGCGCGAGCAGCACGACGACGAACATCGGTGCCAGCTTCGGGTGCGTCGCGACTTCGTGCAGGCTTGCGAAGAACGAAGCGCGCTTCTGCGCCCGTTCGGGGCGAAAGCGCTCCTGCACGAAAAACAGGCAGACCAGCGCGGCTCCCAGCGCAAAGAACGCCGTCACAAAAAAGACTTGCCGGTAATCGCCGAGCCGATCGGCGAGAAATCCGCCGAAGAGCGGCCCGAGCAGACCGCCGACAAGCTGACCCGTCGTCATCCACCCGAGTGAAAAGCCGAGCGTCTCTTCGGGAACCTGGGTGCCGACCATCGCAATCGCGGCTGCCGAGAAGCCGCTGAATATTCCCATGCAGGCCCGCGCGGCGAAGAGCTCCCAGACGTTTCGCGTTAACCCCATCAGCGCGGTAAAGACCGCAATCGCCAGACACGACCGAATGACCATCGCCTTACGTCCGGTACGGTCGGCGATGCCGCCCCAAATCGGCGAGAAGATTGCCGCGGCCAAGAAGTTAACCGACGCGATGATTCCCGCCCAAGCGGAAACTGCCGCAATCGGCTTAACGCCGAGTTGAATGATATAAAGCGGTAAGAACGGGCCAGAAACGGAGAAGGCGAAGGACATCATCGCCTGCACCGTGACCATCACCCAGAGCGTGCGCTGCCATGAGCTCACGCTCTGGGTGGTACCGTATTACGGAGGCGGACCCTCCCCGTGCATACCATGCATCATCATGCCCATCATGGGATGCGGTGAGAGGGCCATCAGGAGAATCGTCCCCGCATCGGGCGTAGGACGCTGCGCGTTGGAATTTTCGTGGTGACTCATCGTCGGATGATCGGGCATGATTCGATCCATGTCGCTCTTCATTTGCTCGTGAAGCTGACGGCTCTGCGCCTTGAACGCCTCATGCGCCTGCATGATGCGCGAGCGCTCACCGCCCGAAAGGATTTGATCGAGCCGCTTTGCCGCCGCCTGCACGTCGGGATTTTCCTCGATTGCAAGCTCGCCGATCGTCGCCGCCACTGCGCGACGGTGCGCCGGCGTCAGCGAGGACAGGACTTGCTCGCGAAATTGCTGGTGGAGCTGCTTTTCTTGTTGTCCAAACTGTTCGAAGGCCTGGTGCATCGCCTGCCGCTGTTGATCGGTCATGGCGGGGCGCCCACCAGTATCCTGCGCGAGCGCCGCTGTCGGTAGTACGCTGAGCGCAAGCGCCAGCGCGAGGAAACTTCTATTCATGCCGTTATTCTACGCCCCGTTTCCAGAGGTTGCTGAGAAATTGCCCAAAGCGACCTTGCGACGGTTAAAGTACTTCCGCAGATGTTGTTGGAGTTGGTGAATACGTTGTGACAGCGGCGCGATCGGCGACGTTGGCTTTGCGTTGCTGCGCGTCGTGTCAGCTTTGCGCAGCTCATGAGCTCGTAATGCCTACCAAGGATAAAGCCAGCAAGAAGGCGCATCTCAGACTGCCTAAGGGCTCCCTCTGTGCCTGGTGGCCGCGGCTTTCTCGCACGCTCTCTCCTAGCAGCCCCAGCCCTTCGCGTCCGTCTGCGGAGCTTTTTGTTTCGGGCGCGACCCTTTACTTTCGGACGATGCATCGCAGGCGCAAAATCCATCGGAGCTATTGCAAAATGAAACAATCGTACAAGGTCATCGGCGCGATTGTCAGCGCGGTGCTTTTCGCAGCATGCGGGGGCAACAACGGTCTCTCTTCGTCACTACCTTTATCGGTCGCGCCGCAGATCGCTCGGCACTCCAACTCGGCAGGCTTGGCGTCGCACCTCACGGCCTCAAGCCCCAATCTCTACGTCGCCAATGTTGGCAATGCAACCGTCACCGTCTACGCTCCGGCCAGCACGTCGGTGCTGCGCACGATCTCGCAGGGATTGACCTCTCCGCGGGCGCTGGCGTTTGACGGTTCGGGCAATCTCTACGTCGCAAACACGGGTACCTTGAGTTATGGCCCATACAACGTCACCGTCTATGCCCCGGGAAGCACGTCAGCGCTGGAAACGATCACCCAGGGCGTGAACCAGCCGATTGCGCTTGCGATTGACGGCTCGAATAATCTCTATGTCGCAAACCTCAACTCATCTTCTGCCGGTAGCAGCGTGACGGTCTACTCACAGGGTAGCACTTCGGTGCTGCGAACGATCACGCAGGGCGTGAAGAATCCGTGGGCGCTGGCCCTTGACGGCAGCGGCAATCTCTACGTCGCAAATGACGGGGCTGGCAGCAATCCGGTCTCCAACGTGACGGTCTACGCGCCGGGCAGCACGTCAGTACTGCGAACGATCTCCCAAAGCGTCAACAGTCCGAGGGGGACGCTGAATTTTGACGCCTCCGGTAATCTCTATGTCTCAGACTGCGGGGAATGTGATTCTAAAGGGAAAGGCGACGTGACTGTCTACGCCCCGGGCAGCAAGAAGGTATTACAGAGAATCACACAGGGCCTGGACGACCCATTCGACAAGGCATTTGACAGCAGCGGCAATCTCTACGTCGCAAATCTGCCCGGCAATAATGGCGAAGTCACAATCTACGCACCGGGCAGCAAGAAGCCGCTGCGAAAAATCACCAAAGGCCTTGACGGTCCAGAGGCGCTGGCATTTGACAGCAGCGGCAATCTCTTTGTCGCAAACTGCTGCTCAGGTTCCAGCGGCAGTGTGACGGTCTACGCTCCGGGCAAAGGCTCCGTGTCGGAGACGATCACGCAGGGTGTGAGCGTTCCGGTTGCGACAGTGTTCGGCCCCTAGAATCGCGCTGCCCCGTCGCTGCACACGGCTTTGCGATTATCGCGAGGCCGTGTTGTTGCGTGAAATCCGCCTCGGCGCCCAGCGCCGGGGGGCGAGGCTGCGTTAGCCTGACGTGCAGCAAGTGTCGGGCAACGCCGGCTACTTCCAACTAATCCGAATGCCTGCACCAAGCGCGGGCGGCGTCCAGTGCGCACCTGTATCGCGGGCGTCACAATGCCCGGCGGCCTCGTGTTTACCGTGTAAGCTGCTAATAAGCTGCAAAAACGGAGGTGCCGATCGTGATTCCTTTTCGATTGCATCGAGCGCTCGTGCTCCTGGCCGCTACGGCGCTCCCATTTGTGGCACGAGCCGCCACCAGCGAAGGATTGCCAACGAGGGGCCCAATCGTTCCATACCTTATGCTCGATCGGCAAGCTGAAGTTGCCTTGGCGCAAAGCGCCGCACCGCCGTCGATCGCGGCGAACGCCGAGGTACTCGTGCTTACTTCCCGGGGCTTCGAGACGGCGGTGAAAGGAACGAACGGCTTCGTGTGCATCGTCGAACGTTCTTGGGCCGCGCCATTTAACGATACCGAGTTTTGGAATCCGAAAGAACGCGGGCCTGACTGTTACAATCCTCCCGCCGCGCGCACCGAGATTCCGCAGATGCTTGCGGAGGCCCAATGGGTCCTGGCTGGGCTCAGTAGGCAGCAAATGGCGGAAAGAACGAAGGCTGCCTTCGCCGATCATCGCTTCAAGCCACCGGAGCCTGGTGCATTTGGCTTTATGCTCTCGAAGATGGGCTATCTTAACCATGCCCACGGACCATGGTATCCGCATGTAATGTTTTTCGTTCCACGAGATCAGGTCGCGAATTGGGGGCCAAACGTAGAGAATTCGCCGACTCAGTCCGTGGATCGCGGCCCATATCAATCGACGCTGATTATGATGCCGGTGCCCACCTGGTCCGACGGGTCGCCCGCGCCGCACTAGAAGTCAACCTCTCGGGCGTTCTCAGCCCACGAGATCGTTCCACCTGGACGCGCGCACGTTCACGCCGTAGTAGTTCGCGGCCGCTTTGATGTTCGCAAACGCCTGCGCGCGCTCGCCTTCGGTAACGCCGCGCACCTCACCAAAACGCGCGATCGCGCTGCGCACGTGCGCCGCGTCTACAAGCGGTTCTTTGCGTTCGACCGGGAACGCGAACGCGCTGTCAGGCAGTTTGGCACGGGTCGCGTCGGCACCGTCGCGCAGGGGTTTCCACGTTACTTGCATGTGCCCAGCGTAGGTGACGTTTGTAGACGGAACGCTGCCGCCGGATTAGCAATTTATTGCTGTTTCGCATCTGTATAGTGGACGTTCGCCAGCGGCGCAAAGAGCGCCGGATCGTTCGGTAGGCCGGTTTCGTACACGTCGTAACGCAGAACCAACGCGACGCTGTTTTGGTGATAGTAGCGCACGAGTGACGGAATGCCGGACCCGGGTCGCTCGAGGATTTCGACGGCATCGGATCCGTCCTCGACGCGATAGACGTCGAACCGATCGTTGCCGACTTGTTCGGACCGAACGGGTTTGGAGGCGTTCGCCGCAATGTAGTCGGCTTCGCAGCCGAACTCCAAACCAAGTAACTTCGGCGAGATCCCCTCGACGGCGATAACCGGCGCTTTGGCAAGAAACGTCGGACCGGGATCGACGAAATGCTTTCCGGTTCCGTCGTAAAGATTTGCCATCCAAATATTCGGCTCGGAGACGACGATGACTGCGTGAATGCCGTTTACCGCATCGAGCGCCTCTTCGATGCGAACCTTGTCGCTGCCGATTCGGTAATAGACTTTCGGTCTTGCGTTAAACGATGCGGCATCGATACCTGGCGAGACGTTCGCAATGACCATGCGCACCAACTTCGGGGGAGCGCAGGTTGCCGCGGCCGCCCGACCGGCACACGCGAGCGCAGCAAGAACGAAAATCGCATAATAAACGTACGGCTTCATTCTGATAAGGGACCTCCGGCCACGTGTTTTCGACCAATGCTCGCGATTACGCTGCGTCGTCGCGATGGAACTGGCGGCGCGCGCCGAAGTTTCTTATTGCCACCGATCCGGTTATGGAGCGAGGAGCAAGGGGAAATGAAGTCTTTACTGTTCGGCCGCCACACGCTTACTAGCTGCGCGGCCGCGGCAATTTTAGCAGGCTGCGCGGGTCAAACGAGCACAGCTTCGATCCCGCAGCGTAACGCCTCGAGAGCCGTTGCGCCTCACAGTCACACCTTCGATTACACGGGAGCGGAAGAATCGTTCACCGTGCCCAGCAGCGTGACATGGATTACCGTCGTCGCACGCGGCGCCGCGGGAGCCGGCCCGCAGGGCGGTCTCGGCGGGCGCGTCTACGCTCAGATTCCGGTCACTCCGAATGAAACATTGTTCGTGAACGTCGGCGGCACCGGTAAGGGGAAAAAAGGCGGTTTCAACGGTGGCGCTAACGGCGGCGGTGGCTATCACACGCTGGTTGCGTACGGCGGCGGCGGCGCTTCGGACGTGCGCGAAGACGGAACAAGTTTGTCGAACCGCATTCTCGTCGTTGGCGGTGGCGGCGGCCAAGGCGGCATCGACGGCGACTCGCATGGATTGGGCGGGAAAGGCGGCGGCAGCATCGGCGGCTCCGGAATTGTCGGGTAGTGGGGATTACAGTTCGGAAAACTTCGGCGGCGGCGGTGGAACCGGCGGCACGCAAAATGCGGGCGGCTCCGGCGGTGCCGAGGGAACGGGCCCACTATGTTACGGCGTTCCGGGCAATGACGGATCGCTGGGCCAAGGCGGTAAGGGCGCGCAGGGAACGTCGTATCCGTGTGGCGGCTCCGGTGGTGGCGGAGGCGGCGGTTACTACGGCGGCGGAGGCGGCGGCGAAGGCGCGAGCTACGGCAGCAGTCCCATCGGTGGCGGAGGCGGTGGCGGCGGCGGGTCGTCGTATATCGAGCCCGGTGCTAGAAAATTTCACGGCTGGCGAGGCTGGAAGCGCGCCGTCGGAAATGGCCTTGTCGTCTTTAGTTGGGAGTGATTCGAATGACTCTAGGCCGCTACACGTTGAGCTTCGTCGCATTCTCCGTAGCGCTTTGCGCCTGCAATAACGCCGGCAGCAGAATAGCGCCCGCGACGACGAACGATTCGATACGGAACCTCGCTCACAGAGAGCAGACGTTCACGTATTCCGGCCAGCCGCAAACGTTTAGAGTTCCTTCGAACGTGCGATGGATTACGGTCGTTGCGCGCGGAGCCGCCGGCGGCGGAGCGAACGGCGGGCGCGGTGCACGCGTGCACGCGACACTTCCGGTTTTACCGTCAGAGTATCTCGTCGTGGATGTCGGAGGCACGACGTACAGCGGTATGGGCGGCTTCAACGGCGGCGGCGGCAGCGCCGGTTACAGTTGCGAGGTCACGGGTTACGGCGGCGGAGGCGCGAGCGATTTGCGATTGGGCGAAGGCCGCGGGACGTTGATCCTCGTCGCCGCCGGCGGGGGCGGCGAAGGCGCCGAACGCCTTACCGGAAATTTCGGCAGCGGCGGTGGCGGCGGCAAAGTCGGGCAATCCGGCGGACGCGGTGATTACGGTAATAACGGTGGCGGCGGCGGTGCCGGAGCGACGCAGAAACGCGGCGGCAAGGGCGGTTCGGCCGGCAGCGACGGAGGATCGCCCGGCAAAGCCGGCCGCAGTGGTCGCGGGGGCGAGGGTGCTTGCGGCGTGCGGATCGACGGCAGTGGAGGCGGGGGAGGCGGCGGCTACTACGGTGGCGGCGGTGGCGGCGCCGGCGGTACCGGAAGTCCCGGCTATGGCGGAGGAGGCGGTGGCGGCGGCGGCTCGTCGTACGTCAAGCCGAATGCACAGAGCGCGAAGATATGGTCCAGTTGGAAGAGCGCGACCGGCAACGGACTCATCGTCATCAGCTGGTAAGGTCGTGCAGTACCGCAGCGGCAGCGCGCCTCCCCGGAAAGCCGCTGACGCAGCCGCCCGGGTGCGCACCGGAACCGCAAAGATAGAGGCCCGGCACCGGCGTTTGCGTTGCGAAGCGATCTTCATAGATTTGCCCGGGCAGCAGCTCGCCGTGGAAGATATGCCCTCCGATAAGTCCGAAGCGCGCTTCTAAATCCGGCGCCGCGAGAACCTGTCTGCTGCTCGATCGCGTTGGGGAGATTTGGTGCATAGCGGGCTAGGATCGCAACGATTTTATCGGCTGCCGACTCCCGTTTAGCATCGCTCCAGCCGTCGGAGCGATCGTACGGGAAATACTGCGCGAAGATCGCGAGAATATGCTTGCCGGGCGGCGCCAGCGACGGATCCGTCGGCGTCTGTAAGAAGCATTCGATCAGCGGCTCGTCGCTCTCTCCGCCGCGCACTGCATCCTCGTAAGCTTTCTGCAAATAGTCGATCGACGGCGCGACGTGAATCGTCGCGCGATGGTGCGGTTGCGCGTTTGTTCCGGGACGGGATGTGAAGTTCGGCAGTTCGCCAAGCGCGAGATTCAGTTTTAGCGAGGGCCCGACGCTGCGCCACGACCGCACTTTCGCAGCGAACGATTCTTCCAGAACCGAGGAGTCGAGCAGATCGAGGAACGTCGTACGAGGATGCGCGTTGGAGATGACGGCGCGCGCAGTCACGTATCGCCCTTCGTCCTGAGCGAGGCGCAGCCGAGTCGAAGGGTCAGGGTGACACGTGACGCCGATCGCGTGGCCGGCGTCGTCGAGAATTACGCGCTCGATCTGTGCACCTGGAAAAATCTCCGCGCCGTACGCTTGCGCCGCATCCGCGAGCGCGCGGGAGACCGAACCCATGCCGCCGCGCACGAACGCCCAGGAGCCTTGCGTCCCCAGAAGCCGTCCGGCGAGATGATGCGCAAGCACGTACGCGGTGCCGGCGTCGCGCGGGACCGAGATACGTACCGATGAGCCCGTCGTTGACGAGCTCCGCCTGCAAGACGGGTGTCGTGATGTAGCGCTCGACGAGCTCGGCGGCGGAGCCGCGAAGCACGCCTTGCGTCTCGGAATCGAAGCGATCGAAACGCGGCTCCTCGTCGGCAAACGAATCGAAGAGCGCGCGGCCGAAGTCGGTCGGTGCGCTCGATGTAAGCGTCGAAGCCGGCGACGTCGCGCGGCTCGAAGGCGGCGATCTCGCGCGCATTGCTCGCGCGATCGGTTCCGAGCAAAAGCGAGCGCCCGTCAAGGAGCGGCGTAAATGCATATGGATCTTTTCGGTAATACGAAAGCCCGCGCTCGCTTAATGCGAGCTCGTCGACGAGCCACGGATCGAGGAGGCTGCAAACGTACGACGCCGTCGAGAGCGTGTAGCCGGGCCAAATCCCGGTTTCGCTCACGGCGGCGCCGCCAATGACGTCGCGCTGCTCGAAGATCGCCACGGAACGTCCCGCTTTGGCGAGAAGCGCCGCGCACGCCAGGCCATTATGCCCGGCGCCGATTACGACGGCGTCGTACTTACCTTTAGGCTCGCGCGTAGCGCAGCCCTGAGAGTCGAAGGGTTGATTGGTTCAGCGATACGAGGGTCGCGAAGCGAAACAATCCCGGCAATAGACCGGTTTGTCGCCGCGCGGATTAAAAGGCACTTCAGCAACGCCGCCACACTGGCTGCACGTCGCCGTGAACATTTCACGGGGACGGCCGCCGCGCTCGCCGCCGCCACCACCGCCGCTGGAGCGCATTTGCTTGCGCGCTTGGCGGCAATCCGGGCAGCGATTCGGCTTGTTTTGAAAACCTTTTTGCTCGTAAAAGCGTTGTTCGCCCGAACTGAAGACAAACTGACGTCCACAGTCCACACAGTTGAGCATTTCATCTACATACACGAGAAGAGGAACTCCTAAAGAGACTCTGCCGACGGTGTGGACTTTCTGAAACGGGGGAAAACCGAGCTGAGAATCCGACCACGTGACGAGAGCAGCATTGATTGTCGCTTCTGCGACCTTGGCGGCACCGGTCCCTGCCTAGGCCCCAGCGAAGGAATGCGGGCGTGGCCGAAACGATTCCCGCCGTTATCGCCCCCAACTCGCCGGCGGACTACTTCGAAGTCATCACGCGCGCCGTCTTCCAAGCCGGCGTACGCTGGAGCCAGATCGCGTCGCAGTGGGACGCTTATCGTGAGGCGTTCGCCTCCTTCGACCCGGCGCGCGTTGCGGCATACGACGCACTCGACATCGAGCGCATACTAGCGACGCCGGGAGTTCTGCGCATGCCACGCAAGGTGCGCGCGACCGTTGCGAACGCCAAAGCATTAGTCGAGATCCAACGCGAGCACGGCGGCATTCCAAGATATCTGAAATCGTTCGATTCTTACGACGCGCTCGTCAAAGATCTCAAGAAGCGTTTACTCTGATGGGTGACATGAACGTCTGGTATTTTCTCTTTCGCACCGGTCGAGCCGGTGCCGCGCTTCGAATTGGGTGACAGACGATTCGCGGCGAGCATCCGCGCATGCGCGAAATGGTCGAGCGCGCGCGCAGCGTCAAGGGCGTTCGCCCGAGGAATCGCCGTAATTCCGATTAGATAGTGATCGTAACGGCGGTGCCGTGGCCGGGCGCGCTGTCGATGGTGATCTCGCCGCCGGCGCGTTCGATCGCGCGCTTTGCGATTGCTAGACCTAAGCCCGGTTCCGGTGATTTCGCCGCGCTGATCGCCGCGATAGAAGCGCTCGAAGGCGTGCAGCCGCTCCGATTCCGACATTCCCGGCCCTTCGTCGCGCACGGTGATCGTCGGCATGGCCGTTGTTGCGCGCCGCGCGCAAATGGATCGGCGCGTCGGGCGCGTACTTGAGCGCGTTTTCGATCACGTTCCAAACCGCTTCGCCCAGCTCGCCGCGATCGGCTTCGATCGTCTTGACGCCGTCGACGCTGTAGTCAATGTGCCGCCGATCGTCGAGCCGGCGCGCCGCCTCGCACTGATTGCGCAAGAAGCTCGGCCACGTCGACCTGCTTCGATATTGGGCGGCGCCTCGGAATCGAGCCGCGCCAGGCGCATCAGGCGGTCGATGAGCCCGCGCATGTGCTCCTTTTCGAGCGACATCGTCGCGAGAATCTGGCGCGCGATGCGCGGCTCTTCGATCGCGCCGCGCCGCAGCACGTCAATATAGCCGGCGATGACCGTCAGCGGCGTGCGCAGCTCGTGCGAGGCGTCGGCGGCAAACTGGCGCATGCGCTCTTCGGCCTGCCGGCGGTGATCGATCGCGGTACGCGACGCTGGCGGCGGCGTCGTTGAAGGCGCCGGTCAGCGAAGCGATCTCGTCGCCGCCGGCCATCACGAAGCGGCGCTGCGTGTAGTCGCCGTCGGCGAGCGCCTGCAGCGAATCGCTGACCTCGTTGATCGGCCGCAGCGATTGCTGCGCGAAGAGCCGCCCGACGAACCACGAGAGCAGCATCGCGGCCAGCGCGATCGTGATGACGATGCGCCAGTACGGGATCAGCGAAACGAGCAGCAGCGGAAACGACGGCTCGAAGCCGACGTACCCGCCTTCGACGTAGGTGAGCGAGAGCGGCTCGAGGCGCGTCGGATCGGGCGGCAGCGGAGGATATGCGTCGCGATGCCCGCGCGAGGCTGGGATGAAGTGCTGCATTCCGCCGGCAGCGAGCACCGCGGCCAACGGCTTGGGGCGCAGCGTCTTGTCGCCGGCGAGATAACGGCCTTTCAAATCGAAGACCGTGACGCGCAAGCCGATGCCGCTGAGCGCGCCGACGATTTGCGGTGCGGCTTGCTGCAGCGTCATGCCTTCGCGCCGATATTGATCGACGAGAATGCGCGCCTCTTCGTGCTTGGCGATCATCACGTCGCCGGAGAAACGCTGACAGCTCGAAGACCAGCGCGATCGACGATGCGAGGATGACGATCAGCACCGTAACGCCGAGCAGCACGGCGTACAGGGCGGAAAGGCGCGCGGCCAGTTTCATGCTACGGGTGTTCGGCTTATTGCGAGAGCCCGTAGCCCACGCCGCGGACCGTTCGGATGAAGGATCCGGGCTCGCCGGGGCGATCGACCTTCGCCCGCAGATACGAGATGTACGTTTCGACGATGTTCGGGCCGCCTTCAAAATCGTGCCCCCAGACGATTTCGAGCAGATGGTCTTTGCTGAAGACGCGGCGCGGTTCGCGCAGGAAGACTTCGAGCAGATCGAACTCGCGCTGCGTGAACTCCAGCGGCTCTTTGCCGCGCCAGGCTTCGCGCGTCGCGGGATTGATCGAGATGTCGCGCCAGCGCAACACGTTCTCTTCGATGAGCTGCGGGCGGCGCAGCTTGGCCTGCAGCCGCGCGATGAGCTCTTCGAAGACGAACGGCTTGACGAGATAGTCGTCGGCGCCCGAACTCAGCGAGCGAACTTTATCTTCGGTGCCGCCCTTGGCGGTGAGCATCAGAATCGGCGCTTGCGTGATTTCGCGAAGGCGCGGCAGCAGCGTGACGCCGTCGATCTTCGGCATCATGATGTCGAGGACGATGAGTTCGGGGTCGAAGACTTTGACGAGCTCGAGGGCGGCGAGGCCGTCGGTCGCGGTGCGAACCTCGTAGCCTTCGCGGGAGAGTCCAAGTTCTAACATCTCCCGTACCATGCGATCGTCGTCGATAACCGCAACGCGGGCATTGGGCATAACAGTGCATTTCTACGCTGCATCGTGCGTTGCCACCCTTGGACGCACCTGAACCCAGCCAAGTGTCACCCTAAAGAGCGCCCCGAAGGGGCCGTCGCAAAGGGGGTCTAGGCGGCGCGAACGGGACGCCACCGCGCCACCCGCTGGCCGGAAACCAGCGCGGCTTGCCCGATCACCTCAAGAGGGTGGGCGACGATGCCCATGCCGGCAGATTCCAGAGCGCTGAAGCGTCTCGTCGTCAGGCACCCAACGTGCGAAGAGGTGGATTTCCCCGCTGCCGGTGGCCTCCGCGAGAATGGCCGATGACGTCGGCCAAAGCGCAATCCCGCCGCTCCACGAGCCGACGGACGACTTCGGCTTGAAAGCGGCCGCCGCTCCAGCCGGCAGCGACGATAAGCAACCGCGAGATGTCAGCACTGGCGTGCCGCCTCAAAGTCAACCACGGCGGCGACGACCTGCTGCGACAGGCCCGGATCAGTCTGGGCATGCAGCGTCGCCGAGGCAATCGACGCCTGCGGCCCGGCGGTCAGGAGCGCTCCAGCCCCTATAAAATACTCGTCCATGCCACGAATTTGGCATGGACGAGTGCCAACAGGGTGGCGCACAAGTGCGGGCCCACCAAAAAGCGGCGCTTCGCTAGAATGGATCCGGCGGCGTAAAGGCTAGCGCGAAGAGAAGCGTCATCAAAGAGTTAGCATGTTACCTCCTAGGCCGGGAAGAGTTGCGGCTACTTACGCTCTCGCTCGACCCCGTCCTTTTCAGAAAATCACGCGCTAGCGGTGTTAGATGAGGCCTGTTTTCGCGAGCAAGACGGACTGCCTCCGCGCTGCCACGGCAGTTGAGTTTATAAACCGCATTAGCGGTGTGAGCGCGGACCGTGTTCACGCTTCGTTTCGTAGCATTCGCGATTTCTTTTCTGGTGAAGCCGCGGGCCACCAAGGAAAGCACTTCGCGTTCCGACCTAGTAAGCTTTGTGTCAGGGCCTGCCCTCTGCCTCGACTCGAGTAGTTGCAAAGCCGCGCTGAACGTATTCGCAAGGTCTTCGTAACCAAGGTTCGAGAGGCCCTCGATGCCCATTCTCGCGGCAGTCCACTCGTCAACGTGGTTCTTACTAACAGCGCGATTAGCCGCTTTAACAATACCTATCGCCGCATTGACGACTGGGTCCTGGACTGCCAGGCCTCGCTTAGAATTCGATCAGCCTTAGTGAAATGAGCGTTTGCCAGCTCACTCAGCGCGCATATCGCGCGACATATTGCCATAGCCCGGACGTCGAACTTTCCCGACGCTGATATGCGCGGTAGGGATGAGAGGACGCCACTCAGCTGCACGGCTGAAGCTTCATGACGGTTATCGAGCGCCAAAAAAAGAGCGTAGTGCGCAGCGGATGTATGCCCAGTCGACACCAAAAGGCAAATCGCCGAGGCAACTCGACAGCAGATCGCAAGCTTCCTGAAACTTATGATCCCATGCTAAGCGCACTGCCTTAAGCGCGTTGAGGTACTTACTCTGAATTCGAATGCTCTAAGCGGGCTAGACGCTGCTTCGACAATGGCGATTTGTTCTCGGTTAGCCTTACGCATGTGTAGCGCTGAGCATTTGAAGTAAAGCTGTTTCCAGCGCAAACGCATCGCCCGCTTTCGTGGCAGTCTCGACGGCGAATTCCGCGTGCGTCAGCTGCGTGCGCACATCGTCTGCTTCGTGAAGCGCCAGATTGGACAACACTGCCGATGCGCGACTCGCAATCCCATACAAATGCAGCGCCGACGCCAGGTTGGATGCCTCCGTTAGCCTGTCGACGGCGTTAGATACGTCACCCGCGTGTCGATACACTATACCTAGATAATGGAGAATCTTCGCTCTTCTTAGGTCAAGTTCAACCTCCGGCAGGAGGTGCTCGACGGCCAAGACGCTCTCGACCCCTGAGTCCAGGTCGCCCGCTATTGCTTTGCTAGCAGCGATTAGCGAGAGCGACTCAGCCCTAAACCCTGGACCTTGTCTTGGGTCGTTTCCAACGACGCTCAGCAACTCGGTGACATCCTGTCCCTGGTTCGCCAATATGGAGGCGAGGCGCAGGCTGACCAGCGCGACCAGGTCGCGGTCGCCACCTGCGCGGCTCAACGAGCGTCGAAAAAATGACTCTGCGCGTGTAAACTTGCCGGCGATGGCGTGTAGTGCGCCTTGAAGTGCGAGGAGCGTGGCGTTTTCACGACGCGTTTTATCGTCGATCGATTCAAGGGCACGCGCGACAACGTCTCCGCGGGCTCGTTCCAATAGTTCGAACCCGTGCACCTCGAGCAAGCGAATGACGTCGGCTATGAGGCCTGCGCCGACAAAGGATGTGAGCGCGTGCTCGAAATCACCGACGGCCTCAAGGCGAACGGGCGACGCGAGCCTGGACGAGTTGTTGCGCGCGCCTGCCGCCGAGTGCAGTTTGATGGCGCAGAAACTCTCGGAAAAGGTCGTGGCATTGATAAACGCCTGGCGACTCTTCGTAAATGAACGCAGTCCGCTCGCGTAACCGCTCCACCAGCGTTAGAGCGCGGTCGAAACCCGCACATTCTAAGACGCCAATGTCGATTGAGGGCAGCGCTGCCGCTACCTCGAGCAGCTCTCGCTCCTCCTTTTCGAGTGCCGAATAAACTTGCTCCGCGAGCAAACGGTAAATCATTTCACGTGTCGTGCGCGGAAACGCTGCGCAGTTCTGAAGATCGAATCGAAGTGCGCAGCGCAAAGCTCATCGCTGCAGGCCACCCTTCGGTGAGCGCGAGCAAAGCTTCGAGCTCGTCATCAGGGGTTGCAAGTGCAATCTCCGAGCGGCCGAACGAGCTTCCTCAAGATTGAAGCGAAGATCGTGCTCATCAAGCGGTAAGTCCGCATCACGGTAAGCAAGCCAAGTTCCCACGGGGAATCCAGCCATCGAGCGCGACGCCAGCAGCCAGTGGACTTTATCTTTGGTGCGTTGGATTAGGCGTCGTAATGATTTGTGCAATTTCGGTATCGTCATCGGCGATGTGCAAATCGTCGATCACAATTACGCCCAGTGAATGATTCGAGGTGTGCGTGAAGCCACGCGGCCAACTCGCCGGCGCGCTTTTTTGGGCACCGTATTGCGCTCGTACGCGCCGGCCAATGTAGCGCTCGCGTGCGGCGCATGCTCCCTCAATGCATGCGTAAATCCGCGCAAGAATCCCAGCAGCGTCGCGTGCTCCGGGTGAAGCGTAAACGTTACGACCGGTCTCGGTTACGGTGCTACAGATATTGACGAATTGCGACGGATTTGCCATAACCCGCCGGCGCGATGACCAGACCGACTGGATACTCCGCCAAGGCAGCCAAGCGGGAAACAAGTCGAGTCCGCCGGAGTGGCGCAGAGACGCCAACATCGCTGCGATCTTGCGTCAACAGCGTGCGAGCCATCGTCGCTGGTTCTAGGTGCTGTGCCTTGATTCCGTGCGTTACGGTTGGACGGGGAGCGGAACGTCGCCCTTTCGGATCAGCCGACTTAGATAATAGGCCAGTAACGCGCCCTCCCAGTGCAGCCTTGGCGCGAGCCACGCATGTTGCGTTGAACACGTAATCTCGCCCAGCTCTAAAACCAGCGCCGCATCGCGAGCCTCGACTTGCTTATAACCGTAATATCCTTGTAATCCCGCTGTAAAATTGTCGAGCTGAAAACCGTACGGCCAATAGCTGCCGTACAGCTTTCGCCATGCCGCGGCCGCGGGCGCATATTGCCGCGACGGGTAGCCGATCGACGCGCTGCTGTGGCAGGGTGGATCGGAGCCGTCGAAGTGAATGAAGACTGCGGCATTTACGCGATACTTGCCCACGAAATCCGCCGGGAGACGAACGACCGTCACCCCGTGCGCGCGCAGAATCTTCGTCGCTTCGTCGGCGACGATCGGCGTCCACTGCCGCTCGCCGGCCGCACCGAGATTACATTTATGGTTCGGGAAGTGCGCGCAGCTCGCGGGGCGGCCTTCGTGCCCGGCGGAGATCAGCACGTCGTAGGACGCAATCACTACCAGCCGCCCGATGCGCCTCCGCCGCCGAAACCGCCGCCGCCCGCCGAGAAACCACCGCCAAAACCGCCGCCGCCGAAACCGCCCCCGCCTCCGCCAGGCCGCCACCGATGAACGCGGCGCTATTCCACGTCCATCCGTGCTTCATGTCCTTCTTCGCGCGCATCGTCCCCTCACGCAAGACGAGATATCCATAGCGAAGCGACGCGACCGTTTCCATGACGATCAAAAAGACGACGTAGATGAGCAGGCAGGCCGAAACCCACAACGATCAGGATGATGACCTCGTTGCCCGCCGTGGACGACGATACCGTTGCGGGCGGCGCCGTCACCGCCGCATACGTCGGCGTGATCGTCTTGAGCATTGCCGCGACGCCGCTCGAAACAGCGCCGTCAACATCGCCCGAGCGCATGCGCGGCCTAATGACGTCTTCAATGATGCGGAACGCGTCGGCGTCGGGAAGCGCGCTCTCCAAACCGTACCCGACTTCGATGCGAACCTTGTGGTCTTGCATGAAGAGAAAGAGCACGGCGCCGTCATCGTGGCCTTTGCGTCCGATCTTCCAACGATCGGCGGCTTCGCCCGTCCACGTTTCCAGCGGAACGTCACCGGTGCTCTGGCCGATCCAAACGATCACCTGATGCCCGGTCGCGCGTTCGTAGGCCGAGAGCTCGCTTTGGAGCGAGTCGCGCGTCGCACTCGAGAGTGCGCCGGCATTATCCGTTACGTACTGGCTGGGGGTCGGCGGAATCGTGAACTCCGCAGCGGCGGCCGGCGCAGCGAACGCCAGCAACGCAACAACGGCGACGAAGCGCGCAATCATCGGGCGAAATGCGCGCGGAGCTGCTCGCCGATGCGGCCGACGGCGTGTGTTACTCCTTCGGCCGCGCCGCGCGCAAAGTGCGGCTGACTCTCGGCGACGACATCGTTCCAGAAATCGTCTCCGACGCGGTCGTGCAGCGCGCGATCCCCAATAATCGCGTACTGCCGTGCCTTCGGGGCCACCAGAATCAGCGCGGCGTTGCCATGCTTGTGCCGGTGCAGACCCACGCGCTCAAACTCAGCTGTCGCCCGCTCGAATGCATTGACGGATTCGTCGGGGATGATGCGGACGGCAATCCGGCCGGTAGTTCCCTCTTCGGCGCGAGTGATTGCCGCGGCGATCGCGCGCCGGTCGCTGGCCCGTCACGGGCTGAAGTTGACCACCGGAGGCCGCTCCGCACCGGGTTGCGATTGGAAGTACGGCTTCTCGTTGAAACGGCTGCCGAACATTCCGGCGATAAAAACGGTCGGAATCGTGTCGCGCTTCGTATTGAATGCGCGGGCGGCGTCGTTATACTTGCGCCGTTCGAAGGCAATGCGATTCTCCGTGCCTTCGAGCTGCGCCTGAAGGGTCTGAAAGTTCTCGGTTGCGCGAAGCTGCGGATAGTTCTCGACCACCGCTAGGAGGCGGGAGAGCGCGGAACCGAGCTGATCTTGCGCCGCGGCATACTTGGCGAAATCTTGAGGATTGTTGATGGCATTCTGCACGGCTTGCGGGGAAATCTGCCCGACGCTGGCGCGCGCCTTCGCAACCGCCTCGTAGGTGCTCGATTCGAAGTTCGCGGCGCCTTTGACGGTCGCGACGAGATTCGGGATCAGGTCGGCACGCCGCTGATAGACGTTCTGCACCTGTCCCCACTGCGCGTCGACCGCTTGGCCCATGGTCACGAGCGAGTTGTACGAGGATGCGACGAAGGCGCCGACGATCACGACGATCGCGATCACAACGATCGGCCCAACGTACGAAGGACGTTGTTGCATAGCGTGGCGTAAATGCGCCGCCATGCGGTCGACCCCTTCCTCGACGTCGTTCTGGCCCCGCGCGCTCCTTGCGGCTATTCCGATCGTCGCGCTCACCCTCGCGATTCCACTGGCCAATCGCATCGAGCCGCGCATCTTCGGCCTCCCGTTTCTTTTGGCGTGGATCCTGGGCTGGGTTCTCGCAACGCCCTGCATTCTCTGGACGATCGGCCGGCTGGAGCGCCGCTGGTGATTTCACCGTCGACCAATGCGCTGGCGATCGTCGCGATCGTCGTGCTGGGAACGATCGTCTTCGCGCTGCTCGCCGTGCGGCGAATCAGGATGGATCCGCAGCAATATATCGTCGGCGGGCGCTCCTTCGGCACGCTCTTCCTGTGGGTGCTGATGGCCGGCGAGATTTACACGACGTTCACTTTCCTCGGCATCGCCGGGCTCACGTATTCGCAAGGCGCTCCGGCATTTTACGCAATGGCCTACGGAACGTGCGCGATGGTGATCGGCTACTTCTTAACGCCGGCGGTCTGGCGAATCGCCAAAGAGCACAACCTGCTGACGTGGCCCGATTTCTTCGAGCTGCGCTACGACAGCCGCGCGCTCGGCGTTGGCATTGCGCTACTGCAGTTCGTCATGGTCGTCCCGTACGTTGCACTGCAGCTCAGCGGCCTGCAGATCGTGCTCCATCTCGCCGGCTACAGCGCCTACGACGCGACCACATCGGTCTGCGTCGCCTTCATCGTGCTCGCGCTCTTCGTCTTCAGCGCCGGGCTGCGGGGCACGGCTTGGGCGAGTGTCGTAAAGGACGTGCTCGTCCTGGGCGCCGTGACATTCGCCGGCATCGCGATACCGATCCACTTCTTCGGATCGCCGCACGCGCTTTTCGATCGCATGGTCTCCGTCCATCCGCAAATGCTCGTACTGGCAAAAGGCGTCACCTTCCACGGCGAGATTTGGTTCATGTCGACCGCCCTGCTAAGCGCCATCGGCTTCTTCATGGGTCCGCAGTCCGCCGGCGCCATCTACAGCGCGCGCAGCGGCGACGCACTTCGCCGCAACGCCATGTTATTGCCGCTTTACAATGCATTCACGGTCTTGATGATCTTTGCGGGACTCACCGCGGCGCTCGTCACGCCGGGCTTGAAAGGCACCGCGGTCGATCAATCATTCTTGCTCGTCGTGCAGCACTTCTATCCGTCATGGGTTCTCGGTATCGTTGCATCGGCCGGCGCGCTTTCGGCGCTCGTTCCCGCATCGGGGCTGCTGCTTGGGGGCGCCAGCGTCATCACCAAAAACGTCGCCGGTGACGCGCTCGGCATCGCGACGGGCGATGCGTCGCGCACGATGCTCACGCGGGTTCTCGTGCTGGTCGTGGCATTGCTCGCACTCGGGCTCTGGCTCGTCGCGCAACGCACGGTCGTCGAGCTCCTGCTTCTTTACTACAACGGCGTCACGCAGTTCGCGCCGGGCGTAATCGCGACGTTTTTGCCGCGACGGCCGTCGGCGTGGGCCGTGGCGGCGGGCATCGCGCCGGGCTCGGCGTGGCGGTGCCGCTTGCCGCAATGAGCGCTTCGCCCTGGGGGATCAACGTTGGTTTGCTCGGCCTTGCGGCGAATATCGCGGTCCTCGCGTCGGTAACGTTCCTGACGAGAGCGCGCCGAGCTAGCGTTCGATGACTGACTGCGCCAGAGCATCGCGCTCGGCTACCATGTCGATCGCCGTGATGCGATCGTTGCGCACGCTAAATCCGCGAGCGGCCCGTCACATTTCACATCGCTCGATCCGTCATAGATACGAAAGGAGTATAGAGACTTGAACGGCGTTTCCCTCATCGTCTATACCGCAGAAGATCTTACCGCAGGCAAGCGGTTCTTTCGCGAGCTCATCGGCGCGGACCCGTATGCCGATACGCCCTACTATGTCGGCTACAGGACCGGCGATATGGAGATTGGTCTGGTGCCGCAGGGCACCAACGCGGAGCCCGGCGGGCTCGCTTATTGGACGGTAACCGACATCGCCGCGAGCGTGAAAGCGCTCGTCGCCGCGGGCGGCACGGTCGTGCAGGACATTCGCGATGTCTCCAACGGACTGCTCGTCGCCAGCGTCAAAGATCCTAACGGCGCCCTTATCGGGTTACGACAGTTCCCGAACGCTTAAGAACAGCGCGGAGAAACAGCGAAGCCCCGCAAATGCGGGGCTTCGTCCTTCCGCCCTTCGAGACGCCGTGCGCGCGCTCCTCAGGATGACAGGAGGGGCGGCTACAGGTCTTCGGGGTTGATGCCCTTCAGTTTGTCGTACTGCGTCTTCGTCGGTGACGCGTGCGGGTTGGCGCTGTCTTCGTATTCGCCTTCGTATTGCACCGTGAGTGGTTCGCGGTTGCGTTCGTAGGCGCTGACGAGGCGGCTCATGCCGTCGCCGTTTCCGCCGCCGCCCATCACTTCGGCGAGCGCCGCGTCGTCGGCGGTCATCGTCGCCGCGTACGGCACGTCGTACTCGTGACGCGGACGGCCGTCGTCATCGACGTCTTGCCCTTGCGGCACAATCTCGACGTTGCGGTAGCGCGACATGCCGGTTCCGGCCGGAATGAGCTTGCCGATGATGACGTTCTCCTTGAGCCCGAGCAGCGGGTCGTACTTGCCCTTGATCGCCGCATCGGTGAGGACACGCGTGGTCTCTTGGAAGCTCGCCGCCGACAAGAACGACTCCGTCGCCAGCGAGGCTTTCGTGACGCCGAGCAGCACCGGGTTCGCGGTCGCCAGTTCCTTGCCGGCGGCTTTCATCCGCTCGTTGGCTTCGTTGAACTGCGCTGCTTCGATGAGTTGCCCCGGCAGCAGCGGCGTGTCGCCGCCCTCGACGATCTTCACCTTGCGCAGCATCGAGCGCACGATAACCTCGATGTGCTTGTCGTTGATGTCGACGCCTTGCGAGCGATAGACCTTCTGCACCTCTTGAACGAGGTAGTTCTGCAGCGCAGTCTCGCCCTTGATGCGTAGAATGTCGTGCGGGTTGAGCGAGCCTTCGTTGAGCTGGTCGCCCGGCTCAATGTTCTGGCCTTCCTGCACGAGCAGATGCGTGCCCGGCGGAATGTCGTACTCGTGCTCTTCGCCGGTCGAGTCGACGATGTAAACGATGCGCTTGTTGCGCTCGTCGCCGAACTTGATGGTGCCCGCGTGTTCGGCAATCGTCGCCTGGCCTTTCGGTTTGCGCGCTTCGAAGATCTCTTCGACTCGCGGCAGACCGGTGATGATGTCTTCGGTTGCGACGCCGCCGGTGTGGAACGTTCGCAGCGTGAGCTGCGTGCCCGGTTCGCCGATCGACTGCGCCGCAATGATGCCGACCGCCGTGCCGATGTCGGCGTGGCTGCCCGCCGCCAAGTCGCGGCCGTAGCAGAGCGAACAGACGCCGTATTTCGACTGACAGGTAAGCACCGAGCGAATCTTTACCTCGGTGACGCCCGCATCGAGCAGCGCACGCGCCTTCTCCTCGTCGATCTCCGCATTACGCGTGACGATCGCCGTGGTCGGGCGCTTGGGATCGAGACGGACCTCTTCGGCTGCGCGGCGTCCGATGATGCGATCGAGCAGCGGCTCGATGACCTCTTTGCCGACGCGAATGTCGCGCACGACGATGCCCGCGCTCGTGCCGCAATCCTCCTCGCGGATGATCACGTCTTGCGCGACGTCGACGAGACGCCGCGTGAGATAACCCGAGTCTGCCGTGCGCAACGCGGTGTCGGCCAGACCCTTACGCGCGCCGTGCGTCGAGATGAAGTACTCGAGAACGGTGAGGCCTTCTTTGAGCGACGCCTTGACCGGAATCTCGAGAATTCGACCCGACGGGTCGGACATCAAGCCGCGCATGCCGCCGAGCTGCTTCACCTGCGCGATCGATCCGCGCGCTCCCGACGTGGCCATCATGAAGACCGGGTTGAGCGGATTCTGCGACGCCTGCATCGAGGTCGTCACCTCATCCGAAGCCTTCGACCAAATCTCGATCGTTTTGTTGTACTCTTCGTCTCTCGAGATAAAGCCTTGCTCGTATTGCCGGTGCAGTTCGTCGACCGACTCCTGCGCCTTTCCGACGATCTCGTACTTGTTCTCGGGCACGATGACGTCGCTGATCGAAACCGTCGTTCCGGAGAGCGTGGCATAGTGGAAGCCGAGGTCCTTGATCGCGTCCAAGAAGCGCGCCGTCTCGGCATTGCCGTAGCGGCGATAGCAGTCGGTGATGATGCGCTTGAGAACGCTCTTATCGACGATGTGATTGACGAACTCGTGATTCCACCGCTCCGGGAACGCCGTGTTGAAGATGGCGCGCCCGACGGTCGTCTTGAGCAGCTCGCCCTTCCAACGCACGTAGATCCACTCTTGCAGACCGATCTGCTTGGTCTCGTACGCCATCACGGCTTCCTTGCTGTCGAAGAAGGTCGGAATTGCGCCGGGTGCGTCGGCAGCGGGCGCATTCTTCTTCTTCCCGTTGCGGGAGACGTACTCGTAATCGTCGAGAACCGCCGCCTTCGCCGGGCCGCTGTACTCGTCGCGCTCGAACGTCAGATAGTAGAGGCCGAGCACCATGTCTTGGGTCGGAATCGAGACCGGATTGCCGTACGCCGGCAGCAGAATGTTGTTCGATGAGAGCATCAGTATGCGCGCCTCGGCTTGCGCACCGGCCGAAAGCGGCAGATGCACGGCCATTTGGTCGCCGTCGAAGTCGGCGTTGTACGGCGTGCAGACCAGCGGATGCAGATGCACCGCCTTGCCCTCGACGAGCACCGGCTCGAAGGCTTGAATGCCGAGACGATGGAGCGTCGGGGCGCGGTTGAGCAGCACGGGGTGCTCTTTGATGACTTCTTCGAGCACGTCCCAAACCTCAGGACGCACGCGCTCGACCATGCGCTTCGCGCTCTTGATGTTGTGCGCGAGGCCGCGGTCGACGAGCTTCTTCATCACGAACGGCTTGAAGAGCTCGAGCGCCATCTCTTTGGGAAGGCCGCACTGGTGCAGCTTGAGCGTCGGGCCGACCACGATGACCGAACGTCCGGAATAGTCGACGCGCTTGCCGAGCAGGTTCTGCCGAAAGCGCCCTTGCTTACCTTTGAGAATGTCGGAGAGCGACTTTAGCGGACGATTATTCGGACCCGTTACCGGACGCCCGCGCCGCCCGTTATCGATGAGCGCATCGACCGCTTCCTGCAGCATGCGCTTTTCGTTCTTGATGATGATTTCGGGCGCGTTGAGCTCGAGCAGCCGCTTCAAACGGTTGTTGCGATTGATGACGCGCCGGTAGAGGTCGTTGAGATCCGAGGTTGCGAAGCGGCCGCCGTCGAGCTGAACCATCGGGCGCAGCTCGGGTGCGATCACCGGAACGGCCGCAAGCACCATCCACTCGGGACGGTTGCCGCTCGAAAGAAAGGCCTCGACGACCTCGAGCCGTTTGATCGCTTTGAGGCGCTTCTGGCCGCTGGTCTCTTTGAATTCTTTGCGCAAATCTTCTTGGAGCTTGCGAAGGTTGAGATCGCGCAGCAGCTCGCGGATCGCCTCGGCGCCCATGCCGGCTTTGAAACGGTTGCCGAACTTGTCGCGCGCCTCGCGGTACTTCTGTTCGGAGAGCACCTCGCGCCGCGTGAGCGTGGTGTCGCCGGGATCGATTACGACGTAGGCCGCAAAGTAGATCACTTTCTCGAGTTGTCGCGGCGACATGTCGAGCAGGATGCCAATGCGGCTGGGGACGCCCTTGAGGTACCAGATGTGGCTCACCGGGGTGGCCAGCTCGATGTGGCCCATGCGCTCGCGGCGCACCTTCGCGCGCGTGATCTCGACGCCGCAGCGGTCGCAGATCATTCCTTTGAAGCGGATGCGCTTGTACTTGCCGCAGTGACACTCCCAGTCTTTGGTGGGGCCAAAAATCTTCTCGCAAAAGAGACCGTCGCGCTCCGGCTTGAGCGTGCGGTAGTTGATGGTCTCGGGTTTCTTGACTTCGCCGAACGACCAAGCACGAATTTGCTCGGGCGACGCGAGGCCGATGCGCATGGCGTCGAAGTTGTTGACGTCGATAAGGTTCAAGGGATCAGGTTCCTCAGCCGATGCCCTCGACGAATGTCACCCTGAGCGCAGCCGGAGGCTGCAATCGAAGGGGGCCGCCGCCTACGCAGGGAGATCGCTGCTCACGTCGTCACGCAAGGGCTCCCACCGCCGCCGCTAGCCCGGGGCATAGACCGCGAGTATACCACGATGCCTAAACCCTGTCACCCCCGCGCGGAGTCCCCGAAGGGCCTCAGTTCGGAGGGCTGAGGAGCCCCTGGTACTTTCAGCAACCCCTCAGCATTCTGGGTACGACAAAAGCATGAAGATAGGAATTGTAGGCTCGAACGAACGCGCGAAGGCGATCGGACGATTGTTGCAGGCGGGAGGTCACAAGCTCACGTTTAGCGACCCCGACAGCCCCGGAGGGCCGTACCGGCAGGCCATGTGTTCCGACATCCTGATGTTTGCGGTCGGACCGCAAGATGTCGATCGGACCGTACGAGCGATCGGCTCGACCACGGAAGCGGTGATCGTCGACGCGGTCGAACCCGAACGCGGCAACGGTGCGCTGAGCGGCGCCGAGATATTAGCGCGAAAACTCGACTCACATCGCGTCGTGCGCGCGTTGATCAATATGCCCCAGTCGGGAGCGAACATCCCTATTTGCGGCGACGACCCCACTGCAAAAGCGGCGGTCGACGGCGCCCTGCACGCGTGCGGATGCTTGACGACCGACCGCGGGCCCCTCGCGCACGCAACGGAACTCGAGGCGCCCGCAGTCGCCGCTTAACTTACCGGGTCGCTAAGAGCGCTTCTTCGGTGCAGGAACTTTTGCACCGGAGCGGCGCGCTTCGCTCAAACCGATCGCAATGGCTTGCTTCCGGCTCTTGACTTTCTTCCCGGAGCGGCCCGACTTGAGTTCACCGCGCTTCATCTCGTGCATCGCGCGCTCGACCTTCCTGCCCGCTTTACGGCCATACTTACGACCGCCTTTCTTGCGTGTGCTGGTTTTTTTGCGCGATGTACTCTTCTTGCGAGCGCTGGTTTTTTTGCGCGATGTGCTCTTCTTGCGAGTGCTGGTTTTCTTGCGCGATGTGGTTTTTCGAGCGGAGCCTTTTCGCGACGAGCTCTTCTTGCGAGTGCTGGTTTTCTTGCGACGAGGCATAAGGTGTTACTCCTTTCCCAGCGCTAGACTCTCAAGCCCCTGCCGGTGAGCAGGTTAATCACGATGAGAATCACGACGACGAGCAAGATGATATGGATCAAGCCGCCGCCGAAGTGTACCAAGAACCCGATCAGCCAGAGGACGAAGAGTATGACGATAATCGTCCAGAGTAGACCAGCCATTTTCTCTCCTATCTCGGATTAGTGAATCAGGAGTGCTCGCGTTCGGGCGCCCGCACGAACTCGTTCAAACGGGGTTCGGGAATCGTTTGTCTCTGCCGCACGCTTGCCAACGCTTACCTCCTAACCTTGACTGCAGGCGTTCTTCCCCATTTTCAGGGTCCCGAATCAAAGCCGGAATGAGCGTTTCATGAAGCAGTTCAGAAATCAAAGTAGGCCGAGCAAAGCCGATAGCACTCGCAGGCATACTTTTCGAGGCATGCGCGACTGGTGATTCGCACTTGCCCGCGCGAGCTCTCCAGGCAGCCGGCATCGCGCAACGTCGTCATTACCGACGTAACCGTCGGGCGCTGCGCCCCGAGCATCATGCTCAGGCGTTCCTGCGTCATCGGGAACTGCATATCTGCGATGCGATCGGCGGTCATGAGCATCCATCGGGCGCACCGCTGCTCGACGCGGTGCAGGCGATTGCACGCGATGAGCTGCGCAAGCATGGCACAATAACCGCCGGCGTAATCGAGCATGGATTCCAGCAAATCTCCGTCACTCTTCAGCGCTTGGCGCAGCGCGTGGGCCGGCATCATCCAGGCCGTCCCGGGCACTTGGCAGACGTGACGGCCCGTGGCGATCCCCTTGCGAAGGACCACGTTGAGTCCGCAGAAGCCTTCCCGTCCGACCATGCCGATTTCGGCCGCGGTTCCCTCGCGCATCACCTGAATGATTGAAATGACGGCCGAGCCGGGGAAGAAGATAGAGTCGATTTGTGCGCCGGCTTCGTAGAGCACCTGACCGTCCCTGAAGGTGACGGGAACGAGGACGGACGCAAGACTCTGTCGCGTCTTCTCGGAAAGAGCCCCCAGGACGTGATTGTTATGAGTCGGCAGTGTCCGCTCTGTTACGGACGCACGGCGGGGCGTTCCTGTACCCTATGGGGGCAGCCTCTCTTATGATGAAGCCATTCGACGAGCAGAAACCCGCCGAGGCTCCAAAGGAGCGAGCGTTACATTCCATTCGAGCCGTCTTGGCTCGAACCACGGATGCCGTTTGGCAGGCCGATCGGGCGGGTCACATCACGAGCCTAACCCGTGCCGCCCAAGCGTCCGCACCGGTGAGGGCGCGCTCGACGAAACCGAAGTTGCCCAGATCGAACACCTTTGGCGAAAATCCGCGCGAGTCGTCGAGCGATTTACCGCGATCTACCACGTTCGAAACCCTGATGGGTCGGCACGAACGTTCTTGATCAGAGCGGTACCGGTGCTCGACGACCGCGACGCCGTCCAGTACTGGGCCGGTATCGTTGCAGAGACCGACGGATTGGCGGAGCCCGACACGCGATTCATCTCCGAAGCGGCCGCACTGCTTTCCTCGTCGCTGAATCGCACGACGATTCTCAATCGCCTCGCGCAGGCCTCGATCGAGCGTTTCTGCGATCTTTGCTGCGATTCATACGTTTGCCGACGATGGTTCGGTCATCGCTGAAGGTTTGGCCGACCGCCGAACAAAGGCCAACGTTTCGCCCGAAGCGCTCGAAGAGGCCGCCCACGAAGCCGTACGCGCGCGTCAGCCGCTGCTCTTGCTGGGTACGGCGCTGCGAGGCTCTCCCGGCCAAAAGCTATCTGCCGTGCTCGATGCGGCGGGAGCACGCTCGATGATCGTCGTGCCGATTCTCATCGGCTCTACGTGTATTGGAAGTCTCACCTTCGCCGAATCGGAGCGGGCGGTCAGCTTTGCCGCGCGGGATCTCGACGTCGCGCTCGTCGTGGCACGTCAAGTCGCGATGGCGCTCGAGAATATCAAGACCTTCGAGCGAGAGCAGCATATCACCGAACGTTTGCGCTTTCTGGCGCGCGTAACGGAGCCGCTCTTCGCCACGCTCGATCAAGCGAAGATGTTGGAGCTTCTGCTTCATTCCTTCGCCGACGCTTTCGCCGATTACGGCTTCGCCGGAAAGCTGGTCGACGGGCGGCTTCAGATCATCGTCGAGATCGGCACGAAGGCGCGTCTGCGCGACGTTGCGGAAAGAGAAATCGTCGAAGCGTTGACCAAGCGACGCTCGATCTTCTGCGGCGGCACACCCGAGTTCGGCTCGCGCGGCCGGCTGAAGGCTGGACCGCTCTACGAAACCGACCCGCCTCGGTCGTGGATGATGACGCCGCTTCTTGTAGGCGATGCGATTTTCGGCGCTTTGGTTTGTTGCTCCAACGCGCGCTCCTACGATGCGGCCGATGCGGAACTCTTCGATGAGATCGGGCGGCGCGCGTCGCTTGCGCTCGATCACGCCGAAAGCTTCACTCGCGAACGCCAGTTGATTCAAACGCTGCAGCAAGCCACGCTGCCGACGCGCCTGGCACCGGTAAAGGGTGCCTCGCTCAGCGCCGTCTACCGGCCGGCAGCCTCCGAAGTGCAAGTCGGCGGCGATTGGTACGACGCGTTCGACCTTGACGACCATCGCGTCTTGCTCACGGTCGGCGACGTTACCGGACACGGGCTCGAAGCCTCGATCGTGATGGGAAAGCTTCGGCACGCGATCAATGTCGTCGCCATGTACGAGCCCGATCCCGTGCGCATTCTCGATGCCGCCGAGCGCGTGCTGCTGCGACGCTATCCCGCCGCCGTCGCGACGGCTTTCGTCGCAATCTTCGATGCGCGTAACCGTACCGTAACCTACGCAAACGCGGGACATCCGTATCCGCTGCTGCGGTCGAACGACGGCTCGCTGCAGGAGTTGCGGGCCGACGGCTTGCCGATTGGTTTGCGTTTTGCCGGACCGCCCGTGCGCGCCGCTTCCAAGAGCGTGGCAGGCGCGGCGCTGCTCGCCTTCTACACCGACGGTCTCACGGAAGCGACTCGCGATATGATTGCGGGCGAACGGCGTCTGCGGGAAGCCCTTCGAAGCGAAGCGATTTTTTACGTTGCAAATCCGGCCGGCTTCATCGAGAGTTTCTGTCTCGGCACTCCCTCACGCGACGACGTGGCAATTCTGCTGCTGAATTTCGTCGAATCGAAGCGCTGGGCATTCGATTCGAGCGATTGGCGCGCTGCGCGACTGGTGCGCCGTGAGTTTTTGAGCGCGATCGCATCGGTCGCGGAACCGGGAAGCGATTACAAGGGCGCGGAGCTCATTTTCGGCGAGCTTGCGGCAAACGTCGCCCAACACGCCGGCGGCTCGATCGAAATCGCACTCGACTGGCACGAAGGCGTCGCGGTGCTGCACGTCGTCGATCGCGGTGAAGGCTATATGACCGGCAAGCAAACCGAGGCCGATCTTCTAACCGAACACGGGCGCGGTCTCTGGCTCGTTCAGCGCCTTGGCGCGCACCTCGACGTGGAGTTGCTGCCGGGCTACGGCACGCACGTGCGCGCCGTACTCCCTATACGGCGTATTCCTTCGCTCTAGCCAGAATTTCGTCGGCGTAGCGCGGCATGGCGCTACGCAGGCGCAGAATCGAGTCTTCCGCGGACGGCGCAAGGGATGGCACGATGCGACCGTGCTGCCCGAGCAACGGGCGAACCGCAGGCATTTGAAACTCTTCGCTCAGCACGTCGATCGGATAGCCGCAGTAAAGATCGAAGTCGACGCGCTCGAGCAGCGCGTTCCAGAGACGCTCCAGCTCGATGGCGGCGTTATAGGCTTGCTCCGCCCAAAGCCGGCCGACCATTTCGCCGTACGCGCGTAGACGGCCGAAGCGCCCGATGAGTTCGCGCGCGCGCCCTTCGACTGCAGCCTCGAAGAGCGCCGGGTCGGGACGCCCGTCGCGCATAAACTCAGAAAGCGTCTCGGCGTCGTCGAGCAGGAAGAGGCGCGAGTCGAGCTCGGCGACCGCATCCAAGCGCCGCAGTTCCTCGACGATGGCGCAGCGCTGGGCCTGCGCCGCTATCACCAGCCCTGCCCCGCCGCCGCGCAGCGAGTCGTGGAGATACGCAGCAACGTTGCGAACCAGGCGCGCTCTGTCCTGGCCGTAGAATTGAACGACGTGCTCGCAGCGTTTCATTAAAATCGGACTCGGAGAGTATCGTAATGCCCACGAGCAGGCATGTCAAACTGCTTACTTTATTGTCAGCCGAGTTACCGACCACACGGTGTCTCTTGCGGTAAGCTTTCGGACATGAGCCAGAACGGGTCTGTGGACCAGCATCATATACGGCTGTGCGGTGAATACGACATCGCGCGCAAGGGGGAGCTCGCGGAGACCTTTGCTTCGATCACCAACGGTGACGCGGTCACCTTGGATATGAGTGATGTAACCTACGTGGACTCGACCTTTCTCAACGAGCTGGCCTCAATGCGGCTGCGGTGTCAGGAGCGAACCGTCACCCTGGTCGGCGTCCGGGCCAACGTTGCGCGCATCCTCGCGATCACCAAACTCGACCGTCTCTTCCTCGTCCGCTAGCGGCTCGATCAGCGCCGCGGACCGCGGCTCATCGCTCGCTAGCCGCTGCCTTCGTCTTTGACGTAGAGGGTCCACGGTTTTTCGTCGTGGTGATCGGGAGGGAACGTGTCGCCTGCTGAAAAGTGGCGGCGGTAGCCGCACTCCGAGCACTCGTACTCGCCGGCGACCGTAACGGCGTCGCCGCCGCTTCCAAATACTTCGGGCATGCTCTTATCTACCACGCTGGGCTAACCCCCAATCGTGCGAAGGAAGTACTACCAATAAGATAGCGAGCGGCGCGTACGTTTTCCGATGCAGGTAGGCGGGGATACCTGCCCCATGAGTGAGTTACAAGGAAAACGCATTGCGGTCATCGCGACGGACGGATTCGAGGAGAGCGAGCTGACGGAGCCGGTGAAGGCCTTGCGAGAGGCCGGCGCGAGCGTGGAAATCATATCCGAAAAACGCGAGCCGATTCAAGGGTTCAAGCATCACGACAAGGCCGGGAAGGTCAACGTCGACACGACGCTCGATGAAGCGTCGCCCCAGCGTTACGATGCGCTGCAGCTTCCAGGCGGGGCGCTCAACGCCGATGCAATGCGCACCAATGAGAAGGCCCAGCAATTCATTCGCGCGATGAACGCCGACCGCAAACCGATAGCGGTGATCTGTCATGCGCCGTGGTTGCTGGTATCATCGGGATTGGTTAAGGGACGCACGTTGACGAGTTGGCCGACGATAGCCGACGATATCCGCAACGCCGGTGGCGAATGGACCGATCGCGAGGTGGTCGTAGACGAGAATCTCGTCACGAGCCGTGGGCCGAAAGACTTACCCGCATTCAATCGCGAAATGGTTCAATTATTCGCGCGCAGTCCGCAGCCGGTTTCGTAACGTGCCGGCTGCGGTTTTCGAAAGCGAGCCGAACGCGCGCGCTCCTTCTTTAGCGGCAATCCGGCGCCGTTCGAACCAAAGGCCCTCCTGGTGAGCAACGACGCCGATGACGAACGATTTTTACGAACGGTTCAACGCCATTACGGCGTACTCGTCGCCGGCGCAGCGTAGGCTCTTTCACCCTGAGCCTATCGAGGGGTGACCTCATCAGCAACTGCGTATCTACCCGAGCGCCGCTCGCTCAAGAGCCTGCGAGAGGCCGCCACGCGTTGTCGCGGCTGCGATCTTTACAAGTTTGCTACCCAAACCGTCTTCGGTGAGGGCAACGCTCGCGCGCGCATAATGCTCGTCGGCGAGCAGCCCGGCGATAGTGAAGATCGGTTGGGACATCCCTTCGTCGGTCCCGCCGGCAAGCTTCTCGACCGCGCTCTCGACGAAGCCGGCATCGAGCGGCGCCAAGTGTACGTGACCAACGCCGTCAAGCATTTCAAGTTCGTCGAGCGCGGAAAGCGGCGGATTCACGCCAAGCCCAAGACGATCGAGATTCGCGCCTGTCAGCCATGGCTGCAGGCGGAGATCTCCGTCTTACACCCTTCGCTGATCGTCGCGCTTGGTGCAACCGCCGCACACTCGCTCCTCGGCAGCGGTTTCCGTCTGCTGGCAAACCGCGGGCGCGTCATCTCCGATCTTCTGCCGACGCCGGTCCTCGCGACCATTCATCCGTCGGCAATCCTGCGCGCCACCGACGACAAATCACGCCATCGCGAAATGAGCAAATTCATCGAAGACCTCATCGCCGCCCGCGACGCGCTGCCTGTGCTCACTTCTTCTTCTTGCCCTTCAAATTCAGCTCGATTGCGCGCACGTACGAGTTTCTTCAGCGCCGCGTCGTTAATCTTTTCGCCTTCACGAATGTCAATCGCGCGTCTGAGATTCCCATCGAGACTTGAATTGAATAAGCCGCCTGGATCCTCTACAAACGCGCCTTTTGCGAACGTCAACTTAACAACGCTTTTGTACGTCTCACCCGTGCAGATGATGCCGTTATGCGACCAGACTGGAACGCCTCTCCACTTCCACTCCTCGACGACTTCCGGATCGGCCTGTTTTATCAAAGCCCGAACCCGGGCGAGCGTCGCGCCGCGCCAATCGGCAAGCTCCTTGATTCGCGCGTCGATCAAACGCGCCGGTGATTGTTTGGAGTCACCTTTGTCGCTTTTCGGCATTCAATAAACGTACTCAAGGAGCATGTCGCTTCCTGCCTCCGCATTGCTTGGAACAGGCGAAAGCGACCCGGTTCGTCGCCTCAACGATCCGCTCAGCCATGGTTCCGCCGCCGTGCCCCGCCTCATCGATGATGTCGAGCACGCTACTCCGCCACGCATGGTGTAGCCGCCAAACCGTTTCAAGAGGGCTGCTGATGTCGTAGCGTCCGTGGAGTAGAATTCCCGGAATGCCGTTGAGCAGTGAGGCGTTGTGGATTAACCGATCATCGCTCAAGAACGCGGCATGCCTCCAGTAGTGCGTAACGAGACGCGTAAAGAGCAGTCGGAAAGCCCGGTCCTCAAAACGGCGATTCGGGGTGTATCCGGGAGACAACGACACATGCGTATCTTCCCACGCACACCATTCTCGGGCTGCTAACTCTCGAAGTTCTGGATCGGAGCTAAAGGCTAACGCTGCATAAACATCTACCAAGCTCTCATCGGCGCTCGGTCCAGCAGAAGCAATAGACGCGAATCTCTCCCATTGCTCAGGAAAAAGGCGGCCAATGTCGTGAGTCGCCCACCTCACCTCTCTTTGAGAAGTCGTCGTTACACACGCCAATACCATTGCAGCTACACGGGTAGGGTACGTTTGGGCGTAAGCGAGTCCGAGCGTCGTCCCCCATGACCCGCCTACCACAATCCAGCGATCTACGCTTAGATGTTCGCGCAAGCGCTCCAGATCCCCAATGAGATGAGCGGTCGTGTTGATTTCGAGATCCGCAGCCTTTTCTACGTGAGGCCGGCTGCGTCCACAGCCTCGCTGGTCGGTCAAGACTATTTTGTAAATCGTTGGGTCAAAGTAACGTCGATTTCCCGGGGTGCAGCCTGATCCCGGACCGCCGTGAAGATACAGAACCGGACGACCTCGGGGATTTCCAGAGCACTCCCAATAGATACGTTGGGCGTCCGCCACGTCGAGCATTCCGACTTCGAAGGGATCTACGCTCGGGAACATGCGAGGTTTCTTCGGTGCGTAGCAGCTTTGGCACTACCTAAAGCCTTTGATTCGCGCGGCGACCGCGGGTATAACATTTGCATGCGCGATATCGAGAAAATCCGTTCGGGCTTTAGCGTGCTCGAGAATGGGAAGCAGCTCCAGACGGCGGTGATGGTGCTCGATTCGGGTGAAGAGAGCGGCCCGTACGGCAACGAGCACCCCGAGAGCGAACAGGTGCTTCTTGTTTTCGAAGGGACGGTCGAGGCCGAAGTCGACGGCAAGCATTTTACGATGGGCACCGGCGATAGCACCATCGTCCCCAGCGGCGCGCCGCATCGGTTCGTCAACCGATCGATGGAGCGCGCCGTTACGTTTAACGTGTACGCGCCGAAGGCATACTAATGGATTCTTGCGGCGAGAGCGCCGTCTGATCCGCAGCCTCGCGTGAGGCTCCGACGTCTTGCTCGGCCGAGCCGACGAGATGCCGGTGCGCGACCTCACCGCCCAACCATCCCGCAACCACGAGCAGCACGATTCCCAAGGCGGTCAGCGCGTAGCCCGCAACGGACGTATGATCGAGGAAACGGATCGCGCAGGCCCATCCGAAAATGATGAGCACGGCGATGTTGAGCGTCATGTGCCAGGCCGCGACGTTCTTAGCGCGCACCGTCATCGGCGCGCTGATATAGTCGACGAAGCCAAAGAACGCCGCGAGCAGTCCGCCGATGACTCCGAAGAGTATCAGCCACGTGCTCATATCGGACCAGAAAACAGGTCCCTCCCAGATTGAAATGAGATCGGAAACGACGGCCGCGACGAAACATCCGATCGGAAACGTCACCAGGATCGGGTGCAGCGGATGTCCGCCGAGAGTTGCTTTACCTTGCATGGCGTCTCCGTACCCATTGGCCGCGCCGGGCAAGCGACGTACGGATGCTAGCTTCGTCTAGAGAGTCTCGACGTAGGCGGAGATGTCGCGAACCTGCTCGTCGCGCAGCGGCGTCGGGTAGAGTCGTGGCATCGGCGGTTCGGGGGCTTGAATCCACGATACGAGCGTCTCGAAGTTCATTCGGCGCGATTCGTTGCGAAGCGACGGTCCAACGCCTCCGCCCGCTCCCTGCGATCCGTGACAGCTCGAGCAGTTTTCGGCGAAGAGGTTCGCGCCGATCTTCTTGTCGCCGCCCGTCGTTGCACCCGATCCGGCCGGCGCGTCCGTTCCCCCGTACGACGCAGTGGTACAGGCGTAGGACACCAGCAAGAGGAGTGCACAAGAAAGCCTCACGGCGGTTCTCATCTGTACGAGAATCAGTATACCCCTCCTCGCTGACGGGTAAAGAGCACCTACCATGAAGGTCACGGCCGCCGCTTTCGCGTTGTCCGTTATCGTCCCCGTCGGCGCGCCGGCGCAGCCCGACGGCGCAAAGCTTTATGCTACGTATTGCTCCTCGTGCCATGGGACTCACGGGCAGGGTTCTGCAGTCGCCCCTCGCGTCGCCGGTCTCTCCGCGGCATACGTGCACTTCATGCTGGACACCGGACGGATGCCGGCACCGGCTTCGAACGTCAACGAGATTCCCCGCGTGCCGCGCTTCACGTACGCGCAGATGGACTCGATCACGCGATACGTGATGACGTTCTCACCGCATTCGCTCGACACGTCGCTTCCCGTCGTAACTTCGGGAAACGTCAATCGCGGGCGCGCGCTCTTCGTGGCAAACTGCGCCCAATGTCACGGGGCTGTCGGCGACGGAGCGTCAGTCGGTGCAGATAACGTGGCGCCCGATCTGGCGACGGCGACGGTCTTTCAAGTCGCCGAAGCGATTCGTTCGGGTCCTGGCGTGATGCCGCGCTTCGATCGCGGAGTGTTAAACGATCGAGACGTTGACGACATTGCATATTACCTCAACTACGTCGAGACGCAGGCCGACGAGTACGATGGACCCAACGCGGGCGGATTTCCGCTCGCGCATATCGGCCCCGTCGCCGAAGGCTTCGTCGCATGGCTCTTTGGCCTCGGCGCGCTCGTCCTGTTTGTGCGCGGCATCGGCGAAGCCGGCGAAAAGCCGTAGGGAGAACCAAGCCGGCGCCTAACACCCGTGAGATGCGCTATTTGAGCATGGCTCTTCTACTTGCGTTGCTTACCGCGTGTGCCACGTCGGGCGGCCACGCCGTTCGAACGTACTATATCGCCGCCGATGAAGTGCTTTGGAACTACGCGCCTTCCGGAAGAAACGAAATGATGGGCGCGCCGTTCGATAAGTACCAGCAAGTCTTTGCGGTACGGTCCCCGCATCGAATCGGCAGCCTCTACCACAAAGTCATGTATCGCGAATATACCGACAACACGTTTCAGACGTTGAAGCCGCGTCCGCCCGATCAACAATATCTTGGGCTTCTTGGCCCGATCATTCACGCCGAAGTCGGCGATACGATCAAAGTCGTCTTCAAGAACAACGCCTCGCGCCCATACAGCGTTCATCCGCACGGAGTCCTTTACGCGAAAGATTCCGAGGGTAGCGGCTATAACGACGACAGCGGCGGCGCGAGCATGGAAGGGGGCGCCGTTCAACCGGGAGCCACACACGTTTACACTTGGCAGGTGCCCGAGCGTGCCGGGCCCGGTCCAAGGGATCCCAGTTCGGTCGTGTGGCTCTATCACTCGCATACCGAAGACCAGAAAGACGTCAACTCGGGACTCGTCGGCGCAATCGTCGTAACGCGCGCCGGAATGGCGCGACCCGACGGAACTCCGAAGGACGTCGATCGCGAATTCGTGGCGCTCTTCAACATGTTCGACGAAAACCAGAGCTGGTATCTCGCTCAAAACGTCAAGGAGTACGCACCCGGCGTAAAACACGCGGAGCTGGCAGTCGAAAACCCCGTCGATACCGAGGGTCTTTACTCGCTCACCGGAACGGGCTTCGTCGATTCGAATTTCAAATTCACGATCAACGGCTATCTCTACGCCAACGGGCCGAAGATGGTGATGAAGCGCGGGGAGCACGTGCGTTGGTATCTGCTCGCATTAGGCAACGGCATCAACTTCCACACGCCGCATTGGCATGGCAACACCGTCCTAGTCAACAATTCGCGCAGCGACGTCGTCGCACTATCGCCCGCACAAATGGTGACTGCCGACATGGTGCCGGACAATCCGGGCATTTGGCTCTTTCACTGTCACGTCGCCGACCACATGCGCGCCGGCATGAACGCGCTGTATCAAGTGCTGCCGTAAATTTTGACGTACACTGATAATTATACGCGGGAGCTCTCCGCGCCGAGACGCCAAAAGCAGAGCAATAAGCCGACGAGGCCCGCGATGCCGAGCAGCGGCGACCAAAGAGCGCCGGTCAGCGTAGCCAGAACGCAGACGGCAATCAAAACCGGGTACGGCGACGCGGTCGTAAAGATGCCGAGATCTTCCCCGGCAACCTCCTCGTTGGTTTTCAGAGGATAATCGCCTCCGAGATCGGCGTCACGCTCGGCAAAGATCGCGTAGAGCGCCGCAAACGTCAGTGCGGCACCCATGATTCCGAGCAGTGCCGTTCCCGCGCCCTCTTCGTGCGCGACGAGGAAATACGTAATCGCGATCGCCGCGCCAAACGCAGCCGAAATCATGAAGATCGCAACGAACGTTTTCATGCGTCAAGCGCGGGGCGGCGGCTGCGGATCGGCGGGAGCTCTGCGAAGTTGAACTCCGGCGGCGGCGATGACGTGAGCCACTCCAAAGTGAAGCCGCCCCATGGATTCGCCGGCACCGGAACGCGTTTGTACGCCGCTAGGGCGATGCTCGCAAAAAAGAGTGCGACGCCGGCAGCAATCACGCCGGCTCCGGCGGTAGCGATCGCGTTGAGAAGTGCCAAATGGTCGACCGGCGGATACGTGAAGACCCGCCGCGCCATGCCTTCGACGCCCATAAATCCCATTGGAATGAACGTCAGGTTGAATCCGACGAACATCAGAGCGAAGACCCATCGC
Source organism: Vulcanimicrobiota bacterium (assembly GCA_963815165.1). GTDB lineage: Bacteria > Vulcanimicrobiota > Vulcanimicrobiia > Vulcanimicrobiales > Vulcanimicrobiaceae > Cybelea. Next base: position 44,470 of record CAWFFL010000004.1, read on the forward strand.
CCTAGCCGCTCGTCGAGCTGCACGCCGAAAATCTTCGGGAACCAAAAGTAGAGCGCTGCGAAGAGCGCAAACATACTGCCTCCGCCGAGCGTGTAATGAAAGTGCTGAACGATGAAGTAGCTGTCGTGCGCCCCGTAATCGAGCGGCGGCGAGGCTACCATCACGCCGGTAATGCCGCCGATCAAGAAGTTCAGCAAGAAACCGACGGCAAAGAGCATCGGAACCGTAAACTCGATCGATCCCTTCCACATCGTACCGATCCAATTGACGAACTTTACCCCGGTCGGCACGGCGATCAAGAACGAGACCGCCGAGAAGAACGGATTGTTCACGGCGCCGGTCGTGAACATATGGTGCGCCCAAACGCCCAGCGAAAGCCCCGCAATCGCAAATGCCGAGATCACCATGCCGACGTAACCGAAGACGGGCTTGCGCGAAAACGTCGCAACGATCTCGGTGATCATGCCGAAGTAGGGCAAGATCATCACGTAGACTTCCGGATGTCCGAAGAACCAAAACAGGTGCTGGTAAAGAATCGGGTTGCCCCCATAGACCGGATCGAAAAAGTGGGCGCCCATGTGACGCTCGATCAAGACCATCGCAAAGACCGCCGCAAGCGACGGGAAGGCCATGAGCACCAGAATTCCCGTGGCAACCATCTCCCAGGTGAAGATTGGGATGCGCCACATCGTCATCCCCGGCGCGCGGAAAAGGAAGACCGTCACGAGAAAGTTGATGACGGTGAGGATCGTCGAGACGCTGACCATCAGCAAGCCGACGAACCACAAGTCCTGTCCCGCACCGGTGCCTTCGTAAATTTCGCTCAAGGGAGCGTATGCGGTCCAGCCCGACGCACCGGCGCCGCCGTACGTCGCCAATCCTGCAAAGACGGTCAAGCCGCCGATAACAAAAAGCCAGAGTCCGGTCGCGTTGAGGCGCGGAAATGCCACATCGGGCGCACCGATCTGTAGCGGAATCAGAAAGTTTGCGAGCCCGATTCCAAACGGTGCGATGACCAGAAAGATCATCGCGGTGCCGTGCAGGGTAAAGATCTCGTTGTAGGTGTTGCGACTCAGCAGCGTGTTGTCCGGCACCGCGAGCTGCGCGCGCATGAGCAGCGTCAAGATTCCCGAAACTGCGAAGAAGCAGAGCACGGCCACGATATACATGATGCCGATCTTCTTGTGATTGGTCGTGGTGAGCCACTCGATCACGGCGTTAGGGCTCCTCGCGAGGCGATCAGACGATCGTATGCGGTCTGCGAAACGACTTGGAGCGTGAATGACATTAGCGCGTGGTCGAGACCGCAATACTGGGCGCAGCGTCCGACGAAACTTCCCAGGCGCGTCGGCGTGAGGTCGAAGACGTTCGTCATTCCCGGAATCGCGTCGCGCTTGAAGAGAAAGGCCGGCACCCAAAACGAGTGCGTCACGTCGACGGAGCGTAGATCGACTTGCGTGGTCTCATGCAGCGGGAGGTAGAGCGTCGGCGGCGCGACCGGCGTTCCGATCGTGGTGAAGCCGCCGGGATATTGGAACTCCCACGACCAGCGAAAGGCCGTAACCGCGACCCGGTTTGCCGGATGGGGAACGACGCGATCGATCGGCATCTCGATCGCGTACGTCACGCCGAAGAGGCCGCAGACCATCAAAATCGGCAACGCGACGTAGAGCAGCTCGAGCGGGGTGTTTCCGCTGAACTGCTGCGCTTGGCGATTCTCCCTGCGCCGGTATCGCCACAGGCACCAGAAGATGCACGCATACACGTAAATCCCGACGAAGATTCCGGCTGCGATGAAGATGTACCAATCCGTTCGCATCAGCAGTCCATGGCTGGACGCGGGATTCGTCAACCACTCCACGAGCGCACTTTACCCAAAGCGCACGGTTGTGTAGGAGCTTGGCGGCCCGGGTAGGACGAAGCATGGCCACCTCGGCGAAAGCTAGTGCTCGTTCGCTTGCGCCGCTGCCTATTCGCGCGCACCCGCTGGTGCTCGGCGTCGTGCTCTTTCTCGCGTCGGAACTGATGTTTTTTGCGGCCCTTTTCGCCGGCTACTATGAGCTGCGGGCAAATCGCGCGCAATGGCCGCCGGCGATGATCCATCTCAATGCATGGGAGGCGGGCTACGGCACGTTCTTGCTCTTCGCAGCGTCGGTCGTCATGATTTTGGCGACCAAAGCGATGGATAAACGCAATATGCGCGCGGCGCGCTGGTGGACGTTGTGCGCCATCGTCGCGGCAATCGGCTTCGTGTTGGAAGCGGTTCACGGCTATGCCAATGACGAATTCGGGATTTCGACCAACGCCTACGGCTCGATCAACTACACGCTGACGGGCTTTCACTTACTGCATGTGATCGCCGGCATCGGGATCTTGAGCGCATTGTTGATCGGAATGCGCAGTCCGGCGCTGCAAGTGAACCAACGTGCCGGCGCCGAGGCTATGACCTACTACTGGCACTTTGTCTTCATCGTCTGGCTGGGCATCTACCTGACGATCTATTTCGTGCGATGAAAAAAGATGCCGCGATCGCTTCGGCCCTCTTCGCCGCGATCTTAGGCAGCGGCATCTTCATCGCAGCCTACTTCACGACCGCTGACCGGCTCTTCGAAGGGCTCGGAATCGCCGTCGCCGGCGCGGGTCTTTGCGCCGCAGCCGTGGGCTGGGCGTTCTGGATACTCCCGCAAGAGCAAGTCGTCGATGAAGTCGATACCTATCCGTGCGCCCCGGAAGATCGTGCGGCCCAGAGCGCCGAGGTCGCCGAAGACCTGCGGGAGGTCACGCGCTCGCGCGTGCTCGTCGGCCTCTTGCTGGGCGCGCTCGGATCCTTTGCCTGCGCGATGATTCTGCCGATTCGTTCGCTTGGGCGCGCACCCGATGAGGCGCTCTTTCACACCCGCTGGCGAAAAGGCGCGCGCGTCGTGCGTGACGACGGCAGTTTCGTGCACGTCGGCGATCTGAACGTCGACGCAACGGTTGCCGCGTTTCCCGAGGGTGCCGTCGACGACGCGCAGTCGATGGTCACGCTCGTGCGCGTCCCCGAAAGCGTCGCAGGAACCGCGAGTGGATACATGGCCTATTCGCGCGTTTGCACGCACGCCGGATGCCCCGTCGCGCTCTATCGCGCGGCAACGAAAGAGCTGATCTGTCCCTGTCATCAGTCCGCCTTCGACGTGATGGCGAACGGCGCGGTAATCTCAGGCCCGGCCGATCACGCGCTCCCGCGACTGCCCATAGAAGTCGGCGACGACGGTATCTTGCGCGCATTGGGCGACTTTCCGGAGCCCGTCGGCCCCGGCTTCTGGGAACGGGGATGATCGAGCGATTCTTACTCTGGGTCGACGACCGGTTGGGAACGGCGCACTTCTTGCGCCACGCGTTACGAAAAGCGTTTCCGGATCACTGGTCGTTCATGCTGGGCGAGATCAATCTGTATTCGTTCATCATCCTGCTTGCGACGGGCACGTTTCTCGCCTTCTTCTTCGATCCGAACACGTCGAAGACGATTTACGAGGGGCCGTACAAACTGCTCGACGGTACGCAAGTTTCGTGGGCCTATCGCTCGGTAATGGCGTTGAGCTTCGAGGTCAATCTCGGCATGCTGGTCCGCCAGATTCATCACTGGACCGCATTGCTGTTCGTTGCCGGCATTGCCGTTCACATGGGCCGCATCTTCTTCACTGGCGGCTTTCGAAAGCCGCGCGAAATCAATTGGCTCATTGGCTTCCTGCTCTTTTGGCTGGCGATGTTCGAGGGTTTTTCGGGATATTCGCTTCCGGACGATCTGCTCAGCGGCATCGGATTGCGCATCGCCGTTTCGGTGCTCCAATCAATTCCCGTTGTAGGAACCTGGCTCATGTTTCTGCTCGCCGGCGGAATCTTTCCGACGAAGCAGCTTCTCGGGCGGCTCTTCACGCTGCACATCTATCTCGTACCGTTTGCGCTTGCCGGTCTTATCACGTTGCACTTGATCGTACTTTGGCGTCAGAAGCATTCGCAATTTCCAGGTGCGGGGCGCACCGAGCGAAACGTGGTCGGCTCGCCGCTCGTTCCAAACTATGCCGCAAAATCGCTCGCGCTCTTTATGGCGGTGACGGCGGCCGTCACGACGCTGGGCGCGCTGGTGCAAATCAATCCGATTTGGCTCTGGGGTCCGTACGAGCCACAAAATGCCGTTAGCCCCGCACAGCCCGACTGGTATATCGGCTGGCTCGAAGGTGCGCTGCGACTAGGGCCGCCGCTTGCAGTTCACCTCTGGGGCCACACGATTCCCTCCCCGTTTTGGCCGGCCGTTTTGCTTCCCATCGCGCTCTTCGTCGTCTTCGCACTCTGGCCGTGGATCGATGCGGCGATTTGCAGAGACCGCGCCGCGCATCAGCTTCTCGACAATCCGCGCGACGTTCCCTGGCGCACCGGAGTGGGCGTCGCCATGGTGATCTTCGCGTTTGGACTCACGGCAGCGGGCGGCGACGACGTGCAAGCCAAGTATCTTCACGTCGATATCGGGGCAATCGTGACGTTCTATCGCCTCTTCTGCACGGTCGGGCCGATTCTCGGTTATTTCGTCGCCTACACGCTGGCGAGGGAGCTGCGCGCGCGCCACGGCGTCCATAAAGCGCCCCGCGTGCGCCTCCGGCGCAATCTCAAGGGCGGCTTCGAAGAAGAACCGCTGCCTTGAGTCTCCGCAGTGTCGCAGGGCTCGGCGCCGCATTCGTTCTTTTCGCTGCGGCCGTATCCGGGCCGTTCGATCGGCTTGCGGACGAGTCGTTTGCGTGGCATATGGTACAGCATCTGCTCATCCTGTACGGCGTGGCGCTGCTTCTGCTGCTGGCGCGACCTTTCGATCTTTACGCGCGTTTCGCGGGGAAATGCGCGACGGCGTCGCTGGTAAAAGCAACACGCCCGCTGCATGCGCTCGCGGCACCGCCGGTTGCGCTCTTCGTCTTCATCGCGGCGTTATGGGGTACGCACTTCTCACCGCTCTACGAGCTTTCGCTCGAGCACCCATTGGTGCACGTGTTGGAGCATCTGCTTTACCTCGCCGCGGGGATCATCTTCTGGCTTCCGGTCGTGGCGCCGCCACCGCTGCGACCGCTCAGCTATCCGGTTCGACTCTTCTATCTCACGGTCGCACTTCCGCAAGGCGCTCTCCTCGGTATGGTTCTTGCGAGCGCCCGCGTGCCGCTCTATCCGCATTACGCCGCAATTACAGGCTCGCGCGCAGCGGCACTTGCCGATCAGGGCAATGCGGCCGCCGTGATGTGGATTCTCGGTGGTCTTGTGATTTTCGGCGCGCTACTGATTACACTCGCGGTCTGGGCGCACCGCGAGCGCGAGGTTGCGGCTCCTACTTCTTGATGCGCTGCAGCTCGATCACGCAAAATCCGGACGCATCCAAATCGACCGCAAAACCGCGCTGCAAATCGGCGCCCTCGACGTTTTCGCGCTGCATCCATTCGCCTAAGAGACTCGTGAAGTAGCGTATGTGGTATCGGCCGCGCAACGGCCGCGCGAATCGGAGCGGCGTTGTGACCGTTCGGGAAGCCGTATTACCCATGAGTATGACGTAATCATTGCCGCGGCGCAGCGCGATTTCGGCGACGTCGTTGCCGAGCCGGAGCATCGGCGTCACGTCGTCGTCGTAACCCTCCAAGCTCAACTCGGTCGAGCAGCCGAAGTTCGCATAAAGCGTCGGCTGCGGCACCCGCGCCACGAACCACGTTAGCTGCGCACCGCGCACCGGAACGTTGCGTGCGCCGATCCACTTCCACTGCGGCGCCAATCGCGGGTTGCAGGCGACGTCGCTTTCGCGAATTTCGAGGCCGCACGCGCCCTCGATTGCCGCCCAGACGTAGTGCGGCGGGTACCACGGCGAGAGCATCATCCCCTGATTGGCAAGCGTCTCGCCGTGAAGCCACTCTGAAAACTGCCCCGGCACCGTGTTATTACGACCCGGATCACGCGAATAGTGGGCGAAGCTCGTGCTGAGTGCGTACGCCATAAATGCCGTATTGAAACGCGCCGCCGCGAATGCGTATACGAACGACATGCCGACCCAGACGCCGCCGAGCAGCCCCCAGCTTCGCGTCGGACTATATTCGAGGTCGTCGCGCGCGACGGTGCGAATGCCGGCCTCCGTCCAAAATGCTGGAACGCTCAACCGGCTGACGATGCGCGCGGCGGTGTCGTGGTCGGCAACGCCGAGGAATGCCGGAAAGAGCATGTCGGCGGTGACGTTCGAGCGCGCGCATCCGTCGACGTCGATGTTGAGATAGTACAGCCCCGTCTGCGGATCGAGCAGATGCCGGTTGATCGCTTCGCGCAGCGCGACGGCCTCACGTTCGAAGTGTTCGGCATCGCGGCGTTTGCGCAGCGCTTTGGCGATGCGCGCCATCGCGCTGAGCGCGGCGAAGCAAAGGGAATTTACTTCGGTGGACGCGCCGGAGATGCGGTAATCGTCGATGATGTTCCGCCAGCCGACGATTCCCCAGTCGGAGGTTTCTTTCGACGTGCACCAGATGAGCCCGCGCGAGTCTCGCTGGCCGAGCAGATACTCGGCGGCGCGTTTGGCGGCACCATACGACTCCCGCAGGAACTCGAGATCGCCCGTCACGCCGTAATGATGGCCAAGCGCCGCGATCACTAGGGGAGTATCGTCGTTGACGTTGAGGCCGTAGTCGTTCGGCTTGCCGTTGCGAACGTCGTAGTATTCAACGATCTTTCCGCTGCGCTCGGTGTGCCGCAAGTACCAGCGCAGCGATTCGCGAGAAAAGTCGGGCGTCACGTAATCGGAGCCGATTGCAAACTCCGCCGTATCGCGACCGACGCTGTTATTCGAGCGCGTCGGATCGTTGACGAAGCACCATCCCGTCGGCGCGTAGAGCTGCGTGCGCAGCATGTTGGCCTTGGCCCAGAGCACGCCGCGGTTGACGGTCGCGTCGGGCGTTATGACGATCGAACGATTCAGCACCGATTCGTAGTAACCGCGCGTCTGTGATAGTGCGCGTGCGGCGGGCGGAACTTCCCGAAGCGACCGTCGCGCGCCGCGCACGCCTTCTGCCGAACCGACCAGCGTAAACCAAAAGCTGCGCCGTGCACCCGGTGCGAGGCGATGCCGATGGTGAAAATAGGCGATCGGCTCGGCAAGATTTCGCGCGATCGAGTTCGACAGCGCGCCGGCGAAGTGCACGCGGTTCATTTTGCCGTGATCCGCGCTCACCTCAAAGCTCTTCGGCGCTGCCGAGGCCGCGATCGCGCGTCCCTGTTGCGGTGCCGACGCGTTCCACGCGGCGATTGCATGGAGCGTCCGGTCGTAGCTCGAGCGCACGTCCCGCGCGGTGTTGCCGCGCAGCATCGCGCCCACGAGACTGTCGAACTCGTGCGTTTCGCTCGAATTGTTTTCGATCTCGACGGCGAGATACGCGGCGAGCGGGTCGACGCCATCGCCGCGCGGGCCGCCATTGAGGACGAATACCCGCTCCCAGACGGTGACGCCCTCATCGATACGGTACTCGTACTCTTGCAGTTCCGGATGCAAGCGAAACGTGCCGTTGCTTTTCGTTCGCGCCGCGCCGGTGGGGCCGTCCCAAAACTGAATCGTCACGCCGGCGATGAGCGTCACGCCGAGGTCGCCGGAGTAAAGCTTTTCGATCGCGCCGGAGGCCTTGATGATGATGGCGCCTTTAGAGCCGCCCAGCGTGCTTCCAACGGCAAGCTGCGTATCGTCGACCTCATACGCAGCGATCCGCTCGCCGGAGCCATAGACTCGAGCGTTCACGCCTGGGCGATTGCTTGCTTTAGAGGCCGCCTCCTTCTGATGGCTTAATTCCTACGACATGCGCTTGTTGGCGATCGAAACGTCGTGCGACGATACGGCGGCCGCAGTGGTTCGCGACGGACGCGACGTGCTTTCCAGCGTTGCTACGAATCAAGACGAGTTTCACGCAAAGTACGGCGGCATCGTTCCCGAGATCGCCAGCCGGCGTCACGTGGCGCTGCTCTCCGCTGCCGTCGAAGACGCGCTCGACCGCGCGCGCGTCACGTATGAAGAGCTCGACGGCATCGCGGTCACCGCCGGGCCAGGGTTAATCGGCAGCCTCGTGGTTGGTGTCGCCGCCGCAAAAGCGTACGCGTTCGCGCTGCACAAACCGCTCTATGCGATCAATCACCTTCATGGACACGTCTTCGCGCCGTTTCTCGATCGCTCCGATTCGCCGCCGTATCCGTTTTTGGTGCTGCTCGTCTCCGGCGGTCATTCACAACTCGTTTCGGTTGAGTCGCCGACCGCGATGCGAGTTCTCGGGCGCACGCACGACGACGCCGCCGGCGAAGCGTACGACAAGACTGCGCGCCTGTTGGGACTTCCTTATCCGGGCGGTCCGGCGCTCGATGCAATGGCACAGCGGGGCGATCCGCGCGCGATCGCCTTTCCGCGCTATCGCCCAAGCGGCGACGCGCTCGATCTTTCGTTTTCCGGCCTGAAGACGTCGGTGCGTTACTTCCTAGAGTCGGATGCCGGCCGGGACGCCAAAGCCGAGGATGTCGCGGCGTCGTTTCAAGCGGCGGTGGTCGACGTACTCATGGCGCGACTCAAAGCTGCGTACGAGCGCGGTTCCTATAACGCGATCGTTCTCTCCGGCGGCGTTGCGGCGAACTCGGCGCTGCAGTCGGCAGTCCGCTCGTGGACGCAATCCAATGACATTCCGGCCTTCATTCCGCCGCCGAAATACTGCACGGACAACGCTGCGATGATTGCCGCGGCGGCCTTCTATCAGGGTGAAGCCGTTCGGGCCGATCCGCTGACGCTTAGCGCCGATCCGAATCTACCGTTTTAGGGGGTGACCCGCAGCTATTCCGATTTGCCCGTCGAAGTACGCGGTACCGTGCGATAGGAGGTTCTCCGATGACAAAGTTTTCGGTGCGCTCGGGGGCCGGCGCTGCGCTTTTTGCCGTTCTGTCTGGTTGCGCGAGTCCGGCGGCGGGGCCGATCACCTCTGCCGCCGCGCGTACTGCGGCGACGCCCGCGAAACACGCCGGCCACAAGGATTTGTACGTCGCGGACTACGGCAGCGGCACAATCTTCCTTTTCAAGAATCACGACTACACACCGGATGGAACGATCACGACCGGCGTAAGCGGGCCGTGGGGCGTCACGCTCGATCGATCGGGTAATTTATACGTCGCGAACGCCGCGGGCGCGAACGTCACGGAATATGCTCCAGGAACGTCGACGCCCTCGTTCACGTACTCATATGGCATGAACTCACCACGCTTGGTTAGCGTCGATCGCCAAGGGAACGTCTTCGTGAGCGACTTTACCGATGACTATACCTCCGGTCGCGTCAGCGAATTTCCGCAGGGCAGCAACTATCCGATGTATTCCTGCTCGGGTGCCGCCCCATGGGACATTGCGACCGACGCATCGGGCGACGTCTTCGTCAGCTACAACGTCCGGAACGCCGGCAGCGGCATCGAGGAATTCAAAGGTGGGCTCGCCGGCTGCTCTCCTACGACGCTGAGCGTTCACGTCGACAGCGCGATGGGGATGGTGCTGGATCGTCAAAACAATATTCTTGTCGCTGACTACTACGCTGATAGAATCGACGTAATTCCTCCGCCTTACACCGCGATCGCTAGGCACTTAAATACAGACCGGCGTGGTCCAACCTTTATCTCCATCGACAAAGCGAACAGCAAGGTCTTCGCGACCGTTTCCGGATTTTGGCATAGCTATGTAGTTGTTCTGGACTACCCGAGCGGTAAATTCAAGCATCGGCTCGGCTACGGCCGCGGAGGATTCACCAGTCCGTACGGCACGGTCGATACCCCCAACGCAGTGCAATAGCTCTGCGTGCTGATTCAGGCTCGCTTATTCTAATCGCGGTCGGAGGGACTCGAACCCCCAACCTACAGGTTCGAAGCCTGGTGCTCTATCCATTGAGCTACGACCGCGTACGTTTTCCTGTGGCGGTGCCCTCCTTCGACACGCTCAGGATGACACCGCCTCGCTGCGCGATGACACCGCTCTGCTCGCCCCGAGACGCCCCTTCGAGACGCACGCTGCGCGTGCTCCTCAGGATGACACATGGTGCTGCTCAGGATGATACATGCGTGCTCCTCAGGATGACACATTCAGGGGCGCGTTATAGAGATCGCGGCGCGTAGGGGGAAGATCGACGCGGCCGCCGGCGTGCGGGCGCGCGAGTAAGGATTGATAGATGGCGATTCGGCGGCTGTTGAAGCCTTGTGCGCTGCCCGCCATGTAAAGACGCCATAAACGGTAGTTGATTTCGCCGGCCGCCGCGACCGCCTCGGCCCGATTTCGCTCGAGGTTCGAAACCCAGCTGCGCAAGGTGCGCGTGTAGTGCTCGCGCAGATTCTCCACGTCGCGCACTTCGAATCCGGCCGCTTCCGCGAATGCTAACGCATCCGAAACGGCGACGAGCTCGCCGTCGGGAAAGATGAACTGGCCCACGAAGTCCCCGGGCTGCCCGTAGCGCCGGGCGGGTGACTCGTCGGCGATCGCGTGATTCATGAAGAGGCCGCCCGGTTTCAGCGCCTTGTACGCACTTCGAAAATATTCGGCAAAACGCGCGCGGCCGACGTGCTCGAACATGCCGACGCTCACGATCTTGTCGAAGCGCTCGCCGCGAAGGTCCCGATAGTCGCGCAACTCGACCCGGGCGCGCCCCGAAACCCCCGCAGCCGCGATCCGGCGTTGCGCTTCTTCGCACTGCAATCGGCTCAACGTGATTCCCAGCGCTTGCGCTCCCAACTGCGCCGCGCGAATGACCATCGCTCCCCATCCACAACCGATATCCAGAAGCCGCTCGCCGGCACGCAAACGCAATTTGCGCAGCGTATAATCGAGCTTCGCCGCTTGCGCTTCGTCGAGCGTTTCTACTCCGTCGTCCCAATATGCGCACGAATAGACCATCGCGCGGTCGAGGAAACTTTGATAGAACGCTATCGGCTGATCGTAATGAAAGCCGATCGCCGCTCGATCACGTGCGCGGGAGTGCATGCGGCCGCGAAGTTTTGCTTCACGCAGCCGAGGCAGCGCGACCCTTGGCAGACGCCGCAAGAGTTGGGCAAGCTGCACCTTTGCGAGCGTGCGCACCGACGTTCCGGCCCGGTACAGGGCGTCGACGGCGCATTCGAGGTCCCCCTCGACGTCGAGTAGGCCCGCGCCAAACGCGCGGCCCACCGAGAGATCGAACGGTGGAGTGAAGGCGGCACGCAGCGAGCCCGGCGACGCGACGCGCAGAACGAAGCGTTCATCCCGCGCGGGGTATATGCGCGTCCCCTCCCACAGCGCGACACCGAAGTCGCGCGCGTACGATTCTCCGAAGAGCAGTCGAAGCACCGCAACGGCGATCCGCGCGTACGGATCGCGCGAAGCGAATTGCTCAGCGCTCAAACGCGACGATTTGATTAGCCTCGCGGTGGTTCGTCCAAAATCGCGAGCCGTCGAAGGCGAGCGCACGCGCCGCAAACGGAATGCGCGCTACGTCTTCGCAGCGCGTCTCACCGTTGACAGAAACGCGAGTGAGAAAGTACTCGTTGGTGGCTTCATCCTCGGTCGTAACGAGATAGAACGATCCATCCACATAACATTGGCCGCAGATTTGATGCGGCACGTCGATTTGCCGAACGACGTTTCCGCGTTCGTCGAGACCGAGAATTCGGCGATTGTACCATTGGCTCAGGTAGAGCCAGGTACCGTCGAAGCTAAGCTGCGATCCGGTGGCTTCGGGGCATTCGATCGATTGCGACTTGAAGCCGTGGCCGGGCACGAAACGCTTGATGACGCGATCGTCGTCCTCGCCCACGCCGCAGACAACGCGCAGCTCGTCGCCGACGACCGTCATGCCCCACGGTTTTCCGGGCACCTTCTCTTCCTCGATCAGCGTCCATTGCCGCGGATTGATCGCGTACAGACGATCGGTCTCGATCGAGCCCATCCAGAGCTTTTCACCATCAAAAGCAAGCGCCTGCGGGCGCGGAGCGGGCGACGGCAGCCGCAGCGCCTCATTTACGTCCTTCACGCTCGAAGCTTACGTCGCTAGCTGTTGACTACCTTTCCTCACAGCCGACGCAAGGTTCACGAGCGAAGATGTTCCACTGCGCTCACGACAGGCGAGCTCATGCGAGCCCTCCTAAAGGAGCGAGGCCTGCGTTGGCAGGCCTCGTCGGTCTTGCGTTTATGTAAGCGGTCCCTTACGTGTTCGGTTATACCCGAGACTCACAACGCTAAACCGTTCGACCGCTTCGTACGCCGCTGCAACGGCAAGGAGTGTGACGCAGCGATGCCGCAACAGCGCGCATGCCGATCGTGGCAGTAACACAACCGCGTCCGGTCCAGCCGGGCGGCGGGTTCGATTACGTCACCGTCGATGCGACGCGACGCCGCGTGTATGCGGCTCATGGCGGTGGCGGCGGCTTGATGATCGCCGACGCCGATACCGGTAAGGTGCTTGGCATCGTGAACGTCGGTCCGATGGCCGGCGTCGCGGTGGATCCCGCAACGGGTCGCGTCTTCACCGGCAACGGCCGCAGCAAGTCGGTAAGCGAAGTCGATCCGCAAACGCAGACCATTCTGCGCACCGTTGCGGTTGACGGCCCGGTCGACGCGATTGCGTACGATCCGAGCCTGGGGCGAATCTATGCCGACGAAAACGACGGAACGCGGATCTTCGTCATCGACACCAAGACGTTCAAGCAAATCGCTACCGTCGCTCTACCGGGGCATAAACCCGAATACATCCAAGTGGATCCGCATACGCAGGAAGTCTATCAGAACATTACCAGCGACGATCCGTCGATAAGTCAAATCGTCGCGATCGACCCGGCGTCGCTGCGCGTCGTTCGTTCGATTCCGACGCCGATGCTGAAAAGCAACCATCCCCTCCAATACGACGCGCGCGATGACGCGCTGCTCGCCGTGGGTGAGAATAACGTTCTGGTTGTCTTCGATCGTTCGGGCAAACTGTTGCACAAGGTATCGTATCCCGGGCGAGTCGATCAGTGCAGTTGGGACGGCTCGCGCGGATGGCTGGCCTGCGCGGGCGGCGGCATCACGCTCTATTCGTACGACGGCTCTTCGGACCCCAAGCTGTTGGGAACGCTCAGCGTCGCTCCGGGCCTGCACACCACGGCGATCGACCCCTCAACCGGCACGATTTGGGCGGTCTGGAGCGACCGCACCACCGCCGCAGCTTCGATTCAAGGTTTTACGTACAAGCCATAGCCCCGTCGCTCCTCAGAATGACACGGGATGACGCCTTGACTGCTGCTTCAAGGTTTCGCTAGGACGCGGGCGCTCGGTCGGGAACCGGCACGAAACCGTGCGAGCTTAGCCAGCTCGCGTCGGTCATCCGTTGCAGCGCCTCCGAAAAGAGACCGTGCACGTCGCTCAGATGTGTACGCGGATCGTTATTCCAATCCATTAAGCGATGCTGGTATCCTCGTCCCGCGCTTCGCTGATCGATCAGAACCCGTACGACCTCGAGTGCAGGACGCCGGTGGCTGAAGCCGCCGGTAACTTCCATCGTCGCCTTCTCCAGAGCGCAATAGAGGCTCCATTTCGTCGCGCCGTGCGGGCAGATGCGATTATCCGCCCGATTCCAAACGGCGTCGCTCGCCAAAATCGCCGACGCGCGCTGCACGATCCGCTGGTCGAGTACGTCGGGCGCGACTTCGCGCGACGCGTCCAGACGGAACCTCATAGTTGATGAGAGCACGAAGTCGCTAACCGGAACCCATGCGTAGATCGTCCGCAATATACCCGACCCGCCGGCATACACTTCAAGCTCTATCGGTGCTTTTCCGTATCCCTCGTCGGTCATCTCGCCGCTCCACGTCGAAACTGGAGTGATACCGCCGCGCCATACGCCGGTCGTGATTGCCGGCTCGCGCGAGAGCCTCATGTGCGGCGTTTGGTCGAAAAGCTTGCCGCAAGAACCGGTGAACCTCGGACCGGAGCCGTGGAAGCTGCAGTGCGAAAGAGCGATCGCACGCAGCGTCGCGGAAAGCATTGCTTTCCTGGGCGCCGGAGAGGGTGACGGCGCGGCTTCGCTGCAGAGCGAAGCGCTCGACATTACCGCTTTGGCGGCATCGTTCTCACGCGTCGTGGTCGCGTCGATCGTCCAGTGGAGCGCGTCGATCAACCGTGTCACGGGATTGTAGCCGAGCGTCAGACCCGGTATCGTGGCCAGATCGATATCGTACGGATTCGGTGGGAGCCCGGCATAGTTTGGATTCGCTGCAAGCGGATTAACCGGACCCGGCGTCGAGAGCGAGTTCGTCGTGTCGGGTTTCGTCATCGAGTTGATGTACGCTTCACCGGCGTGCTGTAGATCGGCCATTTGCTGCGTATCGACAAAACCGCTGATGATGTCGAGCGATGCGCTCTGCGCCGCGAGCGCCTTGAGAAGCTGCGCGCGAATCGCCTGCAGCCGGGCATCGTCATCGGCGCGTCCGGTGCCGTTGCGCAGCGCCGGGGAATCGAGCATCGTTTGGATTGCGATGACGTTGTTGGCGATCGGCCGGATCAGATTTTCCAGCCCCAAGAGCGCCAGGTTCTGCGATGAGTTCGCCGGCCCGCTGGGATCGCCGGCGCTGGGATTCGTGCCCGAACCGGCGTCGCTTCCGTAGAGCGCGGCAGCGTTGTATTCCTTAAAAAGAGCCGGACTTTTCTGGATTGTCGTGTCGTTCTGCAGCATCATCGCGATCGCAGGAGCAATCTTGTCGTGAAGCTCCGCGCAGAGCGGGCGCGTCACGACATGATAGATTTGCGGGGGCGGCGATGGCGTCACGCCAACCGCGACGATCGCGACCAGCAGAGCGACCGCGCAGCGAAACACAAATCATCCCCTTACTGCGTGTCCCGCTTTCGTCCTTCGAGGCGAGTTAGATATACTTCTTGAGCCAGTCGAGGATGAGATGGAGACGCTCGACTCGGTGGATAGGCGAGCCGGTGCGCGATAGGTCGTGGTTCTCATTGGGCACGGCAACGTACTCGACGGTGCGTCCTAAGATTTTGAGCGACGTATACTCCTGGAGCGTCTGATCGATCGGCGCCCGCGTGTCTTCGTCGGCATGCAGAAGCATCACCGGGGTGTGCACGTTCGCGACGTACGTAAGCGGGGAGAACTTTGCATAATCGGTGCTAGCCGGATCCCACGGCGGTCCCCAGGTGTAGTATCCGCCGCCAAGACCGTTCTTCCCGGCGAAGTCTGCCGCGAGATTTTCGCTTTGCAGGTTGCTGACCGCGCGCTCGGCGACCGCGACCTTATAACGGTCGGTGTGCCCGATCACCCAGAGCGTCGCATAACCGCCGTACGATCCCCCGAGCACGGCGAGGCGCGACGCATCGACGTCGGGACGCTGTACGGCCGCATCCATGACTGCCTGAACGTCTTGGAACATCGCATCGCCGTAGTTATTCTCGAGCGACTCTTCGAAGGCGTAGCCGTGCCCGGTGCTGCCGGCCGGATCGCAAAAGACGACGTTGTAACCGAGCGATGTGTAGAGCTGGAACTCGTGAAAAAACGTATCGCCGAACTGCGTTTCAGGGCCGCCGTGAATGTTGAGCAGCGTCGGGTGCTTAGAGCCGGAACCTGTCCCGAGCGAAGTCGAAGGGCCGCCCACGGCCGGCATAAACCAGGCCTGCACGGTGAAGCCGGCCGGATCTTTCACGTCGAACTCTTGCGGCCGCGAAAGGGTTACCGACGCGAGATACGCGCCATTGACGTTGGTGAGCTGCTTGCCCTGAGCGGAGCCGAAGGGAGGCTTACCACCGTTGACGTCGGCGACGTAGACGTCGGCGGGATGCATGAAATCGCTGTAGAGATACGCAACGCGGCTTCCGTCGCGGGAAACGGTGCACGAGAACGCTTCGCCTTTGGGCGGCGTCACGTCGGTAAACGAACCGCTGGTCAGATCGACCCGTCGCAAATTCGAATAACCGGGGCCGTCGATGTTGAGCAGCATGGTCTTGCCGTCGGGAAGCGGCGCGCCGCACAGGCCGCCACCCTCCTTCATATCGGCAAGGAGCGTATCGCCCCAGCCGACCGTATCGCGTGCTACGATGACGCGCCGGTCGGAGCCGTCGGGCCTTGACGAAACCAGCGCCGGTTGTTCTGCGGAATCGTGAACGTCGGCGCTCAAGTAGTAAACCCGCGCGCCATCGATCGAAAAAGCTATGCCGCCGTTTGACGGCAGCGGCGAAGCAACTTTCTGCATCGCGCCACCGGTAGAGGGGATCGTGTAGACGTCGCTGGGGCCGCTATCGACCGACTCATAACGAAGCGAGTCGAAGAGAATTCTCCGATCGTCCGTCGACCACGCATCGAACCCTTCGGAATATTGGCCCGATGTGAGTTGCGTCGCCCCCGAACCGTCGGCCTTGATCGTCCAAATGTGCTGATGATACTGATAGGTATAACCTTGACCGTTCGATTGGAAGAAAAGTTCTTTGATGATGTTGATGTCGCTCTTCTTCTGCGCCGCGGCCGGCGTGAAGCCGGCCTTCGAGAAATCCACGTACGCATTGGCTGCCGGATCGGTCTGCGTTACCGTGAGCGCGATGCGATCGCCGGAATGCGAAGGCACCGGCGACGAAACGCCGTCTTTGATGTGCGTAAGCTGCACGATCGCACGCGACGAAAGCGTATAGCGATAGAGCTGTGCTTTCTGCTTCGCCACGGTGCGCACGAAGACGAAGCTGCCTCCGTCGGGCATCCACGCGTAGTCGCCGTCGCCGGCATGCTTCGTGACGTTGTGCGTGACGGTGCCGCTCGCAACGTCGATCAGCTCGATCGTGCGATCGTAGGTATTTTTCGGACCGTTCATGCGCGAGGCCTCGACCAGCACGTGCGAGCCGTCGGGCGAAATGCTGGCACTGCTAAGGAATGTCAGCTTGAAGAGGTCTTCGGGCGCGACCGGAGCCGCCGAAGCCGCGAGGGGATAGAGCGCCGCGCTCAAGACGGCACAAAGCAAGAACCGCATGCTCTTCATACCCCCCGCGGTACCGAGCGGTTTCACGTTCCCTTCTCGCCGCCCGCGTAAAAGATGAGCTTGAAGATTGCCTGGGGGACCGTGATCAGCGTGTTGGGGTTACCGTATGCGGCGTAAATCTCAGCCCGCCGCAGGCGCAAGTGATAGGCGATCGAGATGTTCGAGCATCTGCCCTCGCAGTTGCCGCCGCCGTTGGGCTGCGGAGGATAGCCGATTACCTGCCGCACGCCGATTGCGAACGAGGAGTTCGAGCTCACCTGATAGGCGTAGGCGATCTCCTCGAACCATTGAATGTTTGGAGAGGCTGCGTGGAAGTACTGCGCGGTATCGTCGAGCGTCAGCGTCAGCGCGCCGCGATTTCCCACTTTGATCGTCGAGTTGCGGAACCACGTGTCGAGACGTCCTCCAATGCCGTAGTTTCCCGTATACCATTGAATCGAGGTCGGCGTCGCCGAGGAGCCGTGCGTCGGGAAGTTATTCAGATTGTTCTGCATGCCGCTGTGGTAGGTAAAGCTGAAGCCCGCGTTCTGCGAGATCGGGGTGAGCTCGGAGCCGAAACGCCAGTAATCAGACCCGGAAAAGAGCTGCAGATCGATCGTGCCTTTGGTTAGGAAATCGACCAAGACTTGATTGTCGCTTTGCGCCTCGCCAGGCACAGGTCGCTCCATAGCCCTGGTAGCGGTCCATGAATCCCGAGACGCCGATCGACGACAGGAAATCCTTGGGCGAAAACGTCCACACCCGAGCCCCGTAGAGCCCGTAACCAGCGAGACCGGGATGGGAATCGAAGCCGTCGACAGGATTGAAATATTGGCCGACTTCGCGGTAGGAACCGAAAAGCGCGTACTGCTGACTGATGAAACCTCCGCCGGCATCCAACCAGTTGCCTTGACCGGGATCGAGCACGTTGGTTCCGCGGTCGGTAGCGTAATTCGCGTACCCTGAGAGATACTTTCCGTTGAACCAGCTCACGCCGGTCTCGTCGGAGACGTCATGTATGCCGGGGAGGTTGGCCATCACTTGCTGGAACGCCGCATTCCAGTGGTTGTCATCCGAGGTGTAGTTCAGCGCCGCTGCCGAGTCGTTGCGTCCGTCGCCGATTGCGTCGTAGCTCGCTAATCCGAAAGGCCCCTCCCTGCCCTCGAAGGCGTAGCCTTGCGCCGGCGTGGGAATTGCGGGCGTGTAAAGGATGGTTCGAAAGCCGTTGCAGACGTTGCAGTTGAAGTTGTTGTAGTATGGCGCCGCTTGCGTGAAGAACGGACGCACTTCGGAGTAGACGCGCTGGTAGACCGTCGGCGCAATCGTCTGCTGATCGATCTCGACGTTGGAATAATCGGGATGCAACGTGCCGAAGATCGCCGCCGTCTGCGCGACCGGAATTGAAAAATCCGCGCCGACGCGCGACGTGCTGCCGCCGATGGAGGAGCTCGCGACTTCGCCGAGCGCGTACATGCCGACCCGTGGGCGCGGCAACGGCGGCTTGGCGATCGACGGGATATTGAGCAATCCCGCGCGAGACGGATCGTCCGGATTGGTCTGGGACTGGTCGTACGACCACACGTTGAGCGCTCCCGACGAGCGCACGTACCGCACGAACTGCGCGCGCCACGTTCCGGGATGCGCGCCGTGAATGACCGCCGAGCGGAATCGCCATCGTTACGACGTAGCCGTCGGAGGTCGTCGCCCCGTGCGACTGCCAGGCGGGGGAAAAAGCGGTGTTCTCGCTCGATGCCTCGTTATGAGCGCCGTTGGGATTCGATTCGAACTGATATTGAAAGCCCGCGGGGCCGGTCGGCCAAAGATCGACCCAAACGGCGTCGTCGGTCCAGGCGATGCCGCCGTTGATATTGCTGCCGCCGGCGACGGTGTCGTCGCTGTGCTGGGAGGCCATTACCGGCTCGTGCTGCTGCGCGTCGAACCGCACGTAGAGAAACTTGCCGTCGGTGGTGATGTGCACGGTCGTCGCGTCCTGCGCGGTGCGCGCGTGCCCGACGTCCCATCGTAGTGCGGCCGATGCGCTCTGGTTCCATGCGCTCAGCGGAGCGCCGGCTTCCAATGGAGGTGCCGGCGTCGCGTGCGTGACGGTCAGCGCTGCGGCAACCATTAGAGAATCGCTCCGTCGAGCGCGGAATGGCTCGCGGCTCGCAGTGTCGCCGCATCGACGCGCTTGCAAGTACGCGGTTCGTGACCGTCACGGCAAATGAGGGCGCCGCGCAAATCCGCGCCGCGCAGGTCCGCGCCGCGAAAGTCGGTGCACGAAATTCGGTCGTCGTCCCGGTTATGCGAGCAGAGCCGAGCATTGCGGAAGTTCGCGTTGCGAAGGTCGGCCTGCGCCAGATCCACCGCTTCCACGTCGGATCCTTCGAAGCTCACGCCTTGGGCGTTCGCGCCCCGCAGATCGCTTCCGATCATCGAGATCCCTGAAAGATCGGCGTGCTGCAAGTCGGCGCCGCGCGCGTCGCAGCCGATGCACTTGCGGAAGATGGCGCGAATCTCGCCGGCATCCACGCCATGCAGCGCGTCGCGTAGATTCGCGCCGGTCAGCTTCGCGCCGTCGAAGCGCGCGCCGTTTAGCTGTGCTTCCGCCAAATCGACTCCCGTGAGATTGGTATCGCGCAAATCGGCATCGCGCAGGTCGGCGTGCTTGAAATCGACGCCGGTGAGGTTCGCTCCACGCAAGTTGGCGCCGCGCAAATCGGCTCGCGCGAAATCGACGCCGACGTACGAGACGTTCGCGAGGTTTGCTCCGCGCAAGTCGCGACCGGCGAAATCGCAGCCGATACAGTTCGACGGCAGTCCCAACATTGCGGCGAGGGTCACGGCGATCATCATTCTTCTCCCCTATCGGCGTCACGAAGGACGCAGCGGACTAAGCCTCATGCCGCGAGGCCACTTTTTCGAGCACTGGGTCTCACCCTGAGCAGCGCCCCCGAGCGCGTGCCGAAGGGTCGTTTAGTCTGGAATCATCGTTCGTCTACATCCGTACCGATGAGTCTTGCTTTCGATAGGTCGACGCGTCTGAGGTCGACTCCGCTCAAATCGCAGTCGGTCAGCGTCGCCCCGTTCAAGTTCGCACCGTCCAATTTGGCGTTGCTGAAGTCCGTCATTACGATTTGTGCGCCGGCAAGATTCGCGCCTCGAAGGTCGGCGCCGGAAAAATCCATGGTGCTGATTCGCAATCCGTGCAGATCGGCGCCGCTGAGGTCGGAATGACCGAAATCGCAGGCCTTGCAGGCACCGAGAACGTCGCGAACCGCCGAGCCCGTGAGTTTGGCGTTGGAGAAGTCACAGCCGGATATCGAAGCGCCGGTGAAGTCGGTGCCGCTGAGATTCGCGTTCGTGAAATCGCACTTGGTGATATGCGCGTTACGGAAGGATGCTCCGGCTAGAGTTGGCGCCGGAGAAATCAGCGGCGGCTAATCTGGCTTCCGAAAAGTTCACGCCCGAAAGATTTGCTTTCGAGAAATCGACGCCGGTATATTTGACGCCGCGCAAGTCCCGGCCGGTCCAGTTGACGCCGCTGTAGTCGCAGCCGGCGCACGAGTTTCCTTGTACCAAATGCGTGCCGTGGAAGCCGCGCGTCATGCCGGCGGTGTTGATGCTCGCGCGAATCTGTTGCTCGAGCGCTCTCGCGTCGGGAACCGGAACGTCGAAGTTCATGCGGGAACGTCGACAGTCGTTCCGGGAACGTCGACGTGAACCGCTGGTACGTGCACGTGCGTTGCGGGAACTGAAACGTGAACCGACGTCCGCTCGCGGCGGCGGGCGATGATGCTTGCGCTACGCGCACGTAACGCGTCACGATTTTTTCCTGCTCCTGAGGTCCGCGTGGCAGAGCTTCGCAGCGACGGCGGGCGCGGCAGACTTCGCCGCGCCGAGGAGTCGCCGGCGGTGCGGCTGCGCTTGCCGGCGTGGCGACAACCGGCGCCGCGATCGAAGGCGCGACGACGGTGATGACTAACGCGATCGCGCCGACGATGGCGATCGCAGCGGCGGCCGGCGCGACGGCGAGATTCGTCGCGATGTTGCGTCCGGCGCCGAGCAGGCGCTCGATACGCAGCGAGATGTGTTTGCGCGTCGCAAAAACGCCCGGCGCCGGAATCGGATGGCGCGGCCACAACGCGGTTTCCGCCATCTTCGTGAGACAGAGCGCGTACGGACGAACCATGCCGATGAACGAGAGCACCCAATCGTCGCATGCGACCTCGCGCTCGAGATCGAGCTGTTGTCCGATAAACTGCGCGGCGGGATTCCATCCGAACAGTGCGCTGACGATGCGCTGCAGGCCGTTCGTCCAGTCGTCGGCGCGGCGTCAAATGTGCGAGCTCGTGCAGGCATGATCTGATCGACCTCGGGCTCGGAAAGCTGGTCGAGCAGCGAGCGCGGGATGAGAATCATCGCATCGAAGAGGCCGACCGCGACTGGAACGTCGGTTTCGTCGCTTACGCAAAGCCGAACGTCGCGAGCACCTTTATTGGCACGCAGACCATTGCGGCATCGCATCGCGATACTCAACCGGCAGCGGCAACGCGTCGCGCTTGAGATTCTCCAATCGCAGCAGAGCCGATCGCGAGGCGAACGAGCGTGTAGCCCGCGAGCAGCGCCCAGAGCGCGAAGACGCCGAGCGCTACGGGCGTCGGAATCGTGAATCGCGCGCGCTCGGGCAGACGAGATTCCTGCGATACAGCCGGCGATCCGGCTGCAGTACGCGCAGTGTGGTCTCGGCTGTCCTGCGGCAGTACCGTTGCCGCAGTTGCGCAGCTGCGCGTCGCGGCTCGATCCGTTCGGAGGCCGTACGTTGCGAAGCTGCCGGCGACCGCATGCGCGGCGTGAAGAACGCCAGCGTCGTCGCGATCGGCACGACGAGCGCGGCAGCAAGCGTCGCGCTCCACACCACGTAGCGTGTCGCCGCGTTGATCTCCGGCCAGGCTCGCAGGAGCAGCCAGACGCAGAGCACGAGCAGCGCGTCTTGCCAAAGCGCATTGAGCACGATCGCAGAAAGCGCGCTTGCAAATGTTACGAATCCTTGTTGCCAGTCGATCACTATTGCCGTTCCTCGTATTGCTCGATGAGGGCCTTGAGCCGTTGTAGCTCGCCGTCGGATGGCCGCTCGGTCTCGATTAAGCGTAGCGCAAGCGTGCCCGCGCTATTGTCAAAAAATCGTGAAAGCAGATTGCCGACTGCGTGCCCGGCCGCTTCCTCTCGGGCCACAACCGGACGATAAACGTACGCCCGACCCACTTCCTCATGTTTCACGTAGCCTTTGCGCTCGAGAATGCGCATCGTCGTCAGCACGCTGTTATAAGCGAGCGGTGGCGGCGGGAGCGCGGCGGTTACATCCGCGACGGTCGCGGCGCTTTTCTTCCAGAGCACCTCCATCAGCCGTAACTCGGCCTCGGTGAGCGTGCTCGAGCGTCGTCGCGCCATCTTAGCGCTCCAACCCCGGGCCCCAGCCCTGGAAGATCCTCGACGAAGCGAGGGCGTCCGGTAAGCGAACCCGCTGGCGGGCGGTGAAGGGAAGGTCGTTGTCGGTCAACTCGGGCTTGCGGCTCATGGGTGCCTCCTATGCATCTACTAAAGATTTAGTAGTATGATATCGCCAGCACGACGCCTTGTCAACTAATTATTTAGGATTAAAACCGGGCGTGGGATTGGGCGACCTACGGTGCCGCTAGGGGAAAGGCGGTGCACTCTGCCAATAAGGGACGCTGATTCACTGCCCGACCGACTCCAAGGAGAAGCAGTTGTTGCCAGTGGCGCGCCTCGTGCTGGCCTTTCTTGCCGTCGGCTTTTTAGCCGCATGCGGCGGAGGCACTCCCGTGACCAGCGGAACGCCTACGCCCTCTCCGACGGCGACGCCCGCCGTTACGCGCCCAATACCCGATTCCCACGGCCTCTAGCAAACCGATGGACATCACCCTGGGCTCCGATGGCAACTTGTGGTTCACCGAATCGAACGCGAGCAAGATCGGCACGCTCTTCAGCAATGGAAAGATCACGGAACAAGTCACGCCGAGCAGCAAAGCCGGTCCCATCGGCATCGCCTCGGGACCGGGACCGGCGCTCAACGTTTGGTTCACCGAGATCGAATCTTGCGCGCGTCGCGACAGATTACGATCACCGGTCCGCCGTACGTCGAATACATTCTGCCGAACTCCGCCGCTCGTCCGTTGATTCTTGCGCTCTGGGTTCGGACGGCAACATGTGGTGCACCGATCCCGGGACGAACTCGATTTGGCGCATTGCGCAAATCAAACCCAAGCCGCACGTGCGCTTCACGCAGTTCCACCTTACCGGGAACGCGCAACCCTATGCGATCACCACCGGTCCGGACAGCGCGCTCTGGTTCACCGAGCCTGGAACCAATCAGCATCGGACGACTTCCCGTCAGCGGCAGTCCGCTCAGTGAATACAAATTGTCGCCCGCAAACGCGCAGCCGGCTCGGAATCGCGCCGGCAAATGATGGGCAGCTCTGGTTTATCGAAGCAAAGCCGCGCAAATCGTGAGCATGTCGACTGGCGGAACGATCACCGCGACGTATCCGCTAACGGGCGCCGATCTCGCCGGACTGGCTTTCACAGGGTATCGACGGCAATTTCTACTTCACGGATCCGGGACTGAATAAGATCGGGCAGTTATTTCGCGCGAAGCCACCACGTGAACTTGTATCCGATTCCGACCGCCAACTCAGATCCGACGACGTTCACGCTGGGAACCGACAACCAAATCTATTTCGTCGAAACGGCCGGCAATAAACTCGGCCAATTCCGTTACTTCAGCGTCTAACTCTCCTACGCTCGGGGCGTCTCGAGAGGATTTTAATTCCGCGAGGCGCGTTACGGCCGCTGCTCGCGCTACCGATAAGGAAGTAGCGGCGATCGGCCTGCACGATGTGCAGCGCCGCGTGCGGCGTAAGCGCAACCGATTCGACGACGCTAAGACGCCGCGATGCACCCGCAAAGGATCCGCGAGCTCGCGCAGCTTGCGACCGAGGAAATAGAGCGCAGCTAGAACGAGCGCGACGATAGCGAGGCGCTCGAAATAGGTTGCCCAATAAGGCCGACGCCACGCGATGTTACCGCTCCAAATGCTGCGGAGCGAAAATCCGGCGTTTGAAGTCCACGACGCGCCGTTCGATCTCCTCCATCGGCTCGCGCACGACGACGGCGTTCCCGGTCGTTAGCGTAATGATGGTTTCTGCGTTTTCCTCGACTGATTCGATCAGATCGCAGTTGAGCATGACCGGCTGGCCGTTGGGCCGCGTGAGCACGATCACGGAGGCGCACTTTCGGCTCGGCCTGCGCCGAGCCTCTCCCGCGTGCGCGCGTTCGTGCGACCGCGCGTTCGATTCGTCGATCTCGAGCTCTTCGCGCCGCGCTTCGGCGCCTCGAATTCACGAAGCCGTCGCTCTTTGAGTTTCTCGATGACGCGCCGCTCGCGGCTGGCGACAGACGAGCTCATCGCGCGCACGATCGCACGCCGTCGAAAGCTCCGCGCGGCGCGAATCGTTCGCGCGCCATCGCGGCGTCGCAGAAAGCGAAGATACGAATCGCGCAGCCGAAGATCGGCGGATGCTTCCGTCATCGCGGCTGATGCGACGAGCTGCTTGGCGCACCGGCGATATTCGTCGGCGAGCCGCTGCAGCTCGTCCGATCGCATCTCCGCGAGAAGCCGGCGCGCCGCGGCAAAATCGCGCTGCTTCTCTTCTTCGGCGCGCGCTCGCCAATCGAGCAGCGGCTGAAGGCTGAACCGGAATCTCGCCGGCATACTGGAGAGAACTCCCGCCGGCGCGGCTCTAGCGAGCCAACTGCGTCCGTTCGCGTCCGACGGATACCAGATCGATGGGGACGCCAGAAGGTCGCGCACCCGATCGACGTAGGCTCGCGCGGCCTTGGGAAGTTCGTCAATGCGGCGGTACGCGCGGATCGGTTCGCTCCAGCCCGGGCAGCTCTTCGATCTCGATTTCGAGACCTTTGGACATCCGCGTCGGTAAAGGTCGCCGGTTTCCGCCCAGCCGATAACCCGTAACGATTCCGATGCGTTCGAAGCCGGTGAGCACGTCGAGCTTGGTGATCACGGCGCTCGTCAACCCGTTGAGCGCGACGGCATATTGCGCCGCGACCGCGTCGAGCCAGCCGCAACGCCGCGGGCGTCCCGTCACCGTTCCGTACTCGCCGCCTTGCCGTCGCAGTCTTTCGCCGCGGTCGTCGTGCAATTCCGAGGGAAACGGTCCGCCGCCGACGCGCGTGCAGTACGCCTTGAGCACGCCGATCACTTGTCCGATCGCGCCCGGACCGATCCCGAGTCCGGTGCATGCACCTCCGGCGATCGTGTGCGAGCTGGTAACGAAAGGATACGTTCCATAACCGACGTCGAGCAGCGACCCCTGTGCGCCTTCGATCAATACGCGCTTTCCTTCGTTTAGGCGTTCGTGAATGTACGCCACGCCGTCCACGACATGCGGTCGCAACCGTTCCGTCGTCCGCGCCGTTTCATTGGCCGCTACCGTGAACCAGCAAATCCGCGAAACGAATGCCGGTTCGCGCGACGCGATCGACGTACGCCGGTCCGATGCCGCGCCCCGTCGTGCCGATGGCTGTCGCTCGTGCTTTTTCGCCGGCCTTGTCGCGCTCGACGTGATGCGGAAAAACAATATGCGCGCGATCGGAGATCTTCACCCGCGACGTATCGATACCGATCTCCGCCAGCGCGTCCAGCTCCGCGACGAGCGTCTGGAGGTTCACGACCGTTCCGCCTCCGACGAAGAGCTCGACGTTTGGGTGCATCACTCCCGACGGTACGATGCGCAGCGCCAGCTCCCGCTCTCCGACGACGATCGAATGTCCCGGCATTGTCTCCGCCGCCGAAACGTGCGACGACGTCGTAGTCCGCCGCATAGAGATCGACGATCCGGCCTTTGCCTTCGTCTCCCCACTGCAATCCAACGATAATACGTCGGCTTTGGACGGCACGTTGGCGCACGCTTGCAGTTGGCCAGGCCTTACTCGGTGTTGAACTCGAGGTCGCTGGTGTCGCCCATCGGGATTTGTCCAACGCCTTCGAACTGCGTCATCACGAACTCCGAGAAGAGCGCGTTCGGCCAGCCGAAGGTGCGGCGCGTATATTGCTGCGGGATTGTCCGGATTGAACGATTCGTGCAGCAAATGGTCGCCGGGATCGCTCGCAAGCAGTTGACCGAGCACGTCTTGCTTCTCGACTCCCGTGGTCGCCGTCATGCCTTCAATGATGAGCGCCAGGGGCCAAACCCAGTGATCGGGCGTGTGATAACTGCCGATTCCTCGCGCCAAATGTCCCTGATAGAACGACGGATTATCCTGCGAGAGCAGGAAGTGCCGCGTGTTGTCGTAGTAGCGATCGTTCGCCGCTCGTGTAGCCGAAGTACGGCGCCGCGAGGAGGCTCGGGAATGTTTGCGTCATCGGTAAGAATCGCGTGACCGAGGCCATCGACCTCGTAGGCGTAGATGTAGCCGTATTTCGGCACGAGCACGAGTCCGTAGGTTTGAATCCCGCGCTGCACTTCGTCGCGCAGGGCTTTGGCTTCGCGCGCTTTGATGAGGTTGTGATAGACGTTGAGTTCGATCTCGGCCATGTCGCCGAGCGCCACGACCGCGAACATCTCCGAAGGAATCAAATAGTTGTATTCGCACGCATCGTCGGACGGACGGAATCCCGTCCAAATCATACCCGTGTAGCCGACGGGGTTGCCGCGTCCGCCGTTAGGGAGCTCCTTGTGCGCGTAACGCGAGTCGCGCGGATGATTCTGTTCGCGCTCCATCGTCGCCAGCACGTCGTCGAGCATCGTCGAAAAGTCTTTGGTGAAGATCGACGCGTCGCCGGTCGTCTTCCAATAACTCCACGCAAGCGCCGTCGGATAGGCGAGGGAATCGAGCTCGAACTTCTGCTCCCAAACGCGATAGTCAAGCGTGTAGGCGTTGGCGTACGGATCGATCTGCAGGTATTTCACCATGCGGGCGATGATGGCGCGAAGCAGCGCTCGCACGTCGGGATCATCTTTCGCAAAGAAGAGATACGGCCGCGCTTGTGCGCTGGCGTCGCGCAGCCACTCCGCGGGAATGTCGCCGGTCATAATGTATGCGGTACTGTCGGGCGCGTATTGCGCGAGGCGGCTCGTCTCGAGCAGCGCGGAGCGGAACATCTCCTCGAGATGCGAGTTGGGGCTGCGGTAATCGGCCGCGGCCTGCTCGATCGAACGCAATTCGAGCGCCGACGCCGGCAGCGGCCGCAGCGCGCTCGCGGCGGCAGAATGCCAGCACGAGCGAAAGGACTGCGGAAAACAGCGGCCGGTCATACGGGCCAGGTTCCGTGTTGCGTACAAAGCCGGCAGCTCCCGATAGCGTCCTAAGTAATCGAGGCCATAGCCCACGACGAATACGTCGGGGACCTCGAAGGCCCTATACTTGATTTCTAATGTCTGACAATTCTCCTGTGCGGCCGATCGAGGAGCGTGCATACGGCCAGCGAGGCGGGTCCCAGCTCGAGCAGCCGCTTCACGACGTACTGCAGCGTGAGACCGGTGTCGACCGTATCGTCGACCAGGACGACGTGCCGGCCTTCGATGGGGTGGCGAGGTCGCTATCGAGCACGATGCCGTCGCCATCGCCGTGTCGGTTCACGGCAACGTAGTCGACGTCGTGCGGAATCGTAACGGCGCGCGCAAGATCGGCAAAAAAGGTCGCAGCCGCGCCACGCACGGCAATCATGAGCGGCCTCTTACCCGAATAGTCCTGGGAGATGGCCGCCGCCGATGGCGGCGACGCGGCCCGCTATCGATTCGGAATCGAAGAGCGGGTCGCCGATCACGAGGCCCGCTTCAGGCGGGAGAAGACGCGTTCGACGTCGCGTCGCGTGAAGAGTTTGAGGTTGACGGCCGGGTGATGCGAGCGCATGAGGCGCACCTTGCGATTCTTGCGAGTGTTGCGCACGGGCTTGGCGACGGTGACCTCGACATAGAGATCGTACTCGGGAAGATAAAAATCCGGTGTGAAAAACTCAACCGGACGGCCGTGCTCGTTCCAAGCGATCGGAAAACTGTGGGGTTCGTACTGCCAGTAGATTCGATAGAGGTCGAAAAGTCGCGCCAGCTCGGCTTCACTCGCATGCGCGAACCCTACCCGGGACATAGCCACGGGCTGTGATCTACGACATCGGCGGCAGGTTATCCCTCCAAAAACTCAGGATGAAACGCGCTCCGCCCAGTGGCGAAGCGCTCGACCCGGACCTCGCCGCCGGCGCGTTCTGCGATTGCCTTGACGATCGCCAGCCCGATGCCGCAACCCAAGCCTGCGCCGTCACCGCGCACGCCCAGCAAAAAGATCGCATCTCGCAGGGCGGGCGGCACGCCGTTGCCATCATCGTCGATATAGACCGAAATGTACGGGCGTTCGCAGACGCACGCAATCTCTACCGTGCCTTCCACGGCTCCGTGCTTGACGGCGTTCTCGACCAGATTCGCAAGCGCGTGAAAGCACGCGTCGCCGTCGATACGCGCGCAGGCGGCGTCGGGCAATCGCGAGCGGATCGTGACGCCGCGCGCGATCGCCAACGGCGAGAGCATCTCGATCGTCGCGCGAATCTGCTCGCCGACGTTGCAGACGCACCGACTCGCGCGGCTGATAGATCGAGCAGCGAAAACTCGAGCATGCCGTCGACGAGCGCCCGAGCCGAAGCGCTTCGCGGCGTACGGTTTCCAGAAATCGGCGCGCCGTCGTCGCGTCGAAATCGCCGTCGAGCAGCGTCTCGACATATCCGCGGATCGACGTCAGCGGCGTGCGCAGCTCGTGTCCGATCGTCGCTAACATCGCGCGTCGGGATTGGCCGCTCGCGGCCGCACGTCAACCGCCAACGAATTTATAGCCGAATCCATGAACCGTGCGCAGCATCGACGGTAGCTCCAACGCTGCTTCGATTTTCGCGCGCAGGCGGTGGACGTGAACGTCGATCGTACGCTCGTCGCCGTTGAAATCGTATCCCCAAACGCGCTGCAAGAGCCAGTCGCGCGAGAGCGCGACGCCGGCGTTTCCGGCCAGTTCCATAGAAGCGCGAACTCCCGCGGCTTGAGCTTTACGTCGGTGCCGTCGACGCGTGCCTCGCGCGCGCCGGCATCGATTTCGAGCCGGCCGAACTTGAGCAGGGCTCGGGTTTGGGAACCGCGCGGCCGGTGCGACGCAGAATCGACTTCACGCGCGCGACGACTTCACGCGGCGAAAACGGCTTCGCGATATAATCGTCGGCGCCGAGCTCGAAGCCGAGGACGCGATCGATCTCGTCGCAACGTCCCGTGATCACGACGATCGGGATGCTGCGCTCCTCGCGCCGCAGCGTGCGGACGACGTCGTAACCATCGACGCCGGGCAGCGCAATGTCGAGAACCAGCAGATCGGCCCCGCCGCGCGCATAGCGTAGACGCTGCATGACCGTCGCCGACGCCGCTACCGCGAAGCCTTCACGCTCGAAATGATGCGTGAGCAGCTCGCGAACGTCGCGATCGTCCTCGGCGACAGCACGGTCTGCGCCGCCATAGCGGAACGAGTGCCCCGCC
Organism: Vulcanimicrobiota bacterium; assembly: GCA_963815165.1. Lineage (GTDB taxonomy): Bacteria > Vulcanimicrobiota > Vulcanimicrobiia > Vulcanimicrobiales > Vulcanimicrobiaceae > Cybelea. The sequence goes on from CAWFFL010000004.1 coordinate 74,070, forward strand.
GCGGGGCTACTGGGACACGCACTCCATATTCGCGAAGCGGGCCGAAGCGCGAGGCGTGGGCGCGAAGGACGCGATAGATCGTCGCAGCGGGGAAACCGAGGCGTTCGAGGCGGCGCGCCGCCGACGGATATTCGATGGCCGGATTCTTATTGCGTCAGTCGTTCGAAGGCAGCGGCGCAGCGCGAGCCTTCGTCTTCTTCCAGCGCCGCGACGGCTTGGGCGGCGGCGTCGCCATCGATGCCTTTGCGGATCAGCTCGCCGACGATGCGCTCGTTGCCAATCGGTTTGCGTTTGCGCTCGACATAGAGCCGCGCGTAGAGACGGTCGTCGAGAAACCCTCGCGCCTTGCAGCGCTCGATGGCCGCGCGCGTTGCGTCGTCGTCGAAGCCTTTACGCTCAAGATGCTGCCACAAGGCGCGCCTCCGTGCATCGCTGCCGCGCCAGAAACGCTAACGCCGCAGAATATGCACTCATGCCCTTCGGCTCCGCTCAGGAGACACAGTGCTGCTTTGCCGTTGGATGCTCTCTTGTCATCCTGAGCCTGTCGAAGAGGCTTTGTCATCCTGAGCCTGTCGAAGGGCGAGTGCTTCGCGAAGTTTCGATTCGATCTCGGTGGCGAGCTCGGTATGCTCTTCGAGATACGCCTTGGCGTTCTCGCGGCCTTGACCGATACGCTGCTCGCCGTAGGTATACCACGAGCCACTCTTGCCGACGATGTTCTGATCGAGCGCGACGTCGAGAATCGAACCCATCTTCGAGATTCCGTGGCCGTACGTGATGTCGAACTCGGCTTGGCGGAACGGCGGCGCGACCTTGTTCTTGACCACCTTCACGCGCGTGCGCGTGCCGACGACGTCTTGGCCGACCTTGATCGTCTCGAGCTTGCGAACGTCGAGACGCACCGACGCGTAGAACTTCAGCGCGCGACCGCCCGAGGTCGTCTCGGGGTTGCCGAACATGACGCCGACTTTTTCGCGAAGCTGGTTGATGAAGATCATGACCGTCTTGCTGCGCGAGATCGCGGCGGTCAGCTTGCGCAGGGCCTGCGACATCAAGCGCGCTTGCAGGCCGACGTGCGCATCGCCCATGTCGCCCTCGAGCTCGGCGCGCGTAACGAGCGCGGCGACGGAGTCGACGACGACGACGTCGACGGCGTTGCTGCGCGTCAGCATTTCGGCGATCTCGAGCGCTTGTTCGCCGGTATCGGGCTGCGAGACGAGCAGGTTGTCGAGATCGACGCCGAGCGCCGCGGCGTAGTTCGGATCGAGCGCGTGCTCTACGTCGACGAAGGCCGCGGTTCCCCCGGGTTTCTGCGCCTCGGCAATCGCATGGAGCGCGAGCGTCGTCTTGCCGCTCGATTCAGGTCCGTAGATCTCGACGATTCGTCCGCGCGGAAATCCGCCGACACCCAGTGCCAGGTCGAGCGCGATCGAGCCGCTTGGAATGATCTCGAAGGCCATGCGCTCCTGGAAGTCGCCCATGCGCATGATCGAGCCTTTGCCGAATTGCCGCTCGATCTGGGCGAGCGCGTTGGTGAGGGCGAGTTGCCGTTCGTCTTCTGCTGCCATTGGTGGTCCTTTCTTGATTGGTCTTCTATCACGCTCTCAGGTCAGAGTGCCAACCGGGTGGCATTCGTTTCGTCCTCAAAGAGCGCATCGATGAATTCCGAAGGGACGAAGGGACGGATATCGTCGGCGGCTTCGCCTAAGCCGACGAACTTGATAGGAATCTCGAGCTCGTCCACGATGGCGACGAGCACGCCGCCTTTCGCCGTCGAGTCGAGCTTTGTGATGACGATGCCCGTGAGCTCGGTTGCGGCGTGAAAGAGCTTCGCCTGCGAGATCGCGTTCTGACCGTTCGTGCCGTCGAGACCAGCAGCGTTTCGGCCGGCGGCTCGCCGAGTTCGCGTTCGATGACGCGGCGGATTTTCTTGAGCTCTTCCATGAGGTTCGTCTTCGTTTGCAGCCGGCCGGCCGTGTCGACGAGCACGACATCGACGCCCCGCGCCTTCGCCGCTCGTATGCCGTCAAAGACCACCGAGGCCGGATCAGCGCCCTCGGCGCCGCGTACGATCGAGGCGTCGCTGCGCTCCGCCCAGACGGCAAGCTGCTCGGCCGCAGCTGCGCGGAACGTGTCGCCGGCGACGAGCAAAACGCGTTTGCGCTCCTTGTGCAGACGCGCCGCTAGCTTGCCGATCGTCGTCGTTTTGCCGCTGCCGTTGACGCCGACGACCAGAATGACGGCGGGCTCGCGATCGAGTTTGAGCTCGGCGCCCGGCAGCGTGAGAAAGCGTTCGACGTCCTTGCGGAAACGCGCGATCGGCCGATCGGCGGTCTTCCATTCTTCTTGGCGGCCTACGGTCTGCAGGCCGGTGAGGATCTTCTGCGTGGCCGGAACGCCGAAATCGGCCAGGATCAGCGTCTCCTCCAGCTCGTCCCAAAACTCCGGCGTCAACGGCCGGTCGGGGCGCCCCAGACGCGTTACGGCCGCGAAGCTCTCACGGGCGCGGCTGAGCGAGGAGCGCAGGCGCGACAGCCAGCTCACCGCGCGCTCCTCACGTCCACGCTATCGACTCTATCATGCGAACGTATGTTCGTCAATCGAAATCTCCCCTCAAACTGGGAATGCGACGCTATATTCCCGCACAGGAGACGCACGATGTATCGCTGGTCTTTGGCGGCCATCTTCTCGTCACGTTGACGGCAGGTTGCGGGAGCAACCGAACCATCCCCGGCCCGCCGCTTGCAATCTCCGGCATTCGATCGCCGAATCGCAACGAGCACGCCGGTCGTCACGCTCGATGCGCGCTCGAGCGGAGCCACCGTCTCCGACGACGTTTACGGCGCGTCGCTCGACACCTGGTACGACTTCTTGCGGCCTTCGTCAATCCGTCGTTGCAAAAAACGAAGATTCATCTCGTCCGTTTTCCCGGCGGTTCGGAATCCGACGCCTACCATTGGGAGAACGGTGGTACGGTCTGCGCCAACCAAGGTTATATCACGCCGTCCTCGACCTTCGATCGACTTGATGAGCCGCGTCGCGCGCCGCTGGAGATCGACGTCGCAATCACGCTCAACTACGGCAGCAATCCGGCTTGCAACGGCGGCGGGGATCCGAACGAAGCCGCCGCGTGGGCCGGTTACGCGCGCCGCCACGGTTATCATGTTTCGTATTGGACGGTCGGCAACGAAGTTTATGGGTCTTGGGAGTACGATCTTCATTCGCATCCACACGATCCGCACATCTACGCGCGCGCGGTGCGCAACGGCTACTACCCCGCAATGAAAAAGGCCGATCCGCAAGCGCAGGTCGGCATCGTCGTCGACGTTCCGAGCGACCGCGCGTGGAACGGCGTGGTGCTGCGCGAGGCGCAGCCATTCGATTTCGTCGAGCTGCACTATTACCCCGAGTACAACATCGACAGCGACTCGTTTCTGCTGGGGCCGGCGATTTCGACGTTCGACGGTGACCTCAAGGGCTTGTGCCGCCAAATGGCCGCGGCCGCCGTCAAGAAGATGCCGATCTATCTCGGTGAATACAACAACGACGCGGGCAATGAAGGGAAGCAATCGGTTTCGATCGTCAACGGGCTTTTCGTCGGCCAAATGCTCGGCACGCTCAAGAACGAGGGCGTCGGCCGGTCAACTTTCTGGCTCGCGTACGGAAGCTGCGACGAGAATGGCGATTACTCCAAGAAACTCTACGGCTGGCAGCATTTCGGAACGGAAGCCCTCTTCTCCGACGACCTGCCGGCGAAATACTCGAGGCTGCGCCGATACGCCGCGCATCCCCGGCGGAACGCCGTTTCCGACTGCGCGCGTCATGGGTCTGATGGCGAGCGAAATTCCCGGCGGCTCGAAGGTTCGCAGCGTCGATGTCCCGGCGTCGCTCGGTACCACCGTCCGGGCGTACGGCTTCGCTCAAGGCGGCGGCTACGCGTTCGCGATCTTCAACAACACGCTCTCGGCGATCGACGTCGATGCGCGCGTCGAAGAACTCGCACCGCAGCCGCTACGACGCGACGCTGTGGACGTACGGTAAAGCGCAGTACGACAAATCGAAAGAGAACCGTGGGTTGGCCCGGCGTACGCAGAGCCTAGGCGGCGTGAGCGCAACCGTGCCGTTGACGCTACCGCCCTATAGCGTCTCAATCCTTGCGTTGAAGTAGTCAGGACGCGGTTGCGGCAGTGCGCGCGGCCTCGCGCTGTTCGCGTTTACGTTCGCGGAGGAAGTGGAAGAACTCGACGCCTTCGCGCACGCGGCGCTTCATCACCTGACGATCGCCGATCATGCCTCCGAGCAGCGAGAACATCTTGCGCGGGCGGAAATAGAAGCGCCGGTAGAACTCGTCGACGCGATTCGAACATCATCGTCGACGTTAGGCCCGGGTAGTTGAGCGCCGCGTGCTGCACGCCGTGGGTGTCGACTAAGCCTTCGTCGAGCTCGAGCCAGCCGTTCTCCTGCGCTTGTTTGTATAGATACGTACCCGGATACGGCGCGGCGAGCGAGACTTGAATCGTCTCCGGATCCATTTCACACGCGAAGTCGATCGTTTCGTGGATCGTCTCCGGCGTCTCGCCCGGCATTCCCAAGATGAACGTGCCGTGGATCTTGATGCCGAGCTCGCGGCAGTCTTTCGAGAATCGGCGAATGATGTCGAGCCGCGTGCCCTTCTTCATGTTGTTGAGGACTTGCTGGTTTCCCGACTCATAACCGACGAGCAGTAGGCGTAGGCCGTTCGCGCGCATGATCTCGAGCGTCGCGCGCGGGCACGTTCGGCTTCGCGTTGCACGACCACGTGATGCCGATCTTGCCCAAGCGCCGCGCGATCTCTTCGACCCGCGGGACGTTGTCGGTGAGCGTATCGTCGTCGAAGAAGAACTCTTTGACTTCCGGAAAGAGCGCTTTCGCGCGCGTCATTTCGGCTTCGACGCTCTCGACGCTGCGCACGCGATAGAGATGGCCGCCGATGGTCTGCGGCCAGAGGCAGAACGTGCAGCGCGACTTGCAGCCGCGCCCCGTGTAGAGCGAAAGGTACGGATGCTGCAGGTAGCCGTTGAAATAGTTCGGGAATCGTCAGGTCGCGGCGGTAGACGTCGAGCACCGAAGGAAACGCGTCCATATCCATGATGATCGGCCGCTCCGCGTGTCGCACGATGCTGCCGTTCTTGACGATAGGCGAGCCCGTCGATCTCACTCAGGGGCTTGCCCTGCGCGACGTCGACGCAGGTATAATCGAACTCGCCGACGCTCACCCAATCGACCGCAGGCGCTCCTCGAGCGATTCTTCGGGAAGCACGCTCACGTGCGCGCCGACCATCCCAACGACGATGTCGGGGTTCTCTTGCTTCAGACGTGCCGCGAACCGCGCATCGTTGTTAAACGACGGGTGCGCTCGTATGGATGACGATCCGTTCGTACTCTTTCGCCGAGCGGCGCGACCTGATCGACGCTCAAGCCGTCCGGCGGCGCGTCGATGAGCTTGCTGCCCGGCACCATCGCCGCGGGCTGCGCGAGCCACGTCGGATACCAAAACGACCGAACCTCGCGGCGACACTGATAGCGCGACCCTGCGCCGCCATCGAAACCTTCGAAGGTCGGCGGGTTCACGAACAAGGTCTTTAGGAAGTCGGGCATGCTTTAGGTTCTCCTCCGGGCAAGAGCCGTTTTCTGCGCGCAGCGCAAAGCCTTCCTACCCGGCTGCGCCCCAGCTACGGAAGCTTCACCCCGTTAGCGAGCGGAGGGCGCTTGGGAGATCCGTGAAGCGATGAAAGTCGCTATAAGTGACTTCGATGGAGCCGGCTGCGGCAAACGGGCCGTAGCTGCCGCGATACTGCTGCGTTTCTTGCGTGGAGGCCCAATAACCCGGAAGTACTTCGCCGCGGTGGTCGGCGATCTCGCCGGAACTCGCGTGCGGCGGCAGCACGTTGGGCGTAAACGTATACGAGACCACGTTGCCCTGCGCGTCGTAGCTAAAGCTTCCGCTCCCGTGGCCCGCGTCGTGCACGGCCGACGTAAACCCGATCGCCGAAGTCCCCCCGCTTTGGTAATCATACGCGCCGAAATTCCGCGCATCGAACGGCGGCGTAAAGACGTCGCTGGGCTTGGGATGGTTCCACGACTGCTCGACGCCGGCGACGTCGCTAGCACTCGCGGCGCTCCCGTTGATGGAGTAGTTGACGACGCGCACTCGCACCAGCGCGCCGTCGTCGTAGATGCCGTTCATCACGAGATCTTCGTGCCGCCGTGAGAAGCCGCCGTGGACGTCGAAAATGCGATGCATCTGAAAGACGACGATGCCGCGGCTCGTCTCGGCATACCGTTGCGCCACCTGCGCGAGCGCAGGCGGCGCACCCAGCCGGCAAGCATCACGTCAACATCCTACGGACGAAGGATGACGCGATTGGCGATGAACGTGCCGTTGCTGTAATAACCGACGAGCGCGACTCGTTCGCCCTGCGACGGCGTTGCTCCCGTTGGATAGATGACGGTCCCATGCTTGAGGTCGACGGTCTGGACGTCGCCGTTACGCCGCATCACCGTCAGGCGGTATGGCGCAAACGATGCCACGTGGCCGAGGATGACGTGATGGCGGTCGTACTGATTTTGGTCCCAACCCGGCTGCCACGTCGTGTAGGGGGGCACTTGGTCGTATTGGTCGTACTGCGCCACCGCGGGAAGCGCGGTGAGTGCGCCGCCCAGGATTAAGAGCGAGGCGGCGAGCGAGGTCATTGCGGAATAGAATTTCATGCCCGCTTGTTACCCTGGCCCACGCTTGCTTTAACCGCTCTTGGATTAAGCTGAGGTTGAAACGTACATGAAGCGATCGAGCAGATCTAGTGTGAACGTCCGTCCGCTCCAGAACGAGTTGCCGACGTCGCAATCGTAGATGAGGTCTCCGTACTGAAACGGTCGCGCCGGCGATCGCCGTTTGCGGCGCGCCTACTATTCCGATCGTCGAAACTCTTCCCGTTGCACGAGACGCATCGAGACCGATCGACTGTGCGAACGTCTTGTCAAGCGTAATCCCTGGCGAGCCGGTATCGATCTCGCAGAGGCCCGTCTTTCCGCCGCCGAAATCAAATCGCGCGAAGACCGCGAGCGCGATGCCGAGATCGTCTTGCAGGATGACGGGAATATTGGGCTGGATCCGTACGCGCTCGGGAAACGTTTGCGCGTCTTCGATCACGATCTGATTGTTCCGGAAGTCGAAGGTCGTCGCGATGTTTCGAAACGCCGTCGCCGAAATCAGGCCCTCGGCGCCCGATCCGTCGAGTCCGTTCCAAATCCCGACGTGCGGCGCCGTCGATTGGCACGCCGCCGATCGCAAGCGAGTTCACCTGACCGATCGGCAGATCGACGCGTTCGCCGGTGAGCCGCAGGCTCACGTACTTTCCGTTGATGGCGAACGTAGCGCCGTCCGAGATCGCTCGCAAGCACGTCAACGCCGGCCCCGAGATTGACGAGCATCGGCACCGCCGACGATCCGTCGACCGATCCTTGCACCTCGATCACGCCGCCTTTGACCAGCGTAAACGGGATGTTCTCGACCGCAAGCGCCGGCCGCGGAGATGGTGCACGCAAGCACCATCCCGCCGGCGACGGCGAAGAGCGGCCTAATAAGCGCCGATGCCGTTGGGCGTTCCCAATCCGGTCGGCCCGTCCCAACCGACGCCGGCCGTGCAGAGCGGCGCGCCGCAGCTTCCGTTATTCCGCTCGTGATGTCGTTGAGCGTGCGCGGTGTGAGAGTAGAGATTTCCCGGGTTGTTCGTGCTGGTATTTCCAGCTAGCGCGAAGACCGCAGCCGTAATCGGCGTCGCTACCGACGTACCGCCGACGACGTACCAGCCGCTATAGCCGTCCGTGTCGTAGACCGCGACACCCGTATTCGGATTTGCATCGGCCGAGACGTCGGCTTCGGCGCGGTCCGAACAGCCGGTAGTGATGCCGCTCTGGAAGCTCGGCTTCGCATAGACTTTGCTGCAGCCGCTTCCCGCCCCGGACCATGCCGTCTCGGTGCGCGGACTGGTCTTCGTGAGTGACGTTCCGCCAACGCCGATGACGGATGGCAAGAATCGCCGGCCACTGCGCGGTCTTGTTGTAGCCGTTGTCGCCGGTCGCCGCAGTAATGGCGACGCCGCTCACGTTATAATCTTTGTCGTACGTCTTCGTGCCTTCGTTGCCGCTCCAACTGTTGCTGACGTAGTTCGCATGCGCCGTCGCGTAGACTTCGGCCGTGCTCAGCGCCGACGTGCGTCGTGCCGATGCCGCCTCTACGAGGAGGATCTTGCACTTCGGGCAGATCGCCGAGACCATTTCGATGTCGAGCGATTCTTCGACGCCCCAACCCTTGTTGGTCTTGGTCGTGTACGACTTCTGTGAAAAGCAGCCGCTCGAAGCCGTGCACGCCGGCAAGCCGTACTGCTTGCGGTATGCCGCTACGTCCGTAGCGGCATCGGGATCGTGAAATGCATCGACGATCGCAACCGTTTCGCCGCTTCCGTTGCTGCTGCTATACGACGTGAGATTGTAGGCAGTCTGCAAATCGCTGGGGCCGTAGCCGCTCGGCGTCGCATCACGAACGAATCCTTTTACGTCCGTGCGAATCCACGCCTGGCAGCGCGCGTAGCCGATCGCCACGTCACCGCAGACGCGCACCGCATCGCCCGGCCGCGGCCAGAGTCCGAGCTGCGCCGCCGTGGGTTGCATTTGCGAGCTCGAAGTAAGCGCCGAACTCGACGAGCCTGCGGGAATGGAATTGACTCCGCCGTTACAGGCGGCTAAGGCGGTAACTAGAGTCACCGCTGCAATTGATGAAAATCGCATTTATCCTCCGTTTACCGGTGTGCAGCAGGCTGCGACAAGACTTTCGCTTTTCCTGCGTCGAACAATTCGAGAAACGTATGCTCGGCGTTCGGAGGTGCCATGAATCGGTTATTTGGGCCCATGATCTTAGTTGCGTCGCTCGCCTGCATCACCGGATGCAGCGGCAGCATCGGCTCGACGCCCGCGCCCGGGCCGAGCGCATCGCCCGCGCCGCCCGGCTCGCTCCAACACATCGTCGTACTGCTGCAAGAGAATCGCAGCTTCGATAATATTTTCGCGGGCTATCCCGGCGCCGATACGACGCTCGTCGGGAAGTGCAAGCCTGCCAAAGCTGCGCCGTGGTGCAGCGGCAACCATATGATTCGATTGCGCTCCGTACCGCTCGAGAGCACCGGAACGCCGAATCAAGGTACCGACATCGATCACAGTCACAACGGATTCGGCATCGAATGCGACGCAAACGCCGCGCACGTCTGCGCGATGGATGGCTTCAACTTAATTCGCTACGGTGAATCCGGGAACGGTCCGGTCGCCAAGAAATATCCGTACGCATTCGTCGACCGCTCGGAGACGAAGGCCTATTGGGATTTCGCGAAGCGTTACACGCTTGCGGACGAAATGTTCTTCACCGAGACCGCATCGAGCTTCATCGCTCATCAGATGATCATCTCCGGAACGGTCCAGCTCAAGAAAGGCGAATGGGTTACCGACCAACCGCTCGAGCCACCGTGGGGTTGCGATTCGCCGCCCGGTGACAATGCGCCGATTCTGCATGCGGACGGAAAGATCAGCGGGAGCGTCTTCCCGTGCTTCAAGTGGGGCACGATCGCCGATCTGCTCGACGCAAAAGACGTTTCGTGGCTCGATTACGTCGACAGCGGCGGCCCGAAAACTCCCTTCGATTTTTCGGGGGGCGTTTGGGATGGCTTCCGGGCCATCCATAAAATCTTTCGCGGGCCCGATTTCAAAACGCACATTAGCTCGCCGAACACGAACGTCTTTACCGATCTCTCGAACGGAACGCTTCCGTCGGTCTCCTGGGTCATTCCGACGCTCTACGATTCCGATCACCCCGCCAGCGGCTGCAACGGGGGACCGTGGTGGGTCACCAAGGTCGTCAACGCAGTCGGCGAGAGCTCGTACTGGGACAGCACCGCCATCATCGTACTCTGGGACGATTGGGGAGGCTGGTACGACAACGCGCCGCCGAAGTATTTCAACCCCAGCAGCCTCGGATTCCGCGTCGCGATGCTCGTCATCTCACCGTATTCGCGGGGCGGCGTCGTGCACACGCAGTACGACTTCGGCAGCGTCCTCAAGCTGATGGAGCAGACCTTCGATCTCGGATCGCTCGGCACGACCGATGCGACGGCCGCTTCGATGGAAGATGTCTTCGACTTCTCCCAGTCGCCGATTCCGTTCAAGCCTGAACCGGTGCCGAAGGCGATGCCGTGCAAAACTCAGGTAACGAACCCGAAGGACGTCGACGAGATCATCAAACACGACGGCGGCATTCCGGAGTGAGGTAATGTAACTCGCACGAGGAGCTTCGCAATGAGGAATCCCCCACGACTCATTTATTTCTCGCTGATCCTCTTAGTTCTCGCGGCCTGCAGCGGTTCGATCGGCTCGACGCCCGCTCCGGGCCCGAGCGCGCCGCCGCCGGTACCGCCGGACAAAATCAAGCACATCGTCGTGCTCGTGCAAGAGAATCGCAGCTTCAATAATCTCTTCGCCGGCTTCCCGGGCGCGACGACGTCGATGGCGGGACTATGCAAGCCCGGGCATGTAGGCTCCGTTTTTACCCAGTGGTGCAAGAAAGCGCACGAGGTTCATCTGAAGGCGGTGCCGGGGGGACTCGCAAGCACCCACACGCCGAACGAGGGAACCGACATCGGCCACGAGCAAAGCGACTTTCAGCTCGAATGCGACGCCGATAAAAACAACGTATGCCGCATGGATGGGTTCGACCTCATACGTTTTGGAACAGCCGGAAATGCCGGAATTGCAAAACTCTACCCCTACGCGTATGTCGCTCGTTCGGAGACGAAGCCTTATTGGGACTTCGCGCGGCAGTACGCACTCGCCGATGAGATGTTTTTTACCGAGACTGCTGCGAGCTTCATCTCACATCAAATGCTTATCTCCGGTACCGTTCGGCTCAGCGATCGTGAGGTCGTGACCGATGAGCCTCCAGCGGACCCATGGGGCTGTGATTCCCCGGCCGGCGACAACGCGCCCATTCTCCACAGCAACGGCATCGTAACGAGGTACGGTAACGGCCCGTCCATATATCCTTGCTTTAAGTGGGCGACGATCGCGGATTTGCTCGATGCAAATAGGGTTTCATGGCTCGATTACGTCGACGTCTGCTGCAACGCAAGACACCCGTTCGATTTCTCTGGCGGCTCGTGGAACGGCTTCCGCGCGATCCATAGGATCTATCACGGGCCGGATTGGAAGACGAACATCAGCTCGCCTAATACCAACATTTTCAGCGATGTCACCGCAGGTACGCTCCCCGCCGTTTCTTGGGTGATTCCGACGCTTTACGATTCGGATCATCCCCAAGCGGGATGCGACGGCGGCCCATGGTGGGTGACGAAAGTCGTCGATGCGATCGGCACGAGCCGATACTGGAAGAACACCGCGATCGTCGTGGTGTGGGACGACTGGGGAGGCTGGTACGACCCAGTGCCGCCGAAATACGTCGACTATCATCAGTTAGGATTCCGCGTACCGATGATCGTCATCTCTCCGTACGCGCGTCATAGCTACGTCTCACATTCAGAGTACGATTTCGGCAGCATCCTGAAGTTGATGGAAGACGCGTTCAATCTCGGCTCCCTGGGGACCACCGATTCGACCGCCTCGTCAATGGAGGATGTTTTCGACTTCACGCAGGCACCGATAACGTTCAAGCCCGAGCCCCTTCCGAAGGCGATGGGCTGCAAAGATAGACTTACGAACTATCCTCACGGACACAACGGCATGGAAGATGCGATCGAGCATGACGGCGGCGTCCCGGATTAGTGGGTAACGAAGAGCTATGCTGCTCTTCGCCGACCGTGCGGATGCCGGGCGGCAGCTCGCCGAAGCCCTCGCCACGGAGTACGAGGACGACCCAAACGTCGTCGTGCTCGCGTTACCGCGCGGCGGCGTACCGGTAGGCTACGAAGTCGCGCAGCGGCTTCACGCACCGCTCGACGTATACGTCGTTCGCAAGCTTGGGGTACCCGGCCACGAAGAGTTGGCGATGGGTGCGCTCGCCGGTGACGGCACATGCGTCCTCGACGACGATCTGATCGATAGCCTCCACATCGACGAAGCGGCGCTCGACGCAGTCATGCAGCGCGAAATCGACGAGATGCGACGGCGCGAGCTTGCGTATCGCGACTTGCGGCCGAGAATCGAGCTGGCGGGCAAAATCGTCATCGCCGTCGACGACGGCCTCGCGACCGGAGCGTCGATGCGGGCGGCGGCAACGGCGCTGCGCGAGCATCATCCCGGCGCCATCGTGATCGCCGTTCCGGTTGCCGCAGCGCGTACCTGTGCGAGCCTCGAGCGCCTCGTCGATCGTGTCGTCTGCCTCTTCACGCCGGAACCGTTCCACGCGGTCGGCCTCTATTATAAGAACTTCGCGCAGACCGGCGACGACGAAGTCCGGCGGCTGCTTTCGGCGCCGGACGAAACAGGTCGCGGCGTTAGCGCGTAGTATCAGAGCAACATGAAGCGACCGTCAGCCGCAGCGGCCATATTCGCCTCACTCATGCTTCTCGCCGCCGGCGGCGCGTCGGCGTCGCCGATTCTCTTCGTCTTCACCGGCCTGCGCGGAGGCGCCGCCGACACCTGCAAGTGGTTCGACGACAACCTCGAGGATCGATCGGTCGGCGCGCTGACGCGCCAAACCGATCTGCTTTACAATCGCATCGCGCTTCCGCCTGACACGGACGTCGCCGTGCGCGGAACCGCGGTCACGAATCGCGGCGAGCAACTCGTCGACTTTCAGCTGAACTCGGCGACGATTTGCACCGCCGGCGAAGCCATTTACGGGCCGACGCCCTCGCCCGCGCCTTCCTAGAAAGTATCCCAGCCTTCGGCGTTCACCGGATACATCAGCATGTTCCGGCGGAAGCCCATAACGCGGTCGCTCACGACGTCGACGTTCGATTCAAAAGCAATCGGCGTCACCGGAACGTCGCGCCGAACGATCCGCTGCATTTCGATGAAATCCGCGCGGCGGCGAAGCGAATCGGCCGTCACGGCCTGATCGCCGAAGAGTGCATCGAACCGCGGATTGCAATACAGCATCGAGTTGTTTCCGTTCGGGCCGCGTTGACTGCACGCAAAAATCACCGACTGCTCGGGATCCGCCGCTCCGATCCACTGCGCGGCAGCGAGGGTGAACTTGCCCGATCTCAACGGACCGCCGGGCGCGTTGAAAAGGGCTGCCGCATATGGCTTTATCGACGCTTCGATCCCGGCGCGACGAAGCTGTTCCTGCTCGACGAGCAGCATCCAGATACCGCGCTCGGGCGGCGTCGCGATCGTTACCGCAAGCGGATTGCCGTTCTTCATCCAGCGATCGCCGTTCTTCTTCCAACCATCCGTTTGCAGCTCGCGCACGACGGTTGCCGGATCGGCAACTGCGGCCCGCGACGCCGCGTCGTGCCATGGGAAGACCGGCGGCAGAAAAGAATCGGCCGGCGTCAGTGCGCCGAACGCGCCCCGCACGATTGCAGGCCGGTCGAGCGCCGCAGCAATGGCGCGGCGCACGTGCACGTCATCCGTGGGGGGCGCCGTCGTTTGGAACATGAGGAAGTACGCGCCGTTGACCGCGGTAACGGAGACGTGCGCGTTTGCAATACCTCGAGCGTCCGGAATTTGCGCGGGGCCGATCTCCGTAACGTCAACACCGTGGGATCGCAGCGCCACGAGTGACGACTGCGTCGTGGGGATGAGGACAAAAATGATTCGGTGTAGCTTGGGACGCGGCCGATAGTAAGGGTTGGGTTCCAACACGATGCGATCCGCACGGCTCCACGCGACCACCCGAAACGGACCGGTTCCAAAAGGTCGCTGATTCCAGGCGGCTTTCGTGACATCCGTCGACGAAAACGCGTGCGCGGGCAGAATGCCGAAGGCGAAGTCGGCCTGCGCGAAGAGCTCGGCGACCGCGGCGTTCCAACGCTGCTTCAATCGTATTACGAACGAATAGCGATCCCGCGTCGCCAACGACGCAACTCTGCGGTATGCATCCTCGGATTCGACCGGATTGCGCGGGTCGACGATCGCGCGAAACGTGAAGGCGACGTCCGAGGACGTTAGCTCGCGTCCATCGGCAAATCGCACCCCATGGCGCAGGTGATAGACGATCGTTTTGCCGTCGCGCGAAATGTCGCCGTTTGCAGCGCTCGGAACTCGCGTCACCAAGATCGGTACGAGCTTGTTGTCGGCCGAAAGTCCGACGAGCGTCTGCGTCACCAGCAGATCGTAGCCGATGGTATCTTGATCGTGCGCGAGTAAGGGATTGAGTGACGACGGATCGACGTTATCGGCAATGCGCAAAATGTGCGGCTGCGCCGGCACGCTTCCGTTGCGCGAGCAAGCAGCGACGAGCGCAAGCGCTACTATCAAGAGCGCCCTTCGAGACGCCCCTTCGAGACGCACGCTGCGCGTGCTCCTCAGGATGACGCAGAGGCGCTCCTGAGGATGACACACGCCTAACGACACATTGTTATGGGCGGACTCGCAGGGCGACGCTGATGCGCGGTCCGACGGGCGTTCGCGTTTTTGGGATACCGTGATCGTAATGGAGCTGGGTCTCGTAACTCATCAGCAGCAGGCTGCCCTCTTCGAGGTTGATATCGAAGATTCGTCGGGGCTTTGCCTTGCTGCGAATCGTCATCAGACGCGTCGCTCCCAGGGAGATGAGCGCGATGGGATGGCCCGTGACGATTTCGTAGAGATGGTCGTTGTGCGGTGCAACGCTGTCGCGCCCGTCGCGATAAAAGTTTAGGCCGACGCTGTTAAAGGGCGTCAGCGCCGCTTCTTTGGCGCGCTTAGCCGCTTGCGCGAGTGCCGGCGGAAGCTGCGCATCGGCGAGCCGATAGCTCGCGACCAGTCGCGGAACGTCAACGTCGCGATCGTACATGCGCCGCCGCTCGCTATGCCAGGGCACGTCACTGCGAAGCGAGTCGAACCAGCGCTGCGCCGTCGCCGCATCGGCGAAACCCGGCACATAGACGATCGTGCCGGTTTCATCGTCGACGAGCGTGCGCCGGCCGTGATCGAAGAATCCGAGCTGCGTAGTTCTTCTCGGACGCTCCTAGGGATAGAGTCCGCGCAGCTTCGTCGCTTCCGCAACTCTTGCGACGGCGACGCAATAAGCGCCTTTACGCATCGACACGCCGTGTCGCTTAGCCTGCTCGTACGTTTCCCGGAAGGCGCGCGTCATTTTCCGTTTCAACCGGTCGTTGATCTCGTCTTCTTCCCAGAAGTTGGCTTGGAGGTCTTGCACCCACTCGAAGTACGAAACCGTAACACCGCCGGCATTGGCCAAAATGTCGGGCAAAACCATGATGCCGCGGTCGAAGAGGATGTCGTCCGCTTCGGGCAGCGTTGGTCCGTTTGCCGCTTCGGCAACGATCTTCGCACGCACTCGCGGCGCGTTCTCACGGGTGAGTACCTTCTCGAGCGCCGCCGGCACGAGCACGTCGCAATCGTATTCGAGCACTTCCCTGTTATCGGTGCGTTCGCCGCCTGTGAAGCCGACGACCGATCCGGTCTCCTGCTTGTGCGCGATGAGACGTTTGACGTCGATCCCCCGGTCGTTCGAGACGCCGCCACTCGAATCGGAGGCGGCCACGACCTTGTAGCCTTGCTCCGACATGAGCTGCGCGGCATACATTCCGGCATTGCCGAATCCTTGAATGGCGACGCGCGCACCCTCGATCGTTTTGCCGTGCGCTTCCATCGCTTCGTCGACGACGTACATGCAGCCCCGAGCCGTCGCTTTGTCGCGCCCGAGCGATCCGCCGATCGAAACCGGCTTGCCGGTAACGACGCCCGGAATCGAATAGCCATGCTGCATCGAGAACGTGTCCATGATCCACGCCATGATTTGCGGCGTCGTATAGACGTCAGGCGCGGGGATATCTTTCTCCGGGCCGATGATGATCGAGATTTCGGTCGTGAAGCGCCGCGTCAAGTTCTCGAGTTCCTGAAGCGACATCTCCTTGGGATTGCAGATGACGCCGCCTTTCGCGCCGCCGAACGGAATGTTTACCAGCGCGCACTTCCAGGTCATCCACATCGCCAGCGCTTTGACTTCGTCGAGCGTCACGTCGGGATGGAATCGTATGCCGCCTTTGCCCGGACCGCGCGAAAGATTGTGCTGCACGCGGTAGCCGGTGAACATGCGGAACGACCCGTTATCCATGCGCGCCGGAATCGATACCTCGAGCACGCGCTTGGGCTGGCGAAGATAGCCGTGGAGCGATTCGTTCAAACCGATGAGGCCGCCGACCTCATCGAGCTGGCGCTTCGCCATCTCCCAGACGTTGTCGCTAGCCTGTACGGCCGACGTATCCTGTGCAGTCATGAAGTTAGTAGTACCGCTCGATCTGTGCAAACTCCCCGTTGAGCATTAAGGGCGCTCGATTGGTCCGGTTCCATAGGCCGACTCGGACACGCCCGTCGCGCGCTTCCTGCGCGCTCCTGCTCGTCCACTTTTCCGGGTCAGCAAGCTTTGAAGCAGCCCTCCATGGCTGGCCCGGAAAAGCTGGACAGTCCTCATCAGCCCATGGAGCCGGACCGATCGAGTTCGAACCTCTTACATAGGAGGTTTGCCGTAGATCGAGCGCTTGAGCGCGGGAAGGTGCGGATTCTTCCACTTCGTTCCGTCGACGAAGTCGATCTTTAGGGGTACGCATTCCGAGTAACTCGTTTGCAACGGAAAGACGTTCGGATTCAGACCGAACTTGTGCTTGATCTCGGCACCCGGCGAAAACGTTCCGACGTCCTTTACTTCGGCCACGAGATTGCCGTGCACGATGAGACCGAACTCGATCTGCTTCATCACGACGTTCGTGACGTTCGTGTAATCGATGCCGAGGGTCGGATTATTCTGGACCGGAGGTTGATAGTACGTCGGCCCATATACCGAGGGCCAGCCCCAGTAGCCGCGGTAGCCGTAGGGGTAGAATCCCGGCGTGTAGCCGGCATAGTTGTAGCTAACGTTACGCTGGGGGTTACAAGCGCTGACCTTGATCGGATGCGTCATTGTAACGTGAGTCATTGCGAAGCCCGCAACGGGCGCGGCAAGCACGGCGCATAACGCAGCCACGCTAAGCCAAAAAGGTTTCGAATTCATACTGGGTGGGGCTCCTTATCAAAAAGACGATAGGTTGCTCCACGTTTCTGCAAGGAAAAGGGCGGCGCCTTGGCGCCGCCCTTACTCTTGGGGGAAAGGGTTCCGTTACTGAGGGGGACGTCCGCCTTGGTGCGATCCGCCGCCGCCGCCACCGCCCCCGCCGCTGCCGCGCGATGCGCCGCCGCCACTCGACGGATGCGGCGCAGAGTAACCGCCCGAAGCGCGCGGTGCCGAGTAACCGCCGCGCGAATACGACGGATACGAGCTGTGTGAGTACGACGGATACGAGCTATGTGAGTACGACGGATACGAGCTGCGCGAATACGACGGATACGAGTTGCGCGAATACGACGGATACGAGCTACGTGAGTACGACGGGTACGAGCTACGCGAATACGACTGGTACGGGTTGTGCCCATACGACGAGTCGCCGCTGCGCTCGTACGAGTTGCTCCTCGCATAGGGGTTACCGTAGGCCGATTCTCCGCGCGAGTACGAGGGTACGCCGCGCGAGGACTCGCCACGCGAGTAATCGTTCCGAGAATACGACCCACGATCGAGCGACGAGGAGGACAGGTTGCCGCGCTCTTGCGAGAATCGGTTCCAGGACGTCGAGGGTGCGCTACGCACTTGTTGCGTACTGCGAACATCGGTGGAGCGCGGCTCGGTGTTGTGAACGTCGGTGTTGCGAACGTCGGTATTATGCATCTCGGCGTTGCGAACATCGCTGCCACGATTGTCGTTGAAGCGTTGCCACGAGCTCGTGGTGCCGCGATCGTCGCGCGCCGGCGCACTCTCGCGATTTACCGCACTTTCACCCCTTACGGCGTTACCGTGCGATACGGGTGCGCTATTTGCGTGGGCATCGATTTGATGCGAGACCGCACGCTGCTGAGAATCGAAGGAACCGCGCGCTGCCAGCGTCCGATTCACCGCCGCGAAGCGCGGCGAGTCGAAGGCCCGCGAGAAGGTCGTCGGCGTGCCCAGCGAGCGTCCGCCGAACCCCAGACTGTCGCGAGTCGGCGAGATCGGGACGGCTCCGTGGATTGCGCCGAACGTGTCCGGTGATGTTGTGCTCGTTGACTGCGAACGTGTGCCCGCTGATCGAGCCGTGCTGGAAGTGCGTGACCGAGACGCCATGTACGCCGCCGTGCGGGAAGTACCGATAGACGTTCTTTACGTAGGTGACGTTGTAGACGTTACCACCCCAGCCATAGCCGCAGCAGCCCCAGCCGCCCCAGCCCCAGCCGTATCCGTTCCAGGCCCAGCCCGGCCACCAGGGATAGAATGGCGCGTACGGAGCGATCGGATACCAACCGATGTAGGGGTAACCGAAGCCGACGGAGAGGCCCCAGCCCGGACCCCCGACGCCGAAGCCAAAGAATCCGACCAGAGCCGGCGACCAAGCCGGATAAGCGGAGTAAGCCGGCGGAGACCATGCCCAGCCGTAGCCGTTCGCATAGAACCAGTTACCGTAGTGATACGGAGCCCAGCCCCAGGGCTCGTTGGCGACCCACGTCCAGCCGTAGCCGTCTTCCCACGTCCACGAACCGTCGCTATACGGCGACCAATTCGAGCTTTGCTGGGGAACCCAGGCCTGGCCGTATCCCGCGACGTCTTGCCAGTCTCCGTAGGCCCGCAGGTTGTCGTACCCGGCGATGTCCGGGTTGACGTTCGGGCTGGCGTTGAGTGCGGCGACCATTGTCTCGTCGCGCTTCGCGTTGAAATCGTCGAAAGAATCGTACCCTATAGCTTCAGTGTACGTGATCGACGGGTCCGAAGCGGAACCGCGTGCGACCAGCGTCTTGCCGGATTCCAGCGTGTAGGTTCGCTGCGGAGTAACGACCTCGACGCTGCCGCGACGGGCGGTTACCCAGCTCGAGCCGTCGTGTCCGATGGAAATGCGATAGTCTCCGGCCTGATTCGTTCGGACGGTGACGGACGGCGTGTCGATCGCAACCGTTCCGTTGTTGCTGCGCACGAGCCCGACTTCGATCGTCCCGTCGGCGAGCTGAAGCTGCCGGTTGTTCGGATCGTCGTTGGTGATGCGGGCTTGCACGTTTCCGCCGAGCCGAACGGCGGTCGAGCCGTCGAATTGCAGCTCGCCGCGCGAGGTGCCGCCCGTGGAAATATAGTCGCCGGGAAGCAGCGGCGCATTCACCGTGGCGGCAACTTGCTTGTTGCTGTCGCCACGCTGTACTACGACCGACCCCTGAACGATGCTGACCCGAGTCACACCGGGCCCGTTCTTGTCGGGCGCCTGCTCCGCCGACGCCGGCAAAACGCTCGTTAGGGTCAACCCGATGACGGCGACCCCCGATAAAAGGCTGCCAATCCATTTTCTAGTCATTGTTATGCATCTGTCCCCTCTGGAACATTGAACCCGAAATAGCGCTGGCGAAGCATCGAATCACGATTAGCTTACCATTAAGCTAGCGTGAGAGCGATGGGCTCGCTCGCCTGGGCCGCCTTCACAGGAGCGGCAAGAATGTGTCGTACGCTCCGCCAACCTTCATCGCGGGAGGTAATACTATGAATAAGTCCAGCAGCGACATGACGCGCCGCACCTTCGTTGCAAACGTTATCGTGCTCCCGGCCCTCGCGGGTTTGCTTCTCGCCGAAACCACCGTTGCCCAAGCGAAAGGCTCGCAGGCCCAGTTCAAGTATCAGAAAACCCCCAAGAACGGACAGAAGTGCTCGCAGTGCACCTTCTTCATCCCCGGAAAATCAGCAAGCGCCAACGGCTCGTGCAAGATCGTCGACGGCACGATCAGCCCCAACGGCTGGTGCATTTCGTGGTCTAAAAAGAGCTAAACGACAAACTCAGTTGCGGAGGGGCGCGGCGCGACCGTGCCCCGTTTCGTTCGTTTGGTCGAACCGCTTCATCATCTCGGACAAGGCGTATTCGATCATACCGCCGTGATATTGGTAAATCTCCCAATGATTCGCGCCGGCAGCGAAGCCGAACTCTGCGTCTGCGTGCAACGTTTCGAGCTCGTTGCGCATGAGCAATACGGAGTCGTTGAGGTGGAAGGTATCCTGGTCCCCGACGAAGACGTGCAGCTTTCCGCGTAGCTGTTGACCGATCACGTTCCAGCGTTCTTGCAACAAGTGCGTAATGTCGTAGTGCGCCTCCCAATACGCCGCTACGCTCGGATCGATTGCACCCGTTTGCCGATTGAAGAGCTTCTCGGGCGTGTTATTTGAAGCGGCCGGACTAAAAACGTCGTCGTACGTGTCGATCTGCCGTTCCGCCCACGATCCTCCGCCGCACCCTTTTCGGGGGCCCAGTACGAAGCCTCGAAGCGTCGACGTGTCCCAACCGTGCGTGCGGCACATTCCATATGCGTGACCGGCGGAATCGACATAAAAGTTCTGACCCGGCTTCGTGAGGTCCGGTCCGAGAAAGTCGTGGAAATCGACAGGATCGGGCGATAGCGCCCACGCGCCGTTGAAAAGGCCGGGATAGTTCGTTTGCAGCCAAAGCACCGTCCAGGCGCCCGATGAGTGACCGAACAGGAACCGCGCGCTGCCCGACGCGATCGTCCGAAAATACTCGTCGGTTTCTGGAATAAACTCCGACGTCAGCGCCGTTCCCCACGGACCGGTATTCGACGAGTCCGCGAACTGCGTATGAATTACTTCGCCCTGAAAGTTCACCATCGCTTGCAGAAAGACGACGATGAAAGCGGTGCCCATCGACTCCATCGGCAACTCCCACGCACGCTCTTGTGGTTCGTCGATTCGATCCAGGCCTTCGAACGCCGGCACGACGTAGATCACCGGGTAGCGGTGCTTCGGCTCCTTGTAATAGGACGCAGGCAGCAGCACCGTAGCGTCGATATCAATCGGCGCATTATAAAAATTCGAAAGCAGCGTGCTTTGGAACGAGATTTGTAGATAGCGAGCCTGATCGGCGGAAGCGCGAGCTGCGACGCCAACCGTGAGCGCAAGTAGGAGTGCGGTCGCGGTCGCTACGCGCCTTATGACGCTATGCAACCTCGAAAAGCGCTGCCGCGCCGATGCCGCCGGCGACGCACATCGTCACGACGACGTATTTTTCGCCGCGGCGCTTTCCCTCGATGAGCGCGTGCATCGTCATGCGCGCGCCGCTCATCCCGTATGGATGTCCGATCGAAATGGCACCGCCGTCGACGTTGAACCGTTCGTTGGGAATCCCCAGCACGTCGCGGCAGTAGACGGTCTGTACGGCGAAAGCTTCGTTGAGCTCCCATAGGCCGATGTCGTCGACTTTGAGGTGGTGCATCTCGAGCAGCTTCGGTACGGCATAGATCGGCGCGATGCCCATCTCTCCCGGTTCGCATCCGGCTGCGACATAGCCGCGATAATAGCCCAACGGCGTGAGGTTGCGCTGCGCGGCCAGCTTCGCATCCATGACGACGACCGCGGCGGCGCCATCGGAGAGCTGCGATGAGTTGCCGGCCGTAACACTCGAGTCGGCAATGCCCGGGACGGCGCTTTTGAGCGCCGCCAAGGCCTCGAGCGTTGTCTCGGGACGGTTGCCTTCGTCTTTGTCTAGCTCGACCTGACGCTCCGTGACCGCGCCAGTCTCTCTGTTCTGCTCGTACTTCCACGAGGGCAGCGGCGCGAGCTCCGCATCGAATCGCCCCGCCGCTTGTGCAGCGGCCGTTCGCTGCTGGCTCTGCAGCGCGTATTCGTCCTGGCGCTCGCGCGAAACGTCGTATTTCTTCGCGACGAAATCGGCGGTGAAGAGCATCGGCGTATAGAGGTCCGGCTGGTGACGCAGCAGCCACTCCTCGGTGATGAAATGAAGATTGACGTCGCTCTGCACCATGCTGATCGACTCGACGCCCCCGGCCACCACCATCGACGCGCCGTCGGCGATAACGCGCTTCGCGCCGATCGCGATGGCATCCAAGCCCGACGCGCAGAAACGGCTGACCGTCTCGCCCGGAACCGTAACCGGACATCCGGCGCGCAATGCTGCGGTGCGACCGACGTTGTTACCGGTCGCGCCTTCGGGCAATCCACAGCCGAGAACGACGTCGTCGACTTCCGACGGATCGATCGAAGCGCGGTCTATCGCATGCTTGATGATATGGCCCGCCATCGTCGCTCCCGGCGTCTGATTGAAGGCGCCGCGGAAGGCGCGTCCGATTGGCGTACGTGCCACCGAAACGATCGCCGCCTCACGCATGGGCGTGAACCTTGCCCCCCTTCGACAGGCTCAGGGTGACACGTGGCGACGCGCGGTTTTCGCTCGCGTACCACATTGGGCCGCCGTGGTGCGGAGGGAAGCCGTAACCATAGACGTAGACGATATCGATGTCGCCTGGACGCAGCGCAATGCCCTCGTCGAGAAGTTTTTGTCCACGGTTGATAAGCGCGCCGAGCAGCCGATCGCGTATCTCGTCGTCGCTTACGTCGCGGGGCGCGATGCCCGCCTTTTGCGCTTCTTCGGCGAAAATTCGATCGACGCTAGGATCGGAAATCGGTTCGCGACCCTTGCCGACCGACTTGTCGTACTTGAAAAAGCCGGCCGACGTTTTCTGTCCGAGGCGCTTCATCTCGACGAGCCGTTCAAGCACGTTGGTTCGGGCGGCCGCTTCGCCGCCGCGAGCGTTTTGCACCGCGAGTGCGATGTCCAGACCGGAGAGATCGCTCATTGCGAACGGCCCCATCGGAAAACCAAAGCGCTTCATCACCGCGTCGATGCGTTCGACCGGGACGCCCTCTTCCGCCAGCGCATTTGCCTCGCGAACGTAGTCGAAGATCATCCGGTTGCCGATAAAGCCGAACGCGTTACCAGAGAGAACGCCCTTCTTGCGCAGCGCTTTGGCAACTTTGAATGCTGCTGCCAACGTCTGGGGCGACGTGTCGCGGCCTCGCACGATTTCGAGCAGCGGCATGATGTTGGCGGGAACGAAGAAATGCAGTCCCAACACTCTCTGGGCGCGATGCGTCGCTTCGGCAATCTTGTCGATATCGAGGGTGGAGGTGTTGGTGGCGAGGATTGCGTCGCTTTTGCGATTGCGTCGAGCTTCCGAAAGACATCGCGCTTGACGTCGAGGTTCTCGAAGACGGCTTCGACGATGAGATCGGCATCGCTCAGCTCGCTCCAGTCATCGGTAAAGCGGATCGATTGTGCGCGCTTCCAGGCTTCTTCTTGCGAAAGCCGGCCTTTCTGGACTTGATACATGAACATGCCCATGACGGTCTGGCGTGCCTTGTCGACAGCCTCATCGCTGCTGTCCACGACGACGACGGGAATGCCGGCCTGCGCGAACGCAATCGCAATTCCACTGCCCATCGTCCCCGCACCGACAACCCCCACTTTCCCCACTTTGTCATCCTGAGGAGCTCGCGCAGCGAGCGTCTCGAAGGGCTGAGGAGCGCCCGGAATCTTATCCAATTCCCTTTCCGCGAAAAACAGATGACGTAGCGCGAGCGACGGCTTCGAACGGACGAGCTCGTCGAAGAGGCGCGTTTCGCGCGCGATTCCAAAGTTGAAGGGCAGCTCGACGCTTGCCTCAACCGCGTCGATGAGTTTGTGGGCGGCGAAACCGCCGTTCTCTTCGGGAGGCACCATCTTATGCGCTTGCGCGACGACGTACGGTGCGGCTTGCAGCGGAACGTCTTTTGCGATGATCGCTTGCCGTTCGGAGACGCGACGTTTAGGCTCTTTCGCTAAGGCCTTCGCGCGGTCGATCACGTCGCCTGAATCGACAACCTCGTCGAGAATCCCCAGCTCGCGCGCCCGCTGCGCCGATAGCGACGAGCCTTTGAGCATGAACTCGAGCGCGGCGCGCGCCCCGATCAACCGCGGAAGACGCTGCGTTCCGCCTGCGCCGGGCAAGAGTCCGAGACGAATCTCCGGCAAACCAAGCTTCGCGCGCGGCGTTGCGACGCGGTAGTCGCACGCGAGCGAGAGTTCCAGACCGCCGCCCAAGCAGTTGCCGTCGATCGCCGCGACGTGCACCTTCATGCTTTCTTCGATTGCCGCGATGACGTCGCGTATCGTGACGGCGTTGGCGGGAAGCTCGTTTTGGAAATCGTTGACGTCGGCGCCCGCGCTGAAGAGCCCGTTCGCGCCGGTGATGACGATCGCTTCGACGCCGTCGTCGGCTTGCGCCCCTCGAATTTCATCGAGCAGTTTGGCGCAATACGCAAACGAAAGCGCGTTGACCGGCGGGTTATCTAACGTAATTACTCGGATCGTGTCAGGCATCGCTATACGCCGATTGGCAACTTCCGATCGATATCGAACTGCGATTCGCTTAGCCGCATGACGTCGCCCGACCCGTCCATGATCTCGGGTCCAAGCCACGCGGCCTGCGAAAGGACGTGCGTCGCATAAAACCCCGCAGTCGCGAGCTTAGCCCCGTAGAACTCCGCTTCCGAATCGCCGGCCGCGAGCTTATCCGCGGAAATCCGGGCCGCGCGCGCCATCTGCCAGCCGCCTGCGACGATGCCCCACAAACGCAGGTAAGGAACCGCGCAGGCGAAGGCTTTGTGCAAATCGCCCATGGCGTTCATCCCGATCCATTGCGAGGTCTCGTTGAGGATCGCAAGCGCCTTTTCCAGCGATTCTCCGACACGCTTTACCGTCGGATCCGAATGTGCGGCGCATTCTTTCGCAACAGCTTCCATCTTCTTCCCGACGGCGGTGGCTGTCGCTCCCATATCGCGCAAGAGCTTGCGCCCTACCAAGTCGAGCGCTTGAATTCCGGTCGTGCCCTCGTAAATCGAAGTGATTCGAACGTCACGGTACTGCTGCGCGATGCCGGTTTCTTCGATGTAGCCCATGCCGCCGAAGATTTGCAACGCGGTCGAACAGAGCTCGACGGCGCTCTCCGTGCACCACGCTTTCACCACGGGGATCATGAATTCCACGAACCCCTTGTGTCCTTTGCGCACGTTTTGGTCGGGATGGCGCTGGGCGAAGTCAAGCGATGCCGCGGTCACGTAGGCGAGGCCGCGCATCGCCTCGATCGTCGCTTTCTGCAGCATTAGCATTCGGCGCACGTCGGGATGCTTGATGATCGTCTCGGGAGTGCGCGAGCCGGGTTTCAGATCGCGACCTTGCACGCGTTCCTTCGCATATTCGAGCGAACTCTGGTAGGCGCGATCGGCAAGCGCGATGCCTTGAACGCCTACCGAGAAGCGCGCCGCGTTCATCATGATGAACATATATTCCAGGCCGCGATTCGCCTCGCCGACGAGATAGCCGACGGCGCCTTCGCCCTTCTCCCCGTAGTTCAGCGTGCAGGTCGGATTCGCGTTGATGCCCAGCTTATGCTCGATGCTCGCGCAAACGACGTCGTTGCGCTCGCCGAGGCTGCCGTCGGCGTTGACGAGGAACTTCGGCACGATGAAGAGCGAGATCCCTTTCGTGCCTTCGGGCGCGTCCGGCAAACGCGCGAGCACGAGATGAATAATATTCTCCGCCATGTCATGCTCGCCGAAGGTGATGAAAATCTTCGTGCCGGTAATGCGATGCCGATCGCCCTCCGGAACGGCACGCGCGCGAACCTGCGCGAGATCGGAGCCGGCTTGGGGCTCGGTGAGGCACATCGTCCCCGTCCACTTACCGGAAACGAGATTTGGAATGAAGCGCTGCTTCTGTTCTTCCGACCCGACCAGCTCGATCGCTTCGATGGCGCCCTGATTCAAGAGCGGTCCGTTGGCGAAGCCGATGTTCGCCGCGTTCCACATTTCCAGCGTCGGCCCGAGCAGAATCTGCGGCAATCCTTGACCGCCGTACTCCGCGGGTACCGGCAGCCCGATCCAGCCTGCGTCGGCAAATTTCTTGTAGGCTTCTCTGAAGCCCGGCGGTGTCGTTACGTCGCCGTCCCGCCAGGTGCAGCCGACTTTGTCGCCCGTTCGGTTGAGCGGATCGAGCACCCCCGCCGCGAAGGCGGCTGCCTCCTCGAGAACCGAGTCGAGCACCTCCAGCGTATCCTCGCAGCCTGGCAAAGCGGCTACCCCCTCGATTCCGGCCAGCTCCCGGAGCGCAAACTGCATGTCTCGCAGCGGTGCGCGATAGACGCTCATATTTAAAACGTGGCCTCCTGATGCAATGGGGACGCTGACTTCGCCTCGGAGCACGGCGGACCCCAGGGCACTCAAGTGTTATAAAGTTTACAATATTAAAAATAATAGTCAAGCCGCCTTCGCGCGGGTGGCCCACCCGGGACAGTGCCGGGAATTAAAAGTTGTACAAAACTCGTTGCTCGCTTGCGGGCAACCGTAACACTGCAGCTTATGCTACTCGTATACAGCGCACAACGCTTTAAGGAGAAAACTCGATTCCGATGTTCCTGATGTCAGTACTTCTATCTGTGATTGCCTTCAATCCGGCGCTTCCGTCGCGCGAGGTAAGCGGTTCGATTTCCGGCACGATTCACGCCAACGTGGTCTCGCCCGACGCTACGTGCAAGCCGGGCGCAATCTGCGCGAGCACGAAAATGAAGAATCCTCGCAACGGCTGTTATTTCAACAACGTCTCCAACGCTGCGTCCGGCGGCGGGACGCCACTCACGATCGACGTAACGGAGACGGGCAACAACGGTAGTCCCGTCTACGTCTATTGGGTCAACGCGACGAAGACGACCTTACAGATTACCGGCACGGCGAACGCCAACTTCTACTGCCCCCGGTAACCGCTCCAGCACGTTCGGCCGCAGCGGCGATGACGCACCATGCATCGCCGCAAGGCCGCGGACGCTAGCTCTTTCTGTGAAATATCGAAGCGCGGTATAATAGCTCTGGTGACCGCTCAACCTTTGGAGATGCGTCTCGCTGGCCTGGAAGGCTCCTACCTTCAGGTGAGCGACCGGTTGAACACCATCGATCGCCGCCTCGACGGCTTCGAGCAACGGGTCGACGCACGCTTTCATGCCTTGGAGTCAAAGATCGACAGCAAGGTCGATGGCCTTCAATGGCGCATGACGGCGCTAACCCTTGGATCGTGGGTTACCCTTATGGCAGCAATCCTTCTGCGTCACTAAAACTCACGACCTAACACGATAACGCTTCACCATAAGTGCTTCGCCGGAGCGGAGGTCAGCATTTCGTCGCCTGGCAAAACTCCATCCTCAGTAAGCGGGACTCCCTCGGAGATAAAAGGCTTTTACTCCTATAAGGTCTACCAGTTCAAGCGACGCGTAAGCTCACGCTCGTTTACGGCGCCCTCTAAAAGCTTACAGGCTCCACTGGGATGCCGCGCAGGAACGGTATCGCCGCAGAACGGAGCCAAGGACCGACGAGGAAGCGCGCGCCTACGCGGCCGTGCCGTGGAACGCGCGCTTTCTGCGCGACGCGCCTACGGCGTAACGCTCAACGTCGCGCCGGCGCTCCGCCCAAACTCTTCGGGCGCGTCTTGCAGATAAACGTGCGCCCCCGGCCATGCAAACGTTCCCGGCGTAACCGATCGCACGAGATAATGTAAGTCGTAGACGCCCGGCTCCAGATGCGACGCATAAGCGACGATTCGGTCGCGATAGATTTGGCTCGTATCGATCTGCCAACTGTTGCTCTGCGGCACGATGGCCTGCAGTGCGGTTCTGAAACTGGTGTCGACCGCCTCGAAGCCCGCCGGCAGCGGATCGTCGATGACAAGCCGGTCGACCGGGTGATCCACGATCGCGCGTACGCCGATGTCAAAGACCTTCCCCGCAGCGACCGAGACCGGCAACGCGGTAGCGATGTCCATCGTTGCGACCGGTGCCGACGTTTTCGCCGAGGTCGCGACGGTCGGATCGTTTAGCGTTCGGATCACGCGGAATGCCGCGAGTTCGCCCGGCGCGTTAGCTGGAACGGGATACGTGTAGAGGACGATGTAGTGGAGCGTGCCGCGTGCCCCTTCGACTCCGTTCACGGTGACACGGAGGGGTGCGTTTGGGGGCAGCGACGAGGCCGGTACGGTAAAGGTTTGCGATGAGGCGGTTGAACCGAAGGTTGCGGTGCCGATCGTCGTGTTGCCGATCGTTGCAGTCGCGGTGCCCGGAACGAGTTTCTCGGTTGCGGCGTAGGCAGTCAGCGCCGTAACGGCATTGGCGGTGTCGTACGTCGTCGGCCAGCCGCAACGGCATTGTTGCGCGACGAGCGCGCGCACTGCGCCGTCGAGCTGCTCTTGCGGCGCGTGGCGCGCGATCAGTAACTGCAGCATCTGCGACTGTGCCGAGACCACCGACCCCAGCCAGCTCCAGCGCTCGTTCACGTTCGCCGTCGCGTAGCGTCCGGTAACATAGAGCGTCTGTTGCAGCCGGACTGCCATTGCGGCTCCCCGGCTCTCCCACCCCGGCGCGCGTAAGAGATACCGCGCGAGCTGTATCTGCGTCGCGCTATCGAAGTCATTCGACTGCGCAGCGATCGTAGCGAGAAAGTCCGTGCGCGGCGGCCCGACTTGCGCGAGCGCCCAAAGTGCTTGGAAACGAAGCTGCGCTTTGCAGGGCGCATCGCTCGCGCACCACTTGAAGATGTCAGGGTTGGCCAAGACCCGCGACAAGAACGCGGAGGCATTCTCGATGGCCGTCGCGTCGACGGCCACGCCTTGCGTGCGCGCAAACGCGAGCGCGTTTAGCGCCGCGGCCGTCTCGAACGGATCGCTCTCACTCGCATTCGTGAAAGCGCCGAAGCCTCCGTCGGCGCGCGCAAAGCTCATCACCGCGCTGAGATTCGCCGAAATCGCGGAATCGGGATCGAACGAGAGTTTCAAACGGTACGGATCGCGCAATTTGCGCAGCGCGGCGGCGATCGTCAGGCGCGATGCCGATTCGTCGACGAGCGGCAACGCGTCGTCGTTCATTACACGCTCCGAGGGCGTGACGAACTGCGGGACGACCGAAATTGCCAGCGTAACCCGCAGCGTTCCGCCGGAGGTGAGCGCAATCGGCAGCGAAGCCTGCACTTTAGTCGCGCCGCTATCGATCACCGAGTCGGTGCTCTCGCGGTCGCGCGGCGTAAAGGGGACGCTGAATGCGTCGCTCTGCGCGCCGAGCCGCGCTTCGGATTGGAAACTCGTCGCCGCGGGCGTGCCGACGACAACGGGGAACCGGAAGGCTTGCATGCCGGTCGAAACGTTTTCGGTGCCGCGTTGCGTCTGAGGGTCGCCTTGCGCGAATGCAAGCGCGCCAGTCAGCTTTAAGACAAAGTCGAGTGCGCCGCCGGCGCCCGTTTGGTTTGCGATCGAAAGGCCGAGATCGAAGCGATCCTTCGGCCGCGCGAACTGCGGCAAGAGCGGATTGGCGATCAATGGCTGGTTCGATACGAAGGTGGAATCGGCGCCGGCGAAGTGTTGGCGATCGGCGCCGAGGGCTACCGCCATGACGCGCCAGGTCGTCAAGTCGTCGGGCATGGTGAAATCCACGCTCGCGCGCCCCGACGCATCGGTCCGTATGACGCCGTAATATGCGAGCGGCCGGAAGTTGGCGCGAACGCGCGTGCTCGCCGCGCCTGCGAGAAATCCGCCGCCGTACCCGTAGCCCTTCTCCAACGGCGGCGTCAAGGTCTTGAGCGCCACGTTTTCGCGATTGTCGGAAAAAATCGTCGCGATCGGCTGCTGCGCAAAGATCGTCTGGACGAGATCCGGCAAACGATATCCCGAAAGCTGCAGGATTGCGTCGTTGACGACCATGGCGACCAGCTCGCTCGGCGCAGGATTGCCGTTGCGATTCGTGACGGTGAACGCGACCTGCTGCTTACCGCCGGGATGCACGGTGCCGCTCTTCGGCGCGATTGCGAGTTTTAAATAACGGTCGGCGAGGTCGACGTTGAACGCCGCCATGCCCGTAAGCGAGAGCGTCGTGTTTTGCTTATCGCTTCGACGGCGCACCACGACGGCTTGGACGGCGGCGTTGGGCAGCATCGCCGGCGTCACTTTGAAGTTCACGCGCGTCGCGCCGCCGACGTCTCGCAGAATCGTGTGGTAGATCACGTCGTTGCGAATGACGGCAAAGTAAATATCCGCTTTCGAGTACGGCGAGGCCACCAGCGCGGCCGCAGTGTCGCCGATCGCATATTGCTTCTTGTCGATCTGGACCGCGACGGCGTTGGGATCGCTTAGCCCCCAGTCGGCCTCACCGGCGCCGAATGCGAAGACTTGGATGCTGCTGTTGCTCGCGTCGCTGCGTGCCCCCGCATAATTCGCGAAGATGCGGTAGGGGCCGGCGTCGGCCGGCGTGAGCTGCGCGGTGACCGGCTTTTCGGCGGAGGTCACGTCGGCGGTGGCGACGGTATCGTACTTGACCGCCTGTTGCGCGCTCTCGCCGCCTTCTTCTTCTTGCGTCGCCGAAACGTAGGTCATCTTTTGCAGCTGCAAGTGAACGGGCCGCCCGGAAATGGCGGTGCCGTTCGCGTCGGTCACGATGACGCGAATCGGCATCGGCGAGCCGGCGCGCCCGACCGCATCGGAGGCGAGGCCGATCACCGCATCAGAAGGCAACGCAAGGAAACTCTGCGAGTCCGAGACGGAGAGATTCGAAACGTCGCTGGCCTCCATGTCGACCCGATACGTCATCGGAAACGGCAGGTCGGCTGGAACGGAAACGTCGAGCGAAGTCGCTCCCTGCGCGTCGAGCGGCAGATCGCGCTGCAGAACGTCGGTATCGAACGACGGCGTCTGCTCCGGATAAAACCACTGCTGCCCAAAGGAGAAGTCGTCCCAGCCTTGGGGCTGCACGTTTGCAACGTCGCGCGTTACGTAGGCATGTGCGGTTCCACCCTGGAGCGGCGCGCCGAAGAGATATGCGGCTGCAACGCCGGCGCGGACGCTCGACCCGGCTGACGCCGATTTAGCTGCGAGC
Source organism: Vulcanimicrobiota bacterium (assembly GCA_963815165.1). GTDB lineage: Bacteria > Vulcanimicrobiota > Vulcanimicrobiia > Vulcanimicrobiales > Vulcanimicrobiaceae > Cybelea. The sequence continues at coordinate 105,057 of CAWFFL010000004.1, forward strand.
GTCAGCGTGATCTTGAAGTTCGGCGGCTTGAACTCCGCGACGCGTAAGGAACCGTTGATGTCGTTACCGTTGGCGCCCTTGGCGTCGATGGTGTAATAACCCAGTGCCTGTTGTTTTGAGAAGGCGATGGAAAGCGAAAATACTCCGAAGGCGTCGGTGCGAACCGTGCCCAGCGGCGTCGCATTGTTGCTGGGATCGGTCAGTGTCACCTTATAGGGCGCGTTCGCATCGGCAACGACGCGCGCTCCGCTGACGTAATAAGCAACGCCGGTGATCTCGCCCCGCTCGCCGGGCTGATACATTTGCCGATCGCTCAAAACTGTGCCGCGCGAGAGCGGTGCACCGCTCGTCCAGCTTCCATAGACGTTAAATCGCGAGATGCCGCTCCAGTTCCACGTCGTGACCGTGGCAACGTCGGCGCCTTGCGTCACGACGAAGCCGAGATTGGGCGCCTGATTCGACGTCGCCGTAACCGAACAGCGCTCTACGTCGACACCGCGAAAATCCGCCTCACCGTTCGCATCGGTAACTCCGGAGGCGCACTGCTGCGGCGCGACCTTACTGTTTTCGTCGATGCGATAGATCGCAACGCCCGCGCCACGTGCCGGCGCGCCGTCGCCGAGGTGCTGCACCAGCACCATGCCGTGCGACGGGAACCACTGCGCGAAGACTCCGAGGTTCGTGATCTGAACGAAGCCCGTGAGGCTTGCGTCGGATCCTGACGCGTCGAGCGCGGTGCGAAATCCATACGCCAGCGCGCCGTACGGACCGCCAAGCTGCTCCTGGACCGGAACGCGTACGACGCTCTGCCGATTCGGCGTGCCGGCGAGTGAATGCACCGGCCACGTCGCGTACGCGGGAAGCCGCGCGGTCGCCGAGGGTGAGCCGAGCATCTGCTGCGGCGTGACCTGCGCGAAGGCCGACTGGTAGCGGTTTTCTGGAAGATTCGTCGCGTAGAAGTTCAGCGCGATCGGTGCGCCTGCGGGAAAGACGTTCGTGCCGCTGGGGGCCCAAGCGCCCGGCGCAAAATCCGGCGTGCGAATGACGATGCTCTGCTCTTTGCCGAGGGTTTGTCCGAAGATGTCCTTCACACCGGCCGCAATGGTCGCGGTGTACGTGCTGCGCGGATCGAGCGCGTACGGATCGATCGCGATGACGTTCGATTGATACTCCGGCACACCGACGAGCTTGTTCACGCTGGCAGGCGCGGGCGAAATCTTCACCGCGCCGTTTACCGACGCCGGATCGAGCGGATTGTTGAACGCGATAACGGGATCGCCGCCTGCGAAGCGGCTCGAGCCCTCGGGGCTTGCGTGCGGCGTGGGCACGACGGCAAGCGAAGCGTACGTCCGGACTTCACCGTAGAATCGCTCTTTCGTCGCGGCGTTCCCGTAAAGCGGTTCGACGCCGCTATCGACGAGCAGACCGTAAACGGTTCCTTTGCGCAACTCACGCGTCGGCCGCAGATCGTACGTCCAGCCGCTGAGCGAGGGATCGTAAAGCTCCTCGGCTCCCGTTCCCGGATATGGCGTCGGCTGCGCTTCGAGATTCGCCGTCAAGGGAACGACGTCGCGCCCGCTTTCGGCGACGAGCACCGCATGCGACGCAAGCGATGCCTCATCGACGGCGGCGTTGGCCGTTACTTGCAGCTTCGGCCGCAGGCTCACCGGCGGGGGAGTCGATTCGCCCTCTGCCGCCTGCAAGATCGGTAAGTTCGAGAAAGCCAGCGCCGCGGTCTCAAACGTCCAGGCGAGATCGTCATTGAGCACGTCGCCATCGAGGTCGCGTAATCCGGCGGTCAGCGTAACGCGAACGCGCGTGCCGACCGGCAACGCCTGATCGCCGACGAAGCCGACCATTTTCGGAGTGAGGAGCGTAAAGTGGCCGCGCAGCGCGGGATCGATGTGGAGGTGAGCGAGCACCTCGCGCGGTCCGTCGCCGGATAGTGCCTGAATCGGCGCGACCGGTTTTGCGAAGATCACACGAATCTGCGCGAGCGCGTCAGCCCGTTGCGTCGGCGAGATCGAGGAAATCCACGGTGGCAGCGAGGGCGCGGGTAAGGCGGCAACCGGCTCGAGCTTCGGCACGTTGGGAGCCGGCGGGGCGCATGAAGCTATCGCAACCGAAATAGCCGCGGCGCAGAAAAGATAGAGATTGCGCAACGGCGTAATCTTCTCGATCACCTCGATGAAACTCTCTGCGTTTGGAGTTCCCATCTTCGTCTTCGCCGCCATCGCCGCGCTCCGCTTGGGCGGCATCGACGTCGGCAAGTCGCAGCCGCTTCCGGAATCGGTAACCTATACGGATCGCAACGGCGGCGTGCTGGGAACGGTCTTACCCGGCGACGCGGCACACGCGGTCAAGGTGCCGCTTGACGCCGTATCTCCGGCCTTCCTCCAAGCCATCGTCGCCGCCGAGGACGCACGGTTTTGGCAGCACGGCGCGATCGACGTTCTCGCGCTGCTGCGCGCTGCGCGCGATTTTGCAATTTATGGAGAGGCCCGAAGCGGCGGTTCGACGCTTACGATGCAGCTCGCGCGATTGGTAAACGCTCCTCGGGGTGACACAAGCACTTTAGCGGCGTTGCGCGCGAAGGTTCTGCAAATTTGGGAGGCTGAGCGCATCGCGGTCGTCTCGGATAAGCGCGCAATCCTGGAAGCGTACGTCAATCGGGTGCCGATGGGCGGCAACATCTACGGGGTCGAAGCGGCGGCGCGTACCTACTTCGGTGAACCCGCCGCCGACCTCGACCTCGCGCAGGCGACGTTACTCGCTGCGATTCCAAACGATCCGGCCCGGCTCGTGCCCAACGAAAATTGGAACGCACTGCGCGCGCGCCAGCGCTTCATTCTCGACCGAATGGTGGCCCTGCACGAAGTGGAGCGGCCAGCAGCCGATCTCGCCTTTTCCGAGACGCTCCGGGTGCGGCACCATGAATCAGGCATCGCGGACGCCGCGCATGCCCTCTTCTTCCTCGAACGCGACCGAACCGACTTCGCCGGAAGAGTCCGCACGACGATCGACGATGCGCTTCAACGTTTCGTCCAGGCGCAGACGCAAGACGTCGTTGCAGCTTTGCAGCGATACCACGTAACGGATGGCGCCGCGCTGGTCGTCGACAATCGTACCGGCGAGGTTCTCGCCTACGTCGGTTCACCGGATTACTTTGCGGATGTTATCCTGGGCCGCAACGACGGCGTGCAGGCGCTACGACAGCCTGGCTCGTCACTCAAGCCGTTCACGTACGAGCTCGCGCTCGAGCGAGCAACGATCCGATCGACGTCGATCCTCTCGGACGCTCCGGCCGCGTACTCCCTTCCCGGCGGCAAACTCTATCAGCCCGGCGATTACAGCGGTCGCTTCAGCGGCCCGGTTCGAGTGCGTTACGCGCTAGCAAACTCACTCAACACCCCCGCAGTTGAAGTGCTCTCGTCGCTGGGCGTCGATGCGTTGCTGGCGCGCCTTCATCGGCTGGGCTTCGGCCATCTCGATCGCCCCGCGGCGTATTACGGGCTCGGTCTCACGCTCGGCAGCGGCGAGGTGAGCTTATGGGAGCTCGTGCAAGCCTATGCGATCATCGCGCGCAGCGGCGCGTTCCAGCCGCTGCACTTGATCTCCGGTGAAACCGAGGCGCCTCGATATATCGGACGCCCGCAATACTGGCAGCTCATCGCCGATATGCTCGCCGACCCGCATGCGCGCGCGAAATCGTTCGGCTTCGGCTCGGTGCTGCAAATGCCGTTTCCCGCGGCGGTAAAGACGGGCACGTCGTCCGATTTTCGGGATACGTGGACGCTCGGCTTCACGCGCGACTACACCGTCGGCACGTGGGTCGGAAACTTCGACGGAAGTCCGATGCGCGGCGTCTCAGGCGTCACCGGCGCAGGGCCGCTGTGGAATCGCATCATGTTGCATTTATACGAACGTAACGCCGAACCGCAGCCGTTTTCAGCCCCGAGCGGCTTCGTCCGCGCGTCGATCTGCGCGACGACCGGCCACGCTCCGGGGCGACGCTGTCCCGGAATCGTCCAAGAATGGGTGCTACCGAGCGACTTCGCGGGGCTCGCGCAGACCGACACGGCTACCGGGTTGCGAATCGTTTTTCCTCACGACGGCGACGTCTTCGCGTACAACCAAACCGCCGACCCTCTCCTGCGCCACGAACAGCAAATTGCGCTGCGGGGCGACGACGGCGGCCGTACGATTCGTTGGAGTGTTGGCGGCGTGCCGATCGCGCTCGACTCGAATCGGAACGCGTTTTGGCCGCTGCAACTCGGCGCGTGGACGGTCGCGGCGACCGACGGTTCGCGACGCGAACGCGTAACGATTCACGTCGTGCCGCCGCCGCAAAGCGCAAAGCCGGGATTCACTTACGTCAGCAGGCTGCCTTTCGTCTCCGGAGCCCAGCGAAGCGCGACGATCAAGCCGAGCGCCGAAAGCACGAGTGCGACGCCGATCACGACGAGTATTCCGTAGCGCGCAAGGAGCAACGGCAGAGCGAACGTTCCGAAGAACGCGCCGACGCGGCTGACGGCGGCGGCAAAGCCGGTCGCGGTGGCGCGGATCGGCGTCGGGAACAGCTCGTTGGGATAGGTGAGCTCGAGGCCGGCGGCAGCACCGATACCGATCGCGTATGTAACGAAGCAGGCGACCACCAACGCCGAGCCGGTCAGGAGCAGCACCGCGAATGCGACCACGCCAAGTGCGAACCCGGCGATGCACAGCGGGCGGCGTCCCCAACACTCGACCAGCGGCAGCGAAACGACCGAACCGAGCAGAAATGCCATAGTAATCGCGATGCTGCCGATCGGCGACGATAAAGCATTCATGCCCAGCGCGGCAAGTACCGCCGGCGCGAACGTATAGATCGCGAAAAGCGGTACGACTTGAAGCAGCCACATCGCCGAAACGAAGGCGAGCGCGCCGCGATACCGGGGCGAGAATATGGTTGAGAACGGCGTCTTTGCGATGACGCCTTCCGCCCGTGATGCAAGCCACAGCGGCGATTCGGGAGCGCTCGCGCGCAGCAGTAGTCCGGCGAGCGCGAATGGCGCCGGACTGACGAGGATCCATCGCCAGCTTTCGCTCCCCGTACGCAGCAGCGCGTAGCCGGCAATGTACGCAACGGCGGCGCCAAAGAACCACGCGACCTGCATGCTGTTGATTGCGGCTCCGCGGAAACGCTGCGGCACGTGCTCGGCGATCAACGCGCCCGCGATCGGATAATCCGCGCCGATCGCGATACCCACGCCGAAGCGCAACACGATCAACTCCCAGACCTGCGTGACGAACATTTGCGCTACGGAAACGACGACGAAGAATGCCAAGTCGGCGATCATCAAAATCCTGCGCCCGTAGAGATCGGTCACTCGTCCAAAGAGCGGCGCGCCCACGAGGATTCCGAAGAGCGTCATCGCGCCGATTAGTCCCGTCGTCGGCCCGTCGAGCGAAAAACGCGGCGTAAGCGTTAAGAGCGCCAGGCCGATGCTGCTGAGAATGTACCCGTCGCAGAAGAGCCCGACATTCGCGTAGAGGAGTAGGGCTGTGAACCGAGGCTTGCCCGTGTCGCCCTTCGACAGGCTCAGGGTGACACGGGGGTGTGCGCGATTTCGTAGTCGACGTGGGAGCGGAGCGTGTCGAGCGTCATCGAGCCGCTGTCGATCAGCCATGAGTGAAATCGGCGGATGTCGAATTTGCTGCCGAGCCGCTTCTGCGCGTCCGCGCGGATTTCGCGCATCGTCAGTTCGCCCGTTTTATACGCGAGTGCTTGACCCGGAATGTCCGTTGAATAGCGCAGGGTTTCGCTCGCGATTTGGGCTTCGCTCAGCGTGAGATTCTCGCGCATGTAGGCCATTGCGCGCTCGCGGCTCCAGCCCAGCGCATTCATACCGGTGTCGACGACTAGGCGAGTCGATACCATGAGGTCCTGCATGATGCGGCCTGCCTTGTCGTACGGCGTCTCGTAGACGCCCATCTCCCAACAAAGCTGCGATGCGTACTCGCCCCACCCTTCGACGAATCCCGTTTCGCTGAAGTCGTAGCGGCGCACGTTGGGCAGTGCGGTATTTTCTTGCTGAAGCGCGATTTGAAAGTGGTGTCCCGGGATAAGCTCGTGGCAGATCAGCGCGCCGGCGGTCAACATCGACGTGCGTTCCGGATGCCAGGCGTTGTAAAGATACGTACCGTGCGGCTTCTCCGCCGTCGGCTGGTCGTAATATCCGAAGGTTTGCGAACCGGCAAGCGCGCGTGGCAGCGGCGCGACGCCGTACGGGGCGGTCGGCATATGCGCAAAGAAACGCGGTGCGGCCGCGGCGGAGCGTCCGACGTAGACCTCGAGCCGCTCGCCGAACTGCACGGTCGTCTTCGGAAAAAACTGCGGAGCGGTCGCGAGATAATGCTTGAACTCGGCGAGCGTACCGCTAAAGCGGACTTCCCGCCGAATTCCGTCGAGCTGCGTGTTGAGCCGGTCGACCTCGGAAAGGCCGAGCGCGTGCAGCTTCTCCGGAGTAATCGTCAGCGTCGTGTAGAGCTCGATGAGATGCTGGTAATACTCGCGTCCGCCCGGATACTGCGAAAGCCCAACGCCCTCCGGTTCTCCCGAGCGGTACGGGCCGTCGAGATAAACGGCAACGCTTTGAAAAGCTGGGACGAGCTCGGAAGCCACGGCGTTGCGCGCAGCCTCCTGCAATTTTGCGCGATCGGTCGGCGCCAGCGCGGCGAGTCTGGCATCCGACGGTACGAGGATGCCGGCCTGCGCGGGCGACGCGTAGGCGCGAAAGACTTCGGCGGAAGCGCTACTCTCGATCTCCGGAAGGACGATGCCGCGATCGTGTTGGCCGTGCACAAGAGCAAGCATCGAGCGCACGAGCGCGGCGTATTGATGAAGCAGCGAAATGTAACGCTTGCCGTGGGCGGCGTTCGCAAACTGAAAGTTCGTCAGCAACGTCGTTATCGCGCCGAGCTGACTCCCCCCGGCGTAGGGCGTTGCCTGCTGCGCGAGCCAGAAGTACTTGCGCTGCGCAACCGCATTGGACGCAAGGAACGTCAGCGTTCGATACGTCAGCCAGCGGTCGTGGTCGAGGCCTGCGGCGTCGACCGAAGCGAGAGCATCGAGGATGCTCTTGCCTTGGGCGGCGTCCCGGTCTTCTTCTTCGATCGAGATCGAACGAATCGTCTCGATGGAAAGACCGACCTGCGCCCGCAAGAAGTAATCGTTCTGGAGCTCGTACTGCCAGTAGCTCTCCGCGAGCCGGTCGATTGTCGCCGCGCTCGAATCGTTCGTGGGTGCCATCGTCGCCGGGACGAGTAGTGCGAGAACGAGCAGCGCGAACCTCTTCACGCTGCTCACATTTGTCGAACGCTAGTAGAAAAACTGCTGGAGTTGGCTTAGGGTGGGCCCGATAGCCCATCCCATGCGCTCGTTTGGATCGAGCGCCACGGCGCCCGGGTCGATCGGGAAGCTGAAGCCGGTGATCGTCTCCTTCAGATTGCCGCTCTCGTCGTAGACGAAAATTGAGCCGCCGCCGTGGCACGCATCGGGACCGCTCACGAGAAAGAGTCCGTTGACCGGATCGTTCGCGACGCCCGCCGCGCTGTAAGACTGGTCCGTATTCGTCGTGCACGGCAGCTGCGCAAAGCCGCTGGACTGCTGCGAAAGATTGTAGAACTCGACCTGTGCGTTGAGTTCGGTCGTCGTCGCGGCGATTCCGGTCGAGGAATCGACCGCCATTCCGTTGACATATCCCGATCCGTAGAATCCGTTGTTGAGACCTTGGAACTGCGTCTCTTCGCCGCTCGTAAGATCGATCGTCACGTTGATCGGCGCCGAGCCGCCAACGGCTCCGCCGTCGGGAGAGAGCGCGAAGACGGCCTGATTCGTGGTAGTATCCTGCCCGAACTGCGGTTGATTGCCAAGCAAGAAGACGTTGGGATCGAGCTTGAAAACCTTCCCGAACGTGTTGGCGGCGACGTTCGACGTAAAGAGTATCGGATGGTCCTGCTTCTTCAGCTCGATTGCAAAAAACGCGGTGGTGCTCGTCGATTGGTTCGGACCTTCGCCCTCTACTTGAATGTCTTTGACCGGTGGGGTCCATTTCCCGGTGAACGCGTTTGCCGTTACGGGATTCATCGCTTCGTACTGGCGTTTGGCGTAGATCTTTCCTTTGGGCGTGATGTACTTGACGATAAGCCCCACATCGCCGTCAGCGATGCCGATGGCGCCATACGAAGTCGTCGACCTATCGTGCGATGGAAACGTCTTGACGATCTTGCCGGTCTGCGTATTGAAGGTCTCGACGTCCGTTGCCGTCGCGAGGAAGCCGTCGGCACCGTTTTGATTGATGTCGTATCCGAAGATCTGACTGCCGTTCTTGCTCGTGAGCACCGCGCCCAAGCCGGCGGTGTGGTGATGGGAGGCGCTTTTCGTAAAGGCCAAAGCGCCCGCGGACGGGAGAAGCGGCGGCGCCGAAGCGCCGCCGCCGCATCCCGCTAGGATGGCTACGATGAATACATGCGCTGATTTCATCGCTCCAATACTCGAAGATCGTTCTGATTGTCGTCGTTGAAATAGATTCGAACGTCGTGGATGTTATTGCCGGTTGCGACCATGCCGAAAAGCGCGCCCGCAGCGGCGTGATCCACGTTACGGGTGGCGAGAATCCGCCCCTGAGGCGTCATCTCGACCATGACGTTCCGGCCGTTGTTATTGCCGGTATTACCGATGACGAGATTTCCGTTGTACAGCAGCGCCGAGCTGATCGGCGCGTTGAGCGGGGCGCCCGAATAGACGAGACGCGCTTGGCTCGCCGACGGACCGCTGAAAGTCGTGCCGCCTTTATCGACGGCGATGCCGCCCGCGGGAATCGTGCTAACGCTCGAAAACGCGACGACCGTATTGTTCGCGCCGTCGACGATGTAGAGCGTGTCCTTCATACCGTCGTAGGCGAGCCCCGACGGGCCGAGAATGCTGCCCGGCTTCCCATTGTTGACGGCAAAACCGGTGGCAATCACGTCGTAGGTGAAGCCGGAGGAGCCGAGGTTGATTCGAACGATGCTGTTGTTGCCGCGCGCATTGCTCTCATAAAAGGCCGGAGCTCCCGAGACCCCGCCGTGCCCGGCGAAGATCTGTCCGAAGGGATGATCGAAGGGCTTGCCTTTGATGTTCGCTTCGAGTTTGCCGCTCGACGAAATGACGGGGTTGTCGTCGGCCTTGAATGCGGCCGCCCAGATGTCGTCGGCCGGGCCTAACGCCAGCGCGGCGCATCCATCGAGCGTCTTGCTGTCGGAAATCAAGCGCGGCTGCGCGTCCGACTCCGGGTGAAGCGCGACGATCGTATAGCCGGTGCCCTGCACGTTGCTGCTGGCGTTGAAGTTGCAAACGACGAGATCGCCTTTCGTGAAATCGCCGTTTGTCGAGGGCGCGACGGTGAGACCGTAGGGATTGAGCTGATGCAGTTTCGGATCGATCGTCGATCCGATCTCTCGCTCGCGCGTCAGCAGCCTCAATATGGAATAACTCGCGTCAGGCTGCGATTGATGCGCCGATTGAGCGGTGGTACCCGAGGGTTGCCCCGGCAGCACGCTGCCGTGCGAGCAACCGGCAACCGCCAAGGCTGCTATCGCAGCGACGGCGGCGTACCGGCAAATGACTAGCATAGACATATTGCCTCCGAAAAGATTAGGGCGAGGTGGCTTTACCGTAGAGCCAAGTGATGAAAAAATTCTGAAACGCCCGTGCCACATTGCGACAAGGCGGCTACGGCACGATGGCGGCGATGCAGAAGGACGCCCTGGCGACTGCGCGCCGGCTCTTCGAAGCGGATCGTCAGCGTCCGGCGGAGAGCGAGGTGCTCGATACCCTGGTACGCTTTGGCAGAGGAGCGCTCGGATATGCAGCGCGCAGCCGCATACGGGTCATGCTGCTGCGTCCGGGCGAGCTCTATCGCGAAGCCTCGCATGCATTGGCACGCCTTGGCATCGACGTAGATGCTTGGCCCGCTCCTCCGGCCGGCCTCTTCGTCGTTGAAGAGCGAGCACTCTACCTGCGTTCGCGCAGCCCCATGACTGTTGCGCACGAGTTCGGACACGCGCTCGACTGCGCGCTCGGCGGCGGCGTCTATCGCAGCGGCATCGATCCGCAGATCCGCGCGCTCTTCGCAAGCGCGATGAGCTTCGTCACGCCGTACGCTGCGACCGGCGTCGACGAATACTTCGCTGAATCGTTACGCGCTTACGTCGAGGCAAACGACGACGCATCGCCGTGGCCTCGAGCGACGCGTGCGCGACTTCGGCACGCCGATCCGGCGATGTTCGAGTTCGTCGAAGTGCTCTTCGAGTGCGAGTTTGGCGAACGGATCGAGCGGCGCAAGGTCGTCTCAATCTAAGCCGCGACGCGGCGGCATCGGAGCATTTTAACGCTTCGACGAATACACGACGAATCACGGCGCTGCTCGCTTTTCCGCAGCGCCGTTTTCGTTGATGCAATCGTCGTCTTTTCGCAATTTTCTTGAAGGACGACGCGTCATCGAAACGGTACTGCTTCAAACGTCAAAGGAGCAGCGCCCGTGACTGCATCGTTAAGAATCGCCGTCCCCCTCATCGTCGTTTTGACAAGCGCCGCATGTAGCTCGGCCGGCGGATCGTCGAACCTGCCGCCAGCCGCTTCCATGCCCGAGTGGCAAGCGAAGCACCAAGCGCGCGCGGTATGCCCGCAGGTAGCGGGCGAGCCGACGTGCTTGGCGTTGATCGCCGATACCGGCATCACACCGCTCTGCTCGCCGGCGGGGGGAGGTTGCGGTTTTACGCCGACGGACTTTCAAAAGCGTTACGGGCTGACGCCGTACCTGCGTAAGGGCGCAAACGCGATCGTCGCGGTCATCGAGGAGGGTGATTCACCTCGCGCCGCCTCTGATTTAACGACGTATCGAAACACGTTTCACCTCGGTAAGGCGACCTTTGCCAAATACAACCAAAAGGGACAGAAAAGCAGCTACCCATCGAACTGCCAAAAGTTTTCATGGTGTATCGAAACGGAACTCGATATCGAGATGGTCTCCGCGTCCTGCCCCAAGTGTACGATCTATCTCATGGAATCGGACGGCACCGTCTCCGGACTCGAGAAGGCCGAAACGGAAGCCGTGAAGCTCGGCGCAAAAATCATCAGCAATAGCTGGACCTGTTACATCAGTTGGACTTGCACCGATGAGAACTTACCCAAATATTTTGCCGCGCCCGGCGTTCTCTATCTCGCTTCTTCAGGCGACATCGGACACAACTATATCGGCGCCCCGGCCGCACTGCGCACCGTCGTCGCCGTCGGTGGAACGCAGCTCACGAAGAGCGGATCGAAGTATGGTGAATTTTTGTGGGATTCGGCAGGCGGCGGCTGCGCCAACCCGTACAATGTAGGAGAGCCCGGCGTCAGAAAGCCGTCGTGGCAGTACAATGCCGATTGCCATTACCGCAACGTCGCCGATGTCTCGGCCGAAGCCGGCTGTCAGCCCGGCGTCGCTGAGTACGACGACTCCTACGGCGGCTGGTTCGACGTCTGCGGCACGAGCGTAGCGGCGCCGCTTGTCGCGGGGATGTTCGCCATCGCCGGCAACGTCTCGCAACAAGATGCGAGCGAAACGTTCTGGGAGAAAGACCATCACAAAGATCTCTACGACGTCTGCGGTCGCTATTGCTTATTCAGCACGTACGCGTACGGCGGTGGCTGGGGTTCGCCGAAAGGCTTGGGCGCGCTCTAGACAAGCTCTCAAGCGTCGCTCATATTTGTGGGGGAGTTACTTTACCGATTGCACGGTGGCGATGCTGACGCCCGGGGCGTCGTTCTTCCACGAGCTGCGAATGTAGCTGATGACGTCGGCGATTTGCTCGTCGGAGAGCAGATGCTTCCAGCGCGGCATGATTCCGCTGTACGCCTGGCCGTTGACGACGAGGCGTCCCTCGAGACCCTCCTTCACGATCGTGATAACCGCAATCGGATTGCCCGTGACGGTCGGATTTCCGGCGAGCGGCGGGAAAGCACCAGCGACGCCTTCGCCATCGGTTTGATGGCAGCTCGAGCAGTTTGCAACGTATACCGCCCCGCCGTCGCTGGCCGAGGCTGGATTGTTGGCGATTGCGGCGGAGGCCGACGCCGCCGTCGCAGCGTGCGAACCTCGCGCGCACGCCGCGAGCCCGATGACGAGCATGAAGGCAGCGAATCTCATTCGAGCTGTCTTCGCGGTCGAGCGCTCATCGCCCATACGAGCGCGACCAGCAGAAAGTTTGCAACGAGCGAGCTGCCGCCGTAGGACATGAAGGGCAGCGTGATGCCCGTGAGCGGCAAGAGCCCGATTACGCCGCTGACGATGATCACGATCTGAAAACCGAGCGTCGCGCCCAGCCCGGCCGCGAGCAGCTTCGTATAAAGGTCGGGCTGCTGCAGACCCGTGACGAAGATGCGGCGCACGAGGTCGAGGAAGATCGCCAAGACGACGATCGCGCCGATGAGTCCGAACTCTTCCGAAAATGCTGCATACACATAATCAGTCGAAACGTCCGGAATGAGATCCGGGTGGCCAAGGCGGTATCCGGTTCCAAGCAGACCGCCTGATGCAAGCGAATAGTATGCCTGCGACGATTGAAAGCCTGCGCCAAATGGGTCGGAGAATGGATTACGCCAGACGGCGATGCGCGTCTGCACGTAAGGGTAGTGGTGGACGGCCCAAAAGGCGCCGAGCGCAAAGAGCACCGCGCCGAAGAGCACGATGTCGAGCCGGCGAGTCGCGACGTAGAGCAGCGTTGCGAACGTCGCCAGCAGCAGCGTCGCCATTCCGAGGTCGCGCTGCACCACGAGAATCGCCATCGACGCGCCCCAGCCCACGAAGAGGGGGCCGAGATATTTGAGGTTCGCGCGCAGCGACCACAGGCGCGCGTTTGCAATGACGTCCGCCGTCTCGGCGAGATACGCCGCCAAGAAGAGGACGATAAAGAGCTTGATGAGCTCGATCGGCTCGTATTGAATCGGCCCGAGCCGAATCCAGAGGCGCGCGCCGTTGATCTCTTCGCCGAATGCGAGCAACAACGCGAAGAGTGCGAGCGATGCAACGACCCACAAATATTTGAAGGCGGCAAAACGGCGAAACTGTCCGAAGACCGGTCCCACGCCTATTGCGAGCACGAGCGAAACGAAAATCCAGAGCTGCTGGCGCGCCGCCAACGCGGGCGATAACCGTGCGACCATCGCGAGGCCGAGCGCCGAGAGCACGACCGCCAGTGCCGGCAAAACGTCATCGCGCATCATCGCCGAAGGCTGCCAGAGCACCCACGCCACTGCGAGCGCAGCGAGCAGCGCGAGCATCCACGGCGGACCAATTGTTTTGGACGGAGCGAAATAGAGAATCAGCGCGGCGACGGCAAGTGCTCCGAGCATCGGCGCGATGCGTCTTACGATAATCGGCATCCTTCGACTCCGCTCAGGATGACACGTTACTCACTGAGCGGACGATGAGGCGAGTCGTACCTACGTCGACGTAGTCGCCTTCACGCACTTCGATCGGCTCGGTGACACGCCGACCGTTGAGAAACGTGCCGTTGCTGCTCTTGAGATCCTCCACGTATACCACCCGGTTTTGCGAGTCGAATCGCGCGTGACGGCGACTCACCTCGGCATCGCGCAGGGAGAGGTCGGCTTCGCGCGCCCGGCCGACTTCAAACGGCGCTCGAAGCTCGTGCGTGCGATGATTGCCCCGCTCGACCACCTCAATTTCGACATGCATCGGCGTCAGCGCGCCAACGTCGGCTGCGGGCCGAATGCGCGGGCGGCTTGCCAGGATCGCCACGAGCGCGAGCGCCGCGGTAATTTCCAAGGTGCCGAGACGCAACTCCGGGTCCAAGCCGGCGACCGCCAAGAACGTCATCGCATTTCGAACCGCAAGCGCGTATTGCCCACGCGCAGCTCGTCGCCGTCGTGCAGCGGGGATCGGTCGACGCGCCGTCCGTTTACGAAGGTTCCGTTGGTCGAGCCGAGATCGCGCACGATCGCCCCGCCGCCGCTGACTTCGACTACCGCGTGGGCTCGCGAAACGCTCGGATCGAACAGAACGATTTCGGCTTCTTCGCCGCGGCCGATCCGCGCCGTTCCGTCTACGGGATAGAGGCCCTGCGGCGGAACGCCCTCGATCGTGCGGAGCGCGAAGCTGCGCGCCTCTTCGACCGGACTGCAAGCGATCTCGATGGCGCCCAGCGGCACGCGCTCGCGCGCAGTCATCGCCACGCAGGCCTTGCCTTCGTCGAACGTCACGCCGACTTTGGCGGCGAGATTGCGCAGCAGGTCGGCCCAGGCGCGCTCGAGATACGATTGATGCTCGCAGAGACGCTCGAAATCGGCCGGACTGACGTAAACGACGTAGGATCCCGGTGCGTGCAGTCTTCCGTCGTCGTCGCGCGTGCTCGCCTCCATCGTTGCGACGAGCTTGCGCGCGATTTGCGCCGGCTCCAAATCGCTGGGGAAGGTCTTGGCGAAAGCTCGTTCGATGAGCGCCGAGCAGAAGTGCTCGATCTTCGCAAAGAAACTCATCCGCGGCGCTCGACGCGCGCGATATAAAAGCCGTCGCGTCCCTCGATACCCGGCGGCACGAGCACGTCGCCGGCCGCGGTGATGAACGACGCGTACCTCGACGGTATGAGGCCGCGCTCAAAGTTCTGCTCCGCCAAGAACCACTCGATCACTTCAATCGTCTCGCGCGGATCGGTCGAGCAAACCGCATAGACGAGCGCGCCGCCGGGATAGACGTGCCGCGCGGTCTGCTCGAGGATCGCTCGCTGCGTCAGCGCAAGCCGTTCGCCGTCGCCGCCCTGCTTCTTCCAGCGCGCTTCGGGATGACGGCCGACCACACCGGTTCCCGAACACGGCGCATCCACGAGCACGCGATCGAATTTACGCTCGAGCGGCAGAATCTCCGCCGCGGCATCGCCGTTGACGACGGCGGCCGCGACATCAGCTTGCGCCAGCCGCCGCTCGAGCGTCGGGAGCTTGCGCACATCGCGCTCGATGCAAAAGAGCGTCCCATCGCCGGCGAGTCGCGCGCCGATCTGCAGCGCCTTGTTGCCGCGGCCGCTGCAGGCATCGAGGATAGACTCGCCGGGCTGCGGGCCGAGCACGTCGACCGGCATCGCCGAGCTTTCCGATTGTTGCCACCAATCGCCCTCGCCTTCCGCGCCGCGAAGCGCGTTTTCGACGATCAGCGATTCCTCGACGAAGGGCGAGCTTGCCGTTTCGATGCCCCTTTCCGCCAGCCGCTCTGCGACCGCGCGCGGAGAGACTCTTGCGGAGTTGACGACGATCGCCGTTCCCGCCGGCTCGTCGACTGCTGCGCAGACTGCTTCGAGCCGGTTGCCGAAGCTCTCACGCCACTGGCGCACCAACCACGTCGGCAGCGAATAACGCGTTGCGAAATATTCGTCTTCGTTCTCAAAGGACTCGCGGCTCGGCGCTTGCGTTCCGGCACGCAAGAGCGAGCGCAGCACCGCGTTGACGAGATTGCCTAAGCCTCGGTGCCCGTGCCGCTTCGCGAGATTGACGAATTCGAAAACAGTCGCGTGCGGCGCGGCGCGCGTGTAGATCAGCTCGTAGGCCGCCAATCGCAGAATTTCATGCGTAACCGGGGCAAGGGAGCGCTGCAAGAAGGGGGCGAGATGCCAATCGAGGGCGCGCCGCATCTTGATCGCGCCATAGGCGAGCTCCGCGGCAAAGGCGCGGTCCCGTTCGCTCAGCGACGTTTTGCGGGCGTGATAATCGAACGAAGCCTGCGCTGCGCGCTCGATCGCGCCCGAGCCGGAGACGGGAAAGACGTCGCGCACGACGGCAAGGGCTAACTCACGCGCGTTCATTCTTCATCCGCCGGTATTCGTCGCCCGTCATTTTTCCGCGGTTCGGGGCGATCAGCTCGTCAATGACCAACCCTCCGTCGGGTGCAACGTGAGCGCGCAAGACTTTGACCATTTCGCCGCCGAGCAGGGCACGAGCCCCGGGCTGCGGCGAATAGGCCCGCACCGTATCGACGATGCGCTGCGGCGGCAAACTCAAGTCGAGCACGAGATCTTCTTTGGAGAGCGGCCGCGTCAGACTCGCGTCGCCGCGCTGTGGACGATGGGGCAGTTCGCCGCGTTGCGCCAAGTCGAGCGCTCGACTGAGAATCTCCGCCCCGAACGACGCGAGGCGGTCGTGGAGCTCGCCATACGTTTCGCCCGGCTCGATCGCGACGCGCTCTTGCACGACGACGTCGCCCGTATCGAGACCCGAATCCATCAGCATGATGCTGACGCCCGTCTCTACGTCGCCGTTGCTAATCGCGCCCTGAATCGGCGTCGCGCCGCGATACCGCGGCAAGAGCGACGGGTGAACGTTCAGCGCACCCAGGGACGGCAACTCGAGGAGTTGCGCCGGCAATATGCGGCCGTACGAAGCGAGGACGAAGAGGTCGTAACGTTGCTCCGAAATCTCTCGCGCGAACGCGCGCAAGCCCGTCGGCTCGTAAATGCGCGCGCCGAGCTCCATTGCTGCGGATTTGACGGCGCTGGGCGTGAGGCGATGGCCGCGACCGGCCGGACGATCGGGTTGGGTGACGACGCCGGCGAGTTCGGTCTGTCCGGCGACGACGCGAAGGCTCGGCACTGCGAAAGGACTCGTGCCGAAGAAGAGTGTCCTCACGCCTCCGCGGTTTCTTTCTCCTCGTCGCTGACGGCAAGCCGCACGTTCTGCGCGCGATCGATGTAGAGCTTGCCGTCCAGATGGTCGACTTCGTGCTGCAAGCATTGCGCGAGCACGCCGTCGCCCTCGATGCGAATCTTCTCTCCGTTACGGTCGAGCCCCGTCACGGCCGCGCGCTCGTACCGGACGATCTCCCCGACCATGCCGGGAACGGAGAGACAGCCTTCACGCAATTCGATTTCTTCGCCCAGGCGCTCGAGCTTGGGATTGATGACGACGGCAGGCTCGCGTTCGTCGTCGTGCACGTCCATTACGAATATCCGCTTCGGTACGTTGACCTGCGGCGCGGCCAAGCCGACGCCGGGCGCATCGTACATCGTCGCGAACATATCGTCGATCAACTGTTGGAAGAGCGGGTCGTGGATCTCTTTGGGATCGACTCGCTTCGCGACTTTGCGCAGCGCCGGATGGCCTTCGGTGAGAATTTCGCGAATATACGCCATAGAGAAGCTCCGAGTTTATCTCAAATCGGAGCTTCCCTCTTCCACGCTTTGTTACTAGCCGCTGGTCTTGAACGAACCGACGACAAAGTGCGGAACGCAGTTACGCCCGCCGTCATTCCAAAGCAGAGTCACCGATTGGGCCGGCCCAATGATATAGCTCGATCCATACGGGCCCGCGATCGCCGATGCGTAGAACGTAGCCCCCGAATAGGTGGGTTTTGCGTGCGGCGTCGGGATTTGGCTTTCACTGATTGGGGTGAAGAGCCCCGTGAACGTAGACGATCCATTGGATTGCGAGAGGTAGAAGTTGAAGCTGTTGCTCGGCGGTAACGAACCCTTGGTCGAGACGTAAATGTTCCCCAGTGCCGGCGAAGCCTTATGCGTGCCGGGTATCGGATAGAGCATTTCGAGCTTGTTTGCGGACGGCGGACCGCCGCAGTTGCCGCTCGGCCCGGACGTCGGCGACGGACCGGGACCGTAAACGTTGCCGTTGCATCCGGCGAGCATGCTAGCCGCGGCGAAGAGAACGGAGAGAGCGCCAATCGACTTATTCATGGTGTATCATCCTCTGCATTAGGTCTGGGCCCTGCCAAATCTAATGGGAATTGAGTTAAGAACCTCCAGCGGTTTCCTTAGAGAATGTACCCCGAAAGGTCCGCGTTTGCCACGACGTCGGCGAGGCGCGCGCGAACGTAAGCACCGTCGATCGTGCATGCGCCAGTGGTTTCGGGAGCGTCAAAGCTGATCTCTTCCAGGACCCGCTCGAGGACGGTGTGGAGGCGCCTAGCGCCGATGTTCTCCGTCTGTTCGTTCACCGTCATCGCGAAGGTCGCAATCTGCTCGATCGCGTCGTCGGTGAAATCGAGCATCACGGAGTCGGTAGCGAGCAGTGCCTTGTATTGCTCGACGAGTGCGTTTTTAGGTTGCGTGAGAATCGTCTTGAAGTCTTGTGCGGTCAGCGAATCGAGCTCCACGCGAATCGGCAGGCGTCCTTGCAGCTCGGGAATGAGGTCCGACGGCTTGCTGATGTGAAAGGCTCCGGCCGCGATGAAGAGCACGTGATCCGTCTTGATCGTCCCGTGTTTGGTGTTGACCGTCGAACCCTCCACGATCGGCAAGATGTCGCGCTGCACGCCCTCGCGGGAGACGTCGGGGCCGCCGCGGTGCTGCGAAGAGCCGGCAACTTTGTCGATCTCGTCGATGAAAATGATCCCGTCTTCGCCGGCACGCCGCAGCGCTTCGCGCTTGACGGCGTCCATGTCGATCAGTTTGGCGGCCTCTTCTTGTTCGAAGATTCGCAGCGCCTCGGCGACGGTCACGCGTTTTTTCGTACGACGCTTCGGCAGAATGCCGCCGAGCATCTCGCCGATGTCGCGCCTTGATCGACTCCGCCGCCGATGACGCCGATGGGTAAGCTTGCCGTTTCTTCCACTTCGATTTCGATCAAGCGCACGTCGTAGAAACCACGCTCGATTTCGCTGCGCGTCTGTTCCCGTACGCGTTGGGCATCGGCTGAGACGGCCGGCGACGGGCCAGGCTGCGACTGCGCACCAGAGTAGCCGCTACCGAAAATTGAGCCCAATGCCGCGCCTAACGGATTGCCGGACGACTGGGAGCCGGGCGGCCGGGTTTCGGGATGCAAAAAATCAATGACGCGCTCGACCGCATGGCGCTTGGCAAGCTCGCGGACTTCCTCGCGGCGCTCGTCGGTGACGGTACGAATCGCCGCTTCGACGAGGTCGCGCACCATCGACTCGACGTCGCGGCCAACGTAACCAACTTCGGTGTATTTGGTCGCCTCGACTTTCACGAAGGGTGCGCCGACCAGCGCGGCGAGGCGTCGCGCGATCTCGGTTTTTCCAACGCCGGTCGGACCGATCATGAGAATGTTCTTCGGCGTGATCTCGTCGCGCAAGTCTTCGCGCGCATGCACCCGGCGGTATCGGTTACGCAACGCGATCGCGACCGCGCGCTTTGCCTTCCCCTGACCGACGATGTACTTGTCGAGCTCTTCCACGATCTGCCGCGGCGTGAGATTGGCGGCGTCGAGCGTCGTGCCGAGCATGCTGGTCAAGGCAGACTCTCCACGGTGATATCGCTATTGGTGTAGATGCAGATTTCCGAAGCGATCTCGAGCCCTTTGCGCGCAATTTCGACGGCGTCGAGAGTCGAATTTCGCAACAACGCCGCAGCTGCCGCCTGCGCATACGCGCCGCCGCTGCCGATGGCAGTAATGCCTTCGTCGGGTTCGATCACGTCGCCGGTCCCCGAGAGCAGAAAGAGGTGCTCGGGATTGCCGACGATCATCAGCGCCTCCAAGCGCCGCAAGGCCCGATCCTGGCGCCAGTCCTTTGCAAGCTCGACGGCGGCCCGGCGCAAGTCTTTGAACTCGGCGAACTTACCCTCAAATTTTTCGAGCAGCGTAATGCCGTCGGCCGCCGAACCGGCGAAGCCGACCAAGACTTTACCGCCCGCAATTTTTCGCACTTTGCGCGCGCCGTGCTTGACGATCGTCTTGTCGAGCGTAACTTGACCGTCACCGGCGATGGCCAGCTTTCCATCGCGGCGCACCGCCAGAATCGTCGTGGAACGTATCATGCTAGGGTCAGTACCCGGCCCGCGAGCCGAGGGTTTCAGCCGCCAGCGCTTCGATCGACGCGAGTGCTCGCTCGGCCATCATGCGACGCCGCTCTTTCTTTTGCTGCTTGCCGCCCTTCGACAGGCTCAGGGTGACGAGGGGCGCCCACGTGACGTTGGAGGGCTGGAAATCCGGCGTCGCACGATTCTGCAAGTGCGCGACGACTGCGCCGAACGCGCTCTCGCGTGGAAACTCGATCGGCGGTAGCCCCAACATCGCACGCGCGGCGTGGATGCCGGTCATCGCGCCGCACGCGGCCGCTTCGACATACCCTTCCGCGCCCGTGATTTGGCCGGCGAAGTAGAGCGCATCGGTGCCGTTGAGCTTCAAATGCGAGTCGAGCAACCGCGGCGAATCGATGAACGTGTTGCGATGCATCACGCCAAGGCGCAGCCATTCGGCGTTCTGCAATCCGGGAAGCTTGCCGAAGGCTTCACGCTGCGCCGGCCAGCTCAGCCGTGTTTGAAAACCGACGAGATTGTAGGAGGTACCTTCGCGATTTTCTTTGCGAAGCTGTACGACGGCGTACGGCGCCTGACCGGTTCGAGGATCGCGTAAGCCGACCGGCTTGAGCGGCCCGAAGCGCAGCACGTCGTCGCCGCGATCGGCCATTTCTTCGATCGGCAGACATCCTTCGAAATAACGAGTTTCCTCAAAATCTTTGGCGGGATGGCGATCGAGCGTCCGAAGATCGCGCAGGAGCTGCTCGTAGCCGGCGCGGTCGAGGGGAATGTTGAGATAATCCTCCCCTCCACCCTTATCGTAGCGCGACTTTCGGTACATCGCCGATTCGTCGATGGAATCGGCTGCGACGATCGGCGACGCGGCGTCGTAATAGTGCAAGCGCTCTCCAACGATCGCATCGAGCGCGGCTAAGAACTCTTCGCTCGGCAGCGGACCGCAGGCGACGATCGCCGGGCGATCGAGCGGAATGGTGCGCACCTCGACGCGCGCAACCGCGATGCGCGGTTCAGAGGCGATTCGCGACTCGACCAGCGCAGAAAAATGGTCGCGGTCGACGGCTAGGGCGCCGCCCGCCGGAACGGCACTCTCGCGCGCGCATCGGATGACGAGCGAATTGAGCCGCGCCAGTTCTTCTTTGAGCAAGCCGACGGCGTTTTCCAGTGCGGCGCCGCGTAGCGAGTTGCTGCAGACCAGCTCTGCCAGATTTCCCGTCTTATGCGCTGGGCCGCTTCGCGTCGGGCGCATCTCGTAGAGGTCGACGTCCACGCCGAAACGCGCGGCCTGCCATGCGGCTTCGCAGCCCGCCAGTCCACCGCCGATGACGGCCAGGCGCTCCTTCGACAAGCTCAGGATGACACAGCCTGCCAGTGAACTCAGGATGACACGGCGGGCGCGAGCGCGGCGACCTCGTGGCGGCGGTCCGCGGCGCATTGCAACTGGACGTTCCCGCCGCGTCGAGTCTTTGTAATCACGTACGAGCCGCAGACGGGGCAGCGCTCGCGAGCGACGGCATCCCACGAGATGAAGTCACACTTTGGATAGTTCGCACAACCGTAAAAGAGGCGTCCTTTGCGCGAGCGCCGTTCAACGACCGCGCCATCGCACTTAGGACAGGTCGCACCGGTCTCCTTGACGATTGGTTTGGTCGTCTTGCATTCGGGATAGCCGCTGCACGAGATGAACTTTCCAAAACGCCCGTGCTTGATGACCATCGGTCGCCCGCAGTTGGGGCAGATTTCGTCGGTCGGTTCGTCGCGCAGTTCGAGTCGCGGCAGCTTCTTCTGCGCCTGCTCGAGCTCGCTTTCGAAAGGACCGTAAAAACGGCGTAAGAGCCCGACCCAGTCCTCGTGACCCTCGGCAACTTTGTCGAGGTCGCCTTCCATCTGCGCGGTAAAAGCGAGATTGACGATTTTGGGAAAGTGCTCGACCAGCAGATCGTTGACCGCGGCGCCGATCGCCGTCGGCATGAAGCGGCGATCTTGCTGCGTGACGTAGCCGCGCGCCTGAACCGTTTCGACGATCGTCGAGTACGTCGAAGGCCGGCCGATGCCGTTGTCTTCGAGCGCTTTGACCAGCGCAGCTTCGGTGAAGCGCGGCGGCGGCTCGGTGAAGTGCTGTTTCGACTCGAGCCGCAGGAGCGTCAAATCTTCACCGTCCGCTAGATCGGGGAGGCGGGCGCGTCCCTTCGCGGCGTCGTCCTCACGCGACTCGTCGTAGACGCGGGTGAACCCCGGGAAACGCATTACCGTACCGGTCGCGCGGAAGCCGTAGTCGCGCGCTTCGACGTCGACGATCGTTTGATCGAAGAGGGCCGGCGACATTTGAGAGGCGACAAAACGCTCCCAAACGAGCACATAAAGACGTAGCTCGTCGCGCTTGAGCACGCCGGCGAGGCGGTCGGGCGAGCGCAGGACCGATGTCGGCCGGATCGCTTCGTGCGCATCTTGCGCTCCCTCGCGAACTCGGTAGAGACGTCCGCCATGGAACTGCTCGCCATAGGTTTCGACGATGAAGGCTCGCGCCGCCGCGCGCGCCTGATCGCTGATGCGGGTCGAGTCGGTGCGCATGTACGTAATCAAACCGACGGTGCCCTCGCTGCCGCCCAAGTCGACCCCCTCGTAGAGGCTTTGCGCCACTTGCATAGCCCGGCGCACGCGCATCTTCAGACGGCGCGACGCTTCTTGCTGCAGTGTGGAAGTCGTGAACGGCGGAGGCGGATTGCGGCGAACTTCGCGACGCTTGATCGACGCGATACGGTACGCGGCACCGTCGAGGTCACGGAGAATGGCGTCCGCTTTGGCCGCGTCGGCGATCTCGATTTTCTCGCCGCGGTGGCTCACGAGATCGGCGGAAAAGGCCAACGGTCCCGCGCCGAGCGCTTCTCGCACGCTGGCTAAAAGCGCCGCAATCGTCCAATATTCCGTGGGGACGAAGGCCTCGATCTCGCGTTCACGATCGACGATCAGCTTGACCGCGACCGATTGCACGCGACCGGCTGAAAGCCCGCTGCGCACCTTCGACCAGAGCAGCGGCGATATTTTATAACCGACCAGCCGGTCGAGAATTCGCCGCGCCTGCTGCGCGTTGACGCGGTCCATGTCGATGTGGTGCGGATGTTTGATGGCCGCCAGTGCGGCTTCTTTCGTGATCTCGTGCAGCTCGATTCGTTTCGGCTCCGGCAACTTTAGCAGTTCGGCCAGGTGCCAGGCGATTGCCTCACCTTCGCGATCGGGATCGGTGGCAAGGTAGACTTCCGACGCGGTTTTGACTGCGCCGCGCAGCTCTTTGATGACTTCGCCTTTGCCCTTGATCGTCAGATATTTCGGCGTGAAATCGTGCTCCACGTCGACGCCCAACGTGCTCTTGGGGAGGTCACGCACGTGCCCCACCGAGGCTTTCACCGCGAATCGCGACGGCAAGAACTTTTTGATCGTTCGTGCCTTTGTCGGCGACTCCACGATAATGAGGGGCTTTTTCACGGGGCCTAGTATACCGCCGGGGTCAACCCCCCGACAAATTCTCGCGCAAGCAGTTTGTCCTGAGCTCGTCGCAGGCGTACATTAATTTGCATCATTTTATGAAATCATCTATGATGCGTTCAAAAGCGCGAAATGCGCTGTCCACTAAACGTTTATCGTCCCCGAGGACGAGGAGGATTGAATGGACGATTCCATACTCGGCGGTGGCCCGCCGATGGAAGAACCGAAGCGGCGCCGCAAAGGCGGAAGAAAGAAAGCCGCGGCAGCGGGCGGTGCAAAAAAGGCCGCCAATGGACGCAAGAAAGGTGCCCGTAAAGCAGTGCGCAAGGTCGCACGAAAAGTCCGCAAGGCTGGGCGAAAGGTAGCGCGCAAGGTTCGTAAGGCCGGCCGTAAGGTCGCGCGCAAGGGCCGCAAGGTCGCGAGAAAAGTCCGCAAGGGCGCGAAAAAGGTCCGCAAGGGCGCGAAAAAAGCCCGAAAGGGCGCACGAAAAGTTGCGCGCAAGGCGCGCAAGACCGGACGCAAGGGAGCCCGCAAAGTGCGCAAGGGCGGTCGGAAAAAGAAGAAATCCTGACGCGTCAGGCAACATAAAAACGAGAACGGGCGGTCGCATCGACCGCCCGTTCTTTACAGCTTGTCCTGAGTCTATCGAAGGACGAGGTCGGGCGCCTTTCCACCGTGTTCTTCAACCCAATGGCATGCGGCAACATGCCCGGGCGCGTACTCGCGCAGCGGCGGCTCTTCCACCTTACAGCGATCGAACGCGATAGGGCAGCGCGTGTGGAATCGGCATCCCGACGGCGGATTGACCGGCGACGGAATGTCGCCGGTGAGCACGATTCGCTTTCGCCGCTTCTCGACGGCGGGATCCGGAATGGGAATCGCCGAGAGCAGCGCCTGCGTGTAAGGATGAAGCGGATTTTGGTAGAGGCCGTCGCGATCGGCGACCTCGACGATCTTTCCAACGTACATGACGGCGACGCGCGTCGAGATGTGGCGCACCACAGAAAGGTCGTGAGCGATGAAGAGATAGGTGAGCTTGAATTGCGCCTGCAGCTCTTCCAGCAGATTGATGACCTGGGCCTGAATCGATACGTCCAGGGCCGAGACAGGTTCGTCGCAGACGATGAATTTCGGACGAACCGCGAGTGCGCGGGCGACGCCCACGCGTTGGCGCTGCCCGCCGGAGAACTCGTGCGGATAGCGGTTCGCGTGATACGGTTGCAGCCCGACGAGGCGGAGCAGCTCGATTACCCGATCCTCGACCTCGGCGCCCGAGGCAAGGCCGTGAATGCGCAACGGCTCCGCGACGATTTCGCGGATCGTCATGCGCGGGTTGAGCGAGGCGAACGGATCCTGAAAGATAATCTGAATCGAGCGCCGCAGTCGCCGAATCTCGTTGCGGTTCATCGCGAGCACGTTCTGGTTTTCGAATAGAATCTCGCCCTTCGTCGCCGGCAGCAGCCGTAGTAAGAGCCGCCCGACCGTCGTCTTTCCCGAGCCCGACTCACCGACGAGGCCGAGCGTTTCGCCCTCTTGAATGCTGAAGCTCACGCCGTCGACGGCGCGCACGTCGGCGACGTGACGCGACATCAGCCCGGCATAAATAGGAAAGTACTTGTAGAGATCGTTGGCCACGAGGAGTGCGCCGTTGCGCGCGCCGGCCTGCATTTACGGGATGTTGCCCGCGGGAACGATTGGAAGCTCGCGCGTCCCGGCGGGGCGCTGATCGCGCGCTCGCTCATCGTAGAGATAGCAACGCGCGACGTGACCCTCGCCGAAGTCGTAGAGCGGCACCGGGTTGTCGCAGATCGGCATGCGATAGGCGCAGCGCGGAGCGAACGCGCAACCGGGCGGGAGGCGCAACAGGTTCGGCGGCTGCCCTGCAATCGGCTCGAGACGGCGATGCTCGCGATCGTCGAGCCGCGGGAGCGATGCCAGCAACCCCTGCGTGTAGGGCATTCGCGGCGCGCTGAAGATTTGATCGGCGCGTCCCGTACTCGACCATATTTCCGCCGTACATGACCAGCACGTTCCGACAGAATTCGGCGACGACGCCGAGATCGTGCGTGATGAGAATGATAGCCGCGCCGGTCTCGCGCTGAAGGTCGTTCATGAGCTCGAGCACTTGGGCTTGAATCGTGACGTCGAGCGCGGTCGTCGGCTCGTCGGCAATCAGGAGCTGGGGATTACATGAAAGCGCCATGGCGATCATCACCCGCTGGCGCATCCCGCCGGAGAACTGGTGCGGATAATCGCCTAAGCGCTTTGCGGCGAGCGGAATGCGGACTTTTTCCAGCATCTCGATAGCGCGCTGGCGCGAGGCGCCTTTATCCAAGCCGAGATGAAGGCGCACCGCTTCCGAAATCTGCTCGCCGATCGTCAGCACGGGATTGAGCGACGTCATCGGGTCCTGGAAGATCATCGCGATCTTGTAGCCGCGAATCCGGCGCATCTCGGCTTCGCTTTTTTCGGGCGAGACTTTCGCCGTCGAAGGCGATGCGGTTGGCGCTTACCGTTGCGGTTCGGGCCAGCAGGCGCATGATGGAAAGCGCGGTGACCGACTTTCCCGAACCGGATTCGCCGACGATACCGAGCGTTTCGCCGGCATCGAGCGAGAAGAAGAGGCCGTTGACGGCGGTGACGGGACCGTCTTCGGTTCGGAAGACGGTACGAAGATTTTCGACCTCGAGAAGAGGCACCGCGCTCTTCGCTTAGATGCCCGTCAGTGAGAGCGCGAGGCCCGACGACGACAAAGCCGACCGCGACGATGCCCGTCACGCGCTTGAGCTGTTCTTCGGCGCCGAGGCGACCGCGATATGCCGACTCGACGCGTCCGCCGATCGAGCCCGTGAGACCCTCTTGTTTCGTCGTTTGAATCGCAAGCAGCCCGATCAACAGCAACGCAAAAATAACGAAGAGTCCCGCGAGACCATGGGTAAGCCACGGCACGTGAAGCTGAAACCAGGTCTGCGGCGCGACCTGCGGCACGGCTAGCTGCTGCTGCGCGTTGGGCGGAAGCACGCCTTTCGGCAAACCCTTGGGCAAAGCAGAGGCGGCGGCCGACGGTACGGCCTTGCCGGCGGCCGTAGCGACCATCAAAAGGGGCATCATTGCGGCACCTCCTTACGACCGCAGCCCCCGAGGTGCCTGCAGAACGCGCTCGAAGTGGGTTGGGTGCCCGAGAACCCGGCAAAGCTGGGAGATTCGCTGCAAACGATCGTTCCGATTAAGAAGCGCGGCGTCTGGCGCGAGCTTGCGCGAAGTCTATCAACGATCTTCAACCCCTTTTTGACGGCCTTTGCGCTCTTCGCGATCCTTGCGCACATCGGAGCCAAGGACACGCTCGATTTTTGGCGGCTGCTCTTCATTTCAACCTTCTTCGTCTCGGTCGGGCCAATGCTCTACGTCTTCTGGCTCAACGCAACCGACCGCATCTCCGATCTCGACATGTCGCTGCGCAGGGAGCGCGAGATGGTCTTTTCGGCGTTCGTCATTTTCGACGCGCTCGGCGCCGCGACGCTCTGGCTGATCCACGCGCCGCGGCTCATGATCGCCGCGATGCTGGGATATCTCGTATCGACGCTCGTCGTTCAATACATCACGCGCTACTGGAAGATCAGCACTCACGCAATCGGTATAACGGCACCGCTTGCCGCGCTGACGCTTCTCTACGGTCGCCAACCGCTGCCGTTCATGGTGCTGATTCCGATGGTCTGTTGGGCGCGAGTCTATCTCAAGGCACATAGCGTCGCGCAGGTGCTTGCCGGTGCCGGTCTCGCCGTAACGACCACCGCCTTCTTCTTCTCGCTCTTTCACGTCGGCATGCTTTCGGCGCATTAGAGTCCTAGCGTGCCGCCGGTACACCAAGCCCCGATTCTCTCCGAGTGGTCGAGCTTCTACGTGATGGCCGGCTCGTCGGCGGCAGCGTTGACGGGCTTGATGTTTGTCGTGATCAGCCTGGCGCAAGGGCGCGAAGCGCCGAGCAGCCGAGACGGAATCTCGACCTTCAGCACGCCGACGGTCATGCACTTCGCCGCTGCGCTCTTGGTCTCGGCGGTCTTGGTCGCGCCGTGGCAGGAGCTCTTCTATCCCGGCATCGGGTCGGCGCTGATCGGCCTCTATGGGCTCGTCTATGTCGGAAGCATCGCATCGCGGACGAAGCGTCTGCGGCTTTACACTGCCGATCTCGAAGATTGGGCCTGGTACATCGTCGCGCCGCTCATCGCTTACGGCGCAGTCCTCGGCGGCGCTATCGTCTTCGTCCTCATGGCGCCGGATAAGGCAGCTTTCGCGATTGCCGGAGGCGTCGTGCTGCTGCTCTTCATCGGCATTCGCAACGCCTGGGACGTCGTCACATTCCTCGCCGTGACGAAGGCGTCATCGCGCGATTCCTGATTCCCGATTCATCAGGCGCGTCACGTTGGCCTGAAACGTCGCGTCGTCGCCGCTGGTGACGTAGGTCGTGCGACCTCGGCCGCCGGCGCGCGTGCCGAGCAGCTCGGCGGCCCGCTCGGCCTGGACGATCGCCGGATCGATCAGCGCGACGCCGGGACCAAGCACCGTTTTGAAATGCGCTTCCAGAACGGGATAATGGGTGCAGCCGTAGACGACCGCGTCGAGATCGAGCGGCAGATGCGCGCAGACTTCCGCAACCGCGTTCCCCGCTGCGTCGCCCTCGATTTCACCGGCTTCCACGAGGGGCACGAGCGCAGGCGCGGGGACTTCCACGACGTCGATTCCGCTCATGCGCTTGCGTAAGGTTCGACCGTAACTTCCGGCGCCCACCGTCGCCGCGGTGGCGACTACCCCGACGCGCGCAAAGCCGCCGCGCTCGACGGCAATCGCCGCCGATTCAATCAGATCGAGCACCGGTGCGCGCGAGCCCGGCCATCCATACCGTTCGGCGATCGCACACGACGTATTGCATGCCATGACGATTGCGTCGACGCCGTATTCGTCAAAACGCTTGAGGTTGTCACGCAACAGCGCCAAGAGTTCGGCATGCGTGCGGTCGCCGTACGGCACGTGGGCCTGATCGGCAAAGAAGATCGCATCCGCCGAGGGCATGCGCTCGCGCAAGCGCGCAAGCACCGTCAGCCCCCCGAGTCCGGAGTCAAATAACCCGATCACAACTTACTGCGCGGGTTGGTTGGGGACAGGGTATTCCTTGGCGTATTGGTCGATGCCGTCGGCAATCTCTTGCGCGACTTTCTGGCGCCACGCCGCCGACGTGAGCAACGCATAATCGGTGGGATTCGAGAGAAACGCGGTTTCGATGAGGACCGCGGGCATGCGCGTATGATGGGTGACGTACATGTTACTCTTGACGACTCCGTCGTCTTTGGTTCCATCGCCTTCGAGATGCGTTTCGACGACGCGCGCGAGCGCGACGTCGTCGGGCTTGGTGATGTAGAGCGTCGTTCCGTAGGGCCCGGAATTGATGAACGCATTGGCGTGCACGCTGACGAAGAGGCGCGCGCCGGCCGCATTAGCGATGTTGACGCGTGCTTGCAGTTCGTCATGCGCGCTGTCATTTGGCGCGTAGACGTCGACGTCGGTATCGTGCGTCAGTTTAACTTGCCAGCCCTGCGCGACCAAGATGTCGCGCAACCGCTTCGCCATGTCGAGGGTGAGACTCGCTTCGGAGACGCCGCCGTGGACCGTTCCGCGATCGCTACCTCCGTGCCCCGGGTCGATGACGATCAGGCGAGGATTGGTCGGAACGTAATGGCTGCGCGGCGCGAACTTCCAGCCCGAGTCGTCGGACGTCCCGGAATCGCTCGCGCTGGCGTCGAGCGGCGCCGGCGTTACCGGCGCGTTCGGTTCTTCGTTGCTCGATAGCACGCTGCCGATGCTGCCGCTGCCCGACCGCGGCGCGTCGGCAACTTCTGCTTCAGCCACGTCGATGACGAGGCCGGTCGCCGATGGAGTCACCGATACCGACTTCGGCCCGTCGAGCGAGAGCGCGACGCGAACCGTGGTCGGACCCACCTGGCGCGCGCGCATCGAGAGCAGCGGGCTCGTCTGCGTTTGATCGATCGGCGGCCCTTGCAACTGCGCGTTCTCGATATCGACCCAGAACCGGTTGTCGGGATCGCGCAGCCGGTGCCACTCATACGCCGCGTTTCCCGCAACCGAAATCGTAACGGAGACGCCGTCCGTCGAACTTTGCGCGGTCACCGCGGTGACCTGCGTACTCCCTTGCGGTGTGGGCTCGGGCGTGGGCGACTCTTCGGCAACGCTTTGCGGCGGCGCGGCACCTGCGGGCCCTGCGCTAAAGGCAAGCTCGACGTCGCGATCACCGGTATTCTGTGCGGGTTGAACGCTCGTCCCGGATTCAAGCGCAATCGTTACGAGCGTGGTCGGATTGCGCGCGCCGCCGGAACTGCCGATCGAGACGCTACGAACGCCGCTCGCGTTGACTTGGCGCACGCCGCTCAAAGTAGTGCCGACGCCGTCGAAAGCGTACGTGATGCTCGATGCGCTCTGCGCGACGATGCGCGCTTGCATCGGCGCCCCGCCGTGCGCATGCAGCGTGAGCCGGTTACTCTCTTGCCGTACGTCGAGCGATGCGAGCTGCGGCTGAAGAATCTTTACCGCGCCGTCATTTCGCAGGGCGAGGTCGAGTGCGCCCAACACGTCATCAAATGGAAGGTAGGCTTCATCCCCACGGTCGTAGGGTACGAATCGCGCGTCCAGCGATATTGGACCGACGTCATACCGGCGGTCGCCGATCGCAAAGCTCACGACCGTCGGCGCCGACGTCGTGATCAAGACGTAACGCTCTCCCGGCTTCCAGGTCAAGAACGCGCCGGTGGTGCGAAGCAGCGCCGCGAAGCCCGGGTCTTCTACGCCGATCGCAATGGCGCCCGAACGCGAAGCGACGTGCGTAAAGCGTATCGTCTGCGTGCCATAGGCAACGGTAAGCGGCGTATCGGCGACTGCCGGAAGCGCCGAAGCAGCGAGCACGAACGCGGCGGCGGCCGCGCTTCTACCAGTCGGACCGGTGAAGCGGTTGATCCAGCTCAAGATGTCCCCCTGGCAGCGAATCGAGTTTCTCGCCATCTACCAAAACTTGCACGCCGTCGATGCCGTGGATTCCGGTGACGGTGTAGACGAGCCCCTTGAACTCGCCGTTCTCTCCGAACGATCCGCCGGCTTGCTGCTCGACCTCTTTGGAAAGGGCGATCGTCGCCGTCGATCCGGCGACCGTCACGCTCTGCACGCGGGTCCCCGGCGGAAAGCGAATCGCTTTGATCTCATTGGGCGGACCCGCGACGGCCTCGACCGCGGCGTAGAGCACGGCATTGTGCAGATGTTCCGCACCGCTTTCGCCCGGCTGCGGCGGCCGGAGCGAAACGGCCACGTGGCCAAGTGATGTTCCGTCGAGCTTCGTGTAATACACGGAGATGGTTTGCCCGTTGCGCGATGCGTTTTGTGAATGGTAGTACCAGTAGGCCGCCGCAACGATGACCATTAGCACGACGAGGACGGGCAGGCGCGGCGTTCTCACGTCGGAATTGCTGCTTCGCGGAGGTCGGCCAAAATACCCCCGTCGAACGGGCCGCAAGATGAGCGGCTCCTTAGGATGAAATGGCTCACGAAGACCATTGCATCCGAGCGGCGCGCTCTAGAGCGTGCGCGAGACCGCTTCGTCGAAAAGCCGAGCGAGAAGCGGCTGCACGACGTACGCACCACTGGACGGCGCTTCCGATCGTTGCTCGAAGACGTTGCCGACGTCGCGCGCTCGAAGCGTCTTCGCCGCCGCGTCAAGCGCGCTGCGACAGCGACCGATGCCGCCAGAGACGCGACGATCATTCTTCGCCTGCTCGAAAGCAGCGTCGATCCATCGGAAGCGGAGTTCGCGGCGCCACTCTTGGAAGAACTTCGAGAGCAAGAGCGGCTCGCGACGCAGCGCGCCTGCAATAAGCTGCGCCGCATGCGCTTTACGTCGTGAGCATATGAAGCCGCGGCGCGTCGATCTGGCGCATGTCGACAACGTCGAGGAGCTCGCCGGCCGCGTTCTGCAGACGCGGCTCGCCGAGGCGCGCGCGCTCGGCAATCCCCTCGACCGGCGCGACAAGCAGGGACTGCACGACTTCCGGATTGCCTGCAAACGCCTGCGGTATGCACTCGAACGTTTCGGATCGCTCAATGCAACGCTCGATGAATTCGCCGACAAGTTGGCCTCGCTGCAGGACGCTTTAGGTGAAGCGCACGACCGCGACGTGCTCCTGACGATACTACCGCCAACGATGCCCGAAACCGAACGACGTCTCATGCGCGACCGTGAAGCGTGTGTTGACCGAGCAGTCGCTCTGTGGGAAGAGCTCGAGCAATCTCTGCAAGCGCTCGACTCTCATCGGATCTGAATGATGCTTTAATCGGGTTCCACGCTACCGGAGACGCTGCGGTGGTAAAAGGAAGCATGATGAACCTACGAAATCTTCTTCTCGCCTCAGCGCTCGGCGGAGCGATTGCTTCAGGCGCAGTCATTCCGGCCGCCGCGCAAGTCTCCGGCAGCATCTACATTCAGACCGGTCCCCCGGCTCCGATCTACGAACCCGTTCCGGCGATGCCCGGGCCGGGATACGTTTGGGTTCCGGGTTATTATACGTGGAACGGATACCGCTACGTTTGGGTCCACGGACGCTACCAATATCCTCCGTACTCGGGAGGCACTTGGCATACCGGACACTGGGCACACCGCGATCGCGGTTGGGTTTGGGTACCGGGCCACTGGGGTCGCCCCTACTAAACACTCCTAGCTAAGAGTCTCAAGAAGGGTTCCAAAGCTCCTCGCCCACCGTCCTGACAGTGACGGTGGGCGATTTCTCGTTACTGTTGAAGTCGCGCAGCATGCAGCTTCGGCGTGCCCTGGGTTTAGCCGATGTGGTGCTCTTTTTCGTCGTCGCGGGCTCGAACTTGCAGTGGGTCGCGACCGCAGCAGCCGCCGGTGCGAGCTCGATACCAGTCTGGCTGATCGGCGCGCTGGCGATGTTCGCACCGCTTTCGATTGCCGTAGTCTTCTTGGCGTCGCATCATCCCGACGAAGGCGGAATGTACGTATGGAGCAAGCGCGCTTTCGGGCCGTTCGCGGGCTTCATCACCGGCTGGACGTATTGGGCGAGCAATCTGCCGTATTTTCCCGCGCTGCTCTATTTTGCGGCCGGGAACGCGCTCTTCATCGCGGGTTCAAGGGGCGGCGCGCTCTCGGCATCGCCGCCGTATTTCATCGCGTTCGCGCTCGTCGGCTTGGCGCTCGCGACGATCGTCAACATCTACGGCTTGCAGGTCGGAAAGTGGCTCAATAACGCTGGTGCAATTTCGCGCTGGATCGTGACGCTGCTGCTGCTGGGGCTCGGCGCGTTTGCATGGGTGAAGTTCGGGCCCGCGACGACCATAAATGCCTCGACGATGCGTCCGGGATTTGCGATCAAGGACATCATCTTCTGGTCGGTCATCGCGTTTGCATGGACGGGACCCGAGTCGATACCGTTCATGGGCGGTGAGGTGAAGAATCCGCGCCGAACGATTCCGCTCGGCTTGGCGATTGCCGCGCCCGCGATCGCAATCATCTATATCGGCGGAACGATCAGCGTGCTGGCAGCGCTCGTGCCGCACGATGTCAATCCGGCGTCGGGCGTGATGCAGGCCGTAGAGCACGTCGCAACACAGGCAGGTTGGTTCGTGCTGACGCCGATTGCCGCCGCGCTCGTCGCATTGAGCTGTCTGGGGAGCACCGGCGCGTGGCTCGGCTCGGTCGCGCGCATTCCGTTCGTTGCGGGAATCGATCGCTACGTGCCGGCGGTTTTCGGGCGCATGCACCCGCGCTGGGGTTCTCCGGTCGCCGCGCTCGTCACGCAGGCAGCGATCGCCGCGATCTTCATCTTTCTAGGGCAGGGCGGCACGTCGGTGCGCGGCGCTTACGACGTGCTCGTGAGCTCGACGGTCGTCATTACGCTCGTGCCGTTTCTCTTCTTATTCGGATCGGCGCTCAAGTTTCACGCCGCCCCTGCGACCGCGACGACGATTCGGATTCCCGGGGGTCGCTGGACGGTCGCCGTTGCAGCGCTAATCGGTCTCGCAACGACCATCTCCGCGATTATCTTCGCCGGATTCCCGGCCGACGACGATCCCAATAAGGCGCTGGCAATCGTGAAGGTCATCGGCCTCACCGCACTCGTTCTCCTGGGCGGCATCGCGATCTACTTAGCGGGGCGTCGCAAAGCGCTAGCGGCCGCCGCTGAAACGCAACCATCTGCTTCATCTTCGCTTTAGTAATTAATTCTCCGTGGGGTATTGGCATGTCTCTCGAGCTTTGGAATACACTTGCAACCGTTGGCACGTTTCTGGTCATTTCGGCAACGGCTTTAGCGGCTATCGTGCAATTGCGCCACATGCGCGGCGGCAACCAGATCGCCGTGCTAACCGAGCTTCGCGCAAGTCTGCAAACGCCCGAGTACTTAAAAGCGGTCCACTACATCTACAGCGAGTTACCGGCCAGAATGAAAGACCCGGCCTTTCGGTATCAACTAGCAAATAGGACGGCACGCACCGTCGAAAACAACGAGCAAATTTCCAACGCTGAGATCGTCGGCGACTTTTATGAAAACATGGGCGTACTTGCGAAGACCGGATTGGTCGACCGCAGACTCCTCATGGATATCCACTCCGCTATCATACTCGATGCCTGGAACGCGCTTTCCGACGTGACTGCGATTCTGCGAGCGCACTACGGACGCGTAATATATGAAAATTTCGAGTACCTGGTGGTTCTCTCCGAGGATTGGAACGCCGCGCATCCGGATGGCAGCTACCCGCAAAACGTTCGCCGGATTGACCTTCCCAATAAATGGCGCAGCGCCGACGAAGAGTATTCGGCCGCACGCGGGAAGTAGCGCGTCGACACAGGGCTCTCTCAGTTCCGGTTGCACCTGAGGGTGCGGCGCGTGCCCCGCAGAATCGGGGCGGACTGTGTCAATAGTCCTCCAGGCCGGGGTGGTCAATCGGTCGCTGGTGCTCTGGCTGCAACCGCGCGGTAGCGCGGCCGCATTACGCCGGCTCGTCGACGAGCACTTCGCCCACCTCGACACGACCGGATGGCAACGATCCCGTCCGGGCGTCGGCGCGTCATCGGTCGATATGCTTTTGCTGGGAGCGCGCGACGCGATTGCTTTCTTGCGAGCCTGCGCCGGTCGCGAAACGATTGGCCCCGACATCGCAATCGGCAATACGCTCGCGTATTGGTGCGGCGCGATGCGCCTCGGAGCAGAAATCGTAGCGGCTCAGCGCTTTCTTCCGAGCCTGGAGTACGACGAGGCACAGAAGACGTATCGTGCGGTGTGGTCGCCGGTGCTCGGCGAGCGTGAGCGCAAACTCGCGGCGGCACTCGCGTCGACGATGCCCGATGCGTGCCTAGCCGTCGGCAGCGGAAAAACACGACCTCGCCTTGGCCCAGCCGCACTGTTGCAAACCTTCCTCGCGATGGTGGTCGACGGGCTCGTTCGGGCCGCCGCCGCTTCTCCCGCTCGCGCAAATGGCTCGCCGTCGTTGCACGATCGTTGGATTTTCGCTCTACGCGACTCGGATTCGACGTTGAGCGGCATGCCTGGAGAACTGCGCGGACTCGCAGGACGAATCGAAGCCTGGCGACGCGCCGTGCTCGAAGAGCACCGGTCCGAGAACCGGCTATGCTTACGCGTGGAAGAACCGATACATGACGACGATGTCTGGCGCATCGTCTACTTGTTGCAGAACCGCGACGATCCGAGCCTTTTGATGGACGCTCCAAGTGCGTGGACAAAACCTGGATTGCGCCGCGCGCTGCTCGCGTCGCTTGGGCGTGCGGCACAGGTTTGCGCGCAAATCCAAAACTCGTTGCAACAAGACAAATCCGCGCCGTGGGGTTTCACGCTCGACACTGCGGGTGCGTATGCATTTCTTTCGGAGACGACGTGGCTGCTCGAACAAGCCGGCATCGGCATGATCCTTCCGGCATGGTGGCTTGGAAAAGAGACCAAAACGCGCCTCTCGACACGCGCGCATGTTGGACGCGCAGCCACCAACGCGGGACTGCGCATCGACTCCCTGGTCAACGTCAACTGGAGCGTCGCGATCGGCGATGCATCGCTTACCGCGCGCGAGCTCGAGAGGCTAGCGAAACTGAAAATACCACTCGTACGGCTTCGCGGGCAATGGGTGCACGTTGACGCCAACGAGCTTCGCGCAGCATTAAATCGATTGAAGGACGGCAGCCGGCGGCTCTCCTTGGCCGAGGTCGTTCGCTTGCAGCTCGATCCGCAGACGTCGGTCGACGCGGGCGGCAAAGTCGGCCAATTTCTCGAGCGCTTGCACGGTCGCCGCTCGTACGAAGAACTGCCACCCCCCAAGGGATTACGCGCAATCCTTCGCCCCTATCAACGGCGCGGTTATAGTTGGCTTCAATTTCTCACGACAGCCGGATTCGGAGCCTGCCTGGCCGACGACATGGGATTGGGCAAAACGATCCAGGCGCTCAGTTTGATGTTGCGCGATTGGAGCGAAGACGACAAGCACGCCGTGTTGATCGTCTGCCCGACTTCGGTCATCGGCAACTGGCTGCGCGAAGCGCAGCGATTTGCACCCGAGCTGCCCGTGAGCGTTCACCATGGCAGCGACCGCGTTCGAGGAACAGAATTTGCGCGACAAGCGCGACGCCACGCGCTGGTGATCACCAGCTATGCGCTGTTGCAGCGAGATGTCGAGTTGTTCAAGGGCGTGCACTGGCGAGGAATCGTCCTCGATGAGGCACAGAACGTGAAGAATCCGGAGAGCAAACAGGCCCGCGCGGCGCGTTCGCTCGAAGCCGGATACCGCATCGCGCTCACCGGGACGCCGGTCGAGAACCACGTCGGCGATCTTTGGTCGATCATGGAGTTTCTGAACCCCGGGATGCTTGGATCGCATGCCTCCTTCAAACGCGACTTCCTCATTCCCATTCAAGCCATGCGCGATCGTGATGCGTCCGAGCGGCTCAAACGTGTCAGCGGCCCATTCGTCTTGCGGCGCCTCAAAAGCGATCCGGCCATCATCTCGGATCTGCCGGCGAAAAACGAAATGACGGTATTTTGTACGCTAACGCGCGAGCAGGGGTCACTGTACGCGGCCGTGCTGCGCGATTACGAGGCCAATGCAGAGGAGGCTGAAGGCATGCAGCGGCGCGGAAGAATTCTCGCCATGCTTTCAAAGCTCAAACAAATTTGCAACCATCCGGCGCAGTTTGCACAGGACCGCTCGCCGATCGCCGGCCGATCGGGAAAGCTTGCGCGCCTCGAAGATATGCTCGAAGAGGTTCTCGATGTTGGCGAACGCGCGCTCGTCTTCACCCAGTTTGCGGCGATGGGAGAGATCATCGTTCGCCGTCTTTCTGACCGCTTCGGTCGCGAGGTGCTTTTCTTACACGGGGGCGTGCCGAAAAGACGGCGCGACGAGATGGTCCAGCGTTTTCAAACAGATCGTGGGCCGGCATTCTTCGTGCTCTCCCTCAAGGCAGGGGGCAGCGGCCTCAATCTAACGGAAGCCAATCATGTTTTTCACTTCGATCGCTGGTGGAATCCGGCAGTTGAAAATCAGGCGACGGACCGCGCCTTTCGCATCGGTCAAAAGAAAAACGTCCAGGTGCATAAGTTCGTCTGCGCCGGAACGCTGGAAGAGAAGATCGACGCGCTGATCGAGAGTAAGCGCGCGATCGCCGAACATGTCATCGGAACCGGCGAAGCGTGGTTAACGGAACTCTCGAACCAATCGATTCGCGAGCTCGTAGCGCTCGCTCCTGACGCGGTCGAGGAGTAAAGTGAGCAGATTTCCGAATAACCGATTTCCGGCACCGTCGAAACCGCTGCCCGTAGACGGCGGGATCAAAGCGCAGTCGAAACGTGGCGCATTCGGTGAACGCTGGTGGTCTAAGCGCTGGATCGCGGTGCTGGAAAACTTTGGGCTCGGCGCGCGGTTGACCCGTGGCCGATCGTACGCGCGGCGGGGACAGGTGATCGAGATCGCAATCGAACCGCGTGGCGTACGCGCCCGGGTGCAGGGTTCGCGCAAGGAGCCTTATGTGGTAGCGATTCACGTCGAACCTCTTGGCGTGGCGCAATGGCGGCGCGTTGCCGAGACCGTCGCTCAGACGCCGCGCTTTGCTGCGATGCTGCTCAACGGCGAGATTCCCGAGGATATCGAAGAGGCATTTCACGCGGCGAACTGCACGCTGTTTCCGCGATCGATTCGCGACGTACGAACGCAATGCTCGTGCCCGGATTCGTCCAACCCGTGCAAGCACGTCGCCGCCGTGTACTATCTCATCGGCGAGGAGTTCGATCGGGACCCGTTCTTACTCTTCGCGTTCCGCGGCCTCGAACGCGACGCGATCCTTCCGGCGCTCGACGTGCAGGAGCCGCGCGAACAAAGAATCCAGCGACACCGAGCAGCGGATAACGCCTCCGCGCCGCGCCCGCCGCTGGAACGGCCGCCGGTCGACGCGTGGCTACTCCGGCGCACGGGCCGCTTCCCATTTTGGCACGGAAGCCTTCCACTGGAAGACGCACTTTCCGGCGTGTACGCTAAAGCCGGGGAGAGTGCTGCAACGCTTCTCGCCGAAACCTGGCCCGATCCCGACTAAGAAGAACATGGCCGTCGCGCTTCCCACGAAGAGTTTCACCATGAAACCGCTACGTATAGCACTTTATTTGGCAGGCGGCCTGGCAGCGCAAGTTCTCGCCGGGTGCGACGGCAACTCAATTGCTGGAACGCAAACTCAGACGTCGCTACCCGGGCGGCGCGTTCATCGGCCCGTCGCGAGTAAGTACATTTACGTAACGGACCGAACGCTCGGGGAACTTTTGGTATATTCGGCACGAGTCGCCAATCCCAATCCGATCAGAACCGTGACATCGGGACTCAGCATTGTCGAGGGCGTTACGACCGACACATCGGGCCACGTCTACGTTGTTAATAACCCAACGCCGTCCGGTGGCGAAGCGCCTTCCGTCAAAGAGTATACTTCCCGCGCGACCTCGCTGATTCGGACTTTTTCATCCGGCCTGCATCATCCGATCGATGTGGCGATCGGCCCGGACGGAAACGTCTTCGTCAGCGACCAGAATGGCGCTGGTTCACAAATTGTGGAATACGCCCGTACGGGTGGCAGCCCGATCGCCTCCGTAACCACCCCGCAGGCTGCCCATGCTGCCCCGCGAGGCGTTGCAGTGGATGCTAGCGGCAACGTTTTCGTCGCGGTCAATGCGACGCGCGACGTGTGGCCGCCTGATGTGCTGTGCGAAGACATAAACTACGTCTACGAGTTGGTCGGCGGTCTGAGCGGAACGCCGAAAGAAATCGAGCCCATCGAGCAGAACTGGGGGCTCGCTCTCGACGGGACGACGCTCTACGAGTCGGATTTCTGCCTGCCGTTAATCCTTAAGTTGAACCCTCCGTACTCGAGTGGTTCAGGAGCCGGAATCGCAACGCAAATGGCTGGGTACATCAAGATCAGCAGCGATCAAATCATAACGGTTCCAAATTATAATGCGGGCAATGGCTATGTCATCGAGTACGACCTTACAGGGGTAACTCCACCAATCACGATCACCACGGGTTTGAGTGGCCCGTTGGGAGCCGCGGCCGGACCCTGAGCGCTTACTAACAGGGTTTCGGTGACGCGGGATTGTTGGCGATTTCGATGCTGACGATCTCGGCGGAGGGATCCGGCGCGGCGAACTGCCCCTGAGGAAAGTAGGTGTTATCAAAAGGCTCGCTCATGCAGAGCGTCGGCGAAACGAACTGCGGATCGTACGGGCCGCCCGCTCCCATCGAGTCGTAGAACGCCCACGTGCCGCTGGGCTGCACCTGCGCTACGAACGCATTGAACGTCCAGAGGTTCGAGGGGCTTGCCGTAGGTGACGCGGAGGGCGACGGTGAGGGTGAAGGCGACGGGTTGTAATCGAAGAGCACGCGCTGCGCGAGCATGGAGAACTCGGTATTCGTCCCGTTCGCATTAATGTTGTACGAAAATGTTTGGGGCGGTGTTAAGACGGTGAGCCATCTCGGCGGCACGTGTGGATTTTGCGTGCTGCGCACGAAGTATACGGGCTCGGCGTACGTCGATATCCCATTGCCGAGCGCGACCAGCGCGAAGTAGTAGCCGGCCCAATTCGTCTGTATCGTATCGGTCGACGGGGTCACTCGGCTTCCGCTCGTGTTCAAGACTACGATGTACTTGTAGTTGCTGAAGTTTAAGGCGCCTTGCGTCGTAAAGAAGATTGCGAGGTATCCCGGGGGCGTGCCGCCGGCGCCAAGCCCGGCCGGGTTCGGCGTAACTTGCCGGCCGCACGCGACGAAGCCTAATGCCGTACCCAGGACGACTACAAAGAGCGACCGTCGGTATGGGGTCATCCCCGCCTCCTAACTCTTGTTAACGATACAGCTTGTTTCTGTGCCTACGCTTAACAAAGCCGGCGAGGCAATAGCGACGCGAAGTCGCGGTTAGGGGATCCCGGTTTAAATGAAACGTGTCGGCAAATGACGCAGTAGGTACGGCATGGTCCAGATACAATCCAGGCCGGAGCTTCCGCTTTATCGCCTCTACGTGCTCAGGGTTTCGTATCTCCTGATTGGTTTGTGGCAGGGCTCGCGAACGTGGCCGGCGATCCTGCATCACGCGCGGCCGTGGGATTTCTGGCATGGCGTCGGGACAAGCTTCTTTGGCGCGCTTACGCTGCTCTGTCTCCTCGGCGTGCGGTATCCGGTCCGGATGATGCCGCTGCTGATCTTCGAATTCACGTGGAAGCTCATCTGGGTGCTCGCAGCGTGGCTTCCCCCGTACCTGGGCCACACGCTGGATCCCGACATCGCCGATTCGTTCCCAGGCATCTTCCTGGGCGTCGTGATCGTGCCGCTCGTGCTTCCGTGGGGATACCTCTGGAAGACGTACGTGGCCACGCCGGGCGACCGGTGGCGGTAGCTATTTTTCCGGATGTATTTTCTCCGGTTTTCAGACTGGCGAATACCGGTTTATTATTCTTTTCACTATTATTACTTAGTGCTTGTACCGCCCATGCCGTTCCTAGTGCCACTCTGGGCACAGGACCAGGATTCTTATTAGGATTTTGGCACGGAATTATAGCGCCTGTTACTTTTGTCGTCCACTTCTTTAATTCAAGCGTAGCCGTTTATGCGGTGCCGAATAACGGGTGGCCCTATAATCTTGGATTCATATTGGGTCTGCTATTCTTTTGGGTTAAGAAGCGCGCTCGAGCACTCGGTCGCAAAGACTAGAAAGCGCCTCGATGTCGGCGATCTCCGCGGAGTGCGCGATAGCGTTACCCCGCGCTATTGCGGCTTCGCGCGTCGCAGCGTCGACGGTTCCGCAGATCGAGACCGGGCGCGTTCCTTCATAGAGGAGCCGCTCGATCTCTTCGCGCGTCCATTGCTTGAGGGCTTGGATCGACCTCACGAAACTCTCGTGCGTCATGTGCGCAACGGTAGCACCAAAAACTTAGAAACTGCTTTGCGCGGGCGAGGCGTAGACTCGCCGTCCGCCAAAATAAGTGGCGAGAATCGTCGAGCCTTCGATTTCGTCGGTCGAAGCGCTCATCCAATCTCGATCGAGCACGACGAAGTCCGCGTACTTGCCGGGAGCGATCGAGCCGATGTCGCGTTCTTGATGGTTCGCGTACGCGGCCCAAATGGTCATCGATGCCAGAGCCTCGCGCCTCGTCATGGCACGCTCCGCAACCGGGGCGCCGATGGAGGCAAGAAAAGTACGCCGCGTGTCGGCACGCTCGACCGGCGCGTCCGTTCCGTTGGCGACGATCGAGCCGGAGTCTAGAATAGCGCGCCACGCATACGCGTCGGCTAATCGTTCGCCTAAACGCGCCGGCGCCCACGGCATATCACTGAGCGCGTGCGAAGCCTGCATCGATGGAATCACGCCGAGCTTCCTGAATCGTGCCAGGTCCGCGCCGGCGACGACCTGCGCGTGTTCGATCCGCGGCCGCAACGTTCTTCCGTCGGGCCACTCGTTCAGTATCGATTCGTACGCGTCGAGCACCATCCGGTTTGCGCGGTCGCCGATCGCGTGAACGCAGGGTTGGAAGCCACGTGCGAAATGCGCGCGCGCTAACCGCTTTGATGTGCTCGCGCGGCGTAAGGATCAGCCCGGTATTCGTGGGATCGTCACTGTACGGCCTGAGCATCGCCGCGCCGCGCGAACCGAGTGCACCGTCAGCATACATTTTGATGGCGCGAACCCAGAGACGGCCGTCGTGCGCGCCGTCGAGCGGGCCGCTTCTTTCGTGTATTTCGATCAGCGACGGCCGGTCGTGCAGCATCGCATAGTTGCGAATCGAATAATCGCCGTCACCGATCAGCGCCTCATGGGCGGCAAGCATTGCGTCGTCGCAGCCGGGCTCTGCAACGGCCGTGATTCCCCAACGATTGCACTCCGCAATCGCGGCGCGCGTCGCACGAACGAGTTGAGCGTGCGAAGGCGGCGGAATCTTGTCGTAAATCAGCGCCTCGGCTGCATCGATCAAGACGCCGTTGGGCTTGCCATTGCGATCGCGTAAAATTCGCCCGCCCGCCGGATCGGGCGTGGATTCGTCGATCCCCGCAATCGCCAATGCGCGCTCGTTGACGAGCAACGCGTGGCCGTCGACGCGCGTCAGGGCTACCGGACGGTCCGCAACGTTCGCACTCAATGCGTGATGCGTCGGGAAGGTCTTGTCATCCCATAGATTTTGGTCCCATCCTCGGCCAAGAACCCAAAGGTCGTCAATGCCGCTCGCAAAGCTAACCGTCCGCTGCACCAGCTCGTCGTACGACCGAACGCCGACGAGATCGGCCTGCTCCAGCGTCAAACCGAGATTCGTTAGATGCAGATGTGCGTCAACAATACCCGGTAGAATCGTCGAGCCACGGATGTCGAGCACTTCGGTGGCCGGCCCCCGGAGCTCCATCACTGCATCGCCCGAGCCAACGCGAAGAAAGCGGCCGCTGCCGATCGCCAGTGCCTCTACCAATGGGGAAGCCTCTTCTGCCGTATGGATCCGACTTGCGATCACGATCAACTCGGCTTGGCCGCGCCGTCATACCGAAGCGATAGCACTTTCAGTCCAAAGATGCCTGTAAGACAGGGAGGCAGTCGCCTTGCCGGTAAGTGTCCGAGAACGAGGGAGGGCTACGATGGCGCAGTTCTTGACGAAGTTTCTGGTAAAACTCGCATTCAACAGCGAATACTTAGAGCAATTTGAGGCCGCGGACTTTACCGATAGAGGCGGGATGATGCGGTCCGGCTAACCTTAGCGACGATCAAATAGCTGCGGTTCACGGTGTGCTCGACCAAACGTGGGGCGCCGAAGACGCTGCTGCAGCAAAAGATCGTCGCGGAGTCGGATAATACCCTTTCAGATATCAACTGCGGAAAAATTCGAACGTTCGCTTTCTCGCTCGGGAAAAAACACCATAAACATCCTACGGAAGAGATCGTCGAGGGAGAACTGTTCGAGGAGGAATGAGCGGCCCGCGAGGCTCCTTTACCGCGGTCGGAATCGGCATAAAGGCGCCGTCTCAGGCCACGTTCGAGGCTCGCGCGCAAATCGAGCGTGCCGATCAGGTCTTCTCCATCGTGGCCGATCCTTTGGCCGAATATTGGATCCGAGAGCTCAACTCCAATACGGAGTCGTTTGGTCCGCTCTATGCGGTTGGAAAGCCTCGCATGCAGACCTATCGCGAGATGGTGGATCGCATCACCGGCGCAGTTCGTAGCGATTTACGAACCTGCGCGGTCACCTACGGCCATCCGGGCGTCTTCGCCTATCCGCTTCACCAGTCCATTCACATATTGCGCGAGGAAGGTTATGCGGCGCGGATGCTGCCGGGCGTTTCCGCCGAAGACTGTCTTTTCGCCGATTTGGGCATCGATCCGGCGGAATCGGGATGCCGAAGCTATGAGGCGACCGAGTTCCTCGTGCATCGGCGCATCCATGACACGACGAGCGGCCTCATGCTGTGGCAAGTTGGCTCAATCGCGGAACTGAGCTATTGCGAATCGCATGAGGTTTGGAATCGCGAAGGACTGTCGCATCCTGATGGAACGACTGCTCGAGGCCTATCGGCCGGATCACGAAGTCGTGGTCTACGAGGCCGCACGTCTTCCCATCTCCCATCCGACGGTAATGCACGTGCCGCTTCGAGCGCTTCCGACCGCTACGGTCAGCCTCCTCGCGACGCTGTACGTTCCTCCGATGGCGAAACCGCAGGTCGATACCGAAATGGCGCGACGTTTAGGGCTTCTGCGGTAATCGATGTCGAAAACCGTTCGCGCAATCATCGTCGTCGCGATCGGAGCATGGATGCTCGGAACCGCGGTTCCCGCGCTCGAGCGGTTGTGGAATCCCTACCCGGATAACGGCTTATCGATCGACTACGACGGCGTCGTCACCGACGTAGATTCCGGCTCTCCCGCTGCAGCCTTGCAGATCCAACCCGGCGATCGCGTTATGCCGCCTTTGCCGGCGGCACTCTCCGAAGATCCGCCCAGAACGGCATCATTTCGCTTACAGCACGGCAATACAGAGCGCAGCGTAACGCTCGCTCCTAGGCTACAACAGCCGACTGGCGTCGACCGCGTGCTTTATCTAGCACTCTTCATCTCGTATCTCGTTTTCCTCGTCGTCGGATCGATGGTGCTCCTGTTGCGACCATCGCCGATGACCTGGGCCTTTTATCTTTATTGCGTTCTTCGCCGCTGGGGAGACCTCGGGTTTTACTGGCCGGGATCGAGTGCCTTTTATTGGATCAATCTCAGCGTACTCGCCGCGCTTAGCGGCTCCACTTGTGCGTTCGTGGCGATTTTCGCGCTACGGTTTCCCACCGATCGCGTCGCCGGCTGGCGCAGAACCCTGCAGACCACCGCAATCTTTCTCGCGGCTGTATTAGCATTAGCTTGGCTGAGCGTCTTCATCCGGCTCGCGGCCGGCTATCCATCGCAAATGGCCGTCAATGTTTTGACGCTTGTCACCGCCAGCGTGTATTTGCTCGCTTCGGCGATATTCGTAATCACACTTTTGCAAAGCCACGGCGCGAACCGGCAGAAACTTCGATGGATTCTCGTTTTTCCCGCAGTACTCGTTCTTCGCGTCATCGCGATTCTGGCCGGCGACGGATTACTTCCGTATACGATACCGGACTGGTTCCCCGAAGCTCTCGCGGTGCTCGCCATCAGCATACCGCTCACCGTCGCATACGCCGTCATCCGGCGCCACGTCTTCGACATCGAATTTGCGATTAGCCGCGCGCTCGTCTACGCGGCCATCACGTCGCTCGTAGCAGGATCCTTTCTATTGGTCGACTGGTTCATGTCCGCACAGTTTGCTCAGACGCGCTTCACGTTGACCGCAGAGGTCATTCTTGCTTTGGCGATTGGATCGTGGCTCAACATGCTGCACCGTAGCGTCGATCGGTTCGTCGACAGCACGTTTTTTCGCCAGCGCCATCTCGCGGAAGAACGTCTGAAAAAGGCCGCCGCGGCCATCGGGCGCGCCGAGTCGCATGAAGTAGTGGACCGTTTTCTCGTGCACGAGCCGCTGCGCGCGCTCGATTTAACGTCGGCCGCAATATTTCATCGCGACTCAGCCGGACACTTCGTAAAGGAAACGGCTATCGGAAG
This sequence comes from Vulcanimicrobiota bacterium, assembly GCA_963815165.1. GTDB lineage: Bacteria > Vulcanimicrobiota > Vulcanimicrobiia > Vulcanimicrobiales > Vulcanimicrobiaceae > Cybelea. The sequence goes on from CAWFFL010000004.1 coordinate 150,040, forward strand.
CGAATTTCGTGGAAAAACGCAGCTCACATCGAGCGATCCGCTCGTGTTGCACCTACTCGCCGAAGAAAGGGCCGTTCGTCTTGCCGACGTTACGTGGCCGTCCGACGGATCGCCCAGCCACTTCGGCGATGCGGTCATCGCAATGCCCGTTCTACTTCGCGACGAGCTCGTCGCCATCGTACTCTACGGACCGCATCACAGCGGCGCCGACATCGATCCCGACGAAGTTCGCGGCATGGCGCAACTCGTCGAGCGAGCCGGTGCAGCGTACGACCACATCGATGCGCGGAGCCTTCGAGATCAGGTACAATCGCTTATTCGCGAGCGCGACGCCAAACAGCGCGAAATCGAATCGCTGCGAGCGAGCATGGCGTAGACGCGCCGCTGTCCTGCGGATATTTCGTGCTCGGCTGGACCGGGTTATTTCACAACATGTAGGTTTTGGGCGGATCGGCCATCTGCAGAATCGGCCGATCGAATTTGAAGGCGGAAAGATCGAGCGGCGCTCCACTGCGCTCCAGCGCGCCCGAGCGCAATACAAGGTCGCTGAGGAGTTTGCCGATCACGGAAGCGAACTTAAAGCCGTGTCCGCCGCCGACGGCGATGCTCACGTTCGGATGTTCGGGCAAAGTGTCGAGGATGAAGTCCCGATCGGGCGTCAGCGCATACAGGCAGGTCTTGAGGCGCACGACCGGCCCCAGCGCAGCGGGAAGGTGCCGGTGCAAGAACCCGGTGACGCGCGCGGTGATGTCGGGGTCTTCTTCAAAGGTGCGTGTACTGGGATCGACCGGCTTGCCGCCGCAATCTTGCGTAACTTTCACCGCGCCGTCTTCCCCGAAGACCGGAAAGCCGTAAAACGACGGATCGTCCATCCAAATCCAGATCGGAAATGAGCCGAAGGCAAAGTCCGCGAGATCCCGCGACGCGAAATACATGACTTGCTCTTTGGTTACTTCAAAAGGAATTTGCAGGCCTAAATGCGCGAGCATCGCCGGAGTCCACGATGCGGCCGCGAGCACTAATTTGCCGGCGCGGAAGCGCTCGCCGCCGGCCTCGACGTCGATTTCGTCATTCACGGCGCGGATCGCCGTGACGTGCATGTTGTCGCGAAGCGTTGCGCCGAGTGCGGTTGCGGTGCGGCGGAGTGCCGCAGTCGCGCGCTCCGCGGCGACGATCCCACTATCGGGTTGAAAGAGCCCGTGAACGTCGTCGCCGATTTGCCAAACGGGCCAGCGCCGGCGAATTTCCGCAGCGTCGAGCTCTTCGAAATAGACGTCGCAGGCGCGCATTGAATCCGCGTAGCTCGAAAGCGGAATGGCGCCATCGCGGGGACCGATGTCGAGACCACCCGTCTTAAAGACGACTTGTTCGCCGGCGTCCTTCTCGAGCGAATCCCAAGCCGCGTACGCCTCTTTCGCGAGTTGTACGTAGGCCGGCGTGAAGTACGACTTGCGAATGATGCGCGACCAATCGTGCGAGCTGCCGCGATCGTGCCCGAACTCGAACTGCTCTAGTCCGAGCACGCGCGCACCGCGCTTTGCGAGCCAGTACGCCGCGCCGCTTCCCAGCGCGCCGAGTCCAACGACGATGACGTCATAATCGCGCGTCATTACTTCTCGCTCAATAAGCGGGAGGCGAGGTAGCGGCGAATGTCGAGGCTGGCGTCTTCCATCGGGGCGTAGTAGCCATGGCGGAAGGCGCGCGAACGCATTCCGGCCTGGACGCTCTCGCAAATTTGCCAGTCTTGCCGGTTGACGAGATCCCAAAACTCCACGACGTCGGTTGGGATCGAACGCCGGCTTCGCCGATTTCGTCGGGATGGAAGAGAAGATCACAGACGATCGTCGTCGATGCCGGACCGTGGGGCCAGAAAGAGAAGGCGGCGACGTGGTCGGCCGCGAGGCTCAGCATAAAGTTCGGATAAATCAGCTCGCCTTTGTGCCGGACCTTTTCATCGTCGTCGAGGCCCGCGAACGGAGCGCGCGGCGACGTGCCGCTCGCCGTGAAGGTCCACGCGCCGTCACGGTGCGGAATGCCGCGTTCCCAATCCAAGTCGGCGCCGCCGCGCTGCTTGAATGCCGGAACGACTCGGCAAAGCTCGGGATGAACGCCGGCGCAGTGATAGCACTCGTTGTAGTTCTCGAGCATCACCTTCCAGTTCGCTTCGATCTCATAGCGTAACGATCGGGCGACCTTCAACTCGCGTAGTGGATAGCGCGCAACGCGAGGCGCACTCGGTCCGAGCTGCGATTCGAGCGTTGCGCCGTTGGAGGCGCCGCGCTCGGGCGAGCAATGCACGAAGAGAAACCCTTGCCACTCCGCGACGCCGGCACGATGAAGCTGCCGCGATTCGGGCGGCACGGCGTCCTCCGGCACGAAGGGTGAGGCGACGAGCCGTCCGTCGAGCGCGTACGCCCAGGAGTGGTAGGGGCAGCGAATGCTCCCGCGGACGACTCCCTCCCCGCAGAGAAGGCGGCTGCCGCGATGGCGGCAGAAATTCAAATGCGCGTGTAAGCCATCCTCACCGCGAACGACGATAACGCTTTCGCCGGCGACATCGAGCACGCGATAAGCGCCGATACTCGCCAGCGCGTCGGCACGCCCGGCGTAAAACCATTGATCCCAAAAAATGGCTTGCTGTTCGCGAGCGAAATGCGCCGCGTCCCAGTAAGCTTCACGCGGAAGGGACGGCTCGAGCGCGATTATTTCCGAAGGTTTCACCGCTAGATTTTCCAAAAAACCAAACGAATCGATGTCGAGAGGCGGATTCCGTCAAACGATATCGAACCCCTGCGCGATCTAGGGGAGCTGAGACGTTTGCTCGGCCTAGTGTCACTACCGGTGCGAAAACGCTCGACGCATCGTGGTACGTCTCGCCGGAGATCTTCGCAAAGGAACAGCAACGAGTCTTTTCGCGCGAATGGATCTGCGTCGGACGTGAAGAGACGCTTGCCAACGCCGGCGATTTCTTTACCGTCGAACGTGGCGGCGAAAGTCTAATCGTTACGCGCGGTGCCGACGGGCGCGTTCGCGCATTTTACAACGTTTGCAGACATCGCGGTTCGCGCATGTGCGAAGCGGCATCCGGGCATTTTCAAGGTTCGATTCAATGCCCGTACCACGCGTGGACGTACGGACTCGACGGCGAGCTCAAAGTCGCACGCAACATGGCGGAGGTTCCCGGCTTCGATCGCGCCGATTATCCGCTCAAAGAAGCCGGACTCGCGCTGTGGGAAGGCTTCGTCTTTGTCAATTTGTCAAGTGCTCCTCAGACACGCAATAAGGTCTTCGAGGAGGCGTTTGCGCCGTTGATGGGGCGGTTTGCGCGATGGCGGATCGGCGAGCTAAGGACGGCGCGGAGCATCACCTACGAACTCGCATGCAATTGGAAACTGGTCTTTCTCAACTACTCGGAATGCTATCATTGCCCGCTCGTTCATCCGCAGCTCGATAAGCTGTCGCCGTCGGATAGCGGGAGAAACGATCTCTGCGAAGGTCGCGTTTCTCGGCGGCTACTCCGAAATGCGGCAGGAGGGCATGGCGCTCACGATGAGCGGCCATAGCTCGTCTCCGCTGATACGCGGTCTCGATCCTGAGGATCTCCACCGCAGTCTACTACTACACGATCTTTCCATCGCTGCTCTTGAGTCTTCATCCCGATTACGTCATGGTGCATTACGTCAAACCGCTGACGCCCGATCGTACCGAAGTCGTGTGCGCATTTCTTTTCGAGCCGGAAACAATGGCGGTCCGGGTTTCGACCCTAGTGACGTGGTCGACTTTTGGGACCTCACGAATCGCCAAGACTGGCACGTGAATCAGCTCACGCAGCTTGGCCTTCACTCGCGCGCTTACTCGCCCGGACCGTACTCGAACGCGGAAGGGCTGCTCAGCGCTTTCGATCGTCATTACCTGAGTGTGATGGGAGCGTAAGAGCAACGCTGGGGCTGGTTCTCGCTGCCGGCGTAATGCTGCCGCCGATGCGACTCGCATGGCGCAACGTCGGGCCTGCGACTGCAGGCGGCCGCACGTCGGGCGTAGCGGGCACCGACGCCGATACCAATCTGTATTACTTCGGCGGCGCCGACGGCGGAGTTTGGAAGACGACCAACAGCGGATTGACGTGGCGAAGCGTTTGGCCGCAAGACGCAGTCGGCGCAATCGGCGCCATCGCGATCGATCCGCACGACCGCAATACCGTGTGGGTTGGTACCGGCGAGCCGAACTCTTCGCAACGACATTTCCTACGGCGACGGCGTTTGGGTTTCGCACGACGGCGGCGCGCACTGGCGCAATGCCGGACTGCGAGCCACCTGGGCGATCGCGCAAATCGTCATCGATCCGCGCGACTCGCGCCGCATTTGGGTGGCGGCGTCCGGCAATCCGTATCGCGACAGCACGGCGCGCGGCGTTTATCGCACGACCGACGGTGGCCGAACGTGGCAGCGCACGCTCTATCTCGGTCCCTCGAGCGGCGCTTCGGACATCGCAATCGATCCGCGCAATCCCAACGTCGTCTTTGCGGGAATCTGGCAGTTCCGCCGCGTGCCTTGGAGCTTTACGCAGCGGCGGTCCGCTCGATGGAATATTCAAGTCGACCGACGGCGGCGTCACGTGGCACCGGTTACGCGGCAACGGATTGCCGCGGCGGATTGATGGGCCGCATTGGTTTGGCAGTAGCCTCGCAGCTTCGAACAAGACGGCGACGCGAGTCTACGCGCTTGATTCAATCGAAAGAAGGCGTAATGTGGCGGTCCGACGACGGCGGCACGCACTGGCGATTGATGACGCGCGACACGCTCGTCAACCAGCGGCCGTTCTACATGAGCCGTCTCGCCGTCGATCCCTCGAACCCCAACCACGTCTTCTTCTCCTCCGAAGATCTGATCGAGACGCGCGACGGGGGCAGTAACTTATCGCGACGTGCTGGGCGCCGTGCATCAGGATCACCACGGACTCTGGATCTCGCGCGACGGCCGGCGCATCATCGAAGCCGATGACGGCGGCGCGCCGATCTCGATCGACGGCGGAAAGACGTGGGATTGGCGTTTCAACGTCGTTCTCGCGCAAATCTTATCGCATCGGCTACGACGAGGAGAACCCGTACCACATTTGCGGCGGACTTCAAGACAACGATTCCTATTGCGGCCCTTCCGATTCGCTCAGCCCGCTTGGAATCGAGAACGCCGATTGGCGTGACGTCGGCAACGACGGCGACGGATCGTGGGTTTGGCCCGAGCCCGGCGATCCGTCACTCGATTTGGAACGTCGGCGTCAACGAAGTTGAATGGCCAGCTCGGCATCTACGATATGAAGTCACGGCAGAATTACGACATCTCGCCCGACGTCACCGACACGAACGGCCGCGCGCTCGCGGGGTTGCCATATCGATCGAATTGGGAGGCGCCGATTGCGTTCGGCGCGACGAGTGCGAACGTGCTTATTTCGGCGCCAACGTTTTATTCAAAACGCGCGATCGCGGCCGAACTTGGCTCGGTCATCAGTCCCGGACCTGACGCGCAACGATCCCGCCAAGCAGCAGGTTGCGGGCGGCCCGATCAACACCGACGTTTCGGGCGCCGAGTTCTACGACACGATCTTCGACATCGCACCGTCGCTGCGCGACTCGCGGCGAATCTGGGTCGGCACCGACGACGGACTGGTCCAGGTCACGACGGATCGGCGGTGCACATTGGCAGAACGTGACGCCGTCGGCGGTCGCGCCGTGGGGCCGAATCGACACCGTAGAAGCGTCGCACGCCGACGACGCGGCGCGCGTACGTCGCTGTCGATCGTCACGTGATGGGCGATCCGAAGCCGTACATTTTCGTCACCGACGACTCCGGGGCCACTTGGCGGACGATCGTCAATGGTCTGCCCCGCGATCAGTACGTGCACGTCGTTCGGGAGGATCCTGTGAATTCAAACGTGCTGTATGCGGGATTGGAACAAGGCGTCTGGTTCAGCCTCGATCGCGGCGAGCATTGGCAAGCTTGCGCTTGAACATGCCGTCGGTCGCAGTGCACGATATGCGGATTCGCCGCAGCAGCACGATCTCGTCATCGCCACGCACGGACGCGGCTTTTGGATTCTCGACGATCTCGCCGTCGATGAGCCGGGCTGAGCACGGCGATCGCGGCTGCGACGCCCGCGCTCTTTCCGATCCGCACTGCTTACACGTGGTATCGATGGTGGACGTCGTACTATGGAACGCAACCGGACGGGTGCTGTTTGAGCGCGGGAATGTACTCCGGTGAAAATCCGCCCGAAGGCGCGCTGTTCACGTACTTTTTGCCGGCTGCGACCCGAACATGGTTCAAGTTCGAGGTGTTCGACGCGCAGCGGCGTCGCGTGCGCTGCTTCGATGCACCGGCGACGCAGGCGTGCAGCGTACTTCCTGGGATCTCACGGAGACCGCGCCGGTTGCGTGGCTTCGGCGCGCGAACCTGGAATCGCGGCGGCCCGGGTGCGACCGTACTTCCCGGACGGTACACCGTCGCGCTCCACGCCGGTAATGCCACGTTCGAACAGCCGCTCGAGGTGCGTCCGGATCCGCGGGCTGCGTGGTCGCCGGAGGAGTATCTCGAGCGTTATCGCTTTGTGACGGAGCTTAACGACGAGTTGTCGCAGATTGATACCGCGCTGAATCGTTTGGATTCGCTCTCGAGGGGCCGTCCTTCGACTTCGCTCACTAACGCTCGCTCCGCTCAGGATGACACGTTGCGACGAGACGCTCAGGGCGTGTATTCAACGTTTACTTCAGGCGTTGTAAATTCCGAAGACGATCTACTGATGCCGGATCGGCTGCGGGAGCGTTTGACGATCCTTCAGGGTGTGATCGCGCTTTCGCAGGGCCCGCCAACGCCGGCGCAGCTCCGTGAGGCCAACGGCATCGCACGCAGTTCGACGCGGCAATGACGACATACCACAACTTCTTGGCGTCGCATCATTTACCACCCGATGCAAAACAGGAGGTCTGCGAATGAGTCCTTCAGGAAGCGCCCCTTCGACAGGCAGTCCTTCGAGACGCGCCCCTTCGACAAGCTCAGGATCGCTCCTCAGGATGACACTCGGGGTGACACTGCTGGCGGTAACACTTTTTGTCTTTGCGATGGCGGAGGCGGAGGCGGGGACGACAGGCGGTATCAGCGGAGTGGTGACGGAGGTCGGCACCGCGACGCCGATTTCCTGACGTGAAAGTCACCGTAACGAGTCCGTCGCAGAGTGCGAGCGTAGCCACCGACGCACGAGGACATTTCGCGTTCGTTTCGCTCACGCCCGACGAGTACACGATCTCGCTGCAAAAGAGCGGGTACGAGCCGCTGGCGTACGGCGGCGTCGCCGTCTTTGCCGACGCGCAGCAGACCTTCGCTCAATATGCGGGTGGCGCTCAAGACGATCGCAAGCGTTACCTCACGCACGTCGTCGAGTTTGGTGCGGCCCGGAACTACCGCGGACGTCTATTCGATCAACTCAGCGCAGCAAGCTCGAACGGCGGTCCTCGGAGGCGGCGGGGCGCTCAACAGCGCGTATTCGGCGATCGCCTCGGTGCCGGGAGCTTACGTGCCCGCAAACCAAAACGGCTATCTGCAAGCAGTGCACGTGCGCGGGGGCGACGCGTCGGAGGTTGGCTACGAGTTCGACGGCATCCCCGTCAATCGCGCGTTTGACAACTATCCGTCGGGATCGCTGTCGTCGCTCGGTCAGCTCGAGCTGCAAGTGTATACCGGCGCGACGCCGGCGAACGCCGAAGCACAGGGACTCGCGGGATTCATCAATCAAGTCATCAAGACCGGTACGTATCCGGGATACGCAACCGCCAACCTCAGCCTCGGCTCCCCGATCTTCTATCACAGCGCCAACGTCGAGGCAGGGGGAGCGACGCCCGATCGCAACTTTTCGTACTACGTCGGCATCGGCGGCTACAATCAGGATTATCGCTACGTCGATCAGTTCGGTGGTGCTGCCTACACCAACGAGTTCGGCCAGCAACTCGGCCAATGCCCCGCGCCATCAGGATTGGCCAAGACGGTGCTGCCCTCGTGTTATACCGGCGGCTCTCCAAATGTGGGACTCAACGGAACGCCGGGATGGATCTTGGGGCCGATCGGCTTCGGCACGATCAATGCCGCGAATCTTGCGGTGCGTACGGCGATAGCGAACTTCCACATCGCAATTCCGCATAAGAACGACGGATTGCGCGACGACGTTCAGCTTCTCTACGACAACGACGAAATCTTCACGACGTTCTTGAGCTCCGTCAACGACGAAGGCTATCAAAACTGGATCAATACCGTCGGCGCTTTCCCCCCCTACTATCTCGATGCGTGGCAGTACAAGGGGGACGTCGGCGGTTTCTTGCCCTCGCGCTACCCTTCGCTCGTTACGCCCTATTTTTACCCGTCTTCGCCGGCACACCCGTTCTACGGCGCGATCCCGGATCCGTACAACCAGCGCGACCGGGGCTACAACGGTCAAGCCATCGTGAAGCTGCAATACCAAAAGAATTTCAGCTCGAACGCCTTTCTGCGCGTTTACGGTTACACGTATTACTCCGATTGGATCGAGAACGGTCCGATGATGTCGCTGCAGCCCTACGCGTATTACGACTCCGGCGACTATGAGATCAACAATCACACCCGTGGTGTCAGCGTCAACTTTACGGATCAGCTCAACCCGCAAAATTTGCTCGAGGTGGAGGGCTCGTACACAACCTCGACCGGGGCCCGAATCTACAACGAGCAGATGTTTCAGTACGGTTATGCGTACGGTAACGCGTTCGCGGCGCTCGTCAACGCCAACGATCCCTTCGGGGGCACCTGCTATCACTTGTATAATGCCGGGCAGAAGGACGCGCATACGGTGGCGACGACCTGCAGCGACGGACAGGCTAGCGGCGTGACCTATGGAACGCAGCCGGGCTCGCTGCCTTTGCCGACTTTTTTGGAGTTGAGCAACCCGACGTCGCGCCAATCCCAGATCGGTGGTCTGAACTGCGGCGGCGGCCCCTGTGCCTATTACGTCGTCGAAAACGGCACCTACGGCCTCAATAATACGGTGACGCCGTATTTCACCGGCTATTCGATCACCGATCAATATCGTCCGAGCGACCGGCTTTTCTTCAACCTCGGCTTGCGTGTCGACAATTACGATTACGTGGGAGCAAACACCGACTTTGGGCCCGCGCGAAACTTTTGGTTCAACGCCTTCAACGAGGACACGTGTTTCGACACGCAGACCCTCACGCTCGTCGACCGTACCGCGCTGCTGCCGCGAGGAAGCTGGAGCACCAACGCGCAGCGACCCTGTTCGTCCTTCGGCAAGCAATACGTCGATGCAGACATGCAGAATACGCCGGGCGCCTTCGATTACAACATTCCGCAGCCGCGCTTCGGAGCGACGTACACGCTGAGTCCGAACACCGTCCTGCGCGCCAGTTACGGGCGGTATAACGAACAGCCGAGCGCGGCTTACGAGCAGTACAATGCGCTGCAGCAGAACCTTCCCGACACGCTCGCGCAGTTTTATCCTCTCGGCTTCACCTCGCCGGGCCACGAGGTGGCGCCCTCGGTCTCGTACAACAGCGACCTCTCGCTCGAGCATCACTTTGCCGGCACGGACATGTCGCTCAAACTGACGCCGTTTCTCCGCGAAACCCAAGACCAGATCGAGAATTTTTACGTCAATTTTACGACCGGCCTCGTTTCCGGGCTCAACGCCGGCTATCAGACCTCGCGCGGCTTCGAGTTTCAGTTCGACAAGGGCGATTTCGCTCGTAACGGGTTCTCCGGACAGCTTTCGTTCGCGTACACGTACGTCACCGTGAAGTTCACCACGCTTCCAAACGGGACGACGATTCTCTCGCCGATCAATACGGGCATCTCGCAGTATAACGCATATACGAAAGCGTGCGCGCCCGACGGCAGCGAGTACGGGAAGACTCAATTCGGAACGCCGGTCTGCGGGGCGACGACGACCGGTGTGCCGGCGGCCGCCTGTTACACGAAGAACGGAAGCCCGGACCCGACGTGCAAGGGGCAGAACGCGGTCGCGAATCCGTACTGGTTATCGCCCGCGTTTTCGCTCTTCGATCCGGAGGGAACGTACCTCCCGTATTCGATCTTTCCGGGCCCGATCGGCTCGGGGGTCAACGCCTTCAACTATCCGTACGTTGCGACCCTGATTCTCAACTACAAGCATAACCGCTTCACTATTACGCCTTCGTTTCAGTACGTTGCAGGAAACCGCTACGGAGCGCCGTTGACGACGCCCGGCGTCGATCCGGCGGCGGGCTGCGGTGCACCGCTGCCCGGTTCGACGACCAACGATCCGCGCTATCCCTACGGCGCCGCGGGCGGTCGTCCGTACAACGCAAATAATCCCGGCTGCGCGGCGACGCTCTCGATTCCCGATCCGTATACCGGACAATTCGACGCGATCGGCGCGTTCCGCGAGCCGGCGCAGCTACTGGGACATCTGCAGATTTCCTATCAGCTCACGCCGCGCGTCAGCGCGTCGCTGACGCTGGCGAACTTATTACAGACGTGCTTCGGCGGCCAGCATACCGCGTTCACTTACTTTTGGAGCAATCAAACGTGTCTTTACACCAACCTGATCGGCGGCCCATCCACACCGCCGGTCGGCAATGCGTACAATCCCGGGGCGAACGTGCAGACGTTCCTGCGGTATCCGTATCAACCGTACTTCGGAACGTACAACGACCAAACCAGCTCGCTCGCCGAGCCGTTCAACGCCTACTTCAGCTTGAGGCTAACGCTGTAGGATCGCACGCGTGAAATACGATGCGATCGTCGTCGGCGGCGGACACAACGGCCTGGTCACCGCGTGTTATCTCGCGCGCGCGAAGTGGAAGGTGCTGGTTTTCGAGCGGCGTTACGTCGTCGGCGGCGCATGCGTAACCGAGGAAGTCTTTCCGGGCTTCAAAATCTCGACGGCAGCCTACGTCAACAGCCTCTTCCGTCCGGAAATCATTCGCGATTTGCGATTGCACGATTACGGCTTCGAAGCCATCGAGCGCAATCCGGCATCCTTTTCGCCGTTCTTGGACGGGCGGTACCTGATGCTCGGGCGGGGCATCGTTGCCGACGCCGACGAGATCGCAAAATTCAACGTGCGCGACGCCGAGAACTATCCGAAATACGAAGCGATGCTCGAGAGAGTGGCGTCGGTCGTCGAACCGACGCTCGTTACCATTCCGCCGAACCTCATGCATCCAAGCCTTGGCGAATTGCTCCAAGCGGGGAAGATGGGACGCGCGCTGCAGCGTCTGGGTCCCGGGATGGGCGAAGCGGTCGAAGTCCTCACCGGAGCGGCGCGCCCGATTCTCGATCGCTGGTTCGAAAGCGAAGAGCTCAAAGGAACGATCGCGACCGATGCCATCATCGGCGCTTTCATGGCGCCGTCAATGCCGGGCACCGCGTACGTTCTCTTCCATCACGTCATGGGAGAGACCAACGGTAAACGCGGCGTCTGGAGTTACGTGCGCGGAGGCATGGGCGGGCTAACCCAAGCGCTTGCGGCTGCTGCGCGCGACCTCGGCGTGGAGATTCGCACGGAGGCCGAAGTGGCAAAGATCCTGACGCGTGGAGGACGCGTTACCGGCGTTGCCCTCACCAGCGGCGACGAGTTCGCCGCAAAACGCATCGCAAGCGGCGTCGATTGCCACGTGACGTTCGAGCAGCTTCTCGATGGCAGCGCCCTCCCGCCAAAGTTCCGCGACGCGATATCCCGAATCTCGTACAGCAGCGCGTCGTGCAAGATCAACGTCGCACTCGAGCGCCTTCCAAGTTTCACCGCGCTGCCGGGCCACGAGCCGGGACCGCAGCATTTCGGCACGGTACATCTCTGTCCCGATCAGGACTTCATCGAGCGCGCTTACGACGATGCGAAGTATGGCGGGTTCTCTCGCGAGCCCGTCGTCGAGTGCACGATGCCGTCCTCGTTGGACTCGACGATCGCACCGTCCGGCAAGCACGTCATGTCGATGTTTACGCAATACGCGCCCTATCGCGTCAATGGCGGCGCTTGGACCGATGCGATGCGCAACGATTACGCCGATCGCTGCTTCGACGTCGTCGAGCGCTACGCGCCGGGCTTCAAGGATTCGGTGATCGACCGGCAGATTCTCACCCCGGTCGATCTCGAAGAGAAGTTCGGCCTCACCGGAGGCAGCATCTTCCAAGGTGCGATGCCCTTACATCAGCTCTTTGCATTTCGCCCGGTCCCGGGTTATGCGGGTTACGCAACGCCGATTCGCGGACTCTATCTTTGCGGCGCGGCCGCACATCCCGGGGGCGGCGTCATGGGCGCCGCCGGCTGGAATGCCGCGCGAGTGATGCTGCGAGGGCGCTGAGCGGCCGGTTACTCGTAGTCGGGTGCGAAGTAATTCGCGGGATCCCGGTAGTGCATGAAAAAGCTCGGCGGATAGGGCGCTTCGATCTTCACGAAGTCACGCGCCGGCTTCGAGAAATTGAAACAATCGGCCGCCGGAGAAGTTGCGCGAGCGTCGGCTGCGGCGAGCTGCCCCAAGCCGAACAAATCTTCGGCAAATCGTAAGACGCTGGCCGTTTCGTACTGCACGTGTGAAACGTGGTTCGCCCGCGCATACGGCGAAATAACCAGCATCGGCACGCGGAAACCGAGTCCGTCGTAATCTTTGAACGGCGGCTTGACGTGATCGTAGAGTCCGCCCCAGTCGTCCCAAATGACGAAGATCGCGGTCGACTTCCAAAATTTGCTCTTGCCGACGGTATTGACGAGCGCCGCAACCCAAGACGGGCCGTACGCACCGGGACAATTGACGTGATCGGAGTCGTCGCAGACCGGCGTGATCCACGTAAAGTTCGCGAGCTTGCCCGCGCGCACGTCGGTAATGAACTTCCAGTTCGGCGAGATGACGTCTTTGCTCCAGTCCGGACCATAATAGATGTGCGCGACCGCTTGATAACTCGACCACACGGCGCCGCTGCCGCTCGATTTGCTGCCGTATTCGCTGGCATAGAAGCGCCACGAAAGTCCGGCTCGGTCGAGTTCGTCACCGAGCGTTTGATAGTTGAAGCAGACGCGCTCCGACGGACCGTACAAGTTGCGCGTCGGCGTGATGGTTGGAAGAGTATCGAGCAGGCCGCCGGCGCAGCCCCAATCGAAAGGGATTCCGACGGCCGATTGCGCCTGCGCCGCAATGATATATTGATGGGCGACGAAACTTTCGTCGAGTTGCGACTGGAACATGCGATCGGCCACGACCCATTCGTGCGCCATGTCGAAGTATGGCTTGGACTCGTCGTGCGGCACGTAGACATACTGCGGATGCTTCAACGAGGGCGGAGCTCCCTCGGTGAATTCCTGATCGAATCCGTTCATCCGGCAATGCGTTCCGGGGAGACTGCCCGTGCCGTTGCACGCGTCGAACATCGCGAGCGCCGAGTGATCGATCACGTAATGCGCGCCGAGCGCTGATGGCTGCAGATCGATCGCCTGCCCCTGCGAATCTTTGCCTTGAGAAACGGTGTCGGCTTTCGGATAACCCTGAAACAGATTATCGAAGCTGCGATTCTCTTGGACGATGAAAACGACGTGATCGATCTTGCCCGCGCCGCTGGTTGCAAGGAAATGCATTACCGAAGCGCTCTGCGTGTTTGGAATCGAACCTTGCAGCGAAGCCTGCGAGCAACTCGCGAGGCTGAAGACCGCCGCGCAATACAGATAGAGATGACGGCGTCCCCACATCGCAGAGTGAGTGGTTGACCGCGATGCTGCAATACCCCTAGTACGCTGCAGAGCAAGCGAGGCCGAAGGACGCTCGGCGAACGCCGCGCAACGAGTTACTATGGATTCTCGGCGCCACGCGACGCTGCGTAACGTCGTTGAGGCTTTCGCGCCGCTCGACGCCAGGATCGATCGCGTCGCCAAGTACGCCGCCGCCGCCATCGACGGTTTGACGCCGCACCGGCGCGCCGAGCTGGAGCGGCTGCTCGACGTTCTCCGGCTTCCGATGAGAGGGCCCGACGCGATGCGTTGGGCGCTGCTGCGGATGCTCGCAGCGGCCCCCATTGCAAAGCTGCAAACGGGCTTTGCCGCGTTGAAACGCTTGTCACTCTTTCTCGCCTACGGCGAAAGCGAAGCGGGTTCCGAGAATCCAACGTGGGCACGGATCGCGTACCCGGGACCGCGCCACGATGCGCTTGCGGCGGCGTTTGCGCTGCCACTCGCAACTGCGGTCGAAGGCGAGCGCATTCGTGCCGACGTGGTCGTCGTCGGCAGTGGCGCGGGCGGAGGCGCCGTCGCTGCGGCGTTTGCGCGTGACGCACGACGCGTCGTCGTGCTCGAAGCCGGCGGCGCTTACGGCCCCGGCGACTTCACACAACGCGAGCTGATGACGTCGCAGCTTTACCTCGACGCCGGTCTTACTGCGACCGGCGATCTCGGCGTTGCTATTCTTGCGGGCGCAAACGTCGGCGGCGGCACGACCGTGAATTGGTGCACGGCGCTGCGCCTTCCGGATCGCATCGCCGACGAATGGAACGCTGCAAGCGGTATTCCCCAGCTCGCCGAGGAGCTGGCGGCGCATTACGAGGCGGCAGAACGCCGGCTCGAGGTTCGGACGATTGCGCATCATAACGCGAACAATCGCGTCATCCTCGACGGCGCGCGCGCGCTCGGCGTTCATGCCGCCGCATCGCCGCGCAACGCTTCGACGCAATGCGGGGACGGCTGCGGATATTGCGGCTTCGGATGCGCCTACGGCAATAAACGGTCGACTGCCGCAACATACTTACGGGAACTTTGCGCCGCTGGCGGAGCTATCTACGCCAATGCTCCGGCCGTCCGCATCGAGATCAGCGACGGCCGCGTTCGCGGGGTTCTCGTGCAGCAGACCGGGGAAGCCGGCGTTAGAACCTTCAGCGTCGAGGCCGATCTCGTGGTCGTCGCTGCCGGTGCGCTGCGTACGCCGGGTCTCTTGGCGCGCAGCGGCATCGCGCATCCGCTCTTGGGCAAACGACTCTTTCTGCATCCGGTGGCAGCAGCGATTGCGGAGTTCGATCGGCCGATCGAGCCGTGGAACGGTCCGATGCAGAGCGCCTACTCCGACGCCTTCAACTACCGCAGCGGCAATTACGGCGCGAAGATCGAGGTCGCGCCGGTGCATCCGGGCATCGCGGCTCTTGCGGCGCCGTGGCTAAGCCGCGGTAGGCACTCCGGCTTCATGGAGCGGCTCGGCAACGCTTGCGCGCTCTTCGCGCTTACGCGCGATCGCGACCCCGGTTCGGTCGATCTCGACGACGAGGCGAACATCAGTTACCGGCTGTCGGCCTTCGACGGCGAAAATCTCTTGGCGGGCGTTGCGGGCATCGCCGACTTGGCTTTTGCCGCGGGCGCGAAACGCTTCACGACGTTGCATACGGTACCGCTCGAAATCGAGCGCGAAGAGTGGTCGGAGCGCTACCGGCGTGAATTCGCGCAACGCTTACGCAGCCGCGGCATCGCGCCGAACCGGCAGATTCTCTTTTCCGCGCATCAAATGGGAACCGCCGCGATGGGCACCGATCCTCAACGATCGGTCGTCGATCCGAGCGGGCGGGTTTGGGGATTCGAGAACCTCCTCATCGCCGACGCCTCGGTCTTTCCGCTCTCGAGCGGCGTGAATCCCATGTTGACGATCGTGGCGATGGCGTCGCGAATTGCGGAGATGAATGGAGGCCGCCCTTCGACAAGCTCAGGGTGACACATTAGTGCCTGCGCGAAGCGCAGTCCTGAGCGAGGCGCGAAGCGCCGAGTCGAAGGGTCAGGGTGACACAGAGATACTTATTGCTGTTGGGTGAAGCCGGCCGGGATGCTGAAGACCGGATCGCCGGCGGAGATCGGGCGGATGTTCCCTCGCTCCGTGACGAAGGTGATGCTGCCGCGACCTTCGGCGACGAAGGTGGTCGCGTCATACATCGCAAGTCGGCCTAAAGGCAGCTGCGGTCCGCTCTGCTTGACGCTGAAGTGGGAATCTACTCCGGCGGCAGCGAGCGCGCGCATGACTTGCGCGTAATTTCCCATCATCGCGCCGATTCCGCGATTTCCGCTTGCCGGCGTTGCGCCGGCGCAGCTTGCGAACGGTCGCGCGATGTTCGAATAATACCCCAACATCTTGGCGTTCTGCGTCGATGTTTCGCCGTTCGCGCTCGTCTCGACGATCGTCATATCGGCACGATAGCCGCTCGTCGCCTGACCGTTCACGTTTCGGGATCCGAGCGCCGCGCTCGTGAGCGTGATCGCAACGTGCGATGGCGGCGGCGCAGTGGAGCCGGCAGGACCCGATGGGCCGCCTCCCCCCGAGCTGGAAGTTGATGGTTGGTCCATGGAAACGATCTTATAGGTCTTGCGCTGAAAGTCGAGTGTCGTAATCGTGCGTGCCGAGCAGTCGGTGATGACTGCCGTCTGTGCTGCCAGCATATCGATGCGATCCTTGGAACCGGCAACGTATTCGCGCGACGCAAAACCGTTTTGCATCATCTCTTGCATGCTCTTGCCGGCCGACATCGCCTGATGCAACTGACTAAAAATCCTCCGCCGCCGCCGGCAGCCGGCGCTTGCGTGGTGGACGCCGCCGCGTAATCGGCGTTAAAATCGCCCGGTTGCAGCGTCGAAGGATCGGCGTTCATCGAGAGTTTCACGACCGAATCCCAGGCCAAGCCGTTCGATGCCGAACGCGTAACGACCGGAGTTGCCGCGGCGCACGCAAGAAATCCCAATGCAATCGCAAGACGCGTTTTCATTCTCTCTCCTATGGTGTCGGTGTCGGCGTCGGGGAGGAAGGGGTGAGGGCATCGGCCGCACTACGCGGTGCCTCGTCCGGAGTTGGATTCGCGATGTGATCGGTGTGCGCGCCCATCTTCCAGAGAACGAGTGCGGCCTGCGCGCGCGAGACCGGCTCTTGCGGT
This sequence comes from Vulcanimicrobiota bacterium, assembly GCA_963815165.1. Classification (GTDB taxonomy): domain Bacteria; phylum Vulcanimicrobiota; class Vulcanimicrobiia; order Vulcanimicrobiales; family Vulcanimicrobiaceae; genus Cybelea. The sequence continues at coordinate 166,989 of CAWFFL010000004.1, forward strand.
CGAAACATCGCAATCGCATACGATTGGACGCCGCCGCGATCGACGCTCTCCTTGATCGCGATCATCTGTTCGTGCGTAAGCAGTGCCTCGGGCTGAAAGAGGGCGGCTAACGCAATGCGATATCGATCCATACGCCGCGATTCGTCGCGCGAGACCGCCCTGCCTTGCTGCGTTACATCTGTTGCATCTGCCCCGCTGCGTTCAGATGATATGCCGAGGCCAAATCCTTCATTGCGGTAGTAAGAATGGCGTGGTATTGTGCGTCGGCGGCGAGACCGTACTTTACGTCGATATCGCTCATGACTCGAAAGTGAATCGGATGCGAGACGGCCCGATCGAGCATCACTTCGACGTTGAAGCCGTTGCCCGTCTGACCTGCCGCCCAGAGCGCGCCCGCAAGCGCTGCGCCGTTCTCCGGATTCGGATCGGGCTGGCTCGGCAGCGCAATTTTCTTCTCGGTAACGATCTTCAGCGAGTCGGCGACGACGAAATCGAACGTCTTGAGGAATTGAGCGATTTGAGCCTTACCGTATTGATTCGTTAGCTTCGTCACTTCAGCATCGAAATGCGAACCGGCAAGGCGCTTGAGCAATGCGACGGTCGTAAAGTCTTTCGGACCGCCTCCGGCCTCCACCATGGAGAGCGTTACCGCAAGCGCGGGTGCTCCGGTGTAAACGCAGCATGAGCCCGAGAAGCGCGTTGGAGCGTCAATAACGTTAGGCATGAGTGCGGCGACGGCGATCCCGGTGCCGGCGGTCCCGAGTGCGGCCGCCAAGGCCGCGGTCAATCGCAGATTTTTCATTTCTCCCTTTCCGCCACTATGTGACAGGGAAGAAACGGACGACGCGCCGTTTTGGATTCTACATGCGGACGAGGGCGATTGGTTTGGTCGTGGGCTGCTCGGAGCCGCCCGCCGGTTCGACGCTCACGGCGACTGCCGCAATCGTCGCCGCGGCTACCGGAAGCCGCATGACGGCCACGCCGGAGGCGGGCGCGAACGTCACCGACGGCGCCATCTTCTTCGCTCCCGCGGAGAGCGTCCACGCTTGGTACGTGCGGCCGTTCGGCAGCGGCGGCAAGTCCCGCATGGCGAGATAGAGGCGATCGCCCAGCGCGACGACCTCTCCGCCGGGAAAAGCAACGCGGTGCGAGCCGGGCGCGCTCATATCGGCAATCATCTGCGTTTGCGCTCGCACCTGCGCCGTCTCGCGGGCAAGCCGTGCGTTGAGCGCGATATCCGCCGAACCGGTAACGATCGCAAGCGCGAGGCATGCCGCGGCGAGGGCATACGCAGGCCAAACCCGACTGCGCTTTTCGCGGGCCGCCTCGGCACGAATGCGCTTCATCACGCGTGCCTTCAACAGGGGGCTCGCGACCGCGCCTCCAGCGGCGGCATCGGTGTAGGCTTCGGCGGAGTAGGCGACGGCCGTTACGGCGGGACGCAGAAAACGATACTCCTCGCGACATGTTTCGCAGGTGCGCAGATGCCGTTCGACGTCCGCTGCTTGGTCGGGCGGCAGAACTCCCAGCGCGTACGCCGCGACGCCGTCGAGAAGTTCGTCGTGCGACATCATACGGTTACACCTTCGAGAACGCCGCGCAGCCGGCGCAAGCCGCTGCGCATGCGCGTCTTTACCGTGCCCAGCGGCAGACCCGTTTGGCGCGCAATCTGCTCGTGCGTTACACCACCGAAAAAGCCGAGTTCGATCGGCTCGCGTTGCTCGGGCGGCAGCAGCGCAAGCGCTTCTCGGACGCGTTCGCCATCGATATTCGCAAGGGCCCGGTCCTCGAGTGCGTCGTCGGCAGCCACGGCTTCGGGAAACTCGCTCTCGGCCGCCGTCGCTCGGCTCCGAGCTACGTCGAAGGCGCGATTGCGCGCCACGCGGGCAATCCACGCGCCGAAGTTCCCCTCGCGGAAGAGCTCGGGGTTACTCCAGAGCTTCAAGAACACTGCTTGCGTCACGTCCTCGGCAGCGGCGCGGTCGCCCAGCACGCGTAATGCGACGCCATAAACCAAACGATGATATCCATCGTAGAGGACCTCGAACGCGCCGGCGTCACGAGACCGCACTCGTTCCATCAGCCGCGCTGCTTCCTCCACGGCGCCGTTCTTCGCTCCCACTGCTCTGTTGCACTGCCCTTGGTAAACGCACCAGGGCCCACTATGGATTCGCTCTACTTCTACGCGCCCAGACGCTGCTTTCGGGGGAGTGCCGCAACCGCAACCGCGATGGCTGCGGCGATGGCAACAATATTCGAGACGAGCGTGAAACGGTCGTTGATCGCCATCGAGCCCATGCCGACACCGCCGAACGAGCTGCCGATCACGCGCTCCATAATCGCGCCGGCAAGCATCGCGCCGGCGACGAAAAGGCCGACGAACGTCCACGTGACGCGCGACGGAAACGATTTGCGATAGATCGCGATGAGCGGAAGAATCAATAAGTCGCCGTAGATGAAGGTCGTGTTTGCGCCAAGCGGGATTCCCGCGTTGGCGAGAAACCGCGCGATGGGAACGTTGCCCATCGAACAGATGAACGTGGCAACGGCGATGAGCAAACCGACGATCAAAAAGAGCAGTAACCGAAATACGGAACCCCGCCGACTGCATGCAGCGCCGCGGCGAGCCAGCCGGCAGGCACGAGCGCCGCTGCGAAGCCTGCAATGAGATAGCCGACGATCAGCTCGGTTCGAAGCATACGAACGTCGGCGATTGCGGTTGCGGCGACGGCATCCCAGCCGCGGCTCGCGGCTTCGTCACCCTCGTGGTGCGCGCAGTGGTGTCCGTCGCCGGCCGCTTTGCCGGAGGTGAACTCACGTTGGAGTCGCGCGAGCTCACCCGCGGGAAAGAGCAGCCCAAAGCCAAGCGTGACCACGGCGATAATAATGACGCCGCCGAAGAATTCCGCAAAGGCGAACTTCCAACCCAGCAGCGACCAAAACAAGATCAGAATCGCGAGATTCATGTTCGTCGACGAAACGAGAAATGCAAGAACGGCTCGAATATCCGCGCCGCTTCGATAGAACCCGCGCGCTGCGGCAGCCGCGCCGTAGGAACAGGCGGACGAGATGATCCCGAAGCCGGCGCCGTACAGCAATCCCTTCAGGCTCGGTCCGAGAAAGCGGTGCATCGTCGCAGGCGTCAGCATAACTTGGACGATCGCGGAGACGAGAAAGCCGAAGATGAGCCCGAAGAGGCTGTCCCAAAAAAAGGCCGCGGCTTGCGCGACGCCGGCGACCAACGCGTGCGCGATGACCATCATCCTCCGACCGAGACCGGGGCGTGGCCGAAGAGCGGCGGAATGAAGTGCCCGGCAAGGTAGGAAACGACATAGACGCCGCAGCCATAGGCTGCGACCTCGAAGCCTTTGCCGATCGGGCTGCGTTCGCTCAGCGTGCCGGCATAGTATCCGACGCCAAAGAGCCCGATGACGGCGAAAATGAGCGACGCCAGCGTCGAGGAGAGCATTGAGACCGGTAAGACGAACGCAACGATCGGAACTGCCGACCCGAGCCCGTACGAGAGTCCCATGGCAAACGGCCCGCGAAGACCGCTCTCCTCCGCCTCCCGCGGATCGATACCGAACTCGTCGCGCACCATTTCATAGAGATAGATTTCGGGATGCTGCGTCAAGCGGCGCACGATCATCTCGGCCTCTTCGGCACTGAAGCCTTTCAATTTATAGAAGGCGACCTGTTCGGTGAATTCGCCCTGCGGATCCGCGGCCATCTCGCGCTTTTCCATGTCGATCGTCGCCTGCACGACCTCGCGCTCCGCCTTTCGGCCGAGATACTCCCCGACGCCCATCGAAAGCGCTCCGGCGAGCAGCGCGAGAAAGCCGCTGATGAGGACCGCGGCACGCTCCCCTTCGGCGACCCCTACGCCGGTAATGATCCCCAGCGTCGTCAAGATGCCGTCCTGCACGCCGAAGACGATCTCGCGGATACTGCGGCGCTTTTCGAGCGTTCGGCGTTGCTGCGTGTCGGGAATGCGCGGCCGCACTTTTTGCCAACCCGGCACGTCGACGACCACCTTTTCGACCTGCGGCGTCAGATCGGCATCGCTACGCTCGGGCATGACGGGAGTGTTGACGGTCGATCGCGCGGCGCCCTTTGGCGCCGCTGGGCATGACACCCACGACGCAACGGCCAACCTCTCCCCATGGCACGATTGCTTTCGATCCCGGCGCTAGCCGCTCTCATCGTCGCAACGCTTCTTCCCGCGCGCGCGGTTGACTGGCCGGTCTTTGGATTCGATCCGGCGCGGACGAATTTCAATTCATCGGAGACGACGCTGACGACCGGCAACGTTCACAGTCTTCGGATGCAGTGGCAGACGTCGCTCGGCGGCGTGGCGGATTCCGCGCCGATTCTGCTCGAGAAGGTTCGGATCAAACGCGCCTACGTGCCGATGCTCTTCGAGACGGTCGGTAACGGCGTGACGCTCGGCATCGAGGCGATGACCGGGAAGATCATGTGGAAGTTTACGACGCACGGTCCGAATTACACGCACTCCTCGCCGGCCGCAGATCCTTCGGGCAAGGCGATCTACGTGCCGGGCGTCGACGGAAAAGTGCACAAGCTTCATGCGGCGACGGGACGCGAAATAAGCGGTCACGGTTTTCCCGCGCGGATCACGCGCGCTCCCAACACCGAGGCGAACGAATCGTCGCTCAACGTTGCCAACGGATATTTGTACGCAACGATCTCGGGATATAACGGCGACGGTACGCCATACGATGGGCACGTCGTTGCCGTGAACCTCACCACGGGAAAAGAACGGTCTTCAACTCGCTTTGCAGCAACGAGCACAAGCTCATCAATCCGAGTACGTGCGCACAGCAGCGATCGGGCATTTGGGCCCGCGGCGGAGCAGTGGTCGATCCGTCGTCTTCGATGAACGGGCGGATCTATGCAGCCACCGGCAACGGCCAGTTCGACGCCAACAAGAGCGGCGGCGTCAACTACGGCGATTCGATCGTGTCACTCAGCGCGGACCTCTCGCAACTGTACGGCAGCTACACGCCGACCGATTATCAGGAGCTCCAAAACGGCGACGTCGATTTGGGCAGTACGTCGCCGGCGATGCTGCCCGAACAGGCGTCGAGTCAGACGCCGTGGATGCTCGCAGAAGGCGGTAAGGATGCGGTGCTCAAGCTGATCAATCGCGCGGCGCTTCCGGGCGTCGGCAACGAGCTGCAGACGCTCAATATGCCGGCAGGACTCTTCTCGAATCCGGCCGTCTGGACCGACGCGTCGAATAACGCCTGGATCTTCCTCGGATTCACGTACGACGTCTACGCCTATCAGCTTCGCACGAACGGGTCGGGAATCAGCCAGCTCGTGCAAATGTGGACGTCGAGCCCGGGGCAGACGGATGGCGAGGGCACCTCGCCGGCAGTCGCCAACGGAATCGTTTTCGTCGCTTTCGACGGAGCACTCTTCGCGCTCAACGCGATGAACGGCAACGTGCTATGGAATAGTTCGAAATATAGCACGAGTAAAACATTCGGGTCGGTCCATTGGCAGAGCCCGATCGTCGTGAACGGCTGGGTCTACTGCTCCGATGAAAACGGTAACCTAACGGCTTTCGCCATACCAGGTCAACGCGCGCTGCGCTTCCGCCGCTAGCGGCTGCTGTGGAGGCATCGCGCGCTCCCAGGCCGCGTCGCGGCGCGATTTTTCCGTTAGATAGCGCACCGCGGGGATGAACGGTACGCCGTCGAGCCCGTTTCTTCGCCGCGTAAGCTCGCCGGCGGCGGATTCGTTGCCTGCAAAGACCTCCGCGGCGAGTTCCGGCCAGAGCGCTACGCTTCCCGAGATGCATCCCGAAACGCCGCGGCGTCGTGCAGCAACGAGATCGTTCTCGGAGCCCGGCAGCACGGCGAAGTCTGGGTGGCGCGCGAGAATTTCGCTTTGGAGGCTCGCGTCGTTGGAGCTGTCTTTCATCCCGGCGATGATTCCGGGAAAAAGTGCGACCAGACGGTCGACGAGAGCTGGGTGGAACGCGACGCCGCTCATCCGCGGAAAGTTGTAAAGCAGCACGCTCTTTTGCGGCGGCTCGCTTCGGGCGAAGAGGGCATCGAAGAACGCCGCGATACCATCGTCGGAAGCGTCACGAAAGAAGAACGGCGGCATCACGAGCGCGGCGGCAAAACCACATTCGAAAGCGTGCCGGGTCAGGCGCGCGGCGTCGCCAAGCGATGCCGCACCGGTTCCGGCCATGACACGCTCCACCGGCAAACCGCTCGACGCCAGCGCCTCCATAAAATGCGCGCGCGCATCGGCGTTAAACGACATCGCCTCTCCCGTCGTTCCCAGCGCATTGATACCCGCGCAACCACGATCGAGCAGATCGCGGTAATAGGGGATCGCGCGGGAGGAGTCGGGCAGAAACTGTTCGTCGACCGGCGTCAGGACCGCCGCCCAAATGCCTTTTATCACCGCGAGAAGGCGCCGCGCAGAAAAAATGCGACGTTGGCGGGGCGTTCGGCGAGGCGACGCATCAAATACGGAAACCAAAAGCCGCCGTACGGAATCGAGAGTCGGACCCGGTAGCCGCGCGCCAGGACGCTGCGTGCCAGCGACGTGGAGATGCCGTAGAGCATTTGAAACTCGAAGCGGGCGGTTTTGGGCAATCCGGCCGCCGATGCGATTTCTTCGACGCGCGTGATGATTGCGGGATCGTGCGTTGCAATGGCGGTGTAGCCGTCGTTTGAAAGCGCGACCTTCGCAAGCTCGAGGTACTTTTCGTCGACGTCGCGCTTATGTGGAAAGGCTACTTCAGGCGGTTCGAGGTAGGCGCCCTTGACGATTCGAACGTTCGGTGCCAGCGGAAGCAGCGCTTGCAAATCGCTACCGCTGCGATAGAGATACGATTGCAGGACGAATCCCACGTTGCCGTAGCGCTGCCGCAGCCGGCGGTAGATCGATAGCGTGGGATCGACGTAACGCGACTGCTCCATGTCCATGCGAACCGTTCTCCCGCTCTCCCCGGCGGCGGCGGCGATGCGGGAGGCATTCTCGAAGGCGAGCTCAGGATCGATGTCGAGCCCGACGTGCGTCAATTTAAAGGCTACGTTGGCATCGAGGTTCTCTTGCGCAAACGTCCGCAGCAGCCGGCAGTATTCGCCGGCGACCTCCTGCGTCTCGGCGCGGTCGCGCACGCTTTCGCCGAGCAGGGTCGCGGCGACCGCAAATCCTTGCGAGTTGGCAGCGCGCGCTATCGGCAGAAACTGCTCCGCAGACTCGCCCGCGACAAAACGCCGCGCGCCCAGACGCATTCCGTAACGCGTCACGACGCTCCGAACGACGCCGTTATCGGCCGCGGCCAAGATCGCGGCGCGAAGCGGACGGTCCAAGAGTGAGGGCATGTACCGGCCATCCTTCGACACGCTCAGGATGACAACTCTGCGCGCGCTCCTCAGGATGACACAATATGACAACTCTAAGCGCAGGATGACACGGGTCGCATTAACGGGAACGGCGGGGTGTGAAGGTTCAGTGGGTGCTGCTTACCGCCATCCTCGGCTCGTCGATGACGTTCATCGACAGCACGGCGGTGAACGTTTCGCTGCCGGTGATCCAGCGCGAACTTCACACCACCGCCGGCCAAACACAATGGGTCATCGAAGGATACGCGCTCTTCCTCTCTGCGTTGATTCTTCTGGGCGGCTCGCTGGGAGACGTCTACGGCCGACGGCTCATTTTTGGCATCGGCGTCGCTATCTTTGCAGCCGCCTCACTCGGATGCGCGCTCGCCGGCAGTATCACAACGTTGGTTGCCGCGCGATGCGTACAGGGCATCGGCGGAGCGCTCGCCACACCGGGAAGCTTAGCGCTGCTCAGCACGGCATATGAAGGCGAGGCGCGCGGACGCGCGATCGGCACGTGGTCGGGCATGAGCGCCCTGACTTCCGCATGCGGCCCGCTCATCGGTGGATGGCTAACGCAAGAGTTTTCGTGGCGATACGTTTTTATCATCAACGTGCCGATTGCGATCGGCGTACTGGTGATTCTCGCGCTTCGCGTTCCGGAGAGTCGCGACTCTAGCGCTGCGCGAGAGATCGACCTCGTAGGCGCGGCGCTTGCTACGCTAGGCCTCGGCGCGCTCGTGTATGGTTTGATCGATATGAACGCGGGGAAGATTTCGCCGGAGGCGATCGGCTGCGCCGTCGCCGGGCTGATACTGCTTGCGCTCTTCGTCCTCTTCGAACGACGCACACGCGACCCGATGGTCCGCTGCGATCTCTTCCAATCGCGAACGTTTAGCGTGGCGAACGTCTATACGTTCTTATTGTACGCCGCACTCGGCGGCAGCTTCTATTTCGTCCCGTTCGTTCTCATCAACGTCCATCACTATTCGCCGGCGGGCGCCGGAGCGGCGATGCTGCCTTTCATCGCCATCTTGGTAGCAGCGTCGCGGTGGTCCGGCGGCCTCATCGGACGCATCGGACCCCGCATACCGTTGGTCGCGGGATCGATCTTGGCAGGTTTTGGTTTTCTGGCGTATGCGTTGCCCGGGACGGGCGGGTCGTACTGGACGACCTTCTTCCCTGCCGCAACGATTCTCGGCCTCGGCGGCGCGCTTTTCGTCGCGCCCCTGACGACGGCCGTCATGGGATCGGTTCCGGTCTCGCACGCGGGGGTGGCTTCGGGCGTCAATAACGCCGTCGCGCGAACGGCCGGGCTCATCGGAATCGCCGCGCTCGGGCTCATCGTCACCTCGGCGCCGTCGTATCTCGACGGCTTTCGCGGCGCCATGGTCGCCTCGGCAGCGTTGGCATTTGCCGCGGCAGCGCTTGCTCGTATTGTGGCTTACTCCTAATTTGGGTAGAATCGTTGTCTAAGCTTCCCGTGACATAAGGAGATTTACATGCGCTTATCCTCGCCGGCACTTTGTGCGATGGTCGCAGCGGCTATCACGGCGGGATGTTCGGGCAATATGTCGTCGACAAACTCGACGATTCCGAGCAGCCCCCAAAGCACGCGTACTCATGCCTCGAACGCCCGATTCATCCCCCTGGCGACCGCGAATGCCAGCCTCGTTCCTAAGGAGCTTCGTCCTACCGGAGCGCTGAAGCTCCACGGCCGCTCCGGCGGCGTTTCGCCGGATTCGGCACACAGCAACTACGGTTTATACGTCGCTGAGTTCTACTCTAACGACATTTACGCTTATATGACGCCCAACACCAGCAACAACCCGCCGATGTGCATGGTGAGTCCTGCCAGTTATCCCAACGACGTCGCAAGCGATATCGGCGGCGATCTCATCGATCCCGACGGCGGAACTCATTCAATTATAATCTACGCCGGTCCGAAACTTTGCGGGTCGGAAGTGGGAGCGATCAACGATCCGTACGGTACGCCCTCGGATGCGTCAGCGAATAACGCCAAGCACGGCAACATCGCCGTCGCGAACATCTACGACGGCATCGGCTTCGGCAACAACGGACCCGGAAGCATCTCGGTCTGCACGCTGAGCGGCGGCTGTACCTCGAATCTCACGAACCCGAACATGTACGAAGTTGCCGGCGTCGTCATGGCGAACAACGGCGACTGCTGGGCCGACTCCGAGGATTCGAGCGGCATCGCATGGTTAACGTACTTTGCGGGTTGCACCGGCGCAGGTGCGACTGCCACGGGATTCGTCAACGGGACATTGGGCGGTCTCGACATCGACAAGGATGGTCACCTCCTCGCGCTCGACGGCTACAACAACAGCCTCTACGTGTATTCCGGCTGCAACCCCGGATGCACGCTCGTCAACGGGCCGCAAGCGCTCGAGGGCGGAGCGCTCTTCGGTCACCTCGACCGGTCCTCGATGGACTTTGCCACGGCCGACTATCAGTATGGCCAAGTCGACGTTTACTCATATAAAGCATCTACGGGTAAGATCAAGTACGCGTACAGCTTCAATAACGGTCTCAACGCAAGCGACGTCGTGGAAGGCGCCGCCTTCAACCCGCGATCGCATCAATAGTCGATCCTTCGATCAAAGAACGAGCGGGATGGCCGGACCGGCCATCCCGCTAATATAGGTGAGAATGAATTCGAGTTTCCGCGGTTGCGTTGGTCGCGTTCGAGCGGTGACCGCACTCGCCGGCGTCCTCGGCGTGGCCGCCTGTGGCGGCGCGGGCAGCGGATTGCCGACGAATAGCGGGGCGGCGTTTCACAAGAGTTCCACCACGCCTATCACGCATATCGTCGTCGTCATTCAAGAGAATCGCAGCTTCGACAACCTCTTCGCGACGTTTCCCGGCGCCGACGGCGCGACGCAAGGCCCCATGAAGACGGGTGGCGGCAGCGACGTCTACGTTCCGCTCAAGAGAGTCAAGCTCGCCGAACGATGCGACTTCGGTCACGGCTACCATGGTTTCTTACGAAGCTACGACGGCGGAAAGATGGATGGCTTTGGCCTGGCCGGTAACAAATGCAGCGGCAATCACACGGCCGCCTATCAATACGTCGATCCGGCAGATATCGCGCCGTATTGGACCCTTGCGAAAAAATACGTCTTGGCAGACGCCATGTTTCAGACGCAAGGCAGCGGCAGTTTTACGGCGCACCAAGACCTCATCGCCGGAGGCACGACCTACGGCGAAGGCAAGACGCTCACGATGATCGACTACCCGACCACGACCCCATGGGGCTGCGACGCGCCACCGGGGACGAAGACGTCGAAGCTGACCTGGACCGGATCGCAGCTCGTCTTTCATTTCAACAACGGTCCATTCCCGTGCATGCACTACGCGACGATGCGCGATCTGCTCGACGCTCAATCGGTTTCGTGGAAGTATTACTCGCCGCCGGTGCAAGGTGGTGAGGGTCAGCTTTGGAACGCCTTCGACGCGATCAAAGCCGTCCGCTACAGCTCCCAGTGGCATACCAACGTCACCGATTCCGAGATGCGGATCTTCACGGACGTTTCGAAGAACCGCCTTCCGGCCGTTTCTTGGGTAGTACCGGATCGTCAGAATTCTGACCACCCCGCGTCGGGTTCGGATACCGGGCCATCGTGGGTCGCAAGCATCGTCAACGCCATCGGCGAGAGCGCGTACTGGCCGAAAACCGCCATCATCGTCATCTGGGACGATTGGGGCGGCTTTTACGATAATGCGCCGCCGCCGTTCTTCGATCATTGGGGCGGTTTGGGATTCCGCGTGCCGATGATCGTCATCTCGCGCATATGCGCCGAGGCCGCGGCCCGGCCACAGTTTCATCGCGCATACTCCGTACGAGTTCGGAAGCATCTTGAAGTTCATGGAGACGAACGTTCGGTTGGGAGAGCTCGGAACGACAGACGTGCGAGCAAACGATTTGCTCGATTGCTTTGATTTCTCGCAGGCTCCGCATAAGTTTCCAGACGGTGAAATCATCGTATTCGCGCGCCTATTTCGAACGTCAACGTCCGTCGGGGCCGCCGGTGGACGAGGAGTAAGCGGCAGGAGTCCCGGCCGCGGAATTGAAGGCCTCGAAACCCGTGAAACACTTCTGCGCAACGGTTGCGCTTGTCTATCGCTCGCTCTTCTTTCATCGCATCCTGTTCTGGAAATTCCGGTACTGCGGACGGAACGGCGTTTCCGCCGGCAGGCATCGCCGACGTCGGGAAGCGGCCCTCGAACTACATCCCGCATATCGTCGTCATCGTTCAAGAGAACCGAAGTTTCAACGACTTGTTTGCGACGTTTCCCGGCGCCGACGGAACGACCTGGGCGAGATGCGGGCGTCCAGCGGCGACGTCCCCGTCACGCTCGCCGAAGTGCCGCTGCGCGAACATTGCGATTTCGCACATGGCTACAAGGTTTCCTGAAAAACTACGATGGCGGATACATGGATGGTTTCGCGCTCGCGCTACGGGCCTGTAACGACAATCAGAGCGGCCCCGTACCAATACGTCAATCCGCAAGACGATCGCTCCATACTGGACGATGGCCGAGCAGTACGTTTTGGGCGAGCACATGTTCCAGACGCAAGGAAGTGGCAGCTTCACGGCGCATCAAGATCTCATCGCAGGCGGAACGATCCTCAACGCGCAGCAGACGAACAGCCTCGTCGATTTGCCCTCTCACACACCGTGGGGATGCGATGCGCCCCCGCGCACCAGGACCAGCACCTTAAAGTGGACGGGCAAAGTCCTCAGACTGCGCAAGCAGCGGGGCCCTTTCCCGTGTCTGAGCTATCGGACGATACGCGATCTTCTCGACGCTGGGTCGGTTTCGTGGAAATATTATTCGCCACCCGTCAACGGCGGAGAGGGTAAGCTCTGGAACGCCTTCGACGCGATCAAAGCAGTTCGCAACGATAGCTACGAATGGGGCACCAACGTTACTTTTTCAAATACGCAGATCTTCAACGACATCACCTACAATCACGCTCCCTTCAGTCTCGTGGGTCGTTCCCGATCGCGAAGAATCCGATCATCCGGGCCCGGGCCCGGATCAGGACCGTCCTGGATCGCGAGCCTCGTCAACGCAATCGGCGAGAGCCCGTATTGGGATTCGACCGCCATCGTCATCCTCTGGGACGACTGGGGCGGCTTTTACGACAACTTGCCGCCGCCGTTCTTCGACCACTGGGGCGGACTCGGGTTCCGCGTTCCGTTCCTGGTGGTTTCGCCGTACGCGCGCGAAGCGATGCCGAGCCAACCCGGTTACATCTCGCCTACACAATACGAATATCGCGAGCATCTTAAAGTTCATCGAAGAGACCTTCAATCTCGGCAACCTCGGCACGCCGCAGGAAGCGCGCGCAAACAGCATTGTCGACTGTTTCGACTTCACGCAGCAACCGCGGACGTTCCAGCAAATTCCCTCGAGCTATTCAAAGAGTTTCTTCATGCACAAAGCGCCCTCGCGACTCCCCGTCGACACGAATAACCCCGTCACGCTGAGCGCAGCGCTACGCTTCTTCGAAGCGTTTGATCGAATCCAAGGCATGTAGCGCATCCGCTAAGCTGCGGCCCGCGATGGCGTCGGCGAGGCGCCGTCCCGCAGTCGAGGCTGCGAGGCGCGGGCCGTACCGCCGCGCCAGCAAGAGCGCGACGGGAATGACTGCGAGGCCAAAGAGCACGTTGGCCGCAAGCCACGTCGGGCTCGCCGCAGCCTCAATGTCGATGCCGAAGATTGCACTGATGCCAACGATGCAGATCGGCAGCCACATCAGGGGCCCGAAGAGCAGCGTCCACAGGGTGGTGCGGATGCGCGCGACGCGCAGCGCTTCGAGCTTCTTTTGAATCGCGACGACCGGCTCGTCGTAGTCGACAGCGGCGATTTGCGCCAATTGCCGAGCGTTTGCGATCACGAGCGCGATGGCGTAGATGTAGAGCGCCGCCGCCGGAATCATGAGGCGCAGCTTCGCCGAAGTGGTGCGAAACGAAGAGACCGAGCAGCACGATGCCGGCGACGTTTCCGATCAGCTCGATCGTCACGCCGCGTGAAAGCCGCTTGAGCATCGTATCGACGTTGCGCAAGTTCCACTGCTGCAGCAAGAGCACGTTGAGGCGCATACTCGCCTCGAGCTTGCGATTGCTCTGCTGCCAAAGGCTTTTCATTTCATCGAGGTCCATAGCGTTCTCCATTTCTAATTCTTTATGGCGGCGTAGCGTTTCAGCCGCTCTTTGATTCGACCGATTTTGGTGCCGACGTTTGTCTCCGAGATGCCTGAGAATCGAGGCGATTTCGGCATACGTATAGTCTTCGAGATAGAGCAGCATTAATGCGCGGTCGAGCGGCTCGAGCTGCTCGATCAGTTCGCGGAGGAGGGCGAGCTGCTCGTCGTTCTCGCGGTTTTCGGAGGCCGGCACGCGTTCGAGCACCGATTCGGTGGCCGGCGCGAAGCTGCGACGCTTGCGCGTCTCGCCGCGCGAAAAACGAGATGGCGACGTTCATCGCCACCCGGTACATCCATGTGGAGAAGGCGCCACGACCGTCGAACCGCGGGTAGGAACGCCAGAGCTGCACGATCGTTTCTTGTATCGAGGTCCTCGCGATCTTGCAGAGTGGATGCGTAGGCGTTCGCGACCTTAAAGAGGATTGCGCGGTGGCGGTCGATCCGTTCGAGAAAGGCTCCCTGCTGCCCGTCCATACTCATCTCGACTCGTTATTCGCTTGGACGCCCTTGGAAATCACATCAGGGTGACGCAAACCGCTCAGGGGGACAGAAGTGCGGAGAAACCCCGTTCGAGATCGGCGATGAGATCGGCGGTCGACTCCAGACCGATGCTGAAACGCACGAGGCGGTGGTCGTACGGCGGACGACCGTGCCGCGAGCCGATCGTGTAGGCCACGGCAAGACTCGTCGTGCCGGCCCAGCTATACCCAATTTTGAAGAGCTGGAGCGCATCGACGAAGGCCGCAACTCGTTCGCGCGTCGGGCCCGGCCGAAAAACGACCGAGAAGACGCCGGACGATCCGGTGAAATCGCGCTCCCAGAATTCGTGGCCGGGGCACGACGGCAGGGCGGGGTGGAGCACGCGCTCAACCTCGGGACGCTCGGCGAGCCAGCGCGCGATTTTCAGCGCGGAATCTTCGACCGCGTCGAGCCGAACCGCGAGCGTCTGGAGCCCTCGCAGCGCAAGGCTGCAGTCGTCCGGCGAAACGGCGCAGCCGATGACTTGACGCGCGGCACCAATGCGATCGTAGAGATTCTTATCCCGTACCGTGATCGAGCCGAGCAGCAGATCGCTATGGCCGCCGACATACTTCGTAAGCGCCTGCATCGTGACGTCGACGCCGTGCGCGAACGCGTCGAAAAAAATGCCGGCGGACCAGGTGTTGTCGAGGACGACCGTGACGTTGCGGGCGTGCGCTGCCGCCGCGATGGCGGGAAGGTCTTGGACTTCCATCGTTACCGAGCCGGGGCTCTCAGTCCAGATCAGCCGCGTGTTTGCTCGAATCAACTCGGCGATGCCCGCACCGATCAGTGGATCGTAAAACGTCGTCTCGACATTGAATCGAGAGAGCAGCTTCGCGCAGAGCAGGCGATTCGGGCCATAGATGCTTTCCGGCACGAGGATGTGATCGCCGCTCTGTAAGAGCGCAAAGTCGATGAGTGATATCGCCGACTGGCCGCCGGGCGTCAAAATCGTGTACGATCCCGATTCGAGCTCGCAGATTCGCGCAGCCAGCTCTAAAGTCGTCGGCGTTCCGTAAAGCCCGTACGTATAGCCGATTCGCTCTTGGTCCCACTTGTCGGTTACGGCCGACGCGGATGGGAAGAGCGTCGTCGATCCGCGATAAACCGGCGTGGCCAGCGACCGATATCCTTGCGGCACCTTCGCGTCGGAATGGAGCAAACGCGTCTGCCACGTCTTCGTCATGAATGACAGGTTTGGGGCTATGCCGTACTGGCCTGCATGAGGTGTTACTTTTTGCGCCATGGGATCGCAGCCGATCCGCAAACATGGAGGGGGAGCGATTTCGACCGTCCGCTCACACGCGAGGGACGCGAGCGAATGGAATGTGAGGCGCGCGCCATCGACGAGCTCTCGCTTGGCCTCGACCGTATCGTTACGAGCCCGCTGCTTCGCGCGAAAGAGACGGCAAAGATCGTTGCAGAGAGACTCGACATGAACGACGAGCTGGTCGAGGATCCGCGTCTAGACGGCGGCTTCGATCATGATCGTTTGCGTGCGATTCTCGGCGAGCACAGCGATGAAGCGGCGATTATGCTCGTAGGGCACGAGCCCTCGATGAGTGCAACGATCGGGCGCGCGATCGGCACGGCGAGCGTGGAGTTGAAGAAAGCGGCCCTTGCCGGCGTCGAGCTCGACGATCCACTCGCCCCGAAGGGCACGCTCTTCTGTCTGATTCCGCCCAAGGTGCTTAGTCGCACTCGGCAAGCGCTAAAAAATGCGGGCCCGCCGAAAGCGGGCCCGCAGAGGTTTGCGCCGTCGCTCCTTAGCTTGGCGGCTCGAGTTCGTGAACGCTATTGTCGTTCGTATTTGTATAGTAGATGACGGTATTACTGTCGCTCGTACCGCTGGCCGCAAGACCGAAGATCTCCGGCGACTGAGCCCGTGTCGACGACAACGGTGTCCAGCACCGTGCCGGACGGCGTTAGCTCGACGAGCTCGTTACCGCCGCCGCTGGCCGCCGCGCCGTTGGCGACGATCATGTTGCCGTTGGGCAGCGCGCACATCGCGATCGGCGAGCTTAGCGGAGAACCCTTCTTGACGAGTTTCCCACAGGTCGTCTTCTTGTGCGCGCAGGTGAACTTCGTTCCGCCCGACTTGACGATGATCTCGTTCTTCGTCAGCAGATCGTTGGGGTTAGTGAACTTCACCACGGTGTTCGTGACGCCGTCGGCGATGTAAAGAACGTTCTTCTTCGGATAATACGAGAGGCCCGTCGGTCCGAGCGCGTTCAAGCCCGAAGCGCTGTTGACGGCGAAGCCGCTCGCGACTTGCATGTAAAAGCCGCTGGCATAGGTGTTGACTCCGGCGCTAACGATCGCGCCGGTCTTGGCATCGCTCGTCATTATGTATTCGGCCGCATACAATCCCTTGTTGGCAATGTCGACGTCGTCGAACGGTGCCTGAAGCGGAGAGCCGAAGGTGCTCTGCTCAACGCCTTTGGCATTGAACGGGGTGAGCAGACCGCTGTTGAGCCCGGCGCCGTAGACCCAATCGCTTTGGGAGCTGACGGCAACGCCGGAGCAGCCCTTGATGTCTTTGCCTTGAGCGAAGGTCGTCGGATTGGAACTGGGCGTCGGATTGAGAAGCTCGATGGTGGTGCCATTGCCGGCCGTTCCACTGGAATCTTCAAAGTTGCAGACGACGAGTTGCCCCTTCTTCAGGGGCGAGATGTTTTGCTTAACGATCGAAATCGAATGCGGACCTTTGTCGCCGTTGTTCGGATCGACGGTCGAACCGATGACGACGTTTTTGGTATCTTGCATTAAGAATCGAAGTCGAGTCGCCTTTTTTCGAATCGTCGACTGCTTGCGACGATGCCGGCGATTGCGCCGACGTAGTTTGCGGCGGCAGCGCATTGCTCGTGCTCGCCGGCACGGCGTTGCTCTGGCTGCACGCCGATAGCATCAGGATTGCCGCGCTGACTGCTAGGCTTGCGCGGCTATTCGACAGGAACATTTGCACCTCAATAAAAAGTTGGACGCGCGGATTTTTCTTGTTTCCTAGCCTTTTTGGGTTGCCTCGCGCTTACCTTCACCAAAAAGCAGCTACCGAGAAGAAGCTGACCAAGGTCATCAAGGTTGCTTAACCGAGCTTATCAATTCACCGGTCAACCCTGATTTCTGCGTCACCCTTCGACACGCTCAGGGTGACACAATCTAACGTGTCGGCATTACGCAAATGAGTATCGCGCGCGCTCCTTGTTCGTGTCTTTTTGCGAATTGCGTAACGAGCAATTAGTTTTGTGTCATCCCGCGCGTCCTTCGAGACGCTCGCTGCGCGAGCTCCTCAGGATGACACATCTATGGTCGCTGCGCTCAGCCCTTCGAGATCGCTGCGCGAGCTGCTCAGGATGACACATCTACGATCGCTTCGGTCAGGATGACAGGGCATACGAGGAGGCCGATTCAGGGTGCCCCAAGGAAGGGAGGATAGGTTCGAATTCATGGAGACAACCGAACGACGCGCCCGTGTGGCGGTGGTCGACGACGAGCCGGCGATTCGCATGCTGCTCGAGCGGGAGCTGAGCGCATCGGGCTTCGATGTCCGCAGCGCACACGACGGCTTCGCCGGTCTCGAGCTCATACGGCAATGGACGCCGGACTTGATTCTTCTCGACGTGATGATGCCGAAGATCGACGGCATCTCGATTCTCCCGAGGTATCGCGCGATCACGCAGGCGCCGATTCTAATTCGTCAGCGCGAAAGGCGGCACCGACGATAAGGTCTTGGGACTGCGCACCGGCGCGGATCATTACGTCGCCAAGCCGTTCGAGATTCCGGAGTTGGTCGCGCACATGCGCTCCGCACTGCGCCGGCCGGTTCTGGATAAACCCGAGCGGCTTACATACGACGATCTTACCGTCGATCTGCGCGCTCGTTCGGTTCAGCGCGGCGATCGCACGATCGAGCTCACGCGGCGAGAGTTCGACTTACTCGTGACGTTGGCGCGCGAGCCGAATCGAGTTTTCACCAAGGATCAGCTCATCTCGAAAATCTGGGGCGACGAAGCCGGCGGTTACGACCAACGCCGTCGAGGCCTATATTTCGTGTTTGCGCAACAAGATCGCCGCCGCGGACGGGAAGCGCTTGATCGCGACCGTGCGCGGTGTCGGATACCGTTTTTCGTGAGATCGCTGCGCTCGCGCATCGTTGGCTGGTACGTGGGCGTGGGCGCGTTCATCGTGGTCATCGTCTCGCTATTGGCGGCGGCGCTTCTCGTCGAAGGGCGGGCGCATGAAACGCGGCAAGCAATGTATGCCGTCGCCACCGAACTGCCGGCAACGATCGTCGCCTACGAAGTCCTACATCCCGACGCTCTTGGCGTCGACCGGTTCTTGCGCGAGCGATTTCGGGGTCAGGGGCTGATCGTTCACGTGGTGGGGTCGTCGCAGCAAATGCGACCCTTCGTCGCAACGGCTCCGATGCTGCATAGCGCCGGGCGGGCTTCCTTCGTCGGCCATTTCGTCGCGACGATGATCACACCGATGCACGTTCCATTTCCAGGCGGCGAAGCGGTGATCTTCGCCGATCCGCAAAGCCTTGGAAGCACGTTCAACGGATTTTGGATCTTCGTGCTGGTGCTTGCTGCGGCGGTACTGACGGCATCGTGGCGCATCTCTTTGGTCGTCGCCGACCAAACTCTGCGGCCTCTCGTCAACACCACTGCTGCATTGCGGCGTTTCGGCAGCGGTGCCTTTACAAAGGTGAAGCTTCGCGACGCAGATCGCGGCGAGACCGCAGAGCTCGCGCGCGCTTATAATGCGGCCGTCGATCAAACGACCGCTGCGCTGGCAAAGCGTGACCAAGCCGAAGCGGAGATGCGACAGTTCGTCGCAGATGCGGGACATCAGCTGCGCACGCCGCTTACCGTCGTGACCGGATATCTCAGTGCGATGCTCTCGCGAACGAAATCGCGCGATGAAGCGGAACCGTACGAATCGATGCTCGCGCAAGCGCGCCGGATGAAAGCCTTGATCGACGCTCTCGTGACGCTGGCGCGACTCGAGCATCGCGACGCGACGGCCCCGACGGATTTCAACGCAGAACATCTGATCTCACGAGTGCGCGCCGCCTTCGACGACGCCGCGCAAACGCGGATCTCCATACGGCCCGTGCGCGCAGCAGATAACCGTGCGGGCGCACGAAGACGACGTCTACGAAGCGCTCTGCGCGCTCGTCGAGAATTCGCTCAAATATGCGCCTGATGCCACCGTCGAGATTTGCGCGTCACAAAATGGTGGCGGCTGCCTCATTACGGTAACCGACAGCGGCCCGGGCATGTCGTCGGCCGACCTCGAGCGCGCTTACGACCGCTTCTTTCGCGGGTCCAACGTCGACGGCATCGACGGTAGCGGACTGGGCCTTTCGATCGTGCGCAAGAGCGTGGAACGCAGCGGCGGTAGCGTGCGGCTCGAGAGTCGCGCCGGCGGCGGCCTGATTGCCGGCATTACGCTACCGCAAAGCGTCTCCTACACTGCGTCGCCGACGACCGGCTCTTCGCTCGTTTCTTCGCCAAAGAGCACGGGATAAAGCAGACCGGCCAGACCACCGCCGATCAGCGGTGCGAGCCAAAAGAGCCAGAGTTGCGATAACTCGGCCGCGCCGGCAAAGAGCGCCGGTCCCGTGCTGCGGGCCGGATTGACCGAAGTATTGTCAACCGGGATGCTTATGAGGTGAATGAGCGTCAGGGCTAAGCCGATGGCCAGGCCGGCGAATCCCACCGGCGCGCGTTTATCCGTGGCGCCGAGAATCACCAGGAGGAATCCAAACGTTAAGATCACCTCGATGATGAGGGCTGAAATCATCGAGTACCCGCCTGGCGAAAGCGCGTCATAGCCGTTGCTGGCGAATTGTCCCGCAACGAAACCCGGCTTGCCGCCGGCGACGAGGTATAACAACGCGGCCGCAGCAATCGCGCCCAAGACCTGTGCGATCACGTACGGCAGAACGTCGCGCGCAGGGAACCGTTTGGCGAGCCAGAGTCCAAACGTCACCGCAGGATTGATATGGCATCCCGAAATCGGTCCGATCGTGTAGGCCATCGTCAGCAATGTCAATCCGAATGCCAGTGCGACGCCGACAAAGCCGATGCCGAGCGCAGGAAATGCCGCTGCGAGCACTGCGCTTCCGCAACCGCCGAATACGAGCCAAAACGTACCGAGGAACTCCGCCGAAACGCGTCTGGAGAGAGCCACCACTACCCTTCCTTTCTGCGAGTGCGTATCGCGTTCGACGTACTTGGCTGACGCTCGCTCGTACGCCTTGTTTCTGCTATGATAAACGAGTTCGGGAAAGGCGGTCGAGCGTTGAAGACGCACAGATACGGTACGTACGTTCATTGGACCGCCGTGGGCGGAGAAGGAACGAAAAGTTATCAGAGCTACTCGCGCGACCACACGATCGGCGGAATCGGCAAACCGAATATCGCCGCCTCCAGCGACCCATCTTTTCGCGGAGATGCCGCGAGATACAATCCTGAAGAGCTCTTGGTTGCGAGTCTTTCGTCATGTCATATGCTCTGGTACCTCCACCTTTGCGCCGTCAAGGGCATCATCGTCATGGATTATAGCGACCACGCATCGGGGGCGTTGGAAGAGAGCGCGGGCAGTGGACAGTTCGTCGAAGTCGAATTGCGGCCGCTGGTGACGATCTCGGGCGACGCGCGGCGAGCGGACGCGCTTGCATTGCATCATGAAGCTCACCAGCTTTGCTTCATCGCCCGCTCGGTGAACTTTCCGGTCAAAGTTGATGCAAAAATCGCATGAATAATTACTTCGGCTATGCCGCCGTCGGCGCGGCGATCGCACTTTGCAGCTGCGCCGCGTCATCTTCCAGCGGCACGATTCCGAGCGCGAGGCAAAGCGCGCAGACGCAGCTCGACGTTGGGAGAAAAACATACGTCTACACCGGAACCGAGCAGCGCTTTAGAGTTCCCCGCGGCGTCACGCGCATTCGAATCGTTGCTAGCGGCGCCAGCGGTCCAAGCGGATCGAACTATAAAGGCGGCAACGGAGGCCTCGTCAAGGTGGCGATGTCCGTCAAGCCCGGAGCGATGCTCGCAATTTTCGTCGGCGGTGAAGGTGGAACGGCGGCTTACGGAACCGGCGGCGCGGGCGGCTTCAACGGCGGCGGCGCAGGCGGAAAGCCCGGCAGTCAGTACGCAATCGGCGGGAGCGGCGGCGGCGGCGCTTCGGACGTCCGCGCAGGCGGCGACGCATTTTCAGACCGCGTCGTCGTTGCCGCCGGCGGCGGGGGCGGTGGCGTCGCTCAAACATTTTATGGCGGCGGCCCGGGCGGTTTAGGCGGCCCCGATACGGGCGGCGACGGGCGCGGCGGCCTTCGCGGAAATGCGGTAGGCCACGGCGGAAAGGGCGGCACGCAAACCGCGGGTGGGAAAGGCGGTCGCGGCGGTACGCGCGGCGCCGGCTTTCACCGCGCCGAGCACGGCCATCAAGGCAAGCCAGGGCGCGGCGGCGACGGCGGTGGCGGCACTTCGAATAGCGGCGGCGGAGGCGGAGGCGGCGGCGGCGGTTATTACGGTGGCGGCGGCGGAGGCGCCGGGTCGTGGGCAAGTAGTGGGGTCGGCGGTGGCGGCGGAGGCGGCGGCGGTTCGTCGTACGTCGCGCCGAGCGCGAAGCGGCTCGAGGATCTCAGAGGTAAGGCTGCGCCGGGTAACGGCTCGATCGTTATTTCGTGGCGCGACGAAGACGAGCGTTAACGCGACGAGCTATTGCTTTGCGATCAGCGATTCGCCGATGCGCTCCAATAAGTCGGCCGGATTGGCGTAAATTTCGGCGGCGGATTCCAAATCTTCATCGTTCCACCCGCCGCAGGTGAGGGCGATTATTGGGATTTGGGCCTTGTTCGACGCCGAAACATCGTACGGCGTGTCACCGAGGTAGATCGCCTCGTGCGGACCGATCGACGCCTTCTTCAAAGCGCTTTGCATGATATCGGGATCGGGTTTCGATCGATCGACATCATCGGAAGTCGTCGCGGCGTCGATCTGGTCGGCGATCGTGCCGGCCTCGAGAATCGCTTCGAGCTCCTCGCGCTTCGCCGAGGTCGCTGCGACGCGCGCTAGGCCGCGCTCTTTCAAACATTCAAGCAGCTCGCGCGCTCCCGGTTGCGGCTGCAAGCGCGCGACGTACTTTTCTAGAAAGACGCGCTGACGCTCGCTGAGCAATAGACTTTCCGGGCTCCTCCTCATCGTTGAGGCTTTCGTGGACGCGCGGTAAGATTTTGTCGCCGCCCATGCCGATCCAGCGCCGTATCTGCGTCCAGGGAACGTCGTATCCATAACGAGTCAAAGCTTCAGACCAGGCGTGCGCGTGTTCATCGTTGCTGCGCACCAGCGTTCCATCAATGTCGAGGAGTATCGCCTTGAGCATTCCTCATTCTACCCACGATTGCGATGTTTGCGGCTCCGCAGGGGCGTGACTTTATCGTTGCGGGCCACGGCTTCGCCCGGCGGTTGCAACGATCCATACACCGCCTCGTAATAGCTATCGCGCAAGTTCCCGAGCTGCACGTCGCGCGGTATCGGCGTTCCGTCGCCGCGGTAAATCGTCGCGCCTTTGACCATCAGCCGGTACGCGGCGAGGCGTGCGTTCTTCCAATCGGAGACCTTCCACCGATGCGGAGCCATTACCGGATATTCGTAGGCCGGTAAGGGCTGACGCTTCTCCCCAAAAAGCTCGAGTTCCACGCGGAAGCCTTCGCGTTCGAGTATCGCCTTTTCGACCTGTGCTTTCGTTGCCATTGAAGAATTCCGTCCTGCGCCAACCCTACAGACGACTCTCAGCTACCGTCCACGCCGCTCCGGTAATCAAGAAATTCAGCGCGAACTCGGACCAATCGCCATGTGCGCTTGGATGAGCGATCAGTTGGGGAACCCAGACTAAGAGTCCAAAAAGCGCGAGCATCAGCGTCATTAGCCGGAGCGCCAGCCGTGCTCTGACGTTGAGGAGAATGGCAATCGCAGCGAGCCCGAACGCAATAGTGGTAAGGATCGTCCAGAAGGTCTGATTCGGCGGAATCCACGTTGGGACAAGGCTGGCGGTAAAACGAAAATAGACGATTTGAGCGAGCGTGAACGAAACCGCGCAGAGTCCGATACCGATGCGCGCGAATCGCCCAATCGTGGCATTCGCTTCCGTTGCGGCGTACACGGCGAGCGCACCGCAAACGAGCGAAAACCATTCAAAAAAGCCGCCGTATTCCACGTAGACGTTCGGCTTGGCGATGATGCCGGGAATGCAAGCGATCGAAAAGAGCGCGTAGACGACTCCGAGAACGATCGCCGCCGCGCGCGCCGTCCGCGCAAAAGGCAATGCTATGCCGCCGGCGATCTGCGCGACCGCAAGAATGGCGACGATTGCGCCTAGCCGTAAGATCGCATTTTGCCAGGTGTCGGCGTCGCGCCACATCCACGTGATGATGCCGAAGAGTATCGCTGAGACTCCAAACAGGATCCGTCCGTACAACGCGGTCGTCATGAGAACTGTAGCGCCTGCAACGCGCTCATGTGACCAGCAGCATCATACTTCGGTTTATTCCGCAAGGCCCGCGCGATTCCATTGGCAAACTGCTCCCAGGACGGGCCATCGCGGCTCGTTCGAAAGGCGGAGAGATTATGAGAACGATTCTGGCCCTAATTGTGCTCGCCGGCGCCTTTGCGGCACCGGCCGCAGCGCAGTCCAGCGGCGGAATGGCGGCGATGCAATACTACGTCGGCACTTGGTCATGCATGGCCGGAGATGTCGGACAGCCACAGAGCAAAGCGACGGCAACGTACACTATCGACGCCGGCCTTATGCGCGAGTGGGTCGTCGTGCCCGCCCAGGGCAAAATGACGAAACCGTACATGCTTAGCATTGCGACGTCATATGACGCGAAGAAGGGTCGCTACGTCGGCAGTCAAGTCGACAACTTCGCCGGCTGGAGCGTATCCTTCGCGCAACCATGGACCGGCAATACCGAGCACTGGACGGACCTGGCATCGAGCACCGGTAAGCTCGGCCACTCTCAAACCATACGTACCAACCGCAACAGCTTTTCGTTCATGGGCTATCCCACGATAACTGCCACGAAGCCGGACTTTAAGGGTACGTGCACGCGCTCTTCCTAAGGTTTAGCTACGCGACGAAGCTGCTGCGAACCATCAAAGAGGTTGTCGAGCTACCGACTGCTTTGCTCATCGGCTCGCCGTAGCGCCCGCCCGCGCCGCAATCGTAATTGGCGGGGTGTTGCCGCCGGGGGCTTAAGCGCGCCCAGGGCGAAGCACGTTAGGCTCCGTGACGTTCACGGAGCGAGGAGAACGTCGATGAAAAGCTTGGCTGTTAGGCGCACGCGGTTGCGTTCGATGACGCTCATAGCGATCTGCACGTTGCTGACGTCTTGCGCGGGCAATGCCGGAAACGCTTCGGGATTGGCGGGGTTGCCGTGGAGTAAGGCGACCAGTGCGCGACATCACACTGCATCGCCGATACAGCACATCATCATCATGATTCAAGAGAATCGCAGTTTCGACGATCTTTTTGCAACGTTTCCGGGCGCCAACGGCACTACGAAGGGCTACATGAAAGGAAAAACCAAGCGCCGCCGCATCCCGCTTCAGAAAGTCGATCTGGATAGCTTGTGTGACTTCGGCCACTCCTATCAAGGATTCATAAAAGACTACGATGATGGAAAGATGGATGGCTTCAACGAGGAGGGAGTCAATTCCAAATGCCAACCGGCGCCGGCCGGAAAACGTCCTTATCAGTACGTGGATCCCTCGCAGATCGCGCCATACTGGCAGATCGCGAATACTTACGTGCTTGCCGATAATACGTTCCAGACGCAAGGCAGTGGCAGCTATACGGCCCATCAGGACCTCATTCGCGGCGGAACGATGATCAACAAAGCTCAGACCGAGAGTTTGGTGGATGACCCGACCGCGTTGCCGTGGGGCTGCGACGCACAAGCCGGCACGAAGACCTACCTTCTCGTTTGGAGCAAGAAAAAGCTGAATCGCCAAGGGGGCGGCCCGTTTCCTTGCACAGACAAATTTCCGCAGAGCGGTGCGTATTACAAGACGCTCGCCGATCTGCTCGATGCAGCCGGCGTCTCCTGGAAATATTACTCGCCGGGTGTAAAGCAAGGCGTGGGCGGTTATTGGAACGCGTTCGACACAATCGCAAGCGTCCGCTACGGTTCGGAGTGGGGAACCAACGTCACGACGAGCGAGCCGTTCGAAAAAGAGATTTTCGACGATATTCAATATAATAAGCTCGCGGCCGTTTCATGGTTGATCCCCGACGAAGGGAACTCGGATCATCCGGGGTCGGGAAGCGATACGGGGCCATCGTGGGTAGCAAGCGTGGTCAATGCCGTCGGGGCCAGCTCGTATTGGGACTCAACGGCAATCGTCGTCGTTTGGGACGATTGGGGCGGTTTCTACGACCACGTTGCGCCGCCGATCACCGATACGTGGGGCGGCCTCGGCTTCCGCGTGCCGATGCTCGTCATTTCCCCGTACACCGTCAAAGGTAGCGGCAGCCAAGGCGGCTCGATCTCGAGCACTCAATACGAGTTCGGCAGTATTCTGAAGTTTATCGAGGATAACTGGGCATTAGGCAGCCTCAACACCACCGACGCGCGAGCGAACAGCATCGCCAATTGCTTCGACTTTTCGAGTTCCGCACGCAAATTCAAGCCGATTCAGGCGAAGTATTCGCGCGCCTATTTCGAGCGTCAACCGCCTTCATGGAAACCTGTCGACACCCAGTAAGATGATTCAAGTGCCGGTCGGACGCCGCGCTGTTAACGCCTGCGTTGCTCTGGCATTGCTTGCAGGTTGCGCAATGCCGTCAGTTCATAGCACGATGCCGTCGCTTGGACCGAACGGTGGCGAGAGCTTTACCGGCAACGATCTAATCTATATTACACAGGGCAGCAGCGTCGCCGTCTACTCGTCTACCGGCGAAGAGGTTGGGGAACTTAAGGGCCTGCAAGACGCCGCCAAGGGAATCTGCTCCGACACGCAAGGTGATGTTTGGGTTACGTACGGCGGTAGCTTTCTCGAATACGCTCACGGCGGCACTACGCCGATCGCGCAGCTCTATTTGCCGCAGGGATACTACGCTACTAGTTGTGCCGTCGATCCGACCACGAACGCTATCGCCGTCGACGAGTTTTCCGATGATGGACATCAGAATATAGCCGTCTACCAGAATATTTACGAAACGCCAAAGGTTTATAAGAGCTCCTTAATCCGCGAATACGCTTATCTCACGTTCGACGATCAAGGAGATCTTTTCGTGAACGGCATTCGCGGTAAGCGTGTGGTGTTTGCGGAATTACCAGTAGGTGGCCGCCGGCTCGCAGCGCTCTCGGTCGACAAAAAGTTCAATCTGATCGGCGGCCTTCAGTGGGATGGCGAATATTTGGTCGCCGGCGATAGCGGCAAGCATGTGATTTATCAAATGACCGTTGCCAGCGGCCGTGCAACGACGGCGAGTACGAGCCATTTCCACGGCTGGCGCCCGCATTTCAAGCAAGTCGTACCCTTCGCCATCGCTCGCGGCGAGATCGTCTTTCCCTTCTCGACCACCCAGACTGGCTACTGGGAATTTCCGCAAGGTGGAAGGCCGAACGTTCGGATCGATGCTACGTCGACCGGCGGCATTGCCATTAGTGCCGCCTCCACCCGGGCGACCGCGATTTCTACAACCGCTTCTCGCACCGGCGGCCGCACGTCTACCCGCGACGCCTCTTGGTTTGCCCCTTTAAGTTCCAAGTCGCCGCTGTTGTATACAAGCGCCTACGACGGCGACGGCGGCGTTACGGGGATCTATTCTTACCCAGAGGGTAAGCTCGTAGGACAACTAGACGTAGGCGCACAGGGGTTATGCTCGGACGGCAGCGGCAACGTGTTTCTGACGAATCGAAATTCGGTGTCGGAGTACGCGCACGGCAGCACCAAGCCAACGGCAATACTTAGAATCCCCGGCTCTTACATGTACAACTGCGCGGTCGATCCGGTGACGAGAAACTTAGCGGTCACAATGTCCTGCTATCCTTGCGGTTACTACAATCTCGCCATTTTTCCAAAGGCGAGCCAACCCGCTACACTCTACCAAACCGGCAATAACGCATCGACCTGTTCCTACGATGGTAGCGGCAATCTGTTCGTCACGGATAGCGAAAGCGGCGACGGGTTGCGCGAGCTCGCCTACGGCAGTGGCGATTTTACGACCATTATGCTGGACGAATATCTAAGCTTCCTGAACCAAATTCAGTGGGACGGCAAGCATCTTAACGCTCCAAGAACTGAACAATCCGGGCTCGATATATCCGATCGAAATTTCCGGCTCGGCCGCGCACGTTCTGGCGCCCACCAAATTCAGTGCTAATATCTATTACGACGGACCGTCCTGGATATATCGCCGCACCGTCGTCTTTGCGTTCACGAACAACGATCGGCAGCAGCCGTTTCTCATGGGAATCTGGAGATATCCGCGCGGTGGACACGCGATCAAAACGATCCGGAAACTGGCGTCGAAGCAGGGTGACTTCTATGCTGCGACCGTAAGCGCGCCTTCCACCCTCTGACGGAAGCTTCTCAGGGTCGCGCTCTTATGCTTTACGACGAGATCGGAACAAATGCGCGCGGCGATTGATGAAAACGGAACATATCGCCAATGCTCTTGCTCGTTGTGTCCGTCGTTCCAAGCCGCCCTAATTTCCACGTATCCTCGATAAACCTCACGATGCTGCCAAATTCATAAATAGTGTGAGAGACTTCGCCTTGCGGAACGTAGGGCGACACGACGATCATCGGCACGCGGAAACCCGCCCCACCCTGATTGTCGATGAACGGTGGCGGGATCGGGTCGTAGAAGCCTCCCCAATCGTCCCAGACGATCACGATCGCGGTCGAATTCCAGTAGGCGCTTCTGCCGATCGCATCAACTACGCGACTTACCCATACCGGCCCGCGATCCTCCTTGTGCCCAGAGGCATCGGAATTCGTGAAACTCGGGATCACCCACGACATCGCGGGCAGCGTGCCGTTGGCGACATCGCTTAGGACGTTCGTTTCGGGAGTAGAGATGTGCTCGGCTTTCTCGCTCGGATTATCCCAAACGGCGGCAATCGCCGAAAAGGCGTCCCAAGCTGGAGTTAGCGGCGTGTAGTACTTCCACGAAATGGATTTCGCATCGAGGAGCGTTTGAAGAGTGTTGTAGGTAAAGCACGGGAAGGGGCCTTTGTCGCGCTCGTATGCGGGTTTGTTCGTGATGAGATTCGTCGTCGTGCCCGGCTTACTATCACATCCAAATCCAAATGGCAACGGGTCATCGATGACGCTCGCGGTCGAGTTAACTTCGGTTCCTCCGCGGATGAGGTCCTGATGAGCGGTAAAGTCCCCACTGCCTTGCGTTTGAAACATGGCGTCGGCGAGCGCATAGTCTGCCGCCGCGGTCCGGTACGGCCGAATCTGAGCCGGGTTAACGTATTCGTACGCGAGATTTCCGCGTCGAGTCAAGTTAAAGCCACACATGGTGCCGTGGTCGTACGATTTTAGATAGGCAAAATAGTTACCCATAAAATACGGACCACCAGCTAAATTAGACTCTCGCAAGGGAACGGTAACGCGCTTGAAATGCTTTCCGTGAAGCACTTCCATGCAGCCCACTTTCGTTGTCGCGAAGAGGTCGTTAAACGAACGATCTTCCTGGATGAGAAGAACGATATGCTGAATTGGGCTCTTCGAGTCGTTACCAGCGTTCTGCGATGCGACGCCTTTTGGCATCGCACCCGGCGCGCCGATTGGGGACTGCGATCCGCCGCATCCGGTAAGTACTGCAATAGCTGCGCCGAGAGTAAGGGCGTAGCCGCTAACCGATGTATTCACAGTCTTGCTCTCCATGCTGCAAGAACGATGCAACGCTTGATTAGTTCGGCACAGCCCTGCCTCACTCCCAGCGCGATATTGGCGCGATGGGACTGACAGGATGGTATCGAACGTCCTTAGGCGCTCATCCGTTTGGCTACCGAGAGGTCCCCTTTATGAAAGCCTTCACTCGCTTCACGCTCACGATTGCGGTGCTTGCGCTCGTCGCTGGTTGCGGCATCCTTCCCCTGAGCTTGTCGAAGGGTCAGGATGACACACCACGTAGCGTCCTTAAGGCTTGATTTCGTATATCGTGCCGCAGCGACTGTGAAGCGCTACGCCGCACCGGTTGCGCTCGGTCTCATTTTGCTGCTCGCCGCGGCACTACGGCTCTACGACATCGGCGGCGTTCCTACGGAGCTGGATGCCGACGAGATCGATCTCTATAATTCCGCGTACAGCATCGCGACGACCGGGCACGACCTCGACGGTTCGCTACTG
This sequence comes from Vulcanimicrobiota bacterium, assembly GCA_963815165.1. GTDB lineage: Bacteria > Vulcanimicrobiota > Vulcanimicrobiia > Vulcanimicrobiales > Vulcanimicrobiaceae > Cybelea. Next base: position 196,505 of record CAWFFL010000004.1, read on the forward strand.
CCGTTTTTCTACTCGCCGGTAACCCGCAATCCGCCAGTTTACGCGATTGCCGCATACGGGTCCAGCCTGGTCTTCGGGCGTACGCCGCTGGGCTTGCGGCTGCCGGCGGCGATCTTTGGACTGATCGCGGTGATACTGCTATACGGCATCGCTTTCGAGCTGACGCGAAGACGAGACGTCGCATCGATCTCGGCGCTCTTGATGGCGACGCAACCGATCTTCGTACACTTCGCGCGCGTCGGCTGGGAGCCGGCCTCGGAACTGCCGTTCTTGCTCGCAGGCGCGTTTCTGCTGCTGCGAGCGATGCGTTCACCAACGATACCGATCCGGCTGATTTTCGCTGCGTCGCTCGTACTCGGTCTGACCGCGTATACCTACATGGCCGGCTGGTTCTACGCGTTGCTGCTCGGCGGCGCGCTTCTGGCTTTCAACCTGCGCCGTTTTTCGTCACGGCGCGGCGCGCTCACGGTCGCCGGCGCGCTCGCCATCTGGCTCCTGGTGGCCGCGCCCGCACTCTGGATGTGGTTCTTCGACGAGCACACCGTTTCTCACACGCTCGGCATGGCCACCTTCGCCGACGGCATTTCGGCGAGCTCGATACATACGTTTTTCGTCAACTACGCCGCGCATTTCACGTGGTCGTACTTGGTGACGACGGGGGATCCGAAGCCCGGCATCACGTGGCGTTATCTCAACGGCATGGGCGCGTTCTTCGGATGGGTGGTTCCGCTCGCGGCGCTCGGATTCGTGGCGAGTGCGCGATACATTCGCCCGCGCTGGGCGCTGATGTGGACCTGGCTTTGGCTGGCCGCATATCCACTCGGCGGCGCACTCACCAACCAAGGCGCACCCGGTACGCCTAATGCGCCGCGTACGCTCGCGGGCGCACCGGTCTTCTGCATTTTCGCCGCGCTTGGTATCGTACTGCTCTTCGATTGGGCCGCTTCTTTGCGGCGCCCACGCATCGCTCGCATTGCAGCCATGGGATTCCGCACGATCTTCGCAACGGCCATGCTCTTCTCGACCGTCTACTTCGCTCGGTTCTACTTCACGAGCTACGTCCACCAAAATTCAAATGCGTGGTTTTCGGGAACGCACGCGCTCTTCGCGGCGATCCGCGAGAATCGTGACGGCTACAAGCGCGTTTGCTTCGACGTACGGCCGGCCTGGTATTCGCTGCCGACGTTCGTGCGCTTCTATCTCAACGGCGTACCGCTTCGCGCGATCAAAGGCGTCGGCGACCCGAGGTGCTCGCTCCCCGGCACGCTCGCCGCCGTCGACAGCGATCACACCTTCGAACGAGCCGGTTTTCGCGTTCTGGCCAAGATCGAGGACGTCGACGGTGACCCGTTCGCCGTTCTCGACGGCCGCCCATGAGGTAGCGCTTCGGCGGGTCCGTTTCACTGATCTGGGACTCCGCGGCAACGCGGCGAACCTTCCCGTGCGATGAGAGGCTTTAGACTGCACCGCCGTGTGCCTAACATCAGCATTGCGGGGTTTGGGAAAGCGCTGATGCAGGCCGTGATCGCCGATGCGCGCGGAGACGCGCCCGACACTTCCTCCGAAGCGCCGGATGGTCCGCCGACGGCGTTCCGCAAGCGAAGAGCAACGCAGATGAAGACCCTTTCTGTCGTAAGGAACGAGTGTCAACATTTCGTGTGTGATCGTTGCTGCAGTCCTGATGACCACGTGCTACGCCTCGGCAGACCTACCGCCTAGAAACCTCTGGGAGACCGTCTTTGGCCCCGGCCGGTGCACCGCACATCGAAGGAATCGTTGTGGAGAGGGTAAACCCGTGGCTCTGCGAGGCCCGTCGATCGCCGCACCTTTTTGAGAGTGGCTATACGGGTGATTCAACAGCAACCATGACGGACACAACAGGCATTGCGATGCTGGAAGACGCGCTCAGCCAAACGTGGATACTTTCCGAAGGATGCAACGAGATGAAGGGTGGCGCGGAGAATCTTCCTGTATCGTGGGCCGTGTTTTCTATCCTGACCGCGACGAAAAGGCGAAGCTTGCTAGTCTTACATAGCACCCAACGGCCAATGCGTTTCTACTGGAACAGGTTGTACGATATCGACCCGCAGGGTATCACCCTCTACCTCGAACGAAACTTTAGCTTCATGAACTTCTAAATAAAGAGCTTGCAGGAACGTTCCTGGAGCGAGGGGCCACGAAGCTGACTTGCCGTCGGCGCGCTATAATCTATGACGGCTAGTTCTTAGCGACCAGGATCGCCGCGACAACTGCTCCTCGGCTACTCGCGGAGGGTCCTGACTCGTAAACTTCAGCGTCGTCGTACGGTGCTTTGCTTGGAATACCCAGGATCCCGTTCGCAAACTTTCCGTGTTCGACATCGTTGTCATTCGATGTATCCCAGGTAAAGGTTTGAAACTGATTGGCGGCCGTTATCACCATAGTTTTGACAACCGGCGGATTACCCTTACCTTGACCGCCGTTACCGGAAAGCAGAAACGTAACAGCGTACGAACTACCGGGCTTGGTTGGGAACGCGCTCGCAACAATGCCACCCGCGTTGTTACCGTCTAAGTCGACACTGCAATAGCCATCCATCTCCCAGAACGTCGTCCCGTTGAAATCGATATTTCGCTTAGAGACCTTCCAGTCTGGTGCGAACACGGTACCTTTGGACGGCTCGGTGAAGTGGTCACCATCGTTAAGCCCCTGCGAGAAGTCTCCGTCTGGCAAGATACCCGTCCCGCTCGGATTCGCAGGACAGTACCCGTAGGAGCCGGAGGCATTGTGGGCTCGCGCTAACACAGAGGTATCCGGTAGCGTCACCAGGCTAGCCGCGCGTTGATTGCCACATCCTGCCAAAAGAACCAGCGCGGTTGAAATGTAGAAGTATCGCCCATCCGTGAAACTGGACATGTTCTCTGTCCTCCCCTAGCGTGTGACCGTTCCACGAGCCTGAGGTTTCCCATTCACGTACAGACAAAAGCTTCATTTGATTACGGCGCGCGTTTCACTGCGAGACTTGTAGAGCTCGAAATGCTTGTCAGCGATGACCGCAGGGTCGATGGAATCAGCGTTCGTCGATGGAGTGCCCTTTATCGTGCCGTACACCATGACCTCACCCACGTAGATGCCGTCACCTTTTAGCCGTTGCGCGAGCAAACCGACGAGCTTGTGCTTTGCGGCGCTCGAAAGGGCCAGGCCCATGAGATGTAGGTTGACGGCGACCTCATCCATCTGCGGCGACACGGCGCCGAATCCACCGTTCGATATGAGAACCGCGCCGCTGCCATTTACTTTCAGATCGGGAAGCGCTTCATCTACAGCCGCAAGCAGCCCGAAGACTGATACGTCGAAACACCCGATGCAACGAGGCGGCGTCGGCGGTCAGCAGATCGCCGGCCTCCATGCCTCCATACGCATTCCAATGCAGCACCGTGATGCTTCCGAAGTGCGACCGCACGCTGCGAATGGCGGCTCGGAGCGACTCTGCGTCTGCGGCGTCGGCCGCCGCCGCGAATGCGTCGATGCCCTGGCCCTTCAGCGCCGCGACACCCGCCGCCAGACGATCTTCATTTCGCCCGATGAGCGCTACCGAGAAGCCTTCTTTGCCGAATCTCTCGGCTACAGCCGTACTGGTGCCGGGTCCGAATCCGACGACCGCAATGGTATTGGACACGTTACTCTCTTCCTTACTTTTGCAACACGGCTTGAACGTCGAGCTCGATGCGAACTTCATCGCCGACCATAACGCCGCCGGTTTCGAGCGCCGCGTTCCACGTTAGTCCGAAGTCTTTGCGATTGATCGTCGTCGTCGCTCGGTAACCGATGCGCTGACCGCCCCACGGATCGGGTGCGCGCCCTTCAAACTCGCCGTTCAAGGTAACTTCGCGCGTCACGCCGTGGATGGTGAGATTTCCATAAATCTTGAAGTCGCGGGCGGTACCCTCAATGCGCGTGCTGACGAACTCGAGCGCCGGGTGCTTTTCAACCTCGAGGAAATCGGCCGATTGCAAATGTGCGTCGCGCTGCGGTTCACGCGTATCGATGGTTGCGGCATCGATCCGGGCTTGGACACCAGCCGGAACGTCCTCGCCGGGCCGGAGCTCGATGGTCCCGGAGACGCCAGCGAAGCGTCCGCGAACTCGCGTGATCATCAGGTGACGCACGATGAACTCGACCGACGTGTGGGCCGGATCGATGGCGTAGGTGGTCGTTTCGGCAACTTGGGTGCTCATGGTCTTCTCCTTGCGCTTGTCTGGGAGCGAGCGGATGTGGTATTGTTGTGTTAGTAACTTTTCCATACCTACAAACTAAAAACAAGTAGGCACCCGAAAGTGGTATAGGCACCAAATGGTAACCGCCGCGCTAGCACCCAAAACCCCGGCCTTCGAACGGGATTGCCCAATCAGATTGGTCCTCGATCGCATCGCCGACAAGTGGACCGTCATGATGATGAGCCTCCTGTCCGATAGCAAGCCGCACCGGTTCAGCGAACTTCGCCGCAACGTTGAGGGCATCTCACAAAAGATGCTCACGCAAACACTGCGCGATTTAGAGCGCGACGGTCTGGTCGTACGAACGCTCTATCCTCAAATTCCGCCCCGCGTGGAGTACGCGCTCACGCCGTTGGGCGTGACGTTGTGCGGCCCGATAAGCCAGCTCGGCGAATGGGCGTGCACGCACGTCGATGAGATTAAACGAGCGCAAGCTAAATTCGACGCACGATAGCCTGGATCCATCGACCCTAGGATCTCGGAGCAATGAAATGCGTTATTCGCGGCTCCTCTTGAAGTAGGCGGATTATGTTCTCTTGCAGCACATAGTCCGCGTTCGTCACGCGCTGATGCTGACGCAAATGTTCCGTCCACGACGAAACGAGGAACGTCTCCAAGAAGCGCCCTGATTGCTGACGTATCTTCGAAGATTCCCCAGGAGCCGGCGCCGTCGCGCAACCGCTCGTGTTGAAGCTCGGTATAAGGCGGAGAGAAACGATTGCCGGTTGTCAGCGCCGATGCGATATTCGATCGTCACGAGTACGGGCCCATCCTCTCCTTGGACCGAGCGCGATACAACCGGCGCCGGCCACTGCGTCGACGGAGTAAGGTCAAGCGCTTCGCCAGTTTGCAGCTTCCAGCGCCACGTCAGAGGGATTGCAGCAAGCATCGCCGCCGCCGCAATGAAGAGTGTCGCCTGGAGTGTCGTGACGGTCGCGATCTGCCCCCACAGCGCGCTACCCAACGTCATCGAACCGAACATAACCGTCATATACATCGCCAGGCCGCGCCCGCGTACCCAGTCCGGTACCGAAAGCTGGGCCGAAACGTTCAGCGTTGCCACGCCGGCGATCCAGGACGCTCCCGCCACGATGCTTGCAATCAAAGCGACGATGGGCTCACGCGCGATTCCGAAAAGCACGAGCGCGATCGTCGTGCCGACGCTAGCCATCGCGACCAGACCATCGGCGCCAAACCGTTTTTTCCAGTAGGGCATCACGAATGCCGCGCCCACGGCTCCTAGCCCGATCGCTCCGAGCAAGAGGCCGTAAATTGCCGCGCCCCCGCTCACGCGCGTCCGAGCGACAAGCGGGAGCAGCGCCCAGTAGGAACTCGCAAACACGAAGAATGCGATCGTTCTAACGAAGGTCCGGCGTAGGGCGATATTGTTGAGCGCATATCGCAAACCAAGGCCAACTGCGCTACTGAAACGCTCCGGAGGCAAAGCGTCTTCCGCAGGCTTGCGTTCGCGCCATCCGACGAGCACGCCAATGACGCCGAAGTTGCTGACGGCGTTAATCACAAACGGAGCGGCTATTCCGAGCGGTCCGATGATTGCGCCCGCCAGGGCCGGTCCGACTGCGCGACTCAAGTTGAAGCCGACGCTGTTCGCTGCTATTGCACTGGGAAGTTCCTCTCTTGGTACGAGAGTGGGAACCACCGCCTGCCATGCCGGCGACGTCAACGCTCCACAAACGCTGATCAGGAACATAAACCAGAGAAGCGAAGCAGGCGTGACCCAATGTAACCACACTACCGCGGCGAAGATGCCGGAGAGCACTGCGGTCGCACTTTCGCCCCAGATCAGCAGCCGCCGCTTGTCCACGACGTCGGTAAGCGCGCCGGCCAACAGTGCAAGAAGAAAGAATGGTGCGCTGCTTGCAACCTGAACGAGCGAAACGACAAGGGCGTCTTTCGTGAGCTCCGTCATCAGCCAGCCCGCGGCTGCACTGTACATCCACCCACCGATATTTGATACGATGGTGGCGAACCAAAGAAGCGCGAAGATGCGATATCGGAACGCCGCCGTCAAGGCTCAAGCACAACCTTTATGTAGCCGTCGCTGCGCGCATCAAACTTTGCAAATGCATCCGAAGCGTCGCGAAGCGGCAACCGATGTGAGACGATAGCGCTAGGCTTGATTCGGCCGCGGACGATGGCGTCGCGTAGGCGGTCGTTGTAGCGCTTGTCGTCATCTCTTCCCATGCCGATCGTGACGCCTTTCTTGAAAAGCGTGCCCCAGGGGATCAGATACTCGCCGTGTTGCGCAGCCTCGTTTCGCGCGTGCGGATCGCGATCGAGGAAGACCCCGATAATGCTCAAGCGCCCCTTCGGAGCGACGATTCGAGCAAGCTCGTCGATGACGGTTGCCGGCTTTTCTATCGAATAATCGCGTGGATCGCGGGCTTGAAATCCAATCGCATCGATGCAGACGGTCGCCCCAAGGTTCGCCTCTTCGCCCCGCCACGCGATCCCGGTTCGCTCGCGCGCAATCTGCTCGAGGATCCGATCGGCTGCGTTACCCTCGCGCATATCGATCGGCTGCGCGCCGAGCTCTCCGGCTTTATCGAGTCGCTCGGGAACGGCGTCCACGACGAATACTTGGGCTGCGCCTCGCATGAAAGCGCACACGATCGTCAGCAGCCCAATTGCGCCCGCACCATAGATCACGACGATGTCGCCCTCGCGAACGCGCGCCAGTTCGGTAGCGTGGAAGGCGGTGGGCAATGCGTCGGCGAGCAACACGAAATCATGCTCCCACGAATCACCGGGCTCACCCGGCAACCGCAAACAGTTGGCGTCGCCGAAGGGAACTCGCAGCAACTCGGTTTGAGCGCCCGTGTAACCGCCCATGCCAGGATATCCGTAGGCGGCGCCCGCTTTCCCGGGATTCGTTGTGAGACATTGGGCCGAATAGCCGTGTACGCAGTTGGGGCAGAACCCGCAACAGATATGCGTCGGCACAGTGACGCGGTCACCGACGCGAATGTTTGTAACGGCATCACCGACACGCTCGACCAAACCCAATGGTTCGTGGCCAATCACTAGACGCTCGCCATCGCCTAGCCGCCCTTCGTAGATGTGAAGGTCGGTGCCGCAAATCGCTGTGGACGTTAAGCGAAGCAGGACATCGGTTGAAGCCTGGAGCTGCGGCTCCGGAATCTCTTCAATGCTGATCTCTCGGGGCTTATTAAGTACGACGGCCTTCATCGATTGGCAGCGTGGCTCCCTCGTCGCGTTTGCTTATGCTGGAGGCTTCGACGCGCGCGCGCGGATTCGCTGCGAAACCAATTGGATAGCCTCGAACCGGAGAATCGTTGTGGTATGATGGGCAGACGATGGATCGCATCATCAACATCTGGTCTGACGTTATTTGACCGTTTTGCTATCTCGGCTCAGTTTGGGCCGAGGAGGCTGCGCGGGAACTGCAAGCTAATCTCCGTTGGCTCCCCTTCGAAATACATCCGGAGACGCCGCCCGAAGGAGCACCGAAGCCGTTTCCGCCGGAGGACTGGCCGCAGGTTCGCGCGAGACTCGAGCGTCTGGCTCGAGAAGTCGGGCTTCCAATCGATCCGCCAAGACGCAACGTTAACTCGCGTTTCGCACTGGAGACGGCCGAGCTTGTGCGCGTCCAAAAAGGCGACAACGCGGCCGGCGCCTTCTATCACGACGTCTCTCGGGCGTTCTTCACCGAACACGCCGACATCTCGAAACGCGCGATCATCATCCCGCTCGCTGAGCGCCTCAGCGTCTCCGCCTTAGACGTTGACATGGCGTGGCGCGAGCGCCGGTTTTCTCGTACCGTCGACGCGTTCATAGGGGAGGCTCATGCAGCCGGCGTCACGGGCGTCCCGGCCATGGGATGGCAGCATCGGCGCGCGATCGTCGGGATGATGCCGACAGTCGACCTAGTGAACCGACTTCGACGCGACGGGCCGGAACGCACCTAGGCTAACCTACGTCCTCTCCCTTTCGCCAAATCGCAGCATGCGGTAGCATAAAGACCTCGCGTAAGCTTTGGTAGGAGGAAGGCAATGAGAGAAATCGCCGCGGACATCAGGCAAGCTCACAAGCTCTGGGGCTGGTACGTCGCTCTCGGGATCGTTCTGATTCTGATCGGAATTTACGCCATCTGGGCTGAAACGGCCGCAACGTTGGCATCGGTCGTCGTGCTTGGAGTCGTCTTACTTATCGCCGGCGTTGCGCAAATCATCAGCGCCTTTGCCGCGCGCGGTTCCGGCCACGTGATCCTGCTTTTGTTAGTCGGTGTGCTCGATATTATCGTTGGATTGATGCTGTTGGGGCATCCGGTGATCGGGGCGCTGACCATCACCTTGCTGCTCGCCGCGCTCTTTGTGTTCGGTGGAATCTTCCGCTTCGTCTCCGCGCTTTGGTTGCAATTGCCGCACTACGGGTGGATGGCATTCAGCGGCATCGTCAGCTTTATCTTAGGAATCTTGCTTTGGATCCAGTGGCCCTATTCCGCGTTTTGGTTCATCGGGTTCGTCGTCGGATTGAACTTCATCTTCGCGGGCGTCGCGTGGTCAATGATGGGCTGGAGACTGAGAGCCGCTTAGGGAACGGCGTCAAGGAGTTTGCTCTAGAAACCGCGTCAGCGCAGCCATCGTTGCTGTCGGCTGCTCTTCCATGATCCAGTGCCCGGCATTCTTGATCACAACGACCGTCGCGTCGGGCGCGATGAGTTTCGCTTGCGCGCCAAGCGCCACGCCGAGCGATTTATCGCCGCCGATCGAAATGACGGGAATCGTCAGTTGCGTTCGTGCGAGCTCTGCAAAATCGACGGCGGTCTTCGGGAATGCGGCGAAGTACGCCCATCCAGCCGCCATTCGGCCCGGGCGCGAGTAGGCCGCGATGTATTGCCGACGGCTTTCCGGCGAGAGCGAGCGGTTCTTATCGGCCGCGAGGTCGTTCCAAAAATACGAAAAGTAGATGTTTTCGCGACCGGCTACGAGCGCGAGCGGCGTCGGCCCATGGAATCTGAAGTGCCAGATATTGGGATCGTTATAGATAGCCTCCCATCCGGGAACACCTGGCAAAAAAGCGTCCATAAGCGCGAGCCGGTCGACCTCGTGCGGATACATCGCAGCGTACGCGTACGCGACCATGAGCCCGATGTCGTGGCCGACGACCCGTACCTTCTTATATCCGAGGGCTCGCACGGCGTCGCGAACGCGCTGCGCGGATGTCTTCATATCTAATCCGCTCGGCGGAATCGAAGAGTTTCCGATGCCGGGCAGGTCGGGCGCGATCACGGTGAAGTGTGCTGCTAAAACGATAGCGAGCGGTTTCCACATTCGCGAATCTTCGGCGTAGCCGTGCAGCAGAACAACGGCCGGACCGTGCCCTCCGACCGTCACACTTACCGTAGCGCCGTCGACGCTGATGGAGCGCGTCGTAAAACCTGGTCCAAAATCGACTGGAAAGGCTCGCACCGGCGCGAGCGAAACGAGAAGACACAACGCCAGCAGCAAGAGGCTGCGAGACGTCGCGCGAGCGCAATTCATAGCTTACTCCTTTTACCAAGAGATCGTGACGAGGCCGTGGCCGGCCGGCGCCGTCCCCTGGCGATTCTTCACGTGGGTCGCGCTCGGCTCGACGAACGAGGACGCGCCGCCGCCGCCACCACCGCCGCCTACTCCGCTGGTTCCGTCCGAACCGGATCCACCGCCTCCGCCGCCGTAGTAGCCGCCGCCGGCGCCGCCGCCTCCGCCGCCCTTTCCGGAACCATCCCCACCGGAACCACCGATGCCGAGGGCACCACGATGGCCACGCCGACCGGCCGTATGTCCGAAGGGGTTACCGCCACGGCCCCCTTTTCCGCCAACGCTTTGCGTGCCGCCGTCTCCACCGAACCCGTCGGGACCGGCCGAGCCCGAGTTACCGCCGCCAGTGCCAGCAGTGCTTCCGCCGCCTTCGCCGCCGTTGCCCGCGGCGTAAAAGAATCCGGGAGTGCCGCCACCTCCACCGCCGCCACCTGCCACGACGACCCGGTCACTCAAACCGTCACCGCCCTGGCGCACATCAGAGGCGCCGCCACCTCCACCGCCGCCGCTTCCGGTAGCGTAGCCGCCGCCACCAGCACCGCCGCCGTTGAAGCCCCCGAGCCCGATTGCGCTTCCGCCCGTTCCGCCTTCGCCACCGACGTAAATTTCAATTTCTCCCCGCCCGTGACCGGGATCACAGCCTTAGCCGTTCCACCTTCGCCGCCGTCGGTGCGGTGGTACATGCCGCTGGTATTGCCACCCGTCGCACCAAAGGCGCGAACTTCGATGCTCGTTACGCCGGTGGGCACTTTGAACGTCTGCCGAACACCCGTATAACAAAATGTTTGGTGGTGGGCAAAGTTGCTGCCGGCGCCCATTGCCTGCGGTATCGCGGTCGTGCCGTCCGCGTGATTGCCGCAACCCGTCATGAATGCAATCGCGATGCCTACGCGCATCGCGCAGTTGTTTATATCAAAGCTCTTCATCTCATCACTCGCTTGTAATAGTATCGGGGCTGAGTTTGAAGACGACGCTGGCGTAGCCGCGAGTTACATGCCGTAGCCGCTGGGCCCGCCGCTATATGGTTCCACGAACTGACCGCACCCGGTTAGCAGCAGTGCAGTAGCGTGCAGACTCTTCACGGTGCCGGCGTCGCTGTAAAGACCGTCGGCGAAACCGCAGCGTTGGGATTGTAGTCGCCGAACGTCAGCGTCCCGTCGACGCTGTAACCCGGGAAGCGCACAGAGATATCGGCTTGTGCCGGCAGACGGAACGTGCTGACGTTGGTATACGTCTGGTCGAAGCTCATGCTGCCACCGTTGGTGTAGGCCCACTGCGCGTGGTTAACGAGCGCCGAAGTGTCGTTGACGGTCAGCGTGATCTTCTTCACCCGGCTTCCCTGCTTTTTGGGAACGAACGTGTAGATTGAGACATTCCCGTTGTCGGTGCCGAGGCTAATGGTGTACTGCGCCATGGCCTCATCGTATGTTGGGGTCGATGCCGCCAAATCTTTGAAGCGGCTTAGCGCACCTGAAACGTTCTGAAAGTGAATCGTGCGCCGCGGCTTGAGATAATACACCGTGCCGTCATGGTTTTTGCGTATCGGAATCACCACGTGCGGTGTCGCCGATAAGTGGGCCGATGCCGTGTACGATTGAAGCGTCGGATTTGGGTTTACGGCACGGCGCAGAAGGTCGCTCGAGGCTACCGTTTGTGCCGCACCAGCGGACTGGAGCGTAATCACGGCGGCGAGAGCGGTCGTTGCGAAAATAATGCGTCTCATGCTTCTGGTCCCTTGAGCCATAACGGCTTGACAATCATAAATCACTCCGCTACTACGGCCTACACGCCTCCTGGTCGATTGGCTCCTGCGATGGAACTGACCTGGCTGGCGGCGAAGGTCCCCAGTTGCTGATCCGTTCAGCCTCTGAAGAGTGAAGTTGACGGGCTTTCGTGGACACTTTCCACGTGGCGGAGAAAGGTCACTAGTTTCTTGATCAACATCCGACTACACCGAACCGCTAGGATGACGAAGGAGCGTCGCGCACGCTCCAAAGACCACCAGCCAGAATGCGATCGCGACTTCTGCGAAGTTGAGCGGGGCGATGATCGTTGAAATGAGATTGAGATACTGGGGCGCCGCGAATCCGGCAACGGCAAGCACCGGCCATCCGAACCCTTCGAGTACCAACCACGCACCCAGAATCCGCGGAAGAAATCGCGATTTGTAAACGAGGATGCCGAACGGGAACAGCCACAGTCCTGCAAAGACAAAGTTCGCCATTAACTCGTAGTGATGAAGCCGTAGGAACAAAAGCGCGATAGCGATGCGCTGCGGCTCCGAAAATGCAGCGACGAGCGCCGGATGTGTAAGGGACACGAAGGCACCCGCATAGTTAACCGCGTTGAAGAAATAGAACGGCACTTGCAAGTACGCGCCGAGGATCAACATCAAGCGGGCTTGCCACTCGTCTACGTCACGTAAGAGCCGATACAGCGCGAGCACGACGACGAGCCAAATCGTTCCGCAAGCGATGTCGAACACGGGGAGCGTCTGAAAGAGCCCCTGCTCAGCAAGGATTGCGTGAGCGGTTGCAGCCGCGTTGCCTGGCTTGATGAAATGGTCTGGAAGGACCATCAGATCGAAAACGCCGACGATGATCCCAACGATATACCAAATGCCCGCGATCCGGGCCCGTCGTGAGTAGTCTTTTCGCAGCGCGGCGGCGTTTTGCATCAGCACCCCCTGTAGGGCCAAACCTCATACAACCCTGGGCGGCGCGATGTTTCGCGGCGCAGAGGGGGGCCTCGTTTTGAAAGGCCTGGGCTCTTATCGGCGGTTCTAAGTTCTGCTGCCAGCAGGTTTCGCCATGCAGCATATGCGTCGGCGCTTTGCGATGTTGCCTTGGTCTGAGCCGGCATCGCACTACCGAAGGAGCGAAAGTCGCTGCCAAATTGAGCCTCCAATAGCTTCCATGCGGCGCGCATTCCGAGCATCGGGAAATAGAATTTGACACCCGCAACATAGCTATTGAACGCCGCGTCAGAAAGCATCCCAGCCTCAAGCTGAAAAAATGAGTCCTCGCCACGAGGCGTCGCCGATCGGCGAGGTGGCCGCGGAAGCCCTCTAAGAGGGCTGCGCAGCTGGCCCAGCGCCTCCAAGAAGGCCGCGGGGGTACGCCGGAATAAGTTCTTCTTGAAGGACGGGGTAGTGATGCAACGCTTACACTTCATCGAGGGACTTGGCGGAACCGTTCTGCTGTCGAGTTGTTCCTCTGCTTCGGGAGTCCGTATTACGTCGCCGGTCCCGACATCCGTTTCCTCCGCGCTCTCTTCGAAGTTTCAGAGCATCATCGATATGTACGTTCACCAGCAGGTCGAGAAAGGGCTCGAAAATGTCGCGGTTGTGGCGGGCGTTATCGCACCTGGCCTGCAGCAGCTCTTTTTTGCGGGGAAGCCGGTCAGCGCGAGCCGTCACGTGCCAGTGCGGCTCGACGGCGACACGCAATACCTCATCGCTTCAATCACCAAGACATTTGCGTCATCGATATTCTATAGGCGCCACGGCAACTACGGAGGAGCGGTTGGCGACTTCATTTCGACGAGGCTGCCGCGGCACTTAGCAAATCTGCCAATCGTCGACCTGGCGAACTATAGCCCTGGGTTTCCGACCGACGACTTCGGAGGCGCCTGGTGGAACTATTTGGGAGCCGATCAACTCATAACTCTTCTAGATAATCTGGCGGACGCGACGTCCTTGCCACAGTGCAGTCCCGGAACGCTCTATTCGTACTCGAACTTTGGCTGGGGTTTACTCGGTTTAGCGGCTCTCCGCGTTAGGAGTCTTCGCGACGACGTAACTCGCCAATGGAGCGCGGCGATTACGGAGGTGCGCTCCGACCTGCGCCTTTCGCCTTTAACGGTACCGCGCAAATACGCCAGCAATCAACATCTTATCGCTGGATATAGCGGTACGCAGCTGCTGCCCCGCAGCTGGATGTACGAGCAGGCCAGCTGGGCAACGCTCTTCGCAAGTGGAGATCTCGTAAGCACGGGCCACGATATGCTCATATGGCTCGCGTACAATATGGGGCGCCACGGTGGGAGCCTCACGCAGTTCAAGGAGCAACAGGGCCGCGTTTGGAGTTGGAGCCAGGAGATTCCGGCGCAGCCAAATGGAACCTTGACATGCCCGCCACCAATCAAACCGCACAATCCGCCGGTTCAGGTGAGTAAGGCGTGGTTTCACTTCAATACGCCCTCGAGCCCTAGCGTCACGTATTTGAGTAAGAACGGCGGGGAAAAAGGTTTCAGCTCGTGGATCGGGTTCAATCAATGGGTTGACACGGGCTCACCCTCGCAGTACGGCGCCTTCGCCCTTGCAAACATAAAGAACGGTGCTGACATTGTGGGAAAGTCGATTATCGATTTGCTCCTCGCCTAAGGCACGGCCCGCGCATGGCTTCGCGACTCGCGAGGCCATTTTGGTGTTTCGGTTTTGCCTCTTTACTTAGAGCCTAGCGGCCTCGCTGCCCAGCGCCGGGGAGGGGGCCTCGTTTTGAAAGGCCTCCGATCGCTACGCTGTCGCTAGCGAGGCCGCATAATGCGCGTCGGCTTCGAGCCAGTCATCCTTAACGTCGATGCGACGCACACCGGATGGATATGTGCCGTTCGGGTGGGCTGCATCCCAGTCTTGTGAAAGGACCGTAAGGTACTCGAAGTTCTCCATAAGGACAGCGCCTTTGGTCCGCCGCCACATCGCTGTAACGGGCCCAAGTTTCTCCCAATCATCCGCCACGTGGCCAGACCAAGCCTCGAATACGAGATTCTTGTCGAGCAGCCCCGTCTTCACGAGCGTGCCCATGCTTTCCCAAAAGTTGCCCACGGTGACGATCTTTGTAATGAACGCCTGATTTTCATTGGTCCGCGCTGCCCTGTGCTGCACCTGATATCGGAAGACAGGATCCCTCATTTTTTCAGCCAGCTCCGTAAAGACAAAGTGTTGCGCATCTCGCAACTCCTGACTCTCCGACGTTTCACGAACTTTGTATAACGCCGCGATCTGGTTGCTGCTGCGAAGCTGGCGCAGCTGCACGATGGCTACGAGCGCGGTCGCAGCAATGACTAAAAACGTGCCGAATGTGGCAAAGGTATTCCAAAGCTCCAAAGACATTGCGCCCTCCGAAAAGCATGCTAACTATGAGAACATTGGATTGTGGCGCTGATTGTCCTCAGGCCGCGTTTTTTAGCTTCCAGTCGCGCACCGGCTAAGGGCGTCGCGGCCCGGCGCCCGGCAGAGGGGGCCTCTTTTTGAAAGGCCTTGGCTCTTATCCCGGGGTGATCATGCCCTGACTCTTCGGATGCCGCATCACTTCACAGATCCAAAGGCGCTTTTGCGGGCGGATCGGGTGTCTTGATGTTCGAGAGTGACTAGATTCGAACGGATGTTCCTAGTCTATTTTGAGTATTTTCTCGGCGGCTGAGGTGCGAGACGCTTCCTCACATGGGCTCGATTTTAGGCCCATGCTAGTTGAAGGAGGCAGCAAGTGGGTGTAAGCGATGCGGCCGTAATGCCGCGTGTTCTAGCGCATTATCAGCTGACCGCGCGGTTGATCGAGACGTCGCTTTCGGGGTCGCCGATTGTCTTTCGAAACTACCCGGGAGGAATCGATAAGCCGGGTGCGTTCCACGTTACGTGCGTGCCGTTGTCGGTTAACAAGCTTCTGTGGCTCATTCACGCGAAATTCGCGATTGAGTTCTACACGTGGGCGCCTCTACCAATTGACGAAAGCCGGTTGCGGTTCGCGCGTTTGTTGCTCGAGCCGCCGAAAGGCGTCGGATTCGAACGAGTAAAGCTGGCGGCACTTGCGATTCGGGCGATGCTTTTCGAGGCGCGCAAGCTCGAGGCGATCGTGATGCTCGATGGTGGGAGCGGGATCGCGCTATGGATTCCGCTGGCGGACGCGCCGCACGATCGGAGACTACGCGACTGGCTGCGCGGCTTCGCGCACGATGTCGTGTCGAAGCACCCGGATCTACTTTCGATAGAGCCGAACGTCCATGCCGACGGTCGAGTGCATTTTCACTATTCCAGCAATGCGGTCCGCCGATTTAGTGCCGTCCCGTACAGTCTGCGCGCGCAGGGGCTTACGGTTTGCACGCCGATCCGCTGGGATGAGCTCGGCAGCTTTGGCGGCGCCAACGCATTTCGTGCCGACGATATTCCGGGCCGGCTTCGCGGGCACGGCGATGTGTTTGCAAAAGAGTGGGCGTTGATCAAAGCTCAAAAGTTCGGTGACGCGGCGGGCGGCGACGGCGAGATGAGAGCGACGCCGGAGCCGCGGGGGCACATCATCACGGCGGCGATCGAAATTCTCGACGATGGGAAAGCGCGCGACGCCAAGGAGCTGCTGCGGGAAGCGCTTGCAAAGAAGCTCGTTCCGCCGAACACCACCTATCATTATGTTTACACGTCGCTGATCGAGTACATCGCACGACAGTTGGGGCGCGGGCGCAAGCCACCGATTTTGCAAGACGCGCAGCGGCGCTTCCGGATTAACGAGCCGCTCGACGATTGGCCCGATCTCGAGCCGTTGCCGGAGCGCCCCGTCGATGAGGATGTGGCGGCGCTGTGCCGACGTTTGGAGACGACCGGCGGCGGTGAGGATCCCGCGGCGTTCGAGTTGGCGGTCTGCGACGCGTTCGCGCATCTCGGCTTTCTCACGCAGCATCTAGGCGATCGGGCGCAGCCGGACGGGATCGCGGATGCGATTTTGGGCCCGCTAGGGTATCGGGTTTTGCTGGAGTGCAAGACGGCGCGTCGGATCGTCACGCAGCCGGATGCAGCCGAGGCGTCAAAATTTCGGGAGGCTTTTAAGGCCGATCGCTGCGTGCTGGTCGGTCCGGATTTTTCGGATGAAATCGAACTATTGCAAGAATTGCAAACACATCGCGTGACGGCGCTAACGGTCGCGGACATTCAGACGTTGCTGCACTTGGCGGCGAATCCGCTCGAAGTTCAGCGCGTACTCGAGCCGGGCTACGCTTGCGACGTGATGAGCGATCTCCTGTGGGAGCGGCATCACGGGATCGCCAAGCGAGTTGCGACGATTGCGGCGCTGGTCGTGCAAGAGGGTTGGGATGCGCAGAAAAATGCGGCAGCGCAACGTGATGCGGGGGATGCGCCGCGGTTGACGGTCGATGCGGCGATGCTGCTGGTCGATGCGGCGCTGAAGCGATTCGGGTCGTCGCAGGCGTGCGCGCGGGCCGACGTCGAGCAAGCGTTTGCGTATCTCACAAGTCCGAACGTCGGCGCCGCGGTGCGGTATGGCGACGCGGTGGTCGTCGTCCTTCGCCCTTCGTCCTTCGAGACGCTCCCCTTCGACAGGCTCAGGGTGACACTGGGGGTGACACGTTAAGGACTTGCTTCTCAGGGCCGGCGCCTTTTGAGCCGGCGGTGTAGGCGGCGATGGCGTCGTCGAGCTTCCAACTCTTAATTGGGAACGGCTTGAGTACGCCCGATTCGAAGCCCGGTTTGAACGCATTCATGATCGCGGCAATGGCGGGACCGCTCAGCTTTAAGGAATCGACGCCGATAAGGCGCAAAAGGTTGTGGTAGAAGTCGATAAGGTCGAATGAGACGCGGCGATCGCCGACGCTCGTCATTGCTACCTGGCGACCGGAAATGCGGAGCGACTTGAGGCACGGCTCGAAGAGCGGGCCGCCGACGGTATCGTAAACAAGGTCTACGCCCTTATCGTTGGTAGCGGCTCTGACCTCAGTTACGAGATCGCGCGATTTCGTGTTGATGTAGATATCGCATTCGCAGGGGCGATCGGCGATGTCGGCGCCAATGACGCGCGCGCCCTTCCAATGCGCGATCTGCGTGACGGCGCGACCGACTGCGCCGAGCGCACCCGTAACGAGAACCGTCTCGCCCGACTTGATGCCGGCTTCTTGAACCAGGCCGTTCCAGGCGACGACGAACGGTACGCCGATCGCCGCGGCTTCTTCCATCGATAGATTAGAAGGCTTGTCCGCGAGCCACTCGGACGGCATAACCATGAACTGCGCGTGCGAGCCGTCGCGCTCCACGCCGAAGCCCGGGCCGCTGCCCCACACTTCACGTCCTTTGCCTTCGCCGTCGACGACGATACCGGCGTAGTCGCGACCGGGCGTCCGCGGCAATGCGGTCTTGAAGGTGCCGGCGACGTTTTTCACATCACTGGGGTTGATCGCGGCGGCGTGGATTTGCACCAGCGATTCACCCTCGCTTAGCTTCGGCGTCGCGAGATCTTCAATCGTAAGAACCGAAGGCGGTCCATATTGATAAAAACGCAGCGCCTTCATGATGAGCCTCCGGCAAAGGCGGAGTCGATTGCTGCACGCATGGCGGAGTTCGGTTCCCTCCATTTGTCGACGAACGATTTTAGAATCCGGCCGGTAAAACCCCAAATATGGCGGCCTTCGAAATCGAATGCATGCATCGGGCGCCCAGCCATTGCCGTGAGTTCTTCGTCGTCGTAGAGGCCGCCGTCTTCAACGATCTCCGCCAGGGGCACGGCGAAGACGCCGACGATTTCGTCGCCGTCGATGGAGTACGTCGTCGTTGCGTCGAGCACCGCGACGATCGGAGTCACGATGAAGCGGCTCCGCGAATGCTTAACGACCGGCAGCTCACCGACGACGCTTACGTGTTCGGCGCCGATGGTGAGCTCCTCGCGAAGCTCGCGAAGCGCGGTCTTGACGGGATCGTTTGCGTCGACGTCGTCGGCAGCGCCGCCTGGCAAGCCGATTTCTCCCGGATGACGCCGCAAATGACGGCCGCGTTCGACGAAGAGCACGCCGTGCGGCGGCTTTGCGGCGATTGCAATCATTACGGCGGCATCACGCCAAGCGTCACTTTGCGGCTGCATCGGCAATCAGTTCGCGAATCATCGGTGCATCGAGTTCATTGAGATGCTCGATCGTGCGCGTTGCTAATGCCAGAGCATCGGAGCCGGGCGGAAACTCCCGATTTGGAATCGCCACGACGGCGAGCCCGGCGGCGTGCGCGGAACGAATGCCGTTGGCGGAATCTTCCACCGCCGCGGTACGAGCAGCGTCGGCGCCCAGCAGAGCGAGCGTTCGAAGATAAACGTCGGGCGCCGGTTTGCCGCGTTCGACAGAATCGGCCGACACGACCGTCGCAAAGTATTTCTTCCAGCCGGTCACGTCGAGGACAACCTGCGCGACCGGATATGCCGACGACGTCGCGAGCCCCAGCTCGAAGACGCCGGCCAGGCGCGCGAGCGCCGCATCGGCACCAGGGAGAATCGGCACGCTCTTCGAGAGTTGCGCGGTAAGCCGATCGATGATCCGATCTTTGATTGCATCGGGGGAGAGCGGCACGCCCAAGGTCTCGTGCATATAGCGCGCCCAGTCGTCCGTGCGCATTCCCATCATCGCGCGCTGCGCGTCGTCGTTCCAGCGTCCACCGGATTCGATGACGAAGTCGCGGCGAACGTCGCGCCAGAGTTGCTCGCTCTCGATCAGCGTCCCGTCGAGATCGAAGATTACCCACGCCGGGCTCGCGGCGCTCAACGCGAAGGAACGAGGGTAAAGCACCGAACGTTCCGTTTACCGAGCATTTCGGTCGGAGGCAGTCGTGAGAGCTTCATTTAATTATCGTAGTGTCTTTGCCTTAGGTTGCGCTGCGGCATTCCTGTCGTCGTGCGGCGCCGCACGCCCGGCGCGTCGACGCTACAAGTAGCAAGCGTGGGACGCCAAAATACGGGCCATAAAACATTTTCTTACACCGGTTCGGAGCAAATGTTTACGGTCCGACCGGCGTTACGCGACTTACCATCATCGCTCGCGGCGCCGCAGGCGGCGGTAAGAAGTCCGGTCGGGGTCGCGGTGGCCGCGTGACTGCCGTGATTCCAGTAACGCCGGGCGAAGAGCTTGCGATCTTCGTGGGAGGCGAAGGATCGGGAACGACCGGCGGCTTTAACGGCGGCGGTAAAGGCGCCCACGGCGGCTACGATTCCGGTTATGGCGGCGGCGGCGCTACCGACATACGCGAGGGCGGCAGTAGTTTAGACGATCGGATCATCGTCTCGGCCGGGGGCGGCGGACAAGGCGGAAACTTCTTGTTCGGGCGCGAGCGGCATCTTTTCGGTGAGGGCGGTAAAGGCGGTGGAAGCGTCGGCGGATCGGGCGGAAACGGCAGCTTCACGCATCAAGCAAAGATTGCGGCGGCGGCGGCGGCGCGGGTGGTACGCAAAGCGCGGGCGGCAAGGGCGGCTTCGGCGGCAGCTGCACTCTCGGTACCGGCAATGACGGCGCTGCAGGAACGGCCGGAATCGGCGGAGCGGGCGGCCAGGGTCAGCACGGCAGTGGAAGCGGCGGTGGAACGAGCGGCGGTGGCGGCGGAGGCGCCGGTTATTACGGTGGCGGCGGTGGCGGCGCCGGTTCGTCATACAGCACGTATGGCGGCGGCGGGGGCGGTGGCGGCGGCGGATCGTCGTATGTCGAGCCAAGCGCCATAAAGTTCCACATGTGGCGCGGTTGGAAGGACGCCACAAGCGACGGACTCGTGGTATTTAGCTGGTAAGCTTACGAGCCGAAGCCTTCGATGCGGCGGTAGAGCACATACGAATAGGCGATCGAGACGAGCCCAACGGTGACAAGGACTGCAATCAATATCGGAATCACCGCATTGCCAAAAAAGCTGGCGAGTAGGATAAGGATGCCGCCGGCAATGAAAAGCTGCCCGGCAAGTTTGTTCGTTCGCCGCCAGACCTCGTCGCTCGCGAGCGTCCAGGGCGTGCGAACGCCGAACCAAAAGTTCTTCTCCAGTCGTCCCAGAAAGCTGCCGACGATCGCAAGCAATACGCCGATCGAAGCGAAAATCAAGGTCAGCGACGGTGCGGTGCCGGTGCGCCCCGCGCGAAGAAATATGAAGTGCATCACGTCGATAAGCGCGATGACGGCCAGCATGCAGGTGTAGTACGCCTCGGCGGATTGCTCGAGACGGAAACCGCGCGGCGAAATCGACGGAAGCACGAGCATCAAGAGCCAGATGAAAGCAATGATTGCGGGAACGAGCGTGACGGCGAAAAGCCGTGACGAGTAGCCATTGACGTTACCGGCGAGATCCCAATGCGTCGGAACGCGCTCGGGCAACGCCGGATAGGCCCACGCAGAAAGCGCGACGGCTACCAGCAAGAGCAGAAATCCAACGAGCAGGGCACGATTGCGATTCATGCGTTCATTGTAGCACTATTGCGCGTGCAGCGCTCGCGCTCGGCAGCGATGTAGTCGAGGAGGCGTTTACCAAAATCTCCGATGACGACGAGCGCGGAGAGATCGATCGGGGTAAGCGGCATCTGCAAACGGAGCTCATCTTTGCCGTCGAGCATCCACGGGCCGACTCCCGAGAAGAAAAAGCCATACGCTTCGAGTGCTTCGCAGAGTTGGGGAGTTCCGGGATCCTCAAGCGGGAGCGAAACGTAAAGCGCGCCTAACCGACAAGTCGCGCGTAGGTCTTCGGCAGCTTGGCGCACGAGCTCGGCGGTTTCGCTCCCGATGCTCTCGATGTTGATCGAACCGATTCCGTCGCTGCGCGCGATTGATTCGTGGAACTCGCCGCGGCCGCTAGCTGTCTCGCCATCGTGAAACTCCGTCGGCAAACCGAGCTGTGCGTAGATGCTTTCGACGATAGAGCGGTGACGTGCCGGTACGTAGATCGTTCGCGGACCGCGCGGCTGCAATGGTTTTATGTAGAGCATGCAGCTTTGGCGCTGAGCCGTCGTCGAAAGTTCCATGTGACGCGCGACGAAGCTGCGAGGCGCCTCTCCGAGGGTTATCCCGCAGGCCTTTGCGCCGAAACTCTCGCTGGCGTGCTGCGTGCGTGGGTGATCGGTAACGGGCTCCGAGTAATACGCGGCCAACCCGAGCGCGATCGCTTCCTTTTCGGCGGTATCGCGGAGGCGATTGAGGAGGTCGCGACCGCGATGCGCCGGCAGCACGATCGCGCCGCAGGCGTCGGCGATCGGCTCGTCGCTCTCGCGCGAAAGCGCGTAGTGTCCGACGACCTCGCCGTCCGCCGACAGCGCAACGATCGACACGTAGCGCCCGCTTTCGTTCAGCTCGATGAGACGCGCCGGTTCGTAGACTGCCGGCAGATCGTATTCGTAGCCGTACGTCAGATAAAAGGCGCGCGCCACGCCGGCGGCGTCGGCCGGCAGAAACCGGCGGATCGTATATTCTTGCGGCGGGGCAAGCGGTACGTCATCTTCCGCGAGCTGCGGGGGCGCGCCGTCGTGTCGCGCTATTGGGGGACGTTTCACGACGAGCCGCAGCTCGCTGCCGGCGGCGCCGTGCATAGACCAGTGCGCCGAATCGACGGCATCGAGCAAGTCGTTCCATCGCGGATTTCGCCGCGCGAGCGCATCGTCGATCGGCAGACCGCGCTCGAAGAACGAGAGCCGAAGATTCGCCGCCGTGCACGAGGCAACGAGATGGACCGCGTCACGCGACTCGGCCAGCGCATTGCGTACGATTGCGACGAAGCCTTCTCGCGCTGCGCGAACGAGATGACGCTGCCGTTCGGCGGTCAGTTCGCTGCGACGCGCGGAGTCACCGACGAACTCTTCGACGAGCGACGCAAATTCTTCAGCCGGCGGGACTTTGAGTTCCGTCGTAAAGTTCACGGCGCAAGACTTCTGCGTTTCGGCCTTGACTCCGCCGGCTTCGAGGAACGCTGAAACATCGGAACATGACGCACGTATAGAGTGCAGTGATTCGTTGCCCTCGACGGGGATAACGCTGCGCCAGGCGGCGCTGATCGCGGGGTTTGCGTACTTACTCGATCCCGTAAGCTACGCGGAGTTCCATCTCTATCCTCAGATCGTGGTCGCGGGCAACGTCGCACAGACCGTGGCAAACGTTGGCGCCCACGGCGGGACGTTCGTCGCCATAATCCTGTGCTATCTCGTGAAATTTATCGAAGACGTCGTCATCGCGTGGGCGCTTTATGCGTTGCTTGCCCCGGTGAACCAGGCGCTCTCACTGCTGACGGCCTGGCTGCGCCTCATCTATACCGCGATGGGGCTTTTCGGTCTGATGAACCTCGTCGCGGCGTATCGCATGGTCCATACACCGGAGTACCTCGCGCAATTCGGGACGAACGGCTTAAACGCGCAGGTCGACCTGTTGCTGCATTCGTTTCGGTACGATTGGGGATTCTCGCTGATCGTCTTTGGAGGTCAGCTTTGCTTGCTTGGCTTTCTGCTCTGTATCTCGGGCTACACGGGATGGATCTCCAAGATCGTGGGCGCGCTCGTCGTCCTGGCGGGCCTCGGCTGGATCGTTACGGAACTGCAACCGTACCTCTACCCGCAAGCGAATATCGACTGGGTTTTCTTCACATCGCTTGGCGAGCTCGTCTTCATGCTCTGGCTCCTAATTGCCGGCTGGCGGCTAAAGCAACCGGAATCGGCCGTCTTTACGAAATCTTGACAATCGCATCGTACGATATGCCGGTGTGTTCGGCTGCTTAAGGGGAGGCGTCCGACCGCATAACAAGACCGCTCGCGTTATACGCGAGCGGTCCTATTGTTGGAGCCGGTGAACGCTATTACTTGTTGTTGTTGTTCGGGTTGCCGGGGTTGCCGACAGGCTTGTTCGCGACGGTCGCGGCCTTGAAGTTCGACTCGGTCTGCTTCTGCGCCTCAACCATCATCTCGGCGACGCGAAGCGCGAAGGCCTTGCGCATCTCGAGAAGCTGGGTGGCGAAACCGAAGGACATCTCGACGAACTGGGTCGGGCTCGGAAGGTTTTCGAAAGCGGGCATGGTGCCGGGCTTCTCGCTGAACTCTTTACCGAACTCGCGGAACGAGCTCATTGCCTTGAGGCTTGCTTCCTGCGTCTCTTTCAGGGCGGCAAGGCTCTCGTCTTGAAACTTGCTCATGTACTCGGATACGTTGACGGCCATGGTGGAATCTGGTCTCCTTTAGCGGTTGATTTCTGTGCGCTAAGTATACCAAGCACATGCTATGCCTGTCAACTCCTACCGCCCGGTCGCTTGGTTGACCCCAGCCTACGGGCCTTTAAAAGCTTACGGGCTTATTTAAACGGAAGAGCAGGTTTCGCTTTACGTCCGGCCATTCGGCGGCGAGGATGCTGTACATCACCGAGTCGCGGATGGTGCCGTCGCGGCGCACCGCGTGATGGCGAATGACGCCGTCCTTCTTAGCGCCGAGCTTCTCGATCGCCGCCTGGGACCGAAAGTTGAAGTTCTCGGTTCGCAAACCGACGACCGCGCACTCGAGAGCTTCAAAAGCGTGGCTCATCAAGAGCAGCTTGCAGGCGGGATTGAGATGGCCGGCGTGCGTGAGGCATACCACGTGTAACCGATCTCGACCCGATCGGCGTCGGGGATAATGTCATGGTAACGCGTGCTGCCCAGGACCGTCCCCGTTTTTGCATCCTTGACTGCCCCCGGCAGCGTCGTCTTCTTCTCTGAAATTTTCGAGCGTCGTCTCGATGTATCGATGAGCTTCATCGGGCGCGTCGTCGCTCGTAAGTTCCAGAGTTCGCCGTCGCGAGCGGCGGCGCAGAGACCATCGGCGTGCTCGCGCGCGAGCGGTTCAAGGCGAACGCCGTGACTTCCAGAATTGCAGGTTCAATTGGCTTCACGCTTCTTCAACCCTAGCAAAAAGCAACGCGTTGCTTCAAGAGCTCGGCACGCCGTGGTCTTCATGCTCGTCGCCGCCTGTGTCGCGAGCACGGCCATCTCGGCGTCAACAAAGACCGGATCGACGGTTTAGTCGTTCGGACGATGCGACGACTGGACTTACCGAGCGTGGATGTGGCAATCGTCCAAGGCGGCGCGATTCCGCGAAAGCCGATACCGGCGGCGCCAGCGCATTCTCGCTCGGAATCGGTTCGCTTTCAAGCAGTATACGGCGGCATCATTCTGTTGCTCGAGCAAGATGGGAAGTTATCGCTTGACGACCGCGTCTCCAAATTCGTTCCCGCGGTTACGCGCGCGCCGGACGTGACGATACGCCAGCTTCTCACGCATACGGCCGGCTACGACGATTACTACGCGACGCTTTCGAATGCGGCTATCTATCGAGATTCGACGTTCGATGCCATCCTCCAATCGTACGGCGAGCGTCCTTTGGATTTCGAGCCCGGCACCGACTGGGAATATAGCAACACCGATTACGCCATCTTGACGAAGATCGTCGAGATCGCAGCGGCATGTCGTACGGCGAGTTGGTCCGCCAGCCATTTTCGAGCCGCTGCATATGACCAGCGCGATCTATCTTCCCAAACCGGCATTCGGCACCTGACGATTGCGGGGTACGAACGTACGCTGCTCGGTCCAATACGGTGGCTCGCGGGAAGGACGCGCATGGCTCAACGGCGCGGCGGGGATTGCGATGACCGTTCACGATCTCGCGTTGTGGGATATCTCGCTGATCGAGGGCCGGCTGCTGGAGTGCCGGTCGCGCACCGAGATGTTCACCGCGCAAGCATTGAAGTCGGAGCAAGCTCGGGTTACGGCTTTGGCTGGTACGTCGGGAAGATCGCTCAGTATAACGTCGCGTCGCATTCGGGCTTCGTACAGGGTTTCAGCGCGGAGAACGCGCTGGTGCTCGATTCCGGTTTCGCCGGAGCGGTACTATCGAACGAAACGAATTCGGTGGCGCCGGAGTTCTTGGCCGAGCACATCGCGGGCGCGTTTCAATACTTCCCGCATCGCCGATCCGCCGGCCGGCACCCCCGATCGACCTTACCGCGACCGTAACGCCTCAACCGAGCGACGCCGCAGCATTGGCGGAGATACAGCGGATCGTCTCCGGCCTTCAACACGGAACGCTCGTTAAAGCGCGTTTACGCCCACGAAGCACGAATCGCGACTCCGACGGGCTGCGTCGGCACTTCAGGGTCTGCGACGCATCTGGGACCATTTACGCAATCACGAACGGCAGCCGTTTCGCAACAGAATGGAAACGTCATAACGTCCGCTTCGCATCTGATATTGCGAACGACGCGAGATGCGCTGTACTTTGCGCAAGATCGCGACGGCCGAATCGCCGATCTTCTTCTCGACCGTCGCTAGAAACGCAATTGGTTGCCCAGAAAGCGTACTAGCGAAATCGGAAACCCGACGGCCTTATCGATCACTATCAGGAGGTGAAGGACTGCAGCTGCGCGCCGTTTGCCGCGGTGCGTAGCCGATCGCAGGTGGGGTTGACAGCGGGTAGAAAGCAAACCTCGGTTAACGTTCATAAAAATATTACTATTTTTGATAGCAATAATCATCAGTCGCGCCTAGGGCTATTCAGGGAAGCCATAGCAATTCTTTAGCGCAGGCGAACGGAGCCGGCCTTGCTCGGCTTCTCGGACTATTTGCTTCTTCGAGGTGCATATGTTTCTTCATAAAACGCGAGCTCTCGTCGCAGCGCTTTGCGCCGTGGTATTTTCGGCATGCAGCCAAAGTTCGGTGCCATCAAATGGCACTACCGTCAACTCGCAGGGTTCGACGCATCAGCAAGCGTCGACAACAACTGCCGATGTAAGGGCACGCGACGCGACGTCTATCCTTAAGCAGGACAAAAAGGATGTCGTGATCGGTTCTACCGTGGACCCCAGCAATGGCGATCGAGGCCCCCACAGCCTTTCAGTCGTCAAGAGTAATGTCGGTGCGCTTAAAAAGGGGCAGCTGCTGGCGTGCAATTTTGCGGATAAGAAGAGAACGCCGGCGACCGGAACGACGATCGAATTGCTTAACCCTACGACAGGTTCGAGTCCAACTCGATTTGCTCAGAGCAGCGATATCAAGGGCTGTACGGGCGTTACCATCAGTCCAGAGAGCGGCTTCGTATACGGCACTGGGCTCGCCAGCGGCGTCTTGACTGCCTTTAACGTCAAGGGCGTCGAGCAGACCACGTACGGCTCGCCGTTGGAGGCGCCCCTTTCGGATATCGACGTCTCGTGTGAGTCAGGCCCGCTCGATGACGTTGCACCGAACAGCTGCGATTACGATGCCGAGTATGCCTTTTCCAGCGATGCGAAAACGGGGTCTATCGTCAGCGCGGGCGTCAACACCTACGCGAGCGGATTCTACCTGCAAGTCGCCACGGGTTTTGCGACTAAGGGTAGCGGATGGGCGATCCTTGGCCCAACTGGACTGCAATACGCCCACAAGGGAAACGTGCTCTACATCGCCGACGGCGTCACGAATACCGTTGTGAAATTTAGTCATGCAAGCGATTTGTTGACGAAAAACGAGATCATCGTGCAATCGGGTGGGACCAAGTTTACGTGCGCCCATAAGAAAACGACCTGCGGTAGTGTCGTGAAAGCCGGTTCGCCGCTCAACGCGCCGATCGCGATGACTTTGCTGCCCAACGGAAACCTCATCGTTGCAAATGGCGCACCCTCAACCGGCGGAAACGAGCTCATCGAGATGACCCCGCAAGGTCAGGTGCTCGATACGAAAGTCGTCGATTCCGGCGCCGCGCCGGCGATTTTTGGCCTCGCTTCGAGCGGTAGCACCGACAGCGACACGGTCATCTTCTACGCCGATAGGAACGATAATAGCGTTCACGAGCTGCACTCGTAAGAACGCCGGAAAAGGTTAGTGATCTACAAAGTCTGAGACTTCGCTCATCGTGGGATCGAGCCGCAAATCTTCGTGAGCATATTTGCGGTCTTCGTGCCCACCGGAGACTTTCACTCGCACGAGGATCTCGTGCGGATGTACCTCTCTCACCGTGCCTTCGTCGTCGCTTCCGTCAATTCGAACTCGATCACCGACCTTTAACATCTTCTTCCTTTCTCTCGCGCCCGAACACTATTTCTCGAAGCGATCACTCCAAGTGCGGCTTAGGCCGATACTCTAAATCTTCGGGTTGGAAGCGGTGCTCTATCGCCTCGCCGTCGCTTTTCTTGTAGCGGACCACGATCGTTCGTGTGTCTACTTCGATGACCTCGCCCTCGACGCCAAGGTTCTTTACGAGCACGCGATCGCCGTATCGTAGTTGCATGTTTCCACCCTTCGGGCGTCCCGAAGCCGCGCCTTCAGGGTAACGGTTGCGCTGCGCGGGAAAGCTCTAACCGTGCAACAGACGCCTGATAGCGACGAAGTAAAGCGCCTTGCGAAGGAGGCCAAAGACGCATCCGAGGAGGCCAAGCGGCAGCAGATCGCGGCGGGAGAGGCAGCCGGCCTGCCGACGCCACCACCGGCAACACCTGAAGCGAAGGTCCCATAATTGGTACCCTTCGGACAACTTTAGGGCGTTGCGGCAGGATCTTCTGAGGCGTCCTCGATTGTCGCGATCTGGTCCCCGCCATGAATAAGTTCCCGCGCGGGATGGCCGCCCTCCCGGATAGCGTCAGAAACGATTGCGTAGTGCTTGTGACCATGCCCCGATTCCTCGGACGCGTGGAGAACGCCAGCCAGCACGCGGCGGTCAGCCAAGGTAACGCGCACGGCCTTGCCCAGATAGGGTTTAATCTCTTGATCAGTCATGCTGTCGAAATCGCCTGAGGGTCGCCAGAGGTTGCGCCTCAGTGCAGATCGCATGCCGGTAAGCGGAACTACCCTTGCTCGACTGGCCTACATATCAGCAAGGATAATAAACTGCAACGACGCGCTCCGAAATTCGCGAAGCGTTGGCGTGCCCGCTCTTGGGTATTATTCAACCCTAAGTACGGGCACAAGCAACGGTCCGGTTCAGCGACTGCTAGTGTCTTTACTACTTTACAGGCGTTAGCCATCAGACGAAATCGGAGAAAGATGTTCTTACACAACAAGAAAATGATGTATACGGTACGCGTCGACCAGCCCAACGCAAGATTTGCGAAAATGCTGCTCGAGCAATTCGGAGGGCCAAACGGCGAGCTCGGCGCCGCCCTGCGATATTTTGGTCAAGGCTGGGCGGAGTCCGATCCGAAGCGTCGCGACTTACTTCTAAATATCGCGACCGAAGAACTGTCACATCTTGAAATGGTTGGGCAAATGCTGGCCATGCTGCTCAAAGGTTCACCCGGCGCTTTGGTCGATCAGGTCGAAGGCGGATATCTTGGCGACTTGCTCGACCAGAAGCACGATCACTTCACGGAGATGTCCCTCAACAGCTCTCAAACCGTCCTCGGTGGTCCGGGGCCGCGTTTTACCGATTCAATGGGGAACGCGTTCACGGCGGATTGGGTCGACACAATCGGAAATCCGACAGCGGACCTTCGTTCCGACATCGCGGCAGAGGCGCGGGCGAAGATCGTTTACGAGCGCTTGATCAAACAGAGCGATGACGCGGGCGTGCGCGACACGCTCACGTTCCTAATGCAACGAGAAGTCGCGCATCAGAAGATGTTTGAATCCGCGCTCGCGGCGATTCAGAACAACTTCCCGCCCGGAAATATCGTATTGGACGAGTTCGCTCACGAGTTCTTCCACACGTCATCGGACGAAATCGCGGCCGGCGACGGGGCGTCGAGCTCACCCGGTTATAAGCTACTCACTGCGGAGAAGCTCTGGGAGTTCAGTCCAATGGCCGGCGAACCTCATGGAGACGACCCCGAGTTGCCGCCGCCTAATCCCGAAGTAGCCTCGGAGCCTCGCAAGAAAGCGAGTTCCCGCAAGTAGCGTTGCGAAGAGC
The DNA here is from genome assembly GCA_963815165.1 of Vulcanimicrobiota bacterium. Lineage (GTDB taxonomy): Bacteria > Vulcanimicrobiota > Vulcanimicrobiia > Vulcanimicrobiales > Vulcanimicrobiaceae > Cybelea. The sequence goes on from CAWFFL010000004.1 coordinate 225,926, forward strand.
GTTCGCAAAGCAATCCTCGCAAAGGCATCTTAAAATAGGTGCCTTTGCGACCGGTGCGCGGGTGTGCGAAAACGACACGGGACGAAAACGGCGAATACGAAGTTCGGCTCGAGGATGGCCAGGCACGGATCGCCGCTCGATCGTCCTCTCATCCTTTTCGAAGCAGCTTCTAATCGTTCGTAACGAGAGGCTTCCGCCCCAACGATGTTACAAATAAAGCATGATGAAACTCCCTAACGTCTTACTTGCCTGCGCTCTGGGCGCAGGATCGCTACTCGGCGCGGCGGCGCCGGCATCGGCGGCTCACGTGGCCGTTGGAACCGCGCGACCTGCAACGACGGGGCGGGTACTCCCGGGCCGCTATTACGGAACCGGATACCGGGCCTACGGTTATCGCTATCCTTATCGCCCGGGCTACGCCTATCGTTACGGCTACCCTTATCGCTACGGCTATCCTTACGGCTACGGCGTTAGCGTCGGTTTTGGCTACGGCTATCCCTACGCCTACGGCGTTGGCGTAGGCGTCGGCTACGTTGGCGGAGGCTACGGGTACGCACCCTATCCGGCCGTCTATGGACCTCGCCCATATTGGGTGCGTCGTCCGTATTGGCGCCCGTATCGCCGCGCATATTGGGGACGGCGCGTCGTTCGCTAACCTATCGCTCCCGTCGGTTTTTCAATGAGGCTCTAATCGTGCGAGGTTAGAGCCTCTGCAATTGGAATCGGACGGTTCCACGCCCAATTAGCGAGTTGCGAGTCGCGCTCAGTGCCCGCGCTGCTAGATCTGGACTGCGACGCCGAACGGATTTACCGTGTTGACGTACGTGGCTTTCTGCCTGCAAGTAGCGCGGAGCTTATACGCAGTAACCGTACCGTTCGATGAATTCGGAACGTAGATTAACCTCGTAGTCGCCGACGTCGCGGGAAAAGCGGGGAACGCGAGATTCGCGCTCGGATTGACGCAAACCGGAGTGCGGCCACCGCCCGCGGCCGTCGCGCATCTTCCTGCTCCAAACGCCCTGATTTGGCATCGCCATAGTGCGTCGTTCGGAAAGCTCGAATTCGCGCTCGTCGTCACCCAAACGTAACTGTTTGTCGTCGAGGTTCCCGACTGGACCGCCGTCCCTTCGGTGGCCGGCAAGCGAGGAAGTGACCAAACTGCGGCCGGCCTGCCGATTCCCGGCGGATACCCGGCGGTGAGCGTCTCGGAGCTCACGGTCGTACGATTCGCATTGAAAAGAGAGGTCGCAATGCCAGAATAGATACTAGGACCGCTTGGGGAGTCGTAGTTTGGGCTCGTGAACGCGACATCGCAAGTTTGTGCATTAGCGTTGGGTGTCCATCCGACGATGTAGTATGACGAGGTCACCACCGTCTCGCTCGTTTCAAAGACCGTTCCGCTGGTCGTCGTTCCGAACGGTCCGTAATGTACGATGCCGTACGGATTCGAGATGGCGGGACCGCAAGAGCCCATTCCGTTCCAACTGATGACGTATACGGGCGCCTGATTCGCGGTCGTGAGCGGCAACGTATACTGCGTAATCGTGTTGTTGCCGGCGTTCGAGACCCAGAGATACGGCGTACAGACGCTGTTCGGGCACGGCAGGTCGGTACCGACCGTAACGGCGACCGGGCCGCTCAGCTGAGTGTTGCTGCCCGCTAAAATGCCATACGGCGTGATGTTGGCTCCGGTGGCAGTCGCATCGTAGAACATGACCCCATTTAGGGAGGGATCGGCGACGAAGAGCGGATCGGATGGGAAGACGAACAATGGATGTGCCCGCGAGATGGCACGAGCCTTCGCGGCGGCGGAGCCGATTTCGATGCGCTCCCCGTGGAAGACGATCGTGCCGGTGAAGCGATTGGCGTAAGTCTTCACAGCGCTCTGCGATGAGGGACCACTCGTCAGCTGCGACGCGTTAGAGCATCCCGCAAGTAACGCAGCCATGGTGGCGATCCATGCATAGGAACACATCGTTGAAATGCGCATTTTTTAGTCCGCTTTCTGGGGAGCGGTCGCTGAAATGGAAAACGGCAAGAGACCCTAAAATTGCCCTCCCCTAAACGCCAGAATGCGCCTTCCTGCCAGTTTTGTCAACGGGAAAATTACGATCGGCGAGGCGGCGGCAGAACGCGTGGGGCATCGCTAGCAGCTGGGCGCGACGCTGATGGCTGCGCTCCAGCGCTGTTTGTCCTGCGTCACTTTAGGCTGACCGCTTCGCCAGCAGGAGCATCGTTTGCAAATGTCTTGGCGATAGAGCCTCCTCCGGGAAAGGGCCAAAAACCGATGCCTCGCACGGAATTATACGCGACTGGACCGATAACTCGACCCTTCTGAATCCAAAATTGAGCGTGGGCGTACGAACCTTGCAGCGTTGTAGTGCTGACTTTCTTGCCTGTAGTTCCGCTGAGCGTGAAACGGTAGATGACGATCGGGTTAGGGTAGCCGGTGCCGCGATCCGCGATCGCAAGATATTTTCCGTCCCATTGCATTGAACCGGCGGCAGTAATCTTTTGATTGAGTGTTATCGTTTCAAATGTCTTGCTGCCCTTCGGTAGCTCTTCGAGCATGAAAGCCCCGCTCGACACTCCACCGTCCACAAAGAGGTTGCCGTCTCCATCGTACGCGCAGAAGACCGTGGCCTGGATGCCGGGCACGAGAAACGATTTCGCATATCGCCAGCCTCGGTTCTGTTTGTATGGGAAAATGATTACGTAGCCACCGAATCCCTCAGTAACGGCTAGCGTTTCGCTCGTGGGATCCACGGAGCAGTCGACGGCAGGATAGGGATCGTTCAGCGTTACCTTCGGCGTCGTTGCGCCGTGCGCATAAATCAGCATCTGCGTCCCAAAGTAACCACCCGGGATAAAGACGTTGTTTGCGCGATCAGTACAAAGATAAACGCCGCCGACGCCCAGCGCGCCGAGAAGCTTGCCTTCCGGATAGGTATAGACGTTAACGCCATTCCCCAACGCAACGTAGAGCAGATCTCGCCCCTTCGCTTCCGACATCATCCACGAACCGCGGCGCACAGCATGCGTAACGATTGCTGGCGTCGTGCTCGACGCGCTGATCGGCGCCGGCGATCCGCCGCACCCAGCGAGCAATGCAGTAGCGACGGCGATGCTAAGCGTTAGGCGAGCCAAGGTCCGTCGTGACCGCCATATCGGCGTCGCGGAGTGCTGATAGCAGCTGATCCAAATCCGCTACCCGGAAGTTGATCTGCCACGTGGCCATCCGACGTGACACAAATACGCGTGTTGCATCCCGTATCCGTGAAGGCGAAGCTCGTTGCCGCCGGCTGATTCACTAAGGGGCGACCTCAAACACGGTGCCGTAACCACGGGCGAAGCCGCTGGTATATTTGCCTCCGTAGGCAGTGACGCCGTAGAGCTTTCCGTTCAGAAGAGTGAGCGCTCCGCTGGCACCCGAACCATCACCGTACTGGGCCCCCTTAAGGTAGTGGAGCACGTTTTCTTTGCCCGTTGGTGATATTGCGAAAATGACACCCTGGCAGCTACCTTGTGAGATGCATGACGCCGGGCCGCCCTCAGCGGTCGTACCATAAAACTTGCCGTAAGCATAAATAAGCGTATTGGCGGGCAATGCACCGTTTGTGAAGTTGAAATAGTGGAACGCGTGTTCTTCCCCGGCCGTAGTCATTGCAAAGACGGTCCCGACGGAAAACGACTGATTGTAGCAAGTTCCGCCGTAAGCCGTTGTGCCGTACACGAGACCGTTGAGCGCCAGCAGACCACCGGCCGGCTCCGCGCCATCCTTTGTGTTTGCTTGACATGACGTATCCCCGGTAAAGGCGTGCAATACGGCTTCCTTGCCGGAGGTACTGATCTTGTACGCGGTTCCGCAGCCCCCGTAAGGGGAACAAGTTGTGCCGCTAATTCCGCCGTACAGCGTCGTTCCGTAGAGCACGTTGCCAACGGCCAAGAGCGGCGCGTTTGATGGTATTTCGCCGTCAGACCCGCCCACGAATTCATAGAGGAGCTCTTCCTTGCCCGATGTCGTGACGCTGAAAACGGTCCCCCATCCCTTGCTGCCGCCGCCTGAGTAGGTTGTACCGTAGAGCTTGCTTTGCACCATGACAAGGCCGCCGTTTAGAAGACCGCCGCCGCCATATCCGGGAAAACGATATAAGACTTTTTCCGCGCCACCCGGACTCACCTTAAAGATCGTCCCGCACCCTAGGCCATTCGCACAGGAACCCGCGCCGCCGAGAAACGTAGTCCCATAGAGGTCACCTTTGTACACGAGTAACGGCCCCTGCGGCAGTAGGCCGTCGGCTCCGCCCTTGAAGGTGTAAATCGTCTCAAGTTTGCCCTTAGGTGTAATCCTGAACACGGTTCCCTTGCTGTAATTGCCGCCATTGGTCACTCCGTACAAAAGGCCGTTCAAGACCGCGAGGCCACCATATGGAAACGCCCCACCTCGAGATGGGTCAAAGCTGTACAGAACTTCGTAGCTTGCACTGGCGCCGCGTCGAGATGCCAACTTGTTTTCAGACGGAACGAATGCGCCAGTCGTCGCATAGGGTGCCGTGCAGCCGACGAGACCTGCGATCGCGACGCTTACCGCGAGCCTCAAATGCTTAGCTTGCATAAACATTTAATCCCCAACTAAAGTAAAACGCAGTCCGGCATTAACGGGTGAGTGCGAACACGGATCCGTACCCGTACTTACCGCCGATCGGTGTGACCCCATAGAGCGTTCCTTTCACCTCGAGCAACCCCGCGTCGGGCTGGAGGCCATCGGAGCCGCCGCCGAAGCTGTGTAATATTGTCACCGTTCCGCTCGTGCTGCTACTGAAAACCGTTCCGCTGTTTCCGCTGCCATACGCACCGCCATCCTGCGTCGTGCCGTACAGCGTACCTTTCACATAAGTTAAATTCGCCCGTGGGTTGTCGCCATCGGGGATGCCGGTAAAGTCATGCAAAACATGTTCTGCTCCGCTCGTGGTGACACTGAAGATCGTGCCCTGTTCCTCTTTACCGCCTCCGGCTGTAGTGCCGTAAAGCATTCCGTTTGCGTCGACCAAACCCGCCTCGGGTCCGTTGCCATCATGGCGCTCGCGGAAGCTGTATAAGACGTGTTCGGTTCCGGCGGTGGTGATGCTGAAGACCGTTCCGAAACGGTTATCCTTGCCGCCTAACGACGTGGTACCGTAGAGCGTGCCATTCACGTCAACCAAGCCCGCATCGGGTTCTACACCATTTGGCTTTCCGTTGAAGCTGTATAGGACGTGCTCTTTGCCCGTCGTGCTAACGCTAAAGACTGTTCCTCCGCCATGCTTGCCGCCATCTTCCGTCGTACCGTAAAGCGTGCCGTTTACGTCGATCAAGCTCGCCTCGGGTATTTCACCATCGGAATCGCCACGGCCGAAGACGTGCAGCACGCGCTCCTTGCCCGACGTGGTGATGCTGAAGACTGTTCCGCACCCGCCGTGGCAGTAGGCGCCATAACCACCGCCGCCTTTCGTTGTGCCGTACAGCGTGCCGCTCACGTCGAGCAAACTCGCCGTTGGCTGAGAGCCATCGTGGCCGCCTTGAAAGCTGTACAGCACACGCTCAGAGCCGGCCGGAGTGATAGTGAACACCGTTCCGCAGTTGTCGAGCAGGATGGTCTCGCCCTTCCCACCGGCCCACGTCGTGCCATAGAGCGTGCCTTTCACGTCGATCAAGCTCGAACGGGACCTATGCCGTCGCCTGAAGGGCGCCCGAAGCTGTACACGACGTGATAGGACGACGACGCCTTCACATCACGAACGATTGAATACATCTCGCCTGGCGTGCAACAGGCGGCTGCAGTCCACTACAACCTATCATCGAGCAAAAGACGCCAATTGCCCAAAGACGATGCGTTGAAAATCTCACAGCCGATCCTTCCCGAACGCGAACAACGAGCCTATTGGTGGCGTTCAGCGACAGGCCGAGAAGTCCTCGATCTCGATGCATGTCGGATCCATGGGCTTTAACGCTTAAAGTCCAAACACGCCGTCTGATCTCGGAAGCACATTTACTACACACGTCTGATAGATTATAACTATTCAGCAGTTCCGCAAACTCGGCTACGCAAGACCGCCCGCTGCCGCATAGGCTGTGATTGGTCCCGTGGGCGAAGCCCAAACGTGGTTGCGACGACGTGAGAACTGTTTCGCAGAAGCGCTACACTGCGAGAACTCGGCAGTTTGCAGCAAACGCTCTTGACAAGTATGATACGCGTGCACGTCAGGCTGCGACTGCATCCGCGCGATCGAATGGCGCCAGTCAAGGGTCATCGGTTTCGGCCAGCGTCTTCACGACTGCAGTGACTATCGATCCCAGGGGCGAGTTCGCCTATGCCGTGGTTAGCTATTTGTCGGACGGCGTGTATGCGGCCCCTTGGACTAATCCCTTGAAGACCGGCTTGTTCACGACGGACCATTCATTTTTCTGACCGGCGACCTTTCCAACGTCAACCCAACCATAGAGGTCGCCGATCGCGAGCTTGGTGTCATCTTTGTTAAATCCGCCCGAAAATGGAATGCTTCTGTTGCTGATTCCGGGAGTCGGGCCGAGTACCCTAAAGGCCTTGGCATGCGCTGAAAATGGCAAATTGAACTGGGAGATCAGCCGCGTATCCTCATCGATGACATTGAAAACTGAGTTGTGATCGCTAACATAGGCGCCTCCAGGCGACGTAAGGGCGCAGCCCGATTTGATAATCTCGATGCTTTGAGACGCCTGCTCCGGATTGAACACCTCTCCGATGCCGCCACCGTGACCGACCTTGCACCTTCCGCCATAAGTAAAGTAAATATTGCCACTTGAATCCATGTCGAGTTGGTAGATTTCGCAAATGGGCCTGCAGCGAGAACCTGTGCAACTCCCGCTCTGGTTACATGACCAAATCGAAATGAGATATGAGCCGGAAGATGGTTGGCCAAGCGGCCAGCAAATGAAGCCGGTTCCAGTGGTGCGAGCGCTCGGGTTCGGCGAGTACTCGTAGCTCTCTGCCGCACCGCACGCTAAACTGCCGCCGGTTGCCCCACTGAGGAAGCCTGAACCCCAGAAGTAATTGCAAGACCCCGCTTGAAGGTTGCTAGGACAAGCTGACGCATATTGGGCGAGCATATTTCCTGATGGATCGTACTCTTGCAGCGCTGCGCCTCCGGTATAGTTGGCCTCCTGGCAGGCGACCCAAACATCCTGATTTCCGTCGACTTTGACTGCTTGTACTTGAGTGCAGCCCTTGACGGGCACCGTAACGAGAACCTTTTTTCCATTGGCGGTCAGGCCGAATAGATTGTCTTCTGAAGACGTAACCCAGAGCCCGACTTTTTCGGCCATACGCCGGTTCGATAGATATTGGTGCTCCGGATCCATGCCTGAACGACGGAAGCCGGGCGAGTTGGGCATCGGCGAGGTGCCCTGCGAAATAGTCGAGCAGTCCGCCATCGCAACCGCGTAAAGAAACGCAAAGAAGGCGGCTGCATAATAAGAGCGACGGTTCATTATCAAAGCCTCCTGTAGCAAACGGAAAGTTCCTCAGACTGCTCGGCGAGGCGATTGCGTTCGTTGCCTGCGGTGCATCTACCCGCCTAGGCTCGCTTAGACATCCCGCGAGCGCGTCGCCACACCGCGCGGTACGGCACCGCCGGCGCGACGAAGCGCGTCACTCGGCCTGAGATCGACGCGGCATTTCGTGGTTGACAAGCCGCGTACGTAGATCGCGCGACGTGGAGCGAGACTCACCCACCGCCATCTTTCGGCCCTATGAGGTCGTAATAAGCGAAAACGCTTCGACCTTATTTGGCGCATAGTGGACTCGCCAGCCTGTGGCGGAACAATGCTTAAACCTTTCGTTGCGTCAGAGGATAGCTGTGAGATTTCGAGCTCATCGCTTTTGGCTTTCATGCAACATAGTGGCGCACGCCGCATTTCACTTCCAACTGAAGGCGCCAAGGCCATCAGCCGTCGCGTTCTCCAGCCTCGCCACGTGTGGAATTTCGTCGCACTTGGTTCGATGGACGACGATCCCCCGCCGCCGCCACCGGCGCCCCGTAGATGCTCGCATAAGACTGCACCACCGCCGCCGGTATTATAGCCACTCGGATATGGGTTGTAGCCCGCTGCCCCCCAGCACCTAACGCCCCTGAGGTCCCGTGGATGTATTCTTGCTCCGCGCACATTCTTACCGTTGAGAACGGCGACGTTGCCTGTCATAGGATCTGCTGCGGATGCGAACAGATATCCAGAGGTCCGATTCAATGCGGTAGAGATCGAGCGCGCTGCCAGGGGGCGCCACCAGTAGGCACGGCAGCGGGCAACAGACGCGCGAGGGCAGAAACTACTCTGATGAAGGTTACGAGTATAGGACGTTACGCGCTTAGCATTGGCGTCGCTTCCGTGCTTTTTGCTGGTTGCGGCGGATCGCAACCGCCGAACGGTGTGCCGGGCGCGATGCCGCGAAGCCGTAGCGTTGCCGAACGATACGATTGGAGCGACTCCCTCCCTTACCATAAGACATTCCGTTATACTCGCAGAGAGCAAACGTTTGTCGTTCCCGCTGGAGTCACGTCGATCAATGTTGTCGCGCGTGGTGCTGCCGGAGAAACCGGCACCGACAAGTATGGCGTCGCTGCGGCGCGGGGCGGGCGCGTTGTGGCAGAAGTCCCCGTAAGCGGCGGAGAGGGAATTGATAATCGTTGTCGGAGGCTCGGGCGCAGTCGGCGGTTATAACGGAGGCGCCCCCGGAGGCCGTTCCGGCGATTGCGGCTGCTCGAAAAAAGGATTCCACGGCGGCGGCGCATCGGACGTGCGCGAAGGCGGCGATGGTTTAAGCAACCGGATTATTGTTGCCGCCGGCGGCGGCGGTGCCGGGGGCGCGAACCAGGATTACTATGGTTTGCAAGGCGCCGGCGGAGCGGGCGGCGGACTCGTCGGCCAGGACGGTATCGGCGGCTACTCGAGCGGCAGCCGTGACGGCGGCGGCGGCACCGGCGGTACGCAAACATCGGGAGGCAGCGGCGGTAAGGGCGGAGACTTTTACGGACGAGTTGGAAAGAGTGGGCGACGCGGACTTTTCGGCGCCGGCGGTCGTGGCGGCAGCGGTAACCACGATCACCACTACGGTGGTGGCGGCGGTGGTGGCGGCGGCGGCGGGTATTACGGTGGCGGCGGCGGCGGCGCGGGCGGCGGTTACGACTTCGATTACTGCTACGAGTGTGAAGGCGGCGGGGGAGGAGGCGGCTCTTCGTACATCGAGCCGAATGCGATCAGTGCGCGCACGTGGACAAACTGGAAAAACGCGACCGGCGACGGCCTAATCGTTTTGAGTTGGCAATGACGGGGACGGCAGTTGTGCGCGTGACGCTCGGAATTGTTGTGGCCTTGTTGACGGCCTGCGGCGGAACGAACACCGCGTTAAATGGCGCGGTGCCGTCGGGCGCAGCGGCCCGATCGCATAAGGCGTCGGAGTCGTACGGCGATTTACTTTATGCGCTTGGAAGCAAAAGCGGCTATTCCGGTACGTACGTGCGCGTTTACGCATACCCTCGCGGCGAACTGGTGCAACAATTCCCACTGCATGCCTATGCTGTTACCTTGTGCTCTGATGCCAAAGGGGACGTGTTCTTCCCGGCACTAACGAAGAACAAGCAGCAATCAAAGGTGGTAGAATACGCCCACGGCGGCACTAAACCCATCGCCACGCTTGACGATTCACCCTACAAAACGGTGATAGGGATTAGCTGCGCGATTAACCGGCTACAGGGAACCTCGCTCTTACCAATTCTCGCAGGATGGTTATAGCAAACCCAATATTGCGGTTTACCAAGACGCGCAGGGTAGTCCAACGTTTTACACATCTAAATACATCGACTTTGGTCAGCTTTATTGCGCCTACGATGGCGAAGGAAATCTCTACGTTGACGGTTTTGTACCCCAGGAAGTGGCGGAGCTTTCTCGCGGTAGTTCGTCGTTGGTAATTCTCTTCGTGAAAAGGAAAATGCACGCGGAACCTATGAGCAATATGCTTTGGGACGGCACTCGCGTTACGTTCTATGATAACCATGCAATATTCGGGCTTTCTTTTTCCGGCTCTACGGGTACTATTGAAGGGCGGACGGGGCTATTTCGAGGCGTATACGCCACTTACGCGATACAGGGCGGTACCGTTATCAGTGCCTACAAGCACCATAAAACGTGGGGTATAGGGTTTTGGCACTATCCGTCTCAGGGCTCGTCAAAGCCGTACCAGAAATTAGCGGTTTCCAAGGACTCTTCGGATTGGCAGGACGCCTTTACCGTTTCCGTCGCCCCATCCGACTCGCGCCGCAAGTAGCCTGTGCGCTATTACATCGCTGCTCTTAAAAGTACGCGGTATTTCGCGGCCGCGCGAGTCGGCGCGAGTTTTGTATTTTACCCTGTTCACTTTCCTCATTGCGGTGCTCATCGGCTTCGTCAGCGGCATCGTCGCCGGAATCACCGGTACTGATAACGACGTGGCGATTATCCCTGCGTACGTGTTCATTCTCGCAATGGGCGTTCCAAGCTGGGCGGTGTTAGTGCAGACGATGCCGCGACATTGGGCTTAACCCATGGTGGGCACTCACGACTATAATCCCCGTAATCGGATTTCTCGCTCTTATAGGAATCGGAGTCCAAGATAGTCAGCCAGGGACAAATCGGCATGGGCCAAATCCGAACACCCCAGAGGTCGATCCAGCACCCACCAGCCCTTCGTTGTCTTAGGTCTCCTCGTCAACCGCTAACACGTAACCCAGGGGTTACACGGCGTGTTCTTCGCCCAATGAGGCCGCAGCAAACTATCACCACCCAGGAGGGCACAATGCATTTGCTTCCGTCACGGTCAGCGTCGCGCGCCGACATTTCCCCCGCCCTACGCGCGCGCTCGTGCGGTTCCGGTTCCGGGGCGTTCGGCGGAGTGGTTAGTGTTTTCGCGAGGTGCCGACGGTGACGCCGACGGGTTGACGGCATCGCCACAAGTGACGGTTAAAGATAAAATAAATCAGACCAACGATCACAGCCATGATCCCCGCGAAGAAGGGTCTGCCGGAATCCTCCGGTCCGCTAAAGCCGTTGCTCAAAAGCAACCGCACTTTGGCGCGGGCTCCCGACGCCTGCTTAACAGGTTGAGAGGCAAACGCCCAGAAAATCGAGCGCAACCCCAAAAAGTATACAGCCGATCCCGATTAACATTGGTGCGTCTTATACTAGCCCGTCGATATTACGCTTGGCCGATGGCCCCTTGCGACATCGCCCCTGGCGCACCGATCGGCGGCTGCGATTCACCGCAGGCTGCTAGCATCCCGATGATCGCGCCGAAGGCTAATGCGGAAGAACTGCAGCGTAGACCAACCGTCATCGGCGCTTCCGAGTCCCGAGACCTAGGTGGGACGGTGCAGGGCTGAGTGTGACGGCCTGCAGTATCGCTTCTTTGCCGCCAAACTTCTTAAAGCTGGCAATATGCTTTCCACCGTTTGGATAGTTCCAAACACCAACTTTCTTTGCGTTTGGACCATCCGTTGCGTAAGGTACGATAACACTATTGGCGTAAAGCCAAGAGACCGCTGCTCGGTTCTTGATTCCCTTTAGCATTGTCGTGCCAACGACCGTCGCAATTGAGCCTGTAATGGAAAGGCGGCTCAGCTTCGAGTCGTGCTTGTCGGTGGATTCCCAGGTCATATTACTACCGTCCCATTGAACTTGACCCGCGCTTCCAACCTTGTAGGTTATACTCAACTCCAGAAAAGCTGAAGCGCTGTTCGGCAACTCGGCCAGTGCCGGCTGCGAGTATGGAGTCTGACCGTCCACAAAGAGATCGCCTACATTGTCGTAGCCACAGTACGACGCCTCAGCACCTGACAAATAAAGCGCCGGCGTCCCTTGCGCCTGCGGGAAGATAGCAATATCGTAACCCTGACCTTCAAATGCAACCGCCAAGTTCCCCGTCACGGGGTCAACGGAACATCCACGCGCCTGGTCTCCCGGAAGGCTGAGCGTTGCGACCGGCGAGGTTCCACCGTGCGCGTATTCTACGATGTTAGTATCGTTAGAGATAAAGACATCGCCTTGGCTATCAACGCAATCGGCTGCACCATAATAATGCCCGGTGTCGAGGCTTCCCACGAGTTGACCGGAGGGATACGAGAGCACGCAAGTCCCGCTGCAGCCCTTGGTAACGTAGAGTAAATCCTCTCCACTGGCTTCAAGCAGCATCCACGATCCACCGCGCTGTGCCTGCGTGGCGATCGCGCGGCTTTGCGGCATCGCGCCCGGCGCAGCGATCGGCGGCTCCGGTCCGCCGCACGCTGTTAGCAAAGCAGCGATTATGATCTTGAGCACGAGGCGAACCGGGACGTTGCTGCTAAACCGCGGCACGTTCATGCGTCGTTCTCCTCTAGTGTTTGCGGCGATCCGACGACGGAGCGACGGAGACGGTCACAGCGGCTGCATAGGATGGAATGGAGATACTGCGAAGCGGGTCGCCCCCAGCTGGATAGTTGTAAATGGCGATGGCGTCTTGCGTTCCGCATGCAGCGATCAGTTTAGATCCCTCAATCGTGTAGTTGTCACCAAGCCGCTGGGACGCCGGCGAAATGGCCGAAATGTCGGTTCCGCGACAGTCGTGGATGGGAAGCGTACCAATCAGCGTTGCTTGCGATCCTTTGACTTTCCAGCGCCCAATCTGGGGATTTCGCGTGCGAGTCGTGAGATATTTTCCGTCCCATTGATAGGAGCTGGGCTTCCCCGTAAGGTCGAACGTCATGACCTTGGAGCCGCCACTTGGAAGCCACGCTTCGGACTTTCTATATCGGCCGCTCCTGAAGTAAAGGTCGCCGCTGCCATCATAGGTTATCGTCCTTACGTCCTCCATGAACCGCTCGTCGAATAATATACCGGTGAGCCCCTGTGCGCCGATGAATATGGCGATGTTATAATCGAGGTCGCCAACGGCGAGATTTCCCGATCCAGGGTCGACGGAGCGCGCGTCCGGATAGTCCGGGTCTTCGAGCGTTGCTATGGGCGACGTCCCCCCGTGCGAATACTCAACGACGTCGTCATCGTAGCTGTAAGAATAGTTAGCATTTGTGATCCGAACGTTGCCACTCTTATCGGAGCATAGGCCGGTCGAATCTTGGAAGCCGGTCAACATTCCCACGGACTGGCCGTCGAGCGTATACACATAGATATTCTCTCCGGTGCTAACGTAGATCAGGTCCTCGCTCGAAGTGTTTCGTTTCATCCACGATCCTGGCGCCGTATGCGTTCGATTCTGCCCCGTGAGTTCGCCTTTTGCGGCACCGATTCCGTGACATTCGCCGCCCCGGCGCAGCCGGCCAATAATGCGGAGGCCAGCCCAATGCCAAGAGCGCGAGAGCCACAAACCTGCAAATCGGACATCAGCTATGCCCCTTCGCCCAGTGGGCCAAGGACGTAAACGTTCGACGCGACTGGGCCGGTACCGCCTTCGATGCGATGCCGGAACGGAACCGTGAACGTTCTTGTCCACTATCAATCGCGGTCGCAGCGGGCCGTCAAATGCGGGGCGATCGGCATGATCCCGACGCGAGGATGAGCCCACCTCGATGAGGCGGTGCCGGAGCACGCGCACTGTAGCGAATGTTGGCTGTTAGGTGAGACCTCCAGATTTCAGGAGCGGGACAGCCAGTGAGGGTTAATCGCCTTCGCCACCTTGTTCCCATTTGCGCAGCACCTGCGATCCTGGTCCTCATTGTTTGTAGGTCTAGCGCGTGCATTCCGCCGCCGTTGCACTTTGAGCGGATAGAGTCAAACCCGTCCGTCAGCGAAAAAGCGCTCGTCATAAGCGCCAGTGGATGCGGTCTCTAAAGGTGAGCAAGAGCACCCAAGCGGCGCCGTATACTTCAGCGACGACTTTTGCAAAGTAGTGCTCGACGTTCACGCAGGTCCAGGTGCGAACGCCGCGCTCAACGTGATGGGGTCTTCAAACCCTGACGTTATGTTCGGATCCGGGAAGGAGTCGACCTCAAGAACTAGCGCCGATAGCGATAACGAACTCGGGGAATCAGTTTATTGCGACGAAGATAAAGGCGCCGCTGCGACATAGGGTTGTGGAGTTTTTCTTGAGTACTCCGGAGAATCCGGGGACGCCGGACGAGGGTTTGTCAGTTGGAGGCTCGATACAAGTTAACGCGACTGCGATTCCCTGCCCACGCTGATACTACACCAAGGGCCTCGCCAGTTCCGGTTCCGGGGCGTTCGGCGGGGAGCGGGG
>CAWFFL010000005.1:0-57500 GCA_963815165.1 Vulcanimicrobiota bacterium
CTCGTTTTCGCCCGTAACGGCGCAAGCCCGCTGGTCGTGGGCATCGGGGACGGCGAGATGTACGTTGCCTCGGATACGCCCGCGATTCTGCCGTACACGCGCCGCGAGATCATTCTTCAGGAAGGCGAGATCGCCGTGGTCGGGCGCGACGGTTTTCGCTTGACCGACTATTCGGGCGCGCGGATCGAGCGCGATCCCATCGCGATCACGTGGGATGCTACGTCGGCGGAGAAGAGCGGCTTCAAGCACTTCATGCTCAAGGAAATGTTCGAGCAGCCGAATGCGATCAAGGAGACGCTGAGCGGACGCATCGACGAGAGCGGCTGGGTGCATCTCGGCGAAGAGCTCGGCGGAGATTACGCGCGAGCGACTGGCGGACATCAGTAAGATTGCGATCACCGGGTGCGGATCCGCCTATTACGCCGGGATGGTCGGAATGTATCTCCTGCGTTCGCTCGTCCGGCTGCCGGTCGAGATGGAGCTGGCGAGTGAGTTTCGTTACGGCGACCCGGTGATCGATCCGACGGCACTCGTCATTGCAATATCGCAGTCGGGCGAAACCGCCGATACGATCGAAGCGGTCCGCATCGCGAAGGCCGCAGGTTCGGGAGTCCTCGGTATTTGCAACGTGCTTGGATCGCATTTGACGCGGCTCGCCGACGGAATGCTCTTCACGCGCAGCGGCCCGGAGATCGGAGTGGCGGCGACGAAAACGTATGTTTCGCAAGTCACCGCGATGACGCTCTTTGCGCTCTACCTCGCCCGTCTGCGCGGAACCGCCGACGAACGGCGACTCGCCGAAATCGCGGACGGCACGAAGTTGCTCCCGGCCGCAGTCGACGTCGTGCTCAATACGTCCGATGAGATCCGCAAGGTTGCACGCGAGCTGCGCAAGGCGCAGAGCGTGCTCTTCATCGGCCGTTACGTAAACTTTCCTACCGCGCTCGAAGGCGCGCTGAAGCTCAAGGAGATTTCGTACATTCACGCCGAGGGCTTTCCCGCCGGAGAGATGAAGCACGGGCCGATCGCGCTGCTCGATTCCACCGTTCCCGTCATCGGCATCGCCACGGAGGATCGGGTGCGCGAGAAGATGCTTTCCAACCTAATGGAATCGAAGGCGCGCGAAGCGCCCGTGATCGCCGTCGCCAATCGCGGCGACGAAGAGGTGCGAAGCCGTCAGCGACCATGTCTTTTGGGTCCCGAAAGTCGACGAGCTGCTCTCGCCGATCGTCAACGTCATTCCGCTTCAGCTCCTGGCCTACCACATTGCCGATATCGAGGGTAAAGGACGTCGATCAGCCGCGCAATCTCGCGAAGACCGTCACCGTCGAATGATTCGCTCCGACAGCCGGCGCTTCGACGAAATGCGTCCGGTGAGCATCGAGCCCGGCTTCTTGAAATATGCCGAAGGCAGCGTGTTGATCAGCGTCGGGAATACACAAGTGCATCTGCGCGGCTTCGATCGAAGAGCGGGTGCCGGCCTGGATGAAGGGGCGGGGACTGGGCTGGGTCACCGCCGAGTATGCGATGCTTCCGCGCGCGACGCAGGAACGCACGCAGCGGGAGGCCGCCAAAGGACGCGTGGGTGGCCGGACGCAGGAGATTCAACGAATTATCGGCCGAGCGTTGCGCGCAGTTACGGACACGGCGAAGCTCGGCGAGCGGACCGTTTGGCTCGACTGCGACGTCATCCAGGCCGATGGCGGGCACGCGCACGGCCGCCGTTACGGGGGCCTGGGTTGCGCTCGCGCTCGCGCTGGCGCACCCGTTTCGATCCGTCCGACCGCGCGCGCTGGCCGCTTAGCGCAATGGTTGCGGCGACGAGCGTCGGCATCGTGACGGGGCAGCCGTTGCTCGACCTCGCCTACGACGAGGATAGCCAAGCGTTAGTCGATATGAACGTTTTCATGACCGACGCGGGGCGTTTCGTCGAGCTGCAAGGAACGGCCGAAGCCGCTCCGTTCGACCGGCGCGAGCTCGAGACGCTGCTCGCACTTGGCGGAAGGCGGAATCCGCCGGCTCTTCACGGTGCAGAGCGCGGCGGCTCGGTTCGATCCAGCCGATTCATGCCGGTTGATCCGTCATTGCGCGAGCTCGTCGAGCGCGTCGGCGCTTTTCACATTACGGATCGCGCGATGAAGCGCGCGCAGAGCGCGATAGAATCGGCGATCGCGCGCGGACGACGTCGACGATGCCACGCGCGCCGCCTATCTGCGTGAAGTGCGGCGATATTTCGAAGGCTTCGACCGCGAAGCGCGCGAGCAGCTTCGCGACGTTGACCGCCGTCTCGAGCGCATCAACCAGATTCACTTCAACCTCACGGCGGAGCGCGGCGTAGCCGTCAAACGCATCGAGGGAACGCAAGGACGTTCTCGACGGCACTGGCACGCTCGACGGGCGAACCGTGAGAATCCTCGATCGCTTCGGCCGCGCGACGACCGACTTTTTCGAATACGCCGGAGGCGTGACGATCCTTGGCGCAGAGTCGCTGGGTTTCATAGCGCGGTTGCGCATTCGCATCGGCGAGACGATCGCGCAGGGCGCGATCCTCGGCGTGCAATCCGTCGTGATCGTCATGCTGACGGCGCTCTTCACCGGAATGGTGATTTCGCTGGAGTCCGCGCAACAGGCCGTCGCATACGGTTTCGGCGGATTCGTCGGGGGCGCGGTGGCCTACGCGTCGGTTCGCGAGCTCGGTCCGATGCTTACCGGCGTCGTGGTCGCGGGCCGCGTCGGTTCGGCCATTGCTGCGGAGCTCGGTTCGATGGTCGTCACCGAGCAGATCGAAGCGCTTACGCTCGATGGGTCTCCAGCCGGTGCGCTTTCTCGTCGTGCCGCGCTTACTGGCGCTTGCTGCTTGATGCTGCCGCTTCTCACGATCTTCGCCGACGTCGTCTCGATCGTCGGCGGCATGTGGGTCGCGCAGACCTACGCGCACATTTCGTACGATTCGTTTATTTCTTCCGTACGGCAGTCCATCGATATGAGCGACGTGCTCAAAGGGCTCGTCAAGACGTTCGTCTTCTCGACGATCATCGCGCTGGTCGGCGCCTATCAGGGACTCTCGACTCGCGGCGGCGCTGCCGGCGTCGGTCAGGCCGTTACGAGCGCGGTCGTGATCGCGATCATCCTCATCTTCATCTCGAACTTCATCCTCTCGTTCTTGCTCTTCGGCTAGCGGCGTAATAATGGACCGCGCGCGGTTCGCAGCTCATCGCACGAATCGAGGACGTCACGCTCTCGTTCGGCGAGAAAGTCATTCTCGACAAATGCAATCTCGACATCGTCGAGGGCGCCATCACCTGCATCATCGGCCTCTCCGGTGCGGGCAAATCGACGATCCTGCGACTGCTCGACGGTCTGCTCCTGCCCGACCGTGGACACGTCTACGTACGCGGGCCAAGACATCTGTCACATGAGTGAAGAGCAGCGCAACGGCGTGCGGCAGAAGATCAGCCTGAGTTTTCAATTTGCGGCGCTGCTGGACAGTCTAACGGTCGGCGACAACGTCGCGTCTGCCGTTGCGCGAACACACTCGTCTTTCAGAGGCCGAGATCCGCCGGACCGTCCTGGACGCGCTCGAAAGCGTCGGGCTAACCGATGCCTACGATCATCTCCCCGCGGAGCTTTCGGGGGGCATGCTCAAGCGCGCGGGTTTTGCGCGCGCGATCGTCACGCGGCCGGAACTGGTCCTCTACGACGAGCCGACTACCGGGCTCGATCCGATCGTCACGAATCTCATCACCGATACGATCCTCGGCTGCGCGAGAATGCTCGGCGGAACCGCCGTCGTCATCTCCCACGACTTGCCGTCGATCTTCGCGATGGCGGATTACGTTGCGATGCTCTTTGAAGGCGCCATCATCGCTTACGACACGGCCGATCGGATCCGCGATTCGCGAGAATCCGATCGTCGCACAGTTCCTGCAGGGGTCCGGAGATCGGGCCCATCCCGATTTAGTGTCGATCTCCAGCGGTGAAGGGGCGTTAGGAGCGGCGGCGCCGCAGGCAACCTCCGTGCTCGCGCAAAAAGCGCTCCAAGCGCGCCGCGGGCTGATGCGGCGAAAGAGTTGGCGCAACGCAATCTCCACCACGGAGCTTTCGCTCACGCTGCATCGCGCGCGATCGCCCGCAGTTCGTCGCCGATCTCGCCGGAAAGATTTACGGTGATGCGCTGCGCATGGTCCGGGCTTGCCGATTTGCGGCGACAGCTCGGTTGCCAGGCGGAGGACCGCGATTGTTTGGCATGATCTGGTTGGTATTCCATAGCTGACTCCGGTCCTCGCGTTTGCGCGCGGGCGAGGCCATTTTCGCCTGAGCGAGTAATATTGGCGTCTATGACCAGGCAAGCACAGGTCGGCGCATTCGCCATTGTCGCGTTGCTCCTGCTCTTTCGGAATCTTCTACGTCATCACCGACTTCGGCACGCGCCATACCGGTTATCGCGTCGGCGTTCACTTCCAATCGGCCGCCGGCTTAACGTCGGGTGCGCTGGTCTATTTCAGCGGCGTCGACGTCGGTTCGGTCGATTCGATTCAGTTCCTGCCCGACAATACGGTCGACGTCATCATGGCGATCAATCACGACATCGACATCCCTGCGTCCTCGAAATTTCTGATCCAGGCGCCGCTGACCGGATCGCCACTTCGTCGTGATCTTTCCGCCACGAGACGAAACCGCCGCTTCCGCTGTTGCCTCGCCAAGTCTTGCCGATCGCCGAGCAGCCGCAAGGAATCAACGGCGCATCCATGGCGGATTTGTTCGAACAAGGACAGGGCGAGCTCAAGCGTTTCGACAGCGGTGATGGCGATGCATCGAACGGCGGATGCGCCAAAGCTCTTCGACACGCTGCAGACGACGCTCGATAATGCCAACGATCTTACCGTTTCCACCAAGGCCGCGCTCGATCGGATCTCTCGATCCATTGCTCGGCGCGAGCGAGAACTTCGAGCAACTCTCCGAAACGCTGAATTCCATCGGCGGCTGTCGATTCCAGGAAAGTCGGCGCGCTGCTCGACAAGTTTCAGGCAACGGCCGTCGCCTCAATCGCTCGATGACGGCGCTGGAAGAGCTTCGCGACCGATCCGCGGCTCAAGTCGAATATCCTCAGCGACCACGCAGAACATCGCCGAGACGACGCAGACGCTGGCGGAGCTCACCAAAGATTTGCGAACGCGTCACGAGCAATCCTCAGACGCAGGCGCAACTGCGCAACACGATCGCAAACCTTGACGCCGTCATGCAAAAGGCCAACTCGCTGCTTGGCGAGCTTGGCGGGAAGAGCAGCGTCTACGGCATCGATGCGGGTGCGACTCCGCCGCCCGCGACCGTACCGAACAGCACGCCGTATCCGGGCGCGCTCCCAGCGCCCGGCGCGACGCCCGCAAGCACCGGAATCTCGCCGCAGCTTCGCTCGCGGCTCCAATCAAAACTCGGTACGCTGGTTCGGAATCTCGTCGAGGTGCAAGTGCGCTGAGCGGTCTCTCGCCTTCGCATAATCTCGGGCTCAACCCGGTCTTGACGAGCAGTCAAGGTCCGCTCGGCGACATCAACCTGCTCTTATTGCCGCACGGCAGCACGAGCATCATGGTCGGCGCGAATGCGATTGGAAACAACACGACGTGGAACGCCGTGCTCGAGAAGAATCAGGGCGACGTTTCACCTCGGCGCAGGCGTTCTGTATTCGCAGGTCGGCGTGCTCGGCCAGTACGCGCCGATCCACGGGCTGGGTTTTGAGACGCGCATTTACGATCTTACCTATCCGATGATCGACTTGTACGGGAACCTGCACCTGACGCCGGGCGCCGAACTCTTCTTCGGCCAGCGCGACGTTAACGCATGCGTCGCGCCGCAACACCTTCGGCTTCCAATATCAGTTCTAGTGGCAAAGGCGATGGCGCGCATCGGGATCATCGGCGCCGGAGCGATGGGCACGCTCTTCGGATATCATCTGGCCGCAGATTGCGACGTGACGATGCTGGACGACAACGAGATCCGTCTCCACGCGCGATCGAGCGCTCGGGCTTGCGCGTGAACGAACAGCCTGCGCGCAACGTTCGAGTTGCGCGAAGCGCGCGCGAACTCTACGATTCACAAATGCTCTTTCTTGTTCGTCAAAGCCGTCGATACGCTGCGCGCGTTGCGCGCTTTCGCCGGCGAGCTCGATCCCGCGGCCCCGGTGATTTCACTGCAGAACGGCATCGGAAACGAAGATGCGATCAAGACGGCGCTGGGGGGTGCGGTGCCGGTGATTCTCGGCATCACGACCGAGTCGTCGAAGACCATCGGACACGGCCACGTGCGAAGCTCTCGAACAGGGCAACACGATTATCGGAACGACGACCGCGTCGCCGACGACCGCGCGCACCGTTACCGAGCTGCTGACGCGCAGCGGACTGCGCGCGTCGGTCGTTTACGACATCCGGCCTCATCTTTGGGGAAAGCTGGTCGCCAATGCGGCCGTCAACGCGCTCTCGGCACTTGCTCGACTGCGATGCCGGGCGAGATTCCGCGCGATCCGAATGCCGCGCGGCTCGCCGAAGCGCTCGCGGAGGAGACGGCAAGCGTCGCGGCCGCCCTGAAAATCAATCTGCCATTCGTCAATCCGTGGCAGTACGTCACGGAAGTCGTCGCCCTTGGCGCCGATGCGAAGAGCTCGATGGCCTACGACCTCGAGTCGGGCCATCCCAGCGAAATCGATCACATCAACGGTGCCGTCGTTGCGTTCGGCCGCCGCAGCGGAACTGCGACGCCTTATAACGATGCGATGGTGCGTCTGGTCAAAGCGCGCGAGGCTCTCCTCGCGCAACGCGCGAGCGCGCGATTAGGGCTGCGGCTGCAAGCGAAGCAGCCGTATTGTCGCCGGCGACAGTTCGAGGCATCGACGCGGGAGCCGAACCGCCGTTGACGCGCCGTCAATCGTCTCGGCCGAGCCGCTCGGAGTGCCATGCAATCCAAAGTCGCTAAAGAGCGAGCCGTTGTCGGTGTGAAGGTGAACGTCGAAGGCCGCCCTGCGCGACGATCCAAAGCTCGATGTCACCGTGGTGCGTTGAAAAGCGGAGCGTGCCCGGCCACCGTTGCGCACCCATCATCACCGAGAGGTTCCCATCGCCGACGGCAGCCTGCGCATAGCCCGGAACCTTGACGTTCACGTTGCCTTCCAGCGCGATGACGCTCGCGTTGCCGCTGATGTCGGTAACGTTGACGTCGCCGCGCGCCGACTCGATTGCGAGGTTCACGCCGTCGGGAACGCGGACCAGCAGCGAATCAAAGAGCCGGCGGCACGCACGGCCAGCCCGGCCGGCATTGCGCGGATGCTGCGGCGCAGGCGGGGGCGTTCCATTCGCCACGGCGGTCGCCGCGACCGTGAAGAGGTCACGCCGCTGGCTGGTGGCCGGTTGATAGGCGTTGACGGTTCCGGAGTCGATGCGCACGGTTAACGTCGAGCCCGGCTTGAGGATTCCCACGGTCGTAACGTAGGGCGAGGAATGCTGCACGCCGCCAATGCGCCGAACGAAAGAAGAAGGACGGCAGCTTTCACGAAGAGTGCACTTCGATGAGCATGCTTGCCTCACTCTTGCAAACCCGCTGCTTATGCGTCGATTGGAGCTGACCACTATGAGCAAAGCTCTTCTTGGAATTTCTTTATGCGCCGTTACGTTTAGCCTTTAGGCGCTGCGGCGCAGGTTCGTCATCGCTTCCTGCGAGCACGACGCCCCAAGGCGTCAAACGACATCTTTCCCCGCTAAGTCGGAAGCACACCCATCGAGCATATCGTGCTCGTCATTCAGGAAAATCGTACTTTCAACGATCTCTTTGCCACCTTTCCGGGCGCGACCGGCGCGACGGTTGGGAAGGAAATCGTGCGTCGCAAGCCGCGCTCGATCAACTTGACCGAAGTCAGTTTGACCGGTTCGAAGAACCTCAATCACTCGTACCAGGGCTTCTTAATTGCGTACGACAATGGGAATAACGATGGTTTCAACGAGGTAAAGTACATCAACAGCAAGAAATCTGAAGGTACGCAGCCGTACGAATACGTGAATCCGTCCGACGTTGAGCCGTACTGGAATATGGCCAAGCAATACGGTTTGGCCAACGCGATGTTCACCACTCAGGGCGCCGACAGCTTTCCCGCCCATCAGGATCTCATTCGCGGCGGCACCGAGATCGACGCGAACGATAGCCTAATCGACAATCCGCCGTACGGTAAAGCGTGGGGCTGCGATTCGGCGCCGGGGACGGCGACGACGCTGATCACGACCGGGCTCGTGTTGGAGCCGCACGCCGGGCCGTTCCCATGCAGTAACGCGTTCCCATACTATGGGTCGGGTGGGTATAAGACGCTGCGCGACTTGCTCGACGCAAAGTCGACCTCGTGGAAGTACTATACGCCCGCGATTGGTGATTCCGGCGCGATTTGGGATGCCTTCGACGCTATCGCGCCCGTACGCTACGGCTCCGAGTGGGGGACGAACGTCAACTGGCCGGAGACCAACGTTTTCAACGACATTTCGAACGGAACGCTGCCGGCGATGTCGTGGATCGTGCCGGACGCCCAAAACTCCGATCATCCCGGAAAAGGAGGTCCGACACCGGACCTTCCTGGGTAGCAAGCGTCGTCAACGCCGTCGGGCAAAGCTGCATATTGGGATAGCTGTGCCATCATCGTCGTTTGGGACGACTGGGGCGGATTTTACGATCCGGTCCCCCACCGCTGCCTCGCGACAATCAGGGCGGTCCGGGTTTCCGCGTTCCAATGCTCGTCATTTCACCCTACGCGCGCGAAACGTCGTCGAGCCACACCGGTTACATCTCGAATACCGTCTACGGGTTCGGCAGCATCATTCGGTTCATCGAGGATACCTACAATCTCGGCCGGCTTGGGAACCACCGACGGAACGTCGAACAGCATGAACGACATGTTTAACTTCAATCAGCCGCCGCGGCAGTTTCAAACGATCAGTTCGAAATATTCGCGCTCGTACTTCCTGCATCAGAGACCGTCCGGCGCACCCGTAGACACGCAATGAACCGCCGTGCGGCGCCGCCGCGGCGCTGGCACTTTTGCTGGTCGCATGCGGCGGATCGACATTGTCGGCGAACGTCACGCCCTCGTCAGGCCGCCGCGCCTGGCGGCTCCCCGTCGCGTTGGATCCCTCAAGTCGGCGCAAACCTATCAGATTCAATACGATGGCAAGCTCGATCTTAGCGCGGCGGCCCAGATCTTCGACCTCGACATGTTCGACACGCCGCGTTTCCGTCGTCACAAAGCTTCACTCGATGGGCCATCACGTCGTCTGCTACATCGACGTCGGAACCTGGGAGAAGTGGCGGCCCGACGCGCGCAAGTTCCCGCAAAGCGTGCTCGGCAACAAAGACGGCCACTGGGCGGGTGAACGCTGGCTCGACATACGCGCGACCTCTATTCTCGAGCCGATCATGGCGCGCCGGTACGACCTCTGCAAGAAGAAGGGCTTCGACGCGATCGATCCCGACAATCTGGATGGCTACACGAATAAGACGGGCTTTCCGCTTACGTACGCCGAGCAGCTCACCTACGATACGTGGGTGGCTAAGGCGGCCCACGATCGCGGCCTGACCGTCGATCAAAAGGGCGACAACGGCCAGGTCAAGGATCTCGTGAAGTACTTCGATTTTGCGGTCGTCGAACAGTGTTACGCGCAGGGATGGTGCCACCAGTTCGACCTCTATACGAACGATAACCGGCTCGTCGTCGACGTCGAGTACTATCACAACCAGCAGCGCTTCCTGCGCGACAACTGCCCCGAAGCGGCCAAGAACAACGACTACGCGATGCTCAAGAAGCTCGAGCTGACGGCCTGGATTCTGACGTGCCCCAAGCGCTAGCGCCGCGGCTTGGGGCCCAGGATGCGTGAGCAGGGACTTCGATCCGCTTCTCGCGAATGCGACAAAAGATTTATTATGTCGCATTCAGGACGGGTAAAGAGAGCCTCGGGAGAGCCTGATCGTCAAGGTCGATCCCCTGATACGGGATCTCCGCGGCTATCTGCTCACGGAGCGACAGCGCAGCCCGCTGACGGTTGCGGCTTACGAAGGCGATCTGCTGGAGTTTACGGCGTTTCTTCGCGAGACGCGCGGCTCAGCGGCGCTCAAATCCGTGAAGCCGACGGAAATTCGCCAGTACATCGCTCACATGTTCGACGCGCGGGGCTACGACAGCCGAACCGTCTGCCGAAAGCTCTCGTCGATCCGCGCGCTCTACCGGTTCTTGAAGATCACGGGCGAGCTCGAGAACGATCCGGCCGCCGCGATTCCTGGCCCCTCGATGGCCAAAAAGCGACCGTCGCCCCTAAAGGTCGACGAAGTGATGAAGCTGCTCCGGACCTCGCTGGCCGGCCGAACCGACGCCGCCCGGTTGCGCGACACGGCGATCCTGGAACTTTTTTATGCCAGCGGCATGCGGCGCGCCGAGCTCGCCGGCGTACGCCTTGCCGACGTCGACCTCGCCGAACGCACGATTCGCGTCACCGGCAAGGGCAACAAGGAGCGCCTCGTCGTGATCAATCACGCCGCGGTTGCGGCGATCGAAGCCTATCTTCGAGTTCGCCCGCGCAGCGCCGACGCCCGGCTCTTCTTGGGACGCGGCGGCAACGGACTCACACCAAAACACGTTTGGCGGATCTTCCGCGCCATCTACCGCGTCAGCGGCGTCACAAAAACATGCAACGCCGCACACGCTTCGCCACTCCTTCGCAACGCATCTCGTCGAGAACGGCGTCGATCTTGAAACGGTGCGCGAGCTGCTCGGTCACGAGAGTCTGGCAACGACCGGCGTTTACCTGCAGTTAGCCATGGGGCACAAGCGGCGCGCCTACGACGAGGCTCACCCGCGGGATCGGATGCCCGATCGCTGAGACCGCCTCGAACGGCTGAACGCACGTGGTGGCTCTCGCAATTGCCATAGCCGCGATCCTGTTGCTCGCGCTACGGCCATTTCGCATACCGGGTTGGGTCTGGCCGGTCGGCGGTGCGCTGCTGCTCATCGTCTCGGGCGTCGAGCCGCTGGGAATCGCCGCACACGCGATCGCGCAACAGTGGAACGTGCTGCTCTTCATTCTCGGTTTGATGGGTGTCTCGGCAGCAGCCGAGGAGAGCGGCGCTTACGCCTGGATCGCCATGTACGTCTTGCATCGCGCGCGAGGCTCCCGCCGGCTTCTCTTCATCTTGCTCTACCTCGCCTGCGCCGTCGTCACCCTTTTGCTTTCGAACGATGCTACGGCCATCGCCCTGACGCCCATCGTGTATCGCGCGGTTTCCGATCGCGCGGGCGGCGAAGCTAAGCCTTTTCTCTTTGGATGCATTTTCGTCGCCAATGCCGGTTCGTTCGGACTTCCATTTTCAAATCCGGCAAACGTGCTCATCCTACCGCACCCGCAACTGCTCGCCTATCTTGCGCATCTCGGGCCGCCGCAGATTGCCGTCATCGCAGTAACGCTCGGAATCTTCCTCTTCTTCTACCGCGGCGAACTGAAGGGCGGCTTTGCGCCGGTCTCACCCACCACGCCGGATCGGCGTACGGCCTACGCCCTTCTGGCGCTGGCTGTCGTCGTGGTCGCCTACATGGTCGCGCTTATTTTCCAGTGGCCTATTGGGCCGGTGGCGCTCCTCGGTTCGGTCTTCTGCCTGGCGATATCGCGCGCAAATCTGCGGCGTGCGGCCGCGCACGTTTCTTGGAAGACACTCGCCCTGCTCGTGGGTCTCTTCGTGCTGGTCGACGCAGTTGCGCGGGCCGGCTTCGTGAGTTTGGCACTCGTCGAGCTCGACCGCACGTTGCGTTTCGGAGGGTTGGCGGCAAACGCCGCCGCGGCGGCCGGCGCTGCTCTGCTCTCTAATGCCTTCAATAACCTGCCGGTTGCCGTAGCCGCATCGTATGTCGTCGCCCACGCCGGCACGCACCAGATCGCCTACCCGCTCATCGCAGGCGTCGATGCAGGACCGAACCTCTTGACCGGCGGATCGTTGGCGACGATTTTATGGCTGGCGATACTGCGGCAGTACGGAATGCGCGCGAGTCTCCGCGAGTACTTTCGGCTCGGGCTGCTCGTCGTACCGTCGAGCATTGCCGTGTGCGTTCTCTGGCTCACCTTCATCGATCGCGTCCTGTAAGCACTTACCGCTCGGTTATCCGGCGCGGATGCTGTGGACGCGCAAAGAATCACGCGGCAGGCGTAGAGAGACCCAACGGCGGGAAAGTCCTGGATGTCGTGCCCTCGCAACACCGATACACCGCAACCTTCGACTGCAGCCCGGCAGAAGCGCGCCGAGCGAGAAAGGCAATCGCGGCCTTCGCCGCGAGCTGGCTGACGGGTACCGATGTCAGCGATTTCGAAAGCGCCGTGGGCGAGGCACTTTCAAACGTTGTGAACCACGGCAAGTGCTCGCGGGTGACGGTTAATTGCCGCTTCGTATCGCGTCAAATCGTTGCGGAGATCGAGCACGACGGTCGCGGATTCGAGCTTCCGGCAGACATTTGCGCGCCGGCAGTCGGCTCGACCGGCGGCTACGGTCTCTACATCATGCGAACGGTGCTCGATCGGCTCGAATATCGAGAGCGAGGGAGGCGCGTACGCATGGTCAAGCGCACGGCGCCCGCAACTCGACGGCAAGGTTAGCCGCACGTCGGACGCATTGAGCGGCGACTACAGCTTGATGGTGAGCGAACCCGTTATCTGCAACGGTTCGACGACGCCCAAGAACCCGGTGTTGTTGCCGTTGAACCAGAACGAGTACGGGTACTGCAGCTGCGGCGGTGCGTGCGACGACACGGAGTTTGGATAGAAGTTGCCCGCCGGGTAGAGGAAGTTCGTCGGAAGCGATCCGTAAACGCAAACATAGGGATTGTCCCACGCATAGCCCCGCTGCCCGCACGTATCCAGAAGGTTTGTAAAGTTCAGCCGCGCCGTGATGCGCGGACTGACCTCGTAGCTCAATGCGACGCCCATCTGAAGCTGCCACGGTTCCTTGAAGGCGCCCAGGTTGTCGTAGCCTTTCGTGAACGGATCGGGAACGAAGAGCGGCAGCGAGCCGAAGTCGTCGCACGAGGCGGGGTCGGCCGCTTTGCCGTGCGCCGTAACCCATGAACCTGGAGGTGCGTAACACGACTGCGGATTGAAGCCGGGCCACGCGGTCGGTGCTCCATAGGACGCACCCGAGTTGAAATTCCAATAGTTGGTCGCCGTCAAGCGGCGGTGCTTGTAGCTCACCAAGAGTGCCGTTACGTACGGTACTGCATAACCGTTGGCGGCCGCAGCAGGGCCGGGGATCACGTCGTAGGTCGTATACCAAGCATTTGACGCAAACGGGCTTTGATAGGGTTGATTATAGTATGGATTCGCGACGACGCCGCTCTGCTTACAGTTATTCGTGCCCGCACCGCCGGCCGACTCGTAGAAATAGCACGGGTACCCGCCGTGGCCTTTGAGGTACGAATCGTACCCTAGAATGTAGCCGTTGAGCTGATCGATCACGTTCTGGCTGGTGTTCGTGAAGTTTTGGTAGCGGATTTGACTGTGCGTGTAGGTAAATGACAGCTGCCCGCTCCAGCCTTCGCGCGTCAAATCTCCTTTCTGCAGCGCGAACTCCACGCCGCTGCTCTGCTGACTGCCGACGTTGAGACCCGACTCGAGGCCGCCTTGCGGGTCGATGTAGAAGTTCTGCAATTGATCGCGCGTTGCGCGGAAGAACGGACTGACCTTGAAACTCCAGTCGGTTCCCCGCAGGCGATGCTCCCACGACAAATCGTAGTTGTACGACGTGTCCGGGCGAATCATATGGTCGGGCGTATTGAAACCATATCCGTAAAAATGCGCGCCTAAGAAGGCCGGCAGGTTCTCGTCGATCGTATTATACTGCGTCCACGACGAGTTCGGCGGTCGCGCGTAGATGCCGAACGAACCGCGCAGTACGTCGTCGGGACTGAGCGTGTAGGTGAGTCCGAGCCGCGGTTGAAATCGCGCGGTCGAGTACGATCCTCCGCTGACGTTGACGAGCGGCCCGTACGGAGACTGCGCGAGCGCGACGGTCGCAACGCCATTGACAACGGGGCACGGCCCCACGCCATTGTTCGTGCGATCGATCGGCTTGTTGTTGTTCACCCCGGGCGCGAAACAAAACTCGGCGTTGTAGGCGTTGAACCAGAACTGCCGCGCCGGATCGTTCGGATCCGTATCGCCGAAGAAATACGCGAAGTTCTCGATGCGCAACCCGAGATTGACGTTCAGGCGATCGTTTGGCCGCCACTGATCGTTGATCGAATAGCCGGTAAGCGCCGCATGGACCTGGTTGAGGCCTTGGCTTCCTTGTTCGAACGTCGTCGTAACCAGCCACTGGGGATCCACGCCGGGAGCACACGCCGGCAGGTTCGGATTGCCTTTGCACGAGTACCCCAGCGGCCCGTTCGGATTGGTCAGCGATCCTCTCCCGTTCGACGGTGACGACTGATCGTAGCATCCGATCTGTTCTCCCGTAGAGGGATCGTAACAATCGCCGTTCTTGCCGACGTAGCTCGTGACGTTCCAGTCGGAGGGAAAGTACGTCACGAAATAGCGCTGCAGGGCCGAGTAGGTGTACGACCCCTCGATGCTGAGCAGATGTTGCGGGCTGAGCTGGTTGACGTAGCTGAGGTTGAATCCGTAGGTGTGGTCGGGGAGAAAATACGGAAGCTCCCAGCCGTAATAGGGCTGCGCGTCGGAGTTATAGCCGTTGATGTCCCAATTGGAGTAGAGCATGTAACCATATGCGCGAACGTACGACGAGGGCGAGAACTCGTGCTGATACTGCAGCTTTTCGACGGCAACCCCGTTGTCGTTGGGGTCTCGAATGTTGTCGGGGA
Source organism: Vulcanimicrobiota bacterium (assembly GCA_963815165.1). Lineage (GTDB taxonomy): Bacteria > Vulcanimicrobiota > Vulcanimicrobiia > Vulcanimicrobiales > Vulcanimicrobiaceae > Cybelea. Next base: position 14,876 of record CAWFFL010000005.1, read on the forward strand.
GCAATCCTTGAAACGGGTGCGGCGGACTCGACGGGTACATATACTTGTAAACGTCGTTCGGATTGAACGGCTGGTACGCCGCGCCGCGATATTGAAAGGAGTCGTCCCACGTCAACGGCCCGAACTGCGCGAAGAGCGTGTTTGCTCCAAAGTCGCCGATCGAGCCGTAATATTGGTTGAGGTTCTCGCTGGTCATCCAGAGCGCTTGGACGTCGTCGCGCAGCCCGTTCGATTGCGGAATGCCGAAATGAAAGTTGACCAACGTGTCGCGCAGCGATTGCGTCGCCAGAGCGAAGCCGAGTCCGCTGGTAAAAAGCACCGGCGACGGCGCCCCGGTGTAGACATAGCCGTTTGAGATCGGGAGCGAGGTGCAGCTCGAAATGCCGCAGGTCGTTCCCGGAAGGGGGCTCGTCGGATAAAAGAACGAGAATGGGATGTTCGAGCCGTTGTCGTTATTGACGTAGCGGAACGATTGATCGCTTCCGCCGATTCCGACGTAGTAGCTAAAGAGCCGATCGGGCGTCGATCCACCGGCCTCGATCGAAGCTTGATGGTAGAACGCCGGATACCCGACCCCGAGATTGACCTCGGCATATCCGGGCGACGTACCCGTCTTGACGACTTGATTGACATAACCGGAGATGCCCTGTGCGTCCGAGCCGGCCGGAACTCCGCCCGTATAGACCTGAACTTCTTGGCTGCCAAGCGTCGAGAGCATCGTTTGCGGAGCGTTATCGTAGGCGCGATTGACGGGAATACCGTCAAACTCGAAACCGACTTGATCGATGTCGCCGCCCCTCACGTGAAGTGTCTGCCACCAGCCGACCTCACCGGGGTCGAGCTGCACGCCGGGCACCGTCGCGATCGCCCCATACGCGTTGTTCAGACTGCCTGGACCGGCCACGCCCTGGCGTGCCTGTTGGCCTGCGGCATTAATGGAATAAACGTCGCTCGTCGTACCAGGCTTCACGAGGCTCGCAGCGGATTGCGCCGTAACGCGCGCGATGGTGCGCAGCGTTTTGAGCAGCGACGTATTATACGTCTGGACTTGGTCCGCGGCGACCGTGAGACCGGGCTGCGTCACCGGATCGTATCCGTCTTTCGAAAACGAAAGCGTATACGTGTCGGGCGCAAGCGAGAGAAAGTGATACGTACCCGTCGCGTCGCTTATGGAACGCGCGGCTTGCGACGGCGACGTCGCGGTCACCGTCGCGCCGGCGATGGGCGCGCCGCTTCTCGCGTCGATAACGCGACCGGTGATTCCACCCGTCGTGCCGGCAAGGATCACCACCGGCGCGAGCCCGACGAGTAAGGCTAGGGGAACCGCTTTGAGCAACCGCATACGGGTGGTTTATCCCGAGCGTGCGCTTGCCCTCTGGAGCTACTCCTCGAGCCAGTCGCGCGTAAGGTACAGCCAAAAGGCAAGCCCGGCATAATCGCCATACCGCGCGAAGGCGCGCCGGATAATTGAGTCCTTGGCGCGCTTCTTCCCGGCAAGCCGAAGGAATTTTGGCCGCGTCCAGGAGTCCAGCACGAGGCGGCGGTGCCGCCCCAAGAGCTGCATGACGTGCGCTGCGCCGTATGGGCCGATTCCGGGAAGCGCGAGCAACTGCTCTTCGACGTCGTCGTCATCGTAACGCTGCGCGTCTAAGAACGATTCGAGATCGAGCGCACCGCTTTCTACGTCTTTTGCGATCGCGCGCACGTAGGGCCCGCGGTAGCCCATACGCGCGACGTCGCGATACCACGAGTCGGGCGTTGCCGCGAGCAGCGCCGGCTCTGGAAAAATGCCGCGGCCCAGCTCGGCGAGCGCCTGCGTCATCCGTATCGTGGCCGACCACGCGCAGTTCGTCGTGCAAATCGTCTTGACGACGTCCTCAAAGACGGTGGGGCTTGCGAGAATCCGACCGGCGCCGCGCGCCGCCCATGCCAAGTCGGGGTCGCCCTTGACGCGAGCGTAGAACGCCGCGAGATCGTAGTCAAAGCGAAACATGCGCGTTATGGCCGACTCGATTTCTTTGACGTGCTTCGGCCGTAGCGCCGCCCGCGTCTCGGCGACAAGTTTACCTTGTCGCTCGCGCAGCTCGATTTGGACGACTCTGGAACCGGCACGAAATCGCCGCCGATACATCAGCGGCCTTTCAATGATCTCCGCGGGCGGTAAGGCGGCGCAGCCGTGCGAATGGACCGTGCGCGCAAACGAAACCGGCTCGCCGCCCGCTCCGCGCAGCGGGAGCTCACAAATGACGGGCACGCGCGAACTATGCTACGTAGGAAACGTTGACCGCAACTCCGGCGGCCGCGGCGCGCATCAGCACGCCGTAGACCTGATCGAGCTCCTGCTCGATGCCGGCAATCTCGCGCGCCGTTACCCGAAAACGCGCTGCGTGCACCCAAAGGATGCTGCAGGCCCGTTCGAGCGCGCTGCGTAACCGCTCGGGCGTCGCTTCCAGGACCGGCCAGTCGAGCTCGCCTTGGGCGGGCACCACGCGCCAGCCCGGGCCCGAGAGGAACGAAACCTCTTCTTCGGCACCCAAAGCATGCGGTACAGCGGCCAGGACGTCGACCGCCTCCTGGTCCGCCAAGGAGAGTGAGAGTCCCAACTCGCGCAAGCGCAAGATGTAGTGGAAGAACGAGGCGTTGCCCACGGTGTAGGCACCGGCCGGCGACGCCACGTTCACGTGAATGAGGTCGAGCTCCACCAGCCGCTCGCTTTCGGGTCCGGTCATCTCCGCTTAGTTCGCGGAAATCAACCCAAGTTCTTTGACGGCCTCGCGCTCCTTGCGCAGCTCGTCCAGCGTTGCGGCGAGTTTCCCGCGGCCGAACGCGCCGTGCTCGATCCCTTCGACGATGCGCGAGACACCATGCTCGGTTCGCGAGGGGAACGAGAAGACCAGACCTGGGTCGACGCCATATTCGCCATGCGAGCATCGACCCACCGAGTAATGTTCTCCCGGCGGGGTGTCGTGCGTGAGGTTGTATACGCCCACGATCGCGGCGTTTGCGGCGGACGCCGCCGAGGATGCTCCGCGCGTCTTGATGACCTCTGCTCCGCGATTTTGGACCGTCGCAATAAAGTCGTTTTCGAGCCAGTTACGGTCTGCAATCGCTTCGTGCGCCTCACGCATTCCAACTCTGGCGTGGGTAAAATCGGGGTACTGCGTCGTCGAATGATTTCCCCAGATCGTCATCTGCGCGATCTCCGTGACGTCGACACCGGCTTTGCGCGCGAGCTGTGCGCGAGCTCGCAACTCGTCGAGGGTCGTCATTGCGAAGAAGCGGTCGTTCGGAATCCGGCGCGCATTGTTCATGGCGATCAGACAGTTCGTGTTGGCCGGGTTACCAACGACGAAGACTTGCACGTCGTCGGCGGCGTGCGCGTCGATTGCCCGACCCTGCTCGGTGAAGATCTGACCGTTGACCCGCAAGAGATCCGAACGTTCCATCCCCGCCTTGCGCGGCACGGCGCCGACGAGCACCGCCCAGTTGACGCCGCCCATGGCCTCGTTGATATCCGAGCCGTACCAGACGTCTTTGAGCAACGGAAAGGCCGAGTCTTCGAGCTCCATCACGACGCCGCGAAGTGCCCCGAGTGCCGCGTCGAGCTCGAGCAGGCGAAATTCCAGCTCAACTTCCGGGCCGAACATTTGCCCCGACGCCACGCGAAAGATGAGGGCGTATCCGATCTGCCCGGCAGCGCCGGTCACAGCCACTCGAACTCGCTTTTTCACGCTTTTAAATCCCTTCGATCGTTTTAGGAGAAGTGAGACTCGTGGCGGAGACGAAGGCACGCACGCCGATGAGCCAACGCGCTGTAACAGGTTTTAGCGGAGCCGACCAGCCGAGTGCATCCATCTACGATACGTGCATTCGATGTGGGCTCTGCCTGCCGTCGTGCCCCACATATTTGGAGACTATGACAGAAACCTCCGGACCGCGCGGCAGGATTAGTCTCATCAGGGCGGTTGGCGAAGGTTCGCTCGACCTGCAGAGCCCCGGCTTCGTCGAGCAGATGTGGCAATGCCTCGATTGTCGAGCCTGCGAGGCCGTTTGCCCCTCCGGCGTCGCGTACGGGCAGCTCGTAGAAACCGCGCGCGCACAGATTCGCCGCGCGCAGGCGCCGCAGGACACGCCCGGAGAGCGGGTGGTGCGACGCTTTCTCTTGCGCACGCTCTTCGCTCGACCCGATCGCATGCGTGCGGCTGCGACGGTCCTGCGCTATGCACAGCAAACGGGGCTGACCGCTCTAGCGAGGTTCTTCGGTCTCGCAGACGCAGCGAGGCTGGCGCCTACGATTACTAAGCAGCCGTTCGTCGCGTGCGGCCAGCGCTTCGAAGCATCGAACGCGCAAGGCGTAGCCTTTCTTCACACGGGTTGCATTATGCCGTTTGCTTTTGCACAGACTCATCGCGCGACCGTCCGAATGCTTGGGCGTGGCAATCTGACGGTAACCGTCCCGCGAGCGCAAACTTGCTGCGGCGCAATTGCGATACATGCCGGCGACATGGATTTTGCGCGCGAACTCGCGAAGCAAAACATCGAAGCCTTCGAGCGGAGCGGCGCGGACGTCTACATCGTCAATGCGGCAGGGTGCGGCAGCGCGCTCAAGGAGTACGGCGATCTGTTCGCCGGCGATTTCGACTGGAGCACGCGAGCCTCGGCCTTTTCCAGCCGCGTACGCGACATCACAGAAGTCCTCGACGCGCTAAATCTCGGATCTCCGTCGCGCACGCTCGACGCGAAAGTAACGTATCAGGAGCCATGCCATCTCGTTCACGCGCAACGCGTTGCCGCTCCGCCGCGCCGCCTGCTCGCAGGCATTCCCGGGCTTCATTTTGTGGAGCTCGAGGAGAGCGCCGTCTGCTGCGGCAGCGCGGGAATCTACAATCTCACCGAGCCGGTGATGGCGGCGCGACTCGGTCGTCGCAAGGTGGAAGCGATCGCGCGCACGGGCGCGTCGATCGTCGCGACCGCGAATCCCGGCTGCGCGATGCAAATTGCCGCGGGATTACGCGAGGCGCGGTACTCCGCCGAGGTCAAACACGTCGTCGAGCTGCTCGACGACGCCTATACTATCTAAAACGCGGCGGAAACGCGCGATTGATCGTTCTCGGCGTCTTCCGCGCTGTGGTAGACGGCGAAGACTGCGATGAGGCCGGTTATGTTGAGCAACCGGGATATCGGGCCTTCGGTAACGATCAACCGAAAAGTTCCACCGTGCTCGGCGGCCCGGCGATGTGCGCCGATCAACACGCCGAGCCCCGTCGAGTCCAGGAATTCGAGCTGGGTGAGATCGACGATGAGGTTGTTGCCGCCTTTCTCCGTCGCCTCGCTGAGAGCGGCCCGCACCGTCGGCGCCGTTGCCAGATCGAGGCTGCCGCGCAGCTTGAAAACTAACGTGCCGTCGTTGTCATTCTTGAGGTCGATGCTGAGCTCGTCATGCGTCATCTCCCCGGCAGTTCGCGCAGGCTGACCGCTGGGCCTTGAATCAAGCAATCCGCTACTGCCTTTCGGCGCGAACGAAACGCCCGGAATCTTCATCCCAGCGCGTCAGGTTGTCGGGCCGAAGATGTACGCCGCCGATCCATCGGTCGATCGGACGCTCGTCGAGCCAATCGGCGTCGCCCGCAATCACACGGCGCCCCAAAGCCGTTGGAACGAGGCTTCCGTCTTCTTCTTCGACCAATGCCGCCCGACCAGAGTTGAGATCCTGCAGTAATTTTTCGAAAACACGCTCCCCGAGGAAGTGCGCTTCTTCGCGGGCTTGCGCGCGGGCATAGAGTTCGTCGGGTCGTCCGGATCCCTGCGCTACCGCGTACAACGCCTGGCGCTGCGAACGCGAAAGCCCGTCACGGGTCCATGGATACTCTTCGCAAAGACGCTGCAGTGCAGCGCGCAAGAATGGAAGACCGATTGCATCTTCGCTCGCAGCCGCGTAGAGATCATCCGGTGTCGCTGAGGTAAAGCGCTCCCAGCTACGCTTTGCCGACTTGAAAATGGCAGCCGTCGCGGTGCGCCGCTTTGGCAGAAGCGGACCGATTTCGTCGACGGTCATGCTTTCGAGATAGTGGTCGGTTTGAATGACCGAAATACGCCCCGGCTCTAAGTTCATCGCGTCGAGCGACGTGAGCGTTTGCAACAATTGCAGCTGATCGAAAAGATCGTGCTCGAACCATAGAACGACTTCTTGGAATTCCGGCGCGCGGCGGAACTGGACATCCCGCCGCTCGAACTCGTGAATGAGTTTGATGGGATTATCGTACCCGCGTTCCGCGAGCCATCGCGCGCGCAGACGGCTCGTCTCTTCGAGCGATAAGGCCGCCGGAACGGGCCCGTCGTTGAGTGCGTCCCGCCAGACCAAGTACGTGCCGACGACGCCGGCTTTTTTCAGCAGGTAGACGGCGCCGTCACCGTTGGTGATGTGCAGCGTCGACCCTGACGTTGTCCTCAAATTCCTTCCTTTTGTTCCACTTCGACAGGCGCCTACGGTCATAAAGCCCCACAAGTGACGGGAGCCGGCAGGCGAATCGGTGCGGTGATTTAAGGGGCGCTGGCGTGTGGCAGTGCCCCTTTACTCCGCCGCAAAACTGGGGTGGCTGGATTCGAACCAACGCATGGCGGAGTCAAAGTCCGCTGCCTGTTTCCCCAAAGTGCTGCCGCACTTCGGGGACCCCGATATTAGATTTCCGCTCCGGCGCTTCGCGCCTGCGCTGCGGTAAGGCAGCCTCACTTGACGCCGCTCGCAAAACTGGGGTGGCTGGATTCGAACCAACGCATGGCGGAGTCAAAGTCCGCTGCCTGTTTCACCAAAGTGCTGCCGCACTTCGGGGACCCCGACATTAGATTTCCGCTCCGGCGCTTCGCGCCTGCGCTGCGGTAAGGCAGCCTCCCTTGACGCCGCTCGCAAAACTGGGGTGGCTGGATTCGAACCAACGCATGGCGGAGTCAAAGTCCGCTGCCTTACCGCTTGGCTACACCCCATCGTCGCGCACTCTAGCATACCTTCACTTACCGGGGCTGAAAAGCCGAGCGTCGCCGGGTTACGGCGACGCTTGCTTAAATGCTAGGCCGGAGTTTAGCGGGTCGCGATAAGTCGCTTTGCTCCGACGTACCGGGCCGCCCAATACGATTCCGAAAGGTGGCTTACCTCGACGCCGTGGCTAGAGCTCGCGTGAACGAACTTGCCGTGGCCGAGATAGATGCCGACGTGCGAGACCCCGCCGTAGGTATCGAAAAAGACGAGGTCGCCGGGGCGCGGTCCGCCCAAGGCGGGATGGCCGAAGTCGTACTGAGCGTCCGCCGTACGCGGCAGGCTCATGCCGAGCATGGCGAAGACGTGCTGGACGAAGCCGGAGCAATCGAAGCCCGACGTCGTCGTGCCGCCGAAGACGTACGGTACGCCCAGAAAGCGCAGAGCGCTACGGGTCAGTTGCTGGGCGATCTTGGAGGTGCGGGCGAGAATCCCGCCGGTAAAGCGGGCCATTCCACCGCGGTGGCCGTGCCCGGTAACGATCAGCCGCGAAGTCCACTCCGCGACGTCCGGGCTCAACGCCTGGGCGTTGGCGGTTTGGGTTCCCGTGTAATCGACTTGGGGTGGCGTGGAACCGGCGCGCGCAATGGCGCCGGAACCGGCGATCAATAGGGCAAATGCCCCTACAGCTAACGCATGACGCAAGAAACCGCTCCTCTTTCACGACACTTGCGGGGTTAGTTGACGGGTTCGGGCGGGAAAGAATCGCCCTGGGGCCGACCGGCCCGTTCACCCCTACCGGGAATGTCCCCCGCTCGGAGTTGCGCTCCGACTCAGTGACCTATGTAGGTTGATTGTGGCCGCGCGTTCGGCAGAAGACCGAGGCGCCCTTCCACGATCCGTTAAACCTCCGATAACCTGGGTCTACGTTGAGAACGAGCGCCCGACCTCCTGCTCGATCCGGCCGATGATCCGGCGGACCACCTGCTCGACCAGGTCCCGATCGTCGGCCTCGGCCATGACGCGTATGAGGGGTTCGGTCCCCGAGGCCCGCACGACGATGCGTCCGCAGTCGCCAAGGGCCTCGCGCGCCGCAGCGATCTCTTCGCGCACGGCGGCGACTTCCAGAACCTCTCGGCGATCGGTTCGAACATTTTGCAGAATCTGCGGCGCGTAGACGACTTCGCGGACGAGATCGTGAAGACGCGCGCTTTCGTTGACGAGTAGGCTCAACAACGTGATTGCCGTGCGCGGACCGTCGCCGGTCGTGTTGTGCCGGAAATCGATGACATGGCCCGACTGCTCTCCACCTAACGTATAATTCCCCGCGCGCATCTCCCCGAGGACGTAGCGATCGCCAACCGATGCGCGGACGAGCGCGATGCCATGCGCGCGCAGCGCGCGTTCGAATCCGATGTTGCTCATCACGGTGGCGACGATCGTGTCCCCGGCAAGTTCTCCGCGCTCGCGCATCGAGCATCCGAGCGCGAAGAGCACGTGGTCCCCGGTCGCGATGCTTCCGGTTTCGTCGACGAACAACACCCGATCCGCGTCGCCGTCGAACGCGACGCCCACGACCCGACCCTCTCCGGCCTCGACGCGCGCGTGGACCGACGCTTGGAGACTGCGCAAATCGGTTGCGCCGCACGCGACGTTGATGCGCGCGCCATCGGCGTCGCAGTTCATTTCGGTGACACGCGCGCCAAGTTTCCTCAATGCATAGGGAACAACGGAGTATGCCGCGCCGCAGCCGCCGTCGACGATGACGTGAAAACCGCTCAGATCCGCAGCGCCTTCATAGAGAGCGCGATAGTAATGCCGTCCGAGATTCTGCGCCGTTCGCGCGATGCCGACGGCGGTGCCGCTGGGGCGCGGCAGCTCGGAGGACTCTACCAACGTCGCGATGCGACCTTCGAGCTCGTCGGAAAGCTTGAATCCGTCGGCACCGAAGATTTTGATGCCGTTGTCCTCGATCGGATTATGTGAGGCGCTGATCATAATGCCGGCCGCCGCACCTTCCGCTCGCGTAATGTAGGCAACGGCCGGCGTCGGCAGGATGCCAAGCGACGTCGCGTCGCGTCCGGCGGAGGTGATCCCCGCGACGAGCGCTGCCTCGAGCATCGTTCCCGAGAGACGCGTATCGCGCCCAACCAAAATCGGCCTGCGCGGTTCGCCGTGCGACAGAATGCTCGCCGCTGCCCGTCCGATTCGCAACGTGAGTTCCGGGGTCAGCTCGACGTTTGCGACACCCCTGACGCCATCGGTACCGAAAAGTGCCTTCATTTCGCCGGACTTCCCGCGACGACGCGCATCTGAACGCGCACGAGATTCGGCGTCACCGACAAGCCACCGAGCTCGCTGCCCGACGCATCGACTGCCACGGGCCGAACCATTTCGTCGACCTCCTTGGGCTGGTTTGGCAACGCGACGTCAGCGTGAACCGCGGAGACCTGATCGAGCACCGACGTGGGTGCGCGAACGATTGCCGAATCGGGACCGATCGAGGTGTAGTTCACGACGATTCCGCCGGGTTGTGACCCGACGTAATGAACCGTGACGGGAAACGTGCGCTGCTCGATTCGTTCGATGGTCAGCGTCTCGGATGCGGGACTCAGGCTCTGCACGGCGACGTTTGGCGCCACCAGCATGACGGGGACGTTATAAACGCCGGGCTGCTTATTCGCGAGGTCGAGGACCGCCTTGATCTCCTCCGGCGCGACAGCCGGTTGGTTCGGCTTGGTCTGAATCGTCACGACCGCGTCATGATCGGTGAAGTGCGAGACGTACCCCAACGGAAGATTCACTGCCGAGATCGGGATCGAAAGTTGTTGGTATTGCGCAGTCGCGACGCTCGGATTTCCGGCGAAGCGAAAATACGCCCAGCCCACGATGGCGAGGGCGACGGCAAGCACCTTCAGCGCGAAGTTATTTTTAACGATGAGGCGGGCTCCCCGCGCGACGTGCGCAAGCGCGAGCGAATATTCGCCATGACGTCACGCCGGCGCCCCCGTTGACGCGGCGGCCGGGTGACGGCCAGAAGCATTTTGACGAGACGCTGTTCTTCGTCGACCGGGCGCGAGAGTAGTCCCGCGCGAGCGATTCGAATCGCTCCCGTCTGCTCCGAAACCACGAGGACGACGGCATCGGTTTGTTCGGTCAACCCGAGCGCCGCGCGATGGCGAGTTCCCAAGCGCGTCCGGGCGGGCGACTGCTCCGAGAGCGGCAGCAAACAGGCCGCGGCTTCGACGCGTCCATCCCGAACGATCACCGCGCCGTCATGTAGCGGCGAAGCGGGCCCAAAGATCGTCAAGAGTAACTCCTCGGAAAGGTCGGCATGCAGCATCGTTCCCGTTTCGCAATACTCCTTCAGGCCGCTCTGCTGCTCGATGACGATCAACCCGCCGCGGCGAATGCGCGCCAGGCCAAATGCGGCGCTCGCAAGCGCGCCGACCGTGCGGTCTTCGGTTCTGCCCGGCGCAGTGCCCTCGCTCTCCATGCGAAAGAGGCCGCCGCGACCGATCTGCTCCAGCGCGCGGCGCAGTTCGGGCTGAAAGACGATCGGGATCGTTACCGCGGCTCCCACGAGCAACAGACGCAAAATCGAACCCAAGAGCGTCAGATGAACGAGCGTCGCGATTCCGAGAAGCCCTACGAGCACCAAGATACCGATGAGGATCTGCACCGCACGCGTGCCGCGAATCAGCAACAAGACGTAATAGATGAGGATGCTCGTTGCAATGACGTCGACGACGTCCGAAATGCCGACGTATCCTAGCGGGCTAGTCACGTTCGATTCGCAGCTCCAAGATTCGCTCGGGGTCGATTTGCGGCGCCTGCAGACCGGCGGCGGCAACGCCGGCGGCAACCGAAGGCGGCAAGGGTGCAAGGAGCTCCGCGGAACGGCCGCTATGAAAGCGTGCGAGCTCGACGTCGATCAATTCGATGATCGTCCGCGAGGGAGTGATTGCCGGATCCCATTCGACGATTGCGGCGCCTTCGCGCGCGATGCACGAGAATACCCCCGCGGGTCGCCCCCTCCCGCCAAGCGCCTCGAGCAGCGGCGGCAAGGCTTCCGGCACCGTAGGGAAAACTGCCAGCGCAATGATGGGCTTGTCGTATGCCGTGCCGTGCGTCGTCGCTTTGATCTCCGCCGCAATGGCGATATCGGGCACTTTCAACAGAGCATACGAACGCTGTAGGCTCTCGCTGCAGCGCCATGTGACCGTCCCCCCAATGCGCTCCACGATTGCCTCGACCGCCGCGCGAAGCTCGCCGATACTTCCGTCGAAACTCAAGGTCACGTACATATTCCTTGCTTCATCGTTAGCCGTTTGAGTCGTGCAGTCTTGCGTTGAGAAACCTCCGCGGCACCGGGCGCTGGTCGTCTCAACAGGCAAGAATTCCGCCCGAGTTTCGATCGATGGAGAGGACGGCTTGCGCGTCGCACAGCTCCGCCGCATGACGGGAAACCGATTCATGCCCGTTCCTGGTGACGTCGTCGAAGTGCAGCTGTTGGAGGACGGGCAGGCCGTCGTCGAGCGTATCGAAGCAAGAGCGTTCACGCTCAAGCGACGCAGCGCCGGCGGACGCGCAAAGACGATGGCCGCAAACGTCGATTTGCTCGTCACCGTGACGGCTCTTGCAAATCCATCGCCAAGGCTCGTGACGCTCGATCAGCTTCTTGCATTTGCCGAGATCGAACATGTCGCGGCCGCGGTCGTTCTCACAAAACCGGACTTGAGCGAGACTGCGCAGTTGCACTCCCTGCTCAACATCTACGGAAACTTGGGATATGCAACGGTCGTCGTCAATCCGAAAACCGGCGAAAACCTCGACGCCCTGCGCGGGACGATCGTGGGACGTCACGCAATGCTCGTCGGAAACTCAGGCGTCGGGAAGAGCACGATCTTTCGGGCGCTGGGTGGGGAAAGCTCGATCGGCGACGTCTCTCGCCACGGACTCGGCCGACAGACGACGACCGCCGGGCGCCTCTACCGAATCGGCAGCGGCTTCCTGATCGACAGCCCCGGGATCAGCGAGTTCGGTCTCGGCGACGTTGACCCCAAGACGCTGGCCCAGGCGTTTCCCGAGATGCGCGAACCCGCAGAATCTTGCCGCTTTGCGGATTGCTCTCACCTTCAGGAGCCCGACTGCGGCGTTCAAGCGGCGATCGCCGACGGGCGCGTCGCCGCAAGCCGCTATGGCAGCTATAGAAAGATGCTTTTGGAACCGACCTAGCGCATGCCGGAAACGCTTGGCTGGACACATCGCAAAGGTGACTGCTATGATACTCGCCGTGCCAAATATCAAAGCCGCCGAAAAGTGGGTTCTTCAGTCGGAGAAGCGCTCGGCGCGAAATAAGAGCGTGAAGAGCCGCCTGCGGACGCTCTACAAGGACGTTACCGAGTCCCGTGAGACCGCCGCCGTCGCGGGCGTCGAAAGTGCGTACGACAAGGCGGCCGCGAAGGGGATCATTCATCCGAACAAGGCCGCGCGTAAGAAGGCACGGCTCGCCAGAGCGTTGCGGCGAAGCGCCTCCGCCCCCGCCAAAACCGCAAAAGGCCGCGGCTCCCGCAAGAAAACCTAACGACGCTAGGGATCCACGTTGATCGCCAGGCGCGTCGTGCGATCGGCGCGCGCGAGTGGAATTATGCACTCTCGGACGAGACGCCGTAGCGTCTCCGGCCGCCGGGAGCGCAGCGCGATCCGGTAACGCCATTCGTCGTTTACGCGGGCGATAGGATAGGGCGCGGGGCCGAGGACGTCGACGAGCGCAGCATCGCGCAAGAGTGCGGCATAACCCTGCGCGGTTTGCGCGACGCGCCGCCGATCGCGTCCGATGATTCCGAGATAGATCAAACGCGACGACGGAGGGAATTCCGCCGCCGCGCGCTCCTGCAGCTCGGCTGCGGCAAAGCCATCGTAATCGTGATGCGCCGCAAAGCGAATCGCGGGATGTTGCGGCGCGTAGCTTTGCACGATTGCCTCGCCGCGCCGCATGCGCCCGCTGCGTCCGCAGACCTGCGCGATCAAAGCAAAGCTGCGCTCCGCCGCCCGGAAGTCGGGCAGGTGAAGTCCGAGATCTGCGGCGACCACTCCGACGAGCGTTACGGACGGATAGTCGAGCCCCTTGGCTACCATCTGCGTTCCGACGAGAACGTCGCCGCTGCTTTCGAACTCGGCGAGAATACGGGCGTGATCGCCGACACGAGTCGTTGTATCGGAATCCATTCGTAAAACGCGAGCCTGGGGAAAGAGCCTCCGGACCTCTTCTACGACGCGCTCGGTACCGATGCCGAGCTCGCGAATCGCCTCCATTCCGCATGCCGTGCAGAGGCGCGGAATCGCAACGCGGTAGTCGCAATAATGGCAGCGCAGCAGCCGTTCGCTACGGTGGACGGCGAGCGCGACGCTGCAGCGCGGGCAGTGAGGCGAAAGGCCGCAGTTTCGGCAGAGGATCGCGCCGGCGCTTCCGCGGCGGTTCACGAAAAGAATGCTCTTCTCGCCGCGCTGCAACCGTTCGGCGAACGCCTGCACCAGCGCGCTGCTAAAAATACCGCGGTTGCCGACGTGGTATTCGTCGCGCATATCGACGACGCGCACGTCGGGCAGCGGCTGGGCGGTCGCGCGTTGGCGCAACTCTAAGAGCGCGATGCGACCGGCTTTAGCCGCTGCATAACTCTCCAGTGAAGGCGTGGCGCTGCCAAGGATCACAAGACCGCCTTCGTATCGCATCCGCTCACGAGCGACGGCGACGGCGTGGTAGCGCGGTACGACCTCTTGTTTGTACGAGGCATCGTGCGCTTCATCGACGATCAGAAGCCGCACGTCCGGAATCGGTGCGAAAACCGCGCTGCGCGCACCGACGACTACGTCGACCTCGCCGCGCGCGCAGGCTTGCCAAGCTTCGAAGCGCTCGCGGTCGGAAAGGGCCGAGTGCAGCACCGCGACCCGCTCGCCGAATGCATCTTCAAATCGTCGGGCCGTCTGGGGGGTCAGCGAAATCTCCGGCACGAGAACGATCGCGCGACCGCCTTCACGTACGACGCGTTTGATTGCCTCGACGTAAATGAACGTCTTCCCGCTCGCCGTCACGCCATACAGAAGCGCCGCCTCGAAGCGGCGTCGTGCAAGCGCGGCATCGATCCATTTCAGGGCGCCGGCCTGTTCGAGCGTGGCCTCGATGGTGGTCTGCGCCAGTGCCGGTCCGTGCCGTTGCGCGGTGGGACGCACTTCGCGCTCGCGCAGCGCACCGGCTCGAAGGGCGCGAGCGATCACGGCGCTGCTGAAACCGGCCAGCAGCGCTTCGGACCGCGGCGCTCCGGGATTCGCCTGGACGAACGCCACGAGCGCTTCGGCTTTGCGGCCCTTGACCGCGTGCTCGCCGGGATCGAGAACGCGGACTCGATATTCGCTCGTGCGCGGATCGACCAGAGACCGCCGGCGCGTCAGCGCGCGCGCCCGGACGAGCGCGCGAACGTATGAAAGCAGCGCGGTCCGATCCCCGATTCGCCGCGCTTCAGGATGTCGCAAGAGCTGTTCCAATGCAAGACCATCGGGAAGATCTTCCCAAATCAAACGGATGAAGCGTGGAGGCACCGACGGGTAACGTCGCGGATCCGGCCGCCCGCACCGCACGAAGGTGTCGCGCATGCGCGGAATGGCGTCGGCGAGCACGACCGCACTCAACGCCTCCCCGAGCGTGCAGAGATAACGCTTCGCGATAAATTTCGCGAGATGCAACCCGGTTTCGTCGAACGCGCGCGGCACTTCGAGCCGCTCGAGCACCGATTTGAGCGGTTTTGGAACGAGTGCGATCTCACGTACCGGCGAGACGACAAAAGCGAGCGTTTCCCGGTTGTGCAGCGGAACGCGAACGACCTCGCCGACGCGCAACGTCGCGGCGCCGGCCTCGTAGGTCAGGGGCAGATCGAAGCGCGAAGAACGAACCGCGGGCAACGCCTCAACGACGCGCACGAATCCTTCGATTTGGCTCGGGACGTCGCGGCGGCTCCCCTAAGCGCGCGATGACGGCGCGTACGCTGCGGCTATCGCACGTAACGCCGTACTCCACGTCGCCGATCGCCCGGGGAAGCACGAAACGCATACGAGTCGATCGCCGCTTCTTATCGGCGCTCATCGCCGCGAAAATCTCGTCGCGCGGTGCAGACGTTTGCAGCGGAAGTCCGAGAAGCGCCAAGAGCGTCAATACTCGCAAGTGCTCGGATTCGCTGAAGCGCCCGGTTCGCAGCGCAAGCAATCCCGCACCACGCAATCCAACCGAAACTGCTGCACCGTGCGCCGTACGGTAGTGCGACGCGCGTTCGATCGCATGACCGAACGTATGCCCGAGATTGAGAAGTTCACGCGTGCCCGACTCGAGACGGTCATCCGCTACGGTCATCGTTTTGACCTTGATCGCTTGTTCGATGACGCTCGGCCAGGGCCAGCGCCGCAGCGGGTGAGGCGCCAGCTCTTCGAGCATCTCGAAGAAGTCGCCGCCTTCGATGATCGCGGCTTTGACGGTCTCCGCTAGACCTTCGCGAATGTATCGTGGCGGAAGCGAGCGCAGCGCCGCGATGTCGCAAAAAACCGCGGACGGGTCGTGAAACGCGCCCGCCAGATTCTTTCCCTGACGGAGGTTTACGCCGGTCTTTCCGCCGATTGCCGCGTCGACCATCGCCACGAGCGTCGTCGCAACGTGAGCGTAACGAATGCCGCGCATGTAGGTCGCGCACGCGAATCCGAAGAGATCGCTCGCTACGCCGCCGCCGACGCCCACGACCAGCGCGCCGCGCTCGACGCCTGCACCGAGCATCGCTTCCAGGACGCGTTCGACCGTGGCAAGGCGTTTGCGCGTCTCTCCCAGCGCAAACGCTCGGACCGGCGGCGATCCGGCAACGCCGGCGACGCTCGCCGCGATGCCGCGCACGCGCGGATTGGCGTCGGTAAGCATGGCCGCGATCGGACCATGTCGTTGTACGAACTCCCGCAGTTGCGCCGTCAGATCGTCGCCGACGACGATCGGATAACCGAGATCGTCGTTCAGTGTGTGCTCCGTTCATCCAGCCATGCGACGATCGTATCGATGATTTCTGCATCGCCGCATTGGGTGGCATCGACGATCAGATCGGCGGCGGCGTAATCGTCCATGCGCGACGCGTACAGCGCGCCGATGCGTTCCAAAGTAGGCGAGGGGCCGAGCATCGGGCGGATACCGCGCCCGCGCCGGGCGCGTTCGAAAGCCTGCTCGGCCGAAATCTTGATGAAGACGCTATGCGAAGCCCGCTGCAGCAGGTCCCGGTTTTCCGGCAGCGTCAGTGCGCCGCCGCCCAACGCGATGACGTGCGCTTGCGAGCGATCGAGGGCACTGCGAATCGCCGCATGCTCGTAGCGCCGAAACGCCGTCTCGCTTTCGCGTTCGAAGATTGCTGGGATCGAGCCGTGCTCGCGAACGACCAGCGCGTCGGTATCGACGAACATCCAGCCGAGTTTGCGCGCCAGTCTACGGCCGATCGTCGACTTTCCGGAGGCCATAAATCCGACCAGCGCCACATGGCGCTTCATTGCCCGAAGAGACGAGCGGCGGCATGACCGCTGCGTTGGAGGTTGTCGAGCGTCTCCTCCATCGAGTCCCCACCGTATTTCTCGAGCATCGGCTCCATCAACGCGAGGCGTACCATCGCCTCGCCCACAATTGCCGCAGCCGGAACGACGGAGACGTCGCTGCGCACGATCGTGGCCGGAGCGTCGGTTCCCGCATGCAGATTCACCGAGGGGAGCGCCTTCATCAGCGTGGGGATCGGTTTTACGGATACACGCACGACGATTGGTTCGCCGTTGCTCATCCCACCCTCGATTCCGCCGGCGCGATTGCTCTTGCGCACGACGTTCTTTCCTTCCAGCGCGAAGACGTCGTGCGCCGCCGAGCCGGGCGTTGCCGCGACTTCGGCCCCGAGACCGATCTCGACGGCGCGCACGGTCTGCATCCCCATCACGGCGCCGGCAAGAATGCCGTCGAGCCGCTGACTCGGCTGTCGATTGCTTCCGATACCGACGGGCATTCCATCGATGCGGACGACGAACCGTCCTCCAAGCGTATCCCCGGCACGCTTTGCTGCGTCGATCACCGCGATCATGCGCGCGGCCGTCTCGCCATCGGGACAGCGGACCTCACTCGCCTCGACCTCGTCCTGGCTCCAATCCTCGAGCTCCGGCGCTTCGACCGGCCCGACTTGCGTAACGTAGCTGCGCGTGCGGATCCCGAGTGCCTCTAGAAACTGCGCGCAAATCGCGCCCAGGCAGACGCGCATCGCCGTTTCGCGCGCGCTCGCGCGTTCGAGGACGTTGCGCAGATCGCGCTGTCGGTATTTGAGCGCACCGGCGTAATCCGCATGTCCGGGACGGGGGTTGGTGAGCGGATCGCCGGCGCCTTCGATCGGATCCATCAGGACGCGGTTCTTCGGCGTCAAATAGTCACGGTTTCGAACGATCGCGGCGATCGGCGAGCCCAGCGTTTCACTGCCGCGAACGCCGGCCAGAAACTCGATCTCGTCGCGCTCGATCTTCATCCGCGCGCCTCGGCCATAGCCTCCCTGCCGCCGCGCGAGCGTTCCATTGATGGCCTCGATATCCAAGCGCAAATGCGCCGGGATGCCGTCGAGAATTCCGACCAATGCCGGACCGTGCGATTCACCCGCCGTGAGATAGCGAAACACTCGGGCGCTTTTCGCTCTTTTCGGGCAGGCCTACTTCACAGGAGCGACGCAGCCCCTCCATCGCGGCGCGGTGCAGGCGCGTCACATGCCTGCGCGAGTATCCAAGGCGCGCAGCAAGGTCGACGACGCTGGTGCCGTCGAGGTGAATCGCAATGACGATCTGCCGTTCCAGCGGTGAAAGCGGGGAGAGCATCGCCTCGACCGTCAAGCGATCGAGAACGGCGTCGATACCCGCGAAGCCGACGCCGTGCTCGAAACCGTACGCGGCATCGAGCGAGACGACGCGACTGCTTGCGCGGTAGGCTTCTACCTCTCGCCGCTCAGCCGCGGTTGCGCGAATCGTCGTTGCAACCTCGTTTTCCGAGGGCTCGCGCCCCGCTTTGCGCCATAGCTCGCTTTCGGCGGCGCTCCAACGCCGGTCTAGCTCGCGAACTCCGCGGGGCGCGCGCAACAGCCGTTCGCTGTCGCGCACGTAATGCATCAGCTCCCCGACGATGAGAAGCCACGCGTATGCTTCGAATGGGGCGCGATGCGCGCCGTCATAGCGATCGACGGCCTTGATCAGTCCGATCGCCCCGACTTGTTCGAGATCGGCACGGTCGAGGCCGCGACGCGCGAATCGGCGCGCCGCCCGTCGACAGAGGTAACGATATTCTGCAACGAGACGCTCGCGCGGAACCGGCCGGCGCAACGGCGTTGCACGGAACTGAAGAGCCACACCCACCTCTTCGTAAAGAGACCCGTTCGCACGTCGCTGCAAGCGACGGCGATGCTAATCGTTATATACCAGCGACATACAAAGCGCAATACCCGGCAGGAGTCATCACGCTTTGACGGCTAGTTTGCTCTATGAAGGCGTGGCGTGGCGTTCTAGTCGTCGCGCTTGCGCTTTTGGCAATTGCGGCCTTTCGCGACGTCGCGCGCCTCGGGGATGCGCTGCCGTGGCGTCACCTTTACGATTTCGCCGACTTTTACTGCGCCGGCACGGCACTCGACGAGGGCGCCGATCCGTATCGCTACGAGCCGCTCCATCGGTGCGAACATCGCGTGCAGCGCAGCGATGCCTATCGCAGCGATCCTGCGCGAGTCGTGCCGGCGCCGCTTCCGCCGTATGATTTTCCGCCGTTCATGCTCGTCGCGCGCGTCCCGTTCTCGCAAGCGCGCGCAATCGATGCTGCTGCGATCATCCTTGCCGTGCTCGTCGCAATCGGCGGTCTCGCACTGCTTGCGTTGCCCGCCGATATTGCGGCGCTCGCGCTCCTTCTGCCGGCGGGATACGTGCTGCTCAACGCCGGGCAGGTCGTGCCCTTCGCGCTCGTCGCGCTCGTCTTTTCCGGCGTCGCGCTGGCACGGCGCCGCTACCGGCTGGCGGGCATCGCGGCCGCGTTGACGATGATCGAACCGCATCTCGGCCTGCCCGTTTGCATCGCGATGCTCGTATGGATACCGGCCGGCCGGCTGACACTCGTAGCAACGCTCATCGCTCTCACCGCGATCGGCGGCCTTATGCTCGGCCTCTCGGGGGTAACCGAGTTTCTGACGCGCGTTCTTCCCGCGCAGGCCGGCGCGGAGACCGCGTACGTCTACCAATACAGCCTAACCTATCTGCTCGCCGCGCTGGGAGTTCCGTCGCCGGTAGCCTTGATTGCCGGTGCGCTCTCATACCTTGCGCTGCTGGCAATTGGTGTTTGGCTGGGAAGAAAAGCCGCGCGCGAACTCGATGAGCCCACGCTGCTCGTCTACCTTCCGGCAGCGTGCAGCGTTGTTGCCGGCTCGTACGTACACATGGTCGATCTTCCATTCGCGATCCCGGCTGCGCTGGTGCTCGCGTGCTCTTTGCAAACGCGGTGGCGATCGGTTGCGATTGTGGCGCTCTGCCTGCTCGCAGTTCCGTGGATACCTGTCTGGATCACGAAGAAGCTTTTCCTCGCATGCCTCTTTGTCGTGGCCGCGCTGCTGGTGCGCCTGCGAGCGCCGGTAACCGTCGCGGCGGCAACATTCGCGGCGGTTGCCGCAACGATCTACGCGCTCGAACTCGCTCCGCCCGCGCCCCTCATTGCGCGAACGCCGGCCGGAATCGCGCCCTTCGATCTCGCTCAAACGGCGTGGCGCGCATGGGTCGACGCGCTCGCGCAAGCAAGTCCTGCGTGGCTGCTCGTCAAGGTGCCGATCTGGTTCGCCCTGATCGCGCTGCTTGCGGCGGCCGCAGGGGCGCTCGCGCGACCGTCGCGCGTGTCGTGAAATCGAAATCGCCCCGGGACCTCATGATTGCCGTCATCCTGGTGCTGCTCGCGCTGGGCGCCTTGCGCGATTTGAGCCGCCTCGGGGAGGCGGCTCCCTGGCGCACGATGGATGACTTTCCCGATTTTTATTGCGCCGGGCGCGCACTCGTCGCGGGCGAAAATCCGTACAGGTATGAACCGCTCCACGCATGCGAGCATCAGGTTAATACCGGTGGCGCCTTCAGAAGCGCGTTCTTCGCTTCCAATGCGGCACTTGCAGTCCCGGCGCCGCTTCCGGCCTACGACTTCCTTCCCTATATGGCGCTGGCGCACGCTTCGCCGGCTCGCGCCGCAGTTGCGCAGGCCATCGCAATCCTCGCAGCCGTGCTGCTGACTGCGCTTGCGCTTTGGCGCTTGGGAATATCGCTCGCACTCGTCGCCGCCGCGTTAGCGCTTTCGACGGCCTATATCGAGCTCAATACCGGCCAGGTCGTTCCCTTCGCTCTGCTGGCGCTGGTGCTCGCCGGCTGGGCACTTGCGCGCGGCAACGACGTCCTCGCAGGCGCGATCGCAACATTTACCGCCCTCGAGCCCGTCGTCGGTCTGCCGGTACTCATAGCGACGTGCTTGTTCGTGCCGCGTGCAAGAGTGAGCGTGCTGGTCTGCGGCGTGCTCTTTGCTTCTGCGGAACTTCGGTTGGTCGGAATTAAGGGCCTTATACAATATGCAACCGCGGTCTTGCCGGCACAAGCTGCCGCGGAAGTGCATTTCCCTTATCAGTACAGCTTGACGTACGCACTGGCAACCTTGGGTCTTCCCAACGCCGTCGCCGCTCTTGCCGGGGCCGTATCGTATGCCCTGATTATCGCAGCCGGCGTCATGCTCGGGCTCGCACTCTACGGGCGTTATCATAAGCGCGAGCTACTGCTCTTCGTTCCGGCTCTCTGCAGCATCGTTGGAGGAACATACGTCCACCCCGAGGAGCTCTGCTTCGCGATTCCCGCTCTCTTGGTCTTGGCGACCGCAACACGTGGCGCCCCTCGCACGGTTCTGGCGCTGGCGCTCTGCGCACTCGCGATTCCTTGGATCTTGGTTTGGGGCTCAAAGCAACTCTTTCTCGCGAGCGTTCTCGTATGTGCGGTAGTTCTGCTGAAACTGCGCATCGATCTGCGTCTGGCTCTTACGTCACTTTGCGCCGTCGCCGCAGCAATCTACGCGCTGGAGCTTCATCCTCCACATCTGCCGCCGCCCCTTGCCTCCCCGCGCGCCTACGCGCCGACCGACCTCGTGCAAGAGGAATGGAAGGACTACGCAGAAGCACGCAGCACGAGTGATATGCTGTGGCTAGCAATCAAGCTCCCGGCATGGGGCGCGCTCATCGCGAGCGTCGCAACCGCAGCTTGCATTACGTTGGCGTCTGGCCACGACGCGAGGCGGCGGCCGTTTGCAAGCCCATCGCGCGGAGAGGACGACGTTGCGCCGCCGCCGATACTGTAGCATGCCGCGTTTTTCGAAGACCTCATCCATAGGCTCGCTCGCCTTTGCCGCAACATTTGCCGTCCTCGCGAGCGGTTGCGGCGGTTCGAGCTCCTCTGGGAGCTCGTCGTTTTTGGCGCTTCCTCCGCCGCCCAAAGGCAAGTACTTCGACCACATCGTCATTATGATCCAAGAGAATCGAACCTTCGATAATCTTTTCGCGACGTTTCCGCACGCCGACGGAACGAGAGTCGGCAAGACGCACAACGGCAGTCGACGGCTCCGCGAAGGCAACCTGTTTAGCGCGATCAATCCGGCTAACCCGTACGCCAATTGGCTGCGCGATTGCGATCCCGATACCTCGGGTACGTGCCGGATGGATGGTTTCGATACGGTTCCCGTTGGACGCATGCCCGGGACCTACGTCTATCAATACGTAAGCCCCGCGCAAATCAAGCCCTACTGGGACATGTCGCGGCAGTATGTCTTAGCGGATCATTTCTTCCAGACGCAAGGCAGCGGCAGTTTTGTCGCACATCAAGACCTCATTCGAGGCGGAACGCAGATCAACGCAACCCAGAGCGTCGTCGACCTTCCGACCGACGTTCCGTGGGGGTGCGACGCGCCCGCTGGAACCGTCACGTCGCTGATCACGAACAGCAATCGGTACGAGCTCCGCGCCGGGGGGTTTCCATGTTACACGTATGAAACGCTGCGCGATCTCCTCGACGCAGCAAAGGTCTCGTGGCGCTACTATTCGCCGGCACTTGGATCGAGCAACGGCGGCAATGTCTGGGTCGCGTTCGACGCGATTAAGGCGGTTCGTTACTCGCCTGAATGGTCGACCAATCAAGCTTCTCCGGAAACGAAGGTCTTTACCGACATCGAGCGTGCCCTTCCCGGGGTCTCGTGGGTCATTCCCGACTTCAACAATTCCGACCACGCCGGTAAGGGCGCCGACAAAGGCCCGTCGTGGGTAGCGCAGGTCGTCAACGCGATCGGTAAGAGCTCCGCGTGGGACACGACGGCGATTCTCATTACGTGGGACGACTGGGGCGGGTGGTACGATCACGTCCCGCCGCCCGGACCGCATCGCAGTGGCGGCTTGGGCTTTCGCGTGCCGCTCATCGTGGTCTCGCCTTATGCCAAACGCGGGTTGATCTCGAGCAACGTGTACTCGTTCGGCAGCATCATCCGATTCGTCGAGGACAACTGGGATCTCGGAAGCTTGGGGACCACCGACGAGACTTCTGCCGATTTCGCGAACGACTTTTTCGACTTTACGCAAAAGCCGCGCAAATTCACGCCGTTTTCTGCGCCATATTCCAAGGAATTCTTTTTGCACGAGCCGCCGTCGAACAAACCCGTGGACGACCAATAGGTTAGCCGGCCCTCAGCCGCGGCCGGGCAGCACGGGTTCCGAACCTTCGACCTCGAGGCGCATCTGAATCCAGCCGCGGAAGTTTGCGTGGAACCCGGCCTCAGTTGCCGGCGTTGCAACGTGTTCGAACGGACTCAGATGCCGATCGGCCCGCAGACGTTCGCAAAGCTCCAGATCCTTTTCGATTTCGCGCTTACCCTCGTGTGTCAGATAAGAGACCCGCGCGCAGCGCGCTGCGGAAATGCGTTTGCGCGTTTCCACGTCGAAGTGCCGCTCGTCGTCCTGTAAGAGCGGCGTGTGCCAATCGCCCTCCGCCACTGGTTGCGCAACGCTTTGCGCGATCGCGTCGCGCATCAGCACCGCCGCTGCGCGAATCTCGGGCTGGGCGTTTCGGGCGCAGCGGAGCTCGAAGAAATTCTGCCAATCCGTCGCACTCACGATTACCGTGTGCCACAGAAAAGGTTCGAGAATTCGATTGAGCTCCTGTTTGTGAACCTTTAACTCCAGCAATCGCCGCGCATGGCCGACCGCGTCGTCGCGGGCTCTCAACCACTGGCGTTGAGCCGCTTGCGCTTCTTGCGTAGAGAGCGTTTCGCTCGCGGACATGCCGGCTTTGTTCCGGCCCCATTCTAAGGGAATGACCGGCTCGCGTTCGACGCGCTCGATGAGTTTCGATGTCGGCACTGCACGGCTGCTCGCAAATTTCTCGAGAATTGCCGATGCGTGTTGAATTCCGCCAAGACAAAGCGCGGGAACGTCACCTCGAGCGTGGTGAGCTGGACTCCGTTGGGAGCAACGGAGTCCAGCAACACCCGTGCGTTATAGCCCACCGCTAAGGCGGCTTCTCCTCTTAACCGCGATAGCGAAGGAACGCGGGAACGTCGATGTCGTCCATCGAGACCGGGGCAACTGCTTCGAGTCGTCCCGTGTCGAATGCATAGCCGCTTTGCGCGTTGCGGTAGCCGCGGCGCGATCCGAAGCCGGCCGCAAGAACCGTGACGCGAACTTTCCCCGACATGGTGGGGTCGATCGACGCGCCGAAAATGATCTGCGCTTCCGAATCGACGGCGCGGCTGATCATCTCTGCGGCCTCATTGACCTCGTACATCGCCATGTCCGGGCCGCCGGTGATGTTGAAGATGACGCCGTGCGCGCCTTCCACGGTCGTCTCGAGCAACGGCGAAGCGATCGCCTTTTGGGCAGCGTCGGCCGCGCGATGCTCGCCGCTTCCCTCTCCGATTCCCATCATCGCCGAGCCGGCGTCCGTCATGATCGTCTTGACGTCGGCGAAATCCAGGTTAATCAGCCCCGGCTGGGTGATGAGATCGCTGATACCGGCGATACCTTGGCGCAAGACGTCGTCGGCGTACGAAAATGCTTCATTGAGGGGAGTCTTCTTCTCGATCACTTGAAGAATACGCTCGTTGGGGATCGTGATGAGCGTATCAACCTTTGCCTCGAGCTCGGCGATGCCGTTCTCGGCGATCTGCATGCGCTTCTTGCCTTCGAACGCAAACGGTTTCGTCACGACCGCAATCGTCAGTGCGCCCGATTCGCGTGCGAGCTCTGCGATGACCGGCGAAGCGCCGGTGCCGGTACCGCCGCCCATACCCGCCGTCAGGAAGACGAGATCGGCGCCGTCCAAGATCAATGCGAGATCTTCTTTCGATGCCTCGGCAGCTTCGCGCCCGAGCGTCGGATTTGCGCCGGCACCGAGGCCGCGCGTTTGGCTGCCGCCGATGTGCACGCGGCTCTCAGTCAGGGCGCCGCGCAGCGCTTGCACGTCGGAGTTGACCGCGAAGAAATCGACTCCGCTCAGCCCCGCCGCGATCATGCGATTGACGGCGTTGCAGCCGCCACCGCCGACGCCAACGACCTTGATGGTAGCGGCGTGTTCGGGTTCGAATGTGGAACGTCGTCCATCAGCCATCGCTTCGGGTCCCTCCATCAAAGAGAAAGTGTTTTAGTTCCAAAGATCTGCCAGCCATCGCTGGACCCGCGCGAGCGTCGGGCTTCCTCGCCGCCCAACGCGCAACGCGTCTTCTCGTTCGCCGTTTGCACCGAAGAGCACCAGACCGATCGCCGTCGCGTACTGCGGCGCCGCCATTGCATCGGTCAGCCCCCCGATCGTGTTCGGCGTGCCGATTCGAACGGGTAATCCAAAGACGTCTTCGGCAATCGATTCGATTCCGGGAAGCTGCGCGCCGCCGCCGGTGAGCACCACTTCGCCGAGCACCACGTCACGAGGCACGTTTTCGACGATCTTTTGCTTTGCCATGCGAAGCGTCTCCAGCACGCGCGGAACCACGATGTGGCGAAGCTCGGCTGTGGAGTGCTCGCGCGCCGCCCGGCCGTCGAGTGTGCGTACTTCGAACCGCTCCTCGTTCGGCGTTGCGCCTAGACGCTTCTTCACCTCCTCAGCCTCCGCCAGCGTTGTCTTGAGGCCCAGGGAGATGTCGCTCGTCAGAACGTTTCCGCCCACGGGAATCGTCGACGTGTAGATCGCGCTGCCCAAAGAGTAGACCGCGATGTCCGTCGTTCCACCGCCGATGTCGAGAAGCACGACGCCCACTTGCTTCTCCTCTTGCAACAGCGTGGCCGCGGAACTCGCCAACGGCTCGAAGACGACGCCGGTAGCTTCGAGTCCGGCGCGCTGAACGCACTTGAGAACGTTCGTGATGAAGCTGTTGCTGCCGGTGACGATATGCGTGTCGACTTCCAAACGACCGCCCGCCATGCCGACCGGGTCGTTGACGCCTTCTTGTCCGTCTACCGTAAAGTAGCGCGGAAGCGCGTGGATGATTTGGCGATCGCTCGGGAGGTTGATGATTTTGCTGGCGTCGACGACTCTACGGACGTCCCCGCCCCGAACTTCCCGCTCGTCGCTGGAAACGGCGACGACGGCACGGTTATTCGTGCTGCGGATGTGGTCGCCGGTAATGCCGACGACGACTTCATTGAAGTGGATGCCGGCCATCCGCTCGGCCTTCTCGGTCGCCGACTCGATCGACTTGATCGTCTCTTCGAGGTCGACCACGACGCCTTTACGCATCCCTAGAGAGGGCGCTTCACCAAAGCCGACGATCTCGAGGCCGGCGGATCCGTTGACGGCGACGACCGTACAGGTCTTGGTCGTCCCTATGTCGAGCCCGCACACGGTCTCGTGCTTCATGCGCTCCGTCACACCTGTTCTACGGCAATTGCCGGCTGACCACGATATATTGTGGTCGGAGTCCCCGATTCCTACTACTTGTAGCAGGAAAGCAGAGCCTTCGCAAGCGTTGGCGGGCCTGCCGGCTTCTCCTTGCGGAGAAGTGCGCAAAAGTGTGGAGAAACTGTGCATGAGCCTTGCGGCGGCTCCGACGGCGAACTTGAAGGCTTCTCAAAAAACGTTCAAAACAGAGTCACAACCAAGTCTCACTGCGCACTAGAAGCGCAGCGGCACTTAGGCTATGATGCTACTTTGATAACACGCCGACTGGGGGAGTCCCACGCCTGTGTATAGAGAAATGTTGATCGCCGCCTTTTGTGTGGCAACCGTCGCCCCGATTGCCGTCTCCGCGTCAACGGTGGATTCCTCAACGATTGCAAGCGGTACCTACACCGTCAAAGTCGTCAAGGTCGTCGACGCGAAGCACATCGAGGTCGTCATGGATAGCGGCGCCGATACGACCCTTGCAGCGGGCCGGCCAACCGTGGACTTTTCAAGAGTGCAGGTCAACGATCAGCTCAAGCTCTCGATCGTGAACGGCACGGTCGCCGTCTTTCTCGATCTAACGACTTCCCAAAGTCACTAGGGCCCTTACCTCCTCAGCGATAGACGAGCACGGGCGCCGACGGCGCCCGTAGGTCGATTGCGGCCACGGGGCGGCGTCGACCAACGACCTGTGCGAGAATCGCGTCGGCGAGCGCCACTTTTTGCGAAAGATTACGGTCGCTGCCGAGCAAAAGCCGTAAACCGCCGCGTACCGTGACGACGAGCCCTCCGAATCTATCGTATTGAAGTGCCGTCGCAACGATGTCCGAACCCTCGATGCTTTCGTAGGCGTTGCGCAACGAAAGCGCCGTGGGGTTGCGCACGAACTCGCCGGGCTCGAATGCCATACCCACCGGCAGGACGAGTTCCGGGTACGGCATACCGGGTTGGGCCGCCTCGAGGATCCGCAACGCCGAGTCGACGAGAGCGGTTTGGCCGCCGCTGCGCAGAACTGCAAAGGGCTTCCGCTCCGTAACGACGATCCGAATCGTCGACGGAGGAATCCTGCGAACGTGTGCGATGTCGACGTAGGGAATCGCGGCGATCCGTTTCCCAATCGCGTTCGTGTTCTGGAGCCATATGCTCACCAGGGGCGCGACGTGAGCCCGCGCCAGGATCTCTCCGCGGCTTACGCGCTGGTTTCCGCTGACGAGAATCGCTTTGGGCTCGAAACCGGGCCACGTTGCGGCGACGGCGAGCGCCGCGAGCGCAAGGATCGCGCACAGCGCGATCGGCATCCAAAAGGGCCGCACTCGCGCGACGGCGGAGCGCTTACGCCGGCGGGGACTCACGCGCTCGCCAAAAGATACTTGTCGATCGCCTCGGCAGCCCCATCGTGCGCAAGATCGCCCACAACCCTGTCGGCGAGCGCACGAAGCTCCGGGGGCGACGACCCCATCGCCACGGCAAAGGCGGCGGTGCGCAGGAGCGGCGCGTCGTTCCAGGAGTCGCCGATCGCCATCGTTCGATCCATCTCGATGCCCAAGCGCGCCGCGACGAAGCGCAGCGCCGCGCCCTTGTCGACCGCGGAGTCGAAGACTTCGACGAACTCCGGAAGGCTGCGCGTGACGTTGGCGCGGTCCCGGAAGATCGCACCGAGCTTCTCGGCATATGCCGCTGCGACGGGCTCGTCGGCGATCACGACCGCTTTGGTCGCGGGACTATAGGCAAACGCTTCCCGCAACGACGGAACGATGACGGGCTGCGTGCGCGAGAGCGACGCATAGAGATCGGAGAAGCGGTTGCGAGCTTCGCAATAATACTCGTCGTTGCGGTAGAGCTGCAAATGCATTCGGTCCGTTTCGGCCAGCGCAACGAGCTCGCGTACCAGCTCGTTGGCCAATGCAGTATGTGCCAGCACCTCATCCGTGACGGGATCGATGATCGCAGCGCCCTGGTAGCAGATCAGCGGAGCGTTGAGCTCTAGCTCCCGCGCGAAGGGCACGGTGGCGCGATACATGCGCCCCGTCACCAGACAGCCTTGGGCACCGGCCTGCTGCATGCGGGCGATCGCCGCACGTACGCCTGGCGATACGATCAGGTCGCGGCCGACCAGCGTGCCGTCGACGTCGAATGCCACGAGCCGATAGGGCGGCATCATCGCTCGCACCGCATCCGCGCGGTCTGAGCGTGGTGCGGCAGATGATCGAAATCCGCGAGCGACGCCATTGC
Organism: Vulcanimicrobiota bacterium; assembly: GCA_963815165.1. Classification (GTDB taxonomy): domain Bacteria; phylum Vulcanimicrobiota; class Vulcanimicrobiia; order Vulcanimicrobiales; family Vulcanimicrobiaceae; genus Cybelea. The sequence continues at coordinate 43,071 of CAWFFL010000005.1, forward strand.
GGGCGCGTCGTTTGCGACGCGCTCGACCGAGTTCTCGAGCACGACGAACGTACGCGTGAAATCACCGAGAGAGAGCGCCGCCGCCCAGCGCGCGGTCCCGGAGGTTGGAACCACGACGCTCGTGCCCGCGAGGTACTCGGCGCTGACCACGGGCGTCATGTCGCCGACAAGCACCGTGCCTGCCGCATAAATTCGCTCGACGTATGCCGCCGCGTCGCGCACTTGCAGCGAAAGATACGCCGGCGCGACGCGGTTCACGAGATCGAAAAGTTCATCGCGATCGCGCGCTTCTATCAGCCGGCAGTGCGTCGCAATCGCGCCGCTCACGAACTCGGGGCGCTCGAGGGTATCGATGAGCTGCGCCACGGCCTCCAGCAGCGGTCGCGATTCTGAAATCACGGCAAGCCGCGTTACGCCTGGAAGCTCGGCGATTGCCAAGATCTCTCCGACGACGTACTCGCTGCTCGCGCCGTCGTCCGCAACCACGAGCACCTCGGTATGTCCGGCAAGCACGTCTACGCCGCACCGGCCGAAAACTTGACGTTTTGCTTCGGTCGTCCGCACGCCGCCGCGCCCGACGATCTTGTCGACCGGAGCGATCGACTCCGTTCCAAAGGCCGCCGCTGCGATTGCCTGCGCACCACCCACCGTGTAAAGTTCGTCGACGCCGCAGAGCGCGCAAGCAAAGAGCAACGCCGGCGACGGCCCGTCGCTGCCCGGCGGAGAAAGGACGGCGATGCGCTGCACCCCGGCAATCCTTGCCGGGACGGCGCCCATCAAGACCGCGATTGCGGCGCCGACACGCGGTGCGTAAACCGCGACGGATCGGAGCGGCCGTCGTTGTACCGCATAGCGTGTTCCATCCTCCTCGACGTACGCGACGTCGGGCTGGCGCTGGCGCTCGTGAAATCGCGCGATACGCTCGCGCGCGAGCTCCAACGCGACGGCGATCTCTTGCGGCAGCGCGGCGCGCGCGCTCTTGGTCATCGGAATCGCGACGCGGGCGCACTGTCCGATTGCCGCATCGCCGCGCTCGCGCACCTGCGCGAGAATTTCCGCGACCTCCTCTTTGATCGCTGGCGACGCGTTCCAGCCAACGTCGAGAAGCTCGCGTAGCGCCTCGCTATCCGAAGCTGCGACGACGTTCACGCGATGTTCTCGGTATCGAGCGCGCCTTCGCGCACGCCCTGCGGCGCGAAGATCCGTTCGAGCTCGTCGCGCACTCGCGCGTCGCGGGCGATCGCGCGCGCGACGCGCTGCGAGCGTCCGCCAACGTGCATCACGACCGGCACGTCGCCGGGCCACTCGTCGATGAGACGCGCCAGCCGATCGATCTGGTCGCGATGCGTGACGACGACGTGCCAACCACGAGCCGCGGCCGTAACGATCGCGGCCACGGGCGCAACGAAGGCCGAAACGTCGTTTGCCGCCACCGAGAGCTCGACGCGCGGGTCGTCGCCCGGAGCGGGGCCGGGCCGTTCGCGCAGCCGTAAGCGCCCCTTGACGATGAGTACCGCATCGTTTTGGAAAAGATGCTGCACCTGCGGATAGATTTTCGAGAAGAGCACGACGTCGCAGATGCCTGTCGTGTCCTCGAGTTGTGCGATGAGAATTTGCTGGCCCGTTTTCGTAATGGTACGGCGTGCGCTCGTCACCGTACCCGCGACGGTCACCGCGACGTCGTCGGAAAGCTCACGAAGATTCTTGATGGGCATCGCACCGGCGCGCTCGAGCAATGGTGCGAGCTCGGCCAGCGGGTGGCCCGACACGAAGATTCCCAACGTTTCGCGTTCCCACGCAAGCATCTCGCGCGTCGTCGGTGCGGCGACACCCGGTAATTTCGGTACGAGCGTCGGACCGTGAGCGCCTTTCTCGCCGAAGAGCGAGACCTGTCCAAGCTCCGCGTCGCGAGTCGCGCGAGCCGCGAGTTCTAGAGCGGTGTCGAGCGCCGCAAGCTTCTGCGCGCGGTTCCCGCGAATACCGTCGAGCGCGCCGCATTTGATGAGCGCCTCGAAGACGCGGCGGTTTACCTGTTTGGCATCGACGCGCTCGGCTAAATTGAAAAGGTCGGTGAAACGCCCGCCCCGCTCGCGTGTTTCGATGATGTTGCGCACGGCGGCTTCGCCGACGCCCTTTACGGCCGCTAGTCCAAAACGAATGGCCTCGCCGACGACCGTGAAATCGACGAGCGACTCGTTGACGTCAGGCGGTAAGACCTCGATTCCGAGTTTCTTCGCTTCGTCGATATATTCGACGAGCTTTTCCGTCTTGTCTTTCACCGAAGTCATCAGTGCGGCCAGGTATTGCAGCGAGTGATTGGCCTTCAGGTATGCGGTTTGATAAGCAATCCACGCGTACGCGGCCGCGTGAGCCTTGTTGAAGGCGTAGCCGGCAAATGGCTCGATGTAATGGAAGAGTTTTTCGGCGAGCGGGCGATTGATGCCCGACGTCGCTTCGGCGCCCGATACGAATTTTTCTTGATAGACGGGGATTTTCTCTTTTTGCTTCTTGCTGATCACTTTACGAAGCTCGTCCACCTCGCTCAGCGTGAAGCCCGCAATCTCGCGCGCCATTCGCATGACCTGTTCTTGGTAGACCGGAATGCCGTAGGTCTCGGAGAGAATCGGCTCCAGCTTCGGATGCAGGTACTGCGGTTTGGAACGCCCGTGTTTTACCGCAATATACTGCGGAATCAGCTCCATCGGGCCGGGCCGGAAGAGCGCGTTGATCGCCATGATCTCGCCGAACTCCGAAGGCTGCAGCTCGGCGCAAACCCGCTTCATGCCTTCCGACTCCAGCTGGAATACGCCAACGGTTTCGCCCCGTCCGAGCATCCGATACGTCCGCGTGTCCTCAAACGGAATTCTTGCCAGCTCGAAGTCGGAGTCGACGGTCCGGCGAATCTCGCGAACCGCATTGTCCATCACAGTGAGATTTCGAAGACCCAAGAAATCCATCTTTAGCAAGCCGATCCGCTCGATCGAATCCATGTCATACTGCGTGTTTACGCCGCCGTCGCCAAAGCGGCAAAGCGGCGTGTATTCGGTCAGGGCGCCCGAAGAGATCACGACGCCAGCGGCATGCGTGCCCGCGTTACGCGCGAGCCCCTCAATTTCTTTTGCGGTATCGAGCAGTTTGCGGATCTCCGGCTGCGACGCATAAATGACTTTGAGCTCGGCGATTTGTTCGACGGCGCGCTTGATCGAGAAACCGCTCGGCCCCGAGGGAATCAGCTTTGCAATGCGGTCGACGTCCGGCAACGGTACGCCCAATGCCCGTCCCGCGTCACGAATCGCGGCGCGGGCCGCCATCGTGCCGAACGTGACAATCTGCGCGACGCGATCTTTGCCGTATTTTTCGGTAACGTAAGCGATGACTTCGTCGCGGCGATCGACGCAGAAATCGGTATCGATATCGGGCATCGATATGCGCTCGGGGTTCAGGAAACGTTCGAACATCAAGTTGAAGCGCAGCGGGTCGAGATCGGTAATCCTCAGGCAGTACGCGACGACGGACCCGACGGCGGAGCCTCGTCCCGGCCCAACGGGGATGCCACGATCGCGGGCATATTTGATGAAATCCCAGACGATGAGAAAGTACGAGGAGAAGCCCATCTTCGTGATGACGGCTAACTCGTATTCAAGCCGTTCCCGCAAGGCCGCATCGCTTCGCACGCGCTCTTCGCCATACCGCTCCAGTAAGCCGAGCTCGCAGAGCTCGCGCAGATACTCGGCGTCGCTGCGCTCCGGGTTCTCTCCATCGTGCGGCACGGGATACTGTGGGAGATGAAAGACCTTTTCGGGGATCCGGATGTCAACGCGTTCGGCAATGCGTACGGTGTTCTCCGCCGCTTCCGGAAGGTCGCGCCAAAGCTCGTGCATCTCGTCAGGCGTCTTGAGGTAGAACTGATCGGAATAAAAGCGCATCCGATTCTCTTCGGAAACCGTCTTGCCCGTGCCGATGCAGAGCAGTACGTCGTGTGCCGCGGAGTCCTTCTGCTCCAGGTAATGGGAGTCGTTCGTCGCGACGAGCAGGAACCCCGAGCTCCCCCCGATGCGCACGAGCCCATCGTTGATCGTCTCTTGCTCCGGCATCCCGTGGCGCATCACCTCGATATAGAAACGGTCGCCGAAGATCTCGACATAGGTCTTGGCGTTTCGCAGTGCCGCGGCGTAGTCGTTGCGCAAAAGCGGTGCGGCGACCAAACCCGACATGCATCCCGAGAGCGCAATGAGACCGTCGTTGTGCTCCGCGAGGAGCTCGAGGTCTATGCGCGGTTTGTAGTAGTAACCTTCGAGGAAGCCTTTTGAGACGAGCGCGATTAGGTTGCGATAGCCAACCAAATCGGCGGCGAGCAGCGTGACGTGCGCTTCCTCCCGCGCTGTACGGTCGAAGCGGCCACGCGGCGCCACGTACGCTTCGCATCCGAGTATAGGCGTTAAATGCAGCGCTCGCGCGGCGTAATAAAACTCCATCGCGCCGTACATCACGCCGTGATCGGTTAGGGCGACCGCGCGCGCGCCGACCTCGGCGGCGCGTCGGCAAAGGTCTTCGATGCGGCACGCGCCGTCGAGCAGCGAATATTCGGAATGAACGTGAAGGTGGACGAACTGACTCAAAGGCAGCGCGACCGGCAGCAGGGCACGCAGAAGGTTACCCTAAGGGACGGGAGCGACCCTTGTGCTCGGGAGGCAACCGTTATATCGCACGAGCGTCTCGCAGCATCTGGAGGACGCGATCGACGGGCAGCGCGTAGACCGTCGCGCCGCCGCGGCCGGTCATCGTCGTCGACTCGAAAAGCGCATCGTAGATCGCCGCTTGCGTCGCTTCGGCGGTCGCGGTATAGAGCTGCGTCCAAGAGCGTCGTCGTCGACCACGATCGGCTCCTTCGGCGCCGTCACGGTAAAATCGGCGACACGTTCGAAAACGTGAGTAGTCGAGAAAGCGACGATCAGATCGCCGCTGCCGACCGACGAGGTGAGGCCCGTGCGCGCCATTCCCATCGCCGCCCGCAATGCAACGCGCTCGAAGTTGCCGGCTGTCGAGCGGGGCGTCCGTGGCAACGACGATGATGATGCTGCCTTCACCAAGCCGTCCTTTGAGCGCCGTACCGTTTCGGAAAAACCGGACGATATTCGTTGCGAAGCCGCGTCACCGACCGGAACGCCGACGATCGTGAGCTGACGGCGGCTGCTGCCGGTATTGTCGTTGACGAGCACGCCGACGTGGTACCCGCCGGCATCGTTTGGAAGCACGCGCGACGCCGATCCAATGCCCGGCACGAAAACCGAATGCGTTCATCGCCGTTCCGGCGCCGACGCTGCCGCGCGCAAATTGCCCCGGCGCGGCCGAATCGAGCAGCCGCACGACGTCGTTCGGCGTTACCGCTCGCGCCTGAATGTCGTTGAGCAAACCGTCGTCACATTCCGCGACTACCGGAAGCGGGACGTCGTCGCCACGCCCGACTCGGGGATGATGTGCGATCACCCAGCTAACGACGCCGTCGGCGGCGCGGCCCACATCGAGCGTATCGGTGAGAACGACCGGCTCTTCGAGATATGCCAGACTCCTCGATCCAGTGCGTTCCGGTCATTTCGCCATTGCCGTTGAAGGCAAAGAAAGCGGCCGAGACCTTGTGATCCCACGGATCGGCGTTCGGCAGGACCGCGGTGGCGCCGGTGCGGATATCGCTCCCTTCGATCTTCGTCACGTGTGCGACGCGCACGCCTGCGACGTCGGTAATGGCATCGAGGGGCCCCGATGCAAAGAATCCGAAGTGAAAGGGTAGGACTGCATGGGCCGGTGCGATCGTGGCGAGCACCGCCGCCGCGGCAAAGCCCAGGGAAGAGCATCTCAAGCGCATTCGCTCTGCATTGGACGCCCGCGGCGAGGTCCGCCTGCAGGCGGCCCCATGCGGTTAGGGAAAGCATTGGCACGAGCGCTCGTAACAGGAGGATAGACTCATTCTTTCGATTCCGGAAAAACTCAAGGTCGTCAAGCTCTGGGAGAATCTCTCGGCTCCGGAGCTCATCGAGCACGCGATCGCACGCGGCGAAGGCGTTCTCGGGCGCAGACGGCCAGCTCATCGTCGACACGCGGCCCCACACCGGGCGCTCGCCGAAGGATAAGTTCTTCGTGCGCGAGCCGTCCAGCGAGCAGCACATCGACTGGAACGATGCGAATCAAGCCGTTCGACTCCAGCGCGCTTCGATGCGCTCTTGGATCGCGTCGCGGCCTATTTCTCGGAACGCGAAGCCTACAGCCTCGACTGTTACGTCGGCGCCGACGAGCGCTATCGCATGCCGCTGCGCGTCTATACCGAGCTCGCTTGGCAAAGTCTCTTCGCTCGCGCACCTCTTCATCACGCCGCAGAAAGCCGACCCGGACTTTACGCCGGAGTTTACCGTCGTCGACGCCTCCCTCTTTACCGCGGATCCGCAGCGCGACGGCACGCGCTACCGGCACCTTCATTCTCGTCAACTTCGAGCGACGCATGATTCTGATCGGCGGCACCCGATACGCCGGCGAGATCAAGAAGTCGATCTTCACCGTGATGAACTATCTCCTGCCGCTTCGCGATACGCTTCCGATGCATTGCTCGGCGAACGTCGGCAGCCGCGGCGACGTTGCGATTCTTTTCGGTCTTTCGGGAACCGGGAAGACGACGCTCTCGTCGGATTCGCGCCGGCCGCTCATCGGCGACGACGAACACGGCTGGTCCGCAGACGGCGTCTTCAATTTCGAGGGCGGCTGCTATGCGAAGGTCATTCGACTTTCGCCGAATGCCGAGCCGGAGATTTGGGCGGCAACGCACCGCTTTTCGACGGTTCTCGAGAACGTCGTCTACGACGAGCGCACCGCGCGCACTCGACGTCGATTCGGACGCGAAGACCGAGAACACGCGCGCGGCTTATCCGCTGAATTTCATTCCCAACGTCGTCGCATCGGAGCAAAGCGGGCCATCCAAAGACGATCATCATGCTGACCGCCGACGCATTCGGCGTCCTTCCGCCGATCTCAAAACTCTCGCGCGACCAGGCGATGTATCATTTCCTCTCCGGCTACACCGCTAAGGTTGCCGGAACCGAACGCGGCATCAGCGAGCCCCAAGCGACGTTTTCGACGTGTTTCGGCGCGCCGTTCATGGTGCATCATCCGACCGTCTACGCCCGTCTACTCGGGCGCAAGATCGACGAGCACGACGTCGAGTGCTGGCTGGTCAATACCGGCTGGACCGGCGGCCCGTACGGCGTCGGACATCGAATGGCGATCGCGCATACGCGCGCAATGGTCAATGCGGCGATCGAAGGGCGGATTCCAAACGATTTCGAGACCGAGCGCTTCTTTGGACTGCGTATTCCCAAGCAGGTGCCCGACGTGCCCAGCCGAGGTTCTCAACCCGCGTAACGCATGGGCGGACAAAGGGGCATACGACGAACAAGCGCGCAAGCTTTCGCAACTCTTCTTCGATAACTTCAAGCGGTTCGAAGGACACGTCGCAGAGTCGATCGACTGCGGTAGCAATTCGTCCGCTTGCTCGGTCCTAATCCCCCGTTCACGCGCTCATGGAGTCGACCCGCTAAGATTGACGCGCATGAAGATCAACCTTTTTGCCGCGGGCGCTTTTGCAGTTCGCGCTCGCAATGCCGCTCGGCGTGTACGCGCAGCAAGGGGCCGCCGTCCGCATCGCGAGCCTACGGTCACACCACCGTGCCCAGCGAAGCGAAACTCCAACACCACTGGGCGAAGCGTTTCGGCAACTTGAACCTTTCCGGCGATCAACAGCAACGGATCCAATCGATCATTCATCAATACGCGCAGTCGCATCCCGAGGGAAGCCCACGCGATCGTGACGCCAATCGCGAGCTGCGCCGGCAAATCATGGGACAACTCAGCAGCGACCAGCAGAACCAGTACCGTCAAGAAAGGCGCGCGCACCGCGCGCAAATGCAGTCAGCGCGACGGCGGCGCCGATCAAGGCTATCAGCAAGGTGCGCCGCAGGGACATATCAGCAGGGTCCACCGCAGGGACAGTATCCGCAAGGTCCGCCGCAGGGACAGTATCCGCAAGGTCCACCGCAGGGACAGTATCCGCAAGGCCCGCCGCAGGGACAATATCCGCAAGGTCCGCCGCAGGGACAGTATCCGCAAGGTCCACCGCCGGATCAGGATCAGCAGGGTCCGCCGCCCGACCAGGATCAGCAAGGTCCACCGCCGCCGTCGCGATAAGCGCGGCAACAAACCCGTAGCCGGGTAATCTCACGCGCGCATCCGAAGCCACATCGCGATGCGCGCATTCTTTTTCCCCATCGTTCTTCTCGCGCTGGTCGCCGCCGCGTGCACCGGGCTTGCGCGTGCCGCAAGGTTTCACTATCGAAGAAGTCGCCAACGTCGGAGCAGCGCGCGAACTCACCGCGTTGCCCAACGGCGATCTGATCGTCGGCACGCGAATCACACGACGTTTATATCGTTCCGGATGCCGAGGGAAACGCGCGGCGCACCGGAGGTCTTTGCAAGCTTCGACGACGAGCGCGCCGCCGGCGTTGCCTTTGCACCGCCGGCGCACGCGATCTTTGTCGGCACGATGCATCACGTTTGGGTGATTCCCTATCGCGGAGAACGAAAGGCATCCGGGATGCGCAAAATCGCCGACGTTCGCTCAGGGCCGGTCTCACCCGGGACCGACGGTGACGTCCACATGACGACGTCGGTCGCCTATTCGAAGGGCATCGTTTACGTCTCCGTCGGTTCTTCGTGCAACGACTATGTACCGGAGGTCGACGTAACGCGCGCCGCGGTCTCGGTGGTCAAAGCCGACGGCTCGGGCTTCACGCAACGCGCTAAGCGCATCCGCAACGCCATCGCGCTCGCCATCAATCCACAAACAAGCGCCATGTGGCTCGGCGATGCGGGCCAAGACGATCTGCCGGCGAGTCATCCGTACGAATTTCTCGACGACCTCTCCGCACACGCCGGCGATGCGGATTACGGATGGCCCGACTGCGAGGAGAACCATCACGCGTACGGGCGCGGCGCGAGCTGTGCCAATGCGGTCGAACCACTGATCGAACTTCCCGCATACTCCACGATCATCGGCGCGGCGTTCTATCCGCAGCATCAAGGCGGCCGCTACGCATTTAACGCTGCATATCGCGGCGGCCTTTTCGTCGCGGTCCACGGCTCCTGGCATACGAAAAACGGCTGCCAGGCTGCACCGCCACGCGTGGTCTTCGTCGCGATGAACGGCGATCGTCCAGTCAAGAGCGTCGACTGGACGAACCCGACGACGCAATGGACGAACTTCGTGACGGGATTCCAGAGCGGCTGCGCGGATCGAATCGGCCGGCCGACGGGAGTCGCAATTGGCGCGCAGGGTTCGCTCTTCGTGGCCGATGACGACGCCGGTGTCGTCTATCGCATTCGACCAACGCATGGCTGACGCGCTCGCCATCCTCGTCGGGGGCGGACCCGCGCCGGGCATCAACGGCGTGATCGCATCGGCGGCAATGGAAGCCTTCAAATGCGGATTACGCGCGGTCGGCATTTACGACGGATATCGCGATCTCGCTGCAGGCCGCGCACCTCAGACTATCGAGCTGACTTTCGACGACGTGTCGCGCATCCACACCAGCGGCGGGTCGATTCTTGCGCACTTCCCGCACGAATCCCGCAAAAGACGAAGTGACGCTGCAGCGCTGCGTCGACGCGCTCGAGGCGCTGCAAGTGCGGTATCTCGTCTGCATCGGCGGTGACGACACAACCTACGGAGCTGCGCGAATTGCGGCGGGCACGACCGGTCGAATCGGCGTAGCGACCGTCCCAAAGACCATCGACAACGATCTGCCGCTGCCCGGGAACGCACCAACCTTCGGATTCGAGACGGCGCGGTCGGTCGGAGCCGGCATTTTCGAAAGCTTAATGGAGGACGCGCGCACGACGGCGCGCTGGTATGTCGTCGTCTGCATGGGGCGTAAGTCGGGATCGCTAGCGCTGGGAATGTGCAAGGCGGCGGGGTCGACGCTGGCCGTGCTCCCCGAAGAGTTTTCAGATAAAGGCTACGCTCGCATCGGTCGCCGACACGATCGTCGGGGCGATCGTCAAACGCCGATCCGTCGGACGGCGACACGGGGTCGTCGTCGTCGCCGAAGGAATTGCCGAACACGTTTGGGACGACATCTTTGCGCGCCAGGATGCGTACGGTCGCGACTCGTTCGGAAACATCGCACTCGCCGACGTTCCGCTCGGCGTCATTCGTGCGCGATGCGGTTCGCAATCGGCTGACGAGTATCGGCGTCGACTCAGTCGTGCACTCCAAAGATATCGGCTACGAGCTCCGCTGCGCGAAACCGGTGCCGTTCGACGTCGATTATACGCGCACGCTCGGCTTCGGCGCGGTTCGTTATCTCGTCGGCGGGGGCAGTGGCGCGCTCATCGCGTTGGAAGGCGGCAACGTTCGCCCGCTCCAGTTAGCGGATCTGCTCGATCCCGCAACGGGGCGCATCCGCACCCGTCAGGTCGACCTCACGACCGAAGCGTATCGCGTGGCGCGCGATTATATGGTTTATTTGGAGCCGTCCGACTTTAGCGACGGAGCGAGGCTCGCCGCTCTCGCCGCGCAGACGAATCTCGAAGCGCAAGCGTTCGGCAAAGACTTCGAATACGTGGCGAGAGCCTGAACTATGCCGTAGTGGCGATTCGTCACCAACGAAAAAGCCCGCCACGGTTTACGCGGCGGGCTTCTCAATTAAATCTGGCACCGTCCTACTTTCGAGAGGCCCTGCGGCCAAACTATCATCGGCGCTGGCGGGCTTAACTGCCGTGTTCGGGATGGGAACGGGTGGGACCCCACCGCCATGGGCGCCAGAAACCTTGGTCCCCGAGCGCGATGGCGAGCCGGAGCTCTAGCCGATCGCGCCGGGAAGCTTTAAAGCTGTACAGAGAAGAACTTCCAGTGTCCGGAAGCGGCGCGAGCGTTAGTTAAAATATCCGAGCGATTAGTACCGGTCAGCTCCACGCCTTGCAGCGCTTCCACCTCCGGCCTATCAACGTGGTAGTCTACCACGACTCTTCACCCTTTCGGGATTGAGATCTCATCTTGGAGTCAGTTTCACGCTTATATGCTTTCAGCGTTTATCTGATCCGAACTTAGCTACCCGGCTATGCTCCTGGCGGAACAACCGGTTCACCAGAGGTTCGTTCGACCCGGTCCTCTCGTACTAGGGTCCAATCTCCTCAAATCTCCTACGCCCACAGCGGATAGGGACCGAACTGTCTCACGACGTTCTGAACCCAGATCGCGTACCGCTTTAATGGGCGAACAGCCCAACCCTTGGGACCTACTACAGCCCCAGGATGCGACGATCCGACATCGAGGTGCCAAACCTCCCCGTCGATGTGGCGTTCTGCAATCTCTTGCAGCGCAGACTATACCTTCATCTCTTTCGAGATGGTGGCGTGTTATGGACGCGATAAATTTGCGCTTTCGCGCCGGCACGTCCATCTCTCGCATTAAACGAGAAGTCGTTACAGGGAGAGCTTGCATAGCGTATTCGGCTTATGCCGAACTTAGCTCGCATGAAACGCGATGCGTTTCTGCGGCGAGCTCTCTTCCCTCGGTATTGCCCCTTGTAAAGGGTTCCACCGATATGAGCCACTGTTCATCGCCCGATCACTCGAGCGAGGAGCCCTACTTGACTCTTGGGGGAGATAAGCCTGTTATCCCCAGAGTAGCTTTTATCCGATAAGCGACGGCCCTTCCATTCGGAACCGCCGGATCACTTAGCCCTGCTTTCGCACCTGCTCGACCTGTCCGTCTCGCAGTTAAGCTCCCTTATGCCTATGCACTCTATACGAACGGTTTCTGACCGTCCTGAGGGAACCTTTGGGCGCCTCCGTTACTCTTTGGGAGGCGACCGCCCCAGTCAAACTGCCCACCTGACCATGTCCTACCACCGGATTACGGCGGCTAGTTAGAATCCCAAGATTATCAGGGTGGTATCCCAACGTTGCCTCCCCGACGGCTAGCGCCATCGGATCATCGGCTCCCACCTATCCTGTACGGACAATCTCAGAACCCAAGATCAGGATACAGTAAAGCTTCATGGGGTCTTTCCGTCCTGCTGCGGGTAACCAGCATCTTCACTGGTACTGCAATTTCGCCGGGATCCCCATTGAGACAGTGCCCAAGTCGTTACTCCATTCGTGCAGGTCGGAACTTACCCGACAAGGAATTTCGCTCACTTTTTTCCGGGGCTTTCACACCGGAGTGGACTCTATCTTCATCCAGTAAGAGAACCGCTGACGGTTCAACTCGTTTCTGGAGCTCAGCGTATAGTCTCTGAGGAGCCCCCGAATCAAAAGACTCGGGGTTTCCTGCGGATTGTCCAATCCCAAACCTTTTTTACTGCTCGTCTAGACGACGAACGAGTAGGTTGGGCTCTCAGGATGTTCCCGCATATAGCTGAGTTTTCGTACGCACATTACTGTGCGGTGAGGCAACGATAAAGTTGTCACCTTAGGACGGTTATAGTTACCGCCGCCGTTTACTGGGGCTTCAGTTTGCCGCTTCGCTTGCGCTGACGACTCCCTTTAACCTTCCAGCACCGGGCAGGAGTCAGCCCCTATACGTCCGCTTTCGCGTTCGCAGAGACCTGTGTTTTTGTTAAACAGTCGCTTGGGCCTATTTTGTGCCGCCTCCCTCAGCTTTCGTGGTAAACACTAGACCAAAGGAGGCACCCCTTCTCCCTAAGTTACGGGGTCAATTTGCCGAGTTCCTTAACAGGGATTCTCCCGTCGCCTTAGCATGCTCTGCCAGTCTACCTGTGTCGGTGTACGGTACGGGCACCTACGATCTACCTAGGGGCTTTTCTTGGCAGCGTGGAGTCAGTCACTTCGGCTCCGAAGAGCCTCGCATTCGTCTCTCGGCGTTACGTGCTGCGGACTTACCTACAGCACCGCCTACCAACTTAGACGCGCACATCCATCGGCGCGCTGACTTATCCTCCTGCGTCACCCCCTCGGCTCATAGACTTTGCAGAACGATGACCAACTCCGCGGGTCTTTTTCCCGATCGCTGCGTCGCTCTTCGGTCATGGTCCATAAGACCACTCCCTCATCGCTCCTGGTGCTCGGAAAAAATCCCTCGCGGCTTCGCGAGCGAAGATTAGATGGTACGGTACCGCAAAGTCTAAACGGTCGTCGGTGGTAGCAGAATATGAACTGCTTGTGCATCGCCTACGCTTCTCAGCCTCGGCTTAGCTCCCGACTCACCCTGAGACGATTGACGTTGCTCAGGAAACCTTAGACTTCCGGCGTGCGGGGTTCTCACCCGCATTTCTCGCTACTTATACCTGCATTCGCACTTGTGGGTCGTCCACACGTCCTCGCGGTCGTGCTTCAGCCTACACCACAACGCTCCCCTACCGATTAGCCCTCATACCCCTACTTTTGTCCGGCTCTTTGTCGGCTCGCGGCTCGATTACCTAACAGTAAACTTCGCCGCTCGCCTCCGCGATCCAAACAAAACTAGAGGCATGATGGCACCTGACGTCAAGCGTCAGAGTATTAGACTAATCCCAAAGCTTCGGTTCGATGCTTGAGCCCCGTTGGATTTTCGGCGCCCCATCACTCGACTAGTGAGCTATTACGCACTCTTTCAAGGGTGGCTGCTTCTAAGCCAACCTCCTAGTTGTCTGAGCGACAGAACTTCCTTTACCACTGAGCATCGATTAGGGACCTTAGCTGTTGATCTGGGCTGTTTCCCTTTTGACCATGGAGCTTATCCCCCACAGTCTGACTGCTGCGCAGTTCGCCGCGGTATTCGGAGTTTGATTGGGTTCGGTAATCCGGTAAGACCCCTAGCCCTGTCAGTGCTCTACCCCCGCGGGTTAACGCGCAACGCTAGTCCTAAAACTATTTCGGGGAGAACCAGCTATCTCCGAGTTCGATTGGCTTTTCACCCCTATCCACAGCTCATCCAATGTTTTTTCAACAACAACAGGTTCGGGCCTCCACGTGAGGTTAATCACGTTTCACCCTGGCCATGGATAGATCACTCGGTTTCGGGTCTACTGCAACGGACGAACGCCCTATTCAGACTCGCTTTCGCTACGGCTCCGGCTCAACACCTTAACCAAGCCCGTTACAAGTAACTCGCAGGTTCATTCTTCAATAGGCACGCAATCAGCCATGCTTGCGCATAGGCCTTTCACGGTTTGTAGGCACGCGGTTTCATGTTCTCTTTCACTCCCCTCCGGGGGTTCTTTTCACCTTTCCCTCACGGTACTAGTTCGCTATCGGTTTCCACAGAATATTTAGCCTTGGAAGATGGTCCTCCCAGTTTCAGACCGGGTTTCTCGTGCCCGGCCCTACTCACGAACAGCTCCGCGAGATCGATCGCTTTTGCTTACGGGACTTTCACCCTCTGTGGTG
>CAWFFL010000005.1:60000-205734 GCA_963815165.1 Vulcanimicrobiota bacterium
CGCCGCCCAAAAGGGCTGTCAAGGAAAGCTTGAAAGGCGGCTCGCTCGGCCGTTTGGCCGAAGCCGCCCGCGGTCCGCTCAAGAACCGTGATCTTCACGTATAACGCCAGGCACATACAGATGGTTGCAGCTCGGTTGCCGGTCGGGGCCAACCCGCCGGGACCGGCTTGGACGGCCGTCAAACGTCGCAGCGCGAGGTACTTCACGTGTTATTCGACCACGTCGACGCTCGGGTGAGCGATTTTATGAAGGTACGCCGGCTATACGATGCGCTGCTGCCGGCGATGGGTTACTCGCGGGTGAGCGAGGACGAGGAATCTATTTGCTACTACACGCCTGACGGCGACCGCGCCAAGCCGTTCTTCGGCATCGTTCTCGATTCGGGCCACAGCCCAAACGGCTCGCGCATCGCATTACGCGCTGCCGATCGGGCGGACGTCGACCGTCTTGCCGAAGTGGCGCGCGCAGCCGGCGCGACGGCCTTTGAGCCGCCGCACGTGTGCGAGGAGTACACGCCCTTTTATTACGCGACGTTCTTTGAAGACGCCGACGGCAACAAGCTCGAGATCTGTTATCGGGAGCGGCCGATTAGCGCGTTAGACCTTTCTGGAGATCGTCTTGGCCTGCATGAAGAGGAGCAGGTAATCGCGACCGCCCGCTTTGCTGTCGGTACCGGACATGTTGAAGCCGCCGAACGGATGAACGCCGACCATTGCACCGGTGCTCTTGCGATTGAAATAGAGGTTACCGACGAAGAAATCTTCACGCGCGCGCTCGATTTTTTCGTCGTCGGCCGTGTAGAGCGACCCGGTAAGACCGAATTCCGTGTTATTCGCAATCGACATCGCGTCTTCGAAATCTCTTGCCTTGATCACCGCGAGTACGGGTCCGAAGATTTCCTCTTGCGCGATCCGTGCGTGCGGGTCGACGTCGGCGATCACCGTCGGCTCCAAAAAGTAGCCGCGTTCGCCGACACGATTCCCGCCCGCGATGAGTCGGCCTTCCGTCTTGCCCGTCTCGATGTACCGCATGATCGACTCGAGCGCGCCTTCGTTCACGACCGGACCCATGAACGCGCCCTGGTCGCGCGGGTCGCCCACGCTGATCGTGCTCACCCGCCGGCGCAGCTTGTCAACAAACTCGTCGTAGACGCTCTCTTCGACGATCGCACGAGAACAAGCCGAACACTTCTGTCCCTGAAAGCCGAAGGCTGAAACGGCAACGCCTTCGACGGCCGCGTCGACGTCGGCGTCGGCTGCGACGACGATCGAATCCTTTCCACCCATCTCGGCGATGACTCGCTTGATCCACTTCTGACCGGGCTGCGGCTTTGCTGCCAGCTCGTTGATGCGTAATCCAACCTCTTTCGATCCGGTGAACGCAATGAAGCGAATATGGGGATGCGTCACGATCGCGTCGCCGATTTCGCCCCCCGAGCCCGGAATGAAATTGACGACACCGGGGGGCACGTCGATTTCATGCAACAGATCGACGAACCATGCCGCAATTACCGCGGCGTCGCTTGACGGCTTGAGAACGACCGTGTTTCCGCTGACGATCGCTGCAGCCGTCATTCCGATCATAATCGCGCCGGCAAAGTTCCAGGGCGGAATAACCGCGCCGACCCCCAGCGGAATGTAAACCAGTTCGTTGCGCTCACCCTCGATCGGGACGACCGGCTGGTGCTGCGCGTAGCGCAAAGCCTCACGCGCATAAAATTCGAGAAAGTCGATGGCTTCGGCGATATCGCCGTCGGCTTCGCTCCAACTCTTGCCGACTTCGTGGACGAGCAATGCGTCGTACTCGAAACGACGCTCGCGCAGCAGCTCCGCCGCCTTGAAGATATACGCCGCGCGTTCGGGAAGCGTGCGGCGGCGCCAGGTTTCGAAGGCCTTGGCAGCACTCTCGATGGCCTCGTTCGCCTGCTCCTTCGATGCCGAACTGGTGAGGCCGACGACCTCGTTAGGGTCGGCGGGATTTACCGAACGGATCTTCTTCTCCGTTTCGATTTTGCGACCGCCGATAACGAGCGGATAATGTTTGCCGAGCCGTTCCTTCGTCGCGTCGAGCGCCGCTCGCATTGCCGCGGCGTCGCCGGCGTCGCGGAAATCTTTGACGCGCTCGTTTTGAAACGTCGGAACTTCGAGGGCCGGCTTCGTTGCTGTAGTCGTCATATTGCTATAGTATTCGTCCTTCGACTTCGGCCCTGCGGGGCTCCGCTTAGAATGACACCCGAAGGGCGGGGCCGGTTGCTTCCAAAGCGAAACCTAGCCGAAGATGACTCAACTCGTGGCGGTCGCCATCGCGGCGTTCTTTCTTGGCATCGGTATGGCCGGCGAGCCCTTTGTGGCGCTGCACGCGCTTCTCGCAATTACGATCTTGCTGCTGATGGCAACGGCACTCGATCGGCGCCAGACGCCGTTGGTCGTCTTCCTTTTCGGCCTCGGCGGCGTTTTGCTCACGTGCTATCTGCAGCACGGGGAGATTTATCCGGGCACCGGTATCGTCGGGATCGGTCTCGGCGCGCTCGCCGCCGCCTCATTAGGACGCCGGACGGCGCCAACCGCCATCGCGACGCTGGGTACGGTCGTCGGAGCGAGTCTCTTCCTTCTGTTATAGAGCCGCTATAGAGCCGCGCCGAGCGGGCCGCGCGCCCCGGCGCGGAACGAAGCAATGAGCGAAGCGGGATCGTCGGCCTGCATGAGCGCCTCACCGATAAGGAAGCCCCGTGCTCCGGCCGCGCGCAACCGCGCGACGTCCGACGCGTCGCGCATGCCGCTTTCGCTAATTGCCAGTACGCCGGACGGAACCTTTGGGAGTAAGTGCTCGCTCACGGCCAGATCGGTTTCCAACGTCCTGAGGTTACGGTTATTGATGCCAAGCAGACGCGCGCCGGCCGCGACCGCGCGGCGCAGTTCCGCCTCGTCATGCGCTTCGACGAGGACGTCCAACTCGTAAAGCGCCGCTTCCTCCAGCGAGTCACCTAATCCGGCATCGTCCATTCCGGCTACGATCAAGAGCACGCAATCGGCCCCATGAGCCGCGGATTGTGCGACCTGATAACGCGTCCACATGAAGTCTTTGCGCAGAATGGGACGCGACGTGGCGGCACGCACGACGTCGAGATATCCTAACTCCCCCAGAAAATGGTCGCGCTCGGTCAACACGCTGATTGCATCCGCGCCTGCGCCATCGTATATGCGCGCGGTCGCCGCGGCATCGAAGCTGCGCGCGATCAATCCGCTCGACGGCGACGCGCGCTTGATTTCAGCGATGATCGCCGGCTCCGCCGGCCCGCTCGAGCGCGGCTAGAAAGTTGCGCCGCTCGCCTTTGCGCGCGAGTGCGCGCCCGCGAAGGCTTTCATATGGCTCGCGTGCGATCTCTTCGTCGAGCACCGCCGCTTTTGCAGCGTAGATCCGCTGCAGCGTATCGCTCACGTCGGCGTGGAAGTCGGTCCGCTCGACGGCGTGGTTGATGGGGTCGGCGTCGGTACCGGCGCGGGCCCGACCATTACCGTCGAACCGGTGGCAATGTGATGGATCGTAACGTTCTTACCGCTTGCATCCGCCGCGAAAGTAATTTCACGAAGGTACAGGCCGTTGCGATTCGCCTGCTGCTGCCGAGGATTCCAGACGTCGTCGAACGCGCTGATGGTTTCGAAGCGGCGCGTTACGTAGATCTCGGTTAGGCGCGCGCCGAGGAAGGAATTATTGCCCGGCGATTGTACCGCTCCCCCACCGAAATCGACCACCCCGCGCACGTTCGTGGCGATCAGCGGCTTGAAAGCGTCCGCGTATGCGTAAGCCGCGCGTAGAAACGACGTGTCCGCCGCCGAGACGTCGACGTTGCCGTCCGTCAACACGTCAACCACTTTCGCCGCGACGGTGCTGTCACCCGACTGATGGCTGAGGGCGACCGTCGGTATCACGGGCGAGGGTTCCGACGTCGCCACAGGCACCGCGAACGCGCCGATGCCGAAGTCGTTGCCGTGAACCGAGCAGGACGCGCACGTGAATGAACCGCCCGGCACGATTACGCCGTCGAGGTTGCGCAGGGTCGACGCGATGCCTGCAGCAAAGCTGCTGGTGTTAGCCGTAAACGTCGCGACCAGGACGTCGAGCGACGCATAAAATGACTGCGATCCGCGTAGCGATATTTTCGAGGCGCCGAGGTAGACGTCGCCCATTGAAACGTTCGCCGGCGGCGCAATCTCTAGCGTCGTATATGCGCTCTGCGCGGGAGCGTGGACGAGGCTCTCAAAGAGCTTGTCTTCACCGAACCCGTCGATGAACGTACCGCCGTGCGGACCGCTCCCATAGTTCGAGCCGGTGATCGTCACGCTCTTTGTGACGACGATTGGGAAGATCTCACCGTTTGCCACGTCGTAATCGCCGGGACCCACGTTGATTGCGACGCTGGACGCCACCGATTTCGCGGCGTCGAGAACTGCGACGGCTTTGGTCACCGTCTTGTATGGACTCTCTTGGCTACCGTTTCCCGATGTGTCGCTGCCGGTTGCAGCATCGACGTAGATCGCCGAGAGGGGCGCAACCGTCGGCACGACCGGCCCCGGATGGCTCCAGCGGGTGCAGGCGGTGCCGCTGGCGACCCCGGCGATTGCCATCACCGCAACGGTCGCGAAGAAGCATCGCGCGACCCAGTTACTGCGCATTCGCGTTCCCCCTTTGCCGTGCAGCGCCGAAGGACCTCGGGGAGTCGCGCTCGGCGTTCCTGAAGATGAAGTAGTGATTAAGCAGCCGGTACGCGATATCGTGGACGCAGTCGACGCCGCCGCCGCTCGCTGGCGCGACGGCGCCTTCGCGGTGCGGCGACGAACTCGCGATTCGGTCGCGGAGAGAACCGGCTACTCGCTTCCAGTTGTCGAGTATGCGTTCGATCGTCTTTTCGGGACGTTGTCGCGTGATTCGATCTGCGCGGTGATTACGGACGAACTCGGCTCCCTCGACGTACTCGATGATTTTGTCCAGCGTACCGGCCGGCCCCGAACGCACGCGCTTCCGATCGGTCGCATCTGCATCGTCGCCAGCCGCACGACGATCGGCGTCGCGATCGTTCCTGCGGTATTTGCGCTCGTCGCAAAATGTCACGTCCTCGTCAAGGACCGCGAAGATCGCCTCGTCGCCGCGTTTTTCGAAACGCTGGCCGACGAGCTGCCCGAGCTGCAGAACGCGGCGCTCGCGCGACCGTGGCGTGGCGATGGCGATTCGCTCGTCCTCGGTACGTTCGACGGGGTCGTCGCATTCGGCGACGATTCGACGTTGCAAGAGATTGGCTCGCTGCTCTCAGCGCGAACGCGGTTCATTCCGCTCGGATCGAAAGCGAGCGCCGGATATGTCGCACGCGAAGCGTTGCGCGATGAAGCATGCGCAAGCGCGATCGCGCGCGAAGCCGCCCGCGACCTCATCCTCTACGAAAGCGAAGGTTGCCTTTCGCTTCATGCGCTCTTTGTCGAAAAGGGCGGTCGCATCACGGTAGAACGCTTTGGGGAGATACTCGCCGATGCCGTCCGCCGCGCTGAGGCGGAGTTTCCGCCCGTAGACGCCGACGCCGGCAGGAGCGCGCGCGCGGCGATCGCACGAGAGCTCGCAACGTTTCGCGGGGGCCGCGAAGGAATTCACCTCGCGACGCGGATCGAGGAGCCGCCGCTCTTCTTTCCACGCAGCCTCGGCGTTCGCGCCGTCGACGCGCCCCAAGAGGCGGCAGCATACTTGCTGCGTCATGGAATAGAGCTCGAAGCGCTCGCAGTCGCGGGCCGGCGCGAGGACCTCGCAGAGCTCGCCATCCAAACGAGAACCGCGCGCATCGTGCCGTTCGGAACGATGCAGGCGCCGCCTCTGGGCACTTATCACGGTGGTCGACCGCGCATAGCCGAGTTCGTTCGATGGATCGTCGACGAGACGTGAGACTTCCACGTCGGCGCAGCGCGGCGCTGGCGAAGCGGCTGCGCGAGTACGAGCAGCGCAACGTGACGTTCCTCGCCGACGACTTCCCGGTCTTCTGGGAATCGGCTGAGGGATCCACGGTCGTCGACGTCGACGGAAATCGCTACATCGACTGCACCGCGGCATTCGGTGTCGCCAACGCTGGGCATTCGAACCCACGGGTAATGCAAGCCCTCGCGGATCAGGCGCGACGGCTCGGGCACGGAATGGGCGACGTTCATCCGACCGAAATTCGCGTAGAGCTCTTCGAGCGGCTCGGGACGATTCTGCCGAGGGAGCTTTCCAAGACCTTCTTGGCGACGACGGGCTCCGAAGCGGTCGAGGCGGCGCTGAAGACCGCGATGCTTGCCACCGGAAAATCGAGTTTTGCGGCATACCACGGCGCATATCACGGACTCTCCTTCGGTGCACTGCGCGTCGGTGGAATCGAACGCTTTCGCGCGCCGTTTGCCGGTGCGCTCGGCGCCGAAGCGCTCCTCCTGGAGTACCCGCGCGAAGGCCGCATCAGCGCGAGCGACGCCGCGGCGCTCGCCCGAAAAACGTTGAGTGCTCGCGACGACCTCGCGGCGCTCGTCATAGAGCCCATTCAAGGACGCGCAGGATGCATCGTACCGCCGCACGGCTACCTGAGCGCGCTCAGCGCGATTTGCGACGAACTACGGATCATTTTAATCGTCGACGAAATCTTTACCGGTTTCGGCCGAACCGGCCGATGGTTTTACATCGAGCACGAGAGCGTCGTCCCCGATATTCTTTGTATCGGCAAAGCAATGGGGTCGGGAGTCCCGATCAGCGCGGCCGTCGGCCGGACCGCAATCATGAACGCGTGGCCCCAGTCCTGCGGCGAAGCGCTGCACACCTCGACGTATCTGGGCAATCCCTTGGCATGCGCGGCCGCAATTGCAACCATCGGTGAGATGCAGCGGCTCGGCCTTCCGGCACGCGCGGCAAGCCTCGGCAGGCACCTTGCAGAGAGACTCGATCCGCTGCGGGCACACGCAAACGTTATCGCCGTGCGCGGATTCGGATTATTCTGGGGGGTTCAACTCCGCGATGCGAACGCCGCATTTGCGGCGGTGAAGGACGCGCTTGCACAGGGCGTCATTCTCCTCCAATCGGGCGTCGCGGGCGATACCATTACCATCAGTCCGCCACTGGTCATCGATGAATCACAGCTCGACCGCTGCGTCGAAGTGCTCGAAGCCGTTATCTGAGAAAGGCCCACCACCATGAGCTCGAGAGTCGCTTTTTGCTTTATCGTCCTAGCGGGCGCGCTGCTCGGCCTGGGTAGACCTTCAGCAACACGGGCAAACACTCCGCCGATCGTCTATCCGCCAACTCCCAGAAGCGCGGACGTCGATACCTATTTCGGTACGACCGTTCCAAATCCATATCGATGGCTCGAGCAGACGCAATCTCCCGCCGTCACACGATGGGTTTCGCTCGAAACACGACTTACCGACGAGAAGCTCGCGCGGCTTCCACTGCGTGACGCGTTACGCACGCGGTTTCTCGACTTAATGTCTGCACCGCGCGACTTCGCTCCGGAGAAAGGGGCGTACGCGACGGTATTTGCTCGGGTGCGCGCGGGTTCGTCGCAGATGGTACTCATGCTAACTCGCAATGGCCGCACGTCGGTGTTGCTCGATCCCGCAACGCGGTGGAACGAGGCATCGACGATCTTCGCGGACTGGTCCCTCTCGCCGGACGGGCGAAGAGTCGCCTACGCCACGAATGCGTCAGGTACGGGCTGGCAACGCTGGCACACACTCGACACGGCCGGCGGCGCGGATGATTCCGGGACGGTATTCGGCGTTCCGGACTGGACCGGCGGAATTTCGTGGGCGCGCGATAGCAGCGGCTTCTACTATGGCGGATACGGCTCGGAAGACCAGCGCACACCGGGAACCCCGATTGGAAAGGGGTACCGAGTACGGTTTCACCGCGTCGGAACGTTCCAGTCGCAGGATAAACTCGTGTACGAGCGTCCCGATCATCCCAATTGGCTGCCCTACGCGAGCGAAAGCTGGGACGGCCGCTATCTGGTGCTTGGCGCGGTCGAGGGATCCGGCGCCGGCGGAAACCTCCTCGCGATTCGCGACCTGAGCGCGCGACGGAATGGAACGGCCGTCCTGCGCCCGCTCGGAGACGCCCAATACAGTTACGTCGATAACGTTGGTCCCGTCTTCTATTTTTTCACGACTGCAAACGCTCCGCGCGGCAAGCTCGTGGAGATCGACGTGAAGGACTCTTCCATCGAACGAAGCGTCATTCCGCAACGTAACGCGATACTCGAAACCGTAAATGCGATCGGCGGCCGGTTCGTCGCACTCTATTTGCGTGATGTCAAGTCCCAGCTATCCGTCTTCGATCGGCGAGGCCGGTTGCTTCATGACGTGGGTCTGCCGGGCGTCGGCACCTCGGGCGGCGTCTCGGGAGACCCCCACGATGCAATCGGATACTACAGCTTCTCGAGCCCGACGTTTCCCCAGACGATCTTCACGTACGACGTAAGAACGAACGCGAGCACGGTCTATTCGCGCGCGGCAGCGCCCTTCGATCCGTCGCAATACGTGACCGACGAATTTTACGCTACCTCGAGCGGCGGCGCGCGCATTCCCGTCTTCGTCGCGCACCGCCGCGACGTTGAGCTCGACCACGCCAATCCGACGCTGTTGACCGGCTATGGCGGCTTCAACGACGCGTATCATCCGATATGGCAAAATCTGAGCGCCGTTTGGCTTGCCAACGGAGGCGTCTTTGCGATCGCGTGCGTTCGCGGCGGCGGCGAGTACGGTGAACGTTGGCATCGCGCGGGTATGCTCGCCGACAAGCGAAACGCATTCGACGACTTTGCGGCGGCGGCCGATATGCTCGTGGCGCGCGGGTTTGCATCGCATTCGACGCTGGGCGCTTACGGTTACTCGGGCGGCGGCCTCCTCGTCGGCGCGACCGAAGTCGCGCATCCCGCGCTCTTTGGCGCCGTCGCCGAGGAAGCCGGTCCGGTCGACGTTCTGCGCGGATATACGTACGGCAGCGAAGCGGTTTGGGCCGACGAAGTCGGCTCTCCAGTGGCGAATGCCGAGCAATTTCGCTGGCTCTACGAATACGCGCCGCTGGTCGCAATTCGAAGAGGCACCGCGTACCCCGCCACGCTCGTCATGACCTCGCAAAACGATCAGCGCGTCTCTCCGGCGCACTCCTATAAGTTCGCCGCCGCACTTCAATGGGCACAGGCAGCTTCGAAGCCGGTCTTGCTTTACGTTGCCAAGAACCGAGGGCACGTGGAAGGTTCGCGAAGCGCAATGGCCGAGACGCTGGCCGAAACCGAAGCATTCCTTTTCGCGAATCTGCGCGACACCGGCAGCGAGCCATGAAGGTTTATCGCATCGGAATCGTCGGAGCCGGATTCGGCGTCCGCGCACACTTGCCGGCGCTCCGCAATCATCCTCGCTTCGAAGTCGTTGCGATCGCTTCTCCCAGGAGCGCCGCCGAGGTCGCACGCCGCGAAGACATTCGCAGTGCCTTCCGCTCGTGTGCCGAGATGGTTGCCTCGGGCGAGGTCGACGCGGTTACGGTGGCGTCGCCGCCCGCCGCGCACCGCGATGACGTGCTCGCGGCACTCGATGCCCGCAAACACGTAATGTGCGAGAAGCCCTTCTCCCTACGTGTCGCGGACGCTTGCGCCATGGTTGCGGCGCAGCGCGAGGGGACCGCATGCGGCGTCGTGCACGAATTTCGATTCGTACCGCAAGCCATCGCGCTCAAAGAACTCGTGACCAACGGCCATCTCGATCCGCTGCGTAATATGGAGATCACCGTTTTGCGCTCGTCGCTACGGCGTCACGAGCGCCGTCCTCGAGGTTGGTGGTTCGAGCGCCGGCACGGCGGCGGCTTCACCGGAGCGATCATGTCCCACCTCATCGATCACGCGAATTGGCTTGCAGCTCGGCCGACGCTGCGCATCGCTGGATTTCACCGGCAGGCGAATCCGCAGCGCGCCGACGATGCGGGCACCTTTACTTCCGAGGTCGACGACGCCGGTTTCGCGCTGATCGAATACGCCGACGGCTTGGTAGCGCGCATCGCGGCCGATGCGACGACCGCGGTCCAGTCGTATACCTGTGCGATTCATGGCGAAGGGCGCACCGCCGTGGCGAGCGGGCCGTGGATCCTCGATCTCACCCTCTACGCGGTCGATGCCGAGCGCACCGAAGAGCTGCAAATCAAACCGTCACCGTACGCCGCGTTAGCGCGCCTCGCTCCGGACGTTCCGCCGCTCATGGAACTCTACGACGAGTTCGTCAAAGCGATCGAAGGCGAGCCGAATTCGTTGCCGACGTTTGACGAGGCGCTGCGCACGCAAGAAACGCTCGCAGCGATGGGCTACGAGATCTGATCGGCCAAGTGGCGCCAGAGCGCTCCAAGTGCGGCGGTCGTGGCGCGCGCGACGATTGCGTCACGCTCGCCGGCGAGCTGCATTTGCAAAGTTTTCGAGGTTCCGTTCGCATCGTCGAGCGCGAACCAGCCCACCCCGACCGGCTTCCCGGGTGTTCCACCGCTCGGCCCGGCGACGCCGGTGGTGGCAAGTCCGATGTCGGCGCCCAGCCGTTCGCGCACCCCGCGCGCCATTTCGCGCGCCGTTGCCTCGCTTACGGCGCCGGCGCTCGCTAACGTCGCTTCTTTGACCCCGAGCGATTCGATTTTCACGGAGTTCGCGTAGGCGACGATGCCGCCGACAAAGCTCTCCGAAGCGCCCGCAACGCTGGTGAGCGCCGCGGCAACGCGACCACCGGTGAACGATTCCGCTACCGCGAGCCTGCGCCCGTGGCGCCGGAGCAGCGCAAGGACGGCGCTCGCCGGCGTTTGCGCGTCGAGTCCGAAAATGTATCCGGCGAGACGCCGTTCGAGATCGGCCTGAAGCGGTGCCATCATCGTTTCGGCTGCCTCGGAAGAGGGTGCTTTTGCCATGATCTTTACATCGGCGCGAAAATCGTGGGCGAGAACCGCGATCTTCGGGTTCTCCGAGTTGGCAAAGAGCTCGGCGATGCGATGGTCGATCTCGGATTCGCCGATGCCGATCGTGTGCAGCACGCGCGTGTAGATTCCCTCGCCGCTTCCGAAACGCTCGCGCAGAAACGGCACCACCTGCTCCAGGAACATCGGCTTCATCTCGCGCGGCACGCCGGGCATGCATGCGACGAACTTTCCGTTTGAAAAAGCGATGAAGCCGGGCGCCGTCCCATTTGGATTGGGGAGCGGGCGACTGCCGCGCGGCAACTCTGCCTGCTTACGATTGTTCTCGCGCATGGGGCGGCCGAGTCCGGCGAAAAGCGCTTCCATGTGTCGCAGTGCCGGTTCGTAGAGCTCGGTGCCGAGTTCGAGAGCGTCGCAGACCGCCTCTTTGGTGAGATCGTCGACCGTCGGGCCGAGGCCGCCGGTCGTCAACAGGCCCTCAGCTCGGCCGAGCCCGTCTCGAACGGCTGCGGCTATGCGCGCGCGATTGTCGCCGACCGCATGGATCGCGTGAACGTCGATGCCGTTTCGCGCCAACTCCTCCGCAATGAATTTCGTGTTCGTATCGAGGAGCTGACCGAGCAGTAACTCCGTGCCGAAAGCTACGATCTCAACGCTCGGCATCGCTCTCTTCGAACCATTGCGGATATTCAAAACGAACTTCGGCGCCAAAACCTCGCGCCGCTTCGATCATGGCATCGCGCCGGATGGGTGATTCGTTCGGCTGGGGATGCGCGGCGCGGGTACGCTCGCGGCGCTGCGCCAAGACCTCGATGAAACGCGCGAACTTTTCATCCATTGCTTTCTGCAACCCGCGCTTGAGCGCTTTGCCGACGCGCGGCGCGAGGCCGGCCGTCGAGATCGCGACGCGCACCGGTCCCGCTTTGGCAATTGCCGCCATCGCGACGAACCCGTACTTCGGCTGATCGATGCAGCAGAGCAAAAACCGGTAGCGGTCGGCCAGGGCTCGCAGCCGCGCGGAGAGCGCCTCATCTTGCGGCGTCGAGATTACGAAAAACGCGTCGGCGAGGTCTTCGTCGCGCAAATCGCTAGCGTCGTAGATCCTGCGCAGCGTCGCGCCCGCCTCTTCGAGCGCGGCACTCTTATCGATCGCTTCGCGATCGTCCGCCTTGCCGATAACGACGCATAACCGACCATGGAGGTTGAGGCTGACGGGAAAGAAGGCCCTACGCCCTTTGACTTCGCTCAGGATAAACTCACTAATAATCTACCGGACGCAGGTAGAACTCGTTGATGGCGGTTCCGCTCAGCATCGCGGTCGTCGGTAGATGGCGCTTCCAGTGCGTCGAATCGACGCGCGTTCGAACCAACGCCACCTCCTGCGCATCGAATCCCCGCTCGACGAGCTGGTCATCCGAGTATCCTAGCAGCAGTTGCGATAGGATCGCGTCCGCCTTCGCATAGCTGATGCCCAAGTCGGCTTCGTCGGTTTGATCGGCGACGAGATCGGCCGACGGGGCCTTGTCGATCAACGGTTGCGGAACCCCCAGGTAGCGCGCGAGCTCCCAGACCTGAGACTTGAAAAGATCGCCGATTGGATTGAGCGGCGGCGTGTCGTCGGCATGCCACGTGAAATATCCTAAGAGCCGCTCCGTCTTGTTGCCGGTCCCCAATGGTAACGCATCGAGCTTTGCCGATTGATCGAAGAGCACGACCATGCGGATGCGCGCCATGACGTTGCCGCGCCGTCGCGCGTCGGCCTCGGGCTCGTGCTGCAAATATCCGTCGACCGCCGCGCTGATATCGATCGTGCGGCAGTGAATCCTCAGAGCATCCGCGACGAGCTGGGCGTCCTTAAGGCTCGACGGGTGCGAGGTCTTATACGGCATGCGAATCGCGTAGACGTTTTCCGCGCCCAGCGCACGCGCGCTCAAGAACGCCGTCACGGCCGAATCGACGCCGCCGGAGAGCCCGATGACGGCGCGGCCGATGCCGCGGCGCGCGATCAGCTCGTCGCGGAGGAAGGCGACGAGCCACTGCGCCGTAACCGCCGCGTCGATTCCGGGCGGCGCCGGCGGCATTGGGCGACTCTCAAAGATCGGCAGCGTCATAGCGATTTCTCGGCAGCGGCAGCTCTTCGTCGAGCAGCAGATCGGGCAGAACCGCCTCGAGGTCGCCCAGCAGCGGAAGCGTGGCGCGTGCGAGATCTATTTCGCGCAAGTCGAGATCGGCACGAACGATGCACGCTTCCGCGACCGGACCCTGGACGAGAACGCGACCGCGGGGGTCGACGACGCACGACGATCCCGTCATGCCCTTGCCGCCCTCGAATCCGGTGAGCCCGGCGTAAATGACGTAGATGCCATGCTCCATCGCCGCTTGGCGCAGTATTTCCCGCCAGCGCGTGATGCTCTCGAGTTCGCCCTCGCCTTCGATTCCTCGTCCGGGCGATGCGCTGGGAACGACGACGATGCGTGCACCCTTCACCGCCGCCATCGTCGGCATCACTGCATGCCAGATGTCTTCGCAGACGAGCAAGGCCATCGCGCCGAAGCGCGTCTCAAAGACCCCCAGATGATGGCCGCGCGAAAGGAAGCGCTCTTCGTCGAAGACACCGTATGTCGGCAGAAACATCTTGCGATGCAAGTGCACGATGCGCTCGCCCTTTGGCTGCACTTCAACATAGAGGGCGCTGTTGTAGTAAGTGCCTCCTTCGTTTTCGAAGAACCCGGCTGCGATGTCGACCTGTTTTCCGCCCGCATCGCGCCACGTCTGGGCGAGGTCTGCTGCGAACCGCTGTGCGCTTAGCGCGACTTCGTAGACCGCGCCTTCGAGAAAATACCCGCTCAGAGCAGCCTCGGGAAGAACGACCAGATCGGGCGGGTCCTCAACCAGTTGCGCAAATGCTTCGCCGGCGCCGGCGAGATTTTTAGCGTATTGCCCTTTGAGCGGCTTGGTCTGCACCATCGCGACGCGCAGGTAGGCCGGAACGTCACTCACCCGCCACGCTCGTTGCCATTTCGATTTGCTCGTCGCCCGGAGCCTTGCGCCCGAGCTGCGCGGCGCATGTCTCGGCCGGGTAGGTCCAGATCTCGGCGAGCGTCGGATGTAAATGTGGAATGCGCATGAATTGGTCGACCGTCGCTTCGAATCGCATGGCCACGATAATCTCGTGAATCAACTCCGAGCCCTGCGGACCGAGTACCGCCGCCCCGAGTATACGACCGCTCTCGCGATCGGCCATCATCTTCACGAAGCCTTTGGTCTTCCCCAAGCACTGCGCCTTGCCGTGCTCGGAAAAATCGTAACGTCCGCTGACGTAATCGATTCCCTTGCGGCGGAGCTCTTTTTCACTGTATCCGACTGCCGCAAACTGCGGATCGGTGAAAACCGTGTGCGCCCCCGCTAAATGATACTCCGCGGTTTCGTCGACGCCGAGACAGGCGTTTCGCGCCGCGACTTCCCCTTGATAGATGGCGACGTGCACGAGCATATACTCTCCCGCTACGTCGCCGACGGCGTAGATGTTGGGATTGTTAGTGCGCAATCCACGGTCGACGGTAATTGCACCGCCCGGCCCGCAACGCACGCCCGCCTTCTCGACGTCGAGCCCGGCAACCGCGGGTGTACGCCCGAGTGCGTAAAAAATCTCTTCGCCGGCTGCCTGCTCCTCGCGGCCGCCGCGCAGGTAATGCACGACCTTCTCACCGCCGCGATCCTGCGCGCGTAGGACGTTCGCATGTGCGACCACTTCGATGCCTTCTTCTCGAAAGTATTGCGTTAGCGCATTTGCGACGTCGTCGTCGGTATACGTGAGCAGATGATTGCTGCGAATAAGCATCGTCGTACGCGCGCCCATGCGTGCTAGGAACTGGCCGAGCTCGCAGGCGGTATATCCGCCCCCGAGGACGACGACCGATTTCGGAATGCGTTCCAGCTCGAGCACCGCATCGCTGTCGACGAAGCCCGTCTCCGCGAGGCCCGTGACGAGGCTCGGCGTTACGACGCTGCCCGTAGCGATAATAAACTTCTCCGCTTCAAGGATCGTATCGTCGTCGACTGCCAGCGCAGTCGCAGAGAGAAAGCGCGCGGTGCCGAGATAGAGCGGGAACTCTTTGATACCTTCGATGCGATAATCGGCAAAGTCGCGAACCAGCGCGCGCTTGCGCGCGGCGATAAACGGCATGTCGATCGTGAGGCTCCCGGCGCCGATGCCGAGCGCACCGGCTTCGCGCGCGTCGGCGAGCGCGTCGCTCGACGCCAGAAGCGCTTTGCTCGGCATGCAGCCGCGCAGAATGCAGAGTCCGCCGAGCGGCCCGCTGTCGACCAACGCGACGTTACAGCCAACGTCATGTGCCGTTCGGGCCGCAGCATAGCCCCCCGAACCCGCGCCGACGACGACGAGGTCGTGGCGGTGCTTTCGGTCAGGCATTACCGCCCGGGCGGGCGGGCACCGAGGCGGTGCGTCGATTCGACGAAGCGCACCGTACCGCTCGAGTGAACGAGAATCGAATGAGTTCGGGCTTGATTCCCGAAGAACCGCACGCCGCGAACCAAGTCGCCGTCCGTGATACCGGTCGCGCAAAAGATCACGTCGTCGCTGCGAACGAGATCGTCGATTTCGAGAACCCGCTCGACGTCTTCGAACCCCATCTCGATCGCGCGTTGCCGATCCTCCTCATTGCGCGGCTGGAGCCGTCCCATGAAATTGCCACCGAGGCATTTGATTGCTGCTGCAGCGAGGACGCCCTCCGGAGCGCCCCCCGTTCCCATCGCGACGTGAATGCCGGTGGACTCGATCGCGGTCGCAATGCAGGCGTCGACGTCGCCGTCTGAAATCAAGCGGATCCGCGCCCCCGCAGCGCGGACTTAGCAGATATATGCATCACGTCGTCGCTGCGAACGAGATCGTCGATTTCGAGAACCCGCTCGACGTCTTCGAACCCCATCTCGATCGCGCGTTGCCGATCCTCCTCATTGCGCGGCTGGAGCCGTCCCATGAAATTGCCACCGAGGCATTTGATTGCTGCTGCAGCGAGGACGCCCTCCGGAGCGCCCCCCGTTCCCATCGCGACGTGAATGCCGGTGGACTCGATCGCGGTCGCAATGCAGGCGTCGACGTCGCCGTCTGAAATCAAGCGGATCCGCGCCCCCGCAGCGCGGACTTCGCAGATCAAATCTGCGTGACGCGGCCGGTCGAGGATAATCACGCAGACGTCGTTGATCGGCTTTTCGAGCGCATTAGCGACCGCCTCGATATTCTCTCGAACGGGTGCATCTATGTGTACGTAGGGCGCCGCCTTTGCGCCGACCGCGAGTTTTTTCATGTACGTATCGGGCGCGTGAAGCAGGCCGCCACGCTCGGCAATCGCCATCACGGCGATCGCATTGGGTAAGCCGTTGGCGACGAGGTTCGTTCCTTCCACGGGATCGACCGCAATATCGACTTCTTTACCACCGCTTCCGACTTCTTCGCCGATGTACAGCATCGGCGCTTCGTCGCGCTCGCCCTCACCGATCACGATTCGGCCGGCGATCTCCATGTCGCCCAGCGCTTCCCGCATCTTCTCCACCGCAGCGCCGTCGGCGGCATCGCGTTCGCCACGCCCCATCCAGCGCGACGCCGCGAGCGCCGCGCTCTCCGTTACCTTCACGAAATCGAGCGAATGAACCGGATGATCCAGCATCGCGCGCATGATCGACCTCGCCATATCGTTAGAGTAGCCTACAAAGGAAAGCGACGCATTTCCTGTTAACGAACCATTGCGTGTCTGCTGGTGCCCGACTCTCCCGTTCCACGCAAACGCCATACTTCCAGACCGGCGACCTGTTCGCCGCAGGTTGGGCCGCGTTGCTCGCCGTCGTTTGCGCCGGTCTGACCCTCGGTTTTTTTGCATGGTATGCGGTGGTCGTTCCGCGCCACCACGGAGCCCTCAGCGAGCTCGGCCTACTCGCCGGATTGTTTGCGGGTCCGCTCGCTTCGCTTGCCGGATGGACCGCTTACGCCGCATACTTCTCGCGTCGAGCGGGCATTACGCCGATCCGTTCGCTGCAATACGATTCGGCCACGTGGCTGCCGTTCTTGTTGCTCTGGTTGACCTTCGTGTTGCCGCCGGAGCTCACGCACGGCGCGCGGCTCTTCTTGGTCGCCGTCATCCTTGCGTGCGTGGGAAAAGTTCTCAACGCGGCGCGCTTCAATCAAACGGTGCGAGAGGTGCTCATCGACTTCGCCGCAACGCGGGCAGCGATCATCGTCATTGCGGAGCTCGCTGCGGTCATCATCAGTCAGCGCGCCGGAATCCACGTTCAGGAATCGTCGCACGCGCTGCTCGCCGTTTGGGGCCGCTGGGACGCAGTACACTATCTGGACATCGCAACGCAGGGTTATCAGGGAACGGATATGGCGTTCTTCCCGCTCTTTCCGCTGCTGATACGAATCGTCGGCTCGCTAGCCGGCAATCACCTCATCGCCGGCCTGCTGATCTCCAACGTCTCGTTCTTCTTCGGCTTACTCTACCTGTACAAACTGCTCGAGCGCGAGTACGATCGCGCCGTCGCGCGTCGCGCGATCTTCTACGTTTCCATCTTTCCTACGGCCGTCTATTTCGCTGCGGTCTACACCGAATCGCTCTTTTTCATGCTGACGGTCGCGTCGTTCTATTATATGCGCGAGCGGCGATGGTGGATCGCCGGCGCACTCGGCTTCTTTGCTGCCCTCACCCGCGTCGAGGGCGTGCTGCTCATCGTCCCATTCTCGATCGAGTGGTGGCTCCAAGACCGGACGCTGGGCGTCCGCGCGATCTACGATCTCCTGGCGGGCGCGCTGATTCCGCTCGGTCTCGCCGCATACATGGCCTATCTCTGGGTCCTGCGGGCCGATCCGCTTTATTTCTCGCACGTTCAGATTCATTGGAACCGTCATTTAGCGCCGCCATGGGTTAGTCTCCTAAACGCGTTCGGAAAGGTCGCGCATGGCCCGGGCGCCCAGCTCGTCGCCAACCAGTCTCTCGAAGTTGCCTTCACGCTCCTGATGATCGCGGTCCTGGTCGGCGGCCTGCACGCGCTGCGTCCCTCCTACATCGCGTACATGGCGCTCTCCATTCTCGTCCCGATGTCGACTTCGAATTTGATGTCGATGCCGCGTTTTGCGCTCGTCCTCTTTCCGATGTTCGCGATCTTGGCACGCTGGGGCGAGCGTCCGTGGGTCAATAACGTCATCCTGGCCTTCTCGCTGCCGCTCCTGGGGCTCTTCACGGTACTCTTCGCCGACTGGTACTGGGTTGCGTGAGGCGCGGAGTTCGTCAATTCGTGAAGTTCGCGATCGTCGGCGCTTCAGGCACCGCCGTGAATTTCGTGGTAGCGCACGCGCTCGAAAAGACGACGAGGCTGGGTTGGTTTGCGGATTTCTCCATCGGCTTCATGGCCGGAGGTGCTTCAAATTATTTCCTCAATCGGATCTGGACGTTCCGATCCCGGCGAAATCCTTGGATTGAAGGGGCGCAGTTTCTGGGCGTCTCGGCCGTTGCGCTCGTCGCCGGCAATCTCGTAATTGTGGCCGCGCAACGAGCCGGCTTCCATCACTTCACGATGACGTGGCTCGCAGCGACGCTCGCGGGCGTCTTCATCAACTTTTTCTTGAACAAGTATTGGACGTTCCGTCACCTCAACTAAGGCGGCTCGCTTGGAGCTTGGGCCTGCTCGCGGTTCTCCTCGTCGCGCTCGCGCTGCGCCTTTATGGCATCCACGATCCCATGCTGGATCATCCGGGTTGGCGGCAGGGTGACACCGCCGCGATAGCGCGGAATTTCGCGCGGCTGCAGTTCGACATCATGTATCCCCAAACCATGTACGACGGAGCTCCTCCGAACTACGTCGAGCTCGAGCTGCAAATCGTGCCCTTTGCCGCGGCGATTCTTTACAAGGTTTTTGGCATTCATCCCATCTTCGGCCGGCTTCTTACGCTGGGGTTCAGTCTCGCGACCGTCCTGGCCATAGCATATTTTGCTCGATGGCTATTCGGCCGCGCGCTCGCCGGGCTGGCGGCCGCGTTTTTCTACGCCGTTATGCCCGGCAGCATCTATTACGGTCGCACCTTCATGCCCGATTGCGCGATGGTCTTCTTTTTGACGATCGCGCTCTATGCGTGCACGCGCTATCTCCGCGACGACCGGACGCTTTCGTGGCGCGGCGCTCTCGCGCCCACAATTCTCTTGACCCTCGCCTATCTTGCCAAGCCGGTCGCCGTTCTCGCCCTTTTCCCAGTAGCGATTGTGGCATGGCAGCGCGCTCGCGAGCGGCGCCCGATGTCGCCTCTGCCTCTCGCGCTTTTATTCTTGTTGCCGTTGCTGCTTTTGGCACTCTACGACCGGCGCGTCGCATCCTACGCGGAATGGCATTGGGCCAGCGGCATTACGCGGCTCCACGTGATGCCCGCACT
The DNA here is from genome assembly GCA_963815165.1 of Vulcanimicrobiota bacterium. GTDB lineage: Bacteria > Vulcanimicrobiota > Vulcanimicrobiia > Vulcanimicrobiales > Vulcanimicrobiaceae > Cybelea. The sequence goes on from CAWFFL010000005.1 coordinate 79,379, forward strand.
GCGCGCGTCACTTGCCAGCGGCGCCGGCTTTGTAACGAAACTGACGAGCTTTCGGATCGTGCTAGGGATGTTGCGCGAAAGGATGCTCGGCAGCATTTCGTGCGCACTGGCCGTTCTCAGTTTCATTGCGCTCTTCCGAATACCAGCTCGTAGTAAGGCGCTTCTGTGGGGCTGGCTCCTCGGAGGCCTGCTCTACGTCTTTATCGTCGTGACGGTGGAGCGGGTCGACTACTACATGCTGCCGCTCCTGCCCCTTTGCGCGCTGGCAATCGGCGGCGGGGATCGCAGCGTTCGCTAAAGCCGTTCGCTCGGCCGACGTAGCCGCGCCGGCGCGGTATGCCCTGCTCGCGACGGTTCCAATCGTCGCGCTCGCCGCGCTCCTTGCGAGCCGCGCGCCCGTCCGAGCATACTATCTGTACAACAAGGAAGCGTATCGCAACGCCGTCGCCCTCAGCCGCGTTCTTCCGTCCAACGCGCTCGTCGTCATCGGTCACTATGGTCCCGACGTGCAGTACTACATCGATCGCTTCGGATGGGAGGAAGATCCGGCGCTTTGGACGCCGTTCGACGAAGAGAGCGCGATCCGCAAAGGCGCGCGCTACTTCATCTCGATCGAGGATAATCGCCTCCGCAACAACTTGGAGCTCTGCGCGTGGCTCCAGCGATTTCCGTCGCTCGACGCCTCGAGTTGGCCCGTCTACCTGACCGACCCGGCGAGAGTTTCGCCGCACGCCGAGTCATTTTGGCGCGCGTTCCGGCGCGCCGAGCGCGCCGGCGCCGCTCGCGCCTTCCTCGACACCAACGTCCGTTGCCGCCTCACGAGCCTAGCATCTTAAGGCTTTCCAGCAATTCTTGAAAGGCGTCGGGGCCGACCGAGATGCTGCCGCGGAAGGGATAGTCGAGCGCGACAATCAGGAAGAGAACCAAACCGATCATGAAACTCAGGCCGCCCACCATGAGCGCCTGCATGATGGTTCGATCGAAGCCGAAGAGATAGGTGAAAGCCACGGTAATGAAAGCCCCTACGATGAGCACGATCCACATGATCCCGTTGATGCCCGAAGAATCCATGGTAACGCGGCTCTCTCGATCCGCGAGCGCCGTATTCATCGCGGATAACATCTGAGCGTGAATGTCGCCTAACCGCGGGGATGTCGCCGGCAACGCCCGCACGTCACGGTCCACCGTTTCGAGCAGTGAATCTGCTACGGACGCCGCCCGTCCACTGCGCATTGCCGGCCACGAGACGTGGATGACCGACTCAAGGTACGCGCGAAGCGTCGCGCGCAGTGCTCCACCTCCCACGAACGATCCGGCATCGCGATAGACCTCGGCCAGGGCCTCGGCCTCTTCATACGTGCGCGCTTCGGCCTGCTGGAAACGCTCCCAGGCACCCACGGCGACGAATGCCACCAGCACCGCATAGATCACGCCGATGACGGCCAGAATAAAGCCGGCCCGGTCGTTATGTGCAGTTCGAACCTCGCTGGACGTAAACTTTACAACGAGGAAACCGATGAGGATCGAAATGAAAACGAAGCCGCCGATAACGATAAACGCAGCGATAAACGTTGGCAAAGTCCCGAGCCACTCGATCACCTTCGTGTGCACCTACGGCAACGGTAACAACGACCCGGCGCCAAAGCTGGTTGATTCTTGCGGCGCCTCGGGCGTGCCCGACGTGACGAGCTGCCGGTAGAGAATGAGGCGATTCGTCAGGCGGGTCAGCTCGAGCTGCAGCTCGTAGCTGCGTTTGATCGCCGCCGTGAGCTCGGTCGAATCGAACGTGTAGCGGAAACGCTTGAGATTGCGCACGAGCAACGCATCGGTCGCATTGAGCTGTTGATAGGCCCGCTGGATCTCCAAACCCGCGGTGCGGTAAGTAGGATAGTTTGAGAGCACAATCTCCCGCTGCAGCTTCGCTTGGTCGATCGTCGCTTTGAGCGCGGCGAGCCGAGCGCTCTGCGCGTCGATCGCGAGGCCCTCGTCGACCGTGGCGAGGGCATCGTCGAAACTGCCCTTCGCGTACTCGAGCTGCCCGAGCGCCGCCGCCGCCTCCACGAAGCCGGCGCGAGCGGCGGGATTGCTCGGATCGACGCGAAGCGCCAGGCGATAGGCCAGCTCGGCATCGCGCGCATTTCCGTGCGCCATCGCGATCTCGCCTTGGTGGACCCGCGTATTGACGATCCAACGCTCGATCGAGCTCGCGCAGCCGCTCAGCGCCGCGGCGGCGCAACAAACGGCTAGCGACCTACAGATGAACGTGCGCGGCAAATCGTGCAACAACCTCGATAAGGACTGCGGCCGGATATAGGATGGCTTGCGAAAGCAGGGACCCGATGATGGCCGTCAACGATAAGTAGAACACCATCGAGCGAACCTCCTCGACCGTCCGCTTGCCATTGATCGCCTGATCGGTGATGATGGCCGAGGTCGGATCGACGAACAGGGTAAACGCGATCGTCCCGATCCCGTTGATGACGCCCGAAAGGCCGATTGACGTGCGAGCCACGTTGACGTCAAGAACCGAGGCCAGATACGACGCTTGAACCCCGATCGCGTAGACGCACATAACGACCGTATTGAAGATCAGCAGCCGTTTGGGCACCACGCGCCAGTCGAAAGCGCGCAACTCGGCCAGCGAGGGTAACCGCTGCGACCGTATTACGTCGGTTATCACCTTTGGCGACAACAAGCGCATCAACGAGTGCGGCACCGAGCCGCGCACCTCAAATGAATGCACCCCTCTCCGAAATAGGTAGGTGAACATCGGAAGGAAGAGCGCGAAGACGACCATTCCAACGGTGCCGGCCAGGACAATCAAGCGCAGCTGCGTCTCGAATACGTGCTGCCACACCGCGGCCGCGGTCGGATCGTGCGCAAGCTTGCCGACGGCGTTTCCCGCCGCATCCGAAAGCGGTCCCATGAAGAAAATGACGAACAAGTTCGCCAGCCGCCCCGTCGTCACGAAGAGATTGAAGAGCGAAATCGACGTCGCGATTCGCTTCGTCTGAACGCCCGCGAGCCGGGCCGCATACGCGCCGATCGTAACGCCCTGCACGATGAACGTAATGAGCATCGCGCCCAGCAATTTTCCCGACCACACGTGTGGAACCAGCACGACGCCAAACGCTACATCGTGCATCGTCGAGCTATGTGCCTCGTTCCGGTCGCTCGTCGCTCCGCATCCGTGCTCCGCTCAACGATGCTACCGCCAACGATCTAGGCCGCGTGTGAGTTCCACACGATTGCCTCTTCATCGACCGGGCCAATGATGCAAAGCCCGAGACTCTCTTCCCGCAGCAGCTCCCCGCCGAGAGCTTGGACGTCGCCGGCCGTCACCATATCGACGCGCTCTTCGATCTCCTCCGGCGTTACGTGACGTCCGAGGGCGAACTCGTTGCGACCGAGCCGAATCATCCGGCTCGACGTCGACTCGAGCGAAAGGGTAAGGTTGCCCTTGATGTGCTCCTTGGCCAGACGCAGCTCTTCTTCACCGATCGGCTCCCTTCGCACGCGCGCAAACTCGGCAATCGTGAGGTCGATGCACGACTGGACGTTCTCCGCCGACGTTCCGGCGTAGACGCCGAAGAGTCCGGCGGCTCGATAGGCGGCTTGGAAAGAGTACACGCTATAGACCAATCCACGACGCTCGCGTATCTCTTGAAAGAGACGGCTTGACATGCCGCCGCCAAGCACGGTATCGAGCAGCGATAGCGCGTACCGGCGCTCGTCGCGCACGTCGATGCCCCGCGTACCGACGATGATATACGCCTGTTCGCTCTCGCGATGACGAACGTGCCTCGCCGGAGTGATTTGCGGTTGCACGCCTTTCGGGAGCGCGCAACTGCCTTCGTAAGAGCCGAACTGCTCGCCGACGAGCTCGACGAAGCGCTCGTGCTCGATGTTCCCGGCGGCCGCGACTACGACGCAATTCGGCGCGTAATGCGCGCGCATGTGCGCGCGAAGGTCGTCCGGCGTCAGCGCGACGACCGTATCCGCGAAGCCGATCGTCGGATCGCCAAGACTCGAGCCGCGCCACATGGTCTGAAGAAAAACGTCGTGAATCAAGTCGTCGGGCGAGTCTTCATACATCTTGATCTCTTCGAGGATGACATTCTGCTCCTTTATGAGCTCCTCGCGGTCGAAAAGAGAGCCGAGAAACATGTCGCCAAGCACGTCGAGCGCGAGCGGCACGTGCCGGTCGATGACTTTCGCGTAATAACACGTCGCTTCTTTATCCGTGAACGCATTGAGATTGCCGCCCACGCCGTCCATCGCTTCGGCAATTTGCCGAGCGGTACGACGTTGCGTTCCTTTGAAAAGCATGTGCTCGACGAGGTGTGAAATGCCTCGGCGGTCGGGGCTTTCGAGCGCGGAGCCCACGTCCGCCCAAATTCCGACGGTAGCGGAGCGCACCGACGGCATCGTCTCCGTGAGCACCCGCAGGCCGTTGGGCAGCGTCGTTTTGCTATACATCAAACGTCGGCGAAAGCCGCCCGAACCCACACCGGGTCCCAAAAGACCCCTTCGGCATTTCCAAGTACTCGCGCTCGCAGCGCGGCAACGCTCTCGCCTCGGCGTACGGAGATACTGAACACGGTCCGCGACGTCGGTTTCGCGAGATCGCCGCTCACTACCGCGCCCTTCGCCACGTCTATCGGCACGCTCGCCCAGAGATCGACCTCCTCGGCGGACGGCGCCGCTTTGAATGCGCTATCGACCAGCGACAGGATCTCCGACGCAAAATCATCGCGTGTCAACGGACGCTGAAACTTCACGCCCAACACGCGGATGCCCACGATCAAGTGTCCCGCGAGCTCGTTGGCGGCGATCTGTGTGACTTCGGCCGGCCACCGCTTGGCGAAGACCGCGTCGCCGATTTGCTGCGCGACGTCGCGCCGGTTGCCGGCAGCGCGCGCCGACGCGTCCAACTCGGCAACGGTCGGCGAGTAAGCTGCCGCGATGCCTGTCGTCACGGCGAGCGCCAGCGCGAATGCGAAGATCGCGCTAATAAGATTGCGCAAAGTAGGCTCTGACTTTCGCCGGTTCACCACACGCCACACAGCGAAGGTTCGTCTCCTCAATCGGACGCAGAATACGCGTCGTCGCAGTCGTAGCCGTTTTCACGAGCGCTTCGCAGCCGGGACGCTCGCACCACGGGATGTCGATCATGCCCGCGCGCGTGCGGCAGAGCTCGAAGAATTCGTCGCGGTCGGACGCGGCGATCGTGTGATCGTCGAGAAATTGCTTCGCCTGGCGGAAGAGCGAGGCTTGGATATCGTCGAGAAGATCACGTAACCTTAGGGGAACCTGCGCGATGGGAAGACTCTCGCGCTGGCCATCGTCGCCTCGATTACGGTCACGCCGCGCCAGGACCGCCGTTTGCGCGTCGACGTCGCGGGGGCCGATCTCGATGCGCACCGGAACGCCGCGGACGTCCCATTCGCTGAACTTCCAACCCGGCTGCTCGTCGCGGGTGTCGACCCGAACGCGAAAGCCCGCCTCGCTCAACCGGTCTCCCAAGACCCTGCACGATTCGACGGCGCGGTCGTCGCCCGAGCGCACGATCGGCACGAGCACCGCTTCGATCGGAGCCATCTTCGGTGGAATGCGCAAGCCGCGATCGTCGCCGTGGACCATGATGAGTCCACCCAGCATGCGCCACGATACTCCCCACGAGGTGGTATGCACGTGCTTGATCGCGCGGTCGGCGTCGACGAACGTGATATCGTAGGCTTTCGCAAAGTTCTGGCCGAGGTCGTGCGACGTGCCGGACTGCAGCGCCTTGCCATCCGGCATCAACGCTTCGATGGCAAACGTTTCGATCGCGCCCGGAAAGCGTTCGCTCGCGCTCTTGCGCCCGGCGTAGATGGGAATCGCGGCGACGTTTTCAGCGAAGTCGCGGTAGAGGTCGAGAATCTTGAGCGTCTCCTCGCGCGCTTCGTGCGCGGTTGCGTGCGCCGTATGGCCTTCTTGCCAAAGAAACTCCATCGTGCGTAAGAACGGCCGCGTCGCCTTTTCCCAACGTACGACGTTCGCCCATTGATTGATGAGCACCGGCAGATCGCGGTAGGACTCGATCCATTGAGAGTACATGACGCCGATGATCGCTTCGGAGGTGGGCCGCACGGCTAGACGCTCGGTCAGCTCTTCTTTCCCGCCCTGGGTCACCCACGCGACTTCGGGCGCGAAACCTGCGACGTGCTCGGCTTCGCGCACAAGCAAGCTTTCCGGAATGAACAGCGGGAAGTACGCGTTCTCGTGACCGGTGGCTTTGAATCGCGCGTCGAGATGCTTCTGCAGATTCTCCCAAAGCCCGAAGCCGTACGGACGCAGCACGACGCACCCACGCACCGGCGAATAGGAGACGAGTTCGGCCTTGAGGCAGGCCGCGGTATACCATGCGGAAAGGTCGGCCGCCTTGGGAGGAATCTCCTTAACGGCGACGCCACCGAGCGCGTCGGACATGAGCGGCCCCGTTTCGCGCGACCTACGTAAACGGCCTTCGCGGGGAGTCCGTGAGGCATCTCGCGCATAGCATGACCGATGGCGAAACGCACGCGAATCTATACGCGGACCGGCGACCGCGGTACCACAGGACTCGTCGGTGGAAGCCGTATCAAGAAAAACGCGCCGCGGATTGCGGCTTACGGTACGCTCGACGAACTTTCCAGCGCTATCGGGCTCGCGCGCGCGGCGCTTCGTCCCTCGCTCGCGGACTTACCACGGGCGGCGTGGCTCGACGCGTGGCTCTCCTGGACGCAAGACTGCCTCTTCAACCTTGGCAGCGAGCTGGCGACACCGCCCGCCGAGCGTCGTGACGGCGGACTTACGGTCACCGGGACCGACGTCGAGGCGCTCGAGCGCGCCATCGACGAAGCCGATGCGGACCTGCCGCCGCTGGCAAGTTTCATCCTTCCCGGCGGCTCGATGCCGGGTGCGCACCTGCACTCCGCGCGAACGGTCTGCCGCCGTGCGGAACGCCTTTTCATCACGCTCTCCGAACGTGAAAAGGACGAGGCGAACGCGGCACTGCGTTACCTAAATCGCCTATCCGATGCGCTCTTCGTTTGGGCGCGCTGGATCAACGCTTCCCTCGAAATCACCGAGCACGAATGGAATAAATGCAGCAGGCCGCCGGAAAAGTAGGTCCGAAGCGACGGCCAATGTCGTTTCTGTCCGAGCTTTTCGCGACGACCGACGCCGAGAAGCTGCGCGAGTTAGGCACGCGCAAAATCCTTCGCCGCGCGCTTACCGCGAAGGACTTGGTCGCGATCGGCCTCGGCACGATGATCGGCGGCGGCATATTCACCACCATCGGGACCGGCGTCAAGGGCGCCGGACCGGCCGTCATCGTCTCGTATTTGCTTGCCGGCCTCACCTCGTTCTTTGCCGCCCTTTGCTACGCCGAGCTGGGCGCGATGGTCCCAGTCGCCGGAAGTGCTTACACCTACGCGTACGCCACGATGGGAAAGCTCTTTGCGTGGATCATCGGATTCGCGCTGATCTTCGAGTACGGCATCAGCGCGGCGCCCGTCGCGCAGCAATTCTCGGCCGCGATTCAAGACGTCGCCAAAACGGCAGGGTTCGCCTTACCGGGATGGGCGCAGCAATCGAACCTGATCGTCAACGGAGCCTGGTGGTTGCCATCGAGCTGGGATCTCGCGCATTCGCAATGCGACATCGTGGCGGCGCTCTTCGTAATCGGCTTGAGCGCGCTGCTCTCAGTCGGAATCCGAGAGTCGGCGACGGTCAACAACGTCTTCGTGGTGCTGAAAATCTCGGCACTGATCGTCTTTATCATCGCGGGCGCCTTCCTCGTCCACGCGATCAATTTACACAACTTCAATCCAGTAGGCTGGGGAAAGCTGCGCCCGTTCGGCGGACTTGCCGACTTTTCGTCTTCCGCGCAGCCCTATGGCATCATTCCGATCGGCGCCTTCGTCTTCTTCAGCTACATCGGCTTCGACACCGCCACGACGACTGCCGAAGAGTGTAAGCGTCCGCAATTCGACATTCCCGTCGGCGTCCTCGGCGCGCTCGCGATCGGAACGCTACTCTACTGCGCGACCGCGATCGTGCTCGTCGGCGCGGTGCCTTGGCAACAGGTGCCGATCAAAGACCCGCTCGTCTATGCACTCGCGCCGTTGCATGCGCCGGTTCTCAGTTGGGTCATTACGGTCGGCGTGCTCGCCGGCACGACGAGCGTCGCGCTCGCGTCGCTTCTGGGACAGTCGCGAATCTTTTACGTGATGGCGCGCGACGGCATGCTCCCGCCGGCCGTCGCCGTCGTGCACCCGCGCTTCAAGACGCCGCTCATTACGACGATGATCACCGGCGTCGCCGTAGCGATTCTCGCTCTGATCATCCCGCTCAACAACCTGCTCAACCTCGTCAATATCGGTACGCTCATCGCGTTTTCCGTCGTCTGCGCGGGCGTGCTCTACTTGCGCAAAAAGCGCCCCAACCTACCGCGCAGCTTCCGCGTGCCGTTCGTTCCGCTCTTTCCAATCCTGGGTATCGTCTTCTCGCTCTTTCTCGCGATCTTTGGCCTCTCGCGCATGACGTGGACATGGTTCGGCATTGCGCTCGTTTGCGGCTTGGTCTTCTTCTTCGCTTACGGCTTCCGGAAGTCGAATCCGGCGGACGTCGTGCCCGTCGAAGAGCCGGCCGGACTCGCCGAGTATGCGTAGAGCTAGCGTGCAGCGGGGCTAGGTTCCGCCGGCGCGGCGTTACTGAGCCGGCACGCCTTGCGGATTGGGAGCCTGACCAATTCCGGGCGTCACGATTTCGATTCGCGCGGTACGCGGGTCGTACTTCGCGTGCACGTGCAGCGCGCGCGCAACCGCGTCGAGCGAGATCATGACGCGTGCGCGCACGCGAAAGGGCGCATGTTTCAAGGTAAACGGCATCCCGTTGAGCGTTGCGTGCGTATCGCCCACGCGGACGCGCAGCGACTGCGTGCCGAGTACGACGTGGACGAGACCGCTCTTCGAATCGACTTCGGTCTCGGCGCCGAGCGCGTCGGCGATCGAGCGCAGCGGGACGTAGGCTCTTTGACTCGCCGTCGTGATCGGCAAGACGTCGCTATCGACGCGCTCCCCGTCGACGAACATCGCGATCGGCCGCGAGAAGGCGAGCAGCACCGAGGCAAAAAGCGCCGCGACCCCGACGAATGCCAGCCGCCGGATCACACCGCCCCGCCGATCTCTTGCAGATACTGGGGATACTTTTCGGCGATGACTTTTTCGATTTCCAAACGCAGCATCCCGAGCAGCTCGCTCTCGGGGTAGGTTCCGACGAGCTCTCCGGCGCGATAGATGGCGCCTTTACCCTTACCACCGGCGACGCCGACGTCGGCCATTTTCGACTCACCGGGCCCGTTGACGACGCAGCCCATCACCGCCACCTTCACCGGCGCGCTGTACGACTTCGCAATCGCTTCGACCGCGCGCCCGAGCTCCAGCACTGAGATCTCGGCGCGGCCACACGACGGACACGCCGTGATCTCGAAGCCTTTCTCTCGCAATCCGAGCGATTTGAGAATGCTCCAACAGACCGGAACTTCTTCGATCGGATCCGCGGCCAGCGAAACCCGAATCGTGTCGCCGATGCCTTCCCAGAGCAGAATCCCCAGGCCGATCGACGATTTGATCGTGCCGTCGCGCAGCAACCCGGCTTCAGTGATGCCGAGATGGAGCGCGTAGGGCGTACCGCGCGCCCGCAGCTTCTCGTCCATCAATCGATATGCAGCTACCGTTGTCGCGACGTCGTGCGCCTTGAGCGAGATCGCGATGTCGGCATGACCGTGCTCTTCGAGAATTTCGACGTGGCGGAGCGCCGAGAGCACCATCGCTTCGGCGGTGTGACCGAACGATTTTTCCAAATCCGGCGCGAGCGAGCCCATGTTGACGCCGACGCGAATTGGAATCGCGCGCGCCTTCGCGGCTTCCACCACCTCAGCGACCTTCTTCGGGTCGCGAATATTCCCGGGATTGAGGCGAAGCTTCGCGACGCCGGCTTCGATCGCCGCGAGCGCCATCTTATGGTCGAAGTGAATGTCGGCGACGATCGGGACGGGCGATCGATAAACGATTGCCGGCAGCCCTGCCGCATCCGGAGGATCTTTCACCGTCACGCGAACGACTTCGCAGCCTTCCATCGCCAAGCCGTAAACCTGTTCGAGCGTCGCGTCGGCGTCAGCCGTGTCGGTCGTGGTCATCGATTGCACGACGACCGGATGGCTGCCCCCGATCCAAACGCTCTTCGCATCGGACTTACCCGTTTTGTTCTGCAGAAAGATGGGTTTGCTCTTGCGCCGGACGCGAATCACGGCTAGATTACTCCCTGACCGCTCACGATGCGGGCGATGTCGTGAAACGCAACCAACATAATCAGCGCCATGAGTGCCGCGAAGCCCGCAATGTGCACCATGGCTTCCTTCTCGGGATCAACGGGTCTTCCGCGAATAAACTCGGCGATGATGAAAGCGGCTCGGCCGCCGTCGAGCGCCGGAATCGGTAAGAGGTTGAAGAGTCCCAACGCAAACGATATCGTCGCGGCGAGCGAGAAGTAGGGCCCCCAACCCCAGTCCTGCACGGTAGCGGCGACTTCTCCCATGCCGATCGGCCCCGCGACGTCGGGCGCATACTTCGAAAACTGCGTCACGAGCAGCACGACGCCGCCGAGCGTTTGATTTGCGATTGAAACGAATTCATCGCCGCTTTGGCGTACGGCGGTCATGAATCCAACGCGCTCGTATGCCGGAACCGGCGAGAAACCGATACAGCCCAGGCTCTTACCGACTTGTGCGGGGCACGGCCGCGGCGTAACGTAAACTTCGTTGCGAATGCCGTTGCGCTCGTAGACGACGTCAAGCTTCTTGCCCAGCGCACCATGAATCGTATCGACGAGCCTCTTTCCGGAGGTAACGGCAACGTTGTCGATTGCGACGATACGATCGCCGGGACGGATGCCGGCGATCGCCGCGGGCGAGCCGGCCACCAAATCGCCGACGATAGGCTGATAGTTAGGCTTGTCGGGCACGGCCACGCCGAACGCAAGTGCTCCTACCAAGAGTAGCAGATAGCAGAGAATGAAGTTCGCAAGCGGCCCCGCCAAAATAATGGCCAAGCGGCGCAGGGGAGGCTTTGCCTGAAAGTTGCTCTGCGCATCGTGACCGGCGGCGACAAACTCGCGCTGCTGTTGTGCCTCGGAAACCTTGTTGTCCTCGCCCTCCATCGCGCAGAAACCGCCGATCGGCAAGGCACGCAGCGTATACTGTGTGCCCGTCTTGGGGCTGGTCCAGCCGAAGAGTTTTGGACCGAAACCCACCGCGAATTCATTCACTCGCACGCCGTTGCGCCGGGCCAAGACGAAATGCCCCAACTCGTGGAGCACGATGAGCACCGAGAGCATCACCAAAAACGTGACGACCTTCCCGAATCCGATCAGGGTGACGACGGCTAACAAGTTCAACGTGCTGGTCTTTCGATGGCTGTGACGATCTCTCCGGCGGCCTTCCGCGCCGCCCCGTCGGCCATTCTTACCCCCTTGAGGCTCAACTCTTCGGGTTTGGTGCGAGCCATCGCCCCGTCGATAACCTCAGGAATGCGGCCAAAGGCAATCCTGCCTCGCACGAATGCCTCGACGGCGACTTCGTTCGCGGCCGAAAGCACGGCCGGCGCGGTGCCGCCGGCCGCCAGCGCTTCATACGCGAGGCGAATGCAAGGGAACCGTACCGGATCGGGACTCTCGAACGCATAGTGCAGCAATGCCTCGCCGTCCTTAGCCCCAAGCCACTTCAATGCATTGGTCTCGAGGTCCCCAAACGACGTCAGCCGTTTGGGATACGCCAGGGCGTAGCCGATCGGGATTCGCATGTCCGGCGCGGCGAGCTGCGACTTCACGCTCCCATCGGCAAAGACGACGAAGCCGTGTGCGACCGATTGCGGATGAACCACGATTCTAATGCGATCGCCACTCAAGCCAAAGAGGCGGCTTGCTTCGATGACCTCGAGGCCCTTGTTCATCATCGTCGCGGAATCGATGGTGTTCTTCGTTCCCATTCTCCACGTCGGATGCGCGAGCGCTGCATCCAAATCGGCCGACTCCATCGCCTCCGGCGGGGTGCGCCAAAAGGGACCGCCCGACGCCGTCAGCACGATAGCACCGATGCTCGAACGCTCTTCGCCAACGAGACACTGAAAAATCGCGCTATGTTCGCTGTCGACCGGCAACAACTTGGCGCCGCTGCGGCTCGCAGCGTCGACCAAGAGCGCACCGGCGGCGACGATCAGCTCCTTGTTTGCAACCGCGACGTCGATCCCGCGTTCTACGGCTGCGAAGACCGCCTCGAACGCGACGGAACCGTCGGTAGCCGCCAGCACGATGTCGGCATCGCTCGCGACGGCAACGCGATGTAATCCGGCCGGGCCGTCCTGCGCCGTCGCGGCGATTGCCGCGCCAAAACGGCGCACTTGTTCGCCAAGCAGTTCCACGTTACGACCGGCCGCGAGCGCAACGACGTCGAACTCCTGCGGATGGCGTGAAATGACGTCAAGTGCCTGCGTTCCGATCGAGCCCGTCGATCCTAAGATTGCCACGCGCTTGCGCATAGTTACTGGACCTGCAAAATTCCCAGCAGATGCAGCGTCGCATAAAAGCCAACGCCACCCAGAAGATACGAATCGAAACGGTCGAGGACGCCGCCGTGCCCCTGAATCATCGCGCCGGCATCCTTCACTCCGGCATCGCGTTTGAAGGCCGATTCCACGAGATCGCCGCCTTGCGCGGCGATGCTCGTTGCGAATCCTAACGCAGCGCCTTGCCACCATTGCATGTGCAGCTGCGGGACCCACGCGGCTGCCGCCGTTGCGACGAGCGTGACGATGAACAGCGAACCTAACGATCCTTCAATGGTTTTATTGGGAGAGACCTTCGTCCAGTGATGGCGCCCGATGCTCCTCCCCACGATCATGCCGAACGTGTCGGTGAGCGCAATGATCACGATGACGAGAAACGTCATCGCCATGCCGGTAATCGCGATTTGGCGGATGAAAACGAAGTACGTAAGAAGCTTCCCGATGTAGAGCACGGCAAGCAGCGTATAGGCAGTGCGCGCGAAGTAGCCCTTTTCTTCGCCATACATCCCGATGGTAAATGCGGCGATAACGATTGCCGCGAGCAGCACTCCCTCCCATTTGTGGAGCAGATTGAAGATCGCCATCGCCACGTAGGCGCCCACCCCAAGCACGGCAACGGGATATTCGAGCGGCTGGCCTTTGATTTCGCAGAGGTAATTGAACTCGTAGATGCTGGCCAAACCGATCGCGAGGATGAGTAAATAAAATGCCCAGGGGACGAGCACGCAAAGCAGCCCGACCGCCGCGACGATTAGCCCGACGACAATCCGGCGTTCGGTCAAGTCCCGCCGAAACGTCGGTCCCGCTGTTGAAAATCGATCAGCGCTCGTACGAAATCATCCTTCGAAAAGTCGGGCCAATAAACGTGCGTCATCAGCAGTTCGGCATACGCGGCCTGATAGAGCATGAAGTTGGAAAGTCGCCGCTCGCCGCCAGGGCGGATCAGGAGATCGAGCTCCGGTGAATCGGCCGTGTAGAGATAGCGGCCGATTAGCGCTTCGTCGATGTTCTCAGGTGCGAGCGATCCGCGAGCGACCTCGCCCGCTATCGCGCGAACGGCGCGTTCCAGCTCGGCATGAGAACTGTAATTCACCGCGAGATTGAGCACCAAGCCGGTATTGCCGGAGGTTTGCGCTTGCAGCTCCGCAAGCGCGCCGCGCGGCGCGGCCGGAAGCGATTCCCATTCGCCGATGACGCGGACACGCACGTTGTTTCGTTTGAGCTCCATCAGCTCGTTTCGCGCGAAATATACGCAAAGCTCGAAGAGCAGTGAAATCTCGCGCGCGTCGCGATTCCAGTTTTCCGTCGAAAATCCGTAGACCGTCAACGCCTTGATGCCCAAATCGCTCGCCGCGCGCGTCACGTGCCGCAGGGCGATCATGCCGCGCCGATGACCCTCGATGGCGGGGAGGCCGCGCTCGCGCGCCCACCGTCGATTCCCATCCATGATGATCGCGACGTGACGCGGGACGCTGCCGGCGTCCAGGTCCGCCCACGTGCCGGCCGCGAGCGAGATGCTCACGATTGATATGCCTCATACCCAACGGTCAGCTCGACGCTCGAGTTGCCGTCCGGCGAGCTTTCGTCGACTTTCACGCGTAAAACGCGCAGCCTTCCGCAACCGGTCCAAGAGCCATAGGGCGCGAGCACACGCAAACGAATCGGGCGATCGCGCAGCACGCGCCGCGCCTCTACCTCCGGAACGAGCTCAAGAGATTCCCAGCTCACACTTCCATGATCTCTTTTTCTTTAGCCGCTACGATCGCGTCAATCTCTTTGATGTACTTGTCCGTCGTACGCTGCAACGACTCTTGCATCCGCTTGTTGTCGTCTTCGGTGATGTCGTGCGACTTCAACTGCCCTTTGAGGTCGTCGTGTGCTTTGTGGCGCACGTTGCGCACCGCGACCCGGCCGTCTTCGGCCTTTTTTTTCACGAGTTTGACGAGTTCTTTGCGCCGCTCCTCGTTGAGCGGCGGGATCGAAAGCCGAATCGCAGATCCGTCGACGTTGGGCGTCAGGCCGAGATCGCTCTTCTCCACTGCCTTTCGAATCGAGGGAACCACCGTCTTGTCCCACGCGGTGATCAACAGCGTCCGCGAGTCGGGCGTCGAGACGCCCGCTACTTGTTTGAGGGGAACCGTTTGACCGTAGGCTTCGACGACGAGGCGGTCGAGCAGCGCCGGCGAGGCGCGCCCCGTGCGAATCGTAGCAAACTCGTTGCGCGTCGCCTCGACGCACTTGTGCATGTGCGAGTCGATTTCTTTGAAAAACGCATCGGTCATGTTGCGGACCTTACCCTCCCACCGGCGTACTCTCGCGCCGCCCGACATAGGTGCCGATTGGCTCGCCCCAGATCACGCGGCGAATATTGCCCGGAACGGACATATCGAAAACGATTACGGGCAGCGCGTTGTCCATACAGAGCGCCATCGAGGTCGAGTCCATGACCTCCAAACCGCGCTGCAGCACGTCCATATAATCGAGGCGCTCGAAGCGCGTCGCCAGCGGATCCTTTTTCGGATCAGCAGTATAGATGCCGTCGACTTTCGTGGCCTTGAGAATCGCTTCGGCGTCCACTTCGACTGCCCGCAGCGCAGCCGTCGTATCGGTCGTGAAATACGGATTGCCGGTGCCGGCCGCGAAGATCACGACGCGGCGCTTCTCCAGATGCCGGATTGCGCGACGACGGATATACGGCTCGGCGATCTGGTGCATCGCAATCGCGGTCTGAACGCGTGAGGCAACGCCCATGCGCTCGAGCGCGTCTTGAAGCGCCAGCGCATTGATCACCGTCGCAAGCATACCCATGTAATCGGCGGTCGCGCGCTCCATGCCGGCCTCTTCGTGAACTTTTCCGCGCCAAATGTTCCCGCCGCCGACGACGATGGCGACCGAGACCCCGGCGCGGCTCACCTCCGCGATCTGTTCGGCCATCGCACGCGTCGTATTGACGTCCACACCGGCTCCTTCGCCGGCAAAGGCTTCGCCCGATATCTTCAGGAGCACGCGCGAGAAGCGCGGGCTGCCCAGATCGGTTGCCAAGGGCGTAACGAGATCACTCACCAAGGGCGTACCGCATGAAGCGGCGGACCCGGATTCGCTCGCCGAGCGATCCGACGGAGCGATGGATCAGCTCACCGATCGTTATGGAGTCGTCCTTGACGAACGCTTGGTCGAGCAAGCAGTGCTCCTCGTACCACTTGCCGAGTTTGCCTTCGACGATTCGATCGGCGACCTCCGGCGGCTTTCCGGGCGGCACCGCGCCGCGAAACTCGTCACGCAGCTCCGCCACTAGGTTTGCCGGAACGCTGTCGCGATCGAGATAATGCGGCGACATCGCGGCGACGTGCATCGCAATGTCGCGCGAAAGTTCGGCAAACTTCGGATTTCGCGCTACGAAATCGGTCTCGCTGTTGACTTCGACGAGAACGCCAATCTTGCCGCCTGCATGAATGTAGCCTGCCACGAGCCCTTCATCGGCGGCGCGCTCGGCCTTCTTAGCGGCCTGTGCGGCGCCGCGCTCGAGCAGCAACGCCTTAGCGCGCGCAACGTCGCCGGCCGCATCAATGAGCGCCCGGCGGCAATCCATCATCGGCGCGCTCGTCTCTTCGCGAAGCGCCTTAATCTCTTCGGGTCGCGGCTGATACGAAATCAACGTCCGGCCTCCGCCAGCGTCGTCGGCATTTCCTCGTACTCCCGTACGGGCGCTTCATAGTCGCTTTGATCGTACGCGCTCTCGCTCTCGGTTTTACCCTCGATGATCGCGTCGGCAATCTTGCTCACCATCAGCTTGACGGCGCGGATCGCATCGTCGTTTCCGGGAATCGGATAATCGATCTCATCGGGATCGCAGTTGGTATCGATCACGGCGATGATCGGAATCTTGAGCTTGCGCGCCTCTAAAACGGCAATGCGCTCCTTCTTCGGATCCACGATAAAGATCGCATCGGGCAGCCGGTGCATGTCTTTGATGCCGCCGAGAAATCGCTCGAGACGATTCATCTCGTCTTGCAGCTTGGCGACCTCTTTTTTTGGAAGGCGATCGAAGTCGCCCTGCATCTTCATGTTCTCGAGCTCGCGCAACCGCGCTATCCGCTTCTGAATGGTGGCGAAATTCGTCAGCGTGCCGCCGAGCCAACGCTGGTTGATGAAAAACGTTCCCGCGCGCTCCGCCTCTTCACGGACGACGTCCTGGGCCTGCTTTTTCGTCCCGACGAAAAGGATGATCCGGCCGTCGCGCGCGAGTTGCTTGACGACGTCGTACGTTTCTCGCAGCTTCTGGACGGTCAGCGCAAGGTCGATGATGTAGATGCCGTTGCGCTCTTGGAAGATGAAGGGCTTCATCTTGGGATTCCACCGGCGCGTCTGATGGCCGAAGTGGACGCCGGCCTCCAGGAGCTCCCGCATGCTGATGACGCTCATTACATAACCTTTCTGGCTCCCGGCCACGGCCCATCCTTGGAATCGCGGTCGCGTCACGGAGCCATCGCCACCTCGCTTCCTGCAAGGTGAAGTGATGGACAACCGCGCGATTATAGCACGGGAGCCAGTAGGCGGCTAGGGTCGTGCTTCGTAGACGATGTTAAACGGCGTTTCGGCGGCACGGCGAAAATGCGCGAACCCCGCTTGCAGCGCGATTTCACGAGTCCGAGCCTCGCCCGCTTGGGCCCCCAGCGCCGCCCCTCCCTCTTGCGCCAGCGAAGAGGGCGTACAGAGCATCGTCGATGCCGCATAGAAAATCCGTCCGATCGGGTTGAGATTCGACTCGAGAGCGTCTCCCGCGTAGGGCTCGACGATCATCAACGTACCGTTGGGTTTGAGCGACTTGCGCGCTTGAGCGAGCGCGCCGACCGGATCGCCCATATCGTGCACGCAATCGAAGCAGCAAACCAGGTCGAATGCGAGCTTTGGCGTCTCTGCCGCCGACGCAACCTCGAATCGAACCCGGTCTGCGACGCCGGCTGCGCGCGCCGCTTCGCGAGCTGCCGCAATGGAAGGCTCGTGATAATCGTAGCCGACGAACTGCGACATCGGATACGCTTTGGCCATCAGAATCGTAGAACTGCCGTAGCCGCATCCGATGTCGGCCGCAAGCGCCCCAGTCCGTAGCTTCGCATCAACCCCGTCGAGCGCGGGAATCCAGTCGGCAATTAGATGTGCCGCGTATCCATTTCGGAAGATGCGATCGGTCGATCGCGTAGAGTCGAGAATCGTGCTCGTGCCAACCCACGCCTTTTCCGCTCTTGAACGCTTCGGCGATCTTCGGCTCGTCGACGAAGAGCGGCTGTCCCATTTGAAAGAGCCCGCACATGTTCACCTCGCTCGCATCGTCCGCCAAGAGCGGCACGTGCTCGGGCGGCAGCGAAAAGCGCCGCGTCCCGGCATCGTAGTCGAGATAACCGGCAGCGGCTTGATTTGCAAGCCACTCACGAATGTAGCGCTCGTGCGTCTTCGTCGCGGCTCGGCGAGTTCGCTCGCAGTTTGGGCACCCCCCGCCGCGAGCGCTTTGTATAATCCGAGCCGATCGCCGATGAGCACCGACGAAGCCGTCATTACGGCTCCAACGTCATTGAGAAAGCGGCCGATAGCCGCTTCGAGCTTCGTTGATCGAGCGGCAGCTGCAGTTGTAGTCAAGGTATCGTCCTCCACAAAGAAAAGCTTTGCAGTCACTATAGCGGCGCGAGGGCACGTCTTGCATCGGGAGCGTGTACGGAGGAAACGCAGGCCTCTCTCGGAGCCCACTGATCGGCCGGAGCGGTCAACTCCTGCAGCTCGAACCAGCTTTTCGGTCGGGCGGCCGAAGGCCGAGGGGCGGCGGCGCTCGTTTGGGGTGAAGCGGGCATCGGAAAAACGCGCCTGCTCGATGAATTCGCGCGCCGAGCCTCGGCTGCAGGCGCCAGAGTCGGCAAAACCGCATGCTTTGAGTTTCTTTGCCCGCCGTTTGCGCCGTTACGCGAAATCCTCGCGCCGTTCGGAGTCGCTCGACCGTTCGAGGCGGACGACGAGGCGCACCGGTGCCGCCGTCTGAAGCGGCGCGCTATCGAGCCTTTGTCGCCGCCGCGGAATCGCTCCAGAGCCGGCCGACACGCCCCACGTGCTGATCGTTCGACGACTTGCAATGGGCCGACTTCGGCAACGCTGGAGTTTTTGACGTTTCTTCGTGCCGCGACTCGGCGAAGCGCAAGCTTCTGCTGCTCGCGGCCGTCCGGCTGGAGCAGCTCGAGCACGACCACGCGCGACGCGAGGCGCTGGATCGCCTGAGCCGCCAGGGCGCGCACCACCATCACCGTACCGCCGCTCGACGACGCCGAGATACGCAACTTGTCTTACGCATTTGGCCGGAACGGCATGGCGAATTGCGCAAGCGAGATCGAACGCGTCTGCGTGCTCGCCGAAGGCAAGCCGTATTTCGCCGAAGAGCTGGTCAACAGCGCCGTAATGGCGAAAGCCGGATAGCCTTTTCGACGCGACGCCTCTGAGCATACGCGCGGGGGTCCTCGCGCGATTCGACCAGCTCTCTTCCGAACAACAGCGCGTCGTGCACTGTGCATCGGTGATCGGACGAAGTTTCGATGCATCGCTGCTCGCGCAGATCGCGAGCTCTTCGGATCAAGGCCGTCACGGCAGTCCTTGTCGCGCGCTCGCGAGCTTCAACTCGTGAGAGAAATCGAACAACGCCGGGCGCCTTCACCTTCCGCCACGCGATCACGCGCGAGATTCTCTACCGCGAGCTGCTCTCGCTTTGAGGCGCAAAGCGTTCACCGCGAGATTGCGCGCTATTTGGAGCGCGACGGTACCGCCGATCGTTTCGATCTTGCCTACCACTGGAGCGCTGCCGGCGAAACCGAGCGCGCCAGCAAGGCCTACGAGCGCGCCGGCGACGCCGCACTCGCGCGTGCCGCGCATCGCGACGCCGAGGGCGCCTATCGCGCCGCGCTGGAATCGCGGGCCGAATCTGACGCTACGTATCCGCCGCTCTGCGAAAAACTCTCGCGCGCGCTCTCCGTCAACGGAGAGGTGGGCGAAGCTTGCGCGCTCGCGGCAACGGGCCTTGGACGTATACGTCGCCGCCGGGCAAGACTGAACCGGCTGCTGCGCTCGCCGATTCGTCTTGCGCGTCGAATCTACGAAAGCGGGAGACCAGAAGAGGGCGCAAGAGACGGCGCGCAGCGCCCTGCAACTCAGCGGCGCTCGCGGGCCGATCGCCTACGACGCGTACGTAACGCTCGCTCATTTTGAAGCCTTGCAAGGCAGAAACGCCTCGGCGATCGCATACCTCGCGGCTGCCGAAGGCCGTTCCCGGCGAGCATCCTCCGACATATCGGCGCAACGCTCATTTGGTGCGAGCGCTGCTCGCCGCATCGTCGCGGGCGGCTGCGCGAAGCGTTCGAGCATTACGAAGCTGCAGTCGCAATCGCTCGGGAGCTGGGGGACGCCGAGCAACTGGCGTGGACGCTGAATAATTATGCGAGCCGCGCCATGGCGACGGGATGGATGGAACGCGCTCTCGCGAGTATACCGCGAAGCGGCGCGCTGCACTGCCGCGCGGAGGAGTTCGGCAAAGTCGCGGCCTCGACGATTCAAGGCCTGGCATTCGCGGAGCTGCTCGCGGGAAACTCGCGCGCGGCGCGCGCCTATACGCAGAGGATGCGCGGCTGCCGCCCGGCATCGCGATGACGCAGACGGCGCGAACGCCCTCGGCGTTCGATTGGCGTATCTATGCGGCGACGACGACGAGGCCGCAGCGCTCGTGACAGCCGGAAGCGGCTCGAACTCGCCTTCAACTCGGGAGAGACACAACGAATCGGACTGCTCGCCGGCTGCGTTGCGGCATGGTATGACGCAATCGGCACGGCGCGACGAAGCTGGCGCGCTGCGTTCCCGCGCGCTTTCGACGATGCGAATCCGTGGATTTTTCGTTCTGGCTGCTCGACCAATTGGCCGCGACTCGCGACGACGCAAGAACGCGCGCGATGCACGGGAGCTTCTCGCGGAGGCCGCCGCGGATCCGGCCCATCGGCAGCGCGCGCGCACTTAAGCTCTTCGACGCGCGCGTCGCGCGAATCGAGCGAAGCCGGACGCAAAGTCGCTCGCAAATGAAGCAGCCGCGGAGTTCGAGCAATCGGCTGGCCCTGGGAGCGCGCCCAGGCGCTCGAAATCGCCGGCCGTCACGCCGAGGCGCTCGAGCTGTATCGCCGCTCACGGCTTCGTTCGGCACGCAGCGCGCGCTGGAGGAAGCCGCCGCCGCACTCGCCATCGCGCCGGCAGGGCGAGCTGACGCCGCGCGAACTCGAAGTCGCGCGACTTGCCGCAGAAGGAAAGAGTAACCGCGCGATTGCGTCCGAGCTCTTCATCGGCGAACGAACGGTAGAGACGCATATCGCGGCGATATTCGATCGATTCGATTTGACCTCGCGCCGGCAACTCGGCCGGACTGCTCGAAAGACTGGCGGGCAGGTCGAACCGGATCGCCTCTCGTAGAGCGCGCGCATGCGCTGGCTCGTTACCGGAGGACTGGGCTTCATCGGCTCCCATTTCATCCGGCTAGCGCTTCGGGAGCGGCCCGGGCTCGAGATCGTCAACCTCGATGCGATGACCTATGCCGGAAATCCGGCGAATCTGCGCGACGTCGAAGGCAATCCACGCTATCGTTTCGTGCGCGGCGACATTTGCGACGACGGCGAAGTTGGACGAAGCGATGGCGGGTGTCGACGCCGTCGTGAACTTTGCGGCCGAAACGCACGTCGACCGCTCGATCGTCGATCCCGAGGGCTTTCTTACGGACCGATGCGCACGGAACGCTGGTGCTGCTGCAAGCGGTCCGACGACGCGGCGTCCCGCGCTACCTGCAAGTCTCGACCGACGAAGTCTACGGCAACGTGCCCGAAGGCGCTTCGCTTGAGAGCGATCCGCTGCGGCCGCGCAGTCCGTATGCTGCGAGCAAAGCGGCCGGCGATTTGCTCGTGCTTGCATATCACGCGACGTACGGTGTTCCGGCCCTCATCACGCGCGGAAGCAATACATACGGCCCGTACCAATATCCCGGAAAAAATCGTGCCGCTCTTCGTTACCAACTTGCTCGACGATCGTCGCGGTTCCGCGTCTATGGCGACGGTCTGCAGATTCGCGACTGGCTCTACGTCGAAGATCACGCCCGCGCCATCCTTCACGTGCTCGAATGCGGCGAGAGCGGCAACGCCTACAACATCTCCGGGGAGACGCCTCGAACGAATCTCGACCTGACGCGCACGCTCGTCGAGCGCTGCGGCCGCTCGATGAGCACGCACGTCGCAGCACGTTACGGATCGCCCCGGCCACGACCGCCGTTACGCAATCGACGTCAAAAGCTCAAGCGCGCTCGGTTGGAAGCCTCGCGTTCCGTTCGACGACGGCATCGCAGCGACCGTGCAATGGTATCGCGACAATGAATCGTGGTGGCGCCCGCTAAAGCGCGAGATTTCCGGTCGTGATCAAGGGCATCGTCTTAGCGGGGGGACTCGGCTCGCGCTTGCGTCCGCTAACAAAGGTCACGAACAAGCATCTGCTCCCGGTTTACGACCGCCCAATGATCTATTATCCGATCGAAACGCTGCACGCGCAGGAGTTCGCGAAATCATGCTCGTCACCGGCGGAAACTCGGCTGGGGATTTTCTGCGGCTGCTCGGCAACGGCGCGCGAGCTCGGTCTCGATGCGATCTACTACGCGTATCAAGAGGGCGAGCGCGGAATCGCCGACGCGCTGGCGCTCTGCGAACATTTCGCCGCAGGAGAGCGCATCGTCGTGATCCTCGGCGACAACATCCTCGAAGCCGACATCGCCCCTATGTGGCCAAGTTCGAAGCGCAGCCTCCGGAGCGCGGAATTCTGCTTGAAGGAAGTCGACGACGCAGCAACGATTCGGCGTGCCGGTCTTCGACGGCGAGCGCATCGTGGCGATCGAGGAGAAGCCGGCGATTCCAAAGAGCCGTTACGCCGTCGTCGGGACTCTATATGTTCGACCGGCGCGTCTTCGATTACATTCGCACCACTGACGCCGTCGCAACGCGGCGAACTGGAGATCGCCGACGTGCACAATCGCTACATCCGCGAAGGCGAGCTCCATTACGACGTACTCGAAGGTGCCTGGAGCGATGCGGGCACCTTCGAGAGCCTCTTTCGGCGCCGGCGAGCTAGCCTTTCGCGTGCGGCAGAATCGGCAGTAACGCCATCGCGACGACGACCAAAACGCCGGCAAGCGCGCTGCGGAACCAGCGCTCCGGCAACCTCGTAACGAAATGCGTGCCTAAGAAAACGCCCGGAATCGAGCCGATGAGCAACGAGAGCGGCAATCCCACGCGTTGACGTCGCCGATCTTCCAATGGCCGATCAGCGACGGCACCAGCACGACGACCGCAAATGCGAGATCCGTCCCGACGAGTCGGCGCAGGGCAATGCTCGGCGCTGCAACGAGCAGCAGCGGCAGCGTGAGCGAACCGGCACCGATCGAGGTGATACTGACGCACAGGCCGACGAAAAACCCAATGATCGCGAGCTGTAGCGTCGGCGTGCTCGCCGTTCGCTCCGAGGCGTCCGCCGAGAGCTTGCGATTGATGATGATGCCGCCGGCCGAGAGCAGCAGCGCGATCGCAACGGCGATCTTTAAGATCTCGTTGAGCTAGTTAATGTCCAGATGCTTCTTCATATAGGCGCTAATCGTTACGCCGATGATCGCGCCGGGTAATCCGCCGATCGAGAGCCGCCACAGTACTGAGAACTGCACCGTGCGCTTCTGAAGGTGCGTCCCCATAGCGACGATTTTCGTCCCGAGAGCGAAGAGCAGGTCCGAGCCGATCGCGGTGTTACTGCCGACTCCGAGGAAGATCAGGAGCGGCGTCGTGATGGCGCCGGCGCCTACGCCGCTGTACGCCATGCACGTTCCCACGATAAATCCGACGAGCGTGTAACTCCAGTTAATATGCATCGCTTCGCAGTAGCCTCAATTTTAGACAAAGAACCTAAGTTGACTTTAGGCGGTAACCCAGGTCAACATTCAAGGCCTGCAATGCGAATCCCCCGCGACGGGGGCGGCCATTTAGCCCTTCGCGTGCGGCAGGATCGGCAGCAACGCGATCGCGACGACGACCAACACTCCTGCCAGGGCGCCGCGGAACCATCGTTCCGGCAGCTTCGTCACGAAGTACGAGCCCAAGAAGACGCCGGGAATCGAACCCGCAAGCAGCGACCCGGCGATGGAGACGTTAACGTCGCCGAGCCGCCAGTGGCCGAGCAGCGACGGCACCAACACGACCACTGCAAAGGCGAGGTCCGTCCCCACCAGCCGTCGCAAGGCGACCACCGGAGCCGCCAGAAGCAAGAGCGGCAGCATCAACGAGCCGGCGCCGATCGACGTGATGCTCACGGTCAGGCCAACGAAAAATCCGATGAGAGCGAGGCGCAGCGTCGGGAGCCCATTGGACTCCGACGGCGTGTCACCCGCCAGCTTACGATTGAAAATGATGCCGAAGGCCGAGACGAGCAATGCGGCCGCGACGGCAATGCGAAGCACTTGTTCGAGTTGGTGAATGTTGAGGACTCGATGAAGATACGCGCTGACGATGACGCCGATGACGGCGCCCGGCAGTCCGCCCAGCGAAAGACGCCAGAGGACGGACCACTGGACGGTCCGGCGCTGGAGGTGTGCGATCATCGCGACGACGCGCGTCCCGAGCGCAAAGAGCAGGTCGGAGCCGATGGCGGTGTTAGTCGGGACTGCCAGGAAAATCAGCAAGGGGGTCGTGATGGCGCCGGCGCCGACGCCGCTATATGCGGTACAGGTGCCGACGATGAATCCTACGAGGACGTACTCCCAGTTCATGGCGTGACAGGGCCTCAAATAGCAGCATTAGAGGAACTTTGGGTCAACATTCAACGTCGTCCAAGGTGAATCTAGTACCCACCTAAGACCGGCCTGCGTCGCTCGCGTGATCGGCCCTGCCGGCACCCTCCCCAATCAGAGCCGGCGTACTCCTCAGTGCCGGCTCATTTTGTGCCGATGGCGGGGCATCCGCGCGATGGATCTCCGCGAAGATCTCCAGGCGATGGACCGGAACGTGGCGCGGTGCCTCGATTCCAAGCTTCACCTGGTCGCGGTCGACACCCACGACGAGTATACGAATATCGTCGCCGATCATGATCGACTGATTCGCCTTTCGGCTGAGCACGAGCATAAGTGCCCTCCTTGGCTGGACCGGGACGTAAGGAACCGGTTTCTTTCGGTCGCTAGGGTTCCTTGGCCTTCGCATGCAAACCGCAAGCCTCGGAGGAGCGCGATGGTCAAGGATATGGCTTTTTTTGCATACTCCGTCCGCGACGTGCCACGGGCGAAGTCTTTTTACGGCGAGACACTCGGTCTGGTCCCCGGCGATTCGTTCGGGGACCACTGGGTCGAGTTCAATGTCGGCGACACCACGTTCGGAGTCGGCGACGGTACCCCGCTGGGCTTCGAGCCCGGCGCCTCCACCGGCGCTGCCTTCGAGGTGGACGATCTGCAAGCCGAAATGCGCGAACGCTTGAAAGGCAGCGGCGTCGAGGTAGGCGAGGTGCTGGAGTTCCCGGCGTGCGTCACGTGCTTCGCGCGCGACCCCGACGGCAACCGCTTCGCCCTTCATCAGCGCCGCGCACCCGTTCCTAACGACGTCGCATAAGCGGCCAGCAGACTCTCTTAAGCCGAGCGCGGTCTCGCGCGACGCCTCGATGAGGATTTGCGCGACCTCCGGCCGCGAGAACTCAGGCGGCGGCAGCTCGCCGGCGCGGAGCATCTCGCGTACCTTCGTACCGCTTAGCGAGACGTGGTGCTCTGTGTCGTGGCTGCAGGTCTTCTTCGACCCCATCTGCTGGCAGCGCCGGCAGTAGAAGCTGTTTTCGAACTTGAGCGGCGTGATTCCAAGCTCCGCCGGCTCGAACTCGTCGAAGAGCTTTTGCGCGTCGTACGTTCCGTAGTAAGTTCCCACGCCGGCGTGATCGCGTCCGACGATGAAGTGCGTGCAGCCGTAGTTCTTGCGGATCATCGCATGGAAAATCGCCTCACGCGGACCTGCGTAGCGCATCGCCGCCGGCATCGTGCTGAGCAGCACGCGATCGGCCGGATAGTAGTTTTCGAGCAGCGCGCGGTAGCAGCGCATTCGCACGTCGGCGGGGATATCGTCGCCCTTCGTCTCGCCGACTAGCGGATGTAGCAATAAGCCGTCGACGATCTCGAGAGCGCACTTTTGAATGTATTCGTGCGCGCGATGAACCGGATTGCGCGTTTGGAAACCGACGATCGTTTTCCATCCACGCCGTTCGAACTCGGTGCGCGTCTCCGTCGGCGTCAAGCTCTCAGGATTGCGCTCCCCTGCAATACCCAAACGGGGCCGCCGACCAAAACGTCCTTGCGGCCGTAGAGCGCCGCGACGCCGGGATGATTCTCGTCTTCCGTCCGGTAGACGTTTCGCGCTTCCTTCTTCTTATCGTATTCGAAGACGTCTTCGACATCGATTACCCCGCGCAACTCGCTTTCAGCATCGTAAAGCGCCACTCGGCTGCCCACGTCGGCGCCTCTTCGCGATCGACTGCGAAGACCACCGGAATACTCCACGGCAACCCGTTCCCCAGACGCATCGACGTAACGACTGGTTCGTAATCTTCGCGCGTCATGAATCCCGCCAGCGGACTGCAGGCGCCAATGCGCGATGAGCGCGAGATCGTTGAGCTCTCGACCCGCGAGCGTTAGCGAGCAAAGATTTCGCTTCTTCGCGAAGTTCGGCTCGACCTGCGGTATCCGCGGTCCGATGAATCAGTTTGCCACCGTGAGGAGCGATCATGATGCGCTTTTCGCCTCGCTACGCTTCGAGGGTTAGCCGGTGGAAGCAAACCGCGCTGCTTGAGCTCCGCAAGAATCTTTCCAACGCTCTGCTCGACGGTTTCGTTCTCGCTGTCGACGACGACGTCGGGATTCTCGGGAGCTTCGTACGGATCAGAGACGCCCGTAAAGTGTTGCAACTCGCCCGCGATCGCTTTCTTATAAAGTCCTTTAACGTCGCGGCGCACGAGCTCGTCCAACGAACAGCGCACGAAGACTTCCACGAACCGCGCGTTTCCAACGCGCTGACGCGCCTCGGCGCGAGCCTGCGCGTACGGCGAAATCGCGGCGGTGATCACCGTGGCGCCGTGCTTGACGAGCAGGGAAGCGACGAAAGAGATGCGACCGATATTGATGTCGCGGTCTTCGCGACTGAATCCGAGGCCTTTCGAGAGATGAGTGCGGACTTCGTCGCCATCAAGCACCTCGACACTGCAGCCGCGCGCGCGCAGCTCGGGTGCGAGGCTCTCGGCGATCGTGCTTTTTCCCGCGCCGGAGAGACCTGTGAGCCACACGGTGAATCCCTGGTTCAACTGGAGTTCCTTTCTGGGAGATTCTTGCAGGACACCCATCACTCTAGAATGGGACTTCAAGGAGGACGCTCCGAGGCCGAATCTTCGCCTCGAGATTATTGATTCCCGTCACCGTTAAGAGGTCTTAAATGAAAACTGCGCCGCGTGCAGCCGAGCGTAGGCCCCGCCCCGCGCGAGCAGCTCGTCGTGCGTTCCGATCTCGACGACGCGCCCGCTTCGATGAACAGCACTTTGTGCGCCCGGCGAACCGTCGAGAGCCGGTGCGCGATGATCATGGTCGTGCGCCCCGGCAAAAGCCGGTCGAGCGCTTCCTCGATCATAGCCTCGGAGTGGCTGTCCAGCGCGCTCGTCGCTTCGTCGAGGATCAAAATGCGCGGATCGCGCAAAACAGCCCGCGCGATCGCGATGCGCTGGCGCTCGCCGCCGGATAAGCGTACGCCCCGTTCGCCGACTTGCGTCGCGTATCCGTCGGGAAATCCGCGCACGTACTCGTCGACGTTGGCATCGCGCGCCGCCGCGCGAACTTCTTCGTCGCTCGCCCGATCCGGCCGTAGCGGATATTTTCGAAAATCGATCCGCGAAAGAGCTGCACGTCTTGCGGAACGATTGCGATCGCGGCGCGCAAATCGGAGAGGCGTAACGTCGCGATGTCGATGCCGTCGATCAGCACGCGGCCTTCTTGCGGCTGCGTAAAAGCGCGGAACGAAATTCACGAACGTCGTCTTGCCGGCGCCGGACGGCCCGACGAGCGCGACGATCTCTCCGGCTTCGATCGTCGCGTAGACGTTTCGCAGTGCCGGCGGCTCGTTGGGCTTGTAGCGAAAGGTGACGTCGGAGTACTCGATACGCCCGCGCACCGACGGCAACGCTGCCGCATCCGGCGGATCGCGAACCTCGACGGGAAGGTCGAGCAGTTCGAAAACGCGCCCGGCTCCACGATCGCCTTGCTGATGTCGCCGAAGAAAGCGGCGACGCGATTCATCGGGTTCATCAAGTTCACGAGCAGGCCCCAATACATGAAGACTTTGCCGGTATCGAGCCGCCCGACCAAGACTTCGCGAACCGAGAGCCACATGATCGCCGACGACGGCCGCGACCATAATGGTCGAAATGACCAGCGGCTGCGTTTGAATGAACTGCGTGAGCTTCATGTACGCGCCGAAGAAATCTTCGTTGCGATCGCGGAAGCGCGCGACTTCGAACTCCTCGCGCCCAAAGGACTTGACGACGCGTTGCCCGCCCAGCATCTCCGACAAGGTTGGCAGTAAGATCGGCAATGCGCTGCTGCGCGCGGTGCGTGCTTGCCGAAATCAGCCGCTGGAAGTTCGAAACGGCGTACGAGACGATCGGCGCGACCAGCACCAGCGAGAGCGTCAGCAGCCAATCGAGATAGATCATCGTCGCAAACGACGAGACGAACGTCGCCAGCGCGACGACGAGCTGCGGTACCGAGACGCTGACCGCGTCGATCATGATCTGAAGGTCGGTCGCAAAGCGCGCGATGAGCTCGCCCGGACGCCATTTGTCGAACTCTCCCAGCGGCAAGTTCAGCAATCGCTCGAAGAGCCGCACGCGCAGGCGCGCGACGAGATGCTGACCGCTCCACGCCGTCAGGTACGTCTGTCCGTAGATGCGACGTTCGCGAGAACGAGCGCGATCGACGTCAGGCCGAGCGCCAGGTAAAGCGCTTTCAGGTCGGGCGGCCGACCAGGCGGCGGAACGAGCACGTCGTTGATGATGATGCGAAAAGCCAAGGGGGGCACGATCGAGAGCACGCCGGCCAGAACGCCCATCGACATGGCGAGTCGCGAGGCGCGGATAGTAGGGACGCGCCTCGCGCGCCAGGCGCACCAAGAATCTCGCGGCGGCTCATGCGGCATTCCGCCCTTGCGGCGGCGCCCGATGAAACCTGCCCTAGCGCGTTCCGGTAGGTGATGGTGGCAATACCCCAGGAGGAGCGCAAAGAAAATTCATGGACTGCTATTTTCACTCGAACGTACCGTCGGCGGCGCCGTGCATCGAATGCGGAAAGCCGATCTGCGCGACGTGCCGCGACGAACGCGGCGGCTGTCCGAGCTGCCGGCTCGCCGCAAAGGTCGAGGCCGCGACGGCGACGCGCCGGCAAATTCCCGGGCCGTGCCGCCGCGTCCGGCGCCCGCGACGCGTTCGCGGCACGGCGACCGTCGCGACAGCCGACGACCCTGCCGAATCGCGCGCGCTCGTCGCGCTCGGCTATCCCCTCTGGCCGCTCGCGCTTCTTTCGCTGCTCGACCGCAAGCAATCGCGCAATCTGCGACGCCAAGCATTTCAGGCGCTGGGTTTCAACGTCGGCTTCTTTGGATTTTGGGGCCTTCTCTCGCTGCTCGCCCAGGTGCCGTTCCTCGGCTTCTCGGCTTGGGTGCTCGTGCCGCTGCTGGCTCCCCTGTTCCTCGTTGCCAGCGTCTACTACGGCATCAAGACCTGGAACGGCGACGACGTGCGCATCCCGATCGTCACGAGCTGGATCGACGAGCGATTGCCGAAGGGCGCAGCCGATTAAGCCGGAGCGGTAAACTCTCGATAGCGGCGCAGGAACGCGCGCGCAGCGACGCCGTGATCGACGGTCGGCGCGGATAGGGCTCGCTCGGCGTAGAGCGCAAGCGCGAGTTGCGGCGAGTTACTGGCGCGCCCGTACCACGTCTCGATCGGCGACTGTCGCGTAACTCGGGAATCCAGCGTCGAACGTAGGCGCCGGCTGGATCGTAGCGGCGCCGTTGGCGTTCGGGATTGTAGATACGCGGGTACTGCGCCATGTCGGCGCCGACGCCCGCAATCCATTGCCAGTTGCCCGTGGCAAGCGCCGGATCGTCTTCGATGAGCCACCGATCCCACTCGCCCGCCCGACACGCCAGTCGACGCCGAGATCGAAAGCGAGGAACGATGCCGCGACGGCGCGGACGTGCGGATGCATCCAACCCGTTTCACGCAGTTGCCGCATGCCCGCGTCAACCAGCGGATAGCCGGTCGCAGCCCGCACGCCACGCCTCGAGCGCCGGTGTGATCCGCCGCCCACCGAAAGCCACGCATCTTCTCCTGCAGCGGCTCGTCGAGCGTCCGGGGATGAAACCACGCGAGTTGAAGGAAAAAATCGCGATGCGCGAGCGACCGCAGAAAGAGCCGCAGCGATAGGCGCTCTTCGCTCAGCGCAAACAGATCGCTCGAGCCGCTCGCGAACGGCGCGCACGATCGTCCGCGCGGAGATCGAGCCGAAACGAGAGATGCGCCGCAAGGTGCGAGGTCCGGTCCGCGGCCGGCACGTTGGCGAGGGGAGCGTACTGCGGAGCGTCCTCGCGCGAGAAATCGTTCGAAGCAGCGCTGCGCGGCGGCCGGGCCGGCCGCAACGTCGGCGTTTCTGCGCGCCGAATTCGTGCGCTTGCGGGAGCGGCTCGCCGCGACGTTGCGGTCGCGCGAAATGCAGCAGCAGCGGATATTCATAGGACGCGACGGGCTGCTCGCGCCACGCTTGGAAATAGGGCGCCAACGCTCGATATCCGCGACCGTCGGCGCGTATGCATCGCGGCGGTCTCGTCCGGCGGAATCGCCGGCGCATCGTGCGCGATCGACTGCGATGCAGCCGGCTTCCTCGAGCGCGGACTGCAATCGGCGGTCGGACTCGATCGCCGGCAGATCGTACGAGGCAGCTCCACGCCGCGCCGGCGGCATCGACCTCGTCGCAGGAGCTCCGGAACGACGTTCTCCGCCTCGCCGCGTCGCACCACGAGCCGGTGCCGCGCTCGCGCAGTTCGGCATCGAGCGCCGCCACCGTTGCGCAGAAGAATGCCGCGCGCCGGGGTGAGATCTCGAGGCGCCGCTTCAACGCATCGTCGATGACGAGCAACGGCAGGACGCGTCCGTGTGACGCCGCGTGCGCCAAACCCGCGTGATCCTCGAGGCGAAGGTCCTTTGTGAAACGGTAAACGAACGGCCGCTCAGGCATGAGCGGCTCTCCCTTCGCCGTTCGACTTCGGCGCTCCGCGCCTCCGCTGAGGATGATGGGGTCAGTGATGACCTTCGGCGTTAGGGAGAGTAGCGCGCGTGCATTGCGGTGCGGCAGACCGATTCGTCGAGTCTGCGGACACCCGAGCTCTGGGTAACCTTGCAGCGAACGGGAATTCCGCGCTGATCGACGCTGAGGACAAACGACGTCGAGAAGCGTCGTGGTTCCGACGGCGAGCGACTCGGCACGCCCTTCACGCTTCGGCTCGGCTTGCGTGCCGAGCGACGCCACGGCGCGAACCTCTTGCGACGAAATCGCGCGCGTAACCGCCGGCGATTGCGGGCGCTCGAAGGTGCGAACTCCGACGACGAGGGCGATCGCTGTGGCAAGTGCCACGCTCCACAGCCAACGCGCGGCGCGGCATGCGCCCGCGCGCAAGGCGACTACGAAGATCCGGATCCCACCGTTCGTCGTCGCGGGCGCGCGCGACGACGTTCATGACGCGCTCGATCTCGCGTTCGCCGCCAAACGTCTCGAGACACTGCACGCAGACCGCAACGTGGCCGCGATACTCTTCGCGCTCGGCGTCGCTGGCGTCTCCCATGGCAATCGCTCCCGCGAGGCGTTCGCCCGCGCTACAATCGCATCGACTCGTCATTGATCCATACCCTCTTTCATGATGCCGCGCAGCACCCGCATTGCGCGACAGACGCGCTGACGGATCGCATCGGATGTCGTGCCGAGAATCGCCGCTGCTTCCGACGACGAATACCCAGCGTAACTCGTCAACAGCAATGCCGCCGATTGCTCGGGCGCCAATCGCGCGAGCGCGGCCTGCAAATCGACCGAGGCGGCGCTGCGCTCGTCGACCCGCCACGTATTGCGATCGACCTCACGATCCAACGGCAGCATGCGCAAGATTTTCTTGCGGCGTAAGAACGAGATGCCGGCGTTAGTCGCCGCGCGGTAAAGCCAGCCGGCGTTGAGCTCGCGCTCGGGATCGGCCCGAAGCATCCGATATGCCGATAGAAAGACTTCTTGCGTCAAATCGAGCGCCGACTCGGCATCGCCGACCATACGGCGAACGTATCGCACGAGCTTCGTCTGATATTCGAGCACGAGCGACTCGACCCGCGCCTTCGCGAGAGCCGTAGAGTCGGCCACGATGCGAGCTTCGTTCATGCTAGCCTGCTATGCCCAGCGCTCGGCCCGACGCACTTGTGACATCAAGCGTCCACGGCCTTGCTTAGCCGCCGATCTCGGAGAAGGCACGCATCCGTGACGAGGTCTCGCCCAACTGCAAATGATGACGTTCGGGCTTGATGAGCATCGCGGAGCGCAGCAGATTGGCGATCTCGAGGGTGCCGGCGCCCTCGCGAAGCGGCGTGCGCAGATCGAGCGCGTAGTCGCCGAAGAGGCAGAGCCGCAGCCGCCCGTCCGCCGTCAGCCGCACGCGGTTGCAACGTTCGCAGTAGTCGTGCGAGAGCGGGCTGATCACGCCGACGGCACCCGCGGCGCCGGCATAGGCGTAATATCGCGCCGGACCATTACCGGACGGCCCGATGGTTGGCGAGAGTTCACCGTCCGACGAAAGACGCTGGAGTATCTCTTGGGACGAAACGTACGCGTCGCGCTGCAGCTCGACGTTTTCGACGACGGGCATCACCTCGATGAAGCGCACGAAGATCGGCCGGTCGCGCGTCAAGCGCGCGAAGTCGATCAACTCGTCCTCATTCCTGCCGCGCATTACGACGCAGTTGACCTTGATCGGTGCCAAGCCGGCCTCGATCGTGGCGTCGATCGCCGCGAGTACCGTATCGAGGCCCGCTCGTCGCGCGATTGCCTCGAAGCGGTTTGGCCGCAGCGTGTCGAGCGAGAAATTGATTCGGCGCAACCCCGCCGCGACGAGATCTGAGAGCTGCTCTCGAAGCAGAAGCCCGTTAGTGGAAAGCGCAATGTCCTCGATGCCGCGCACTTCCGAAATCGCCGAAACGAGCCGGCTGAGATGACGGCGCACCAGCGGTTCGCCGCCCGTCAGACGGATCGTCCGAACGCCGACCGATGCGGCGGCTCGAACCAGAGCCGTGATCTCCTCGTAGCTCAGGATCTCGTCGCGGTGCAGCCAGGGCAGACCGCCTTCGGGCATGCAATAAATGCAGCGGAGATTGCACTTATCCGTGACCGAGATCCGCAAATAGGTGATCGGCCGGCTGAAACCGTCGACGAGCGAAATCGCCGTCATGGATTCTCGAAAAGGCTATCGGCCAGCGGCGGATTGATCTTGTAGCCGTCGATGGTCGAGGCAATGTCGGCAACGTATCCCGGTTCCTGCACGTGGCCGGTCTGCGATTCGATGACGAGATAGCCTTCGACGCGGCCGTAGTGGTTGCTCATCTCGGCATAGCCGCCGTTGTTGTAGCTCCAACGCATTGAGGTCACCGTCGCGGTCTTATCGTCGGCGCTTGCCTCGATCGATGCGACGTTGCCGGCTTTGCGCGGCACGAGTTTGAAACGCGCCGTTCGTCCGTCGTCCGCGAGTGTGGTGACGTCGTAGAGATTCTGCCACTCCGACGGGCTCTCGATGTGCGCGTAGAGTTTGTCGAACTGCGCTGCGACGAGCGGTACGCCGCTGGTAAAGGCGACTTTGTTCTTGTCGGGTGCTTTGTAGTAATACGCGCCCGCGAGGTCGGTGCTCAGGTAGGGAAAGGAACGCATCGTGACGTGCGCGTGCATCGTCGCGCTGAACGTGTGGAGCCCCGCGTTGAGTGCCGCCATGCGGGAAAGCAGCGTGGCCGAAGCCGCGACAGCGAGAAAATTCACCAACATGCCTCCAGCGCCGCTGCAATCTCGCCGCTCACTTCGCCGTTCACTTCGACCATGCGGCGCCGGCGTAGTGCGTCAATTGCGCCGGGAGAACCGATCCGGCCTAACGCCCACGCTGCGTGTCCGCGGACCATTGGATGCGGATCGCGCTCCAAGCTTTGCGCTAGAGCCGTAACGGCAGAGCGATCGAGCGCATTGCCGAGTGCAACGGCTGCATTGCGGCGCAGCACGGCGGCGCCGCGCCAGCCCATCGCAGTCACGCGGTAGCGTCGCTTGAAAGTGCCGCTGCGCAGCGCGAGCAGTTCTACGAGCGAGGGATGCGCCGTCTCTTCATCCGCCGGTCCCCACGCGGGTGAGGCCGCCGGCGCGGCGGCAGTCGGCGGACAGGCGAGTTGGCAAAGATCGCAGCCCCAGATCCAGTCGCCGATCAGCGGCCGCATCGCACGTGGAATCGAATCGGTGCGCTGCGTCAGATCCGCGATGCAGCGATTTGCGTCGATCGTGTAGTCGCCGCGCAGAGCTCCAGTCGGGCAGTTGTCGACGCAGCGCCTGCAACTTCCACAGGTCTTGCGCAGCGGCTCATCGGCGGGGAGTTCGAGCGTCGTGACGATCTCGCCCAGGAAAATGAACGAACCGAGCGACGGCGCGATGAGGTTCGTATGCTTCCCGATCC
This sequence comes from Vulcanimicrobiota bacterium, assembly GCA_963815165.1. Classification (GTDB taxonomy): domain Bacteria; phylum Vulcanimicrobiota; class Vulcanimicrobiia; order Vulcanimicrobiales; family Vulcanimicrobiaceae; genus Cybelea. The sequence goes on from CAWFFL010000005.1 coordinate 113,910, forward strand.
ACCCCAATCCCGAGCGTGCCGCAAAGGCACGTTCGGCAAGCGGTTTGGTGTCGCACGCGATAGCGGTAACCGATGCACCCGCGGCTTCGTCGATCTCCAAGGCCACGCGGCGCAGGAGCGCGCGAAGACGCCGATGGTAGTCTGCCGACCACGCGTAGTTGGAAACACGCCCGCGCAGCGGCGCCGCGGAATCGCGCTGCGGCGTCGCGTAGGGAACGGCAACGCAGAGAACGCTGCGGGCGTCGGGCAGCAGCCGTTGCGGATCGCACGCATCGCCGGCATAACGCTCGCCATATCCCCACGTCGAAAAATCGCCTCGCGCGAACGCGGCGCTCATACGGCGGCGAGAGGCCTCGTCGCGCGCGGCGGGTGCGACTCGCACGGCGCGCGCGCCAAGCGTAAATGCGGCGCGCACCGCGCGCCCCTTGATCGCGGAGAGATTCAGAGACCCGCTCATAGCATCGCTAGCGGGCCGGGCTTCCCGCGCGGAAAGGCAGCGTCGATCGCCGCGACGTCCTGCGCGTCCAACTCCAACTCGGCCGCATCGGCATTCTCTTCGACATGCTGCACGCGGGCGGCTTTTGGAATGGCAAAGACCTCCGGCTCACGGATCAGGAAAGCGAGTGCAACTTGGCGCACGGTTGCGTCATGCTTGCGAGCGACGCGCTCGAGCACCTGGCGACCCAAGCCCGCGCGCAGAAAGTTTCCGCGCCCAAAGGGCGTGTACGCGACGACCGCAACGCCGTGCCGGCGTGCTACTGGGAGAAGCTCGTGTTCGATGCCTCGCTCGCCGAGGTGGTAGAGCACTTGGTTACATGCCAGCGCCGCTTGCAGATACGACGCGGCTTGGAGCATCTCGTCGGCCTCGAAGTTGCTGAGGCCGACGAATCGCGTCTTCCCTTCTTCCACGAGCCGATCGAAGGCGCGCATCGTTTCGCCAAGCGGGTGCGAACCGGGCCAGTGCAGCAGGTAGAGATCGAGGTACTCGCACTTCAGTCGCCGCAGGCTTCGCTCCGCCGCCGTTATCGTGCCGTCGAAACTCGCATTGCTCGGGACGACCTTAGTGGCAATGAAGAGACGCTCGCGCGGAATACCGCGAATCGCCTCGCCGAGCAGCGTCTCGACGTGTCCGGCGCCGTACATCTCGGCGGTATCGATGTGAACCATGCCCTTCTCCACGCCGCGCCGTATCGCGCGTTGCGCTTCTTTGAGCGCCGTCCCGCTCTCGGGCATGTTCCAAGTTCCTTGCCCGACAACGGGCAGGTTGATGCCGGTCGAGCCGAATGGTCGCGACCGCATCCTTAACTCAGAAGAACTCGAACTCGTCGTGTCGCGCGGCATAGGCAAGCAGACCGCCGCGCAGATGTCCCAGGCGCGTGAAGCCGGCATCTTGCAAGCGGCGTATTGCCCACAGTGACTTCGCACCGATGCGGCACGCGACGATATATCGCCCCGCGCTGTCGAGCTCGTGCATCCGCGCTTCGAGCTCCGAAGCCGGAATGCGAATCGCCCCCTCGATCGACCCGAGCACCGCTTCGTGCGGTTCGCGGACGTCGAGTAACCGCGCCTCGAGCAATGCGGAGTCGAGCTGCTCGGCTTCGATCTCGGCAACGGTCGACTCCAGCGTCGAATCGTCGTAGGTCCGCGCGGCGACGCCGACCACCGACGGAGATTGGCCGCACAGCGCGCACTGCGGATCGCGGTCGAATCGAACTTCGCGAACGCGAGCCCCGAGCGTATCGATCAATAAAAGCCGTCCCGCAAGCGCTTCGCCGATGCCAAGGATCAGCTTCAGCGCTTCATTCGCCTGCCAGGTTCCGACGACGCCCGCGAGCGCGCCCAGCACGCCGCCTTCCGAGCAGGTCGGGCGGCTCTCCGGTGGCGGCGGCTCCGGATAGAGGCAGCGATAGCAGGGGCCGCCCGCGGCCGCAAAGACGCTGACCTGACCATCGAACTGAAAGATCGAGCCGTACACGTCGGGACGCTTTTCCAGAAAACACGCATCGTTAATCAGGTAGCGCGTGGGAAAGCGATCGGTGCAATCGAGCACTACGTCATAGATGCGCACCAGATCGCGCGCGTTGCCCGCATCGAAGCGCAGCGACAACGCGTCGACGTCGATCAGTGGATTGATTGCGTGGACCCGTTGCGCCGCGGTGGTTGCTTTCAGCTTTCCGATGTCGGCATTGCCGAAGATCGTTTGACGCTGCAGATTCGTTTCGTCCACCGTGTCGTCGTCGACGATCCCGATGCGTCCTACTCCGGCAGCCGCGAGATACTGCAGCGCCGGCGATCCGAGCCCTCCGGCGCCGATCACCAGCACGCGCGACGCGCGGAGCCGCTCCTGGCCGGCTAAGCCGACTTCGGGAATGAGGAGATGCCGGCTGTAACGGCGCCGCTCCGCAGCATTCATGATTCTTGCGTTCCGGCGGGCGCGTGCCGCTCGTTGAGCCATTCGAGCACGGTCGCGCGCGCGCGCTCCGCGGCGTAGGTGTGATCGCTGTCGATCGTGGCGAAGGTTTTCGGCTCGGGTGCGCGATCGAAGAGCGCCCGCACGCTGCTCGGGCTAACCATCCCGTCGCGGGCGGCCGCGACATACAGACCCGGGCGGCCTACCAGACGCGGCAGCAGTTCGGAATAACGCCGATCGACGTCCCTGACGAGTTCGGGAAGCGACACGCCGACTACATAGGAGGCGCGAAAATCAGCGGCACCGACTTTTTGCAGACTTTCCAGCGAAGTGGGCCGGCCATAGCCGGTGGCAATCGCAATCGTACCGATGACGCGGCGATCTAAGGCGGCGGTAAAGATTGCCGTCATTCCACCCATGCTGTGCCCCAGCGTATAAAGTGCGTCATTCCCTCGCTCGCGCGCAAATCCCAGAACGGAGGACATCGCGTCAATGCAGTCGTCGACTCCGCGCAGCTCGCCGCCGCTGGCGCCGAGTTTGTGACCGGGAAAGTCGAGATTGTAAACGCCGAAGCCGTGACTGGCGAGAAAGGAGCAGAGGAAATCGAGATTCTGCTTGCTCGACGAATAGCCGTGACCGGCAACGATGCTTACGCCGCGCGAACGGCGAGGCTCGTACCAGAGAACGGCCACGGGGTTGCGCTTCGCTCGAATCGCAAAGAGCTCGACCTTAGGCACCCGAACTCCATTGCGCTGCACCGTCTTCGTACAGCACCTTCTTCCAAATCGGGGCACGTCGCTTGAGCTCGTCGATCGCGTACCGGCAAGCTTCGAACGCCTCCGCGCGATGCGCCGCGGCCGCGAGCACGGCGACCGACGTCTCGCCGACGCGCAACTCTCCCACGCGATGAACGATCGCCAGACGAACGTCGCCATAGCGCTTACGCGCTTCTTGCGCGATCGTCTCGAATTCACGCAGAGCCATGACCTCGTGGGCTTCGTACCAAAGCGCGCGCACGCGGCAGCCGCCGTCGCGGTCGTCGCGCACCACGCCGAGAAAGCTTACGACGCCGCCATCGCCGCGGCGCGCGATCTCATGCAAGGATTGCGGCTCGATGGGCTCGGTGACGATGCGATACATCGGGCCGCTAACCGCCGCCCACCGGCGGCAAGAGAGCGAGCTCGTCGCCGTCGCTCAGCTCGCCGTCAAACGGAACTATCCGGCCGTTGCGAGCGACCCGCGTCGTAGCTCGTTCGGCGTCGAGCGAGGGATGATCGCGGATCAACACGCTCCATGCGTCACGTGCAGAGGCGGCATGCGGCAGATCGAGCGTGAGCTCCCCAGTCTTCAATATCTCCCGCAAGCGCGCGAACGCGAGGACGCGAATCACCATCGAACGCAGGTTTCGACGGGTATCGGTCGGATTCGTACCGAATTCAACGGCTCGACATTGGTCATGAAAACACCAGCGGCGATCTTCATCGCCTTGGCCGCAAGTACCGTTGCGGCATCCCGCCGCAGCACCTTGCACGCAAGAGACCCTCACGGTGGAGAGTACGCCGGTGACGATTGCCTACTGCGTCACGGGCCCCCCTCGCGCCAACGGCTCCGAGGAGATCGTCGTTCCGGTTTCCGCGACGTATTCCGCAGCCGGAGGAACGCTCCGTCACAAGACGGAGCTGCATTTTCTGGCCGACGAACGCGTTTCTCGCGTGCTCGAGAGCGCTCGATCTGACGAAGGTCGGCCTCAGCGGAACCCTCCATCTGACGGTGGCTTATTCGCACGGGCTGGTGCGCGTCGAGGGCGCGTTGCTGACACCCGGGGCGATAACCATAAAGTGAGCAGCTTACTGCAACCTTGTGGGTATGCTACAGGGCTCTAGGGGATCAAATGCGCCGACGCTATATCGCTTATAACCGTTCCAAGATTCCCGACGGCTGTCGATAGAGGAGCCTTTTCTTTAGCCATGCCTTGTACGGCGACCATTCCCAATCTCACGGCTCGTGAGCAAGCGCAGCACCTGTACGAAGCGATACCACCCGGCCTCTTCCGGGTTCAGGATGAAAACGACCGTATCGCCTGGCGCGTCAGCCCCGAGCCGTTTGCATTATCCGCAGAACTGGCCAATGCAATCGAGCGTCTGGGCCGCGAACTTCTCGCTTTTTATCGCGCGCTCAACAACCTCTATAATCGAAGCGCTCGAGGGACCGCCCGCCTTCATCGCTGAGTATTTCGATCGAGGCAAGCCCGAACAAGTCGTCAAACTCGCGCGTCAAAATCGCTTCAAGCAAGATGTGCCGGGTGTGATTCGGCCCGATTTCATCCTCACGCCCGAGTGGATTCGTCGCTACGGAACTCGACAGCATTCCCGGCGGAATGGGCTTCGTCGGCGCGATGACGGAAGCGTATTGCCGGCTGGGCATCGAGAGTTTCGGCGGCGCGGACGGCATTCCGATCGGTTTCGCATCGATGATTCGTCATGTGACGCGCCACGAATACCCGACCGTCGCCATCGTCGTCTCCGATGAATCGGCCGATTACCGAAACGAGATGGCGTGGCTCGCCGATGCGATGCGCCGGCTGCATGTTTGCCGATGCATGGCTGCGCCGCCCCGACGAAGTGACTTTCACCGAGGAGGGCCTCTTCATCCGACACGAAGATGGTCGCGAGTCGCGGCTGGACGCACTCTATCGCAACTTCGAGCTCTTCGATCTCTTCAACGTTCCAAAGCAGGAGTTAATGCTCTATAGCGCGCGGCACAATCGCGTCAAGATGACGCCGCCGCCCAAAGCGCCGCTCGAAGAAAAGCTCGCATTCGCGCTGCTGCACCATCACGCGCTCGCGCCGTTCTGGCGCGTCGAGCTCGGGAGACGAGCGCTTCGAGCGCTTGCAGCGGCTCTTCCCGAAACGTGGATCGTCGACCCGCGCCCGCTGCCGCCGCAAGCGACGATCGCGGGCCTGAAAGCCGGCGGCGTGCCCGTTTCGGACTTTCGCCAGCTCATCTCCTTACCCAAGAGCGAGCGAGCCTACGTCATCAAGCCTTCGGGATTTTCGGAGCTTAGCCTGGGGATCGCGCGGCGTGAAAATCGGCGACGACCTCACGCGCGAGGAATGGTCGGCAGCGATCGAAACCGCGATGGCGTCCTTCGATCGCACGCCCTGGATTCTCCAGCGGTTCCACAAAGGCAAGCTCGTACGGCAGACGTACTACGATCGCGATCGCGACGAGATCCGCGAGTATGAAGGGCGAGTTCGGCTCTGTCCGTACTATTTCGTCACCGGCGAAGAGAGCGTTACGCTGGGTGGAGTGCTTGCGACGATTGCGCCGGCCGACAAGCGGCTGATTCATGGCATGACCGACGCCGTGATGACGTCGTGCAGTTCGTCCATTAGCCTCGTTCTCTTACGCCACGGCGCCACCGAAGCGAACGTGGCGAAATGTTTTCTTTCATCGTCGGATCCGCCGCTCGGCGAGCACGGCAGGACGCAATGCGAGCGAGCTCGCGCGGCCCTGGCAACAATACCCTTCGACCGATGCATCGTCAGCCCGATGCAGCGCTGCCTCGAGACGCGCGAGCTGGTCGCCGAGTAATCCCGTTTGAGATCGAGCCGGCTCTGCGCGAAGTCGATTTCGGTGAGTGGGAGGGCAAAACGCTCGATTGGGCGGAGCGCAATGCGCCCGAATTACTGGCGCAACGGCGGCGAGATCCCGTTCGTTTTCGCCCGCCCGGAGGCGAGAGCATCGAAGATGCGGTGGTTCGACTTCATCCGCTGGCCGAGAAGCTCCGCGGTCGCGAGCGGACGCTGGTCATCGCGCACCGTTTATCGCTCGGAATCCTGGAACGGCTCCTGCGCGGGCTCCCGCTCGATTCAAAGCTCGTGGCGCAGCTCGAAGCCCGGCGAGATTTCAGGATCGTTCGCGCGTAAGGACGGCGTTCTGCGACGGGACGGCGATTTGATCGGGAACGAGTGTCGCAGGATCGTACCAGATCGTGACGGCGAGTGGCCGATCGATCGAAAGCAGGAGCGTCATTCGCCGGTACGCCGTTGGGCGGGCGCGCGGTTGCGCGCCGCCGGAGCGACGGTGAGCAGCTGCGACTGCGCGGTCGCCGGCGAGATCCACGTCACTGCCGTTTCCTTCCAGGCCGCAAGCTGTGCCGGCAGCACGAAGAGTCCCGCGAGCAGGCCCTGCTCGACCACGATGAAGTGACGCGTGGGTGCGACAAGCGCGAACTGCTGCGGCTCAGTCGCCATCACCGACAACACGGCGCCGACCCGTTCGTGAGCGTCGCGCTCACGTGATGGGCTTGGATTCGACAGCGTGTAGTTGCCATCATACTTCAGAGGCGCAAGGTTAGGATCGAGCACGAGTGATGCCGTCGCCGCAAGCTGCATCCCCATGACCGTGGCCGATGAGTTCTCGTCGATTTCGGTATCGTTCGCGGCTTGCTTGACGCTCACGGCCCATTCTCCGATGGGTTGGGCCGCAAGCGAGGCCCGATAGCGATAGGCTCCCGGGCGCCGGGAAAACCGGCACCGCTCGGCGAGTCGCGGCAAGCAAGATCGCGAGTTATCACTCGTCTTACACGCAAAGCGTTCTTGTGCGCGATTCCGCAACGGACATCGAGGAACGAATCGATTTCCATCGCCGTGTTATACCCGTGCGGGGATACTCGAACCCCGGTCGCGCGATAAGTCGTCACGATTCCTTGCATTTCGAGCGCTCGTGCCAAGCTCGATGCTGTCATATCCGGGAAGCGAAAACGTTACGATCGCCGAGGAGATCGCCTCGCCGCGCGGCGAGAGATGTTTGCGCCGAGCCGCTCGCAGCCCGTCGCAAAGGCGATCGGTCAGGTCGAGCGCGTGGCGCTCGATCGCGAGCTTGCCGCTGCGCTCGAAGAGATCGATCGCTTGCACGAGCGAAATCGTTCCGATCAGATTCGGCGTTCCGGACTCAAACCGTAAGGCGTCGGGCGAAAGCGGTTGTTCGTAGTTGTGGAAATCCCAGATGTTCTCCACCGAGCGCCAACCGGGCAGCGCAAGTCTGCAATCGCTGCGCGAGGCGCGGCGCGAGATAGAGTATCGCGATGCCGTGCAGCGCCAGCATCCACTTCGGACCTCCGGCAAAAATTGCATCGGCATCGACCGCCGTCGACGTCGAGCGCGAGAACGCCCAGCCCCTGCATCGCGTCGACGCAGAAAAACGCGCCCGCCTCGTGCGCGACGGACGCGAGACCCTGCGAGATCGTGACGATAACCGTCGGCATAGGCTACCCACGAGACGGCGACGACTCGCGTGCGCGCCGAGATCGTGCCGCCGCAAGACATCGGGCGTCAGCCGCTCGCGCGCGCTTTCGACCAACCGCACGTTGACGCCGCGACGGCGCAAGCGCAATCCAGGGAATCGCATTCGCCGGGAAACTCGCTGTCGCTGAGCAGCACTTCGTCGCCCGGTTGCCAGTCGAGACCGGCGGCGATCGTTGCAGCGGCAACGCTCGTACTTTGCAGCAGCGCGATGTCGCGTCCCGCGCGCGCCGATGAAACGGCCGATCCTTTCGCGGTATTCGGGCAGCCGCGCGTCGTGCGGATAGGTCCCGAGCACGCCCGCCTGCGGCATGCTCGCGCGCGAAGGCGTCGATTGCATCCACCGATGAGAGCGGCAGCACGCCGGCCGCCGCATGATTCAGATAAACGTAACGCCGAGTAACGGCAAATTCGGAACGCGGAAGCGGCGTCACGCGCCGATCATGTCTTTTGTATGCCAGGCGATGTTGCCGGCGCGGTCGCCGACGCGCTCCAGCGACGCGAGCACGAACAGATATCGCGTGCCCGGGCGGATGATCTCGGGGTCGGAGCGCATCTCCTCTTGGAGCAGCTTGATGCTCCGCTTGTAAAGCTTGTCGACCTCGTCGTCGCGATCGATCACGTCGCTGGCAAGGCGCGCGTCGCGCTTCAGTGTACGCGCGCATCGCGTCGATCAGCATTGCGTGCGCTACGCTTGCGATTCGGTCGATCTCCACGCGCTGCGGACGCATCGGCTGATCGGAAAGCTTGATCGCGTTCTTCGAAATGTCCACGGCATAATCGCCGACGCGTTCGAGGTCGGTCGCGATTTCCAGCATCGCTGCGATTTCGCGCAGCTCGCCTGCGACCGGCTGCTGCCGCCAGATCAGCTCGATGCAGTGGGCTTCCACGCGACGGCGCAAATCGTCGATGACGTCGTCGCCGGCAACGACGCGCGCGCCTGCCGACGCATCGCGATTGTCGAGCGCGTCGACCGCAACGCGAATCGCGTCGCCGACGAGCGCTCCGAGCCGCACGACGTCAAGCCGCGTCGCCTCGAGAGCCTCGTGATATGCCGTCCGAACCGCCACCGCCACCTCCTGCGAAATTCGTCCCAGTATAGGTCAAAGGGCGGTTCCGTGCAACGCGACGAAGGAACCTGCCAACTTTATCAAATCATAAGGTTCGATAAGAATGGCGTTTGAAGATATTCTCGTCGCGATCGAAGAGCCGGTCGGCATCATCACGTTCAACCGAACGGACGGTGCTGAACGCATTGCGCGACGAAGCTCTTGCAGCGAGTTTTCTGACGCACTGAGCGAAATGGCAAGCTGACGCGCAGCGTGCGCGCCATTGTCGTCACGGGAGCCGGCGAAAAAGCTTTCGCGGCGGGCGCCGATATCGCCGAGCTCAACGCGCTTGCCTCGGCCGGCATCCGGCGCGGCGCAGGCGCGCAGCGGTCAAGCCCTCACTCGACAAATCGAGCGCATAAACAAGCCCGTCATCATGGCAGTCAACGGCTTTGCGCTCGGTGGCGGATGCGAGATCGCCATGGCCGGCGACATCATCATCGCGAGCGAAAACGCAAAGTTCGGCCAGCCCGAAGTCAATCTCGGATTGATTCCCGGATACGGCGGCACCGCGCGCACGACGCGCCGCGTCGGCAAGGGCATGGCGATGTATCTCTGCTTGACGCGGAGAAATCATCGACGCACAGGAAGCGCTGCGGATCGGACTGGTCGCAGCGCGTCGTGCCCGCCGGCGAACTGATGAGCGAAGCAAAACGATTGCGGCGACGATCGCGTCGAAGGCTCCGCTCGCCATCGCGGCCTGCAAACGCGTCATCAACAACGGCGCCCACCTGCGATCGACGATGCGCTCGAACTCGAAGCGCTCGAGTTCGGCACGCTCGTCGACACCGAGGATATCAAAGAAGGCACCGGCGCATTCCTCGAAAAGCGCAAACCCGCATGGAAGGGAAGGTAAATCCTTAGCGGAGGCAGTTGTAATTCGGCGTTGCTCATCGCTAGTCCGATCGCCGGGATTGAGACCCTCCCATTTCGCGCGAACGTACCCGCGCGAATCGATCACGACGATCGTTGGAAATCCCTGCACGCCGAAGTATGCCGTTGCCGTAGAGTGCGGGTCGAGCGCGACGTTTTGCAACGAGTAGCGCCGCGCGAACTCCAGCGACGACTTTACGCGGTTCGGCGACGTCAATCGGGAACGACGACCGCACCGCGGGTGGCTTCGATGCCATCGCTCGACGAGCGGCAGCTCGATCTTGCACGGCTCCGCACCAGCTCGCATAAAAATCGAGAAAGACGACGTGGCCATGCTGATCGGCAAGGCGAAACGTCCCGCCGTCGAGCAGATCGTAAACCGCCATGCGGCGCCGGATGCGTGCCGGCGGCGCTGAACGAGCGTGGCGCGATGAAGATCTTCCAGAGCGCAAAGACGATCGCGACGATCGCCAGCGCGTCGAAGATCCTACTCCACGCTAAGGACCGCCGCGATACCCTGCCCACCACCGATGCAAGCCGAAGCGACGCCATAGCCGCCGCCGCGATTGCGAAGCTCGTGAAGCGTCGTAAGCGCTAATCGCGCGCCCGAGGCGCCGAGCGGATGCCCGAGCGCGACCGCTCCGCCGTTGCGGATTGAGCTTTGCCGCCGTCATTTCCGAGCTCGCGAAGACACGCGATGACTTGCGGCGCAAAGGCTTCGTTGATCTCCATGACGGCCATCTCGTCGATTCGCCACGTTGGCGCCCTCCAAAGCTTTCGGAATCGAAAAGCCGGGCCGATTCCCATGATCGCCGGATCCACACCGACGACGGCGCCGGAAACAAGATCGTCCCATCCAGGAGAGCCCGTCGGCTCTTCGCTTGTTTGACGGTCGTGAGCACGACCGCAGCTGCGCCGTCGGTGATGCCGCTCGCATTTCCTGGAGTTACGACGCCGTCTTTTACGAAACGCGCCGGCAATTTGCCGAGCTTCTCCATCGTCAGCCCTGCGCGCGGTCCTTCGTCCTTTTCAATGCGAATCGTCGTGCCCTTGGGTCCGGGAACCTCGACCGCGACGATCTCTTCGGCGAAGAAGCCGTTGCCTTGCGCTGCAAGCGCGCGCTCTTGGCTCGCCAAGCGCGAACTCGTCGCTTTCGGCGCGAGTACGCCGTACTTCTTTGCGAGATTCTCCGCGGTGATCGCCATCGGCGTATTGCCGTACGTGTCGATCAGTGCAGTCCAAAGCGAATCTTCGAACGCGACGTTTTGCCCGAGGTGGAAGCCCTTTCGTCGCGCCGCGTACGACGTGCGGCGCTTGACTCATGTTTTCGGTACCGCCGGCTAGCGCGTAGCGCGCGCTCCGAGCGCGAGCGATTGCGCCGCGGAGAGAATCGCCTGAAGCCCGGAGCCGCAAAGACGGTTGACCGTTAGCGCGGGAACGCCGACCGGCAACCCCGCCCGCAGACCGACATGGCGCGCCAGATAGATGGCGTCGGCACTCGTTTGAATGACGTTGCCGAAGACGACTTCATCGATCGCCTCACGCGGCACGCCGCTGCGCGCGATTGCCGCGTCGGCTGCGGCAACGGCTAGATCCGTGGCGGTAAGTTCGGATAATGCGCCGCCAAGATTGCCGAACGGCGTCCGGGCGCCCGCGAGGATCACGATATCGCTATCTTTGAATGCAACGCTCATACGCACCGGAGTATTCTCGCCCGCGCTCGCGCGTCCCGGCAGGCGCGACCGAGCGGCGCCCATAAAACGGGCTGGCTATGCCCATGAATCGACCCGCCGCGGTGACGCTCGACGCCAGGTCGCTTGCGCCGGCGACGAAGACGCAGCAAATCGTCGACTCCTTCGATAAGCTGCAAATCGGCGTCGCTGTCGAGATCAACGAGGAGACCGATCCTCGCGCGTTGCGCAACGAAATGACGCAGCTTCGTCCCGGTCGCTTCTCTTGGGACGCGCGCAACCTCGGGGGCAATCGCTGGACGGTGCGTTTGGAGCGCATCGACGAGAATGCCGACGGCGAAACGTTTCTCACGCACGTTCCCGCCTTTAACGCCGCTAAGGCGAGCCACGATCGAAAGAGCTTGCATCGCAGATGAGCGAGCGCAGCTATCGCGCGGGCGAAACGATCTTCGACGAGGGCGAGGTGTGGCCGTATCTCGGCATCGTCAAGAGCGGCAAGATCATCTACACGCTGCTCTCTCCCGACGGCAAGACGCACACGATCGGCGAGCGGCTCACGCACGACACGCTCAACGAAAGCGGCACCTTCGATACGGGCGGCGCAACGACGCGCGCCGAGGCGCTGACCGATGCGACGATCGTGACGCTGCCCAGCGAAGCAGTCGTGCACGCCGCTCGAAGCGATGCCGAGCTCGCGCTCGGCTTTCTCGTCGCGTCGTCGCAAGCGCGGCGCCGGTCGATCGACACGATCGCCGACCTCGCGTTCGCGCACGTGCTGCAACGCGTTGCGAAGTTTCTTCCTCGGGTTATGCGCGCACGTCGGTCGGCATGGCGCGCGGTCTTCCCGGCGTTGAGAATCTTTCGCAAGCGCAAATCGCCGCCGCCGCCGGCACCGTGCGCGACATGGCGGCGCGCGCGCTGCTGCGACTAAAGAACGCGGGAGCGCTCGAGCTGGACCGCGGCCGCGTACGCGCGATCGATCGCGCGCGCCTCGAAGCCTTCGCCCACAACGTCCAAGCGCCGCCCGTTTAGTCCTTATGCGTTAGATTCGATAGACGTCGGCGGTGGCGTTCGGGTCGACCGTCATCGGATGAATGTGCGGTCCGCTGCACATCAACGCGTCTTGACCGATCTCTAAACTTCATGCGGGTGGTCTCTCCGCCAACGACGTCGTCGATGGCGCAGCCCTCGACTTTGTTTGGCGAATCGCGCCATCACGACATAGCGTCCCGGCTCGCAGCGTGATGTCGGCAAAAAAGCCATGGCCGTTCGTCTCGAGCGTCTTGATTTGGTTCTCGTGGTTTTCGAGATACGGCGCCTTATAGTAGTAGAGCGTCGCATGCGCCATCGGCTGGCCGGTTTTCGCGTCGACTACGGTTCCCGCGATGCCGCCGTTTTGATCGGCGAGCGCCGGGCAGACAAGGAGGCGCCGGCGAGCGCCAGGACGATTGCTATCTGCTTCATGGCCCGGGTATTCCCCAAATCGGGTGAGACTAGACGGTCCGTCGACTGCCACCCGAACGGGCGGCGGTCAGGATGACACGGACTCCAGTTCCGCCGTCTCCTCGGCGGCGGCTTGCATGTCGAAAGCCGCGCGCTTGCTCTTCGCGGCCGCGTCGGCAAGCGGCTGATCGGCCGGCGGTTTTGGTTTGGCCAGCATCTCGCGCCCTTTGCGCACTGCGCCCAGCGCGCCCGCCAGCCGGTTCTCCATCTCGGCTAGCACGTCGCCGGCGTAGCGATCGGCGCCCTCGCGAATCGTCTGCGGCCCGCTCTTCGGCGTCGCGTAGAACGACGTCGGCCGTCGTGCGCGCGCGCATGACGATCTCGTTCTCGTCAACGAGCTCCTCATGCTTGCTCGCGGCCTCATCGACGATCGCCTGGGCCTTCTCGGCCGCGGCGCGAATCATGCGGTCGTGGTCTCTGGCGATCACCTTCGCGCGCCCGACCTCTTCGGGCAGCGACGCGCGAATTTTCTCGACGAGCTCCAGCAAGCCGTTCCTCCGAAAGGATCCGATAGCCGGCGGGCAGCCACGTTCCCTCGTGAACGTAGGCTTCGAGCTTGTCCAGGACGCGATAAACCGACATTGCTACCTCCGTTGCAAGACTGTGCGTTTCTCCGTCATGAGGCGGAGCACCGGTTCGGGCACGAATGCGGCGACGTCACCTCCGAGAAAGAAGACTTCTTTGACGAGACTCGAGCTGACGAACGAGTAGCGCTGATCCGACATCAGAAAGAGCGTATCGACGTCGGAGAGCGACCGATTCATCAAGCGCCGCCGACATCTCGCTTTCGAAATCCGAGACGACGCGCAGTCCTTTCACGATCACGTCGGCCTGCACCGCCCGCACGTAATCGGCGAGCAAGCCCCGGAAGTGTTCGACGCGCACGTTCTCGCAACGCCGCGACGCTGGCTTTGAGCATATCCTCGCGCTCTTCAAGCGCAAACATCGGCGCGCGCTTTTGCGGATTGACGACGATTGCGACGATGAGCTCTCCAAAACATCTTGCCGCGCGCTCGATGACGTCGAGATGCCCGTTCGTCGGCGGATCGAAGGATCCGGGATAAACGGCGCGCGTCACCCGCATCAGCTTACCGTTCGTCAAGATTCCGGCGCCAAAAAGGCGAGAGCGACATCGCCATAGACTTCTTCGCGCACCGAGCGAAACCCGGGTATGTCCGGCAAGATTCGCTTCGCCGCGTGTTCGTACACGACGAGAGCGTCGGGCGCGAGCAGATTGCGTTCCCGCATCAATCGAAAAAGCTGCAGCGGCACGGGATCGGCGTAGGGCGGGTCGAGATAGACGATATCGAAGGGGCCCTCGAGGCGATAGAGCGCGCGCTCCGCGGGCGCCTGGAAGACCGTCAGCACGCTGCCTACGCCGAGGTTCTTCGCAGCGTCCTCGATGGCGGCGCGATGTCGCGTTGGCTCTCGACGGAGACGACGCGCGCAGCGCCGCGCGACGCGGCTTCGAAGCCGATGGCGCCCGTGCCCGCGAAAAGATCGAGCACGCGCGCGCCTTCGAGCTTGTTCATCAGAATCGAAAAGAGCGACTCCTTGACGCTCCCAGGCGTCGGACGCACTTGCGTCCCTTTGGGCGAGCGAAGTTTCCGGCTCCCCAGCGATCCTCCGGTGATTTTCGGCACGGCGATCCTCTCAGAACGCCGCCGGCGCGAGCGGCTGGAGCGAGGAGCGCAGCCAGCTATCGTCGCCGAGCCATTCGTACCGTACCGTGGAGTAGGGAACCGTTCCATAGGAGAGCAGCCGGTCGTGGAAGCTGCGCTGCTCGAACGCCTTGCCTTCGCGGTCTTGCACGAACCCCAGCAGCGTTTCGATTTGCGTCTTCCCGACGAGATAATCGATCGCTTGCCCCGGATCCATGGCAAAGCGCGTCGCTTCGCCGCGGGCGGTATCGTAATCGATGTCGGCATTCTTCATAAAATACGCGATCGCTTGCGGCAAGCGTCATCGCACCGGTTGCCAAGCCGACGTCGACGCCGATGCGTGTCGCGCGGTGGCGCATGAGATGGATCACTTGTTTGCGCGCGCCGGGATCGTCGTCGTAGAGTCCTTCGCGCATCAGCATCTCTTCGCCATAAAACGCCCAGCCTTCGGCAAAGACGCCATCTTGCGCACGTGGCGCACGAAGTCGGGATTGTGATACGCGTACGTAAACTGCATGAAATGTCCCGGGAATCCCCTCGTGGCCGAGCAGCGGCAAAACCGATTGCCGCGCCTGCTGCACGAAGAAGCTTTGATTGCTCGCGCTGAAGTCAGGCACAAAATAAAAACCTTGGGGATCCGTGCCGAGCATCGACGGAGGATTCATGAAGCCGCCCGGATAGGTCGCTGCGAGAGCTTTGGGCACTTCGACGATATGGAACGGACCGATATACGACGGTATAGTTACGATCTGATGCGAGTCGATGAACGCGATCAGTTTTGCGAGACTCCGCTCGTAATATGCGAAGAACTCCTGCTTCGTCGCAAACGTCGGCGCGGGCGAGGGCGAGGGCAATTGCGCGTCGCGCGCGGCCTCCCACACTTCCAGGGCGCGATCGCGGGCCAGCTCGTGACGTCCGATCGCCGCAATTTCGGTCGAATCGAACGGCAGCAGCAAGACGCGGTGGAGGAACCACTCGTACTGTTTTCGTCCCACCGCGAACCCGCCGGCGCGGAAACTCGCCATGTGCGCGTCGAGCCACGCGCGATAGCCGTGCAGGGCGTCCCAGCGCCAGCTGCTTGCGCTTGCGCGAGTTCGCGCTGCGTCGCTGGTGAAGTGTCGCGCGCGACTTCGTCGAGCGTCGTCGTGTAGAGCGAATCGCCGTCTCGAATATCTTCCGAGGCAATCTGCGCGAACTCACGCACCGGCTGCGTGAGGTTTGCCCGCCCTTCGGCAAGCACGTGGGGGCACGCTCGTAGCCGAGCGATCGCGGCCCGGACACGGATTTCGTCGCTCGCATACTGCCGCTTGACGATCGAGAAGATGCCGTTACTGCATTCGCCCTCGTAAATGCTGGGATTGCGCTGCAAACCGCGCAACACTGTACGGTCCCACCAATCTGCCTCGATGTTCGAGCGAATCAGCAGATAATCGACGCGCGCGTGGGGGCTCGTTCCGGTGCCGGCTCCAGCGCGGCCAGTTCGTTGCGGAAAATTCGCAGCCGGCGCATCTGCGCGGCTTGCGTCGCCGCGGAATAATCGGCCAATCGATCGTCGTAGGTATGAATGCCCGCATCGGTCGCCGCCGATCGGATTCCGCGTGAACGACCAAAACGTGTACGAGCGCTCCAATGCGATCAGACGTTGCTGGTAGCTCGAAGAACCGGCCGGCACCGCCGCAATCAGCACGAAAGCAATCGCCGCATACAATGACGAAGCGCGCCGTCATCGTCGCTATGCACCGGATGCGGCAGCAGTTCCAGCAACTCGCAGAAGTCCGCGATCGTGTGGGCCGGCGGCGCCAGTTCGTCGGATAGTCTTTGCGTTCCCAGTTCATCCAAACGGTTGCAATGCCGGCCGCCTGCGCGCCCGCGACGTCCGATTGGGGATTATCGCCGACGTACCAGGTCTCTGTGCGGCTCCGTCCCTAGTGCGGCCAAGAGCAGCTCAAAGGTGCCCGGTGCCGGCTTTTGCTCGCCAATGTCGCTGCTCACCAAAACCGGACCGCGGAACCCTGTCGCGCTCCGCCTTGGCCGCCTGCAACGGATTCCAGCCATTGGTCAAGATCGCGACGGCGATTCCGCGCTCCCGTAAGGCGTCGAGCGCCGGTTTTACGCCGGGTAACGGCACGACGAAGTCCGGAATCATCTCCACTGCGCTGCGGCGATACCACTCGACGTGCCGCTACGCCGGCTCGACTTGGCGCAGCGCGACGAACCGCGCGATGGCATCGTCGATGGAGAAATCGCCGTGTCGCTGGCGCGCAAGCAGCTCGTCGATATTATCGATTTCGTCCGCGAGCGTGCCGATCGTTCGCCCCCCCTCGCTCAACAAAATCTCGAGCAGCCGCAAGAACGCTACACGCTCGAGCTGGTTATCGATGGCAAGCGTATGATCGAGATCGAAGCCGATCCCGCGTACGGACTCCATGCCGGCCGCGTTCGACGCCCCGTGCCGGAGGCCCTCAAGGCCGGGTTACTGCGGCGATGGGCCGGTAACGACGCGCACGAAGGCGTTTGGCCGAATGTATTTTGCCATCGCGCTGCGCACGCTCGCAGCCGTTGCGGCGAGCTCCGCGCGCGCGTCGATCAGGTTCTGATCGAGCGGTAGTCCGAGCGAGGCGTAGCGCAGCAGCTCGGCGGTAACGCCGTCGTAACTCGATTCGCGGATCGGAACTTCACCCATCAGAAGCGCCTTCGAGCGCGCGAGGCGGTCGGCATCGATCGGTTGCTCCTGCAGCTGCTGCAGCACCGCATTCACTTGACCCTCTGCGGGAAGCACGTTTTGGGGATCGCACCCGTACTCGATGCCGAACGTCGTTCGCACCATGCCGCCGGAGAGGCGGCTTTCGACGTCGTATGCGTAGCCGTGAACTTCGCGCAGATCGTGGTAGAGCAGCGATGAGTAGAATCCGCCGGTGAGCACTGCGTTGGCGAGCGTAAGCTGCGCCCACGCGGGATCGTCGCGCTTCAATGGCAACCGTCTCGACGAGCTGCACCGATGATTGCACGCGACCGGTCGCCGGAACGTTCGTCGCGCTCGGCGCGTTCGGCGGCACGGGCGGCGACTCCACATTCGGCTTTGGGCCGATTGCCTTCCATTGGCCGAAGTATCTCTCAAAGATTGCTTTTGCCGCTTGCGGCGTCGTGTCGCCGATGACGACGATCGTCGTCAGGTCGGGACGGTACGCTGCGGAATACCACGCTTTGACGTCAGCAACGGTAAGGGCGCTGACGCTCTTAGGCGTCGCGAAGCGTTGCGACGGGTCGCCGGGCGGGTAGAGCGCCTTGCTGAGCGCCACTTGCGGCGAGATGATCGGGTGAAGTCATTTCACCGACCAGCTCGCCCGCCGTTTGCTGGCGGACGATCGCAAAATCGTCTGCGTTGAACGCCGGATGAAGCTCTTCGTCGGCGAGCAACGCGACGCCGCGCTCGAAGTGCGAGGAGAGTACGTCGACGCCAAAGCCGGTACCTGCGTCGACGTCTGCGGCGATCGCGATCGAGCTGCGGCTTGCAGCGAAACGCGATCGTACGTCGTCGTTCCGTAGGGAAAGAGCGATGCCGGTAACGTCGGCAATGCCCTCTTTGCCGGGCGGCTCCTGGACGTCGGGATTATTCCGAATTTGCCCTTCGACTACCACCGTATGCGTGATCTTCTCCGGCTGGACGATCAGACGAATGCCGTTCGATAGCCGCATGTCAAACGGCGCCAGCGTTTGCTCGGGCACGCTCAGATGGTCGAGCACGTGCTGCGCCCATGGCGGTAGCGGCTCGTGCGTGCTCGGCGGGATCGCATTATTCTCCTTGGCCATTTCCGCGTTGCCGGAGGAGGTCGCGCCCGCGTTCTTCGGAACGGCATAGGCGGCGACGACGCGACTGCTGTCGAGATATCGCCGGAGCACGCGATTGACGTCCGCGACGCTGACGCGTTCGTATTGCGCGATCATCGATCGGGCGACGACAGCCCTTGCACCGCGACGGCTTGACTCCATTCCGATGCGAGGCCTTCGATCGAATTTGCGTTGAACTCGAGCTGCGAGATTTCGCGCAGCTTCGCCGCCTCGACCAAATCCCGCGGGAACGCCAGTCTTCTGATAATCCGCGATGATCGCGCGCAATTCCGAATCGATCGTCTGCGGCGGCGTCGTGACCGGCACGACGCCGGAGGCGATGCGCGATTGCCAGCCTTCGGATAGACTTGCGTCACGAACTCCGTGCCGAGCGCTTTACCGGTATAGGCCAATCCTCCGAACGCGCTGCGCTGGCTGGAGAGAACGTCGCTCAAAATCTGACCGGCCGCATAGTCGGGACTATCGTAGCCGGGAAACGATAACCCAACACGACCGCGGTAAACGGCTGGTCCGAGGCGTCGTGATAGATTGCGCCCGTGAAGGGGCTCAAATCGACCGGCGTTCTCGCGCAGGCAGTTTCGCCGCCGGAATATCGCCGAAAAGTGCTTTCACTTCACGGATCGTCGCCGCCGGATCGACGTCGCCCGCGATGATGTAGACCGCGTTATTCGGATGGTACCAGGTGTCGTAGAACTTGCGAAGCTGCGTGCTGTTGACGTTCTGCGCAAAGTCGTTTACCGTGCCGAGCGTATTCTTCGCATACGGCGTGCCGCCGATCAGGCGGTCTGCATCTTGTGAAGAGCCGGTAAAACGCGTTGCTATTGTCTTGCTGCACCTCTTGCGTGATCGGACCGCGCTCTTGCGCCCATTGATCGGGCGCCATCAGCAGGCCGGTCGCGCGCGAACGCTCGGCGCGAAGCGCAATGTCGAGATATGCCGAAGGCACCGTGAAGAAGTATTGCGTCACCGTGCTGGTCGTATCGGCGTCGAAATCGCCGCCGGTGATGCCCGACCGATTCCATGAGCTGCGAGGACGAAAGCGTCGCGCTGCCGCGGAACATCATGTGTTCGGTCGCATGAGCGAGGCCCGGAATCCACTGTTCGTCGGAGCCGACCTCGTAGTTGATCATTGCGGTCGCGACCGGCGCGAGCGTGTCACGCACGACGATCAACGCGAAACCGTTGCTCAACGTGGCGCGCGCAACGTCGAGGGATTGGCAGCGAGCGGCCGGAGCGATTGTGCCGCAGCGCAGAGCAAGACTGCAACGGCCGCAGGCAGCGAGCGGTGCACGATTCTCATGAGGACATCACCAGTGCCCGCGTGCTCGGCTGCGTCTCGAGCGTCGCACGCAATCCCGCGTGTTCCGGCCGCGTCAGTGCGGGTCGTCTGCGACGATGTTTTCGGCCGCGAGCTTCGCCGCGCGATAAACGTCGACGTCGCGCAGAAGATCGCCCAGCCGAACGTCGGCAGCGCCCGGATTGCAGCGTGCCGGCGAGCTGGCCGGGACCGCGCAGCCGCAAGTCCTCATCGGCGATCTTGAATCCGTCCGTCGATCTCGGTAAGAATCTCGAGCCGCTGGCTTTCGCCGGCATCGTCGGGATAGACGAGAATGCAATACGACTTTGCTGCGGCGCGTCCGACTCGGCCGCGCAGTTGGTGGAGTTGCGCCAGCCCGTACCGTTGCGCATCCAAGAACCACCATCGCCGTCGCGTTCGGTACGTCCACGCCGACTTCGACAACCGTGGTCGAGACTAAGACGTCAATCTCGCCCCGGACGAAACGTCCCATGATCTCCTTCTTTTTCGCGCCCCGAAGAGCCGGCCATGCAACAACCCAAGTCGTAAATCTGGAAAAACGTCCCGCTTCAAGCCGCTCCGCTTCGACAACCACGCTGGTGAGCGTACCTTCTCCTTCTTCGATTGCCGGCGCGACGATATACGCCTGATGTCCGGCCGCGACGTTCTTGCGCACGAACTCATAGACGCGCTCGAGCCGGCTCGCACGAACCGCGAACGTCTCGATCGGCGTGCGTCCCGGCGGAAGCTCGTCGATGATCGAGAGATCAAGATCGGCGTAGACCGACTGCGCCAGCGTTCGTGGGATCGGCGTCGCCGTCATGTGAATCGTGTGCGGGCGAAATCCCTTTGCCGCGCAGTCGCGCACGTTGCTCCACGCCGAAGCGATGCTGCTCGTCGATGATCGCCAAGCCCAACCGATCGAAATCGACACCCTGCTCAGCAGCGCGTGCGTTCCGACGGCGACGGCGGCTTCGCCGCTGCGAGCTTCGCGAGGGCCGAGCGTGCGCGAACGCGTGCTTTGGCTCCCGAAAACCGCTTCCAGCGTGATACCGAAGGGCAAAAGCAACGGCGCCAGCTTGCCGGCGTGCTGCCACGCGAGCAGTTCCGTCGGCGCCATCAGCGCCGACTGCATGCCGTTGCGCGCCGCCAGCAGAGACCGCCGCGGCGGCAACGAGCGTCTTGCCGCTGCCGACGTCGCCTTGCAAGGAGCCGGTTCATCGGCACGTCGCGCGCTCATGTCGTTCCATAACTCCGCGAATGACGCGCCGCTGTGCGCCGGTAAGCGCGAAACGGCAAGCGACTCCTCGAAACCATCGAGCAGGCCGCCGGTATGCGCAGCGCACGAGCGTCGTGATCGCGCTCGCGTTCGTTGCGGCGCAGCTGCGCGGCAGTCGCCAGCCCGAGAAACTCGCCGAAGACGAACCGTTCGCGCGCGCGCTGCGGCTTCTTCCGGCGTATGCAGGCGAGTGGACGGCGCGATAGGCCCCAAGAGCGATCCGTATTCGCGCGCTCGAAGCGAGCTACGGCGGCAACGGATCGGGCGGCGCTTGCTCGATCAGACGCGCGAGATTCTTCTTGATGACCGAGGCGATCTTGCGGCTGGCCAGATCTTTCGAGGCGCGATAGACCGGCACCAGCTCTCCGCGGTATTGCTTGCCTTCGGCGAGATGCGCGTAGTGCGAAACGTTTACGACCGCGCCCGAAAAGGTTCGCTCGACTCGGCCACGCACGAAAAGCCGCATTCCTTCGCGAAAACGTCCGTAAACGTAACGATTGCGCCCGATCCATTTCGCCGTAAACGTGGCGTCGCTCGTCGTCGACCAACTGCACCTCGACGATCTCCAGCGCTCGAACGCGTCGCTCTTTGATGCCGATGACGCGGCCGACAGCGTTCTCCTCGCCGCCGGATTCTCCAAGCCGCCGCGCCGGCGTCGGGAATCGAAAATCGTCATAGCGAAACGGGAGGTAATCGAGAAGCTGGCTCCCGTTGCGATCCCGAGATCTCGCAAAGAGCGGCGCCGTCTTCGGTCCGACGCCGCTGAGTGCCGATGCCGTCGCGATCGAGGCCGGCGCGATAGGCATCGATTCCGCCGTCAAGCGCGTCAGACGTTCGTAGGCAGCGCGCAAGCGCGGGACGGCAACGCCGTAACGATCGCCCAAGCTCGATAACGGCGCCCACGATAGGGATCGAGCTCGATCGCGGCGCCCGCTCGGAATCCTGTAACATCGACGTCTTCACATCTTCCAAACGCGCCGCATACGCGATGCGTTGCTCGACATCCACATCGGCAACGACGCCCATCGCTTGTCCGACGTGGAGCGCTTCCGTCATCAGTCGTGCACCTCAGCGTGCGCCGCGGGGTCGGCCAGCAGCGGCTTGATCGTCATCCGATGCAAGACGCTCGTCGGATTGAGGCCGCAGTTATTCACGAGCTTCAGCCAAATCGTGGCCCGGATGTTCGAATCGACTTCCGGTGCGAGGCCCGCTCGAACGAATAGTTGCCTCGAGCGACATCGACGCGCGGATTCGGGCGCCCCGCCGGATCGCCCAAGACGTAGCGTAGGCCGCCGCTCTGCTGGATCGACCCCGGCTTTACGATCGTTCCCGATACGTGGACGACGCCGCCGACGACGCAATCATCCCCGAAGAGACGGCCGATGGTTCCACCGGGGTCGACGCTTTGCAAGGGCGGCGTCGCGAACGTACCAAAACGGCAAGCCGTTTTGCAGCGTGACGACGGTCGCGCCGCTTGCCGATACGGCTCGAGTTGTTCGACGAAGCTCGGCCACTGATGCGCTTTGAACGTCAAGAGAAGTACGTCGAAATCGCCGAGCTCCGAAGGTCGTCGGCGGCTTCGACGCGCGCCTGCAAGATGCCGAGATCGCTCGTGACACGCAAGCCGTCGCGACGTAATGGCCGCTAAGTGAGCGCCGCGCGCAACCACGGCGACCGGAATTTGCGCGCGTGCAAGCGCGGCAGCGAGAAAACCGCCGATGGCGCCTGCGCCAACAACGGCGACGCGCGTCACGTTCAAAATTTCAGGCGACGGGCAGATTCGAACTGCCGAATGGGGCTTTTGCAGAGCCCTGCCTTACCACTTGGCTACGTCGCCCGATGCGCGCGATACCCGCCCTGAGCGGGTAGTGGGAATCGAACCCACGCATCAACCTTGGGAAGGTCGCAGGCTACCATTACATCATACCCGCCCGGTTGGCTGGCTCCGGTTCGCTCACGGCCATACTCCGTCCTACAACACCACCCGCGACGCCTTGGTTCGGCGCCAACCGAATCAGGCTGATGGCGCGAGCGAGCACGATGGCGATGGTAATGAGCGAGACGAGAGCCTGCGCCATCATCAGCGCCTTCGCCCATCGGCTCAGCGGCATCACGTCGGCCGGGCTGAACGCCGTCGCATTGGTGAACGCAAGATAGAGATAATCGAAGAATTGCGGCTTCCACATCGGGTCGATACAGGACGAGGCGCTCTCTCCGCTGGCGATGCGTCATCTGCATCTGCGGAAAGAGGAAGTCGGCGTTCTCAAAATCCGTCGCAGCGGCTACATCCGCGCGCGCGTCCGGACCGTCGCCGTCGAGCTCCCAATACCATAGCGCGAAGACCAAAATATTCGTGAACCAGATCTGCGCGCCGGTACGCAGCAAGAAGCCCGGCTGGTGTAGCGCCGCCTTTTCCGGGCGAAAGAACGAACCCACCAGCAACAGAACCGATGCAAGGTTGAAGAAATTCACGACCGAGATCAAGATGATGCTCGCGATGCGGGAACGGCGCGTCTCGATGTGCCGCCGCGGCACCAGAATCGAGAGCGGCGTGAGCACGAGCAGTACCAAAATGCCGGGGCGATCCAAACCGGGCCGATCGTCAGCCGCGGCGGCAGCGTGATATAGAGTATGGTAGCCAACAAGGACGGCGATTGACGCATGCCACCGCGGTTCGTGCTGCGGCATCGTCGAACGCTGGTGCATTACGGCGCACGTTCGCTGGCTTAATCGCGCAACCCGCTGCCGGTCGGGCGCATTATGAGATGCATGCCTACCGATTTTCGTGATGGAAAGACTTTTCCGCGTCGTGGCCGCGAGGCGCTCGGCGAAGCACTCTGGCTCTTGCGCGCCGCCGACAAAGGGCGTGCCGCTGCTGCCGGAACGATTTACGACTACGTCTATCCGTGCCCGATGGACAAGGGCGTGATGGAGCGATGGCACATCTCGCCCGAGGAATTTGACGACGCGCTTCGCCGCAATCCCACCGACGAGCTGCTCTACGCCTGGTTTGCCGGACGCGTCCAGCCGGAAGACGTTCGTCGGGCGAACGAGTGGCTCTTGAACGAACGAGCCGAGAACCTCGATCGTCAGGATGCCGAAGAGGTCACTCCCGCGCACCGGACCTGACGATGGGTTCCATGATCGAGTTCGAGCGTCCGGACGGCCGAAAGGCCCCCGGATACTTTGCGCGCGCTTCTTCTGACGGCGCGGCCGGAATCGTAATTTTTGAAGAGTGGTGGGGTCTCGACGATCGCATCAAAGCAACTGCGGATCGGCTAGCTGCTCACGACTTTAGCGTGCTCGTTCCGGATCTCTATCGTGGACGCAGTGCCGCGACCGGTGACGAAGCGAATCATTTGATGGAGGGCTTGGACTTCGGCGATGCGGCGACGCAAGACGGTGCAGGTGCCGCGCGCTATCTGCGCGAGCATGGCGCCAAGCGCGTCGGCGTAATGGGTTTCTGTATGGGCGGCGCGCTAGCGATGCTCGGCGTCATGCACGGCAAAGAGTTCGACGCGGCGAGCATTTGGTACGGATATCCGCCGCCCGAAGCCGGCGATCCGGCAAAGATCGACGTGCCGATCCAAGGTCATTGGGCGCTCGAAGACGGGTTCTTCAAAATCGAAGGCGCCGACGAGCTCGAACGTAAACTGCGCGCGGCCGGCCGCGCCCCCGAGTTTCATCGTTACGACGCCAAACACGGGTTTTATAACGAAGGGGAACCCGGCGAAGGCGGACTCGGCCATCACCACGCCGAGCATGCAGAAACGGCTTGGCGCCGCACGATCGAGTTCTTCGACCGCACGCTGCGCGATTAGTGCCGCTCAGATAGCATGGGGTAGTGCCAACGCCATGGCACACATACAACGAAAGGACCAGGAGCAACTTCTCCCAGTCCTCTCTCGACTTGGTGCCAAGGGACGGAATCGAACCGTCGACACCGCACTTTTCAGGCGCGTGCTCTACCAACTGAGCTACCTTGGCTCGCGGTATCGAGCGCATCGTTCGCGCGAACGGTGCGCTCGACTTAATGCTGGCGACGCTGATGGGGCTCGAACCCACGACCTTCGCCGTGACAGGGCGACGCTCTAACCAACTGAGCTACAGCGCCAAGTCCACCTCCGACGGTGGTGGGCACGGCTGGGTTCGAACCAGCGACCCCCCGCGTGTGAAGCGGATGCTCTCCCGCTGAGCTACGCGCCCGAACCGCTACGGCTCCTTGGACAAAACGGAATCGTACCCTACTGGCCGCCGCGTTGTCCAGCGCGGAACGCGCGCGGCTACCGTTGAAAAATTACACGTGACCTTGGTTGCAGTCGTGCTTGCGGCAGCGTCGGCACTCTTCCCGCACCTCTCCGCCTCCACGTCGATGCCACCGGCGCAGGCGGCCATCGACCGCGGGCTCTTCCTTTATTACGCATATAACGGAGATGCGGCCGGGCGCGCCTTCACTGCAGCCTCCGATCTCGATCCTCGGCTTGCGATCGCGTATTGGGGCTCGGCATTGGCAAGCGGCCCCGACTTGAATACGCCGATCGACGAAGACCGCTTCAACCAAGCGGCGCGCGCGATCGGTAAAGCGGTCGCGCTCGAAACGACTGCATCGCCGTTGGAGCGCCGTCTCATCGACGCGATGGCTTTGCGCTATCGCGGGTCCTTTGCGGACTGGGCGAGCAACGACACGGCCTATCGCCGGGCGATGCTCGGCATAGCCGACGCCACGCAGGACGAAAATGCCGAAATTCTTGCCGCCGAAGCGCTGCTCGAGCACGGCGGCCTCGCTTGGAAAGACGGAGTTCTCGAGAGCGCCGACTCACAACGCGCGCTCGAGGGCGTTACGAACGTCCTGCGCGACGATCCGTCGAGCGTCATGGCGAATCATCTCTGCGTTCATCTTTACGACTTGGCTCCGGATCGCACGCCGGCGCGTCCCTGCGCGCTACGGCTGGACGCCGACGCTTTCGCGCCTGACGCCGAACATCTCGCGCACATGCCGGCGCACTATTGGATCGAAACCGGGGACTATGCCGCTGCCTTACGCTCGAGCGAACGCGCCTACGCACTCCTGCAACAGCTCGACGCGTCGTCGCCGCATCGTGAGCGATACGCAAAGCACGACGTCTCGGTAGGGTACTCGGCCGCGATGATGCTGGGAAGCTACGCGGATGCACAACGGTGGAGCGAACGCATGGGTGCGGTCTTCGAAACGAGCTTTGACGCCATCACGGCGTTGCGCTTCGGACGCTACGACGCGGCCTACGCCGCGAAGGGGAGCGAATTTGCCGCGATCGAGGTGCGTGGACTTGCGGCTCTGCGCTTAAACCGTCTCGACGAGGCGCACGCGCTCGCCGCACGCGTTCGAACCACCGGCCCGACGCGAGGATATATGCCGCAGATCTTCTTGGCGGAGATCGCCGAATCACAAGGCGACTATTCGCAAGCCGAGCGCTGGATCGCACAAGCCCGCGCGAATCAGCGCGCCGACTTCACGGGGGAGCTCATGCCACTCATCCCCGCCGACGAGAGTCTCGGCGCGATGCGATTTCGCCGCGGTGACGACGCCGGGGCGATCGCCGCATTTACCGATGCGCTCGGCGCGTATCCCAACGATCCGCGTGCGCGTTTTGGATTAGCGCAAGCGCTGGCGGCAGGAGGCGATGCCGCGCAAGCGGCCACCGCACGCGCCAGCTTCGAAAAAGTATGGCAAGGCGCCGATACGAACGTCGTCGACGCCTTGCCCTAGCCTTACGCGGCTTCACCGTTTCGCAAGCGGCGCGCCAGCACCGCAAGCGCATCGCTCACGATCTGCGCACCGGTAGCGATGCGCATACGTACCCTGTTGGGCTGCGGCCTCGCCGCGCGGCGCGCCGGCCTGCAGCGCGCCGCGTTCTTGAGGACTTCGTCACGGCGAATCCGGCTTTCGGCTACAAGCCACGGTTCCATGATTCACCTCGTAAGAAAGACGGGTGTGATAGAAATGAAAAGGCCTCCGGTTCGATCGCGGAGGCCTCGTCTTCGCTCTTCGACTGCGCGCCTACGGCGCTTCGCTCAGAGTGTCAAGACGAGAGCCAAAACCCACGTCGAACCAACGCCGTTTTGCGGCGTGGCGGAGGTAATCTGACGCATATTCTTCATCGTGCCTCCTAATGACGAGTGAGTAATACGCGCAACTTTATCACGCGAACATAAACATTGTCAAACGTCCGAGCTGCGATCGGTGCGGGAGGTTCGCGAGGGCAGAGTGCGAAGTTTTCCCACCACTATATCGCAGCAAGTCCGGCCGCAGAATCGCAGCGGCTACTGCGCGGGGGCGGTTAGCTCAGTGGGAGAGCGCTTCCTTGACACGGAAGAGGTCACATGTTCAATCCATGTACCGCCCACCATCGAACGGGACGGTAGCAATGACAGATCTGACAAATAGGTGCGCCGGCTGCAGGGTCGTTCACGAGCGGTAGGTTATTGCGATCCGATCGCTGCGTTGTATGTGAACGTCTCCCGGTAGAGCGTGCTAATCGTATTGGTCGGCGCGTTCGCACCAGGAGCGAACTCCGCAACTTCCTCGTCGCCTACGACGTAAAGCGTGCCGTTGCTGGTGACGTTCAAGCCATACGGCTCGAACCTGAGCGGAATGGTTCGCGAGGGCGAGGTTGCGCGGGGAGCATATACCGCTATAAAGTAACCGTTCGAAGCACCGCCCGCATAGAGATTTCCCGCACCGTCGATGGCCTAAGCGGCCGGGTATACCTTTAGCAGCCGCCCTTCATCCCGAACGTCAACGCACCAGAGTCGAAGTCTTCGCCGCCGTACACATCCTCGAAGACGCCCGGTCCGATCTTGTGGCGGTCGGCGCGACCGATGAACACGAAGCCGGCGTTCTGGCCGTAGCCTTGTACTTGGATCGTGGCCACGAGATCGTTATTGGTAACCAAGTAGCTGCCGTAAGGGAATTTTTGGCTGCCGGTTATTACTAGTGAGGCCCCGCCGCTGGCGTTCAGCGTCAGGCATCCCGTAAAATTGCTGTGTTGCGAACCGGTCACGGTCACCGGCCAACTTCCACTGTAACCGTGCGCCATGGGGGTCGGGCTGAAGCCGTGGGCCGTCGCGGGACCGGCCGTGACAGCCATCGCCGTTGCTGCAATGACCGCGATCAGAATCCGTTGTGTAAAACGCATGGGTGTTGCTCCTTTGGAGTTCGAGAGCGAATCTCGAAGAGTCTAAGGGGCGTTGATAAAAAAAGTCTGAAGCGCTGCATCTGTTCTCCAGGCGGACTAGTTGCCTACGGGCCGCGCCTCGATCGTAAGCCGTCGCACCTGTCCATCGGAGTCCACGACATCGCTAAGCGCTTCTCGAATGTCGAAGAGCTTGTGCAACTCGGTAATCTCAAAGATCCGGCGAACCGACCCGCGGACCCCCGTTAGTATCAGCCTCGCCCCGCGCCGCTGAGTCGCAAGACGCAAGGCCACAAGACATTCTAAGACTGACGAGTCGATATAGGTCGTGCGCTCAAGGTTCACAACGACGATTGACGCGCTACTCACGATCGAGAAAGCATCGGTGAGCCGTTCCCGTTCCGCAATATCGAACTCGCCCTCAAGCTGGATTACAAAAAAGCTTGGCGCTGCATTATCGGCATTCTCGAAGTGGGTTGATTTCATTTCATTCCCTCGCGAGAAGCTACGGAGGAGGCCCGCGCAATCAGGCCCGGTCGGCTGCCTTCAGCGCCGAAGCAAGGTCGAGATTTGCACGAGCTGCTTTCCGCTCGGGATTGTCGGTGGATTCGACGTTAACGTTCGACGCGCGTCCCAAAACCTGTGCTTCCAGGATCGCAGCGCGGGCAGGGTCGACTAAGCGACAGCGCATTATTTCCGCTATCGCGTCCTTCAGTTTCATAAGAGGCCTTTCGGGGATTTGGATGGGGGCTATGTGGCGTTGCGTACGTTGATACGAAAAGCCTTTAAATCAAGACCTCTGCGGCGAAAGAATGAATTTCGCCACCGCTAAGCGGCTGCAGCTGCGTCACGGACGAACCTGACGAAGAGAGCGTCGCGGATGAGCGTCGTTAGCCGGGCCAGGTGCTTGGGATGACGCTCGAGACACTCGCAGAAATCCTCCAGGTGGTAAGCCCTCTTACCACTCTTCAAGGGCAAATATGGGGAGCCGTATTTGTCTCGGGCCATGAGCCGACGCATGAGAAAGAACTCGACTGCGGCTGCCAATAGCTCGTGGTTCATAATCAGTTCGCGTCGCTCCGCGGGCATCAATATGCCTCCGTTCAGAACGCCGCTAATAGCAATAAGATGGCCTTCCAGCGGCATGCGAACAAGGCTGTGCTTTAGGCTGTAGCCGGAGCGCTTCATAAGTCTCACCTTACGTGATTGATTACTCGAAAGCAACAAGGCGCAGGGACGCGTAGGCCAAATGCAGGCCGCGTTCCACGGTGAATGCTGACTGGCCGACAAATGTCGCCGTTCTTACACGCAAGAATGACGGTGGTTCGTTCGGTAGAACCTCGCCATCTCGCGCAATTCGTATCGCTTTTTCAGCTATTCAACCGTTTCGTTCGGTAAACGCTCTGCCGAAACTATGCGGAGCGCTTTTGTGTAGTCAGTAATATGAGAATGATAGCGAAAGCCGAATCTTCGGTGCAGGCTTCCGGCGAGGTAAGCGACGGCCACGGCACGCAGAGCGGCGTTGATCGCAGCGCGTGCGATTACCAAATTTTTGGAACTTCGAAACGTAGAGACTTTATTTTTAGCGTTCGGTAGCAAAGGCCCCACACCAGTGCCGACGGCCCGGCTCAGGGACGATCGCTTTATGTTTAGACTGAACCGAGCACCTCATAAAGAAACGTTAATGCCAATTCTTTTCGTGACCGTGGCTTCTGCAGCGCTAGCAGCGGGAATGCTCGCATTCGCCTGGACGATGCAACGACGACGCGGCTGCAACGTTGCGAGTGAATCGGACGACGACGCCGTGGTCGCGATGCTTCCTCCTACCTAAGCGTCTGGGCGAGGCCGTTGCACGCGCCGCCAGGCATCTCCCGGCTTTATTACGTAGTTCGCAAATACGTAGTCCCAAGGAATGACGATCACAAAAACCACCGACACAAAACATTCGTAGGTCGTTTCTAACGTGTCCGGATCCATCTGATGAGCAGACCACAGCGGGAGCGCGACGACCAAAAGCCAAATTGCCTTCCACGCGAGTTCAAAAAAGAGCAGCGGCAGCATCTGAAGCGGATATCGAAGGCCTAATATAGCCAGGAGCGAGAGTGCCGCGAGCATGCAGTGGACAACGCCTTGCATCAGAGTCCACGGCTTATCGTGATGGATTATTCCCGGCCATATCATGGACCCAAGGCCGATGACCAGGAGCAGATACCCCGCTCTCAACAGGTAGAGACGCCAGACCGGCATGTTATACATGAAGGCGGCTTCCGCTATTAGCCTTCGTTGCCTTTAGATTCAATGCTGAACGCGATGTAAATAGAAGCCGAGCGCGCTCACCGTTTCGCGCGACTCATCGCAACTACAGGCAAGGCGAAGGCTCCGTAGAAGAGCGAGCACACGCATGAAAATCGGAGCTAGTGCGCTCTCCGTAACCTGCTTCGTTTTGGGATTCGGCGGCTGTTCTGGCGCGAGTCAGTTTTCGGCGGCGCCAGTCAACGTCGGCGTGGAGGCTGCCGTGCGCAACAATCTTGCCTCAGGCCGCGACGGACAGACCGGGCTTCGCGTTCTGTACAGTTTTCAGGATGGCACCGACGGCGCCGTGCCTGCGACCGGTTTGATCGCCGACAAGACCGGCAACTTGTACGGAACGACGACAAATGCGGGTGGCGCTCCGTGCGATCTGCATTGCGGCAGCATCTTCGAGCTTTCACCGCCGGCTGCGAGAAGGGGCCCTTGGACCTTTACCATTCTCCACGACTTTACAGGAGGCAAAGACGGAGGTCTGCCGCAGGGAAACGTGACGTTCGGCCCAGATGGCAGTCTGTATGGGACGGCTAACGTTGGCGGCACACATGGAAAGTTCGGCGATGGCGTACTTTTTCAACTGAGGCCGGGGAAGCGCCATTGGACCGAAACCGTGCTGCACGACTTTGGGCGTGGCAGCGATGGCCGCAATCCTCACGGCGGACTCGTTGCGGATGGCAAGGGAAACTTGTACGGCACGACCGCAAACGGGGGCAAGTATTATCGAGGCACGGCTTACGAGTTGTCGCTCTCCAGCAAAGCGGAGAGCGTCCTATACAGTTTTAGCGGCGGCGAGGACGGAGGCGCGCCGCTCGCCGGCCTTACGATCGACCACGCCGGCCGTTTGTATGGCACCACGTACTACGGCGGATATTTTTCCTATTATTGTCAAGCCGGTTGCGGCATCGTTTTTGAAGTCTCGCCGCCGTCAAGTTCAAGCAATCCGTGGAACTATGCAGTGATCCATGAGTTTGACGGCGGCGACGGGGCTTTGCCGCGTGACCCCCTGCTATTCGATGGCGCAGGCAATCTGTACGGCACGACGTTCGTGAGCCAGATCGGCGGCGGCGGGACCGCATTCGAGTTGACGCCCAGTCACCGTCACCGATCGTGGGCGGAAACGGTACTCTACCGGTTCCCTGCGTATCGAGGTGATGCCATAGCCTCTTCTGCCGGCTTCATTTCGGACAAGGCGGGCAATCTCTACGCGACGAGCCAAAATGGCGGCCCAAAGTATAAGGGTGACGTCTTCAAACTCATACGTCCAGCTTCGTCGAGCGGCCCGTGGGCGGATACCATTTTGCACACTTTTTCGAGTGCCCGAAACGGCTTATATCCGTCGACGAACTTGGTTTTCGGCGCAGGCGGCCTCCTCTATGGAACCACGCCGTATGGCGGCACCGGAGATTGCCTCTTCACGAAGATCAAAGGCTGCGGTACTGTTTTTCAGGTCAATCCGTGAAATGAAGCATGCTTTAGGTGTGACGATGTCGATCGCGACCTTGACCGGCTGCAGCACTAGCGCACAGCTGGCGCCTATCTCGGCCGTGCACTCGGACATTGGTGCGTCGTGGATGTACCCCGATGCCAAGAAAGGCCGCCTTCTCTACATCTCCGACGCCGGAACGAATGACGTCGTCGTCTACCGTTATCCGTCAGGTACGGAGGCCGGAGTGTTGACGGGCTTTGACGATCCGCAGGGCGAGTGCGTCGACAAAGCGGGAAACGTTTGGATCTCAAATTCCTTGGGATCGAACGTTCTCGAGTACGCGCATGGCGGCACGACCGCAATAGCCAACCTGCCGGATCGCGGACAATACCCTGTGGGCTGCTCGGTAGATGCGAAGAGCGGAACTCTTGCGGTCTCGAACATCGCAACTCGCCGCAAGCACCGCGGCGGCCTTTCGCTCTACGCGAACGCGATGGGCAGTCCAACGATTATCACTTCGCCGGATTTCGACGAAGTTTACTTCGTAGGCTACGACGGCCGAGGGAACCTTTTTCTGGATGGCTATAACGATAGCCACGCGTTCCAGTTCGGTGAGTTAGCCCATGGAAGCAACGCGCTAGAGCCAATAACGCTAAGTGGCGCTACAGTTCGTTTTCCAGGCGGCATTCAGTTTGACAACGGGAAAGTCAACATCGGAGACCAGGCGGGCGCGGTAATTTATCAGGCGACGGAAACCGGGACGATCACGGGATCTACACCGCTGAGCGGGGCAGCGGACTGCGTGCAGTTCTTCATTCGGCGGAACGCAGTCGTGTGTCCCGACGCTGGAGACGGCGACATTGAGACGTATCCGTATCCGAGCGGAGGCTCACCTA
This sequence comes from Vulcanimicrobiota bacterium, assembly GCA_963815165.1. Lineage (GTDB taxonomy): Bacteria > Vulcanimicrobiota > Vulcanimicrobiia > Vulcanimicrobiales > Vulcanimicrobiaceae > Cybelea. The sequence continues at coordinate 146,689 of CAWFFL010000005.1, forward strand.
TCCAGGTCATTACCGGTCTCGTTTCACCCACGGGCGCGGTTGTAAGTAATGCGCAACTCTAGCGGTCCCGAAGTGCGGCTCGATAGACTGCCAGCTGATCAGCAAGCAGGCGTTCGCTCGGAGGGCGCCGCTCTTGTGCAGGTTGCGACGTGTGGCCGGTTGTGCAGGTGTGTGTTACGGCCGTTGCTTGGCGGTGCTACCATTGCGCGGCACTGACCACGAATCAACAAAGGAGCATTGCACATGAACATCATCGCTATCGCCAAGTACAGCGCGGGCGCCGCGTTGGTCGCGAGTCTGCTTGCCGGTTGCAACGCAACCGGCGGCTCGAGCGCGATCGGATCATCGACGAGCGCAACGATACCCCAGCCACGGCCGTTGACGGCAACGACCTACTATCCGCCTGAGCTTTGGAACGGTTTCGTTACGCCGCCCACTTCGGGGGCGTCGCCGATCGACTTCGATATCGTCTTTACCGGCAACGTGACATCGGATTTCCCGAGTCCTCTGCAGCCGGGATACGGTGTTTACGATCCGTTCTGCCCGCCGAACCAAACCTGCAACAATGAGAGCATCAGCTACAACGCCTCAACGAATACGACGACGTTTTCGTTCAACGCGATTCCGCCGTATTACCAGCTTTACCACAACATGGGCACCCAAACGAACGAGGTCCATTTCGGGGTACTGAACGGACCCGGCGGCACGAGAGTAAAATGCCTCAAGTGGTACACAGAATGGACCTTTGCGTCGGCTCCCCCGCAGCAAACGCCGGTTCTCAACATCTGCAATCACAAGAAAGTCAAGACCAAGAAGGGAGCAGCCGAACCGACGGTTTTCGCCACGGTATTCGTTGAAGAGTCTTTCTCGCCGATCACCTCGAGCAACCCCGCTACTGCGGGAACGTGGATCGACGTTCCCTACACGCAGTATAGCGGCAGTCAAGAGAAACAGCCCAAATTCACGTTCACGAATGAGACGTCCAAGACGATCTTTACGGCCGACTCCGGGATCGTTCTCGACCAATCGTATCCCACCGACCCGAACTGCCTTACCAATCTCTACTGTTCCGAGAACATCGCAAACCTCGAGTTACTGAACTACGCCGGCATGCCGCCCCCAGGGTCTTCCGGTTCGCCCTTTATCAAGATGCAGTATCCACCCGCAAGTAAGATTCGGGGCAGACGGTAACCGCCATCTCGCATACGCGGACGAGCCCGCTTCGGCGGGCTCGTCGCACAATTGCTAACCTCGGTGCGAAGAGTGCTATCCTTGGGATGCGTGAAGTCTTTCGAGAAACTCTTTGCCGCGTCGGTCGCCCTCATTCTGGCGGTGATGGCAATTCTGCAAATTACTTCCGTCCTGCAAGAGTCGCAGACGTACGACGAAGCGGTCTATCTCTCCGCGGGCTATACGTACTGGCGAACCGGCGATTTCCGCCTGAATCCCGAGCATCCGCCGCTCGCAAAGCTTCTCGTTGCGCTGCCGCTGCTGGCAATGAATCTGGAGCTGCCGCTCGGCGACCCCTCTTGGAAAGCTGCCGACCAATACACCTTCGGCGCTCGTTTTCTTTACAAGAACCGCTTAGCGCCCGATACGATTCTCTTTGCGTCGCGGTGCGTCACCATTGCCATTACGGTGCTCTTTGGTCTGCTGCTGGCAATATGGACGCGCCGGCGCGCCATGCCGGTTGCCGCGATCTTCGCGCTGGTGCTCTTTGCATTCGATCCCAATATCGTCGCGCACGGGCGCTATGCGACCACCGATCTCTATTTAGCCTTCTTCTTCTTTCTCGCCGTCGCAACGTGGAATCGCGCACTTCGCCGCGGCACGGCAGGCGATTTTGCGATCGCGGGGCTAACGCTCGGCCTTGCCGTATGCACGAAACTTTCCGGCATTACGCTCTTGCCCGCTTTTGTGTTGTTGTGCCTCACGCGGCGGCCCAACGCCGGACCGCTCCGCCGCGGCTGCGCGATCGCCGCTGCAGCCGCCTTCGCCGTGGTCCTGGTCCTGTACCGCGGTCAGCTCTCCCATTATAACGACGTCATCGAAGCCTCGCTGCGGCACGCGCGAGGCGGCCAGCTCGCATATCTCTTCGGCACAACGTTTACGCATGCGCGGTGGTATTTCTATCCGGCAGTAGCCGCAGTCAAGACGCCGATCGGCGTCTTCTTACTGCTCGCAGTTACGCTGGCCGCGCTCATCGGGCGGCGGCAGCTCGCGCGGGATTCGAGCGTGATGCTGATTCCCGCCGCGGTCTACGCGGCGGCGTGCATTGCCTCGCCGTTCGATCTGGGAATTCGGATTTTGCTTCCGGTCTATCCTCTGCTTTACGCCTTCATCGCACTAAACGTACCGCTAATCCGATGGCGATGGATCGTCGCAGCCTGCACGGCGGTGCTCATTACCGAATCCGCGATGGTTTATCCGGATTACCTAGCCTTCTTCAACGCAGCGGCCGGCGGTCCGGCCCAAGGGCCGCGCTACCTGCTCGACTCGAACATCGATTGGGGACAAGATACGAAGCGCTTGAAATTCTACTTAGACGCGCATGGTGTCAAGGGTGCCTGCACCGCATATTTCGGATTGGCCTATCCCTTCTATTACGGGATCGTGCAGTTGCCGTGGGCAGGCTATGTGAGCCCTGATAACCGCGGCCAACTCAACTGTGTCGTTGCGGTGAGCGTCACGTGGCTTTACGGCGGAGCGGCCATCGCGGGGCCGACGTGGGGCTGGCTGAGATCGCAGCAGCCAACGGCGCGCATCGGCTATTCCATCTACCTCTACGACTTTCGTAAGAGATAGGCGATTCTTCGTGGAGCGCAGGCGCTAACGCAGATGCATCGTCGCCTCGGCGACGTGCACCACGTTACCACCGACCTCGATGCCGTCGGCGCCACCCTCCCCATGAATCAGGACGTGCAGCAGACTCCGCCGCCCCATTTTTACGCCCTGCTCGCTGACAAAGCGTGTACCGTCGGTCGAAGAAACGAGGCCGTGCTTCATCATATACGCCGCGAGCGGGCCCGTCGCGCTGCCGGTTGCCGGATCCTCCGGTACCCCGAACTGCGGTGCAAACATGCGCGAATATGCGCCCGTTTCGACGGGCGCAAAAACGAAAAGCATCGTCGGCGCTTTCGTTCCGCGCATTAGGTCGGCGAAGGCGACGCTATCGACCTTCGCTTCGTCGACCGTGGCTCGGTCCCGAACTGCAATGAAGACAGCGGCGTTGCCGGCGGAGAGTACCTCGCAGTGAACCGACGGCAGCAGCTGGTTCGTGGAGAGCGATAGGGCTCGCGCGCAACGATCGCGTGAGAGCTCGCCAACCTTGCGAATCGTCGGCGTGGTGAGCCAAAGAATCGAGTCGTCGCCACGATCGACGCGAACCGGTACGCGGCCCACGTTTTCGGCAAGCGCAAACGTCGTCGCTTCCGCTGAAATGATTCCGACGCGGCGCATAACATAGGCCGTGCCGATCGTCGGGTGTCCGGCGAAAGCGAGCTCGGCGGCAGGGGTGAAAATCCGAACCCGCGTCGCGTCATTACTCGATTCTTTCGGTAGAATGAAGGTCGTTTCGGAGAGATTCAGCTCGCGCGCGATGCGTTGCATCGTTCCGGAATCGATTCCCGAAGCATCCGGAAAGACTCCGAGCGCATTCCCTTCCAGCGGCGCGGTCGTAAAGACGTCGACGACGTGATAGTGCAGCTCCATCAATCGCGCTCCGCGGGCTTGAACCAGATGCGCGTGTGACTCCCCCCGCCCGTACGCCGCTTGACCGCGAAGCGATCGCAAAACATCGAGATGATGAAGAGGCCGCGCCCCGTTTCACTCATGACGTCCGCGGGGAGACGCGAATTGGCGCGATAGCCCGGGCCCCGATCGAGTATGTGCAGCACGATTTCGCCTCCAGTTGCCGCGCATTCAAAGCGCATTTCAACCAAGCCGGGCGCGTGTCGAATGGCGTTGGAGACCAGTTCCGCGTAAATCATGTCCACGGGCTCGAGCGCGTCAACGCGCGCATAGGTCTCGAGCGCACGACGAAGTTCCGAGCGAACCCGCTCGGCTGCGTCCGGCGAACTTGGGTCGAACTCCCATTGCGCCCTGGCTGCGATGTTCCGTACTGCCAATGGGTAGCATAACTTCGTCTAACAGCGCACATGCTTCCTGCGCTACGCAGCGAGCCGATCCAGCCGCTTCACCTCGTCGTCGTTTAGCGCAATGCGGGATGCGGCCATATTCTCTGCTAAATGCGCGAGTGACGACGTTCCGGGAATCGGCAGCGCCGCCGGCGAGTGCGCGAGCAGCCATGCGAGGCCGATCTGCCAGATCGTCGCGTCGTGCGCTTGTGCGATCGGTGTGAGGGCCGCAACCGCCTCGAGGTCACCCCCATCGAGCGGAAAGTACGGCACGAACGCCATTCCGTTACGCTCGCAATGTTGAAGTACGGGTTCGCTGACGCGATTGCCGACGTTGTAATTGTTCTGAACCGAGACGATCTCCACGATTCGCTCCGCTCGCCGTAGTTGATCGATATCAACATTCGAGAGTGCCGCGAAGCGGATCTTGCCGGCGTCGCGCAGCTCGCGAAGCGTCCCGACTTGTTCCTCGAGCGGAACGCCGGGGTCGATCGCGTGGAGCTGATAGACGTCGATTCGATCGACTTTCAAGCGCCGCAGGCTGCCCTCGCAGGCGTCCCGCAAATGTTCGGGTCGGCCGCAGCGCGCCCATTGGCCGGGGCCGCCGCGCGTCAAGCCGCCTTTTGTTGCAATCACGAGGTCCTTCGGATAGGGATACAGCGCTTGCGCGATCTGCTCTTCGTTTACGTGCGGCCCGTAGGAGTCGGCGGTATCGATGAAGTTCACGCCAAGGTCGAGCGCTCGCCGCAAAACCTGCAGGGCGTTTTCGCGATCTTGCGGCCATCCCCAGATGCCTTGGCCGCAGAGACGCATCGCGCCAAAACCGAGGCGCCTTACGGTCAGCTCTTTGCCGATGACGAGCGAGCCGGAAGCGCTCATTACCGCCGGGATTATTCGCGGCCGACGAAGCTGCGGTAGATTCGGATGATCGCTTCCTTCTGATCCGTCGTCAGCCGCGGATCGAGCTTGACGGCATGCTCGACTCCGTGGTGGTTCTCATCACCCTCGCCGGAATCGTCGAGCAAGCCAGCTTGCGTATACATCGACTCGGCCGAAATGTGTAAGCGCGTTGGCGATGCTCTTGAGCACGTCGGCTGAAGGCTTATAGAGTCCCCGCTCAACCTGGCTGAGATACGGATTCGAAATCTTCGCGATTTCCGCGAGTTGACGCATCGAAAGATTCGCCAGCTCGCGCTGGCCTCGAATGAAGTCGCCGAGACTGCGCCAGGCGCCGCTAGCGACGCTCTTCTCTTCGTCGCTCACGACTTTGCCCGCTCGACCGTCTCGCGCACGTAACGCCCCGGTGCCGCTTCGCCCTGCGGCAGGGGATACGGCTCGCGCATCGCGCCGCCGTGCGCGTCGGCCCACTGCGCCCAATCTTCCCACCACGAGCCGTTATGACGGTCGGCGCTCTCGAGCCACTCTTCCGCACTTTCCCCGCGCGGCGCAATCGGTTTGGTATAATGCCACGTCTTCTTCCCGCCCGGCGGATTGACGATTCCCGCGATGTGCCCGGAGTTCGTCAACACGTACTTCGACTCGCCGCCGACGTGTTGGGTCGTCAGATAGGTCGCGCGCCACGGCGCGATATGATCGTTCTCCGCGCCGAGCACGTAGAGCGGCGTCAAGATCTTTCCGAGATCGATCGGCGTATCATCGATGATGAAGCGCCCCGGCTTCACGATCGCGTTGTGCAGATAGCAGGCCCGCAGATACTCCGAGTGCATCTCGACCGGCATGCGCGTCGAATCGTTATTCCACGCCAGAATGTCGAACGCCGCCGGCTGCTTCCCTTTGTACCAGTTGTTGACGACGTAGCTCCAAATCAAATCGCTCGACCGCATCCAATCGAAGGTCCGTGCCATCTCGGAAGGATCCAGATAGCCGCGCTCGCGCATGCGACTTTCGAGCCGCGCGATCGTGTCCTCGTCGGTAAAGACGCCCAGATCGCCGGGAATGCTGAAGTCCACGAGCGTGTTGGTCAGCGTGGCCGACGCGACCGCTCGCCTTGGCCGTGCGCCGCAAGTAGGCCAATGTAACGAGCGCCAGCGTGCCTCCCGAGACAGAGCGCCATGAAATTCACGCGTGGCGCGCCGGTGATCTCTTGTACGGCGTCGAGCGCCGCCAGCACGCCGTTCCGCAGATAGTCGATCCATCGTGTAGTGCGACATGCGACTCGTCGGGATTCCGATACGAGATCATGAACGTCTGATGCCCGTGCTGCACCGCCCACTCGACAAACGAGCGTCCCGGCGCCAAATCCATGATGTAGTATTTGTTGATCCACGGCGGGCTGCAGAGCAGCGGAATCTCGTGAACTTGCGGCGTCTGCGGCTCGTACGCGATGAGCTCGATGAGCTCGTTGCGCATTACGACGCGACCCGGCGTTGCGGCAGATTCTTACCCAGCTCGAAGCCGGACTTATCGACTTGCCGCGGATATCCGCCGTTGTCGCCACGTCGTCGAGGAAATTCTGTAAGCCCGCGAACCAAACTCATCCCGCCGCTCTCGGTCGCCTCTTTGACGACGCCCGGATTGAGCCACGGCACGTTGCTCGGCGCAAAACGCGTCGCACATCAGCTGCATCGCAAATCGCGCTTTGCGCCGCGTCGCTTCCGGCAAGGCGCGCCGAGTCAACGAGTTGCATTGCCGCCTGCGTGCGCGCGCTTGATAATCTTCGACAATGCCGGCCAAGAGCGGATTGCTGCTCCACTCGGGCTCCGCAAACCGCTTGTCCTTAGTGCACCGCTGCGCCGGTTCATCCTGAGCCTGTCGAAGGCGAACGGCACCTGCCTCCCAAGCCGCGCAGCATGTTGAGCCCGACGTTCTGCTCGGCGAGCGCAAAGCCGGTCAGCCACGTGCTCATCCGCATCGGGTCCATCATGACGTCCGCGACGACGGCGCGCAGTGCATCGGTCAGCGACGCCGGGATCGAGCCCGGTCACGTCGATGCCGTAGTTTAGCTCCTCAGGCGCGATTTTCTCGTCAACGCTCATACATGTACCAACCGCCGTTGATATTGTACACCGCGCCGGTAATGTACCCCGAGTTTCGTCGAGCAAGAAACGCACGAGCTGCGCTACCTCATCCGGACGCCCCAGCCGCCGGCCGGGCGTCTGTTCGATCGCCGATTCGATGGCGTGCAGCCGGCATAGCGCGCGTCATGTCCGTATCGATGAAGCCCGGGGCGACCGCATTGACGGTGATCCCGCGCTTGGCGACCTCGAGTGCAACGGTCTTCGTCAGGCCGATCAGCCCCGCTTTCGCGGCGGCATAGTTCGCCTGCCCGAAGTTGCCGCTCTCGCCGACGACGGAACTGATGTTGACGATCCGGCCGAAGCCTTGCTCGACCATCGTGTCGAGCACGGCTTTGATCATAAAAAACGGTCCCGGAGAGATTGACCTCAGAACCGCTTCCCATTCCTCCACCGTCATCTTGCGGACCGTGTGATCGCGAGTGATTCCCGCGTTGTTCACCAAAAAATCAACTCGCCCGTGCTCGCCAAGCACGGCCGCCACGGCCTCCTTGCAGCTTGATCGTATCGCCGACGTCCGTCTCGTAGAAATGTACGCGCGTCGCCGCTCCGTTTAACTGTGCCGGCGAGACTTTGCGCGCGCGCTCGGTCTCCGGGCAACCCGAAGCACCGCCACGGTCGCTCCGTCTCCGGCGAGCGGGTGCTGATCGCGCCTCCGATGCCGCGGGCGCCGCCGGTGACAATTCCAATACGTCCTTTGAGAGGTAAACTATCCACGCGCTAGATTTACCCAACGTCCGAGCTCAGAAACCTCCCGCCCGCCTGCACCTCGCGATCCTCGCACTGCTAGGGCCGCCCTACATATCCAAGCCGCCGTTGATCGAGTAGACCGCGCCGGTAATGTAGCTCGAATCGTCCTCCAATAAGAAGCGAACGACGCGCGCGACTTCTTCGGGTTTTCCCAGCCGCCGTTGCGGAATTTTCTCCACGACCTTCGCGAGCGCGGCTTCAGGGATCGCAGCGACCATCTCGGTTTCGATGAATCCCGGCGCGACGCTGTTCACGGTAATGCCGCGCTGCGCCATCTCGAGCGCGAGGCTCTTGGTAAAGCCGAACAAGCCCGCTTTCGACGCCGCATAGTTGGCCTGCCCGACGTTGCCCGTCTCCCCGATGACCGAGCTGATGTTCACGATGCGGCCGGATCCGCGCTCGATCATGTGCTCGAGCACCGCCTTGGTCATCTGGAAGGCGCCCGACAAGATTGACGTTAAGCACCTGATGCCAATCGTCGACAGTCATCTTGCGAACCGTCTTGTCGACCGTGATGCCGGCGTTGTTGATCAAGATAATCGACGCGCCCGAAGCGGTCCATCACTTCCTTGACCACGCGGTTGCAGTCGTCGAAGTCGTCAACCCGCCCTTGATGGATCGACACCGTCGCGCCTTTGCCTGAGCCATCTGTGGCCGCGAATTTCTCCGCGCTCTCTCTGTCGCGGTTATATCCCGCTGCTACCGATGCTCCGCCTTCCAGCCAAGATACTCGGTAATGGCGCGACCGATGCCGCGAGTGCCGCCCGTAACCAACGCTACCCGACCTTCAAACATCAATAGCCTCCATCGTCGACGAGTGGCGCAGAGGCTTCCGCGCCCCCGGCAAGTTTTCCGCCGTTGACCCCGAAGCCAGCCGCGTCATGCAAATGCGCCGGCGCCGAAGCTTGGTGCGGCTCTTAACGGCCTTCGCGGCCGCGGCAATAGTGTCAGGCTGCGGCGGAGTGCAGATGCCGTCGGCGCCATCACAAACGGCGTCGCATATCGAGGCGACGAAGACCCAAGATCTCGTCTACGCCTCCGATGCGACCAGTGGAACGGTCTACGTGCTTTCGTATCCGCAAGGGAAGACGGTCGACACGTTTTCACTCCCAAACGGTGCCGGCGATCCGCGTGGCGAGTGCGCTGACGCTCGCGGCGACGTTTGGATCACTAGCTTGGACTCAGGTGAGATCTACGAATACCAACATGGCGGAACGACGCCCGTTTCGACCCTTGGTGGCACCGGAAGTGCGGTGTATGGGTGCTCGGTCGACGCGGCCACCGGCAACCTCGCCGCCGTGAGCCCGTATACGGGCGCCGCCTATATTTGGCACCATGCCAAGGGCCTTCCGGCGGTATTCCTGTCAGGTTCGCGCCTCTATTACTGCGGCTATGACAGCGACGGCAATCTTTTCATGGACGGAACCGGGCTAAATCTGAGATTCGCCTTCTTCGAGTTACCCAAGCACGGCATCGCGATCGAAGCGATCCATTTGAAGAGACCGGTCAAGAGCGTCGGTCAGATTCAGTGGGACGGGACGTACGTTTCGATCGAAGAGTCGTATCCACCAAACCACATCTATCGCGTCCAAGTTTCGGGATCGAGCGGAAAGGTCGTCGGAACGGTTGCGTTCGCCGAACGCATGCATTCGCTCGCGCAGTCGTGGGTTGCAGGTGACGCGGTCATCGTGCCGTTCAGCGCTCAAGGGCAGGCGACGAACTCGATTGGGCTTTGGAAGTATCCGAACGGCGGAGCGGCGACCGCGATATGGCAGCAGATCACACACGATTCGATTTCAGCCGTCGCGCTCAGCCCCGCCAACTAAACCCGTCATCGCGAGCGCAGTCGGAACTACGGTGCGCGATTCCCAGCTTACCCAAACCGACCGGTAATGTAATCCTCGGTACGCCGATCGTTCGGCTTCGTGAAAAGCTTTGAAGTCTCATCGACTTCGATGAGGCGCCCCACACCGTCTTCGTCGGCGAGCATAAACGCCGTGTAATCGGAGACGCGAGCGGCTTGCTGCATATTGTGCGTCACCGCAACGATCGTGAACTCGTCACTTAACCGCGCCATGAGTTCCTCGATGACGGCTGTTGCGATCGGGTCGAGCGAAGCCGTCGGTTCGTCCATCAACAGCACGTCGGGCTCCGCCGCGACGGCGCGCGCAATGCAGAGCCGCTGCTGTTGTCCGCCCGAGAGCCGCAATGGACTCGTTCGCAGCTTATCCTTCACTTCGTCCCATAGCGCGGCGGCGCTCAAGGCGCGCTCGGCGCAATCGATCTTCTGCCGTCGCGAGAGCCCTTTGCCGGCGCACGCCAGCGTGTTATCGAGAATGGAAAGCGTCGGGAAGGGATTGGGGCGCTGAAAAACCATGCCGATTCGGCGCCGGATCGCCATCGGATCGACGTCGAAAGCATAAATGTCGTCGCCGTCGAGCAGCACGCTTCCCTCGACGCGCGCGTCGAAGGCGACTTCGTGAATTCGATTCAGACAGCGCAACAGCGTCGTCTTGCCGCAACCCGACGGCCCAATGACGGCAGTAACCGCTTTGCGCGGAAACCGTAAATTGACGTTTCCAACCGCTTTGCGTTCGCCGTAATAGGCGCTCAGATCGTCGGTCGCCAGTACCTGGTCGAGTGCAACGGCACTCAACTGTCGAGCCCTCGCATCGCGCGCCGCAGCATCAGCCGCGCACCCAGGCTCAAGATGAAGACCGCGACGACGAGCAGGAGCGCGCCGGCCCACGCTTGGGCCTGCCAGTTCGGATAGGGTGAGATCGCGTAGTTGAAGACCTGCAAGGCAAGCACCGCCATCGGTTGATTTGGGTTGCTCTCCCAATACTGAGTGCCGAATGCGGTGAAGAGCAGCGGTGCGGTTTCGCCTGTGACGCGCGCGATCGCGAGCAGCAGTGCGGTAATGATCGCCGGCCGCGCGGTGGGCAGCACGATGTGCACCGTCGCGCGGAAGTTCGACATACCTAACGCCAACGCGCCTTCGCGCACCGTCTGGGGCACCGAACGGATCGCCTGTTCCGACGTGCGCACCAACAGGGGAAGCATCAGCATCATGAACGCAAACGAAGCCGAGATCGCCGAAAAGTGTTTGAGCGGTGCGACCAGCACCGCGTAGGCGAATAATCCGATCGCAATGCTGGGAACACCGGAGAGAACGTCGGATAGGAAACGCAGCGCTTCGGGAATGGGCCCGCGCCCGAAGAGTGCGAGATAAATTCCCGTCAACAAGCCCACCGGAACCGCCATCGCGGTGGCGGTTGCGATGATGATGATCGTACCGAGAATCCCGTTCCCGACGCCGCCGCCGGGCACTCCGACCGGATGGGGGAGCTGCGTGAGAAAATCCCAGTTGATCGCCGCGGCGCCCTGCACGACGACGTAGCCCAAAATGGCAAATAGCGCGCCAGCGGCTAGCATCGCACAGGATAGCGCGAGCGCGATGCCGAGCGATCCGAACGTCCGCCGTTGACGCAGCCGCCGGTAACGCAGCGTTGCAACGCTCATGTCGATCCCCGCACGCTCCAAATCATCAAGCGCGCGAGGGCGTTGACGACGATGCTCACCAAGAAGAGGATCAAACCAAGCTCGATGAGCGCGCTGATGTAGATGCTGGTCGTCGCTTCGGTGAATTCGTTGGCGATGACGCTCGCCAACGTGTACGACGGCGCGAAGAGTGAGGCGGAAATTTGCGGCCGATTGCCGATCACCATCGTTACCGCGATCGTCTCGCCCAGCGCGCGGCCTAACGCTAAGACGCAGGCGCCGAAAATGCCGACCCGCGCGGCGGGCAGCACGACCCGCGTTGCAGTCTCCCATTTCGTTGCGCCCAATGCCATCGACGCCTCGCGCAAATCGCGCGGAATGGCGGCAATCACATCCCGTGAGATTGCCGTGACGGTCGGCACGATCATCAACGCCAAGATGATTCCGGCCGTTAGCAACCCGACGCCGTAAATCGGCCCCGAAAACAATGGCGTCCAGCCGAGGACTTTTTGCAGAGCCGGACCGATGGCGGTGCGCACGAACGGCGCGAGCACGAAGAGACCCCACAAGCCGTAGACGACGCTCGGCACCGCCGCGAGCAGCTCGATCAAGAACGAGAGCGGCGCCGAGAGCCAGCGCGGCGCAAAATCGGCGAGGAAAACCGCCGCCATGATTCCGACAAACGCCGCTAGCACGATACCGATTAACGAGGTCACGACGGTACCGTAGATCATCGGCAGCGCGCCGAACTTGCTGGTGATCGGATCCCAGGCACTCTTCCAGATGAACGACGGCCCAAACGCGACGATCGAGGGCCACGAGCCCAACACCAGCTCGACGAAAAGCCCGACGATCAGCAGCGTAAAGAGGATGCTCCCGGCATAGACGATCGCGGCGAAGCCGCGATCGGCCGGGCTAACGAACCGCGCGACGCGCCGAAACCGAGGCTCTGCCGTCACAAATTAGCGCTGCATTTGCCGAAGCGTGGCCGACGCGGCGTTCTGAACGTTCACCGGCAGCGGAACGTAATCAACGGATCGAGCATAAGATTGTCCCTGCGGGCCGACGAGCCATGCTAAGACATCGTACAGCATCTTGGCCCGTGCCGCATCTGCCGGCTTCTTATAGACGACCACCCACGAATAACCCGAGATGGGATACGAGTTTGTCCCGGGCGCGTCGACGATCGAAAAGTTCTTCGCATTGACTTCCGGTTTGCTCGCGGCTGCCGCGGCTACCGTTGCCTCGGAACAGGCCACCCATTTGCCCGCGCGGTTTTGTAGCAGCGCCGCGCTCATGTGATTCTCGATCACGTAGGCGAGCTCGACGTACCCGATGGCGCCCGGCGTGCTGCGGACCTGTCCCGCAACGCCTTCATTACCCTTCGCGCCAACGGCGCTGGGTGCCGGCCATGAGACGCTCTTGCCGACTCCGACCTTACTCTTCCACTCCGGCGAGACGTGGCTGAGGAAATCGGTGAAGATGTAGCTCGTGCCGGAGCCGTCAGAGCGATGCACGACGACGATTGGCATGTCGGGAAGTTGCACCCCGTGATTGAGGCGCGCGATCGGCGGATCGTTCCACTTGAGAATCTTGCCGAGGTAGATATCGGCGACGACTTGCCGCGTCAGCTTGATGGGGGCAGTCACGCCCGGCACGTTGTACGCAACGGCCGCACCGCCCAGCGCCACGGGGATCTGCAGGACGGGCTGAGCTGCACGCCCCAGCTCTTCGGCGTTCATCGGCACGTCGGTCGCGCCGAAGTCCACGTTTTTCGCGGTAAACTGCTGGATGCCGCCGCCGCTGCCGATCGATTGATAGTTAATCGTAACGTCGGGGTTCTTCTGATTATAAATGTAGAAGGCTTTCGAAAAGAACGGAAAATCGAAACTCGACCCGGCTCCGGTGAGCTGCATTGCCGCCGCGGCCGGAACGGCCAGGGCGACCGCAACGGCGGCCGTCGTAAAGCAGCGAACGAGCGAACCTCTCACTACACACTCCTTAATCGATGTAGGTACGCTCTACTTGTAAACCAGCACGATTAACTCCACGTTAAGGCGCCGCCCGGCTGTCGCCTTACGGGCGCACGTTGTAGACCGTCCCGAAGTTGTGCGCGCCTCCTCCCAGGGTCGTGCCGTACAACGCCCCCGAGCCGTCAATAACGACGCCGGCCTGCGGCCGGGTGCCATCCTTATGCGAGCGGAAAGCATAGACCACGCTGAACGCATAACCGCTGCTCGATGGCGTAAGGGCGTAGACCGTGCCGCACGTTCCGGAAGCGCAGCCGGAGTTGCCGCCGCTCACCGTGGTTCCGTAGATGGCACCACCGGAATCCAGCGCGGGGACGCCGGCGGGCGAGCTGGGGCCCGAACATGCAAAAGCGTGCAGCACCGTAAAGGTGTAACGACGCGCGTTCGGCTTCAGCGCAAATACCGTGCCGCAGCCTTGAGGCCCACCGAATACCGCGGCACCGTAGAGCGACCCATCTTTTCCAAGCGCAAGCCCCGGTGACGGCACGGCGCCGTCTTGCCGCTCGCGCAGACGGTAAATCAGGCCGTACTCGTACTTCGAACCTGATTTCCTGAGGCGGAAAATCACGCCGCAACCGCCGCCGCTCGTTCCGCACCGCCTGCCTCCTCCGAAAGTCGTGCCGTAGAGCGTGCCGTTCGAGTCGATGCTCAGTTGACCCATTGGGTAGGCGCCATCATGAAAGGAGAAACTATGGAGCGTCTTTTCAGTGTAGCCGCTCGACCCGGGCGTCAAAGAAAAGACGGTTCCCTGAAATTCGTACCGCCGTAGGCCGTGGCGCCGTAGAGCGCGCCGCTCTGGTCGATCGCCAGACCACCGTACGGCGTGACACCGTCGTTGGTGTAGCCGGGGAAGCGATAGAGGATACGTTCGGTATAACCGCCTTTGCCGGGAACGAGTGCGAACACGGTTCCATCGAGCACCGAGTCGCTTCCGCCGGTATAGGTCGTGCCATAAATTTGGCCGCTAGCGTCGACAATGAGATTCGAAGTCGGAGTATCTCCGTCGCCGTAACTCGTGCCGCGAAATCGATAGAGGATCTTTTCGTGACGACCCGATGCCGCCACTTGGAAGACCGTGCCGCACCCGTAGATACTGCAGCCCGATCCTTTGAGGCCACCCTCTGCGGTCGTGCCGATCAGATCGCCCGACGCTTCGAGAGCGAGCGCTGCGAACGGTTGCTGACCATCGGGCGCGCCTTTGAAACTGTGTAGCACCTCGTCGCGCGAGCGTATCGCGGTTCCCGACGCGAGCCTCGTTGACGACGGCGTCAGCGGGCCGCCAGCGCTTTGGCCGCAAGCCGAAAGCGCCATCGTCATCATACAGAGCATGCAACCGTGGTGCGCGAGCGAGCGAAGCAGTAAACGCTGCATGAGGTGCTCCTCCTGTTGTTGTTTTCGTTCCGTCGGACGGTCGCACCCCGTCTGAAATCATCGATCTATCGAGGGACAACGGTCCCACATACGGAAGCCGCCCCGACCATGACTGCGGACGCCCATTTAAAGGGCCATCGGCCTTCTCTTCCGGCATTGCGCCATACCGCGGCGCACGTACTCGCCTATGCCGTGCAGGATCTCTTTCCCGAAGCCAAGCCGACCATCGGTCCTGCTATCGAGAGTGGCTTTTATTACGATTTCGACCGCGCGACACCGTTTACACCCGAGGATTTGGAGCGGCTCCAGAGCCGAATGGACGAGATCGTCGCCGCCGATTATCCCATGACCGGACGGGAGGTAACGCGCGAGGAAGCAATAGCCGCGTTCGCCCGCAATCCCTACAAAGTCGAAATCGCGCGCGAAATTCCGGAGAACGAGCCGGTAACGCTCTACACGATCGGGGAGTTTACCGACCTATGTCGCGGCGGCCACGCCGAGTCCACGGGAGCGATCGGCGCCTTTAAGTTGACGAGCGTCGCGGGAGCATATTGGCGCGGCGACGAGCATAACCCGATGCTGCAGCGCATTTACGGCACCGCCTGGCACGACCGCGCCGAGCTCGACGAGTACCTGCAGCGAATCGAAGAAGCGCAACGGCGCGATCATCGCAAGCTTGGTGCCGAGCTCGATCTTTTTTCAATCGAGGAAGATGCCGGAGGCGGTCTCGTCTTTTGGCACCCCAAAGGCGCAATCGTGCGCGGCATCGTCGAGAACTTCATCCGCGACGGCTTGCGAGAACGCGGATATCAGCCCGTCGTCACGCCACACATCGTAAGCGAACGCCTCTACGAGATTTCGGGGCATCTCGAAAACTTCGGCGAGAATATGTTCGGGCCGATCGAAGTCGAAAACCAACGCTTTCGGCTCAAGCCGATGAACTGTCCGGGACACATTCTCATCTACCGCGACAAACTTCGCAGTTATCGCGACTTACCGTTGCGGTACTCGGAGTTCGGAACGGTTTATCGTTTCGAGCGGTCCGGTGTGCTGCACGGGCTGACGCGCGTTCGCGGCTTTACGCAGGACGACGCCCACATCTTCTGCACGCCCGAACAACTGCAAGGCGAGTTTGAGCTTACGCTCGATGAAGCCCGACGATTGATGACGGCCTTCGGCTTCGCCGAGCTGCAGTTCGTCCTTTCGCGGCGCGAGGAAAAAGATCGAACGGCAACCGATACGATCGCCGAAGAAGCGATTCGCAACGCACTGGAACGCTTTGGATTGCCCTACGACGTCGACGAAGCGGGCGGCGCGTTCTACGGGCCCAAGCTCGACATTAATCTCCGCGACGCAATCGGGCGCCCCTGGCAGCTTGGAACGGTGCAGGTAGACTTCGTCTTGCCTGCTCGCTTCGAGCTGAAGTATCGCGACGCCGACGGTCAGGACAAGCCCCCGGTGATGATCCACCGGGCACTTGCCGGCTCCTTGGAACGTTTCTTCGGCATATTGATCGAGCACTACGGCGGTGCTTTTCCGGCCTGGCTCGCGCCGGTGCAAGTGGTCGTCACAGCGATTTCCCAGGATCAAGTTGCTTATGCTCAAGAGGTGGCAACTCGGCTTGACGCGGCGGGCTTTCGGGTAGTGCGTGACGAATCGAATGAAAAGCTCGGCTATAAGATTCGGCACTGGAAAACCCAGAAAGTGCCATACATCTTAGTGGCGGGTAAACAAGAGGTTGCCGACGGCACGGTGAACGTAAATCAGCGCGGCGTCGACGAGAAACGCACCATGTCAGTGGAGTCCTTCGTCGAAGAGTTGCATAGAACAGTAGAGGCAAAACAGTAAGCGATGAGGTTTGATACTCGCGCGGTCTTCGCAGCATCCGCTCTGATATTAGGCTCGTGCCAAGGCGCCGGCTTCGATAGCGGCATGGGCGGAGAAATGACTCCGCCGGTATCGCAACCCGGTTCGATGAACGGCGGCCTCGGCGGTAACGGCGGTCTCTCCGGCGGAATGGGTAATCAAATTTCCGGGCCCAACGTCGGCGCCAACGGTCAAGAAGAGCTCGCCAATCCCGGAGCGACGCTCGCGCCGAACGAAGCGCAGTACGCTATCGCGCAGGGCCCGACCGGTATGAAGTGTCCGGCTCTGCAAGCGTACAATCAGGAATACAACTGCACGCTCGCGTTCAATATGCCGACGCCCTCGCCCTCACCGTCACCCGGGTCCACGGCGGCGCCGACCGCGAGCCCAACACCGTCGCCGAAGCCCAGCGCGTCGTCGGACGACAGCGATGACGACAGCGACACGACGACACCGACGCCTTCACCGGCCGGCATGATTACGATGCAGGTCGAACCGCTGCCTCGCGACCTCCCGAACATCACGAACCCCAATCCTGCTTGGATGCACGTCACGCCGCTGGTCGCGATCCGGTTGCAGAGCAATATGGACTTTTCGCTCAATGGTGGGACGTCAGTGCAATACGTTCTGCCCGCGATGCAGTATACGGGTCGCGTCTTTGGCCTGCAGCTCTATTACGAGACGACGCTGCGCGGCAAGCGGATCGACCAATTTATTCCCGGCAGTTACTATCAAAAATACACGACGCCGACGACCAATACGATCGTTTTCACCTTTAACGTGCCGAGGGCGGTGACGGTGCGGCACACGCAGGTATGGCTACTGGCGATGTATGGCGCAATGGTGCCGCCGGGAACGACGCCGACGCCTTCTCCCTCGCCTGCCTCAACGGCCTCACCCAGCAGCTCCCCGTAAATGGTGCGCGCGCAATAGCGCGTGCATCCCTCTGTGTCATCCTGAGCGGAGACCCGAAGCGCCGCAGTCGAAGGACCGCAGGGGATCGGGTTCTACACCGACTGCGCAGCGCTGAGAATTACTTCGACCACGCGATCTGGTTGCGAGAGCATCGGCACATGACTCGAATCGAGTTCGGTCGTCTTGGCTTTCATGCGTTTCGCAAGAAAACGTTCAAGATCCGGGTTGACGGTGTGATCCTTCTTTCCGACAATGTACCAACTCGGTTTGGTCTTCCACGCAACGCCCGGCGCATCGTGCGCGAAGATGTTGGCAGCCGGCGCGCCCTGTGTCGCCCACACGAGCTGCTGCTCAGTCGCCGAGAGATCACCGCAAAAATACTGTAGGCCTTCTTTGGTCAGCCAGATACGTCCATCGACGACTTTGATGTGCTTGAGCACGTCGGTCGCGGGGAACTTCTGCTGTATGCTCTGCGATGTCTCGCCGGCAGCAGTATCGGGAGCAAGTGCGTTGATATAAATGAGGGCTTTCACGCGCGGGTCGGTTCCGGCGGCCGTAATCACCGTGCCGCCATATGAATGTCCGACAAGCACGATGGGACCCTTCACCACGTCCATCGCCCACTTGGCAAAAGTGACGTCGTTTTCGGGCGTGTTGAGCGGGTACTGCGCAGCAATGCAATCGTAGCCTTGCGCTTGCAACGGCCCCATCACTTTGGTAAAGCAGGAGCCGTCGGCCCAAAGACCGTGACAGAAAACTATGCTCGGCTTGCCCGCGCCGCTCATCGTCGCAGCCACTTCCGTTTGAGCCGATGCAAAGGAGTAGCTCGCCGTAGCGGCACCGATCGCTGCCGCGCTCGTCGCTAGGAATCGACCGCGTTTGATGCTTGTTTTCGAACGCATACTGTCACTCCCATCGATGTAGTACAGAACTTATTCAGTTCACAGGTGCTCAGAATGGTCCCTTCCTTCGAAAACGTACTGCTAATGACGGATTCACGCACTAAAGTATGGGCGCAAGCAAAATGCACTAAGGGTTTAGTGGCAAGGGGAGCCTCGTTTTGCGGGGGGCCTAGCTCCCGCGGCGCAGGGGGGTCACCCCGACGCGGATGACGCATAGCCTCGACGAGCGCCACGAAGGATGACGCGACAATCGCAATAACCACCTTGGCGTGACTTCCGCCGCGCGTCGCACCTTCATCGCATCCTTTCTCGGATGGATGCTCGACGCGTTTGATTTTCTGCTCCTCACGTTCGTCATCACGCGCATCGCGACGACGTTCGACCGGACCATCGCGGAAGTCGCGTTTGCGCTGACGCTGACGCTCGCATGCCGCCCGATCGGTGCGCTCCTGTTTGGGTGGCTCGGCGACCGGTACGGACGCCGCACGCCGCTCATGATCGACATCGGTTGCTATTCATTCATTCAGCTCCTCACCGCGTTCTCGCCGAATTTCACGGTTTTTCTGGTCCTCCGTGCACTCTATGGCGTCGCGATGGGCGGAGAATGGGGCCTGGGCGCCGCGCTTACAATGGAGTCGCTGCCGCCCGAGCGCCGTGGTTTCATCGGCGGCGTGCTCCAAAGCGGCTACATGGTCGGTTTTCTTCTCGCTGCCGGCGTTTACTACGGCGTCTTTACTTTCACGCACTGGGATTGGCGCGCGCTCTTCGTCATCGGCGCTCTCCCGGCGCTGCTGATTCTCTACATTCGTTCCGGCGTACCCGAGTCGCCGGTCTGGCTGGCCCGGCACGCACAGCGGATCGCTGCAGCGCCCAACTTCCTATTGAAGTCGTTCGCGCGCCACTGGCCGCTCTTCGTATACGGCATCCTTTTCATGGCAGCCCTTAACGCGGCCTCACACGGCACGCAAGATATCTACCCGACATTCTTGCAAAAGCAGCACGGCTTCGTCCCCGGCCAGACGTCGCTGCTGGTGATGGTCGGGCAATTGGCGCGATTTTCGGCTGCACGCTCGCCGGAACCCTATCGCAGCGATTCGGTCGCCGCACCGTGGTTATGATTTCCGCGGCGATTGCCGCGTGCACCATCCCGCTTTGGGCGCTGAGTCAAACGACGCTGGCGCTCGCCGCCGGCGTCTTCATCATGCAGTTCGGCGTCCAAGGCTGCTGGGGCGTCATTCCGGCGCACTTGAACGAGCTCTCGCCGCCCGACGTGCGCGGCACGTTTCCCGGTTTCACGTACCAGCTCGGCAACTTGGTCGCAGCCGGCATACCGCAGATCGAAGCCGTCGTCGCACAGAAAATGCCGCTCGCCAACGGCGAGCCGAACTACGCCGGCGCGCTCGCGTTCGTCGCCGCGATCGTCATGGCTTTCGTCTTTCTGCTCGCGCTCGTCGGGCACTTCATCCGCAAGGAGAATCGGACGCTGGCCTTCGCGCCATCAGTCTCTTCCTAGAGCTATGGCATAACCTCAAAGACCGTTCCTTGACTCGCGCTGCCGCCGGCAACCGTGGTGCCGTAAAGATTGCCGCTCGAGTCTGCAACTAATCCGTAATATGGATATGCGCCGTCGCTTCCGCCGGCAAACGTGTGCAGTACGCTCTCCTTACGCGACCTCGCATTGACCGCAAAGACGGTGCCGCAACCGCAGCTCCCGCCGCCAGCCGACGCCGTTCCATAAAGCGTCGTGCCCGATAAGAGCAACGTGCTCGTCGGCGAGCCGCCGTCGCCGCCGCCCTTGAAGCTATACAGGACGCGCTCGTGATATCCGCCTCGTTTCTTCGCAACGAGCTCGAAAACGGTTCCCATTCCATATGCGCCGCCATAGTAGGTAGTGCCGTAAAGATTACCCGATGCGTCGGCGATCAGGCCTCCATATGGCGATGCGGCGTCGGGCGAGCCTTTGAACGCGTAGAGAGTCGTCAGCTTCCACTTCTTCTTCGACGACGCTGAGAGTTTGAACGCGACGCCGGCGCCGTGTGCGCCGCCTTCCTCCGTAACGCCGTACAAATCACCCGACGCCTCCACCAAGAGCGAGCCAAGCGAACCAACGGAGCCGTCTTTGCCTCCCGTGAATGCATGAATCACGTGCTCGTGCCAACTCCGTCCGTGCCCCGAAAGCTCGTAAACGACGCCTTGCGCGTATCGTCCACCGTCGGGCGTCGTTCCGAAAAGATCGCCGCTTCCATTGAAGACCATTGCTCCGCCCGGTCCGAAACCGTCGTTACCGCCGGTGAAGCTGTGCAGCACGTTTTCGCTCGTCGAGGTCAACGCAAATGCGGTGCCGCACCCGGTGCTGCCGCACGAGCCGCCGGAACCGCCCGAAACCGTCGTGCCGTAGAAATTTCCGTGTGCATCGAGCGTAACGCCGCCGTACGGGTTCTTCCCGCCGCCATAGCAGTCGAAGCTGTTAATCACGCTCTCCTTCCATGAAGAACCACTCTGCGGCGCGAGTTTGAAAATGGCTCCGCACGCCGACGAACCGCCGACAACGGTTGTTCCGTAGAGATTCCCCGCAGTGTCGAACGTTAGGGCCGTCGCGGGATCGCCGCCGTCCAGCGCTCCCGTGAAAGTATAAATCACGCGTTCGTTGCTCGTCGCCGCACCGTTAGCGCGATCGGCGCCCACCCGAAGCGGTGCCAGAGCGGACTGCGACGACGCGCATGCGGAAAGTAGCAGTGCCGCCGCGGCGGCCGCCAGACAACATCTCAATTTGGTTCGCATCTCTCTCTCCTTGTGCGGCATGCTTCGCCGTCACCGGAGCGGAGTCCAGGCGCGGCTCGCGGTAAGAGCACGGATATGCTCTATCCGCTTCGCCTCGCCGATGCCTACGCCTATTCGCAACCTTCGCCCGACGGCAGCTCGATTGCGAACAGCTATCTCTTCCTCACGGCTGCCGGAAACGTACTCTTCGACCCGCTTCCCGCCGACGAACCGACGACTGGCGCCATCAAACAGCGCGGCGGCGTTGCGCAGATCGTAGTAATGAGCGCGCAGCGCGAAGCTGCGGCACGCGAGCTTGCGGAACGCTACGATGCGAGCGTCGTGACGCATGCTCGACACCTAGAACGTATCGCGCCCGGGATGGTCGCGGTCGCGCTGCCCGATCAACGCCGCGCGGGAGAATTTGCCATCAACATCGCCGAGCGGCAAACGGTTCTCGTCGGCGACGCACTCGTCGGCTCGCCGGCCGGGTCCCTTTCGATGCCGCCGCAGAGCGAATACCCCCAGCCACTCAAAGCGGCGCTGGGGCTTCGCCGCATCCTTCGAGAGAATCCGCAAACGCTACTCGTCAGTAACGGCCAGTCGCTCTATGCGAACGCTTACGAAGCACTCTATCAGACGCTCTATACGCGCGCCGGCGCGGAGATTCTGCGCATCAATCTCGACGAACTCGATTATCGTGATGAGCGCGACGAGCATTCGGACCAGCCGCCGCAATTCAACTGTATTGACGCAGAAGTCGGCTTTGCGATCGGCGCTCGAAGGCTGGGTTATCGCGTGAGCAGGCTCGATCCCGGACAACGCTTTTGCCCGCTGCACGCGCATGCGCGCGAGGAGGAGCTGTTCTTCGTTCTGGAAGGCGAGCCGAGCGTGCGCACGCCGGCCACTACCATCCACTGCCGCAAGGGGGACTTCATCGCATTGCCCGT
This sequence comes from Vulcanimicrobiota bacterium, assembly GCA_963815165.1. GTDB lineage: Bacteria > Vulcanimicrobiota > Vulcanimicrobiia > Vulcanimicrobiales > Vulcanimicrobiaceae > Cybelea. Next base: position 168,905 of record CAWFFL010000005.1, read on the forward strand.
TGGCGATACCGGCACGCACCAGCTTCTCAACGAGAGCGCTGCGCCGGCTACGGTGATGCTGCTGGCGCGCAGCGAAGCCTTCGAGGTGTGCTACTACCCAGACTCCGATAAATTGCTGGTCGACACGCCGGCACCGATGGACGGCCGTACGTCGATCATGATCGCCGCACATCCCGATCTCGACTATTTTCACGGCGAATCCTGAATCCAAAAAACAACCAGAGTCGCCACGTCGAGGAATGAACGGGAGTGCCGGACGAGAACCTTTCATAGGTTCTCTCCGTTACCAGACCAAGGAGCATCTCTCTCCATGAAGCGCTCGGGTTTTCGCCGCTACGCGTTAGCGTTGTTCGTCGTCGCGCTGGCCGCGGGCTGTTCGGTCGGCACGCAATCGTCGCTGCCCGACGCGTCGTTGCCGTACATGCGAAGCAACGTTGCACTGCGTGCGCTCAGCGGCACGGGCGCCGGAAAAATAACGCATATCGTCTACATCGTGCAAGAGAACCGCAGCTTCAATAATATCTTCATGGGATATCCGCACGCCTTCACGCGGACCTACGGTTACAATTCAAAAAACCAAAAGATCACGCTGCGACCGTACCCCTTGGGGACTCCATACGTGATCGACCATTCCGACGCAGCGATGGAGGCGGCGTGCAACGGCACCGGATCGATTCCCGGAACGAACTGCCGAATGAACGGCTTCGACAACGAGTCTTCGTATTTCGGACCGCCGAACCCGGAATACGTCTACATGCCGCGCAACCAGTCGAAGCCCTATTGGGATATGGCGCATGAGGGCGTGCTCGCGGACAGGATGTTCCAATCGCAGCTCGACGAGAGCTTCGTCGCGCATCAGTACATCATTGCGGCCCAAGCGAATTGGAGCGTCGACCTGCCAGGCGGTGCGTGGGGGTGCGAAGGCGGCAAGTACGACACCGTCGCGACCCTCCTGCCCGACCGCAGCCATGCCAAACATGGCATCCGGGTCTGCTACGATTATCAGACGCTCGGCGACGAACTCGACAATGCCGGATTGACGTGGCGCTTCTACGCCGCAGAGTATGGAAGCGCCTCGAGCGGTGAAGGCGCCGAGTGGTCATCCTATCAAGCAGTTCGCCACATCTACTACGGCCCCGACTGGAAGAAAGACGTCATTGCGCCCAACTGGAAGTTCCTCACCGATGTGCGCCACGGCAAGCTCGCAAACTTTACTTGGGTCACGCCGGTCTGCGACGATTCGGATCACGTGAACTGCTACGGCGACTATGGACCTTCATGGGTCGCGGCCTTGGTGAACGCCGTCGGCAAGAGCAAATTTTGGGATTCGACCGTCATCTTCGTGCAGTGGGACGATTGGGGTGGACTTTACGATCCCGTGGCGCCAAAACACCTCGATCGTGACAGTCTTGGATTTCGCGTGCCGCTCATCATGATCTCGCCCTACGCTAAGGCGGGCTTCGTTTCACACGTCCATTACGAGACGGCTAGCGTCCTTCGCTTCGCCGAGGATCTCTACGGACTTCCCCAGCTCTCGAGGGCCGACGCTCGCGCAAACTCGCCGGCTGCGGATTGCTTCGATTTCTCGGCGACGCCTCGCCCGTTCGTAAAGATCGCCGCCCCGTATCCGCCAAGCTTTTTCAAGCACAACGACGGCAGCGCGAATTATTTCGCACCCGATTACGAGTAACGGTTGCTCGCCATGCGAAATGCACGCCGCTGCGCATTCCTCCTGTTCGCCGCCGTGCCGGCTGCTTGCGGCGTTGCGACATCGCCGCTTCCGTACATGCAAAGCAACCTAGCGTTGCGTACGCTGAACTCGACCGGCGCCGGCAAGATCACCCACGTCGTTTACATCGTGCAAGAGAACCGCAGCTTCGATAATATGTTCCACGCGTATCCCGGCGCCGACACGCGCTCCTTCGGATACAACTCAAGGAACCAAAAGATCGCGCTCCAGCCGTATCCCATGGGAACGCCGTACGAAATCGACCATTCCGCGGCGGCGATGTTCGCGGCGTGCAACGGCACCGGTAGAACCCCTGGAACGGATTGCCGGATGAACGGCTTCAACAAAGAGATCTCCGGCGGCGGTCCGGCCAATCCCGAATACGTCTACGTACCGCAAACGCAGTCGAAGCCGTACTGGGATATGGCCCACGAAGGGGTGCTCGGCGACAAGATGTTTCAATCACAGCTCGACGAGAGCTTCGTCGCGCACCAATACGTGATTGCCGCGCAAGCCAAATGGAGCGTCGATTTGCCGTATGGGCGCTGGGGGTGCGGCGGCGGACCCACCGACCTTATCGAGACGCTCGCCATCAGTCGAAAGTATGGGCCGAAAATCAAGCCCTGTTACGATTATCAGACGCTCGGCGATGAGCTCGACAAGGCGCATCTTTCATGGCGCTTCTATGCCAGCGAGTATGGCAGCCAGTTTAGCGGCGGCGGCGCCGAGTGGTCGAGCTATGAGGCGGTTCGTCATATTCGCTACGGTCCCGACTGGAAGAAGGTGATCTCGCCGAATTGGAAATTCATCACCGACGTGCGCGCCGGCAAGCTCGCCAACTTTACCTGGGTCACGCCCGTCTGCGACGACTCCGACCACGTCAACTGTCCCGGCGATTACGGCCCTTCGTGGGTCGCCGCGCTCGTCGATACGGTCGGCGCGAGCAAATTCTGGAACTCGACGGTCATCTTCGTCCAGTGGGACGACTGGGGCGGCCTGTACGACCACGTTCCGCCCGCCCATCTCGATCGCGACAGCCTCGGTTTCCGCGTACCGCTGATCGTCATCTCGGCGTATGCGAAGCCCGATTACGTCTCGCACGTACATTACGAGACGGCCAGCGTGCTGCGTTTCGCCGAAGATCTCTACGGCTTGGGGCAGCTTGCGCCGGCCGATACGCGTGCCGCGTCGCCCGCCGGCGACTGCTTCAATTTTCGAAACCGGCGCGCAAGTTCGTCAAAATCGAGGCACCCTATCCGCCAAGCTTTTTCATGCACAATCTTCCCGACGATTACTTCGCGCCGGATTACGAATAGCGAGCGCGCATGCGCTGACGCAAGTGCGTGACGGCCGCGGAGTGAATCTGCGAGACGCGCGACTCCGAGACGCCCAGCTCCCTTTTGATTTCCCTGAGCGTTTCGCCGTTAAAGTAGTATCGCGCAATGACGGTGCGCTCTTGCGGTGCAAGCGCTTCGACCGCCTGCACGAGCTCGTGGCGAAGCTCGTCGCGCTCGATTTCGGTGGTGACGTCGCTATCGGCATCCTCGAGCGTATCGGCAACCGCGCCTTCGAGCGAGACCATGCTGGCGCTCAGGCGCTGCCGCAGCCGGTCGAGTTCGCGAACCGATAGCTGCAGGCGACTCGCGAGTTCTTCGTCAGTGGGATCGCGTCCGTGTTCCGCCTCGAGCTGCTCGCAGGCGCGCTCGAGTTCGCGGGCTCGCTGCCGAACCGTTCGCGGCACCCAGTCGAGCGAACGCAGTGCGTCAAGAATCGCGCCGTTGATCCTCGTAATCGCATACGTTTCGAACTTGACCGAGCGCGAGTCGTCGTACTTCTCGATTGCATCCATCAAGCCGAAGACGCCGTCGTTGATCAGATCGTTGATGTCCACGCTCGAAGGAAGGTTGACCGAGATTCGTCCCGCGACGTACTTGACTAAATGCAAGTACTTATGGATGATCGCTTCGCGCGACAGCGTTACGCTAGGCACGGCATGCGACGGTGCGCAGGCCGAAGCGCAATGCCTGTTGATAGAGATAGAGGCGATCGCTCATCGTTCGTTCGCGGTCTTCCTTGAGCAATACAGCGGCCAGGCGCGGAGTCCTCGCAAGCTGCTCGAAGAGCAGCGTAAAGCGGCGCGGACGCGTTTCGAGATATCGCATGATCCCTACGCGATGCGTAAGCCGCCGCGAAAAACGCCGCGTTACGAGCGAGGCATATTGCTCGCTCGCCCGGCGAGCGTGCGATTTTCTTTCCGAGGCGATCGCGTCGGCCGCGAATCGTCCGCTCATCGCCGCTTCGAAGATGCCCTCGCCGTTGGTCGCGTCGACGAAGCCCGCGGCAGTTCCGCCGATCATCAGTCCCCCGTCGGCAACTGCTCGGCCGCGGCGCGCCGCCGTAAAGAGATGGCCCTCCGTTTTCACCAAGCGTACGCCGACGCCCGGATAGAGACGCGCGGCAACGCGTTGCGTGAATCCATCGAGCTCCGCCCGCAGCAGCTCGCCGATCGAATCTTCCCCATCACGCCCAAGCCGATCGCCAGATGATCGCGCTTGGGAAACATCCATGCGACGATCTGCCGCCCGTCCCGCGCGGCGTAGTAGTGGAGCTCGAGCGTGCGGTACGCGATCCGGCGCGCGGGTCGTTCGAGGTAGACGCGATATTGCAGCGTCGTCAGCAATCCGTCGCGCCAGCGCTGCCACGCGAACGCACCGAACGAGGGTGCGTCGATTGCGCGGTCGCCCCGGGCGCAAAGAAAACGTGACGCGCGGAAATCACCGTCGCTCTCCGGCAGCGAGATCGGCGTACTCGGCGACGATGCGTTCCGTTCTCCCGGCGTAATCCGCGGAAGAGCGATTGAGTGCGGATCTCCGCTCCCTCGCGAGTCGCAAGCAAGGCCATCGTTCCGTCGAGCTCTTCGCGCGTGCGTCGTGTGCCCCGGCCCGAACACCACTTCGTACTCGCCGCCGGCAGCATCGAAGAGGGCAAGGCGCGGCGTGTCGCAATGCACGATCGTGCGCGGCAGGTCGAACGTCTCGCAAAAGCCCGGGCGCAGCCCGGCCGCGCAAACACGCCTGCTGCCCGACGACCGCGTCCCGCTCGAGCACGAGCGTCTCGACGCCGGCCCGCGCGGCTTCGCGTGCGGCCGTCGCGCCGGCCGGCCCGCAGCCGACCACCAAGAAATCCACGTGCAGCATCGCGAGCGGCAACTTCTCCTCGGCACTTAAGGGCTCGATAGGACTTGCCCCCTCGTTCGGAGTAGCCAAGCCGGTCGGCCCACCAGGGCCATTTTTTGCCCGACCTATGAGGATAGAATGACCGCACAGACAGCGATCGTAGCCGGACTCATCGGAGGCGCCCTCGCGGTGCTTTACGGCGTCGCCCTGACATTTTGGGTGCTCGCGCAACCGGCCGGCAACCAGCGAATGCAGGAGATCGCCGCTGCGATCCAGGAAGGCGCCATGGCCTTTCTCCAGCGTCAATACCGCACGGTCGGCATCGTCGCAATCGTAATGGCGATCGTCATCCTCTTTGCCCCGACGCTCGGGAGAGAAGCCGCCGTCGGCTTTTTGATCGGCGCGATACTCTCGGGCGCAGCGGGCTTCATCGGGATGCTCGTCTCGGTTCGTGCCAACGTCCGGACCGCCGAAGCCGCTCGCGGTGGTCTTTCACCGGCCCTCAACGTCGCGTTCCGCGGCGGATCGGTTACCGGCATGCTGGTCGTCGGACTCGGCCTGCTCGCCGTCTCGGGCTACTACTCTATCCTGCAAGCCGTCAATAACGGCGACACCGCAACGTCGCTCAACGCAATGGTCGGGCTCGCCTTCGGCTGCTCGTTGATCTCCGTCTTCGCTCGTCTCGGCGGCGGCATCTATACGAAGGCCGCCGACGTCGGCGCCGATCTCGTCGGAAAAGTCGAAGCCGGCATTCCCGAAGACGACCCGCGCAATCCCGCCGTGATTGCCGATAACGTCGGCGATAACGTCGGCGATTGCGCCGGCATGGCCGCGGACCTCTTCGAAACCTATTGCGTCACCACCGTCGCCGCGATGCTGCTCGGCAATCTGCTCTTCGGCGACAAACTTCCGGGCGCCACGACTTTCCCGCTTCTGCTCGGCGCGGTCTCGATCGTTGCGTCGATTATCGGCGCCGTCTTCGTCGGCGTGGGTCAGGTCCGCCGGGCTAAAATCATGGCCGCGCTCTATCGCGGAATGACCGTCGCCGGCGTGCTCTCGCTCGTCGGGTTTTACTTCGTCTCGGGCAGCGTGTTCGGCGGCCAATCGATCGTCAACGAAATGGGGATCTTCATCTGCGCGGTGATCGGCCTCGTCATAACCGGCCTGATCACGTTCATAACCGAATACTAACCGGCGCGCAGTTCTCTCCGGTGCAACGCATCGCCAAGGCCTCGATCACCGGACATGCAACCAACATTATCGCCGGCCTCGCGGTCTCGATGCAGGCGACGGCGTTGCCGGCGCTCGTCATCGTCGTGGGAATTCTCGTCAGCTACGCACTCGCCGGAGTCTACGGGGTCGGCATTGCGGTGATGGCGATGCTCTCAATGGCCGGAATCGTCGTCGCGATCGATTCGTTCGGCCCGATCACCGACAACGCCGGGGGCATCGCGGAGATGGCCAAGATGCCCGAGGACGTCCGCAACGTCACCGATCCCCTCGACGCCGTCGGCAATACCACCAAAGCCGTCACCAAAGGCTACGCGATCGGGTCGGCCGCTCTGGCCGCGCTCGTGCTCTTCGCATCGTTCCTCCAGCAGCTCACCAATCACAAGTGCGGCGTCGGCGAAACGCAGCAATGCATCGAGAACGTCCGCAATCTTTTCGCGGTCGGCAATCCGTTCGTTCTCGCAGGCCTTTTCATCGGCGGCCTTCTGCCGTATCTCTTCGCGTCGCTTTCGATGGAGGCGGTCGGACGCGCAGGCAGCGCCGTCGTCGAAGAGGTGCGCCGTCAATTCCGCGAGATTCCCGGTATCATGGAGGGCACCGCTCGCCCCGACTATGGAACGACCGTCGACATCGTGACGCGCGCTGCGCTACGCGAGATGATCGTGCCGGCGCTGATTCCCGTCGGCGTGCCGGTGATCGTCGTGCTGCTTTCCTACTTCAACCTGCTCCCTGGGGACACCGGGGCGCAGATGATGGGCGGCATCCTCGTTGGTTCGATCGTCACCGGCTTCTTCGTCGCTATCTCGATGACGTCGGGCGGCGGTGCGTGGGACAACGCTAAAAAATATATCGAAGATGGACATTACGGCGGTAAGGGATCGATCGCACATCAAGCCGCCGTCACCGGCGATACCGTCGGCGATCCCTATAAGGACACCGCCGGCCCCGCAATCAACCCAATGATCAAGGTGCTCAACATCGTCGCCCTCTTACTGGTAGCTTTCTTACGTTAGAAGCCTTTCGCGCCGTTGGGCGTCCCGTTACCGGTCGGCCCGTCGAAGCCTTTTTCACCGGTGCAGAGATACGCTGTGGTGCAAGAGCCGTTCGACCCCGATGTGATGTCGTGCAAATGCGGGCGATGTACGTATGCAAGCGCTGCCGGAATCCCTTGTGTGTTTTGTGAAAGCGCGTAGATCGCCGCGATGGCCGGCGAGCCAACGCTGGTGCCGCCCCAAACCTGCCATCCCGGAGGCTCTTCGTCGTTCTCATACGACTCGTAAGCAGCGACTCCGGTCGCCGGATTGGCGATGTAAGAAACATCCGCGGTAATCCGGTTGCGGCAGCCGTGACGCTTCTGTTCGATCGCCACCTGCCACGGAGGTGCCGCGACGTACTTGCTGCAGCCGCTGCCGGCACCACGCCAAACGGTCTCGCTATAACCACGCGAGTTGCTCGAGGCGTCGAGCGTCGTGCCGCCGATCGCGGTCACGGTCGATGCTGCCGAAGGAAAGATCACGCCGTAGCCGCCGTCTCCCGAAGAGGCCGTGATCGCGATCCCAGGATGATAGAAGATTCTAAACTGCCCGCGCCGTTCGCCCTTATATTCGCCGCCTCCCCAACTATTCGAGATTGCGTTGGGGTGCATGCGCACGGCCGAAAGTTCGGCAGTGTAGAGATTCGTCGAAGCTTCAACCATGATGATGTGGCAGTTGGGACAATTCGCCGAGACCATCGCAACGTCAATCGCCTGTTCGCCCAGCCAGCCGACTGCCGACGCGGGGGGCGGTGAAGGCAGTGGGCTCGGTTGGCCATCTTGATTGACGATCTGCAAACATCCCGAAGACGAGCTGCATGCCGGCAATCCGAACGTCGAGCGGTAAACCGCGAGATCTTGTTCGAGCGTCGGGTAGCCGTACGCATCGACGATCGCTACCGTACCACCTTGTCCCTTGACGTCCTTGGTGAGCCCGTAGGCTGCTTGAAGCTCGGAGGGTCCGTAGCCTCTGATCGAGGTTCCGTTTACGGCTCGTGCGAGCGGAGCAAGCGCGGGATTACGTAAGCCCCAAGCCATGCAGCGTGCTTGGCCGAATGTCAAATTCGGGCACGCTTGGACGAAGTTTCCAGCAGCGACCTGTTGCGCGAGATAGCCCGTGCCGCCGCTGAGCGCACTCTGTTGGGAAACCGCAGTCGTCGTCGGTACCGACGCGGCCCCGGAGCAACCGATAAGCACGGCAGCGAAAACACCGAGCGCCGACCAACAAAGCAAACGCGACGTTGACAACTGACTTCGCATGAGATACCTCTCTCGTCGAAAGAAGCTTGGGCTTGCAGCGTTCCGCGCGCCGGTCGGCGCTCCCTTGGACGAGAAGCTTGGCTTGCTTGGCCGATCCCGGCATTGCAGCCGTTTGTACAACAGGTCGTCCAAACGTGAGAGACGGCGTTTAGCAGCTCGTGTACGCTCCATTCACACCCAACGAATGGAGGCGTAATCATGAGAGTTCACGTTGCTGCGTACGCATTGGCCGGGCTCGCCGTAAGCAGTTGCGCATCGGGCACCGGCACGGCACCGTCGCAATCGAACGCGCTGCCGCCGGCGGGTTCTTCGACGGCGTCACAATATTCCGTCAGCAGCCTCAATCCGTTAGGGGGCTCGGCGGCCGGCGGGAACAGCATCAACAATCAGAACTGGGCCAGCGGCATATCGAGCCTTGCGTCGAGTTCGTATATCCACGCCGCACTTTGGGAGAACGGCGGATCGCCGATCGACCTTGGAACGTTGGGCGGCCCGAACAGCGGTGTCGAGTGGCCGGTCAAGAACGACCGCGGCTTGATCTCCGGTATTTCGGAAACGAGCGCAGCCCAGAAGCTCGGTGAAGTCTGGTCGTGCGCGGAAGCCTTCTTCCCGCAACCTCCCAGCGGGCACATCTGTCGCGGATTCGCCTGGCGGAAGAACATGATGACGCAACTCCCGACGCTGGGAGGCAATAACGGATTCGCGGCCGGCGCCAACAACGCTGGAGAAATCGTGGGCTGGGCCGAGACCCGCAAACACGACTCGACCTGCACGCCGCCTCAAGTCCTGCAGTTCGAAGCCGTCGTCTATGGACCGCGCAGCCACCAAGAGATTCGCGAGCTTCATCCGATGCGCGGCGACAAAGACGGCGCCGCAACCGAGATCAACGATCGCGGCGACGTCGTCGGGATTTCGGGAATCTGCGATCAGGCAGTCGGACGATTCACAGCCAGGCACGCCGTACTGTGGCACGAAGGGAAGGTCGTCAATCTCGGCAGCCTCGGCGGCGTTGCCTGGAACACGCCAATGGCACTCAACGATAAGGATGAGGTCGTTGGGTTTTCGGATCTGCCCGGCGACCAGAGCGGCGCACCTACTTCCCATGCATTCCTCTGGACAAAGACGACCGGGATGGTCGATCTCGGCACGCTTTCGGGTGACGTCTACAGTCAAGCACTGGGAGTCAATGCATCCGGACAGATCGTCGGCGTATCCTACGGCGCGAACTTTGCGACCTCGCGCGCATTCATCATCCAAGACGGCACGATGACCGATCTCAATACGCTGATCCCGCCGAGTTCGGGAATCTATTTGCTGTACGCAAACGACATCAATGATCGAGGCATCATCGCCGGAGGCGCATGCGTCCTCGTCAGCGGATCGTGCGGGACGGAGTTCCCCGCTTATATAGCGATGCCCGTCGGCGGCGCGGCGCGGGGGAACCCTCGGACGGCTCGCCCGCCCGTTGTTTTGCCGGCTAACGTGCGGCGCCTCATCCGCCACCGCGCTTTCCCGCCGTAACCTTGTCATCCTGAGGAGCGGGGCGGTCACAATCGACCGCCCTCTCTCGTTCTTTCCAGTTCGACATGTGGCAGGAGCGCGCATGGAGCCGGCACCAGGACCAAGAGATGCACTTCACCGTGCGCACGAGCAGCGCCGGACGCTGCTGGAACGGCTTCGACGCGACCCTTTATGACGCGTCGGCCGGTTTTTCGGAACAGCAGTTCGTCCGCCACAACGTCAGCATGCAGATCGGTCGGCCGCTGCTCGTTACCAGTCGCTGCAACGGCCAGACGCTGCGCCGGCTTCAAGTTCCGGGTGACGTGAAAATAATGCCGCCCGGCGTCCCGCGCGTTTGGGAGACCGAGTCGGCGACGGTAAAGCTTTCGATGTACCTCACGCCCGCGCTGATGCACTCGGCGGCTGAAACGATGGGCGTGAAGTCCGCGCAGATCGCGATCCCGCCCCAACTGCACGTGCGCGACCCGCGTATCGAACACATCGGGTGGGCCGTCAAAGCCGAGCTCGAATCATCCGAGCCCCTCGGACGTCTTTACGGCGAAGGCCTCGGCCTCGCGCTCGCCGCGCACCTCGTACGTCAATACGCGCACGCGTCGGGAAATGAGTGCGACGAACGGTTCTCTCGCCGCAGGCTCGCCCGAGTCCTCGACTACATTCGCGAACATATCGCGCACGATCTCTCGCTCGCGCAACTCGCCCAGCTCGTAAGCATGAGCTCCTCGCACTTTAAGGTCGTCTTCAAGCGCTCGACCGGCATGCCGGTTCATCAGTACGTGATTCGAGCCCGGATCGAATGCGCGACCGATCTCATCGTTCGCGATAAGCTGCCGCTCAGCCAGATCGCGCTGCAGGCCGGTTTCGCGAATCAAAGCCACATGACGCGCTGCATGAAGCGTTTCACCGGCATCACGCCGGCGACATTGCGCGGCTAGGTTAAGGACGTAGCGAGAACACCGTACCGCAGCATGTCGTTTTAGTCGACGCGCCGCCGTCGACCGTCGTGCCGTACAGCGTGCCGCCAACCTCGAGCAACGGCGCCTTGGGAGAACTGCCGTCGTCACCGCCCGAAAAACTATATAGCACGCTCTCCGTGCCGGACGGACTAATGCCGTACACCGTTCCGCAGCCGACGCTGTCTTTGCACCCGGTTCCGCCGCCTTCGCTCGTCGTCCCGTACAGCATGCCGTTTACGTATATCAACGGGGAAAGCGGGTGCGCACCGTCGGATCCGCCCGCGAAACTGTAGAGCACCTTCTCCGTGCCGCTCGCCGTCAGGCTGTAAACGGTTCCGTCCCCCGAAGCTCCTCCATCAGAGGTCGTCCCGTACAGCGTGCCGTTCACGTCGAGCAGATCCGCCACGGGATAGGCTCCATCCGTTGCCCCGCCTTTGAAGCGATACAACACCTGCTCCGTGCCGGCGGTCGTTATCGTATACACCGTTCCACACCCCGTCGAACTTCCGCAACCTGAGCCACCACCACCGCTCGTCGTCCCGTACAGCGTGCCCTTTACCTTGATGAGCCCCTGCGGAATTGCGCCGTCGGAACCCCCGGCGAAGTTGTAAAGCACTTTTTCGGAGCCCGCCGTGCTGATCGAATAAAACGTTCCGTCGTTGCTGCTGCCGCCCAAATAGGTCGTCCCGTAAACCACGCCATCCAGGTAAACTACGTGCCCACGCGATGGATCTTGGCCGTCTTTGCTCGCACCGGGACGTCCGCGGAAAGTGTGCAGCATCGTCACGGTTCCTGTTGGGGAAATGCTGTAAACGGTGCCACGCTGGCTCCAACCGCCGGTAACGGTCGTTCCGTAGAGCGTGCCCTTGACGTCAGTGAGGCTGGCCTGCGGATTGGTTCCATACGCTCGGGTGAACTCGAAGAGGAATTTCTGCGCGCCGTTTCGGCTGATGCCATAAACGGTTCCGCAGCCGCCTGAGGAACGATGATTGCAGACGGTGCTTCCGCCGCCGCTAGCCGTGCCATAGAGTGTGTTGCCAACGTCGAGCAATCCGGAGAGCGGCTCTTTCCCGTCCGGATGGTTCACGAAGCGATAGACGACGCGATACGAGGATGGAGTCTGCACGCGGCTTTGCGGCGTCGCACCCGGCATGCCGATCGGCGGCCGTGCGCAGGCTGCCAATGATGCGACTGCGCCGACACTAAGTGCGTAACGGCCGAAGCTTCTCATGTGCGATGCCTCCCTTGCAGTTACAGCGATTGTAGCGCGGACGGGCGCGGCAATGGGGATATGCGGTCGCTCGCTTCTCTGCCCAACTGAGTTTGGGAGGGCGCCCGGCACAAAACGGCCGGCTAGTGCGCTATTCCCAAAGAGCCGAAGGGAACAGTGCAACCCATGTCGTTGTCGCCCTTCGGCTCCTCCGGCTACGCCGCGCCGCGGGACGCTTCGTACTTCCGGAAGATCACCACGTAGCTAGTCACGATGAAGGCGATGGCAAAGGCGAGCAGCCCGTCGCCGATCGGCCCCGAAAGGCTGGGATTCATCGGCGTCAACTGCCGGATGGCGAAGCGCAAGCCGAACGCGACGAGGAAGATCAAGACCGTCACCCACGACGAGCCGAGATACATGACCCCGGGCCGTTCGGTGGGGCGCACGTCGGTGTGCATTCCGCGCAGTACGCCGAATGGAATGCCGCAGATCGCGCCGACGATGAGGCCCCCCGCGATCTCGAGGGGCGGCACCGGATGCATGAGATTGGTGGCGTAAATTGCCCACGCCATCAAGGCGCTGAGGATGATCGGCGCGATCCACATGCGTGTCACGCTGATCTTCTGCGGACGAATCAAGCGAACGGCCAGGACTACAACTACGATGACGATCGGAAGCAGTTGTGCCCACAGCGGCGCGCTCTGACCGGATTGCGGCGTTACTTGATCTCCACTTTTGCGCCGGCCTCTTCGAGCTTCTTCTTCACCTGCTCGGCTTCGTCTTTAGGCACACCCTCTTTGACGGCCTTGGGGGCGCTTTCGACGAAGGCTTTTGCTTCGGTGAGTCCGAGACTCGTGAGCTCACGGACCGCCTTGATGACCTTGATTTTCTCGGGGCCGATTTCACTAAGAATGACGTCGAACTCCGTCTTCTCGGCCTCGGGCGCGGCTGCGGCGCCCGGCGCGGCGGCCATCATCGCGACCGGTGCGGCGGCGGAGACGCCATACTTCTCCTCGAGCTGTTTGACGAGGTCGGCCAGCTCGAGCACGGTGAGTTTATCGATTTGTTCGATGAGTTCGGCAAGTGCCATGATACGTCGTTGTCCTTATCCTAAGCGTTTGAGGTTGCGGCTCGTTGTTCGCGAATCGCATCGAGCACGCGCACGAGACCGCGCTGATTTCCCGACAGCACGGTAACGAGCCCGCGAAGTGGATTGGCGAGCGTGCCGACGAGGCTTGCGATGAGTTCGATCTTCGGCGGAAGCTTTGCGAGCTTCTCGACCTGCTTTGCGTCGACGACGTTGCCGTCGATATAGGCGGCCTTGACGGCGACCCGTTTGACGCTATCGCTAAACGTCTTGAGCGCTTTGGCCGGCGCGACCGGATCGGCGCCGGCGAAGACGATCCCGGTCGGCCCGGCGAGGAAGCTCTCGAGCTGGGCGGCGAGGTCCCCCGCGGCAATTCGAAAGAGCGTGTTCTTGACGACGGAATAGGTATTTCCGTCCTTACGAAGCTCGCCACGCAAACGCGTGATCTCCGCGACGGTCAATCCCGTGTAATCGGTGAGAAAGAGATTCTTGGCTGCGGCTAGCTTCTCGGCAAGCTCGGTAACGGCAGCTTCTTTACGTGCAGTCGGCATAAAATTTAAAAAGCACCTCCAGGGTCGAGGCGCTTCGCTCGAAGCCTGGTCGGGCACTACGCGCCGGCGAAAGCTTCTCTATCGCGTCCTCGGTATCAGTTTAAGGCCTTGCGGCCGGATACGGTCTTCGGAGCCGTCGGTTAGACTACCATAGGAGTGGCCGGGAAAGCAAGCCTTTTTGAGAGAAGGCGTGACGCTCGCAGTGATTGCTCGCTTGACTCCCGCCGACGCACTCGAGCTTCTCAAAGCCGGCAACGAGCGCTTCGTCGCCGGTACGCCGCAGTCGGAAGCGTTCGGGCCGCGCATCGCCGACTTCGCCGGCGGTCAACGGCCATTCGCGGTCGTCTTGGGCTGCTCCGATTCGCGCGTGCCGATCGAAACGATCTTCGACCAAGTTCCCGGGAATGTCTTCGTCGTGCGCGTCGCCGGAAATTTCGTCAACGACGACAATCTCGGTTCGATCGAATACGCCGTCGACGTTTTGAAGGTGCAACTCGTCGTCGTACTCGGGCATGCCAGCTGCGGCGCGGTCACCGCGGCACTGGCGTTCATTCGCGAAGGTGTGCGTCAGCGGGGACACATTCAGCAGATCGTGGAGGCCGTGGCACCCTCAGTGCGCGCCGCGCGAGCGCTGCCGGGCGACTGGCTCGAACAATCGATCGCGCAGAACGTCGCGCTCAACGTCGCGGCCGTCACGAACGGCTCGAAGATCGTCACGCAACGGGTCGACGCCGGCGAAGTGCAGGTCATCGGTGGAATCTATAGCGTTACCAGCGGCCGCGTCGCGTTCGCGTAGCTCCGGCGTCCTGCCGGCGATCGTGGCATTTCTTTGCGATCGCTTGTCGTTCGGAGTAGTCGCAATCGGGACGATCGTGATGGTCGTCGCCTTCTTTGTCATCGAGGGAAACTCGACGCAACTCGGATCGTTCGGCATCCTCTTCGAGCACGACACCAACCAAGTCGAGGTCGCGGCGGGATCCCCGCTAAGCAACGTCTTGCGAACCGGCGACCAGCTCAATTTACAAGCGCTGACCCAAGCACAGCGCTTCGCTTTGGTGGCCGGCGCGCACGCCAAACACACGATACCGGTCGAGGTGACGCGCAACGGGCAAACGTTCAACGCGCAGCTCGTGGCTAGCTCGCCCGATTTCACGCCGCGGGCAACGCTGACGCGCTATGTGGGAACGCCGCTCTGCTTCTTCCTCTCCCTGGCACTCGCCAGCGCGCTCTTCCTCATTCGTCCGCGCCCGATCACGCTTGCCTTCTACTTCTACACGATGCTGATGCTGGTGAAGGTCAACGAAACGCCGCTGAACCTCGCGGCGTGGCCGATCAACTTCGCAAGCTATCTTGCGATCCAGTTCGTCTATCCGGCCGCTCAGCTCATGATTCTTATTTTTGCCCAGCGTCTCTATGGCCGTCCCAGTCGTGCGTGGCCGTGGATTCTCGCAAGCGCGGTCGCGGTCGCATTCGTCGTCTTGGTGCTCTGGACCGATCCGATCATCTGGATGGTCTACCAGCGTTTTGCAATTCCGGGGCCGTCGCTGCTTTTCGAAAGTCTTTCGGACGCACTCTTGCTCGTCGTCGTGCTCCTGGGCCTTGCATACATCGCTTCGGGCGCGACGGGCATCTCGCGCGGACGCGTTATGTGGGTCGTCGCCGGCATCGCGCTGGCGCCAATTCTCGACTTGACGTGGGCGATCGCCAACGTCATCAGCACGCTCGCGGGGGACACGTCGATTCCGCTGCTCGACTTGCAAGACTGGACTGTGGCACTGCTTCCATGGTTTGGCCTCGCCGGCTCCATCTTCGTCGTTTACGGTTTCCTTTCGGAGCGCGTGCTCGATTTTCGCTTCGCAATCGGCCGCGCGGCCATCTACGGCGGCGTCACGGCGATTCTGCTGCTCTTCTTCGGCATCATCGAATGGTGGGCCGAACAAGTCTTCGAGAGCACGCGGCCGGCGATTTACGTGAGTCTCTTCGCCGCGCTGCTCATCGGCTTTGCGCTCAACACCATGCACGGCCGCGTCGAAACCCTTTTGAATACGGTCTTCTTTCGCGACCAGCGGCGTAGGGAAGAGGCGCTGCGTCACGCATCCCGCGCCCTTGCAAACACCTCGTCGGAGAAGACGCTCGTCGAGTTCCTCGTCGAAGAGCCCGTTCGCGTGCTCGGGCTCACTTCGGCGGCGCTCTTTCTCGCCCAACGCGAAGGCGGCAAGTTCGCTCGAGTGGCCGACCACGGCTGGACGCGTCAAGAAGCCGAATCCATCGATGCCGAGGATCCGCTCATCGTCGAGCTGCGCGCCGACCTCGAACCCATCGTGCTCGACGGACGGCCGCGCGCAGAAACGATACTACCGGGAGGCTCTAAAGCTCCGTCACTCGTCGTGCCGCTGCTCATGCGCGGGGGCGTTTTCGGTTTCGTGTTCTACGGTGCGCGCAGCAGCGGCATTCCGTTGACCGCGGACGAACGTGCCCTCTTGGTCGCAGTCACGCGCAGCGCGGGCGCGGCCTACGATCATATCGATGCCGACAAATCTCACGCTCGCATCCAGGAGCTTGAATCGCGCCTCCGCGAACTCAAAGTGTCACGATGAAATACACGCGCGCACTCGGAGGCGATTGCATTTGCTCTACCTGTTCTTGAAGCTCATCCACGTCATCGGTGTCGTTCTCTTTCTCGGCAACATCACCGTCGGCGTTTTCTGGAAGAACTATGCCGATCGAAGCGGCAATCTCCCGATCATGGCCAATACGATGGACGGAATCATCGCGGCCGACAAGGTCTTTACCATACCGGGCATCGTGATTCTCGTCATCGGCGGCTTCGGCGCGGCGTTAGTTGGCCACATCCCCGTGCTCTCGACAGGATGGCTGCTCTGGGGATTCATCGCCTTCATCCTAGGGGGTCTGGCATTCGGGCCGCTCTCCCGCGCACAACGCAGAATTGCCGCCGCAGCGCACGCCGGCGACGTCCAAGAATACGAAGAGCTTTCCAAAGGCTGGAACGTTTGGGGCACGATCGCGCTGATCTTACCGGTGATTGCGTTCGTGCTGATGATCCTCAAGCCGGCGCTGCCGGCGTTCAAGTAGCGCTGACGTCGCCCTCAGAAGCTGCGGGCGCGATTGCTCACCGCCCGCTCACTTCCGGCGTTTTTAGGCGGTTGCCTTTACCCTATTCGGATCGACCTTCACGCCTGGTCCCATCGTGCTTGCCAGCGTGACGCTGCGCAGATAGGTGCCCTTGGCGGCGGCCGGCTTCGCGCGCATGATTGCATCGAGCAGCGTCGTGACGTTCTCGATTAAATGCTCTTCGTCGAAGTTGGCCTTCCCGACGATCGTGTGGATGATGCCGGTCTTGTCCAGGCGGAACTCCACCTTGCCGGCCTTGATGTCGCGAATCGCGTTGCCGATATTCGGCGTCACCGTGCCGGCTTTGGGGTTCGGCATCTTCTGGGCGAGAATTCGGCCGAGTTCTTTGCCTACTTGCGCCATCATATCGGGCGTCGCCACCGCGACGTCGAACTCGGTGAAGCCGCCCTTCACTCTGTCGATGAGATCCTGATCGCCGACGATGTCGGCGCCGGCCTCTTGCGCCGCTTTCGCATTGTCGCCCTTTGAAAACGCGATCACGCGCACGATACGGCCGGTTCCGTGCGGCAGCAGCACCGTTCCACGGACGTTCTGGTCGCTCTTCTTCGGATCGACGCCGAGACGAACGTGCGCCTCGACCGTTTCGTTGAACTTCGCGTTCGCGTTTTTCTTGACGACCGCAACTGCCTCAGGCGTCGAAAAGAGTCGGCGGGGATCGTACGCCGCAGCGAGATTCTTATAACGCTTTCCGTGATGTTGCGGCATATTACGCCTCCACCTCGACGCCCATCGAGCGAGCGGTGCCGGCCACGATCTTCTTCGCCGCATCCATATCGTTGGCGTTGATGTCGGGCATCTTCACCTTCGCGATGTCTTCGAGCTGCTGCTGCGTGAGGCGTCCAACTTTGTTGCGATTCGGTTCTTTGCTGCCCGATTCGATTTTCAGCGCCTGCTTGATGAGGAACGATGCCGGCGGCGTTTTCGTGATGAACGTGAACGTCCGGTCTTCGTAGACGGTGATCTCGACGGGAACGATCATGCCCGCCTGCGACGCGGTACGTTCGTTGTACTGCTTGCAGAAGTCCATGATGTTCAGCGAATAGGGTCCGAGTGCCGGACCGATGGGGGGCGCCGGCGTCGCTTTACCGGCGGGAATCTGCAGGCCGATCTTGCCTACAACCTTTTTAGCCATTCGAAGTATCCTCTTTGTTCGATGTCGGCTTGCTTTGCCGCGTTCGAACTCGGACACATTCGTCGCGCCACATCCTGTGGCACTCCTATCGACTGCCTCGCGCCTTTCGCAATCCTGCTCCGGCGCTCGGTCAGACGGTCCTTGTTCGAAGCGGCAAAGCAAGCCGCTTCTTCCCCTGTTCTCTATGTACTGACGCGAAGGCCGGGGTTAACGATCGCCCAGAATTTGATGCCGGTGAAGCGAGCCGGCGTGTTTTAAGAACGCAGCTAGACTTTTTCCACCTGGAAGAACTCGAGCTCGACCGGCGTTTCGCGGCCGAAGATCGAGATGAGCGCGCGCAAGCGCTCCTTTTCGGGCGCGATCTCGTCCACGACGCCGGTGAAATCGAAGAACGGGCCCGACGTCACCTTGACGCGATCGCCCTTCTTGAAGTCGATCTTGAGCTTGGGCGCCTCGATGCCCATCTGCTTGAGGATCGTCTTCACTTCTTTGTCTTGCAGCGGAACGGGCTTTTCACCGGGCCCCGGGCTGCCGACGAATCCGGTAACGCCTTGCGTGTTGCGCACGACGTACCACGACTGATCGTCCATGATCATCTCGACGAGGACGTAGCCGGGGAAAACCTTCTTGGGCGTAATCTTCCGCTTGCCGTCTTTAAACTCGACTTCGTCTTCCATCGGAACGAGCACGCGGAAGATCTTGTCCTGCATGCCCATCGTGTGGATGCGGCGCTCAAGGTTCGCCTTGACCTTGTTTTCGTAGCCGGAATACGTGTGCACGACGAACCAATTGCGGTTGTCCTTGCGCGGCCCCACGGCAAGCGCTCCGTCCGCATCACCCGCGAGAGCGGCCTCGGGCTGCGCCTCCGCTGTCTCATCCTGAGCCGAATCAAAGGGGGTGTCATCCGGAGGAGCCAGCCCTTCGACTTCGCTCGGGACAGGCTCCGCGGGCGTCTCGAAGGACGGGTCGGCCATGAGCGTATCGTCGATGACGGTTTCGTCCGTCACGGCCTGCTCGGTTCCGGTACCGAGTTCTTGATGTTCGGTGTCGTACATGGGGGTCTGTGCTTTACTGTGGCGGCAAGCCTTGGGTCGCGGGATGGATCACGGTGAAGAGCCACCCGAAAATCTGATCGAGGCAGAACGTAAACAGGCCGATCACGACTACGAGTACGACGGTGAGGATCGTCGCCGACATCCATTCGTCGCGCGTCGGCCAGGTCACGCGCCGCAGCTCGGCGATGACGCCGCGGATGAAGTCGCCGCCGGCAAGCGATTGGGCCGCTCTCTTTTGCTGTTCGTTCACCAAAGTTTCACTTCAATCTTGACACCCTGAGCTTGTCGAAGGGTGGCAGGGCGGACAGGACTCGAACCTGCAACAACTGGTTTTGGAGACCAGGACTCTACCAATTTGAGCTACCGCCCTCAACTACCTAGTCTCGCGGTGTGGTTTGTGGCAGCGGCAGAAGCGGCAATACTTGCTGAGCTCCAGCCGGTCCGTCGTCTTACTCTTGTTTTTTTGCGTGTTATAGTTGCGTCGCTTGCACTGCGTACAGGCAAGGACCACCATCACGCGCGTTTCTTTCTTTGCCATCAGTAGTCTACCACAACATGAATAAAACGGACCGCCGGTCCGTTCCGAATAATCATGCTAGCACACGAGGCCGCCGCAATCAACGGGTCGCGTCGCTATGGCCAAGCAAGCGTGCGGTCCGACAAGTGCCCGCCCGCCAGCCTGAGCGGCGGTGTCATCCTGAGCGGAGCGAGGCGAAGCCGAGCATAGTCGAAGGACGAGGGCGGAGTCCCCCGCCTCATGCCTAAAGTGCAAGGGCGCACAGGAGACCGAGATGCTGCACCCCCGCTGCTTTCCGATGCTCGCTGCCGTCGTCGCTTCGCTTGCCGGCTGTATCTCCGCGCAGACCGATCGCCTTTTATCGCAACGGCACGCAACGCGCAACGCAAGTGGCTGCCGGCGCGGCGAACGCGAATGCGGTGGAGTATTGGAAGTATCCCGAAGGAGGAACTCCCATTGATGGCATTACGAAAGATCTCGACGCACCGTACGGCGTCGCAATCAGCCTTGGTACGACGAAATGAGTAACGGATTTCGGCTCGTTTTGCCCCCGATGGTACTCGCAATGTTTGCCGCTTGCACCGGCACTCAAACCGCCGTCGTGCCGCCGCCAACTGCCGCCCCGCCCACGGCGCCGGACGGCGGCGTTAAGACGCACGACCTGCTTTACGCCTCGAACGCCAATGGTACGGTGAGCGTCTATCGCTACTGGCAACACACGCTCGTCACGGTCCTCACGAAGTTCACGCAACCGATGGGCGAGTGTGCCGACCCAGCCGGAAACGTCTACATCGCCGACTACAAGGCAAAAGAGGTCTACGAGTACGCGCACGGCGGGACCAAGGCCATCAACACGATCAACGATCATCCCTATACGCCACGCGGGTGCTCGGTCGCACGATCGAGCGGAGATCTTGCGGTGGCGAACTACGGTGAGAAAGACTACTCCTATTACGGCGGCGGAAACGTCGCCGTCTACAAGAGCGGTACGGGAGCGCCGACGTTTTACGGTGCCAGCAACGATAACCATTTCGTGGCCTGCGCCTACGACGATCGAGGCGACCTGCTTGCCATCAGTGAGACCGGATACAGCGGCGAATGGTACTATTCACCGGAATTCTTCTATCTGCCCAAGCATGGCACGTCGTTCATCTCGATGCAGTTGCCCAACCCGTACTCCTCATCGGGATGGTATTATGCGCCGGTGCAAGGCATCGCATGGGATGGGAAATATTGGGTAATCGTCAGCTACGACCAGCTCTACCGGTACACGATCGACGTGAAAGCCCAGTTTGTCAGCCGCATCGATCTCTCGGGCTCGTACGGCGAGATCGGGCCGGTTGCGATTTATCGCAAAGGGTTCAAAGGCCTCGGAACGCAGGTGGTCGCGGCGTCGAGCAAGGCGAGCGGGAAGGGCGTTGTCGATTATTGGCACTATCCCGAAGGCGGCAGCCCGATCGTAGACGTCACGAGCGATCTCGACGCTCCGTATGGCGTCGCCATCAGCCTGGGGTCACAATGATCCGTCATACAATGCGTAACTTTACGTTTTTCACGCTGCTAGCGATCGCGCTTTGCGCGTGCAGCGCGCCGTCGTCACCGTCCGTCGCCCCCGCGTTTCCCGATCGGAGCACGACGTCGGTCGCGCGCCGTCCGCCGGCATTGCATCGCGACCGGCATCGCTCGGCGTTTTCACCCGACGCTGCCACGAAAGCGCCCTTGCTCTTCGTTTCGGATTCCGGAACGGCCGACGTCTATATCTACAAGCCGCCGTCACTCAAAGTCGTGGCGACGATTACCGGTTTCTCGCAGCCGCAAGGCGAGTGTTCCGACAATAAAGGAAACGTGTGGATCGCCGACACGAACGCCCGCATCATGTACGAACTCTCCCATCACGGTCACCTCGTCAACGAGCTAGCCGATTCCATGGGCTATCCCGTGGCCTGCGCTTCGGATCCCACGACGCACAACTTGGCAGTGATGAATCTTTTCGGAACGGGCAGCACGAGCGGCGCGATCTTGGTTTATGCCAATGGGTCCGGAACTCCAACGGTTTACACCAATCCAGCCGTCTACGCTTATTATTTTGCCGGGTACGACCGTAGCGGCAACCTGTTTTTCGACGGCCTCGACGACAACGGAAACTTCCTGCTCTCCGAGTTAACAAAAGGCGCGAGTTCCGCTCAGACGATAACGCTGAACGGCGGCACAATTTACTTCCCCGGTATGGTTGAATGGAACTCCGCTAAGGGCGACCTCGTCGTCGGCGACCAATCCTGCGGCAACGCTTACGTGAGCTGCGTCTACGCTGTGACCATCTCAAAGAGCGGCGGCACGATCGGGGCGAAGACGGAGCTACAGAACTCCGCAGGCGAACCGGTCTGCGATCTCGTCCAAGGCGCGCTCAGCGGAAAATCCAACAGCGAGATTGCGGGATCTGACCTCGACTTCTGCGGTTCCGCTTCAAGCGCGACCTATCTCTGGCGGTATCCCGGCGGCGGGCCTCCCACGGCGTCCAATACGAGTACTGATTCCGCGCCGGTCGGTGCGGCCATCAGCCGATGAACAGAGGAACGATGTCAAGAATTCTTGCCGTGGCACTTTGCGGCACAACGGTGGTTTTTGCGGGCTGCGCCGGGAACCGGGGCGCCACGCCGTATTCGGCATTTCTGCCGAATGGTGGCGTGCACGCGCACCCGTCGGTGCCGAAGCATCGATCCTGGATGGAGCCTGATGCCAAGAGCGAAGACCTTCTCTACGTCTCCAACAGCAACGGTGAAGTCGGCGTTTATCGTTATTGGCAGCATACCCTCGTCGGGCTGCTGACCGATTTCACGTCGCCGATGGGGCAATGCGTCGACAACAGTCAAGACGTGTACATCACTGACTCCGCGGCGAAGCAAATTCTCGAATACGCGCACGCCGGCACCAAACCGATCAAGACCTACGACGACTCGCCGGATTCACCGTATGCATGTTGGATCGACCCAACCACCGGAAATCTCGCCGTTGCCAACGACGACGGCGCATCGCAAGCGGGCAATATCGCGATATGGAGTGCGGCCAGTGGAAGCCGCTCCACATACACCGATTCGACACTCAATAATTTTGAAGGCTGCGCGTACGACGATAAGGGCAATCTTCTGGTCACGAACGGCAACGTCGAATATCCAAATTACACGTTCTTCGCGTGGCTTCCGAAAAACGGCTCCAAGCTCATCAACGTGAACATTCCCGGGCCGAGGGGAAGCTGGCGGTGGGGGTACGTCCTAGGCATTCAATGGGACGGCAAGTTTTTCGCGATTGACGACGGCTCGACAATCTACCGCGAAAGCCTGCTCCACGGACAAGCCTATTACGTCGGTGAGACGTACGCGAGCGACGAGGACGAAGGCAACGCCAGTCCTTTCGCGATTTACGACAAAGGCAGCGCGCAGGGAACGCAAATCGTCGAAGGGATGGATTCGGACGAACGATCCAACGAAGTCGGCGTACTGGCACTACCCGGCGGGCGGCAACGACCCAATTGCGACGATCACGCACGCCATCTATAAACCAGTCGGGCTCGCGATTAGCCTAAAAAAATAAGCCGCCGGTCTGCGTCACCCTGAACCTAAGGGCGGCAACAGATCGTACGCGGCCACGTGTCACCCTGAGCCTGTCGAAGGGTGGTAAAGTATCGTGCGCCCGGCCAGAATCGAACTGGCAACCTTGGGCTTAGGAGTCCCCTGCTCTATCCAGTTTGAGCTACGGGCGCGCACGTCGATTTTGCTTATTGTACAAGGCTTTTCTTGCCTTTGGCCTTCTTAATGTTCCGGGCCAGTTCCGTTGTCGGTTGCCATTTGGTTGCCATCAGGTTCTCGCCAGCGACGCGGCGGGCCGCCATGATCGCACCCTCAATCTGAGCGACAGCGCGCTCCTGGGCGCCGGCGATCACGTGGCCGTAGACGTTCAGGGTCGTCGCGGCGGACGCATGCCCGAGGAGCGCCGCCACGGTCCTGACGTCGCTCCCGGCGGTGAGCGCCTGGGTCGCACCAAAATGGCGGCACGAATGAAGTGAAACTCCCTTCCGCTTGATGCCGAGGCGCTTAGCGAGCGATGCGAACGCTTTGGAAACTCCGTCGAGATCGAGTAGGCCACCCAGTGCGTCCGCAAACACCAAGCCCTGATCCACGTACTGCTTGCGCTTCCGCAGCTTTTCGCCCGCCTGGGTCGCGCGTTGCGTCTTTAAGGAGGCGATCGCCAATGCATTGAGCGGAACTCGGCGCTCCCGCCCTGTCTTAGTGCCCTTGAGAAACCGGTGGCCCCTTCGATCCTGCCCGACGGCCTGGCGAACGACGATGAATCCACGGTCAAGGTCGATATCATCCCATGTCAGCGCCCCGGTCTCGCCTCGCCTCATGCCGGTTGCGATTGCGAGGGCAAAGAACGGGTAAAGCCGCATCCCGTCGGCGGCTGAAAGCAGCGCTACTGCTTGTTCCGCGGTAAGCGCCCGTGCTGGAGACGGCACGGCCTTTGGCGCCTCCGTGATGCGCGCCACGTTGCGAACGACGAGGTTCATTCGCTCGGCCCATCCGAGAAGCCGATGCAGAAAGCGATGAATTCGCAAAACGGTGTTTGGTCCTAGCGGTCGCGCAACGCGGACGCCGTCTGGCGAACCCTCCGCGGCCTTGCCGTTGCGCACGTATTTTACGGGCTCGGTCCGCAAACGTGTATACAGTTCTGAAAGATGCGCTGGTTTGACGGTCGCGATCGGAAGCTTACCAAGAGTCGGAGAAATATGCATTCGCCAGTGCTCTTCATAGCGAGCCACGGTAATCGGCGATAGATCCGGGGCGACACTCGCTAAGAAACGTTTGGCGACTTCGTCAAATAGGACTTTCTTTGGATCCAGATCGATTCCGCGGTCGCGCGCCTCAAGTGCCTCACGCTCTGCACGCTGGGCTTCCTTTCGGGTCGCGTAAGTCCCGAGCGTACGGCGTCGTCTCTTCCCTTCTGCCCCGCGCTCAATTTCGACTAAGACTCCCCAACGGCCGGACTTTCGCTTATAAATACTCACGGGCCACCCGTCCTTCCGCTATCTATTCCACGTTACCGCCGAGAAACTCCCGCAGCGCCGCCTTTGTGATCAGCAACCGATGACCAACGCGAACGCTCTTGATCGCCCGCGTTCTAAGCGCGTCATAAACAGCATTCCGCCCGATCGGCAAGAAAATGATAAGATCTCGCGGCGTCAAGACATCAGGGAGCTCTGAGAAACGCCCGTTTAGGACGACAATGTTCGCTGGATCAATCCGCTCAGCAGACATACAAAAATTCCTTTCACCCGGCGTGGCCGCGCATGGCCGGCCGGTCGCGCACGATCTCGCCCGCATAGTAATGCGGGCGAAAGTAAGTCGCGGCGGCTCGTTCTCCCAGGTCAGACCGGACTGCCTTTTGCTTTGCATCGGGGGCACCTTCGAATCAGCGCGAACGGAGCGACACTTTATTAACGTACGCATTATAATGCGGACATAAGTCGCGCGTGCGGTGACGAACTAATTGTCGCGCTTATCGATGCGGCCGTCAACCGCACTTTGCGAGCGCGCGCAGGTCGTGCGTGCACGAATTCGAAGGGAGGCCCCGAAAGAGCTCTACCGATCCATCGAGATCGAGCGCGTACGACTGAGGGCGCGCTGCTCTTTGCGGATCGCGAACTCGACGTCCCGCCGCAAGACATCCGGTACCACCCGGTAGCCGCGACCAACTGCGGCGGCGAGCTGGTCGAGGCGAGCGCCCAAGGCGAGTCCGTCGCATATGAGTTGCGCAACGCCGGCGCGCTCCAAGACCTTTAGCCGCGTCTCCAGCGTAGGAATCTCGTCGCGCAGCGCGGCCCGCGCCTGTCGCATCTGCTCTTCGAGACCGAGCGATGCACCCACGTACTCGTGGTAAACCCGCTGATCGCTTTGAATGCGCTGTTCAATTCGCTTGGCGTCGCTGCTCTCAAAGTTGCGCACTACTCTGGCGAGCTCCGCTTCGTGGCGGGCGTGTTGCCTGGCCTGCAGCCTTTCAGCTTCCTTCTTGGCGGCGCTGCGTACAAACGGATTCCAAGATTGCTGTTCCTTCGTCAGTCGCGCGAGCTGTGCGCGTTCGGCTGGCGTGAACTGCGTTGCCGCGCCGGCGCGCGCCTCGATCCCTTTTCGTGCCGACGCCAGTGCCTGTTCGACCGTCAGAGGCTTCTCGACGCGAGTTAGGTGCGCTCGCTCGATCCGAGCGTGCTCGTAACGCGCTTCCTCTTCCGCTCGAATGACCCGTAGACGCTCGCGCACCTGCGCGAGGGTTACGGGCTGCCAGGGCGCTTCCGTCCTCCGCTCGCGCCGGTTATGCGCCGGAGCCCCGAGCCCGCCCAGAACTCGCTGCGCTCTGAGATCGCCGGCACGCGCTCGTTCCGATACGTGCGATCGATAGTCCATCGGTTTCTCGTCGCGCATCAGCTTGCGTTCTGATGCCAGCACGATCTTCGTGGCTTCCCAGCGTACTCGTCCTGCGTCGTACTCGCGTGCGCGCCGACGATTCATGATCGTATCGATCGACCAATACGCGAGCTGGCGAGCGACAGCGCCGCGCGAGGCCAGCCGCGCCACTGCGCGCAAGAGCAGGCGCGCTTCGCGGCGCCGCTGAGCCTCGCACCGGCGCTGCAGACTCTCGCGTTCCCACGCTGCCTCTCTGCGATCCGCTGTCGCTCGATGACGCTCCGCAAAGAAACGATCGCGATACTCGGCGTATTCCGAGCGCATCCGGGCGTGGTCGACGATGCGTTGAGCGTCGCGCAGGGCCCAACGCGCATCCGTGTTTGCTTCGCGCTCGGCGCGGTCTCTAAGGCTGTTGCGACTACGCTTCGGCGGTTGCTCCGGCATGAACGGGCACGGTCCGAAGCGTTGTTCGAGCATGGCTTTCTTGCAACGTGGATGAATGCGCGACGCGCCGCAGCCCGGTGCGCCAGGATCGCGACCTTGTGCGAATGCGATACCTTGAAGGCGCGTTCCCCGCGCAATCAGCTTGACGACGATCCCATCACGGTCGAGCTGTTGCGCTAGATCTTCCCATGATCGCGCGCTGTCGACCGCGTTGAGGATCGTTACTCGCGCGTTCTGCGCCCATCGCGCCGCGTCGATCGTCTCCTTCCCTAGCTCGTGCGACGGCGTGAACGGCCCAAAGCGCCGCTCGAGCGCCGGCAATGCGCAGCGCCCATCGATGCGTGACGCCGCGCAACCCGGCGCGCCGCGCTCGAACCCTTCGGCGAATGCTAGACCCCGTATCCGCCCGCTGCGCCGGACCAGCTTCGCGACCACACCGTGCGCGCCCAGACGCTGATGCAGGTCGTTCCACTCCTTGGCGCGATCGACAGCATCGAGCACGTAGGGGCGCGCACTCTCCTGCCACGGCAGCTCGCCGCGCTCGTGCAGCCGCCGATACGCACCATCGCTCAGGCGCCGCTCCGGGTCGGGCGTCGGCGCGTACAGATGACGCACCCGCTGGACGATGTCGCGGTTGTGATGGCCGACAACGATCTCCCATCCGCGTTCCGCTGCGATCTCGGCGCAGGCGCGCTCGCGTTTGATCCGCTCGTGCCACAGGTCGTTCGCCTTGCCGTCCGGACCGATGCGATTGGCGATCACGTGAGCGTGGTAGTTGTCGGTGTCCTGATGCGCCGCCAGCACGTACTGGTTGCGCTCCATGCCGACCGATTTCAGCAGCCGTTCCGCGTCGCTGACGACTTGCTCGCGCGTCGGATGCTCGCCATTAGCATACGCAACGATGAGATGGTAGACCGGATCTTTGCACCGTCGTGAGAGCACCGCGACCGCTTCCATCTCGATCGCAGCCGTCTCCACGGAAGTGACGCCGCGCAAGTGCACCCACGCCGCCTTTTTCGGTGCGCTTGCGTATCCGATGCCGTCTCCGAACGAACGAGTCGCTTGTACGCAGGCGCGCTCGTGGGCATGCTCGGTGATATAGTCGATGCCCATTGCAAAGCTTCGGGTGTGGCAGCGCGCCGGCACCGACTTCGAGATCATGACGTCACCTCGGGCAAAAAGAAAAAGCCCCGCGCGAACGATCGCATCGGGGCTCTCCATTACATCCGCATAATTATGCGTATGTAAGTCGGATATGTTGTCTCACGCCAAGTATATCACGAACGCAAGTTTCCGGCTATACTTTTTCGTGCAGTCGTCGTGCCGGCGCGTTGATCTCGGTTGCCCATCTTTCAAAACGCAAGCCGGTGGTTGTGCGTACAAACGCCCAACCGACGGGACCTCGGTCCCCGGCCCATACGACTCGCTCAGCCCGATGAACCTCCTGAATTTGTCAGGGACGCCGCGCCGTTCGATGAATCAACGCTGCCTGGCGGCCGCGCTCCGTTGCGCCGCATTGCCGCTGGTGCTAGACTTGTCGAGGCTGAGGGGAGGCCTTGCGATGTTTCCGCGGCG
This sequence comes from Vulcanimicrobiota bacterium, assembly GCA_963815165.1. GTDB lineage: Bacteria > Vulcanimicrobiota > Vulcanimicrobiia > Vulcanimicrobiales > Vulcanimicrobiaceae > Cybelea. The sequence continues at coordinate 196,983 of CAWFFL010000005.1, forward strand.
GATGAGCTCGAGGCGAGCGAAGCAAACTTTTGCCGCCATGGTGTTGATCTCCGTTTGGCTCATCATCGATCTGCCATCGCCCGCAGCTTCTCCGCCAACGCCACAGTCACGCTCTGGAGACTACATCAGTCCCGGCTTCTTTAACCCACCGCCAGGCATCCGCCCGATTAACCGGATCGTCCCAAGCCGCTTCAGAAATGCTCGGCCCTCTTACGCCTGGCGGATCCATGATGGGAAGCGCGAGCTTATCGCCTTCAGCACTCCAATTCAGCACATCGTCGTGATTTACATGGAAAATCGAACGCCTGAGGATCTGTTCGGCGCAGTCTACGCACGAATCAATCCCTCAACCGGAAACACGTTCGCACACGACCTCGATGTCGTCAATCCAAGCTCCCTTTCTCCACCGTTGATCGCGGAAAAGCTGTGGGCTCCCCACGACCCTGGCCATCAGCACGAGGACTTTGTAACGGACGTCGCGACAACGCCGTGGCCCAATCCCACCTCGTCACAGTCCGGTTACGCTTTCGTCCCGCTGCCGCCGGAGCTAGATGATATAACTCCCACGCCGTACGTTCAGACGTATCTAATGCTCATCGAGAAATTTGGCTACGCCAACTCGGTCCTGCAATCCAACGAGGGGCCGAGCTTCGAAGCACACCAGTACGCCATCGCCGGCCAGTCAGGCGGACTCTCTGGCTCCAGCATCGCCCCCAATGGAATGGCGGATAATCCCCATCCACCTCAAACGAGGCTGCCCCCTGGCCACGGAACCTGTTTCACGGCTGCCACGCCGCCGGTGCAGACCGTCGTCGCAGAGAACATGAACTCTCCGTATCCATTTCCAGATCCGGTGCCTCCGGGTTTTTCTCCGCCGCCCTGCAATGACTACCTGACGATCTTCGACGTTCTGCAAAGCGCGCAGCCGTCGCCTACTCCTGCGGCCTATACGCTGTGGCAATACGTCGCACAGGATCAGGTTTCAATCTGGTCGGCGCCGATGGCCGTCGAGCACCTCTACAGTCCGTATGCCTCCTCCTCTCCCGATACGGCAACGCAACCCTTCAATGTGGATCCCGACGCGGAGAACTGGGTGCTCAATATCACTCAGAGCCCCAGTCCGTTACCGAGCCCCATGCGACCGTTTGCGGAGCTAACGTACCTGACGCCCTGTCTGCGGGAATCGGACCACCCAAATGGAACGGGCCACAGTGCGGATGACAACTACGGCGCCGACAACGGACCGCAGTGGCTAGCGTACGTGATCAACGCGATCGAAGCCAGTCGGTATTGGCAGAACACCGCCGTCATCGTGACGTGGGACGACTGGGGCGGATTCTACGATAACTATACGGCGGCGCCATGGCCGTACCACCCGACAAACTCACCATCCCCCAACGCGTACAACAACCCGCAGGACCCAAATGAGTGGGGATTTCGCGTTCCGCTTATCGTTATTTCGCCTTGGGTGACGTCCCAAGGCTACATCTCCGGTCCTCCGCCGCAAATCAGTCAGGGAGCGATCCTGAACTTTATCGAGAACACCTTGGGGCTGCCGACAGCTGCGCTGAACGGCGATGACCTAAACAATAATTACGGCCAGAACGATCTTAGCGATCTGTTCGACTTTAGCATGAGCCGGCCGACGACGCTGCCTACCGTTTTACTTCCGACGCTGTTTTCGCCGGCAAACGAAGCCACATGCCCACCCGCACCGACCCCCGATCCGAGCCGCGCCCTGAGCGCTTTGAGCGATCGCAACAGTCCGGCCCAGCCGTTACGCCAGCCGTTACGCAAGCAGGTTGCAAGAGATGGTTGGCGTTCTAGCGTCATAGTGAGAGGAAGACCAATTCCATGACCTCTAAAACGCGGCAGAATATAACCGGGTTCTGCGCGGCCGCCGCGATGCTGGCAGGATGCAGCTCACCGCAGATGTTCGCGGCGCCAAGCGGGACGTCGCAGAGTATATCAGCTCGATTTAATGCTGCTAAGCAGCGGTCGTGGATGTTACAGGAAGCCAACAGTGAGGGCCTGCTCTACGTTTCTAATGGCGGAAACGATACTATTAGCGTCTACTCGTATCGCAATGGCCGCTTAGTGGGAACGTTGACGGGCTTTGGCCTCCCGTGGGGTCTGTGTTCTGACAAAGCGGGCGCCGTATTCGTCACCGACTGGTCAAAGGGCCAGGTTATCGAATACAAGCACGGCGGATCAGAGCCGGTACGCACGCTGGACGACGCCCCGTATTCTCCAGTTGATTGCTCCTTTGATCCGTTAACTGGAGATCTTGCCGTCGCGAGCATTAGCCGTCAAGGCTCGGGGTCGTATCCGTCGGGGAGCATCGCAGTTTATAAAAAGGCCGAAGGCACGCCTAAAGTTTACACTACGCCGCGCAATTCGCACTTTGTTGCTTGCACATACGATGACATGGGCAACCTCTTCGCTGACGCATTTGGCTATAGCTATGGAGCGCCTTTTCAAATGTACGAGCTGGTGAGGCACAAGAACGGCCTGCGGCGTCTCCACTTCAGGCCTCACCTATCCGCTTCTGTCGCTCCCGACGGCCTTCAATGGGACGGCAAATACGTCATAATGGCGGTTACCAACAACACGATCAACCAGTACAGCGTCGGCAACGGATTTCTCAAGCAAGAGGGATCGACGGAGCTGTCCGGCCAGGGCGTCAACCTCGGGCTTTTTTGGGTTGGCAAACTCAACGAGAGCTCGCAGGCGACCCAGCTCGTCGCGCTGGGTTCCAACGAGGCTCAGTACTATGCCTATCCTGCCGGTGGTACTCCTACTCGCTCAATTACAAACGGACTCGACGACCCGTTTGGCGTGACGGTCAGTTTTTCAAAGCACGGCCATTAGTTCAGGACCACCGGACTCAACACCGGCGCCGCTTCATCATGGCTGGCCGTCGCCCACGACCAATCTGATGCATCCAGCGGGCAAGGCCAGAGGTCCTAGGGAAGCCCGGCAAGCGTAGAAGTTTTGAACATCGCCAGCTATTGAGTTTTTTAAGGTTTCGACGTTTCGTTTTTTTGGCTGTCTGACTTCTTACGCTGCAAATCACTTTGCAGGCAGGCATCGCGGTTGGAACGCAATTCGGTGAGCACATGCCACTTTGCTCACCGTTTGCTCACAGAATAAGCGTGGCATAGCAGCACTAAGGCGCCGGAGCCGGAGTTCTAAGCACGTCCCGGCACTTGGCGGCTCTTATCGAGATGAACGGATCGCGGTGGGGACACGCATTGCTGCGCGCCCCCCGCACAGATCCCGGCGCAATTAACGCACCGGGCTCCTACCTTGAGTGATTAACGATAAAGCGGGCTGTAGGCCATGGATGAAGGATGCGCGCGGGCGGGAGCCATTGCTTCGCCAACGCGTCCATCTTCTTCCACGCCGGAAATCCGCTCTGGCTCCGCCTCTTTAAAGCGAGGCGCCAGACGAACCACATCCCATCGAAATATCCTGATCATGCGACCGTTGGTCGGCACTGCATGGTAAGCGAAATAACCGCGTACCACTTGAGCCAGCCAACGCCCCTGTTCGGCAAGCGAGTGGTGCATCCGTTTATGCATTTGCTCCTTGATCGCTTTCAGCCTACGCCGCATGCGATCTCGGCGCGTCTGTCGTCTCAGAGAGAAGTTGCCGAACTTGTCCTTCCCGCAGATATGGACGAACCCAAGAAACGTAAACGTTTCGGGCTTACCCAACCCGCGCTTGGCGCGGCGTCCGGCCGCAAATCGCCCAAATTCGATAAGGCGCGTCTTGTCGGGATGCAATGATAAACCGAAACGCTCTAGCCGCTTCCCCAGCTCCTCAAGAAACGTCTTGGCGTCATCTTCATACTGAAACCCGGCAACGTAATCGTCGGCATATCGGATGAAGATCACTTCACCACGAGCGCTCCGGCGTCGCCACCGGTGCGCCCAAAGATCAAAGCAGTAATGAAGATAGATGTTCGAAAGCAGCGGTGATACGACGGCGCCTTGCGGCGTACCGACAACCGTTGCGCTCGTTATGCCATCTTCCATCACTCCGGCCTTGAGCCATTTTCGTATCAAGCGGATGATACGTCTGTCGCCTATGCGCTCTTCTAAGAAACGGAGCATCCAATCATGGTTGACCGTGTCGAAGTAGGCGCGCAGGTCGGCGTCGAGTACCCAGTTCACCTTCCTCTTCTCAATCGTGAACGCGAGCGCGTCTAAAGCATCGTGTTGACTCCGCCCTGGTCGAAACCCATACGAGAAGCCGAGAAAGTCTGCTTCGTAGATGGCATTACGAACCTCGACAACGGCTCGTTGGACGATTTTGTCCTCCAGCGAGGCGATCCCCAACGGCCGTTCACGGCCGTCAGGTTTGGGGATCATCCGCCGTCTTGATGGCAGCGCACGGTATGCCCCGCGATGGATACCGCCCGTGCAGATCGCTGAGATTTCTCTCAAGGTCTGCACCGTACGCATCCCATGTCACGCCATCCACGCCAGGAGCCGCTTGTCGCTTGAGCGCCAGGTAGGCCACACGGAGAAGACCGGGCGTGACATGGTGAAGGAGCGCGGTGAATCGCAGTTTCGGATTTGTTCGAGCGCTCTGTCGTATACGATCCAAGCCTGGTGACACGCTTTCCCAACTCGGTGTTTGGCGCGTGGTAGCTTGCGTCGTATTTCTCTTGGCATTTCCCCTTCGCTCCATCGCCTCCGCCGCTGTTCCCTCAGCCTTGTTCGGCGACTTCCCCGCTACTATGGGAGATTCTGACTGCTCCGAATCGTGCATCATCGGCTTCGACTCATCATCTTCCCGATGCGGACCATGAACATGCTCAAGGCCAACTCGGAGCTCTCCCGGTTCCCGCGCAAGGAATTTATACGCATGCCGACCGCTACGACCACGCAGAGCTAGATGCACACTCGCGAGTTACGCGCGCACCCATATTGCCTTCCGGCCTGCACAACGGCGTCGGCGCTCTGAACTGTTTGAACTTTCGCGGCTCTATTAGCCGGCCTGCGTACACCCCGACCGACGCTTCGCCGTCGACCTCGCGGTAGACAGCGCACGGCTTGGGGCCGATATGGTTCGCTACGCCTTCTATCGTCGGAGACTCTCACTCCTTATTCCTTGCCGGTTTAACCGGCGCACTGTGCATTTCAAGACCGCCGCATTCAACCGCTGTCGCACGCGCGGCGCGCTTTCGCGAGCAGGGACAACGCGCTGTTGCCCATCCGGCTGAGGGTCCGCGCGGTTGCCATTCGGTTGCCATCATTCTCCCTTATTCCATGCGGGTTTGCGCCGCACTTGCCTTTGTTTGTATGCCCTCGATCGAGCCTCGCGGTGCAATTTTGGTGCACCGGTACAGCCCTTCGTGGTTTCTTGGAGGCGGGTTCACGGCCGAGAGTTCTCACTAGCCGGCTGCACCATCGCACTGGCCAGAACCGCCAATTTGTGATTGTGCCGCGCAAACGGCGCAGTGTCCATCGGCGACGTGCATCGTTGCACTGTGCTTGCAGAGTCCGCGGTACGACCCCAAACGGCGGGCTCTTAAGGCTTCGGTAGTACTGGACTCGGGAACCGTCTACGCAATCACTGAGGTCCAGAAAAGAAACCGTGCTACACAGTTTCAGCGGGAGCGACGGCGCGTTCCCGGAGGCCTGCTTGATCGACGTCGGCGGCACGCTCTATGGCACGACCAGTAACGGGCGAAACGGCAACGGGACGCGTCTTCTCGTTGTCGCTGTGAAAACGGCCACGGTGAAGCATCGCAACAACGTGGGCCTGCCTTAAACGAAAGGCTCATTACTTCTCTGGTGGATCGACCGGCTTCATCCTCGGCAAACCGGCCTTGATCGGCAAACCGGCCCTGATCTGTGCAAAGACGCAACTAGGCCGCGAATATGAACCATTACAAAGCCCTACAACGGCCAGGAAGCACGAAAACTATCTGGATGACTCCAAGATCGCCGTGACACCCAGTACTATTGCCCATTCGGGGCTGAGCGCTGTAAGATAGCCTCGAGCCTCGTTTCTAGGCCCCGGAGGTTTCGCGTTATGCAAGAGACTTCGCACTGGGCGGCGGCGATCTTTGCTTTTACTGGGCTGTCGCTCACGCATTCGCTGCCATCACATTGCCCAAAGGATGTCGTGTTGCATAGCAAACCTGGCGGCATCTATCACTAAAGGGGCGAGCGTGGTACGGGCGCACAAAGCACGGCGCGTATCTTGCAAGAAGGAAGCGATCAAAGCCGGTGACCGCGCGACCTTACACAGACAGTAACCTTTTTGTTCGATGCTTCTAAATGATGCCGTCCGAACGTCTAGTGGAGCTAGGCCAATGAGCAAGGAATCGCTTGCCCGCGGCCCGCGGTTCAATCTTCGGGCCATGCAAGAACAACCTCCCATTACGGCAGCCGCGCCGGACCGCGCCGCTCGCCGTCAGCACCGCCGGGTTATGGATCTGCCTATTCCTAGCAGAGGCACCTGCTTTGGCACAGGCCGCGACGACGGCGCCTGCCTCGCCGGACACGCTTACAGATTGGTTAGCCTGGCTAGGCGCACCAGCGCTTCTGCTTGCTCTCGTGAACTCGTATCTAAAGTTTAGAAGTGACCGTCAACGCAAAACTACAAAGATGAGCAACAAGATAGAACACAACAGCGGCAGCACGAGCAGGACGTAAAACTGGCAAAGCTTACCGCTGACCTTAGCAGATTTACTCAGGAAGCTGGCGCGCTGCGCGATTACCAATATGCCGCGCGTAAGCGTTTGTACAGGGAGTGCCTTCCGATCTTATTCCAACTGGTGGAAGCTTCTGAAACTGCCTCGCGACGCATAACAAGTCTTGCGCGTGCATCGCGTCAGGGCACTCTCTCCAGCGAGGAACCTGCGCTCGCAGGAGGCGAGTCCTTTCTGCTGCATCGCACTATATACACGCTGCTTGCCCCTGCTGCTCTCTTTGTAATGCTGCGTACTAACTCACGGCGTTGATCTTAGCCTTGACTCTTACATTAGCCATCAATACCAGCTAGCGAAAATGCTTTACAGATCATTCACGCATCACGACCATCTTGCGATTCAGAAGCCAGCTTTAAAAGTGGGCTATGAGGGCGGCCAGGGGTTGTACCTCGGAGAATTAAGATAAGATTTTAGATGGTTTTATTGTCGAATCTGATAAGGCACCGCGCTTAATTTCTTTTGCGGAGTTCGAAGCCCGGATTTGCAAAGGCGACAGCCTGTTTGTACCTGTTGCCGCCCTTTTCATGAAGTTCACTCCCGAATCGAAGCCGGCCCTTTGGAGAGTTCTTATAGCCCAAGCGCATATCTATCGTGCCGTGTCCAAGACGCATCATCTCCAAAAGGCCGGCGGCGGGGTTGCTCCAACTGAACGTCCGAATGCGAGCCTGCGGATTTTGAGCGACATTTTCGAGGTCACTTTTTCGCCTAAAGAACGTCTGAAGTACCAGTGGTGGGAGTCCCATTCTGAAGCGGCTAACGGCGAGTTGGAAGCGACCTTTCGTGCGGCCAGGCGCTATTATCGAAAGCAGCTTCGGAGAGCGCATTCATTGTCGGAATCGCTCGCCACTACCGCGCGAGAAGCATCTAATACCCATCCGACGAGTTGATTCAGGGGGTCAAATCAAACGTATAATCGGGCCAACTTCTTCCATTGCCGATTACACGGTAGCGATTTTTACCGTAACACAACCTCGATCCATACGAGATACTCACGCTCGCAACCTCGCGAGCACGCACACCGGCAGGCGTTGAAGCCTGAACTGCACAGTGACCGTCCAAACGATTACGGTTCTGGAGTGGGAGGCGCACGTTGTGAGTCGCATTGGTATCTTGGAGGTGACCATGCAGGGGGATTACGATAATGCGAGCTATTCCTTGAGTACAAGATGCTGAGCCCCGGGACGTGGAGCGTCAATAACCTTGGCCATTCTTCGCATTTTTCATCCCCGGGTTTATATCGTCGCAAATCTATGGCTTATTTGTTGGCTTCGACGACCGAGACTTCGGCAAGCGGCTGCCCGTAGTCATAAGCTATAGTGCCATTCACTACGCCCTGCAGCTTGGCTCATCCTGATAGCGCCAGAGGGTCCTCCGCGGGTAGCTGCCGCATACATCGTCGTTCTTATTCTTCCTATTCATATGGCCGCCACTGATCCTCCTGGCACGTGATCCGCAGAAAGTGGAAGCCGATATTTCTTACGCAGCGAGGAATCAATGTGCGGGGCATCTTTGCGGTGCTCTTGGCACCAGAAGCAACGCCATGGGATAGAGTACTTGCTGGCATACAGCGATACTTACGGATCCGCCTCAAATCCGGCCGCTTTGTCGGTGGATACTTCGGGCTGGATCAGCCGTATCGCTGCATCCGATGAAGCGACAGATCTACATTGCCCAGGCTTGGACCTTCGACGAAGAAGGTCGCTTCGGAGACGAAATCGATCGCACAGGTATCCTCGTGCAAGGCGACGACATTGAGATCCTTGAAACTGTTGAGTCTGGAGAGTAATCGACATGCCAATCCTGCAAAAGGTTTGAGTTTTGTGCCGCCGCTTGCAATGCCGGCCGTAGCAATCATCCGGCCCGACACCGCCGTGCCGGTGCTACCGCAGCACACTAAGCCACGGCCTGCGTCTCCGGCAGTCGTAGCCCGGCCTGTGGCAGGGCCATCAGCCGCCGTAAATGGTCCGACCCGATGCGAGGAGGCAACCTGAGCCTGAATAGGGGTTTGGTAACGGACGCCGA